>NZ_JPZT01000017.1 GCF_000746845.1 Altibacter lentus | reverse complement strand
ACCGTTGGGTATAATTTTAGAAATGACTTTACTTCCGATACAATTTCAGACAAAATTTAAAAAATCCGAGATCGGAGAAATATCTACGTCTGAAATATTAGATCTTGTGAAAGGCTATTTGCAAAAAGAAGATTTTGGATATATATCAAAAAAAGAAAATCGGTTAGTATTTCATGCTGCACATGCCACAGGTTATGCTTTTCATGTAGGAATTATATTGGTCAGTGGAGTAGTCAAAGTGAAAGATAAAGGAGATACAATTGTTGTCACAAATGGAAATTGGATGGTTCTTTTAATAGCAGTTCCTTTTATTCTATTTTTAGTCGCATCGAAAACCGAATTTTCAGCTTTGAGTACTTTAGATGTAGATATGATTTGGATTGCCTTATTGTTCTTTTTCGGATTTAATTTAGGCGCCCGAATTTTAGCTCATTTGAATTTCAAATGGACTATACAAAACTTGATTAAAAACTATACCCAACATAGGCTATAATTCAGCGGGACTGAAATA
>NZ_JPZT01000016.1 GCF_000746845.1 Altibacter lentus | reverse complement strand
TCTACCAACTTTGCCACCTTGGATGCTGCGGCTCCGGTGTGTAACACTTCGATCACTGCGCCCGGTGTTTGGTATACCTTTACCGATACTAGCGGCTTACTAACCGACTATGTGGTATCACTTTGTGATGGTGGCACTGCTTATGACAGTAAACTTACGGTGTACTCGGGAGACTGTGGTACGTTGACCTGTATTGGTGACAACGACGACACCTGTGGTCTTCAGTCGGAAGTAGCCTTCCAGGGTGATGGTAGTACAACCTACTACATCCTAGTACACGGATTTGGAGGCGCTCAGGGCGACTTCTCCTTGAACCTTAACTGTACTCCGGTACCTCCACCAAACGATATGATCGCCAACTCCATTGACGTGGATGAGATAGGATTCCCTTATACCGATCCTAACGTAGCGATGCCTGCTGCAACGACAGAGGCCGGCAACCCAACGGGTTGTAACATAGACGGAGCCAATGGAGTTTGGTACAACTTTGTCTCTCAAGGAAACGGCGGAGCGTCTTGTACGATCTTGAATCCTGGAGGAGCAAGTTC
>NZ_JPZT01000015.1 GCF_000746845.1 Altibacter lentus | reverse complement strand
CGTTGCCACACATTTGAGAAAAATTCTGTACATATTGACAATTTTAGTTTTCGGAATGACTTATGCTCAAGAAAACGACACTTCTGTTTGTGATTTACAATCGGAAAATCAACTATGGAAAGCGGAATATGAAAAAGCGGAATCCAAAGCAGAACGGATTGAATTAATTAAGTCTAAAATAAAATCTGACTCAATTTACGAACAATCTGAACCGAAAATTAAGACAGTACATTCGCCAACTATTTTCAACGAACATAAAAACAAAAACGGAATTGAATGTGGTTGTAAAATTTTATTCATTTTACATTACAAAAAAAGACGTTCGATTATTGTAAATCTAAATGACCGACCTGAATTAAGCATTGTTGTGGACAAACTGAAATCCGAAAATGTAGAACGGATATGGACTGAATTTAAAAAAGAAACTGCACAAGCGGTTTATGGAGTGGCTGGAAAATGTGGATTTGTACAATTGAGAATAACTGACAGAAAATTAAAACGACTGATAAAAAACGTGTGGCAACAACGTGTATAATTCATGCTTTACTCCTACTTCAATTAAAAATTTATATATTTAACAATATGATTCGCAACGACTGAAAATCTATCGATTCTCAGCCGCACAAATCATACACAAGCACGTTG
>NZ_JPZT01000014.1 GCF_000746845.1 Altibacter lentus | reverse complement strand
GGTGCAGAGGTGACGCTTTTGGATGGTAACAATACAGTGGTGGAACAGGTGATCGTTGGTCAGGATGCTGCTTATAGTTTTACGGCCGACTGTGAGAAGCAATATTCGATACGGGGTAGCAAGCCTCAGTATGCTCCTTATGAGAAGGTGATCCTCACGCCCGCCGAATCGGGGAGGGTGGAAGTTCCTGTGCCGTTGGCATTGATCGATCCGTGTCCTCCAAATGATCTAGGTTGTCGATTAAAGCTTGAACCGATCTATTTTGATCTGGACCGTTATAACATTCGTCCCGATGCTGCTGTGGAGCTGGCCAAGATCTTGGCAGCGATGCGTCAGTACCCGGAGCTTGTCATCCACATAGAATCGCATACAGACTCACGTGCTTCGTTCAAGTATAACGAACGACTCTCTGAGAATCGTGCGCAGTCGACCCTAAACTGGTTGGTGGAGCGAGGTATTAGTAAGAGTCGATTAACGGCTAAGGGATATGGGGAGCGGCAGCTCACCAACCGATGTTCGGACGGGGTGGAGTGTACCGAAGAGGAGCACCAGCTCAACCGCCGATCGATGTTCATTATACAGAACTAACAACACTGTCTTACAAGAAACAAAAGCGTTCAAAATCACTTTGAACGCTTTTTGTTTTTA
>NZ_JPZT01000013.1 GCF_000746845.1 Altibacter lentus | reverse complement strand
TTTTAGCTGTTGACGATATCAATAACACCTATGTTGACCTGCCTGTAAGCGGTAGTGTTGCCACCAACGATGAGAACCCTGACGGTCCTGCGGGCACCGAGGTGTTCACATTGGTAAGTGGTCCTGTCAACGGTAGTTTGGTATTCAATCCTGACGGAAGCTATACCTATACTCCTGATGCGGGATACGAGGGTGAGGACACCTTCGAGTATCAGGTGTGTGATGGAGGAAACCCGATCGCCTGTGATACGGCCACGGTGTACATTGAGGTATTACCTGTAGGTAGTCCTGACAATGAGCCTCCTGTTGCCAATGCCGATACGAACACGACCGAGGTAGATACTCCTGTGAGTGGTAATGTATTGGTGAACGACTTTGATCCTGATGGCGATCCTATTGTTGTTACGGCCAATACCGCTCCTAGCAATGGAACGGTAGTTGTGAATCCTGACGGAAGCTATACCTATACTCCAGACCCTGGATTTGTGGGCGAGGATACCTTTGAATATACTATTTGTGATAACGGAACACCTGCACTTTGTGATACCGCTACGGTGACCATTCAGGTGATCCCTAACAATGGAAACATTACAGTTGCCAATGATGATGCCTATAATGGTTTTATAGATCAGCCTATCAGTGGTAATGTACTTGATAACGACAACGACCCTGAGGGCGATGCTCAAATGGTCGATACAGGGTTAACACCTGTAAGTG
>NZ_JPZT01000012.1 GCF_000746845.1 Altibacter lentus | reverse complement strand
TAACGGTCTCGTATAACCGCCGTTGCGGTTTTTAGAATACGTATTATTCAGATGTTAAGATACTGTTTTTGTAGGAATCTAAATTCGATTAAGCAGCAATGGCGGTTATACATTGTTCTACGCAGTTTTTTATTCCTCAACAAGTTCATATCCATAAATTCCATTTTTGTTTTCTGGGTATATTTTTCTCATAGTCAGATAGTAATCTTCCAAAAATCGATTCAAGTCCACAAGCCCATTGGTGAAAAACTGAATTGTATCTTTTTTGTTTTGAACAATTAAAATTCCGCGTGTTTTGTCGTCCGACGTTTTGCGTTGAGCATTTCTTTCAATAAACTTTTCAAATTCCCAAACCGTGTCCTTTTCCGATATTTTTTTCTCGTAAACTAAATTCCAATCTGGATTTTTATTATCATTAAAAGTCAGTTCTTTGAATTCAGTCCGAACTTTTATTGAGTCAGAATGTTTGGTGATTTCAATTCTCTCATAACCTTCGTATGTGCAAACTGAATGGTCAAAGAAAATTTTTAAAGTGTCTAATTCAGTCATCTTTTTCTTAAAATCGGTCAAGTCCTTTTTTAAATCAAAATCAGATGTTTTCTGTTCGGTTTGAAAGTCATTTTTGGTATTTGCTCTTTTTCCCATTATTGAAACTCCAAAAAGTGAAATTCCAACAAAGCCAACAACTAATATTGTCACAATAATTAATGCTATGTCGAACGTTTTTTTCAAATTGCGTAGAACGGT
>NZ_JPZT01000011.1 GCF_000746845.1 Altibacter lentus | reverse complement strand
GAAATGTCGAAGCCATTTAACGGTAACGGTTAAGGCTAAAATTTCGGCGGGTTGGCAGCGACGCCGGGGATCCGCCTTTGGCGGAACATCGGAGTGGGGAGCTGCTTCCCAAATTTGTCCGAGTAACTTTTTAGCTTCTTTAAAAGTATGAATATTGTTTTAATTATTTCAGCCCCGCTGAATTATAGCCATTGTTGTACACCGTTTTTTTTATTTTAAGTATCTCAGATTAAATATTGCTTGATGGTCAGTTTCTGTGAACTCAAAAATTCCATCGATGATTTTTTTCATTTCTTTTCCTAAAAACACACTGTCATCTGTTTCCTCTATAAATTTGGCAAAAGTTCGAATTGGTGTTTGTCCATGCATTTCGTCCAATTCGATAAGTTTTAAATCCGATTTTTTATATTTAATATATGTCCGATTATTTTCAATTCCATCACGGTCAATTATAAAGAAAATCACAAATCCGTTTTGATATTTTATTTTATCGACGTCAAATATTTTGAACCAAGACGGTGTGAATTTGAGCGAATCAACTTGTAGTATAATCTCATTGTTTCTAATTATCTCAAGTTGGACTCTACTTTTCTTGCTGTCACGAATAAACCTTTGAACAAATTCAGTTGAGTTTTTTGGTTTTCTTGTCAGAATGTTTTTTATAAAATTCACGATTTTTATGTCAGAAGTTTAGTTTTTGGTCAAAATGGTGTACAACGGTTTTGTATAACGTTCCGTTGCGGAACGTTTCGACTAAAATAGTTAAAAATTCCTATATTTTCTCTTTGCAA
>NZ_JPZT01000010.1 GCF_000746845.1 Altibacter lentus | reverse complement strand
TTCTTGAGCATAAGTCATTCCGAAAACTAAAATTGTCAATATGTACAGAATTTTTCTCAAATGTGTGGCAACGGTCTCGGCTATGATTTCGTTGTGGAATCATCCGCAGGATTATTCCGCCGAAATCCAGCCGTTTGATTTATACTTTTACTTTGGCGTGGCACAAAACCACAATGAATTATAGCCATTGTTGTATGCTGTGCTTTTTCGTTAATTATCTGTTTCATTCTCCGAAGCAAAAGATGGTGGTGGCGGTGAATCTTTTGTCCAAGTTCCCTGCCAGTTTTCATATTTCCAAATGTTGTCTTGTTTTACAAATATTGCAGTATAAAAAACTTCGCCAACATATATTCCATCTGAAAATGCTTTTATTCTTCCATTGATAATTCCAACATTTTCATAAACTTTTATCTGTTGGTCGAAAAATTCAAAACTCAAAATTTCAAGCATTTCAAGGCGTTTTTTGTCGGCGAGTAATTCTGACTTATTCTGAACTATTCCATCTGCATTAACCGTAAAAAAACTATCAGAAACATCAGTTTTGAAGTATTCAGTCGCATTTGTGAGAGTCACATTTTTCCACATTTTTTTAAAAGCACTATCGAGTTCTTTCTTTGCGGTTTCAGATTCTTTTTTGTCAGTCGAATTAGATTTTGAGTTGTCAACGTTTGAACAACCGACAATTAATAATAATCCAACTAAAAGGATTGGTCTAAATGAGAATGATTTATTCATAATGTTCGTTTGATATTTATTTACTCAATTTTTGCATTAATTCGTTTTTATTGAATACACCTTGGTTTTATCGCATTGCATACAACGTGCTTGTGTATGATTTGTGCGGCTGAGAATCGATAGATTTTCAGTCGTTGCGAATCATATTGTTAAATAT
>NZ_JPZT01000009.1 GCF_000746845.1 Altibacter lentus | reverse complement strand
TAATTTTTAGGTTACAAAAAGCATAAGTAGGCTTAAGGATAAGTTTCGGTCTTAGATTTTGGGCAAAATCGGGTGTTTATAGAAACATTTTAACATTGTTATCATTAAGTGGGATCATTTATTAAGTCTTGTAAGCAAAGCTTCAATGGTTATAAGCCTATTCTCCAATTGGTCAATTTTTCTTTTTTGTAATTCAATAACTTCCTGTTGTTCCTGTACCGCTTTTACCAAAGGCACCACAAATTCTGCATATCGAAGACCGTAGTGAGAGGTTTCATTTTTAGGTTTATCGACACCGTGAAAATCAAAACTTATTTCTTGAGCGGTTTTTTCCACTTCTTGGGCTATAAAGCCTATTTGAACTTCGGAGGCTTTTTGGGTTTCGGCGTCACTTAACCACGGATTTTCTGAGGCATTGTTGAAACGTGCAATGGCATCCATATCTAGGTTATAAGTGACTGGACGAAGCTTTAAGATAAAATCCAACCCAACAACATTTTCATGTATGTTCTTTTTAAACCTTCCGTCTGAAAGATTGGACCAATTGGCATAACCACCAATACTTGTAATGGAGGCATCGCCAACTCTAGCAATATTGTTGGCGTCAGACACGGCATTATAACCTATCGTTATAGTGTTCGATAAATTGGCATTCGGACCGGAATTATACCCAATAGCTGTGTTCCTAGATCCATCTGTAATAATAGAACACGAACTTCTTCCAACGGCCGTATTGTAGTCACCTGATGTGTTTTGTAGCAGCGCCCCCAAGCCGATTGCTATATTATTATCGCCTGTCGTATTATTTTGTAAACTGCTATATCCTAAAGCACTATTATAACGTCCGGTTGTGTTTTGCCCTAAAGCATTATTACCTATAGCGGTGTTTGAACTGCCAGTAGTATTTTCTGCTAACGCTTTATATCCTACTGCGGTTGCTCCTAATGAATGGGTAATGTTCCGTAGACTTTGATACCCTACTGCTGTGTTTGAGCTGCTTCCCGTAGACAACTCCATGCTTCCCATTCCAATAGCCGTGTTCCATCCTTCTGAAACAGACATTCGGAGTGAACTGCCTCCAACTGAAAGATTATTTACTCCGGTTGTATTAGATTCTTGTGAATAACTTCCTATCGCCATATTATCTGCAAAAGTGTTATTGTGAAGGCTATTATAGCCAATAGCAATAACATCAGTTGGATTGCCAAAATTTTCAAGACTTCCCGTTCCAATGGCAATACTTTTTGAAGCAGAACTTGCGGAGGAAAGTGCATTTGTGCCAATGGCGATGTTGTTTCCTATCCCAGAACCCAACCTTGTTAAGGCATTAGAGCCTATTGCAATATTACTGTCCGATTTATTTTCTTTTAAGGCGCCATTGCCTATAACGATATTATCATCACCATTTATGCCCTGAAAGAGGGTTTGATAACCGATTGCCACGTTTCTTGAACCATTTCTGGTTTGGCTCAAGGCTTGGTATCCAATTCCAATATTTTGGTTATCATTTTGGTCTTCGTTTTCACCGGCTTCGATACCTAAAAAAATGGAGGAACCATCATTGTCGGATTTTCCGTCTATAAGGTCATTGATCTTTTCTGCTCCAGAAGATAAGCTTGTCCAATTACTCCCATCAAAAAACCAAAACCCGGCGGTATTGTCGATTTGATAGACCAGCAATCCCGTAGCAGGTGAGGAGATTGCCGT
>NZ_JPZT01000008.1 GCF_000746845.1 Altibacter lentus | reverse complement strand
TTCAGCGTTACAAACACAGGCAATGTAACTTTATACAATATTGTATTGACCGATGAGTTGCCGGGTATTGTGATCTCTGGCGGTCCTATTGCACAGTTGAACGTTGGGGAGACCGACAGTGATACCTTTACTGCGGAGTATCCTATTACGCAGGCTGACATAGACGCTGGCGAGGTTATTAATCAGGCTATTGCTACGGGTCAGACCATTGGAGGTTTGGATGTATCGGACACTTCGGATGATCCTAACGATCCTACCAATGTTGATCCTGATGGGGACGGAGAGCCGGATGATCTAACGGTTACGGTGCTTCCTGGAGTTGGTGGTGTTACCTTTGAGATTTATAATGGTGTGACCCCTGATGGAGATGGATTGAACGATTACTTTGTGATCGATGGTATAGAGGATTATCCTGAGAACAATGTTAAGATCTACAACCGTTGGGGTGTTCTTGTTTGGGAGACCGATGGTTATGATGATGGTGACAATGTCTTTAGGGGTGTTTCCAATGGTCGTTCTACCATACGTGAGGAGAAGGAGTTGCCTACGGGTACGTATTATTATGTACTGACCTTCACGGGTGATAATCCTGGAGAGAGCAGTTATGCGGGTTACTTATATATAAACAGATAGTGAATCAAAGAATTCCCGGGAGTGTTAAGGCTTCCGGGATCATAAAATACTTAACTATGAGACACAGTTATTTTACAGTCATGATCTTACTTTTGCTAGGTACCTTTACAGGTAGTGCGCAGCAGGATCCCCAGTACACACAGTACATGTACAATACGCAGGTGGTGAACCCGGGTTATGCGGGTTCTAGAGAGGCCTTGAGTTTTGGGTTGTTATACCGCACCCAGTGGGTTGGTTTGGATGGCGCTCCCAAGACGGGTACCTTTACGGTGAACTCTCCCATTGGTTCTTTGGAGAACATGGGTCTTGGTCTTTCCATTGTACGCGATGAGCTGGGTCCTTCGATCGAGTCGAACGTTACCATTGATTATTCCTATACGATCAACACCTCTGATGATGGTAAGCTTGCCTTTGGTCTTAAGGCTGGTTTGGATCTGTTGGATGTTGATTTTACCAAGCTTAATATCGCCGATCCGGGCGATGTCTTTGAGACCAATATAGACAATAGGATACAGCCACAGATTGGAGCTGGTGTTTACTACCATACCGAGAAGTTCTATGCGGGGTTATCGGTTCCCAACTTTTTAACGACCAAGCACTTTGATGAATCGACCTTGGATGATATTCAAAACGGAGGCTTCAATGGTTCTATTACGGCCGCGGAGCGTTTGCATTATTTCTTGATTGCGGGATATGTGTTCGATCTAAATGAGAACTTGAAGTTCAAGCCTGCCACGTTGGTCAAGGCAGTGAGTGGTGCGCCTTTGCAGTGGGATGTTTCTGCGAACTTTCTTTTGTATGAGAAGGTTACCTTGGGAGCTGCCTATCGTTGGAGTGCTGCTATGAGTGCGATGGTTGGTTTTCAGGCATCGGATGAGATCTTTATTGGTTTTGGGTATGATTACCAGACCACCGACATAGAGGATTTCAGTGACGGGTCTTATGAGCTTATGGTTCGTTTTGATCTGTTTAAGAAACCTGAACGTGTATTGACACCACGATTCTTTTAAATTAAAACATTTGGGGCATGAACACATTATTACAGAAAGTATTATTAGTAGCACTGGTATTTTGTTATACCGGTGCGTCTTTTTCACAGAAGAAGCAAGTAGAGCAGGCCAACAAGGAGTTTGACAAGTATTCGTACATCGATGCTCGTGAGATCTATTTGAAGGTAGTAGAGGATGGTTATACCTCTGCCCAGATCTACAAGAACTTGGGAGATACCTATTATTGGAACAGCGATTACGACAACGCTGCCAAGTGGTACCTTCGTCTTATCAATGAGTACCCGGGTGATGTGGACACGGACTATTACTACCGTGCCTCACAATCGCTCAAGAGTTTGGGTCAGCCTGAGGCTTCCAAGAAGTACATGGATATGTACATTTCCCGTGGGGGAGATCCGGGTATCGTTCGTGCGAGCTCTACGGATTTTTTGGAGTATCAGGTAGAGTTGGAGAAGGTCTCGATCAACACCGATGGGTCTGACTTTGGCCCTTCCTACTATATGGACAAGTTGGTGTATGCCTCTAGTTCAC
Organism: Altibacter lentus; assembly: GCF_000746845.1. Classification (GTDB taxonomy): domain Bacteria; phylum Bacteroidota; class Bacteroidia; order Flavobacteriales; family Flavobacteriaceae; genus Altibacter; species Altibacter lentus. The sequence goes on along the minus strand of NZ_JPZT01000008.1, from coordinate 763 downwards.
GTACGGAAGGCTCTAAGATCGCCCAGTGGACCGACCAGCCCTTTTTGGATCTTTTTGAGGCCGATATGGACGCTATGGGCAAGCTTTCCAATGCAAGTTCTCTAAGCGGGGATGTTAACACGCCCTATCATGAGTCGACTCCTGCCTTTACCAAGGATGGTAATACGATCTATTTTACGCGTAACAACTATATCGACGGGAAGAAGGGAAAGGACAAGAACAAAACGATCCGTTTGAAGTTATACAAGGCCACCAAGAGTGGTGACAACTACTGGACCAATGTTGTTGAACTTCCTTTCAACAGCAAGGAATATTCTGTGGCCCACCCGGCTCTTAGTCTGGATCAGAAGCGTTTGTACTTCTCCTCAGACATGCCGGGCACGATGGGGATGTCGGATCTTTGGTATGTGGACATACTGGGTGAGGATACCTACGGTACGCCTGTGAATCTTGGTCCTGGGATCAATACCGAGGCCCGGGAGTCGTTTCCCTTTATCAGTGAGCGCAACAACCTGTTCTTCTCCAGCGATGGTCGGGGCGGTCTTGGAGGCTACGATATCTTTATGGCACCCTTGGATGGTGAGACTGTGGGGAAGGTCTCTAATTTAGGGGAACCTGCCAACAGCAGTCAGGATGATTTTGGTTTTATTATTCAGGAAGACAAACGTATTGGTTATATGTCCTCGAACCGTGATGGTGGCCGGGGTAGTATCGACGATGAGATCTATCGTGTACAGGAGAAGTGTGAGGTTGTGATCACCGG
>NZ_JPZT01000007.1 GCF_000746845.1 Altibacter lentus | reverse complement strand
GATCTATCGTTTTAGTGTAAAGTGGCCTTTAAATTCCTTTTGTGTTTCGTTCTCTTTGTATTCCACCACGAACCAGTAATCGCTCGAAGGTAATGGATTCCCGTTATAGGTACCATCCCATCCCGGACCCTGCGGACTGATCTGCTTCAAGAGCTTTCCAAACCTGTCAAATATATAAATTTTTGCCGTAGGGTCACCACCGGCAATGCCAATGATATTCCACGTATCGTGGTACCCATCCTGATTCGGTGTGACAAATCGAGGATAGTCAATAATGCTAACCTCCAAACTCACACTACCACACCCATTGGCATCCTTTATAGTCACCACATGAACCCCGGGGTCCACATCGGTAAAAGTACTCTCCTCTTGGAAAGGCCCATTGTCCAGCTGGAACACATAATCACCATCGCCTGTGACCATCACATCGATGGTATGAGAACTGGCAAAGGCCCCACTGGTCACCTCTGCACTATAGGTAATGGGAGGCGAAGAAACGATCACCGTTGTGGTGACCTCCATACTACAACCCGTAGCATTCTCCGTAACGATCACCGTATAGACACCGCCTTCCAAGGCAATGATCGAGGGACCGTTCTGTCCCAAAAGCGTCACCCCATCCAACTGCCACTCAAAACTATAGAGGGTAGCCTCCAGACCCGTATCGATCACAGGCGGGGAAGCGCCCCCTTCCTCAGCATCGATCGGGTTCCCATTAGCATCCACACAAAGACGATAGGTCTCATCCAAGACCACCAAAGGTAGCTGCTCCACCTTTAAGGTAACTTCGGTAATATCAAAACAACCCGTCTCAGGATGCGTCACACGCGCATAGATCACTTGCGGATTGATAATATTGGTATAGGCATCCGGCAACGCATTAGCCGTATCTCCCAACTGCGCCTGTTCCAGACTCTCATAAAAATCAACATCATAAGGCTGGCCTCCAAGGACCTCCAAACCAATTAGAGGAAGATCAAAGACCGTATACCCGTCGTTGGGACCCTCCTGGTCACAAAGCACATACGGCTCACTAAGAGCATTGGCAATAACACCCTCCAATACCTGAAGGTTGAAGGTTAAAGAATAGTTCCCCTCAGCGTCCTGCTCACTGGCAATGTAACACGTGGTCTGGGTGTTCAAGATCCCGACATAGATAGGCTGGCCCGGAGGACTCACACTACCATCATTCTGGTAATTGGTCACATCTCCTATTGGATTGCTTCCCGAAGCTGCATCACCCGGCGTTTCATAGAAACTAACCTGATGGATAAGGGGGTCCTGACCGTTCAAGATCTCATCGATCCGATCGGTAAGATCAAAGAAAGCAAAACCATCGTTGTCCACCTCACAGACTACCAGATCACTGATCTGAGCTGTCGCATCCGGAAGCGCATTGACCACAAGTAGCAACTCAACGATCTCAAAACACGCCTCTACACTGGCATTGTTGGTCACCCGAACATAGATCGTTTGCGGATTCTCCAAATTCTCATACATGGTGATATCACCCGCAATAGGGTCATTGTCCACCGCCTGCTGGTAACTCTCATGGTAAGAGAAAACAACATTAGGGTTGGTACTGATCTGCCCCTCACGAATGGTAAGATCAAAAAACTCCTTCTCATCCCCAGCATCGGTGTAGTCACACTTCTCGATAGGATCCGGCGTATTGGGCTGAGGGTTAGGAACCACCCGAAGTTCAAGGCTGGTAAAGTTCTCACACTCCGTATTGGTATCAAACACTCGTACATACACCGTCTGAGGATTACTCGTATTGGCATAGGCCGTGGCAGGGACAATGCGGTTCTCATCGTCCAATGCGTTTTGCTGGCTCTCGTAATAATAAGCCTCTACACCTGCAGCGCCGCCCGTGATCTCATCACTCTTGGCAGTAAGGTCAAAGAGGGTGACCCCGTCATTAGGCTCCCCAAGGTCATCACACTCTGACAAAGGCGTGGGAGCGTTCGCCAAGGGACCCGTATTGACCTGAAGTGTAAAACTCACAATGGCAAAACAACCGTTGCCACCACTCTCCAAACGAACCCAGATGGTCTGAGGGTTCACAGTATTGGTATACATCGTAGGGGTAGTGATCATTGGGGTGCCCGCCGTGGCATTGGCCAAACTCGTATGATAACTGAAACTATAGCTCACAGGAGGATCAGAGACCGGCTGAAGATCCAAAAGCGTTGGCTCATACACCGTAAGATCAAAGACCGAAGTGGTCCCCTGATCACAGGCCACCAGGGAAGGAAGACTGTTGGGTACCAAAGGGGACGGATTTACAATAAGGTCGAAGGTAACCACCGTATAACAGCCCGAGGTGTTAGGGGCCTGGGTGAAGGCCACACGCGCCCATACAGGCTGTACATTGGCCACAATGTTCTGATAAGGACTCGAGATAGGGAACACACCATTGTTGGCATCGCTCTGGCTCTCATGATAGGTCACCGTAGCACCCATGGCAGAGGTGATCTCAGCATCCTTGCTCGTAAGATCGAACAACGCGATCCCGTCATTGTCATCATCACACACCACCAAAGGGGTAGGGTCTGCCGCCACAGGGACCGGAAGCACCGAAATGGTAAGGGTCGTGCGTGCCTCACAGCCCGTGCTGTTGAACACACTCACATACAACGTCTGAGGGGTAGCCGTATTGGCGTACGAAGTGGCGGGACTAATGGCCGTACCCGCAGCCTGATCGGCAGGGGTCTCGTAATAAAATACCGTAAGATCCGGGTTAAAGCCCGTGATCTCTGAATTGTAAGACGTAAGATCAAAGAGCGTCACACCATCCGTATCACTGCCACTGGCCTGATCATCACACACCGCCTTATCCGCAGGGTCATTAATGAGGGGGTACACCCCAACGATCAGATCAAAGGAACTGATACGACCACAACCCGTGGCATTCTCCTGCAAACGTACCCAGATCGTCTCACCGCCACTGGTATAAGCAGTGGTATTGATAATGGCATTGATGCCCCCATCGGCATCGGCAAAACTCGTATGGTAGCTCACACTGTAATCCGGAGGAAGCTGGGTCCCGCCCGTTACAAAAGGCGTGTTGTCTTCTAAATTGAACACCGCACTGCCTCCACCGGTAGTGTCACAAGAGATAAGATCCCCAAAACCGGAGACAGGCGCATCCGGCAGAAGGTTCACAATAAGATCCAAAGCAACAACACTGTAACAGGCAGGAGAAGTACTGGGAGGCGTCACTATACGAGTGACACGAGCCCAAACAACATCAGTAAAAGGATCATCATTCGTATAAGGACTCAGCAACTCAGTGCCGGAAACACCAGCCTCAGCCTCAGCCTGGGTCTGGTAGTAGAGCACCGTAACATCCGTCTCACCATTGGCGATCTCAAGATCCTTGTCAGTTAACGTGAAATCAGCAAAACCATCGTTGTTGTCATCACAAACCTCTAAAGGAGTGGGAGTGGC
>NZ_JPZT01000006.1 GCF_000746845.1 Altibacter lentus | reverse complement strand
CACTGCCAATACAGTGATACCACACGCATCAAAGGATAACGGTCCTCCTGGTATTTCCACGAAGAAGGCGTCACCATCAGAATTGTCCAATACAAGACTCCAGTTTGCAGGATCGAATTGTCCAGTGAAACCCCCTGTAAAGTTGGTAACAGCTGTTTCGTTATTCCCAAAATCATTGTCATCTGTTTGTGAACGGAATCCAAAGATATCACCGGGCGCCAGTGTCACGGTAGCTGATCCAGACTGATTTCCTAATGCGGGATCGGTCAACTGAGTATACGTGCCATTTACAATATATCCAAAGCTGTCGAAGCCGGGAATGTCGTTAGAAGTATAATCCCAATCGAAGGATACGGTTTCGGCAGCTGTTACAGTCACTACAAAGTCTGTAAGACCTTCAGTACCGGAAGCATTATTACTACCAATCACCATAGCGTTATACGTAGTAGGAGCTACTCCAAGAAGATCCATAGGATCTACTACGGCAGTTCCATCGGCACCTAATTCAATAGTAGCATCCATACAGATAAGAACAGGATCGGTATCATCGATCACATTCACTGTTGCGATACAGCTGGTAGAGTTTCCGCTGTCGTCGGTAACGAATACCTCCACTTGATTTTCACCTAATTGTGAACAATCAAAACTAACTGTAGTATCTACTATAGCTCTGAAAGTAATACAGTAGCTGTTCAACTGGCCTGAGTCACCACCGGTATCGTCAGTGATGTTCAATGTCCAGTCTCCATCAATAGGCTCACCGGCAAATACAGTATTGAACAATCCACCTTCTGCTTGGAAGTCAGGTTGAATTGAAGCTGCATCGTTAAAATCATCCACCAGGTTCGCAGAATCATCTGTAAATACAATCGTGGCAGCCGCATCTAGACCAGAACTTCCACCGTCATCCAACATCACGTCTAATGTGATTCCGTTTGGAGAGGTTAGGGTCATATCAATATCAGAAGCCCATGTGTGTTCGATATTCACTGTAATGTTATCCAGTGTATAATCTGTTCCAACGATTCCTGTATCTGTAACTGTTGCAATAGAAGGGTTCATATCTCCACTGGTTCCTGTTGCAGGAATTAGCTCAGGACTGTTACCACAATTTGTGATATTCGCAGCGGTAGCAGGACCTCCAACGGTCACAGTATATCCACATGCTTCATCAACGCTAGCAATCAATTCACTCGCATCAATTGTGGCCATTCCGTTTGCATCCAGCACTACATCGTAAGGGGCAGCACTTGGCAGTTCATAGTCGAACTGGAAATTATCGACTCCTGCTCCCCACGCAAAATCATCTTCATCGTCATAGGTGAAACGCACTTGGAAGTTTGCATTGGCATACGTAAGCATATCCAATACTCCAGAGTTTGTTGGTGGTGTATCTACATCTACTAATAGGATCTCTTGCCAAGCGGCTCCATCGTAAACTTCAACAGTAAACAATCCTGAGTCTACAAATACTTGTAGAGAATAGTCGAATGATAAGTCAGCAACAATCGCCCCTGTTAGGTCATATACCGGGGATAGTAATTGTACGGTGTTGTCTAATTCAGATCCACCAGCCGCATCATCATCAAAGATCACAGCATTCGATGGGAAATCGGCTCCACCTGGCATTGCAGCAGTTCCAAAAGTCCAGTCTACAGTTCCACTCACGATCACTGTGGACCATCCTGCAGGTACAGAAGCAGCTTCAAAATCTTCAGATTCAGAAAAGATCGAAGGTGCACCAATACAGCTAATAACGGGAGCCGTAGTGTCTTCCACAGTTACAGTCGCTGTACATGAAGAAGAATTTCCTTCAGCATCGGTAACCGTCAAAGTCACTGTATTATCTCCTGTGTTCGAACAGTCGAATGTGTCTTGGTCTAACGAATAGGTAACGATTCCGCAATTATCTGTTGATCCGTTATCAATTTCGGCCGGAGTTATAGATGCCATTCCTGTAACCGAATCAAGTGTAACCGTTAGGTCCTGACATAAGGCTACGGGTGCTTCATTATCTACAACAGTCACGGTAAACTGACAAGAAGTTGAATTTCCATCGCTGTCTGTAGCAGTAAATTCAATAATAGTATCTCCTGTTGGGAAGGCACTTCCGCTTACAGGGCCCATAGTTTGCGTCACTGCAATTGGACCATCTTCGGCATCGATCGCTACTGCATCTGTAAAGTTCACGATAGCAGAACATTCGCCCGGATTTGTATTCGACATGTTATCCGGAGGACAAGCAATGGTTGGTGGATTGTTCATAACAGTAGCACCAGTTACCGAAGAAGGTGGTGTTGCGGTATACTTTCTTCCTCGAATCCAATCTACTTGCATACTTCCATTACCACTGGAGATCCCTCCTATGTTTAGTTTTAAGTCTTCATCTTTTGTAAAAGTCATGTCTGTAGAGGAAATAGTTCCAACAGATGGAAACTCACCAAAAATATTCCCTGTATCTTGCCAAGTTAGTGACCAAACACCTGAGGTGCTGGTATAAGGTACCAGAGGAGATGCCCAATTATGACCTGCACAGAAATCACCTCCAGCACCACCTCGTACCGAAATACGGGCATCGCTAGGATCTATCATCATGCCATAATTTTCATTACTCGTAGCCTCTCCCCAATAAATTGCAGGCCAGTTACCGGTAGCACTGTTTACTTGAGCTTCAGCTGTAAATACCTCTCCAGCTGGAAAAGTAGTATCAGAAATAAGAACTCCATTACTCGACCAACTCAAATCTAAGTTTCCTCCAGCAACCGTAGCTGTTGGAGTTCCGCAAGAAGATCCAAAATTTGTCATCGCGTCCTCAAAGCCTTCCCAAAACGAGAAGGTTGTATCAGCATCAGAAACGGCCATAGCAGCTGCATTTCCATGATACATACTAAGTTCCAATGTTCCTCCTGCCGCTACTGAAGGTACTCGCACCCAAATTGCAGTAGTGGCAGTATTAATGCCGCTCTCAATATAATAGGGTAATAAAGCGCAAGGGTCAGTTTCTTTAAACCTAATATCACTACCATCTGCATTCATTTCCCCTGCGGAAATAAAAGATTGGGTATCGACAACTAGCATTACTTCATGATCCGTGAGTGCAGCAGCTCCTCCGGTATTATCAATTGTAATGGCGGTAATGAACTGCCAATTCTCATCTACACACGGCATCAAACTTGCCTGAGTTGCATTTGAACTTGCATTTTGAGCTGAATTTGAAAACTGAATAGGGGTTCCACTTTGTGGAACATTTAAAATTGTACTCCCGGAGGTAGCACTCAATTCGCTGTCTGTCATATTCCCGAAAGATTGTCCATACAAAATTGGTATGGAAAGAAGGAATGTGAAAAACATCAATGATGTAATTTTTCTCATAAATTCACGAAATTTAAAATGATTTGGTAATAGTTTTAACTGCACGAATTTAGGACAATTAATATGCTATTAAAAGGAAAAATACCGAACGACGTCCTTATCAACTGAGTCGTAGTAGCTTACATACAAAAATTTAACATTTGATCAAAAATGCGATAAACGGTAATTTTTTATCGACAAAATGCCATTTTACTCATTTAAAGGAGATTAGATGAAAAAGGAAAGTTTTGGACCCTCACAGGTGAATTTGATTAAAACAAAAACCCCCTCTCTTTTGAGAAGGGGTTATCATTTGGTTGGTTAATATATAGGCTTGTGAGTGCTTACTCTTTAATGAGTCGTTTTACAACACTTGCTTGCTCACT
>NZ_KN050846.1:1318962-3142700 GCF_000746845.1 Altibacter lentus | reverse complement strand
CCAATGAACTTTTTTATTTCCTTCGCTCAATCCAAATCGTGTTTTTATAGTCACTCATTGTTTTAGCGGGTGCAAATGTACAACAGTTTTTTAAACCTGCAATACTTTTTAAAAAATAATTTCAAAAAAATTTAGACCGTTGTATTTGCTGCTTTTTATAACAACTATTTGTTCTTCAAAGCGGGTGCAAAGATAGTGTGCTTTTTATCCTGTGCAAACTTAAATCCATATTTTTTTGAGATATTTTTACTACAAAATGATAAGGCTTTGAATGCATTGAACTTAGCGTAAAATTATTTTTTAATCCAGATTATACCTATATATATACACTATTTTTTGCGCTAAGGATTGAGCGGCTGTTTGAGCTCTTTCACTAAACAAGGTTTTGTGAAAAGCGAGCCGCGAAAGCCTGCCCTTTTTAGCTCTAAAAAGGGAGCGCCCAAATTCTTCAATTTCTAAGACTTGTTTAATTATCTCTTGGGATCCTATTGTATAAGGCAGAAACTCGTAGTATCTTTGCCCCTGCCTTTGGGCATCCTATTTAAAATGTAATGTATGATCGATATTACCTTACCAGATGGAAGTGTAAAACAATTTGAAGCCGGCAGTACTCCCATGGATGTTGCCAAGAGCATAAGTGAAGGCCTGGCGCGCAATGTGATTTCTGCCTCTTATAACGGTTCAACCGTGGAAACAAGCACGCCGCTGCACAAGGATGGCTCCCTGGTATTGTACACCTGGAATGATGACAGCGGAAAAAAAGCTTTTTGGCACTCTTCTGCGCACATTCTTGCACAGGCTTTGGAAGAATTATATCCCGGCGTAAAGTTGACCATTGGTCCGGCGATTGAAAACGGATTCTACTATGATGTGGATTTTGGTGCTGAAACGGTTTCTGAAAAGGACTTGCCTACTATTGAAGCTAAGATGCTTGAGATCGCTAGAGGTAAACATGAATTCTCTATAAGAGAAGCCTCCAAGGCTGAAGCGCTTTCCTATTATAAAGAGCAAGGGAACGAATATAAGGTTGAACTGATCGAAGCGTTAGAGGACGGCAGTATCACTTTTTGTGATCACGACACGTTCACCGATCTGTGTCGCGGGGGACATATTCCCAATACCGGGATTGTAAAAGCGGTGAAGCTCATGAGCATTGCAGGTGCCTATTGGCGCGGTGATGAGAACAACACGCAACTAACGCGTATCTATGGAATTAGTTTTCCGAAGCAAAAAGACCTCACTGAATATTTAGAGCTTCTGGAAGAAGCAAAGAAACGTGACCACCGTAAGCTTGGGAAAGAATTGGAATTATTCACTTTCTCCCAAAAAGTGGGTCAGGGATTACCGCTTTGGCTACCTAAAGGAGCAGCCTTGCGTGAGCGCCTGGAGAACTTCCTTAAAAAAGCACAGAAAAAAGCCGGTTATGAAATGGTGGTCACCCCACATATCGGTCAGAAAGAATTGTATGTTACCTCCGGACACTATGCAAAATACGGGGCCGACAGTTTTCAGCCCATCCATACCCCTAAGGAGGATGAAGAATTCCTGTTGAAACCCATGAACTGTCCGCACCACTGCGAGATCTATAAGAGCGGCCCCTGGTCGTATAAAGATCTCCCCAAACGATATGCAGAATTTGGAACGGTCTATCGCTATGAACAAAGTGGTGAATTACACGGTTTAACCCGCGTACGTGGTTTTACACAGGATGATGCACACCTTTTCTGCACGCCCGACCAATTGGATAAGGAGTTTAAAGATGTGATCGATCTGGTGCTGTATGTGTTCGGATCCTTAGGTTTTGAGAATTTTACCGCACAGGTTTCACTGCGCGACCCCAATACGCCGGAAAAATATATAGGCAATGTTGAGAACTGGGAAAAGGCGGAAGCTGCTATTTTAAGTGCTGCCAAAGACAAGGGATTGAATTACGTTGTTGTGGAAGGAGAAGCGGCATTCTATGGTCCTAAACTGGATTTCATGGTGAAAGATGCACTGGGCAGACAGTGGCAATTAGGAACAATACAGGTGGATTACAACCTACCGGAACGCTTTGAGTTGGAATATAAGGGCAGTGACAATGAAATGCACCGACCCATCATGATTCACCGTGCTCCTTTTGGAAGTATGGAGCGATTTATTGCAATATTACTGGAGCATACTGGAGGTAATTTCCCATTATGGCTCATGCCGGAACAGGTTGCAATCTTGTCGTTAAGCGAAAAATATGAAAAATACGCTCAAAAAGTTTTAAATTTGCTTGAAAATGACGAAATTCGCGCCCTTGTAGATAATAGGAACGAAACGATTGGCAAGAAAATACGGGAAGCTGAAATGAAAAAGCTTCCATACATGTTGATCGTAGGTGAGCAGGAAGAAAAAGATGGTACAGTTTCTGTGAGGAAACATAGCCATGGAGACTTGGGCACGATGACCATTTCTGAATTTTCGGAATTAATTAACACCGAAATTCAAAAAAATATCGTAGAATTCAATGTGTAACCATAATAATTTATAGTCATAGCAATACGAAGAAAAAGAAGCAGGGGCCCGGCAAGGGTCATTAAAGAAGATCAACACAGGATCAACCGAAAAATCCGTGCCGAAGAAGTGCGTCTCGTTGGAGACAACGTAGAGATAGGAGTATATCCTTTAAAGAAAGCGCAAGAGATTGCCGAAGAGCAGGAATTGGACCTGGTAGAAATTTCTCCTAATGCAAACCCTCCGGTTTGTAAGGTTATGGATTATAAAAAATTCGTCTACGAGCAGAAGAAGCGAGAGAAGGCGATGAAAGCCAAGGCGACCAAGGTCACCATTAAAGAGATTCGGTTTGGACCGAATACCGATGATCACGATTATGAATTCAAGAAAAAGCACGCCGAGAAATTTTTAAAGGATGGCGCCAAATTGAAAGCCTACGTGTTCTTTAAAGGGCGTTCTATTATTTATAAAGATCAAGGTGAGATCCTTCTGCTTAAGTTAGCTCAAGAGCTTGAAGACTATGGAAAGGTAGAACAAATGCCAAAATTAGAAGGGAAACGGATGATCATGTTCATTACCCCAAAAAAGAAATAATACTTCCTCAGAGAGGAGGACAACGATAAAGCGAAGTAATACTAAAAGAAGAAAACATGCCGAAACAAAAAACAAAATCCAGTGCTAAGAAGCGTTTTAAGCTTACAGGTACAGGTAAGATCAAAAGAAAGCATGCGTTTAAAAGCCACATCTTAACAAAGAAGTCTAAAAAACGTAAGCTTGCATTGACTCATGATACTTTGGTGCATGAGGCCGATGAGAGTAATGTTAAACAAATGCTTCGTTTGAAGTAATCGTTTAACCGGTTAACACAAATTAATAACCCTGGAGTTGGGCTACAAAAAAGACATAACGTCTATGTAAATAAAGTACACGTTTAGGTGTCGCCTGCTACAAAAAACAATTAAATTATGCCAAGATCAGTAAATTCAGTTGCTTCAAGAGCCAGAAGAAAAAAGGTAATGAAGCAAGCCAAAGGATACTTTGGAAGACGTAAAAATGTATGGACCGTTGCTAAGAACGCTGTTGAAAAAGCAATGTCGTACTCATACAGAGACCGTCGCGCAAAAAAGAGAAATTTTAGATCCTTATGGATCACCCGTATCAATGCGGGAGCACGCCAGCATGGCATGTCTTATTCTCAGTTTATGGGGAAACTCAAAGCTAATGACATCGAATTGAACCGTAAGGTTCTAGCCGATTTAGCGATGAACCATCCGGAAGCTTTTGAAGCGATCGTAAACAAAGTAAAATAAGATAATCTAACATTATTATTTCGCCCAAACCCGCTCTTTCCGAGCGGGTTTTTTATTGTTCCGTCGTTCCCCTTATTTTCCTTTTGCCTTCTCACTAACAAAGTTTCCGTATCTTAGTAAAAATCTTCGAATGGATTTACGAACCTTTGTTCTTTTCTGTGGGTTACTGTTTTTAGGACCTATGCTACTTGCACAAAAAGGGACCGGTAAATCGTATCGCATCGATCGTTATTCTTCAATCTATTTGCCGTTAGGAAAGATCTCTTTCGCCGATAGTATTGTTAGTTTTACTATGGGGGATCCTCCGCCCCTCGAAAAGTATGCCGATCCACAACAATCACTTCACGAACCTAACTACAAAAACTATCACTCGGCAAAATTCCTTTCATTAGGCTGTAAGGGAAGTATAACTCTGGCATTCACCGATAATGGCTTTATGAACCTTCCGGGAAACGACCTCTACATCTTCGAAGTAGGACCATCGAAAGAGTCGGCCAAGATCGAGATCTCTGTAGATGGTAATGAATGGCTCTATGCGGGTACCATTGCCGGCGGAAAATCTATTATCGATCTCAGCGACGAAAATATCGAGACCGAAACTGTTTTCTACTATATGCGTATCACCGATCTACAGGACCTTTGTAAAAGTAAAAGCGCCGGGGCCGATATCGATGCCGTAGGTGCCATCAACAGCGTTATAAAACTTTCTATCAATGCCGATGTTCTCTTCGATGTGGCCGAATTCAAACTGAAGCCCAGCGCACAACAAACGCTCGACACTCTTACACAACTCATTAAACAAGTGGACAAGGCAACTATCGTTGTGGAAGGCCATACTGATAGCGATGGTACGGATGCGTCAAACATGACACTTTCGGAAAATAGATGTTATTCAGTGGTCGATCAGCTACGAGCATTGCTCGGGTTTGAAGCATTGTACGATTATGAGATCCGCGCTATGGGGGAATCTCAACCCAAGGCAGACAATGATACTCCGGAGAACAAACAGCGGAACAGACGTGTAGAAATCACTGTCTTGCCTCCCAAAGATTACTATGACGCCCTACCTCAGGGGGATTAGGTCTTTTGTTTCTTCTTCTTGGCAGCCGGGAACAACACATTGTTCAATATAAGTCGGTATCCGGGTGAATTCGGGTGCAAGGCCAATTCGGTTTTAGCATCCCCTACTCTATGCTGATAATCTTCCGGGTCATGTCCTCCGTAAAACGTGAAGAATCCTTTCCCTTTTATTCCGTGGATATAACGCGCTTCATTATTAGATTTGTTCTGCCCCATAATCAACACATTCGCTTTTATCTGATCGCTGTCGTAGGAAGTTGTCTGTCCCATAAATCCTTTTACCAAAGATGTATGGTTTTGGACCAACATACAAGGAATAGGATCCCATTTAGCACTGTAATCCATCAAAGAGAAATAATCGGTCTCCTTTGCGATACTGCGTTTATTGGTCATATCAATAGATGAGAACTCATAGACCATTGGGCTGCGTTCCAAAATAAAATCGGTAAAAGCGAAGGTACGGCTATAGTCGATCTTACTTTGATAGCCGGGTTCGCTGGGATCCCCGTCGAACATGGGTTCGCAAATATCGACACCTTCTGCCGCCAATGCAATATCAAAACTGTCGGTCGCACTGCACATGGCAAACATAAAACCGCCACCTATCACATAATCCCTGATCTTTAAAGCCACATCTCTTTTTGCTTCGGAAACTTTTGTATAGCCCATTTTAGAAGCAAGTGCTTCGGCGCGTTCCTTATCTTCAATATACCAAGGAGCAGCACGATAGGCGCGATAAAACTTTCCGTATTGACCCGTGAAATCTTCGTGGTGTAGGTGCAGCCAGTCGTAAAGCAGTAATTGATCACCCATGACCTCTTCATCGTAAATGATGTCGTATGGAATTTCAGCATAGGTTAGCACCATGGTAACCGCGTCATCCCAAGGTTGGTTACCTTTAGGTGAGTAGACCGCGATCCTGGGAGCCTTTTCGAGTGAGACCGCTTCCATATTTTGTGACGGACTGCTAATTTCTGATAGTATCTGTTCGGTAGCTGCATCGGAGATCACTTCAAAGGAAACGCCTCGAATCTGACATTCTTTTTTTATTTCTTCGGAATCAGGCAAAAGGAAGGATCCGCCGCGATAATTGAGCAACCATTTTGATTTTACCTGTCGTTCCAGAGACCAATAGACAATTCCGTAGGCTTTTAAATGCTCTTTCTGGGATTCGGCATCCATGGGTATCAAAATATAGGAAGCATACGCCTGCCAGGTGAATACGAACAGAAAAAGAAGGGATATGATTTTTTTCATTTTATAAATATAGCTATTTAAAAAAGAGATTCCTGCCCCGGCAGGAATTCTATAACGTCAAAATTTAAGCCAAAAAGAGTATTCTTAACGGATTATTTTAGAAATGTGACCTTAGAATGGCACATCGTCGTCCCCATCGGCCGGTGAGAGATCATCGTTCATAGAACTACCGAATGCTTCTCCCGGAGAGGGCAGATGACTTGTCTTAAACGTATCATCATTTGCAGCATCGTTCATACGGGAATGGATCTCTGTGGGGAAGTCGAAGGTTTCCAGATTTTCGAAACGCCCCAAATGTCCCACAAATTTAAGTTTGATCTCGTCCAGTCCACCGTTACGGTGCTTGGCTACAATAAATTCGGCCTGTCCGGCTGTAGGCGTGCGTTCTTCATCATCCCACTCATCGATCTTGTAATACTCCGGTCTATAGATAAATGAAACAATATCTGCATCCTGCTCGATCGCTCCCGACTCACGAAGGTCGGATAACAACGGACGTTTGCTACCCCCTCGGGTCTCCACAGCCCGACTTAGCTGCGAGAGGGCGATGACCGGAACATTAAGTTCTTTGGCCAATGCTTTCAGGTTTCGGGAAATAGTAGAAATTTCCTGTTCTCTGTTCCCTCCTTTTTGGCTGCCTCCTGCAGTCATTAATTGCAGGTAATCGATCATGATCAATTTGATTCCATGTTGAGATGACAATCGGCGTGCCTTTGCACGCAGGTCGAATATGGACAACGAAGGTGTATCATCAATAAAGAGCGGGGCTTTTTCCAAACCCTTTACCTTCACATTTAATTGTTCCCACTCGTGTTTTTCGAGGTTTCCGGTACGTAGTTTTTCTGAACTGAGACCCGTTTCAGAAGAGATCAAACGTGTGATCAATTGCACCGAAGACATCTCCAGCGAGAAGAATGCTACCGGAATGTTGTGTTCCACAGCAATATTTCGTGCCATGGATAGCGTTAGGGCCGTCTTACCCATACCCGGACGGGCAGCTATAATGACAAGGTCACTGGGTTGCCAACCGGATGTAAGCTTATCTACTTTTGTGAATCCCGACGGGATGCCCGAGAGACCTTCTTTGTTGGCGATCTCCTCAATTCGTTTCTTTGCCTGGATCACCAAGCTTTGAGCTGTTTCGGAAGAACGTTTTATATTCCCTTGCGTAATTTCGTATAATTTTGACTCGGCATTGTCCAGTAGGTCAAACACATCGGTAGTTTCATCGTATGAGTCCTCAATGATCTCATTCGATATTTTTATTAAACTTCGCTGTATGTATTTCTGAAGAATGATACGCGCATGAAACTCAATGTGTGCAGAAGATGACACTTTTTGGGTAAGTTGTACCAAGTAAAACTCTCCTCCCGAAGCTTCCAGCTTTTGATCCTTCTTCAGTTGACTGGAAACGGTTAATAAGTCCACGGGTTCACTATTCTCGAACAAAGTATGAATCGCTTCGAAGATATGCTGGTGGGACTCTTTGTAGAATACTTCGGAGTGAAGAATATCGATCACCTCATCAACTCCTTTCTTGTCGATCATCATTGCTCCTAACACAACCTCCTCTAAATCAGTAGCTTGCGGAGGCAATTTTCCTTTTTCAAGCGAAATTACCTGTGACGGTCGGGCCGAAAATGAAGTGTGAGGTTTCAGTTTTTCCATTGAGCGAATGTAAAGAAAATGTTAAGAGCGGAACGACTTTTTTAAAGAACGATGTTCACCGGTCGTTAACAATTTAACTGTTGAAAACTTTGATTTATTGTTAATAAGGTACAA
Source organism: Altibacter lentus (assembly GCF_000746845.1). Lineage (GTDB taxonomy): Bacteria > Bacteroidota > Bacteroidia > Flavobacteriales > Flavobacteriaceae > Altibacter > Altibacter lentus. The sequence goes on along the minus strand of NZ_KN050846.1, from coordinate 3,134,790 downwards.
AAAAAACCGAAGCTTTCGCGTCGGAATTTTGAAAGGGTTTGGTATGATTGAAATTAGGATTTGAACTCACCCATTTTAGAATATTTTTCCATTCGGGTATTGACCAATTCTTTTGGTGATAAGTCTTTTAATTCCAAATATACCTTTTCGATGGCGTTGGCCACGGTAGTGTAGGTCTTTTCCTTATCACTATGGGCGCCTCCCACAGGTTCTTTCACGATCAGGTCAATTAGGTTTTGTTTTTTCATATCACTGGCGGTTAATTTAAGCGCTTCAGCGGCTTGTTCTTTAAACTCCCAGCTTCGCCAAAGAATGGACGAACAGCTTTCGGGAGATATCACAGAATACCATGTATTCTCTAACATAAGTACCCGATCTCCTACGCCAATCCCTAAGGCCCCTCCACTGGCACCTTCCCCAATGATCACTACAATAATAGGCACTTTAAGACGTGTCATCTCCAAAATATTTCGAGCGATCGCTTCTCCCTGTCCGCGTTCTTCTGCCTCTAATCCGGGAAAAGCACCCGGAGTATCAATTAGGGTAACTACGGGCACCCCAAATTTTTCGGCAGATTTCATTAGACGTAATGCCTTGCGATAGCCTTCGGGGTTTGCCATTCCAAAATTTCGGAATTGTCTGGTTTTTGTATTATACCCTTTTTGTTGACCAACGAACATATAGCTTTGGTCTCCAATTTTTCCCAGTCCGCCCACCATGGCTTTATCGTCTTTGAAATTTCGGTCACCATGCAATTCCAGGAAAGAATCCCCACAGATCGCTTTGATGTAATCCATGGTATAGGGACGGTTGGGATGACGGGAAAGCTGAACACGTTGCCAAGGCGTGAGATTCTTATAGATCTCCTTCTTGGTTTCGTTCAATTTTTTTTCTATCTGTTTACAGGTATTGGTAACATCAACATCGCTGTCTTCTCCAATCTGGCAAGCTTTGTCGTATTGCTCCTGCAGTTCTTTAATAGGTAATTCAAAATCAAGATATTCCATAGATCACTCCTTGAAGTATTGTTTGGCTTAGCTTACAAAGATAAAATTTTGTTTTTAGTCAGCACCCAATCGTCTTTTTTTTCTTTCCAATTTCATTTTAATGATTCCATTCGCCACGACTGTCAAGATAATTATAGCAGCGCCGTAATAGAACTGTGGGCTCATATTCTCTCGATCTCCTAAGATAAGAAGCGCCAGAATGATTCCGTAGACCGGTTCCATATTTATGGTTAGCATCACTGTGTAAGGACTAATCCATCTCATTACATGCACTGAGGCGATAAATGCATACGCAGTACATGCTGAAGCCAGAATAAAAAGATACATCCAATCACTGGAAGACAACTGAAAAAAGGAAACGTTGAAGCTTCCGCTAAAGACAAGGTAGACCGAAATACAAAGCATTCCGAAGAGTAATTCATAAAAAGAGATAGCCGTGGCACTATATTGTAAGGCATACTTTCCATTGATTACCGAAAACAGAGCCCCCAGAAAAGCCGAGCTTAAGGCAAGAACAATCCCCCAAAAATAATCTCCTTCCACATTGAAGATCACATAAAGCCCCACGACCACTAACATTCCGAAGAATACCTCATACCCAATAATCTTTCGTCGGTACAACAAAGGTTCGAGAAGTGAAGTGAAGAACGCCCCTGTTGACATGATCGCCAATGTCACTGAAACATTAGAAACTTTTATGGCGCCAAAAAAAGCCAGCCAATGAAGCGCTATGATCAATCCTGCTAGAAAGAATCCGGCCAGGGTGCGATATGTAAAACGAAGATCGATTTTTTTCCAACGCACATAGATATAGATCAAGGCAGCTGCCAGCAACATCCTATACCACACCAGTGGAATGGCATCAATAGATATCAAGGCTCCCAACACTGCCGTAAACCCCCAAATAAAAACAATGAAATGAAGGTGCAGGTAATTGAGAAGTTTATCGTTTCGCATTTTTAAGCAGATAAATGGCTAAAATACCAAATAGAATATTGGGAAACCATGTTGCAATAAAGGGTGAGAAACTACTCTGCTCTGCCATGGTGCCAAATATCTTATCGAAAAAGATAAAGACCATTCCAATACTTATCCCGATGGCAAGATTCACTCCCATACCACCACGGCGTTTCATGGAAGATACCGCAACTGCGATGATTGTTAAGATATAGGCCGAGACCGGTAGGCTCCAGCGTTTATATCGAACCACCTCATATCTATTTATATAACTGGACCCCCGCTCCTTTTCTCTTGCGATAAAATCGTTAAGTTCTGTAAAATTAAGTGTTTCGGCTATGTACTCCACAGGCGTAAGGTCTTCCAGTTCAAAAGAGAACGTGGTGTCGAGTTTCACTTCGCTTTGAAGTATATCCTCGTTCTCACCTATGGTTCTTTTGGTATAATTATACAAGGTATAGGTACTATCCTTCTCGTTGTATTTAATACGACTGGCGGCCAATTTATAGGTCATTTTATTACCTTCGAAATGTTCCAGTGTAAAATTGTTACCGGACATTTCTTTAACATTAAAATAGCTTACATAGATGTAATCATTGTCATTGATCTGCCGGTATACGTTATTTTGCTGTCGGTCTTTCTTGTTGTTCTTTAAATACTGAAACGTAAACTCATTAAAACCCTTACTTGCCATAGGGGCCAGATACATTCCCATGATCAAGGCGCCTATACATACGATCGTAGCACCAATCATATAGGGTCGAAGAAATCGATAATAAGACACCCCGCTACTTAAAAATGCAATGACCTCGGTATTGTTTGCCAACTTTGATGTAAACCAAATAACCGATAAGAAAAGGAACAGCGGAAAGAGTAGGTTTGCAAAGTATACGGTAAAATCCAAGTAATACTTCGCCACCTCAATAAAAGGAACTTCATTGGCCAGTATCTTATCTATTTTCTCTGCAAGATTAACGGTAATGCCAATGGGGATAAAAAGCAGTAACAGGAGCACGAAGGTTCCCAGGTATTTTCGCAATATGTATCGATCGAGAATACTCAGCATACTAGTTACAGGCGTTTATCCATTTGAGCCACCATTTTGTTTTTCCAAGAGGTGAAATCTCCGGCTAAGATATGTTTTCTCGCCTCACGAACCAACCAGAGGTAAAAGCCCAGATTATGGATGGTGGCGATCTGTCTACCAAGCATTTCGTTCACGGTAAACAAGTGACGCACATAAGCTTTACTGTAGGCTGTGTCTACCCAGGTAATATCCATCTCGTCGATTGGAGAGAAATCGGCTTCCCATTTTTTATTCTTAATATTTATGGTCCCGTGCGCCGTAAAAAGCATCCCGTTTCGACCGTTTCTTGTAGGCATGACACAGTCGAACATATCAATACCCAAAGCAATGTTCTCTAATATGTTAATAGGTGTGCCCACGCCCATAAGATAACGCGGTTTATCTTGTGGTAGTATTTCGGTGACCACAGCGGTCATTTCGTACATCTCTTCGGCCGGTTCGCCTACTGAAAGTCCACCAATAGCATTTCCTTTTGCTCCTACCGAAGCTATATACTCTGCAGATTGTTTTCTAAGATCCTTATAAGTGCTTCCTTGAACGATGGGGAAGAAGGTTTGTTCGTAATCGTATTTAAGAGGTGTTTTCTCTAAATGTTTAAGGCATCTTTCCAGCCAACGGTGCGTCATGTGCATGGACCGTTTGGCGTAATTATAGTCACAAGGATACGGAGTACACTCGTCAAAAGCCATAATGATATCGGCACCTATGCTCCGTTGAATTTCCATCACATTTTCCGGTGTGAAGACGTGGTAGCTTCCGTCTATATGGGATTTGAACTTTACCCCTTCCTCTTTGATCTTCCGGTTTGCCGAAAGCGAATATACTTGATACCCCCCGCTGTCGGTTAGGATGCTCCGGTCCCAGTTCATAAACTTATGGATTCCGCCGGCTTTTTCCAGTATATCGATCTGTGGCCGCAAATACAAATGGTAGGTATTGCCCAGAATTATATCGGGGTTGATCTCTTGAGTCAATTCTCTTTGATGCACGCCTTTCACCGTTCCCACCGTACCCACAGGCATAAAGATGGGAGTTTCTACGGCACCATGATCTAAGGTGATGGTTCCTGCCCGTGCTTGACTGTGTGTATCTTGACCCTCTATTTTAAATTGCATGCCTTATTTTTTCTGAAAGGGCAAAGATACTATCTATCGCAGGATAAACTTACGAAGCAACTGAAGAATTTTTCAGAATCCCCGCTGGATCAAAAAGAAAAATCTTTCCGAAGCGAATACCCGCGTTACACTTGTTAACTAAAAATATCAAATCGTTAATAACTGCTCTCTTTTCACCTTGTAAGCCCCTACTGAAACCCGTACTTTTGAGACTTAATTTGATACGATCAACATGCCAGATTTTAACTATCTTAATGATTTAGTGGTTCAGGTACGCAGAGACATTCTGCGACAGGTACATAAGGTGAATTCGGGTCATCCGGGAGGTTCCTTAGGTTGCACCGAGTTCTTTGTCGCTTTATACCAGGTACTCATGGAACGCAAAGAAGGATTTGATATGGATGGAACCGGAGAAGACCTGTTCTTTCTATCCAATGGCCATATCTCACCAGTATTCTATAGCGTATTAGCACGATCGGGCTACTTTCCGGTAGAAGAATTAAATACCTTTCGCTTACTGAATTCAAGACTTCAAGGACATCCAACAACTCATGAAGGGCTTCCTGGAATTCGTGTTGCATCAGGTTCATTAGGACAAGGAATCTCTGTCTCCATTGGTGCTGCTGAAGCAAAAAAACTAAACAAGGATCAACATCTAATTTACACGTTGTGTGGTGACGGTGAGTTACAAGAAGGTCAGAACTGGGAAGCAATCATGTATGCCGCCGCCAATGCTGTAGATAACCTCATTGTTACCATTGACCTCAACGGTCAGCAAATTGACGGAGCAACCAAAAATGTTCTGCCCCTTGGTAACCTAAAGGCAAAATTTGAAGCGTTTGGCTGGGAAGTTCTGGAGATCGAACAAGGAAATGATCTCGAAGCCGTTGTTGAAGGGATGAAACTTGCGAAAGATAAGACAGGTAGAAAAAAACCTGTATGTGTGCTTTTGCATACAATAATGGGTAACGGGGTCGATTTCATGATGCATACACATGATTGGCATGGAAAGGCTCCCAATGACGATCAACTAGAGGTGGCCTTGGGTCAAAACCCGGAAACCTTAGGCGATTACTAATTTCGAATTTAAAAGATCACCCGTTCCATCGGGCAATAGTTATGAAAAAATATACAGACAGCGGTAAAAAAGACACCCGATCTGGGTTTGGTGACGGACTCACGGCATTGGGGAAAACACATGAAAATGTGGTGGCCTTATGTGCCGATCTTACAGGATCTTTAAAAATGGATGCCTTTAAAGAGAACCATCCCGAACGTTTTTTTCAGGTGGGTATCGCAGAAGCCAATATGATGGGGATCGCCGCAGGATTGACCATAGGAGGTAAAATACCGTTTACCGGTACTTTCGCTAATTTTTCTACCGGACGTGTATACGATCAAATACGACAGAGTATTGCGTATTCCGGAAAGAATGTGAAGATCTGCGCCTCACATGCAGGAGTGACCTTAGGAGAGGATGGAGCGACCCATCAAATACTAGAAGATATAGGATTAATGAAAATGTTGCCGGGAATGACAGTGATCAACACCTGTGATTACAACCAGACCAAAGCGGCAACCTTGGCCATAGCCGACCATAAAGGGCCGGTATATTTACGTTTCGGAAGACCTAAAGTAGCCAATTTCACGGCTCCCGATCAATCCTTTAAAATAGGTGAAGCTGTTCACCTTCAAGAAGGGGCCGATGTCACTTTGGTGGCGACGGGACATTTGGTATGGGAAGCGTTGCAGGCAGCAGAGACCTTATACGAACAAGGCATATCTGCCGAAGTGATCAATATACATACCATTAAACCCCTGGACAATAAAGCGATACTTAACAGCGTTAAAAAAACAGGCTGCATTGTTACTGCCGAAGAGCACAACTTCTTGGGCGGACTTGGTGAGAGTGTGGCCAGAGTTTTAGCCGAAAGTACCCCAACTCCACAAGAATTTGTCGCTACAAAAGATACCTTTGGCGAATCAGGAACACCCGAAGAGCTAATGGATAAATATGGTTTAAATGCCGAAGCAATCGTGAAAGCGGCACTAAAAGTGATTGCACGCAAGTAATATCTTTTTTTGCGCCTGTCACGTGATAGGAGAAACCAAATCAAAAAAAAAGCCTCGCAATGCGAGGCTTTTTTAATGGCTACTTTTTTTTATTAATTGTCCGGATCCAGATAGTCCGGGGTTCCGTCACCATCCTGATCATGAAAAACAATGGCGGTAATAATCACTTGGCCGGTAGCACTATTGATCTCCCGATTTACTTCCACTTCAAGGGGTTCCAGAACAGGCTCCTCGTCTCCTTCATTAATGGTGTATGTATTAACGGTAATCTCATTCTTTGTTAAGCGACCATCGTTCTCATCGTCGGTATCGCCATAATTTGGCACTCCGTCGTTATCGGTATCGTCGTCTTCTTCCCATCCGTTGTTATTAAGGTCTTCAAAAGGTGTCGGGATGCCGTCTTCGTCTTGATCCCCGTATTGGGCTTCATATACTTTAAATGAAAAGATCAATTGATCGTAGAGTGCAATGATACTACCAGGAGGGTTGTTAAAATACCCAAGTCCTGAAGGAACAAAAACTGCGCCTACTCCAAAATTCTGAAAATCTACAGTACCGTCACTATTAATAATAGGTTCACCTTCGGCCGTGTTGAACTCGATCAAACCGTCCTGCAAGCCATTCAATATTGATGTTAGATCAAATCGTATAGGTGCATTGGCAGAATCGAACAGGGTTAAGTCCAGTTTTCTCCCTTCGAACTCTAAAGTCACAATGTCTGAAAACTCCACTTTTTCACCGCCGCCCTGACGTACATTCAAATAATAGAGTTTATACGAAACATCGGTATCAATACGGTCTTTTACCGTTTTAAACTCTACTTGTTCTATTAAAGGGGTCTTATTGGCGTTATCACCAACAAGGCTATCGAATTTTATCACGTAATCGAAGCCAATGGGAGGATTCTCAAACTCTTCGTAATTGTAAAAATGGGTTTCGAGAAAGGATTCAATATCGGTAAGTGCCACAAGGGACTCCTCACCGCGATCTCTAGGTGGTGTTATATTATCATCACCATCATCATTCTTGCATGCAGATACGATGAGTAATGTAAACACAAGAAAAGGTATTACTAAAAAAGCTTTTTTCATTCTATCATTTTTGAGGGCGCAAGATACAATTTTCAGTTATTTTTGCTCTAATGATTAACGGAGAATTAAGGGTATTTGTATGAGAGTTGATAAATATTTGTGGTGTATACGGTATTTCAAATCCCGAAGCATTGCCACGAATGCCTGTAAAAAAGGCAGTGTTCGCGTGAATGATGATATTGTGAAGCCCTCTCGGGAGGTATATCCCGGCGATACAATCACCCTTCGTAAAGATCAGATCAATTATCAATTGGAAGTACTTGATCTCCCGGAAAGTAGACTGGGCGCTAAATTGGTGGATATGTATCGAAAAGACACCACACCTAAAGAAGCTTTTGAAAGTCAAGAGCTTCTAAAATATGCCAAGGATTATTACCGTAAAAAAGGCGTAGGCCGTCCCACGAAAAAAGATCGAAGGGATCTGGACGATTTTACAGATTCGGAGCAATTGGACTCCTAACACTATTTACTATCTTTGACAAAAACAATGGGCATGGAACATTCCAATACGATCATTCTTGACAAAAAACAGATCGCACATAAAATTAAACGTATTGCCTATCAGGTCTACGAGACCAATGTAGAAGAAAAAGAAGTGATCATTGCCGGGATACGAAACAACGGTTTTGAATTTGCCAAAAAACTAAAGAAGGCAGTCGAATCGGTTTCACCGCTAAAAGTGACCCTTTGCGAGGTGTTTATTGACAAAAAGAAACCCACGAACCCTATACGCACAAGCTTGGACCCTTCAGACTATACCAACAAATCCTTATTATTAGTAGACGACGTGCTGCATTCCGGGACCACATTAATCTACGGAGTAAAGCATTTTTTGGAAGTTCCCTTGAAACAGTTCAAGACTGCTGTACTCGTGGATCGAAATCATAAGAAATTCCCGGTAAAAGCAGATTTTAAAGGGATCTCTTTATCGACCTCTCTCAATGAAAATGTTTCGGTTGTTTTCGAAAAAAACAACGACAGAGCCATCCTAGAATAGTTTGGAGACGATCTCCTCGACGACGGCAGCTGTATTTTTTTCTGAAGTATCCACCACAAAGGACGCCTGATTATAATAAAAGGAACGTTCGAATAGGTGTTTCCTAATAAAATCTTTTAAGACCGCCGAATCCTGAAGGTGTGCAATGAGCGGTCGTGACTCGCGTTCAGAATCTAATCGACTTGTAAGCACCTCCAAGGAAGTTTTTAAATAAACGGTCGTCACATCCTGGCGTTTTAGCAACCAGGCCATGGTATCTCCGTAACAGGGCGTGCCGCCGCCGGTGGCTATCACACCAATTTCGGCATCTTCTATCAAGTTTTTAAGTACTTCGTTCTCCTTTCTTCGGAAGTAGATCTCGCCTTTGCTCCGGAACAATTCACTTACATAACTTCCCTCCTTTTCCTCAATGGCCGTATCCAGATCGATAAAATTAGTGTTCAGGGTTGTGGCAAGACGTTTTCCTACGGTCGATTTTCCGCTTCCCATGTAGCCAATAAGTACGATTATCATGATGCTCTTCTCTTTAATTACTGAAGGTTCAGGCGATTCTAATTATTTCTCAAATTTAATTTAAAATAGCTTTGAAAAATAAATTTAATGATAGTATATTTGCACCCGCCTACCGAGAGGGAGGCATATAAAGGAAGACCTGGTAGCTCAGTTGGTAGAGCACCTCCCTTTTAAGGAGGTGGTCCTGGGTTCGAGCCCCAGCCAGGTCACCAAAAAAGTTAAACCCCTCGGTTTAACTTTTTTTTTACCGCTGCGCAGGCTACTTTATATGTATTGTGCAGTGTATGCATCCACCCGGGTGCTGGAATTGGTAGACAGGCACGGTTGAGGGCCGTGTGTACTCGTTACGTGTGGGTTCAAGTCCCATCCCGGGTACAAAAAGCCATCTTTGAGGATGGCTTTTTTTATTACCATACGGTGATGTTATTGAAATTCATCTTACGATACAGGCAGTTGCGAAAGCTCTTTTTTTTGCCGTCCCTCTCCTCGACGACGTTTCCACCATTTTATGACCTCATACCAGATCACAGATGCCAAACCAATGACCAGACACAGGATTATTTGACTCGTTGTTAGCCGTTCGAACTCAAAAAATGAAGCAAAGGGTGGGACCAATAAAAGCAATAGTGCAATAGTTACCGTTAACCCGATGATCCATGGAACCAGTCGATTTTTATACTTAAAGGTTGTAAAGACGGAATAGTAAAATGAACGATTTACAAACGTGAGAAAAATGTTTGCTGTAATTAATGTAGTGAATACCATGGTTCTGGTGATCGCTTCGGAAGCACCGGATCTTACCGCAATTTGATAGGCCAATAATGTTCCGATTGTAATTACAAGCCCCTGTATCACACTGGTAATTAATTCCTTCCAGTTAAAGAAAGTAGCTGAATACGGGCGGGGATCCCGCTGCATCGTATCTTCTTCCATAGGTTCATTCTCGTACACAATGGAACAAGTGGGTCCCATGATCAATTCTAAAAGGATCACATGTACGGGAGAAAATATATTGGGATACATCCATCCCAATGCCAACGGGAGCAATACGGTAAGAATAATAGGGATGTGAATAGAAATAATATATTGTATCGCCTTTTTCAAATTCGTATAGATCTTCCTACCCATCCCCACCGCTGTCACCATTTTGGAAAGATCGTCTTTTAAAAGTACCAGTGAAGCAGCCTCTTTCGCTATTTCGGTACCTTTTTTCCCCATGGCAATTCCAATATGGGCAGCCTTCAATGCCGGTCCGTCATTTACACCATCCCCGGTCATTGCGACTATTTCGCCATTTAATTTTAAAGTATTGATGATCTTGAGTTTTGCCTCAGGAAACATACGTGTAAATAGCATTGTTCTAGAAAGGACTTTGGACAGTTCTTCCTCCTGCATGTGCATCAATTGATCTCCAGAAATGTGTTTTTCAAAACCTTTAAATCCGGTTTGTTTGGCAATGGCAATGGTCGTTTCTGCGATATCTCCGGTAATGATCTTTACATCGATACCCGACGCATAGAAAGCTTCAAAAACCTCGCGAATGTGTTCTTTGGGCGGATCGTAAAATGCCACCAAGCCTCTAAATTGAAACGAAAAATCCTGTTGATGTACTGGCCAATTAGGTCCCATAAAGAAACTCTCACCCACCCCCAACACACGGTATCCCTGTAATGCAAATTGTGCTACTTGTTGCATCACTTCTTTCTTCGCTTCTTCGTGTAATGTTGAAACAGCCAACAAAGCTTCAGGAGCGCCTTTGGCTGCAATGATCTGTTCTCCTTTTGTGTTTTCAAAGATATGGGTCATCATGGGGGGCTTTCCTGCTAAGGGATATTCATGTATCATGCGATAGTGCTCACGTTCATCTTTTGAAGTTCTTTCAGCATATACTGCATGCAGGGACCGTTCCATAGGATCGAAAGGAATGGGTTCACTGGCCCACATGGCTATGGTGATAAGGTCCATTTCGTCCGCAGTAACTTCCTCTGTAATTGAACCCACACGACCCGATTCGATGGAATAAAGCTTATCGAGACGCATCTCATTTTGAGTAAGCGTACCCGTTTTATCAACACATATAACGGTGGCGCTTCCCAGTGACTCAACAGTTTTCATTTGTTTTACGATCACGCCCTCTTTCATAAGCCGCCAGGCACCCATAGCCATAAATGTTGTAAAAGCCACAGGGATCTCTTCCGGCAAGATGCTCATTGCCAAAGTGAGTGCTTTTAGCAGGCTGTCCAAGATGTTCTGCGTGTTGCTATAATTAATCCCCCATACGATTATAAAGACAAGGGTTCCCAGGACGACCATCTTCTGTACAAAATTATTTATCTGTAGTTCTAACGGACTCTTCTCTAAGGTCAACGCCTCAATGCTCTTGCCAATGTCTCCCAACATTGTAGCATTCCCTACCGCGGTTATGAGCGCAACCGCCAGGCCTCCTGAAACTTGTGTGCCTTTGTACACTTTATTATGCTGCGGGTTTTCATCTTTAAATACAGCAAATGACTCCCCCGTCAGAACCGATTCGTCCACCGAAAAATCGTTTGAATGAACAATGATTCCATCGGCGACGATCGTCCCTCCTTCTTCCATAATGCACGCATCTCCAATAACAACATCCTCACTGGAGATTTCAACTACCTTTCCTTCCCGAATCACTCGACATTGCGGCTGTACGATCTTTTTTAAACTTTCAATCGCATTGCGACTCCTGGAATCCTGAAAAAGAGAGATGGCAGCCACCAGTATAATAGCCGCCGCCAGGAAGATACCATCCCCTGTATTGCCCGTTACGAAGTAGATAGTAGCGGTTACCAAAAGGAGCACCACCATGGGTTCTTTGAGTAAACTCCACACCATTTTTAGGAGGGGATTGCCCTTTTTCCCTTCTAGCTGATTCCTACCGTATTTCTCCCGGGATCGTTGTACTTCTGCTTCTGAAAGGCCTTGTATATTTAGATGTTCTATAGCCATATTTTAAAAAGAACTTCACACGTCTCTCACGATCAAATATAGCAACGAACAGCATGGCGCCCTATGATATCGCTCATGGAACTTCTGTTCATTACTTATTCTGAAAAATTAAACAATTTAACTTCGTGTTCCATATCTTTTTAGTACTTTCACCTTATACTACAACTGAAGCATGACAGTTAAAACAGAATTCAGCATCAAGGATCTTGAAAATCTAAGCAGCGTTAAAGCACACACGATCCGGATCTGGGAAAAGCGCTACAATCTTCTGGACCCCGACCGCACCGATACCAATATTAGGACATATCAGCTTGAAAATCTAAAGAAGCTTCTTAATGTCACGTTCTTATACGATAAGGGGTATAAAATATCGAAGATCGCAAAACTTTCAGAAGAAGAACTGTTGGCGCTGGTACAAAAGGAGGCCGCCCTCGATCAAGAAGAATTTGCGATCAAGGCACTGAAAACTTCCATGTTCGATTTCGATTATGCGTTGTTCAACGCTACCTACGATCAATTGTTGGAAACCCATGATTTTAGAAGTCTATTCTTTGAGGTCTTTATCCCACTACTTACCGACATTGGAATGCTGTGGCAAACGGGTACGATCGATCCAGCACACGAGCGCTTTATCTCTGAGCTTATTAAGCAGAAAGTGATTTTAAACATTGAGCGGGCGCAACAGAACTTTGAAAAGAAACACGACCCGATCTTTGCGCTTTATCTTCCTTACGAGGAAATACATGAAATTGGATTGCTCTATGTGAACTACGAACTTATAGCTTCCGGTTTTAAATCGATCTATCTAGGTGCTAACATTCCTTTGGATAGCTTATTCCATGTGCTGAAACACCACCCTACCATCACCTTTATCTCGTACTTTACGGTACAACCCGAACGATCCACCTTGCCGGAATACTTTCAAGAATTCCAATCATCGGTTTGTTCTTCTGCCAATTGCTCCCTTTGGATCATGGGATCCCAGACTCACGCACTTGATCCCAAACAATTACCAAAATCGGTCACCAAGATCGCCTCTGTGGAACAATTACGTTCCCGATTGGAAACACTAAAAAAATCATAAAATTAGTCCGGAGAAGACACTTCTGTTTAAATATTACCTATTTTTGTTAAACAAACAATGAAAGACATCGTTATTATAGGTTCCGGATTCTCCTCCCTTGCCGCGGCCAGCTACTTAGCACGCGACGGACATACCGTGACCATATATGAAAAGAATGCTACTGTTGGCGGGAGGGCACGGCAGCTTCAGAAAGAGGGATTTACCTTCGACATTGGCCCTACTTGGTACTGGATGCCCGATGTCTTCGAACGATTTTTTTCAGACTTCAATAAAAAACCATCCGATTATTACGAACTCATAAAATTGAATCCTGCCTACTCCGTCTATTTTGGCACAAATGATTTTATTACCATTGAAGACACCTTAGAAAAGATCTGTGCTGCTTTCGAAAAAGAGGAGCCGGGAAGTTCGGTAAAACTTCGTGGGTTCATGGCAGAGGCACAGGACAATTACAACATTGCTATTAAAGATCTGGTCTACAGACCGGGCGTTTCACCTTTGGAATTGGTGACACCTGTGACCGTGAAGAAGATAGGGCAGTTCTTCAGCACCATCAGTAAGGAAGTCCGAAAGGAATTCGACAATCCTCGATTGGTCTCCATTCTTGAATTTCCGGTGTTGTTTCTGGGTGCAAAGCCTTCCAATACACCCGCTTTCTATAGTTTTATGAACTATGCTGATTTTGGACTTGGAACGTTCCATCCAAAAGACGGAATGTATACGGTAATTGAAGGAATGAAAACGCTTGCTGAAAGCCTTGGGGTAACCATCAAGACCCAACAGAATGTTGAGAAGATCGTTGTAAAAGACAAAAAAGCAATAGGTATTAAGGTAAATGGAGAAACGATCCCGGCCGACGTGGTATTGAGCGGTGCCGATTATCATCACACCGAGACCCTTTTAGAACCAAAATACCGCCAATATACCGAAGCCTACTGGAAGAAAAAGACATTTGCCCCTTCTGCCCTTTTATTCTTTGTAGGCTTTGACAAGAAATTAGCGAATGTAGCACACCATACCTTGTTCTTCGATGTCGATTTTCAGGCACATGCCAAGGATATTTACGATGAGCCACAATGGCCGGAGGAACCACTTTTCTATGCCAGCTTTCCTTCCATTACCGATACCAGCGCAGCCCCGGAAGAAAAAGAAGCAGGTATCTTCTTAATTCCGCTTGCACCCGGCTTGGATGATATCCCTGAATTGCGAGAGGAATATTTCGATAAAATAATGGAACGATTTGAAAGACTTACCAACCAGGAAGCCAAAAAATACGTTATATTTAAAGAGTCTTTTTGTATCAATGACTTCGTGGAGGCCTACAATTCATACAAAGGAAACGCCTACGGGTTAGCCAACACCTTGCTGCAAACGGCTTTTTTAAGACCGAAACTGAAGAGTAAGAAGGTCCGTAATTTGTTCTTTACAGGACAGCTAACGGTTCCGGGACCGGGAGTTCCGCCATCACTCATCTCCGGCAAATTAGTGGCCGGACTTATACAAAAAGAACAGTAGAACACCGAAACGTATGCTAAGGTCTTCTGAAAAAAAATTGAGATGAAAGAATTATTTGATATCGTATCCCAAACTTGCAGCAAGAAAGTAACGCACACCTACAGCACTTCCTTTTCTTTGGCTACTAAAATGCTTGCGCCTTCTATTCGGCAGCACATTTACAACATTTATGGATTTGTTCGGTTTGCCGATGAGATCGTAGATTCCTTTCACGATTACGATAAGGAGACTTTATTTCAGCGGTTTGAGCAAGATCTGGAGCATGGCCTTTCAGAAAAGATAAGTTTAAATCCTATTCTCAATTCTTTTCAGCATACGGTGCATGCTTTCGGAATAGAACGCGACATGATCGACGCCTTTATGCGCAGCATGCGGTTCGATCTTACCAAAAGCGTCTATCGTACAGAAGCGGAGTACCAAGAATATATCCACGGTTCTGCCGATGTCGTGGGACTGATGTGCCTGAAGGTATTTGTGCAGGGAGATGCTGAAAAATACGAACAGTTAAAAGAATCGGCCATGCATCTGGGATCGGCATTTCAAAAAGTGAACTTCCTGCGTGACCTGAAAGCGGATTACGAAGGTTTGAGCCGCACCTATTTTCCCAATACCAATTTGGAAGCGTTGGATGAACTTTCTAAAGAGGCGATCATCAACGATATAGAGGAAGATTTTAGAAAAGGGTATGAAGGAATCCTTCAATTACCTGCCGAAGCGAAATTTGGCGTTTTTATGGCGTACCGTTACTATCGGCGGTTGTTAAAGAAATTACGCAGAACCCCCGCCGTGGATATTAAAAACACTCGTATTCGCGTTCCTAATTATGAAAAGTTCGGGTTGTTGACACGAAGCTATGTGAAGTACCAATTGAAGTTGGTACGATGATGGAGCTAGGCGTTTGTGAAATTATTAAATTGAAGCTTTAATTTAGACATGGATATTGTTTTTTGGATACTTATATTTTTAGGCACCTTTAGTGCCATGGAATTCATGGCATGGTTTACCCATAAGTACATCATGCACGGTTTTTTATGGAGTTTGCATAAGGACCACCATCACAAGGACCACGGCAGCTGGTGGGAGCGTAATGATTTCTTCTTTATCTTCTACGCAGCCGTGAGCATTGGTTGCTTTGTGGGATGGCAGTATTACGGCTTTTGGGCCGGTCTGCCTATTGGATTGGGGATCTTTGCTTACGGAATCACGTATTTCTTTGTGCATGACATCTTTATCCACCAACGATTTAAGCTTTTTAGAAATGCGAACAACTGGTATGCCCGCGGGATACGACGTGCGCACAAGATCCATCACAAACACTTAGGGAAAGATAAGGGAGAATGCTTCGGAATGTTGGTGCCTCCTTTAAAGTATTTCAAAAAATAGCAGAATGAACTATCTGTATCTGTATTTGAATATAGGTTCCTTCCTTATTCCTTTCTTATTCAGTTTTCACCCCAAGCTTCAGTTCTATAAAAAATGGCGTTCGCTTTTTACAGGTATTGCCGTGATGATGGTCTTCTTCATTTCATGGGATGTGATCTTTACCCGCAATGGTATCTGGGGATTTAACGACGCTTATATTACAGGCTACAAATTGCTCAACCTTCCCATTGAAGAATGGCTTTTCTTTATCTGTATCCCCTATGCGTGCATCTTTACACATTATTCCTTGCAGTATTTCTTTCCGAAGGGATCCAACACCGGCTTTTCTTTTGCCTTTTCTGAAAAGACCACCCGTATCTTCTACGTACTGCTGCAAAGTGTATTGATCGTATCGCTCTGGTATTTCTACGATCGTTGGTATACACTTATTAATTTCTGCTATACTATTCTCATACTGGGACTTGTTTTTAATTACCAAAAGGAGGTGCTTTCTACTTTTCTGCCTACCTTTTTGGTGATCCTACTCCCCTTCTTTTTGGTGAACGGAGTCCTTACCGGAAGCTGGATCGAAGATCCTGTCGTATGGTACGATAATACAGAGAATATAGGGCTTCGTATTGGAACCATTCCTGTTGAAGACAGTGTGTATGCTCTGGGTATGCTTTTAACAGTGTTGGGGTGGATGGAATGGAAAAAGGTTAAAATTTAAGTGTTGGATGTTAAAAGCAGTAACAGCATTTTGGAACAGTCCGAACACTGGCGCAACCAACGAAACAGGTTTTACCACGCTTCCGGGCGGTATTATTAGTATTCCCTTTTAGATCACAGTTTAAATGAATATGGGTATTACTGGAGCTCTACGTATACAGGAGGCAAC
This sequence comes from Altibacter lentus, assembly GCF_000746845.1. Lineage (GTDB taxonomy): Bacteria > Bacteroidota > Bacteroidia > Flavobacteriales > Flavobacteriaceae > Altibacter > Altibacter lentus. Next base: position 3,118,112 of record NZ_KN050846.1, on the reverse strand, counting down.
AATGCTTTTTTCTATGATGCTAAATAGGCATTCCAAAACATCTTGAGCACCCAAATTGGATCTTCATGTCGATGTGTAAAAGATAATTAGCGGAGGAACTAGTCTATTAAAAGTTTGATAAACGCCCCTAAAAGGCCACATCAAAGTGTAACGCTCCTGTGCCTTAAATTACTCTTAAGATTGGCTTCACTCCAATGATTATGTTCTATTTTGTATCTGGAATAGGTACTATGGAACCCCTAACTGAAATTTAAAATCTATGGTGTACGGCGTCTCTCTGTATACACTTGGGAAAAAAAGCAAGTTTTCTTATCTTTAATGGTTATTTAAGCAATAGGGTGTTGACTCCTCTCTTCGGCTTTATCCTCTTTGAGTAGCTACTGGAATCATATCCTATCTCCGCAAATAACCTAAAAAACCTTTAATCAAAAATTAATAATCATGTTTCATCGATTCACACTTTTTATTTTCATTATATTATTGATAAGCTGCAATACCCAAAACCGGGATCGATCAAATGAATCTTCAGATCAAAGAGAGGCCGAAGACCTAACCAAAGAAGAAGAGCTTTCGATGGCTGAATGGAAAGACTATGAAAATTCGTACCTCGGTCTAAGTTTGCGCTATCCGAATCGTTGGGAATTAATAGAGCGCACGGGATATTTGGATAATCGGGTTGTGGTTAACATCTTTAAAAATCATCAAGAGCAAGATTCCGAAAAACAACCTGTCCATCTGCACGAATCGGCAGATAAGACCTATCTCGCTATTTGGCCTAAGGGGATTGGCACCGAGATGCCTAGTGGCTCCCAAACTAAATATTCCGAAATCGAAGAACCGCAAGATGAATCCTTTCTTCTAAACGATGAGAGATCTACTGCATTTTTCCTTGAAAATGGTCAGCAATGGGGTGCGTTCTTGTCACCCGATTTGCAAATCACCAATTCGAATTGGGATGAATTTGGTTTTGTATTTGTACAGGCAGCCACAGATAATTTTTCAACCCAGTGTGTGGATGCCGAAAGCGGGGCAAAAATTCCCATGCGGGAATGTGACCCGATGGGCGGCGATACCGTTCTAAAAAAAGGGAATGTGAATCAAAACGACTGGCGCGTCCTCAAGAAGATAGTCGAAAGCATAACTTTTAACGCTACGGAAAAAGCACCTCTTACCGACCTTATAAAGGTGGAACAACCCTTGCCAAATATGAATATTAAATCGCCTTTGAAAATAAGAGGAACGGCCAGAGGATATTGGTTTTTTGAAGGCGACTTTCCTATTGTCTTACAAGATGCCAAAGGGAAAACGATTGCGAAGGGTTATGCAACCGCCAGCGATACATGGATGACTGAAGATTTTGTGCCTTTTGAAGCAACCCTTCAATACTCAGAAAACGTAACGCCCGATGATGAACGCGGATATCTTCTTTTTAAACGGGCCAACCCTTCCGGGCTTTCTCAAAATGACCGCACGTACTCCCTCCCTGTATTATTTCCTCCAAAAGAAAGATGATCAAATTTTCAATATGAGTGTATTGAGTCCTCGACGACTGTCAATTGTTTTTTGGCAAGGCGGCTTTCTTGAAAGTCTGAGAAAAACGAGATAAAGTAAAAACCTCCCTTTAAAAAGGGAGGTTTCTTCTGGAGTTGGAAACCTTCGCCTTATTTTGTGATTATAGACTTTATAAAATATTCTCCTTCCGAATTTTTCACACGAACGAAATATACACCTTTCTCCAAAGTACTAATGTCAAGTTGTTGATGATATGATTTGCTTATTATTTCCTGTCCCAAATTATTAAATACACTAACCCATACAAAGGTTTCACCTTGCTCGCGAAAATTAATAACAGATTCAGCGGGATTTGGATATATAATAAACGGAGCGTTTTTTAATGGTAATTCGAGAGTGCCCAATGTCGCTAAATCAATAGTATATTTCACCACACCCAAATCATAACTGCCAATATAGGCATCCACACTCTGCTCATGGAATTTATATGCCATACTACCCGATCCTACGTGAGCAATTGCTTCAAAAGGTAGTGCCTCCCAAGTTTCTCCACCGTCTAATGTATAAACTATTTGGCTCTCCACTCCATTGCCGGAAGGAATTGTAGCCACCGCGTGTGATGCATTTAATGGTGAGTAGTGCACTTTCCTTACGTTAGTTGTTATATAAACCTGCTCCCAACTGGCGGCGTCGTTAGTAGATCTGTATATTCCATCACTTGCAGTAATAAGATATTCGTTATTGTTATGGGGGTTTCTTTCTATATCAAAAATAATATCCGTCGCTGGGTCAATACCTAATCCGGTACTACTATCCTCCCATGTCTGTCCACCATCTACCGAACGGTATACGTGTGCTCCTACTGTGATGAATACGATGTTTGAATCTAAATCATCGATAAAAACATCAGTTAAGATATCGTTCTCAGGTAGGGTCACCGATGACACCTGCGGGTTATTCATATCATTGAAGTCAATCACTAACCCTCCTTCATTCAAGAATAATGCCCAGATCACATTGGCGTCATTAGGATCTGAGGTAAGATTAATAAGTTGGTCGAAAAAGTTTGTGTGCAATACGGTATAACTGCTTCCAAAATCATTGCTTACCTGCAAGGAAGAACCAATAAAACCACTCTCGTATTTGTAAATACGCCCGGGGATAATTTTATCAACCATATAAATGGGGGCATCAGAATTAAATACTAAGTTGACGGGTTCTACCCCAAATTGCTGTTCAAAGCCAGTTGTCAAATTCAAATGGATCAACCCTCTTTGAACACTGTGAAAGAGGTGATCATCCGTACCTTCTTGCAGTCCTACCACACCGCACGGATAAAATCGATTGTACAATCTATTAAAGGTTGTGCCAGCATCTTGAGAAAACAAAGGGTAATAATCTGCATTCACGAAGAGTTCGCCGTTCTGAAATGGACTGAAAGCCGCATGAACTCCATAGTAATAACCTTCAAGATTGTCTAATGGATATGTAGTCTTTTCATGGGTTGCCCAGTCGTCGAAGGTAATCACTACTTCATTTTCCTCCATTAGTAGTATATTATTGTGATCCAATGGATTATAGACAATTCCTGTGATATTATCTAACGTTCCTTCCTCCCAACTGATAGGAATCACGTTCCAAGTGGTTCCCCCATCTAAACTTCTGTACAGGTTTTCAACATGTCCATTGGCTTCATTTCCAATAAAAGTACCAAGTAGGATATTATTGGCATCTTGTGGATGGAAAGTGATAATATTATAGTTATTATCTGGTATTTTCTCCACCCAAGTATTTCCGCTATCTTGAGAAATAAACAACCCTCCTTCTTCATTATTAGGTCCGGCACCACGAGCAATAAAAAGCTTATTGGAGTTATCCGGACTAATAGCCACATTATTTGGGAATACCCCATTGTAATCCACATTGTAATAGATCATATTCCAAGACGCACCACCATCCATAGTATAATAAACTTTTGCATAGCCGGTTAGGCCAATCCTATATGCCTGATGTACCATAGCAATATCGTGGTTGTTTTCAAAAATGGCGTAGGAGTCGATCCAGACTTTATCGGAGCCAGTGGTTATAGGAGGTGAGTATTGACGTGTAATCTCACCAAGAGATAAATCATAAAAAAATACAGCATTTTCAGAAAGGTTTTCGTTGTACTGTACCGAAAAAGTTAAGGTATTATTCGATAATAGTTCCAGTCTTTGCAGATGAACACCATTGTTGGGATAACTGTATAGTATCTCCCAGGTGAGTCCCTTGTCATTAGACTGCATGATGTGATTTCCTAGTGTGATAGCAAATAATCGATTTTCAATGGTAGGGTGAAAGATGATATTGTACATTCGCCCGTAGTCTTCGGATCCCTTGAAAGTAAGCTGCGATTGGGAGTAAATGCTTCCTCCATATAGACCACTAATAAATGTTAATAGGATAATGAATTTTCTCATAAGTTTTCTTGTATTTGATTTTTACAGGATCAAATATTCAAAATAACAAATGCATTATAAGAAAATTAGACGCGAAAAAGTGTGACATGAATGGGTAAAATTGTGATACTATTTATTAGAACGCTGAAAGATAATCGTATAACTGGGAACTATCCTGAAGGTTCATTTTACGTGAAATTCGCTCCTTTCTCTTTCTGCAGGCACTGTCGGTGATATTTAAGACACTGGCAATTTCCTTTGTGGAGAGATTCATGTAGACATAGGAAATGAATCTAAGATCATTAGAGTTTAACGGTGGGTGCTTTTCTTTCACACTGCTTAAAAAACCTTGATTTACTTCTTCAAAATGTTTGATGAACTGCTCCCATTCATTATCTGTTTTAATAATTCCTTTCAACTTTCTAATATATGCCTTCAATTTGGTTTGTTGCTGAGCGCCATGAGAATCTTCAAGTTCATGAACCAATCTAGAAAGCATTTCATTTCGTTCTAGCAAATGAAGTGCCTTGGCTGATAGTTTTCGATTTCGTGTTTCGATTTCATTCTGTAGCCTTTCCTCTTCTAATAACGCCCTAACCTCTTCTTCCTTGAGTTTTTTCTCGAGCAGAGATCGATCCAATCGTTCCTTTTCCAATGCCAGACTCATTAACTCTTCATTTCTAGCATGAAGTACCTTGCGCTGTTGTCCCTTCGTATAATTGATTCGCAGTGCCCAAATAAACAATAAAATGATAATGACGGCTAAGGCAAGGAATATAATAAAGACATTTCGTTCGTCTCTTAATCGTTGGCGCTGATCCTGCAATTGATTACGGTAATTTTGAATCTCAAACCTTACCTTTCCTGTTTCAAAAAGACGTCCATTTTTTATGTTATGCAATCTTTGAGTTGCCATCAGAACCGAATCCTTGGCTATCAAGGCTTGCTCAAGCTGATTATCCTGCTTATAAATTTTGGCTAATTGTTCATATGCCATTAATTGGCTTTCCACATCATCCGACTCTAATAGCATGTCTTTTGCATATTGTATGGCTTCCGCATTATTCTGTGTTTCTAAAGACAACTCCGAGAGTAAGTTCAATGCATAAAGTTTAGTATCTTGCTGTGTTTTTCCAGTTAACTTGGCTAATTTCTCCAACATTTCCTTTGCAGAAATATACTGCCCTTCTTGCATCATGTTCTCTGCTCGGCCTAAATATGCTTTTTGAAGCATGTCTGGCTTATCTTTTAATAACGGGATGGCTATATCAAAATAGGATCTCGCTTTATCTAACTCATGCTTCTGGTTTGCAACAAGCCCTAAATTAACTGCATAATATGCTATCTTGGTCGTGTCGGCATTTTTGTTAGCAATGGTAAATGCACGTGAAAAGTATTCTAGCGCCTTATCGAAATTATCTTCTTTTAAATAGAGTACCGCGATATTGTTAAGGACGATCATCTCGTACTTTTCACCCAGTTCCTTAATAGCGATCGTATATGCTTGCAAGTAATGGTCGAGCGCTTCCCCTAGATCATGCATGGAATAATAATTGGCCCCCATGTTATTATAGGCTAGGAATCGCTGGTTATGCCAATTGTTCTCCCGTGCCATGGTTTGAGCTTTAACAAGTAGTTCCAAAGATCGCACATGATCTCCTTCTTGCATAAGCTTGACCCCTTTGGATATTAGACTGTCGCAGATTGCTTTACTCTCCTGCTGTGAGTAGACCGAACCCTGGATTAAGAGTACAATATATGAGAATAAAATACCGATTCGTAGCACCATTGATTTTCTGGCATTATCAAAACAATTCCAACAAAAATAGAAAATAGTCTTCTTACAAACCCTATCATCGATCTAGGAAAATTCATACCCCTAATTTCCGTATGGAACAATAGTAAACTAGTTTTTAGATACTGATTCTTACTCTAACACATTTGGATATTTTTACCTAAATACAGCATTGTAGATATGACGCTTTAAAAAGGCAGAAATATATGGGACTTTAGAATTCACCTTTCGGAATACGCCGATTTTCAATCAAAATCGTTAAATTGCTTTTTTTGAAAATTCGCCGCCGTGCACGCTCAATAAACGATTGTAAAAATGAAGAAAATTGTATTCGCAACAGCTTTTTGTCTGTCACTGTTCCTCCCAAAAACTGGAAATGCCCAAATAGATGACGACCAGCTAGGTGCATGGTATATGTACTTCGTCACTACTACCTTTAACGAAAGCCCCTGGGGACTACAGGGAGATATTCAATATCGGAATTGGGACATCATAGGGGATCTTGAACAATTGTTGATTCGAGGGGGTCTCACTTATAGTCCGAAGGAAGAAAAGCTAAAAGTAACATTAGGATATGCTCATATAACTACCGGGGCTTTTGGATCGGACAGCGAGACTACTTCAGAAAGCAGAATCTATCAGGAAGCGTTATTTCCGGTTCAATTTGGCAATCGCTTCTATACCAATCATCGTTTTAGATTCGAACAGCGTTTTGTGGAGGATCAAGATTTTAGAACGCGCTTTCGGTATAATTTGTTTTTAAACGTTGCATTAAACAAAACCGCAATGGAGAAGAATACAATCTATCTTGCGCTCTATAATGAACTTTTTATTAATGGACAACGAGACATAGGTAACGAGAGAACTGTTGAGTTGTTTGACAGAAATCGATTGTATACAGGATTGGGATACATCCTAAATAAAAATCTTAAATTTCAATTGGGCTTCATGAATCAGACCACGGATAATTGGAGTAAGAACCAATTACAGATTAGCGTGCATCAAACCATTTAAATACGAAAATGTAAAACATATTTCCCATGAACACGACTCCGGAACACGACAAACGAATGGCAGAACTAACTTTTGCTTCGGTATATCCACATTATATCACCAAAGTCGAGAAAAAGGGAAGAACAGTGAACGAACTACATGAAGTAATTAAGTGGTTGACCGGCTTCGATGAGGCCAAACTGCAAGAACTCATCGCAGACAAAGTAACCTTTAAAACTTTCTTTGAAAAAGCAGATATTAACTCCAATGCCCACCTTATTAAAGGTGTTATTTGCGGCTATCGAATAGAAGATATTGAAACACCCCTAACGAAACAAGTACGGTATCTGGACAAATTGGTGGACGAATTGGCCAAAGGAAGAAAAATGGAAAAAATTCTAAGAGAATAACATCCGCTTGACACCATATCCTATGCCACATGGAATAGAAACTTACAACAAAGCCCAATCTCATGTCGAGAAAGAAATCTGTGAGAAACTCCAACAGGTGATCGATTTACAATTGCCCGAAGCAGAAAGCAAGATCTGGCACGCACATCCGGTTTGGTTTCTCGACGGCAATCCTGTTGTGGGCTACAGCAAACTGAAAGACTGCATACGATTGCTGTTCTGGAGCGGACAAACCTTTGAGGAACCTCATTTAAAAGACGAAGGAAAGTTTAAGGCGGCCGAAATTCGCTTTACCGATCCCCATCAAATTGATATTTCCAGTCTTAAATGTTGGTTGCAAAAAGCCAGGGAAATACAATGGGATTACAAGAATATCGTGAAGAGAAAAGGAAGGTTGGATCGTTTAAAATAATTTACCTGGTCCTGCTTCTTTAAAAACACGCGGCAACAGAGTTGCCTTCTTATAATTCTAATGTTAAACGAATCAGTAAAGAACACGCATGTTGAAAGCATCCTTCTATAACATGATGAGCGCTTACACCAGCAACAGGAAGTATATTGACCACTGTTGGCAGGAAATAGAATTAAAATATTCTCACAGATCGAGATACTACCACACACTTGCACACTTGGAGATGATGCTTTCAGAATTGAAAAATGTCCTGTCGCAAGTACATCATCAGGATACCTTGCGATTTGCCATCTATTACCACGATATTATCTATAAACCCGGCAGGAGTGACAACGAAGCAAAGAGTGCTCTACGCTTCGAAGAACGAATTTCTAAAACTTCTTTTAAGTTCATCAAGGAGTGTAAAGCACAGATTGAAGCTACCAAAGAACACAAACGCTCTACTGATAAAGACACCAATATCCTAATGGATCTGGATCTGCTTATTTTAGGTCAAACTCCTGAAGTGTATGAGAGCTATTGTAACAATATTCGAAGAGAATTCTCAGCCTTCCCTAATTTCCTGTATCGCAAAGGAAGAAAGGAGTTTCTAGAACGTTTTTTAGCCCTGGATACTATCTATAAAGTCAATTATTTTAAGGAAAAATTCGAGGAGCAGGCCCGTAAGAACCTGCAAAGAGAACTTGAGAATTTATGATTCATCTGTAGACTCACACAAATTTTTTGCGATAGCTGCTGAAGCATCCGGCGTAAAACCTAAGATTCGTTTGTTAGTATTTTTTTATCTTGTACTTCACACTTCTGTAAAATATCGAAAACCGGTCTTTCTGAAAGTTTTAGAATCATGAGAAACTTTTTGTTCTTTATATTCGTCTCCTATTCATTCCTCGGGCAAAATGATAAAATAACTCAATTAAGCTTGCTGAAACTGGATCCCTCAGGTACCCATCCGGTTCACAGCATTCTTTTACATATTGAAGATACCGAAAATGGCCATGTATATTCTAAAGCCTTCGGAAGGAGTTCTGATGGCAGCAGAGCGATTTATCCAAACGACAGTTTCCGTATTGCCAGTGCTACCAAACTGTTCGTTGCGGTTATCATACTTCAACTGGCCGAAGAAGGAAAGCTCGACCTTGACGAGATATTTCTGAAATATCTTCCTCCCACAGGGACAGAGCAACTCAGGTCGCTTCATATCAACAAGGGTACAAATTTAACTCATAACATTACGGTAGAACAGCTACTGTCGCATCGTTCAGGCTTGGCAGATATATTTACCGATGCTGAAGAAGCCTTCGTAGAATACCTCTTTCGCGATCCGCAGAGACAGCATACCCCCGATTCAATTTTAGCAAACTACTTCGATCTTCAACTGCATACAAAGCCTCATTTCGCACCGGGTGAAGGCTGGCACTACTCCGATATGAATTATGTTCTGCTCGGTCTTCTTATCGAGCAATTCGAGCAAAGATCCCTTCCAGAAGTCATTCGCTCAAGGATCTTAGCACCTTTGAACATGCAGGCTACCTATTTTGAATTTTACGAACCGCCCATAAAACCTGCAACTCGCGTAGAACAATTTGTAGGCAATATCAATTTTTCCCGGATCAATACTTCTTTTGATTGGGCCGGTGGCGGCCTCGTAGCGACCAACGGTGATCTGGCGATATTTATTAAAGCATTGTTTGAGGGCAGTTTGCTTTCTGAAGCATCTCTGCAAGCCATGATGGATGTGCGACAAACGAAAGAAAATGAAAGCCCCTATGGACTTGGCATCTATCAAACTTCATATAACGGAGAACACTATTACGGCCATTACGGGTATTACGGCACCTACATTGGCTATGCCCCTGCAACGGGAATGATCCTCTCCTACTGCATCACGCAAACAGATCTGCCATTTAGCGCATACGAATACATTGGCACGGTACTTTCCGGTTTCCATTGAAGTGTTGTGAACGTTTTACTGAAAGGTCAGCGAAAAAGTACATGGCATAATAAATTAATTATCATATATTTAGAGGAACTAACCAAAGTACCATGAAATTTACCTTCCGAAGCTATTTACATTGGCTTTTCTTCGGAACTGCGAATCATTCTTTGAAAATTCGCAGGCTGCGAGCATATATAGTTCGATGCTTCCGAAGCGAGGCGTGCATACTTTCAGCAAACAGAACACATCCTGAATCCCATTTTTTAACCTACCCAGGTGCCTACATTTTCATGCAAAGCATTGTTCTAACTCAAAACCTTTCAGAATGAAAAATAAACCAACCCCTTGGAACAAGATGGAACTGCAAACGTATATCCTATTGCTCTGTGCAAGTGCAGATTCTGTTGCCAGTGAAGCCGAGATCCAGTTGATCCGTACCAAGGCAGATCCTGCCACCTTTAAAAAAATATACGAGGAGTTTAAAACAGATACCGAAGATGAAAGTCTGGAAAAGATAGAAGATAATCTGGAGTGGCATGATTACTCGAGCAAGGAGTTGGCGCAAATTCGAAAAGAAATGCATGCTGTATTTTCGGTAGACAAGCGATATCATATGGCAGAGCGCAATATAGATCGGATTTTGGATAATTTGTTGTATTGATCTTTTAGATGCGAAGCATTGGCGATAATTAAAACACTCATTGTAATTGATTGTTTTTATGCTATCCGGGACGCAGCTATTTATTGGATTGTAAGTGATTTTGAGGATAATTCAGTCACAACAACATAGGGGAATTTAGTAACTTTAAAAGATCCCCGCCATATTTAATATTTCAATTTTTTAGTATCGAGAAGCAAAAAGCCAAAGCGCAAATTATAACTCTATATGAAGGCAAAATCAATAAAAGGAAGCTCCACCCAAGAAATCGAAACGGCATTGGCAACAAATTTAGCGGATGGTTTCGCACCTACGCTCGCCTTGGTCTTTCTTTCTGTATCACAGGACAGAAAAACAATTACAAAGCTTTTGGATAATAAAGGTATTCAAGTGTTTGGGGTCACTACCAATGGAGAGTTTATAGACGGAGAAACCGAAAAGGGCTCTGTAGCCATTCTGTTACTCGATATGAACAAAGATAACTTTCAAATTTATTTTGAAGAATATCCCCGTAAAAATTATAGAGAAGTCGCTGCATCCATAGCAACAAAGGTGAAGACAAAATTCTCCACTCCTGCATTTTTAATCGGGACCAGTCATCCTGCGGTGGATGGGGAAGAAATTTTGCGTGGTTTGGAAGATATCGCCGGAATGGATTTAAATGCTTTTGGCGGGGCTGCAGGAGATGACTATACCTTTGAAGACACCTTTGTTTTTACAAACGGTCAAGAAACTAATGAAGGCATTGTATGTATTGCCCTAGATGAGACCAAGGTAGAAGTAAAAGGTATTGCCACCTGCGGCTGGAAGGCTGTGGGAACCGAAAAAACTGTTACAAAGAGTGAAGGTAATCATATCTACACCATCGAGAATGAACCTGCCCTTGATATAACTGTAAAATATGGAGGACTTGAAAATATAAGTCCAGGCAACAAAGACGTGCTCATGGAACTGGCTACAAATTTTGCCTTGCAATTACAAAGAGAAAAGGGTGATCCGGTGATGCGTCCACCGTTGGTTGTGGATTGGAATGACAAATCATATTATACGAGTGGTACCATTCCGCAAGGATCAAAAATCCGATTTTCTATTCCACCAGATTGGGACGTGATGGAAAAAGTAGTTAAAGGGGTTGAAGAGCTAAAAGAAACCCAAATGCCACAAGCAGATGCTTTAGTGGTCTTTAGTTGTGCCGGAAGGATTTTGGCATTAGGTCCAATGATGAAGGAAGAAATAGAAGGAGTAAAAAATGTGTGGAACGTGCCCATGGTAGGAATGTTCAGCAATGCAGAGCTGGGCCGCGCCACAGGAGGAAACTTAGAGATGCACAATTTAACAACTTGCTGCGTCGCCTTAAAAGAAAAATAACTAATACTCAATAACATGCAAAAAATAACAGTCCTGTATGGACATCCAACAGACCCCGAGGCTTTTGAAAAATATTACAAAAAGAATCACCTCCCCCTTACAGCTACCATGAAAGGTGTTGCTAGACTGGAATTGACGAAATTTTTGGGAACACCGGACGGGCATAAAGCCGAATATTACCGCATGGCCGAGCTGTACTTTTCCACTCCCCAACAAATGCAGGAAACTATGGGCTCGCCCGAAGGGCAAGCAACAGTTTTGGATTTATCCAATTTTGCAACAGGCGGAGTCAATGTAATTATAGGAACTGTAGAAAATGTAAAATAAATTAAAAAAATGATTGCAAAAACAATAAAGGCCCATTCAACTGAAGCCATTATTAAAGAAATTGATACCACAATTGCTGACGGCTTTAAACCCACCTTGGCCATTGTCTTCCTTTCCATGAAACAAGATTGGAAGACAGTAACCCATACGTTGGACAAACTGGGTATTGCTGTTTTTGGGGCTACTACTGCGGGTGAGTTTATCAATGGTGAGATTGAAGAAGGGAGTATCGCTGTTATGTTGCTCGATATTAACACTGCATATTTCAAACTGGAATTTCTTGAAACCGGCGAACAAACAACCTTAGAGAATGCACAAAAAATTGGCATGCAAGGGAAGAAAACATTTTCAAAGCCTGGATTTATTATTGTATCCGGATGGTTGAGCAATGATGGCGAAAATATTGTGGAAGGAATTAGTAAAGGATATGGAGGCGACGTTACCATTTATGGGGGGATGGCTGGCGACGACCTAAGTTTGACAGGTCCAATTGTTTTTACAAAAGGTAAAAGTAGTCCGCAAGGCCTCTTGGCACTTATTATAGATGAAGACAAAATTGAAATAAATGGCATTGCCTCTTGCGGTTGGCAACCTATAGGTACAACAAAAACCATTACAAAAAGTGAAGGAAATGTTGTTTATACCATAGACGATAAGCCTGCCCTGGATATGATCATGAAATATCTGGGTGTAGAATACGATTTCGATTCTGGCAACGAAATAGTAACCCAATTGGGAGCATACTACCCCTTGCAAATGGAACGGGAAAATGTGGCACCCGTAATGCGAACGGCTATGTTGGCCAATAGGGAGGATAGGTCCCTTATTTGTGCCGGCAATGTTCCACAGGGTTCCAAAGTAAAGTTTTCGCTTCCCCCGGACTTTGATGCAATTGAAATAGTGGTAGGAGAATGTAGGGAATTAAAAGAGGAAAGTCAGGAGGAGGCCGATGCGTTGATCATGTTCTCCTGCGTAAGCAGACACCTTGCTTTTGGGATTTTAATGAAAGAAGAAATAGAGCAAGTGCAGCAAGTGTGGGAATCACCCATGATAGGTTTTTTCACCTATGGAGAATTTGGTAAATCGAAAACAGGCAAGCATGAGTTTCATAACAATACATGCTGCCTGGTGGCATTAAAAGAAAAATAAAAAAGCAAGCTTACTTCTTAAAATAAGTTAATAAATGATTTCAAAAACTATAAAAGCAAACTCAACAGCTGCCATTATCAAAGAAATCGATCAGGCCACCTCCGATGGTTTCAAACCAACTCTGGCTATAGTCTTCTTATCCATTGAACAAGATTGGAACGCTGTGAGCGACGTCTTAGACAAGCGCGATATTGCTGTTTTCGGTGCCACTACTGCAGGTGAATTTATTGACGGAGAAGTTGAGCAAGGTAGCATTACCATGATGTTACTGGATATGAATAGTGGATATTTTAACGTAGAATTTCTTGAGACAAGCGCTGAAACCGCTTTCGATACTGCCAAGAAGCTCGGTTCTATTGGTAAACAAACATATTCGAATCCGGCGTTCATAATCGCAACCGGCGGTGTATTTATTGATGGCGAAAAAATTATTGTAGGTATCATGGAGGGATTCGGAAAACGGAGTGCATTGACTCCTGAGAGCGAGTTAACCGTATTTGGAGGGATGGCCGGAGATGATTTATTAGCCGAAAAGCCACTTGTCTTTACCAACGGAAAAAGTGAAGACAATGCCTTGATCGCCCTTATCATTGATCAAGATAAAATAGATGTGCGAGGTATTGCTACCTGTGGCTGGAAGGCGATTGGCACGACAAAAACGGTAACCAAGAGCGAGGGTAATATTGTGTATACCATAGACGATAAACCAGCACTGGACATGTTAATGAAATATCTTGGCGTGGACGTAAAGCTGGATGATAATACGGATATCGTGCCATTTCTAAATTCGTGGTATTATCCGTTGCAATTGGAAAGGGACAATGGAGATACTGTAATACGGGCAACAAGATTTGCCAACCGAAAAGACCGCTCCCTTATATGTACCGGAGGTGTGCCGCAAGGGTCTAAGATAAAATTTTCGCTACCCCCGGATTTTGATTCCATCGAAACAGTGGTTTCGGAATGTGCCAGCATTAAAGACAATCCCCAACAGCAGGCTGATGCCTTGATCATGTTTTCTTGTGTAAGCCGGCATTTATCTTTTGGAGCTTTAATGAAAGAAGAGATAGAACTTGTGCAAAAAGTTTGGGATGCACCTATGGTTGGCTTCTTTACCTATGGTGAATACGGAAAATCAAAAATAGGCATTAATGAATTTCATAACAATGCCTGTTGTGTGGTGTCTTTAACAGAAAAATAATCGAGTCATGAGATCTAAATCGATACACGGAGCATCAGTTTCGGAAATAAAAGCCAATTTGGAAAATTCAACGGCAGATGGTTTTGAACCCACCGCAGCCATCGTTTTTATATCCATCGAACAAGATAGGAAGGCCGTTTGCAACCTTTTGAAAGATCGAAATATTAGTGTTTTTGGTGCTACCTCATGCGGTGAATTTATAGACGGCAAACAAACCAAAGGAGAGACGGCTATTTTGCTTTTGGAGTTGCGCCAGAAGCATTTCAGCATCTTGCTTGAAGCACTGGGTGAAGGAACATTAGAGCAAGGCGCTTCCCGTTTGGCAAATAGAGTAAAAAAAGAATTCAGCAACCCCTCCATCATCCTTTGCCCTACCGGAATAGACAAAAATGGTGCATTTTTTAACGGAGATGAATTAGTGACCCATTTAGAAAAAAAACTTGGCCCGGATAAATTATTTTTTGGAGGAATGGCCGGGGACGATTGGAAATTAAATGGTACGTATGTGTTTACCGAGAAAGAAGAGACCGACCGTGGAATCGTCGCTTTAGTCCTTAATGGAGATGCCATTGAGATAAAAGGCATGGCAATAACTGGCTGGAAGCCCATGGGCATCTCAAGAACTGTTACCAAGAGCAAAGGAAACTTGTTACATGAGATTGACGGCATTCCCGCTGTCGAAATGTACTTAAAGTATTTGGGACGGACAGACCTCGAAGACAAAATAGGATATGATGTGTTAAAGGAATTGTCGTTTGAATATCCTTTTATTGTGGAAAGGGAAAACAATGAGACCATACTAAAGAGCCCAATGAAAATCAATCAAGACGAAAATGCTTTATTTATGGATATTGAAATGCCTGTTGGAACCAAATTCTGGTTTACAAAGCCGCCTGAATTGGATATTGTGGAAGAAGTTTTGGATAAGGTCAACCTCCTAAAGGGCAATCCGGACGAGCAAGCCGATGCATTGCTGGTTTTTTCATGCGCAGGCAGGCAACCGGTATTGGGGCCTTTGGTGAATGAAGAAAATGATGGACTCGCAAAAGTTTGGAAAACACCCATGGCGGGTTTTTTTACGTATGGTGAAATTGGACGATCCTATAACGGCAAACAAAACTTTCATTCGGGAGCTTGCTGTTGGGTCGCTATAAAAGAAAGGATTTAGATGAACCAACACCTTCAAACATTAAAAGATTTGATCCAGCAATCAAATGCCTTTTCCGAAGAGGAAAAAGTATTACTTCTGAAGGCTGTAAAGAACGCAGAAAACGATCTGATGATCTCAGAATTTAAACTGGAACGTACCGAAAAGGTCAAACGTACTACTGCGATCTTATTAGAGGAGACGATTGATGAGTTGGAACAAAAAAGAAAAACGATCGAAGTAGCCAACGAAGCCTTAAGCAAATCCCTGAAGGAGTTAAAAGCCACACAAGCGCAGCTTATTCAATCTGAAAAGATGGCTTCACTGGGAGAGCTCACTGCCGGTATTGCGCATGAAATTCAGAATCCCTTGAATTTTGTCAATAATTTTTCTGAGATCAGTATAGAATTATTGGAAGAGATGATGGAAGAATTAAATAACGGTGATTCCGAAGAGGTACACGCCATCGCCAATGATGTTATTCAAAATCTCGAAAAAATCAACCATCATGGAAAACGTGCCGATGGCATCGTAAAAGGAATGTTACTACACAGCCGAAGCAGCAGTGGTGTAAAAGAAGCCTCAGAAATCAATGTTCTGGTTGATGAATATTTGCGTCTGGCATATCACGGGCTTCGGGCAAAGGACAAGGCCTTTAATGCCTCCATGGAGACACATTTTGACACATCGGTGGATAAAGTAAACATTGTGCCACAAGATATTGGAAGGGTTATTTTAAATCTAATCACGAATGCATTTTATGCGGTTTCAGAAAAGAAAAAGACCGAAACAGATAAATTTCAACCAACAGTTTGGATAGAGACAAAAAACAAAGAAAAAGCAGTGGAAATTTCGGTGAGAGACAATGGCAACGGAATGCCGAAACATGTGGTTGAAAAAATATTCCAGCCCTTTTTTACTACCAAACCTACTGGTCAAGGTACCGGACTCGGACTTAGTTTAAGTTATGACATTGTCAAAGCACATGGCGGTGAGCTAAAAGTGGAAACCGAAGAAGGAAAAGGCACTGAATTTATTATTTTATTACCACTAACCAATTGATTATGAAAGTCGATAAAAAGACACGAACGGAAGTATTTAAAGTCTATGACACTTGGTTGCACGCCTATCTCAATGGAGATGTTGCTACCTATGACTCTTATTTTGAAGATGACTTTCATTTTATTGGCTCTACCAACAATGAAGAATTTTTAAACCGAAAAGACACCACACAGTTCTTTGCCGATACAGCAGACCAATTAGCAGGAAAATGCGATTTAAGAAACGAAACCAAGATCATGGAACAGTGCGAAGGCCTTGTTTTTATAACACATCTGTTCGATGCCTGGTTCAAGAATGGAAACGATTGGGCGTATTACGGACGATTCCGTTGTACAAACGCTCTAAAAGAGAACAATGAAGGCTGGCGTTTTATCTATCAACATTTCTCAACAACCGATTCAAAAACCGATGAAGGGGAAACCATTGGGTTCGATAAAGTAAATGCAGAAAACCAGGAGTTGCGTGAGGCCATTCAAAGACGCACAGTAGAACTGGAAGAAAAAAACCGTGAACTTGAAATTGAAGCTGCTCTGGAACGTGTTCGAAGTCGGGCCATGGCCATGCACAAAAGCGATGAACTTCTGGAAGCTGGCGCATTGCTCTACAAAGAACTCAACCAGCTTGGTGTGAAGAATCTCACCACAGGCTATACGCTGTTTGACGATAAAGTAAAAACTGGGTACAGCTATGGCGTGAACCCAGCCGATGGCACCATAAGGCATCAAGCTGTGGGCATGCCCCATAACGAGACCAAGATCATGAAGGCCATTGCAAAAAGCTGGAAAAAACAGGAACCCCTTTTCGTAATGGAATTGAATGAGGAGGAAACTATTAAGCACCAAACCTATATAGCCGAACATAGTACAAATTTTCCGCTTTCCGCCAAACAATTACTGGCCATTTCCCCAAAAGAGTTAAAGATTCATGCCTTCAATTTTAAACAAGGGTATTTGTTGATTGTAGGGGACACATTGCTCACTTCCGAACAACAGGAAATGGTCACCCGTTTCGCCAAGGTCTTTGAAATGACCTACCAACGTTTCCTCGACCTTCAAAAAGCCGAAATACAGGCACGGGAAGCAAACATTGAAGCAGCCTTGGAGCGCATTAGATCCAATGCTTTGGCGATGAAGGAGTCCTCGGACCTTTTGGATATTGTGGTCACACTCCGTACCGAATTTATAAAATTAGGACACGAAGCACATTATTTCTGGCACATGATGTGGCTCCCGAACAAATATGAAAAAGCCATGACCTCCGGCGACGGGACCCGTATTGGGTTTGTAATGGAACTGCCCAGAAAGATACACGCAGAGATTCCCCTTATTGCCAAATGGGAAAAAAGTAAAGACCCTATTGCCATTTACACCATGGATGTGGATGCCGCCATAGACTATGTGGATAAAATGATTGGTTGGAGCGATTTTCAAAATATAGACCCACGGGCCCCAACCCATGATGATATTAAGCATATTGGTGGGTTGACCTTTATTATGGCCCGCACCACCCACGGGGAAATTGGGTACAGTTTGCCGGGAGTGGTTAAAAATCCGCCCGAAGAAGATTTGGAAATTTTACAACGTTTCGCTGGAGCTTTCGATTTGGCCCACCGCAGATTTTTGGACCTTAAACAAGCGGAGGCACAAGCAAGGGAAGCCCAAATAGAGACTGCTTTGGAAAGGGTTCGTGCCAAAAGCATGGGAATGCAGAAAAGTGAGGATCTTTGGGAGGTTGCAGAACTGCTTTTCGAACAAGTCAAATACTTAGGGATCGATACCTGGTCCTGCGGAGTTAGCCTCTGGTATGATGACGACAGCTATTTTATGGGTTACAACCCGGGGCCAGACGGAAAAATAGGGGCACCTATGCCCATCCCCCTTACAGAAGATATATTCTTTACTACGATCCGTGATGCAAAAAGACGTGGTGAGGATTTTCTGGTGTTTGAATCCGCGGGTAAATCGCTAGAAGAAACCTATCGTTATATGGATACGCTACCTATCGTGGGCGAAGTGATGCGTGGCATCGTCAAAGCCGGATTTGACTTACCTGAATTTCAGGTTACCCATTGCGGTTTTTTCTCCCATGGGCATCTAATGTTCATTACCCTTGAGCACAAACCGGAAGCTATTGACATTTTTAAGCGCTTTACCAAAGTTTTTGAGCAAACCTACACCCGTTTCCTCGACCTTCAAAAAGCTGAAAAACAAGCTCGCGAAGCTCAAATTGAAGCTGCGCTGGAACGAACACGTACTCAAAGTATGCTCATGCAACATTCAGACCAACTGGATGCTACCTCAAAAGTATTTCACGAGCAATTGCAATTGCTGGGCATAGATACAGAATTTTCTTATGTGTGGCTGCCGGACGAGGCTAAAAATGAACATCAATTTTGGGTCGCCTGGAATTCAGAAAAAAAAGAAAGCTCATTAATCCAAAGCAAGGCAATTGTCTATCCGCTAGATAAAACTGAGCCATATACGGCTGCTTGTTTTGAAGATTGGGAGAGTGGCGCTTCTGTGTACATACATCACATTGAGCCTAAAGAAGTAAAAACTTTTTTTACTGCTTGGGAAGAACTGCTAAAAGATGCTAAAAATTTAAGCCCAGAATATTTCCTTAACGGACTCTATTATGCCGAGGCCTTCATGAAATACGGTTGTTTTGGCATAAACATAAAACGCCCTATCACTAACGAAGAAAAGCAAATACTACAACGGTTCAGCATCGAATTTGAACGCACCTACACCCGTTTCCTAGACCTTCAAAAAGCCGAGGCACAGGCAAGGGAAGCCCAAATTGAAGCTGCTTTGGAAAAAATACGTTCCCGTTCCCTGGCAATGACCAAACCAGATGAGTTACAGGAAGTGGTATCTGTTGTAGCCGAAAAATTGAAAGAATTAGGGGTGATATATGATGCCGGCGGTGTGATCCTTTGTACTTACTTCCCAGACAATAAAGATGTAATGCATTGGATTGCCGCTCCAGACTTTACTTATTCAGGCAATTATCTTGTACCCTATTTTAAAAATCCAATTTTTGATGATGCGTGGGAATCCAAGCTCCGAGGTGATGCTTATTTTTCAAAGGAATTTTCGGTAGAAGATAAAAATGCTTTTTTTAAATATGCCTTTGAACACAGTGATTATAGACACTTCCCAGATGAATTTAAACAACATGCGCTTCAGGCCGTCAAGCATACACTCACTGCAGCTTGGCAAAAAAATTCGGCCATCATTATCCCGTCTTTTTCAGGGGATAGGCCGTCTGAAAGTGAAGCCGATATCTTAAAACGTTTTTCCAAAGTCTTTGAACAGGCCTACATCCGGTTTCTGGACTTACAAAAAGCAGAGGAACTCACCAAGAAATCCAAGATAGAAGTGGCTTTGGAACGGGTAAGGGCAAGGGCATTGGCTATGCAGCAACCAGAAGAACTGAAAGAGGTAGCCCAGGTTTTACGTGCCGAAATGGGCTTGCTGGGCATCGAAGAACTCGAAACATCCAGTATTTATATCAATGACAAGGAAACCAATAAGACCGAATGCTGGTATGCCATAAAGGATCTGCGTTCTAAAAAGAAAAAGTTGGTGACCGATCATTTTAAACTCAATTTAAATGATACTTGGGTGGGAAAACAAATGCTTCAGTTTTACGATTCCAAAAACGAAGACACAAGCATCGTGATGACCGGTAAAAACAGGGTGGAATGGATTAGGTATTGCGAGGAACACTCAGCTCCCTTCCGTGGCCACTATGGCAAGATAATACCGGACAGAACGTACCATCTTTTCAAATTTTCTGATGGGGCTATTGGTGTGGCGACTCCGGGTGATATTTCTGAAGAAAACTGGGAACTTTTAAAAAGAGTAGCTGGGGTTTTCTCTTTGGCCTATTCCCGTTTCAAGGATTTAACTCAGGCACGTGTTGACTTACTAAAACTAAAAGACGAAAAGAAAAAAGCCGAGGATGCCCTTTCTGAATTGCAACTTACCCAAAAACAACTCATCCAAAGTGAAAAAATGGCATCACTGGGAGAACTTACGGCCGGGATCGCCCATGAAATCCAGAATCCGCTCAATTTTGTAAACAATTTTTCTGAAGTGAGTCAAGAGCTTATCGATGAACTCAAAGAGGAACTGGAAAACGGAAATATGGACGAAGTAAAAGAAATTTTGAACGATGTGATCCAGAACCTTGAAAAAATAAATCATCACGGCAAGCGTGCCGATGGTATTGTAAAAGGAATGCTGCAGCACAGTAGAAAAAGTTCTGCCGAAAAAGAACCCACAAATATTAACAAACTGGCAGACGAGTATTTACGATTGGCGTATCATGGACTTAGAGCAAAAGATAAATCGTTCAATGCAACCTTGGTAACAGATTTTGACGAAAGCATAGGAATGGTCCCTGTAATTCCGCAAGATATGGGCCGGGTCATCCTTAATCTTATTACTAATGCCTTTTATGCCGTAAGTGAAAGAAAAAAGGCTTCGGAAGAAAATCATTTTGAACCAACGGTTTCAGTTTCTACCAAAAAAGAAAAAGATAAAGTTATAATATCTGTACAAGACAACGGCAACGGCGTCCCAACCCCTGTGTTGGACAAAATATTTCAGCCTTTTTTTACCACCAAACCCACCGGAGAAGGAACGGGACTGGGCTTAAGTATGAGTTACGATATAGTCACAAAGGGCCATAGTGGAGAGTTGAAAGTGAAAACTAAAGAAAACAAGGGAACAGAATTTAAAATAATAATACCGATCACTAAAAATTGAACTTATGAAAATATTGGTAGTAGACGACGAAAAGGATGTTAAGGACCTTTTTTTACAAAGATTTCGTAAGGAAATACGCAAAGGGGAAGTAGAGTTTATGTTTGCATTTTCAGGGGAAGAAGCCTTGCAAACTTTAGACAATATACAGCAAGAGGCCGTATTGATTTTAAGCGATATCAATATGCCCGGGATGAGCGGATTGGAATTGCTTGAAAAAATCAAAAAAGATTACCTAAAACCACCTCCTGTAGTAATGATGATAACTGCTTATGGGGATGAGGAAAATTACAACACGGCCAAAAGATTGGGGGCGGACGATTTCCTCACCAAACCCGTGGACTTTAAATTATTAAAGGATAAATTACTAAACAGTTAGTTATGGCAAAAATATTAGTAGTAGACGATGAAGCAGATCTGGAAACGCTCATTAAACAGAAGTTCAGAAAACAAATTCGCGAAAAGGAATACGAATTTTTATTCGCCATAAATGGCGTGGATGCTTTAGAAAAAATTGACGGTGAACCCGATGTGGATATTGTCTTGAGCGACATAAATATGCCGGAAATGGACGGACTTACCCTCTTGAGCAAACTTACAGAACTAAGGCCACTACTTAAATCGGTTATTGTTTCGGCTTATGGCGATATGGAAAACATTAGAACAGCCATGAACAGAGGGGCCTTTGACTTTATTACAAAACCCATAAATTTTGAGGATTTGACACTTACCATGGAAAAAACAATAAAGCATACAAAACACATCAAGGAAACGCTCCAAGCCATAAAAGAGAACAATATACTTAAGATGTATGTAGATGAAAACGTACTTAATTTTATGGGGAGCCGCGAATACGAATCTACATTAATGGCTAATGAAACCATTGAAGCAACAGTGATGTTCATCGATTTATGTGGTTTTACCAAAATTAGCGAAACCGCCCCTGCGGATACCGTGGTCAATATGATCAATACCTACTTTGATGTGATGGTAAAGGAAATTATGGAACAGAAGGGCTTTATAGATAAGTTTATTGGCGATGCCATCATGGCTGTCTTTAGGGGTGACTATCATTTGGACAGAGCAATAGATGCGGCGTTGGGAGTAAGAAACAAGATAAAGGAACTACCTAAAATTAAAGATCTGCAGAATTTTGAACCCAAAGTTTCCATTGGCATAAAAAGCGGTGATATGATTTCAGGAAATATTGGTTCTGCCAGCCTTAAGCGATTGGACTATACCGTAATTGGTGACACGGTGAATACAGCAGCCAGGCTTCAGGATGCTGCCAAGGAGAACCAGATTGTAATAAGCGAAAATTGCTATGATACCGTCAAAGAAGCCTTTAAGTGCAAAAAAATTGGCAGTATCAACATGAAGAACAAGGCCGAACCCTTAATGGTTTACGAAGTACTTGAGTAAATTCTTAATTCTCCACATAAAAACCAATAATTATGGAAGATCCCGAAAAACCAAAAACACCTAATAAAAATTCTCAAGCCCCTGTAAAGAATGAGCATCTTGCTGATCTTGTAGACCATTATTGGGGAAGCATCAACTATGTAACGAGCCTTATTAAGGCCTCCGAATTGAAAGCCGGACTTATTCTTTCATTTTATGGAATCCTTTTGAATTTTATTTATCAAGGCACCGGTACCATTTTGGCAAATGTGTCCAATGATACCATATTTTATGTTTTGTTGGGCCTCTGGGTCTTTTGTACGGCAACGTCGGTCTATTACTGTATACGGTGCTTTATACCCAAAATTGAAGGTAATTATGATAAAAACATGTTCTTTTTTGGAGATGTTATTTCGAAATATGGTGGCATCAAGGAGTTTTCAAAAACATTTTATAAGGTAAGTAGTAATGAAGTCCAGTTATTCGAACAATTAGGGGAACAGATTTTTATCATTTCAAAAATTGCGGCGTGGAAGTTTCGAAATGTAAAACGAGCTATTAGGTTTTTGGCCATCGGACTCGCACTCCTGTTTGTTACAGCCGTGTATTATGCTGTATTGATATTTACCTAGATTGATTCATCTATGATAAAATTCTTTAGACATATACGCCAACGTCTTATTGGAGAAAACCGTTTCAGTAAATATTTGCTCTACGCCATTGGCGAAATAATCCTCGTAGTAATAGGTATTCTCATTGCGCTTCAGATTAATAATTGGAATGAAGAAAGAAAAGACAATACATTTGAAAAGGAGGTCCTTTCGCAAATTCAAGAAAACCTCGTACAGGATCGCAAAAATCTTTTAGATATAAAAATATGGCACCAAAGAGCTTTTGACGCATCGGAAAAGCTTGTAAATGATAGTATTAGAAATAATAATTTGGACAGCCTTCCTTATTGGTTAGGAGAGGTTGTGCATTTCAGCAGGTTTCAGTCCCTTACCAATTCCTACGAAGTATTGAAATCTGCTGGTCTTCAAATTGTAAAGGACAAGGAATTAAGGAAAAACTTAGGGGTTTATTACGATGACAAAGTAAACCACATAAATAAAGCGTTGGGCGATATTGAGTATGCTTTCAATAACCAGTGGCTACCCCTTATGGAAGCTCACGCCACAAATTTTGAATTTAAGAAAATACTTGAAGTCGGGGATATGAAGCGCTTTTTTTCGGAAACAGATGCGTGGAGGTTACTGATGTTAAACCGTGATAACATTGGAGCTTCCATAGGCAATCTCGAAGATACCATCGACTCGATTGATCGGGTGTTATCCCTTATGCCTAAAAATTTAAAAAATCCTGAATGATTAAATTCTTCCGACATATCCGTCAACGTCTTATTGGTGAAAATCGCTTCAGCAAATACTTACTTTACGCCATTGGTGAGATCATCCTCGTGGTTATCGGGATTTTAATCGCGTTGCAGATTAACAATTGGAATGAAGCCCGAAAAAACACTAAAACAGAAAACGAATACTATTGCAGATTACTCGAGGATTTTGAGCTTGACCGTAATAATATTAAGAGACTATCTGACGAATCAGACTATAAAATCAAAAAGAGCAAAGCACTACTTTTAGACTTACCTAAAAAAGAAAAATCCAAAGAATATCTTATAGACAATTATATTCAAGCGTTGCGAACCAATGCTTTTGTGCCAAGTAAAGTAACGATTTTAGATATTACCTCTTCGGGCAAGCTTAACCTTATAAAGAATGACTCCATTAAAAAAATTCTTATTCGGTATTATGCTGAATTGGACAACTTAGTTTACCAACTGGATTTAAATAGAAACCATAGTATAGAAAGGGCGTTTGATTACGAAGATGATAATCAAGTAGGATTTCAATACGCAGATTACGCCAAAGCCTCTTTAGGAAATGAAGTGATGGCTACCCTGCCTATAAATAACTGGCAATTAGATGAAAACTCGAAGGTCTATAAGCAGTTCCAGAACGACCTTGTTTTTTTTGTACTGATGAGTAATAGAGAAAAACAACATTTTCAGAAAATATTAAACGAAATGCAACCTGTATACAAACAGCTTCAAAAACTATGTAAGTAAATGATCAAATTCTTCCGCCATATTCGCCAATCCCTGATAAACCAGAACAGAACCAAAAAATATTTGCTCTACGCCATTGGTGAGATCATCCTTGTAGTTATTGGTATTTTGATCGCGTTACAGATTAATAATTGGAATGAGAATAAAAAAAATGATCAACAAGAGCAACTTATACTAACGCAGTTATTGGCAGAATATGAAAGTAATTTGCAGCAAATAGAAAGTAAAATTAGCCTTAGAAATGATGTTATTAAATCGTGTATTTCACTTCTAAATTATATTCATAAACGTCCTCAAAATATCACAACAGATAGTATAGATTATCATCTTTCTCGTGCGACTATGAGACCTACCTTTGATCCTCAGTTAGGTGTAAGTAATGAGTTGATAAATGCCGGCAAACTATATTTAATAGATAACACAACTTTACGAAACAGAATATCTTCATATTCGAGTTTTTTAAAAGAACTCAATGAAGAAGAGTTGAACATTTTTAGGTTTACTGAAGAAGAATTTTACGCTTTTTTAATTGACCAATATCAAATAGGTGGCTTTACTACTCAATTTTTATTTGATGAAGAACTAAGGTCTAGATTCACGATAGGTGAAAGTCTTAGTGATTTTTCAGAGTTAAAAAATTTAGTACCAAAGGCTAATTTCGAAAATCTTTTAAACCACCCTAACTTCGAAGATCACATCACTCGCTTACTTGGAATGACACCCTACACTAACGAACAGTCCATTGGGGTTAGAAATAAAACCCAAGAAATAATAGATTTAATTAATTCGGAAACAGCTAAAAACCAATGATTAAATTCTTTAGACATATCCGTAAACGTCTTATTGGTGAAAATCGCTTCAGCAAATACTTACTTTACGCCATTGGTGAGATCATCCTTGTAGTCATTGGGATTCTCATTGCATTGCAGATTAATAATTGGAAAGAAAATCAAAAATTACGTGATCAAGAAATTACATATCTAAACAATTTAAAGGGTGATTTAGAAACTCAAATAAATATGTTGGATGTTTATATTGATTATGAAAATATCATAATCGACCATTCAAATGATATTATAGAACATTACGAATTGAATGAAGGTTTTGATAGTATGGATAGTATTTTCCCAAAATTGAATGATTTAACAACGCGTTGGACTTTTTCTAATGCAAATACGACGCTTTTACAGATGTTAAATTCTAATCAAATTAATATCATTCAAAATATAGGTTTAAAAGACGAGCTCATAGCTTTTAATCAACAAATTGACTTGTTTGCCAAAAACACAAATATCAATAACACCAACCTTGTAGATAATTTAACAACTGGAACTTTTGTTGAAATTGGCGGGTTTGCTTCTTATGGGAATTCTGCCAGAATAGTTCAAAAATTTAATGATTTTTATCCTTTCAAAAATAAAATAGTTAACGATAATGAGCTTAAAGCGATAGTAATTCAAATCATAAACGAACCCAAAAACAAACTAGAGATTATGAACAAAGTTTCGTATAGGAACACGATATCTAGTTTGCAAAAGTCAGGAAACGAAGCTTTAAGAGTGAGAACAGAACAAATCTTAAAGATGGTTAAAAATGAAATTGATTTAAGAAACTAAAATGATAAAATTCTTTAGACATATTTGTGAAAATCTCCCCTCCCGAGAGGAGAAACGTAAATGTTATGATTAAATTCTTCCGCCATATAAGAAAGCGCCTCATTTCTGAAAGTAAATTCAGCAAATACTTACTCTACGCCATTGGTGAGATCATCCTTGTTGTTATCGGGATACTAATCGCGTTGCAGATCAACAATTGGAATGAGGCACGCAAAGAAAGAAACAGAGAAATTAATTATCTCCAAAACGTAAGGGCAGATTTGACCAAAGAGGTTGAAAATAACAAATCCTTTGCCTCCTACCGCTTTAGCAAAGCGCAAGCGTGCTCCACTCTATTAAATGGGATTACACCTGCTTCCATACAGGATGTTGAGGAATATACCAACCGCTATGAGCAGGTTTTTATATGGAATACCTTCCAGCCAAATAACAATACGTTCAAAGAGTTGTTAAGCTCCGGGAATATGAGTTTGATTACAAACGATTCCATTAAAAATGCATTGTTGGAACTTGACAAACGATATGCAGAAATCGCTACGGGAGAAGAACACATGCGAAGGGAATTTGAAGCGTATTTGTATGATACACACGTAGAAAACATAGCTGCACTTGGATTCTTTGATCTTAAAAAACCTGCATACGGATTTCCGGCTAGGTTAAGGATAGAAGATATTCCAAGGTCACAGCACGATAAACTAATTGAAGATGCCCGGTGGCAACACAATAACGAGGTCTTTAAAAACGGGCTCCGCTTGGCTCTAATGAACAACAGTTTCTTGGCTGGAATTCATAAAGATCTAATAGTCTTTATCGAAACAATCATTGGATTAATCGAAACAGAAATAGCCGAATGATCAGATTCTTTGAAAAATCACACCAAAATCTAAATATCGTAAACTTCGTGAAACAGTTTACAACCTTAATGTACAAGCCCATTCACTACTTCATCAATGAGCGTATTTCTGTGGTTGTTGTGCTCTTGATTTTAACTACTATTGGCTGTACAAAAAAGAACCGTTTGCCCGACCCTTTGGCTGCAGGATGGAAAGACCAAGCTGTATGTGAATTGCTTCAGGAAAACGACCATCTAAGGGTATTACGCTGTACCTTTGCCCCAGGTGTGGGGCACGAAAAACACTATCATGCCCCTCACATAGGCTATACAATAGCCGGAAGCCGCTTCAGGATAACAGATACAACAGGAAGCAGAGAAGTGGACGTTCCTACCGGATATCATTTTGACAACGAATATATCGAGTGGCATGAGGTTTTGAACATTGGAGACAGTACGGCGGTCTTTCTAATTATAGAATCGAAATAAGTAATTTTCAATTATCCCTTACCTATCATAATAGCATTTGTAAAAATTCAAATCGACCCTTTTATAATTAAATAGTTATTTTTAAAGAAGAAAGACCCTTCACACAGACAATGTCATGAATAAGATCGCACTATTTCTATTTTTTATAGTAACCCTCACTGCCCACTCACAAGATTGGGAATTTGAAAAACCAAATTATAAAGAGATCGAGAAAAATATTCAGGATGCAGACTCGCCTCTTTTCTATAAAACGCTCATGGATCGTTTTCAAAATGCCGATTCTACTTTAACTCTTCAAGAAAAAAGGCATCTCTATTACGGTTTTAGTTTTAGCGACCGTTATTCGCCATATGGACATTCTAAAAGCATGGACAGTCTTATGGTGATTCTTCAGAAGGATAGCTTATCCGGACAAGAATTGGATCGAGTCATCGGTCTATCAGACTCTTTGTTAGCCGAAAATCCATTCAATGTAAGAGCCATGAACTACAAGCTGTTTGCATTTGAGCAAAAAATGGAAAAAGCGAATTTCGAAAAGACCTATGTAAGAATGAGTACGGTCTTCGATGCGCTGCTCAGTTCGGGAAATGGGGTAAGCAAAGAGGAAGCATTTTACGTGATCTATACAAGCCATGAATACGATCTGCTCAACCTGCTCGGATTTCAATTTGGAGGTATGCAACAACTTATTGAGCACTACGATTATCTTACCGTTGCCAAAAATGAAGCGGGAATCGAGGGCTTCTATTTTGATGTAAGTCCGTGTTTAAATGCCATGTCCAAAATGTTTGGTGAGTAAAAAGAAATTATTTTAACAGGAAAATTATTTTTAGATGACAGCTATCGTGAGAACACATTCTGAAAATGACGATTTCATTTCATTAGTGCGTGAATTGGATAGTTATCTAGCCATCACCGATGGAGACGAGCATGCCTTCTATGACCAATACAACAAACTGGACAGTATCAAACATGTACTGGTAGCGTACGAACACAGAAAACCAGTGGGATGTGGCGCCATAAAACACTTTGATCATGAAACTGTCGAAGTAAAACGCATGTATACGATTCCGGCGGCACGGGGCAAAGGAATCGCCGGTGCGGTATTAAAAGAACTGGAAGATTGGGCACGTGAGTTGGGATATACACGCTGTATACTGGAAACAGGGAAACGCCAGGTGGAAGCTGTTTTGCTGTACCGCAAGAAGGGATATGTTCCCATCGCAAATTACGGGCAATACAAGGGGCAAGAGAACAGTTTGTGTTTCGAGAAACAATTGGACTAAATTCACTCTGCCAAAAGCGCATCGATGGCGGCATGCACCTTAGAAGCGTTCCAGTTGGCAGCGCCTTCTTTCCGCATTACTATGTTTCCTTCTTTTGAAATGAGTATGGTAGTAGGCAATGAACGTGTTTGTAATGCTTCGGGCGGTGATGAATTTGTTATATACACGGGCAGTTTGTAGCCTTTTTTCTGAAGGAATTGGGTCACTACCGGAATTTCTTCATCGGTTACAAAATAGAAATCTACACGATCCCCGTAGCGGTCGTATAGCTGCTGAAGGGAGGGCATTTCAGCAATACAGGGCGGACACCAGGTTGCCCAGAAATTGATTAAAACCACAGAACCTTCAGAAACCGAAAAATCGATCTCTTCCGCAGACAATGATCGTAAAGACCATTTATAATCGTTTAACGTTATTCGATCTTCCGAAGCTATTTCAGAAGGACTCCAGGCGATCAATCGCTGTACGAACACTTGTATAGGAACACGCGTTTGTGGTAGTACAAGTAAGGCTATTGCAACCAAAAATAGGAGGTTACTCCAGTGTTTCTTTAAAAACTTCATAGCGTTAAATAAAAAACTCCCGCAGTTGCGGGAGTGATAGTATAGAAATTTGAACTATTTGGCATTCTGCTTTTTGATCAGGTTTAATGCCGAACCTTCACGGTACCATTTTATCTGTGCTTCGTTATACGTATGGTTCGTTTTAATGGTATCGGTACTGCCATCGGCATGAACGATCTCGATGGTGAGAGGCTTCCCTTCAGAAAAATCGGAAATATCGACAAAGTTGAACGTGTCATCTTCCTGGATCTTATCATAGTCGGCTTCGTTCACAAATGTAAGCGCAAGCATCCCTTGTTTTTTAAGATTGGTCTCGTGAATTCGTGCAAAAGATTTCACCAATACAGCTGCCACACCTAAAAATCGGGGTTGCATTGCTGCATGCTCCCGTGAAGAACCTTCCCCATAATTGTGATCACCCACGACTATGGTCTTGATCCCTTTGGCCTTATATTCTCGTTGCACATCGGGCACACCCCCGTATTCGCCATTTAACTGACTCTTTACAAAATTTGTTTTCTTATTGAAAGCGTTTACGGCGCCGATTAGGGTATTGTTCGAAATATTATCTAGGTGTCCTCTAAATCGCAACCAGGGACCTGCCATCGAAATATGATCGGTCGTACACTTCCCAAATGCCTTTATTAAAAGTTTTACCCCCTGAAGATCACTATCTTTAATAGGCTCAAAAGGTTCAAGTAACTCTAAACGTTCGGATGTTGGACTTACCTTCACATCGATCTTGCTTCCATCTTCAACCGGTTCTAGATAACCGGCATCTTCCACTTCAAAACCTTTGGGTGGCAACTCGATGCCTCGAGGTTCATCCAGTTTTACTTCCTGCCCGTCCTCATTCAAAAGGGTATCATTCATAGGATCAAAATCAAGTCGTCCCGAGATGGCTATGGCTGCGACCATTTCCGGAGATCCCACAAACGCGTGCGTATTTGGGTTTCCATCTGCCCTTTTTGAAAAGTTTCGGTTAAAGGAGTGTACAATAGTGTTTTTTTCATCGCCTTTCAAATCACTTCGATCCCACTGCCCGATACAAGGTCCGCAGGCGTTGGTGAAAATAGTTGCTCCTAAATTCTCAAACACTTGCAGCAAGCCGTCACGTTCTGCTGTATAGCGAATCTGTTCAGACCCGGGATTGATCCCGAAGTCACTTTTAGGTTTCAATTTCTTATCGATGGCTTGTTGTGCAATAGAGGCGGCACGTGTAAGGTCTTCATAGGAAGAATTGGTACACGAACCAATCAAGCCCCAGTCTACCTTAATAGGCCAATCGTTCTTTCGGGCTTTCTCGCCGAGTTGTCCTACCGGAGTGGCAAGATCCGGTGTAAAAGGTCCATTAAGATGGGGTCGCAATTCAGATAAATTGATCTCGATCACCTGATCGAAATAAGCTTCCGGATTTTCGTAAACTTCAGGATCTCCGGTTAGGTACGATCTTAGTTTATTGGCCTCGTCTGCTATTTCAGAACGATCGGTAGCCCGAAGAAAACGTTCCATGGAGTCGTCATATCCAAAAGTGGAGGTGGTCGCGCCAATTTCGGCGCCCATATTACAGATAGTTCCTTTTCCGGTACACGACAAGTTACGTGCTCCCGGTCCGAAATATTCTAAAATAGCACCGGTCCCTCCTTTTACAGTAAGAATTCCGGCTACTTTCAAGATCACATCCTTAGAAGCCGTCCAACCGCTCAGTTCCCCCGTTAATTTAACTCCTATAAGTTTAGGAAATTTTAATTCCCAGGGCATCCCTGCCATAACATCTACCGCATCGGCACCCCCTACTCCTACAGCCACCATACCCAATCCGCCGGCATTCACCGTATGAGAATCGGTTCCTATCATCATTCCTCCCGGAAAAGCATAATTCTCAAGTACCACTTGGTGAATGATCCCTGCTCCGGGTCGCCAGAATCCAATACCATATTTATTGGAAACCGATTCCAAAAAGTCAAAAACCTCATTACTGGTCTCATTAGCTCGTTTTAGATCGGCTGCGGCACCTTGTTTGGCTTGAATCAAGTGATCACAATGTACCGTTGTTGGCACAGCGACCTTTTGTTTTCCGGCCTGCATGAATTGCAGCAACGCCATTTGAGCGGTAGCATCCTGACAAGCGATTCGGTCGGGTGCAAAATCGACATAATCCTTCCCTCTCCTGAACGCCTTGGTAGGCATTCCATCCCAAAGGTGATTGTAGAGAATCTTTTCTGAAAGTGTTAGTGGTTCTCCAACGATCTCTCTTGCTTTGTCTACGCGTTCTTTCATTTGGGCGTAAACATTTTTTATCATGTCAATATCAAAGGCCATAGTATACTTTAATTTTTTTTGAAGTGTAGCAAAAGTACAAAAATTAGAGATTATTTAAAAATATTTAATGAAAGCTTGTTATCACTGCATATAATTTATGATATATGTAAAATATATGTGAATTATTAAGCATATAATATTTTTTTATTGTGATAATTATGAAAATAATAATTTATTATCTTCGGAAATATTGAGTGATACCGGGTCGATCACGCAGATCCATCATGGGCTTCTCATAAAAACGATATAATAGAGAGGATAAAATTATCGTAATGCCAAAATAGACCATTACATAGAGTGCCTTGGCTTCCCGACCAAGCCCATCAATAGAAATTAGGTTTCGCATGATCTGTAAAATGATGGAGTAGTGAAGTAAATACATACTGTACGAGATTATGCTTATAAACGTCACGCTTTTACACCACCATCCACGGCTCTGTTTCCATTGAGAGAGATAAGGAAGCATAAAGGCCATAGCAAGTGAGCCAATAGGAAGGTAGAGCACATTCCATACAAAAGGATGCGTCTCATAACCAAGTTGAAAAAAAGCGATACAAAACAACATACCACAAAAAAGAACCATCCCGCTTAAAGCCAACACCCTTTTGTATTTTTTCCAAAGCAAGGGGCGTGTGATGGACACATAGGCGGCCAACACTCCAATGTAGATGGAATCGATACGGTAAAGGACAACGGCCTTTAGTTGGGTATTCCATTGATCCGGTGTTGTGGAACCCGTATTAAAATGATATACGAGTTTGGTGCTCATAAAAAAAGTAATGATGAGTAAGGTTACGTAAAGAAAGCGTGTAGTCTTTGCTATTTTAAGTGGTAGTGCCACGGAAAGATACAACAGAAACGGCCCGATGATATAGGCAAACTCTTCAATAGGTAAACTCCAGGACTCTGTGAAAAAAAGTCCCATTCCTGAGCTAAAATTCTGCAAAAAGAAAAAATAGGAAAACAAGGATTCGGGCAAGGATCTCCCCAAATATAATACCAGTAAAATATTAACCAGTAGAACAAGGTAATAATTTGGCAACGTTCGGAACCATCGTCTTACCAAAAAATATTTCAGTTGGTCCAGATGAAATGTTTCCGAAGTGAAGATCTTAAACAGAATGCGCCCAATAAGGAATCCACTTAGCACAAAGAACAGTTCCACGCCACTCACAGCCATAATTTTAAGCAATGGAACCAGACCGCCTCGGGCTTCCGGATAGATCCAGAGGGCATGACCCAGCACTACGCTAATAATTGCGATAGCGCGCATGAGATCCAATCCAAAAATTCGTTCGGAGTATGTTCGTGTCATCACTTTAGGGTAGCTTTCCTAAAGCGAAGGTAATGATTTGAAGTAAGTAGGCGTTCTAAAAAAGAGCTGTAATTATCTCTTCGATGGTGAGGCCTTCGGCTTCGGCCTTGTAGTTTTTTATAAGTCGGTGACGTAATATTCCTACGGCTACTTTCTGCACGTCTTCAATATCCGGTGAGAACTTTCCGTGTAAAGCAGCGTTCGCCTTGGCACCCAATATAAGATTTTGTGAGGCTCTGGGTCCGGCTCCCCAATCGATGTAATTCTTTACCTGCGCAGGTGCCGCCTGACTCTTAGGTCTGGTTTTTCCTACTAAAGTCACAGCGTATTCCACGACATTATCGGCGACCGGTATCCTTCGGATGAGCTGCTGGTATTGAATGATCTCTTCCGCAGAGAACAAAGGGTTGACCTTGGTCGTTTCCCCCGAAGTCGTTGTCTTTACTACTTCTACTTCTTCAGCAAAAGACGGGTAATCCAGATTCACGGCAAACATGAAACGGTCCAACTGCGCTTCAGGCAGCGGATAGGTTCCCTCCTGCTCTATAGGGTTTTGGGTAGCCAATACAAAATAAGGTAGATCCAGCTTATAATGATGTCCGGCCACAGTAACAGCGCGTTCCTGCATTGCTTCTAAGAGTGCCGCCTGAGTCTTTGGCGGGGTTCGGTTAATCTCATCGGCCAGGATAATGTTGGCAAAGATTGGTCCTTTAATAAATTTGAACTCTCTGTTTTGATCCAGTATCTCAGACCCCAGAATATCACTGGGCATAAGGTCCGGAGTAAACTGGATACGCTTGAATTTGAGACCCAATGCTTCGGCTACTGTATTGACCAATAAGGTTTTTGCCAGGCCGGGAACACCAATAAGCAGGGCATGACCGCCGGAGAAAATAGACAGCAGTACTTGTTCAACCACTTCATCCTGACCTACGATCACTTTTTTGATCTCTTGTCGTAAAGCCGAATATTTTTGTACTAATTGTTCTACTGCTGTTACGTCTGACATGCGCTACTACTTATTTTTTTAACCAATTACTTGAGAATTCACAATTCATGTAATCTTCGTTCACATGAATATAGGTCTCCTTAATTTTTTTGTCCTGCCATTCTCCAATTGCCTCGATCTGTTTTTCTTTAAGGGCGAGCTCCTTTATTTTTTCATAATCTTTCACATAATCTGCGGTATGCTCGTCATATTTATCGGTGACCATTAAAAGTTTAAAGCTGCTCTTTCCTGTGTAATCGCGGTCTGTAAACACTTTTGACACCTCATCTTCCTTTAGGTTATACACCTGTGCACTAAGCGTAGGGTCCATTTTTGTGAGATCGAAACGTGTATCTCCGGTTACGGGATTTACTAATTGTCCTCCGTTAAAACGTGTTTCTTTTTCATCGGAATATTGTCGTGCGGCATCTGCAAAGGTAATAGCGCCACTTACAATCTGGGTACGGATAGAATCGATCTTTGCACGAGCTTCATCGATAGTTGTTTGAGATACCTCCGGAAATAAAATCACATGACGAACGTCCACCTCTTGTCCGCGTATCTTTTCTACATACAAAATGTGATAGCCAAACTCGGTTTCGAAAGGTTCACTAACTTCCCCTTCAAGCAAAGAGAATGCTTGGTCCTTGAATTCTTTGGCAAGCGGAGAATTTCTGGTAATGCCTCCAATTAACCCACCTTTGGCAGCACTTCCGTCTTTAGAATACAACACGGCTTTGGTGGCAAAACTTGCTCCGTTATCCACTACATCTGCCCGCATCTCATTTAATCTGTCGATGACGTCCTGTTTGGCCTTTGCGGTAATTTCCGGTTCGATGACGATCTGTGCAACTTCCACCTCGGCACTAAAGACAGGGCGGTCTTCCTGAGGAATGGAATAGAAAAAATTTCGCACTTCTTCCGGGGTAACCTCCACTTTCTCTACAATGGTGCGTTGCATTTCGCTTGCCAGTTTCAAGGTCTTATTCACTTCAAAAAGTTCGGCGCGCAGATCGGCGAGATTATCCTTTCGGTAATAGGCTGCAACCTTTTCTTCACTACCCAGTTCACTAATCATGTATTGCAGTTGTTGCTCGATCTTTTGGTTGATCTCTGCATCAGGCACTAAGATACTGTCCTGTTTTGCATGGTGTGCATAGAGTTTGTCTTCCAGCAACTTTCCGAAGAGCTGACATCGCGTGATCCCATCTGTAGTGATCCCTTGTGCTTCCAATTCCAGATAACTCTTATCGATATCACTATCCAGTACAATATACTCACCCACCACAGCGCTCACACCTTCGGCTTTGAACCGTTTAAACAGCTGAATCGTATCTTTTTCAACCTGAGCTACCAAATCTGCATCGTTACTTTTAGCGACCCCTGTACTGTCCACAGTTACTACTTCCTGTGCGTTAACACCGAAAACAACTAACATCAACAGCATGCACAACCGGCTATTGTTCTTGATAGATTTCAAAATTTTTGTTTTTAATAGCATCATTAATAATATCTTTTTCTAGTTTTTTGATGAGTTCCAGCTTTCGCTTGTTAAGAATGATCTGTTTGATGGTAGGCCGAACGTAGGAAAGCGGTGCGATATCGTTCGTAGTAAGAACATCTTGAATTTTCACCAAATATACTCCTAATGAATCTTGTAATTGTGTAAAATTAGATTTTTTTAACAATTGGTCATTTTGACCCCCCAAGGCAGGTATTTCCTCCAGCAATGACTTCTTTTTCACCCATATGGAGTCATTGAAATTGAACTTTTTAAACTGAATACTGATCTCATTAAGTTCTCTTTGGTCCTTTTCGTTAAAGCGATCCAATTTTTGGCGTGCCGATGAAAGATTCGTATAGTTTTCTGCTACATGAATATAACGAACCTTCAGCAGTTCATCATTCAACTTGAAGTTCTCCTTATTCAACGCATAAAAATCCATGTACTCGGTTTCAGAAACCGTACTGTCCAGTTGCTTGGTGACAATAGCGTTCTTGTATGCCTCTGTAAAAAGTTCGTTCTTATATTCTTGCACCAGTTTGTTGTAGGTGTCCAGTTGATCCTGTGGCAGATTGATGGCGGCTTTATTCAGTAAAAGTTGCTGTCTCGCCCACCGATTGATATAGTTGGAGACGATAAGAGTACTGTCTTCTTTTGAAGTAGATTCTGAAACAAGTTGTTGAATATCTTCTTGGTATAGATAATTGTCGTTCACCCTAGCGATAGGTGTACGCGGTGTCTCCTGCTGAAAATATTCGCAGGACATCAGCACCATCGCACACATGAATATACCAACAACCTTTCCCATTAAGATTCCAGCTCTTTTGTTACTTTTTTCAACACTTTTTTGTTCACTTCCACCTTGTATTTTGAACGCAACGACTGCATCCAGTTTTCTTCAACATAATTCTGGTAGTCACTCAACACCTTGCCTCGTACTTCTTCTAAGGTCTTTGGCCCCGGAGGCAGGATCTTATCTACTTTTACCAGCACATACGACTCCCCAATTCGATACGTCTTGGAAACGCCGGTACGCACCTCAAAATCCTCGGGAAGATCGGCATCTCCAATTTCAAAAATGCCCGATGTAACGATCACGTTGATCTTCTCTTGTGTGTTCAATTTCGATTTGATCTCTTCGCTACTGCTGCCCTGCTCTAATAACTGAAGGGCACTCTTAGCTGCCTCACTGTTGGTCGCCGAAACGATCGTCCCTTCCACTCGCTGTCCCCATTGGTATTTATTACGTACCGAAGCAAAATAGGTCTCTAATCCGGTAGAGTCCTTCTTTGCTTTGTTCCACACGTTCTTGTTCATCACATCGAAAATAAGAAGTCCGTCACGATATTCTGAGATCACTGCGGCATAATCGTCATTCTCATCTTCCAACCGGTCGCGAAAATATGCTTTCAATTCGGCGGTTTCAAATTCGTCGTACATCACCTCTATTAAATTATCAAGAGTTTTAAAAGGCCTAAGTTCCCGTTGTCTTTTTACAATATAGTCTGCAAATGTGCGGTAATCTACCTCACGATCTCCCACGATAAAGATCACCTTGTTCTTTGAGGGTTCTAGCGTATCGTAAGTCCAACGTCGCTTTAAAGCATTCTCATCAAGGAATTCTTTAAAAAACGCTGTAGGATCATTCTTCATCTGAAAGCCATACTTCTCCTTTATCTTTTTATTGATCTGATTCGTGATCTTTTTAGAACGAGGCATGTCTGTTACTTTCTGAACAAGTCCATCCTTCATTTCTTCGTAGGTTAGGATAGGATGAACCTCATCCAAACGAATGATATGCCAGCCAAAATCTGTTTTAATTGGTTCTGAAATATCGCCTACATTTTCCAGGGCGTAGGCTGCATCTTCAAATGCAGTGGACCGAAGATCTCCTTTTCCAAACTTATTGAGTTTTCCTCCTTGCTTCCCTGAATTCTTGTCGTCTGAGAACTGCTTCGCCAAACTTTCAAAAGACTCTCCTTGTTGTAACAATTGATAGATTTCTTGAATGCGTTCTTTCGGGTTGAAGGTGCGCGTAGCATCTTCTTTGTCGGACACCATGATATGCGATGTTGTGATCTCCGGAGAACGCTTTCTCTTGTCGTGGACCTTTATGATATGATACCCGTATTGGGTACGTACCACGTCGGATATACCCCCCACAGCCGTGTTATAGGCTGCTGTTTCAAATGGGTACACCAGTGAAAACACCGAAAAATAACCTAATCTCCCTCCTGAATCCTTTGCCGCAGGTTCTTCGGAAGTTTCCTTCGCTAATGCTTCAAAATCTTCCCCGTTCATAGCGCGTTCCCGAATCTTTAAGATCTTGTTATAGGCAGCAAGCGTATCTTGGGGAACATCATCCAGGCCGGACAATACCAGAATGTGGCTGGCATCAACGTCTTCCAGGCTTCGGTTATATGCTTCCAAGGCGAGATCGTCCACAAACTTGTCCTCATACAGATAGTTTCTGGAGAATTGCTCTTGATATTTAGCGTATTCGGAACGATATCCTTCCTTTTCATGTAATTTTTGATCATAGGCTTCGGCAACCTTCAGTTTATAATCAATAAATAAATCCAAATAGCTCTCTACGTTCTTTTGCGACTCATCCTGGACCAGGTCCAGATTTTTCTTGTAAACACGTTTAAATTCCGAAGTATAGACAGGAACATCATCTATGGTTAGAAGTACTTCTTTTTTCTCTTGAGCGAACAGAGAAATGCTACACAAAAGCACAAAAAACAGGGATCCTAATTTTGTATTCATTTTTACATTCTATTTTTTTAAACTAATCTGGCAAAAATAACAAAAAGCAAGCGTTACGCAAGTCTGATTACAGGAACGTTTTTACATGGATTATAGTGCTTTCATGTTAACAGAAATTATACCAAAAAATGTAACTTGCAAGACAACTAAACGATCTAATCATGAAATACAGCAGTGAAATCATCATCAATCTGCCTCGGGAAGAGGTCATTGAGAAACTGGACAATGCAGAAAATATGAAACATTGGCAACGCGGACTTGTAGCCTATAAAATGCTCAACGGCACACCGGGTACCGAAGGAGCTACCATGGAGCTGCAATACAAAATGGGGAAACGCGATATGGTCCTTATAGAAACCATCCTAAAAAACCGGTTCCCCGAGGAATTCCATGCAACGTACGATGCCAAAGGGGTACATAACATCCAAAAAAACTATTTTAAAAAGATCGACGACCACACCACCAAATGGATCTCGGAAACTGAATTTGAATTTCAGGGTTTCGCCATGAAGCTCATGGGTTGGCTTATGCCGGGAGCCTTTAAAAAACAATCTATGAAGTACCTTACCGACTTTAAGAATTTTGCCGAAAATGGTACCTCTGTACAAGAACTGAAATGACAGCGCGCGTCAAACTTATTTGGGATTTTCGCGGCCCAAACGCACACCCGATTGCTGTACATCACGCCAAACATTTAGACGAATTCGCCGGTGCCGAAGGGATCCCCAATGCGCAAACAGGAATCGAAACCTTAAGCAATATGCACACCATCGCATTTCTAATCGTGCCCTGGGAACTTATGGAATCATTGCGCAGCAGGCTAAAACCCAATCGCGGACAAAAGGTGACTGAAACATGAATGCTTTTTTTAAAACACTGTTCGAATACAATCACAGTTGCAACCGCAACGTGATCACACTGCTTCTGGAATCTCCAAACGCCTATTCTAACAGAGCACAGACGCTGCTTAGCCATACAATCAATGCACACCACATTTGGAACAGCCGTATCCTAGCTTCGGTACCAACCTACGGTGTCTGGCATCTTTTTGAACTCCATGAACTTCACATTCTAAATGATACCCTCAAGGCCGAAAGTCTTTCGATACTTTCAAAGCATCCACTTGACAACATGGTTTCTTATACCAACACAAAGGGAGCCTCTTTTAGCAATAGCACTCAAGACATACTATACCATATTGTTAATCATAGCACCTATCATCGCGGACAGCTTATGAGCGAACTGAAGCTACAGGGCGTGTCCCCGATTGCTACCGACTATATTTTTTATAGACGAACGAATACACCCTTGTTGTAACAAGCTGTTAAAAAGTAAGTCTTTAGCAAAATTTTTAGTAGTATTGCAACCCAATAAAAATAGTATGATATGAAATTCTTCAAGTTATTTCTTTTATTCATTTGTGTAAGCGGCTTTGCACAATCTAAAGTAGGCACTATTGATGTTGATTTTATCTTGTCCAAGATGCCGGAACTACCTTCCGTACAGAAGCAAGTAGAAGAATACGCCAAGGGTCTGGATGCCGATTTCGAGAAAAAGATGGCTGAATATAACGCCTTGGTAGATACATACCAACAGGAAGAAGCTATGTATACCCTGCTTCAGAAGCAGGAAAAACAAAAAGAGATCGTAGCCATGGAAGACGATCTGGAAAAATTTCAGAAGAACGGGAGTCAGTTGATCGTGATCAGACAAGACGAATTACTTCGCCCGTTGTATAAGAAAATAGGCACAGCCATGGAGACCGTAGCCGAAGCCGGAAAATATACCCAAATACTTCAAATGAATGAAAATGTGGTGTATATTGATAAGAATTTTGACCTCACCGTTGCTGTACTTAACGAGCTGGGCATCACGCTGCCCGAGGAAAAGAAGTAGTTTTATTGTTTAAGCACTTTTATTGTAACACCTCCTGTTCCATTATCCAACTTTAATAAATGATTTCCAGCGGCGATCCCTGTAAAATCTAGGCCCTGCTTATGCTCTCCTGCCTCTTTCCCTTCGGAAGAGAGAAAAGTACGTATCAACTTTCCGGAGACATCGTATAATGTGATTGAGATCGTTTCAGCTTGAGAAAGGGTATATTCTAAGGTAGTTTCCGAAACAATTGGGTTGGGATAGATAAGCGCGGCGGTTTCAGAAATTGAGAAATCGATTGTTCCTAAGACCAATTCAGGTAGGTATCTTACCAAAACATAACCTCCAACGCCATTAGATACTTGACCGCCTAGAATAATTTTTCCATCCGCTTGTAATCTTGCATCTTGCGTAAAATTTTTAAATCCGTCAATATCTGTAGAAACTATACCATTATTTCCTGCTGACGTATCAATATCACCGTTACTTAAGAAACGAACCAAAACGTAATCAGCACTGTTCGTATCATAGCTGGTGCCAACGATTACAATTTTATTATCATCTTGCACTAAAATCTTAGAGGTTCTTTCTGTTTTTCCATTTAGATCTTTAACCACTACACCATTATTACCAAATTTTGTATCCAAAGTACCGTTAGACAATAATTTAATTATTCCGAAGTCATGATCATTTCCATTGGAAATACTTCCACCGACTAATATTTTATTATCTGGTAAGATAGCAATCGAATAAGCAACGTTATCACCAAAACCGTGATCGTAGCTAAATTTACCATTGGTTCCAAAGGAGTTATCTAGAATACCATTGGAGAGTAACCTAGCTATTGCAACATTATAAATATTTTCATTTCGTGCGATTCCTGCTACTAATATCTTACCATCATTTTGTAACGCAACATCTACAGCAGAATCACTATTCCCAAAAAAATCTATAGTAGAATTGCCACCGACACCAAAAGAACTGTCTAGGCTTCCATTTTCTAAGAATCTTGCTAACACAAATTCCCCAGTATTTTGGGCTCCTGAATTGACTCGCCCTACAACTAGAATCTTATTGTCAGGTTGTACAATTACATCATTTGCAAAAGCACCATTAAAACCAAGTGTTGTTTCAATTATGCCATCTGTTGAAAATTCACTATCTAACATACCCAATTCAGTATGTCTAGTTATAAAAATTTTTTCAATTAGCTCTGAAGATTCTTCATCTAAACTACGACCTACCGAAATAATTTTACCATCGTTTTGAAGACAAATACCTCCTACTATGCTCTCAATATCCCCCGTTTGAGTAAATGAGTGACCGCTATCTGCAAATGTCAAATCAATCGAGCCGTCATTATTAAACTGGGAAACAGTGTTATAAAACATTGAACCATCATAAAATAAACCAGCAGCTATAATTTTTTCATTTGATCTAATTTCCAGTGCAAATAACCCCCCCGACCTACCATCAATTATTTCCCATGCGATCCCAT
Source organism: Altibacter lentus (assembly GCF_000746845.1). Lineage (GTDB taxonomy): Bacteria > Bacteroidota > Bacteroidia > Flavobacteriales > Flavobacteriaceae > Altibacter > Altibacter lentus. The sequence goes on along the minus strand of NZ_KN050846.1, from coordinate 3,076,349 downwards.
CCTCCCCAAACGTAGGATCCAAGGCGCCTTGTTGACTGAACCCTTGGAGAATGGCTCCTAGCCAAAATAGTGCCGTAACTAACTTGTGAAAATTCATAACTTATTTTTTTAAGATTTGCAAAGAGAATTGCCCACTACCATTACTCAGTTTTAATACGTAATTGCCGGTAGCAATGCCATCGAAGTTTAAAGTTTGTTTATGGTCTCCTGCCTCCTTCTCTTCGGAAGAAAGAAACGTACGTATCAACTTTCCGGAGACATCGTATAAGGTGATTGAGATCGTTTCGGCTTGAGAAAGAGTGTATTCTAAGGTTGTTTCCGAAGCAATTGGGTTGGGATAGATAAGGGTAGCGGCTTTAGAAATTGAGAAATCGATTGTTCCTAAGACCAATTCGGGTAGGTATCTAATTACAATTTGAAAAGTTTCGTTATTCTCATTTCTATAATCTCCAGCGACTACTATTTTTTGATCTGATTGAATTTCCATATTTGAGTCATTAAAATACCAGTCGGTCTTTAAATCAGAAATAACCCTACCATTAGCGCCGGCAGCCAGATCAATTTGACCATTGGACAACAATCGAATCATGGCGTTTCTGTAAAGGCCCACCTCATCGGCATAGGTCATACCCGAAATAACTATCTTGCCATCAGAATTGAGCGCCACCGCATTTAAACGATCGTTTCTATTTCCCGCCACATCTGCTATTAGAACACCATTATCACCAAAGTTCGTGTCAATGTTGCCATTTGGAAGATAACGAACCACGGCAAAATCGTTCGTACCACTTGTCCCGTTATCTGTTGTTCCGGCAGCTATAATTTTACCGTCGGGTTGTAAGGCCAGATCTTCAACGCGTTCATTGCTATTGGCTCCAAAATTTGTTGTAACGATTCCGTTAGTTCCAAAACTTGTGTCCAGGCTACCGTTTGGCAAATAACGAAGCAAAGCAAAATCAATATTATTACCGTTGTTACTAATACTTGCGACTAAAATTTTTCCATCTGGTTGCAGTAAAATGTCGTAAGCACCACTTCCCGAAGTACCCACTTGCGTTTTTACAATACCGTCATTATCGAAGGAACTGTCTAAATTTCCTTCATTAGTAAAGCGAAGTATCGTTACTACACTAATGTTATTGCTATTTTGAGAGCCTCCCCCTACGAGCACTTTATTATCGTTCTGAATAGCAATCGAGGTTGATAAATGATGAGAATTACTTAAATTGTTTATAATAACCCCATCATCACCGAAAGACGTATCTATGGAACCATCTGGGTTTAACCTAGCTGTTGCAAACATAGTTTGTTTACTGCCGTCCGGATTTAGATGATAATGACGCCCGGTAGCAGCTATCTTACCATTCGGCCCAACAGCCACCGCGTTCACATAGCTTTCAACATTTGCGATGAAAACCGAAGCCATTCCATCATCACTGAACGTTTCATCTAAAGTGCCATCGGTATTGTAACGGGTAATTCCAAATTGTGCACCACTACCACCTCCTCCAACAATAATCTTTCCGTCATTTTGTAAGGTCATCGCATTATTGATCCAATTATAACCGGGAGTATCATTGTATGCAATACCATCCTCCCCAAACGTAGGATCTAAAGCGCCTTGTTGACCATACCCTTGGAGAATGGCTCCTAGCCAAAATAGTACCATTAGTAACTTGTGAAAATTCATAAATTATTGTTTTAAAATTTTTAAAGAAAATTGCCCACTACCATTACTCAGTTTTAGTACGTAATGGCCGGTAGCAATGCCATCGAAATTTAAGGTTTGCTTATGGTCTCCTGCCTCATTCCCTTCGGAAGAGAGAAAGGTACGTATCAACTTTCCGGAGACATCGTATAAGATGATTGAGATCGTTTCGGCTTGAGAGAGACTGTACTCTAAGGTAGTTTCCGAAGCAATTGGGTTGGGATAGATAAGCGTAGCAGTTTCAGCTACTGAAAAATCTAACACCCCTAACACTGGTTCTGCTACGTATCTAAACAAAATTTTGAAAGGGGTTCCTTCTTCATCCCTATAACTCCCGGTGACTACAATCTTATCATCATCTTGAATACCCATGCATGATCCCTGAACAAACCATTCAGATTCTAAGGGAGAAATAATGCGTCCGTTATTACCTACCGATGTATCGACAGTTCCGTTTGGTAAAAGACGCACCAACGCATTTTTATAGCTATTTAAAGTTCCGTTTCTGGTAACGCCTGTTACTAAGATTCTGCCATCACTTTGTAAAGCCACGTCATACGCATAGTCATCATTATTCTCTTCAATATCTAAAATAAGTAAACCGTTATTACTAAAGGAATTGTCCAGAGTACCATTAGAAGTATATCTTGCTATACCATAATTACGATCAGTATCTCCAGAATAATATAATGTTCCCGTGGCGATAATTTTTCCGTCTGGTTGAACTGCAAGTCCTATGACTCTTTGATCATCACCTGTTCCAAAATCCGTGCTTACAAGACCTCCATTGCCAAAAGTTGCATCGAGAATCCCATTAACACCATATCGTGCCAAAGCAAAAATATCGTATCCATTAAAGGTTCCGGAAGTACCAACTAAAAATGTACCATCTGGAAGTAATTTAATATCATTTACAATATTATTACTTGAACCAATTTGTGTTTTAACAATCCCGTTGTCTCCAAATGACGTATCTATTGACCCATTATTATTATACCGCACTAATGTTGCTACATAATTACCATTTGTTGATCTTGAATTACCGCCTACTATAATTTTCCCATTGGGTTGACAAATTATAGATTTAGAAAAGCTGGAATAAGTTACATCTGTTAGTACACGACCATTATTTCCAAAAGATGTATCCAAAGAACCATCGGCGTTAAGCCTGGCAGTAGCGAATTGATTTCGTGTTTGACCGTTAGAAGGGTCAATGACCAAATGTCTACCACAAATAACAATTTTACCATCGTTCTGCAAGTCGACTCCCCATGCTTCCCCTTCCAAATAATCCCAAGTAATTACAGCAATTCCATTCGTTCCAAATGTTGGGTCTAATAATCCGTCGGTAGTATATCTTAAAATTTCGAAGCCACTTCCACTTCCAACTGTTACAATCTTACCATCAGGTTGCAAAACAAGAGCACTTGATATTAAACCATTCTTATAAGCTACACCATCCTCCCCAAACGTAGGGTCCAGCGCACCTTGCTGACTGAAAGTCAACAAACTGCACAGAAAAAATACGGAACTTAGTGTGGTAATTTTTAATCGCATGCAGAGGTATCTTTACTTAAAGATACCCAAATACGAAAAGGTTGCCAAAAAAAGATTGAAATTGTAAGAGTTTACCTTGAATAATTAGGAGCTTCCTTGGTAATAGTAACGTCATGCGGATGACTTTCATGGATGCCCGATGAGGTGATCTTAATGAATTTACCGGTTGTTTTTAAGGTCTCAATATCTTTAGAACCGCAATATCCCATCCCGGCACGAAGTCCGCCAATGAATTGGGTCATGCTTTCCACCAGATCGCCTTTGTAAGGTACACGTCCTACAATACCTTCCGGCACCAGTTTTTTGATATCATCCTCCACATCCTGAAAGTATCGATCTTTCGATCCTTGTTTCATCGCCTCTACAGAGCCCATTCCGCGATACGATTTGAACTTTCGGCCTTCGTAAATAATGGTCTCCCCCGGCGATTCTTTGGTTCCTGCCAGCAAGGATCCCAGCATAACACTGTCGGCTCCGGCAGCCAAGGCCTTGGGGATGTCTCCCGTATATCGAATTCCGCCATCGGCAATTACGGGAACGCCGCTTCCCTTGATCGCCGCAGCGACCTCCAGTACGGCTGAGAATTGTGGAAATCCTACCCCCGCCACGACTCGTGTGGTACAGATGGAACCCGGTCCTATCCCTACTTTCACGGCATCTGCCCCGGCATCGACCAGATATTTAGCAGCTTCGGCCGTGGCAATGTTTCCTACTACTACGTCCAATTGGGGAAACTTCTTTTTTACTTCTTTCAAGACAGACACAACACCTTTCGTATGCCCGTGTGCCGTATCGATGATAACGGCATCCACTTGTGCCGCTACCAGTGCTTCGGCACGTTCCACAGCATCGGCAGTGACGCCTAATGCCGCAGCGACCCGTAATCTTCCATACTGGTCTTTATTTGCCGTAGGTTTCTGCGTAAGTTTAGTGATGTCGCGAAAAGTGATAAGCCCTAATAAAGTACCATCATCATTCACTACCGGCAATTTTTCGATCTTGTTCTTCTGAAGGATGATCTCTGCTTCCTTTAAGGAAGTTCCTTGGGCAACGGTAACAAGGTTTTCGGAAGTCATTACTTCACTAAGCTTTCTATCGTAGTTCTTCTCGAACCGAAGGTCACGATTGGTTACGATACCTATTAACTTTCCGTGGGAATCGGTAATAGGGATCCCACCAATACTGTACTCCTTCATGGTCTGCTGGGCATCCCCTACGGTAGCATCTTTAGAGAGCGTTACCGGGTCCTGGATCATACCGCTTTCGGCTCTTTTCACCCTGCGAACTTCGGCTGCCTGCTGCTCGATGGTCATATTCTTATGTAGCACCCCAATACCTCCTTCACGGGCCATGGCAATAGCCATAGCGCTTTCTGTAACGGTGTCCATAGCTGCAGACACGATAGGAACGTTTAATGTGATGTTTCGCGAAAATTTGGTTTCAATGGAAACTTCTCGGGGTAATACTTCAGAATAGGCAGGCACTAAAAGTACGTCGTCGTAGGTAAGGCCTTCTCCAAGAATCTTGTCGTTGTGTGCAGTCATCGCAATTAAAATTAACTTCCGAAGTCCCGAAAGTGGTTACGTATTAATTGCGTGCAAATATACTATATAAAGTTGAGATTTATCGTCTTTTATATAATTGAATTAGCAAGGCGATAGCTCCCACGATATAAACCGCCGTCATTACCGTGCCGGAGATCATCACCACATACTTCATCCAAGAGATTCCTTGCCACATTAAATAGATCCCACCAAAGGTGAGTACGATCGAAACGAAGGGTTCGATCATTAAAAAAGCTTTTAGATTTTTGGGAAGGGAGGTGAGTGCCAATAGACCTCCCAAAAAAAAGAAGATAAAGGAGATCGATAAAATATGAGTATGGAGTATGGTAAGCATCTCGCGCTCTCCTTTTTTGAATTTCATCACCGCCGGATCCTCGATATCTTCATTCCCCAGGTAGTTCTCCTCAATACCTGCAGGTGTCGTGGTATCGGTTTGCCCCACGAATAATAAGCCCGTTCCATACCCAATGCTCAAGACCACTACAAAGGCTGCAATAAAATGTCTTATATGCTTCGGAAAGGTATGGATGCGCCCGTGCAGTTGCATTATAGTTTGTTTTGTTTCTGAAGGATGGAAATACTCTCTAAAAGATCGTTCATGGCCTTGGTCATATTACGTACCGAAATGGTCGCGCCACTAATAGGGATGATCTCCTGATTGTATCGCAGTTCCTTGGCACCGGCCGGAACGCCGTCAAATTGTTGTAACCAACGTTTACTGCCTATCTCCCCGCCGTACTCCTCACGGTAGATCAGCACTTTGCTCTTGGTAATGATGAACTGTTTATCGAATAGCACTAAATAATCGAACGTGGCGGTCTTACTGGGCGCATTCCCAATATAGCCATAGCCTGTAAATTTGTTATTTACAAAAACCTTGAACAGATTCTTATCACCGAATTGCGAAGGAATTTTTTCTTGATCGGCTTCAGAAATAGAAATGGTCTCTTTTCTAATGGCTTCTGTTTCGTAAAACTTCTCCATGACCTTATCGGCTTTCTTCTCTACATTCGATGGAATGGTAAATGCACTCAAGAAGAGTATTATAATAACAAGTAACGGCATTTTTTTGATCATGTTACAAAGGTATTTAACAATTCGGACTTCATAAAATTTTTAAATGGGAATACCTCTTGTGTGTACAAGAGGCATCCCGGCTAATGAACATTGCTTAGCAGCTTAGAACCAAACTCCGATCCCAAAGTTCAAACGATCGTCCACATCTCCGTTCTCTACATTGTTATCTCTAAACTGGTAGTCTCCTTTAAGCACCACCCCGGGGGCAATGTGATAGCTCAATCCGGTGGTGATATCGGTACGGTTGTACGCATCATTTCTCATAAGATCACCATCGGTATTTGCATGAGTATCGTAATTCTCGTATCGCGCGAAAGCGTAAAGTCGTTGCTTGGCTGTAAGTGGTAAGAGGTTATAGGCTCCTTCAATATAATATCCTTGCAAGGCACTCCCCAGGTCTCGTCCTGTGAGATCGTTATAAGCTTCGGTATCGTTCAATGAAGCGTAAATGAATTGCCCTCTTGCGGTAAAACGCTGAAAGCCATATCGTGCATCGAAGCCTACCATAGCGATCCCGATATCGGCTCCATCAAGCATATCCACATCGTCTTCTGCTTGAGTTCTTCCGAAATAACCCGACAATCCTAATCGCAATCCCGGGATTCCGTAGTAATCCAGCTTGGTAGAGAACGTTGGGGAATCAATTGTTGACTGTATCCCTTTTTGGCGTCCGCCACGTAAACCGCTGCTTCCGCTTAAAAATCCGTTGGCTCCGCCTTCTCCGTCTGAAACCGTAGATTTAAATCCGTTGAAGATATAGGCCTGGTATCCTAAAGAAGCATCCGGGAAACGCCCGGTGACCCCTACTCCAATCTCACGCCAGGTGGTAGGAACAATGCTGTTGTCTACGGCAGGTCTTTCGACACCATTGAATGTAGTTGGTTCGTGGAATTCGTTAACGATACCCATAGGTACCAACATCAATCCTCCGCGTAAACTCACATTATTGCTTACCGCATAGTTAACAAATGCTTGCTCTACAAATACTTCTTCAACATGTTCAAACTCGATCTCGGACACAAACTGTGTCTTTTCATTGAACTTATATCCCAATAGTACTACCAGACGCTGTACGTCCAATTCACCATTATCGCCTTCCGGCTGATTGTAATTGATCTCACCATAGGCACCAATGGTCACAGCTTTTCCGTAGTTTCCGGAAAGGATACGTTGTGCCGCGTTCTGTTGAAGTTGTGGGTCTACAGAAATAGAATCGTTGGCGGTTTGCGCCACGCTCAATGAAGTAACTAATAAAAGGGTTAGAATTGTTAGATTTCTCATGAATTTTATTTAGACTGAATATAAATAGATGTTTTTTCCAGCCGCAAAAATAAAATCAAAAAGGAGATCTCACAAGCTTATTTAGAATAAATTTAAATAAATTTTGATTTGTTTTTTTATTAATTTGAAAGTGAACTATTTATTGCTTGATATCTCCAGTTGCGCCTTATACTGAAGCCTTGCCACGGTGGCCCATTGCAATAAAAGAACGGTATCTTCTTCTGAAAGGTCCCCGTGGATCCAGGTGTAGGAATCCAAAGGCATTTCACCCTCTTTTACCATTTCGATCACTTCTTCCAGTTTGTGGTCTTTTTTCTTGGCAGAGTAGCTTTCCCATTGGGATACATTAAAATGGCCTTGACCGTGTTCTATGTGTTCTGCCAACCAAAATGAAAAGGGCGCTATTTCGGCATACCAGGGGTATTGTGTGTGATCGCTGTGACAGTCGTAGCAATTCTCCTTCAGTATAGAAGCTACCTGTGCCGAAGGCTTTGTTTCTCTTTCAAAAGTCATGACACTTTCATACCCTGCCTGATTCTTTTCCGGACGTATAAATTGAATAATGACCAAGGCGATCAAGGCCAAAACAAGGAAAATCTTTATTGCTTTTTTCATGGTTGCTGCTTTTTAGATTTTAGATAGAGTATTACTGCCTTTCGAATATCGGAAGCAGCTTCACTTTCCATAGGTTCATACACCTCCAATACACCCGGATGCTTTGGCGTGAGAAAAGGAATATCATACCCTTTTAATAAGAAATCACTAAAGGCGATGGTGTAGTTTTCATCTTCATCAATCGCTTCACCTCCCAGTAACCAACCTCCGGTAGAACTCTCCGCAATGTTATATCGTTGCAAATAGGCTCCTGTTCCACCGCTTGCCTTTCCGTAGTCCAGCACCTTTAACAGCAGGGCACCTTCCATCTGTACTTTTACCACATTCCCTCCAAAAGGCAACACCCTGAAAATATCCAAACTGGTCACTTCTCCTGCAAGCATATCGTCCAAGCGTATGGAACCGCCATTCACTAAGGCCCCATCAACATCATGGGTAAAAGATAATGCCATAGCATGGGTTATAATTGCTCCTAAGTTGGTCTGTACTCCTCTACTTGCACTATCGGTTCCATCCAAAGGCGGATAGGCCATATAGATCACTTCGTTAGGATTGTCGATCACCTCCGAGACTGATTGCTGTAATATCTTGTCCCATTTTGCCACGATAGCGGCTACTTCGGGTTTGGACGGCGTTCGCTCGTCTATGGGAAGTAACTTCGAATCGATCTGGAGCTTTTTTGTTTGAGTGCTATAGGTTAGCGTATGTACATAGACCGTTTTTGCATTGGCGTCTGCCTTTACGATCGTCCCGTTTTGGGTAGATACCTGCATGCTGTTGTGCTCATGACCGCCCATAAATAGCGGTACCTTCGGTAATTGACGGGCTAATTCTTTGTCTTGTTCCAGAGTGACATGGGTCAGCCCGAACACCAGGTCGGTGATGGGTTCCAGATCTTGATATGCCCGTTTTGCTTCGGAAAGTACATCACCATAAGACACAAATTCCTGCGGATTCGAATCCAGGGTCACACTAAAAAATCCAAGGGTGATCTTGGTTCCATCGGAATCGGATAGTTTAAAAAGTTGGGTATCGCCCACCGGAACCGCGGCACCGTCACGCCAGTACACGAAAGGAATGGTATCTCCGGCCAGCACGTGCCGCACATTGGCCGAAGTCCAGGGGAACTGTGATTCGTTCAATCGTTTTTGAAGGCTTGCTTCGCCTATGTCAAACTCATGATTTCCAAATGTCACCAGATCGAAATCCATAGCGTTCATCACTTCTATCATCTGTTTCCCTTGGATGCGTTCTCCTTCGTACTTAATGGTGCCCAATAGCGACGGATTTAAAAAATCGCCGGCCATGAGAAGAAACGTATTTGGATTTTGGCGTTGTATCGAATCCCGTACATAGGCAACACGAGCCAATCCGCCATATTTCCCTCCGCTTAAAGGGGCGATCTCGTATACATCATTAAGCTGAATAAAGGTAAACGTAATGATGCCATCGTCCTTTCCGTTCGCTACGGTATTCTGTTGTGGCTTGCAGGCCATTAATACCAATAGAAAAAGTAACGAAAAATAGTACTGTGGTTTCATATCAATGGTATTTTGTAAAAATCTTAGTGGCTTGGTTATGTGCACTTTCAAAAGACATAGGATTAATACCACTGTCAATCTTTTCCGCAGTAAAATAACTAAGCATCTTTTCTGTAGGCATGTTACCCGTCAATTCATCCTTGGCCATGGGGCAACCGCCAAAACCTTGAATAGCTCCGTCGAATCGACGGCAACCGGCTTTGTATGCTGCGTCCACCTTTTCATGCCAAGCGGTAGGCGTGGTGTGTAAGTGCGCCCCAAATTCTATGTGGGGGTATTGCGAAATGAGACTAGAGAATAAATAGGTAATGATCTCCGGTGTGGAGGTGCCAACCGTGTCACTTAAGGAAAGGATCTTTACCCCCATAGCCGAAAGTCGTTCGGTCCACTCGCCTACGATGGCGACATTCCAGGGATCACCATACGGATTCCCAAATCCCATGGATAAGTATGCAACGACTTCTTTCGAATGCTTGTCTGCCAGCTCGAGAATTTCCTGTAGGACATCAATGGACTGTGCAATGGTCTTATGCGTGTTCCGCATCTGGAAATTTTCAGAGATGGAAAAAGGGTATCCCAGATAATCGATTTCCGGATGCTGTACTGCTGCTTGCGCTCCGCGAACATTGGCGACAATGGCCAATAATTTACTTTGCGTCTGTGTCAGGTCTAATTGCGACAGTACCGCTGCTGTATCCTGCATTTGAGGAATCGCCTTTGGAGAAACAAAACTCCCAAAATCAATGGTGTCAAAACCGCATCGCAATAAAGACTGAATGTATTCTACTTTTTCGATGCTTGGTATCCAATCTTTAATGCCTTGCATGGCATCTCTGGGACATTCTATGATCTTGACGTGTTGCATTAGGATAAAGATATAAATTCCCGAGCAGGGAAAAATCTATTCGTTTAAAAAATCTAAGGGATCACGATATACAAAGCAATCCCCACAAACACAAGTATCTGAAGCCATTTCAAAACAACTCCAACGACCCTTCCTTTGGTAAGAAACCGCGAAATACTTCCGGCCAGCAATGCGATGGTGCTAAAAGTGAGAAATGAAACCACCATAAATGTGATTCCCAGAATATAGAATTGTAGAACGGTGTTTTCCGAAGGATCCCACAAAAAGGCCGGGAAGAACGCCAAGAAAAAGATCATGACCTTCGGATTTAAGAGATTCATGATCACACCTATCTTGAACAGCTCACCGTATGATTTTTTTGGAGCATCGCTCGAATACGAAACATCAGGAGTGCTTTTAAAAACTTTATAGGCCAAGTACAGCAAATAAAGCGCGCCTAAAATCTTGATCGTATAGAAAAGTGTTTCCGAAGCAGTGATCAACGCAGAAACTCCAAAAGCTAATAGGCTGGTGTGAACAATACACCCACTAATGAGACCCGCCGTGGTCGCAATACCACTTTTGGCACCGTGGGTCAATGATTGTGTAAGCACGTAAATATTATCCGGTCCGGGAGAAAGTGCTAACGCCAGCGTTGCCAGCATAAAAAGGTACAGGTGCTCAATCATTCCTGTGCTGCTTCAGTAGCGTTTTGTTTATCTCTTTTACGAGTTTGGGACCTTCGTAGATAAAGCCGGTATAAAGCTGCACCAAACTCGCTCCGGCATTCAATTTTTCAAGCGCATCCTTGGGCGAATGGATCCCTCCGACACCAATCACCGGAAAGGCATTTTGGCTTTTTTCACAGAGAAATTTGATTACTTCGGTCGATCGGTCTGCAAGAGGTTTCCCGCTCATACCGCCCGTTTCATGCTGTACTGGCGATCGCAGACCCTCACGGGAAATGGTAGTATTGGTTGCGATCACCCCGTCTATTTTAGTTTCTGAAACGATCTCGATGATATCCAGCAATTGTGCTTCGGAAAGATCCGGAGCGATTTTTAATAATATGGGTTTGCGCTGTGGCTTTTCTGCGTTCTGCTGCTGAAGCTTCAGCAAAAGCCGGGTAAGAGGTTCCTTATCCTGAAGCGCCCTAAGATTGGGCGTGTTGGGTGAACTTACATTCACCACAAAATAGTCGACATGGTCGAACAGCGCCTCAAAACAGATCACATAGTCGGTAACGGCTTCTTCATTGGGTGTCGCCTTGTTCTTCCCAATATTACCTCCAATGAGTACATGACCCTTTCCTGAAGGATTTTTCTTTAACCTTTCCACGGCTTCTTCTACCCCTCCATTGTTAAATCCCATACGATTGATGAGGGCCTCATCCTCTAACAAACGGAACAACCTCTTTTTCGGATTGCCCGGTTGGGGCTTCGGCGTAAGCGTTCCTATTTCAATAAATCCGAAGCCAAAATTGGACAGTTCGCGATACAATTTCGCATCCTTGTCGAAGCCGGCTGCCAGTCCCACCGGGTTTGGAAAGCTAAGCCCAAAAAGTTCACGTTCTAGCCTGGGGTCTTTTACATTGTAAATACTTCGGAAAAGGCCTCCCATCCCTATCCGGTTCATAAAACGAATGAGTGAAAATGTAGTGTGATGAATTTTTTCAGGATCGAAAAGATACAGGATGGGTCGAAGGATCGCTTTGTACATAGGCGTGAAAATCTTTTGCAAAAATAGTATTAAAGTGCGTAATAGTTAATTTGAATATGTTTTAATTTGTACTGAAAATCTAACTGTATGATCGACAAACAACACCTCATCAACCGATTTATAAGTTATGTCACCGTGGACACCGAAAGTGATCCTGAGAGTAACACAACGCCAAGCACCATGAAACAATGGGACCTTGCGAATGCGCTTGTGGAAGAATTAAAAAGTATTGGTATGGAGGAGGTAACCATAGATGAACATGCTTACATTATGGCAACCTTGCCTTCTAATGTGGATCACGAAGTACCGATTATTGGATTCATTTCACATTTTGACACCACTCCCGATTTTACGGGCGCCAATGTGAAGCCCCAGATCGTAGAGAATTACAATGGCAAGGACATAGTCCTAAATAAAGCCCAGAATATTATTCTTTCTCCGGACGATTTTGAGGATCTGTTGTTGTACAAAGGCAAGACCTTGATCACCACCGATGGCACCACGCTATTAGGTGCCGATGATAAAGCAGGCATCGCCGAGATCATATCGGCCATGGAATATCTTATCCAACACCCCGAAATTAAACACGGAAAGATTCGTGTGGGATTCACACCCGATGAAGAAATTGGTCGTGGGGCGCATAAGTTTGACGTTGAGAAATTTGGAGCAGCATGGGCCTATACCATGGATGGCAGTCAAGTAGGTGAACTGGAATATGAGAATTTCAATGCGGCTAGTGCCGTTGTAAGCATCAAGGGCAAGATCGTTCACCCGGGATATGCTAAGGGGAAGATGATCAACAGTATGTATATCGCAACAGACTTTATCAATTCGCTCCCCCGCCTCGAAACGCCTGAACATACCGAAGACCGACAAGGATTCTTTCACTTGTACAGTATCAAGGGCGGTGTAGACGACACCAAACTACAATACATCATTCGGGATCACGATCGCGAACATTTTGAGGCACGAAAAGAGATGCTACTGAAGCTGGCAGACGATATCAATGAACAATATGAACGCGAAGCCGTATCTGTTGAGATAAAGGACCAGTACTTCAATATGCGGGAAAAGATAGAACCCGTGATGCACGTCGTGGACATTGCCGAAGCGGCCATGAAAAAGGCAGGCATTACCCCATTGATCAAACCCATTCGCGGAGGAACCGATGGATCGCAGTTGAGCTACATGGGTCTTCCCTGTCCCAATATCTTCGCGGGAGGACATAACTTCCACGGCAGGTATGAGTACGTTCCTGTGGAGAGCATGCAAAAAGCGATTGAGGTGATCGTACATATCGCCCAACTCACAGCCGAACGAACCTAAGCTTCAGAAGAAAATAAAATCCATAAAAAAACCCTTCAGAAATTCTGAAGGGTTTTTTATTAATAGACTGTACCACTATTTTTTCGCAGGAGCATTTTCCTTATTGGTAAGTTCCATGGAAAGCGCAGAGCGTTCAAATTTTACTTTTCCGGCTCCCGTTTCAATAATACAAGTGCCATCTTCGTGAAGCTCCAGCAGTTTGCCGTGTAATCCACTTTTGGTGACCACTTTATCACCTTTTTTAAGTCCTTTATCAAAATTCTTTTCCTGCCGAAGTTTCTTTCGCTGAGGCAGTACGATAAAGAAAATGATAAAGACTGCAAATAATAAAAGGGGGCCAAGAAATTGTTGCATTTCTGCGCTCATAGTGTGTGTTTTATTGTGCGGAATTCGTTTGGATCATGGAAGAGGCATTTCCTGCCTGTCCTTCAGGAGCGTTTACGAACGCCTTAATCTTAAGGGTCTCTTTTCCGGCAGCAGTATTAGCCGTAATTGTTACGGTCTTGCTTACTTGATTCTTTCCGCTTCCGTTGAATTTTACCAGTAATTCACCTTTTTCTCCCGGTGCAACAGGTGCTTTGGTATACTCAGGTACAGTACATCCACAGCTACTTTTTGCATCGACGATCACCAAAGGAGCATTCCCTGTGTTGGTGAATTTAAATACGTGCTCTACGGGTGTATTCTGTTCGATAGTTCCAAAATCGTATTCGGTCTCTTCGAAAGTCATTACAGGCACTTCACCTGCTTTTGCGTCACGATCTGCAGCAGCAGCTACATTTTCTTCGTTCACTTTATCTGCTGCGTTCTCTTTACAAGAAGTAAAAGCAACTGCAGCGAGTACTGCTACTAATAAGATTGATTTTTTCATAGAATAAAAATTTTTAAGTTTTAAGCGTGGCTAAAGTACTTATTTTTTTGTTTTTATGTAAGACCCCTGCCAATTTTATTTAATTTCTTTGCTTCGGTAAATTCCTTTACGATCTTGTCCAGGATCCCATTAATGAACAGACTGCTCTTGGGCGTAGAGTATTCCTTGGCAATTTCAAGGTATTCGTTAATAGTGGCACGTACAGGAATAGAAGGGAAATTGAGAAATTCTGTAATTCCCATTTTTAGTATGATCATATCTAGTTCTGCGATCCTTTCGGTATCCCAGTTAGGTGTTTTGCCGTCGATCTCCTTACTCAACTTCTCTTCGTTAAGAATGGTCTTTCGGAACAAGGTCACGGCAAAATCTCGGTCCTCTTCATTTTTATACAGCTCCGGAAGCAACACCGTCTTGACATTCTTAGCCGATACTTTGGACAATACTTTTACCAAGGCAGTATTTACAATAGGAAAATCATCCAACCAGGTAAGGCGTTTATCTTCCAAATAGTCATAAAGCTTATCATTGGGAGCAATGATCTCCTTATACATTTTTACCACAAAATCCTTATCATCAGCAAAAGTAGGCGCACTCATAGCGAGATAGGCATCATACCATTCTTGCTGCCTTAATGACTTTAAAAGGATACGTACGTACTCATCGTCTTCTTTCCAGTAATTGAGTTTCTTCTTTTTGATCGCTTCTGAAAGGGAAGATTGCTCGGCTATAAGCTGAAGCAGTTTATTGTTCACAAAATTCTTGCTGGGATTCTTCTCTTTTGCCGTAGGCAAATGCTTGTTCTGCGATTTTACAAGATATTCCTGGGCTTGATCACGCATCTCGACCAGGATCTGAAGCATTATAAGATAAAGGTCCTCCATCTGGTCCAAGCTATACAGCAAGAACTTTTCCTGTTTCTCAATATCCTGATAGGCTGTTTGGTTGAAGGCATACACCGACTGTAATACTTTTACCCTAATATGTCTTCTTGTTAGCATATAGAAAGAACTTGTAAATAACAACGCACAAGAAACTCTTGTGCGTTGCAAAGATACTATTTTATGAAATGATTACTTATTATTTTTTTTTGCGTCAATTCGCGACTGTGCAATGTTCAAAGCGGCTTGATGTGTGGTCACATCATTGGTTTCGGCATTGGTAAGGATCTCTAATGTTGTATTATAGATATTTTCAGTCTTACGAATGATCTCCTGACGGCCGTAGTTCTCCAATTCGGCGTACACATTGATGATTCCTCCTGCATTGATAAGGAAATCGGGCGCATACACAATTCCTTTTTCCCGAAGTAAGAGGCCGTGCTTCTGCTCTTCTGCCAATTGATTGTTGGCGGCTCCGGCAATGATCTTGGCCTTAAGCTGGGCGATCGTACTATCGTTCACAGTGGCTCCTAAGGCACAAGGTGCGTAGATATCCATTTGCTCTGCATAAAGATTATGTCCGCCGTAGATCTCTACACTATACTTGTCGCGTACTTCTTCCAGACGATCTTGATTGATATCGGCAATATAGACCTTGGCACCTTCATTGGACAAATGCTCTACCAAAGCCTCACCCACATTTCCAATACCTTCAACAAAAACCACACGATCTTCCAGGACATCGCTTCCAAAGGTATACTTAGCCGCAGCTTTCATACCCATAAAAACACCATAGGCCGTAATGGGCGACGGATTTCCAGCTCCTCCTTTAGATTCGGAAATACCGGTAACATACGGTGTCACGGTACGTACCAAGTCCATATCTGATGTTTCCATCCCAACATCCTCTGCAGTGATGTACCTTCCGTTCAAGGAATGAACGAACTCACCAAAACGCAACATCAATTCGGGTGTCTTTTGAGTTTTGGCATCACCAATAATAACTGCTTTTCCTCCACCAAGGTTCAATCCCGTGATAGCAGATTTAAAGGTCATCCCTCGAGAGAGACGCAAAACATCGTTCAATGCATCCCATTCACTTTTATAGTTCCACATACGGGTACCGCCCAAAGCAGGCCCCAAAACGGTATTGTGGATCCCAATTATTGCTTTTAATCCTGTATCTTTGTCGTTGCAAAAAACAACTTGTTCGTGATTATCAAAGGACATTTGCCCAAAAACCGGGTCTATTTTTTGAAGTTCATTCGAATTTACTACTTCCGTCACCATATTAATTTTAAATTTATAACATCCTTAAAATGGACGCGCAAAAGTAGTGGTTTGGTAACAATCTCACAAAATAATTGTTGTTAAAATAAGAATTTGATAGCCTATAGAATTTTCCATAAATGAAAGAACTCCAATACCTTAACCGTTACTTCATTAAGTATCGCGGGCGGCTGTTATTAGGCCTTTTTATTACCATCATTGCACGGATCTTTGCATTGCTGGCTCCTATGTTGGTAGGAGATTCTATCACGGTGATTAAAAGATCGGTGAGTGGAGAAATAACCGATCAGGCCGCAATCGAATCGGCTTTGCTTACTAACATCCTCTTGATCCTGGGCACGACGCTTCTGGCAGCTCTCTTTACTTTCCTAATGCGGCAAACCTTTATTGTCGTTTCGCGATACATTGAATACGATCTCAAGAATGAGATCTTTCAGCAATATGAAAGGCTTTCCTTAAGTTTTTACAAACAGAACAGAACGGGAGACCTTATGAACCGAATTAGCGAGGATGTGTCCAAAGTACGTATGTACGTTGGCCCTGCCATTATGTACAGTGTTACGACCATTACCCTGTTTATTGTGGTGATTAGCTATATGTTCTACAAAGCACCGCTGCTCACGCTGTACGCCATCGCACCGCTACCGGTCTTGTCCATAGCAGTCTACCGATTAAGTGTGGCCATCCACAAACGCAGCACGGTCGTACAACAATATTTATCGAAACTAACCTCCTACACCCAGGAAAGCTTCAGTGGGATCTCGGTCATTAAGGCTTACGGCATAGAACCCCGCATCAACACTGAGTTCGTAAGTCTTTCAGAAGCAAGCAAGGAAAAGAACATCGATCTGGTGAAAGTACAGGCACTCTTCTTTCCGCTTATGATCCTTCTAATTGGTATTAGTAATCTGCTGGTGATCTATGTGGGAGGGAAACAATTTATCAACGGTGAGATCCAGGACCTGGGAACCGTAGTAGAGTTCTTGATCTATGTAAATATGCTTACTTGGCCTGTTGCCGTGGTAGGCTGGGTAACCTCAATGGTGCAGCAAGCTGAAGCTTCTCAAAAACGAATCAACGAATTTCTAAAGGAAGAACCTGCTATTAAGAACGAGGTGCAGCACGCCACACCGGTTTCCGGTGCCATCGAATTCAAGAACCTAAGTTATACCTATCCCGATACGAACATAACGGCGTTGAAGAATGTTTCCTTTTCGGTGCGACCCGGAGAGACTTTGGCGATCATTGGACATACAGGCTCCGGAAAATCGACAATCTTAGAATTGATAGGCAGACTGTATGATGTGGAAAGCGGACAGATTTGTATTGACGGAACCCCGATCAAGGAATTGAATTTGAACGATCTCCGCGGAAGCATAGGATATGTACCGCAAGATGCGTTTCTCTTTAGTGAATCGATCAAGGAGAATATTAAATTCGGTAAGGCAGATGCAACCGATAAAGAAGTGATGGAAGCTGCAAAGAATGCAGCCGTACATAAAAATATTGTAGGCTTCAGTAAAGGGTATGATACCGTCTTGGGCGAACGGGGTATAACACTAAGTGGCGGACAAAAACAGCGGGTCTCCATTGCACGTGCCATTATTAAAGACCCAACCATACTGCTGTTTGACGACTGTCTTTCTGCGGTCGATACCGAAACAGAGGAAGAGATCTTACAGAACCTTCATAAGATCTCACAGAACAAGACCACCATTATTGTAAGTCATAGGGTGTCCTCCGCAAAAAATTCCGATAAAATCATAGTGCTGGAAGACGGACAGATCATGCAGCAAGGCACTCATAACGAATTGGTCAACAGCGAAGGTTACTACAAAGAGCTCTATGCAAAACAGCTTTCAGAAAAAGAAATGTAAATTACCTTTGCGATATTTGTATTTTTTTTGGATTTTTGGCAGAACCTTAACAAATTGATAATTATGAGTGATCAGTACATGATGGAGAAAGAAGAAATATTCTCAAAAGTGATGCGAGCCGGAAGACGTACCTATTTCTTTGACGTTAGATCTACCAAAGCCGGAGATTATTATTTAACCATTACCGAAAGTAAGAAGTTTACCAATGACGATGGTTCATTCCACTACAAAAAGCACAAGATCTATCTTTACAAAGAAGATTTCATTGAGTTTAAAGATCATGTGGATGAAATGATCCAGTACATTCTTGATGAAAAAGGGGAAGAGGTTATTAGCGAGCGCCACCAAAAGGACTTTAAAAAGGACGATATGGCCACTACGCCCGAACAAGATGCTGACACCGATGAACCGGCAACATCTAATTTCACCGATGTTGAATTTGACGACATATAAATAGTTTTTTTTATAAAATTGAATGAACCGTTTCGATCTTTCGAAGCGGTTTTTTTATCTTTAACCTTTTTGCAAATTATATTATGAAAAAACTCTCCCTGCTTCTCTTACTGTTAATTTCTACTGGAATTGCTCAAAACGATACTGTTGACCTCAACTATTACCTGCCATCCGATGTTACCTACAACACCAATATTCCTACGCCTAAAAGCGTCATCGGTCATGAGGTAGGTGAATGGCACATCACTCATGATAAATTAGTACAATATATGTACGCTCTTGCCAATGCGAGTGATCGTGTTACCATAGAGGATAGAGGGACAACCTTTGAAGGTCGCCCGTTGTTATTGCTTACCATCACTGCTCCTTCCAATCATGCAAACCTGGAGACCTTGCGTCGAGAGCATGTAGCACTCACCGAGGCTAATGCAAGCACTCTCAATACAGCGAACATGCCCGTAGTTGTGTATCAGGGGTTTTCCATACACGGGAACGAACCTAGTGGTGCCAATGCCGGACTCGCTGTTGCGTATTATTTGGCAGCGGCTCAGGGGCCAAAGATCGACACCCTCTTACAAAATACCATAATCCTTTTCGATCCTTCATTCAACCCGGATGGTTTACAACGTTTTGCCAGTTGGGTGAATGTTCATAAAGCAAAGAACATCAACCCCGATCCGAATGATAGAGAATACAGTGAAGCCTGGCCGGGCGGACGCACCAACCATTACTGGTTCGACATGAACCGTGACTGGTTGCCTGTTCAATTACCTGAGAGTCGGGCACGTATAGAAACGTTCCACAATTGGTACCCGAACATACTCACCGATCATCACGAAATGGGAACGAACGCCAGTTTCTTTTTTCAACCGGGGATCCCGTCGAGAACGCATCCGCTTACTCCAAAAAAGAACCAACAACTTACCGGAGAGATCGCAAAGTTTCATGCCAAAGCCCTGGACAAGATCGGTAGCTTTTACTATACCGAAGAGAGTTTTGATGATTTTTACTACGGAAAAGGATCTACCTTTCCGGATATCAATGGAAGTATCGGGATTTTATTCGAACAAGCTTCCTCACGCGGTCATGCACAGGAAAGTGACAACGGAATCCTCACCTTTCCCTTCACCATCCGCAATCAGTTTACTGCTGCGCTTTCTACCTTGGAGGCTGCAGTAGCCATGCGTGAATCCTTGCTTGACTATCAACGGGAATTCTTCAGTAATGCTCGTAATGAAGCTTCAGGCGCAGGTGCTATTGTGTTTGGAGATGAGAAAGATGCGTCAAAGGTCTTTCATTTAGCTGAAATACTCCAACGCCATAAGATCAAGTTTCACGAATTAAATTCCGATTTCTCGGCAGATGGAAGAACATATAAAAAAGGATATAGTTATGTTATTCCGAAGAATCAAAAACAACATCGCCTCATCAATGCGATGTTCGAAAAAAGAACATCTTTTACCGATAGCTTGTTCTATGATATTAGTGCGTGGACCTTTCCGCTTGCTTTCAACGTAGATTACACCGAAACATCTATGGGGCGAGCTGCCGCTCAGGTAACAAACCTTACACAAAAGGAGGCTCCCGTGCCCGGCACTTCCGGTTACGCCTACCTGATGGAATGGCATGACTACTATGCTCCAAAAGCATTGAATGCACTGCTTCAAAAGGACATTCGGGCAAAAGTGGGGATGCAACCCTTTTCAATGAACGGCATCCAATACGATTACGGTACTATCCTGATTCCTGTACAAAATCAAAAATTATCCGGTGAGGCATTGGCGGATCTTATCAGAACGATCGCAAAAGAAACGCACGTCACTTTTACCCCGGTCACAACAGGACTTACCCAAGGGATCGACTTGGGAAGCAATCAGTTTCGATCGGTAGAAGCACCTAAGGTAGCTATGATCATTGGTGATGGGATCACTCCTTACGATGCCGGTGAGATCTGGCATCTTATGGACCAACGTTTCGATATGGCACTAACTAAGATCGATACCCGCGATTTTAGCCGAACAGACCTAAGTCGCTATACCGATATTATTATACCAAGCAGTTGGGGGAATGCTCTGGATAAAGAGGATGCAGAAAAACTAAAATCCTGGGTTGAAGCCGGCGGAACTTTAATTGGATACAAAAATGCCGGTCGTTGGTTTAACAGCAATGAACTTTTAAAAATGGAATTTAAAACCCGAAAAGATACGGCTACAAATATAAGTTTCGAACAAAGAAGTGATTATCGCGGTGCCCAAGTTATTGGCGGAGCTATTTTTGAAACAAAACTGGATCGATCTCACCCGGTAGCCTTCGGTTATAAGAATTCGACATTGCCGGTATTTCGAAACAGCACCCTTTTCTTAAAATCGGATGAAGACAGCTATAACAATCCTATTGTATATACGGACACACCGCTGCTTAGCGGGTATATCTCTACACCCAACCTGGAGGATCTCAAGAATACAGCTGCTGTAAAGATTGGTGGCTTGGGACGCGGACAAGTGATCTATTTTACCGATAACCATAACTTTAGGGCGTTTTGGTATGGCACCAATAAGTTATTGATGAATGCCATCTTCTTCGGCGACGAGATGTAAGGAGTCAATGCCTACGACCCTAGAACAAAGGACGGGTCTTTTATATCGTGCAGGAGAAACTATCTCCGTGATATATTCTTTCAAAATATGCGATTCGTCATATTTTAAGAGATGTAACCGCTTTATCTTACGAAATATTTAGTCGTACGGTCAGGATCGAACGACTGTATAATCGTGAGATATGGGAGAACACAAAGTACTTAGTACCCTTCAGCATAAGGACAGGGCCAAATTCATAGGACATCTATTGAACGATATAAAAGCATTAGAACAGATGCTGGAGAAAGGGCTTATTGAAGACGATATCGTACGTATAGGTTCGGAGCAGGAATTTTGTCTTCTTACGCCTCACTGGCGCCCTTCAGACCGTGCTGAAGCTATTTTAAAAGCTATTGACGATCCGCATTTTACTACCGAACTGGCGCGTTATAATCTGGAGATCAATCTCGATCCCGTTCGTTTAACATCCAACTGTTTCTCGTTGATGGAGTCACAACTCAACGAATTGTTGCAGAAAGCGAGTACTACTGCCAAACAATACGACACCCATGTGTTGCTTACCGGCATTCTCCCAACCATTAGTAAGAATGAACTGGAATTCTATTACATGACGCCTCAACCCAGGTACTGGGCCCTCAATGACATGATGAAGGAGTTACGCGGCAGTGACTTCCAGCTATATATAAAGGGCGTGGACGATCTAAGCATTCATCATGATTCGGTTCTATTTGAAGCTTGTAACACCAGCTTCCAAATGCATTTACAAATACCGCCACAGGATTTTATTTCCAGTTACAATTGGGCGCAGGCAATTTCAGGTCCTATTTTGGGTATAAGCACAAATTCACCCCTGCTTCTGGGCAGAGAATTGTGGGATGAGACCCGAATTGCTTTGTTCCAGCAAAGCATCGATACCAGATTCTCTTCGTATGCCTTGAAGGACCAACAAGCACGGGTTTCCTTTGGGACCCAATGGGAGTCCGGATCGATTGCAGACATATATAAAAATGATATCGCCATTCACAAGGTGATCTTATCTAAAGATATAGAGAAAGATTCTTTGGACATCTTGGCAGAAGGCGGAGTTCCCAAATTACCGGCACTCAATCTCCATAATGGAACAATCTATAAATGGAATCGTCCCTGCTACGGTGTGGGCGGAGGAAAGGCACATGTGCGTATAGAGAATAGATATATTGCGTCGGGACCATCGACGCTGGACGAAATGGCGACCTTTGTCTTCTGGGTAGGTCTAATGATAGGCCGCCCTTCCTCCTTCGATCACATGCCAGCCGTAATGGATTTTAGAGATGCAAAATCCAATTTTATCAAGGCTGCTCGAACAGGAAAACACGCTGTCCTTCAATGGATGGATAAAGCGTATTCGGTTAAGGACCTTATTCTGAAAGAACTCTTGCCCATTGCCTATTCAGGACTCAAAAAAGCAGGTATCGATTCTGCAGATATAGAACGATTTTTGAAAATTATAGAAATTCGGGCGAACGGAATTACCGGTTCCCAGTGGATGGTTCAAAACTTCAGAAAGCTGCGAAAGACAATGAAAAAAGATGATGCGCTGCGCATCCTTACCAAGTCAATGTACGAAGCCCAAGAGACAGGAAAGACGGTCAATGAATGGCCACAGGTAAACTATCGTGCCGGAGCATTGTCATCGGCACATCTTGTAGGTCATATTATGTCCACCCAGTTGTTCACGGTTAAAGAAAATGATCTTGCCAGTCTTGCCACTTCAGTAATGGAATGGAAAAATGTGCACCATGTACCGGTAGAAGGCAAAAGCGGTGCTTTAAGGGGTCTTCTCACCTGGACGCACATGGAAAAACATAAAAAAAATGAGGAGAACGACAGTACTTTGACCGTGGCCGATATCATGGTTAAGGATGTCACTACTGTGCGTTCAGACACTCCTATTTCGGAAGCCATAGCGCTTATGAAGGAACATGAATTTGGCTGTTTGCCGGTAGTCAAGGATAACGAAATGATTGGAATTATAACCATTAAAGATGTAATACCTTTTGACAATGACCGAACTTCCTAATACTGTTCAAAACAAAGTAGTGACACAACGCATCATTGGACATCTTACCGGAGCAGAACCCGGTCCCACAACGGTCTTCGTGGGGGGTCTGCACGGAAACGAACCCGCAGGGGTCATCGCCCTTCAACAATTGATGCAGGAGCTAAAACAAGAGAATATTACAATAAAGGGAAATATATATGCAGTGGCCGGAAATCTTTGGGCTTTACGTCACGGTCAAAGATTCCAACAAGAAGACCTTAACCGATTATGGACTCTTCCTACGATCAAAAAACTGATCGCAGGAAATTATAATCCTTCCGAAAACGAGGACAGGAAAGAACAATGTGAACTCTACGATACATTTTCAGAAATAGTTAAAAATGAAACAGGCCCGTTCTATTTCTTCGACCTTCACACCACATCCAGCAGGACCATCCCTTTTATCACCGTAAACGACAATCTGTTAAATCGAAGATTCACTTCGCAGTACCCCGTTCCAATTATTTTAGGGATCGAAGAATACTTGGTGGGCCCTTTGCTAAGCTACGTGAACGAACTGGGGTACGTCGCCTTCGGATTTGAAGGGGGGCAGCACGACGATCCGCAAGCGGTGATAAACCATAAGGCCTTTAGTTACCTGAGTCTGGCCTTTTCCGGGTGTATTCCGCAAACAGCAGTTCAGGTTAAAAGATCTGAGACTATCCTTAGAGACCAAAGTAAGGAGAAACGCGGTTTCTTTGAGATATTCCATCACTACCCGCTTCAGAAAACGGATACGTTTATCATGGAGCCCGGATTTACAAATTTTCAATCCATTGGGAAGGGACAGTTGTTGGCGCATAAGAACGGAAAACCGATCATCGCCCGGTACAAAGGCGAAATATTCATGCCCTTATACCAACAACAAGGAAGAGACGGTTTTTTTGTCGTGCGGTCCATCCCAAAGGTCTTTATGCATCTCTCCCGCTGGTTACGAAAACTTCATGTAGATGCGCTCCTCCCTATTTTACCGGGAGTCCGCTGGCAATCTAAAAAAAAGGACACGCTAATAGTGGACATCCGAATTGCACGATTTTTCACCAAAGATTTCTTTCATCTTTTGGGCTATAGAAGCCGTGAGATCGATCGGTTCCATATCCTTATGAAGAATCGTGAAAAAGCAGCCAAAACCGCTGCTTACAAGGATACCGAGTGGTATTCAAGAAATTAAACTTGTATTCCGTTTTACCCTCTTTTACAAAGTCGTATCTTTGCCGCTTTTTAAGAGAGAACTATGTGGCAAACAACCCTGAAGAATTTTACGCAGCACCCTAAGAATGATATCCTTTCGGGATTGACCGTAGCCTTAGCGCTTGTGCCCGAAGCAGTGGCCTTTGCCTTCGTGGCCGGTATCGATCCATTGGTGGGTTTGTACGGAGCATTTATGATGGGGATCGTGACGGCACTCTTTGGAGGACGTCCCGGTATGATCTCGGGGGCGACCGGGGCTATGGCGGTAGTGATGGTGCATCTCATACAAAAAGGAAATGAAGTGGGCGATGCGCTCACCATACCGGTTGAAAATCTTGGCTTACAGTGGTTGTTCATTACCTTGCTCTTTGTTGGCGCCATACAGATACTTGCGGGAGTCTTTCGTTTGGGAAAATTTGTACGACTCATCCCCCACCCTGTAATGATGGGGTTTGTGAATGGTTTAGCAATCGTTATATTCTTATCACAGCTGGGGCTTTTTAAAGTAAATGTAAACGGCTCAAAGGAGTTTATGCAGGGGTCTGACCTATGGATCATGCTGGGACTGGTAGGTCTCACCATGGCGATCATGTTTGCCCTTCCGAAGCTAACAAAAAAAATACCTGCAGCGCTCACAGCTATCCTCGTGGTTGCTGCGATCGTGATCTTTGGAGGTATCGAGGTGAGTACAGTAGGATCGTTTATTGAAGACGGAGGAGGCGACGGCTTACAGGGAGGATTACCAACGTTCCAAGATCAAATATTTACGCTATTATATACCTTGCAAGGGCACTGGGAGCTAATTCTCTCTACCGCCGTGATCCTTGCGGCAGTTGGTTTGATAGAATCTCTTATGACCTTAAATCTTATCGACGAGATGACCGAAACACGCGGAAGCGGAAATCGCGAATGCGTAGCACAAGGAGGCGCCAACATCTTAAACGGCTTGTTTGGTGGTATGGGAGGTTGCGCCATGATTGGTCAGTCAATTATAAATATCAACTCCGGCGGCCGCGGACGACTTTCCGGAGCTGTTGCTGCGATTGCGTTACTGTGTTTCGTGCTGTTTGGAGCACCCTTGATCGAGCAGATACCTATAGCGGCCTTGGTAGGTGTGATGTTTATGGTGGTGATAGGGACGTTTGCTTGGAGTAGTTTTCGCATTTTGCATAAGATCCCGTTAGCAGACGCCATTGTATTGATCGCTGTTTCTGCTATTACAGTATGGCAAGACCTTGCCGTAGCGGTAATTGCCGGGGTGATTATGAGTGCGTTGGTCTTTGCTTGGAAGAATGCTACTATGATACGTGCGCGAAAGCGCATCAAGGATGATGGCACCAAGGTCTATGAGATCTGGGGACCTCTTTTCTTCGGAAGTGTACAAAACTTCAATACGAAATTTGATTTTGCGACAGACCCTAATAAGATAGAGATCGATTTTATCGAATCAAAAGTAAGCGATCACAGTGGTGTGGAAGCATTGCGGAATGTTGCGAACAAATACCTTGAAGCCGGGAAAGAAGTGAAATTGACACACTTAAGCCCCGACTGTAAGACGTTATTGCTAAAATGGAACCCGGATTTCGAGTCTGTTATAGAAGAAGCTATCGATGACCCACGTTATTATGTGGTGACCGATGTGTTGGACAGCGAAGTGTGATCCTACAAGGCGGAATCGTCACGTTTCAAATTATTCTTGGTATCTCCTCCTTGGCTGTGATGCTTATTCTCTTCGTCCTTTAACCCTAACGGACCCTGTCCTTTCTTAGCTTGATCACGTCCGGGTATGTCGAGGTCGCTACCTGCAAAATCCACATCCCGTTTTCGTTCTTTTAATTGTTGATCGTCTCCCCCGTCTCCGTGCACATGCTCTTGCCGCAAGATGGTTTTATCGTGCTCGGTTATTTCTGAATTGTACTTCAATTTATTTTTCTTCTTGGTTTCCATGGTACTTTTCTTTTCAAGATAACCTAAAAAGTCTGCCTGACCCTGTGCTTTAACGCAACATAAAGCCAATTATAACACTTCCTTAGTATTTTATGGATTGTAAATGGGAAGACGACAACATTCTACTTGCATCAAAATATTCAGGATGTGTGTAATGAAAATGGTATTGAGATCTTATCACCCCACTACCGCGCGGCGCGTGACGGGAACATGACTACCATCCCGTCCAAATATCTGCCGGAGAACTATCAGGCGCCCAGTTTTTCTGTAAAGACAAAAAAGGAAGATTAAGAGATCTTTAAACCGTTCGCAACAGGTCTGTCGGTAGTCAACAGTGTGACCTCTTTGCCGTCCACAGCTCCCAGAACGAGACATTCGCTCATAAAACCGGCAATTTGTTTCTTCGGAAAGTTGACCACAGCGATCACTTGTTTGCCTAAAAGTTCAGATTTAGAATATAAGGAAGTGATCTGTGCCGAAGTTTTTTTCTCACCTATGGTGCCTCCAAAATCAATACGTAATTGATAGGAAGGATTGTGGGCTTCCGGAAAATCCCGAACGTCTGTGATGGTCCCCACACGCATTTCGACCTTTTCAAATTCGGCCCACGATAACGGATTAGTCATAGTTGATCCTTAGTTTTTTGATCATTTCGGGCGAGGTCGTTCCTCCATCGGCACTGTAGTTATCAACCAGCAATCCTTTTCTACCATCGGTTGTTTCAATGAGATATAAAATGGAATTATCGTCCGGATTCGACATACCTTCGAAACGGTAATATCGCACTACGTTGCATTCTCCGGCCTTCCATTTGTTCTTTAAGGATTTGGATTCTATACCTTCTTCCACAAGATTGAAGTCTTCCGTGAATCCTTCTTTTTGAAGCTCGGTAATCGCTACGGAAAGGGATGGATATGAGTTTTTCATGGGTTGTGAGTTTGTATAAAGTTACGGCTACAAAGACAGATGCCCAAAAAATTATAAATACTTTAATAGTTGTAACTTTAAGGTGTATTTTACAACTAATCTGAAAAATAGATCTCATGGCCCGCACCGAATCGAATATGCTCCCGCTAGGCACCCAAGCTCCGGACTTTACTCTTTTGAACACGGTAACAGCAAAACCGGTCCGATTGGCAGATGTTCGCGGAGAGAAAGGTACTGTGGTCATGTTCATCTGCAACCACTGTCCCTTTGTTAAGCACGTTAATGAGGAGATCGTTCGTGTCGCAAACGATTACCGGGTTACTGGCTTCGGATTTGTTGCGATTAGCAGTAACGACGTGGAAACTCATCCTCAGGACGGCCCCGCGGAAATGTGGCAAACAGCACGAAAATACAATTATCCCTTTCCATACCTGTACGACGATACGCAGGAGGTCGCTAAAGCCTATGATGCCGCTTGTACGCCCGATTTCTATTTATTTGACTCTGACTTAAAATTGATCTATCGCGGACAATTGGATAATTCGCGCCCCGGCAACGGTATCCCCGTAAATGGCAGGGACCTTAGGGAGGCTTTGGACAATGTCCTGAACAACAATCCGCAGCGAAAAGATCAAAAGCCCAGTATTGGCTGTAATATCAAATGGAAATCGTAGTGCGCCTACTTCCAACCTTCCCGCAACAACAGATTCTCTATATGAGCATAATGATGGTTGGAATGCCAGGCATAGATTCCTGTCGCTTCAGCTAAAGAAATATGCCTGTTCCCATCCGGATGTATAAACTCTTTTTGAAATTCAACATAGGAGAGTCCTTTCAGCAAAAAAACCAGTTTCGCATGTAAAGCAGTGAGCGCATCAAGAGATAAGGAAATGGGCGCCTGCTTATAATCGAACTGCTCTGCCCAGCGCTTTTCATCATAGGCTTTTATCAATGGAGTGTTCTCGGTAAGGGCCCAGCGAAAACGACTGTAACTGTTGTGATGACTGTCGTATACATGATGAATCACCTGTTTTACGGTCCAGCCCTCGGGACGATACGGGGTACTGAGTTGTTCTTCGGAAAGTGCCCGGACCAGATTCGACAACCGTGCCGGAAAATGCTCTAAAATAGAGATCCAAGCTTCTAATTTCTCGTGTGTAATATTCGACGGACAATCGAATTTGCCGATGGGATACCTTAGTTTTTCCAATTCCATCCTATAAAAATACAAAACGCCCCAATCTCTTGGAGCGTTATGCCTTGTTATTTTTTACTTTTCGTAAATGCTTCGGAAGGATTCTAAGAGCCCTTCACGTTCATGAGCTCCACATCAAATACAAGGGTTGCATTGGGAGGGATCACGCCTCCGGCACCTTGCTTTCCATACGCCAAATGCGACGGGATCACAAAACGGGCCTTGTCCCCTACCTGAAGCAGTTGAATTCCTTCATCCCAACCGGCAATCACATTTCCCATGCCAACAGGAAATTCAATTGGATTGCCACGCTTATAAGAGTTATCGAATTCACCGCCATCGGCAAACATTCCTTTATAGTGTACTGCCACGGTCTTTCCTTTTTCAGCTTTAGCACCATTCCCTTTTTGAATGATCTTATAGCGCAAACCGCTGTTTGTCTTTTCAAAACCTTCCGATAGCGAAGAAATGAGATCTTCCTGTGTTTTTTTGGCTGCAGCTTCCCGCTCGGCCTTTGCCCCTGTGAATTGTCTAAAGTGCTCTACCGCATTCCATTTTTTTGCTGCATCTCCTTCACGAAGGATCTCTACTTTTTGCATGGTGTCTCCCTGTTCAATGCTGTCGACCACATCCTGCCCTTCGATCACATGACCAAACACCGTGTGATTGTTATCGAGCCAAGGCGTGGGAACGTGCGTGATAAAGAACTGACTTCCGTTGGTTCCCTTTCCGGCATTCGCCATAGAGAGTACACCGGGTGTGTCGTGTTTTAGATCGGGGTGAAATTCATCATCAAAATTGTATCCGGGCCCACCGGAGCCGGTTCCGTTGGGATCACCTCCCTGAATCATAAAATCGGGGATCACCCTGTGAAATGTAAGTCCGTCGTAATAAGGTTGGCCTTGTGGTCGCGCCTGGTTCTCCAGATTGCCTTCGGCGAGTGCCACGAAGTTTCCAACAGTACCGGGGGTCTTGTCGTGAGTGAGCTTAATGAGGATCGTTCCTTTCTCGGTGGCGAATTTTGCGTAAATTCCGTCTTGCATGTTTGTTCTTTTTTGTGAAGGTGCAAAGGTACGTAATGTAGTTTAGTTACGAATAGAATACGACCTATTTTCAGAAGAAAGGAAACAAGAGATGGGAGTAATTAGTTGGCAACTTCACTAATGAACTTGATTCTATACAAACGCAGCTCCTCCACATCGTATTCTCCGTCAAACTCATCCATAGCATCTTCGATCTTGTCGGTTTCGGCCTCTAAGAAATAGTCGTGGATCTCTTCCTGCTGATCCTCATCCAGAATATCATCGATCCAGTAATCAATATTCAATTTTGTTCCACTGTACACAATGGCTTCCATCTCTTTGATGAAGTCGGCCATTTCCAGTCCTTTTGCTGAAGCAATATCATCCAAAGGCAGTTTGCGGTCTACATTCTGTATGATGTACAATTTTAAGGCGCTGTTCGTTCCGGTCGATTTTACAACAAAATCATCGGGCCGGATCACGTCGTTCTCTTCCACATACGTATTGATAAGTTTTACAAAGGAGGCTCCGTATTTCTTCGCTTTACCTTCACCAACACCATGTACATTGGAGAGTTCTTCAATAGTGACAGGATATTTTAAGGCCATATCCTCCAAAGAAGGATCTTGAAAGATCACAAATGGTGGTAGATCAAGCTTATCTGCAACTTTCTTGCGTTCCGCCTTTAGAAGTTTGAACAATTGCTCATCTGCCGTTCCACCGCCTTTTTTTGAAACGACAATGGTTTCGTCGTTGGCTTCATTAAAGGAATGGTCTTCCGTCATCATAAAGGAATGAGGTGAGCGTAGGAACTCCTTGCCTCGCTTGGTAAGGTGAATGATCCCATAGGTCTCGATCTCCTTCCGAAGATAACCTGCTACCAATAACTGTCGCAATAATGCCATCCAAAAGGAAGGCTCTTTATGCGATCCTATGCCAAAATAGTCCTGTGCATCGGTACGGTGGGATTTGATAAGGGCATTGACCTTGCCAACCAGCACGTGCACAATTTCTTTGCTTTTGTATTGCTCATTCGTCTTTTGGACCACACTTAATAAGGTCTTGGCTTCATCTTTCGCCTCGTGTTTCTTCTTGGGATGGCGCATGTTATCGTCCATATCGCCCCCTTCTCCGGTCTCATTGTCAAATTCCTCTCCGAAATAATGCAGTATGAACTTGCGTCGCGAGATGGAGCTTTCAGCGAATGCGACCACTTCCTGTAAAAGGGCATGCCCAATTTCCTGTTCGGCCACAGGTTTGCCGCTCATGAACTTTTCCAGCTTCTCTATATCCTTATAGCCATAGAATGCCAAACAATAGCCTTCTCCTCCGTCACGACCCGCCCGACCGGTTTCCTGATAATAGCTTTCGATACTTTTGGGCATGTCATTGTGAATAACGAAACGAACATCGGGTTTATCGATCCCCATACCAAAGGCAATGGTAGCTACTACAACATCCACATCTTCCATAAGGAACATGTCTTGATGTTTTACCCTTGTCTTGGCATCAAGTCCCGCATGATAGGGTACGGCCTTAATTCCATTTACCTGAAGGATCTGTGCGAGTTCTTCCACCCGCTTTCGGCTCAGGCAATAGATGATACCACTTTTCCCTTCGTATTTCTTTACAAAGCGTGTAATGTCCGAATCGATGTTCTTTGTCTTGGGTCTTATTTCGTAATAAAGATTAGGACGGTTAAAGGATGCTTTAAAGGTATTGGCTTGCTGTATACCTAAATTCTTTAAGATATCTTCCTGAACCTTGGGCGTGGCCGTGGCAGTGAGACCAATAATGGGAATGTTGTCGCCAATGCGTTTGATAATGCTTCGAAGGTTTCTGTATTCGGGGCGAAAGTCATGTCCCCATTCGCTAATACAATGTGCTTCATCGATCGCTACAAAGGAGATGTTGACCGAATTGAGAAAAGCCACATTCTCCTCTTTGGTCAGGGATTCGGGAGCCACATACAAGAGTTTTGTTACCCCGTTGGTGATGTCGCTCTTTACTTTTTTTACTTCAGATTTGTTGAGAGAGGAATTGAGAACGTGTGCGATCCCTTCTTCCGAAGATAAAGCGCGAAGTGCATCCACCTGATTCTTCATGAGAGCGATCAATGGGGAGACGACTATGGCCGTTCCATCTTTGATTAAGGCCGGAAGCTGATAACATAATGACTTGCCCCCACCGGTGGGCATGATAACAAAGGTATTGTCATCTTTCAGTACGCTTTTGATCACTTCCTCCTGGAGTCCTTTAAACTTAGTAAATCCAAAAAATTTCTTGAGGGCTGCGTATATGTCGATCTCGCTCACGCTGCTATGTTCTTTTATTTAATGTGTATAAGGTTTTCTTATTATAATTGTGAATACAGGGGAACAATTGTAATTTTGCAACCTATTTTATAAAACTGTATCTAAAATATGTTGCGAACCCTACAAATTGTAGTAATTTTCGGTTCGCTATCTAAATATACTAATTTCTGCAACAGTTGCAAACTAATAAAAGTGTAAAATTTTGAAGGAAGAAACCCGAATTATTTCCGTAGCAAAAGAAACCATTGAAACAGAAAGTAAAGCGATCCTTCACTTGGCCGAACTGGTGGATGAAGAATTCGCCCGGGCGGTACAATACATTTATCATTCCAAAGGGAGAGTGATCGTTACCGGAATTGGTAAAAGCGCTAACATAGCTACCAAGATCGTGGCTACTCTTAATTCCACAGGAACTCCTGCGATCTTTATGCATGCGGCCGACGCGATCCACGGCGACCTGGGAACCATTCAAGAGAACGATACGGTGATCTGTATCTCCAAGAGCGGAAATACTCCGGAGATCAAGGTATTGGTTCCGCTCATAAAGGCGATTGGCAATAAACTTATTGGAATTACCTCCCACAAGGAATCATTTCTGGGACAGCAAGCCGATTTTGTATTGAACGCTTATGTAGAAAAAGAGGCCTGCCCCAATAATTTGGCTCCCACAACCAGTACTACCGCTCAATTGGTGATAGGTGATGCGCTGGCTATGTGCTTGTTGGACCTGCGAGGCTTCTCCAGCAAAGATTTTGCAAAGTTCCATCCGGGCGGCTCTTTGGGTAAAAAATTATATCTTAGAGTTAGTGATCTCACTTCCTTGAACGAACAACCCAACGTACACCCCGATACCGATGTGAAAAAAGTGATCGTGGAGATCTCTGAAAAAATGCTGGGCGTGACTGCCGTAGTGGAAAATGACCGTATCGTTGGGATCATAACCGATGGAGACTTGCGTCGAATGCTCACACGCGTCGACAACTTTAGCGGCTTGACTGCCAAAGACATCATGTCCCGAAATCCTAAGATCATTTCCAACGATGCCATGGCCGTGGAGGCTATGGAATTGATGGACACTCACGGCATCACTCAACTCCTTGCCGAAACCAACGGTAAGTACAGCGGCGTAGTGCATATTCACAACCTTACTAAAGAAGGTATTATTTAATGGGACTCCGAAAAAAAATAAAAGGCGTAACTAGGGAAATGTCGTTCCTGGACCATTTGGAAGAACTCCGCTGGCACCTTATTCGTTCTACCATTGCGGTCACCGTGTTGGGAGGGATTGCTTTTCTGGCGAAGGATTTTATTTTTGATGTACTGCTATTCGGACCCAAGAAAGCCGATTTTCCTACCTACAAACTATTGTGCCGGGCGGCACAGTCCCTTGGTTTTGAAGATAGCTTTTGTTTTACGGAACTTCCTTTCCGAATCCAAAGTCGTACGATGGCAGGGCAGTTCTCTGCACATATTTGGACATCCATCACCGCCGGATTCGTGGTCGCATTTCCCTATGTCATCTGGGAATTCTGGCGTTTTGTAAGTCCGGGATTACACGATAACGAACGCAGCACCAGCCGGGGATTTATCATTATCGCATCGCTCCTCTTCTTTACCGGCGTGTTGTTTGGCTATTATGTGGTGACCCCGCTGTCCATCAACTTTCTTGGAAGCTATCAAGTGAGTGAGCAGGTATTCAACGATTTCGACCTTAGTAGTTATATCTCACTGGTGCGTGCTTCGGTATTGGCGAGCGGACTGATATTCGAGCTCCCTATTATTATTTATTTTTTAACCAAGATTGGTGTAGTCACGCCGCAAATGTTGCGAAAATACCGCAAATTCGCTTTAGTGATCGTATTGATCATCTCGGCGATCATCACACCCCCGGACATTGCCAGCCAGATCATCGTAGCCATTCCGGTACTTATATTATATGAGGTGAGCATCTTCATCTCAAAAGGGGTCATTAGAAGACAAAATAAAAAAGCAAAAAAACAACATGTCAAATAACATCGTAGACGAATTCAACGCCTATCGTTCCCGTATGAACGAAAAAATGCTGGAGGATAATAACAAGATCATTAAACGCATCTTCAATCTCGACACCAACGCCTATATGGAGGGAACCCTTCCGAAGAAAACCAAAGAACTCTTAGGGCTTGGTAATTCGCTGGTATTGCGTTGCGACGACTGTGTGCGCTACCATTTGGAAGAGTGCCATAAGCTTGGCATCACCAAAGAAGAGGCGGTGGAAGCCATGAGCATCTCCTTATTGATCGGCGGTACCATCGTGATCCCGCATTTACGCCGTGCCTTCGAATTTTGGGAAGCATTGGACCAAAAGAGCTCCTGATTTTTCAATCCTGAAATTATATAGTACTTTTAACGTTCCTGTTATCAAAGCATATCCTTCATGAAACTAAGAGCAGAAAATCTCATTAAATCGTACAAAGGCCGTAAAGTGGTGAAAGGGATCTCTGTGGAGGTAAATCAGGGAGAGATCGTCGGACTGCTGGGACCCAATGGCGCCGGAAAGACTACTTCCTTCTACATGATCGTGGGTCTTATAAAACCCAACGGGGGTCAAATATTCCTGGAAGGAAAGGAGATCACCAAGTACCCTATGTACAAAAGGGCGCAAAATGGTATTGGATATCTGGCACAGGAAGCTTCGGTATTCCGAAAGTTAAGTGTGGAAGACAACATTCTTAGTGTCCTTCAGCTCACTAAGCTTTCCAAGAAAGAACAGCGTGAAAAGATGGAGACCCTCATCGAGGAATTTGGACTGGGACATATTCGCACCAACCGCGGTGACCTGCTTAGTGGCGGGGAACGAAGACGTACCGAGATCGCACGCGCACTGGCCACCGACCCGCATTTCATCTTACTGGATGAACCTTTCGCAGGGGTCGATCCTGTCGCCGTTGAGGACATCCAGCGTATCGTGGCGCAATTGAAGAATAAGAACATCGGGATCCTTATCACAGACCATAACGTACAGGAAACACTGGCCATCACAGACCGCACCTACCTCATGTTTGAAGGCAGCATCTTAAAACACGGCGTCCCCGAAGAACTCGCTGCCGACGAAATGGTGCGAAAGGTATATCTGGGTCAGAATTTCGAACTTCGAAAGAAAAAGTTATTGTTTTAATTTTTGGGGGAATCCGCCAAAGGCGGACCGGGCTTTTGTGACTCGCTTTTTGCATTCCCAAAAGAGCTCAAACAATTCACGCAATCCCTTTCCCGAGATCTTCATACTAACGAATCTTTTACTTTCCCAAGGATCTTCAAGGTCTGCGATCAAATGGTCTCGTCTTCTTAAAAACAGCCCCCTCTTGACGCGTAACGTCGTTTTTTGTATCTTTAAAAAGAAGGACTTTACCACAATGTCTTTTAAAAAAGCGATTCCTAAGGTAGGGTCATTCCTTTCTGTTTTGTTATAATATAAACCTTACCGTCATGAAGAAAATAATACTCCTAAGCCTTTTTCTAATAATCACAAGCATAGTACAAGCACAAGATCCCAACTGGACTTACATTCGCCGTGATAACACCGGTGTTGGAGACCTTTCACATACCACCATCGTAGGAGATGCATTTGACAATGTCTGGACCGGGGGCTACTCTTCCACTCACGACGAAGGCAGTCTGGTTCGAATTAGAACCAACGACACCATATACACCAACTGGGGAACCTACAACGAGAACTATTTACCCAACGGCCTCATTCTCGATATCGAATTTGACAGCACCGGTATCATCTGGGTTGGAACCGAAGTAGGTCTGGCCACTTCCGAAGATGGATTGAACTGGAACCTTTACGACACTTCCAACTCACCCCTTTTGGCCCACCAGATAGAAGGTATTGGGATCGATACAAATGACGATGTATGGGTGGTGACCTCGGGAGACCCCTCCCAAGCAGGAGTAGGCTATTTAAATGCTTCCACTTGGGACTATTATACTACGGCCAATTCCGATCTTCCTGCCGGTGAACTCCGGGACATCGCCATAGATGCCAGCAATACGGTATGGATCGCTTCAGATACAGGCCTTATTCAATATGACGGAACTACTTGGACCCAACATACAACCGCCAATAGCGACCTCTCTTCCAACGATGTGCGAGAGGTTGAGATCGACGACCAGAACAGGATATGGGCATTGGTAGGCAATGCGATAGACATTTACGACGGCACCGCTTGGACACAGATCAATCAAAGTGACTGGCCTGCTTCAAATTTTACGGCCTATACCATGGATATTCGCGGAGACCGGGTACTCCTGGCCGGTAGCAATACGACCATTGTTTATTTTGATGGCTCCAACTGGCATGAAGAATATACCAGTTTCTCCATGTTCGACAGTTTTATAGACAGTGAAAACAATTACTGGGTTTCAGGATATGGGATCGTAGCACGATTCGATGGTACGGAATACACAAAATACACCCAATACAACACCGGACTTCCTACCGATTTCAACAACGATATCTTTATCGACAGTCAGGGCAGAAGATGGTTCGCCAACGGGAACGGAGGCATTCAAGTGTTCGATTGCCCCAACTGGGAAGTGTACGGCCCCAATAACGAAGGCCTTTATCCCAACCCCCAGCCACTCTTTCAGACAACCATCGGGACATCCACCACAGAGGATGGCGACGGCGATATCTGGTTCACGTACGATGGAACTTCCGGGTACGCCATTCAAATCCCCAACGGTGACTATCAGGACTATGATGCCTGGGTGATCTGGGACAATACCAATTCGCATCCCGCACTTCAGTTTCCTGAAGAGATTGAGGCCACTGCAGACGGGCACGTATTTATTAGAGGTTCTAATGTCAATACCTTCATGTACGACAAAGTGGATAATACATGGACCCTGTTCGACCTTTCCAATGGGTTGACAGGCGCCCCTAATTGTCTGTCGCGGCATGGGAATCAAATGTACCTGGGTCACTACCAAGGAATCGATATCTACGAAGATGGTAACTGGACCACCATTGATCTCACTCCGCAAGGTATCGAGCATGTTCGGGATATTAAGTTCGACAGCACCGATGCTATGTGGCTGGCAACAACCACAGGGCTTTGGAAATATGACGGCAGCACCTGGACCAGCTGGGACACCACCAACAGTAACATAGCCGCAGACTATGTAACCGCAATCGCTATAGACAGCAACGACAATATTTATATCAGTGCACATAATACACAGATCTGGCCGTATTATGGAGGCATTTCCTATTTTGACGGGACCGGAACGACCTTTACAACCTTCCTTGCAGCCGACTCCCCCTTGGCGCATAAGCAGGTGGAAGATATTGACGTGGATTCCTTCGGAAATATCTGGGCACTCACCCAAAGTGAAGGCTTCAGTATCTATAATCCGAACGGGATCGCCGGTTTCGAATGTGTGGACCGTTCTTTAGAACGTCTGTTGAGTGTCCAGGACCTAACGGCAACGGAAGAACTGCAAGGAATCAGTTTCCCAAATCCGTTCGAAAAGACAACTACACTTTCTTTTAGTGTCCCGGATGCAAGCCCGGTAACGATAGTGGTGTACGATATTTTAGGCCGAGAGATGCAACGTTTGGAACCCAAAGAGATCATTCCCGGGGAAAACAGCGTGATCTTGGACCTGTCAGGCAAAAGGAGCGGTATCTACTTTTGCACCATTACCTCCAATAAACGTAGTACGACCCTTAAACTGATAAAGGAATGATGAGACTCCGCGGTGTGCCTGCGCATCTTTGAAAAAGCGTTATGGATTTATTGGATTGCCCGAGGGTTTTTCCAAAGGAGCGACAGCAGAATATACCACAGTATGATCACCGGGATCGCAATAAACCGAAGCATTACTATCGCCAACAGACAACCCACCAGGAAAACGAGCCGAAGCGCATTCGATTTCAGGTCCCAAGTCTTGAATTTAAGAGCGAACAACGGCAATTCGGCATTCAATAAAAAGGAACTTACAATGGTAAGTCCAATGAGAAACCAAGAATTCAGGAGCACGGAAGCAACAGCTTCGGTGAATTGAAAATGAAGGATCAAAGGAATGCTTAAGATCAATAACGCATTAGCCGGAGTGGGCAATCCAATAAAACTTTCTGACTGCCGGGTATCTACATTGAATTTTGCCAGGCGGTAGGCCGATGCCACCGCAATAAGCAACCCCACAAAGGGCATATAGCTGCGTAAAGAACTGTTCCAGGCGGCATCATCGAACATCGAGTCTATGGAAAGTTCGGTGCCGAAATAAGACAAGTGTAACAGTTGGACCATAACAACAGCCGGAGCCACGCCACTGGTCACCACATCGGCCAGAGAATCGAGCTCCAGTCCTATCTTGCTTTGTGCTTTTAAGACTCGTGCGGCCAGACCATCGAAGAAATCAAAGAAAATTCCGAAGAAAACAAAGAAAGCTGCCGTAACCAAGTCGCCGGAAACCGCAAACAGGATAGCAACGCAACCACACAGCAAATTTAGCGATGTGATGATATTTGGGATCTGTTTTACCATAATTTTGATCAATACTGTAAAAATAGGAAAGTATTTGCGTCTAACCCTATAATTGTACAATATGTCGCCAAAAATATAGTTTAGTATTCTGTAAAATAGTGAGATATTTGCCCAAAATTAAACGCTTGAAAAAGAAGGCCCTTTTCATTTTATTTTTTATTTCGCTCTCCACGGTAGCTCAAACGGTTCGAAAGTATTCTAACGAGTTTATGAATATTGGGGTCGATGCGGCCGCCTTTGGAATGGCAAATGCCGTAGTGGCTTCTACCAAAGACGTGAATTCGGTCTATTGGAACCCTGCGGGACTTGTAAATTTAGAAGAAAAGGAACTTTCCCTCATGCATGCTTCTTATTTTGCCAATATCGCAAACTACGATTATGCGGGCTTCGCTATGCCCCTTGACAACGAAAGTGCCGTTGGCTTCTCTGTGATCCGCTTTGGGGTGGACGACATCCTGAATACCACACAATTGATCGATGAGCAGGGGAATATCGATTACAACCGAATAAGCCTCTTCTCTACGGCCGATTACGGGCTTACTTTTTCTTACGCCCGAAGGTTGCCGCTGGACGGTCTCAATTTTGGAGTGAATGCAAAGGTGATCCGCAGGATCATTGGCGACTTCGCCTCTTCCTGGGGATTTGGCCTTGATGCCGGGATACAGTTTGAGAAGAACGACTGGAAATTTGGCCTTATGGCAAGGGACATAACCACCACCTTCAACGCCTGGTCCATAGATGAAGAAAAATTCGCCGACATCGCCGGGGCGGTGGAAGGACAAAATCAGGAACTTCCTGAAAATACTGAGATCACTATTCCCAAACTACAGTTAGGGGTGGCGCGTACGTTCATTTTTCACTACGATTTCTCATTGTTAACGGAAGTAGACTTCAATTTCCGCTTTGCTGAAACCAATGACATTGTTTCTACCTCTTTTGCGAGTATCGATCCGGCCGTTGGGTTTGAGTTTGGGTATATCGACATGGTCTTTGTACGTGGCGGGGTTGGCAACTTTCAAAATATAACACAACTGGATGGAAGTGATTCGGTTGGGTTTCAACCCAATATTGGTGTGGGCTTCAAATACAAGGGAATACAAGTGGATTACGCCCTTACCGATATTGGCGATCAAAGTGCTGCCTTGTACAGCAATGTGTTTTCAGTAAAACTGGACTGGAGCATCTTTAGATGATCCCTTCCGAAGTAACCTAAAAAAGGCCTCTTCCTTTATGAAAAAACTCTACCTCCTCGCGCTTTGTTTGTGTCTGAAAAGTGCTGTATTCGCACAATCTTTTACCCTTTCTGAAGCAGCAGAAGTAAGTATTCTAACGATTGGCCCCGGAAAACAATTGTACGATAAGTTTGGCCATAGTGCCTTTCGTATCAACGATCCGGCCAACGGATTGGACATTGTCTATAATTACGGAGTTTACGACTTCGACACCCCGAATTTCTATACAAAATTCGCACGCGGGAAACTTCTTTATAAACTGGGGGTAAGCTATTATGAGCCGTTCCTCAACATGTATATCGCTCAAAACCGATGGGTGAAAGAACAGACGCTGGACCTGCCTTACGAACAGAAACGCGCTGTATTCAACTACCTTCAGGAAAACGCTCTCCCGGAGAATCAACATTACAAATACGATTTCTTTTATGATAATTGCGCGACGAAGATCAGGGATGTTCTGGTAGCATCTTTGGGAGACGCCATCACCTACCCCGATTCCTATGTGGACGAACCACATACCTTTCGTGAACTGATACAACAAAATGTGCACTGGAACAGTTGGGGGAGTCTGGGAATGGATGTAGCGATTGGTGCCGTGGTGGATGTGGAAGCTTCTCCCTGGGAACATCAGTTCCTTCCCGACTATATCTTTAAAGCCGCATCAGCCGCTACTATTAGTAATCCCGGCGGAATCCAACCGCTTGTGGCAGGAACTGAGACGCTTTTTCAAAATACCCCACAACAGGAAAGCACCGGTTTTTTTACGAGTCCGCTGTTTGTTTTTATCCTTATAGCCTTGTTCATTCTTATGATGACAGTGAAAGACATCCGCAAAAAATCACGTTGCAGAAGGCTGGATGCCATAGTATTCTTTAGTACAGGTTTAATAGGATTCTTCTTGCTGCTATTGTGGCTGGCAACAGATCACACGGCAACGGCAAACAATTATAATATGTTGTGGGCCTTTCCGGTAAATCTTCTGTTAGCTGTTTTTATAGCCAGAAAGAGCCCGCCTGTGTGGCTTCGTCGCTATATCATTTTTCTGTTATTGCTGCTGATCATGGTGGTGATACACTGGTTCACGGGTGTCCAGGAATTCGCCTACGCATTTATCCCGCTTTTTATCGCCATGGCTGTACGCTATGTATTCGTGATCGGCTATCTGAAGAGAGTACAGGAAGCGACAGAATAACCTCCGGGAATGCTTCATGTTTTTACGTCTCTACTGCCCCCTGTAGAAGATGATGGTACTCAGTGTTTTTATCACGATACTGATGTCCAGGAACAGACTTCGGCGTTTTATATAGTAGAGATCGTATTGCAGTTTTTCAAGAGCATCCTCCTGTGTCATCCCGTATTTCGCATTCACCTGAGCCCAACCGGTCACGCCGGGCTTAACTAAGTGTCTTACTTCATAGAAAGGGATCTTTTCAGAGAGTTCCTTGACAAACACAGGCCGCTCCGGTCGGGGACCTATCACACTCATATCCCCTTTTATCACGTTGATGAATTGTGGGATCTCATCGAAACGGGATCGGCGTAAGAAACGTCCGAATTTTGTGACCCGGGTATCCTTATGTTCTGCGAATTGCGCACCGTGCTTTTCGGCGTCACGCACCATACTGCGCAATTTATAGATCCTGAAATGCTTTCCGTTCCTCCCTACCCGCATTTGGGTGTAGAACAAAGGGCCCCTGTTTGCAAATATGTTTCCAACAAGAATGATGGGAAAGATCACCAGCCCGAAAACAAGTCCGATCACAGAGAAAAGAAGATCCAGGATCCGGTGAAAGAAGAGGTATAACTTGTTCTGATTGCTTCGACTGAAAGGAAAATAGCGATAGAAGTCCTTATCTACATGCTGCACGGGAACGCGGCGGTTGATCTCTTCGTATACCTGGGTGTACTCCCGTATGGCTACACCGTTCTCTAATAACAGGATCAACTGGTTGTAAAGTTCTACGGTCATCCCGGACGAATGCGGTGTGGCGACAACGATTTCAGAGATTCCCAGATCCGATAAGGTTTCAGCAACATTTAAAATTTGAATATCATGCAGGCCGGGGTATCTTTCAGAAACATAACGCGTCGAATCTGTGTTGATATACCCTATTACTTTATAGTTAGGGTCCGATCGTTGTAAGGACGTAATAATTGTGTCCAGTTCGCGTGCATTCCCGACCAGAACAACCTTTTTAAAGAATCGGGGTGCCGAGATCAATACGATGTACGCGTACCTCCAAAGAAATAACGACAGATTAATAGCTATATAGAAGTATATGATCTGTAATCGGTTCGCCGGTAAGGCAGGTGTGAAGAATGGTGTGAGCAAATAGAACAGTACGGTGACCGAAGAGGTAAGGATGATGTTTTGGACAACGACCTCAAACCTGCTGGCCTTTTGTAGGTTGTACAGCTCGAAAATAGTTGCAAATATGGTAAGATATACCGCCAGAACGATGGACCACACCCAATGGTCGGCGTTGATCTTAAAATAATCGAAATTGAACACCAGGCCCACCAGATACAGGGCAGACAGCACCGCTGTGATATCGAAGAGGCGGAGCAAGATCTTACGTTCGGAAATATCAAAATGGATATTCGACTTTTGGGACATGGGGTTGGGTTTAGCTCGATAAATGTAGCTATTTATTTACTGGTTTAAAAGAGTAACCCACGCTTGTTTAACAACTTGCCAGTCGAAGGCCGCTACTTTCTCTCTTCCGTTACGGGATAATTTAGATGCCAAAGTTGCGTCGCTAAGCAGCTGCACTATGGCATTGGTAAAGGCATTTGGATCCTTAGGTGGTACCAACAGTGCATCTTCACCCTGGGTGAGCAGGTGTGGTATCCCTCCTACATTTGTCGACACGACCGGCAGACCGAGTGCCATTGCCTCCAGAACGCTTACCGGGGTATTGTCGAAATTGGTGGTGTTTATGAAAACAGCATAATTCTTGGAGCGTGCGATCCATTCCTCTTTCTGCAATATCCCTGTAAAGATCACCGGCAGATCCTTATTGTTTGCTATGGCTTTGCACCGGTCCAGCGACCCGTCCTTATCCGGGCCTACCATACAAAGCTGTGCGTCATACCCTTTGGCAATTAATTGCTCTAATACGTCCAGGGCAAGCTTCGGATTATATATTTCTGAAAAAGAACGTACCCACAACAATCGGGGTCGTACCGCTTCCCGGAGTACAAAAGTGTACTTTTCCAGTTCGATGGTGTTCGGTATATACGTGAGGTTTTCGAATCCGGTAGCGTTAAAGGCTTTGAGGAGATAGGGTGACGGACAAACATTGGTCTTGGCAGCCCGAAAGAGATTCCTGGACAGGCGAGGGCTTTTTGCAAGGCGTTGTGGCAGATCGCCACCCCGCAAGATGGGAATATAGGGCACTTGCAATAAGCGGCACAAACGGGCAACCGCTACGGCATAATAAAAGTTCTGGGTACTGTAGGTATCGATCAAGACAACAGAAGATGTTTTTGCGTAACGTAAGGTTGTGAACAGCATATCCAGCATCCGAAGCATTTTATTAGATACCGAAGAGGCC
This sequence comes from Altibacter lentus, assembly GCF_000746845.1. Taxonomy (GTDB): domain Bacteria; phylum Bacteroidota; class Bacteroidia; order Flavobacteriales; family Flavobacteriaceae; genus Altibacter; species Altibacter lentus. The sequence continues at coordinate 3,033,151 of NZ_KN050846.1, read as the reverse complement.
GTTCGTACAACAAAACCTTCCTGTTCCAACAGGGTGCCCAGCGTCTCAATGGACGTTACCGTGCTGCCTTTTCGGGACAGTTTATTTCCTATGTAGAGCAGGTTTTTTCTTGACATCGATGATCGAGATTAGACATAGTCCGTAAATGAAGGCCGGCGCTGCTATTCGCATAGAGGAATGGTTGATGGTAAGGAACCAAAAAATAAAAAAAGCAAAGAAATACAGGTTCGTTCGGTTCCTGACCCGGAAAAGTAACGGAGTGAACACGAGGACCATGAGGGCAAACAACCCAAAGACACCATGTTCAGACAGGATACGACTCACCTCGCTGTGCGTTGCAACAATACGCCCTGTTTTCTCTTTTCGGAATTCACGTATCTTCCCAACGCCAATACCCGTAAAGGGGTGTTCTAAAAAGGTCTCCACCTCGCCGGTGACCAACTCTGCCCTTCCTGTGGTAACATCTTCTTTTTCACGGCCGGCCGCATCCTGATTGGCATAGCGTTTGTCGATGAGTCCAAAGGTGGAGATGGAAGTAAAGATCCAGGTCACGACAATGCACCCGGCAATTATCGCTACTTTAGGAAGTAAGGAAGTTCGTTGCCGGAGATCTGCTTTGTAAAAATAATAAATAAAGAAGATGAGCGCACACACGCCTGCCGTGATCACGCCTCCTCTGGAAAAAGTTACGATCCCTCTGTAACTAACAAAAATCAATAAACAGAGATCAATGATATTGACAACCCGGCTCTTTATCGTGAGCAGCCTGCTGAATAATATAAACATTCCCAATCCTAAGATGGTCGATACCTGATTGGGACCAAAGCCACCGGAGGCTTCAAAATTCGACTGGGTTCCGCTCAATACATCCCGGATGTTGGGTGTATAGACATACAGGTAGGCCGCCATAGCGATAATAGGCAACAAAGCGGCCAACAGGATCTGGTTGAGCCGTTCCGCCGGCATCTTCCGGTTGTAGCAATACAGTGCGGAGATCGCCAGACACAGCGGGCCGCTCAAATTGAAACTGATGGCGTTCATGAAATCGGTAGAATAGTTGAGATTGATCGCCGAAAAAAGAATGCCCGGTACCAGAAAAAGGATGTAGAAGACATAGGGCCAGGACCGTCTGGTGAATCCTTTAAGGAACATGCCAATGACCAAAAACCCGATCACGGCAAACTTGGCGAACTCATAGGTAAAAGCCCCGCCGGTCATTCTGGAAAACACCTCAAATCCCATGATATAGGCCGCGGCTAACAGTACCTCATCCTTCTTATTTCCGCTGGAAAAGATGCGTACCAGAAAATAGACCACCGCTGCGAAAAGAAAGAATTTGGACGTAGCCTCCACAAGGTAGATCGCAAACGCCATTCCAATATGCAATAAGAGCAACTGGATATACGTGATCTTCTTAATGGGTTTTATCTTTCTCATGTAGTGTAAATACGCAACAAGATAGGCAAGACTGCCTCAAAACTATAGGTTTTTTTTATATGATGCTGAAATTTCTCTGCAAGATCACGGCGCTTCTCCGGGTTACCCAAAAGCACGCGGATCCCTTCGGCCAATGCTTCAGGATCCCGGGGTGGTACTACAATACCACGGTCTGCTACCACCTCCTGGCATTGTCCTACGCGGGTACATACCACGGGAAGCCCCGCCATTCCGTACTCCAGTAATGCTACCGGAAGCCCTTCAGAACGTGAAGAGAGGATGCCCACATCGGCCATCCGAAGTAATGACAATACCTTGCCTTGTGATCCATAGAAATAGACACCGGTCAATCCGTTCGTTTCAATAGAGTGTTCCAGGGATCGTACATAGGATGCTTCTTGAGGAGCTCCTACCAGATGCAACGTGGCTTCTGGATAGTGTTCCAGCACACTCTTAAAAGCCTCTAATAGATTTATATGGTCCTTTTGCGAACGTAGATTGGCCAGACAGACTAATCGATACCCTGTCGGACCTTGTAAGCGGTCCTGTGAACTTTCCTGTACATCCGTTCCCGCAAAATTCTGTAGATAATAGACGTTTTTACAATGCAAGTGCTCCAGGGCCCATGTTTTCAAGACCTCATTCACCGATATGATGGCGTCAAAACGACGAGAACAGTATTTTAATACCTTGAACCTGCGTGCCGACAAGTGCTCACTGTCGCCATAGTGATCATGCCATATCAAGCGAACTTTGGGTAGTATTTTCTTTACAAGCGACGCAAAGAAGTAACTGCTGGAATGCGCATGGACCACTTCTATCTTGTGACGTTTTATAAAAGACACCAGTTTCTTTAAGGCTAGCACATCGTAAGCATTTCGCTTGTTGAGAAACAAATAGGCTACCCCGGGATCCAGTGTTTCCTTCAACAGTCCTTCTTTCCGGGTGGTACATAAAAAGGCTTCATGGGAGCTACGGTTCAAGGCATTGGCCAGTGTCACGGCCATACGTTCTGCACCTCCTGCATCTAAGGAATCGATCAACTGAAGTACTTTCATCCCACTATTTTTTTAAGTTCAGCTTCAAAGGCATCCAGGGTATATTGGTGCGACCATGCTTGGGCCTTTAACGACATTTCCTGTAGTGCCTCGGGATCGGATAAAAGGGTTCGCAACCGCTGGATATCGCTTTCCGGCTGCATCTCTAGGAGCAGCCCTCTCCTCCCCTCGCCGAGCATCCATGGAACACAGGAAACCCGTGATACTACCGGAACCACCCCCCAGAACATGGCTTCGGCCACAACCTTGGGCCATCCTTCAGAACGGGAAGGTAAGAGCAGCAGGTCACTTTGTTTGTAAGCGTTTTCCACCACAGTGGGCGGCTGATTCCCGTGGAGAAAGATCACGGCTGTAAGTTGATGCGAACTAATATAATCGATAATGCTGTTCCGTTCGGCCCCGCCCCCATAGATATCCAGACGACAGTCAACCCCGCTCGCTATAAGGGCTTCCACAAGTTTTACGGCATACAGCGGACGTTTCCCGTGGGTGAGTCCGCCTACGAACAGCAACCGATACGGTGGTTTGAAATGAGGAGTACGCAAGGACTCGATCTTTTGTTCGGGGTAGCTTGCCGTAAAGAACGGCTTTACATTGGAGGTCTGTCCGGGCCAGTCTCCATAGACCAGTACCTTCATGTTACGTGTAAGGAAGGTATGTTGTAATATCCATTTTTGAATGCGGTAGCTAAGCGGTTGTCTTGCCCGAGGATCCCAGTTGCCGGCATATTTTGCAGACTTCGGTCGCTTCGGGAAGAGCGGCTGCATCATGCATCCCACAAGGCCGATCGTCCCCGGACATCGCAAATGAATGTGATCTGCCTTTCGCATGGCCTGAAAGATCTTCCATTTTATAACCGGCAATCGGAGCAAGGCCAGCAATCCTTCAGAAAAAGAGATAAAGGAAATAGAGGGAATGTCATGAAGTGCTACATCCTGCGAGGTGTAAGCCTCATGTATGGTACCCGGCCCATCGTTATTTAATGGGGCTACAACTACTACCGCATCGGCTTGTTTGAACCACAGATTCATCTCCCGTACATAAGGTCCGTAGGCAAAGAGCTTGCCATCCTTCTTAAAATGCGGGGTATGTGTGATCACGACCAGCTTCATGATAGCAAGGTTGAATAAAACGAAAGGTTCTCCTCTAAAATAGTGTTCTTATTGTAGTGTTCCCGTACCCGTCGTGCGGCATTGCGCCCAAGTTCTCTGGCGGCATCGGGATGTTCGATACACCAAAGGATCTTTGCTGCTATATCGCCGGGGTCATAGACATCACATAACAATCCGGTATTGCCGTGGTCTATGGTTTCGGGGCCGGGACCGTATTGCGAAAAGACCACCGGCTTTCCCTGTGCCATGGCTTCCAGCGTCACCAGCCCCTGTGTCTCCATGTGTGAAGGAAAGACACAAACGGATGCTTCGGCATAGCGCGTATGTAATTCTTCACGCGGAATGCTTCCGTGAAAGGTCACTTGTTCAAAAAAGGAAGCGTCATAGGTCTCCTTCAAACGTGCTATATACGAATCGCCGTTGGGATAGTACCAGTCCCTTCCGAAGAGATCCAGCTGATAGTCGGGATAGCGTTGACGAACCAACGCAAACGCTTCTATAAGTTGCCGCACTCCCTTTTTCTCACAGATCGTACCGGCGAACAAAAGACTGTTCTTTTTAGAGCTGCCCCCGGGAACAGCAGAAGGAATATCTACCGGATGATTGATCACGGTTACGGGTTTATTGTGATAGCTGAGATATTTGGCCGTATGAGACTGTACGTAGTTTGAAACAGCAATAAAACCATCTGCCTTTCGAAAGGAGCGTTTTTCCAGCAATCCTTTACGCCAGTGGATACCTCGTTTTTCGGCTTCCGAAAAGAAGTGGTGCCCCCCGTGTAAACGGATCACTTTCTTGGCCGGATGATGGGCGTAGAGCAATGCCAGGCCCAGTTCGGCCGATTCGATGATGTCAATGGGTTCTTGGGCATGGATCGCTTTTAGTTTCTTATTGAGACGGATGCTGTTATGAAGGAATTCCGGCAACAGCCCTTTTTGTTGCTTCGGAAGGCGGTACAAATGCACTCCTTCATCCTCCAGATACACCTCGGTGAGTGCTGTCCCTGCACCTACCACAGTAACTCTGTGACCTCGTGCAACCAGGGCCCGTCCAAAGGTTTGCAGGAAGCTCCCAATGCCTCCGGCCGACCATAAAGGATATTCATGAGAAAGAAATACAATGTGCATTACAGTAACACTTTTCTAATTCGTTCGGAAGCGGTTTCAGGATAGGCAACGACTGTTTCGAACCACTCGTTGATCGCGGTCTCCGGCTGTTCCAGAGCCGTACGGACTACCGAAGCGATCTGCTCCCGATCATGGAGCCAAAATACGGCTTTTGGGGATGGCATGCTCCTAAAATGCTGATATTTATAGATGGTATCGACCGACCAGTTGGGATCCTTCACGGTGTCATAGTTGATATAGGCACAGGGTTTCCCGAACATCCCGAAGTCAAAAGCCATGGTTGACCCCACGTTTATAACAAGATCGGCATAATAGGCAAGACTTACCAGCAGCTTCACATCTTGGTAGGCCGGGTAGACCGCCGACCATCCTATGGCGCGTTGATGCCAGAGGGGAGGCATGGCTACAATAAGGCTCTTATATTTTGTAAGGACGGCATCGTAACGACCGGAAAGATCAACGGGACAACGTCTAAAAATAAGTTGGGTGGTAGCGGCCATACCGCTTTTTGTAAGTGCTTCGGCAATATCTTCCAGATACTGTGGATCGTGAGGTGACGTGCGTACATCATCTCCTGAAAAACATAGGAGTCGTTTCCCGGGATCCAGACCATATCTTCCATAGAATTCCTCCTTCGGAAGGATATTGGCGGCATCCCTGTAGAATTCGAACTGTGGGGTTCCCGTCACTTCGATCTGTTCGGAAGCGATCTCCGGATAGAATTGTTGTAATTCATTCTGCATGTGCTGTGACCATACCAGATAGCGATCGGCCCGTAAAGCAAGGCGAGCTTTCGGGATATTATCCCAGGAATAGATCACCGTAGTGGTGGGGATGCCCAGGTCCCTGGCCGCCGCGAAGATGGTAGGAGCGGGCAACGCTCGTTGATGGGTACAGAAGAGGAGGTCGGGTTTTTCCCGCTTCAGGATGGCTGCTATCGAATGGTAGTACGGGTTCTTCCGAAGGGCTTTTGCATATCGGGCTTCGAGCTTTAGGATACTGTTGTAAGAACGAACCAACCTAGCCGCACCTTTTACCAGGGTATAGAACATCTTTAACTTGAGACTTCGTACCGAAGTTCTAGAGAATTTTAAAATGGTGGGGTTGTTGGCCTGTTTTGCATTCCATTGGATGCGACTTAGATGTATAAGCTCTCGCAGAAACTTTTCCCGTACACTTTCTTTGTACGTTGGGATTCGTACTGTAGACGCAAGCGGAACGTGCTGTTCCAGTTCCGAAACCGTTTCGGGGTCGAAATTATGGAACAATACCAGAGAGGCTTCCCGGGTAGCGAACACCTTTGAATACAGATAATTCTTCACCCCGGTACCATCGGGAACCAGCAATATTATTTTTTTTGAAGCTGCCAATTAACTAAGTTTTTGATAGAAGCCGTACAATCCGTACAAACTTATAAGAATTATTACAAACGATTGCAAGGATACGATCATTCGTGGCAGCTCTCCTGCCTTCACGGCGCTGGTATAGGCCAGAATGGCGAGCAGGAACAAGGCGCCAAACCATCGCAGTTCGACAAATGAAATGATGATAAGCGCAAAGATAAGGATCATACAGGCGAGCAGCAGCGAAACGTACACCTGGGAGGTGACCGAACGGGTTCGTCTCCATTGGCGTATCCCCAGCAACAATAATATGGGTATCAGCAACCCTATTTGTCGTGTACTGAAACTAAGGATGTATAGTAGGTCCTTACCGAACTCTTTTATCGTGAGTAGCGGATCGAACGTCAGCCCCGAAAGGATTCCCTTGGGCAGTGCATCCGGCCCTTTGGTTTCCAGATAGGCGTCTGTTTCTTCCCAGCTTGGATGATTATGATCGGGCAACGTTCCTTCATTTACCTGAAGTTGTGCCAGATACTGCCGCTGCACCCAATTGGACTGGACCCCTTCCGGAGGAAGCTTTGCATCGAAAGAGAGCTGTGAACCGGCTTGCAAAGACGGAAGATTCAGTACGATAAAGACAAGGATCAAAACCGCAGGCAGCATAAAGCTACGCCACGCGATAAGATTCCGACGAACCAGTAAAAAGACGGACAACAGTACCACGGGCGTAAAGATGATAAGAAGTTCACGGGTGAAAAAGGCAACGATCAAGGCGGTCCCGCCTAAGGCAAAAGAGGCTCGCTGTCCGGAGGCGAGCCGGAAATACGTTTCAGAATAGAATACCACCATCGAAACAATGAACAGGGTGTCGTTCACCCCCAATAGAAAATAACCTACCGTTGCATAAAAGAACAAGACCAGGGCATAGAAATGAAGATCACGGATCTTCCGATAGCTATAGAAATACAAAAGAAGTAAAAGGAACAGTGCCACATTCACCAGTCGCAATGCCACATAACCCTCGAACAACTGCGCAAACGGCAGCACAAGCAGCATATACGGGATCGAGATCCCTTTGCGTACGGCAGCATTCCACCCCTCTTGTTCGATAAGTCGGAGGTCCTTTAAGAACAAGGCTTCATCGCCGGAACCTATAGGGAGCTGTGAAAAATAGAAGATCCCTACAAGGACATAGACAGCGATCACGCCGTACAAGGTCAGGGAAAGGTAGTGTGCATATTTAGGAGCCATAAGCGAGGAGGGCATTTATAACGGCTTTCGTATCCAGTTCGTAAAAAAGCGGCAACCGTACTAAGCAATTGGAATACCGGTCGCTTTCGGCTAAGGCATCTCCGCTGTACTTTGCTTTGAAATACGGACTCTTATGCAGGGACTGATAATGGAAGACGGCAAGGATACCGTGCTTCTTTAAGTGTTGCAGGAGCGCGGAGCGCTGTTCAATATCTTTACATATCAAATAGTACATATGCGCATTGTTGGTAGTATGATCAGGGAATGTGGGTTGCGCTATGCCCAGGGATGCGGCCCAGTCCTTAAGAGCAGTATGGTATTGCTCCCAGATGTCTTTCCGGCGGTCCTGTATATCCTGGATGCATTCCAATTGCGCGAAGAGGTATGCGGCATTCAGTTCACTGGGCAGAAATGACGAACCTATGTCCACCCAGCCGTATTTATCGACCTCCCCGCGAAAAAAAGCGCTTCTGTTGGTTCCCTTTTCCCAAAGGATCTCGGCACGCTCCATAAATCGGGTATCGTTGATCACTAGCAAGCCTCCTTCCCCACACTGAATATTCTTGGTCTCGTGAAAGGAAAAAGCACCCAGATGCCCTATACTTCCCAGCACACGACCTTTGTAATAACTGTCAATAGCCTGAGCGGCATCCTCTACTACGAACAGCTCATGTGCATCGGCCAACTGCATGACCATATCCATATCGCAGGCAACACCTGCATAATGGACCACGACGATGGCCTTGGTCTTTGCATTGATAAGCGGTGCTATCTGGGAGACATCCATGCCGGGATGATCGGTTTGAGAATCTACAAACCGGATCACCGCACCACGCAGTTCAAAGGCATTGGCCGTAGAGACAAACGTAAAGGAAGGCATGATCACCTCATCCCCCGGTTGTATATCGAGCAAGAGGGCAGCCATTTCCAATGCATCGGTACAACTGGTGGTGAGCAGGGCCTTCTTGAAACCATAAGTGTTGGTAAAGAACCGATGGCACTGCTTGGTATAAAAACCGTCGCCGGACAATTTACCCCGCGACAAGGCATCCTGAATATACATGAGTTCCTTTCCCGACAGATATGGTTTATTGAATGGGATCTTCATATTCCGAAACGTATTCTAAAGAGGGTTTCAAATACGAGAGGTTCAAAATCCATATAGGCAATTTGATCTAAACGCAATAGACCTTCTCCGCATACCACCACAGGTTTTCCATTGTCTTTGAACAGCACCTTACCAATGTCTCTGTTCACAACAGATACATCTGCAACCGCAGTGGCTTGTATCAATCGTATCTGTTTTCCGTTGGCCCATGTTTTAGCACCGTCATAAGGTGGTCCTACGGCATCGATCATTCGCTGTATCTTAGACGCAGGCCAGTCCCATTGAACAAAATAATCCTTTTCATCTCGCCATAGACTATAACTCGCTTCTGTCTCATCTTGAGGAACAGCCCGCAGCTCGTCTGCCAGCACTTTTTCTAACACGTGTTGCAACAGCGTTCCATAACACTGACTTATCTTATGAATCGCTTCCGCAATGGTTATTGGATAGGTAACGGAGATCTTTTCTACTGCAATAATAGCACCTGTATCATAGGCTTCCGCGCCTAAGATAGCGGTGACACCTATCTCGGTATCTCCTTCTATTAATGCGGTGACCAGAGGATTAAATCCTCTGTATTTGGGTAATAGTGAGTCATGTAATACAATGAGTTGTTGATGAGGCAGCGGATGGATCAGTCTTCGCCAACCCATGGCTATTAATACGTTGGACGAGTCCTTGGGGACATCATCATAGGTCGCATTTAAATGAGAGGCCTCGCAATAGGCTTCGATCTTTTTGGAGTGATCATCCTTGAGAGCAGGATCAGTTCCTATGACCACCGTATCGATCACCGCTCTGGAGTCTCCCTGAAGGGCCTTTAAAGCGCTATATCCCTTTTCTCCCAGTACGTAGCAAGTAACTTTCATAGTCGTTCTTTTACGATATAAGTGGGTCTGTCCTTTACATTTTCGAAGATCTTTCCAATATATAATCCCACTACCCCCAGGATCAGGATGATGATGCCCGAGAGGAACCATAGGGAAAGGATCAATGAGGTATAGCCCAGGACCTCGATCTCTCCCTGATACCATTTATACAATTGTACACAGGCGAATACCGACGCCAATACGGTGATGATAAGTCCGAGTTTAATAGTGAGCCGCAATGGCTTATCGGAATAGGACAGTATGATATCCAACGACAGATTGAACAATTTCCGTAAGGTATAACTGGAGCGCCCTTCTTCACGCTTCGCATGGGGAACGCCTATGGCGGTTTGCCTGTAACCTACCCATTTCACCATGGAAGGAAAGAACCGGTTCTTTTCGGGCAAGGTGTTGATGGTTGCGATCACCTTGGAATGGTAGATCCCAAAATTAGCAACGGAGGCATCATAGCGCGCTCCCGAAAGATAACTTAGGAAGCTGTAGAACAACCTGGAAAAGAACTTTTTAAAGAACCCATCCTGGCGCTGCTCGCGTTTGGCCAGCACCACGTCATATCCTTCCCGGGCCTTTTGTAATAAGGTCGGAATTGCTTCCGGCACATCCTGCAGATCACAATCCATAACGACCACCCAATCGCCTGTGGCCGCTGCCAAGCCCGCTGAGATGGCATAATGCTGACCGAAATTCCGGCTGAAATTGATGCCGCGCACCTTGGGATCTTCCTTGTGCAAGTGCTTGATCACCTCCCAGGAAGCATCAGGGCTGGCGTCGTTTACCAGCAACAGCTCATAATCGGCCCCCAGCGATTGGCATGTGGCGATCACCCGTTGTGTGAGTTCTCCAAGCGTATGCTCCCCGTAATACACGGGTACCACTACCGATATTTTCTCCAGGTGGTCCATAGGTTAAAAATACAGTTTTTTATAAAGCTGTTCTGCTTTCGCCCAGTCTTCTGGGGTATCGATGTTCACATGCCGTTCGGGGTCCAGTTCGATCCAGCCCATTCGGGAACCGTACAGGGAATCCTGCTCCAGGATCACCCGGGTCTTCGTAATGTATAAAGCTCCGTCCCGTACATAGGCATCCGGGAGTTCTTGTCTTCTTTTAATGATGGTGGTATCACCGGTGGCGATCTGTAGCTGTCCTGCTTCGGAAGGGGTAAAAACCCAATGCGGATTGTATTGATGCGGTACCTTCTGAACAGAAAGCAGGGTGTCTACCTTGTCATTCTTGAATTTTTCTATGGCCCGGTCAATATCTGAAGCAGTTCGAAACGGGGTGGTCACCTGAAGCAAACACACGGCATCATAGTGTTCGCCTTGCTCGGCTAAAGTGTGTAGGGCATGTTGCACGACGGCTAAAGAACCCGAATGGTCTTCGGCCAGATGGGCAGGACGCTCAAAAGGGACCTCGACACCCAGGGAACGTGCAAGTGCCCTGAGGGTTTCATCTTCCGAAGAGAAGATCACACGGTCCAGCGTACGCGCTTTCAATGCGGCCTCTGCGGTGTATTGCAACAGCGGTTTCCCGCCCAGTTCCTTACGGTTCTTGTTTGGGATCCCCTTACTCCCACCTCGCGCCGGTATGAGTCCCAAGATACGCATTAGTAGGTAATGGTTTTATGAAAACGCAGATCGATGGTCGCCAGCAGGTCGGCGATCTTCTGTCCGCTGTTCCCATTCCCGTAGACAGCGCTTCGGCTGTTGCGGGGGTTTTTCATTTGCGATCTTATGGCATCCTTGATGGACGCTTCATCATAGGCCACATCGATCACATTCGTGCCCCGCAATCTGCGGTTCTGCCGGGTACCGATATTCACGACCGGGACGCCCAAGAAGGAACACTCCCTGATGCCAACACTACTGTTGCCCACCAGCACATTGCTGTGGAGCAGTAACTTTAAGAAATCGACGGGTTCCATGTTTTTCAGGAACCGGATGTGCTGCGGATTGTATTTTTCACGGAAGGAGCGGATACCGTTCGAGGTCCCGTCCGATCCGGCATCTACGTTGGGCCAGAACCAGAACGTGGGGATCTCAAGTTCATGGATCACTCGCAGGGTCTTCAGCACGTCTTCCTTGGACTGATGGTATTCTGTGGTGACGGGATGTTGCATGACGACCAGATAATCCCCTGTGGCTTTTACCGGACCTCCCACCCCGCCATATTTGGTTACCGGATCGAAATCCATGGCAGGATCCTGAAGGACCCGGGCGGCAATGTCAATGGACGGACAGCCGGTATTAAAGACATAATCGGCGTCCTCCCCCATCTTCTCGACACGTGCTTTGGCATCCTGCGAGGTCACAAAATGGATATCAGCCAGTTTGGTATTGGCGTGGCGCACCTTTTCGTCTATGTTCCCGGTGACCTCCCCGCCTTGTAAATGCACTAACGGAATGTTTTGATAGGCTGCTGCGATCGAGGTGGCAATGGTCTCAAATCGGTCGGCGATGGTGATCACCGCATCCGGTTGCAGGTTGTAAAAGACATTGGCCAGTTCCATCACCCCCAATCCGGTGGTTTTGGCCATGGCGGTCTTGTTCTCCCCTTCCAGGACCATAAAAACTTTTTCATGGATGGTAAACCCATCCTTCTCTATAAAATGAACGGCGGTTCCGTAGCGATCCAGCAAGGCCGAACCGGCCACCACCAGTTGTAGTTCTAATTGAGGGTGCTCCTTGATCGCCTGTAGTGCGGTCTTTACCCTGCTGTACGAGGGTCGGGCGGTGATCACGGCACATATCTTTCGTGGGGTCTTGTTCATGAATCCAGATCTTCTTCGGTTAAAAAATCCCAGGCGGCAAGGTCCCGGGACAAACTGCGTCCCAACACCGCTTCAAATCCAGAAGCTTCCAGTCCGTATCCCTTGGGCTTCTTTGCTTCCAGGTCGTCGAAAGTAAGTCGGTGTCCTTTCGACAATGGTTTATTAACGGCCAGTGATTTCTCAAAGATGGTCTTTAGGTCCCGGAAAGCATCCACCTTGGTCTTATCGATGGGATGTGCCAAGGCTGTGGCCACAGCCTCCGCACCCTGCACCAGTTGTTTGGCTTCCTCGATGGTGATGGACGCAGCCACATCGGGTCCAAACTGCTCCTTATGGAAGACCACATGGAATTCCAGAAGGCTTGCCCCCAGGGCCACGGCCGCAATACCGGCAGCGATCGTCCCGGAATGGTCCGAGAATCCCACCGGCACCTCGTAGCGTGTTTTTAGCTCTTTGATCATATTTAGACCGTATTGTTTGGGTTGAGTAGGATAGCTTGTGGTACATTGTAAGAGCGAGAAGTTCGCCTTGTGTTGTTTCAGAAAAGCGACCGTAGTATCCAGTTCGTCCAGCGAACTCATCCCGCTGGAAACCAGAATGGGCTTCCCGGTAGCAATGATCTTCTTCAGTAATAACAGATTGGACACTTCCCCGCTTCCTACTTTATACTGTTCTACGCCGGCCTGTTCCAGGACGTCCACTGCGGCATTGCTAAAGGGACTGCTAATAAAGGTGAGTCCGGCCTTTTTACAATGGGCTCCAATGGCCACCCACTCTTGAGGGGTGAACTCCATTCGTTTCCAATAGTCGTAGCGGGTAGCATCCTGAGTGGAAAACCGAACCCGAAAGGGTTCATGGATACTGCTTTCGGCATGGGCGATATGGGTCTGGAACTTGATGGCACGTACGCCTGTCTTGGCTACCGCATCGATATACGCATGGAGCATTCCTAAACTGCCCTCGTGGGCCTGACCTATTTCGGCAATGGTGAAAATCAAAGGCGTATGGTTTGGTATTCTCAAAGGTAACATTTAAAAACTTCCGAAGAAATCTTCAGAAAAATATATCCATTTAATTCGCATAGCATTTGGCATCACTTTTAGACAGTCCTTTATGTTGTAAGAACCACGTCCAAAGTGGTTTTCGCTGCAGGAGTTTCTCCACCAGCCAGCGTCCCAAACGCATGCCTCTGCCACGCTGCGATGTGCGAAGTTCCGGCTCAGCAACTTCTTTCTTACTGTCGTCGGTCAATTGCCGCAGTCGTTCCTGCATCCAGGATTCTGCCACATTCCCCATGTGATAGGTATAATTGGTTTCGGTTGCCAGACGCCAGTAGCCTTGATCGGCTACGGGCTGGTCGAGGTACTGCCGTACACTCAGCCCTCCCAGTTTGAATTCTGAATAAGCCCCGCTCTGTTCGGTTAGTAAGTGCCCGCGATAGGTCGCTACAAAATGTCCGGCACCCAGCACTGCATGAGTCTCTTTCCCCTCCAGTCGCAGTACAAATGACTTATGACAGGGTTTAAAGAAGTCGGGCGTTCCAATACTTTCAGCAAAATGGGTCAGTGCCTCCGGGTCCCGGGGTGGAACGAACCGCAACTTACTCGAAAAAAGATACTGCCCCATAATGCCGGCGGTATGGTATTTTAAGAGCTTCGGATTGGGCGTGGTGGTGACACAACCCGTCTTGGGGAATTCCTCAAAAACGGCATAGGTGGCTTCCTGCCATCCATTTAAAAAAAGGACATCGGCATCGGTGATGGTCACCAATGGAAACCTGTGGCCTGTAAGCCCCTTGAATACGGCATTGATCTTCCCAATGTTGTGGGTGTGGATCAGTTCGTGGATCTGCTCTTGCCGGCGCAAGGTCTCCAGATACTCCGAAACCCCGTCATGACTCCCGTTATTGACCACCGTAATAAAAGTGTGTGCATGCGCCGTTCTAAACAGGGATTCCAGACAGTATTTCAGGATGGTCACACTGTGTTCAAAATAGCCCTCTTCATCCGGGATATACACTGGCACCACTACCTGATGGTAATAGCTTGCAGCTGCTTCTTGCTGATCTTTCACAGGATTGAGTCCTACACGCATGGGGTCTAGTTTCGTTTCTTCAAAAGTACTCTGACGAATACCTTGAGATTTCCAAATGTAAGAAACCAAAAAGGATCCAGCCTAAAGAGTCGCAGAAAACTTCCCCCGGGATGTTCCCGAAACCCTTTCAACTGCTTGATCACCAGCTGCCGCTTTAACTGCTTATATTGTGCCTTTGCAAGTAGACCTTCGGCGTATGCCCTGGTCACACAGGCCTGCAAATGGAGCGGTAATTCTATATACTGTTTTCTGTTCGTAACACTACTGCCGGTATGCTTCCGGTAATAGGCCAGTGATTCATCCAGATAGTAGAATAGGGTGTGGAAGGAGCAACGGGTCCAGTACTCGGTGTCCTCGCCGGCCTGCGCCATCTGTGTGTTGAAATAACCAACAGCGGCCACCACTTCCTTCCGAAGCAATACCGTAGGTGTCATCAGGGTCCACTGCCCGGCCATACGACCTTTAACATCCCCGTGTTTTACTTCGGGACTTCCGGGCCGACCAATAACGGCTCCCGTAGGGGTTCCCGCCGCATCGATCACGGTACAGTAGCCATGCACCAGACCATAGTCCGGATGGGTTTCCAATAGTGCGACCTGCTGTTCCAGCTTATGGGAAGGCCAAAGGTCGTCGTCATCCACAAAAGCGATGTAGGTGCCCTTGGCACGATCGATCCCTACGTTACGCGGATGCGCCGCACCACCGCTGTTTTCTATCTTTAGGTAGTGTACCTTCTTAAAGGGTGCACACACCTGTTCGTTCGCCTCACCCGGGGAGCCGTCGTCGATCACCCACACCTCATAGTCCGTAAAGCTTTGTGCCTCGATACTTTGCAAGGTAAGCGTGAGGAGTTCGGGACGCTTATAGGTGGGAATGATGATGCTAACCAGCGGACTGCTCATGATCTTCTAAGTTTTTTGAGGATCCTTTTGAACAGTCCTGCCACTGTATTCCGTTTGGCGCGATTGGCACGTTGTTCGGCAAGGACCATGGCTTTATAGTGATCGTACTGTTCCCCGTAATGCTTTCGGAAAAGTCGCTCGTCCTCTTCTTGCTTCTTTTTAACATGATCTGGATCATTACTGAGTCCCGAACGGTCGAACAAGGTGAGGAAGTAAGGAACGTGTGTAAAGAGCACATCCCCTCTCAGATAGCATCTTAAGTAGAATTCACGGTCGGCAGCGATCGTATAGGATTCATCATAGGTTCCCACCCTGTCAAAGACATTGCTTCGGAAGAGGGTGCTCTGATGCGGCAGGGAGGTCTTCATAAAATACCAGGGGGTCAACGTATCGGGATACCGCTTCTCGCCATCCTCAAAAAGATAATCGCCGTAGATGATATCGCCCTTAAAGGAGGGATGGGAAAGGAACTCCCGTAAGGCATGTGGAGAGGTCAAGACATCGCCGCTGTTCAAGAACAGCAGGTAATCTCCCTTCGCTTTCGCAATGCCTTTGTTCATGGCGTCGTAGATACCGCGGTCGGGTTCACTTACCCACTGGTCAATCCCGTCTGCTGCTCGTTCTATCACTGCGGTACTGCCGTCGGTGGAACCCCCGTCGATCACAATATATTCTATTGGCTCTAATTGCTGTTCACGTACCGATGCGATGGTCTTCTCAAGGCCTTTGGCATTGTTGTAGTTGATCGTGATAACGGAGACCGGATAGTTCATCTTAGTGCGCTGTTTTTTCGATCCACAGATTCCCGCCGGCATTCTGTTGTGCCAGTGGTAACGCACCAAAAAGATCCTTGTGGTGCGTATGCAGGTAATGCGAGAACAAGGTAATGCTGTACGTGTTATTATGCATCAGAAAGGCACGCAGCAGGTAATTCTCGTTCCAGTTCCTTCCGCCGTACACCCAGCCCTTGGGATATTCGAACGGATAGAAGATATCGTGAAAATGAATAAAGACCCCGGGAGCAAGCACCGGAAGGATGTCGAACAGGATGTAGTTCACATCGCTGCCGCACTTTGAAACATGCGTACTGTCTATAAAGAGGATGTCCCCTTTTTCAAGTGTTTGGAAAAAGGATACCGGCACCTCTTGTACCTTCTTTTCCAATAAAGTGATGTGCGACGCATCCTCCTTCGAGATGGTATCCAAGAGACGTTTGGGGTAAGGCTCAATGAAGGAAAGCTCCATTTCATTGGAAAAGAACAAGGCATTCACATCCAGCATAAGAGAGGAAGAGAAACCCGATTCTACTTCAATGACCCGCTTGGGTCTAAGGTGTCGTAGCATGCTGTACAGAAAGATCCCGTCGGTATAGGTATACATGGAGTTGTCGAAACGATACCGCAGCCCTTCTTGGGCAGACGACCCGTAGGGCATCTCTGCATAATACGGATAGAATGATTGGACCAGGGCCCGCTGGGCTTCGGTGTTCAATGCGATACCGGAAATACCGTCTGTTTGAAGTCCTTTCCATATCTCCGCTTCCCTGGCCTTCACCTCCGCCACCGATACAATAGGAGAATAATAATGCGCGGGGGGATAGCAGGCATTTTTTTTATAGGATGTTACCTGTGCGTGCAGGCCCCGAACGTATGGCAACCGGTTTAATACGTGTTGTAATGCTTTTTTCATGAGGCGCTCACTAGTTTTTGGTAGAGGTTATAATACCGTTGGCCTTGTTGCACCGGATCGAAATGTGCTTTGGCATACGCCTGAACGGTCTTAGCGTCATACCCATCGTGTTCCCCATACATTTTCTCGATCTCCTTGGCCAGGGACTTTGCCGACACCTTCTTAGCGCGCCGACCTGTACTTTTGTGGATCACATGTTCCTTCATTCCCCCTACGGCAAATGATATAACAGGAGTACCACATGCCATTGCTTCCAGTAGTACATTGGGCAGGTTGTCCTCGGTACTGGGCAACACAAAGACATTGGCGGCCCGGTAATAGTCACGTAGTGTTTCAGGAGACGAGATCATACCCAAAGAATGGACGGTATGGGCTTCATGGGTGAGCTCTAAGCTGCCTTTTCCTACGGTCAGTACCGTAAGCGACAGTTGTGGAAGTGCTTCCAGAGCATCTATGAATATTTGTATTCCTTTCCGCGGAATGTCCAGACTCCCCGCTACAAGCAATACTACGAATGCATCGGGGTCGATCCCCAGGGAATGTCGGGTGTCATCGGCCTTGCTTTCGGCGAAGAATAGCGGATCTACCGCATTGGCAATGCATTTTTGAAGGGGGATATGATCGAAGACGCCGCTGTCGTGTGCGGCTTCAAGCAGCCACTGCGAAGGTGCCACAATGGCTCCTTTCGCGATCTGCGCCACTGCCTTTCGCTTTTGGACCCGTACCCGTGCTTCCAGACGGGGAATGCGCGGCGCATTGAGGGTTTCATCTCTTTTATAGTGGAAGAGGCCGGAGAACGGATTGCGATCGTGCAGGGTCCACACAAGGGGCTTGGTATTGACCCCAAAGAAGCGCTCGTAGTCCAGGATCCCGGTCACCCAGTGCAAATTAAGGACATCGGCTTCCTGTACCAGCGGATGCTCCTGAAGCTCGAATTTTGAAAACGGCAGGCTTAGTTGTTCGTACTGCAGCAGCTGTTTTCGGTCCCGCAGGTTCGCTTCCAGCAGATGGCCTTCGGTAGGATACACCCAGTGCCCCAGCTTTCGCAGGATCCTTTTGCTCAGCGACGCACGGTGGTAGGCAAAGAAGGGATCGGCGACGGTCTCTCCTTCAAAGTTCACACAGGTATCCTTGGCCAGGAATGCCGATGCGATCCCCTGCGAACGCAAAGCAGTATGCAGGCGCCAGGCTGCGATCCCGGCCCCGCCTCGGGACGATGTGGTGATGTGCAAGACTTTCATGAGGACGATCTATGACGTAAACGGTGGTACAATTTGCGACTGAACTCCCGTCCGTACCGCTGAAAATAAGAAAAAGGATAGTCATACCCAAGGTAATCGGTGAGTACCATACTTAAATTCTTCAGCAGCCTTTGCGAGGATTCGTCCTTTTCCTTCGCCCAGGAGTGGTCCCAGAGGTGCACGGCAATGGTACGCGGACTAATAAAATCGGTGTAGGGTGCGTCCTTTTGCTCATAGGGTAAGGGATAGAACACCTCGGGTTCGAACAGTATTTCACGCTCCCTAAGTTGTTCGGTAGTGATGCGGTCCTTGAAGGCGTGTGTGATCACCGGCGGATGAAACGAATCGAAGCGCTTCTTACTATAGAAGTCGGTCATTGCGGCAAGGAACCGATGTCCGGGCACAGCCCCGAAGAACCCGTAGGCCACGCGGCCCGGTACTTCAAATCCGGAAAAGAAATCGTTGGATCGCAGGATCTCGGGAGATTGCAATAACAGCATATCCATATCCAGGTACATCCCGCCATGCTCGTACAAGGCTTGCACGCGAACGGCATCGGCCGCAAAGGCATACTGCTTTTTCCGCAAGGCATCCTTGACAAAAGGTTGCAGATAGGGCTTACTGCTGGTCTCGTTCCACTCTTTAAACTCGTAGTCGGGGCAATGGATGCGCCAGCTTTCCATACACTGCAGGGCCACCGCACTTTTGGGGTGTGGTCCGAACCAGCAATAATGTAGGATCTTTGGGATCATAGGAGTGGTTTCGAGTGTTTTACAGATCACTTGGTTTTTTACCGGTGAACAAAAATAACAGTACGGTTAAGACTGCGGAAACGATCTTTCTACCCGGACCTGATCGTTCCAGCGCAGTGAGCATCTTGAAACGATTCAATTGTAATTGGTCCAGTGCCCGGTAATCATCCAGAAATAATCCGTACGACTCCTTCAGCACCTTTCTGCGCTCCTGTTTCCGAAGATTGGTCCCTTTAGCGGTCGCACTCATGCCATCTAGATAATAGACACTTAAAATAGAATGTACGGCGGTATAACTGCACTGTTTACGAACAAGCGCATCTAAAAAGAACTTCCAGTCGGCGGCTATGGCAAGAGAAGTGTCGTACCCTCCAACAGCTTCCAGCAATTCTCTTTTTATAAATACCGATTGGTGCGCTAAGGTCTTGTGATAGAGATAGGAAAACTGAAGGTGGTCCGGATGTGCTTTTACATAATCGGTCGTTTCGCCCTTCACCTGTATATCAAAAGCGATCAGGTCTGTTTCTGTAAGAAAAGGCAAGGCTTCTTGAAGTACCTTATCATGATAGAAATGATCTCCACTGTTCAGGAATAGCACATAGGCTGCTGTGGCTTTTGCGATTCCCTTGTTCATGGCGTGATATACACCGGCATCGGGTTCACTTACCCAATACGTAATGTGTTCGCTATGCTTTTCCAAGAGGGCCACACTGCCATCGGTGGAACCTCCGTCAATGACGATAAATTCTATACCGCTGCATTGCTGGGCCACAACACTCTCGATGGTTCTTTGTAAGCCTGTAACATTGTTATAATTTACCGTAATTATAGATAATGCAGTCATAAGTATGGAAACCTAAATTAAATATTCAACAACTACGTATTGTCATAATTCAATTAGCTTTGTAAATATAGCCTTTTCAAAAATGGTTCTTAATCTATCTTTATGATTTCAAAAAAACATCAATGTGTGTTCATACACATTCCTAAAACCGCAGGTACCAGTATCGAAAAGAAATTAGGCCATTTTGAGGAATTGACATTTGGAGCACAGGATCATAGAACCTTACAGGAAATTAAAGAGAACACCAATAGAATTCTCCATTTGAAAAAATCCTTATATACTGCTAAAAGAGGGAATTATAATAGAATTATTCCGCACCTCAGGAATGCAATTGACCCGGAGATCACCGCTACACAATTCAAAACATATTACAAGTTCACGTTTGTCAGAAATTCCTGGACACGCGTATTTTCATATTACACCATGGTGATGAAAGATGATTTTTTTCACAAAAAAAAGTACCAAATGGATGTAACCCCATTATCATTCAAGGAATTTGTAAAACAAAAAATAGACGTGAAACATCTGTCACAACTTCGGTATATTGAAACCAACAGGGGAATGAACGATATTGATTTTATAGGTCGTTTTGAGAACCTGAAGGAGGATTTCGCGCATGTATGTGATACCCTTGGTATCCCGGACAGTACCTTACCTAAACTGAATTCGTACCCCTACCGGGATTACAGAGAAGTATACGATAAGGAAACCAAAGATCTGGTCTACAAACTTTTTAAAGAAGAGATCGATTATTTTAAGTTTGAGTTTGACACGTAATTATTTCCGGATTCTTAGCATCGCACCTATCTTCTTCCACAGCTTTTTCAATAACAATGTATAATCGATAGGTAAGTGTTGCCACTTCTCTGCCACGAATCGAATCTCATAACGGGGATCGACTTCCGGACTGCAGTCATCCAGTGCCTCAATATCGATCGCAGACAACTGTAATTGCGTAGGGCTTAGCCCGTCCATATTCTTGGTGTGGGTCGCTGCTTCGTTGAACCCTATATTGCTCACCAGGTTCACATTGGGCCTTATGGCATATTTCTCTTGCTTAAGGCAGGTATAGACCCATTGGTAGTCCCAGGTATCGATCTTACCGTTCAAGGTATTCTTAAAATGACCGCGCCACAAAGCATACCATTCCTCCAGCGGCCAGATAGTCTTGAGCTTTAAGGAGGCGAGCAAGGGAGAGCCATGCTTGAAATCGGACTTTAACGGCACGGCATCCCAGGATTCTTTCACCAGTATGTGAGTGCGTCGCCAGGTGGCCCATCCCCACATATTGAAGTATCGGGTGAGACCGTAGGGCTGTGTTTCGTTCTCATAACCTATGTTACAGCCATTGATGGAAAAGATATCGGTATCGTTCTCATGTTTGTGCAGCAGTCGCGTGGCATACGGGAAAAAAGAGGGATGCGGGATCACATCGTCTTCCAGGATAATGCCCATGGGTTCCGCATTAAAGAACCAGTCCAACGCCCCCTGTACCGCCTTGCGGCATCCCAGATTCTCTTCCCTGAACAAGGTCTTGACCTCACAATCCCAGTCGATATGGGTCAACACATGGTCCCGCACCTCCCGGCATACCGCCGCCTCCCCTGCTACGCTCTTGCGCGGACCGTCGGCGGCGATGTAGAGTTTTTTGGGTTGCACCTTCCGAAGCACCGCAAAGCTCTCCCTCGTTTCCGGGGGTCTGTTAAAGATCAAATAGAGGACGGGTGTTTGCAATGTTGTTTTCTTTTATTGAATATATCGGTTGTTCCGGGGCACCTTTATGAGCCTGCTCTTTTTAGTTTTCTTACGACCCTTCGGAATAGATTGATATAGAAATTCGGCTTAAAAGTATCATTTATTAATGTGAACAGCTCTTGCTTGATCGTTTCAGATAACGCAGAAGACCGTACCAGATCACTGTAAAACCGTATCGCCCTTGCATTATGGTGGTAATAATTCCCTAAGGCATGTATACATACTTTCGCTACGCTAACGGCTTCTCTGTAAAATACCTGATTATTGTACAGCCCTTCGGTCGTTGCACTTTGATGCTTCCTGTAAAAGGCCAGCGGTTCTTTTACGAAATACACATTGGCTTTGGTAAGGATATGATTCCACAGGGACCAGTCGCCGCAAATTTTAAAATCACATATTCGGTTCAATTGCTTCTTGCTGATGTATGTCTTATTGAACAGCACACAGTTGGCATTGATAAATAAATTACCGGTGATCATATCTGTACTAAGTAGCTGTGTCCCTTTATGAAAGCCTTCTTCCAGTGCTACATAGTCTGTACTCTTGTCATGTTCAACGATGGTCAGTCCTGAAAAGACGATACCCACATCCTTCTTAAGGAACGGGACCAGTCTTTCAAGGAATGTCGTGTCACTGTAATCATCACTCTCTGCGATCCATACACAATCGCTCTTCGCCAATTCTATTCCTTTCTTCCATTGTTTGAAGGGCCCCCCGGAATTCTCCTTATTGATGATCAGGTGAGACACCTGAGGCCTTTTTGCATATTCTTGTAAGATGGACACGCTGTTGTCTGTGGAGCAATCGTCCAAAAGGATCACTTCGAAATCGCGGTAGGTCTGGTCAAAAATAGAATCCAGACGCTTCCGCAGATACGGTTCATGATTGTAATTTGGGACTATAATGGAGACCATCATTAAGTATAATTTTCTAAAACACGCTTTGTCGCTTCCAAATAAGAGAGCCCGTACTTCCGGCAGGGCTCCAGGTGATTCCCTTCGGCCCATTCATTCATGGCATTGATAAAGATAAAGTTCTCATCATCACTGTATACTTCAGATCTTGAAAGCGCTTCTTTCAACCATTTTGTGTACAGCTCGGGACTGCTCCCTAAGGCTACCACCCCATTAACGCCCTTTCTTGCGGTATTGTCCCAGGCAGGTGTTACCGACCGGAAGAATTTATAATCGGGTTGCGCTCTTGAAATGGAGACCTTTACTCCCTTTTCAAAGTCCTTGAACGCTAGATTATGCTTTGGCTTTTTTAAGAAGGATCTCTTGTGCTTAGGAGTACAATCATATCCCAGTATAGCGTGGGCAGAAAACTCTACGGCGGCATCAAAACCAAAGGCAGTAGGATCGTCCTGTGTGTTAAAACTTTCTGTCATACACAGGTATAGACCCGGAAAACCGTATTCTTCAACGGCTGTGGTACGCCATAAGGCAAGGGTCGCTTGTATGTCCGGAAACAGACTATGACGATAGATCATAAAGACCGGAGCACCATTCACGGTGATATATCTTTTATCCGGGAACACATGTTCACATAACCATCGTATATGGGCTTCATCATCTTCTTCGGAGTAAGTTTGTTCAATGAGTATATCATGCTCTTGTCCATCCCATCGTCTGGTCCAGTTCTCGTTTGCCCAGCAGTACATAAAGGGCATATCAGGGGTTCCCAAACGCAGCATCTCGTCCAGCGGCTTATGCAGCAATCGTTTT
The DNA here is from genome assembly GCF_000746845.1 of Altibacter lentus. GTDB lineage: Bacteria > Bacteroidota > Bacteroidia > Flavobacteriales > Flavobacteriaceae > Altibacter > Altibacter lentus. The sequence continues at coordinate 3,010,057 of NZ_KN050846.1, read as the reverse complement.
CCGTTGAACCAGTAGTGATAGTAACAGAACCCATGGATATTATGCTCCTTTGCCAGGGTTGCCTGAGCTTCTCTTGCTTCGGGTAAACGCAGATCATAGAATCCAAGATCGGCCGGTAATTGTGGCTGGTAATGGCCTTCGAACAAAGGACGCGCCTTGGTCACATTGGTCCATTCGGTAAATCCTTTTCCCCACCACGCGTCATTTTCCGGTATAGGGTGAAATTGTGGCAACACAAAGGCTATGGCTCTTCGTTTACTCATTGTTCTGGTTTTTTGGCAACAATAATTTCTCTGAACTCTGCTCTGATCCCGTGATCCAGATCATCGTAATATACTATTTCACAAACTGCGCCCGTATGCTCTTTAATAAAATCGATAATATCATACCCCCAGTGCATGGTCACAGGAGATCCTTTTTTATCCACAGGATTCCCATGCCATTCGGGTTCGTAAAGGAATACAGGTTCTCCGTTTTCCCCTTTGGTCGCCCAGCGCTGCGTGGGTTTGAACCTGTTGATCAACGGTACCGAAAAAATATGCGCCCCCCCGGGTTTAAGGGTTCTATGGATCTCTTTAAAGGCTTTCTCGGGATCATAGATGTGCTCCATGACATCGGAGGTGATAACTAGGTCGAAACTTTCGTCGGGAAACGTTTGCTCCTCCAGATCTTCGTTGCGTACGCCCTTGATAATGGCTCCCGGGGTTTCACCGTAGAAAAACTGTGTTTCCAGATACTGCGATGCTTCTTTTTTAAGCAGCCGGCTATGTCCGCTGTTTCCCGGTGAGGATTCATGGATCGTTAGTTGTTTCCATTGCGGATACTGCGTCTTGATGGTGAGCATCAACGCGCGCTCTCTTGGAATAGAACCGCAATTATTGCACTTGAAAAAATCCCGCAACCATTGGTGACTTGCTATAAACAGCACATCCTGTTCACAACAGGGACAGTGTCCTTTTTGCTTGAAAAAGAAAGAACCTATACGATCCTCGTAGAGCGATCGTACTTTCTTTCGTATATATTTCTTTAGACGGTTCTTCAAATGGGATATAATTTACGGGTTATTTCTGTAACATCTTGCTAAAATAATAGCGCAAAGGCGCCTCGGCTCGTTGCTTTTTTTTGATATCGTGATAACATTCAAACAGGGGTGTATTTACCAGTTTATTGAACACACCTATGTTAAAATAGCGCAGGATATTATCGATCCTGTCCTTAGCGAACGCTTCATCGTTGCCATCGGTAGAAACGCCTCCTGCCGCAAAATACGCAATGGTCAGGTCTGCGTATTGAAAAGGGGATCTGGCCCGGCACCTCAAATTGAGATCCCAGTCCGATACTACGGTATAGCGTGTATTGAACAGACCGATCTCGTCCTTTATAAAAGCCGATCTGTACAGCATTGCCTGATGGCAAATATTCCTGTTGAGTAATTTTGGAAGGTCGAACGGACCATCATAGAGGGTTCCGTCCTTCGCCCAGCCGGTATTTCCTGCAATTTCTACATTTCCGTACACTACATGGGCTGTCGTTTGAGAAAGGGTTTCGTACAGTTTTTGAAGTATCTCGGGGCTGTGCAGTCGATCGTCACTTCCCATAAAATACAACCATGCGCCTTCGGCTTTAGCAATGCCTTTGTTCATGGCATCATAGATGCCTTCGTCTTCTTCACTGTATACGGTTAACTTCGGAAGGCTGTCTTTAAAGGCAGCGGCTACCGCTACGGTACCATCGGTGGAAGCACCGTCCATGATCAATACCTCAACATCCCTGAAGCGCTGCCCGGCAATACTCGCTAAGGAAAGGCCCAGGGTCTCTTCAGAATTATAGGTGGGTATGATGATGGAAAAAAAGGTCATGGATCTATATACGTTACAGGGGTGTTGTGATTAAAATGTGTACGGTACCATAAAGTTAGCTTTTTATAAAATGGTAGTGATGCATAATAACGATCCACACAGGCTTCGGCTTCTTTGCTGTATCGTTCGGCATTTGCGGATTGCTGTCCGGCTCGCACTCTAAAGGCACCCAGTTGTTGTCTTGTGGCGTGTAATGTTGCATGCTTAAAAAAACGCATCCACAATTCAAAATCATTGGCCAGAGTATATGTTTCACTCACATGCCCGCCCGCTTTCTCCCAAAGTGCTTTGGTCCAGAAGGTGGATTCCTGCTGAATATAACGGCCGTCCTCCAGAAACTTCTTTGTATAAAAATGTTCGGGGGACACCACCGGGTCTCTTTTATAGATCATTTCTCCGGTTTCATTGATCACCGTGGGATAGCCCTGAAGCCATTGCACATGTGTATGTTCGGTAAATAGCCTGGCTACATGGGTAAAACTTCCCTCCCAGAAAATATCGTCGCTGTTGATCCAGCACATTATATCTCCCGTGGCCACCGAAAATCCTTTGTTAATGGCATCATACATCCCCTTATCCGGCTCGCTTACAAAGTACGCTAGTTTGTGTTGGTACCGCGCAATGATATCAAGGGAGTGGTCTGTACTTCCGCCGTCTATAATGATGTATTCCAGGTTCGGGTACTTTTGGTCCAGGACCGAAGTGATCGTTCTCTCGAGAAAAGCGCCTAAATTATAATTAGGGGTCACGACTGATATTTTAGGGAAACCTGCTTGCATTAGCGGTATTTAGTATAACTGAAGATGGGATCCTCCTTCTTAATAAAAAAGATGTCCATTTGCCAAAAGGCGCGGTCTACTTCTCTGGCCATAAGATCCACGATCTCCAGCGGACGAAAACCCTGCTGTTCCATATACGCGCAAAGTTCCCAGAACCGAAGGCTGTGCGCCTCAATATTGAAATTGTACGCTTCAATAATGATCAGGTTGGCCTTTGAAATGACCTGCCTGGCACCTTCCAGTATGGGCACTTCAAAACCGTGGGTGTCCAGCTTTAGTAGAAAGGGCGGTTGTAAATTTCTTTTTTCTATTTCAGAATCCAAAGAAACGACAGGCACTTCTATGGAGTTTTCTTTAAAAGGCGTATCGGAAGCCACCCCGCCAAATAGTTCGCCGTTATTAAAATAGATCGTACCGTTTTCACTCCCGGCAGCGGCCAAGACAAACGAGGCATTCTTATGGGCGGCAACAAATGTTTGTAGCCCCGGCAAATGATCTTGCTGCGCCTCGACCAGAAAATAATGTGCCGACGGGTATGCGTCCATACAGTTCCCGGACCAGCGACCATCGGACGCCCCTACGTCAATAACAGTATTGATTTTTAAATTTCGGTTCTTACATCGAACCAAGGCATTTTGAGTGGTAAAAAAGTCGGAGCTTACCACAGGTTTTTTCGCACTGGGTTTCCTTTCAATTTTTGAAATCTTATAGCCCGCCTTTCTAAATAATTTTTTTACCAGCTTTCTCATAATCTGTTAAATAACCCCAAGAATTTCTTTTTTATTGGGGAGATCGCATCATGCTTCCAATGATGATCTTCATGTTGCAAGGTTTTGAAATTTTCAAAGGCTAAAGATCGTATCCTTTTGGTCTTTTTAACGTTTGTATAGCCGTATCTACCTAAAAAAGTACCGCCAAGAAAATCAAGATAGGCGTGTATAAAATTCATTTGTTTTTCTGAAAGTTGTTCTGCTGATTTTTGTGATGCTAATGCGGCATATGATGTTTTGCTGTTTTGATATGGATCCCCAAATACACCCTTTATTTTCGTATTTCTTTCGATATCAAGTACGTCTTTATGGTAAGGTATATTAAGCCAATTGTAAATGGCTTCGGTTTCAGTAGCTAAATTCTTTTTTAGATCTTCATACCTAACCTCCAACACATTCTGATTCTGGGAATGTGCATCAAGAAAATGTTGAAGCCTTTTTGGAGCAACTAACAGATCTCTGTGAAAACGACTAAGTTCTTTAACGCTATTTAACTGCCAGGTTCTCATCATAGAAGTGAGAACTGTCTCGGGGTTACGCTTAAGAACAATAATTTTGGCCTTGGGGAAGACATCCGGTATTTCATCAATAAGCTCCCAATATCGAGGTGTTTTATCAATAATATATTGATAGTCCTGGGCTAATGGTTTGTATAAAGAGAGAATATATTCCTTTTCAATTTTTTGAAAATCAAAGTTGGGAAAGCTCTTTTTATATTCATCATAAGCCCATTCGGTGAGTGTATTGCTAAACGTAGCATTCAGTAATTCTGGTTTTAAAATAGCAGCACAATGCAGTAATATCCATGGTTCACTGGTAGTATTTACATGGTTGTTATTGGATAACAAACGTTGCAGGAACGTTGAGCCCGCTCGTGGTTGTGAAATAATGAATATTAATTTTTCTTCACTCATGAAGCTTTCAATTTCCCTTTTAGTTTAGCCTTAAACTTTTTACTGTAATAAAACACAATCCATTTTAGTGAAGAGATCTTGCGATAAAAAGGAATATTGCGCTTAAACAGATCGTAATATAAAACTTTAAAAAAAGAATGCACAGTCCTTGGAAGATGGGTGAACATAGTTTTATAAAAACCAATGATCGTTTCGGTCGCTTCTTTATGATATTCATAACCATAAAATTTGTCTGCATAATCCCAGATCTCGATCCAGTTTTTGTAATGTTGGACCATGAATTTATTATAACCTAACTCTTTTAGACCAAGTTTAGATACTCCCGCATCTGTTTGTCGATAAACCGCCATTTCTTCATCTATAAAACCGAAGTTACCATATTTACCCAGTACAAAACTTAAGGGGACATCGGTAAAAGCTGCTTTTGAAAAATTATCTAAGATTTCAGAAGTATTAATAATATTACGAAACATTACCGTACGCGTTTTAACTCGCATTTTATTTTCAAAAATTGACTTTACATCTGCTTCGTACGGATAATATCCGTATCCATCTTTAGGGGCTTCTATTTCGGTATACCCATGTTCAGTTTCTATCGCTAGTTTTTGCCAGTGATGACAAGCTACCAATTGTGGATTGGCTTCTAATATATCTACTTGCTTTTGTAATTTGAGAGGATCAATCCAGTAGTCATCTCCATCTAATAATGCAATGTACTTGCCTTGGCAATTTTCTACTATATCAAGAAAATTAGTACGCACGGACGCATTTTTCTTTTTTCTCTTTAGCCAATAAGCTCCCCCTTTTGGCCTGTCCAAAATTCTTACAGTAATCTTTTCTGTATCCATGTAGGATTTTATAACTTCCAAAGTATTATCACTTGAGAAATCATCACCTACCACTATTTCAGCAGCAAAATCTGTTTTTTGCATTAAAATGCTTTCAATAGTTTTTTTTACAAATGGTTCGTTATTGTAAACCATTAATCGAATACTTACAAGTGGTTTTTCATTCATCCTTTTTTCCTATAACATAGAGAAGCTGACCCTCAAAAAATGTTTTTTCTATTTTCCCGGTTTCATAGTTCACATAGAGCGTCTTTAATAGATGTAACGAAGTGTTCTTCAAATATTCACTTATATCGAAAGGACTATGTATATAAACTTTAGTTCCAACATTTTTGTCGCCAATTGAGAACCAACCAACATCTTCCGTATTACTTCTTTCAGCTATCAAATTTTTCATCACATTCTCAGATCCGTAGTGAGCTATATTTAATCTATTATTAACATCGAATATTAGGATTCCTCTTTTTGTAAGCATTTTTTCAGCCTTCCTGAAGAATTCTAAGCGGTGTTTTTTAGAAGGAAAATGACCTATCACATTCCATAAACAGGTAATTAAATCGTATTTTTTATTTGTATTAAAATCAAAATAGGAAGTCTCATGTATTTTGACTTCTTTATCATCTAATAAATTCAACATTCCATCGCTATCATCTAATAACGAAAGTTCTGCGGTATTCAAGCTATTTGCTATTTTTAGAGCTCTTCTTCCATCACCTGAACCTATATCTAAATAATGTAAGTTAGAAGTATTCTTCATCGTTTCAATCACATGATCGTCTATAGCATTTAAATATGACAATCTTTCATTAGATTGCGCTTTATAGGTTTTTGAAATACTATTATAATATACCTTAGAATTCATCATATATAATTGTATTTTGACAAGGACTGATAAGCAATCCTATTAAATTCATTAATCTCATTTTGGGACAGCATATGAAGGTATTTACCAGCGTTATTTATATCAGGAGGTTGAACTAATTTTTCTTTCCAGTTAAAAAATTCCGCAGGCTCTATATCGTTTTTGTCTTTGAGATAGTATTCAAGTTGTGCCTTTTTCATTTCCAAACCTAAAGGGTCCAATATTTTTTGCAAGGTAGATTTAGGCGAGCTTAACAATTCCTCATATTTAATCTGTACATGCTGCTTTTCAGGAAACTTTTTTAAAAATTTTTCAATTGAAATATTATTAACATTCCAATTTTCAGCTACTTCAGCAATCTCATTTGGAAGTTTAGGAGCATAAGTGGTATTTATATTTTTTTTATATATTTCTTTATATGAACAAGCTACATCTCTTCCATCACGTATTAAATGAACAATAAATGCATTAGGATAGTACGCTTTAATTTTATCCAATTTCTCTATCCAAAGGCTATTTTTATCTCCCCAATAGCAGGGTTTCCTCGCCTCTTTAACAGCGTAAAATTTATAAATAAGACTTACTAAATATTCGTAGGTTTGCGGTGAATATCTATCTATGAAATTCTTTAGTTCGGTTCGGTCAAGTCCCCAAGTCTCGAACTTAGTTGAATTATATAAATCGTCTAGATAAGTTTCCAAGAGTTGACTATCCCAGTTTCTATACTTTCCTTCCAACCAAAGAAAAAAATGAGATTCTGGTGGAATACAAATTTCCGGATGACTATGAAGCATGATTCTTAATAGCGAAGTACCAGATCTTGGATTCCCTAAAATGAAAATAGGTTGATTCCACAAAAAATTAGACATTTTATGAGACTCTTTTATTTACTATTTCAATAATTTTTAGCTGTTCTGTTTCAGATAAGTCCATATAAACCGGCAAGCATAAAATACTGTTAGAAATTTGTTCTGAAATTTGCATTTCACTTCTTGCTACGTATTTTAAAGTATTTAGCGAAGGATAAAAATATCTTCTCGTGTTTATATTTTCATTTAATAAAGCTTTTACTAATTCCAACAATTCTGTTTCCGATTTTAAAATAATTGGATAATAACTATAATTCCATTTGCTTCCTTCACGGATCTTAATACTCTTGATATTCAGACCATCAAATGCCGTTCGGTACCTACTTATCACTGTTTGTCGCCCATCTATTATTTTGTTTAAATAAGGCAACACTGCTAACCCCATTGCTGCTTGAAGTTCGCTCATTTTTGCATTTATACCTACAGCGCTAAATTCACCCGGACCGTTGTGACCAAAATTGTGGTGGAAATACATAGAATCAAAATACTCCGGTTTACAAAATAATGCTCCACCTTCGCCAGTATGAAATATTTTGGTTGCGTGAAAACTACTTGTGCTCACATCTCCATATTCAAAAATACTTTTGCCTTTATAAGAAACCCCAAAGCAATGAGCTGCATCATAAATAACTTTTAAATTATGCTTGTAGGCAATCGCTTCAATTTCTTCTACCGCACACGGATTACCAAAGACGTGAGTTGCTAGTATTGCCGAAGTTTGGGAAGTTATGGCCGCTTCAATTTTGGTCTCATCAATAGTTAAATAATCAGGGTGTATATCGACAAAAACAGGTGTACAGCCCTCCCAGACGATACTACTTGTAGTGGCAACATAACTAAATGGAGTAGTGATGATCTCACCTGTTAAACCCAGAGCTTTAATAGCAATTTGGATTGGCAGAGTACCATTGGTCATCGCAATGATATTAGGGACATCGAGATATTCTATTAATTTTTTCTCAAGTTCTTTAACCAAAACACCTCGGTTGGTAATCCACCCTGTATCCCAGGCGCGTTTAAGAATAGCATTGTATTCTTCTTGCGGGGGTAAAAAGGTTTTGGTTACATTAATCATTACAAATTCTTTTACCTAACAATATCATAAGAGGTCTTTAATAAAAATGGCTGCCAATGTTGTTCATCATGGACTATTTGAAAAGTAGATAAATTATTAATACGTAATAATGGCTCTAAGTTTACTTGTTTTAGCACGGCAATACTTATAAAATATATCCCTTTAGATAGCTGCACATTTGGATGAGTAATTGTAAATTCAACTTCATTTTGTGCCTCAACGGTTCTCGATTCAAAGTACTTTCTTTCCAATATAGCAACAGGTCGCTGTTCTTTGTCCATAATAATAATATTGAACACGGGGATTTCCATTGATGCCTTTACTTTAAGCTTTAGTTGTAATCGAAGATCTTCTCCCCAATGCAATATTTTATTTTCAGAACTAGCCTTTTCATGAATCAAATTGACCTCCACCTTCTCTATACTTCCATCATCAAAAACTACGCTGCTTTCATTGTCTGAAAATCTTGAATAATATTTATCAATTGCTTTACCCACATCTGTTCCCTGAAAAACAGCCTCGCCTTGGTCCATTAATATAATTTGATTACAAATGCGCGAAACCATTGGCATACTATGGGACACAAAAACAATAGCTGTCTTTGGCAAGATCCTATCAATTTGTTTAAAGCATTTTAACACAAAACCCAAATCCCCAACCGCCAATACTTCATCAATAATAAGCACATCGGGTTCCATTTGGGCAGCCACAGCAAAACCCAGTCGTACCTTCATCCCGCTGCTGTAGTTCTGTACAGGCATATCAATGAACTCCCGTAATTCGGCAAAATCAATGATCTCTTCTACTTTGCCATCGATCTCTTTTTTTGAGAATCCCAGCACCGCCCCGTTGTTATAGATGTTCTCACGACCGCTCAGGATAGGATTGAATCCGGCACCCAGTTCGATAAGAGCACCCACACGACCCCGCATCGTGATCTTTCCCGCATCGGGATTGATAAGGCCGTTCAACATTTTTAATAAAGTGGACTTTCCGGCGCCGTTATGGCCTATAAGTCCCAGACATTCCCCGCGGCGCAGTTCGAAGTTGATATCCTTTACCGCCCAGAACTCCTTGTTGCGCAAGCTGCGTTCCGAGGTATTCCCGGACAGACTGTAGAACAGGTCTTTCACCCCGTACAACAGACTCGTCTTAAGATCCTTGCAGAACTTTTTCGACAATCCTTCTACTTGTACCAATACTTCCTCACTCATATCAGGCGCTTAATCGTTCAACAATGATTGGAATAGAGATGCGGTAGATCACCATGGCGATAAAGAACAAGGGGACACATACCGCCACCACAATAGAAAAATACAGCAAATAGTGAAAATCGCCGCCTACCAGCGCATCCCTCGCTACGGTCACGATGGGCGTGATGGGATTCAACTCCATGACCCACTTCAAAATACCATCCTTAGGCACGGCGTAGACCACCGGGGTGGCATACATTACAAACCGAAGCACAAAACCAATGGTACGGTTCACATCGGTATAAAGCATTCCCAAAGGAGTTAGAAAGAGTCCTATGGTGGTGCCGAACAATACAGCGGCCAGTAGGATCAACGGAAAAAGCAAGAGGGTCCAGTGAAAACCAACCCCAAAGGCGAAAACGAACACGAACAATAGCAGTACTTTAATGCCACTATTGAATAATAGTTTATACAAGCCTGTAATAATAAGGGCTTCCTTCGGAAAATTGATCTTGGACAGAATATTTCGTGCGCTGTTGGTATTGTTCATGGGCGCATTGATGGATTCGGTAATGATGGACCAAAGCAAGGTACCTGAAAAAGCAAAGACCGGATAAGGGATTCCGGTATCGGAGATACGCAGGGTTCCCGAACTGTTCAGAAAGATCCAGATGGCCGCTGTGGCAAGGGGTGTGATAAATGCCCAGATAAGACCCAGATACGATTGCCGGTATTGTCCTTTGATATCCCGTATGGCCAGTTGCTTGGCGAGGAACCGGGAAGCATACATATCACTTATACTCTCCCTTATTAACTTCCCTAGACGCAGGTTGTTCTCTTTTTGGTAAATTTTGGTTTGCAAAGCCATAGGCCAGGGATACGACTGGGGTTACGTTGTGGGGACTAAGATACTAATTATGAACCGATAGAAAAAGGTTTATGTTGTATTCTCATGTAGGGACGTAAGTCCTTGCACAGGGCCCTTCTAGACCTTCCGTTTTGTAATTATTTTATACCGCTACTACCTTCGGTTCCCCATACCCCAGGGCTTCTGCCGCTCAGGGTGGTTGCTGTTGTACCTCAGATTCAAAACGTCATCCCAGCACGCTTCGTATACAGCACTTCCGTTTTTGACCCTTTTCGACACAAAAAGGCACTTTTTGCTGAAATTGTCCGGTTTTGTCCAATTATGGCCATTTTATGTCACTTTATGTTCATTTGTGTCACTTTATGTCATTTTATGTTCCTTTGTGTCACTTTCTGTTTTACATACACTCTCCATACACTAGCCACTAAGTTACCACACTGTTACCAGCTAGTAACCTAGGCGTTCGTGACCAAGTGTTCTGGATTGGTTTTACCTCCTAAAAAAGTAAGAAAACTTCCCTAACATGTTAATATTCAAAATTTTATATAAAAAGAAGCGTTTATGTGCTATGCATGCATAATATATTGCGTTGTGAAAGGATAGGAAATAGGGGTTAGGAGTAAGCAAATTTCTATTCTAAATGCACGAAACGGTATCACGAGATTCCTCTCTGCGTTCGGAATGACAGTTGCCATGTCATTCAGAGCAAAGCGAAGAATCCAATCAACGCTTCTCGATACAATGCGCTTGCAGCGCATCACTCGAAGTGACACATGTTAGTAGTGATTGGTGAGTGGTGAATGGTGAGTGATGAATGGTGAATGGTGAATGGTGAGTGGTGAGTAGTGAAGAGTAAATAGCCAGTAATAGGATTTAGGACTTAGGAGTTAGTAATGAGTCAGCACTATAAAAGAGAAAGCCGCTTAGAATCAAAACACGGCCTCAGAAAACATCCCGTAAAATGCAAGAAGGTGCAGCGTTAAGCGCGTTACGCTGTCTGAGGGCTGCGCAAGCAGACCGAGTTCGGAACGTGTAGCGAACCGACGTAGCATTTAGGGATGGTTTCTGCAGCCTAGATTTTTTTGTTTCTTTTTTCATCAATGGAAAAAAGAAAAGAAGAGAAGAATAAAAAAAACAATCAATCACTAAAACTGCTTCCAGGTAACCTTCAACCCATCCGCTACTGAAAACCGGGGTTCGTAGCCCAGCAACCGTCGGGCCTTGTTGATATTGGCCAGGGAATCGCGTACATCCCCTTGCCGTGGCGGACCGTACACAGCAGGGAGCTCTTTTCCTGAAATGGCTTGTAGTTCTTTCCACAAGGTATTTAAGCTGATGCGTTCCCCATACGCTACATTGAAGACTTCATTTACCGCTGCTTCCGAAGCGAAGAAGGCTTTCACATTCGCCTGTACTGCATTCTCTACAAAGGTAAAATCGCGGGTCTGCTTGCCATCCCCGTTGATGGTGGGTGAGACCTCATCTTTCAAGGCTTGCATGAATAAAGGGATTACCGCCGCATACGCCCCTGTGGGACTCTGATTGGGCCCAAAGACATTGAAGTATCGCAGTCCGATGGTAGCGGTGTTATAGGTTTTAAAAAATACATCGGCATAGATCTCGTTCACCAGTTTGGTCACGGCATAGGGAGAGATCGGTTTCCCGATGACCCCTTCCTCTTTGGGAAGGGTCTTACTATCGCCATAGGTGGAACTGGAGGCGGCATAGACCATGCGTTTTACCGTTTCACTTTCTTTTTGTGCTACCAGCATATGGAGAAAACCGGACACATTCACGGCATTGGAGGTGATCGGGTCGTTGATGGAACGTGGCACTGACCCCAGCGCTGCCTGATGCGAGACGAAGTCCATCCCCTCCATGGCCTGTTTACAGGTCTCCGGATCCCGGATGTCGCCCTTGATAAACTCAAAAGCCGAATGGTCCTTAAAGGGAAGCAGATTGGTACGCTTTCCGGTGGAAAGGTCGTCCAGTACCCGCACCTTCTTCGCTCCGAACCGGAGCAGGTATTGTACGAGGTTGGAACCTATAAATCCGGCTCCTCCTGTTACCAGAAAGCTGTATTGGGAAAGATCTTCTTTATGATACGGTTTTGTGTACACCTTGCTATTGTTATTATAATTATTTTTTATTTATGAGATTCCTCACTACGTTCGGAATGACAGTTGCCATGTTATTCAGAGCAAAGCGAAGAATCCAGAGATTCCTCACTGCGTTCGGAATGACAGTTGCCATGTCATTCAGAGTAAAGCGAAGAATCCAGAGAATCCTCACTGCGTTCGGAATGACAGTTGGCATGTCATTCAGAGCAAAGCGAAGAATCCAATCAACGCTTCTCGATACAATGCGCTTGCAGCGCATCACTCGAAGTGACAATCCATCCTACAACCGCCCGTCGATGGTCTCTTTAGGCAAAAAGCTCTTCACATCGAATACCACGGCGTTTTCGGCCTTATAGTCTGCCAGTGAAAGCCCGCGGAACTTCTCGTGCGCCACCGTTAGGATGATGGCATCGTAGCTGCGCTCCAATTGGGACACATCGGTATGCAGTGTGATCCCGAATTCCTGTGCCACCTCATCGGCATTGGCCCAGGGATCGTAGACATCGATATTGAGATTGTACTTCTCCAGTTCACTGATCACATCGATCACCTTGCTGTTGCGAATATCGGGGCAGTTCTCCTTAAAGGTGATCCCAAGGATAAGCACCTTCCCGTTCTTCACCTTTACATCCTTCCGTATCATCAGTTTCACCACCTCATGGGCCACATAAGCGCCCATACCGTCGTTCATACGGCGTCCGGCCAGTATGATCTCCGGGTTATAGCCTTCTTCTTCCGCCTTTTGAGCCAGGTAATAGGGATCCACTCCAATACAGTGTCCTCCTACCAGACCCGGGGAGAACTTCAAAAAGTTCCATTTGGTCCCTGCTGCTTCCAGCACGGCCTGTGTATCGATATCCAGCAATCTAAAGATCTTGGAGAGTTCGTTCACAAAAGCGATGTTGATATCCCGCTGTGAGTTCTCTATGACCTTGGCTGCTTCCGCTACTTTGATGGAGGGAGCGAGATGCGTCCCTGCCGTGATCACGGAGCCGTATAGTCCATCGATATAGTGTGCGACCTTGGGGGTCGACCCGGAGGTGACCTTAAGGATCTTGGTCACTGTATGTTCTTTATCTCCCGGATTGATGCGTTCGGGCGAATACCCGGCATAGAAATGTGTGTTGAAGGTAAGTCCGGACACCTGTTCCAGTATGGGTACACAGGTCTCTTCGGTGACACCCGGATAGACGGTTGATTCGTAGATGACGATATTCCCTTCTGAAAGGACGTTCCCAACAGTTTCGCTGGCCTTGATGAGAGGGGTAAGCACGGGCTGATTGTATTTGTTGGTGGGTGTAGGCACGGTAACGATATAGATGTCTGCATCTGCCATGGCTTCCGCTTGATGACTGATGCGCAATCCCGTGCTCGCCGTACCCTGCAGTACCTTTTGCAAGTGGGGTGTCTCCACTTCCAGCGTATGGTCGGTACCTAATTGAAGCTCGGCAATACGTTTCTCATTGATATCGAAACCGATCACGCGATACTTTTCAGCAAAGGCTACCGCCAGGGGTAAGCCCACATATCCAAGTCCGATGATCGCAATGGTAGGTTGTTCTTTCATAGTTCGTTCCGCCGAAACGGGGTTTATAACGGTTATTTAAAAACGGAGACCCAAAGGTAATATATATCGCGCTTTAGGCTCCAGTTTTCAATGTATTGTTTATTGATGGCCACCTTATCCGGCCAGATCACCCGGTCATTATAATCAATTGGGTGCTCCTGTCGTGCCAGCAACTGGTCTTCGTCCCTGTATTTTAGTGTCGCAGGACCTGTGATCCCGGGACGTACCGTAAGAATGATACGGTCTTCCCCTTCCAGCCGATCGGCATAGCCTGCCACATCAGGCCGCGGCCCTACCAGGCTCATATCGCCTTTCAGCACATTGAAGAGCTGGGGGAGTTCATCCAACTTGCTTTTCCGAAGCCATCGTCCAAAACGAGTCTCACTTTGTTGTATGGCATAAATGTCAATATGGTATCGGCCCTTTAACGAGCGTATCTTATACAATGGGAAAAGGACACCGTCCTTCCCTACCCGTTGCTGAACGAACAGCCCCGGGGCACCCGTACTTATACGGGCCATACCAAGCAGCAAAATTAAAGGAATTATCACAAACGGCAGTACCAGAATGGAAATAGATAGATCGAACGTACGTTTTAGAAGCAACTGTCCTTTTGTGAGTGGCTGTAGGGTCATGATGCATTATTAAGAATGCGATGCAAGGCTACTGCTTGCGTTTAAAATACTGCTGAATGCGCTGTCGCAAAGTAGGTTTTCGGTCGTCTTCGTGATATCCGTTACCATAGCCTCCGTAGCCGTAGCCATACCCGTAACCGTAGCCATACCCATAGCCGTAGCCATACCCGTATTTTGCCTTGTCCTCGAAGAAGTTCATCACAAAACTGATGTTGGTGATCTCGCCTCGCTTGTACTTCTCATTTATCATTGCGAACATACCTCGCTTGGTGTAGTTCTGACGCACCATATAGAGCGTCGCATCGGCAAATTTGGATAGCGCCAGGGAGTCGGAAACCAGCCCCAGTGGAGGCGAATCCAGAATGATATAGTCGTAGGTTTCTTTCAGGGTTTCGATAAGTTCCACCATACGGTCGCTCATAAGGAGCTCGGATGGGTTTGGCGGAATGGGCCCCGAGGTGATCACATCCAGATGCGGTACCTGTGTCTTTTGAATGATACTATCAAGATCGCTGTCGTCAATGAGGTAGTTCACCACACCGCGGCTGTTGTCGATATTGAAATCGCCAAAGATCTTAGGTTTCCGAAGGTCTAGCCCAATAAGGATGGTTTTCCGTTCGCTTAAGGCAAATACCGAAGCAATGTTAATGGAGCAGAAGGTCTTCCCTTCCCCACTCACCGAGGAGGTGACCAGTACGGTCTTGGACCCTGTGAGCCCTTGTTTCTTATAGATGAACTGCAAGCTGGAACGCAATGCCCGGAAGGATTCGGAGATCGCCGATTTGGGCTTCTCTATCACCGCCAGGTTGTTCTCCAACCTGCTTTTACCGATCACGCCCAGTATAGGGATTTTAGAAAGCCGCTCGATATCCTTGACGGTATGGATCTTCGTATCGAAAAAGACCCGTAAGAAAACTAAAACAAACGGTAGGAGGAATCCGAAGAAAGCCGCCATCAAATAATTTAACTGCGTATTGGGACCTACCTTCCCTCCGCCCGTATCTTTCGCCCGGTCAATAACAAGTACATCACTCACATTGGCTGCCTTTACCAGTCCCGCCTCACTACGTTTGGCCAGGAACAGGTTGTAAGCCCCCTGGCTCAGGTTATACCGTCGTTCTATCTTTAATAGTTCCTGTTGTTCCTTCGGAAGTTTTCGGATCTCGTATTCATATTGCCCTATCTGCTGATCGAGGGATTGTAGTTCGCGTCGCTTCAGCCCTTTGGTGGAGAGGATATTCTCCAGCAACACCGACTTCACCGCATTGATCTGCCGGTCGATGTCTGCAAAGATGGGCGCTCCTTCCTTATAGGAGTACTGGAGCTTGTTTCGGTCTTCGGCAAGTGCCACGATACGTCCCACGCCGGAAACGATACTACTTTCAGAAATTCCGGCTACCGAGGGTGCCGGCACATTGCTGTAATCCGACCTGTTGATGAGGTATTCCTCCAGCGTCTCATAATAACTCAATTCCTTTTCGATGGCTTCTTTACGAAGATCAAGAGCGTTCAATTTATTATTGATCTCCTGTCCTTCCACACTTAAGTCGAAAATGGCGTTCTTATCCTTATAACGGTTCAATTCCTCCTCTACATCGCTCAGCTCTTCTCCCTTGATCGCAAGGCTGCTGTCAATAAATTTGATGGTCTTGGTAGCAAAGAGATTCTTCCGCTCCAGCATATCTTCGCTTAGCACTTCTACCGAAGTATTGAGGTAATCGACTAACTTGGTCTTGTTAAGACCTGTTAGCCGCAAGTTAAGCACCGAAGAGTTTTGGGATTCCGGTTGTACGCTAATACCGAGGTATTGCTTCACCGTGCCGTCAAAATTAGAGAAACGTATGTAATAGGGTTTTCCCGGTACCACGGTCATCTCCGGATTGGGATAAAGGGTGATCCCCACAAAAGGCAGATCGATCTTTTGACCCAGCTGATAATCTCTGGAGAAGTCCTGGGCCTCCATATAGACAGAAGAAAATTCCCGTGTACTGTAATTTTGTAGTTGTTTTGAACCGGCATCGAACTTTCTGCTTAAGCTAAAGTTCACCGAATCCTTGAAGACGATGGTGAGTTGTCTTCCTATAAGCTGTGGATGGGTGGTGTCCACTTCCACCACGAAGGGGGTTTGTCCGTAGGCATCCACCTGCTGGTATTCCCCGTCCTTCAAATAGGTAAGATAGTACCGGAGTCTGTCGACCACCTTCTCATTGTGCGACCGGGATTTCAAGGTAATTACTGCTGTATTCACCTTGTCGGTGGTCCCACCCCAGTTAAAGGTAAGGCTGGTGTTGGTGGTAAAGAAAGGGTTTTGATCGTCCTTGATGGAGATCATATTGCTCATCTGATAGACGGGTAGTTTGCGTACATTGATATAATAAGCGATCCCGAAACAGATGGCCAGTGAGATAAGGAACAAAGGCCAGTAGCTAAGAAGCTTGACCAAGAACCCTTTAAAGTCGAAGGTGGTGGAGACTTCCTGTATTTCGAATTCTTCGCTCATCTATAGTCGGATAAATAAAAGGATCACCGTGGTAAGGGCGGTGACCACACTTAAAATAGTGGTAAAAGACTGTAAGCCGGTGGTGCCGGTACCGATCGCCTTTTGAGGTAACGGATTGATTAAAATAAGGTCGTTCGGTTTTATCTGGTAATACGGTGAATGCATCGCATTGATGTTGGTAAGATCGATATGATGGACCTTTTGCCCTGCCGGGTACTGACGGATCACGATCACATCGGTAAGATCGCCAGTGATAGGCACCCCGCCACTGTTCGCGATGGCTTCCATAATCGTCACCTCATCCCTGTAAATGATATTGGAGCCGGAGCCGTTGATCTCGCCGGCAATGGTATAGCGTATCCCTGAAAGTTTTACCGTTACAAACACATTGGCCTCAGCCTTGAAGTAATCCCGTAACAAGCGCGCCTCAATATCTTTTCGAACTTCTTCCACGGTATGCCCCAGTACATTGATCTCTCCCAGAATAGGCACCCGAATATTCCCGTGAGGGTCTACCACAAAGCCATCGTAGTAAAGACGTTGCTCTCCTGTGGCATTGGCGTTGGTCTCACCCACCGGATTGAAAATATCCACCAGTTCCGGGTCCAGTGCCTTTACCCGAATGCTCAACAGATCATTGACCTGCAACCGATACGGTTCCTGTTTCTTTTGGATGGTGATAAGGCTATCCATTTGCGCGTCTTCCTGAAGGTAGGTGAGTTGTTTGGTCGATATACAGGAAGAAAGACATACCACAGCAAGCAATAGCAATAACAGGAAGGTAGATCTCATAGAAGGCAGGGTTGTAAGTGAACAAATATAACGCAACCAAATTAATAATAAAACATATTTTACGGGAAGTGATTAAAAACACTTTATTTTGCAAAAAAGTATCCCTGTGAACTACCTTTCAGTAGAAAATATTGCCAAATCGTATGGAGAGCGTGTTCTCTTCGAAGACCTTTCCTTTGGAATCAATGCCGGACAAAAGATAGGTTTTGTCGCCAAGAATGGAACCGGAAAGACCTCACTGCTCAATATCTTATCGGGTGCCGATGCCCCGGATACCGGATCGGTGATCTACAGAAAGAACCTGAAGGTCTCATTCCTGTCGCAGGAACCCGATCTCGATGGACGACTCACGGTGGAAGAGACCATCTTCGCATCAGACAATCCCATACTGAAGATCATCTCCAACTACGAAAAAGCGCTTGAAAACCCAACCGATACGGAAGCCTATCAGAAAGCCTTCGATACCATGGAAGCGCATCATGCCTGGGACTTTGAAACCCGTTATAAGCAGATCCTCTTTAAACTGAAGCTGGAAGACCTCTCTCAAAAGGTGGCCAATCTAAGCGGCGGACAAAAGAAGCGTCTGGCGTTGGCCAACGCGCTACTCACCCAACCCGACCTACTGGTCATGGATGAGCCAACCAACCATTTGGACCTGGAAATGATCGAATGGCTGGAACAACTCTTTGCCAAAGAGAACTTCACCCTCTTTATGGTCACCCACGACCGGTATTTCCTGGAACGGGTGTGTAATGAGATCGTAGAACTGGATGAAGGCAAATTGTATAGTTACAAAGGCAACTACAGCTATTATCTGGAGAAAAGAGACGCCCGTATCGAAGCACAGGCCAGTGAGACCGAAAAGGCGAAACAACTGTACAAATCGGAATTGGATTGGATGCGCCGGCAACCCAAGGCCCGAACCACCAAAAGCAAATCGCGCATCGACGATTTCCACGAGATCAAGGCACGTGCCAACCAACGCCGTAACGATCATGAAGTGCAGCTCGAACTGAACATGGAACGCCTGGGCACCAAAGTGGTGGAATTGCACAAAGTTTCTAAATCGTATGAAGACAAGGTGCTGCTGGACAAACTGGATTATAATTTCCTTCGCGGGGAACGTCTGGGGATCATTGGAAAGAACGGAACCGGAAAATCCACCTTCCTCAATATCATCACCGGAAGCGTACAACCCGATGCCGGAAAAGTGGTCATTGGAGATACGGTAAAATTCGGGTACTACACCCAAAAAGGGATCCACATTAAGGAAGGACAAAAAGTGATCGATGTGGTTCGTGAGTTTGGCGATTACATCCCTTTAAAAAAAGGACGACAGATCTCTGCACAACAACTGCTGGAACGTTTTCTCTTCGACCGAAAGAAACAATACGACTATGTTGAAAAGCTAAGCGGTGGGGAGCGAAAGCGATTGTATCTGTGCACGGTGCTTATAAAGAATCCTAATTTCCTTATCCTGGATGAGCCTACCAACGACCTTGACATCGTAACGCTCAATGTACTGGAAAGCTTTCTGCTGGACTTTCCGGGCTGTCTGCTGGTAGTGTCGCACGATCGTTATTTCATGGATAAGATCGTTGACCATCTGTTTGTGTTTCGCGGTGAGGGAGAAGTACAGGACTTTCCCGGAAATTACTCCGATTTCAGAGCGTATGAGGATAGTAGTATTGCTGAAAAGCGAGCCGATACGACCACACCGTCCAAACCAAAAACAAACTGGAAGGCACAAAACGACAAAGTAAAACTAAGCTATAACGAACAGAAAGAATATCAGAAACTGGAAAAGGAGATCGCAAAGCTGGAAATAGCGCGCGAAGAACTACAAAACAAATTTGCCACCGAAGGATGGGACGGGGAAGAGATCGATGCACAATCCCGCAAGTTGCAGGAGATCATGGACACCATTGAAGCCAAGACCGAACGATGGTTCGAACTCTCTGCGAAGTTGGACGAGTAAGGATTGGCTATTGGATTGTGGGGGACAAGAGTTGGAGAGTGCGTATTGAGATGTGCATAATTTCCCCTAAAATCATCTCAAACGAACCCAACTGTTAAAAATCTATTACTTCGGCTTTACTTCGGCTTTACTTCGGCTTTACTTCGGGTATACTTCGGCTTTACTTCGGGTATACTTCGGGTTTAGGTCTGCTGACATATAAAATTACCCCGTATTTTTTCACGATAAGCGATGCAACCCCTCCCAACTCACCAAGAAAAAATGCTTTCAACTTTCAATTTTTACCTTTTACTTTGCGAGGTGCTTCATCAATTAATATCCTTTCTATCGTTCTTGCTTCGTTCTACGAACCGGCATGGGGTGCACTCCCCTTTTGTGTATGCATTGGTGACCCGCTGCTTTTACGACAAGACCCCCTATCCCGAATACAAACATTTGCAAAGCTATCGGCAGCAGCTACTCGCTTCAAAAGAAACCCTAACCGTGACCGATCATGGTAGTGGCTCTCGTATCTTCCGATCTAATGAACGAACGGTAGCGGCGATCGCGCGGCATGCAGGCATTACACCAAAGCGACAGCGGCTTTTATTTCGTTTGGTTCAGTACCAACAGCCCCAACGCATGCTGGAATTGGGCACCTCTCTGGGGCTGGGCACCCTTGCCCTGGCACTGGGGAATCCTTCGTCAGAAATACAATCCATAGAAGGATGCCCGGCAACGGCACGATTCGCTCGTGAAGCACTACAAAGGGCAGGATGTAAGAATGCTTCGGTGCATTCGGAAGTCTTTGAGCACTTTTTTGCGGAAAAAGCTCAGGGAACCTTCGATCTGGTATATATAGACGGAAGTCACAGTAAAGAACAGACGCTTCAGAATTTCCAACAATTGCTTCTCTATAAAAATGAGGACACGCTCTTTATCTTTGATGATATCTACTTGAATACATCCATGACCGAAGCCTGGCGTGAGATCGTTCGACATCCCGAAGTGACCGTGAGCATCGATACCTTTCAATGGGGGCTGGTCTTTTTCCGAAGCGGTCAAAAAAAAGAACATTTCAGTATTCGATTGTAACAACAAGGAGCCCCTTGCGTCTTATGGTAAAATTGTATCTTGCAAACGAATTCTAAAACGACAGTCAGCGCATGAGTTTAGTCATAAAAATCAGGAACATCACACGGGATTTTCCATTAGGACAGGAAATAGTAAAGGTGTTGAAAGGCATCGATCTTGACATAGAACGCGGTGAATACGTGGCCCTCATGGGACCTTCGGGATCGGGAAAGTCTACCTTGATGAACCTGTTGGGCTGTCTGGATACGCCAACCTCGGGTACCTACGAACTCAATGGCCGGGACGTTAGCAACATGACCGATGACGAGCTGGCCGAGATACGCAATAAAGAGATTGGTTTTGTCTTCCAAACTTTTAACCTGTTACCCCGCACCACTGCTTTGGAAAATGTGGCGCTTCCGCAGATCTATGCCGGAATCTCCAAAAGCGACCGCACCAAACGTGCCGAACAAGTACTCACCGATGTGGGGCTGGCGGATCGCATGGACCACAAACCCAATCAGTTGTCCGGTGGTCAGCGCCAACGTGTCGCAGTAGGTCGAGCCCTGGTGAACAAACCGTCCATTATTCTGGCGGATGAACCTACCGGAAACCTTGACTCCAAAACATCGCTAGAGATCATGAACCTGTTTGATGAGATCCACAAAGCCGGTAATACGGTGATCATCGTTACGCACGAAGAAGATATCGCACAACACGCCCATCGTGTGATTCGTTTAAGGGATGGTATGGTTGAAACCGATGTTCGTACAAAGGGGTTAGTTAAGAGTTAGAAAAACTCCTTCATAACGAACCGGTTACACACGTGCTTTTTCAGAAACACACAATTTATGATTTGAACGACAGATAGCGTATCTTTGACTATGAAATTCTTCGACCTGTCCAATCCAATTTTTATCATTGTCCTCTTGCTGGTGGTGTTCGTGCTATTGATCTTTTGGAACCGAAGGAATACCCAGAAGCAACGCAACAGGAGAAGTCGAAGCTTTCGTTCGGGCTATTTAGAAAAGAAAAAGGAGAAGGAATGAGTGGGGCGTGGCTTCTTTTGGCAGTCTTTATAGGGGCTGTATTTGTAGCACATACCAACAGGAAGACATCAAAGCGACTACAGAATTTCGACACTAAAAAACAAACTGACCATGAAGATCTACACGAAGACAGGGGATGAAGGAACCACTGCCTTATTTGGCGGGACACGGGTTCCGAAACACCACATACGAATTGACAGCTATGGAACGGTAGACGAATTGAATTCCTACCTGGGCCTTATTCGCGATCAGGCCATCGACACACATTACAAAGAGATCCTGATCAAAATACAAGACAGACTCTTTACCGCCGGAGCGATCCTCGCCACCGATCCGGACAAAGCCGTAATGAAATCGGGAAAAGAGCGCCTTAACATCCCCAAGATCTCTGAAGCAAATATTACCTTACTGGAAACCGAGATGGACCAAATGAATGACAGCCTGCCGCCTATGACCCATTTTGTGCTGCCCGGAGGCCACACAACCGTGTCATATTGTCACATAGCACGCTGTGTATGCCGCAGGGCGGAGCGTTTGGCAACCCTGCTCCATGCCGAATCGCCCATCGATGCACAGGTATTGAAGTATCTTAATCGGCTTTCCGATTATCTTTTTGTACTGGCACGGAAATTGACTTATGACCTGCAAGCAGAAGAGATAAAGTGGGTACCCGAAAAATTATAACCGGTATCCGGACAGCTCTAATCAAACACTTGATAAACAGATTTTTACGCACGTTCTTTAAAATATAGCAGAAATAATTGCGATTTTCCTTGACTTTTTGATCTAAAAAATTATTTTTGCACAAAATTAAAACCCTAAGTGCTATGTACTGGACATTAGAATTAGCATCCTATTTAAGTGATGCACCTTGGCCGGCAACGAAAGATGAGCTTATTGACTACGCCATTAGAACAGGAGCGCCTCTTGAAGTGGTGGAGAACCTTCAGGCTATTGAAGACGAAGGAGATTCTTACGATTCTATCGAAGAAATTTGGCCGGACTACCCCACAGACGAAGATTATCTGTGGAACGAAGATGAATATTAACAACACCGGTGTTTTTGCGAACACCCTAACAATAAATTATTAATAAAAAAGTCTCGTAACGAGGCTTTTTTTTTGCTTGCATACGAACAATTAAAATCAAAAGAACTGCTTGCCAGTATGGTTTTTTTACAGTTTTTTTGTATACTCATTAGTGGCCCTTGCGCCACGTGCCATAAGCAATAGTTACAACAACAGATCATGGGATTACTAGACAGTGTATTAAAAGTTTTTGTAGGAGATAAATCAAAAAAAGATATTAGCGATATACAGCCGTATGTCGATAAGGTTAAGAAATACGAAGCTTCTCTTGAGAAACTAACGCTTGATGAACTTCGAGCCAAGAGCGATGCCTTCCGGCAGAAGATAAAGGAAGATCAAAAGGAGATCCAGCTACAGATCGACCAGCTTCAAATGGAAGCGGAAGCCATGGAAGATATCGATAAGAAAGAAGATATCTACAACCAGATCGATGCGTTGAAGAACGATCGCTACGAGATCGAAAAAAAGACATTGGACGAGATCCTTCCCGAAGCTTTTGCCGTAGTTAAGGAAACCGCCAAACGCTTTAAGGACAACCCAACTCTTACCGTAACGGCCAGCCCTTTTGACCGTGAGCTTTCAGGCCTAAAGGACTATGTTACCCTCGACGGGGATAAAGCCATCTGGAACAATTCATGGGATGCCGCCGGAAAAGAAGTGACCTGGGATATGGTCCATTACGACGTTCAGTTAATAGGTGGTGTTGCCTTACATCAAGGTAAAGTAGCCGAAATGCAGACCGGGGAAGGAAAGACATTGGTCGCCACCCTACCCGTATACCTCAATGCCTTGGCCGGAAACGGTGTACACCTGGTAACCGTGAACGACTACCTTGCAAAACGAGACAGCGCCTGGATGGCCCCTATCTTTGAATTCCACGGACTGAGCGTGGACTGTATCGATTACCACAGACCCAACTCTGAAGCACGACGTAAAGCGTATAATGCAGATATTACCTACGGAACCAACAACGAGTTTGGTTTTGATTACCTTCGGGACAACATGGCCCATGCGCCACTGGACCTGGTACAGCGACCCCACCACTATGCCATTGTCGATGAGGTGGATTCTGTATTAATTGACGATGCCCGTACCCCACTCATCATCTCTGGTCCGGTACCCCAGGGAGACCGACATGAGTTCAACGAACTAAAGCCTAAGATCGAACAGATCGTAGAAGTACAGCGTAAATACCTTACCGGGGTGCTGGCCGAGGCCAAACGTCTTTTAAAAGAAGGCGACACCAAGGAAGGTGGTTTCCAGTTGCTTCGGGTGTACCGCGGTTTACCAAAGAATAAGGCATTGATCAAATTTCTTTCCGAAGAAGGTATAAAACAGATCCTTCAGAAGACAGAGAACCAATACATGCAAGACAACAACCGGGAGATGCCCAAGGTAGATGCCGAGTTGTATTTTGTGATCGAAGAGAAGAACAACCAGATCGAATTGACCGATAAGGGAGTGGATTTCCTTTCGGGTAAAGACAACCCCGATTTCTTTGTAATGCCGGAAGTAGGTATCGAGATCGCAAAGATCGAAGCCAAAGAACTCCCCCCGGAACAGGAAGCAGAAGAAAAGGAAGAGCTCTTCCGAGAATTTGGTGTAAAGAGCGAGCGTATTCATACGCTTAACCAGCTATTGAAAGCCTATACCCTCTTTGAAAAAGATACCCAGTACGTGGTAATGGAAAACAAGGTCATGATCGTTGACGAGCAAACGGGACGTATCATGGACGGTCGCCGATACAGCGACGGACTGCATCAAGCGATTGAAGCCAAGGAGAATGTGAAGATCGAGGCCGTTACACAAACTTTCGCTACCATCACCCTTCAAAATTACTTTAGAATGTACCGCAAACTGGCAGGGATGACAGGTACGGCAGTGACCGAAGCCGGAGAGTTGTGGGAGATCTACAAACTGGATGTGGTCGAGATCCCCACCAACCGCCCTATTGCCCGTCATGACCGGGAAGATAAGATCTATAAGACAAAACGAGAAAAATACAATGCGGTGATCGACGAAGTGACCGATCTTTCAAAGGCCGGACGCCCTGTATTGATCGGTACTACTTCGGTAGAGATCTCTGAACTTTTAAGCAGGATGTTAAGCATTCGGAATATTCCACACAATGTCTTAAACGCAAAACTTCACAAGAAAGAGGCCGACATCGTTGCAGAAGCCGGAAAGAGTGGTATGGTAACTATCGCTACCAATATGGCAGGACGTGGTACGGATATCAAGCTTTCGGAAGAAGTGAAAAAAGCCGGAGGCTTGGCCATTGTAGGTACCGAACGCCACGATTCCCGACGAGTCGACAGACAGTTACGCGGACGAAGCGGACGACAAGGAGATCCCGGAAGTTCACAGTTCTACGTTTCGCTGGAGGATAATCTAATGCGTCTCTTTGGAAGTGAACGTATTGCGAAGATGATGGACCGAATGGGCTTGAAAGAAGGCGAAGTGATCCAACACTCTATGATCTCCAAATCTATTGAGCGTGCCCAAAAGAAAGTAGAAGAGAACAACTTTGGTATCCGAAAAAGATTGCTGGAATACGATGATGTAATGAACGCACAGCGTGAAGTGGTCTACAAACGCAGATATCACGCTCTTTTTGGTGAACGACTGCGGGTGGATATCGCTAATATGATCTACGATACTTCGGAAGTGATCGCAGAAACGAACAAACTGGCGCAGGATTATAAGAACTTTGAATTTGAGTTGATCCGTTATTTCTCTATGAGTTCTCCTGTTTCCGAAGCAGAATTCGAGAAATGGGATGTGAAGCAGATCGCCGGAACCATCTACAAAGCAGCCTATAAGCACTATCAGGAAAAAATGACCCGTAGCGCAGAGACGGCCTTTCCCGTGATCAAGAATGTGTATGAGACACAAAAGGACAAATACAAGCGAATTCTTGTTCCATTCACAGACGGTATTAAAACCTTAAATGTCGCCACCGACCTTGAGAAGGCGTATGAGACCGAAGGAAAGCAGCTCATCAATGATTTTGAAAAGAACATCACTTTAGCGATCATCGATGACGCCTGGAAGACGCACCTTCGCAAAATGGACGAATTGAAACAATCTGTACAGTTGGCGGTGCACGAACAGAAAGACCCTTTATTGATCTATAAATTCGAAGCTTTTGAGTTGTTCAAAGCGATGATAGAGAAGGTGAACAAAGAAGTGATCTCGTTCCTCTTCAAGGGAGAACTGCCACAGGAGAATCAACAGCAGATCCAGGAAGCCCGTGAAGTAAGATCCAAAGAAAAGCTAAGCGAGCAAAAAGAAGAGATCCCTAATATGGACGAACGGGCAGCACAGTCTCGCTCCGCCGGAAATACACAACGCCAGCAAATTACCGAAACTATTGTACGCGACCGTCCCAAGATTGGACGTAATGACAAAGTGACGATAAAACATGTTATGAGCGGTGAGAACAAAACAATGAAGTACAAACAGGCCATTCCCCTTCTAGATAAGGGCGATTGGGTGTTAGTAGATGAATAGCCTTTTGTTTAATAACAGCAATACCCCCTTAACAATAGTTACGGGGGTTTTTTTTGACCTCCCATCCACTGTTCCATCCCATTAAAAGTATACATTTGTATGGCTAGGTCATAAGGCAGATCACCATAAAAATGCTACATTTATAAAAAAAGTGATGTTATTTTTTCGTTTTTTTTGGCTCTTTATCCTTTTCTGTGTCACCTTATCGGCGCAGACCAGCAAAGATTTTAGTGACATGCTATCCGATGGACAGCAGGTTCTCTTCTCACAGCCCCAACAGTCCGTAAAGATCGCTCAGCATGTCATTCAAAATTCAGAAAGCGCCCCTGAGATCATTCAGGCACATCTTCTTAGTGGTAGAGCATACTATGTTACGGGCGAATTCGAAAAGATGGTAACGTCCACCCTGGAAGCTAAAAAACTGGCAGAAGCCACAAAGAACGTAGAGCAGCAATTGGAGATCAATGCCTTTGGTATTTACGCACTCAACCTATTTGGACTGGACCTGGCTGCCGAGAAGTACTTTGAGTTTACTGAAGCGATTTTGACTTCAGAAGACAAACAGACATTTACAAACTATCTGCAAGGCGGAAAAGCCTTACTTCTTGCCCATGATCTTATTGAGCAAGAAAACTATACCGAAGCGCTTTCCCGTTTATCTCTGGCAAAAGGCTTTTTTGAAAAGATCCCCAATCTGCCGTTGGTGAACCAAACACAAATCTTGCTTACCGAAGTATACGCAAAGGCGTTGCCTCCGTATACGGCGTTCGAACAATTGAACGAAGTACTCGGCCATGCTGATGATGCCTATCCCAATGATTTTCAAAAAATGATCGTTCTGCACCAGTTGGGGGAAGTTCATTTTATAAAAAAAGAATATTCCCAAGCAATTGAAAGTTTGGAGCAAGCGCTTTTCATTTCAAAAAAACTACCCAACAAACGCTATAGATATGCAATTGTAGAAAGCCTTGCGATCAATTATATGGCTCTTGAGGATTCCGACAATTTTTATTCCTTTAAAGAGACAGCTGCCATACTTTCCAACGAAGTGGAAACCGATGAAGACAACGCAGTAAACTCTGTATTCAATTACACCAATGCCAACCACGCCGGAAAAAGGGATCTTGTAGCATCGAATCACCAACGAAATCTGGTAATTGTAGCTGGCGTACTCCTCTTGATTTTGCTTACGTGGGGCACTTTAAAAGTAAGATATCGTTACAGAACCGATCAATATCAGAAATTTTTAGACTATTTCGAGAATCGGGAGAAACGTAAAGAGCAGAACGAAGAACCAAAGAAAGAACCTTCCAAGAGCACCAATATCCCCAAAGAAACCGAGCAAATGCTCATAGAGAAATTAGCTCAGTTTGAAAACTCTGTTCATTTTACGAAACAGGATATGTCACTGGCACTTTTGGCCTCGCAGTTCGATACGAATACAAAATACCTTTCAGAAGTCATTAATACGCATAAAGATAAAAACTTCAACAGTTATATAAACGAGTTGCGTATTAATTATATCATTGATAAACTAAAGCACAACAGCACCTATCTGCACTATAAAATAAGTTATTTGGCTGAAGAGAGCGGCTTTTCATCCCATAGCAGTTTTGCCACCGTTTTTAAGTCGGTGACAGGAATACCTCCTACGGTATTCATTGATCTGCTGAACGCCCAGCAACATTCATCAGACTCCCGAAAAGCATATGAAACTGTCTAATTATATCCCTATATCCTTTTGCCTGCTCTACCTATGCATGAGTGTTTCAGGATTTTCCCAAAAACAAGCGGACAGTCTTTTAACCATGGCGAATAAACTCGTGTATGAGAATCCGGACAAGGCCATTGAAATCGCATCGGGTGTATTAGAGCATAAAGAAACTCCTGTAAAATATAAGATAAGCGCCTTGCTTTCCCTCTCTACCTCCTATTCGTCCAAAAGAGATTATGAGAAGTCGTTGGAATATGTGCTTCTGGTTACGGATTATTTGTCCGAAATAAAAGACGACAAACAAAAGATGAACATCCTGAACCGGATCGGGGGACAGTATCAGGACCTGAAAATTTATGACAAAGCTATCGACTATCTGGATGAAGCATTGGTATTGATAGAAAGTTATCCGCGACAAGACTCCATACAAACCTATTTAGGATATAACGCTATTCTACGAGGGTTTATATATCGGGAGCAGATGAGTTGTGAGATTGCGTTGAAATATTTTGACAAAGCTATCGAAGCCTACCAGCAAACACTTTCCAATCCAATTATGAACGCCAACGTAAGCATTTGTTACTACAACCAGGGTAATTGTTTGTTATCATTGGACAACATGGAGGCGGCTGAAACCAGTTACGTTAAATCCATCATCCACGCCGATAGGATCGATGCTCCCAGTCTTATAGCATTCGCTGAAAAAGGACTGGCTGAAATAAAGACACGTGAAGGGAAGTATCCGGAAGCCATTATTATTTTAAACGGGGCCTTAGATAAAGCAGAACATGTTGGAGATCTCATCTTAAACCGGGGGTTGTATGAAGGACTCTCCAATAATTACCTAGCGCTTAATGACTGGGAGAATTACACCCTCTTTCGAGATAAGTATTTGACCCTTCAAAAAGAAACCAAGATCTCAGAGCGAAAGTCCATCAATCAATCACTCTGGAATATCACCGAAGAGCGAGCCGATGAAATCGAACAATTGCATCGATGGTATACCCCTTTGGAAATTTTACTAATCTGTTTGACCATCCTATCTTTTATTTTCCTCATCCGATTTATCATCAGATCGGAACGTAGTCTCAAAAACTTAGAAAACAAGCTAAAAAACAATTAAATCCGGTTTTCGGCACCGTATTTCGCACTTCAATAGAATTACGTTACTACCCCCTGTTTTACAGTTATTTACATATTTTTTTGTCTTTTAAAATTCGTGAATTCTAAAAGGTCTCTTCTTTTTATATAGACATTTCACACCTACATTGCGTCACATTAAATTACTAAGCAGTCTTCCTCACGGTCTGATTAAAATGCTTAGAAGAACTTACAATTAATTAAAAACTATTACAATGAAAAAAACTATGTTACTCACGCTTTTTGCTTGTGTCGTTGGCACAGGTAGTTTATTTGCCCAATTCGTGGTAAAGCCGACCTTTTTTGAAACCACCGGCGTTTCCAATGACGGATTGATCGTTGGTTATGAAGCACAGGGCGGTTCTTATTCCATTTGGGATGCTGACAACGACACGTTCACTCCCATAGGAGGCGTCGCTCCCGGCCTGGGTCATGGAGGCTCAGCGAAATTCTCGGAAGATGGTAATTTTATTACTGGTGCCATAATGGACACTTATCAAGGGAACGATTATTCCGTGATGGCAGTGTACGATGTCACCACCGAAACTTGGACACCACTTGGACATTTGAACCAGCCCGTGGATGCAGGTTTGAGCAGTGCTTATAACATTTCAGGCGATGGTTCTACAGTAGTGGGAAGTGCCTGGGTAACCCCTAATCCAAATAACACGGGACTAACAACCAATGCTTGTGTGTGGACAGCCGCAGACGGTATCGTAAACCTGGGAAGCCTCTATGCCGATATCAACCGCGGAACCCGGGCGCAGGCAGCAAATATTGACGGAAGTATCGTCGTAGGGTGGCAAGATTACAACGGTCCCTGGAAATCGGCTGTATGGCGAAAAGATGCTAATGGCGATTACTTACCTAATGAATATCTTCTTCTTGATCCAAATGGTGATCCAACCGATGAAAACAATCAACTAAGTGAAGCTACCGCAATCTCTGCCGATGGCAATTGGATTGGAGGACGCAGTGATTGGGTTACAAACGGAGAACCATGGATTTGGAGTGAATCGACCGGGGTCATTATGTTGGGAACGCTTGCCGCTAACGGACAAGGACACGTTACCGCTATCAATCATGATGCATCTATTGTAATTGGATACTTTCAAATTGGTCCGTGGGATCCGAATGTTCCCTTCGTATGGACTCCAAACGGAGGCCTGCAGGATTTTAACAGCTTTGTTACAAATACTTTAGGATATGATATGGGTGCCAGCCCTGTCTATGCTCCTAATGCCATGTCTCCCAATGGTGAATTCATAACCGGTTGGGGATATGATCCCACTATTGGGCCTTGGGGAGATCTTTTCACCTTCCGTTTACAGTTGCCGGCAACGCCAATAAATGATAGCTGTCAGAACGCCCCGGAATTAACCTGTGGCGATGTAGTAACCAATTCTACCATTTTTGGAACCGACTCCGGAGGAAACGGTTCGCCGGATGTATATTATTCCTATACCGGGAACGGAACACCGGAATTCATAACCTTGAATGCGTGTAGCCCGAATACAAATTTCCCAACGACCATACGAGTATTTTCAGATTGTTCCTTAAGCAATCAACTCGCCTTTAATGACAGTTCTTGTGAGAATCAACCCAATTTGATGTTTGAATCGGACGGGGTTTCTACTTACTATATCATGGTAGAAGGATATTCCAGTTCTCATGCGGGTAGTTTTGAGTTGGCAATAACATGTAGTTTTAATATTGTGAATGACGAATGCCAAGGTGCTCTTCCGGTTGCCTGTGGTGAAACAATTACCGGAACAACCGAATTTGCTACAGATTCTATTGGTGAAGCATCGAATGATGTTTATTATTCCTACGAAGGAACAGGAACACCAGAGCATGTTACAATTTCTCTGTGCGGATCGGGAACTACCTTCGACTCATTCATACGCGTATTCTCTGATTGCTCAGGTACCGAGATCGCAGTGAACAATGATTATTGTGGTGACCAATCCCAACTTACATTTGAATCGGATGGGTTTAGTACTTATTACATCATGATCGAAGGAAATGGAACTGCATTTGGAAACTTCATAATGGATATTTCGTGTGAAGCTGTATTAGACGTAGCAGAGAATGCCCTTAGCGCTACGATTCTGTATCCTAATCCGGTACAGGA
This sequence comes from Altibacter lentus, assembly GCF_000746845.1. GTDB lineage: Bacteria > Bacteroidota > Bacteroidia > Flavobacteriales > Flavobacteriaceae > Altibacter > Altibacter lentus. The sequence continues at coordinate 2,978,737 of NZ_KN050846.1, read as the reverse complement.
ACGCCTTCAGTTCTCTTCACAAGTTGAGATCGATACTGCGACAGTTTACAGTATTACAGGAGTTGAAATAACTACACAAACAGTAGGCACTATGAAAGGAGAATTAGACTTTTCAGCTTATGCAAGTGGTGTTTACTTTGTGAAGCTAAATTCCGGTGAAAACTTTGAAACCTTCCGAATTATTAAGCAGTAGCTAGTTAGTAATTTTTTTCAGGAAAAACCTCTGGAATTTTTTTCAGAGGTTTTTTTATTTTTCAGAATAAAGCTACCCATATCTTTTTAGTATCTTCGGGATGATTCAATCTAACTGTTCATGAAAAAAATTACGATCGAACTAAAATGGGCTTTTATCTTTACCATTATGGCCTTGGTCTGGATGCTGCTCGAAAAAACATTAGGATGGCATGATGAGAACATTGCCGATCATTACTGGCTCACCTTACTCTTCCTTCCTTTTGCTGCCCTTATGTATGTGCTGGAGATGCGCGAAAAACGCCGACGCTATTACAACAAGGTGATAAGCTGGAAACAAGCCTTTTTTAGTGGTGTAGTCATGGCGGTCTTCGTTGCCCTGCTTTCTCCTTTGGGACAATATATTACACACAACTACATCACTCCGGAATACTTCAATAATGTGATAGACTATTCAGTGACCAATAAAACCATGACCCTAAAAGCCGCCAATGAATATTTCAATATCACTAATTACATGATGCAATCGGCGATAGGAGCTTTGGTTGGAGGTATTGTGATCTCGGCGATCGCTGCTTTTTTTATGAAGCGGAAAGAACCCTTACCCTCCTGAAATGAACGTACGCTTCAGAAAAGGGATCTGCACTAAAAACAATACCAAAAAACCAATAGCGTAAGTAACCGTTTTTGAAAGTTCGAGCGTTGGAACAGAAAATTCAATATTGGATAATTTGACCCACTCCCAGCGGTCGAACAACGAAATTCCTTCCGAAGGGAAAAAGAACAGTATCAGGATACACGCTGCGACCATAAAACCCAAAAGAACCCATACCGGCTTAGCGATAAGGGGGCGATACACGGTTTTGGCAGCTGCGTTCTTGGCAACAGCGGTCATGACCCGTTGCGAAAAATCAAGAGAAGGTTTTAACAGACCCGCTTCCTGCACGCTCTTCTTTATAAATGCTTCTTCTGCTTTAGATTGCTTGTCCATTGTATTTCGTTATTTCGGGAATTACAAATTGTTTTAGTAAGGTATATAATTTTTTTCGGCTTCGGAAAAGTTTGATCTTCACATTATCCTCTGTAAGCGATGTGATCGCAGCTATTTCTTTCACCGATTGCGCTTCAAAATAATAGAACGTGATGATCGCCGCTTCCTCTTCCGGTAATTTCATGATGGCCTCCTGAATGATCTCACTGCGTTCCTTTGCTTCCAGATAGTGCAAGGCGTTCTCTACCAAAACAGCATCTCCTTCGGTGGCTTCCTCCACCAGTTGCGTGGTTCGCTTTCGTTGCTGCTGCCTTAGCCGGTCCAGTGCTTTTCTGTACGCAATACTGTACAACCAACTCGAGAATTTTGACTCCCCACGAAAGCTTGCTAAGGACTCGAACGCCTTGATAAAACTATCCTGCGCGACCTCTTCTGCTTCCTCCCTGTTCTTGACCATACGCAAAGTGATAGTGTAAATAAAGTCCTGATACCGTTCCACCAATACACCAAAGGCCTGCGTGTCGCCTTGCATCGTCTTTTCGATGTAATATTGGTCAGTGGTAAGGTTCATTTACAGATAAGACGCCGGAAGAATAGGTTTGGTTACAGGAATCCTTCAGAAATAAAAAAACACGAAATATGTAACCGAGCGGATAGTAAAGCCGTCTTACTTAAAAAAACGAACAGAACCAATAACCCTCTGCGGCAATCGCAGAACAAAAAAACAAAAGTATGGGATCAGAAGTTATTGTAATACCAATTATTTTCGGAGTGCTCTTCGGAATCTATTATTTATTCATTTCAGCAAGGAACCGAGAACGTCTTGCCTTGATCGAGAAAGGAGCGGACGCCTCTATTTTTTACGGAAAGGACCGCAAGGTGACCCCTATTTGGAAGGTCATCATTATCAATCTTGCTTTGCTTAGCATGGGGATTGGCCTGGGAATCTTTATTGCGGCAATTCTTAACACCCACTTAGGTGTGGAGGAAGAGGTCGCTTATCCGGGTACTATTTTCTTTATGGCAGGTGTTGGACTCTTTAGCGGGTTCTATCTCACCAAGAAACTGAACAGTGACGCTTAAGAACGTTTGTATTTAGTTGAAGGAGCCATCTTGAATGTTGTTTAGACAACCTCAGGGTGGCTTTTTTTATGAAGAAGAGTGAATTGTTTACAAGTAGGAATGGACGGGCCATACCCTTTATTGCATCTTTACGTTACTGTAAGTCGCATTGATAGTAACCGTTTTGGAAGCCGTATTCGATTTATTAAACCCCTTTACCAATACCCTGTCATTGTTCTTGGAACTTTTAAGCTGAAGTGATTTTGGATAGAGCAACGTAGATTTCTTACCATTATATAAAAATGAGAACGGACTGGAGGGGAGATCCAAGGTAGCATCGGTATTTTCTAAAACGATATTAAGGCTTGAGAAATCATTAGAAACCGCTTTAATAAGTAAGTTCCCGAAAGATCCCGAGAGATTGGCGTTATTAAAGACCGTATTGATAATTACATTACTTGAATTTGCATTTAAATGAATGTCTTCCACCAGATTGAGACTGCACTTATCCACAAATTTTAATTGTAAGACACCATCCTTCCAGTTCCCAACAGTTACCGGTGCATACGCAGCGCTGATGAGGGTCTTCCCCCCATCAACACTGGTTGCGGTAAACGGTGAATAGTTAAGCGTTGCTTTAATATTATAAGCATCGGCCATTTTAATCTCTCCATGACGAACATTGATCTCGGTCTTGGCGTTCTTCGGCATACGAATGATGATGGTCTTATTCGATTTTAAGGCTTTCGATTTAAAATTGCCGTCACTCTGTATAATGATCGACTTCCCATTGGGGCTGGTGATCACTTGCTTACTGAAATTACCTCCTTGTTCTTCGTGGTGTTTCTCTAGCTCTTCGGCCCATTTCTCCATTTCCTCGCCAAATTTCTCGCCCCATACTTCCATGCGCTTTCCAAAATTCTCACCCCACGCCTCCATCTTCTGTTCCCACGCTTCGCTAATACTGTCTCCGTGCTTCTCATTCCATTGCATGGCGAAGTTTTCACCCCAAGCTTCCATTTTCTTCTCAAAATCCTTTCCGAAGCGCTTCTCTATCTCTTTTTCCCATTTCTTCATATATCCTTCTTCATCTTTTTGAAATGCCTCATAATCGAATTGGAGGTCACCCATGCCCTTCATCACATCGTCCGGTAAAGGCGGCATTTTAAACTCCAGCATTAGCGGCATGTTCTCCATCATGGGTCCCAGGAATTCCAGTTCCTTTAAAGCGTCCATTCCCGACAGCGATTCCATACCCCGCCATTCCATTGTGGTTCCGGCATTAGATGTGATCACCACTTTTTTACTATTGCCCAGAATGTCGAACTTCCAATCTTTAAAAATCTTTTCCCGTTCTTTTTCTGAAAGCTTTTCACCATCTACAAAGGCTTCTACCTCTACCTTATCCTTATTCCAGGTCTCGAAGATGACATTGGTATGTGACGTATTAACAGTTACCAGTACATCATCACTTACACTGAAGGTTTCTACGTGCTTGGATTGTGCGAAGGTCATCACACCTATACCAAGACATACGAGGAAACTTATATTATGTTTCAATTGGTTTAAATTCTTCATTGTTTTGATTTTTTAGTTCTTTTAATTTGTTTTTAAGTTTGAACAGCAATTCCAAACGTAATTTCAAATTATCGATCAAAGCGGTGATGGTTGCCTCCGTTGGGCCCACTTCGTTCAATTCGGTGTTAAGAAGGGTGTATTCGGCATCCAGTTCACTTAAACGCTGCATATACCCGTCAATAAGTTCTTTGTTCTCATCGCCGGTGCGAAGAGAGGCTAATTGCATATTGATCCCGGTGAGATAATAGTTTTCTACCTTCTTCAAATCGGGAGAAATATCTCCTAAGGTCATCTGTGCCACGGCTTCTTTGTTTACATTCGCTGTCTCTACAGAGGTTTCGGCCATGGGGGCTGTTCCCTCGCCATTCCATTGCTGGTAGGTAAAGAAGCCTATTCCGAAGCAAACCACAACCATAGCTGCAATCTTTAACCAGAAAAAAGTTTCATTCTTCCCCTTACTTCCTGGCGTTTCTTCTTCCACAAAAGCTGTATCCAGCCTAGCTTCAAATCGCTCTTTGTGGCGTTTTGGCAGGACGGGGCCTTTAGGACGCTGCTCTTGCATCAATTTTCTAATATCCTGTGCCATAGTTTAAATGCTTTAATTGTTCTTTTAACTGTGTTTTTCCCCTATGGAGATTGGTGCGAGACGCGCTTTCTGAAATATCGAGAATTTCAGCGATCTCCTGATGGTCGTATCCTTCCAAAAGATATAATTGTACCACGGTTCGATAATTTTCCGGAAGCTTCTCAATAGCCTGCAGCACTTCTTCATAGGTTGTTTCGTCTGCCACCTGCCACCCTGTTTCCTCTTCTGTGATGCTCATTACCTCTTCGTTGATGGCATACATTTGCATCTTTCGTGCTTTAATACTGTCTAAGCAAGTATTGATCACGATCCTCTTTAACCAGGCACCAAAGGTGACGTCCCCTTTGTACTGGTGTAATTTCTGAAACGCTTTAATAAACGCTTCTTGCATGGCATCTTCTGCCGCTGCAGTGTCGCGTAAATACCGGTGTGCTACGATAAACATGCCGTCGCAGTATTGCTCATAGAGTTTAAGTTGCGCCTTGCGATTGCGTTGTTTACATTGCTCAACAAGTAATGAATTCGACAAACTTGATGGTTTTTTTGGTTGCTGTTCGGACTAAAGACGATTGATTTTTTTTCGCGTTGCAACTATTAACGAAATTTTAGCTTAAAATACTTATAAAGTAATTAGAAGCGTACTGAAATTGCACTATATTTGATTAATCACTTGCATGTATGGAAAAGAAATACGCTGACTTTAATAAACTTAACCGCCTTCTCGTAGCGAGCTTCGAAGCCGAGAAATTGTACTATAATGCTGCTCAGGATGCTCAAACGACCGAGTTAAAGCGATTTTTGAACTATATGGCCGTCGAACGAAACAGGATGAGTCATGATATTTCCAATGAATTACATTCCAGAGATATTGAACCTTTAAAAGAAGACGCCGATAAAGGTAATATAGACCGTACCTGGCACGAGATCAAGGACGCATTAGAACACTTCAATGCCGAAATAATCATCAATCAATGCATTGCGCGTGATAAGAACAACATTAAGCGCTATCAAGAATTGATCGACAACAATGCTTTACCGGAACCCATCATTGCGATGTTGGAAAAACAAAAAAAGCAACTCACATGGTATGCGAAACAGGCAGAACAGCACAAAGTAAATCCTTTTAAAAAGGAAGCTGCCACAAGAGAAGAAGCCATTACCGAAAAAGAGGACGCACCTGAGGCAGAGGAAAAAAAAAATAATGACTCCGGAAAAATAATTAATTTAAAAGCGATGTAAAAAAAGCCCTGTTCTCACAGGGCTTTTTTTTACAGACACTTTACATTGTTATTCATCCAATAACAAATTTAAAGTAACGGTTATATTGTCACGTGTCGCTTTCGAAAAAGGGCAGATCTTGTGTGCCTTGTTAATTAGGTCTTCCCCCGTCTTTACATCCACTCCCGGAATATAGCAGTCCAACGTTGCTTCAAGAAAAGCTCCATCCTCATCTTCGCAAAAACCAATGGTCGCAGTCACACTAAAATCGTCACTTAGTTCTATCTTTTTCTTTTTGGCGATCACCTGAACGGCACCACCAAAGCAAGCAGCATAAGCACACCCAAAGAATTGTTCCGGATTGGCACCATCACCCCCGTCACCACCCATGGATTTAGGCACCGAAAGATTCATGTCGATAGGTCCATCTTCGGTTTGCACGTGACCCGCTCTCCCTCCTACCGCAGTAGAAGTAGCTTCATATAAAGTTTTCATAGTAGTTGTTTTTAGTTTAAGAAGAGTCAATATACTATCGAAAAACCGGCTAAAAAAGTCGATATTCATAAAATTGTCATAAATTTCGGAAGTGACCAAAAAGCAAAAACATACCGGAGCCCTTTCAGAAAAAGAAGGGGTAACACCGCTTCCGGCGGTTAGTCCGTCTGTGGCAAAAAAGATCCAGGAAAAACGAAAAAGTGCTCCCTCTGTCACACAGCTTTCCGAAGCTATCCTACAGGGAGACAAAACCGCACTATCGCGTGGGATTACTTTAATTGAAAGTACGGCTGAAAAACATCAAGAAGATGCCAAAGCCCTTATCAAGGCATGTCTTCCGCATGCTAATTCCTCTATTCGCATTGGGATCACAGGAGTTCCGGGCGTGGGAAAAAGTACTTTTATTGAAACATTTGGCACGTTGCTCGTAGAAAAGGACTTTAAGGTAGCGGTCCTGGCAGTAGATCCCAGTAGCTCCGTAAGTGGCGGAAGTATTCTGGGGGATAAGACCCGTATGGAAGCTCTTGTACGACATCCCAATGCGTTTATTCGTCCGTCTGCCAGCGGTGATTCATTGGGAGGTGTGGCCAGAAAGACCCGTGAGGCGATCCTTTTGTGTGAAGCAGCGGGATTCGACACCATTATTATAGAAACCGTCGGGGTAGGACAAAGCGAAACTGTAGTACATTCCATGACCGATTTCTTTTTATTGCTGAAATTGGCCGGAGCAGGAGATGAACTCCAGGGGATAAAGCGCGGTATCGTGGAAATGGCAGATGCCATTGTTATCAACAAAGCCGATGGAGAGAATATTAAGGCAGCAAAGCTGGCAAAACTGGAGTTTAACAGAGCCTTACATCTGTATCCTCCCAAGGAAAGCAACTGGACCCCTAAAACACTTACCTGCAGTGCTTTAACGAATGAAGGGATCGATGCCGTTTGGGAGATGATCTCCCTCTATTTTGAAACAGTAAAAAACAATGGTTACTTTTCCGAGAAAAGGAATCAGCAAAATAAATTCTGGTTGCTCCAAACAATTGAGAATACCTTAAAAAATGAATTTTTCCGCTCTCCGAAAGTAAAAAAAGCGATGGAAGCTCAACTTGCACTCTTATCTAACAACAAAACCACTCCCTTTGAAGCGGCACTCGTGATTTTATCGATGCGATAGTACCTGCCTTTATTAGAAAAGTTCAAATAGTGTTCTCCTCAAAACCAGCGTACAATAATGATTTATCAAAATATTAAAAAGAGTATGTAAAGCCTAGGAGGAAGCCGCCTTCTGAACAGGAAAAGGTGCGCTTATAATAATCCTTTCCCTAGGAAGTTGAGAATAATAAAAAGATTGACAAATTGACACTCGATGCACAGGTGAATATAGAAACGTATAGTATCCAAGTACAAGCTTCAACAAGTCTATATTTTTACATATCAATAACTAGCAAATTGTCTTTTAGTATTTTAAAAGGAATTTCGAAACCATTCCACCTGTGCTTCCAGTCCTGATCTTAAAGAAGTCTTAGGATTATACTGAAGTATTTTTCTCGCTTTATCAATGTTTGCACACGTGCGAGATTGATCCCCGGGACGCGGTGGTTTATGCGCTATCTTTATTTTTTTCTGAAGGATAGCCTCTACGGTAGCAAGTCCGGTAGCGGTAGTGTTTTCTTCTTCGGTGCCAAGGTTGAAGATCTCGCCGTTACACACCGCCTCTTTGCCCAATACGCTCACGATACCATCTACAATGTCCTGTACATACGTAAAACTTCGAAGGTGTTCCAAGCTCCCTTCATACAAAGGAAAAGATTTATCATTCAAGCCGCAATCAATCAATCGCGTGTACAGTTTATCCGGGCGTTCCCTTGGTCCATATACCGAATATAGCCGAAGGGAACAGCCCTTAAGAAGGGTTCTCCGGGTATAGGCAAGTACAAGTTGTTCTGCCGCCAGTTTTGTAACGCCGTACCAAGAGGCCGGCATGGGTGCTTCATCTTCCGATAATGTGGCTTCCAGTCCATAAATGGACGAGGTTGCAATATTAACAAAGAAAGGAACTTCAGAAAGCGGCATCATGGCGTCGATCATTCGTTGGGTTCCGAAGAAATTATTACTGAAGTAATCTTCAAAACTACTATCACTTGAAATTCCGGGCTGGGCCGCAAAATGAAAGATATGAGAGATGGATTCATTGATAAAAGAACTTAGGTCATCGGTACGCAGATCTACCTTTTTTACCTCAATTCCTTTTTGGGCCAATGATTGAGCATTCTTACGTTTTAAAGAAACATCGTAGTAATTGGAAAAATTGTCAAGGGCCACCACTTCATATCCCATAGCTGCTAATCGTTCGGCTGTATGAGAACCTATAAAGCCCGCTGCCCCGGTAACTAAAACCTTCATAGAAATTATTTACGACTGCAAAATAGCATCTTTTTTACAGTTCTTATTTAATTTCTGCCCATTGTTCAAAAAAGAAATACTTTTGCAAAAACCTTTACGCACATTTCATGTACGAATTTACCATCATCGTTCCTGTCTATAATGAAGAGGATAATCTGGATCGGGTTGAAAAAGAACTACTGGCCTATACGCAAATCGCCATAAAAAAAACGGCTATCTTGTTCGTGAACGACGGGTCCAAAGACAAGAGTCAAGAACTAATTGAGGCGATCTGCGACCGAAATGAGGCATTCCATTACATAAATTTTAAAGACAACCGAGGTCTTAGTGCCGCGATCAAAGCAGGATTCGATCATGTAGAGAGTCCGTTGGTGGGGTACATCGATTCCGATCTGCAAACAGCCCCCGAAGATTTCAATCTACTGTTAGCACATATCGATACATATGATCTCGTGACCGGGGTTCGCGCCAACAGAAAGGATTCTTTTGTAAAGAACATGTCGTCCAAGATCGCAAATGGTATTCGCCGGGCATTTACTAATGACGGGATGGATGATACAGGCTGCCCGCTAAAAGTGATCAAAACGGATTTCGCCAAACGAATTCCTATGTTTAAAGGACTGCATCGTTTTCTTCCTGCCATGATCCTCTTGCAAAACGGCAAGGTGCTTCAGGTGCCGGTACAACATTTTCCCCGCATTGCAGGAACTGCCAAGTTTGGGGTCTGGAACCGTCTTATTGGCCCGCTCATGGATTGCTTTGCCTACCTTTGGATGAAGAAAAAGTATATCAATTACGAGATCAAAAGTAAAGGATGAGCAACTGGCTTATTTATGGCATAGGTTTCTTGGCACAGCTCCTCTTCTCGGGGCGGCTTATCGTGCAGTGGATCCTTTCAGAAAAAAGCAAACGCGTTGTCACTCCTTCTCTCTTCTGGAAATTAAGCTTGTTGGCTTCCTTCCTGCTGTTTGTGTACGGACATCTTCGGGATGACTTTGCCATCATGTTAGGACAAGCCCTCACCTACTACATCTATATACGTAATTTACAGTTGCAAGGAGAGTGGCGCAAATCTCCTAAAGCCATGCAATGGTTCCTGTTGGTCTTTCCAATGATCGTGGTGGTCTATGCGTACAATAATGGTGAATACGACCTTAATAAATTATTTAAGAACGAAGACATCCCGTTTTGGTTGCTCCTCTTGGGAATTGTATCTCAGGTCCTGTTCACACTGCGATTCGTGTACCAGTGGATGTATAGTGAACGCACCAAAACATCCCAACTCCCGGTTGGTTTCTGGCGAATGAGCGTGTTAGGTGCTTCCCTGATTCTTACCTATGCGATCTTCCGAAAGGACCCTGTACTCTTCGTAGGGCATGTAGCCGGTTTGATCATTTATATCCGCAATATTTTTATCTGGAAAAAACAATTACATGCGAATTCCTGAGAACAGATACGTCTTATTATTGGTCCTTACTTGTGTAGGGATCTTCTTTGTCAATCTCGACGCTCTGTACGTAAATATCATGGAAGCCCGTAATTTTACAACAGCACGAGAGATGCTGCAGGATGGCAACTGGTTGCTCACCACTTTGAATAGCGAACCCAGATACCAAAAACCTCCACTGCCAACATGGCTTACAGCATTGTCGGCGGCGATCTTCGGACTTAAAAGTTTGACCGCCTTACGACTTCCGGCTGCTTTGATAACGCTACTCTTAGTGCTATTTTCCTATCGCCTAGCACTAAAACTAACCCAACAAAAAACCTATGCCTTCGTGGGGTCGCTCATTTTAGCGACCTCTTTCTATGTTGTATTTGCCGGACGTAACGGTCAGTGGGACATCTTCACCCATGCATTTATGATGGTGTGTATCTACAACTTATACCGCTTTTTTACTGAAGAGAGAAGACTGTTTCAAACGGCTGTTCTGGCGGGTATTTTCTTCGGATTTAGTTTTATGAGCAAGGGGCCCGTTTCGGCCTATGCGCTGCTGTTGCCATTTTTGATCTCCTTCGGAATTGTATACAGGTACAAACATTTTAAAAAGAGGACACTTCCGCTTTTGCTATTCCTGCTAATAAGTCTGGTGCTTTCCGGGTGGTGGCACTGGTATACGTATACCTACGATCCCGAAGCCGTTGCCGAGATCACCCGAAGGGAAACAGAGAATTGGACCGGATACAACGTGCGTCCGTTCTACTACTATTGGAGTTTCTTTACTCAAAGTGGTGTGTGGACCATCCCTGCCTTTATAGGGCTGCTGTATCCATACCTAAAAGACCGGGTGTTTGATAAAAAAGCATACTTGTTCACTTTTCTGTGGACCCTGGTTTCAGTCGTGCTCTTATCTGTCATCCCCGAGAAAAAATCGCGCTATCTGCTACCGGTGCTCATTCCGTTAGCATTGAATACCGCATTTTATATAGAATATCTCTTCCGAAGGTTTTCAGAAATAAAGGATAAACGCGAAACATGGCCTGTCTACTTTAATTTCGGATTGATCGCAAGCATCGGTCTGATATTTCCAATTGCGGGATATTTTCTTCTGAAGGACGCCTTAGCCGGTAAATGGATATGGTTTGTGTTGCTTTCAGTTAGCTTGGCGGGGATTGGCGTGTTGCTATTCCGACATCTTTTCCGAAGAAAAATACGTCCCGTGTTTTATCTCACCATCTCCTTTATCGTGGCTGTCATCTGTTTTGGAATGCCATTGGCAAAGGCACTTACCGTAAATCCCGAATACAAGGGACTCTCCCAACTGCGAGCTTGGCAGTTGGAAGAGGAGGTGGTGGTTTATGAATATTCTTTTGTGACCCCTGAACTGGTGTGGGATTACGGAGCAAAACTACCTGTGATAAAACAGGAAGGCAAAATAGAAATACCCGACACAAAGCGTTTTGGTGTCTTGGTCACCGAAGAAGAACAAACTGCTTTTGAAGAGACTTTTTCTCACTATTCACTTCGGAAAGTGACCCGTTACGATATGAACGCAAAGGGTAAAGATGATTCCTCGCACAAGACCCGGTTGTGGCGGGACCTCTATTTGGTCACAAAGCTGAAGTAGTTCGCCTGCGATACCACCATTGAAGTTGGAAGAATAACCAACCTATCAGTCCGCCAAAAGCCATTCCCGTGATCACATCCAACGGATAATGTACACCTAAGTAAATTCGGCTATAACCTAACAATACTGCCCAAAAAAGCAGAAGAAATGGCATGTATCGATACCAATTACGCAACAGTAACCCTGCAAACACAGCCGTTGCCATAGAGCTGGCAGCATGGGCAGAGAAATAACCATAACGGCCACACCTCTCTGCCGCAAACCGAATGGTCGCTTGCAACTCCTCCACTTGACACGGCCGTGGGCGCTGAATGCCATATTTAAAAAGGTTTGCCAGTTGATCGGTCGCGGTGACCATAAGCGCTGCAGCAATTGCTATAACAACCGTTCCTTTTAAGCCGTGATGTTTGTAGATGAGGTATAGAAGAATAGTATAAAGCGGAATGGATGTCCACTTTAAAGTGACAAGTTGCCAAAAACCGTCCCATGGCTCACTTCCTAAGGAATTGAGAAATGTAAAAAATTCGGTGTCCCAGCGCAGGAGTTCTTCCATGTAGTTTAATTTTCTTCGTATCTGGCGATCTCACGATCGTAGAATTCGGTGGCTTCTTTGATGTAGTTTTCGGTCTCGGCCTCCAGTTCCTTTTGATCATGCTGATCGAATTCCTCCAACCATTCTACCTCATCATTCTCAAGATTGATTATGAACCGGGGAAATTCAGTATGAATCACAAATATCGCCGTAGGATAGTCTGTATTGTCGCCAAGCAAGTATTTAGGAAAGTCCATAGTTATAGTTTAAGAGGGTATCTGAGCTTGATCTTTTTCTGAAAGGATCAATTGTTTTGAAAGATAATTAAATCTGATGAATAATAACAACGCTGAAACCGTTAGTCCGGCCAACAAACCGATCCAAATACCCGAACTCCCATAATCACTGTACATACTCAAGTAAAATGAAATTGGAAAACCTACCAGCCAGTAGGCAATGAAAGTAATTACCGTTGGAATCTTAACATCCTGCATACCGCGGAGTGCTCCCAATGCAACTACTTGAACGGCATCGCTAATTTGAAAGACAGCGGCAATTAACATAAGCTTGGAGGCGATAGAAACCACTTCAAAATTATCTATGAAATTTGCCGGATCGTCATAGTCCAAATATAGTTTTGGCAATGCCGTATTGAACAGCATGAACAGCACTGCAAACACCACAGCCATAATCGTTGTCAATAGAAAGATGGAAAAAGCAATGCGTCTCAGCTCCCTAAATCTATTCATCCCTTTTTGGTTCCCGATACGTATCATGGCGGCCACACTAAAGCCCATGGCAACCATAAAGGTCATGGAGGACAAGTTCAAAGCAATTTGATTGGCTGCCTGTGGATTCTTGCCTAAAATTCCGGAAAGCCAAATGGCAGCCGTGAATATGGCCACTTCAAAGAACATTTGCATTGCTGAAGGAAACCCTAAATTAATCACTTTCTTGAGCATGCTCTTAGTAAGTGTGAAGAACTTGATATGGGTAACATAATCCCTCGCCTTGTAGTGTTTGGAGAGTAAGTACCACAAATAAGCCACCATAATAAGCCTGGATGCCAATGTGCCGATGGCAGCACCTACAACCCCTAACTCGGGGAATCCAAATTTTCCAAAGATGAATATGTAGTTCAGTAAGACGTTCACCACATTTGCTACAATGGTAGCGTACATGGGATAGCGGGTGAGGGACAGGCCATCGCTAAACTGTTTGAACCCTTGAAAAACGATGAGCGGAAGTAAAGATACTGCTACCAGATTGAGATATGGCATAGCCAGTTCCACTACTTCCGGAGGTTGGTTCATAGCATACATTAGTGGTTTCGCCACAAACACCATCAATACAAGTGCAATACCTAATGCCGTACATAAAAAAAGACCATGTTTAAAGGAAGATTTACCTTCAGCAAAATCTCCTTTACCATCGGCCTCGGCCACCAAAGGCGTAATGGCCGTTGAGAATCCTATCCCCAGGGACATAGCAATAAACATAAAACTGTTTCCTAAAGAAACCGCTGCTAATTCTGCAGTTCCCAATTGCCCTACCATGATGTTATCAACCAATGCTACCAAGGTGTGCCCCAACATTCCCAAAATTACGGGAGTGGCCAAGGAAAGGTTGTATTTAAACTCTTTGGTGTATCTTGAAAGCAATACAGGTATCATTTAGAAAGTGCTAAGGTAGAAAACACGTCTTTTTTAATCGCACAAAAGTGCCTTATATTTATCATCTAATAATCGATCCCATGCAATCGAAAGCAGCTACACCCGATCAATATATTGAGGAACTTCCCGAAGAGCGCAAAGAGGTCATTTCAAAGTTAAGGAGCACCATACTAAAGAACCTGCCAACAGGTTTTGAGGAAACCATGGCTTACGGGATGATAGGATACGTAGTTCCGCACTCCAAATATCCCGATGGATACCATTGCGATCCTACACAACCACTACCTTTTATGAGCCTTGCTTCTCAAAAGAACCACATAGGTTTTTATCATATGGGGATCTATAGTGACCCTGTTTTATTGGATTGGTTCACTTCGGAATATCCTAAGCATGTATCCGGAAAGTTAGACATGGGGAAGAGTTGTATCCGTTTTAAGAATACTAAAAAGATCCCTTATGATTTATTAGGAGAACTAGCCGGTAAAATGACCGCTGATGAATGGATCGAGCGGTATGAAAAGGCGATAAAAAATTAATTCTTTACTGTAGTCATTTCGGTCTTGGTGCCGTATTTATCCATTAGATACACCAGACTCGCCATGGCCGCGCCACCCAATTCCAGTTCTCGTTTATTGACCGCATCGAAGGTATCGTTTGCGGCATGATGATGATCGAAGTAACGTTGCGAATCCGGGCGAAGTCCTGCCAATACGATTCCGTCGTCCTTTAACGGACCGATATCGGCCCCACTGCCTCCTTTTTCAAAATAGTGAATGAGATAGGGCTTAAATAGCGGTTCCCAGCTTTTTATCTGTTCAAAGTTGGCAGCATCGGTATCAAAGGAGAATCCTCGTGGGGTAAATCCCCCGGCATCACTTTCTAGGGCGAATACATGTTGCTCTCCCTTAAGTTTTGCGTCTTCCGCGTACTTATTACCGCCCCGCAATCCGTTTTCTTCATTCATGAACAAAACCACCCGGATAGTGTGCTTGGGTTTATAATTGATCTTTTTGAATAAGCGCAATACTTCCATGGACTGCACACATCCTGCACCATCATCATGGGAACCGTCCCCCAGATCCCAGGAATCCAAATGCCCCCCTACCACAATATATTTATTAGGGTATACGCTACCTTTGATCTCTCCAATAACATTGAATGATTGAACATCGGGGAAGGTCTTACAGTTCTGTTTGAAATAAAATTTAAGGTCCGGTTTCAGCTTTAAAGCACTGCTAAGGTATTCGGCTCCGTTCGTGCTGATCGCACAGGCGGGGATACGCTGTTCTGCAGGAAGATCGCCGTAGGTCATAGTACCCGTGTGAGGCAGGTCGTCAAGGCGTAAATTCATAGAGCGAACCACAACGCCCACAGCGCCGTATTTTGCAGCCTCCATTGCTCCGGAATACCGTTGGTCCACGCATCCTCCATACGCTTCAAAGGTATGAATGAGGTCTGCTTTCATGGGTCGGTTGTAGAAAACGATCTTCCCTTCGATACGTTCTCTTCCATAGCGTGCCAGATCTTCAATGCCTTGCACCTCGATCACTTCAGCTTTAAGGCCTCCATCGGGTGTGGCGACAGAACCTCCTAATGCACAAATATCGGCTATAGATGTAATTCCCGGTGCTGTTTCAATGTATGAATATTCCGGTAGCCCTCGTGTCCATTTGGGAACCATTACCGGCTGCAACCATACACGGTCCAGACCCAGTTCTTTCAGTTCGTTTTCTGTATATTTTACAGCACGTTCGGCTTCGAGTGAACCCGATAAGCGACCCCCGATCTCATTGGATAAATGATCCAGCCACTCGTAACTTTTTCCATCCAACAAGGCCATGTCGAAAATAGAACGGATCTTAAGTGAATCTTGTTCAAAATTAGTTTGGGCAATACTTTCAGTAATAAAAAATAGGCTACATACGGCAAGTAGAAGCGTTCTCATAAAGGGCATATTATTCGGTTCGTAATTGTTCTTTGTATTCGGAGAGTTTTGCTTTCACCTCATCGTCCAGCTCGGGCTCTTTGATATCGTCATATTGCTTAAGTGCATTCAACAGAATGGTAGCTACCAACAAACGTGCCGTGGGTTTATCGTCTGCGGGAATATTGTACCAGGGTGCGTGTTCCTTTGAGGTGCGATTTAAAACGTCTTGGTAACATTTCATGTATTTGGGCCAAAGCTTTCGCTCTTCCAGATCGCCCGGGGAGAATTTCCAGTTCTTATTGGGTTTGTTCAAACGGCGGAGCAACCTGTTCTTTTGTTCTTCTTTTGAAAGATTCAAAAAGAATTTAAAAATAAGGGTGCCATTTTGAGCGATGATCTTTTCGAAGGCATTGATTTGTTCAAAACGTTTGTCCCAGAAAGCGGTATCGATATCTTCTTGAGATTCTATACCCGGAAGGTATTCCCCTAAAATATAACCAGGATGTACCCTGGTGACCAGAACATTCTCATAATGTGTTCTATTAAAGACCCCAAATTTACCGCGAGCGGGCAAAGCTATGTAATGTCGCCATAGAAAATCGTGTTTCTTTTCCAGTTCGGTAGGGACCTTAAAACTGTGTACCACAACGCCGCGCGCATTGAAATCCTTAAAAACTTCACGTATCAAACTGTCCTTTCCGGCAGTATCCATACCCTGTAAGCATACTAAGACGGCATATTTCCCATGGGCGTACATGGTATCTTGCAGATCGCCTAGTTTTTTTCGGGTGGTCTTCAGTTCATCTTCTATGGTTTTTTTAGAAGCTTCCAGGTCCAGATGTGTGGGAAGGTCTTCAATAGTTATGGATGTTGTGATCTTGTGTGCTGAAACATTTATATTCTTCATAATTTTTACTTAGAGGCGAACAATTTCACATCCTGTTCGCTTACTTCCGACCCCCCTAAGATAATCAATCGTTCGACAACATTCCGCAATTCGCGAATATTCCCTGTCCAGTCGTACTCTTGAAGTAGTTTCAAAGCTTTTTCTGAAAATTTCTTATTGGATGTTCCGTGTTCCTCGGCGATCTTCTTTGCAAAATAATCCACCAGCAGCGGGATGTCCTCCCTTCGCTCGTTCAGGGCCGGAACTTTAATAAGGATCACGGCCAATCGATGATATAAGTCCTCACGAAAATTCCCTTCCTCAATTTCTTTTTTCAAATCTTTATTGGTCGCTGCGATCACACGCACATCCACTTTAATATCCTTATCGCTCCCTACACGCTGCACCTTATTTTCTTGCAGTGCCCGCAACACCTTGGCTTGCGCCGAAAGACTCATGTCCCCTACTTCATCGAGAAAGATCGTTCCTCCGTTGGCTGCTTCAAATTTTCCTGCCCGGTCTTTGTTCGCGGAGGTAAACGCTCCTTTCACATGACCAAACAGCTCACTTTCAATAAGCTCACTGGGGATGGCGGCGCAGTTCACTTCGATCATGGTTCCGTTGGAACGATCACTCTTTTGATGCAGCCAATGGGCCACCAGTTCTTTACCGGTTCCGTTGGGTCCTGTGATCAAGACTCGGGCTTCGGTAGGGGCCACCTTCTCGATCATATCTTTTATGTGTGAAATGGCCTTGGACTCTCCCACCATTTCGTAGTTCTTGCTCACTTTTTTCTTGAGACGTGTATTCTCAACGACAAGTTCCTTTCGGTCCAGGGCGATTCGAACTGTATTAAGTAATCGATTGAGATCGGGCGGTTTTGATATATAATCGAAAGCCCCTAAGCGCATCGTATTCACCGCTGTATCCAGATCTCCATGGCCTGAGATCATTACAATGGGTATTTCGGGTTTTATTTTTTTTACGGCTTCAAGTACTTCCACCCCATCCATTTTCGGCATTTTAATATCACACAGTATGAGGTCGAAGTCGTCCTTTTTTATAAGTTCGATCCCTAAGAGTCCGTCTTCAGCTTCGGTGACCTCGTAGGTATCACTTTCTTCTGAAAGAATTTTAACAAGAACCCTTCTAATGGCGGCTTCGTCTTCTATAATTAAGATTTTTGGCATGTTAGTATTTGAATTTTATCCCACCCCGAACATAGAAGGTGTTTTCATCGTTAATAATATAAGCGGTCTCCCTGTTGTTATCCCGTAATCGGAATTCGTTATACACCGAATGTGCTCCATAGGCATAGAAAAGCAGGTGTTCTGTAAAGAAATGTTCGTAGCCCAAACCGGCGATCACGTTGGTCATGGAAATGTTCTCACCTACCACAGGATTTCCGGGAATGGTGATGTTATTTTGAACATTTCCGAAGAAGTTATCCAAGGTTACAAAAGCCTGCAACGCATCTTTATGGGTAGTATTTAGGTAGTGCCGCACATTGGTCTTTGGCACCCCCAAGGTGTAGGTCCAATTGGGGTGGAATTCCTTATAATAATTAATGAGTGGTAAGGGAAAATTCCTTCCGGGCGTTGTGGAATAGGTAAGCCCTAAGATCCAGCGATACGGTTTCTCGATAGAATCCTTTTTCATATCCTTAATGGCATATACGGCACCATGGTAGATAAAATCGTCACTCACAAGATCGCCTTCCAGATTTGACTGTATCTGTACTCCTGCTTTGAACCCCAATCGCCAATCGTTCTTCAGTTTGTAGGTATATCCAATGTAACCATCCATTTGCTGTACTGAACTTACCATGGAAGGGTCGAATGGTACTGGCTCTTCGATACTGATATCCACATAGCGGTATTCGAGGCCAATGACTAAAAATTTTCCGCTACCCACCTGTAAGGGTATGGGTGCTTGGACTAAGGCGCGGTACCTGCTTATAGAGTTGTTTGAATTACCAAAGGGAATGTAAAGATATTCGATACGGGCCAGATCGGTAGTCTGACTAAAAACAAGGGAAGTGAAGGTGAAAAAAAAGGCGCATACTACTAAGAGCTTTTTCATAAAATCGTGTGTCAATCTTTCCCCATATTGGAGGTTAGATCTGTGTTAAGTGAGTTTGTAAATATGTGAACATCTCTTTGCGGGAACGGAATGGTAATATTATTCTCTCTGAAAAGTCCATCGATTCTAAATCGAATCTCACTTTTAATCCGTGGGTCCACAAAGCTGTCGTTTATAAAAAACAACACACTAAAGATAAGAGCAGAATCCCCAAAATCTTCAAACATTACGAAAGGTTTAGGATTTTTTAACACACCTTTTTGAGTTGCGACACTCTCAAGTAATAATTTTTCAACCAAGCGCGTATCACTTCCGTAGGCTACGCCCACTCGCACAAATTCTCGGGTGGTCCGATGGTTTTGAGTATAATTGAAGATAGTATCGGAAATGAATTTATGATTGGGTATGATAACGATCTTATCATCTCGAGTGAGTGCTCTTGTGGTACGCAATTTTATGTCGATGACACGCCCTACCTTGCCATCAACCTCAATGACATCTCCCACCAGCAGTGATTTATCTACAATAATAAAAATCCCCCCAATGATATCCTGAAAAAGATCCTGTAATGCAAGCCCTACACCAACCAACAAAGCAGCCGACGCAGCCAGAAAAGGCGTGATATTTATACCTGCCACGCTAAGTACAGCAAACACCACTACGATGTAAGTCACATACTTGATGAACTTAAATACGCTTATGAATTTAAGTTTATCTGTTTCCTCCATCTTTCGAGTAAACAGAATACGAATCCACTTCAGCAAGAAACTGGCAATCACAAACGAAAAAACCACAAGAATTAACAACCCAACGGTTATATCGATCTGTTTTTCTCCTTCACCAAAATGAACGCCGAGTTCCAAAAAATCCTGAATGGCTCCCCAGATATCCTCTTTGACTACTTCAGAAATTTTTTCTGTTACTTTTTCTTCCTGCATGTATTTTAATACTTAAGCCACTTGATCAATTCTTTGTAGCTTGGTTTTTTGCCGTACATCAAAATACCGACGCGGTAGATCTTAGCAGCGAACCAAACTGTTCCAATAAATGTAGCAAATAAAATAACAACCGATACTATTTGTTGCCATACAGGCACACCAAAAGGTATTCGCATTAACATGACCACAGGCGAGGTGAATGGTATATATGAGAATACTTGAGAGACAGTTCCATGCGGGTTTTCGATCACCGTAAAGAATCCAACGTAAACGGCCAGGATCAACGGCATTAATATTGGAAGCATAAATTGCTGTGTATCGGTCTCACTATCTACAGCAGCCCCAATGGCAGCATACAATGAAGCATACAACAAATAACCCCCAATGAAGAATAAGATGAACATGATAACTAAATTGGCGATAGGCAGATTGGCAATCTCAAGGATCACATCTTGCGCTATACTTTCCACCCCACCACCGCTTTCGATCATTTCCTGTTGAGGACTTGGCACTGCAGACGGGTCAATGCCCAGTATGGATGTTACCACCGCACTAAGCACCCCTATAAGGATCACCCACGCCAAGAACTGAGTAATACCTGCCAGGGTTGTTCCAAAGATCTTTCCCAGAAGCAGCTTTATAGGCTTTACAGAAGAGATAATCACTTCAATGATGCGACTGGTCTTTTCTTCGATCACACTACGCATAATCATATTCCCGTATATAATAATAAACATGAAAAGCAAATACCCCGCTGCTCCTCCAAATGCCAGTTTTAGTCCCGATCCCAATTTGGAAGTTTCTTCTCCCTGAAAGGTTTCCAAGTTGGCGTCAATTCGGATACGCAGCTCTTTTATAGTTTGCGCATCGATACCAGCTTCACGCAGCTTCAGCGTATTTGTCTTTTCCTCAATGGCATCTTCAATATCGTCCATCACGATAAGCGAAGGAGAGTCTTCAGAATAAAAAGTGATCGATTTGGACAGATCATCGATTGTGGCCGTTTTTGGGATATACAGAAGACCATAATCGCTGTTCTCTTCGGAAGTGCTTTTCGCTTCTTCCAACGACACATTGGACAACAACTTGAATTGAAGACTGGGTGTATTCGTGAATTGATCTGTGAACAAACCGCTTTCATCAAGCACCGAAATAAGCTTCACTTTGTCGTTGTTGAGTTGCGAAAGATAAGCCACCAACGTAAAGATCCCTACCATAATAAGGGGACTTAGAAAGGTCATTATAATAAAGGATTTGTTGCGTACTTTATTGAGGTATTCCCGTTTAATGATGAGTGACAAATGGTTCATAGAGGTACTTAGTTTTTTTGTACGGTTTCAATAAAAATATCGTTAGCAGAAGGAATCACCTCCACAAAATGAGTAAGCTGCCCCTGTGTTGTGAGGAAGCTCGCTAGATCGTTTGGCGAAGCGTGTTCCGGAATTTTTATCTTATACTGAAGTTCGTTATTAATGCTTTTAAAAGTAGCCGGTGACACTTCAAACTTCTCGTGCAATTCGGCGGTGACGGCATCCGGATTTTGTGTGTGTAATCCCACTTCAAAAGTATTGGACTTATAGGCTCGTTTTATGTCGATAAGCTTTCCGTCCAAAATTTTATTTGATTTATGGATGAGCGCAATATGATCACACATCTCCTCTACAGATTCCATTCGGTGTGTTGAAAAAATAACGGTCGCACCTTGCTCTCTTAGGGTAAGGATCTCATCTTTAATAAGATTTGCATTAATGGGGTCGAAACCACTAAAAGGTTCATCAAAAATAAGCAACTTAGGCTGATGAAGGACTGTGACGACAAATTGTATCTTCTGCGCCATTCCCTTAGAAAGCTCTTGGATCTTTTTGTTCCACCAATCGCCTATATCAAGACGGTCGAACCAGTATTTCAAGCGGGTTTTGGCCTCCTGGTGTGACAATCCTTTAAGCTGCGCAAGATACAGTGCCTGCTCTCCCACTTTCATAGACTTGTACAAGCCCCGTTCTTCCGGCAAATAGCCTATGTGCTGAATGTGGTGCGGTTGTAACGGCTGTCCGTCCAAAAAGACTTGACCTGTATCCGGCATGGTAATTTGGTTAATGATGCGAATAAAAGTGGTCTTTCCTGCTCCATTAGGCCCTAGAAGCCCAAAAATACTTCCTTTAGGAACTTCGATAGAGACATCGTTTAAAGCTTTATAATTACCAAATGTTTTAGACACATTTCGTGCTACTAAGAGTTTTTCCATACACTGATTTGCTAGGCTATAAAGATATTGATTTGTTATTGAAGCCGTGGGCTCAGGAACTGTAAATTCCTATAGTTTGTAAACAAAATCATTGGTTCGTTACAGTTTTCGACCGACTATTATTAAAAACAAAACCCACCCTCTTAGAAAAAGAAGGGTGGGAAAAAAATTGCTATGAAAAAGAAAAATTATCGCTATAAGGAATAGCGATACTCAAATATATGTAAAAAAAATGAAATATTAACTTTTAGTTAAGAAAACATGTCTTTCACCTTTTCAAAGAATGATTTGTCTTCCTTCTCCGGCTTGGGTTGAAAATGTTCGTCTTTTTCCATCTTTTCGAAGAATTCCCGTTGCTCTTTGGTAAGCGATTTTGGTGTCCATACATTAATATGCACCAAAAGGTCTCCCGCCCCGTAACCGTTCACGCTCGGTATTCCTTTGCTTCGCAAGCGCAGGATCTTTCCGCCTTGTGTGCCCGATTCAATCTTGATACGCACTTTGCCTGTTACGGTATCGATCTCTTTGGAAGCCCCTAAGGCTGCTTCAGAAAAACTTATATACAAATCGTAATGCAGGTTATCTCCTTCTCGCTGAAGGGTTGGATGGGGTTTTTCTTCAATAGCTACTAAAAGGTCTCCGGCTATACCATTCCCGGGTGCATCATTTCCTTTCCCCGAAACTTTTAATTGCATACCGTCCACAACTCCTGCGGGTATTTTGATCGAAACAGTCTCTTCACTCACCAGCATTCCCTGTGCGTCGGCATTGGCAGGTTTCTTTTCAATTACCTGTCCGCTTCCGCCACAAGCACTACACGTGGCAGAGGTTTGCATACGCCCCAAGATTGTATTTTGAATGCGTGTAACCTGTCCTTGACCGTTACAGGTGCCGCAGGTAGTGTAGGTAGTCCCTTGGGCTACTTTCTTACGCTTTACTTTTATTTTCTTTTCCACACCATTGGCAATCTCTTCTAGGGTTAGTTGGACACGAATGCGTAGGTTGCTTCCTTTAACGGTGCGACGTCCGCCGCCAAAACCGCTAAAGCCGCCAAAACCGCCGCCACCAAAAGCGCCACCAAAGATATCTCCAAACTGACTAAAGATATCTTCCATGTTCATACCGCCTCCGCCAAAACCGCCACCTTCAAAAGCTTGATGACCAAACTGGTCGTAACGTGAGCGTTTGTTAGGATCACTAAGTACTTCGTAGGCCTCGGCAGCTTTCTTGAACATATCCTCGGCTTTCTCATCACCCGGATTTTTATCCGGATGAAATTCAATCGCTTTTTTCCGATATGCTTTTTTAATTTCGGCCGTTGTGGCTCCTTTGGAAATCCCTAAAATTTCGTAATAATCCTGTTTCATCTTATTGTCCTATAACCACTTTTGGATAGCGAATGATCTTTTCACCCAATGTATATCCCTTTTCGATCACATCTATAATCTTTCCCTTTAACGCTTCGGAGGGTGCCGGAATTTGCGTCACGGCTTCGTGAACTTCTGCATCGAATACATCTCCTTGTTTTGTCTCAATGGGTGTTAACCCTTTAGAACGGAGTGTCTCTTTAAATTTATTGCTTATTAGTTCAACTCCTCTGTAGAGATTGTCATCCTCAGATTTCTCTATCTCTTTCAAAGCTCGGTCAAAATCGTCCATGATAGGCAAAAGTGCGACCATCACATCCTGACTTGCAGTTTTGAAAAGTTCAATACGTTCACGACCGGTACGTTTCTTATAATTTTCAAATTCGGCAAAAAGTCGCAGGTATCTATCCTTCTCTGCCTCCAGATCCTTTTGGAATTGTTCCATAGAATCCAATGGTTCCACGTCTTTTTCGGTTTTATTCAAATCGTCTACGGACGCGTTGCGATCTTGTGTTTGCACTTCTTCTTCAGCCACAGCTTGTTTGTTCTTATCTTTCTTACTCATAGATGAGGTTCTTTTCAATTTCTTTCAGAAGGAATCAAAAGTACTGCCATTTGTGGTAAAATGTCAAAATGTCATCGTCTTATTTTAATAATTCCTTAAGACGGTTTGCCATTAGGATTGAATACTTTTGTGTATTAACCTATTAACAAGCTAAGAGAATGAATAAACTAGTTTTAAATTTCGCCGTTATAGCATTTACATTTATGGGCCTTGTGGCATGTAAAGGAAATGGTAACGAAACAACGACTTCAGAAGAGCAGGATGTAGCCGAAGCTACAACTGAAGCAACCGAATATACTGTGAACACCGAAAAATCGGTCATTAAATGGGTAGGTGCCAAACCTACAGGTTCGCACAACGGTACCGTAAAATTGTCATCGGGTACACTTTCGGCAAACAATCGTGAAATCCAAGCGGGTAATTTTACAATCGATATGAACTCGATCACCGATCTAGACCTTGAAGGTGAGAAAAAAGCAAATTTGGAGGCGCATTTAAAAGGAACTGCTGAAGGCAAAGAAGGAGATTTCTTTAATGTAACAAAATACCCTACTGCTACTTTTGAGCTTACTGATGTAAGTGGTGAAGGCGGAGATGTTACTGTAAGGGGAAACCTTACTATTAAGGATGTGACACACAATATAGAATTTCCTGCGGTGGTTTCGTTTCCAGGGGATGAGGTTTTCTTGAAAAGCAAACCATTTTCCATCGACAGAACCAAATGGAATGTAAATTACGGCTCCAAGTCGGTATTCGACAATCTGGGAGATCAATTTATCAATGATGAAGTAGAATTGGTAATTGAACTTCACGGGAGTAAGTAAATACTTTATATATCTTTCTATAAATATTCGGGCGGCCAAAGGCCGCCCGAACATCTTTATAAGAGGTCGTCAATTGCATTCTCAAGATTATAATACTGAAATATGTACCGATGTTCCTCGATCTTTCGGGAACTCACCAATTGGCCTTTTAGAACGATCACCGCCATTTCTCCCAACATGGTGCGAATGATGAATCCGGGGACATTAGGTAACCAAAGAGGCTTTTGGAGTTTGGAAGCGATCTGTTTCGTCAATTTTTTGTTAGTGACCGGATTGGGAGCTACTGCGTTAAAGACCCCTTCCAGTTCATTGGTGAGAATATGATAGTAGATCCCAACGATATCGTCAATATGTATCCACGATTGCCACTGATTCCCTGATCCCAAAGGCGCCCCCAACCAATACTTTACAGGTGCCGCAATTTTAGGAAGGGCACCATCTTCGGCAGAAAGAACTACGCCTGTTCGTACTTTGGTCACTTCCATGCCTAAACTCTTAAACTGATCGGCTGCGGCTTCCCATGCAACAACAACTTCGGCTAAAAAAGTATCATCGACCTCCTTGCTTTCTTCGGTATACAACTTTGTTTTTGAATTTGGGTAAATACTTACTCCACTGGCAGAAATGAAGTGTTTGATGTCATGAGAGATTTGCTGTAAGGTTTCAAATATTAGATTGGCAGTTTGGGTACGACTTTCCATGATAACCTTCTTGTAGCTTTTTGTCCATCGTTTGGATACTGTCGCCCCAACCAAATTTATAATGGCCGATACGCCTTGAAAGGCTTTTGTATCGATTTCGTTGTTTTCCGGATCCCAATAAAATCCTATATACCGTTCCTTATTTTCCAGTTTGTCTTTACTGGTGGTCAAATAATGCACGGTCATCCCTTGTTCTATACATTTCTCCGACAACCTGCTACCTATGAGTCCGGTAGCACCCGTGATCAATATTTTCATAGCATTTTTTATTTAAATTACGAAGAAGTAAAGGAACCTACAATGGGTTTAACGCAACATTATGAGTAAAAGCAAAGGGCTTCTAAATTCCATTACTACAAATGATTTTAAGCTGAAATGTTCCTCACTTCCCAGCTCGCAACATCTGAGATGAACTCGAATGTTCCTCACTTCCCAGCTCGCAACATCTGAGATGAACTCGAATGTTCCTCACTTCCCAGCTCGCAACATCTGAGATGAACTCGAATGTTCCTCACTTCCCAGCTCGCAACATTTCACGTTTACCCGGAGGGCCGGCAAGTCGCTCAACGGAGAATCCAACAGCCTGCATTGCTCTTCGAACGCTCCCTTTGGCTGCGTAGGTCACTAAAACCCCTTCGGGTTTTAGCGCCTTGTACATTTTTGAGAAGATGGATTCGGTCCAAAGTTCAGGTTGTACGCGTGCTCCAAATGCATCGAAATAAATTAGATGGTACTGTTGGTTTTCGTCTATGTCTGAAAACTTTTTTTGCTGCTTACATAAGGTAAAACCGTCTTCAATCTGGCTGCATTCTTCCCAAGCAGCCTTATGTAAAGCTTGAAAAAATTTTGTAGGAATGGAAAGGAGTGCCGGGTAATTTAGCTTGTCTGCTTCGGAAGTTGCCACAGGATACGCTTCTACGCCGGTATAAACGATGTCATGAGAAAGTGTTCTGGCCTCTACTGCGGTTAGTAAAGCATTTAAGCCGGTACCGAAACCAATCTCTAAAAGTTCGATCGTCTTTTGTTGTGGGTGTGATGCCGCATAATATTGCAGTCCTGCACGTATAAACACGTGCCGTGCTTCGGCAATGGCTCCGTGTTTGGAGTGGTATTGTTCATTCCATTCCGGCAGATGGATCGTTACCGAACCATCTGCCGTTGTAAGGAACTCACGCTTCAAAACTATTGATTTTCTACTTCGGATGTAGCTTCAGCAGGGATCAAGACTCCCGAAGATATAAATGATAACGTACGCCTAGGCTCTGTAATGGCCGCGATTTCTTCTTTGGACTTTCCGGCATCTTCGGCATAATGACGTTGTTCTTCAACGCTCATCTCTTCCACAAACGCTACACCATCAACAATCACTTGCTGTCCGGCTATATCTTTCGGCATAAAGAAACCATAGTCCTTAAATTTAACCATAGCCTCTTCTTCGCCCATGTTCATGCGCATCCAGCAACCTTTGTTCTGGCATACCTCTTTTACTTCGGAAGTGAACTTGACAGCAACTGTATCACCGGGCTTCAAGCTCTTATATTTTTCTACAATTTCATCCTTGGACATTACGTTGGCATCGGTTATCTCTTCCCCGAAGGAATGATACGCCATTTCCACTGTTTCGGTTTCGGCCACAGGAGTCTCTTTTTTCTTATCTTCGTTGCAACTTACAGCAGCAATGAGAAGTATTGCCAGAATCACTAAATTTTTCATGGTACTTGTTTCAGAATTGTATGAACTATTAATATACTGCAATTTTATTACTTTTTTTGATTTTTTATGGTCTAAATTTTCTATAATTTTGTGGCTTAAACATCCTACCCATGAATCATACCACCGAGGACAACATAACGGTTAAAAAAAATGCAAGTTCAAGAATACATGAAGTTGATTTTAACAATCTTGTTTTTGGAAAGACCTTCACGGATCACATGTTTGAATGTGATTACAAAGATGGTGCTTGGACCCAGCCTGTTATTAGACCTTACGGACCGTTAACGATCTCACCGGCTGCGAAGGTCTTTCATTACGGACAAGCTGTTTTTGAAGGAATGAAGGCCTATAAGGATGATGAAGGCGGTGTGTTTTTATTTCGTCCCGAAGAGAACTTTAAGCGTATCAATACGTCTTCCAAGCGTATGGCTATCCCCGAGTTTCCAAGACATCTGTTTTTTGAAGCCTTGCACAAATTAATGGAACTGGATCGTGACTGGATAAAGCCGGGGGCGGGTAACTCTCTGTATATCCGTCCGTTTGTGATGGCTACAGAGGCAGGCGTTTCGGCATCGCCCTCGACCGAGTACAAGTTCATGATCCTGTTGTGCCCTGTGAATGCTTACTATACGGGGGATGTTAAGGTCGTGATCGCTGAAAAATTCAGTCGGTCTGCCAATGGTGGAGTAGGTTTTGCAAAGGCTGCCGGAAACTACGGCGCACAGTTCTACCCTACCAATCTGGCGCGTGAAAAAGGATTTCAGCAAGTGATCTGGACCGATGCCAATACTCACGAATACTTAGAAGAAGCCGGAACGATGAATGTTTTCTTCCGCATCAATGATACCCTTATCACGGCACCTACAGGCGATAGAATTTTGGACGGCGTCACACGAAAAAGTGTGATCGCTTTGGCTAAAAAGGATGGTATTACCGTTGAAGAACGTCCATTAAGTGTTACTGAACTGGTGAAAGCAGCGAAAGAAGGTTCGCTGAAAGAAATCTTTGGATCAGGGACTGCAGCGGTGATAAGTCCGGTGAGTGCCTTTGGATACAAGGACGATGTATATGATATTGCGAAGGTAGAAGACTCGTACGCTGTGCGTTTCAAAAAAACACTCAATGACATTCAGTACAACCGCAGTGAGGACCCCTTTGGCTGGCGCTATAAGGTCTAAGGAAATCTTACCTAAGAATCGAGGATCGCTCGAATATCGGGCTTGAAATAACCCGGGCCCTTCAGCACTTTTCCATCTTCTCTGTAAATGGGTTTTCCATCGGCGCCAAGTTTGCTCATATTACTGCGTTGGATCTCATTGAACACTTCTTCTATTTTGTGTTGCATCCCGTGTTCGATGATTGTTCCGCATAAAATATAAAGCATGTCACCCAATGCATCTGCCACTTCCACAAGATCGTTACCGTTGGCTGCTTCCAGATACTCTTCATTTTCCTCGCGCATAAGTTCGTAGCGTAAAAGATTCTTTTTGATACCGAGATCGGCTGTAGGTTGTTGTTTAATTCCCAAGCCGAATGCTTCGTGAAATTCTTGGACAGCGGCAATTTTATTTTTCATAGTTAGGAAGAGTTAGGTGCGGTTTCTTACGTATTTGTATTGTATTTTTGCAATCGTAAAACTACAAATTTATGTTTACTACTAATCAGTTAATTTTTGCAGTCTGTTTTTTTATAGCCTTTGTGATCTTGATGATACTAAGTTATAAGAAGGATCGTAAGCTACATAAAAAACAGTATAAAGGTAGTTTTTGGATCTTGATAGGATTTCTAGTTTTTGTATTAGCATTAATAGCTATAAAGTCCTATTTGAAAGGTTAGATATCTCTTTCAATATAATTAATTGCTAATGAGCTATTGCTCATCATTTTCAAAACCTTCGCTGAAGCTCAAATAACTTCAACCATTTTATAAGTATCGCCAGCAATCCCTAACAATTGCTTGGTTCTTCCCGAATCAAAATACTACTATAGGAGTATTTCTAGGAAATAAATTTGTTCCTATAATTGATCTATAAAAATCAACCCAACTCTTATGAAAAAATTACAATTCTTTTTTACAATTTTATTACTTACATCTCTTTTTATCTCTTGTGAAAAAGAAGAGGACGATATAACAGGTTGCACCGATTCGTTAAGCTACAGTTACAATCCTGAAGCGATTTCAGACAATGGTAGTTGTAATTATTATTACGGAGGGAGAGAAAAAGGACAAATTGATATTGGTTCAGAAATCGATATGAATGATGAATTCAACATATATATAGACAACGTATATGTTGACCGTTTAAGTTATTATTTTCCTAGCGGATTAGAATGTGGAAACCCGAACGCGGTTGGTGGAATATATGCCTCCGGCAGCCATATTATCAAAGCCGTTGGAAACGGGGGTGGCACCGTTCGAGAAGGTACTATCATTCTTGAAGCCCAGCAATGTAAGGTTGTCCTCATCGAAAATTTAACTCTTACCAGTGGCGGAGGTGGCGGCGGCGGCAACGCAACCGGGGATGCTATATTTTGGGTAAACAGTGACTTTGGTTGTGGGCCAATCACAGTGAACCTTGCCGGAGTAGGTAGTTCCATAATTAATGGTTACTTCGGATCGGCACCGGCTTGTTCTGTTTCTAGTTCAGGAGGAAATTTTGACAATTTAAATCCGGGCGTATACAGTTTTACTGCCTCTTGTTCAAATCAAAACTGGTCCGGTACTATAACCATAACCGAAAACGGATGTTTTAGACAAGAATTAACCAGTTCCGGTGGCGGAGGTGGTGGTGGAAGTAATACCGGAGACGTAATTTTCTGGACCAACTCCGATTTGGGGTGTGGTCCTATTTCAGTAACTGTTTCCGGTGTGGGCAGCTCAACCATTACCGGCTATTTTGGCAGCACACCAAATTGTTCCAATACGAGTGCCGGCGGTAATTTTAACAACTTGAAGGTTGGAAGCTATTCCTTTATGGCTAGCTGCAATGGCTATAATTGGAGTGGAAATTTTACGGTGTCCGAAGACACCTGTCTAAGATATCAACTTTATTAATATTAAACTCAAATAAAAATTTATACAATCATGAAAAAAAATATAATATTTAGGCTTTTTTGTTGTCTATTAATCGTTGCTTGTTCAAAGGATGGTGGAAATGATGATCCTTCAGAAACCTTGCAATATGTATTCTCAGGCACTATGAGTACACCCGATATAAGCAATCCGATTGAAGGAATTATTACTGTAGAAGCCAGTGGCACGTTCAAGCTGGAATCTGTTTCAGGAAATATAACAGGAAATACACAAAAAGAAGGGACAGAATATACAATTTCTGTGACTTCAAGTAACGGACTTTTTGAAGGCACCACCAATTTTTCAGGATCTTTAAGTTCTTCTTCCGAAAATTTTTCACTCAGCGGAACTTATAAAGACGGAAAACCACTAACCGCAGGAGGATCAATTATCCCAGTGGTGGAAACTACTCCAGACGGCGGATTTTCAGCTCTGGACAAATCGACCGTACTATTTTCACATAATGAAAGTTGTATAGCTTCAATAACTATCAACGCTACCACATTAAGTCCTTTAAACGGGCACTATTATGAAGGTGCTTTATGTGCACCATTCTATTCACAGTATTTGTCTATCCCGGCCAACGTAGAGAATGAAACATCTACATTATTTTGTAATACCATCCGAATCTTAGACCTTAACGGCGAATATATTACTATTGAAGATTGTTCAACAGCTAAATTCATCTTAAACAAGAATACCAGCTATACTTATACAGTTACCTGGCAAAATGGAGAAGTGACAAACGGAGAGTTTACCTCTTTAGATGGAGGGCAAAATTTAGCTATTTGTCTGGAAACTAATGGCCCCGATTGTAGTGGACAAGGAGGAAACACAGGAGAAGGCACATACACTTTTGAACCGTTAGGCACTTATACCGGTCAGACCTCATGCGACAATGAAGGCACATTGACTATTAGTAATATTGGCATAACATTGAGTGTGTACTGGACAAATGTTTCCGGAGATATCAATTTTACTCCTGAATATTTTCAAACCAACAACTGCAATGATTGTCCTCTTATTATTATATACGATGGTAATAATGATAAAACTTACGTTTCGGAAAGCGGATCAGGGACATGGAGTGGTACTGATTTTTCTTTTGACGCTTCGATGCGTCTTACAGAAGGCACAGAACTGGTAGGTCCCAGCTACAATCTCAACGGCAGCCTTAATTGCGAATAAATATTTGAACGCCAATAAAAAAAGGCAGATCGTAACGATCTGCCTTTTTTTATTAAAACTATTTTGCTTAGTTAATTCTTCGCAGGAAGGTTGCTATATTCCTTCGCGTACATCAACATCTGCTCTTCAAAAGAAGCAGGTTGCTCGATGACAAAGCTCTCGATCTCTCCGGCATCATTCATCTTTGGGACGATCACAGGATTTACGAATCCGCTGTAAGGGGCCGATGTGAATTTCTTGTTTCGTTCTAATATCTCTGCATGTAAGGTCTGGTCCACTTTAACACCGTAGTCTTCTACAAGTGCTTCAACGGCAGCATAATCTCCTTCAGACTTAATACGTTGCGTTTCCCGCAATAACTGTCCGAATAGTTCATGCAACTTATCATAATCATTAATGTTATAATACGTTTTACCATCCCGGGTCACCTTTTCGATCACATTATCGGCTTTTCCTTTTTCATAGACCCAGGCCGAAACCCACTGGCGGTTTCGCATGTGTGCTTCTTCAACATCATCTCCTAGGTTCAAACGTATCAACTGGGTCATCAAGCCATTGCGGATATACCCATCGTAAGCGGCCATCCCAACTTTTTTCCAGTCGTCTACCAATCCTAATTCTTGTAATTTAGGGTTGTACAGATAGTAAAGTCCTACAAGATCGGCACGTCCTTCTTCTAAAGTTGAAGCATAATTCTTAAGGGTCTCTTTGGTCTCACCTACACCAGGATTCAATTGCCCTGAGGCATGACCGATCACTTCGTGCAAAGCCGTGTGTAACTTATCTCCAATTTGACCGTACTCTTTTTCCAAAGCCAGTTCTTCTTCGTCATGTACAAATTCCTCCAGACGGCCCGAGCTTCCGGCGTTGTTATAGGCTTCAATGATGTTTCCTAAAGAAACGGACTTACTTCCTACAGCAGCACGAATCCAGTTAGCATTAGGCAAGTTCACGCCAATAGGTGTACTTGGTGAGGCGTCACCTGCTTCTCCGGCCACATTCACCACCTTATAGGTTACGCCTACCACATTCTTCTTCTTATGTTCTTCCATTAAAGGTGCGTTGTCCTCAAACCATTGTGCATTTTCAGAAAGGACCGCCATCTTCTGTGACATGTCGAAATCCTTGATCTGAACAATATTCTCATAGGAACCGCGATAGCCCAACGGATCGTTATAGACTTCAATAAAACTATTGATATAATCGATGTTTCCTTCGGTAGCAGCAGTCCATGCCACGTTGTAGTCATCCCATGTTTGAAGGTCCCCTGTCTTGTAATATTCTATCAACAATCCAATAGCATCGCCTTGTGCTTTGTTCTCTGCAACGCCTTGGGCCTTTTCAAGCCATTCAACGATACGGTCAATGGCTGGGCCGTAAAGCCCGCCCGATTTGTATACACGTTCTTTAAGTTGTCCGTTCTCTTTAACCAGTTGAGAATTCAACCCAAAGGATAATGGTTTGTCAGGATTGGGAGATTTCTTTTTACTGTAGAAAGAAAACACGTCTTCATTGGTCACATTAGGGCCGTAAAAATTCACTGCGGAAAGTGCTACATTATCAACACCTTTGGCCTGATTCACCTTTTTGGAATCCTTATCGTTAAAGATCACGTCAAAAGCTTCACCTTCCAGGGTCGTGCTGGTTTCAGTTAATAAAGTACGTAGGTAGTCTGCCGAAAAGTCCGGCTTCAACTTATCATTTGAATAATGATGATGGATACCGTTCGAGAACCATACTCTTTTCAAATAGATCTCAAAATTCTTCCAGTCATCAGTAGTCTTATCACCTTCATAGGTGGTATATATTTTTTCGAGGGCATTCCGTATCGCAAGATTATGACGATAATTTTGGTCCCACATGATATCACGACCTTCCAGACCGGCCTGTACCAAATAATACACTAATTTCTGTTCTTTAAGCGACAACTGATCCCAGCCGGGAACCTGGTAGCGTAGAATTCGAAGATCTGCAAACTGATCTACATTATAGTCGAAATCGGTCGTTTCGACCTTAGCAACTTCTTGGGGTTCTTTCTTGTTCTTATCATCTGCACAAGAAAAAAACAATAACCCACTCATAGCCATAGCTATAAAAAAAGTATTCTTCATTTGAAAGTTTTATTGGTTTTCAGCAAATGTAGCAAAATATTAAACGTTAAAATTGATTATCTTAGCACAAATAACCAACAACACCCAACCCAATGAAAATAATAAAGTACCTCCTTTTCCTTCTCCTAATCGTACTTATAGGCGGTGCGATCTATTTTGGCACCAAAGATGGAAGTTTCGATGTTGCTGAAACGAAAGTGATCGATGCCCCTGCCGAAGTGGTATACAATAATGTGAAAGATTATAGAAATTGGGAAGAATGGGGTCCTTGGATGAAAATTGACTCGTCCATTGTGATCAATTATGCCGAAAAGACCGAAGGAGAAGGTGCTTCCTACTCATGGAGCAGTGACCACATGGAGGTGGGCGACGGTGCCATGAAAACCATTAAGGTCATCCCCAATAAGGAGATCGACCAAACCATTACCTTCAATACCCCTATTGGTGACAGCAAAAGCGATGTCTACTGGCGATTTGAAGAAACAGAAACGCCGGGGCAAACCAAAGTTACATGGGGGATGCGCGGGGAACAATCCTTTTTGGAAAAGGTATATATGGCCTTTCAAGATGGAGATATGGATGCTGCTATAAAAACTATGTTTCAGAATGGCTTGAACGACCTTTCCGCCGTAGTAAAAGAAAGCATGGAAACTTATAGCATTAATGTAGATGGAGTCACACAATACGGCGGCGGTTACTACATGTACAACACCACCGCAGCAAAGCAATCGGAAATAGGTGATAAGATGGGGCCGTTGCTGGGGCAGGTCATGGGGTATATGGAGGAAAATAATCTTGCCATGGCGGGACAACCTTTTACTATTTACAATACTATTGATGATGTCACAGGCACCGTGATCTTTTCGGCCGGAATCCCGGTTAAAGAACAAGTGATAACTCCAGACGGAAGCCCTGTACTGTGCGGATATATGGAGCCCTTGACCACTTTAAAAACCACGCTTA
Organism: Altibacter lentus; assembly: GCF_000746845.1. GTDB lineage: Bacteria > Bacteroidota > Bacteroidia > Flavobacteriales > Flavobacteriaceae > Altibacter > Altibacter lentus. The sequence continues at coordinate 2,944,360 of NZ_KN050846.1, read as the reverse complement.
AAGGCAAATACGACCACCTTGGCAAAACCTACGAAAAGGCAATGGCATATATGGCAGAAAATAATCTACAGCCCCACCCCACCGCAAAGATGTTTGAGGTCTATAGAACAGATCCCGGGGAAGTTCCAAACCCTGCCAATTGGGTGACAGAGGTCTATATTCCTATTGTAAATCCCGTTGTGGCCGAAAACGAATAAATGAAACATCTGCTCTTGGTATTTCTTGGAGGTGGCTTGGGCAGCTCACTTCGATATTGGATTGGAACATTGCTTGCTTCGGAAAGAAATGGATTTCCAATGGCAACTTTTGCCGTCAATATGATTGGCAGCGTGCTAATAGGAATCATTTTAGGCTTCGCCTTAAAGAGCAATACGCTGTCACAAAATACTGTTCTTTTCTTAGCTACCGGTTTTTGCGGTGGTTTCACGACCTTTTCTGCTTTCGCATACGAGAATCAAATATTCCTGAAATCGGGTGATCTCATGAGTTTCGCCGGATATACACTGGGTAGCTTGATTATTGGTATTGCCGCTGTTTTCTTCGGAATATGGGTTGTAAGGTTGTTTTAAAGATGTTTTACATCCTTTATACCCGCCTCTATCCGAACCTGTAGATCGTTCTCCTGTGGCGGAATAGGACAGGAATAAAGCTTGTTGTAAGCACAATACGGATTGTAGAGTTTATTGAAATCCAGCACGATGGTATCGCCTTTCGGAATATGCGCATCGAGAAAACGTCCGCCTCCGTAGGAGCCGTCACCGCTGGTTAGATCGGTCAACGGCAGAAACAGGTAATCCTCATCCCCTTCTTCGTTCTTACTACCAGTATTTTGGTAGAGTGATAATACCAGCTCCTTCCCTTCTAATTGAAAGTGCGCCTCGCCGTATTTTACATACTCAGGGAGTCTGGAAGTGGTTGTACGCATTAGGAAAGGCACCTCGTCCGGGGTACGTACAAAACGAGCTGTCACACGGTATTTAAGATTTATTGGATAGAAGTCCAGGCTGTCAAAAAGTTTCAGGTCCTTGGGTTCCAGAATGGTTGTTTCAGGATTACTGAAACGCTCATTCTCTGAATTTCTGTAGTTTTCTATTTCACTAATTATAGCAGCATCGTTCTGTGCCAGGAGACTGCTTCCGAAGCAACAGAGGACTAAAAGAATGCGTAGATACATATCGATACGTTTCAGTAAATATAAAAGGAAAGATAATGACCCGGGGGAAATCAATTCATTTTTTTACTACATTTGTTCTATTCGAATAGAAAAAATGAAAACCAGAACATACGTCATTTCACAAACTTGTGTCGTTTCACAACCGAAACCCAGGCGATGTATGTAGTTATTATAGCGAAATAAATTTATTCAATATAAAAACGTCCCGCCTTTGAGCGGGACGTTTTAGATTTATACCACCACCAACCAACCCATGAAAAAACTATACACAAATTATCTAAGTAACTTTCGAGGACTCTCGAAAGAAATATGGCTACTGTCTCTGGTGACATTCATTAATCGCGCAGGTGCGATGGTTATTCCCTTTTTGTCCTTGTACTTGGTAAACTCTAAAGGGTTTACCCTACCGCAGGTTGGCTGGATCATGACCAGTTTTGGTCTTGGTTCCCTTACCGGCACATGGATAGGTGGAAAATTGACGGATGCCATTGGCTTTTATAAAGTGATCGTCCTTAGTTTGCTGCTGGGCGGTATTGGCTTTGTGTTCCTTCAGTTTATAGAAACATTCTACGGATTTTGTATGGGTATTTTCGTACTCATCCTACTTGCTGATGCGTATCGACCTGCTATATTCGTTGCGGCAGACACCTACAGCAAGCCGGGCAATGTGACACGCAGCATTACCCTTATTCGTTTGGCCATCAATCTTGGGTTTTCCATTGGGCCTCTCATTGGCGGGATCATTATCGCAAATATTAATTATTCCTCGCTTTTTTGGATCGACGGAATTACGTGTGTGATCGCTGGAATAGGTTTATTTGTATGGCTAAAACCAAAAAAACCGATAATAACCGATACCGAACCAGTTATAAAACACAAAGAAGGAGTTGCTCCCTATCGCAACGGACTCTTTATGCTGTTCTTTATTATCATGGTAGCGAACAGTATTACTTTTGTACAATACTTTAGTGTGATGCCTATCTATTATGAAAAAGCACATTTTCTAACCGAAGACCTTATTGGATGGCTGTTCTTTCTCAATGGCGCGGTGATCGTGATCTTCGAAATGCCACTTATTTCGTGGTTGGAGCGAAGAAAACTCTCTAAAACCATGGCAACGTTTTGGGGTATCTTCTTTTTGGCACTGAGCTTCATTGTACTTAACCTGACCTCCTGGAGCGGTATCCTGGTGATAGCTATGTTACTTATGACGCTTGGCGAAATGATAGGCTCTCCCTTTTCGAATGCACTGGCCTTAGAGATGGCGCCCAAAGGAAGAAAAGGAAGTTATATGGGGCTCTATAGTATGAGTTTTTCTATTTCTCATATTATTGGTCACAACAGTGGTATGAACATGGTGGATAGTTTGGGCTTCGATGCCACATGGTATTATATTTTTGCCTTCCTGATGATCATTTCGATGCTAACACTGTGGCTGGCGCAATTGCTAAAAAAATCGACTACTTTTGTTTCTGCTTAATTGAAAGGTATGGAGAAGATACGTAGGTTTTTGTTGCTTTTGCTTTGCTTCGGAATGGTTTCCTGTGGAGAAACTGCTTCAGAAAGGACAAAGAAAGATGTTGGATCGAATCCTTCAGAAGTGAACCAAGAAGCCCTTCCGAAGCTACCTTCCGGAAGATATAATGTGGCTTTTTTGATCATGGACGGCGTTTACAATACTGAGCTTACGGCGCCGTATGATATTTTCCAACATACTGTTTTCCGCGAGAACATCAAACCTATGAATGTTTTTACAGTGGCGAACACAAGGGGCCCTATCACCACTTTTGAAGGACTTCGCATTCTTCCCGATTTTAATTACGTAAAAGACAGCCTCCCGAAAATTGATATTCTGGTAGTTCCCAGTGCCGAACATCATTTGGATAGTGATCTTGAAGATAAGGTGATGATCGCTTTTGTGCAGATGGCTGCTAAGCAGGCTCGTTTTGTCACTTCCCATTGCGACGGCGCCTTTGTTCTCGCAAAAGCCGGTCTCTTGGACCACGTAGTTGCAACTACCTTTCCCAGCGATATCGGCACCATGCGCAACATGTTCCCCGAGCTGGATATTCGTGAGGATGTACTGTTTGTTCACGATGGAAAGTACATCACATCGGCCGGTGGGGCAAAAAGCTTTGAAGCCGCATTGTACCTATGTGAATATTTGTACGGCAAAGAAATAGCCCGCTCTTTGGCAGACGGGCTTGTAATCGACTGGAACCTTGAGAAGGTTCCACATCTCATTATAAACCAATAAAATCTATTTACGTACGTCTTCGCGTTGTTCTTTTAATTTAATGCGTTTGATTTTTCTGGACACCAGCACAGCGTCAAGACAAGAGATCATAAGTCCAACGGCTGCAACCAGACAAATAAATCGTACGAAGGTAGCTCCCGGGTATTCTAAACCTGTAAAACCGAGTGCTCCGCTTATAAGTGTTATGATAAGAAAATGTGAGGTGTAATTTTTCATGGCGGTTATATTTTTCTTCTAAATTACATCTCTTGTTGAGTCCACTCTATTAAAGAACCCTTAATTGACTTTAGTTTAACACACCCTAAGAATTCCTTAACGCAATCATTGGACAGGCCGAATAGCATTATTGGCAACCACATGCGACAGCACGATCTGGGTTTTCGTTTCTCCGTAACTAATAAGTTGATCGATAAACGACTCTAGGTGCTTCTGGTTCTTGAGCACCACTTCCATCACGATGTTCTCATTGCCGGTAATGCGATAACAATTAAGTACCTCATCATAGGTCTTTACTTTCTCCAAAAAGGGCTTTAGTTTTCCCATAAAAGCACGTAATGTTATGATAGCTTTTAATTGGTACCCCGTTTCAAATGGTGAAACTACGGTCTTATAACTATGTATGATTCCCGCATCTTCCATTTTTCGTATACGCTCGCTTACCGCAGGAGAACTTATCCCGACTTGTCGTCCAATGTCTGCGTTAGACTGGCGTGCATTGGTTTGTAAGCATTTTAAAATTTTCCAGTTTAATGTGTCGATTTTCATTTTTACAAAAAAGAGCTTAAAAAAATTAATATTTAAAGCTAATATACATTATTACTTTATTTTTTAAAGAAGAATGTGTTGATTTGTGCTTAAATTTGGGTGTTTTGTGAAACCCCACACATACATACAATGATACCACATATTCCACATGGTCTGCCGCAATCGCCTATCTATAAGAAGGCTATGGAAATTCTTATGCTTTCGCGGCACATTTCCAATTATCTGGTACAGGACTTATCGGCTATTGGGCCTCATGGGGAAGAGGATCCGCACATCTATTTTACAGGAGATATCGTTCAACAATCGGTCTCTCTGGCACCGGAAATTTTAAAAGCGGAACAGCAGGCCTTTTCTGAAGAAAAATACAAGTATGCTGCTTCGGTGAATCGATTGGCCAATGCCTTGTATAAGAATTGTGAACGTCTGGAAGGAGCCAACAGCAATGGAAAGGAATTTTTACCCATTCTTCGTAACGAGCTGAAAAAATTCAGAAAGCTGCAACGTACCTGGATGATGACGCTATAAGGTGTTTCTTAGTCTTATCATTTAACACCAGTATGATTGGAATCATTTTGATGCGTCCAAATCATTACAACCTCTTTCTGTAAAATTTTCTCTGCTTACATATTTCGACGATATTGTCCGCCCACTTCAAAAAGTGCAGAAGTGATCTGCCCTAGTGAACACACCTTGGTCGCTTCCATAAGCTGCTCGAACATATTTTCGTTGTTGATCGCAGCATGTTGGATCCTCTCAATGGATTCATGGGCTCTATCTTCATACATCTTGTGCAGATTTTGAAGTGTTTTGATCTGTGCTTGTTTCTCTTCCTCTGTCGCACGTATCACTTCCACAGGCAAGACCGTTGGTGAGCCTTTGCTACTTAAAAAAGTATTGACTCCAATAATAGGAAACTCTCCATTGTGCTTTAAGGTTTCATAATAGAGACTTTCTTCCTGGATCTTGCTGCGTTGGTACATTGTTTCCATGGCACCCAGTACCCCTCCTCTTTCAGTAATACGATCAAATTCCTGAAGCACGGCCTCTTCGACAAGATCTGTAAGTTCTTCGATAATGAAAGATCCCTGTATTGGGTTTTCGTTCTTCGCCAAACCAAGTTCCTTATTAATGATAAGCTGGATGGCCATGGCTCGTCTTACACTTTCTTCGGTAGGGGTCGTGATTGCTTCATCATATGCATTTGTATGCAGAGAGTTGCAATTATCGTAAATGGCATATAAAGCCTGCAAGGTCGTTCGAATATCGTTGAAGTCGATCTCCTGCGCATGTAAGGAGCGTCCGGAAGTTTGAATGTGATATTTCAACATTTGCGCTCTAGGGTTTGCTCCGTATTTGTCTCGCAATGCCTTAGCCCATATTTTGCGCGCTACTCTACCTATCACAGCATATTCGGGATCGACCCCGTTACTGAAAAAGAAAGATAAATTAGGCCCAAACTCATTGATATCCATCCCACGTGATAGATAATATTCTACGTAAGTAAATCCGTTAGCTAGGGTAAACGCCAATTGCGTGATTGGATTTGCACCTGCTTCGGCGATATGATAACCGCTAATAGAGACCGAATAGAAATTTCTTACTTTCTTTTCAATAAAATATTCTTGCACATCACCCATTAATCGTAAAGCAAATTCAGTAGAAAAGATACATGTATTCTGCGCCTGATCCTCCTTAAGGATATCTGCCTGGACGGTTCCCCGTACCTGTTGCAATGTTTCAGTTTTGATCTTATTATACACTTCTTCAGGCAATACTTGATCTCCCGTAACACCCAACAGCATCAATCCCAGACGGTTATTACTTTCGGGAAGTTCGCCCTGATATGTAGGACGATCTATGCCTTTTTCAGAATAGATCTTCTTAATCTTGGCCTCGACATCCTTTTCCATGGAATGTTCTGTAATATACTTCTCACAGTTTTGATCGATAGCAGCATTCATGAAAAAGCCAAGTAACATAGGCGCAGGACCATTGATGGTCATACTTACCGAGGTCATGGCGTGACTAAGATCAAAACCGGAATATAATTTCTTCGCATCGTCCAAACAACAAATAGAAACCCCTGCATTCCCTATTTTCCCATAGATATCCGGTCGCAGGTCCGGGTCGTTCCCGTATAGGGTGACACTATCGAAAGCAGTGGACAATCGTTTGGCAGGCATACCGGCACTCACATAATGGAATCTGCGATTGGTTCGTTCAGGACCTCCCTCACCGGCAAACATACGGGCAGGGTCTTCACCGGTTCTTTTGAAGGGGTACAATCCCGCTGTATAAGGGAATTCGCCCGGAACATTTTCTTGTAATGTCCAACGCAGGATGTCTCCCCAAGCCTGATACTTTGGTAATGCAACTTTTGGGATCTGGCTATGTGAGAGCGATTGCGTATGCGTATTGATATTGATCTCTTTGCCGCGCACCTTGAAAGTATAAACGGGTGATTTGTATCGGTTCACCTTTTCATCCCAAGCTGTAATAATTTCCCAATTATACGGATCCAGGTCCATCTTGACACGGTCGAATTCTGACCTCAATAATTTAATGAAATCTTCATTTTTATCGGTTTTGACCTCTTGAAAACCATCCTCGTCCAAACCGTGTTTTGATAATTTAATGATATTGTTCGTAGCAGATTCTAAAGTTTTATAAATCCCGTATAATCTTTGTGCTACTTCGGTCTGCTCTGCCACTTTCTTATCGTAGCTTCTGTTATTTTCGGATATTTCAGAAAGATAGCGTGTTCTGGCGGGAGGGATCACAAAGATCTTTTCGGACATCTCATCGCTAATTTCATAGTTACTATTGAGATCAGCTTTGGTCTTTTCTACAATGGCATCCATAATTGCCTTGTAAAGTTTATTCATCCCGGGGTCGTTGAACTGTGAAGCGATGGTTCCGAACACCGGCAAATCATGTTCGGGAGTTTCCCATAATTGGTGGTTTCTAACGTATTGTTTCTTTACATCCCTAAGAGCGTCAAGAGAACCGCGTTTGTCGAATTTATTAATAGCAACCAGATCGGCAAAGTCGAGCATATCTATTTTTTCCAGTTGTGTTGCTGCGCCAAATTCGGGTGTCATTACATATAAGGACAGGTCGCTATGATCAAGGATTTCGGTATCACTTTGTCCAATTCCGGAGGTTTCAAGTATGATTAGATCATATTCTGCAGCTTTTAGTACCTCAATGGCTTCGGAAACATATTTTGACAGAGCCAGGTTACTTTGGCGCGTCGCAAGACTGCGCATGTAAACTCTGGGTGAATTGATGGCATTCATACGAATTCTATCGCCCAGCAAGGCACCCCCCGTCTTTCGTTTTGATGGGTCCACAGAGATCAACCCGATGGTTTTTTCAGGAAAATCGATAAGAAATCTTCTTACCAGTTCATCCACCAAGGAAGATTTTCCGGCACCCCCGGTTCCCGTGATCCCCAGCACAGGCGTGGTAATCTTTTCATTCTTTTTGTGAATCTTTTGAAGTGAGTCTTTCGCAACTTCCGGAAAGTTTTCTGCAGCAGAGATCACGCGGGCAATAGCGCCCGGTTCCTTTTTACTTAGTTTATCTACCTCGCCGTTAAGTCGATCACCAATAGGGAAATCGGCAGTTTTCACGAGATCATTGATCATGCCCTGTAATCCCATTTCACGACCGTCGTCCGGTGAATAGATACGTGTGATACCGTATTCCATAAGTTCCTTTATTTCTGAAGGCAGAATCACACCGCCGCCCCCTCCAAAGATTTTGATATGATCGGCTCCCTTTTCCTTTAGCAAATCGTACATATACTTAAAATACTCGTTGTGTCCACCTTGGTAAGACGTCATGGCTATAGCATTCGCATCTTCCTGAATGGCCGTATTGACGACCTCTTCTACGCTTCTGTCATGCCCTAAATGAATCACTTCCACACCTGTGGATTGTATAATTCGGCGCATGATGTTGATGGCAGCATCGTGCCCATCAAATAAGGATGCAGCTGTTACGATTCGAACTTTATTTTTTGGAATATAAGGAGTTGATTGTTGCATAGATATTTATCGCTAAGAATGAGCTTACAAATTTACGAAAAACACAGTGAAATTACCGTCTAACAATATAAAATACAATCCTAAAAAAATGTAAATATTTGTTTTCCTAATAAAATATTTTGTATATTGGCACTTCAATATTAAACAACAAAATAATAAACATTATGAAAAAAATTTACTTTTTTGCAATCGTAGCCTTTGTATTTTCTATGGCACCTGCAAACGCTCAGTTTGTAGATGATATCGAAACGTACAACCTTGGCGCTTTATTCACTCCAAGATGGACTACTTGGGATGGAACAAATACCAACAATCAAAATGCTATTGTTAGTGACGCTCAAGCGTTCGACGGATCACAGTCAATCTTTATTGGACCAGCTTCTTTAGGTCCTCAAGATGCAGTACTTGATTTTGGTGGTGTTGCAACGTCTGGTGTTTGGACAGTATTCTGGAGAATGTATGTTCCTTCTGGAAGTACAGGGTATTTCAACCTTCAAGGAAATGTATCTCCTAGTGCGAATGACAACCTACAGTTCTTGTCTGGTAACATTACATTAGTTGCTGGAACTTTAGCTGATGATGGTGGTAGTGCTGCACTTACATACCCAGAAGATACTTGGTTTACCATGAGAGCTGAAGTTGATGTTGATGCTGAAACTTATGAGTTGGTTATCGACGGTGCTAGTGGTGGTGTAGTTGGTTACACAGGTGCTGATTTCTTCGGTGGTGTTGACTTTTTCTCAGACTCTGAAACAAACACTTACTTCGTTGATGATGTAAGACTTGTACAAGGTGTTCTTGGTGTTGACGATTTCTCTGCTGATGTATTCAGTGTATATCCAAACCCGGTTAAAGATGTATTGAACATCAGCTCTAAAGCTGCTGTTGATACTGTAGTTGTGTTTGATGTATTAGGAAAGAAAGTTCTTGAGGTTCGCCCAGGTTCTGTTTCTCCAAAAATCAACATGAGCAACTTATCTTCTGGAGCGTATCTAGTACAAGTTACTATTGATGGTGCTTCTAAGACGATCAAAGTTATCAAGTAATTAAATACGTAATAAGTATTACTGAAAGACCCTTCATTTAGAAGGGTCTTTTTTTTATCTTTAAATAAATCATCATATGTCAATCTTTAAGAAATCCCTTCTTGTACTTTCCTTGTTTATTCTCAGTGCCTGTGCCGAGCTGCAAAATGTAGTTAACACATTACCGGGCGGAGGAATTGGCACCGACCCGACTTTGATCGCCAATGGCTTGCGACAGGCTTTGGATTTCGGTATCGATAAGCAAGTGAGCAAATTGACACAAAAGGACGGTTTTTATAAAAATCAGCTCGTAAAAATACTCCTTCCTCAAGAATTACAGAAGGTGGACCGGGCATTGCGAGACCTGGGACTAAACGATCTGGCCGATCAAGGTCTATTGTTGCTAAACCGCGCCGCCGAGGATGCGGTAAAAGAAGCTACACCTATTTTTGTTTCTGCTGTACGGGACATCACATTCAATGATGCTAAAAATATATTACTCGGTCCGGATAACGCCGCCACTTCCTATCTAGAAGGTAAAACAAATCAGGCATTATATTCTAAATTCAACCCTGTGATCAAGAACTCTTTTTCAAAAGTAGGCGCTGATGACATCTGGACGTCGATCATCACACGTTATAATAGTATTCCTTTCGTAAATCAAGTCAACCCGGACCTTACAGATTATGTTACAAATCAGGCCCTGGATGGTGTCTATAAAATGATAAGTATAGAAGAAAAGAACATCCGCACGAAGATTAGTGCACGTACGACACCGCTATTAAAACAGGTTTTCGCGCTTCAGGATTAACAGAAACGTTAACGTTTTAACGCAATTAGAATCTAGCAGTATCTTATTAGGATAGTATTAACCTATCATTAATACATCTTTTCTATTGAGTCTATTAATTTTGCACTGTAAATGTAGAAGGAAAGATGAATTTGTTCAGAAAAAAAACAAGATTAGAAAAACTTAAAGAAAAATATCGCTCGCTAATGAAAAGGTCATTCCGCAGCGCGCTAAATGATAAAGCTCAAAGTGAACGGCTGCATCAAGAAGCCGACAGGATCTTTGAAGAGATACAATACATCACCTTAAAGTACGGCGATAAATAATTAGTGAAGCTTTTTAAAGTATTGAAAAGCCTTTTCCAAACGTGAGCCGTACCAACTAAAGTATTCTCCATCCACCAATAGCACTTCTTTTTGAAGTGCTTTTTTTAGAGCTAAAACATCATTTTCTTTAAATGGAAAAGGTTCTGAGGAAAGCAAAATCAAGTCGGCACCTTGCATCTCTTCCAGCGAGATCACAGGATATCTTGAATGTGCTTCTGTAAATATATTCTGAAATTTATTGAGCCGGAGCAATGAGTTAATAAACGTCTTTCCTCCCGCTACCATATACGGATCTTTCCAAATAAGGTAAGCGACCTTTTTAAACTCCTTCTGCTGAAGTTGTTTTGAAAATTGATATGCTTCCTCTTTAATCTTTCGAATTATCGCTGAAGCTCTTTCGGTGCGATCAAATAACGAACCCAATGCGTCTATCATTCCATAAGAATCTTCCAGGGTCACAATATCACTTACCCACACAGGAGCAACATCAGTTAAATCATTGACCATGGCTTCTGTGTTTTCTTCCTTATTACAAATGATAACATCGGGAGCAAGGGATCGAATCTTATCGATGTGTACTTGTTTAGTACCTCCTACTACCTCTATTTCGTTTCGAAGTGTTCCGGGGTGCACACAAAATTTGGTGATTCCAACAAGCTGTTCTTTAAGCTGAAGGTCTACAAGCAATTCCGTTTGAGAAGGAACAAGTGAAACGATTCGCTGTGGTGTTTTTTTAAAAACCAGTTCTCTATGGAGTTGATCCTTAACGAGCATTGAGGATCTGTTCCATTTCAAATTGCAATTCTGCGGCTTGAGAGGCAGCAGCCGATGCAAAATCATCCCCTTCTGAAGCATAAATAATGCTTCTTGAAGCATTAATTAGCAAACCAACCGTATCGTTTAATCCGTATTTACACACTTCCTTAAGACTTCCTCCTTGCGCTCCTACGCCGGGCACAAGTAGAAAACTGCTAGGAATAATTTCACGAATATCGGCCAAGAAACTTGCTTTGGTAGCACCTACTACGTACATTAAATTTTGAGCATTCTTCCACCTCTTCGATGTTTCCAAAACACTCTTGTACAATTCTAGATCGTCTATTAATTTCGTTTGAAAATCGAAAGCTCCCGGGTTGGATGTAAGTGCTAATAGTATGGTGTGCTTATCGTTGAATTCCAAAAATGGTTCCACAGAATCCTTTCCCATATACGGTGCAACGGTAACCGAATCGAAGCCGAGGTTTTCAAAGAATGCTTTCGCATACATGGAGGAAGTATTCCCTATATCGCCGCGTTTCGCATCGGCAATGGTAAAAACTTCCGGATGGTGTGCATTGAGATATTCAATGGTCTTCTGAAGCGATCTCCAACCGGCCAGTCCGGAGGCTTCATAAAATGCAGTATTAGGTTTATATGCAACCGCCAAATGATGGGTCGCATCTATAATTGCCTTATTAAAGCTGAAGATAGGATCTTCTTCTTTCAGAAGGTATTTGGGAATTTTATTGATGTCACTATCCAGACCAATGCATAGGAATGATTTTTTTCGCTGTATTTCTGAAACAAGTTGCTGTGTAGTCATTTAAAAGGCTTCTCCCGATTCTTTTAACTTCTCGGTATTACTTACTAACTGCAATTCATCAATGATCCTTTGAACGTCCCCATCGATAATATTGCCCAGATCGTAAAGGGTAAGATTTATACGGTGATCGGTGACACGTCCTTGCGGATAGTTGTATGTTCTAATTTTTGCACTTCTATCACCACTGGTCACCATAGACCCTCGTTTCGCGGCATCTTCTGCTTGCTTCTTTGCTAACTCCATATCGTAGAGACGTGAACGCAGCACTTTAAAAGCCTTTTCCTTATTCTTATGCTGTGATTTTTGATCTTGGCATTGTGCCACCAATCCTGTTGGAATGTGTGTTAAACGCACCGCCGAATAAGTTGTATTTACCGATTGTCCGCCGGGTCCCGAAGAACAAAAGAAATCAACTCTCACTTCCTTTGGATCTATTTCCACATCAAACTCTTCGGCTTCAGGAAATACCATAACGGTAGCAGCACTCGTATGCACACGTCCCTGTGTTTCGGTTTGAGGTACCCGTTGTACCCTATGTACACCTGCTTCAAACTTTAACGTTCCGTAGACATCTTCCCCTTCAATTTCGAACTGGATCTCTTTGAATCCGCCACTGGTACCTTCACTAAAATCTACAACGCTGGTACGCCAGCCTTTACTCTCACAATATTTGGAATACATTCTAAATAGATCTCCTGCAAATATACTTGCCTCATCTCCACCCGTTCCTGCCCGAATCTCCATCACTGCATTTTTAGCGTCTTCAGGATCCTTAGGCACTAAAAGAAACTTGATCTCTTCTTCCAGTTTGGGAATACGCTCTTTGGCCTCTTCCATCTCGAGTTTGGCCATGTCGACCATTTCGGGGTCACTGCCATCTGCTATGATCTCTTCGGCTTCCTTTATTGAATTTGTAAGCTGTATATATTCCTCGCGCTTATTCATAAGCAAACGAAGATCTTTGTACTCTTTATTAAGCTGAATGTATTGTTTTTGATCGCTGATGATATCCGGCTGAATGATAAGATCACTCACTTCATCGAAACGTTGTTTAACTATTTGAAGTTTTTCTAGCATATTTCTTTATAAGCCTGCTACCTTTACTGATAGACAGCTGCAAATTTACGATAATTTCATCTAATTATTTTTATCGAATCTTGAAATGAATATCAAACAATACCGACAGTAGTAATATGCAGCATTACAAAAAAATTGGCTTCGGCGGGGGATGTCATTGGTGCACTGAAGCAGTCTTTCAACACATAACCGGGGTCCACGAAGTGCTTCAAGGGTACATTGCAGCGGAGGGCGCCTATGCCGACTTTTCGGAAGGGGTTATTGTAACCTACGACCCTAATGTTATTTCACTTACTCAGTTAATAGAAGTACATCTGCGCACACATCAAGCTACCGTTTCACATTCATTTCGAAAAAAATACCGCAGTGCCGTATACTATTTTGAACAAGAACAGAAAGCTTCGGCGCAAGCAGCTTTACAAGAGCTTCAGCAGTACTTTCAAGCTCCTATTATAACTAAAGTACTTCCGCATGTACAGTTTTCTCCAAGCAGAGAATCTCTTCAGAATTATTTCAGAAAGAACCCCACGGCTCCCTTTTGCGAACGTTATATCCTTCCGAAACTGGCAAAATTAAAAGAGAGGTCACTTATAACATCAACTAAAGGAGATATTCCCTTTTGCGTTCGGTGATACGGCTCTCTTGAATTATCTTTTGATTTAGCGAGAAATTTACCAACAATACTAGCCCTATAATATAGAAAGCCCGTTCTGGAAAATATGCTGGTTCAAACTTGAAAAAATAAGCTGCCAACCCGCAGAGATCCGACAAAATAAAGCACAATACAAAATAGAGATAGATAAGAGGTGTCTTCCCCTCAACACGTTCATTGTACATAAAACCAACAAAGCCAAGTACAATGAGAACAGCACCCTGCACAAAGAAAAGCACCAACTGAAACGGAGTATCTAACTCGTTTCTAACAACATCTGACAGATAATAGACATTGAAAACGTTGAGCGCTATCAAAGTGAGAACAAAAATAATGATAACGGGCGTTGACTTGGATAAACGTAGTTTTTTCAACGGAACAGACACCAGCAAGAGGTAAGCAAAAATTGTAATTATAAATACGAAGGTTTTATTGAACTCGGTTTCATAATCGATGATCAAACTGTCTCTTAATGCAAAAAACAATATTCCTAAAAAAACGATCAACTGCTTATGTCCCCTGTGATACGATAAAAAGAGCAGTAATAAAAGGGTCGTTGACACTCTAACCAAACGACTTAATTCTATAGGCAATAGGGCGACTGTAGCCATATTGATCACTAAAAAAATAATGCATAGCAGTGTGAGCTGAAGGCAGGCATCAGGCAGTTTTGTTTTCATAATTTGGCTGTTTAGTAAATACTTAATGTTAAAATAATAGGAATTACCCTACATATTAATACGTAAACACTCCAAACTTGGATTTAATTGTTAGCTGTTTTTTTTCTGAAGATTCCACGCGCCCAATAATTTGAGCGGGAATATTAAACGATTCTGAGATCGCAATGATGGTTTCAGCAATAGATTCCGGCACATACAGTTCCATACGATGCCCCATATTGAATACCTGATACATTTCCTTCCAATCGGTGCCGCTTTCCTGCTGAATTAGTTTGAAAAGAGGCGGGATCTCGAACATGTTATCTTTGATGACATGAAGGTTTTCCACAAAATGAAGTATTTTGGTCTGTGCTCCTCCACTGCAATGGACCATGCCATGAATTTCGTTGTTTGAAAACTGCGAAAGGATTTTCTTTACCACCGGCGCATAGGTTCGCGTAGGCGAAAGCACCAGTTTACCTGCATTTAAGGGGCTGTCAGGGATCTTATCGGTCAAGTTCTTGCTTCCGGAATACACCAGGTCCGCCGGCACCGAAGGATCAAAGCTCTCTGGATAACGTTCTTTAAGTCCTTTCCCGAAGACATCATGGCGAGCGGAGGTAAGCCCGTTACTTCCCATACCACCGTTGTATTCCTTTTCATAGGTAGCCTGGCCAAATGAAGCCAGCCCTACAATGACATCCCCATCCTGAATATTGGCATTGTCGATAACGTCACTTCGTTTCATGCGCGCAGTAACCGTTGAATCAACTATGATCGTTCGAACGAGATCTCCAACATCTGCTGTTTCGCCTCCGGTGGAATGTATTACTACACCAAATTTTGCCAGATCTTTAATTAGTGCTTCGGTTCCGTTAATAATCGATGAGATCACCTCACCCGGGATAAGGTTCTTGTTTCTTCCAATGGTAGAGGACAGGAGTATGTTATCCGTAGCTCCTACACAAAGGAGGTCATCCACATTCATGATCAAAGCATCTTGGGCAATGCCTTTCCATACAGACAGATCGCCGGTTTCTTTCCAATAGGTATAGGCCAGAGATGATTTGGTTCCGGCACCATCTGCATGCATCACCAAACAATACTGGGAATCTCCTGTTAGATAATCGGGTACTATCTTACAAAATGCTTGTGGAAATAATCCTTTGTCAACATTCTTGATAGCACTGTGCACCTCTTTCTTAGAAGCAGAGACGCCTCTTTGTGCATAACGTTTGGAAATTTCCTGACCCATGGAAAAAATTTAGATTACAAAAGTACGCAATAAAAAAAAGCTCACAAAGGTGAGCTTTTCAGTAATTCTTAAAAATATTATTCCCAATCGGGCATAAAGGCATTTTCATACAATAGTTCTCGCGAATCTTCAGCACTTTCAATTTCCAGGCGATACACATCCTTTTGTGAGATACCGTCATTTGACGTGTTGGTAAAAATAACGAATGCTTCGTTAGGCGAGAAAATAGGCTCAAGGTCGTTAGTGCCACTTGGCTTGTCCTGTGAAATATCGGTTGTAATATCAGTTACAAGATCATACACAAATAGGCGCATGTCCAGTCTTCTGTAGTTTGCTCCTTGGAATCCGGAAACATCATAGGAATAAAGCACCATTTGATTGGTTACGGATATATTTAGACCACTTGTTGCACCCGGCATCCCGGTAAGAATAGTATCCAGTACATTTCCGGCAAAATCGATCGTATAGATCTGAACATCATAGCCTTGTAGGTTATTAGTTTTGAGAGCGATAATATCATCGGTCTCACTTACATCTACTTCAGATATCAACGATCCGTCGGGTGTTTGATAGACTAATTCTAGTCCTTGTCCGTTGGAGTTTATTCGGTATAATTTATCCAATTGAGGAAAATAGATCATATCGCTGGTGGGAGGCCAAGAAAAATTGATCTCGTTTAAATTGAACCCGGTAGGCTTTACTGCTCCGGTTACCCGTTGTACATCGGTACCATCACGTTTCATTGTGTAGATATGAACCTGAGCACCATCATTTTGTAGAAAGGCTATGCGGTTGGCCGCAACGTTTCGTCTTGGTCGATAACTGTTCTTTTCTTGAGAAGTCAATTGAAATTCTGCTCCGGACTCATCGGCAGAGAAGATCACGTTATTACCATCTATCTTTCTAACAAATAAAAAGCGATTGTCTATGGGAGCGCTAATAACTTCAAAAGTTCCAACCGGACTAAGTACCGGGTCATTGATCTCATCGCTCGCCGTAACCTGCCAAAAATACTTTGCCCCCAGAATTAGTGGTGAGTATGTAAAAGTAGTATCGGTTATTTCCTCGAAAATCTGTACGTCATCATTTTGATCGTTGCGAAGTTCTAGCGTAAATGTTATTGGATCTTCATCGGGATCTGTGGTGGTCCATTGAAATACTGCTTCAATACTTTGTAAAACCTCATTTTCAGTAGGAGCGATCAATTCGGGTGCCGCAGGGGGTCTGTTATTTGCCGTAGAAACTTCCAATTCGAATACGACGTTCACATCGGCATTTGCCACGACCACAGTAGGCTCAAAATCGGTAATATAACCATCGATCCTGGCTTCAACCGCATATTCTCCTACCGGGACATTCTCAATTCTGAAAGCACCTGTGCTATCTGTAAATACAGTACTTGTAATTGGCTGGGTAGATATCCTTACGTTCGTTAGAGGGGTGTTGGATCCTGAAGCAACCACGGTCCCTTTTATTGTTCCAAGGTCATTTTCACCAATTCTGTCCTCATTACAAGAAAATAAAAGAATTAGGAATACACCTATATATTTAAAAAATGTTCTACTTCCTTTCATCATCACTGTATTATTGGTTAGTTTTTAATTGTGTTTTTTTAGAGCCGAAATGATAGTTTAATCCTAAGCCGAACGTGTAGTGAAAATCGTCTCTTCTACCACCTATCTCGCTGTCTATCTTATCTGAAAAATTAGAATTCCACTCTCCGCTCAATGTCATTGATACTCGATCTGAGACGGCATACTCCAATCCTGCACCTGCCTTTAATAAAAAGAATGCATCCCATCTATCTAACAAATCTGTAGGTGAGTCATCGGCAAATAGCATGATCCCAGGTCCTCCAAAAATATAGGGAGATAATTTATCGTGTGGAAGGATATTGTATTCCAATAAGAACGATTCACTAATCCACCAATGGTTTTGAGTAGTGGTAGAATTCAATCTAAATATTTGAAAATCGGCACCAAGACTTAGTTCGGGTATTAAGCGGTATTTATAACCAATACCTGCTTTATAATCTATCACCCCGGTAGTGAAATCACCATCGATAAGTGCAAAGCCCATATTTATGTTGACGGCATGACGGAAATTATGCTTTAAATATTTACGCTCATAAAGGGCTGTTGATTCCTCCAACTCCTTTTCAAGCATGTATTGTTCCACAACTTCCTTATCCTTTGCTTCTCCTTCTTTAGTAGACCAAAGCCCATCTTTAATCCCTTCGTAGATAAGCACTTCCACAGCCTTTTCAATTGCTTCTTGAACCGCCATCTGTGTGGGTTCATTTTTGGTAAATCCGGTTTCGACCTCTAATAACTTCTGAAAATTCACATAACGAAACAAACCTACATCTACCGCTTGTGAAAGGATCGTCTTAGAGACATTTACTGTCTTAAGCACCTCTCCGGTCGAGGTAGAGACGGCTCGTAAGTAGACAGTGATCCTATCCTGTCTGTATTGTGAGGATCCTCCAACACCAAAGTAACGAGCACCCACACCTCCGGTTAAAATGTTGGAATCGTAAGAAATAACCCCTCCTTCTAGCAGCACACCTGCAAAGAGTAATGGATTTAAACGCTGTGGCGGATCATTTGGATTTGCGCGATATTCATCTCTGGTTGTTCTAATAATATTTCGCTCATTCAACAGGTTACTTAAATTCTCCCGTTCAATGGGAGTGAACCATTTTGAATCTTCCAAAGCCTTAATAAGGATGGTCGTTGCTCCTTGCGTAACAGCCGTACTAAATGTACTTCCATTTTCTATATTCTTATACTGCCCGGTTTGATCCTTAAAATTATAAACACCCACATAGGTTGGACTGGCCGGCTCGGGTAAATTGATCAATTTTTCTGTTTGCTGGGTCAATTCAGAAATTCGTGCTTCCTGATTTCCTATAGGCTGGTTATAATAAGCCCCGCAGCTCACCATTAGCAGTGACACAATAAAAAGACCTATATACTTCATATATTTCGTCATACTTTCGATTCTAGTTTGGAATTATTATTTGTGTCTGTTCTCCCGTAGTGATGTCCAAAATATTTATTACAAGTCCTTCATTAGATTCGTAGACCTCGTACTCCAGATTCCCGTCGGTAGAAGTCCCAAGAGGCGGTAGACCATCTCCACCAAATTGTTGTCCCAACAACTGATTGTTAAGACTATCATTTAAAGCATCTAAATTTCCAAAATCTCCTAGTTGCGAGTCATCGCTAAAAGGGTTTTGTGCATTTGCCGAATTCAACAACCAGGTATAGTTAAACGGGTCTCCTCCAAATGCCGGATTCTTTGGCGTATACACCAGTTGTTGTCCAAAACTATATGAGGTGGCTGCTAAAAAGAGTAATAGAATGATCGTTCTCATGATATACTTTTTAAAATCGTTGTACTTTATTTTGTTCTTCCCGCAACTGTTTCAATCGCCAGTACACTCTATCTAACGCTTCACTTGCTGCAGCTTTAATAAAATCTGTCTGGGGTCGCACAATAAATTCCAATATCATTTCATCTCCCAAAAAAACCTCTATTTTCGTGTTATTGGCTAACGATAGGCTTTCCTTTATTTTTACGATGAGCTCCGCATTGATATTATTACGGTTATAAAGACTCCAGAATTCTCTGTAAAAATCCCTCCCTGGTTTCGTCTTTGTTTCTTCTAGAACAAGACCTCGAAGTACGACGCCATCTTCTTTTTCGTATCGCGCATCTTGAGAGTAGCTATCCTCAGAGTTGATCTTCGCGGCGGCTTCTTCCTTCTCGTCTGCGGTACCGTTTAAAACAACCCTGTCTTTCCCAAGCAGTTCATCTTTGGCATCATAAACTAATAAAAGGATAATTATTCTGTCTTTTTCTTGAGAATTGATTGTTGTACTGGAAAGATTTTTCTTTTGACCGGGTTCAAGTACAATTCGTCCGCTTTGATCGTTCTTAGAACGATTGGAGTTCAGCGGATTCGTTTTTATGACAGAAAGCACATAACGCAAACTTTGATTTATCCGGGTATTGTTAAAAGCAGAACCCACGATTTCAATGAATTCAGAATTGTATTCTAGATTGATTTTTGCCTCAACCTCGGTATTATAAATCTGGCCTTGTACCACATAACTAGAAAGCACAAGAATCCATAATAAAATGATATGTTGACGTATTAAACGCAAAACGAATTATCTTTTAATGTTACGAATAAAAACCGTTTGGTTTTTACCTTGCATTGAAATAAGCAATTTATCTGAAATAGAATTGGTTCCGTACCAAATTAAATTTTGATCTCTTCCTCTTTGAATAACGGTGGCAGAATGGACTATGTTTCCTCGAGAAACATCAATGAAGCTGTTGTTCACACCTATTTGGAGTACATTTTCTTCAATGTTCGCAGCTGTTACATCTAGTAAAATTTCGTTATTGTCTCCTCTCTGAAAGAGATTGACAGCACTTGAATTGGATCTAGTATTAACTACGGAAGTATTGTAATTTCCTACTTGCTGAATATAGATAGCATTGTTAGCAGAGGTGTTTCGGTTGGCGGCAATTTGAGAAGTTAGAAGGTCGAGTTGTGCCACCCTATTTTGAAGATCTGTTCCTCCTAAAGCGGAAGAACTTGTGGAATAGGTTTGTGCTATCAATAAACCACTTCCGAAAAAAAACAAGAAGGTGAATAAAATGTATGTTGCTGCCTTCATGGTTGTAATGCTAGGTTGTTATTCGTATCGTTATTTTAGGGGAAGTTAGTTAAAAAAGCCGAGAAGCTTATCTTTTTTAAGAAGTAATGTATGGGAGCTACTTGAGCAACTCCCATACAAAACTACTATCTACTTGAAAGTTCTAATTAAGAACCTCCTAAGTTGTGTTGGTTAGTTACAGAAGTGTTACCGGCACCTAATTGTACGGTAGTACTCATGTGACCAAGACCATGCTGATGAGTGTACTGGAAGTTCAATAATCCAACTTGTAATACATCGTTGTCATTATCTCTTCCATACTGCTCAGTCCAAGATCCGTTACCAATTCCTACTTGAAGGATGTCGTTATCGTTGTCACGACCGTGCTGATCAACAACACTCCAGTTACCAAGACCAAACTGTAAAGAAGTATTTGTGTTACGTCTTCCTAATTGGTGAGTGTACTGGTAGTTACCAGCTCCAACTTGTAAAGCATAGGTATCGTTTCTTCTTCCTTCCTGATCGATATCAGAAGTATTGAAGGCTCCTAACTGAACAGCGTCTGCGTCATTACGACGACCGTACTGATCAATGTCAGAATCGTTACCCCATCCTAATTGGAAAGTGTTGGCGTCGTTACGACGTCCTTGCTGATACACGTCAGACTCGTTACCTACACCTAACTGTACAACGTTAGATACGTTACGACGTCCTCTTTGATCAACTTCAGAATCGTTACCGATTCCAACTTGTAATACATCAGACTCATTAAGAATTCCTCTTTGGTCAACATCCGATATGTTACTAACACCGTACTGGTCAACTTCAGAATCGTTCGCCAATCCTAATTGGAATGTGTCCGAATCATTAGTCAAACCAACTTGGTTAACGTCAGAGTTGTTTAAGATACCCACTTGTAGGACATCATTGTCATTGTACTGTGCAAACCCTACGGCTGCGATCAAAAGCGCTGCTGCGCTCAAAACTACTTTTTTCATAATTTAAAAGATTTAAAGATTAATATTGGTTAATAAAAATTGTTTGTCAAATTTAGCTTGAGAATGTCAACACCCTCTATCTGTAACATTATTAAATCATTATAATAATGTATAGACATATATTTTGCGACTTATCTTCGCGCAACATATAAAAATGATATGTATCAATCATTTCTATTTCAACTTCAAAAAATTTCAAATACCCATACACATGTCATCAATATCAAGATGACTATTAGGCTTAATCAGTATGGTAAAAAATGAGGAGTATAATTATGAATCACTTGGTTAGTTACATTCAAATTACATTTCAAATATCTAAATTATTTTCTAATTAAAACATACGTGCTTACACGTATATTCTTATAAATCAATTATTTGTAGGAATTTTCTCGTTAAAGATATTAGTAGGAATCGACTTACATGTCGAAAAGGTCGTTTAAAGACACAAATTGTCGTAACTCACCAATATGTTAATTTTTTGTTAAAAGAATTTTCGTAGGAAAATATTTCAAAAACACATAAAAAAAGCGGCTGATCCAAGAAAAAATCAGCCGCTTTTTTTAAGGTGGAACGTATTATCTTGTAAATAATAATTCCCTGTATTTTGGTAATGGCCAGATCTCGTCGTCTACCAGCAACTCCAGTTTGTCGCAATGATATCTAATTTCATCAAAATAAGGCTTCACTTTAGTACAGTAGGCGGAGGCTCTTTTTTCGGCGTTTATTATGGTATTTGCCTTCTTTCGTTCTTCGATCATTTGTGTGATCCCGTTGTTTATTTTAGCAATATGCTCAGAGATCTGCTCAATAAGTTCCATCTGTTCTCCGGCTAACTTCTTGAATCCGGCCCCGTAAATGTCCTTAAGACCTTGCACATTCTCTATAAGGATATTTTGATAGCGAATTGCCGTAGGGATCACATGATTACGTGCAATATCTCCTAAAATTCGCCCTTCAATTTGGATGCGTAGTGCATATTCCTCAGTTTCTATCTCATAGCGCGCTTCCATTTCTACCTTATTCATGATACCCAGTTCTTCGAACAATGCGATCGATTTTTTTGAAATCTTGGCCTTCAATGCTTCAGGAGTGGTCTTGTGATTGCTCAATCCTCGCTTTTTAGCTTCCTTTTCCCAGGCTTCTCCATACCCGTCTCCTTCAAAACGAATTCGCTTCGAATCCTTTATATATTCACGCAGAACATTGAAGATAGCATCATCCTTCTTCATTTTCTTATTCTTAATAAGACCGTCTACCTTTTCCTTGAACTCTATTAATTGTTTTGCGACAATCGCATTGAGCACGGTCATAGGATTGGCACAATTCGCTTTAGATCCCACGGCGCGTAATTCAAATTTATTCCCGGTAAAGGCAAATGGGGATGTTCTGTTGCGGTCGGTATTGTCCAGAAGGATTTCTGGGATCTTACCAACGACGTTTAATTTAAGGTCTGTTTTTTCCTGCGGAGATAATTTCCCATTAGTCACTTTCTCCAGTTCATCCAACACCTGGGTCAATTGTGATCCAATAAATGCTGAAATGATCGCAGGTGGAGCCTCATTTGCTCCCAGTCGATGATCGTTGCTGGCACTTGCGATGGAAGCACGTAAAAGTTCTTCGTATTCGTTTACGGCCTTTAGTGTATTAATAAAAAAGGTTAAGAACTGAAGGTTCTTCATTGGTGTACTGCCGGGACCTAATAAGTTCACTCCCGTATTTGTAGCCAACGACCAGTTATTGTGTTTTCCGCTACCGTTTACACCTTTAAAAGGCTTTTCGTGAAACAGCACTTTAAAATTATGTCGGTCTGCTACCTTATCCATCACATCCATCAATAAGGAGTTATGATCCACCGCCAGATTCGTTTCTTCAAAAATAGGTGCCAATTCAAATTGGTTGGGCGCTACTTCGTTATGTCGGGTTTTCACAGGAATACCCAGATACATACATTCCGTTTCCAGATCACGCATATAATTGAGAACGCGTGTAGGAATTGATCCAAAGTAATGATCATCCAATTGTTGTCCCTTGGCAGAAGCATGTCCTAATAAGGTTCTTCCGGACAATGCAATATCCGGACGCGCAGCAACAAGTGCTTTGTCGATCAAAAAATATTCTTGCTCCCATCCAAGCGTTGCGTTTACTTTACTTACATTCTTATCGAAATACTTGGCAACAGCCGTAGCAGCTTGGTCGATGGTTTGTAATGCGCGTAATAGAGGTGTTTTATAATCCAATGCCTCACCGGTATATGAAACGAACACCGTAGGAATACACAGGGTAGTTCCATAAATAAACGCCGGAGATGTAGGATCCCATGCCGTATATCCACGAGCTTCAAAAGTATTTCGAATACCGCCGTTAGGAAAACTTGAAGCATCCGGCTCCTGCTGAACGAGCTGACCGCCTCCAAATTTTTCTATAGTCTGTCCGTTCCCTACCGTTTCAAAAAAAGCATCATGCTTTTCGGCTGTAGCTCCGGTAAGTGGTTGAAACCAATGTGTATAATGAGTTGCACCTTTAGAAATGGCCCACTCTTTCATACCTGTTGAGATATGATCTGCCATACCCCTGGCGATCTTAGAACCATTTTCGATGGCATCCATAACACTGTTATAGGAATCTTTAGTAAGGTATTGCCGCATGGCTGCTTCGTTAAAAACGTTTTTACCAAAGATGGAAGAACGACGCTCCGTTTCGTGAACCGTTACAGGAACGCGATGAAATGTTTCTTGCAATGCTTGAAATCGTAATGTTGCCATAAACTAATATATAATAAGGTGATTGAATTAAACCGGACAAAAATAACTATATTTTGAACACACCCCCTATTTTTTAATGTTAAGTTATTAATAAAGTGATAAAATGTGTTTATAACCCCCTTAGAGAAGGAGGGCATTTTACAATTAAGTAGATGTTTTCTGAAATTGTATCGCAAAAATACAGGCTTACTCCATAAAAGCCAGACTTATAAAGATGGCATAAGCAACCACGATCACCAATCCCTTGATTCTCCCTATCTCGAATTTCTTCGGAAGGAATGCTAACGGAATCAATACGGCAGCAAAGCCAATCATCCAGAAGATATCGTTAGTCAACACAGCTCTGCTCTTCAGTAATATAGGTTGAATAATGGCTGTGATACCTAATACCGAAGCGATATTGAAGATGTTAGAACCAATAAGATTTCCCAAGGAAATTGCCTTTTCTTTCTTCAAGGCGGCAATCACAGAAGCAGCCAGCTCAGGAACACTCGTACCAACAGCGATCATGGTGACAGCAATTACACGTTCACTTACCCCTAACCGGGTAGCAAGTTCCACAGCACCGCTCACCAATAATTCACTCCCAAAATACAGTGCGACACCTCCTATGAATAACCATATAAAGATCTTGAAATTGGAAACCAAGGATAACCCTTCATCAATACTATCTCCCGTAGGCTCGCTCGCTTTGGCGTTCTTAGCTCTGCGCAACAGTAGAAGAAGATAGACGAATAAGAGACCTGCAAGAACGAACCCCTCGAGTCGGTTAATTTGATCACCGCTACTTAATATAAAATAAAGTGCAATGGAGAGGAACATCATCACCGGCCAGTTGAATTTGTAAAAATCACGATCAACCGTTAAAGGAGAGATTACAGCCGTGATCCCCAACACCAATCCAATATTGGCAATATTCGATCCAATTACGTTTCCAAGAGCGATATCACTAAAGCCGCTCCAAGCCGCTTGCACACTCACTAAAAGCTCGGGTGCGGAAGTAGCGAAGGACACTACGGTGAGACCAATGACCATTTTCGACAAACGAAGTTTAAAGGACAGGCCTACCGATGCCCGTACTAAAAACTCTCCCCCTACTACCAGTAACAACAATCCTATAAAAATGTAAACGATGCTCATAAATCTTAAATGAATTGCGAATATACATAATTGCTCAAGCATTTCAGAATTAGAAAACCATAGAATCAGGTCCCTCTTCACACTAAATAACTAAATTATTCGTTATAAAACTAAATAAATAGTTGTATAACTATAAAAATAGTTTTAAGTTTGTGTCTATATGAAATGTAAGCATTGGCCATTCGTCTTCTTTCTTTTGTCAGTGATTCTATTGTCCTGCTCAAATCATTCAGATAAAAAAGTGTCCGAAGAAGAGCAGCAACTCATTCGGGAGCAGATCAAAATTGACCTTGAGAAAGGTATAGAAGCTACACAACGTAAAGATATTGATGTATACATGGAACGACTTCCTGCAGACCTAGTGATTTATGATGAAAGCGGCGAGGTTATTTCCCGTGAAAAACAACGGGAATATGTGCTACGCGATTGGTCCATCATCGACACCACTTTGGCCATACGTATGCACATAGACAGTATTGATTATCTTGCTTCAGATAGTGTTTTGGTCTACACCTCTCAATTCTGGAAGCGAATGATGTTTCGCAGGGATGGTGTTTCACTGGACACAATTATTACGACTCAAAAACATAAAGAAACCTGGAAAAAGAATGCTCAAGGCTGGTGTGGATATACCATCGAAGAATTGGGCGGAACTATTTTAATAAACGGAATCCCTTATACCGAATAGATGCAACTGGAACCTCTAACCAATAAAGAAGAAGAAGTAATGCAAGTCCTTTGGAATTTGCAAAAAGCCTTTGTAAAAGAAATTGTCGCTGCACTTCCTCAAGAGAATCATTACAATACCATTTCTACCATTGTACGGAACTTGGAAGAGAAGAAATATGTGTCCTATACAGCCTATGGAAAGACGCATCAGTACTTTCCGCTGGTTACCAAAGAAGCATATACAAAACGCTTCATGAATCTGGCCATGAAACGATTTTTCAATAATAACTACAAGAGCATGGTATCTTTCTTTGCAAAAGAAGAGAAGATCAGTGCTTCCGAATTACGTGAGATTTTAGAGATCATCGAAAAAAAGAAATAACATGGAACTGCTGCTATACTTAGGAAAATCGATGCTGCTTCTTAGTATGTTCTACGGGGTCTATCGCTTTATGCTGCAAAAGGATACGTTGTTTGTCTCAAAACGCCATTTTCTGCTTTTAGGGATCATTAGCACTGTGTTGCTCCCTGTTGTGGAAATTACTACCGTGACCTATCAAGAGGTTGTCCCGCCTCCGGCAGTTGTTTCTTATACCGAAACTATCCCGCTCACTCATATTGTTCAGGATCAAGAAGCCATTGCGATCTATTGGTGGGAGATAGTTCTCGTACTATATTTCCTGGGGGTGCTTATCATGGGAGTTCGTTTTATCCTTCAGTTGGCCTCCCTTTTATCGATCATCCATGAAACTCCTTCGGTCAGGGTTCAGGATAAAAGGCATGTGCAAACTCACAGGAACATCGCTCCTTTTTCCTTCTTTCAATATATTGTTTACAATCCTAGTCAGCATTCCGCAGAAGAATTACGTATGATCTTGAAGCACGAACGGGTTCACGCTTCGCAATGGCATACGGCCGACATCATTGCGACAAACTTGGTATTGATCCTACAATGGATGAACCCCCTTGCATGGTTGTACAAGAGCGCCATAGAAGAGAATCTTGAGTACATCGCAGACAGCGAGACGATACAGCAAATTCAATCTAAAAAAGCGTATCAACTGGCCTTGGTAAGGGCCTCATCAACCTTTACCGTACCGGCACTTACCAATAATTTTTATCAATCATTCACCCGTTTGGTGGTTTTTGGAAGACAGATCCGACTCTTCAAAAGCTCCAGACAAATCAAAAAACGAATCATTATGTTAAACAAAAGCAATTCAAAAAAAGTAAATGTACTAAAAGGCGCTATCGTGCTGCCTATGCTGGCCTTGTTCCTGGTGAGCTTCAATGTGAAAGAAGTAGTGAAATATGGCAGCCTTACTGCTGAAGGCAAAGCTTCAGAAGATCATGAATCAGCTGCTCTTAAGCCGGTCTCGAACCCTCCCGATCGTATCGCTGAAACAATGGTACTCCCGGAAGTTTCAGAAAAACCAACCAGCCACACTGGTGATCCTAAAAACGATGATGAAACAACCTCTATCCTTAACGAAACTCCCAAAAAACGCATTCAGAATAAGGGCGTTCGTTTTGGCGATGAGATCTATATTTTGATCACGAAGAACACCACTGAAGCAGACTTGAAAATGCATCAAAAGACCTTGAAAGAAGAACACAATGTTACTTTTACCTACAGCAATGTAAATTACAATGCAAAAGGAGAACTTACCTCTATTTCAATAAATATCAAGAGTGATGGAGGCAACGGCAACTATCAGGTCGCAGAAGACGGCCCCATAGAAGATTTTTATTTTTACATTTCTGAAGACGGTTCGCTGGGGTTTGGATCTAAAGAACTCGAAGAACGTATGGAGGAACGTGACGATAGAAAGCGGGCGAGGTTCGAGAAACGAGAAGAATTACTTATAGAACGCAAGAAAGAACTGAAAGACCGACGCACAGCGATAGAAGTGAAACGCAACGAGATGCGCGATAAGCTCATGGAGAAGGAAGTAGAGATCGAAGAAAGAAAAAAGGATCTGAAAGACAGACAGCTTGCCATAGTGCGCTCCAATACAGAAGATACCGACGACAACGTCTTTGTCTATAGTGGTTCCTCTGGATCTGTTGCCAAATTTGGCGGTGGCACTATGGAACATAGTATCTTAATAGACAAAAATACCAGTGACGAAACGCTTGCGGAAATGAAAAGTGATCTGTCCGCTAAAGGAATTGAATTCAATTATTCGAAGCTTCGCCGCAATGACCGCAATGAGATCACGCGAATTAGAATTGAAGTTGACAACGGCAAAGGCCAGCATTCTATTACCACGACTCAAACCGACGATGGTCAACCCATTGATGATATTTTGATCGAATTAAAATAGCATCTCCAGATCGAAACCGAAAATGCCTCGTATCACGAGGCATTTTTATTCGTATTTTTAAGATATGAAAAAGAGATTCTTCAAGTTTCTGGCAAAATTCAATAAGGCGGTGCTTCCAAGTTTTACGAAAAAAGGTGTGGACCTAAGTCAAGCTTCTAAATGGCAATTAGCGCTTTTTGCCTACAAACTCTGGGTTACAAAGAATGCCTTGGACTAATATGTAAGTAAGGAACGGATTTCGTATGATCTCAGCTTCTGTGCGCCTTTCAAAAAGGCCAATTCGATCAAAAAATTGCATTGGACGATCTCGCCTCCCAATTGTTCGATTAACTTACAAGCTGCTTTGGCGGTCCCTCCCGTAGCCAACACATCATCGTGCAGCAACACCTTATCGCCCTTGTTAATAGCATCTTCATGTATCTCCAGCGAATCCATACCGTATTCTAATGCGTACGGCTGTTTCAAGGTAGCGTGGGGTAACTTTCCTGCCTTACGTATGGGAATAAAGCCGGCGTTGAGTTCTTTGGCTAAAAGGGTGGCGAAAAAAAATCCTCTCGATTCGATCCCAACTACTTTGTCTATGGGCTGCATCTCGGTAAGTCTAACCAGTTCCATCACGCAAAACGCAGACGCTTCCGGATTTGCCAGTAACGGTGTAATATCTTTGAACAACACTCCTTGCTTCGGAAAATCCTGAATGTCGCGAATATAGTCTTGTAAGGCAATCATGTTGAAAGTTATGCAATAAAAAAATCCCAAACAATAGTTTGGGATTTTTTTGTGACCTCGCTACCATTGCAGATCTTGAGTAAACTCCCCTGTGCAAATAGAAAATCTACACAGCTAAGCCGTGCCTTTTTTAGTTCCTATCATCCCTCGAATCTTCGATTCGGGATCGGTAAGGATTGTAGATCCTGAGTAAACTCCCTTGTGCAAATAGAAAATCTACACGGCTAAGCCGTGCCTTTTTTAGTTTCTCATCATCCCATGAATCTTCGATTCGGGATCGGTAAGGATTGTAGATCCTGAGTAAACTCCCCTGTGCAAATAGAAAATCTACACGGCTAAGCCGTGCCATTTTTAGTTCCTCATCATCCCTCGAATCTTCGATTCGGGAGTCTGAGAAACTAAAAAATCCGCACCTTTCGGTGCGGATTTTCTGCTTGTAGTGACCTCGCCAGGATTCAAACCTGGAACCTTCTGAGCCGTAATCAGATGCGCTATTCAGTTGCGCCACGAGGCCTTAACGGGGTGCAAATATAAAAAATAGTTGCGCATTAACCATGTCTCGAATAAAAAAAAGCTCACTTTCGTGAGCTTTTTCAATTTACTAAGTTGGTTACTGTTAATACATGGCCTGTAAAGCCGTAATATCGTTGTTGTTAAACTCCCCATCTGCATTGGAACTAAAACACGCAAGCATGATGGAGGTAGAATCATACCCGGTAGGCGTTCCGCTTATATGGATCGCTCCCACACCGGCTGTACCCTCATTGACATTTTGCCCACAAGACTGCCGACTGAACCAATCAGTATGACGAAATCCTACAGAGTGTCCTATCTCATGGGTAATGACGTGCTCTTTAACATTGGTGTCATAACCGTTCAAACCGTAGATCTGAACAAACTTGTGAGGCAATCCTCCACTGGGAAAACCGGCACTACCTCCTGTACCACCGGGATTGTTGACGGTGTTATTGTAAACCACCATATCCTTGCTTTGGTAGTTTGTTCCGAAGGTAAGCGTAAAACTAATAGACACGCCGCTAAGTCGGTTATAGTTGTTTACTGCCCATTGAAGTGCAGTCCGCTCGTCTGAAGTAAGTGCCTGACTTCCTCCGGTATACCCGATAATGGAAATATTACGACCCTGACTTACGAGACTTGAAGTGCGATACTGGCGAGAATCGGTATCCACACCTTCCAGTGCCAACAACTCTTTCTCGGTCATCACAATATCTTCTTCAATAAAAATTCGCTCTTCGGTACTGCCATCGGGGAAATGGAATGTACCATAACGAACATAATTAGGATTTAACTCTAAAGCTGTCACGATGTCAATAATTCGTTGGGGAACTTCTTTGACACTGGCTGCTTCAGTTTCGTTCTCTGTTCCTTCTTCTTTAGAACAGGATACCATAACTAGACCCAGAGCTATTAAACTCAAGAGTCCGTACTTTAATTTTTTCATACGTAGTGATTTAAATTAGTGAATAATAATAAGTAGGTTAACCTAATTTAAAAGTAGGAAAAATATTACAAACTTTGCAAAAACTTATCCCTTTTATTGAGAAGCATCCACAAAATAAATCTAAGAAATATGAAAAATGTATATAAGAGTGAGGTTTTATAGGATTTCTGCACTAAGTCCTGCTTCCAAAAGCATCGTGCATCGCGGGTGCAGATCGTCGTAGGATCCGGACTTTACATCACATTTTCCTTTGTAATGCACAATTATAGAACACTGTTCGGCTTGCTCTGGCGTATGATCGCAAGCATAAATTAGTGTATTGATCACATGATCGAAGGTGTTCACATCGTCATTATAAAGCACAATGACATTTTCTTTTTGTTCCTGCTCGGCATAAACAACTTCTTCTTGTATTCTCTCTTTGGTACTCATAACAAGGGTCATCCAGTTAAATTACAAATTTTGCTGCAATCCAATTGTTTTTCTTTTTGTTATCAACGAATTGAAAGCCCAAATTATTGCAACACGTTTGAATGGCCGGAAGGTCCTCCTCGTAAAAACCACTAAGGTACAAAGTACCTCCCGCCAAAAAACTGTTTTTATAATGCTCCATATCATTAAGAAGAATGTTCCGGTTGATGTTTGCGATTACTACGCTATATTTTTTCTTCGGAATGACGGCGGCATCTCCCAGATGGACTGAGATATGTTGACAATTATTACGAGCAATATTCTCTTCGGAATTTTCCACACACCAGGGATCGATATCGATCGCATCCAGCTGTTTTGCTCCTCTTTTTTCGGCCAAAATAGCCAATACGGCAGTCCCACAACCCATATCCAAGACAGACTCATTCTTAAAATCATGATCCAACATATACTGAAGCATCATAAAGGTAGTTTCATGATGTCCGGTTCCAAAAGACATTTTTGGTTCGATCACGATTTCGTAGGGTACTGAGGTTTGGGGGTGAAATGGGGCTCTAACCACGCAGCGGTCATCTACCACTATAGCGTCAAAGTTCTTCTCCCATTCGGCATTCCAGTTTACCTGAGCGATCTCTGCAGTCGTCCAGTGGATCGAAAATTCTTCAGATTTCAGCACCTGTATCTCCTCTAAAATATCATCGCGCCATT
Source organism: Altibacter lentus (assembly GCF_000746845.1). GTDB lineage: Bacteria > Bacteroidota > Bacteroidia > Flavobacteriales > Flavobacteriaceae > Altibacter > Altibacter lentus. The sequence continues at coordinate 2,912,846 of NZ_KN050846.1, read as the reverse complement.
CTTCCTTCTGAATATACGCCGTTACCCCATTCTCGGTCTCTACAAAACTTTCAAAGCCGGCGTAACCTAACTCTGCTATCAAGATCTCTACTCCGGGTTGCAAGGGCGCAACTTCAAATTGGTATTCAATATAAACCGAACTCATAAAAACGCACTTACAATTTCCATAAAACTCCTTGCATTTAAAGAAGCCCCACCAATGAGGCCGCCATCTACGTCGGGCTGGCCAAAGATCTCTTTTGCATTCTCCGGTTTTACACTTCCGCCGTAGAGAATAGATACCTTATCTGCAATACTTTCAGAATAGGAAGAAGCGACAATATTTCTAATTTCCTTATGCATTTCCTGTGCCTGCTCGGGCGAAGCTGTTTCCCCTGTGCCAATGGCCCAAACCGGCTCGTAAGCAAGTACGATGTGCTGCCAATGGTTTTCAGAAATATGGAATAAACCTTCCTCCAATTGTGCTGTGACGACCTCTACATGATGCCCTTGTTTGCGTTCCTGGAGTGTTTCCCCAATACAAAAAATAACTGTCATTTCATGTCGTAATGCGGTAGTCACTTTCTCGGCCAACAATGCATTGTCTTCATCAAAATAAGCGCGTCTTTCACTGTGACCCAAGATTACCGTTTTCACACCCACACTTTTAAGCATCGCTGCAGACACCTCACCGGTAAAGGCACCGTGATCAGATTGATGCATCGTTTGTGCTGCCACGGCTATGGGATGATCGCGTAAAGACTCAAATGCATGTTGCAAATTAGTAAAGGACGGGGCCACCAATACCGAAACCTTTTCCGGTATTACCTGTTTCTTCAGTTCCTGCAACAGCACCTCCGTTTCAGCCAGGTCGTTATTCATTTTCCAGTTTCCGGCAACAATTCTCTTTCTCATAATACTATCATTTACGTTCTAATTTTTGGATCCAACCATCCGTAGATCAAGTCTACAAAAATATTGATTAGAATGAAAAGGGTGGCAATTACGATTACCGCTCCCATGATAATAGGTAGGTCCAACGTATTAAGAGCGTCTACTATCTCTTTTCCCAACCCATTCCAACCAAATATATATTCCACAAATACGGCTCCGGCCAACATCGAAGCGAACCATCCCGAAATGGCGGTGACTACAGGGTTGAGCGAATTCTTTAGCGCATGTCTTCTAATAATGGTGGTGAAGGAAAGTCCTTTTGCCTTTGCAGTACGTATGTAATCCTGATTGAGCACTTCCAATAAGGAGTTCCGCATCAACTGACTCACCACAGCCAAGGGACGAATCCCCAGGACGATGGCAGGAAGGATCAAATTCTTCCATTGTATATAAGTCCCTTCCCCGAAATCGTCCACAGCATACAAACTTCCTGTCATGTTAAGATGCGTGTACTCATGAAGTACAAACCCGAAGATCCATGCGAAGAGGATGGCGCTAAAAAAAGAGGGGACGCTCATCCCCAGCGTACTCACCAATTGTATGAACTTATCGACCCAGCCATCTTTAAATATTACTGAGATGATTCCAAGGATCACCCCTAATAACATAGCTATAGTAATGGCTGAAACCGCCAGAATTACTGTATTGGGTAACGTTTCTGCGATTACGGCACTTACTTTTTTTCCGTTCTTTTGAAATGATTCTCGCAAATAAGGTACTTTCACAACCACCTCGGTATGGGCTATACTGAATAAGGAAATTGCTTGGTACTTCCCCTCCGAACGAAAGGAATAATCTTCCGGTTCAAGACTGTGCAAAGAAATAGGCGAGAGATCATTAAGGTATTGCAAGTATTGTAAGGGGACCGGTTGATCGAAACCATATTTCTTTTTTACAACGGCGATCTGTTGCGCACTTTCATTTTGTCCCAGCATCATACGGGCAGGATCTCCGGGTAAAATCGTGAACAGCAAAAAGATCACCGTAACAACTCCAAATAGTGTAAACAGTGCATAACCTAATTTTTGAAGTACGTAACGCCCCACTTTACTTGAGTTTTAGATCTTCGGCGTCATTGAAATGAAGTTTTTGAACGATGGTCCCTTTTTGCAATTCGAGGATGCCCGGGTTGCTTCGAACTATAGTTTTAAGTGTGGTCTCATCACAAAAGTAAAAATCGAAATTCAATTGATACTCTTTAACTACTTCTCCCATTACTTCCGGAGACGAAGCAGACATCCCTATCACTTTATATCCCTTTGCCAGGGCTTCATCGGTCACCTTTCGAACAGCCGCAAATCCTTCCTTTTCACTATTGGCAAGATTATATACCACGATCACGATAAGGTTTTTCTCGTCAAGAAATTGTGTGGTAAAATCTTCTCCATTTCTTTCGATGCTAAAATCGTGTACAGGTGGTTCATATCCTTCCTGGATCTCTTCCGTTTCAACACCAATAAAGGTTCCATCTACTTGCGGATAATCCCCGTTGGTAGTAATTACCTGCTCCTCTCCATCTATATTGAATTTCCAGTGGTATTCAAAAATGGGTTGCGGTGCTCCTTCAGGAATCGTCATTCCCTCTTGAATATTAGCTCCAATTTTATACGGTCGAAAGTCTATAATGGGTAAATGCTGAAGGACGTAATATGTGATCCCCAAACATCCCACGAAAGAAGCGAACACAATAATACTTCGGGTGCCGCTGGTAAAGAATGGCTGAAGGTATCTCTTTCCGAAGAAAAGTATTAAAATAAGCACTAAGAGCACCACATCCTTGGTAAAGGATTCCCAAGGCGTGAGCTTTAAGGCATCCCCAAAACACCCGCAATCTGTCACCTTGTTGAAATAGGCAGAATAAAAGGTGAGAAAGGTGAAGAAGACGATCATAAGCAAGAGGCTCCAGAGTGTAAACCGTTTTGCATAGCCTATAATGATCATAACGCCCAGCAACACTTCATAGATCACCACAAAAATTGCGATGAGCAGTGCATAGGGGACCAAAAATTCCAGATCAAGAACATCGGGGGCAAAGTAATCCTTCAGCTTAAAGGAAAAACCTACCGGATCGTTCAATTTGATCAATCCACTAATAAGAAATAAAATTCCGACAAAGATGCGTGATACGCCCACTATTACTTTCATTCGTTTTCGTTTAAATGGATTAGCGCAAAGACCGCATAATTGATCATATCCTGATAATTAGCATCAATGCCTTCGCTTACAAGTGTCTTACCTTGATTGTTCTCTATTTGTTTTACCCGTAACAATTTTTGAAGGATAAGGTCTGTCAACGAACTCACCCTCATATCCCGCCAGGCCTCTCCGTAATCGTGATTTTTATCGAGCATAAGCTGCTTAGTATCGGCCACCTGCTCGTCGTATAATTGTGTTGCCTCTTCCAGTGAAAGATCTGGCTGTTCCACAACACCCCTTTTTAACTGAATAAGCGCCATCACCGAATAATTGATGATCCCCACGAATTCACTCCCCGCTCCCTCGTCCACTTTGCGCTCTGCATTTTGCTGTAATCCCCGAATGCGTTGAGCTTTAATAAAGATCTGGTCTGTGAGCGAGGGCAATCTAAGAATGCGCCAGGCACTTCCATAATCCTTCATTTTATTAATAAACAGCGCTCTGCATCGTTCTATAACATCGTTGTACTGTTCTGAGGTATCCGGCATGGGGTTTCTACTATTTTGCGTAAATTTCGGGTAAATAAATCAATTTAAAAAATTGCAAACCATCAATTGTAACGGGAAACTTTTAGACCTCTCTACCCCAAGGGTCATGGGAATCATTAATGTAACCCCGGATTCGTTCTATGATGGGGGAACGACCATTTCTTCGGAAGCGATTCTGAAACAGGCTCGTAAAATGCTTTCTGAAGGAGCTGCCATTCTCGATGTGGGAGGTTACAGCTCACGTCCCGGCGCCTCAACTGTTTCCGAAGCGGAAGAACTGAAGCGGGTCCTTCCCGCTATAGAAAATATCCTTGCCGAATTTCCGGATACCATTCTTTCTATCGACACTTTTCGGGCCGCCGTGGCCAAGGAAGCTGTGATAAAGGGCGCAGCTATTGTGAACGACATCTCCGGAGGACGTTTGGATGATACTATGTATACTACCGTGAGTCAACTAGGCGTCCCTTATATTCTAATGCACATGCGGGGTACACCCCAGACCATGGCACAGGAAGCGAAATACGAAGATGTGACGCAGGAGGTTCTTTTTTATTTTTCTGAAAAGCTCACATTGGCACGACAGGCCGGGATCAACGACATTATTGCAGATCCGGGTTTTGGCTTCGCCAAAACCCGACAACAGAGTTTCGAATTATTAAACCAATTGGATCAATTTCAAAGCCTTGAGATTCCGTTTCTTGCCGGGATCTCAAGAAAATCGATGGTGTACAAAACGCTGGAATCCACCTCGGAGGAAGCATTAAACGGAACCACAGCCCTCAACACCATTGCTTTACTGAAAGGTGCCTCCATCCTGCGAGTACACGATGTGAGAGAAGCAGTAGAATGTATTACTTTGGTTCAAAACCTAAAATCCAATTCTTAATTTTCTATATATTTAACCTACATTTACAAAAAGTGAAACGCCCTTGGAACTCTTAGATTTTACCCAAATTAAGATCATCGATGTAATTGACGTAGTGCTCGTAGCTTTTTTAATGTACTACATCTATCGACTCGTAAAAGGGACAGTCGCTATCAATATCTTTGTGGGAATTGTAATTCTCTATGGTATTTGGAAACTTACCGAACTTCTCGAGATGGAATTGTTCAGTAAGATCTTAGGAGGTTTCTTAGGGGTGGGTATGTTTGCCTTGATCGTGGTATTCCAACAAGAGATCAGGAAATTTTTACTCATGCTGGGATCAACCAATTTTGGCGCACGCCGCAAGTTTTTAAAGCAGTTCAAATTACTGTCAAGTGAAGGCGGGACCATCACCAACGTAAAAGAGATCGTCGAGGCTTGTAAAAAAATGAGCACGAGCAATACAGGTGCCATTATTGTCCTGCAGCGTAACAACAGTTTGGATTTTGTAAAGAATACCGGTGACGAGATGCGTCTGGAGGTCAATCAACCTATTATTGAAAGTATCTTCTACAAGAATAGTCCGTTACACGATGGGGCGATTATCATTGAAGACAATGTGGTAACAGCAACCCGCGTGATACTTCCTGTCTCCAACGACAGATCCATTCCGCTTCGGTTTGGATTAAGACACCGAGCAGGTGTTGGAATTACAGAAAAAACAGATGCTGTATGTTTGGTCGTTTCGGAAGAGAACGGACAAATTTCATATTTAAGGGACGGGGATTTCGTGTTGTTTGAAAATTTGGAGGAATTAAAGAAGCAACTTGAAAAGGACCTAACCTATTAACGGTATGAATTGTAAAAATTGCGAACACCAACTTCAAGAACAAGATAGCTTTTGCAGTAACTGTGGTGCAAAAGTTGTTCACCACAGACTTTCTTTAAAATATCTGTGGCACGAAATCACCGAGAAGTATTTTAATGTAGACAATACACTGTTACGAACCTTCCTAAAGTTATTCACTCACCCGGAAATCGTTATTGGCGAATACATAAAGGGCGTACGAAAAAAGTATGTAAATGTGGTGAGCTATTATGCCATTGCATTGACCTTTGCCGGATTACAAATATTCATACTTCGCAAGTTTTTTCCCGAGGCACTCGACATCTCCTTTTTGATCCCCGAAAATACACCTCAGGCCAATATGGATATGGAGTGGACCTATGACTACTATTCTATATTGGCACTGATCAATATTCCAATATATGCGTTAATGGCCAGACTTACCTTTATTGGACTGGATAAATACAACTTTACAGAGCATTTAGTGATTATGGCCTATTTGTTCGCACAATTCACTTTAACCACATTTCCAATTATTCTAACTATTATTATACTTGGCGGAAATTTTTATGTGGTCAGTTATGCTATGCTCCCTTTTTTGTTCTTTTATACAGCTCTGGCCTATAAACGATTATATGCTTTGACGTTTAGGAACATCCTTTGGCGGTCCATGTTCTTTGTTGTGGTCGCGGGAATCCTCATGCTACTTATTGGTTTATTGCAGCTTGTGGTAATGATTTTCACCGGGGATTTTCAGGAAATGGTAGAGTTCGAGAAAGCAAAAATAGGAATTTCCTATAGCATCTCTTCAGCCATGAACTGGACCTCATAAAGGTTCCGGTAGTAGCCGTCCTGTTTCTTCAACAATTCCTTGTGTGTTCCCGTTTCAACGATCTTTCCGGCATCCATGACCAAAATGGTGTCTGCTTTCTTTATCGTTGCCAAACGATGCGCTATCACTATAGAAGTTCGGCCCTGAGTGATCTTCTCTGTAGCGGTTTGGATCATTTCTTCGGAATAGGTATCGACAGACGATGTTGCTTCATCCAAGATAAGTATGCTTGGCTTACTCACATACGCTCTTAAAAAAGCGATCAATTGCCGTTGTCCTGAAGATAACATACTGCCGCGTTCTTTAACATTATAATGATAACCACCGGGCAGTGTCTTTATAAATTTGTGCACTCCTATTTCCTTAGCAGCAGCAATTACCTCATCTTCTGTAATATCAGGATCCTGAAGGGTGATGTTATTGAGAATGGTATCTGCAAAAAGAAAAACATCCTGAAGTACAATAGCAATATTGCTTCGTAGTGATGCTAAAGTGTAATCTTTAATATCGACTTTGTCTATGAGAATCGAGCCGCTGTTGATCTCATAAAAGCGATTGAGAAGATTGATTATTGTAGATTTTCCTGCACCGGTAGCACCTACTATGGCCACCGTTTGACCGGACTGTACTGCAAAGGAGATGTCTTTAATTACCTCTTCATTCTCATTATACCCAAACCGAACATTCTTGAATTCGATCGATCCTTTGGTTTCCTCCAGTTTTATTGTTCCCTCATCTGCGATATGGGATTTGGTGTCCAAAATACCAAAAACACGATTCGCTGCAACCATCCCCATTTGGAGGGAATTAAATTTATCTGCGATCTGCCGTAAAGGACGGAAAAGCATTTGTGCGAGCTCTATAAACATGGTAATGATCCCTAGCGTGATCACACCACCACCCACGGCATTCAGTCCGCCGTACCAAACAACGAGACCAATGGCGACCGATGAGGCCATCTCGGCAATAGGAAAGAATATCGAGTTGTACCACACTGTTTTTACCCAGGCCTTCTTATGCTTTTCGTTGATCTCTTTGAAGTGACGGTACTCTGTGTCCTCTCGTGTAAAGATCTGTACGATCTTCATGCCGGTGATTCGCTCTTGCACAAATCCGTTTAAGTTGGCCACCTGATTTCGCACTTCTTCAAACGCCACTTTCATTGCTTTTTGAAATACCCGTGTTGCGTAGATAATTAAAGGAAGTATAGTAAAGACAATAAGCGATAGACGCCAGCTTTGGTACAACATAAAGCCTGCGATTACAAACATCTTCAACAAATCACTAATGATCATAAAAAGACCTTCGCTAAAAATACTCGAAATGGTCTCTATATCATTTACCGCACGCGTGGTCAAGCGCCCCACGGCACTTTTGTCAAAATATTTCATCCGGAAACTCATCATCAACTTAAAGAGCTTGACTCGAATATCCTTGATCACGCTTTGTCCTAACCAGGTGGCATAGAATATAAAGGCAAATTGAAAGAGCACCTCAAGCAAGAGAACCACCAGCATCAAGGTAATAAAGTAAATTAATTGATCGCCGTCTTGAGGGACAATCGACTTATCGATGGTCTGCTGTAATAAATAAGGTCTTAAAATGGCCAGACCAGACATGACAATCGCAGCAAATGCCACAAAATAGAAGATCAAACGGTAAGGTCGCGTGAAGGCCAATAACCGTTTAAAGAGTTTAAAATCGAATGCTTTTCCAGATTCTTCCATAGTACTATTGTCCTAGCGATTCGTTTATCGGTTCGTTTATAAAAATACTGTTTGGGTATCTAACGCGTGTTAAAAACAAACCTTGTGCAGATGCCGAAGCCCCCGCCTTACTTCTGTCCCTGCTTTTTAGAATATTGTGAAAATCTTCTAAAGTAATTTTTTCAAAGCCAATTTCCAATAAGGTGCCTACAATGGCTCGCACCATGTTGCGCAAAAAACGATCTGCCGCTATGGTAAAGATCAACTGTTGGTCTACTTCTTCCCAAGAGGCCTTATTAATGTTACAATAATAAGTCTTTACATCTGTCCTGGATCTGGAAAAGCATTGAAAATCGTTATAGTCCAATAATATCTTTGCGGCTTGGTTCATCAATGCTACGGAAGGTTTTTGATGAACAAAATAAGCCAGATCGATAGAAAAGGGATCCTTCTCCAAATTGATCACATATTTATATTCGCGTTCTAAGGCGTCGAATCTGGCGTGCGCCTCTTCATTAACTTCCAGAATATTCTTTACTGAAATATCTTTCGGAAGGAGGGAATTGAGCCTAAATTGTAAGACCGAAGCATCCGCCAGAGGTTCGGTATCGAAGTGCGCGAACAACTGTTTGGCGTGAACGCCGGTGTCGGTTCGACCTGCTCCTGTTACCTTGATCTCTTTCCGAAGCAAGGTAGAAAGGCTTTTCTCAAGAACCTCTTGTACACTGGTAGCATCGGGTTGTACCTGCCAACCGTGATAATTTTTTCCGTTGTAGCTTATTTCAATAAAATAGCGCAAGAATCTGTACTTTTGAACTACCGCCAAAGATACGCAAACCAAACACTTCTAAAGACAGAAGCCTTTCAGAAAAACATGAAAAAAATCCTACTACTTAGCGACACCCACGGTTATATGGACAACAAAATCCTGAAATACGTACAACAGGCCGATGAGGTATGGCATGCCGGTGATATTGGAGATCTGGCGGTGACCGATGCCATACAAGAATACCAATCGCTGCGCGCTGTTCATGGGAATATCGACGGGACCGAAGTGCGCACTTCCTTTCCGGAGCATGAACGCTTTATGTGTGAAGATGTTTCGGTGTGGATCACCCATATTGGAGGGTATCCGGGTCGCTATGCTTCAGGGATTAGAGCCGAAATGCAGGCGAATCCGCCACGTCTATTTATATGCGGACATTCACATATTCTAAAAGTAATGCCCGATAAAAAGTTCGGGGTGCTCCATATGAATCCCGGAGCAGTTGGAAAACATGGTTTTCATAAGGTACGAACCATGCTTCGGTTTGAAATTGACGGACAGAAGATACAACAACTGGAAGTGATCGAATTTCCCAGATAGAATTCTACCTATTGAAAACAAAAAACCCCCGAAGATGGCATTCTTCGAGGGTCTTGCACTAATAGATACTAAGACGTAGTTTAACGTAGTCGGTCCACAGATTTTACGAGATCCTCGTCCCTTTTAATGGCCTTATTGGCCAGCACTAAAAAAACGATAGAAATGATGGGAAAAAGCACCCCAATACCCTTCTCTGAGACCCATGTCTCTCCGGATAAGGTTAGCGACCTGTACACGAAAACTCCCAGTAATACAAAGTTTAATATGATCGTTAAACGGTTGAGCACAAATTGCAGCTGCCGTTTTTTAAAACTCAAAATTGAAATGATCGTCAAAGCAATGCTAACAAAAATAAGACCAAATACCAAGGGCTCACTTCGTTCTATAACCAGTACCCCAGCTAAATCCCGCACTACAGGAAACCACATATACAATGCACCCATCACCAGTATGGAGATCACTAAATAGATCGTTTGGATGCGTTGCAACATAAGTAAGCTTCTTTGCCTGCAAAAATAGAACTTATTTATAAAAAATTTAAATGTAAAATTTAATTTATTGTCGTATACTTGCAGTATCAATTCGTAACCACTTCAATAACGGTTACTTAGTCTTCGATAATTTTTCAGCTAACTACACGTATCTAAGAAATTAGTATCAATTTAAAATCATAGTATTTTTACATGTTTGAAATTTCAGAATTAAAAGCAAAATTGTTGCCTGAGCTTCAGGAACTTGCTAATGCTTTAGGTGTTCCTAAATACCGAAGCTTAAAAAAACTAGACCTAGTCTATCAGATCCTTGATTACCAAGCAGCAAATCCTAAAGCTGTAAAGTCTGTTACCCAAGAAGAAAACGCTTCAAAAGACACTTCAGAAAAAAAGGAAAGCAACGAGAAAAAGGATACAACGTCTTCTTCTCAAAAAGAGAATCGTGATCGCAAATCGCGAAATGACAACCGCAATCAAAAGAATCGCTCCAAAGATCAGGATTCCAGATCTCAAAAGGACGATGCTAAAAAATCCGATTCAGGTTCCGATAAAAAGGACACTAACAGATCGAAAGACGGAAATCAACAAAAGAACACAAAGGACAACCGCAACCAAAAAGACGGGAATCAACAGAGCGCTTCAAAAGATAACCGAAACCAAAAGGACGGGAATCAACAGAGCACTTCAAAAGATAACCGAAACCAAAAGGACGGGAATCAACAGAACGCTTCAAAGGATAACCGCAATCAAAAGGACGGGAATAAACAAAATCACCCAAAAGACAGTCGGTCCAACGGAAACAAAGACAATCGCAATCGATATAAGGAACCCGATTTTGAGTTCGACAGTATTATTGAAAGCGAAGGTGTGTTGGATATCATGCAAGATGGCTACGGCTTCTTAAGATCGAGTGATTACAACTACTTGTCTTCGCCGGATGATATTTATGTATCCCAATCGCAAATTCGATTGTTCGGTCTTAAAACGGGAGACACCGTTCTAGGAGAAGTACGTCCCCCGAAAGAAGGTGAAAAGTATTTTCCTTTAATAAAGGTGAACAAGATCAACGGATTAAATCCAAATGTAGTTCGTGATCGTGTTTCATTCGAGCACCTAACACCTTTATTTCCGCAGGAGAAATTTAATATAGCCGATAAGCAGAGTACGATCTCTACACGTATTATCGATCTATTCGCTCCTATTGGAAAAGGACAACGAGGTATGATCGTTTCGCAGCCTAAGACAGGTAAGACCATGTTGCTTAAGGACATTGCAAATGCAATAGCTGCGAATCACCCGGAGGTGTATCAGATCATTTTATTGATAGATGAACGCCCGGAAGAGGTTACAGATATGCAGCGAAATGTGAGTGGTGAAGTAGTTGCCTCTACTTTCGATAAGGAAGCCAGTGAGCATGTTCGTGTGGCCAATCTTGTAATAGACAAAGCAAAACGACTGGTAGAATGTGGGCACGATGTAGTGATCTTATTAGATTCCATTACACGTTTGGCAAGAGCCTATAATACGGTTCAACCTGCCAGTGGAAAGATATTGAGTGGTGGTGTGGATGCAAATGCATTACACAAACCTAAACGATTCTTTGGTGCTGCCAGAAATATTGAGAATGGTGGTTCTTTAAGTATCATCGCGACGGCTCTTACTGAAACAGGTTCTAAAATGGACGAAGTGATCTTTGAAGAATTCAAAGGAACAGGTAACATGGAACTTCAATTGGATAGAAAGATCTCCAACCGAAGAATTTTCCCGGCCATCGATCTTACCTCTTCAAGTACGCGTAGAGACGATCTACTGTTGGACGAGAATGTGATCCAGCGCATGTGGGTGCTTCGCAAATATCTTGCAGACATGAACCCGGTGGAAGCAATGGAGTTTATTAACGAGCGTGTAAAACAGACTCGCAACAACGAAGAGTTCTTGATCTCAATGAACGCTTAATAAAGCCAAGAGATTTCTTTACTTACAAAAAGTCAGGGCCGGAATTAAATTCCGGCCCTGACTTTTTATTATATTTTGAATGAGGATGGGAACGATATGACATTATCAATCCAAAAATTAGACATAAAAAAAAGCTTCGCAAATTGCGAAGCTTTTCTATATCATAAGGTATTTCTTATCTCTTAATGATCTTCTGAGTAAGTGTTCCTGCAGAAGTTTTTACATTCAACATGTAAATTCCTTTAGCAAGACCGGCAATATTGAATGTACCGTTTACCATTTGAAGACCTGTGTCTTTTCCTAAGATATCAAAAAGTGTAGCACTTGTTACATCGATAGAAGAAGGGATCTTCACATTCAATACATCACTTGCAGGGTTTGGAAATACAGAAGCGATATCGTTGATGTTGTCATTCACTCCTAACACTTCTTCACCAACTAAATTGATAACATACTCTTGTGGGTCTGCAACAATTGTGTTTGAATTAGTGTAAGGGATACCACAACCTGTTCCAGTTCCACCTGTTCCGGTTCCGTCAGATCTTAACCAAGCGATATTGTTTTGACCTGCCAAGTTAAAACCTGGAAAGAAACGCTGGAAAGTAACTGATCCTTCATCCGGAGCAAAGATCTCAACTGCAGCGATAGTTCCGGCTGGAATGTTTGCTGCTATCGGCGCAACCTGAAGACTTAAGTCACCGGCTGAACCAACAGGTACAGTAACACTAGAAATTAAAGTAAAGGTTGCAGAACTTAATGTTTCGGTGTCCACAGTATAAATGTTTACGTCAAGCATTTTACCGTCATCCGCACTTCCTTGACCAAACTCAACAGCAGAAACTAAAAAGTCTCCTACAATTCCTAACGAGCTAATGTCATAAGTTCTTGCAAAGGCGTTGTCACGGTATTCACCGGTACCACTCGCCCAACAAGCTACCCCACCAGTATCGACTGTAGCAGGATCAACACTTTGTGATAATGTTGTCTGCGCCTGCGCAGAAAGGGCCACTAAAAAAGCACCCACCATTAATGTAATTTTTTTCATAATTATTGGATTTAAAGTTTAACATTGAGTAACAAATATAGAAAAGCAATTCATAAAAACATATTTTTTCTGTTAAAAGTTTAAGTATGTAAGGACTTAAGCTACGAATGTTGGTAGAGTTACTTGGAATTTTGTTATTTAGCAAAATGAAAAAATCGGCGCTTCTTCTTATAGCTATTTTGAGCATTTCTTGTCAGAAATCTAAAGATCCAAATGACTTTAATTTTACAACAGTTTTCGAAAAATCGGAAGGCATTGAAACTAGCACCTACCAAGAAGTAGTTGAATTCTACACACAACTTTCAGAAAAATATCCTGAAATCGCCATGTATACCATGGATAAGACCGATAGTGGTGAACCATTGCACCTCATCACGTTTAACCCGGACCGCTCTTTTGAATCTGAATTCTCTTCAGAAAAAGATAAAAACATCCTTCTTATTAATAATGGTATTCATCCCGGAGAGAGTGACGGGATCGATGCTTCTATGCTGCTACTCCGCGATCTTGCCGAAGGAAAAATACCGGCTCCGCAACATACCATCATCGCAGTAATTCCCGTATACAACATTGGTGGCGCCCTTAATCGCAATAGCACCACCCGCACCAACCAGAACGGCCCGGAATCCTATGGATTTAGAGGAAACGCTCGCAATTACGACCTCAACCGTGATTTTATTAAAGCAGATACGCGCAATGCTTTGGCATTCATCGATATTTTCAAAACGGTCGATCCCGATCTTTTTATAGACACTCATGTGAGCAATGGTGCCGACTACCAATACGTGCTTACGCAACTGTTCACACAACATAATAAACTTGGTGGTGAATTGGGAAATTACCTCCACGAGTCCTTCATGCCAAAACTCGAGGATTCCCTTCAGAATAAAGAATGGGACATCACACCTTACGTAAATGTATTCAATCAGACACCGGATACCGGGTTTACACAGTTTATGGATGCTCCCAGATACTCCACGGGGTATGCTGCGCTTTTCAACACCTTAGGCATGATGGTAGAAACGCATATGCTAAAACCTTACAAAGTGCGTGTGGAGGGCACCTATGAGCTATTAAAGAGCTTCATAGCGATCGCCGACGCCGAACACCAAACCATTAAACAGTTGCGTGAACAAGCGAACAACGCTTGGCAGGTGGGCGATACTTATCCAATACAATGGCAAATCGACAGTTCTAAATCATCCACCTTGTCCTTTAAAGGATACGAAGGCGAAATGATCGCCAGTGAGATCACCGGTGCCCAACGACTTAAATACAACAGGGACAAGCCTTTTGAGAAGGATGTACCTTATTACAATCATTTTAAACCTGCCGACTCCATTACCATACCCCAGTATTATATTATTTCTAAAGGCTACCACAATGTGGTGAATCTATTACGTGCGAATGGCATAAAATGCGACATGATCCCGAAGGATACAACCGCAACGGCGGAAGTCTATTATATTGACAGCTATGAGACGGTTCGAAACCCCTATGAAGGGCATTACCTTCATTATAATACACAAGTGAAAACCAAAACCGAATTGGTGAAAGTGACCAAAGGAGACTACAAAGTGACCACAGACCAAAAAGGCATACGATATATTCTGGAAACGCTAGAGCCCGAAGCTCCCGATTCCTTTTTCAATTGGAATTTCTTCGATACCATCTTACAGCAAAAAGAAGGTTTCTCCCCCTACGTATGGGAAGACAAGGCCAAAAGTTTTTTGGAAGAGAATCCTATCATCAAAAAACAGTTTGAAGCTAAAAAAGAGGCAGATCCCGCATTTGCAGCAAATTGGTTTGCGCAGTTGGACTGGATCCATAAACAATCCCCTAATTACGAAACATCACACCTGCGATATCCTATCGTTCGGGTGGGTGGTTAAGTATTCCTTCGGAAAAAGCAACTTGATATTCTCATAGGAATCCTGAAGGGCTTTCTGTGTTTTTTCAAAATCCTTCCAGCGCACCTTTTTAATACCTTCTGAAGGCTCAGGGATCAGAGGGCCATCGTAGGTAGAGTACATTTCGTACCAATAGGTAACCTTTAATTTAAATTTTTCGTTGCGCTTAAAGACATGATAGGTCTTTGTAAGAAAACGCTTTACCACAAGATCCTTTACTCCGGTCTCTTCTATGGTTTCACGAACAGCAGCTTCTTCGTAGGTTTCGCCTTTTTCTACTTTTCCCTTCGGAAGATCCCATTTCTTATTACGCCGAATAAACAGGATCTCCTTCTTATCATTAAATACCATTCCGCCGCCGGCCTCTACTACGGGTAGTTTTTTCCGAAGAAATTGTTCTAGCTTTTCAGGATTCTTGTGATATAGATTCACATAGGTAAGCTCGCCGTTATTGATCGCATTGATCAATTTCTTGAACTTTGCTAACTTAAGAGGAATGGCTGTATACTGTTTCCCTATTTTTTTTTCCGTAGAAAGGATTATAGGAATATCATTGACAAAAACTTTATACATTTGCACTATGATTTTAAATAAAGAAACAGCACAAAAAACGGCTGAATTATTATTGCAAATTAATGCAATTAAATTGCAACCACAAAAACCTTTTACGTGGGCTTCAGGATGGAAATCGCCTATCTATTGCGACAACCGAATCACACTCTCCTATCCCCCCATTCGAAATTTCATTCGCGAACATATGGCGACACAGATCGAGGAGGTCTACGGACGCCCGGATATGATCGCCGGAGTGGCGACCGGTGCTATTGGAATGGGTGCTCTGGTGGCAGATTATATGAATTTACCGTTTTGCTATGTTCGCCCGGAGGCTAAGCAACATGGACGGCAGAACAAGATCGAAGGCATGGTTGTCGAAAATCAGACTGTGGTGGTGATAGAAGACCTTATAAGTACAGGCAAAAGCAGTCTACTGGCAGTAGAAGCATTGCGTGAAGCGAATGTAAATGTAAAGGGTATGATGGCCATTTTTACCTATGGTTTTGCAGTCGCCGAAGAAAATTTCACAAAGGCCGATGTTTCCTTACACACTTTGAGTAATTACGA
The DNA here is from genome assembly GCF_000746845.1 of Altibacter lentus. GTDB lineage: Bacteria > Bacteroidota > Bacteroidia > Flavobacteriales > Flavobacteriaceae > Altibacter > Altibacter lentus. The sequence goes on along the minus strand of NZ_KN050846.1, from coordinate 2,897,089 downwards.
TAGCCTTTTAAAGCAGGCCGAGAAATCGCGCTATATTTCGGCAAAAGAATCGAAACTGCTGGGTCTTTGGCGTAAGGACCCTTCCACTTGGGATCCTGCCGCAACCCCTGTTTCCAAAAAGGCATAATTTTTGTCTATTACCATCACCTCTAAAAAATCTGCTATGGAATTGAAAAGTAAAAAAGTAATCGTTCAAAAATCGGCGTCACAATTGTGCGACTTTCTTAGCGATGTGAAAAATTTTGAACAACTAATGCCCGAAAGTATCAGCAAATTTGAGGTGATCAAAGAAGATGCCTTTGTGTTCGCTCTCAAAGGAATGCCGGAGATCGCTCTGGAAGTAAAAGAGGTAGATGCGCCAAACAAAGTGGTCCTGGGAGCCATGAGCGACAAGATCCCGTTCACTCTTATAGGTCATATCAATCCGGTTACTGAAACCACTTCGGAAGCGGAGTTACATTTTGAAGGTGATTTCAATCCCATGATGGCCATGATGATCAAAGGCCCGATTTCAAAATTCTTGGAGACCCTGTCCGGTAATCTGGAAACGATCTAGAACAATAGCTTAATTTCCTTCAGTCCGAATTCCTGTACCAAATCGTCTTCCATAGAAATCTTTAACTTCCCTTGGGCGGTGACCCCTACAATAATGCCGTTAAAACGATTACTGAAGGCATCTTCGAACACCGAAACCTTACCTTTACGGAACATATTAGTTTCATATGCTTCTTGAATTTTTTCTGAAGGGCTTGTGGCAACTTGCTGCAATTGTAACTGTATTTCGGCGGCAACTGCCGTTAGTACCGTATCCAGATCGTATCGCTTTCCGGTTATAAGATGTAGGGATGATGCTTGCGGGAGTTCTGAAAGAGCCTCATTGTTTACATTAAGACCCACACCAATGATCGATCCAGCAATGTTCGATCCCTGCACCTGATTCTCGATAAGGATGCCTCCAATTTTTTTATCGTATGACATAATGTCGTTTGGCCATTTTATGGAAAGTGTTGGAATCTCGAAGCGCTCTAAAGCTACTTTTATTGCCAGAGAAACTGCAAAAAGCAGCGTTGCCGACTCTTTTGCAGGCAGACCGTCAAGTCGTTTAAACATACTGAACGTAAGGCTTTTCGACGGTTGCGACAGCCATTGAGATCCCATTTGCCCCCGCCCATGCGTTTGCCTCGTGGCGACCACGACCAACCCGTCCTCAACAGCGTGATCCTTACTTAATTCTTTCAGGTAGCTATTTGTTGAATCAATGGCACTAAGTTTGATTATTTTCAAATCACAAAAGATTGTGTTAATGTTACGCTCGCAAAGCGTTTCAAGAAACAAAAAAGTAATAACTTTGTGCAAATAAATAGTATTAATGTCGAAAAAAGAAGTAGGAACAGATCAACTTGTAACACAAATTATTTCAGGAATTGAAGAAGTTAAAGGCCAGAATATTGAAATTCTCGACCTTCGCGAAATAGAGAACACTGTATGCGACTATTTTATCATCTGTGATGGTACCTCCAATACGCAGGTCAATGCGATTGTAAATTCCGTTCAAAAATTAACCAGTAAAGCCTTAAAAGAAAAACCCTGGCACGTTGAAGGTAGCGAGAATGCCGAATGGGTATTGATCGATTATGTCCATGTCGTGGTGCATGTGTTTCAAAAACACATTCGCGAATTTTACGATATTGAAGGGCTTTGGGGCGATGCCAAGTCGGTTAAAATTGAAACAACTTATTAAAAAGAAAGAAGCCTCATGGCAGAAGAAAATAAAAAACCCGAAAATAAAAAACCAAGGTTCAATGCCTATTGGATCTATGCTGCGATCATTCTCGTATTCCTTGGAATTCAGTTCTTTGGCGGCAGTAGCTGGACACAACCGGCAAAGACCACGCAAGCACAGTTCCAGACTTATTTAAAGCAGGGGGATGTTGAAAAGATAGAGATCATCAACAAAAAGATGGCAAAGGTCTATTTAACTCCAGAAGCCAAGACCAAAGAAGTTCATTCTAAGAAGGATGGAAATGCTATCTTCCCTCCGGGAGCGAACGATCCTACGTATCAATTTGAGTTTGGCGATCTTCAAAATTTTGAGAATAGCATCAAACAGATCAAAGAAGAGAACAATCTGGACACCCAGATCGTTTGGAATACCGATAGCAACATGTGGGGTGAGCTTTTCCTTACTTTGTTGCCGTTTATCGTAATCATTGGTATCTGGATCTTTATCATGCGCCGTATGTCATCCGGTGCCGGAGGCGGTGCAGGCGGACAGATCTTTAATATTGGGAAATCGAAAGCAAAATTATTCGATGAAAAGACCGATGTAAAGACATCGTTCAAGGATGTGGCCGGACTGGAAGGTGCTAAAGAAGAAGTTCAAGAAATTGTAGATTTCCTTAAAACACCTGCAAAATATACCGCCCTAGGTGGTAAGATCCCAAAAGGAGCCTTATTGGTAGGCCCTCCGGGAACAGGTAAGACCTTATTGGCTAAAGCCGTGGCGGGAGAAGCGAAAGTGCCATTCTTTTCATTATCGGGATCAGATTTTGTGGAGATGTTCGTAGGTGTAGGAGCTTCTAGGGTTCGTGATCTATTTAAGCAAGCAAAAGAAAAATCTCCAGCAATCATCTTTATAGATGAGATCGACGCCATTGGAAGGGCCAGAGGAAAGAATAATTTCTCCGGTTCAAATGACGAACGAGAAAATACGCTCAACCAACTACTTACCGAAATGGACGGTTTCGGCACCAATACCAATGTGATAGTTCTCGCTGCCACCAACCGTGCCGATGTACTGGACAAGGCCTTGATGCGTGCTGGCCGGTTCGATCGCCAGATTTACGTGGATTTGCCGGACGTTCGAGAACGCAAGGAAATTTTTGAAGTACACCTGCGTCCTATCAAGATCGACGATTCGCTGGATCTCGATTTCTTGGCTAAGCAGACACCGGGATTTTCCGGAGCCGATATTGCGAATGTTTGTAACGAAGCCGCGCTTATAGCCGCTCGACAAGAAAAAACATATGTGGGCAAGCAAGATTTCCTAGATGCCGTAGACCGAATTGTAGGTGGGCTTGAAAAGAAAAATAAAATCATCACTCCTGAAGAGAAAAAAGCGATCGCATTCCACGAAGCCGGTCATGCCACAGTAAGCTGGATGTTGGAACATGCCGCTCCGCTGGTTAAGGTAACTATCGTGCCCAGAGGACAATCACTGGGTGCTGCGTGGTACTTGCCCGAAGAACGATTGATCGTTCGCCCGGAGCAAATGCTAGATGAAATGTGTGCTACCATGGGAGGCCGGGCTGCCGAAAAAGTGATCTTCGGAAAAATCTCTACGGGAGCGTTAAGTGATCTTGAAAAAGTAACCAAACAGGCACGTGCCATGGTAACGATCTACGGCCTTAATGATGCTGTAGGAAACCTAACCTATTACGATTCTTCGGGTCAAAACGAATATGGTTTTACTAAACCGTATAGTGAGAAAACGGCAGAGTTGATCGATAAGGAAATCTCAAGGATGATTGAAGAACAATACCAACGCGCCATCGATCTATTGGAAAAGAACAAAGATAAACTTACGCTTCTCGCCAATGAACTTTTGGAAAAAGAAGTGATCTTTAAGGACAATCTTCAAAGAATCTTTGGCGACAGACCTTTTGAAAAGACAGAAGAAGAAAAAGTGGCAACAACATAGGTTGCCACTTTTTCGTTTCTATAGGTAAACTTTAGATTTTGGCATACAAACTTCTATTTAGATTTTATATATTTGAAGAATAACCTAATAAAACTCCTCAATACCCCTAGTAAATGAGTCTATTTAAAAGACTTTTAAACCCAAACTACAAGTCAGAAGAAAAAGCAAAGAAATCTGACCAGAGCAAATATTATCCCGAGGAGAAATTACCCACCGACGAAAAATTCACGTATAATTTCAATAAAAATGGCGGTAAGTTCTTGTATTGTGAAAATCAAGAAGAAGTCTCTGAAGCCTTCGATAACATACTGCTGGAAAACGATTGGTACGAACGGGATGTCTTTTGTATCAATGATCAATTGACATCACGGTTTGACGGTTACAACCTCAACTTCAGTAAAAAAACCAACGCCACCTTCTTCTTATCTACCTGCGAATCACTGGTCGCCAACAATGGCTCTATCCTTCTAAGTTCCAATCAGATAAAGGAAAAGAAGCTAAAAGAACTTCCTTCAAACTTCATCATCTTCGCAACCACAAGTCAATTAGTGGAAAATATAAGCGAAGGGCTTCGTAAAATAAAAAATCAGAGTCAGAATCATATTCCCAGCAATATCACGACCATTCAGGACTTTGAAACCGAAAAAGAAAAGGACTTCATGAGTTATGGAAGTAGCACAAAAAACCTATATTTGCTGCTACTGGAAGACCTATAATCTATGAAGGAACTTATCGTGCGATCCATATCGGGTGTCTTGTACATTTCGATTATTATCTTTTCTATGTTTGCGTCGCGCGAATGGTTCATGGGACTCTTTTTTATCCTCGCTTTGATCACTCTAAACGAATTTTTACGATTGGTCCATCTCACGAGTTATTTGGCCTACCTCCTACTGGCGGCAGCCCTGTATTTTTTAAGTTATTCGGTGTTTGACATCAATGCCGTTTATCTGTTCTTGATCCTTTCGTGCTTTGTGAACCTGTTTCTTTTAAAAGATGTGCTTTGGGTCAATAAGATTCCCATGTTTCAGAAAAAGAAGTATGTAACTATTATCTTTTATATAATAAGTGGTTTCGTATTCTTGACCTTAATTCCATTTCGAGATGAAGAATTTACGCCAAAGGTAATTATAGGTGTCTTTGTGTTGGTCTGGGCCAACGACAGTTTTGCATATCTAATAGGAAAGAACTTCGGAAGGATCAAATTGCTGGAACGCATCTCCCCGAAAAAGACCGTTGAGGGATTTTTGGGAGGTCTGGTAGGGTCGATTTGTGCTGCTTTTATTATCTTTAAATACACAGACCTATTTGATCTCGCCACTTGGTTCACCTTGGCAGTGATCGTGACTGTTTTTGGCACCATAGGAGATCTTATACAATCCAAATTCAAGCGTCAGGCCGGCGTAAAGGATAGTGGTATTCTAATGCCGGGGCACGGCGGGCTTTACGACCGATTGGATAGTATTATTTTTGCAAGCCCGTTTGTATATGCTTTTTTAGAAATTACAGCCTATGTTTCATAAGGAAGGACATAAAATTATTTTAGTCGCATTTTTTCTATGTGTGGTTCTTAGCCTCACGGCGCATTTTTTTACTGAAAATACCACCGTGAAAGCAGTGATCATCATTACATTGTTGGTATTGCTCGCATTGATCTTACAGTTTTTTAGAAATCCGAAGCGGAAGTTCACCCCAGATACAGCACTGGTACTCTCACCGGTCGATGGAAAAGTAGTAGTGATCGAAGAAGTGTTCGAAAAAGAATATTTTAAAGACAAACGCCTTCAAGTTTCGGTCTTTATGTCCCCCATCAATGTACATGTCACCCGTTATCCTGTGGGAGGAAAAGTGATCTACAGCAAATACCATCCCGGAAAATATCTCGTGGCCTGGCATCCAAAATCTTCCGAAGAGAACGAAAGAACCACTGTGGTAGTAGATAGTGAAGAATTTGGCCCTGTATTGCATAGACAGATCGCCGGCGCCATGGCAAAACGCATTGTGAATTATGCCCAGGAAGGACAGGAGATCCGGCAAACAGACGACAGTGGCTTTATCAAGTTCGGTTCTCGAGTAGATGTGTTCCTGCCATTAGACACAAAAATAGAGGTAAAGCTCCACGCAAAAGTGAAAGGTGGATTGACTGTATTGGCTTCAAAATGACCCCCGAAGAATTAAATAGTGCCTTTGAACGTGCGGTGGAAAGTATCAATAACCACACAGAACCATTCCCTGCCGATGTTCTATTGAAGCTCTATGCTTACTATAAACGTGCGACCAACTCTCAAGACCAGCCCAGTAGCGACAATCCGTTGATAGGCGCATTTAAGACCAATGCCCTCTTTCAAACACGCGGACTCTCCAGTGAGGAAGCCAAATTGCTCTACATTGAAGCAGTAAAGCAGTATTTCTTATACAGAAAGTAGCTATTGAACAAACCGGAACCCCTGCTTTTGTTTAAGAAAAATATCTCGTACAACCTTTCAAAACTTCCGTTGAACGCTACAGTTCCCTTTACTTTAAGCTGGCGAGCGAAGTTTTTAGTGTCTCGATCTTAGCGATCGCATCGGCTTCTTTTTGTTTTTCCATGGCCACGACCTGTGCGGGAGCACCGCTTACAAATCGTTCGTTCTTCAACTTTCCTTGAACACTCTTTAAGAAACCTTCGGTATATTTCAATTCTTGTTGTAGTTTTTCAATTTCTTCATCCACGTCAATGGCTCCGGCAATAGGAATAAAGTATTCATTGGATTTTACGCGAAACGTAAGGGCGCCCTCTATCGCTTCAGAAGTGTATTTTAATTCTGAAATATTCCCCAGTTTTTGAATAACAGAATCGAAATCCTTAGATTGACCTTCGTTATTTATCACCCACAAAGAAATACTATCCCTAAATGAAATATTCTTCTCCTTCCTAATTGTTCGTACACCCGAGATCACTTCCGAAGCAATCCCAAAATCTGCGATCAGTTTTTCGGATGTTCTCGTTTCTTGAGGCCAAGATGCTATAATAAGGGCCTCTTCTGGACTACGCTTTGTAATATGTTGCCAGATCTCTTCAGAAATAAACGGAACGAAGGGGTGTAGGATCTTTAAATTATCTTCCAAGATCGCGATCACCTCCTTACGAGTCGATGCCGCAATAGGATCTCCGTACCCCGGCTTGACCATTTCCAAGAACCACGAACAGAAGTCATCCCATATTAATTTATAGGTGGCCATGAGCGCGTCGCTTATACGATATTTATTAAAATGGTCCTCGATCTCGACCAATGTCTTCTGAAATTTTGCCCGATACCAATCTATAGCGATCGTTGCTGTTTCGGTAGGAGCTTGTGTGTCTGAAACATCCCAACCATCGATCAACCGATATGCATTCCATATCTTAGTTACAAATCCACTTCCCTGTTTACAGAGATCTTCGTCGAACATTAGGTCGTTTCCGGCGGGAGAACTTAGAAGCATTCCTACTCGCACCCCATCGGCACCGTATTTGTCCATAAGCTCAATAGGATCCGGAGAATTACCCAGCGATTTGCTCATCTTTCTGCGCTGCTTATCCCGCACGATCCCTGTAAGATAGACATTGGTAAATGGTTTCTCATTTCTATATTCGTACCCGGCAATAATCATTCGAGCTACCCAAAAGAAAAGGATCTCTGGTGCGGTGACCAGATCGTTTGTAGGGTAATAATAATTGATCTCCTTATTGTCCGGTTCTAAAATTCCCCCAAAGACACTAATGGGCCATAACCATGATGAGAACCAAGTATCTAAGGCGTCCGGATCCTGCGTAAGATCTGCTATATTAAGAGTATTGTTCCCCGATTTTTTTCGTGCTTCTACAAGAGCATCTTCCAGGGTCTCTGCCACTACAAAATCGTTCTTCCCGGCACCATAATAATAGGCAGGTATCTGTTGCCCCCACCATAACTGCCGCGAAATATTCCAATCGCGGACGTTTTCCATCCAGTGACGATAGGTGTTGACGAACTTTTCGGGAACTAAATGAACATCTTTTTCAAGCACCGCATCTAACGCGGGCTGCGCCAATTCTTTCATTTTTAAGAACCATTGGTCGCTCAGTTTAGGTTCGATTACAGCACCGGTACGCTCGCTGGTACCCACCTTATGGGTATGTTGCTCGGTCTTTAACAGCACGCCCATGGTCTCAAGTTCGTTCACTATTTCCTTTCTGGCAACAAAGCGGTCCTTTCCTTCGTAATGCAGTCCGTATTGATTTAAACTCCCGTCGTCGTTTAAAATATCGATCACTTCCAAATCGTGTTTATCCCCCAGCATCTTGTCATTCTCGTCATGTGCCGGCGTCACTTTCAAGCAACCCGTCCCAAATTCAATGTCAACATAATCATCTTCAATAATAGGGATTATCCTATTACAAATAGGGACCACGGCTTTTTTACCTTTTAAATGAGAAAAACGCTCGTCATTTGGGTTGATACAAATGGCGGTGTCACCCAAAATGGTTTCAGGTCTGGTAGTTGCGATCGTTAAAAATTCGTCACTGCCATCGATCCTATAATTAAGATAATATAGATTTCCTTGTTTCTCTTCGTAATTCACTTCTTCATCCGACAAGGTGGTCTTTGCTTGCGGATCCCAGTTTACCATTCGATACCCCCGGTAGATATGCCCTTTATTGTAAAGGTCGACGAAAACTTTAATAACAGAGGCTGACATATCGTCATCCATGGTAAATTTGGTACGTTCCCAGTCGCAGGATGCTCCCAGTTTCTTTAATTGCTCAAGGATAATACCTCCATGTGTATGCGTCCACTCCCAGGCATGTTTCAAAAATTCATCACGGGTAAGATCAGATTTATGGATACCTTGCTGTTGCAGTTTAGCCACTACCTTCGCCTCTGTAGCGATAGAAGCATGATCTGTCCCCGGCACCCAGCAGGCGTTATATCCCTTTAAACGCGCTCTTCGAATCAACACGTCTTGTAACGTATTGTTCAACATATGGCCCATGTGCAGTACACCGGTTACGTTTGGGGGTGGGATGACGATAGTGTACGGCTCCCTATCATCTACTTCACTATGAAAATAGTTATGCTCCATCCAGTAGCTATACCAACGATCTTCAACTGTTTGAGCATTATATTTTGCCTCTAATCCCATGTTTGGTCTGATTTTTGAAATATAGTATGCAAAAGTAGTTATATCTGCAAGATTACAAAAGTGAATAACTTATTTTGCAGTTTGTAAGAAAGATACTTACTTTAGCTATTCAAAATTATAGAAATTATGAAGAAATTAGTACTTATAGCCATTGTTGCTTTAGTGAGTTTTAGTGCTCAAGCGCAAGCGAAGATCAGCTTTAAAACTGACACAATAGACTATGGTGAAATTGCGAAAGGAAGTGATGGAGTACGCGTATTTGAATTTACAAATACCGGAAATGCTCCCCTTATCATTTCAGATGTGAAATCCAGTTGTGGATGTACTGTTCCTAAAAAACCGGATGGCCCAGTAGCCCCGGGAGAAAGCAGCACTATTCAAGTAAAATATGATACCAATCGAGTGGGTCCTATAAGAAAGACCGTTACCGTTTATTCTAACGCCGATGAACCTATTAAAGCCCTTAAGATTAAGGGAGAGGTTTTGGATGAAGGAAAAAGCGTTCTCGAAAAAACAGAATAATTATATTGATTATTTTATACTGAACCGTCCGCACCAATGCGGACGGTTTTTTTATAGCACCTCTTTAAGATCGAATTTTTTTATAAACTTCACACCGTTTCGTTCAATCTGAAGTTTTATACGCTTGCCTTCCTCAGAACTAAAGAGGGCAACGATTTCGTATAATTTATACTTATAAGCCGGCCTCCCGTTAATAGAAATGATCTCGTCATTCTTTTCGACACCCGCTAATGCCGCCGGGGAATCCTCCCGAAGTTCGGCAACGATATAGCGCGGAACAAGAATAAAGTCGAAGACAGTTCTATAGTTTATTTGAAATGAACCATCGTTCTCCACAGATATACTAGCGCCTCCTTTTGAATTGTCCACCTTTCTTTCTTCTCGTATCACTGAAATTCCTTCATGCTCTACAGTTAAGCCGCTCATATTATAATGGAACTTATCGTTAAATGTTGAATTCTTTTTTAGAAGCAACCGCTTAGATGCATAATCAATCGTAACTGTAAATCTTCTTAATAAATCGCCTCCTATACTTCCCTTTCGATCCTTATAAAAGTTAATATCATTAAGAGCTTCCAGGCTAGGATAAGACACATTTACATCCTTTATAGTAAAATCCGAAAATGATATCTCTTCAAGTTTTGATCGCTTTCCGAATATATTTCCACTCAACCCTAAACCAAGAAAATCGATAAAATAATTCTTAGGCGACTCAGTTATTCCTATTGTTTCATCAAACAACCAAATAGCATCACTCGATCCTGAGTCCAACAACATAGTTGTGGATATCGGGCTACCATTTTTAAAGACCTCTATATCAACATAAGGGCGATTCTCATACATGGATAATTCTAAAACACTACACCGCTTACATACTTTTAGCGTATGTTGCTCAGGATCATAGATGGTAAGTCTTTTTCGGGTATAGTCGGTCTTTACAATAAACCTCTTAAAAAAGTCGTATCCAATAATGCCGTGAATGGGTAATCCCATTCGGGGTGAGAGATTCAAAGATTGTTCGAAGATCACATAAATGGTATGGTCTTCATCTATAGCATTTCCAATGGTTACTTTATTGTTCTCGGTTTTTAAAGCTTCTATACTTCCTCCTTCACCCAAGCCTCTAATTCGGATAGTACTTGCATTATTAAGCTGAAGGGTATCTTCTTGCGAAAGTCCAAACAGTATAGTAGTATTAACACCCGTATCGAGTAAAAAGGAGAACTCGGTCCCATTGATGGTGACAGGAACCACCACCAAGTTGTTCACCAATTCAAAATCGATCTTATCCTTAGTAGTTCCATCCGGCAATGCAAAGCCATCTTGCCCTACCATAGATGCAGGCAGCGCAATTAAAATTCCCACAATAAGGGACAGGATGCGTATTTTGGAAAAGGTTTTCAACAGTATTGAAGATATAAAAATTTGATGAAACATGCTCCCGGCAGCATGGGAATCTTAAATATATTTCGGAACTTTGCCTTTAAACTTCATCGCTATGCCTTCAGTATCCAACAAGGGAAAGAATATGCCGGAATCACCTATACGTAAATTGGTTCCTTATGCCGAAAAGGCCTATAAAGACAAGAAAACAGTATATCATCTCAATATTGGTCAGCCGGATATAAAATCGCCACAGATCGCCATGGATGCTGTAGCAAATCATCATTTGGAAGTATTGGCATACACCCGTTCTGAAGGTTCTGAAGAATACCGGAAAAAGATCGCAAACTATTACAACGAGTTGAACATTCCTGTGGAAGCAAATGATATTGTTGTTACTACAGGGGGTAGCGAAGCATTGTTGTTTGCTATGGGAAGCATCGCCGATGTTGGTGATGAGATCATTATACCCGAACCCTTTTATGCAAATTATAACGGTTTTGCCACGGCTTCAGGAGTAACTATCGTGCCTGTGATCTCGAAGATAGAGAACAATTTTGCATTACCCCCTATTTCAGAATTTGAAAAATTAATCACTCCTAAGACCAAAGCTATTTTAATCTGTAACCCCGGAAATCCCACAGGGTATCTATATTCCAAAGAAGAAATTAAGATGCTGGCGGCTATGGTGAAAAAACACGATCTGTTTTTGGTGGCAGACGAGGTGTACCGTGAATTCACGTACGACGGCTCTAAGCATTACTCGATTCTTGAGGAGCCCGGCATGGCAGAGAACGGGATTCTTATCGACTCTGTCTCTAAGCGTTACAGTATGTGCGGAGCCCGCATTGGGTGTCTGGTCTCGAAGAACAAAGAGGTTATTAAAACCGCCCTTAAGTTTGCGCAAGCGCGGCTCAGCCCGCCTACCTTCGCTCAAATTGCCAGTGAAGCTGCATTGCTTACACCACAAAGCTATTTCGATGAGGTCATTTCCGAATATCAAGAACGGCGTGATATCCTAGTGAAAAGCCTTAAAGAGATCCCCGGCGTAAAAGTGGGAGAGCCAAAGGGTGCTTTTTATTGTATTGTGGAACTTCCTGTAAAAAACAGCGATGCGTTCGCCCAATGGTTGCTGGAATCGTTCGATCACAACGGAGAAACTGTAATGGTGGCTCCTGCAGCGGGCTTTTATTCAAGTCCGGGAGTAGGTCTTAATCAGGTGCGCATTGCCTATGTGCTTCGGAAAGAAAGTCTTATCCGGTCTGTTGAGATCCTTAAAGTTGCCTTAGAAGAATACAACGATTAATGCATCTTGAAGAGTATACATCACTGAAACACCACAATAGCTTCGGAATTGCCGCTAAAGCCAGATATTTTATAGAGGTCACCTCTGTTTCAGAATTAATTGAAGTACTAAAGATACACGGTGATAAAACGTTGTTCGTGCTGGGTGGCGGCAGTAACATGCTGCTCACCAAAGATATCGATGCCTTGGTGCTGCATATAAACCTAAAAGGTATTGAGGTCGTTACAGAAGATGAAGATCGAATTACGCTAAAAGTAATGGCCGGCGAGAACTGGCATGATTTCGTGATGTACTGTATCTCGCATAACTACGGCGGCGTGGAGAACCTCTCTCTTATTCCCGGAAATGTAGGCACGGCTCCTATCCAGAATATCGGGGCGTATGGTGTGGAATTGAAAGATGTGTTCCAATCGTGTACGGCAGTAGAAGTTGCAACGGGCGAAATAAAAATATTTGACAAAGCGGCTTGTGCCTTTGGATACAGGGATTCTATCTTCAAAACAACATTAAAGGGGAACTATATTATTACCAGTGTGACATTCTCTCTCACTAAAAGAGATCATTTGTTGCATACCTCTTATGGAGCAATCAAAGAAGTATTAGCTGAGAATAACAGTACAGACCCCACCATTGCAGATGTTTCGGAAGCAGTGATAGCCATTCGACGATCAAAACTCCCCGACCCTAAAATTTTGGGAAATAGCGGTAGTTTCTTTAAAAATCCTATTGTCGACTCAGAAACTTTTAAGAAATTTCGCCTTGCGTTTCCTGAAGCGCCTTTTTACGAAGTATCTCCTACACAATTTAAAATTCCGGCCGGTTGGTTGATCGAAAAAGCAGGATTTAAGGGGAAACGTTATGGGGATGCAGGTGTCCATGAACATCAGGCACTGGTTCTCGTGAATCACGGTGATGCCACCGGTCATGAGATCTGGGAACTTGCACTAAAAATACAGCGGGAAGTGAAACAAAAATTCGGGATCTACATAGAACCCGAAGTGAATGTATTTTAGTTGGACACGAAGACAGCGTCCACAATGTGAACCACGCCGTTCGAACCTTGAATATCACTTTTCCCAATTTTCGCTTTTACCCCTGAAGCAGCAGTGATCACAATATCATTCCCTTCTTTTGTTACGGTAAGAGTTTCTCCGTTCAAAGTGGTGAGGGTATAGTTGCCGTTCTTACTATTCTGAAATAAGGTCGCCGAATCCAACGACCCACTTACAATATGGTTTCTCAAGACCGCCGTGAGTTGTTCTTTGTTTTCTCTACGCAAAAATCCATTGCGGACACTTTCTTCCAAGTTATCAAATGCTTCATTGGTAGGAGCCAAGATGGTATAAGGACCTTCATCTTTCATTACCAGATCGGTCAATTGGGCGCTCACCAAAAAGCTGGTAAAGGCTTTTAGCTCTGGTGTGACCATCAATTTGCTCAAGACACTTTTTGCTTGCTTTTTTTCAGCTTCTGTAGGGATCTTTCTTTCCTTTACTACCGGTTTTTCGGAAACAACCTGTGTGGCTTCCTCTGAAGTATCTCCTGTAGCTTCCTTGGTATCGCTCTTACAACTTAAAAGCGTGAGGAAAACAAGCAATAGCGAAAGAAATGGGTACATATTTTTCATACTTTTTTGGCTTCAAATTTGTGCTAAAAATAATCAAATTACGCACACATGACCAAGAAAGATTGTACTTTTGTGCTTTAAAATTGCTCTATGGAACTTTTAGTGATCACCTTAATTTTATTATTCTTAGCTATCGGGGGAATCGCCATAAAATTGTGGGCGAAAAAAGATGGCAAATTTGCAGGCACCTGTGCGAGTCAAAGTCCTTTTTTGAATAAAGAAGGCGAAAGTTGTGGCTTTTGCGGGAAGACTCCGGACCAGTTTGAGAACTGCACCGAGACACCTCACAAGCAATAACTAGAGGACGGTCTATGGTGCTATTTTACGTATTCGCGGCAGTTGCTCTTATAAACTGTTGCTACTTCCTTCTCTTTTCTAAATTTTCTTTCTTACATCCTTCTGAAAGTTCGTCGCAGGGCAATGCTCCCGTATCTTTATTGATCTGTGCCAAAAACGAGATCGAGAACCTGCGAAAGAATATTCCGCTATGGCAAAAGCAATCCTATCCTAACTATGAGATCATTTTGATCAATGATGCCTCCTTCGATGACACCTTGGAGGTAATGGAACAATTTTCTGAACAAGATACGCGAATCAAGATCGTGAATGTAGAGAACAATGAAACCTTTTGGGCCAGTAAAAAATATGCACTCACTCTTGGCATTAAACGTGCAAAACACCAGCGAATGGTCTTTACCGATGCCGATTGCAGTCCGGCAGGCGATGAATGGTTAGGCGAAATGGCATCTCATTTCTCAACAGATAAACAGCTTGTCTTGGGCTACGGTGCCTATGAAAAGCGCAAAGGGTTTTTAAATAAGATCATTCGATTTGAGACCATGCTTACTGCCCTTCAGTATTTTTCCTATGCCAAAGCAGGAATGCCTTATATGGGCGTGGGAAGAAATTTAGCATACACCAGTGATCTTTATTACGCCAACAATGGTTTTATATCGCACGTGAAGATTCCTTCCGGCGACGACGACCTGTTTGTAAATGAGGTCGCCACCGGAGCTAATACAGCTATTTGTTTTGCTCAAAAGGCCTTCACTTATTCAGCACCAAAGAATACATGGAAAGAATGGATGCATCAAAAAAGACGTCATGTTACCACAGCAAGCTATTATAAGCCTCAACACAAGTTTCTGTTAGCACTTTTTTATATATCAGGCTTCTTGTTTTGGCCACTTGCGATCCTTGCTTTGTTTGCAAGTTGGAAACTCACCTTACCGTTTATTATTGCTCGAATGGGCCTTCAATATCTGGTTTTCGGCAAGGCTGCCACAAAATTAAAAGAATCAGACCTCATCCCGATATTACCCCTATTAGATTTATTTTTAGTCTTCCTGCAATTGAGTATCTTTATTTCCAATAGCAACTCAAAACCGAAGCGGTGGAAATAACGCAACAGGATATAGACCATCAAATTCAGAAAGCAAAAAAAGGAAAGCAAAGCGCATTCAAATTCTTATTGGACCATTACTGGAATGAAGTATACGGCTTCCAAATGAAACGGGTTCGGGATGAATATGAAGCCGAAGATATCACGATAGAAACGTTTTCCAAAGCCTTTGATAAGATCGATACTTTTGATGAGAACTATGTGTTTAGCACATGGCTCGTTGCTATTTCAAAGAATATCCAGATCGACAAGACCCGAAAGAAGAATGCCTCCATCTACTCCCAAACGACCGATGCAAGTGAAGACCATATTCGAAAGATAGCCGATGCAAATCCTACCCCGGAAGATAAATTGATCACAGAACAAAATTTAGCAGAGTTGCTCCAATTTATTAAAGAATTGAAACCCCACTACCAGGAGATCATCAACCTACGCTATTTTCAGGAAATGAGCTATAACGAAATTTCGGAAGCGCTGGAAGAACCTCTCAACAATGTAAAAGTGAGGTTGCTGCGAGCTAAGAAATTATTGGCCGAGATCATTACGCAACACCATTAGACACGATGCAGATCCTCAAGAGACTCGGACCCGGTTTTCTGTTTGCAGGAGCTGCCATAGGCGTTTCACATTTGGTTCAGTCCACGCGTGCCGGAGCCGATTTTGGCTTTGGGTTGCTGTGGGCATTGTTATTGATCAATGCTGTTAAATATCCTTTTTTTGAATTTGGACCGCGCTACGCTTCAGCTACCGGAGAAAATTTACTGGCCGGGTACGCCAAGATGGGCAAAGGTGTTCTTATCGCGTACTTTATCATCACATTAGGCACCATGTTTACAATTCAAACTGCAGTTACTATTGTTACGGCAGGAATCGCCTCTTCCTTATTTGGAGTAGGATCTGTAGTTCTGTGGACTGCAGTGATCACGGGGATCTGTTTTTTTATTCTAATCGTGGGCCGGTATAAGATTTTAGATTCCTTGATGAAAGTAATTGTACTTTCCCTAACCATAAGTACCATCGTTGCTGTTGTTCTAGCAATAAAACCCGAATCCAATCTCTCTTTTACACAGGTGTTACCAACTGATGCTCTTTCGGTAGCTTTCTTGATCGCTTTCATGGGCTGGATGCCCGCTCCCCTAGATATCTCTATCTGGCATTCTATTTGGACAGTAGAAAAAAAGAAACTTGATGAGGCTATTACTCCAAAAGAGTCTCGTTTCGATTTTAATGTAGGATATCTTAGCACAACATTTCTCGCCATGGGTTTTTTAGCCTTAGGGGCTTTAGTGATGTATAATAGCGGCGAACGATTTTCAGGAAATGGCGGAGAATTTGCCAATCAGTTGATCTCGATGTACACTTATAGCTTGGGAGAGCACACAAAGATCATTATTGGTATCGCTGCTTTAACAACCATGTTCAGTACAACCCTCACTACGCTGGACGGTTCCCCGAGAGTGATGAATGCTTCCGTGGAGATTTTAACCGGTATGCGGTCAAAAAGAGGATACTTGTTTTGGTTGCTCATTCTTGTAACGGGCACCTTGTCTATTTTTTTCTTCTTTGTTTCTGAAATGGGTCTGCTTATAAAAGTAGCCACCATCCTTTCCTTTCTAACTGCGCCGTTCTATGCCATTATCAACTATAAATTAATATGCGGAAGCCATACTCCCGCCCAAGCAAGACCTTCAGCATTTATGCGCTACTACAGTCTCGTATCCATCGTGGTGCTCATTGCTTTCAGCTTCTGGTTCCTAAGTACGATCTAATACGTTTTTTTCTAGGTATTCTTTGTACCTTTGTAACTGCTTATGAATACAGAAACCATAGAACTGAAAAAACCGGCCCCAAAGCCAAAATGGCTTCGGGTGAAACTTCCTACCGGTAAAAAATACACGGCACTTAGAGGTCTAGTGGATAAGTATGACCTCCATACGATCTGCACCTCCGGAAGTTGTCCTAATATGGGCGAATGCTGGACCGAAGGGACCGCAACTTTTATGATCTTGGGCAATACTTGTACACGTTCATGCGGATTTTGCGGTGTAAAGACAGGCAGACCCGAAACTGTGGATTGGGACGAACCCGAAAAGGTAGCGCGTTCCATTAAACTTATGGAGATAAAACACGCTGTGATCACCTCTGTAGACCGCGACGATCTTAAGGATATGGGTTCGATCCTGTGGGCCGAAACGGTTAAGGCGATCCGCAGAATGAATCGCGAAACCACATTAGAGACGCTTATTCCCGATTTTCAAGGTGTCACTCGCAATATTGATCGTATCATTGAAGTACAACCCGAAGTCGTATCACATAATATGGAAACTGTAAAACGCCTGACCCGTGAAGTACGAATACAAGCGAAATATGAGCGCAGTCTGGAGGTACTCCGCTATTTAAAAGAGCAGGGTATTGAACGTACCAAAAGTGGGGTCATGCTGGGATTGGGTGAAACTGAAAGCGAAGTGATTCAAACTCTGGAAGATTTGCGAAACGTAGGACTCGATATTGTTACTATTGGACAATATCTCCAACCTTCAAAACGTCACCTCCCGGTGAAAGAATTTATAAACCCGGAACAATTTAAGAAATACGAAGAAATAGGTCTGGAAATGGGGTTCCGCCATGTAGAAAGCGGAGCGCTGGTACGTTCTTCCTATAAAGCTCAAAAGCACTTAACGTAGGCTATGCACACTGAAGCTCCTATTCGAATTGGTATTAACGGCTTCGGGCGCATTGGTCGTAACCTGTTCCGTTTATTACTGCACCACCCAACCATTGAAGTTGTTGCGATAAATGACATCGCCGACGCTAAAACGTTAGGTCATTTGTTGAAATACGACAGCATCCACGGAGTGTTACATGAATCCATTAACACTACCAAAGACACCCTAACTGTAGCCGGGAAAGTGGTTCGGTTCTCTTCGGAAAAAGACCTGTCGGATTTGAACTGGCACGGAATAGACATCGTTATTGAATGCACCGGTAAGTTTCGGCTTAAGGAACAATTACAAGAACATATAGAAAACGGAGCCAAAAAAGTGATCCTATCGGTTCCCCCTTCCGAAGACGACATTAAAACAGTCGTACTAGGTGTCAATGATGGAATTTTGAACAAGGAGGACACTATCGTCTCTAATGCTTCTTGCACCACCAATAACGCCGCACCTATGTTGAAGGTTGTCGATACCTTATGCGGCATAGAGCAGGCCTATATCACCACCATACACTCCTATACAACCGACCAAAGTTTGCACGACCAACCCCACAGAGACTTGAGAAGGGCGCGTGCAGCCGGACAGTCAATCGTCCCTACAACTACGGGGGCTGCCAAGGCGCTAACAAAGATCTTCCCGGATCTGGCCTCGGTAATCGGGGGCTGTGGTATTAGGGTCCCGGTTCCAAACGGATCGTTGACCGACATTACCTTGAACGTTCGCAGGGAGGTTACTATTGAAGAAGTGAACGAAGCTTTTAAGAATGCTTCTGAAAATGAATTGAAGGGGATCTTACAATACACCGAAGATCCTATCGTATCCATCGATATCGTGGGTAATACACATTCCTGTATTTTTGATGCACAGATGACCTCGGTCATAGGTAAAATGGTCAAAATAATAGGTTGGTATGATAATGAAATTGGCTATTCGTCTCGAATTGTCGATTTAATCCTACAATTTTCCTCAAAATAGACTTCATTATCGAGGAAATGACTATATTTATCGCCGAAGTACATAAGATTAATGAAGAGTATCTCTCTAACATACAAGATATTACTCCCCGCCTTCTGCTGTCTTATGCTCTCTTTTGGTGCGTTGGCACAAGAGACTGCATTAGACACTATTGGTACGGTTAAAAAGTTTCAGAAAGAAGCTAAGACAGCCGTACAAGCACAGGATTTTGAGACGGCCATGATTCGTCTCAATAAAGCCAACAAATTAGTGAGTACTTCAACCGATCTATTATTACGGGTCGATGTACTGCTGAGCATTGCAGAACTTAACTATTATCTTCAGAATTATTCGAAGGCAGCTACAGAAACAAACAATGCCATTATCTTGCTCAACAAGATAAATGATCAAGAAAAGTTGGCGAAAGCCTACAGTCTATATGGTTTTATTCTAACACGCACAGGAGATTTTGCCAATTCTGAAAAATTCTTAAAAGAAGCCGATAAGATCATCACTCAGTTAGGAGATGAAAAAAAACAAGCAGAAGTAGTATTAGGCATCGGAATACTGGAATTGAAAAAGAAGAATTACAAAATAGCCATCAACTATTTTGATGCTGCCATACCGCTATTTCAAACCTACAATCTCAATTATCAAGAAGCATTTGCATACCTCAATAAAGCTGAAGCCTTGCTTAGCCTATCCCCCGAAGAGGTACGTTACAATCCGTTAAACCAAGCAGAAGCCACACTTCAAAAATCTCTTGCGATTAGTGAAGCAAATGCCTATTCCAAACTAAAGATAGACAGCTATAAGATCGCTTCTTACATTGCCATTCGTCGTAATAATAATAGCCTGGCACAGGAGTATTTGGACCTTTACGAAAGCAAAAGCGATTCCCTTTACCAACTTTATCTTAGTGCTATCTCGAAGGGCGTGGATGCCGAAACCGATGTTGGTAATTTGGAAGAGATCATTGTGACACAGCAAAATGACCTTGATAAAAAGCAAAAGTCGATCAATTTTGGTAAAATGACAACGGGATTGAGTATCGCGTTGATCGTGATCCTGTCGTTGCTAACATTGTCGCTTTACAAGAACAACAATTTACGAGCCAAAGCCAACGAATTGCTTCAGGACAAGAACAATGAGTTATTGTTGGCAAAGGAGAAAGCCGAAAAAGCGTCATTGGCCAAAGCACAATTTCTGTCCACTATTACCCATGAGCTCCGTACACCATTATATGCGGTGACCGGACTCACGCATTTATTATTAGAAGAAGACCCTAAACCGCATCAAAAAGAACACCTTAATTCATTGAAGTTCTCCGGAGAATATCTTTTGTCCCTTATTAATAATATTCTGGACCTCAACAAGCTGGAAGCCAATAAGGTGGAGATAGAAAAAACTACCTTCTCTCTGAAGAAACGCATCAATGATGTGTTGGTTGCCTTAAAGAAATCGGCAGACGACCGTAAAAATAACTTACACCTAGAATTTGATGAATCCATCCCCGATAAGCTTGTGGGTGATCCCTTGAAGTTATCTCAAGTATTGATCAATTTAATTGGAAATTCGGTTAAGTTCACTCAAAATGGGGATGTGACCGTTCGGGTACAGAAGCAGGAACATACTGATAAAAAGGTAATGCTTCATTTTGAGATCGAGGATAACGGTGTCGGGATTTCCAAGAAAAAACAAAAAAGCATCTTCGAAACTTTTTCTCAAGCTTCCCTACAGATCAATAGAAAATTTGGGGGTACAGGCTTAGGACTTTCAATCGTTAAGAATCTCTTGGAGCTTATGGGCAGCAAAATACAGCTCGACAGCCAGTTGGGGAAAGGGTCTAAGTTCTGGTTCAATATCAAATTTGATATTTCCGAAGAGATACAAAGCGACACCAACCCTAAGAACATTATATACGATGTGGATTATGTAGCTCTAGAGAACAGAAAGGTATTGGTGGTCGAGGACAATAAAATCAACCAGATGATCACTAAAAAGATCCTGGAAAAAAATAAAATGCAGTGTATGGTGGCCGACAATGGTATGGATGCCATCGAACTGGTAAAGACACATGATTTCGATGTGATCCTTATGGACATCCACATGCCGGGTATAAGCGGTATCGAGGCTACACAAAAGATCCGGGATTTTAATAAGCACCTTCCTATCATCGCGCTAACCGCGGTGACCATTGACGAGAATCTGGACGAGTTCTATCGAGCCGGTTTCAATGAGATCATTCCAAAGCCTTTTAAAACTGAAGAATTCTTCGAAAAGATCTATCGCACTTTAGAAGGACGTAAGTTTCCGGTAAATACTTAAGGGGTCTCCTTTAGCGTATTTCTTATTTGCTTTCTAATAAATTCCTGAAAAAAAGATTCCTGCTCATTAAGAAAAATGGTCTTGATAGGCAGGTAGTACAATGCAAATTTCTGAAGCTTCGGCTGTAGTCGCATATAATCCTTTTCAGTCGTAAGAATAATGTCGTTCTTCTGCAATTTCTTTACTTCTGACGCACTAAAATCATGATGGTCGGAAAATTTCTCATGCTCAAACACATACCCTTTCCTTTCTAGAAAATCCACCAAAGGCTTGGGATTGGCGATTCCTGTTACCAAGGTAAAGGGTTTGTCCAAAAGGTACTCCAAAGACAATGTCTCGGTCTTACCGTAAATAAAAGAATCGTATCCAATTCTGGTGAAGTATAGTTTCTGGTACGGTTTCAATTGCATTCTAAATTGAATTTCTTGCTGTTTCGCATAAGAAACTCCTTCCGGACATTTGGTCACTAGGATCACATCGGCCCGTTCTGCACCTAGGCGAGATTCACGAAGGTTCCCGGCCGGTAAAAGATAATCATCAAGATACAGGTTAGAGTAGGAAGTGAGCAATATTGACGTGGACGGCCGTACTTTTCGATGCTGAAAGGCATCATCCAGCAGTATCACGTCCGCTGAAGGTTCCAACTTCTCGACACCGGTTCGCCTGTCGGCACATACGGCTACGGTCACATTGGGAAAATTCTGTTTTATTTGAAGTGGCTCATCGCCCACCTCTTCTACAGTACTATTCATTGCTACTTCCAAATATCCCGACGTTTTCCGCTTATATCCCCTGCTTAGAACAGCCACCGTAAAATCATTGAGAAGAAAGGACAATAAATACTGAATCATGGGAGACTTTCCGGTACCTCCGGTGGATAAATTCCCTACGCAAACAAGCGGAGTTTTATACAACCTACTTTCCCACCATCCGCGATCGTACAAATAATTGCGCATCCCGGTCACAAAACCATAGAAAACCGAGAAGGGAAACAATAAAAAACGAAATCGCTTCATGTAACGAAAATACTAATTCCCTTTTAAAGCCGCTCTCCCTTTCTTACTTTTTGAATTAGCACTTCAGAAATCATTTCCGGTAGCGAGAAGATTCTGTTATCTTTACGCTAAATTATCACAGCATGAAGATAAATGAAGTTGTATCTATCCTAGAAACATGGGCACCAAGAAGCTATGCAGAGGATTTTGACAATACCGGACTATTGGTAGGTGATGCCAATGCTTCAGTAACGGGTGTTCTGGTCACATTAGACACTTTGGAAGCCGTCGTTGATGAAGCGATAGCTGCCAAGTGTAATCTTATAGTAAGTTTCCATCCCATTATTTTTTCAGGATTGAAAAAAATAACCGGAGCTACTTATGTTGAGCGGGTGGTGCAAAAAGCGATTAAGAACGATATCGCCATCTATGCCATTCACACCGCCTTAGACAATGCATGGGAAGGGGTGAATGCAAAAATTTGCGAACAGTTGGGACTAACCAACAGAAGCGTCTTGATCCCACAGCCCGGCACCATAAAAAAACTACGCACCTTTGTACCGCTATCGGCTGCAGAGAAGGTTCGTGATGCGCTGTTTACGGCAGGTGCAGGTGCCATTGGCAACTATGAGAATTGCAGTTTCAACGTAGTTGGAAAAGGCAGTTTTAAAGGAAATGAAGCCTCAAACCCTACGTTGGGCAAAAGAGGTGAACTGCATTTTGAAGAAGAAGTACAAGTAGGGATCACTTTTCAAAAACATTTAGAAGCTAAAGTGCTTCATGCCTTGAATACGGCCCATCCTTATGAAGAAGTGGCCTATGAAATTACAACGCTAGAAAATACCAATCAGCATATTGGGATGGGGATGGTAGGTGAATTACCGCAAGCGCTTTCAGAAAAGGATTTCTTAGCACATCTTAAATCTAAGATGAAGACCGAAGGGATCCGCCATTCGCCTCTTTTGGGCAGGACCATAAAGAAAGTGGCTGTGCTGGGAGGAAGTGGAAGTTTTGCAATTGATGCTGCCAAACACGTTGGAGCCGATGCATTTGTGAGTGCAGATTTCAAATATCACGATTTTTTTAAGGCTGAAGGCACCCTCCTGCTTGCCGATATTGGACATTATGAAAGTGAACAGTTCACAAAAGAGCTTTTAGTTTCTTTCCTTAACAAAAAAATTAGTAATTTTGCAATCGTTTTATCTCAAACAAACACCAATCCTATTAGCTATTATTAGAATATGGCAGCAAAAACAGAAAGTACTGTAGAAGAGAAGTTAAGAGCATTATTCGATCTGCAATTGATCGATTCCCGTATCGATGAAATCCGCAATGTTAGAGGAGAACTTCCTTTGGAAGTAGAAGACCTGGAAGATGAGGTTGCAGGAATGAATACACGTCTCGAAAAATTGAAGTCGGATCTCGATGTCATCGACGAAGAGATCAAAGGAAAGAAAAACCTTATCGAAGAGGCCAAAAGCCTGATCAAAAAATATACCGGACAACAGGACAACGTTCGTAACAATCGCGAATACAACTCATTGAGCAAAGAGATCGAGTTTCAGGAACTGGAGATCCAATTAGCCGAAAAACACATTAAAGAGTTCAAGGCACAGATCGAGCAGAAGAAAGAGGTTATTGACGAAACAAAAGCTCGTTTAAAAGAGCGTCAAGAGCACTTAAAGCACAAGCAAGGTGAGCTGGACGAAATTCTTTCGGAAACAGAAAAAGAAGAGCAGGCACTTATCAAGAAATCTGAAGATTACGAAAAGCAAATTGAAGAGCGCTTGATCAAAGCTTACAAGCGAATTCGTTCGAACGTTAAGAATGGTTTAGCCATCGTTCCTGTAGAGCGCGGCGCTTCGGGTGGATCTTTCTTTACTATTCCTCCCCAAGTACAAATGGAGATTGCATCACGTAAGAAGATCATTACCGATGAACACAGCGGACGTATCTTGGTTGATCCTGAATTGGCGACCGAGGAACGTGAAAAGATGGAGAAATTATTTGCGAAAGTGAAGTAATTCTTTCTTGTATATTATAACAAAGCCTTCACATATTGTGAGGGCTTTTTTTATTACTTTGATAGAAAGGAACATTATCAATTCTCGACTGTATTAAAAAAAGAATATGAAAAAGAACATTCTCGCATTGACGGTAGTTACAATTATTGCCTTTACTGGGGCCTGTAAACCTTCCAACGAAACTAATAAAGAAGCAGAAACTAAAGCTCAACAAGATATTACCGCTATAGAAGTGCCCGCCCAGGATGGGTTGAAGCGCGCCTATTTTGCCAGCGGTTGTTTTTGGTGCGTGGAGGCTATTTACGAAAGCGTGAAAGGCGTGAAAGAATCGATCTCCGGTTATAGCGGCGGCCATACCAAAAACCCTACTTACGAGGAAAGCAACACAGGAAACACAGGACATGCCGAAGCTGTAGAGGTCATCTATGATCCGGAGGTAGTGTCTTTTGAAACGCTGGTGGATGTATATTTTGGTTCGCAAGATGTTACCCAAGTGAACGGTCAGGGCCCCGATAAAGGTTCACAATATCGTTCTATTATCTTCTACCAAAACGATGCTGAAAAAAGAATCATTGAGGAGAAAATCGCTGCACTCAACAAAACATTGGGTGATGAGGAAGTAGCCGCTCAGGTCATGCCTTTTCAAAAATTTTGGGAAGCTGAAGGGTATCATCAAAATTATGAAGCACGAAATCCCAACAATCCCTATATTCAAAATGTATCCATTCCCAGACTAAAACGTTTTCAGAAAAAATTTCCGGAACTTTTAAAAGAAGATGCAAAGCACTAAGGATGCTTGGTTGCGATGACTTCGAAGACCAGCGGATATAATTTACGCTCTAGTTCGTACATGCCCTTTTTGTTTTTTTGGAGCTTGGGAAAGATCGCATAGGGTGATGCGTCGTATTCCTTTAACGAATCGATCCTCAATCCCGCATTAGCAAGCGCTGAAATAACCTTACCCAAGGAATGATTCCAACCACATTCTTTATTGATAATGGGTGCTTCGGTATTGGCATAGGTCCCCTGATACTCTTCATAGATCATATCCTCTTGGTGGTAGCCGTACCGCATCACGGGAGGCGATTGGGTATAATCGAACATCCATGCAATGGGATGAAACTCGATCATGTAAAAAACCCCTCCGGGTTTTAACCGTTCAGCGATCATTTTTGCCCAGGGTTGCAGATCTGGTAACCAGCCAATAACTCCGTAACTAGTAAAAACTATATCGAATGTTTCTGAAACATATTGCGATGTATCCAATACATTACAACACACAAAGGTTGCGTTGAGCGAGAGAGATTCATTGAGTTGACGGGCCAGTTCGATGGCTTTTTCAGAAATGTCCACGCCCGTAACATCCGCTCCTCTTCGGGACCAGCTTAAGGAGTCCTGACCAAAGTGACATTGTAGGTGTAAGAGGGAAGCATCTGATACATCGCCCAGTGCCATTACTTCATACTCGTTCAAAGAACATTTTCCTTTTAAAAATGCCTCTAAGTCGTAAAATTCGCTGGCGGCATGAATTGCCACCTTTTTATTCCAGGTCTCTTTGTTTACGTCAAAAGCTTTTTGAAGGTCCATTGGTTGTCAATTTGGGTAAAAATAGAAAAGTGAACCGGATCTGGCTCGCATCCTAACTCAAAAAAGTAAGACAAGAACGCTTTTCAAACAATTTTAACAGCTTTCGTTAAACACGGGTTAAACTTGTCGCATCGGATTACTGAATATCGTAGCTTTAGTGTACTAATCTAAAACACCAATAATTATGAGAGATTTAATTTGGTTAATCGTAGTAATACTATTAGTAGGATGGCTAGTAGGTTATTTTGGCTTCGGAGATGCTGTAGGAAGTCTTATCCACATTCTACTTGTACTTGCCATCATCGGTATATTATACCGATTGGCAACCGGACGCAGACCTTAAGCCAGTAACATTTTAAAAACAGAAAGCCCTTTTAACTCCAAAAAGGGCTTTACACCGTATAACCGGCTGCCAAAAGGGTCTTATACTCTGGGTGCCGCTTTACGTAGCTTGCAATAAAAGGACAGAGCGGAACCAATTTTAGGCCTTCATCCTTGATCTGTTCTAAGGCATACTTCGCCATCGAAGAGGCTATGCCCTGCCCTTCCAGCGCATCGGGTACCTCAGTATGGGTAAGATACATCTTGTCTTGTGCGCGAATGTATTCGATCACTCCCGTCTTACCTTCCACAGTTGTTTCAAATCGTTTCTTTTCTTTGTTCTCTGTTATTTCCATGATTAAGCTTTATGTGAGCCGTCACAAAAGGGCTTGTTCCCGCTTTGTCCACAACGGCAAAATGCCGTAGCTCTCGATTTTTGTTCTTCTCGACCGTCATCATGTACAATAGAAAGAGCACCATAGACCATTAAAGGTCCGTTCTCCATAACTTCAACCCGCATCATTTCTTTTTTTGTATCGCTATCTACCGGAGCAGGTCCCACTGCATTCAAATAATGACTTAATGCTCCGCTGGGGCATGCTTTTACTGTATTGATGATCGCTTCTGTATTGGAATTCGCTACTTGCACCCAGGGTTTTTCCTTGGGCTTGAAGACTTCCGGAAGATTGTGTACACATTTCGCAGAGTGGATACAAAGTTCAGGCTTCCAAATTACCGTTACTTCTCCATTTGAATATTCTTTTGTCTTTCCCATTCTTAAATTTACAAAAATTATCGATGCTACATTAGTTTGTGTATTTTTACTGAAAATCAATTTGTAATGAAAAGAATCCTGCTCCTATGTCTGCTTTTTTTAAGTTTCGTGAACTGTAAAAATCCTTCTTCTTCTGAAATCGATTCGGAAAAAGAAACTACTCCTGTTCGAGAATTGACAACCGCCGAAGCCATTGCCTATAAGAATGGTTACGCGCATTGGGAAGAGGTTGCAGAACTTAAATTTACATTTAATGTAGACCGTGGTGATAGCCATAGTGAGCGCTCCTGGATCTGGAACCCGCAATCCCACCAAGTCACCCTTATCACGGGAAAAGACACTGTTTCTTATAATAGAAAGGGTATAGATAACATTCCAACTAGTGCCGATGCTGCATTTATCAACGATCGATATTGGCTGCTTGCTCCCTTTAATTTAATGTGGGATGAAGGAACGACCTTTTCCGAAGTAGAAAATGTCATAGCTCCTATCTCAAAAGATACACTTAACAAACTCACTGTGGTCTATGGTTCGCAAGGCGGTTATACCCCAGGCGATGCCTACGACTTTTTCTATTCCAATGATTTCATGGTAAGCGAATGGATCTTCAGAAAAGGAAATGACAGCCTACCGTCCCTGATTACTACCTGGGAGGAGTACTCTCAATTTGGTAAACTTGAACTGGCGACCATGCACAAAGACAGCACGGGCAGTTTTAAACTATATTTTACTGATATTTCGGTGAAATAATTTTTTAGATCTTGATCATTTTCTGAGACCATACAATGCTATCGCCATCATTCAGCAGAACCAAATAAAGTCCTTGTTGAAGTTGTGAAACGTTAAGCTGAAGGCTTTCACCATTGCTGAATTCTGCCGGGGTTGACATCACCTGTCTCCCTTGAAGGTCGAACACCGAAAGCTGCAAAGTACCATTTGAACGATACAGGACATTTACTAACTCCCGCGCCGGATTGGGGTACAATACCCCTTCTGAAGCTATCTTGCCGGTAAAGAATCGTTCTGCGAAGGCAAACGCCTGTTTTCCTACTTTCGCACCAATGATACGCCCGGGAATGTCGTCAATGGGTGGATGAATGCCTCCCCATACACGTGACAAACTGGTTTGATCACTTGCATCTTGATAGGTGGCCCATTGCAACTCCATAGCAACGGAAGGCCCTTTTTCGAACTTGAGAAATGTATCTTTCTCGATACTGAACGTGCCCATCCCCCCGGGAAAATATTCACTACCGGTTAACATCGTCAAAATCTCGGCTGCTGCCCTGGAAAATGTAGAATGCCCCGAAACATATCCTGCAAAAGGAGGTGTTACAAAAGATGGCCGTTGGTAAGGAAACCATTCTTCTGCCAAGATCCAGTCGACACCTGCAATATCATTTACCGGATCTACTATAAATCCCGGCCCACGCCAAGTGAACAGTTTTAGTTTATGTAAATTCTCTTCAAAGGCTCCCGCCAGTGGGTCACCCTCCTTCACTAGCTCAATGAATCCCGGAACCAACGGCAAACCATGCGGATGGTAATTGGGTTGCGTAGGGTCGCTGGACTGGCCTTTCTCTGCCATGTACCTAATGGCACTTATGGGGCGAACATAATCGTAATATCCCTTAAGTCCCCAAGCGGTAACAGCCACATCGTGCATAGCTCCCCCCAATATTAAATACGACTTCACATCCCATTCGAGTTCACTTAGTTCGGGCCCTACTCCTTTTATTTTTTTCACAAGATCAGGATGATCACTCACATAGTTAAGCAAGGTAAACCAATGTCCCGGCGGCGTCTCGCTATCGGGTCCATCGGCCCAAAATTCGGCCAGTACTCTGGTATAATCACCTCTCGGGACCCACTGCTCTTGGTAAGCTGCTCCTGTAACGGGATTGATCTCCCGCCCCGTACTTGGATCTCCCCCGTTCTGGAAATCGTAGAAACTGGTATACTCTGTAAACTCCTTAGGATAGGATTGCATCGCCAAATTTCCCAGGCTTTTAGGGGAAATATCGATGAGTGTCGGATCTGCCGGATCTAAGTGCGACCCCCAGGCTGCCACCATAGAAAAGCCCCATTTATAAGGATCGGAGATACCAAGTCCCTCCTGTATATAGGAAGGCGGTCCGGGATCGTGATAGACGTGATAGGTGTTACCGGAAACCTCGAAGGTCTTCTTATCTTCTTCAGAAAGAGAAAAAGGAGTGACCGCTCCCCACTCCGGGCCCAGAAAAGGAGGTTGTCCTCCGGGAATCGTGTTACCACTTTGATCCACATAATTCTCTACTTTCAATGGTTGCCAATGGTTTGGAAACTCCATGTCGGGATTACCGGAGACATCCGTATTTAAAGGGTCATTCAAAGGCTCATAGAAGCGGTTCTCATATCCATTTGCTTCGTTGGAACCGTCCTGTAACCCAAAGGCGATCATCTGTGAGGCAATATAATTACCCAGTGCCGCCGGGTCGCCGGTGGAATAATCGGTTGATGTATTTTGAGTAGCATAGCCTAGATCATTCATCAATGATTCAATGGAAAGTAGAATCTCTTCGTTACCGGGAGAGTTTGAAAAACGATGTCGAATCAAGCGATAGACCGCATAGCTCATCGCTTTTTTTTGTGCTTCGGAAGGTGTTTCAGACGTTATGAATCCATTAAACGGACAGGTAAATCCGCCAACCTCTTTTCCGAGGAAATAAGGCTCTGCCACATCATCGAACACTGCCCACATATCATAAAGTAAAACAGAGGAGTGAAATAAGTTTCGTGCGTGCACTGTGGGTCGCGCAAAGTCTTTGCGAATGGCATGGAGGATTTCTTCGTTCCATTGGCGAGCTACAGACTGCCCGAAGGAGGTCCAGCCAATAGCGAGGAGAAGCAAAAAGAATACGCCGCGTTTGCCCATGATATTTTTTTCAAATATACTACGAAGGAGCATGAATCCCAAGTGCTGATGTACCCTTACTTCAAATATTAATTGTTATTTTTGTTAGGATTCGAAAAACCAACCTGCGTCTATGTTCCATAACAGTTTAGATTTCGCCAGAAAGTGTGATGCCGAAGACCCCTTGTCCCATTTTAGAGATCGATTTCATATCCCGCAACATGCTTCGGGAACACCCCTTATTTACCTCTGCGGAAATTCACTCGGACTCCAACCAAAACTCACTTCAGAATACATTCAGAAGGAATTGAACGATTGGGCAGCGCTGGGTGTTGAAGGACACACCGAAGCCGAACATCCTTGGCTTCCATATCATGAGTTCCTTACCGAGAACATGGCAACCCTGGTAGGAGCTAAACCCAGTGAGGTGGTTATAATGAATACCTTGACAACCAACCTTCATCTTATGATGGTTTCGTTCTACAGCCCTACATCTTCCAAATATAAGATCGTGGTAGAAAGTGACGCTTTTCCTAGTGATAAATACGCAGTGGAGAGTCAGTTGCGGTTCCACGGATTTGATCCTCAGGACGGACTTATATTATGGAAGCCAAGACCCGGTGAGGAACTGTGCCGGTTTGAAGATCTGGAGACCATTATGAAGGAACAAGGAGAAGCTGTTGCTTTGCTTATGATTGGCAGCACCAATTATTACACAGGACAGGCATTTCCGCTTAAGAAGATCACACAGCTAGGACATCGTTTTGATTGCAGAGTAGGATTCGATCTGGCGCACGGGGTGGGAAATATTCAACCAAACCTTCATGAAACCGGTGCCGATTTTGCCGTGTGGTGTAGTTACAAATATCTCAATAGTGGTCCCGGAAGTTTGGGAGGTTGTTTTGTTCACGAACGACATGCAAATAGTGAGAAACTGAAGCGTTTTGCGGGATGGTGGGGCCACAACAAGAAGACTCGTTTCAACATGCGGCATGAATTTGATGCGCTGCCGGGTGCCGAGGGTTGGCAATTGAGCAATCCGCCTATTTTGTCCATGGCGGCCATTCGGGCATCTCTGGATACTTTTGCAGCGGCAGGGTTCGATAATCTTCTCAAGAAAAGTCATAAACTTACAGGATTCCTGGAGTTTCTAATCGATGCGCTTAAGGATGAACATATTCGCATCATCACACCACGAGATCCTGAATCGCGTGGCTGTCAATTGTCAATACAGGTTAAGAACGCCGATAGATCATTACATACAAAATTAACCGAAGCCGGAGTTATTAGCGATTGGCGCGAACCGAATGTGATACGTGTTGCTCCCGCACCGCTGTACAATAGCTTCGAGGATGTATTCCAATTTACCCAACGATTAAAAGATGTATTGCAATAAATGAAAAACGACAAAATCCTTATCATTGGCGCAGGCCTATGTGGTAGCTTATTAGCCTTACGTATGGCCCAACGAGGGTATGCTGTGACCTTGGTGGAAAAACGTCCCGATCTTCGGAAAGTGACCCAGGACGCCGGACGGTCCATAAATCTTGCCCTAAGTGATCGTGGATTGCGCGGACTGCGATTGGCCGGCGTTGAAGCGGAAGCCAAAAAACTGTGTATTCCTATGTATGGCAGAATGATACACGATGTGCAAGGAAATACTTTTTTAAGCAAATACAGCGGGCGTCAAAACGAATACATCAACTCCATCTCACGTCCGGGATTGAACATGCTGCTATTGGATGCCGCAGAGAAGATGCCTAATGTCTCCATTATTTTTAATCATGGTTGTAAGAGTGTCGATCTCGAGCATGCTTCAGCAGTATTTAAAGATTACAAAACTGGGCGCGAGATCTCCTATCAGGGAGATGTGATCATTGGCACCGACGGTGCAGGATCTGCCGTGCGTAAGAGCATGTTTCAGCATAAGAAATTCTTGTTCAGTTTTTCACAACAATGGCTCACACATGGCTATAAGGAACTGGAAATACCAGCGACCAAAGAGGGAGGATATAGAACCGATAAGGGTGCACTGCACATTTGGCCGCGTGGCGAAGATATGCTTATCGCATTACCCAATCTGGATGGCAGCTTTACAGTGACGCTTTTTGCACCTTATGAGAACAGTGAATATTGTTTTAAGAATCTCACCACCCAGGAGAATGTTATAGCATATTTTAGTAAAGAATTCCCTGATGCCTTAGCATTGATGCCACGACTGGGAGAAGAGTTCTTTCAAAATCCCACAGGACCTTTGGGAACAATTAAATGTTCTCCCTGGAGCTGCTATGGAAAAACCCTGCTTCTGGGGGATGCGGCACATGCGATCGTTCCGTTTTACGGACAAGGGATGAACGCCTCTTTTGAAGATGTTGTAGTATTCGATGAGATATTGACAGCTCATGAAGGCGACTGGGATCGGGTCTTTAAGGAATACGAGAAGGCGCGTAAAAAGGATACTGATGCGATTGCCGATCTGGCAGTAGATAATTTTCACGAAATGAAGGAGCATACGGCCAGCCCTCTGTTTCAACAGAAACGAAAATTGGAAACCGCTTTCGAAGCCGAGTTCCCCAATGATTATTACTCCAAATATTCGTTGGTTACGTTCAATGAAAATATAAGTTATGAAGATGCCATGAAAAAAGGCAGAGCTCAAGACAAAGCGATTCTAAATTTGTTGGATGATGGAAAATTCACAGAGCAGATGACCCTAGAAGAAAAATTAACGCTTGTAACGAAGGAGACCAATGACATCCTTCATGACGATGCCGTAGTACGAAACTTAAAATAACAATCATGAGCAATAAGAGTAGATTGGTAGAAGGAAAAGCAACGCCTCGTGGGGCCTACCCCCATGTGAAAAGAGTTGGTGACTTTATTTTTGTGAGTGGAACCAGCTCACGATTACCGGACAATACCTTTGCCGGAGTACATCAGGTGGATG
Source organism: Altibacter lentus (assembly GCF_000746845.1). Taxonomy (GTDB): domain Bacteria; phylum Bacteroidota; class Bacteroidia; order Flavobacteriales; family Flavobacteriaceae; genus Altibacter; species Altibacter lentus. The sequence continues at coordinate 2,864,463 of NZ_KN050846.1, read as the reverse complement.
AAATGGGCAGTATGCGTTTGGATGTGCGAGAACAGACACGTGCCGTTCTGGAAAATATCAAAGATTACTTAGCAACCGAAGGTGCTACCATGGAGGATGTGGTAGATGTAACCTCGTTTTTGGTCAATATGAACGATTTCGCCGGCTACAACGAAGTCTATGCGCAATTCTTCAATAAAGAAACAGGTCCGACGCGCACTACGGTTGCCGTTCACCAGCTACCACACCCCTATCTCGTAGTTGAGATTAAAGCCATGGCGTATAAGCCTGCAGGAAATTAAGCACTTAAAGTAAACAGATCCTGTAAAAAAATTGACGTATGCAGAAAATCCAAAATTACATAAACGGCAACTACTGTGATCCTGTTTCGGGGAAATGGCTGGATAATTATAATCCGAGTAACGGAGAAGTATATGCTCAAATTGCCAACAGCAGTTCAAAGGATGTTGCGGCAGCCTACGAAGCAGCAAGAGACGCCTTTCCTTCATGGTCCAATACACCTATAGAAGAACGCAGTCGGATATTACTGAAGATCGCAACTTTGATAGAAGAAAAAATGATGGAATTGGCAACGGCCGAAGCCAAAGATAACGGGAAGCCATTGAGTCTGGCACTTGCTGTAGATATTCCAAGAGCATCCAGTAATTTCCGATTTTTCGCAAACGCCATCACCCAGTTTGCGAGTGAAGCCCACGAGAGTGTAGGTCTGGGCACCATGAATTTCACCTTACGCCAACCCATCGGGGTGGTAGGTTGCATCTCACCCTGGAATTTACCACTCTACTTGTTCACATGGAAGATCGCTCCTGCAATTGCAGCAGGGAATACGGTAGTTGCCAAACCCAGTGAAGTAACCCCTGTGACGGCTGCTATGCTAGGCGATATTTGTACCGAAGCGGGGCTACCCAAAGGCGTACTTAACATCTTACATGGGGAGGGACCCTCTGCCGGTCAGGCGATCGTAGAACACCCGCACATTAAGGCGATCTCGTTTACCGGAGGCACGAAAACGGGTGAACATCTGGCGCGTACAGCCGCTCCCATGTTCAAAAAATTATCGTTGGAACTGGGAGGTAAGAATCCCAACCTCATCTTTGCCGATTGCGACTACGAAAAGATGCTGGCAATTACCGTAAAGTCATCTTTTGCAAATCAGGGGCAGATATGTCTCTGCGGAAGCCGGATCTTTGTAGAGCGATCCCTTTTTGAGCGTTTTAAAAAAGATTTTGTCGCCAAAGTGAGTCAGTTAAAAGTAGGTGACCCTTTTGACGCAGATAGCGACCTGGGCGCATTGGTTTCTCGTCCGCATCTGGAAAAAGTTCGGGCTTATATCCGTTTAGCAAAAGAAGAAGGCGGGACGATTCTCTTTGGAGGCCAGCCTGTGACCGTGAAGGATCATGAGCAGGGATATTACCTACAGCCTACCATAATTGAAGTATTTGACGACCAATGCAGGGTGAACCAGGAAGAGATCTTTGGTCCTGTGGTAACCCTTATGCCCTTCGATACCGAGGAAGAAGCACTAAAAATGGCCAATGGAGTGAGATATGGATTGTCTGCCACATTATGGACCAATGACCTCAACCGAACCATGCGCATCTCAAAACAATTGGAAGTAGGTATTGTTTGGGTGAACACATGGCTTAATCGTGATCTCCGTACGCCTTTTGGTGGTGTAAAAGACAGTGGTGTGGGCCGCGAAGGGGGTTTTGAAGCTTTGCGCTTTTTTACGGAAGCTAAGAATGTGTGTATTAAATATGAATAAGGTACCGCATCTTGGGAATTAATATAAAAAACTAAGAACATGAATTTAGATCTTACAAATAAAAATGCCTTGATCTGCGGAAGTACAGCCGGAATTGGTAAAGCTTCTGCGATACAACTGGCTAAGCTGGGAGCTACCATTACCTTGGTCGCTCGTGATGAAGAAAAACTGAAGCATACTTTGTTAGAACTCCCGTTTGAAAAGGGACAAAAACACAATTATTTTGTAGCCGATTTCAATGATCCAGATACGCTGAGGGAAAAAGCAGCGATTGCCACTGCGGAAAAAACATTTCATATCCTGCTGAACAATACGGGAGGCCCCAAAGGAGGTCCTGTTTTTGAGGCCGCTACTTCTGAATTCGAAAAAGCCTTCACACAGCATCTTATATGCAACCAGATCCTGGTGCAGGCCGTCGTACCCGGAATGAAGAAAGCAGACTATGGCCGTATTATCAATATCATCTCAACTTCGGTGAAGCAACCCATAGACGGTCTGGGTGTGAGCAATACCATTAGGGGTGCCGTGGCAAACTGGAGCAAGACCTTGGCAAACGAACTGGGCGCTTTCGGGATCACAGTAAACAATGTCTTACCGGGGTTTACGGCAACAGACCGACTTGATGATATTGTTGCGAATGCAGCCAAAAAGATGGACAAGACCGAAAAAGAAGCCGGAGAGTTCATGAAACAGCTCGTGCCTGCCCGACGTTTTGCGCAACCGGGGGAGGTTGCCAATGCAGTGGCTTTTCTCGCCAGCGAGGCTGCCAGCTATATCAACGGAATTAACCTGCCGGTTGATGGCGGAAGGACGAAAAGTTTGTAACTTTAACCTGCGCTCTGCTGGCCTTCCGTAAATGATGGCAATAGACCCGTTCTTAACAGTACGGGCAGGGATTGCAGCAAGCTACCGTGTAGCGCGGAAAGCCCGGTCGAGCTGTCTGGCGAGAGCCCGCCATAAAATAACGAAACAAAACCTATGAAACGAAAACTTCGCATAAACGGTCATTCGCACCTGCTTCCTTATCCGGAAGAGATCCCGCAATTTATGAAGGATAAGGGGATCTTTTGGGTAGATAAGGATCGAAAGTTCATGCTTCAGAAAAATTGGAGCCGCCCGGTAACAGATTCGAGTTTTTTCTTAAATGAAAAACTGGAATGGATGGAGCGGTTTAAGATCGACCATGCGGTGGTTCTTAATTTGTCGCAACTTTACGGTAACGGTTTGCGGGTGGAGGAAATGAAGCAGGCCCTGCGGTTTCAGAACGATTTTAATGCCAAAGTGCAACACGATCACCCTTCTAAATTCACCTGTGGGTTTGTAGTCCATCCGGGGTTTGTACGCGGTGCTTTGTGGGAAATAGAGCGTTGCGTAGAGGAACTGGGCTTACAACTTTTGTGTTTGCCAACCCATTATATGGATACCATTGGCACCTGGCGCTGTATCTTTGACGAAGAGAACGAACCTATTTTTGAGCTGGCCAGTAAATACAATCTTGCTGTGGAAATTCATCCATACGACGGGGAAAAATTCATTTTGCTGGAAAATACGGCCTGGCGTTTTCACTTGATATGGATGTTGGCGCAGTGTGCAGACGCCTATCACTTTTTAACTTTGAACGGCTACGCCGATAAATATCCGAACATGCGCACCTGCTTTGCACATGGCGGGCAGTTGGCACAGATCAATCTGGGAAGACGCATACAAGGCTTCGACGGCAGGCCGGACCTCTTTGAAGGAAAAGTACACCCGCGTAGAGCGGTAGGCCATAAGAACATTTTCTTTGACACGCTTGTACACGATACCGGCTCCCTGGAATTACTGGTAAAGAATCAAGGGGCGAAACAAGTACTCATGGGACTGGATGACCCGTATCCTTTAGGTGAGATGGAAAGTTTACAACAATCCTCTTACCCGGGGAAGATCCTGGATCTGGCTATGGAGCGTAAGATCTTGAATTCGGAAGAATGCGATGCCATATGGGAGGAAAATGTGATCCAATGGCTTTGCGGGGACGATGAAGCAGCCAAGAAAAAATTGGTAAAACGGATCTTGGGAGCGTGATCCGGTAGTAGAAAGACGCTGTAAGCATAAAATATGGATTACATCCCTCGACACTAAATTCTCAAAACTCAATACCTATACATGGAATTTCTTCCTCCAAAGATAGACGCATACGCTGTTTCACATTCGCAACAGGAACCGGAACTACTTCAAGAATTGAGCAGGGAGACCTGGCTTAAAGTACTGGCACCCCGAATGCTGAGCGGGCATTTTCAAGGGCGGGTATTAAGCATGTTGTCCAAATTGATCGCACCTCGTTATATTTTAGAAATTGGCACCTATACGGGTTATTCGGCTTTGTGTTTAGCGGAAGGAATGGCTTCCAACGGCGAACTGCACACCATTGATAATAATGAGGAGTTGTATACGCTTCAACGCAAGTATTTTGACAAATCGGGATGGGGCGCACAGATCATTCAACATACCGGAGAGGCTTTGGAGATCCTTCCGAAGCTAAAGCAATCATTCGACCTTGTTTTTATAGATGCCGACAAGATCAACTATCCAAATTATTTGGAGATGCTCCTTCCCAAGCTTTCCAAAGGCGCTGTAATTTTAAGTGACAATGTACTGTGGAGCGGCAAGGTAGTGGCCGCCGTAGCAGAGGATGATGCAGATACCAAGGCTTTGATCACCTATAACAAGCTCTTGAACACACACCCCCGATTGGAAACCGTGTTGTTGCCTATACGCGATGGTCTAACGATTTCCAGAGTCATCGATTAGGGAACGAAAATCTTGTTTTTGATAGCATAGATTACAAGACCGGTTCGATTTCGCAGATTTAATTTTTCAAACAGTACGTTTCTGTACCCTTCTATGGTCTTATAACTTAAGCACATTTGATCTGCGATCTCTTTATAGGTCATCTCGGTACAAGCGTGTTTTATAAATTCGATCTCGCGTTCTTTCAGCGAAGCCACTCCTGTTTCTTTAGGCACCAATGAATCAACCAGTATCTTTGCCACAGTATTGGTATGGTAATATCCTTTTTTCATGACTTCGAGCAGGGCATTTTGCAGTTCGCTCTTTTTGGCGTCTTTCATAAGATATCCCTTGGCGCCGGCCCTTAGCATTTTCAATATGGTGTTTTCATCTTCTTCAATGGATAATGCCAATACCTTTACTTCGGGAAAATGTTGGCGTAGGTGATCTGTGGTCTCGATACCATTTAAGATAGGCATGTTGACATCCATGAGAACGATATCCGGAATATTCCTGGGGTTCTTAAACTTTTCCAGGAGTTCTTGTCCGTTGTTACACAGGTATAGAATTTTAAACTGTTCAAAATCATCGATGAGTCCACCAATGGCCTGTGATAATAAATTGTGATCATCAACTACAACTACCGAATACTTCATAACACATTAATTTATATAGGTAAGTGAAAATTTGGTTCCCTCGTTAGGAATAGATGTAATCTTGACATCTGCTCCTATTAGTTTGGCTCTATTTCGAATGTTGCTTAAACCGATTCCTTTTTTAATACTATTCTCTGAAGTATCAAATCCAATTCCGTTGTCTTGAGCTACAATTTGAAGTACTTTATTGCTGTAGTCCACAGCTACCATAAGCTTTGACGCTTTGGAGTGCTTTACGGTATTGGTAAAGAACTCCTGTAGCATCCTAAAGATAATGATCTCCTTTTTATTATCAATAAAAAAAGAGGCTCCCGTATAGCTAATGGTCGCTTCAAGATATTTTAAGCGATTGAAGCGCTCTACTTCCTGTTGCAGTGCTTCCACGAGTGACAGGTTGTTTAACGCACTTGGATTAATGAGTTTTGACAAGCTGCGCAATTCGTTTAAACTCGTTCCTATGGTCTCTATCGCCTCTTCTATGGCTTCCGGACTTCCTTTAGCATTCTGTAATTGTATCTTGGCAAGGGTGAGCAATTGCCCTATATTGTCGTGCAACTCCCAGCTCACATTGCGCAATGTGTCTTCTTTGATCTCGATTTGGGTTTCTATCAATTCCTCCTGAAATCGATTCTCGGCTTCCTGTTGCTCCTGAATCAATTTGTTCTTTCGTTTCTGAAAAATGGCAAAAAGAAAAATAACAGTGAGCGCCAAGAATAGCGCAATAACCGAGAAAATAATTAGAAACGATTGTACTTCTTTTTCGTCCATATAAATCCAATGCTATAGCAGCCGTATAGAATACTATTAAGAATTAATAAAATTACCAAATAACTCAAACCCCTAAACTCAATATATCCCGATAAGGAGAACAGCGGGATCATTCCCATATAGAATAACAAAAGTGCCGTAGAGATCCAAAAGCTAAGTTTGTATTTTACTATAAGCACTTCGTCACTGTATAACAACTGATAAAAATGGAACAGCGTAAGTACAAGAACACTTAGGGCTCCTGTAATAAAAGTGTATTTATGATATTCTACCCAGCTGTGATAGACCAGACTCCATGCAGCCACTATCAAAAAAATTGCGCTGAAAACAAATACAAGTTTCTTAAACAACTGACTCTCCAAAATGCTGTGATACCAATAAAAATAGAACAGGAAGCTAGTGATGGTAAATGCATTATACAACCAAAAATTCTTAACATCGACCACGTATCCTAAATAGGCACCCAAGAGTTCAACCACAAATGTATACCATAGAAAATACAAAAAGAACTTCTCGGTGGACTCCTTGTATTTTCCAAAGTAAATTGTTGCAAGAATGGCTGCCGTAAGCTCAAGTACTAAAGGAATTATGGACAATGGTTGAATTTCCATATTTTATGGAATCAATAGTTAGTAGGTGGTTGTCCTCCTTGAGAATAATTTAAAGGCGGTATTCCTCCAATATTATTGTTGGAAGGCTGGACCGGTAAAAATCCTTTTCTAAGGTCAGAAGAAGCTTGTTGGGTTGTAGGCACCAAAAATACAGTAGAATAGCCGGCATCGGGGTAATTACTGTTTTGCGGGTAGGCTCCAAAATAGATACGCATCCCCAAATTCTCTAATCCTTGGTTTCCCGCTTCCTGTTCTACATATTCGATATATTTTTTAAGGGTATCCAGTGAGAACCAGAACTCTCGGGTGTCTTCATACCCAAGCGCGGCATTGATGACATTGTAGCGTGTTTCAATAAAATCTTCTTCCAACGCGTTCGCTTCTTCGTAGCTAATGGTTTGTTGGGGTGGTTCTACTTGAGGATCGCAGGAAACACAAAAAATAATAAGTGCTACTACTGCCGTACATGCGAGCATGCTTCGTAAAAGTGATTTCATAATGTATTGATTTTTAAGGTTTCAGTAAAATTAAGTATTTAAATCTTACAAAACCGTTCCTTTACACAATGGTAATTCTGAAAACACCGGACTAATCTGTTTATCAAACACTTACCTTGATGCTACTTAGAAAGAATAGGGGTTTTTCCCCTAAAGAGGACGGTGTTTTACCGAGATGTTTTTGAGGGGAATCGTAGGTATTGATTATACAATAGAGGGCTAAAAAAGCAGGAATTATCTCCTGTTAAATTCAGTTGTTTTACTCTAGGCACTCCACTGCAAATGTCGCATCTTTGAAGTGTTCAGAAAAATTTAAAATTAGCCAATAGAATACGGCAGCACCCTCTTCAAGACGTAAGCAGCTTTGGGGAGGGTTTTGTTATTTAATTATTCTAATGACCTGGGAGATCTATCACCGTCCATATACCGCAAAACGCGCTTTGATACCTTATAGAACAAATAACCCATGATGGTTCCCACCATAGCGCCAACAAGGATATCACTTGGATAATGAACCCCTACATAAATCCTGCTCAACACAAAAATAAGCGGCCATAGGTACATAAGATAGATGGAATGGTTGTAGCGCCGAAGGGACAGAACAACAAAGGTGGTAATTGAAAAACTGGATGAAGCATGACCCGAAAAGAAGCTAAAGGTGGAAGGCTTTTGTAGAATGCGGATGAGTTCAGAAAACGTATCTACATTGTTTGGGCGCAACCGTGCCACGAAATCTTTGGTCGTGTCTGTAATAAAAAGGGTAATGGCAAAGGTGAGCAATACAAATGCAAAAACGACAGCACCTTTTCTGCCTTTATAGTAATAGAAGATCAATGCCACAATCAATAGAAATAGTGGGATCCAAGATTCGATCTGAGTCACGAACAACCAAAACCCGTCGTATTGTTCAATTCCAAGGTTATTCAGGAAAATGAATAGTTTACGATCCCATTCTTTAAGTGCCTCGAACATTTAGAATTTTCTTTTGATAGGTCCTGTGATCTCATCGACATCGTCTTTTACCTTATCAATCTCCTTTCGCACGTCTTTGGTGATATCGATATCGATGCCTTGTTTTTCGGCACTTTTACTTATCTCACTCTTAATATCGTTGGTAGCATCTTTGATCTGTCGCATTCCCTTTCCTAAGCCACGGGCAATTTCCGGAACCTTATCTGCCCCAAAAACCATGAGAACGATAAAAAGTATGAATGCGATCTCCGCGCCACTAATAAATAAAAAGAAACTATTGAAAATCATACCGCAAATATACGTAAGTTTCGCACTCAACATAAAAAAGCCCCGTTAAAGTAACGAGGCTTTTAGTATACATTCAAAGGGATTATTCTCCTTTTGCATCATTTTTAAACTGTTCGAATTCGCCTAATTTCTTGCGTTTCGGCCAGGTATTATTGGACGTATCAATATCGGCAGTTTCTTCATCCGGATCTACGACGATCTTAGTGATCTCTTTTTCTGAAGCGATCACTTTTCCTGCAGTTTCATCGTTCTTTCTCCAAATCTCGGCAGGATAGGTAATTCGCTCGGTTGTTCCGTCACTATACGTATATTCTGCGATGATAGGCATAGGAATACCCCCCGGTTTTTCAAAAATAACTTCATAGAAATATTTAGGATTCTTAAGTTTCGCACGATCCGCTGCTGAAACATTATCCATAATGTATTCTTGAAGTGTTTTTACATCTTCCAGCGAGGCAGTACGCATACTTTCCTCAAAATCTTCGCTACCTTCTTCCACCAAATATACCAAAGGTGGCAAATCACTTTCCTTCATCCCTCTCGCTTCCATCATTTCTCTCACTTCCTTGTTCATTTTGGAAGTCACATAGAATTTCTTTACTTCCTTCACACCAATATCTGTGAAATCGGTGGTATAGAACCATGCTCTCCAAAACCAATCAAGGTCTACAGCCGAAGCATCTTCCATTGTGCGGAAAAAGTCTTCAGGAGTTGGGTGTTTAAACATCCACCGCTGTGAATAGATCCTGAAAGCATAATCGAACAACTCACGACCCATAATGGTCTCACGAAGGATATTCAATCCGGTTGCGGGTTTAGAATAGGCATTGGCACCAAAATTATAAGTGTTCAACCCTTTGGTCATGATAGGCGCGAGTGAACTTTGATCTCCGGCCATATAATCTACAATATTCTTTGCAGGTCCACGACGGGAAGGATACGATTTGTTAGGGGCGATCGCTTCAGGATACCACTCCCCAAAATCCTGTTCGGCTACATATTGTACAAAGGTGTTCAATCCTTCGTCCATCCATGTCCATTGACGTTCGTCACTATTAACGATCATGGGGAAGTAGTTATGTCCTACTTCATGTATGATCACACTCATCATTCCGTATTTGGTACGTTCGCTGTAATTTCCGTCTTCATCGGGACGCCCGTAGTTCCAGCAAATCATAGGATATTCCATTCCCTGATTCTTAGCGTGTACCGAAATGGCTTTATGATATGGATAATCGAAGGCCATTCGAGAATATGTTTTCAAGGTACTGGCAACCACTTTCGTGGAATAATCTTCCCATAATGGATTTCCTTCGGGAGGATATACAGATACTGCCATAACATCTTTGTTGCCAATCTTAACAGCCATCATATCCCAGATATAACGTCGCGAGGTAGCAAAACCGTAGTCACGCACATTTTCAGCCTTGAATTTCCAGGTCTTGGTGTTCGTGGCAAAGCCTTTGGAGGCAGCTTCAGCTTCTGCTTGTGTTACGATGAGCACAGGTTTGTCGTACGATTTCTTGGCTTGTTCGTAACGGTTCATCATTTCTTTTGAAAAAACCTCTTTTCTGTTTAATAACACCCCGGTCGCATCTAAAGTGTGATCGGCGGGAACTGTAATATTTACTTCGAAGTTTCCGAAGGGCAAAGCGAACTCATCACGCCCCCAGAACTGACTGTTCTGCCATCCTTCCACATCGTTGTAGACAGCCATACGCGGATAGAACTGTGCAATGACATAGCCGCGGTTACCATCGGCAAAAGTCTCATATCCACTTCGCGCACGGTCAATAGTATGGTCCGGTATGTTATACCACCATTTAATAGAAAACGTGAACTTTTCACCAGGCTTTAATGCTGAAGGCATTTCTACACGCATCATGGTCTGGTTGATGGTATAAGGAAGATCTCCTCCTTTTTCGTTCTTTACCTCCTCAATGTTGAACCCGCCGTCAAAAGGCGCACCCATATATTGTCCTACAAAGGTACCCGTCATTTGTGCAGGCGTTGCTCCGCTAGGTTCTATTAAAGGCGATTTTGAGTCTTTTGCGCGAACATTCTGGTCGAGTTGTACCCATAGAAACTCCAGAACGTCCGGAGAGTTGTTTGTATATGTGATCGTTTCATTTCCATAGATCTTTGTATTCTTATCGTCTAAAATGATGTCCATCACATAATCGGCTTGTTGCTGATAGTATTGTGGACCCGGTGCCCCGCTTGCAGTTCTAAACACATTGGGTGTTGAGAATTCTTCGTACAATTGCTTGAAGCGATTGTTGTTGTAATGTCCGGCTTCCCTTTTAGGGGTTTCACTTTCGTCTTGAGCGTGGCTCATTCCCGCGATAAGGAATAGAACGACCAAAGAGAGGTACTTTGCTACTTTCATAATGGTAAGAGAGATTTTATAAAAATTTTAAGAGTTTAAAAATAGGTCTAATTATGTATTTAAAAGGCGGTTTAATCCAAGTTTAACAATCCTTTAGGATTGTCCTTGTCCAAAACAATACTCCTGCGTTTTGCCGGTGTTTTTAAATGGATGATATTTTGCTGATCCTCGAACATTTCGAACAAGATCTCATTTTCAATTTCAATGGAGGATAGCTTCGGAATTTTAGTGATCTCAATATATACTTTAAGTACATCTATATCATATTCCTTCCCCACATAGGTAAGGGTAACAGGCTTCCCGTTCACCAGCACCTTGAACTTTTGAAGGATATAATTTTTTAAATATTCGGCATCTTCTGCCGTTTCCTTTTTAGTTCCTATTGAAATGGACGGATCGTAACGCTCCTGTAAAACATCTTCAATATCGTCCACAAAGATCTTACTAATAATTTGCAGCGACTGTTTTTCTTCGACATACTCGATCGTAGTAGTGCTCACATAAAATTTATGAGCATCGGAAGCACTTATAAGTACCGGAAATAAGAATAGCAGAACACTATAGAATAAAAATTTCATGAGATGCATATTTCAAAGGTTATTAGACGCGGTGCAATGGTATTCGTTACAAAGACTATTCCTTTTTTTCGAAACTTCTGGAATTGTAAATGGCGCTTCGGTTGTTGAAGGTTTCCAGGACCAATGCATACTGCTCGTTCTCAAAATCAGTTTGCAGGTCGGAGGTCTCGATACAAAAAAGCAAGAAGTCCTCCAGTTTTCCCTCCGGTATATTATAGGCTTCTTCAAAAAAAGTCGCCGTGTAGAATGCGATTACATTATGTACCGTAACATTTTCACGGTCCCATTTACGTTTCAGCTTTAATTTACGGTAATACCCACTTATGTGTTTGTACATGGCCTCCAGGTCTACCGCACTGGCAAGACCCAGATAGGGAACGATAGGAACGATCTTCTCCTCTCCCTTTCCTTTGAAACCGGGAATGCCAACATCATCGAAATTGAGCGGTTTTTCGGTTTTTATATTCTTAATATCGGTTTGTAGATTTCCTGATAGATTGGGCCCAAAAACAACTTCTTTTAGCTCATTAACCAGAGGGTCTAAGAATACCATAAGCACTCCTTTTTCATAGAGCTCCTTTGTAACGATAATGGTTTTCGGAACAAAATTGACCGAAGAGATAAAAAGAGAATCCTGTGCACGTACCGTGATCGAAAAATTTCCCAGCGCATCTGTCACCGAATTGTATCGGGAACTTCTATTTAGAATATGGATGCCTTCCACATCTGTTTCGTTCGTTATTTTCCCGTGCAGCATTCGCTCCTGTCCTGTTGCCGGAAAGGCAAAAAGAAAAAGAAAACCTAGTAATAAAAGATTATTTGCTGTCAAGTTTCTGCAGGTAAATAACACTCTCGCGTTGCATAAGCGCTAACAACAGCAATTCATTTTCGGCTTTTAGCAATTCGGTCTTCACCCCTTTTTCTTCTAGGAAATAAAGGAAATCATTCACGCGATTTTGCGGTATGTTGAAGGTTTCAGAAACGTATGCATTACTAAAACGCTGTCGCAGTGCGGTGTGTAATATAAGTTTATTTGCAAACGCTTGATCGGCATTTTTGTTCTTCTTCGGAAAAAGAAGTCCTGCCAGACCTACAAAATCCAAACTAGCTTGTTTTTGTCCGTTGTAATACGCTTCTTCGGCTTTATTCCCCTTCACAGAAGTGGCTTCGTCTGCAGAAAATTCGTATTCGAACTCAAGCGTTTCATACGAAAGGTCCCAACCCGGATTGATCGTTGCTGTTTTAATACGATTGAGATCGGCAATAATATTTCCAGATAGATCATACGGGCGCACGATCACTTCCTCTAATTGATTCACCGCAGGATTTAGATAAATCGCCATGCGCCTGCTTTCTATCACGCCCTTATCAACGATTACCGTAAAGCTTTGAAACTGTAAGGCCGTGACCTGGACCCGATCATTCTCTGCGACTTCCAGTTCAAAAAGTCCTTCGGCATTGGTAATGGTTCCCTTTTGTGAAGAAATATTATAAACACTTACACTTTCTACATCTTCTCCTACCGGCGCTGTGATCTTCCCTCTAATCAGTACCCGCTCAATGTCCTGCTGAGCCATTCCGCATAGAGGAACAAAGATAAAAAGAAGTAAGAAGTATATTTTTTCCATAGTTTAAAAGTATGGATTTGTTTTCTTATCAAACTCATAAGGTTTCGGCGGATATTGTTAAATTTACCTTTTTAGAACCCACATAATGAAGAACCTTATTGTTGCAAGTACTTCGACGGTCTACGGCGGCGGCTATTTGGACTATTTATCTGAAACGCTTTCCGATCTGTTTAAACACACCAATGAAGTGATCTTTATCCCCTATGCCCGTCCCGGCGGAATTACACACGATGCCTATACCGAAAAAGCTTCCGAAGCATTTAAGAAAATAGGAAAAGAGTTGCGAGGACTTCACACGTTTACAGACCCTCAAAAAGCAATACGGGAAGCCAAAGGTATTTTTACCGGTGGCGGAAATACTTTCGTGTTGGTCACGGCGCTCCATCAATTACAATTAATGCAACCCTTACGGGAAGCGATCTTCAATGGTCTTCCCTATTTAGGCACCAGTGCGGGCAGCAATATTTGTGGGATCTCTATGCAAACCACCAACGATATGCCCATTGTCTACCCTCCGTCCTTCAAAACGCTGGGGGTGGTTCCCTTTAATATCAATCCGCATTATTTGGACCCTGATCCGTCAAGTACTCATATGGGAGAGACACGGGAAACACGTATTAATGAGTTTCATACCCAAAACACCATTCCTGTGATAGGGCTTCGGGAAGGCAGTTGGCTGGAAGTAAAGGGAGCTATTATTAAATTACGAGGTGACTTGAACGCTCGTATCTTTGAACAGGGTAAAGAACCGTATGAGCTCACCCCGAATTCGATCGTATCTTTTTAAATCCGCTACAATTCCTTTACAAAATGATAGCCTTTGGCGACAAACCCCTGATTGTAATAAAATTTGTGAGAAGGGAAATTATGTACGTATGTATTTAACTCTACCCACCTGCAATCCGTTTGTACTGCATAGACATAGATCCATTCCATGAGTTCCTTCCCAATCCCCTGTTTTCGATACGCTTCATCTATAAAAACATGATCGATCTCCATACTTCTTCCGGCATAATGCCGTGTTTGGAACCACATGCCGCAGGTTCCTATAAGCACTTTGGAAGCATAGATCCCGACACATTGGTAATTTTGGGAGGCCATTTCCTGCACCCGTTCTGTTAGAAGGGCTTTAGGAACGCTGTTATTCCCCAGTTTCTGAAGCAAAGGCACAATACTTGTGATGTCCTGCTTCGGAATTAAACGGATGGCAATATTGGAATCTTTCAAAATAATGCTACTTTTAGAACAGGACTAAGATATAAAATGAAGCGAAGCAAATTTATAAAAATAAGCGGGGCAGCCGCACTGGGCATGAGCTTACTGCCTCAATTATCCTTTACAGCCCTCCAAGAACCTTTTACCCGTGATCAACTTATTGGTAAAGGCAACGCAAACATTGAAGGTGATTCGTATACATCAAAGATGCACAAGGAGGCTAAAGTAGCTTTTGAAAGGATGAAACAGGAAGCGGCCAAGGAAGGGATCGCCATTGAAGTAGTTTCTGCTTACCGTAGTTTTCAACGGCAAAAGGAGATCTTCGAAGGCAAGTTTCGCCGGTTTACAGATCAAGGCCTATCCCCTTCCGAAGCGATCGCAAAAATTATAGAATACTCTACCATTCCCGGCACTTCAAGGCATCATTGGGGAACCGATCTGGACCTTATTGACAGCAGTGTCCCACGACCTGCGAATGTGCTTCAGCCCGAGCATTTTCACGGCACAGGTCCTTTTTGCAAACTCAAGGAATGGATGAACCACCACGCCAATGATTTTGGTTTCTACGAAGTCTATACAGACAATGCACACCGCAAAGGATTTAAATACGAGCCCTGGCATTTTAGCTTTGCCCCGGTTTCCATACCCATGCTGAATGCCTATAAAAAGCTGGATGTGCAAAGAATCCTTCAGGAAGAGAAGATCCTGGGAGCGAAGCATTTTTCCGAAGCATTTATCACAACCTACCGAAACGAAAATATTTTAGATATCAATCCCGAATTACTTTCGTAATTTTAAGAATCAAAATTTGAAGCTATGAGAGGTAGTTGGAAAATTCGCATATTGATTGGGCTGGCTATTGTCGTGTTCGCATTCTTCAGAAAATGTGCCATGACCGAAGAGAACCCTTATACAGGCAAAGATCAAGCAATCTCGCTGAGCACAGAAGAAGAGATCGCCATAGGCTTGCAAAGCGCACCGCAAATGGCAGCCGAATACGGAGGACTCTACCCGGACGAACAAATGCAGGCTTATGTGGACATGGTGGGTGCCAAGTTGGTCGATAATACTGTGGCTCGTGACACCCCTTACCGCTACGAATTTCATCTGCTCGCAGACCCCAATATCATTAACGCTTTTGCACTTCCCGGCGGACAAATATTTATCACCTATGCCCTGCTTTCAAAACTGGAGACCGAAGATCAACTGGCCGGAGTGCTCGGGCATGAAGTGGGTCACGTATTGGGACGACACTCTGCAGAACGCATTGCCAACAGCGAGTTTTGGCAAACAATAGCCCAAGGGGCTTCGGTAGGAGCCGATGCAGGGAATGTTGTAGCCGGCATAGGTCAAAATGTATTATTAGGCAATGGACGCGATGACGAGTTGGAAAGTGACGATCTGGGCGTACGCTTTATGATCAAGGCAGGCTACGACCCGTATGAAATGATCGAAGTGATGCAAATCCTCAAGGATGCCGCAGGACCAAACCGTGCCCCCGAATTCAAAAGTACACATCCCGATCCCGAGAACCGTATTGAACACATTAAAGAGGCCATCAAAAAATATGGAGGGTAGCTGTGTACCTCTAGCCGAAAAACTATACGCTGCATAAAAACGGCACAATCGAAAACCGACCAAAGTAGTCACTAAAATTAAACATTATGAAAAAGCTAACCAACCGCCTAACAGCACTCACAGTACTTTTTACCTTGTTTCTTGGATTCCAGAGTTGTGAACAAAAAGAGAAGCAAGAAACCAAAGAAGTTGAAAAGGAAGTGCTCGTTGAATCACACAAACCTGAATATTTTTCACTCCGTCCTGAAGTAGAAAAAGCCTATGGGTATTCGCATGCCGTAAAAATTGGGAATAGCATAAAAATTTCCGGAGCTGTAAGCATGGACGACCAAGGAAACCCTACTGCCGTGGACGATATAGAACAGCAAATGAAAAATTGTTACGCAGACCTAGAAAAGATATTAAGGCATTACGGCTGTACTTTTGATGATGTAGTAGTTGAAAATATTTTTACCACCAATATGCCGCTCCTACTTGAAAAATCTGCCTACAGAACAGAGATCTACAAAAACCAATTTCCAACCGGTACGTGGGTAGGCGTAAAGGAACTAGCGCTACCTGAGTTTATGGTAGAGATCGAAATAGAAGCACATAAGTCTGAGTGATCACTCACATAGAAAATACAACTTCTAAAGGCAATAACGGCGACGGATACTCGACTTAATTATATAAATACGCTATTGACTTCAAAATTGTAGAAAAGCTTCGTTTTTTTAAAAGTTCTTTGTGAGTATCTTTGTGCTATGAACAAAAAGGTCCTTCTTTTAATCCTCGACGGCTGGGGAGTAACACAAGACCCTTCCGTGTCTGCCGTTGCACAAGCCCGTACTCCTTTTATAGATTCATTATATAAGAAATATCCCCATGCACAATTACTTACACACGGCATGAATGTTGGACTTCCCGAGGGACAAATGGGCAACAGTGAAGTGGGACACATGAATCTGGGAGCCGGTCGCATTGTCTACCAAGACCTGGCCAAGGTAAATCTGGCCATTCAGCATAAAACACTGCAGGACGAGCCTGAATTAAAAAAGGCTTTTCAATTCGCAAGGGAACATAACAAAAAAGTGCATTTTTTGGGGTTGGTCTCTAACGGAGGTGTCCATTCCCATATCGACCATTTAAAAGGGCTACTTAGCGCTGCACATAATGCCGGTCTTACCGATGTTTTTGTCCACGCCTTCACCGATGGACGAGACGTCGATCCTAAATCGGGTGCCGGACATATCAAAACGTTGGAGGAGCACCTTGCAAAAACCACAGGCACCTTAGCTTCGGTGATAGGAAGGTATTACGCCATGGATCGTGATAAGCGATGGGAACGTGTAAAAAGAGTATACGATCTGTTAGTCTTCGGAAAGGGGACAGCTTCAGAAAATGCGGTACAAAGTATTGAGACTAGTTATTCTGAAGGGATCACAGACGAATTTTTAGAGCCTATTGTAATGACGAAAAATGGCCGGCCACGTGCTACTCTTTCTGAAGGTGATGTGGTGATCTTTTTTAATTTTCGAACAGATCGCGGCAGGCAACTCACCGAGGTACTTACCCAAACCGATTATGAAGGATTTGGCATGAAACGAATTCCTTTATATTATGTAACACTTACCAATTACGACGATTCTTTTGAAGGGATCAAGGTGGTCTACAACAAGGAACACGTTACCGAACCATTGGGCGAAGTACTGGAACAACACGGAAAGACCCAGATACGCATCGCCGAAACCGAAAAATATCCACACGTCACGTTCTTTTTTAATGGCGGACGAGAAACACCTTTTGAAGGCGAGAAGCGTATCCTTTGCCCTTCGCCAAAAGTAGCTACCTACGATCTTCAGCCCGAGATGAGTGCCTATGAGGTACGCGATAAGATCTTACCGGAGATCAAGAACAAAACCGCCGATTTCATCTGCTTGAATTTTGCCAACCCCGATATGGTGGGGCATACGGGAGTCTTTGAAGCAGCAGTCAAAGCCTGCGAAACGGTAGACGCTTGCGCTAAGATCATTGTGGAAGAAGCATTGGAACAAGGCTACACCACCATTCTTTTGGCAGACCACGGCAACAGTGAGACGATGCGCAATCCGGACGGCTCACCCAATACTGCCCATACCACCAATCCCGTTCCCATTATACTTATCGATCCTGAAATAAAAGAGATACATAATGGCATTTTAGGCGATGTGGCACCCACCATTCTTGACTTGATGGGAATTAAAAAACCCGAGGTGATGACACGGGAGTCTTTGCTGTAAGCGTTTTTTGAACACTCTTTTCTTCTGAATATTAAACTTTAAGAATGGTAATATTCTTCGTATTTTTGCCGTTTGAATGACGCATGATGCACGAAACCTATACCATAGCGATCGATTTTGACGGGACTATTGTTGAAGATGAATATCCCAAAATAGGCAAGCCTATTATATTTGCATTCGACACCCTGAAAAAGCTACAGGAACGCGGCCATCGATTGATCCTTTGGACCTATCGAAACGGGCGGGCACTCGATGAAGCGGTTGCCTTTTGCAAAGAACATGGGGTTACCTTCTATGCGGTAAATAAAAGTTTCCCCGAAGAAGAGTTCGACCCAAAGTACAGCAGAAAGATCAACGCCGATCTTTTTATCGACGACCGAAATGTGGGCGGACTGAAGAGTTGGGGTGAGATCTATCAGGATTTGATCGGAGAATCGAAACTCGATACGTCAGGTGCAAAAAAGAGAAAAAAAGGATGGTTTTCCTTTTAAAGAGATACTATGATTATACCAAAGACTTCCGAAGAAATTGAACTAATGCGTGAAGCGGCTCTCGTAGTTTCCAAGACTTTGGGAGTACTTGCCAAAGAGCTGAAGCCGGGTGTGACGACCTTATATTTAGACAGCTTGGCCGAAACGTGTATTCGTGATCATGGGGCCGTACCCGGTTTTTTAGGGTTGTACGACTTTCCTAACACCTTATGCATGAGTCCCAACGCTCAGGTGGTACATGGAATCCCGAACGACACTCCTTTGCAGGAAGGGGATATTATCTCCATTGATTGCGGTGCTATAAAAAATGGTTTCTACGGTGATCACGCCTATACCTTTGAAGTGGGTGAAGTAACACCTGAAGTAAAAAAATTACTGAGAGTGACCAAAGAATCCTTATACGTAGGTATTCGGGAATTTAAAGCAGGGAACCGTACTGGAGATGTGGGGTATGCCATTCAGCAATACTGTGAAGCACATGGCTACGGCGTTGTACGCGAACTTGTAGGCCATGGCCTGGGGAGAAAGATGCACGAAGATCCTGAAATGCCTAATTATGGAAGACGTGGGCGGGGCAAGAAATTCATTGAAGGAATGACCGTAGCCATAGAACCCATGATCAATCTAGGTACGAAGCGTATTGAGCAGTTGCAGGATGGTTGGACGATCTTAACGCACGATCGCAAACCCAGCGCTCATTTTGAACACAATGTCGCGTTGGTTGAGGGCAAACCCGAACTGCTTTCCACCTTTGCTTATATCTACGAAGCTTTAGGGATCGAGAGCGACGAAGAAGACGAATTTAGACAAAAAGCGCTGGTATTGTAATATCCTGGACAATGCATCAGCTCTTTAAATTTTTTCTGAATCTCGTTCCCAGAACCCTCCTCATTAGACTTAGTTATCTGGTACGCCCGGTAGTGGCCTTCTTTCTTCGTGGCGACCGTTACACAGACCCAATAGACGGGCGGTCCTTTCGGAAATTCCTTCCCTACGGTTACGAAAAGGTACGTGAAAATGTACTGGCTCCCGGCACGCTTTCTTTAGAGCGTCATAGATTGTTCTGGTTGTATCTGAAACGTGAAACGACCTTCTTTTCGCAGCCGCATTCTGTATTGCATTTTGCACCGGAACAGGCATTTTACAAGCGTTTCCGTAAGCTGAAACACCTTAACTACACTACTACCGATCTCAATTCGCCGTTGGCCGATGTAAAAGCAGATATATGTGCACTGCCTTTTGAAGACGAAAGTTTCGATGTTATCATTTGTAATCACGTTTTGGAACATATCCCAAACGACACGAAAGCGATGCAGGAGCTGTATCGGATCCTATCTCCGGGAGGTATGGCCATTCTTCAGGTTCCGTATGATGCAGACAGGAAAACGACCTTCGAGGACAACTCCATCACCGATCCAAAGGAACGTGCAAAGATCTTTGGACAATATGATCATGTTCGTATCTACGGAATGGATTATTTTGACAAACTGGCGAGCGTAGGTTTTAAGGTAACTGCAGTAGATTACACCAAGACCCTTTCCGAAGAAGAAATAGATACTTACCGTCTGGCCAAAGGAGAACTACTACCCGTTTGTAAAAAACTACTCGTTGAGTAATTTCCTAAAGCCCTCGGTCATAAATACCTGAGGTGTGTCCAGCGTATCGCTGTACGTAAGATAGACCTCTAATTGTGGCGTCTTTTCCAGCAAAGCTTTGGATCGTTCCAGCCCTAATGCCATAAAAGCGGTCGCATAAGCATCGGCTTCAGCACATGTTTCTGCCACAACGGTTGCGCTGGTAACATCACTTTGTTCTGCCGAACCGGTCAATGGATTAATGGTATGGACGTATTTTTTTCCGCTTACGGAATCCACCCGAAACTTTCGGTAATTTCCGGAAGATGCCATCGCCTTATCCTGCAGTGGTATGGTTATTTGATACGCACGGTCATCAAGTTTAGAATCGACGGTTTCGATCCCAACCACCCATGGCTGTCCCTTTGCGGGATTCACCCCTTTGGCAAGAATTTCGCCCCCCAGTTCAATTAAATAGTCACCGATCCCTTGAGCCGTGAGAAATGCACCTATTCTGTCTATGCCATACCCTTTTGCCACGGCATTGAAGTCGAAATAGATCTCCGGATACGATTTCTCTATGGTTCCTTCGGAAGTAAGACGCACCTTGTTAAAGCCTACGTACTGCAATAGGGAGTCCAGCGTGGTGCTGTCTATCTTTTGAAGCGGTTTTTCATCACCAAATCCGTAGGCATTCCGAAGCACTCCCACAGTAGGATCGAAATATCCGCCCGAACGCTTATATACTTCTTCCGAAAGCTTAAAAACGGCCTTGAAATCGGCATCCACCACAAGATCCACAGTGCCTTTATTTATTTTTGAAATATCACTATTGGGCATGTACGTGCTCATGGAACGATTGATGGCATGAATGACCGAATCGATCCCTTTTTCGATAGTTGCCGGATCGTCACCAACATATTGTATGGTGTAGGTTGTTCCAAAAGCATCTCCCTGAAGCACTTGTTTTGTAGGAGTTTCTTGCTTACAGGCAAAAAACATAAGAACTATAACTATTAAATAGGACTGTTTCATAAAATCTCTTGTAATCCGTTAAACACCATAGTGTAATCTTCTCCTTTGATGACCGGTTTGGCGTAATCGCTGCCGTGCCCCAGGCCCACACCTGCATAAAAGGTTCGCGCTTCAAATTTCAGCGCATGTTCCTTCATAGTTTGCATGAGAACAGGATCATACACATCTGCGTTCGCCGGATAGGCAACCGCACGTACAATCACAAAATGCAGATTTTTATCTTTCAATGCGACAAATTGAGGATCTTTTTTCAGTTTCGAATTAACCCCCAGGAATTCAAATCCGTCTTCCTGTAACTCCTTACCCACGATATTCATGGCGAGGTTGTGCAATTCCTGTTTTGTAAGTTCTTCTTTCATAGCAAATACAAAGATACATCAGCCAGTGAAAATGCTACGGTTCTAATATAAAAAAAGCCGTTTCTAGTGCAGAAACGGCTTTTCTTCAGGATAAATTATTTCAACATTATTCCTTTATGATTCGTTTGGTAACCGTTCCGGATTCGGTGGTGATCGCTATGAAATACATCGCAGACCGTAATGTCGAGACATCTAAGGTATAATTGGTACCGGGTTTAAATTGTATTTTCTGAACCCTGCGTCCGGTCACATCCAAAATCTCTGCGGACAAAACAGCTGTTCGTGGGGAAAGGATGGTTACTATGTCTTGTGCCGGATTTGGATAAACCGCAACGGTATCCAGAATAACATCCGGCGTTTCCAGAATTACCTCAGGCTCAAATTGCAACCTGAACCGTTCGTTAAAGGTTCCTTTTACACTTGAGAAGGTATAATCTGTAACCGTAAGATCTGTCACTGTGTTCTCGAAGGTATCGACCAAATAAATTGCCCCCTGAGAGACCTGTGGTCCTTCCACATTCGCCAAGGAGATCACAAAAGAAGTTTCGGCTTCTACCTGCGTGGCAAAGCCCATAGGCACTTTCACAGTATTTTCGAACGCACCCCTGTTTTGAATACCCAGTTGTTCGCTTCCATTGTCTAAGTGTGAATAGAGCGAAATAGCGGTTGCCATTCGGTTTGTATCATAACCTTGATCAAGACCATCTGTTGCCATAGGATTAAAACCAACCAAGGCATAACTACCAATATTATAAACATCGTTTCGTACTCGAAGCAATACTTTCTCTACGTCTACTAGCGGAGTCCTTAAAGTTGTGTTACCCGAAGTAAGTCGCATGGAGTTGGTAAAGGTGACCGATCCAGTTCCGGGATTTGCACCACCGTTTACTTTAATTCCGAAGCCCTGTCCTGTAGCAACCACACCATTAGGGGTCGTTGACGTACCCGGATCGTTGGCAGCCGGCAGTGCACCACCGGGAGTATACATGGAAATATCTCCCATACTGAAATTGATGCTACCATACCCCGGAATGCTGGAGCTTGGAGGCGTTAGATGTTCCCAGAAATACAATTCGTTGATGAATGAATTATTATCAATAAGGTCATCTCCCGAAATCGCCGAAGGATATGGATTTGCCAATGCATTAGGTGTACCGTCCGGATTGATCCCGGTTCCTCTGTAGGTGACTGTTCGGGTTACGTTTCCGTTGTTAAGTGTTCCTTGATCATAAACGAAGGAATAGGTATGATTGGCAGGATCTGTATATCCCGATTGCGGCCGTACAATGTATCCTTCACCTACATTAATCGCTCCATTATATGAATTCCAGAAGTCTCCGTTGTCATCGGCAAAATTGGTCCCACCTGCTGGAACTCCCGCATGTGGCACAAAATTGCCCGGGGTGTGATCCAATACTAAAAAGGCTGAATTAAATACCCCGTTTCGTGTCTCGGCGCTCATAGGACTTCCCATAACCATAAAGTCACGAGTTTGTAAGACAGGTGTTGTAAGATACACCTCAATGGTTCCATTATTTGTTACCGTGGCGGTAGGATCTACTTGCACGACACTCCCTGTGTGCAGTACATCAAGATCGCCGTTCACGGTAATCGCACCATTAACCTGTAAAAAGTCATTGGGAGATACCGTAAGGGTCACCCCGTTATTAACGATCAACGTACAAGCACTAAGGTCGCCATGAGTAGCTGTATCATAATTTCCGGAGAAGATCACCGGGTTAGACATATCCGGTACTCCCACCGGAGACCAGTTGGTTCCATTCCATGTCTTGGTGACACCGGGACAACTTACAAAAGCACCGATGGGTCCAAAATAATAAGTTCCATCAAGACCGGTAAAGTTTCCTGTAAGCGTCACATGGGAGCCAAAGGCCCCTACGGTGAGCGTAGCAGTTTCGCTGAAACTACTTGCATTTCCTCTTGCCGCCACCAAAGTATTTCGTGTAACGCCAACCGTCCCGCCTACAGCGGTTTCCCAACCGGCGATTTCAGCTTCGGTAAAATAAAAAGTGAGGCTTGTGTCTCCTGCACCTGCAGTGGTTGCCGGAGTAATATCGAACGTTTTATCCATTACCAAATTTGGCATGGTGCTACCGTTATAACTTTGCGCTCCTGTACCGGCTCGTGAAACCGACATGTCCACACAACCATAATCGTGAGTATCGTTGTTGGCAATGGACATCATTATCGCTCCCGAACTACTGTCGGCACCATAAAGCGTACCCGTTCCCGGAACCAGAACAAGATCGTTTGTCGTGCCTGTATTCACAGCTGTTTGAACCGGTGCTTCTATGGTTGCTACTATATCCAGCGCGTCGAACAAGAGAATCCCGTTATTTGCTGAAGAATTATAGTGGCGGATCACAAAATAACCTGTTTGTCCGGCCAAGCTTGTATTATTCACAGTGCGGATATCTCCGGTATTCGCCGTGGCATCCCGTTCTTCCAGAATGATCCCCGCATCTATGGCCGCATAATTGGCAATACTCGTGGTCCATTGGAGTCTGTAATGTTCTATTGTATTGAATCCTGCTACTGAAAAAGTAAAGGCCGTGTTGGTAGTGCTAGCAGGAATCGTGATCTGTGGACTGATCAAATAATTATTCGCTGTAGCCTTAGGCGGATTGGCTGTGGGAGTCAATACCGTTAGATCTGTCTCTGAAGCTGCAAACTGCCCGGTAAAGCCGGTGTAGCCTCCGGATGTAAAGGAGAGCGATAAGAACGTGTTTCCGTCCCCATCTCTGTCCAGGTTAGTCCAGCCGGTCCAATCTTCAAAATCTTCACTGTAAATATTTATGTTTTGCGTACTAGCAGGAACCAGATCGTCGTCATTAATGGTTATTGTAACAGAGTCGGCATTGTTATTTGCCGTGGCATCACCTCCATTGGCATTCACGGTAAAATCTACTGTAAGGGTTTCCGGAACTTCAACAAAACCGTCGTGGTAGACCCGTACGATCATATTCTGTGAGGTGGTTTGTCCTTGTAAAAAAGTTAGTGCCGTTGTTATAAGATCGAAGTCTACGCCATTGGTGGCAGTACCTCCTGAAACCGTAAAGGTGACCTCGGCATCTTGAGAAGGCGCCATAGCAATATTCACAGGTATGGAAACGTCGGTAAAACTACAATCGGTTTGTTCTGTTGTCGTTGCGCTGGTCGTTCCGAAAGAGATCTCCGGCGAAGCAGCTGCAATGGTCCCTCCGGTAACAATGAGTGAGAAGTTCTGTGAACCACTTGAAAGTGTTCCTTTATGGGTGACGGTGAGGGTATATTGTCCCGAAGCTCCGCTTATATCAATTCGCTCGTACGGATCGACCGTGTTGTCACCAAAACCGTTGGTAGTAACGCCGGTTAAACGCCAGGGGGTATATACGGTCCCGTTATTCAACCTAAGATCGAGGTCGTTCACCAGAGCCGGGGTATTACTGTTGGTTCCATTGTTCACGGCACCTGCGGGATCGGTCCAAGAGATAGATGCTTTTAGTGGATTGACCCCGTCTGACTGGATCGTTACTTGATATGATTGTCCCTGATTTAATGTAAGCTCAGAGATCACTGCCCCGGTAGGTGCTGCTGTGATCGCTTCGGCTGCAGCTTTTGTATTCATTTGTCCCCAACCCGTGTTGGCATCGGGACCGTTTGGTGAAACATCGTCTGCAGTATGAAGTGCCAGACCTTTCAGTGTAGCGGCTCTCATAAAAGTAGCATTCAGATTAAAATAATGGTCCTGTAACAATAATAAGGATCCGCTCACATTGGGTGCAGACATGGACGTACCTGTCAAGTTTCCGTAGTCACTATCACTCGTCTCCAAAGAAGAGTACAAACTGGTACCATTACCCATAATGTCGGGTTTAATTCGATAATCGTCTGTAGGTCCTTCACTACTCCCGGAATTTCTGGTTACAGAAATCAAATTCCCATTGGCATCTACGTTTGCGTCTTGACCGTTGGCAATTACAAAATTGTTTTTGGCCGTGGCTGTTCCATTCAACTTATCATACGCCGATTGTCCGTTAAGCGGAACTGCATTGGCGGTATTATTTGCGCCGTCGTTCCCGGCAGAATTCACCATAAGGTAATATGGAGCACTGTACATGAGCTGATCCCATTCACGGGCGTCCTGTCCATATTGGCCAAACCACGCATCCGGAATAGCTGTTGCATTATAACCATAGGAGTGATTGGAAATTAACATCCCTGCCGAAGCTTCGGCAGTCGCCTCCGCCAAATCGTTGTTCCAATCGTGGGTCTTTGCATCTGCCTGCCAAGCCATTCCTTTGGCAGCCGCTACCAATCCCGAAGCAACTATAGTACCTGTTACGTGTTGTGCGTGGAAACTATTTCCATTTATGGTGGTAACTCCGTCGTTAATAGACACCCGATTTGTTCCACCCGGACCATCGAACTCCTGATGCGAAGGTCGTGCAGGACCCCCGTCCCATACATGGGCGGTCAACCCGTCACCATCTACGGTGAGTCCCAGCGTTCCTCCTGTATTCAAGTGGTTCGCTCGTGTTGAGATTGCCGCGTTGACATTGTGCAGGGAATAATAGAGCAAGGTTCCGTTAGGACCTATTCGCTGAAGTTCGTCGAAGGTTCCATCGTCATTATATTTTTGTATTGGGAGGTTGTTCACCAATGCATACGCGATCGCCTCTTGCTTCTCAAGATTTCTTCGTGTAGAAAACGTAGTGTACAATGTCGCAAGTTTGCCTTGATCGTATTGTGCGGTGATGTTTTGAAGCGCTTTGGCATATTGGGTAGTATCAACTTTTTTGGATGTGTTGGATTTCCCTTTTGTAAGTGTTTGCGAAGAAGCTGTGAAAACAGCGAATAGCAGCGCTAATAGTATAAAATTTTTCATAAGCAATATGAATTAGGGGGCCTAAAAAACTCTGTTTGAACAATATAACAAGTCAAAAATAATATTTTATCGTTATAAAGCAACTTTTTATCGATAAAATACATGTTTTTTTAAGAACTAAATAAAAAAAGCCGTTCCAAAATAATGAAACGGCTTTATTTTTATAATAGTATGTGTTTATCCTCCAAAGTCATCAAAACGTATATTCTCGTCTGGGATCCCAAAATCCTCACCCATTTTTTGAACAGCCTGGTTCATTAACGGAGGACCACAGAAGTACAATTCGATATCTTCGGGAGCTTCGTGGTGATTCAAATAGTTATCGATCACAACTTGATGGATAAAACCAACAAATCCGTCTCCTTCATCGTTGATGTCCTTCTTCACCTTCCAGTTATCTTCAGGAAGCGGTTCTGAAAGAGCCATATAGAATTTAAAGTTCGGGAAATCCTTCTCAAGGTTTCTGAAATGATCAATATAGAACAATTCGCGTTTAGAACGTCCTCCGTACCAATAGGTAACCTTACGACCTGTTTTCAGGGTTCTGAAAAGATGATAGAGGTGCGAACGCATAGGTGCCATTCCTGCTCCACCGCCCACATACAGCATTTCTGCTTCTGAAGGATTGATAAAGAATTCACCATAAGGTCCCGAAATGACTACTTTATCGCCCGGCTTCTTATCGAATATATAGGAAGAAGCGATCCCTGGATTCACACTCATCCATTGGTTCTTCGCTCTATCCCAAGGCGGAGTGGCAATACGAACGTTCAACATGATCTCTCTTCCTTCAGCAGGATAAGAGGCCATGGAGTATGCACGCTCGACAGTTTCGGTATTCTTCATAACCAAAGGCCATAAACCGAACTTATCCCACTCATCCTTAAACTTGTCCGGTGTTTCGTGCTCTTCGGGGTGTGCCGTGATGTCTATGTTCTCATACTTCACTTCACAAGGAGGGATCTCGATTTGAATGTATCCTCCTGCTTTATAGTTCATGTCTTCAGGAATTTCCACCACAAACTCTTTAATAAAGGAAGCCACGTTGTAATTACGCACTACGGTAGCATCCCATTTTTTTATTCCGAAGACCTCTTCAGGAATATGAATATTCATATCCTGCTTTACTTTTACCTGACAAGACAATCGGGCACCTTCCTTTAATTCTTTTCTGCTGAAATGAGGTGTTTCCGTAGGAAGTGCTTCACCACCTCCTGAAAGGACGTGACACTCACACTGGATGCAAGTACCTCCTCCTCCGCAAGCAGACGGCAAGAAGATCTTTTGGTTTCCAAGCGTAGATAATAACGTTCCTCCGGATTCTACTTCAATGACCTTTTCATCATTGATCGTAATCTTTACCGGTCCCGAAGGTGATAATTTTTGTTTTGTAAAGAGCAATAGGGCAACCAATAACAAGGTCAAAACCAAAAAGGCTACTACGGTCGCAATAATGACTCCTAAGGTACTTGCTGCTAAAAACATATTATTGTTGTGTTATTTCTGAAACCTCAGTGATCTCAATAGTTTCTGAATTGTCTTCTATATTTTCTTCGGTCTTAAGACCTACTTCCCCATCGGTTTCCAGAGAAGATGTTTCTTCTCCACCGCCTGTTAACATTCCTCCGAAGCTCATAAAACCAATGGCCATAAGTCCCGTAATGATGAAAGTGATGCCTAATCCCCGAAGCGGTGCCGGTACATTACTATACCGAATCTTTTCGCGAATGGCAGCAATCGCCAAGATCGCCAGGAACCAACCAATTCCGGAACTGAAGCCGTA
The DNA here is from genome assembly GCF_000746845.1 of Altibacter lentus. Lineage (GTDB taxonomy): Bacteria > Bacteroidota > Bacteroidia > Flavobacteriales > Flavobacteriaceae > Altibacter > Altibacter lentus. Next base: position 2,836,361 of record NZ_KN050846.1, on the reverse strand, counting down.
ATTTAATGCCAAACCAAAAGTGGCAATATCACGAGATTGCATAAACAATGAACCTCCCAGGATCGCACAGTTTACAGCGATAAGCGGAAGGAAAATCCCTAACGAGTTATATAAGGAGGGTGAAAATTTCTCTACTACGATCTCTACCAGTTGTACCATGGTGGCGATAGTGGCAATAAAGAGAATAAAGGACAGGAAGCTCAGGTCGTAATCGGCATAGCCTTCACCTAACCAAACCAGGGCTCCTTCACGTAAGATATATTGATCCAGAAGCCAGTTCAATGGTACGGTAACCGTTAATACGAAAATAACCGCTGCACCAAGACCTACTGCAGTGCTCACTTTTTTAGAGACCGCCAGGTATGAGCACATTCCTAAGAAATAAGCGAATACCATGTTGTCCACAAAGACCGACTTAAAAAACAATTCTATATGTTCCATTTTTCTATGATTCAGTTATTGAGTAATTCGAAAGTACCGGGAGCGCCACCTTGCGCCTCCGGCCTTCCTGAATACTAATTTTCTTCAATTAATTCTTTATTTCTGCTTCGCTGCACCCAAATAATCAATCCCACAACGATCAATGCCATGGGAGGTAGCACCATAAATCCATTGTTTTCATATCCAATGGCGTAAAGTCCAGATTTCTCAACCGGGTCTCCTAATACTTTAAAACCGAACAAGGTTCCCGATCCCAACAACTCACGGAAGAATCCTACTATAATAAGGATCACCCCATATCCTGCCGCATTTCCAATACCGTCAAGGAAAGACCTCCATGGGCCATTCCCTAAAGCAAAGGCTTCAAAACGGCCCATAATGATACAGTTTGTAATGATCAAACCGATAAATACCGAAAGTTCCTTACTCAATTCGTATGCGAATGCTTTCAGCACTTGGTCCACAATAATTACCAAGGTAGCAACTACAATTAGCTGAACGATGATACGTATCTTAGACGGAATGATATTTCGCATCAACGAGATCACTACGTTACCTACTCCCAATACGAACACCACCGAAATCGCCATTACGACGGAAGGCTTCAACTGGGCCGTGATCGCCAACGCCGAACAAATCCCCAATACTTGTATGGTAATCGGGTTGTTATCTGCTAACGGGTCTAAAATTAATTTACTGTCTTTTTTTGATAGAAGTCCCATAGCTTATTGATTTAATTTTTTAAAATAGGGCACATACATTTTAACATCTTTTCTAAGCATGGCAGAAACACCGTCGCCTGTAATGGTCGCTCCCGCTAAAGCATCTACTTCATTATCTGAAGTGTCGGTATTCTTTGGATCATTATTTCCTTTCGCCACGTTAATACCTTCAAAAGCATTACCGTTTAAGAAACTTTCGCCGGTGAAATCATCCATGAAATACCGTTGTTTGATCTCTGCTCCGAGTCCGGGAGTCTCACCTTTGTGGTCAAAGTAAACGCCTTGAATGGTCATACCCTTGTCTACAGCAACAAATCCCCATATTGCGTCCCAGAGGCCTTTACCGCGCACCGGGATCACATACAGTTCTTTTCCGTCCTTTTCTCCAATGAAAAGTGGCAGCCTACGTGTATAACTTTCATCTTTCGCCAGTGTTTCTTCTTTCTTAAGGTCGATCAAATACGCCTGATCATTCTCAGTAATATTATCCCCCTGAATTACCAGCTGCTTCGTAATATATTTTTCAAACTCTTCCTCCACTCTGTCTGTTGGAATAAAAGTCACATCGTTAGGACCTTCATTGTCATTGACATTCATGGCATACAAGATGTTCTGCATCTTTTCGTACTTCTCATTTGCCTTCACAAGAGGTTTAAGGCCACTGGCAAATCCTGCCAAAATAGACCCAACCACGATCACCATGACAATGGCGAAGATGACGGTATAACTGTTTTTATCTGTGTTAATAGCCATTCTTATGCTGTTTTAACTTTTAAACGTTTCATTCTTCTCTTAATGTTGCCTTGCAACACATAGTGGTCTATGGTAGGAGCAAAGACATTCATTAGCAGGATCGCAAGGAAAACACCCTCAGGATACGCAGGGTTGAACACACGTATCAATATTGATATAAAACCAATGAGGAAACCGTAGATCCATTTCCCCTTATTGGTCTGAGATGCCGTAACAGGATCTGTAGCCATATAAACCGCACCAAAGAGGATACTTCCAATGATCAAGTGTTGCCAAAACGGAACGGTCATCAAACCATAGAATTTACTTCCCTCGTTGATCCAACCCATTTCCACTACCCCGTTAAAGATCAATCCCATGGCAAGGGCTCCAATCAAGGTGCTGAAAATAATACGCCAGCTACCTACTTTGGTGAAGATAAGGAACAAGGCTCCAAAAATGATCAACAACTTCGAGGTCTCTCCAACAGATCCCGGGATGAATCCCAAGAACATATCCTGAAGGCTATAAAGCACATCTTGATTTTGTGCATAGCTACCTAATATTGTTTCTCCCGAAATGGCATCCGCATTCGATCCGGCTGCAATCTCTTTTGCTCTTTCTACCGCACCATGCACCCATACTTTGTCACCACTCATCCACGTAGGATAAGCAAAGAACAAGAAAGCACGAATGGTAAGCGCCGGGTTCAAGATGTTCATACCGGTACCGCCAAAGACTTCTTTCCCGATCACTACACCAAAGATCACTGCAACGGCCAACATCCACAATGGAATATCCACCGGCACAATCAATGGCACCAACATTCCTGTTACAAGATACCCTTCCTCTACTTCGTGTCCTTTGATCACTGCAAATAAAAACTCTACCGCCAGTCCTACTCCATACGACACGATAACTAGAGGCAGCACCGTCCAAGCACCCATGGCAAAGTTTTGAAAGGACCAAAACTCCCCACTAAAGAACCCGGCAGCAGCTTCGATCTCTCCTGTAGCCAAATAGTGCTGGTAACCTGCGTTATAAATCCCAAACACCAAACAAGGGAGCAACGCCATGATCACAGTGTTCATAGTACGCTTAAGATCATCTGCTGCACGCACATGCGATCCGGAGTGTGTTGTTTCATTGGGCAGATACAAGAAAGTATGCAATGCGTTGAAGGCCGGAGCCATCTTCTTTCCTTTGTATTTTTCTTTTAGCGTATGTAATTTTTGTTTCAATCCCATAGCATTATCCTATTTCTTTATACATTAAGTCAAGACCTTTTCGAATGATCTCCTGATGTGGTTGTTTGGACACACAAATAAATTCGGTAAGGGCAAAATCTTCCGGAGCCACTTCGTACATACCCAGCGCCTCCATGGCGTCCAAGTCCTCTACCATACAAGCTTTTAGTATTTGTAAGGGATAGATGTCCATAGGGAAGACCTCTTCATAATTTCCTGTTACCACGAAAGCTCTGTGCTCACCATTGGTATTAGTATCCAGTTCGTATTTCTTATTCGGAAAGAGCCATGAGAAGGTCAATGCTCTGCTTGTAGAGATTTTATCGAATACGGGCTTATTCCATCCAAAGAATTCATAGTCGTCACCTTCAGGGATCACGGTAACGGTATCGTTGTAATAACCAAGGTTTCCTTTTACCGAGATCTGTTTTCCGGTAAGAACGTCGCCGCTTATTACACGAACGTTCTCTTCCACAAGCCCTGAATCGTACACAAAAGTGGCTACTTCGGCACCAATTCGGGTTGTATAATATTTTGCTGTTTTTACAGAAGATCCTACCAGCGCGATCACGCGTTCTGCATTGAACTTCCCTGTGGTCAATAATTCACCTATAATTACAAGGTCTTGTGCGTTTACTGTCCAAACGGTCTCTCCTTTGTTCACAGGATCGATCTTAGCGATCTGAACTCCTACATTTCCTGCCGGATGTGGACCGCTCACTTTATGAATTGTTATATCCTTTAGGCCTTCAAAAGGAGATACTCCTGTTTTTCCTACAGAGACGTGTACTTTACCTTCGGTAAGTTTGCTGAGCGCCGTGAGCGCTGCCTGCAATTGCTTTTCTTTTCCGCGTAAGGTAAAATCGTAATCGGCCGCTAAGGGTGCCGTAGCATATCCTGAAATAAAAATAGCTTTGGGCGTACTATCCGGATCGGCAATTACATGATACGGACGTTGTTTTATGAACGGCCAACATCCTGCAGTCAACAAATGCTCCTTAATGGCTTCCGGCTGCATGTTTGCGGGGTCTGCGACACCAAAGTCCTTATAGGAATCCTGTGGTTCCGCCTCAATGACCAGTTCGGTAATAACGCGTTTTGCCCCACGCTCTATCTTGGTGAGCGTGCCGCTTACCGGTGAAGCGAATTTAATTCTTTCATTTGCCTTGGAGTAGAAAATCGTGTCTCCGGCCTGAAGTTTAGCACCTTCTTTAATTACCATTTTAGGGGTAATTAAGTGAAAGTCTGAAGGTCTAATCGAGAAGGTTCTAGATCGTGGCGCGTTGGATATGGTTTTATCGGCTTCGCCTTTTAATCGTATGTTTAGACCCTTTTTAATCTTAATGTCTTTGGACATAGGATGCTAGTGTTAAATTTCTTTTTCGTCCCGTCCCGACGAGTATCGGGATTTAAGGGAGTGCAAATTTATAAATTTAATGTAGCATCACATAATAATTGAGTATAATTTTAGCAGCATTCGTTACGGTTTTTTTTCCTGAAATGCTGCTTCAGGGACAACTCACTAAAAGAGGCATCTCAAGAGGTGTAGTTAGGAAGGAAGAAATTGCTGAAAGACGGTTGCTTACTGTTTTATGAACTTTTTTATTTCGGTTTGACCTTGGGTGTCTTTAATTATAAGAAAATAAATTCCTTGCGACAGCATAGATACATCTATGATCTTTTCTGAAATGCTTTCCGAAGAAGGCCTACTTACCACCATACCCTGCAAATTATATATTTCCAAGATGTAGCCGGCCATATCAAGCTCTGAAGCAATATTCAATTGGTCCACCGCAGGGTTGGGAAACAACGTACATGCTTCAAGAACGAAAGAAGGTGTGGATAACTGCTCGTTCCCATACACCGCCCGGTTGCCGTCTGCATTCTCGACAGTAAGGACTATCTCTCCACTGCTCCCGGAGCTAAAAGCGTATGTAAATGGATTCTTGGCAAAATTATTGTCCAAATAATAGATCTCATAGTGATCTTCCATAAACTCCCAAACAACAGGATCTCCACATACTCCCGGAAGCACTACTCCGCCGTCACCTATTTCAAATACATCATTGTTTGTATATTGAATATTATTCTGAAAACCTTCTTCACAGGAAGGATGAACTACTTCAATAAATTCGGGACTAAAATAAGCTCTCCCCTCAAATGATGTGTAGGGCGGGAAATAATTGGTTTTATCAATTACAATTTTATGTAAATACCAATCATTGTCAAACAACTGGGCGTCTTGGGCGATGCCACTAAAGCAGGTAAACAATAGAATAAAGGAAAAAAAGTGTTTCATAAAGTAAATGCTTGATAATTACTAAATGCTTATTTATTGATATTTCCACCTATAAATTAATGAAAAAATAAAATAAATACCCCACACACCACAGCAACCTTCTACAAATTAAGGAAAAATCCCCTGTTTTTAAGAGGGTTTATCCTGTGTATAATGCCGCACTTCTTCTTCAATAATATTGAGGCACAAAAATTGATTATCTTTAGCCTCATAAAACCATCTCTATGTTACAAAAGTTTGTTGTCCTTATACTTCTTGCCTTGCATGCTATTCCCGCGTTTTCACAAGTTGAGGAAAAGGTTGCGCCACCTTACATAAGCACCATTCAATTTAGCGGAACTACTTCTCAAAGTCAGTTGCCCATCATTCGCTTGGGAGAACGGCTGCAGCTTTCCTTCGATGCTTTAAACGGGGAAGAAGAAGACTATTACTACACCATTACACATTACAATTTCGACTGGACGCCCAGTGATCTTTCCAAAGGAGAATATCTGGACGGTTTCGATGAAGTAAGAATAGAAACATACGAGAACTCTTTAAACACGCTTCAAATTTTTTCTCATTATATGCTTACTATTCCTAATCGCGAGACCAGAAGAATTGAAAAAAGCGGCAATTATTTGTTGAGCATCTATAACGACGACAATGAACCTATCTTTTCAAGAAAGTTCATGGTGATAGAGAACGTTGTAGGCGTTGGTGTCGAGATAAAAAGGTCCCGTGACCTCAACTTCATTGAAGAAAAGCAGGTGGTACAATTTACAGTTAACTCACCTAGTTTATTGCTTATCAATCCCAAGCAAACGGTTAAAACGCTCGTCCTTCAGAACAGTAATTTGAAATCGGCCATTACCAACCTCAAACCTCAGTATACCATTGGTACAGAGTTGATCTATCGCTACGATCAGGAAGCCGCTTTTTGGGGCGGAAATGAGTTCCTTAGTTTTGACAATAAAGAAGTGCGATCGGCTACCTTCGGGGTACGACGCGTCTCTTTGAGTGATGTCTATGAGAATTTTTTGTATACCGACGGGGCGCGTAAAGACCGCCCCTATACGTATAACCCCGATATTAATGGAAACTTCGTAGTTCGCAACGTAGATGCCCAAAACCAGAATATCGAAGCCGAATACGTGCGTATGCATTTCAACCTTCAGTATTTTGAAGATATTGGCGACAAGGAGATCCATCTCTATGGCAATTTCAACAACTGGACCATCGATGGGACCACCTATATGGAGTATGATCCCGCAAGTGATACCTATCGCAATTCGCGCTTATTCAAACAGGGCTATTACGATTATAAGTATGTAGTGGTGGATCGCGACGGCTCCATAGACGGCGGCGCCATTAGCGGAGATTTCTGGCAGACCGAGAACCAATATACCGTGCTGGTCTATTACCGCGATCTTGGAGCGCGGTACGACCGCATTATTGGAATGGGAACGGCAAGCTCAATCAATATTACAAATAATTAAGTGTCCTATTTTTTCTGAAAGGATCCCTTCTGAACGATTTTATTGGAAACATGGCGAAATAAGTTGTACCCCTTCTGAAGCAAAATCGGACTTTTACTATCTTTAACCCATGGCCGAAGATAAACTTGTAAAAGGAAATAGCAGAAAGGCGTTCAAATACCGAAGCACCACTTGCCTCAACTGCGGTCACCCTTTAGACCTGAGCGATCGCTATTGCTCTTATTGTTCGCAATTGAACACCAAGAAGCAGTTATCGTTAAAAGATTTCTTTAGAGAGTTCATGGGCAGTATTCTCGTCTACGACTCCAGACTGCGCTATACCATCAAGGACCTTTTATTCAAGCCGGGGACCATCACCCGAAATTATGTCGAAGGTCAGCGGTTAAAATATGCGAATCCATTTCGGTTCTTCTTAAGTGTTTCCATTATTTATTTTTTACTGCAAAGCCTTCTATTATTCTTTAGTTCGGGGCCAAGTCCATTTGTTAATATCAATTCAAACGACACGGCTGTCCCGTTGGATTCCATTCAGAATCAAACCTTCACATACAAAAATGAGGAGGGAACAATAGACACATTAAAACTGAACGAAGGTGCCATAGTGATGAACCTGGATACCCTAGCGAAACCCGAACCGGAAGTCACAGAAGATACTTTTAAATATATTTCTGAAAGCGACCTCGACACCCTTGGCAGTGGGCATCGATTGGTAGAACGCTTTACACTCTATCGTGATTTCTATAAACTACACGACATCAAGAATGCCAATGTGGCCTTGGACAGCTTAAAGCACTCGAAGACCGCTTTTAATCGCTGGATGTACAACAAGAACAGCGCAATAGACCGCATTGCCGAAGATCCCTTTGGGTTTATAAATTACCTCGTGGGGAAAATCCCGTTTTTCCTTTTCTTCTTCACCCCCTTCTTTGCATTTTTCTTCTGGCTTATTTATTCACGCAGGAGGTATACCTATATGGAGCACATGATCTTTATCTTTCATATCTTCAGCTTCCTGTTCCTGGCTTTCCTTATCTGCCTTATCCCGGACACCTTCCTCAATGATGGAGTATTCTCGGGACTTGTCTTTGTGTTTATTGGTCCGTTCTATTTCTATAAAGCCCTTCGCAATTTCTACAAACAAAGCCGTTTGATAACAATCTTAAAATTCGTATTTTTAAACATTGTTTTCTGGATAAGTTCCAGCATTGCCGCTTTGATATTCTTTGCGGCGACGGCAGCAGCATATTAAAATGGTACAACAGGTTACACAAGGGATCAAGGTTTCGGTTGAGACCTCTTTTGAAGGTACATTTTATAAGAACTATAAAATATACTATGCCTTTGGTTATACCATCACTATCGAAAACCAGAGTAAAGATGTGGTACAACTTACCACCCGCCACTGGAAGATAAAAGACGCCCTAAACGATCTTGAGATCGTGGAAGGAGAAGGCGTTATAGGCAAAAAGCCCGTACTACAGCCCGGCACTTTGCATTCCTACAGCAGTGGTTGCTTGTTACTTTCTCCTTTTGGCGCAATGCACGGTTACTATGCAATGGTCAATTTTTCTTCTACCCGCAAGTTTCGGGTGGCGATTCCTTCTTTTAAATTAAGTGCTCCTTTTGCAATGAATTAGACTTTGCTTCTAATTTAGATTAACAATTTTTAGTCATTTACTACAACATTTGGCGCACAGGGTTACCTGTGCGCCAAATGTGTTATGAAGCGCTTCATATCTTCTAACTACAACTCCTTATCGATACTACTTTTGATCCAACATATTTATTTAAAGAAAAGTATATCATGAAAAATTCAATTCAGCTTAAAAAAGTCTCTGTCGGTTACCTTAACACAGTAGCGCTATTAGTGATATCTACAGCCTTACTGGCGGCGTGTTATCATGTAACCGCCAGTGTTTGGGAACATCTTATTCACCAAACGAGCCAAGAAGTTACCAATTGGACTTCAGGTTCCATTTTATTTTAAAAACATCTAAACACTAAAATTTACTCTTATGAAAAAAATCATTTTTATTCTATCGGTTGTCCTTTGCACCAGTTCGCTTATTGCACAGAACGAAAAAGACGAGAAAGAAATCAAGAACCTGATTGCTACCCTACAGAAAGGATGGAATTCCGGCAGTGGTCACACATTTGCTTCCACGTTTGCAGAACCCCATGATTTTATTGTTTGGACCGGTTATTATTTTAAGAATAATACCGTGGAAAGAAATGCAGAATCGCATCAAAGGATCTTTAGCACGATGTATAAAGACACACAACTTTTTTACACCGTTGACAAGATCAAGTTTTTAAGCAATGAGATCGCACTTATGCATGTTCTGGCTGCAGTAGCCCCAAAAAATGAAACCCGCCCTAAGGACCCGCAGGTACTCATTTCAGTCATTGCTCAAAAAATTGACGGTACCTGGAAGATCGTTTCTTTTCACAATCTCGACCTGGAATCTTTTCAACAGGAAGAAATAAAAAAAGGCTCGCCCATACCACCATCGGTAATGTATGCCAGTTGGTACGATGTATCTAAATAAAAAAAACCTATCTGCACAATGGAGTGTTCCTTGATCAATAAGGGCACTCCATTTACGTGCATGAATTTTACATCAAATATTGATTTTTAGTATCTTTAATAACACTAACTGACTCATGCGGCTGTATTTACATTTTCTGAAAGTTCTATGTGTTGTCACATTCCTTATCTTCTCTCAAGCTGTTATTGGACAAGATGCCAGGGTTTCAGATTCTTTACGGCATTATGTGGTCGATAGTGATTATCCGCTGCAAGATCTTTTCAGTAAAACAGAAGTTTTAAAAGAAGGTGCCGAAAATGCAACGATAAAAGACATTCTTGAACGCCCGGAAGAATACAGGTTCACTGCGCTTCATGATTCGGTCATTACTGAAAACAGTATTTGGCTGCGTGTTTCATTCTTTCCAAAACAATCGCTGCAGGATCGATTTATTATCTTTAAAAACGTTATTGAGAAATATCGGTATGTAACGCCTCATGATAGCATTCTGGCTTATTACGTTAGAAGCGGCCACATTATTGATAGTACAAAAAGCGGCGTGTTTATTCCTGCCTCACAAAAAAGCCTAAGCATAGCTAACGAACGAAATACCTTTCCTGTATCGCTAATAAAGAACACACCAATAACGGTTTATCTTAAGATATACGATCAAAATAAAATCTATACTCAGCTAGAATTGAGGGAAGTTGGCATCCCCTTTGAACAGCACAATACTTCAGGTTGGCTACCCGCGTTTGCATTGATACTAGCAGTGTACGTGTTAGCATTTTTCTTCTATACAAAAGATCGCTCGTACTTCTACCTTTTTGGCTTTTATGCCTGTATTGCCATTTATGAGCAATTTGTAGAAAACAACCTTCCCTGGATTGATCAGTTTTTTTCAGAAATTCCAAGAGCCGCCGTAGCCACGTGGCTTATACTCACGTTAGGAAGTAAAGTCTTCTTCCTTCAATTTGGAAGGAAATTCACCAATTTGAGATCGATAAGCCCTTTGTGGGACAAGATCATTATGGGTGTAATTGGCTATTTTTTAATAGCCATTGCAGTACAGCTTTGCTTGCTGATTTACGGTATTAATCCACTTAACTACCTTCAATTTATTTTTGCTGGAATTGGATTTCTCGCTGTGTTAGTTGTCACGATCCGTTTGCTATTTTTTAAAGATACATTGCTTACATACTTTGCGGCTTCTTCTATTTGGTCCTTTATATTTTCGATCACCGGAATATTATGGGAGAATGGTATCCTTCCCTTTTGGAATGAATTGAATCCATGGATCATCGCCAACGTAGGACTTATGTTCATCCTTGCCCTTGCCATAGCAAGAAAAATGCAATTGAGTGAACGCGCTAAGTCTGAAGTTGAAAAAGTGCGTGAGATCGATACAATTAAATCGAAGTTTTTTGCGAATATTTCTCACGAATTCAGAACACCTTTATCGCTGATTCTTGGCCCTGTAAACCAATCACTGGAAAACATTCCTGCTTCGGAAACAATTGAAGATTCTACCGATGTGCCGGTAAAAGGCAAACATTTAAAGGTCATGAAGCGCAATGCACTTCGGCTACAAAACTTAGTAGATCAAATTTTAGACCTTTCAAAAATAGATCAAGGTAAAATGAAACTGCGCGTTACCGAAGGAGATATTATCCAATTTGTACGATCCATTGTTTTTTCTTTTGAAAGTCTCACCGAAATAAAACATATCCACTTTCAAACACATTTCCCAAAAAACATTGAGAATGCTTATTTTGATCGAGATAAACTTGAGAAAATCATTGTGAACATACTCTCTAACGCGATCAAATTCACTCCGGAGCACGGTAAAGTTGCGGTATTGGTAGAAGATCACGCCGGATCCCTAAAAATAAGTATTACAGACACCGGGAATGGTATTCAGAAAGAAGAACTCACCCATGTTTTTGATCGCTTTTATCAAACAGAAACCACACAGGATCAAGGCACAGGGATTGGCCTTGCGTTGGTAAAAGAATTGGTTCATTTGTATCGCGGACAAATAAGTGTAGCGAGCACCGAAGAAGTAGGAACAACTTTTAAAGTACTGCTACCCTATCACAAATCCAGTTTCAGAGAAGACGAAATTGTTGAGGTGAATAACAACCATCCTTCTGAGAATATAGACCATACAGTGTTATTTTCAGAAGCTGATGAACCGACCACAAATGGGAAAGAAATCAATGCTGACTTGCCACTTATACTTATTGTGGAAGACAACCCAGATCTGCGCCATTACATTGCAACCCAAATGGAGGATGATTTCACTATTATTATGGCAAAAGATGGACAAGAAGGGTTTTCCAAAGCCGAAGTAGAAATTCCCGATCTCATTATTAGTGATGTGATGATGCCAAAAATGAACGGATATGAACTTTGTAAAAAACTAAAGACCGACCTTAAAACGAGTCATATCCCTGTAATTCTTCTTACGGCAAAAGCCGAACAAAGTGACAAATTAGAAGGGTTGGAGACCGGGGCCGACGATTATCTCACAAAACCTTTTGACGGCCGTGAGTTAAAGATTCGTGCCGAAAATTTAATTCAGCAGCGTGAGATCCTAAGACACAAATTTAGCGGAGAGCTAAAGATCCGTCCCTCTCAGGTAACTCTCTCCTCCATGGACGAACGATTTATGAATCAAGTAATAACAGCCATTGAAGATCACATGAGCAATGAGTTCTATACGGTGGAAGACCTCGCTTCGCATGTAGGGTTCAGCCGCTCACAATTAAATCGGAAATTAAAAAATCTTACCGGGAAATCACCCAATCAGCTTATACGCGAATTCAGGCTTACACGGGCTAAAGAACTCTTAGAACAACGATCTGCATCGATTTCGGAAGTTGCATACCAAGTTGGCTATACCAACCTGTCCTATTTCTCTAAAAGCTATAAAGAGGCTTTTGGGATGTTACCCAGTGATGCTTAAAGTTCGAGCAATCGCGTATAGACCTCTTTTGTCTGTAGATCTTCATACCGCATAGTTGCAGCTTGTCTTTTGACAATTTGAGTAATACTCTTTGTTTTTACGAATCCCCTATCCATGATGACATCGGTTGCTATGTTTCCGTCACCGGCCGTTTTATGAAAATCAAGTAGCGCTGCTTCGGAAGGAGTTACGTCCTGTAATAAAAACCGGGAGAACCAATATTCGCGTTTGCGTTTTACTTCTTCAGAATATAACAGAGAAGATGACCAAATGGAAGGCGCAAGCGGCTTTTGTGATATGTGCGATCGTTCACCATCCCACACCAATTCTATAAGTTGCACGTCGCTTTTCCAATCGACCATGATAATAGTGAACGGTTCTATGTTTGTATAATCATAATATTGCATGGCCGAAAGCCCTTCCGAAGCAACCAAAAGGTCTTTCACAATGATCCCCCGACTCATACGATAGTTGTCTTTTCTGTCGTGGGCCGTAAATCCGCCATTGAGCAGGCATATGATACGTTGGGTGTTACTTGCGCCTATCCAGGTCCCTCCAGCCACTGCATCCTTGGGAAACAACAAAGTAGCTCCCTCTATTTCGTAGAACTCAGGCGGAAGCGTTCTTCGCCCCGGTGCTTCATCGCGGTTGGAGGTAAGTATAAACCCCTCACTCCCTTTTGGAACAAATGTTACTGTACACATCTAGCGCGTTCTTTATTTTTGCTAAGTAAAATACAAAAAAGCGAGGGAATTACGCACAACTTATCGTGTTGTCAATTTATTTATCCCTTCTGAAATTTGTACCTTTGCAACTTCAGTTTTTAGAATGCTCAAACAGAACTACTAACAATCCCCCCGCAAGGGTGGAGAAAATGAAAATAACTATGGGAAAAGGATTTTTTGAAGTACCCGTTGCAGTGAACGAACCGGTAAAAGAATACAGACCGGGATCTCCGGAACGTGCCGAGGTATTGACCACGTACAAAAAAATGTACAACAGCACCGTTGATGTACCGTTATATATAAACGGAAAGAACGTAAAAACCGGGGATACGGCTACCATGAGTTGTCCTCACGATCATAAACACATTTTGGGCACCTATCACAGGGCAACAAAAAAGAACATTAGCGATGCTATAGACACTGCTTTAAAGGCAAGAAACGACTGGGCAGCGACTCCTTGGGAGCAACGCGCCGGCATCTTTTTACGTGCCGCTGAGCTAATTGCCGGTCCGTATCGCGCAAAGATCAACGCCGCGACCATGTTGGGGCAATCCAAGAATATCTATCAGGCGGAAATCGATGCAGCCTGTGAGTTGATCGACTTCTTGCGTTTTAACGTACAGTTCATGACAGAGATCTACGCCGAACAACCTGAATCTACTTCGGCAGCATGGAACAGGCTTGAATACCGTCCGCTGGAAGGTTTCATCTATGCGATCACTCCTTTCAATTTTACGGCGATCGCCGGAAATCTGCCTGCAAGTGCTGCGTTAATGGGGAATGTTGTTATCTGGAAACCCAGTGACAGTCAGGTATATTCAGCAAAAGTGATTTTGGATGTTTTCAAAGAGGCGGGTGTCCCTGCCGGCGTGATCCAAATGGTAATGGGAGACCCTGTAATGATCACAGATACGGTCTTGGCCAGTCCGGATTTTAGCGGACTGCATTTTACCGGCTCCACCCATGTATTCAAAGATATCTGGCAAAAGATCGGAACGAATATCCACAACTACAAGACGTATCCGCGCATTGTAGGTGAAACGGGTGGAAAAGATTTTATCGTGGCGCACAAGACCGCCAATCCACAGCAAGTAGCTACCGCCATTGCGAGAGGTGCCTTCGAATTTCAAGGTCAAAAATGTAGTGCGGCGAGTCGATGCTATATTTCAAAGAGTATTTGGGAGAAAGTAAAAAAGGTCCTTATTGCCGATGTCAATTCCTTTAAAATGGGTTCTCCGGAAGACATGAGCAATTTTGTTACTGCTGTGATCCACGAAGGTTCTTTTAAGAAACTGGCTAAATATATCGATCAGGCCAAGAAGGATAAAAATGCAGAGATCATTGTGGGCGGAAACTACGATAAGAGCAAGGGGTATTTTATTGAACCTACAGTTATTGTAACCAAAGATCCTAAATACGCCACCATGTGTACAGAATTATTTGGCCCCGTGGTCACGATCTATGTGTTTGAGGATAAGGATTGGGAAAAGACCTTGCACTTGGTTGATGAGACGGGGGAATATGCCTTAACCGGTGCGGTGTTTAGCGAGGATCGCTATGCGCTGGAAAAAGCCGTGCGTATTTTAGAGAATGCCGCCGGAAATTTTTATATCAATGACAAACCTACGGGTGCTGTAGTTGGTCAACAACCGTTTGGCGGTGCACGTGCAAGCGGCACGAACGATAAAGCAGGAAGTAAATTGAACCTGTACCGTTGGGTTTCACCTCGTATGGTCAAAGAAACCTTTGTTTCTCCTACCGATTATAAATACCCGTTCCTGGGATAAGGAAAAACAACGTTAATAAAAAACCCCAAGCTATCAATGCTTGGGGTTTTTAGTTTCATGTATTTATAAACTACTCGTAATTTTTATCTGAATTTACCGGAGCGTGTTGTGAATTTCTTGCAGTATTATCTGCACTTACCACCATGGCGACCAATATGTACATCAGCATCGATTGGTTCATTTAATAACCGGACAATGGGGTGTATCCATTTCACCAACAACAACGGGTAGTTTTATCGATCAAACGTTCACTTATACTATCCCTGCAGATTATAATGGTGTTCCTACCGAACTTGCCGATATGGAGATTGTTGCTTTTGTAACCGAAACACAACAAGAACTGCCTAGTGGCGCAGGAGCATATCCAACCTACACGGGCATCACAAATGCCAATGACGCCAATTTAAGATCGGTTACCGAAATTCCTGACCAGTGTGGAACCACAATTGCTCCTGTGGTAAATATTCAAAATTTGGGAGCTAATCCACTCACAACCTTAGACATTACATATTCGGTAAATGGTGGAACTCCGGCTGTCTATACTTGGACAGGTAATTTAACGTCGTTACAGAATGAGAACGTGGAATTACCGGCTATACCATACACCATGCAAGCGACCAATACAGTAGATATTAGTGTTCCCAATGATGATGTTAATACCAATAATACTCAATCTACCACTTTCGATGAAGCTTTAGAGAGTACAGGTACAGTATATATGACTCTAAATACAGATGATTGGGGAGAGGAATGCACGTGGAATGTAAAAGACTTCGATGGAAACATCTTGTACAGCGGTGGCCCTTATGCCGACAATATTGAGGTGAATGAGACCTTCCAGCTGGCCGCAGATTGCTACACGTTTAATTTGATCGATTCCTACGGAGACGGTGGTGGAGCTGTGTCTCTTGTGGATGCCGAAGGCACTACAGTGTATTCCACAAATGGAAATTACGGATCTGGAGAGAGCAAGAACTTTTCTACCAACGGTGTTCTTGGGATTGAAGACATGGACAGTCTTTACAAATTCGTAGTTTATCCTAATCCGGCTCAGGACCAGCTTTTTATCGTAAATGCTGAAAATGCAACGATCGAATTGTATGATATGCTTGGGAAATTGATCCTTACACAAAGTAATATCTCGTCTACTGAAACCCTAAGCGTTTCAAGGCTACAGAACGGAACATACTTTTTGAAAGTGACGAGTGACAATTCTTCAAAAGTGGAGAAGATTGTAATATCAAAATAAGGCTTATTTTATTCTTTCTGAATAAAAAAAACTCCGGCAATTGCCGGAGTTTTTTTATACTTTATATTTAAGTGGAAGGTGTACCACACTTTTTGTCTCGAAAAAATCTTCCTTGAAAAAATCTTGCAAGGGATAAACGGTAGCGTTAGGGAATCCTGCCAGTTCTTCTGAAAGATCGCCTCCTTTTAAATAAAGTATGCCGTTTTTGAGTTCATGTCTGGACTTTTTAGCCACACGCCCCTTCACCCAATGGACAAATGTTTCCATTTGTGCCACCGCTCTGCTCACAATAAAATCGTATTGCCCGGTAATGGTCTCTGCACGCGCATTGGTTATTTGCACATTCTCCAATCCCAGCCCTGCGGCAACTTCTTCCACTACCTTTATTTTCTTACCAATGCTATCTACTAGATGGAAATTCGTTTCAGGAAAAAGAATAGCCAGCGGGATCCCGGGAAATCCTCCGCCTGTTCCAACATCGAGAATGCTTGCCTCCGGAAGAAACGATTGTATTTTAGCGATACCCAGCGAATGCAAAACATGGCGTAAGTAAAGCTCGTCAATATCCTTTCGGGAAACTACATTGATCTTGAGATTCCAGTCTTGATACAGTTCTTGAAGTTTTGAAAACTGTTCTAATTGAATATCAGAAAGTTGTGTAAAATAGTGTTTCAATAATTCCATAGCCGGGTATTATCGGCAAAAGTAACTTTTCTTTGATAAATTTATGATTTCATACCATTTTTTTACAGCTAAGATGCGTATTTTAGCCCTTTCCTAAAAAAGGATCCCCAATTAAAACAAACAGATTGTGATACAAACACAAATTACCTTCTCAAGAGTTGATTCTGCTAAGTTTTTTAGAACCCTCAACAAACGTGTCAACGATTATTTTAAAGAAAATAACATCTCCCGCAATGGTAACTGGAAGCTGCATATAAAGACAATTGTCATGTTTTCCCTTTACCTTGCCCCCTATTTCTTATTCCTAACGCTCAACTTTCCATGGTGGGCACAACTTTTACTTACTATTGTTATGGGTGTAGGAATGGCCGGTGTAGGTATGAACGTAATGCACGATGCCAATCACGGCGCCTATTCTTCAAAAAAATGGATCAATAAGGTGTTAGGAGGAAGTATGTACATACTTGCCGGAAATGTTTATAACTGGCAGGTACAACACAACGTTCTTCACCATACATATACCAATATTCATGGGCACGATGAGGATTTGGAGGCCGGAAGGATCCTTCGGTTCTCGAAGCACTCAAAATGGAGAAGACTTCACAAATTCCAGCATTATTACAGCATCTTCTTTTATGGATTGCTTACAATCAATTGGGTGCTCACATCAGATTTCCTTCAGACCAAAAGATATTTGGCTCAAAAATTATCCTATGGCAAATTACCCAAACCGGCAACGCAATGGAGTGTCTTGATCGTCACTAAAATTATCTATGCTGCCATCTGGATCGTATTACCTATTTTATTCTTCAACATTGCATGGTGGAAAATATTGATCGGGTTCTTTATAATGCATTATGTGGCCGGACTTATACTAAGTATTGTCTTCCAACTGGCGCACGTGGTGAAAGAAGCAGAAATTGTACTTCCCGACCCATCAGGCACTATGAAGAATACATGGGCTATACACCAATTGTTCACCACCGTGAATTTTTCTACCAAGAATCGTATCATGAACTGGTTTACCGGTGGATTGAATCATCAGGTAGAGCATCATATTTTCCCGAACATCAGCCACATTCACTACACCAAGATCTCTCAGATCGTGAAACAGACCGCCCAGGAATTCAATTTACCTTATAACGAATACAAAACCACAAGAAAAGCAATTATTGCGCATTTTAAACATTTAAGAGAAATGGGACTGAAACCTGCAGTTTCCGCATAATACCCTATGAATCCAAAACTTTCGAATCGAGTCAACGAGATGGCAACTTCTGCCACATTGGCCATGGCGGCTAAAGCACGCGAACTACGCGAAGAAGGAAAAGATATAATAGGCCTGAGTTTGGGTGAACCGGACTTCACTATACCCGATTTTGTAAAGGAAGGCGCGATCCAAGCCATTAAAGACGATTATCATACTTACACTCCCGTAGATGGTTATGGCGACTTGAAAAAAGCCATCATTACTAAGTTTAAACGTGATAACGGTCTTACGTATGCACCTGCTCAAATAGTAGTATCCACAGGTGCCAAACAATCACTTGCAAATCTAGCTATGGTCCTTTTAAATGAAGGCGACGAAGTTTTGCTTCCGGCTCCATACTGGGTGAGCTATGCCGATATTAGTAAACTGGCAGGTGGTGTTCCGGTTGAGATTCCAACCACTATCGAATCCGATTTTAAAGTGACTCCAAAAGCACTCGAAGCGGCGATCACCCCTAAAACCAAAATGATCATTTACAGTTCTCCCTGTAACCCCAGCGGATCCGTCTATAGCAAAGAAGAGCTTCGAGCATTGGCCAATGTACTGGTGAAGTATCCAGATATTATTGTGATAAGCGATGAGATCTACGAACATATTAATTTTGTGGGGGAACATGCGTCAATGGCCGCCTTCGAAGATATGTACGACCGTACTGTCGTGGTGAATGGTGTCTCAAAAGCCTATGCCATGACGGGTTGGCGTATTGGGTATATTGGAGGTCCCGAATGGATCGCACGTGCGTGCAATAAGATGCAGGGACAGATCACCAGCGGTGCTAATTGCATTGCACAACGCGCTACCATCACAGCTTTAGAGAATCCGCCAAGTAAGATCCAATACATGGTCGATGCATTTAAAGAACGACGGAGTCTCATTTTGAACCTCCTTTCTGAAATTCCTGGTTTTAAAACGAACGAGCCGGAAGGAGCTTTCTATGTTTTTCCCGATATTTCCTATTACTTCGGAAAAACACTTCGAGGTAAAAAGATTGAAAATGCTTCCGATTTTTCATTGTATCTCTTGGAAGAAGCAACCGTTGCTACAGTGACGGGTGAAGCTTTTGGCGATTCCAACTGTATCCGTATCTCTTATGCTGCTTCCGAAGCAGAGATAAAGGAAGCTATGAAACGCATAAGAGCTTCCGTTACCGCATAAAGCACAGACATGGCAAAGATTTTACTTCTTGGGAGTGGCGAATTGGGCAAGGAGTTCGTCATCGCAGCGCAACGCATAGGTCAAACCGTCATTGCTGTTGATAATTATACCAATGCTCCGGCCATGCACGTGGCCAATGGGTATGAAGTGATCAATATGTTGGACGGAAACGCGTTGGATACGATCGTGGAAAAACATCAACCCGACTTTATCATCCCCGAAATTGAAGCCATTCGAACCGAACGGTTCTATGATTATGAACGTCAGGGATATACGGTGATCCCTTCGGCAAAAGCAGCCAATTACACCATGAACAGGAAGGCCATTCGCGACCTTGCTGCAGGAACCCTGGGTCTAAAAACCGCCAACTATCGGTATGCTACCTCAGCGAAGGAGTTAAAGGAAGCCGTGGATCAAATTGGGATGCCGTGTGTGGTAAAACCATTAATGTCTTCCAGCGGAAAAGGTCAAAGCACCATTCATACCGAAGCCGATATTGAAAAAGCCTGGCGGTATGCGCAAGAAGGTTCGCGCGGTGATGTCGCCGAAGTGATCGTGGAGACCTTTGTAAATTTCAATTATGAGATCACGCTACTAACCGTGACCCAGCGAAATGGCCTTACTTTGTTCTGTCCACCCATAGGACACAGACAAGAACGGGGCGATTATCAAGAAAGCTGGCAGCCGGCTGCCATGGATACAATCCATTTGCGTGAAGCGCAGCACATGGCACAGAAGGTAACCGAAGCCCTGGGAGGCGCAGGTATCTGGGGAGTAGAATTCTTTGTAGGTGATGATGGGGTTTACTTTTCAGAATTATCCCCCCGGCCGCATGACACGGGTATGGTAACCTTGGCGAACACCCAAAATTTCAACGAATTTGAATTGCATCTGCGGGCTGTTCTAGGTCTTCCTATTCCTGAGATCACTCTAGAGCGGATGGGTGCTTCAGCTGTGATCGCAGCTTCAGGATATTCTGAAAGTCCGCAATTTGAAGGCCTGGAAATCCTTTCCGAAGCCAAAAAGACCGATTTCCGAATCTTTGGAAAACCCACCGCAAGGCCCTATCGACGCATGGGTGTGGTCCTTACATACGATGCCGTTTCGGGCGACCTTTCCGAAGTGATCCAACGTGCTAAAGCATTAGCAACGCAGGTAAAGGTTAAACTGTAGACCTAACGATTTCTCCAGAAGAACGGTGTTAGCAGGATCAATACCGTAAAAAGTTCCAATCGACCAATTAACATTAAAAAAGAAGACCACCATTTGGCCATGGCCGGCAGGTTCCCATAATTATTCACTGGTCCCAGATCCCCTAAGGCCGGGCCTACATTCCCCAGTGTAGAAGCCGCACCTCCTAATGCTGTTTGGAAATCCAGTCCTAACCATGAGAATACCAATACTCCTACGATAAAAGAGAGCATGTAAAGAATAAAGAAGCCTAGAATATTGAATACAATGGGCTGCTGAACCGCTTTATTATTATAGCGTACAGGCAAAATGGCGTGCGGGTGCAAGGTGCGCTTAAATTCTAAGATTCCATTCTTAATCATGATCAAGTGGCGCACGATCTTAATTCCACCGGCGGTAGAGCCTGACGAGCCTCCCAAAAACATCAAACCAAAAAAGAAGATGGTAAGAAATGGAGTCCAAAGCGTGTAATCTGCCGTGACAAAACCTGTGGTGGTCACAATGGCCAACACTTGGAACAAACCATGGCGTACTGCACTCTCGAATGCACCCCATACCATTGGATGTGCAATGCTCGAATCGCTTACATCCGCCTGGAAATAGATAATCAATGCGGCGATGATGGTGAAAAGGATCACCGCATACGTATACAGTTTGAATTCCTCGTCCCTAAATATCTTGCTGAATTTGGTCTTAAAAGCGAAGTAACTAAGCACGAAATTAGTTCCCGCCAAAAACATAAATGCCATGATGATGTATTGGATAATGGGTTGATCGTTCCAATAGGCAATACTGGCATTCTTTGTAGAAAATCCTCCCGTACTAAGCGTACTTAACGAATGATTAATGGCATCGAAGAAACTCATCCCGGCTAGATTTAGCAAAATGGTTTCTGCAATGGTATACCCAACATAAATAAGCCACAATCGCTTGGCGGTATCGGTTATACGAGGGTGAAGTTTATCCCCACCGGGACCCGGTGCTTCGGCAGCGAAAAGCTGCATCCCCCCTATTCCTAACAATGGTAAAATGGCAATCGCGAGAACAATGATACCCATCCCTCCTATCCAGTGCGTGATGCTGCGCCAAAACAAGACTCCATTTGGAATGCTTTCAATATCGCTTAATATGGAAGCGCCGGTGGTAGTATACCCGCTCATGGTTTCGAAAAAAGCATTGGTAAAACTTGGTATCGCCCCTGTAAAAAGATAGGGTAAGGTTCCCGCCAAGGACATAAAGATCCAGCCCAAAGTAACAATAATATATCCTTCTCGCTTTTGTATCTCTTTCCGGTGATTGCGCGTGATGTACATTACAATACCTCCAAAAACTACGGTTACTGCTCCGGCCATCAACAACTCGCGGGTAACACCATCTTTATAATAAAAGCTCACGAGTGATGCCAGAAGCATAAAACCTCCATTGACCCCAAGAAGCAACCCCATTAAGTGAGAAATAATCTTAAAATTGATGGTGGATATGGCACGCATTAGACGAACAATTTTTCCACTTTTGTGATGGATTGTGGCAAACAACAGACAACAATACGGTCGCCGCTGGCAATTTTAAAATCTCCCAGAGCAATGATCCCTTCTCCATTGCGAACAACACCACCTATTACCGCCGAACGAGGAAAATCGATCTCTTTAATGATCATGTTACAGACCTTGGAAGTTGGGGAAACGATGAACTCTAAAAGTTCGGCGTTCATATTATTGAGTTTGGTCATGGCGACCACTTCCCCTTTACGAACATACCGAAAAATATTATTTGCCGCCAGCAGTTTCTTGTTGATAAGCGTATCGATCCCAATGGAATGAGAGAGCTGGAAATAGTCCATATTCTCAACCAACGCAATTGCTTTTTTCACACCTTTGGATTTTGCTACCAAACAGGACATGATATTGGTCTCACTATTTCCTGTCACAGAGATAAATGCATCCATTTCCTGTATGGATTCTTCCTGAAGCAACTCTACATTTCTTCCGTCACCGTTAATCACCAGACAACTGGGGATATCATCTGCGATCTCGAAAGCTTTATTCTTATCGTTCTCTATCAGTTTTACATTAAAGCTGCTCTTACAAAGATCCCGCGCTGTCTTTCTTCCAATATTACTTCCTCCCAGAATCATTACATTCTTTATTTCCTGACGCACTTTTCCGGTAAGCTTGTAGATATGTTCAACACCTGCTTCTGTAGTAATAAAATATACCTGATCACCTTCCTTAAATTGAGTATCTCCCCTGGGAATCAACGTATACTGGGTTCCGTAGCGTTGTATGGCGATGGGCACATATTTCAATTCCGGATACAACTGTCCTACTTCTTTCACGGTCTTGCCTACAAAAACTGCGGTTCGGGACAGTGAAAGACCTATCATGGTCAAGGCACCTTCTTCAAATTGATAGGTGTCATTGAAGGCACTTTGATTGAGCAGAAGTTCTATTTCGTTTGCTGCAAGGGATTCGGGCGAAATGAGTTCATCGATCCCAAATTTCGTAAAACCTACTTCGTCTTTATTATCGATAAATTCGGTATTTGAAATACGTGCAATGGTACGTTTTGCTCCTAATTGTTTTGAGAGCACACATACCGTAATATTGGTCGTCTCGCTGGAAGTGACCGCAATAACAAGGTCGGTATTGGCAACTTTGGAATCTTTTAAGACTGAAATAGAGGTTGCATCTCCACGTACCACCCGAATATCTAAATGAGTATCGGCATAGGCCAACGATTCTCTATTGGTATCTATGAGGGTTATGTCCTGGGATTCGAAAGAGAGAAGCTTTGCTAGATGAAATCCAACTTCGCCGGCACCGGCTATTATTATCTTCATATTCTATTGCGCAATGAGTCCTGCAAAGGTATTGAATTTTAGTCGAATCCTGAGATTGGTAGCAGATTTCTCTTTCAACAGGATTCTCGCCAAAATAGTAAAAAAGTAGTAGCTTTGCAGCCTTGTTTGCTCTTCGCTCGTACATATATGTAAAAACGAACAAACAACAGTCACTATGAGTAAAAAAATAACGCCTTATAAGGATTCAACGCTCAACAAGAAGGAGCAGGTCGAGCACATGTTCGATACTATTTCGGGAAATTACGATGGTTTAAACCGTGTGATCTCTTTGGGAACTGATACTTCTTGGCGTAAAAAGATCATTAAAATGGTGGCGAAGCGAGAGCCAAAAAATGTTTTGGACATAGCCACCGGAACAGGCGATCTGGCCATCCAATTTGCAGAGAAAACAAATATCCCTCGTATTGTTGGGTTAGACCTTTCGGAAGGAATGTTGGGTGTGGCTAGAAAAAAAATAGAAAGCAAGTCTTTTGCAGAACGTATTGAGTTCATTAAAGGTGATTCTGAAAAACTTCCTTTTGCCAATAATTCATTTGAAGTGATCACAGTATCGTTTGGCATACGAAATTTTGAAGATCTCGAGCAAGGTCTTTCAGAAATTTACCGTGTACTGGAACCACAAGGTCTTTTTATTATTCTGGAAACTTCGGTGCCTACCAAATTTCCGTTCAAGCAAGGATATTTTTTCTACAGCCGAAGGTTGCTCCCCTTTATTGGCCGTATCTTCTCTAAGGACAAGGTTGCCTACAAGTACCTTAGTGAAAGTGCTTCGGTTTTCCCGTATGGTGAAACGCTCAACAATATTTTAAAGAAAATCGGGTTTATAGAAGTGGAAAATAAACCGCAAACCTTTGGAGTGGCAACGATCTATAAAGCCACAAAATAACTATGAAAAAAATTCTCTTTCTCGTCACCTTTTCAATATTCGCACAAGCGGCTCAGGCACAATTGTTCACCAAAGAACGGTTGGCGAATCTTGAAACCTTCGACAATCGCTTTTTAAGTTGGGGATATTTTTTAGGATTCAACAGTTACGACTTCAAGTTCGACTATATTGACGATCTTGGGGATCAAAATACCGAGGTACTGGTAGAAGGGCAGGCAGGCTTTAATGTAGGTCTTATTGGTGATATGCGTATCAACAACTATGTCAACCTCCGGTTGGAACCCGGACTTTACTATACGCAACGCAATCTGCTATTTCCGGGATTTGAAGAAGAACGCGATCAACTTCGCGAAGCAAAATCCACGTATATTCACGTACCGCTTCTTGTTAAACTTTCAACCAAACGACTCAATAACTTTAAACCCTTTATAATAGGAGGAGTCTCCACTTCCTTTAATTTGTCAAGTAATGAGAAGAACCCTGAGGACAATTCCAGCGGACAATTTCGAATGACCAACACGACCAGTTATTACGAACTAGGATTTGGCGTTGATTTTTACCTGTATTATTTTAAGTTCACGCCTTCCATTCGTGGGGTTTTTGCAATGAGTGATGAATTGGTTCGCGATAACGATCCTAACAGCCCGTGGACCGGCAATATCGACAAGATGGCAACCAGAGGTATTTTTGTGAACTTTACTTTCCAGTAGACCGCCTCACTTCACTTAATAAAATAGCTCCTGCCGTAGCGACGTTAAGGCTTTCGGTTTCTTGTTTCACCCCAAATTGTGGTATAGTGACCTGTTCCTGAAGCAGCTTCATCACTGGACCGGAAATTCCATTTGCTTCGTTCCCAAGCACCAATATACCCTCTCGGGGCCACGTTTTTTTATACACATTAGTCCCCTCCATACAGGCACCAAAACCAGGTAGTGTCGTTTTTTGCAAATAATCGGTTAGCTCCACATAATGAACCGATACGCGGGTAATGGATCCCATAGTGGCCTGGATCACTTTAGGATTGTAGCAATCGGCAGTATCTTTAGAGCAAATTAATTGACGGATCCCAAACCAATCACAGAGACGAATCAGGGTTCCAAGATTTCCCGGGTCCCTGACCGCATCTAAGGCAAGGACCCATCCGTTCTCGTTAAGCGGAGCAGCGGTGGGTATGGTGAAAACCGCGAGAGCGGTATTGGCCGTACTTAAAAAACTGATTTTTTTGAGCTCTGCTTCAGAGATTTGATAATGATTTTCTTTCGGCCGGGTAATCACTTCCGAAGAAAAAAGTCCATGAAGCTCAAAACCGCCCTTCAGCAATTCTAAAATTACTTTAGGTCCTTCAGCAACAAAAAGTCCTGTTTTGTCGCGGTACTTTTTTTGGCGTAGACTCGTTATTAATTTTATTTGACTTTTACTTATCAAAATTATCCTATTTTTGAAATGCACTATAACAAATGTGTACTTTTACAGTATGTTTTCATGCAACAGTTGTTGGACCAAATAGTTGGTTCCGTTAAATGTAAGTAAACCCGAACGATTGACCCTACGCCTCACAAAAATATCATTTTTTTTAGGAGTTACGATACTGCTTTTCTCTTGTAATGCAGTAAAAAGGGTCGATGAAGACAACTATCTCTTGACCGACAACACCATTGTTGTAGATAGTGTTGAGATCAAGGATACAAAGGTCTACAGTCAGCTTTCCCAACGACCAAACTCACGAGTGCTTGGGGTGCCCATTGGTATTTACATATACAATCTGGCCGATCCAAAACCAGATTCGACTTTCCAGAAGTGGCTGCATAGAAACCCTAAGCGAGAAGAACGCCTGGTGCGGTTTCTTTCTGCAAAGCAAGTGGAAGAAATAGGCGACAGCTATGTGGGTTTCAACAAATGGCTTGAGAAATCGGGGGATGCTCCCGTGGTGATCGAAGAAGCCAAGATCAAAAAATCTGTGGATCGATTAAAACGATATTACGCCAGTTTTGGTTATTTCAATGCCAAAGCCGATTATTCTATTGTACCCAACGAAAAGAAAGAAAAAAGAGCCGCCGTAACGTATTTTGTAGACAGGCAACAGCCGTATTTTGTAGATAGTATTACAAAGAAGATAAGTTCTCCTGTGGTAGATTCGCTTTTTAAGGACTCAAGACAAAATACCTTTATCGTGCAAGGAAAGCAGTATTCGGCCAACGATTTCGTAAACGAACGTGACCGATTGACCATTCAATTTCGAAACAGCGGACTTTATTATTTTGACCAAGATTATGTAGGGTTTGAGGCCGATACCGTAAACACAGGCCACAAGGCCAATATCACGTATATTATTCCCGACCGTAGGATAGACGAAGGCGACAGTACCCGCACCGAGCCATTCAAGGTTCACACCATCAACGAAGTGCGCATTGTCACCGATTACACCTTTGCTAACAGGAACGCGCCCATAACAGATACGGTATCTTATAACGGTTATAAGCTGTTTAGCTATGACGAGTTGAAGTTTCGCCCAAAGGCCATTACAGATGCCATCTCTATTACCCCCAACAAGATATTCAAAGATATTGACCGAACGCTCACGTACAACCAGATCAGTGACCTCCGAATCTTTAAGTATCCCAATATTTCCTATCAGGAAGATCCGGCAGACACCACCGGTACCGGTTTGATCGCTACCATTCTTTTAACCCCTCAAAAGAAATATACCCTGGGAGTGGATTTTGATGCTTACACATCGACCATTCAGCAATTTGGAATTGGTTTCAGTTCAACGTTTTTAATTCGGAATATCTTTAGAGGAGCCGAGATACTGGAAATCTCCGGAAGAGGAAGTGTAGGATCTTCGAAGGATGCTGCCGATAGTGACAGTAGGTTCTTTAATATTTCTGAAGTAGGTGGCGATGCCAAGCTCACCTTTCCCAGGATCCTATTCCCGCTTCGCACCGAAAAATTGATCCCTAAATATATGTCTCCCTCCACGAGTATCAGTCTGGGAGCCAATGCCCAGAACAATATTGGTTTAGATCGTCAAACCTTGAATTCGGTGTTTAGCTATCGATGGAAGCCTTCTAAGGTGAGAACAAACAAGCTGGACCTTGTAAATGTGCAATACGTAAGAAACCTAAATACCGGAAATTATTTCAATGTATACCGCACCTCATACGAAAGACTAAATGAGATCGCTCAGGATATTGGCTACGATTTCAATAATCCTTCAAACGATCCCATGCTTGAGATTCCCAACGAAACCAGTCAGTTTATAGACGATGTCCTTTTTGGAGGCATCACAGCTTCAGAAGAATATTTTCAGGAAGTGTTGAGTATCGCCGAACGTCAATTCCGACTTACCGAGAACAACTTGATCTTTGCTTCCAATTTTACCTGGACGCGGGATAGTAGAGAGAATATCTTCGACAACACCTTCTCTCGCCTGCGTTGGAAGCTAGAAGCAGCTGGTAATCTCCTCTCGGGAATTTCGAGCTTAGCAGGGTTCGAGAAGAACGAGGACGGCAATTATAAAGCATTGGGTGTTGTGTTCTCGCAATACGCAAAAGGAGAGGCCGAATATATAAAACACTGGGAACTCAACGATAATAATATTTTTGCGATACGCGCTTTCGGCGGCATCGCCATTCCCTATGGCAACAGCAACAGTATTCCTTTTACCCGAAGCTATTTTGCAGGGGGTGCTAACGATAACCGTGGATGGCGTGCTTACGATCTGGGCCCCGGAAGCAGTGGAAGTATTTTAGATTTCAACGAAGCAAACTTCAAGATCGCACTCAATGCTGAATATCGCTTCACCATTCTGGGTGATTTTAAAGGGGCGTTTTTTGTCGATGCCGGAAACATTTGGAATGTATTCGACAACGTAGAAGACGAGGCTTCCACATTCAACGGCATTGCAGACCTTAAAGAGATCGCTATTGCATCGGGTATAGGAATTCGATACGATTTTGGGTTCTTTGTACTGCGATTTGATATTGGATTCAAGACCCACGACCCTGCTCGTCCGGTTGGGGAACGCTGGTTCAAGGATTATAATCTAAACAATGCAGTCTACAATATAGGGATCAACTATCCCTTCTAAACCATTAAATTTTGTTATTTTTGCATACCAAATTCAGTTAACCATGAGTCATTCCATTCAGCCCGGTGTAGCCACGGGAAGAGACGTTCAGAAAATACATGCATACGCAAAAGAAAAAGGTTTTGCCTTACCCGCAGTAAATGTAGTAGGCTCCAACAGTATTAACACAGTACTGGAAACCGCAGCTGCATTACGGTCGCCAGTGATCATACAATTTTCCAATGGCGGCGCTCATTTTAATGCAGGAAAAGGATTGTCCAATGAAGGGCAAAAAGCGGCGATCGCCGGTGGTATTGCAGGAGCAAAACACATTCATGAACTGGCGAAAGCGTACGGTGCTACGGTCATCCTTCATACAGACCACTGCGCGAAGAATCTTCTTCCGTGGGTCGACGGACTTATAAGTGCCGGGGAAGAATTTTATAAAAAGAATGGGGTTTCCCTGTACAGTTCACACATGCTGGACCTTTCTGAAGAACCCATTGAAGAGAATATCGAGATCTCGAAACGCTATTTGGAACGCATGAGCAAGATGGGGATGACCCTAGAAATTGAATTGGGTATAACCGGAGGTGAAGAAGATGGCGTTGACAACAGTGATGTCGATTCTTCAAAATTGTACACACAGCCCGAAGAAGTAGCGTACGCCTATGAGGAGCTCATGAAAGTGAGCGATCAATTTACCATCGCAGCAGCCTTCGGAAATGTACACGGTGTCTATAAACCGGGCAATGTTAAATTAACCCCGGTGATCCTTAAAAATTCGCAAGAGTATGTTCAGAAAAAATTCAACACCGGCCACAATCCTATAGATTTTGTTTTTCACGGCGGAAGCGGTTCTACACTCGAAGAGATTCGTGAAGCGATTGGATACGGTGTAGTAAAGATGAATATTGATACCGATCTTCAATTTGCATTTAACGAAGGAATTCGCGACTATATGGTCAATAATATTGAGTACCTTAGAACTCAAATAGGAAATCCCGAAGGTTCCGATGCGCCCAATAAAAAACACTACGACCCTCGTAAGTGGTTGCGCGAAGGAGAGTTAACATTTAAAAAACGTCTTGAAAAGGCGTTCGAAGATCTAAATAACGTACATACATTATAAACGAAACCCACCATTCTATGTCTTGGTTTAAAAGAACAAAAAAAGGGATTCAAACCCCCACTGAAGAGAAAAAAGACGTTCCAAAAGGCCTTTGGTATAAATCCCCTACCGGAAAAATCGTAGATTCCGACGAACTGGAAGCAAACTTTTATGTGAGTCCGGAAGACGGGTATCATGTTCGCATTGGAAGCAGAGAATATTTTGAGATCCTCTTCGACGACAATAAATTTAAAGAACTCGATAAAAACTTATCTTCGAAAGATCCGCTCAAATTTGAGGATAACAAAAAATATACAGACAGACTCAAAGATGCGCAAGACAAGACCGGATTGAAGGATGCGGTACGCACCGCCGTAGGAAAGTCTATGGGAGAGGACCTTGTAATCGCCTGTATGGATTTTAGTTTTATTGGTGGTTCTATGGGGAGCGTTGTTGGTGAGAAGATCGCACGTGCTGCCGATTATTCTTTAAAGAAGAAGATCCCTTTTATGATCATTTCTAAGAGTGGAGGCGCCCGAATGATGGAAGCAGCTTATTCACTTATGCAGTTGGCAAAAACCAGTGCCAAACTGGCCCAACTTTCGGAAGCAGGGATTCCATATATCTCCTTATGTACAGATCCCACAACAGGAGGTACGACAGCTTCTTTTGCCATGTTGGGAGATATTAATATTAGTGAACCCGGAGCGCTTATTGGCTTTGCAGGCCCCCGAGTGGTTAGGGATACTACCGGAAAAGAGTTGCCGGACGGATTCCAGACGGCAGAATTTGTCTTGGACCACGGTTTTCTCGACTTCATAAGCCACAGAAAAGACCTAAAACGAAAAATAAACTTGTATCTCGATTTAATTCTTAACAGACCCCTTCGGGAGAAATCGGCTAAGACAGCCTAATAAAAAAGCCGCTAATTAGCGGCTTTTTTATTAGGCTGTTTCAGAGGGACATTATTGCCCTAAGATAATGGTGTAATCTTGACCGTTGAATGTAAAGACAGCAATATTATCGCAATTACCGTCGCCAAAATCAAGAGTTCCGGTCAAGGCCTGTTGAGAGATATCCAGGGTACCACTTACCAGATATAAGCAATTCAATTTTCGAATGAGCGCTTCTGTAACTTCGCCGCTTCGGCTAAATCCGTTTGAAAAAGTCGTGTTCCAGTTTCCGGTAATACTATAGACATTGTCTGTCCAGGTACCGCTCCCTACACCTTCAATCCATTCAGCAACACGCAATCCAACGCGAGTAGCAGTGATTTCTGTACCTTCAAAACTTACGGTGATCGTCTCGTTCACCGTGGAAGATGGGTTGCCATTTTCATTCTCGATATCCCTAACGATCTCACCACCGCCTGTCACGCCGTGACCATTGTAGGTATAATTCTCAAAGGAATAGTTAATGGTTCTGGTTCCGTCCACGATGGCTCCGTATTCCAGATTTATTTTTCCTGAAACAACGCTTCCGTTGTTCAAGGTACAAGACGTTCCAAAATCCAGTACAATGGTACCTCCATTTCCGTTGGGTGTAATGGTGATGGTGGTGCAGGACGGGAAAAAGGAAACGGCAAAGTTTCTGGTTTCTTCGCTCTCAACATAACCATTCTCCATAATATTCAAAGTATTTTCCACAATAATATCGGCTTGTGCGGCCCGGGTGGCATCTTCAGCCGAATAATTTACATCTACGGTTCCGCTATCATCTGAGGTATCACAACTCGAAAGTAAAAGTGCTGTGACAATACAAGAAAACAGGGCGATCTTCTTTGTTAGGTTTTTCATACGTTTGTTTTAGAGTTATTACTAGTTGACCATTAAAACGTATAAAAGTTTAATTTCGTACGCAATTTGTAAGAATTTGCGTAAGAACCCACTCTTTCTGAAATAGATTTTGTACTTTTGCCGCTCGATTACCAAAGCGGTCGTCGGTACATAAAAATCATTTAAATAATATTGGCATGTATTTAGCACCAGAAGAAAAAGAAAAGATCTTCGCAAAACACGGAAAGTCTAAAACAGACACCGGTTCAGCCGAAGGTCAGATCGCGTTATTCACGTATCGCATCGAGCATTTAACAAAACACCTTAAAAACAACCACAAGGATTATAATACAGAACGTTCTTTGGTAAAGTTAGTAGGAAAGCGTCGTTCTCTTTTAGATTACCTTATGAAAAAGGATATCTTGAGATACCGTGCAATCGTTAAAGAATTAGGTTTACGTAAGTAATACAAAGAGGGGCGTTTTTCGCCCCTTTTTAATTATTTTTATATTTTTTCTGAAATCATTTCTTCAGAAACACATAGAAAAGCTACCCTTAGGTTTTTCATTGGTCACCACAACAACACAACAACGCGACCGATAGCCGGTCGTTGACCATTAGTAATCCCACGCAGCTCCTGTTTAATAATACCGGGCTGGTGGAAAATGAAAAACAAATGATACCTAAAGTATTTAAAGAGGTCATAGACCTTGGTGACGGTAGAGAGATCTCTATTGAAACCGGAAAATTAGCAAAACAGGCCCATGGTTCTGTTGTTGTTCAATCGGGAAAATGTATGTTGTTATGTACTGTAGTTTCCAACTACAAACAAAGCGATGTAGATTTTTTACCGTTAACGGTAGATTACCGTGAAAAATTTGCCGCTTCGGGGCGTTATCCGGGCGGATTCTTCAAACGGGAGGCGCGTCCTAGCGACGGCGAAGTATTGACCATGCGTTTGGTTGATCGTGTGTTGCGTCCCTTGTTCCCTAAAGACTATCATGCCGAAACACAGGTGATGATCCAGCTTATGTCCCATGACGACGATGTGATGCCGGATGCCATGGCCGGATTGGCAGCTTCAGCAGCTATCCAGTTATCCGATTTCCCTTTTGAATGCCCTATTTCTGAAGTACGAGTAGGTCGTGTGGATGGTAAATTTATCATCAACCCAACGCGTGCGCAATTGGCAGAGAGTGATATTGACATGGTGATTGGTGCCTCTGCAGATTCTGTTATGATGGTAGAAGGTGAAATGAAAGAAATTTCAGAAGAAGAAATGGTGGAAGCCATTAAGTTCGCACACGATGCCATTAAAGAACAATGTGCTGCACAGGTACGATTGGCGGAAGCCTTCGGAAAGAAGGAAGTTAGAGAATACGAAACAGCGCGAGAAGATAAGGATCTGGAGAAGAAGATCCACGATATGGCGTATGATAAAGTATATTCCATCGCAAAATCAGCATCGGCCAAGCACGAACGCAGTTCTGCTTTCGATACAATAAAAGAAGAGATCAAGGCAAGTTTTTCTGAAGAAGAACTCGAAGATTTTGGTGACCTTATTTCCAGCTACTATTACAAAGCCGAAAAAGCTGCCGTTCGCGATCTTACCTTAAATGAAGGATTGCGCTTGGACGGAAGAAAGACCGATGAGATCCGACCTATCTGGTGTGAAATAGACTATCTGCCTTCCACCCACGGTTCTGCCATCTTTACACGCGGAGAAACACAGGCACTGGCAACGGTCACCTTGGGAACCTCAAGAGAGGCTAACCAGATCGATATGCCATCGTTTGAAGGTGAAGAAACATTCTATTTACACTACAACTTCCCACCATTCTCTACCGGAGAGGCGCGACCTATTCGCGGAACGTCCAGAAGAGAGATCGGTCATGGAAATTTAGCACAACGCGCGTTAAAAGGAATGATCCCTGCAGATTGTCCGTATACCGTTCGTGTTGTAGCCGAAGTATTGGAGTCTAATGGTTCCTCTTCCATGGCAACCGTTTGTAGCGGAACTATGGCATTGATGGACGCAGGTGTTCAACTGAAGAAACCTGTTTCAGGAATTGCGATGGGACTCATCTCCGACGGTGACACCGGTAAGTATGCCGTGTTGTCTGATATCCTTGGTGACGAAGATCACCTAGGGGATATGGACTTTAAAGTAACCGGAACTGCCGATGGGATCACGGCGTGTCAAATGGATATTAAGGTGAAAGGGTTGTCGTATGAAATTCTTGTGAATGCTTTAAAGCAGGCAGCTAAAGGACGACTACATATTCTTGAGAAATTGACCGATACTATCGCAACGCCTAATACAGATGTGAAGCCACATGCACCAAAGATGGTGACGGTGACCATCCCGAACGAGTACATTGGAGCCTTGATTGGTCCCGGAGGAAAGGTGATCCAGGAATTACAAAAAGCGACAAAGACAACTATCGTTATCAACGAAGATCCTGTGACCGAAGAAGGGATTGTAGAAATCCTGGGA
Source organism: Altibacter lentus (assembly GCF_000746845.1). Taxonomy (GTDB): domain Bacteria; phylum Bacteroidota; class Bacteroidia; order Flavobacteriales; family Flavobacteriaceae; genus Altibacter; species Altibacter lentus. The sequence goes on along the minus strand of NZ_KN050846.1, from coordinate 2,802,687 downwards.
ACCAGTCAGGAAGGAATCGATGCTGTATTGGCGAAGATCGACTCCCTTACCTTCAAACCTGAAGTAGGAAGTGTATACGAAGTGAAAGTGATCAAAATGTTAGATTTTGGTGCTGTAGTAGAGTATACCGATGCCCCGGGCAACGAAGTCTTATTGCACGTATCGGAATTGGCGTGGGAACGCACTGAAAATGTGAGCGATGTTGTGAATATGGGAGATGTTTTTGATGTGAAGTATCTTGGGGTTGATCCAAGAACACGTAAGGACAAAGTGTCCCGTAAAGCGTTGTTGCCTAAACCTGAAGGGTTCAAGGAACGGCCTCCTCGATCTGACAATAAGGACAGAGGACGTGACAACCGCGGACGTGATAATAGAAACCGCGACAGAGACAGAAAGAGAGATTAATTAGTTTGATCTTTTTTAGATAAAAAAAACGCTTCCCAATGGGAGGCGTTTTTTCATATAAGGCAAATGCCTTATTTACATTTGCTCCTTTTCAAAGTAGATTTGACTAAAACAATTTTATGAAAACCTACTCACTTGCAACCATCATATTCGCCATTGGCGTATTATTTACAGCTTGCAGTAAAGATTCGGAACAAGCCGAAGAGGAACAGCAAATGGACGAACAAGAGATTGTATTTTCCACTGTTGATTTTAACGATAATCCCAGACTGCAATATGGACACCATGTAACGAAGAGTGGTGATAAAGTATTTCAAATCTCGGGATTTGACAATAATTATCTAAGCGCGTTCTCTTTAGCCGATAATTTTGACTTTGGAGTTCACATCCCACGTTTAACAAATGTAGCTTCCATTGAATCGGACGGTTCGGGAGGAGTGATTGTAACAGGGGTTAAAGACAATGCCTTTCTAGTTGTTTTCCGAGTGAGCGCAAGCGGAACAGTTATTTGGGAACGATCGTATTCGTATCAAGGTAACATAATGAATAGTCCGATCACACAAGACTTTTTTTATCATACCCAAACCAGTGATATTCTAAATGGTAAATTCATTTTAATGCATTACAACACTATGTATGTAGTGAATGTCGCCGACGGAACGGCGGATTTTGCAATTCAACACTACAGTGTATACTATTGGATGCAGTCTGTTTTAGATCCAACAGGCTTTACTGTTTATGGTCGAAGCGGAGCTTCCCTATTAATGGCTCGCTATAATTGGACCGGAGATTTACAATGGTCTAAAGAAGCGCTGGATGAAACAGCTTACACTTTGGTCGCTTTGGACAAGCCTTTGGTTTTGAATTCAAACGAAGTTTTAATGCCCTATACTCGGTATCAATATTCCGGAGTGTATGGAATATTAAAGCTAAATTCGCAAGGGGAAGTATTGGATAACTGGAGTTACAACCTGAGTATTGCGAGATTTCCCGACATAAGTTTTAATGCAACAGCGCAAAATACCTTTACCCTGGAGAAGAATACGAACAACCAATTGTATATCAATGACAAGAGGTTAATCGCGCAGGATATAAACAATAATCCAATACCATTGGTAGGCGCTTTTTCAATAGATGCGAATGGTAATGTGGATGGTAACTCCCTCACATTTAGTAAATCTGAAGTATTCTATTTTGATGAGAATTACATTACCGTAGACGGCTCGGGAAGAAAGGGCACCCGCACCACCAATTGTGATAATTATTTTGGTTACGAAGTGACACAATTAGAAAAAAATACAAACGTATACCCATACAATTTTGTAAGTACTCAGTTGTATGATTCCGAAATTCTATCACCCATTGTTGCCATACATGCAGCGCTCCCGTTTGAATTTATTAGTAGCGCTGCGCAAACAGAAAGTGACAAGGACAGTAAATGTACCAATTTATCCTTTTGATTTTTTCAAGATCCTATCCATAAGACGCTTACTAACACATTGCGGCTTTAAAGTGTGTCACTGTTTTTATTTATGATCGTGAGGAATCCTATAACTGACGCTCACCACTGATGAATTTGAATAGCTTGCTGATCCACAGCAAAGTTAGTAGCCCAGACTTGTAGTAAAACCCGAAACCAAGAGAGAACGCAGATTAATGTAATTAGCTTCAGTTTAAAAAATCTTAGGATTCTAAAGTTTTTTTGTTCTGGCTACGCAACCTTTTGAAAAAAATTCAGACTATAAGTTGTAGTAAGTAAATTTCAGGGTAATACTTATAATTTGTTTGTCATTGCTATTTGCATTAAGTATTTTCATCATCATTAAAATATGCAAGCAGGATGAGACGTTCGTAGCTAAACCTATAAGGAAGAGGTAGAATTTTACAATGCAGAATTTGTGACCGCTTTTAAAATTGAAAAGTACATCAGTTCAAAAATGATTTTACTTATTTATTTGATAAAAACACTCTAGCACTCAAACATCATTGAAAGAAACGCAACTTATAGAGAATTGTATTAAAAATGATCGAAAAGCTCAAAACGAACTTTTCCAGAAGTATAAGGATACGCTATACTTTACATCTTTAAAGTACTGCAAGAATAAAGCCGATGCCGAAGACAATTTACATGATGCGTTTATCACTATTTTCCAAAAGATAAGGACCTATAAAAATAAGGGCTCGTTTGAAGGTTGGATGAAACGTATCACAATTTACAAGGCAATAGACCGATATAAAAGTAACCGTCCTTTCCTTACAAAAGACCATGACGATATTCCCGAAGAAAATGTATACCTAGAAGAAAATCCTCAAACAGATATCCATGAACTTTTAAAGCTTATCCAAGAATTACCGGATCAATACAGGCTTGTTTTTAATCTTTATCAAATGGACGGTTATTCACATAAGGAAATTGCATCTCTATTACATATTTCTGAAGGAACATCCAAGTCCAACTATCACCGTGCAAAAATACTTTTACGCAATAAAATAATTGGGCTTACAAAATTACTTAATTCAATGGCATTGTGAAATGGAAAACAAGAGAGAAATAGGATCGTTTTTTGAAGACAAACTTAGAGAGGGTGAAAAATCTCTCGAAAGTAATCTGTGGGAAAGAATTAATAATTCTTTGGACGTGGAAAAGATTCGTAGAAAAAAAATATTGTTTTATTGGGCTACGGGAGTTAGTGTAATTGCTCTAATAGGATTGTTGTTATTATTAATACCTGATTTTTTTTCAGAAGAATCAGGAAAATATAAGGAGAACGCGACTCCCACTAAGGATCAGGTGGAATCTACACTTGTACAAGAGCATACCGCTAAGGAATATAATGATATAAATGCAACCCTTATTGAAAACAAGAATGACGACGAAGGAACATCTTCGAGTGAAACCCAAAAGGATTCAACTGAAAAAACCCATGAGATTTCAGTGCCTTCTCTTCATCGAACTAATAATAGAGCTAACTTAAAGAACGAAAGTATTGATGAAACCTTTACGGTTTCAAAAAAATATTATTACTACAACAGCAAAGATGGCAGGCAGATAGAAACAAACGAAAAGAGCGTGATTGATAGCCTGATTTCAAAAAATAATACGTCATTGGACTCGATAGTAAATAAAGGGGATGACAATAAGAATCCCTAAAATAGTATTAAAAACATATTCTCTTAACTTTTTTAATTTTCATTGCAATCATTAATAATTACTAGCAAAACAGAACATTATGAAAAATCTAATCTTCCTATTTCTAACAGCTACTACAATTGTTTTCTTCTCAAGTTGTAGTTCGAACGACGAATCAGATAGTTCGCAGGATATAATTTTTGAAATTGGGGATGCTTATCAGGGTGGTATTATTTTTTATATTGATAGTACTGGGGAGCACGGTCTTATTGCTGCTACAGTAGATCTTCCTAAGGCTACTTGGGGTTGTATTGGGAATACTTCACCTATCGCACAAAATCAAGAAATTGGTTCGGGTATAACGAATACGCTCGCTATTTTGAGTAATTGTTCAGAGCCCGGTATTGCGGCGAGAGTGGCTTCAGAGTTTGATTTTAATGGGTATACAGATTGGTTTTTGCCTTCCATCAATGAACTTGCTTTGCTTTATGAACACAGAGAAATTATTGGAGGTTTTGATGAATCGGAGGGTGCAATTTATTCAAGTTCCACTGAGTTTTTTCCTGTAGGAACAGGAGAACACTTAAACTATTGGGTATATGATTTTGGCGTTAGTCCAGTTATACCGGATGCCAGAAAACTGAACACTAACAAAGAGACTCCTTCCATAATACGTGTAATCCGGTCATTCTAGCAATGAGTTTATTTACACAGTTAACGGATTCTTAGGAATTATAAAATCGTGTAACGGTAATATATTCTTCAATACGCCATCTACTATTTAAAACCATAGACAAGACCTATGGTGATATACTGCATTCCAAACTGTGACGGGAGGTTCTTTTTAAAAAGATTATAGGGGACTACAAAATAGTCGATCTTGACCCCAATGTTCTGGTCAAATACAGGAGTTCTAAAGGCTGCTCCCACACTCAGGAAAATGGTTTCGGCGCCATATACTGTATCATTTGTCTCTTTTGGTTTCCCGGTTTCTATATCCGTTTGAAAGAAGCCAAGTCCTGTGCCAATACGTGTGTCCCAGTACCACGATCGCCCCAAGCGTTTAACTCGAGTGCCCCAGACCCCGATCGTACCACTTAACATGGCTCCCCCCTCTTCGATTCCGTTGTCAGTACGGTACATAATAGGTTTTTGTATGGCCGGAAAAAAAACGGAAGTGCCAATATCAATTCTAATACGACCGTTGATGGGATATCCTGCATACAGCCCCAGTCCCAGACTTGGATTAAGTGTTTCTGAAAGATTACCCACCGGAACAAAATTATTCACTTCGAACGTAAAGATATTTGCCAATTCCCAATTGTCTAAACTTTCGATTTCCACAACAGAAGCATTTTTCTGAGCATAAATGCTGAAAGCACATAAGGTAAACACTGTACATATAAAACATTTCATAAAGAATTGATTAAAAATTATAATCAAACCTATTGTATATATCGCAAAGAAATTAGGTATATTTACAATTATCTATTTATTTTTTTGTGTTTTTCACAATTTCTTAGATTCAGTATGATGCAGCAACAGCTTTTCTCCCAAATCTCCTTACAATTAGAGGCAAGTACCTCTTTGATAGATATCGTGGCGATGGTACTAGATATTAGTTATGATGCGGCTCATCGACGTACCAGTATGAAAGCCAAACTTTCGCTTGAAGAAAGCGTACTGCTCGCAAGACATTTCTCTATTTCCCTAGATCAAATGTATACAGAGCAGGATCCCGAGCGTGTTATTGTGAATAAAACAGCTTCTATCACATCGGAAGCGGAATTACATCATTACTTTGAAAGTTCGTATAGGTCTTTAGCTCCCTTAGTAGCCCAGACGCATAGTTCCATAACCTATTCGGCTAAGGATATCCCTCTTTTTTATACGCTCACCGGCACTTTATTGGCCAAATTTAAGATCTACGTATGGCTGAAGTTACTTCACCCACGATATTCCGATATCCCATTTGAGGGCTTCCATCCGGGATTGGACTTGTTGTCTTCTGCCAAAAGATTGGGAACGCTGTACGAATCGGTTGCCACCACCGAGATCTGGGATACCACTACTATTAACAGTACGCTAAAGCAAATTCACTTTTATCATGAGGCGGGTTTGTTATCGGCTGCAGATGCCAAACAAGTGTGTTGGGAACTACGGGAATTATTAAAGAAGCTGCATCGAAAGGTCGCTGATGCAAAACCAGGTTTTACGTTATATTTTAATGAATTGTTATTGATGAATAATAATGTGCTGGTTACGACACCAAAAGAAAAGATGTTGTATGTCCCGTTTACCATTCTGTCATATTTTAGAACAAGTGATGTTCTATTTTGCGAGCAAGCTCTTGATTATTTGAACAAACAATTACAACATTCCAAGTTGTTGAATTCGGCGGGAGAAAAGGAACAACGCCAATTCTTTAACAAGTTATACGCAAAAATAGGAGCATTGGAACAATGGATCGACTCGAAACAGTTGTTGGATTTTAACTGAGAAGGACAAAGCTCGCATGAGCGATAGCAGCGGCATCCCCTCCCGTAGAAATACGTGAGGGATACAGCGAATAGCGCGGTCCCGGCGGGCGGTCGCACGCCGGGACATGCCCAAAAAACAAGTCTTCTTAGTGTTTTATGAAATTAATTTACGCGCTTTTGTAACATTTTGAGGTTTTGTTACGTATAACTTAATGCACAAGCAAATTTAACTTAGTAATACAGGAGACACCTTAAATGAGACAACTTAAAATTACGAAGCAGGTCACCAACCGGGAAACCGCTTCTTTAGACAAGTACCTTCAAGAGATTGGAAAAGTTGACTTAATTACCGCAGATGAAGAAGTAGAGTTGGCACAACGCATAAAGGCGGGGGATCAACGTGCTTTGGAGAAATTGACCAAAGCGAACCTTCGTTTTGTTGTATCGGTAGCGAAGCAGTATCAAAATCAGGGTTTGACCCTCCCCGATCTTATTAATGAAGGGAACCTCGGTCTTATCAAAGCCGCACAGCGTTTTGATGAAACGCGTGGTTTTAAATTTATTTCGTATGCTGTTTGGTGGATTCGCCAGTCGATCCTACAGGCATTGGCAGAACAGTCTCGTATTGTTCGTTTACCTTTAAACAAGATTGGTAGCATTAACAAGATCAACAAGACATTTGCCTTTTTGGAGCAAGCACATGAGCGTCCGCCTTCGGCCGAAGAAATTGCCAAGGAACTGGACATGACGATCAACGATGTGAAGGAATCGATGAAGAACTCGGGCCGTCACGTATCGATGGATGCCCCTTTGGTGGAAGGAGAGGATTCCAATTTGTATGATGTATTGCGTAGCGGAGAATCACCTAACCCCGATCGTTCTTTATTACATGAGTCACTAAGAACCGAGATAGAGCGTGCTTTGGAAACGCTTACACCAAGAGAAGCCGATGTGATCCGTTTGTATTTTGGTTTGGGAGATCAACACCCAATGACCTTAGAAGAAATTGGTGAAACATTTGATCTAACTCGTGAACGTGTTCGACAGATCAAAGAAAAAGCGATTCGTCGTTTAAAACATACATCCAGAAGTAAGATATTAAAAACGTATCTGGGATAGGTCTATGCTTTGCATAACCTTATCCCGTTAAAGCAACTTACAGTTAAAAATAACTGTTCGTTTTTTGATTGATGAATGACCTCCGGCTGATTACCGGAGGTTTTTTTATATTTACCGCAACAACCTTTCGAACCACACATGCATACAATTTGCTATTTGAGCAATAAGGTTCCTCATGTTGATCTTCATAACATCGAGGAATTATTTGAGACCACTCAGCGTAATAACCTTTCCAACAACATCACCGGTATATTGCTGTACCTAGACGGCAATTTTCTTCAGGTCCTGGAAGGAAAAAAGGAGGTGATTGGGCCGCTGTTCGATAGTATTATGAAAGACGCAAGGCATACCAGTATTTTTGTGATACTGGACAAGTCCATAGACGACCGTACTTTTAATCATTATAGATCTGGATTTAGTGTGGTTAAGAACCAAACAGACCTTTCTAATTTAAAGGAGTATCTCAATACTACTGTTGATATCAAAACCCTCTCTAAAAGCATATTGGGAATTCTAGAACCGTTCTTATTGTAATACTATTATCTTGAATGCTGTACCATCAGTATCAATTGCCTTTTACATTTTATCACAATTTCGTATATTGAAACCTATCGAACTCTGACATGAACCATACTATCTGTTATGTAAGTAAAGCGAGGCAGGGGCTGTCTGAAAAAGAGATAGAAGCCATCTTTGAAAAAACCCAACGCAACAATACGAATGCGAATATTACCGGTATTCTGCTATATGGGTTTGGCAATTTCTTTCAGGTCTTAGAAGGTGAAAAAGAACAGATCACTGTACTTTTCGACACGATCTGTGAGGATCACAGGCATGATCGTATCGAAACCTTGATACATCATCCTATTAAAAAACCTATCTTTGCCACGTACAACTCGAAGTTCAACGTCGTGAAGACTCAAAAAGAATTATCTGAGATAAAAAACTACCTTGATGTTTTCAACAACAAAACTTCTTTTTCCAGTAAAATTAACCGATTGATCCATCCTTTTCTGTTATCGATATGAACAAAACCCTTATTGCCCCTTCGATCCTTGCTGCCGATTTTGCCAACCTGCAACGTGATGTTGAAATGGTGAATAACAGTGATGCAGACTGGTTTCATTTGGATGTGATGGATGGAGTGTTTGTCCCTAATATTTCCTTCGGAATGCCGGTGATAGAAGCAATCTCCAGATATGCAAAAAAACCTTTGGACGTACACCTAATGATCGTGGAGCCACAACGTTATATTAAGGATTTCGCCTTATTAGGAACCGACACGCTCACGGTACACTACGAAGCGTCCACACATTTACACAGAACTTTACAAGCTATCAAGGCAGAAGGAATGAAAGCCGGCGTGGCTATAAATCCGCATACCTCTGTCGAATTACTTCGTGATACCATTACCGATATCGACCTGGTCTGTATGATGAGTGTGAATCCGGGTTTTGGCGGACAGAGTTTTATAGAAAACACCTATGAAAAAGTAAAACAACTTCGTGCTATCATCACCGAAAAAGGAGCTTCTACTAAAATTGAGATCGACGGTGGTGTCACCAATAAAAATGCTGCCCAACTCGTTTCGGCCGGAGCCGATGTTCTTGTAGCAGGCAGTTATGTTTTTGGAAGTTCGAATCCCGTTGATACAATTTCAGGATTGCGTGACTTGGTAAGGCAGTAGAGCTCCAAAAGGTTTCTTTTTATAAGTATACACTCCATTTAAGTTTGGGAGTACTATTTTAGCGATCAATGTGATGACACCTCCTAGCTTCGATACATGGACGTCCCTGTTTTTATTAGCAGTCGCTATGGGATTGTTCCTGTTCATGGTTTTGATCACGGGCAGACAAAAAAAGAATTATCCTATCGCATTTCTTTTGCTTGCCTTCGCTGTTATTCTCTTCCAATATGTATTATTCTGGACACGCTATGAACGTGTATACCCTTATCTCATCTTCATACCTCCGGTATGCTATTTTGTGTCCGGTCCGCTACTCTATCAATATTTTTTAAACCTCTATCAAACCAGATTGTCCAAATATTTTTGGATGCATTATATCCCGGCGGTTATTGCGATTGTACCCTCCCTAGTGCTATGGCTGCGAATAGCCGGATGGAGCGAGACCGAAATTCCCCTCCGCTGGTATGTGGGAGCCTACTGGGGAATTGCGGCTCATATGGGCATCTATTGTTTCCTTATAGCAAAAAAAATAAGCGCCAACGCAACTCCCGACACAGAATACAAGAAGGTAAGACATCGCTGGGCATTGGTCTTGTTGAGTTTATATGGTTTATTCCTACTGGCCTATGTTTCATACTATGTTTTGGTGAACTTTCCGTTCTTTAACAGCGAGTGGGACTATATGATCTCTGCCACGATGACGCTTTCAATATATACGATTGGATATTTTATTATCAAAGAACCACGCATCTTTGACGGAGCCCTTTTTGCTGAAATATTCCTACCGATAAAGAACAAGAATGAATCGTTTGAAAACTCCTTACTCAATGAGTTCTTTGAGCATCTCACTACCTATATGCGTCGGGAAAAACCATATCTCGATAACGAATTGCGATTGGTCCATTTAGCAGATCAAGTAGGATTTTCAACACATTTATTGTCGAAGGTGATCAATAAGAAAGCCGGAAAGAGCTTTAATCACTTTGTGAACGACTATCGCTTGGAAGAAGCAGAGCGTCTCCTTCGGAATGAATCCGATCAATACGTGAAATCTATTTATTTTGACGTTGGGTTCAATAACAAAGCTACATTCTACAAAGCATTCAAAAAGAAACATCAATGCACTCCTTCCCAATACAAGGAGCAAAAACCATGAAAATAGGTTAACTTTTATAAGATCATACCCCTTATATGAAAGGTATTTCGACATTCGTGCTATAGAACTTTAAAAGCACAGGTCATGAAAAACAATCTTTTACTTTCAGTGGTATGCCTACTTACCGGCTTCTTGCTACACGGACAAGAATTGGCCGTGTATGTAAGTGATGCCGGAAACTTTAACGTAGGTCCGTGGCAAATTGCCAAATTCGATGCAGACGGAACATTTCTGGGACCCCTAATAACTTCGGAAAATGACGAAATCGTATGGCCACAGGATATCATTTTCTTAGAAGCTGAAGAAGCCGTACTCATTTCAAATTTAAGCACTGCCGGGATCATTTCAAAACACGACTGGGCAACAGGCGATCTAATAGCGAACTTCGCCGAAGGTCTTGGGGGACCCACGCGTATGAAGGTAGGACCGGACGGATTGCTGTATGTCATCCAATGGGATACCGCAAATAACAAGGTATTGCGCTACGAACTCAATGGCACCTTTTTAGGCGAATTCACTGCTACAGGTGTTCCCCGAAGTATTGGCATCGCCTGGGACGCTACCGGCGACCTATACGTTTCATCGTATTCTCAATCCACCGTACAAAAGTTCAACGGAACAACGGGCGAAGCCATGGGGACGTTTATCGACACCGGACTCAATGGCCCAACGAATATCTTTTTTGAAGCTTCAGGAAACATGATCGTGTTTAGTTACAACAACGGTATTATAAAAAGATATGATGCAGCGGGAAACTTCATAGAAGATCTTATAACAGGACTCAGCGGTCCCGAAGGATTTGCATTCTTCCCAAATGGCGACATGCTTATTGGTAATGGCGGTGACGGAACCGTAAAACGATATGACAGCAATTATAATTTTATAGAGAATTTTGTGAAGAGTGGTTCCTTAACAACCCCTAATGCCATAGTGATACGCGAAGATATTCCGTTGTCGACACCTTCGACCAACGAAAAAAAAACCTTCGTGATACCCACAATAGGAACTAAATTTCGGCTCAACGAAGCGTTGCTTTCCGGCTATTCAACCTTGGAAGTCTATACGATTTCCGGTGCATTAGTTGAAACCATTGTGCTTTCGCAGAGCACCACATGGGATGCCTCTCATCTCGCCGAAGGAGTCTATATAATTGCAGGCACACAACAGGGAATAGTCTCGCAACAACGCGTACTGGTGCAACAAAAGTAGCATGTAAAAAATGATAGTATCGAGACCGAGGGTTGCTTGACTCAAAGGAAGCAACTCTCGGTTAATATCCTGCAAAATTAAAATTAAGGAGTTGTCGTGTATGTTGATAAAGCTTCGGAAAGTGCATTTTAAAATCTCCGGGCGATTCTATAAAATATTCGGTTAAGACCGCCATGAACTCATATTGATTGGTAAATGCATACGCTCTAAAATACCGTGTTTCATCAAGCTTATCTTTTACTTCCTGCTGCGTAAGCTGTTGTAGGATTTTTTGGAACTGCTTCCCAAACCGCGAGGAATCCAGATCGCGACTTTTCAAGGATTCCAGTTGCATGGCATGCATAAATTCATGTATTCCCAAATTCAAGTTATCGTCTGTGATCTTATAGCCATTTTCAAAATCACTCCATGACAGTACAAGTGCCCGTTCACGAGGATTGAACTCACCTTTGTGATACGCATCGTTCATGGTGCTGTAAAATTCCCCGGGATATAACAGAATATAATTGATCAACGAATACCCATAGTTTTTTCTTCCGAAGCTAAGCATGCACCCCATTGCTGTAACAAGCACCTTCATCCGCTCTGTAACGATAAGTTGGTCTCGGCCCACAAACTTTTTCTCATTTAAGAATGTGACCATCCTGTGTTGAAATTGTCGCTTGTGTTTTGAAGAAAGTTTGTTGTAAAATGTAAATTCTTCTTCTAGGATTCGAAGCTGTGTTTCTGAAAGCCTTTTGTATACAAAATAATGACGGTACAAGGGTCTGTTATACTGATTTGCATACCAATTCTCGAAGACCCTGAACAAAAAAAATGCGAACCCCAATAATACAATGGTATAGGCGTAGGGTGCGAGCCATGTTGCATTTTCGTCGGTTTGTAACAGTAGCATCATACACGTTTGGGGTATTGTAGGGGTTCAATCGTTTATCACTCAAACTATTTGTCTGAATGTAAACGTTTTATTTGTCAATTTTAGTACGTGACCCCCAACGATCAGTCTCTGGAGAGAATACTCAAAATGTACCAAAACAATAACATGAGTGAGGCGAACAAGCCTAATGACGCCGCTACATATTGATCTTCACTGTATCGATGCACCATATTTGATGTTTGGTACAATATCGATCCCGACGCCAATACCACCATCCCTACACTAAACCAAAGCCCTAAATTGAACCCGAATAAAACACCGGCCACAATAAGCCCCAATGCAATAAAGAATCCAATCGCTAAAATGGATCTTAAGAAAGAAAAGTCCTTTTTGGTCAATAACACGATCGCCGAAAGGCCAGAAAACAAGGATAATGTTAGTATGGCAGCTTGATTGAGTATTTCAGTCCCACCATCATCGGCGATCATCATTGCCATGAAAATAAGAGGAATAAAAATAAAGGCTTCCGCAACTACATACAGCAAGAGAGCGAGATATTGCTTGTTTTTGTCATGATTGGTAAGCGCCAATTTTTCAGCATAGTTGGTTACTAACATAAACCCTCCCAACATCAATAACCACAGCCACCCTTCGGTAAGAGAGAGAGCGAATTTCAATACGGCAGGAATTTGAAAAAAGATCATTTCTACCAATATGAACAGCAATACGGCCAGCGCAAGATGAGTATACGTCTTTCTATAAAAGGCCACGCGTTTTTCATCGCTTAAAGTAACGATCGTGGGATATGTGGGTTGTTGTTGTAGTTCTTCCATGGAAAATTATTTGGTTAATTACATTTACTTGGCGCTTTCGCCCTTGAATTGTTGTGACTGATTTTTAAAAAGTACGTTGAAGGTGGTCAAACTTCCGTAACAACGCGTTATATATTGCTGAAGGTCTATCTTATCTTGATCGTCCATCGATTTACTGGCGTTGATCTTTTGTTCCATCACGCGCAATCGATCCCGAAGCATCACGATCTTGTGAAAAAAGGTTTCAATGGGTATCTCTTTGTTGGACAGGGAGCTGTCTTTAGGCTGAAGGATCAACGTCCCCCCACGGTACTTATCGGCTATGGGTACGATCTCGCTCACATCGCTCCATTTCTTTAAGATCTCCCGAAGGCTTTTTTCCACTTCATAAAAACTCACGGTATCCACTTCGTCCTCGGCTGCTTCGATCACAGTGAAATCTGCATCTGTGGCAATAGTTTCAAGACCTTTATCCATAAACGTTACCCAGTACATTTGTGATGTCACATTGGTCACCACTCCTTTCCCGTGTTCGGGATGTTCAATACGAGATCCAATGCCTAAAATTCTGTTCATATTGTTTTATTTCTGAAAAAGTGAAAATACACATTTTTGCTTTTTCAGAAAGGATTTTATACAATTTAAAATTGTTCTCTATCTTCAGTAAACCCATAGGATTACGACACGAAAATTTGTCACAAAAAATAAAATCGTACTTTTAGGTTAAACAAAAAGACTTTGAATCAAATTACGGTAAAATCGTTGCCTCTGTACGAGGTAATTAGGGATATCGCCGAAGCACTTGACACGAGCTACGAAGAGAATTGCGGCGAGTATTATGTAAGCATTCCCGACCATTGTGGTACCGGAACTATTCGCGGCATTAACTTTCACGGCGGTTTTGGACTCATAATCTATGAATGTACCTTTCATGAGGATATGGAAATCCACTTTATAGTGAGCAAGATACACCCGCTTAAATTTTTGTTTTGTTTAAGCGGTGGATTGCTTCACCGTTTTGAAGATGAATCCTCCTATAACGAGATCGACCAATACCAAAGCTCCATTGTTGCCAGTAGAAGCTATAATGGACACATCCTTCAGTTCAAGGGGAACCAGAAGATCAAGGTGAGCAGCTTGGAGATAGATCGTGAAAAATTTCAGGAAAAGATGGACTGTGAATTACGCAATCTTGACCCCAAACTGAAAGAACTCTTTATGGACTCTAAAGCAAGCAACCCTTTTTATTATGCCGGTTTCTACAGTTTACAGATCGCAGATCTTTTCAGAAAAATAGATACCTTTGAAAACAATGACTTTATACGACGCATCTTCCTGGAAGGAAAAGCGTATCAGATACTTACTTATTTGGTACTTCAATATCATGATGACCTTAAAGACGCCGGGAAGCGCTCTCTTTTAAGAGAACACGAGATCAACTTGATCGAGAAAGTAGCGGGCAAGATCGATATGAATCTCTCTCAACCCGAGACCATTGATTCCCTGGCCGAAGAGATTGGACTAAACGTGAACAAATTACAGGAAGGTTTCAAATATCTTTACGGCAGTACGGTCAATAACTACATCCAAAAAAGCCGTCTTGGTTTGGCAAAGCACCTTCTTATTTCAACCCAGTTGAACATTTCGGAAATTGTAGAAAAAATTGGTCTCTCGAGCAAAAGTTACTTCTCTAAAGTGTTCAAGGAACAGTACGGTATTACTCCCTCTGAATTTAGACAGAAGAACCGCAATCTAATACGAAGCAAATAAAAAAGCCTCTTTGTAACAACAAAGAGGCTCTGGCTTACAACCAATGAAACAAAAAATTCAAGTCTACCAAATTGATTGAATTTTTAAAATAACCGTAGGATACACCTGTAAACTAACTAAAACCCATACGAGGTGGGCCTACTAATTATTTCGCATTAAAAATAGCTTTTCAAGCCTTAACGCAGTATCTCAAAACACATTTTTTGTAACAAAATACCTTAAAAATAACAGCATCTTTCGCAGCACTTGCTTGCCGGGAAACATCCTTCGAAATCAACCGTCAAAAGGAGACTTTATTACTCTGCTTGAAAGGAAGGCCGGCAGGGAGATTCCAAAGAAAAGGAAAGCAAAAAAAAAGGGATTACAGATCCCAAATGCGATCCCCTGTGCAAATACGAAGTTTACAAAGCTAAAGCTTTGCACTTTTTGTTTTTCAAAGAAAAGAAAGCAAAAA
Source organism: Altibacter lentus (assembly GCF_000746845.1). Classification (GTDB taxonomy): domain Bacteria; phylum Bacteroidota; class Bacteroidia; order Flavobacteriales; family Flavobacteriaceae; genus Altibacter; species Altibacter lentus. The sequence goes on along the minus strand of NZ_KN050846.1, from coordinate 2,787,588 downwards.
AAAGGGATTACAGATCCCAAATGCGATCCCCTGTGCAAATACGAAGTTTACAAAGCTAAAGCTTTGCACTTTTTGTTTTTCAAAGAAAAGAAAGCTTGCTTTCTTTTCTTTGAAAAACAAAAAGTTCTGCAATTTTCATTGCAGAACTTCGTGCTTGTAGTGACCGCGGAGGGATTCAAACCCCCAACCCTCAGAGCCGAAATCTGATGCGCTATTCAGTTGCGCCACGCGGCCGTTTATGTTTGTTACATTATTACAAATTACCTAACTGCCCTAAAGACGTTTAGGTGTTATATTAATTCTAAGACAATCTGCTCTTTACGACCGTAGCGATTGTTTTACCATCAGCTTTTCCCGCCAATCGACTGTTCGCCATCCCAATAACCTTTCCCATGTCTTTCATGGAAGTCGCTCCCGTTTGTGCGATGATCTCGTTGACGATTTTGGCGACTTCTTCTTCACTAAGCTGCTCGGGCAAGAACTGCTCGATCACGGCAGCCTCCGCCAACTCCGGCTCGGCAAGGTCCGTACGCCCTTGCTCTATGTAAATAGCTGCACTATCCTTTCGTTGTTTTACCAACTTTTGAAGTAGTTTGAGTTCCTCGGCTTCAGAAATGGTTTCCTTTGCACCACTTTCGGTCTGTGCTAACAAGATCCCCGACTTCACGGCACGCAATGCCTGAAGCGCAACAGTATCCTTTCCTTTCATCGCCGTCTTCATGGCATCCATAACCTGTTGCTGTAAACTCATATCACTTTTTAAATAGAGTGCGAAGATAGTAATTCTATGGTTTCTGAAAAAGAAGTTCTGCCCTAAAAAAATCCGAATGTTCTAAAATAAACATCCGGATTTCGTCGTGTTACAGCAATTGAAGTATATAGGTATTTTACAAAGATTCTAGTCTACATTGTCATGCAAGAAAGAGTTATTGGACCTCAGTTCAATATCGTCATCATCAGTGTTTACAGAAGTCCGTGAGATACTTACTTTCGAATCGGAACCCTCATCAAGATCGATGCCCATTCGCTTATATGCCGGTTGTTTTTCAATATCTTCAATTTTGGAAGCACTGTTCCTGAATTTATAATTGAACTCCTTCATCTTCTTCTTACGCTCTTCAGAGCGATCTCTCAGTATTTTTGAAATTGGAGAGTTCATTGGATCGGCTGGCTCATCCACATCGGTTTCGGGTGCTTCGGGAGCTGCGATCGTCTTTTTCTCAAAAACAATTTCTTCTTCAAGGATCTCTGTACTTTTAGCAGTAGGTTTTGCTTCGTTAAGCATGTTTTCAACCTCTTGATAATCATCCAGACTGTATCGTTTTATGCCTTCGCCGGAGACTTCAGTCACCGGAATGATCTCCACATGGTCCTTCACTTCGATCTCTTCCACCCGTGAAGTGGTGATTTCAGACTCTTCTTCCTTCTTCTTTTTCCTTTCCGTATCCTCCTCACCGGAGTTATGCAATGGAAGGTCGAACATAAGCATTTGTTCGTCTGTTTCTGAAGTTTGCTTCGGTTTTGTATAGGTAAATTCTTCTTCTGAAGCTTTTTCAGAAATAATTGGCCTACGTACTTCTTCACGAGGTTTTGGTTCAACGATCACAAATTCGTTGACGTCGATCTCATTGATAAGAATTTGTTCGAACTCGGCCAAATGATGGATGTTGATCTCTTCAAATTGAACGTCTATGTTCTTGATCAATTCTGAAGTCTTAATGTACCCGTCGAACGGAAGGCTCATTTGTGGTTTGGGCGTTTCTTCCTCTTCTTCGAACAGCGTGTGCTTTATAACAGGTGCTTTTTCAGAAGGCGCTTCAGAAGACCGGGTTGGTCCTTCTTTGGGCAATTCCACGGGTCCCGCAGAAGGCTTGGTGGTCAACACCTGCTCTGCGCGTTGTTCTTCTTCCAGTGTGTGGATGATCTTCTTCGATTCGGTATTGACGATCTCATGCTGTTGCTCGGCATTGAACCCTGTCGCGATCACGGTAATAGAGATCGCACCGTCTAAGGTTTCGTCTTCACCCACTCCCATGATGATGTTGGCACTATGTCCGGCCTCATCCTGAATATAATCACTAATTTCTCCAATTTCATCGATGGTGATCTCTTCACTTCCTGAAACGATTAGCAATAGAACGTTCTTCGCTCCCCGTATTTTATTGTCGTTCAACAAAGGAGAGTCCAGAGCTTTACTAATGGCTACGTGTGCTCGGTTCTCACCTATGGCATTGGCGCTTCCCATAATGGCAGTACCGCTGTTAGACAGTACGGTCTTGGCATCGCGCAAGTCAATATTTTGAGTGTAGTGATGGGTAATCACCTCGGCGATTCCTCGAGCCGCGGTGGCCAATACCTCATCGGCTTTAGAGAAACCGGCTTTAAAACCAAGGTTTCCATATACCTCACGTAATTTATTATTGTTTATCACTACCAAAGAATCTACATTTTGACGTAAATTCTCGACACCTATCTGTGCTTGATCGTTGCGTATTTTCCCCTCAAACTGAAAAGGGATGGTCACTATGCCTACGGTTAGAATGTCCAATTCCTTGGCCATCTTGGCAATGATCGGTGCGGCACCGGTACCGGTACCACCACCCATACCGGCGGTGATAAAGATCATTTTAGTATTGGTAGCGAGCATGTTCTTGATCTCTTCAAGGCTTTCCACAGCCGATTGCTCACCGATCTTTGGGTTGGCACCTGCTCCCAGTCCTTCGGTCAAGGACACCCCAAGCTGGATCTTCACCGGCACAGGGCTATTCTCGAGTGCCTGGGCATCGGTGTTGCAAATAACGAAATCCACGCCTTTGATTCCTTGGCTAAACATGTGGTTGATGGCGTTACTGCCGCCACCTCCCACGCCAATGACCTTTATCACGTTGGATTGGTTTTTTGGCAGATCAAAAGAAATGTTGTCAAATTCTGTGTTGCTGCTCATATACTTAATTTTGTGAGGTTTTTAATTTCATTTTAGCTGGGTTTACTCTGCGTTGTCTAAGAATTCCTTAAACTTTTCAGCCCATTTATCAAAAAAGCGTTTCCGCTCTTTAGGTGTATCTTCTATCTCTTCTTCGTCTGTATTCTGGTCCTCCGGGCCATCCTGAGATGCTTCCATGGTAGAAAATGACGTGGCTTGTTTAAATTTTGGTTTGCTTTTCAAGCTGTTCAGCACCAATCCCACGGCCGTAGCATACATAGGGCTGGTTGTTTCACTGTCTGTATCTCCGGCGAGGTGTTCGTTGGGATATCCAATACGGGTGTCCATGCCGGTGATGTACTCCACCAATTGTTTAATATGTTGAAGTTGTGCTCCTCCACCCGTTAAAACGATACCGGCGATCAGTTTTTTCTTCTGTTCTTCATGCCCATAGTTCTTGATCTCCAAATACACCTGTTCAACGATCTCAACGACTCTGGCATGTATGATCTTTGAGAGGTTCTTCAACGTGATCTCTTTTGGCTCACGACCTCTTAATCCGGGGATAGAAACGATCTCATTGTCCTTGTTCTCACCCGGCCAGGCCGAACCAAATTTTATCTTTAAAAGTTCTGCTTGTTTTTCGATGATGGAGCATCCTTCCTTGATGTCTTCGGTAATTACATTTCCTCCAAATGGGATGACCGCCGTGTGACGAATGATTCCGTCCTTAAAGATGGCGAGATCGGTAGTTCCTCCACCAATATCGATCAATGCGACTCCTGCCTCTTTCTCTTCCTGGCTCAATACGGCATTTGCCGAAGCTAAAGGTTCCAAGGTAATACCAGATAATTCCAATCCGGAACTCTTTACACACCTTCCAATATTGCGAATAGAGGATACCTGACCCACGACCACATGAAAATTAGCTTCCAAACGACCGCCGTACATTCCAATAGGTTCTTTGATTTCGGCCTGTCCGTCAACTTTAAAATCCTGGGGCAGTACATGAATGATCTCTTCTCCCGGAAGCATCACCAGCTTATGCACTTGATTGCAAAGACGGTCAATATCGCCTTCGTCAATTACTTCATCGCTATTGGTCCTGGTAATATAGTCGCTGTGTTGCAGGCTCCGAATGTGTTGTCCCGCAATGCCCACTACTACTTCTTTGATCTTGATCCCCGAGGAAGTTTCCGCGTCTTGAACCGCTTGTTGAATGGATTGAATAGTTTGGGTAATGTTGTTCACAACACCGCGATGTACACCAAGACTTTTGGATTTACCAATGCCAAGGATCTCCATTTTCCCGTACTCGTTCTCTCTACCAATCATGGCAACAATCTTGGTAGTTCCAATATCTAAACCTACAGCTATGTTGTCGTTTTCCATTCCCTTATTTTTTTGTGGCTACCACTTGATTTTCAAATTGTAAATTCACCAAACCGTAGCTTGAAAGCGTACTGTCTTGTTTCGTTTTCTTATAAAATGCCTTGAAATTCTGAAATTTCTTCTCGATGCCTGTTGGTTTTCCAAACAACACCTTACAATCGTGTTTTCGCAATCTCAAATCGATGGTTCCGTTACTGTGTACATGGACTCCCACGACAGTACTCTTCATAAAAGCATCTTCTTTAATTTTTAAAAGCAGGGGCGTTACTTCTGAAAATTCCGACACTGATGTTCCGGTGATCAAGGGTACTCTGGCTGAATAAACCGATGACAAAGGCATCTTCTTCCCGTCGCTATCCAGATAGAAATGTGGCGAAGCAGCAACTCTCGCGATGGGCTCGCGTTGTTCAATTTTCGCCCCTAATACCCCGTCCACAGTTACAAATACCTCGGCATCACGGATCATAGGGTTTTTCAATAGCCTATCTTCCATCTCTTTCAAAACTAAAGTTTCTTTATCGATACTCGTAACGCTGTCCTTATTTTGTATTAACAATTTATTAACCGTGTTTACCGTGATAAATGGGTCGTTCTCATCAACAAACTCAACTTTTATTTCTGTTAATTTTCTGCTTTCGTTTCTGCTTTTCGAAAAACTAAACAAGAAGACAACGAGTGCACTTAAAACCATAAATTTTATAAGACCCCAATTAACTTTCATGACTCAAGATTTTAGTGATTCTTTCTACTTCAGCTCCAATATCACCGGCGCCTACAAGCATTTTAATACGACATCGGGAGGCTTGTATCTTACGAGCCAAATGCTCTTTGGTAACTAATTCTTTAGTTGCTGCGGAAATTTGATCGAGCAACCATTCAGACGTAATTCCTTCCATGGGTTCTTCCCGTGCCGGATATATATCAAGGAGCAGGATCTCATCGAATTTTGAAAGGCTTTGTGCGAAACCTGAAGCAAAATCTTTGGTTCTACTGAATAAATGTGGCTGAAAAACAATCAATTTCTTATCTTCCGGGTACATTTCTTCCACTGCCTGATGCAATGCATCGATCTCGGTGGGATGGTGTGCATAATCATCTATAAGAACCAAGTCATCCCGTTTTATCTTGTAAGAAAAGCGTCGTTGTACTCCTTTAAAATTTTGTAAAGCTTTGGGCAGGCCGGGTGTTGGGATACCGGAAAGAATGGCCATGCCCAAAGCAGTTACAGCATTGTGTAGGTTATGATGTCCGGGCAGATTAAAAACAAGATCTCGTAATATGATGTTGGGTGTCTTAAGGTCAAAATGATAAACTCCGTCCTCGATTCGAATGTTCTGCGCCTCAAAATCAGCTGCCTCGCCCACTGCTACGGTTTGCCCCTCTAAAGGCAATCCTTTTCGAAACAACAAATTATTTGCATCGGGAAGTAATGCCGTAAAACTTTTAAATGCTTCTTCTATGGTTGCAGAATCGCCATAGATATCCAGGTGATCTGCATCCATTGAGGTCACGCAAGCGATATCGGGTCGTAAGGTGAGAAATGAACGGTCGAATTCATCTGCTTCTACCACGGTGATCTCGGTCCCATTGCTTATAAAGTTACTGCCGTAATTCTCTGCAATACCTCCAAGGAACGCTGTAACAGGCATATCGCACGCAGCCAAGAGGTGTCCTAAGATCGCCGACGTGGTGGTTTTCCCATGAGTACCGGCTACCGCAAGACACAAAGAATTCTCTGTGACCGCACCAAGAAGTTTGGAGCGTTTCACAACAGAGAACCCTTCCGAAGTAAAATAATGCAAGAGTCGACTCGAACCCGGAATTGCGGGTGTATAGACGATTAGTGCGTTTTCTTTATTCTGAAAGGCTTCAGGAACTTCACCAACAGCATCCACATAGGTTACATCAATACCCTCATTTACCAAAGCTGCGGTAAGATCGGTGGGTGTCTTGTCATATCCCGAAACTGTTTTTCCCAGCAATTTACAGTAACGCGCCAAGGCACTCATCCCGATACCTCCAACACCTACGAAATATATGGCCTCTATGTCCTTCATCTCTTTCATGACGCGTTATTCAATAATTTTTCGATCTCTGCAACAATCATCCGGGTCGCATTGGGCTTTGCCAGTTCCTTTATATTCTCTGAGAGGAGCTTACGGGTATTCTCCGACTCTACTAGCGCTGTGAACTCTGTTTCGAACTTATCGCTGAGCTCACTTTCCTTTATTACTAATGCTGCATTTTTTTCTGAAATTGCGATAGCGTTCTTTGTTTGGTGGTCTTCGGCAACATTGGGCGAGGGGATGAACAATACTGGTTTTCCCACGAGGCATAGCTCAGAGACCGATAATGCCCCTGCGCGCGATATAATGATGTCGGCAGCAGCATACGCCAAATCCATGCGGTTTAAATAAGCGTGAACTTGAACCGAACGAGTACCTTCATTTTTATAGGTTGTTTCATAATGCGCTCCGCACTGCCAGATCACTTGTAAATCAAGACGCTCGAAAAACGGAAGGGAGGTTGCGATCAATTCGTTAATACGTTTGGCACCTAGGCTTCCGCCCAGAACGAGCAGTGTTTTTTGTGAAGGATCCAACTTAAAAAAGGATTGCGCTTCAGTACGCTTTGATTCCACTGCAAGCAGATCCTGTCGCACCGGGTTTCCGGTGAGGGTTATTTTTTCAGAAGGAAAGAACGCATCCATTCCTTCATAAGCGACACAAATGCGTTGTACCTTGCTCCCCAACCATTTATTGGTGATCCCGGCATGACTGTTTTGTTCTTGTATCAAACAAGGGATCCTTCTCATGGATGCAACCCGAAGCAACGGTGCACTCGCATAACCCCCGGTTCCAATGGCAACGTGAGGCTTGAATTTTTTAAGGATGCCTCGTGCCCTTATAAGACTTGAGGCTAATTTTAAAGGAAACAGCAGGTTTTTAATTGTCAAATTTCGTTGTAACCCGGAGATCCATAAACCTTCAATGGCGTAGCCTGCCTGTGGTACTTTTTGCATTTCCATTCTGTCCTTAGCCCCAACAAATAGAAATTGGGCTTCCGGATAGCGTAATTGCAACTCGTTCGCAATTGCTACGGCCGGATAGATATGACCTCCGGTTCCTCCTCCACTTATGATGAATCTATAGGGCTTCACTTAATATATCTAAAGGGTTCTCTTCTTTTTCTTCTTTTTTAATTACTTCTCGCTTGGCACTCACACTTAGTACCATCCCCAAGGCCAAGCAAGTCATCCATATCGCACTTCCACCGCTACTAATTAGCGGGAGGGTCTTCCCGGTAACCGGAAACAATTCCACCGCAACACCCATATTGATAAGGGCTTGAAATACAATAGGCAATCCCACTCCAATGACCAGCAATTTTCCAAAGACCGATACCGCCTTATAAGCAACGATCACCAGCCGGAACAAAAGGAATAGATACAACGACATAAGAAATAGCGCGCCCAGTATTCCAAATTCCTCTACAATGATCGCATAGATAAAATCGGAGGAGGATTGTGGTAAAAAGTTCTTCTGAATACTCTTTCCGGGACCTAAACCGGTCACCCCGCCCGAAGCGATGGCGATCTTTGCCTTTTCAATTTGATAGTCGGCTTCTGTGTCTTCACCGTTGGTAAAATTATCTATACGACTCATCCAGGTATCCACACGATTGGGGAATAGCGTAGGAAATGCTTTTGCCGTAGTAATGAACAAGGTGAGGAACAACAGTCCTGCTCCCAAAATAATGCCTAAATACTTCACAGGGTATCCCCCTACAAAGACAAGCATCACCACCATGCTGAAAAGGATGGCGGTGGTTGAAAGATTTGCAGGCAGTATCAAGGCCAATACGATAAAAACCGGAAGCCACAAAGGCACTATGGTTTCCTTAAAAGTGATCGCCTTATCCTTAATTCGGGAAAGATAACGAGCTACATAAGTTAGTAACACTACAGATGCCAAGGTCGACGTTTGAAAAGTGACCCCTACAAAGGGAACACGTATCCATCTGCTTGCATTCGCTCCTTCTACGGTAGTACCTTCAGACAAGGTGATCAATAGCAAAATAATAACAATAGGAAGTGCAATGATCGAAAGTCCTCTAAAATAGTGATACGGGATCTTATGCACGCCGTAAAGTATGGCAAAACCTAATAATAAATGCGCAAAGTGTTTCAGCAGATAAGGAAGGGTACTTCCATCACCATACAAATAGGCCAAATTACTACTGGCACTATACACCGGTAAAAAGGAAAAGAGCGCCAGTAATCCTACGACCGCCCAGATCGCTTTATCTCCCTGTATATGTTGAAAAATCGCACGCATTGATTTAAATTATTTTATAGGTTTCGTACGGCATCTTTAAATTGTCTTCCCCGGTCCTCATAATTCTCAAAAAGATCGAAACTGGCGCAAGCCGGTGAAAGAAGTACGGTTTCGCCTCTTTCGGCCATTCGATACGCTACCTGCACAGCATCCTGCATGGACTGCGTTTCCACCATGACATCTACTACATTCCCAAAGGCGTTGACGATCTTTTCGTTATTAACACCCAAACAAATAATCGCTTTTACTTTTTCATTGACCAAAGGCAATAGCTCACTGTAGTCATTACCTTTATCTTCTCCGCCAACGATCCAAACGGTAGGAGTTTCCATGCTGTCCAAGGCATAAAAGGTAGCGTTGACATTGGTTGCTTTTGAGTCGTTTATATAAAGTACCTTGTTGATTCGAAGTACTTTTTCCAAACGATGTTCCACGCCTTGAAAACTTTCTAAACTTTCCCGGATCGTGGCTTTTCTAATTTTTAGCAGCGTTGCTACCGTAGACGCGGCCATGGCGTTCTTGATGTTATGTTGACCTTGTAATCCTAATGTTGCAATTGGCATAGTGAGATTGGTATTATCTATTGTTAGTATTATTTGTTCATTTTTTATGTATGCACCTTCTTCTAGTTCTTTTTTTACCGAAAAAGGTATTTTCTTAGATCGTATGGGATGTGTGGCAAGCCATTTCGCTATTTCTTCATCATCGGCATCGTAAATGAAATAATCACTTGCTGTCTGGTTCATTGTTATCCGGAATTTGGAAGCGATATAATTTTCGTACTTGTAATCATATCGATCCAGATGATCCGGACTCAAGTTTGTAAGCACTGCAATGTGCGGTCGAAAATTCACGATTCCATCCAACTGGAAACTGCTCAATTCCAAGACAAAGTGCTCGTATATATCTTCGGCCACTTGCTCGGCAAAGCTCTTCCCTATATTTCCACCCAACGCTACATTCAATCCACCGTTCTTTAGCAGTTCATAGGTAAGCGTTGCCGTTGTGGTTTTTCCGTTGCTGCCGGTAATTCCAACGATGGTCGCTTCGGTGTATTGAGAAGCAAACTCTATTTCAGAAATAACAGGGATTCCCTTTTCCTTCAATTTCATTACTACAGAAGCGGTATCCTTGATCCCCGGACTTTTCATCACTACAGTTGCTGAAAGTAATGTTGCTTCGGTGTGTCCCTCTTCTTCCCATTCGATCTCATGATGTAAAAGAACTTGTTTGTACTTGTCTTTAATTTTTCCGAAGTCTGAAACAAACACCTCAAACCCCTTCTTTTTGCCTAAAATGGCAGTTCCTACCCCACTTTCTCCTGCTCCTAATATGACCAACCTACCTGCCACTACTATCGAATTTTCAATGTGACGATGGTAAGGATTGCCAGAAAAATCCCGACGATCCAGAATCGTGTAACGATCTTACTTTCGTGAAACCCCTTTATTTGATAATGATGGTGCAGCGGTGACATTCTAAAAATGCGTCGTCCTTCACCAAACTTCTTCTTCGTGTACTTGAACCAGCTTACCTGCATCACCACCGATAGGTTCTCCATTAAAAAGATCCCGCAAAGAATAGGGATGAGCCATTCCTTTCGAATTGCAATGGCGATCACAGCGATGATCCCTCCAATGGTCAAACTTCCTGTATCCCCCATGAATACTTGAGCGGGATAGGCATTGTACCAAAGGAATCCAATGAGTGCTCCTACAAAAGCCGTTATAAAAATGGTAAGTTCTCCCGTGTTGGGGAGGTACATGATGTTGAGGTAGTCTGAAAAAATCACGTTCCCGGAAACCCATGCAAAAATGGCAAGGGTGAGCGCAATTATGGCCGAGCTTCCGGCGGCAAGACCATCGATCCCATCGGTGAGGTTGGCTCCATTGGATACTGCCGTTATGATAAAGATCACAATAGGAATAAAAATGAGCCAGGCATATTTGGCGTAATCGGGTCCTGCCCAAGCGATAAGACGTTCGTAATTAAACTCATTCTCTTTCACAAACGGAATCGTGGTCAATAGTGTCTTCTCGGCATCATAAAATTCCCGAGGTGAATTTTGGGTAATGGATTCGACACTGTTCACCGGATTGACCTTTTCTCGTTTCACAGTAATGTCCGGATGGAAGAACATGGTCGCACCTACTATAATTCCTAAACCTATCTGCCCGACAACCTTATACCGTCCCGCAAGACCTGCTTTATCATTCTTGAATTTTTTTAGATAATCATCTATAAAACCAATCGTTCCCATCCAAAGCGTCGTAATAAGCAATAAGATCACATAGATGTTCTCCAAACGGGCAAAGAGCAACACAGGAACCACAGTGGCCAAAATAATAATGATCCCTCCCATGGTAGGCGTCCCGGCCTTTTCACTCTGGCCTTCCAAACCAAGGTCACGTATAGTTTCACCCATCTGTTTACGTCGCAGATAATTTATGATCTTCTTGCCGTAAACCGCTGCGATGAATAAAGACAAGATCACTGCCAAAGCTGCTCGGAAGGTGATGAACTGAAACAGCCCGGCCCCCGGTAGTTGGTAGGTTCGTTCTAAATATTCAAACAAATAATACAGCATGGTCTACTTATTTAGGGCGTTGATACATTCATTCACTACTTTAAAATCGTCAAAATCGAAACGTTCACCTTTTATCTCTTGATAGGTCTCATGTCCTTTCCCGGCTATGAGAATAATATCTCCCTGATTCGCCAACTGACAGGCCGTTCTAATGGCCTGCTTCCTGTCGGTAATGGAAATTATTTTTTTAAAGTGCTCCGGCGATACGCCGGCTTCCATCTGTTTGATGATAGTGTCCGGGTCTTCGCTTCTGGGATTATCGTTGGTAAAAATGACCTTATTGCTAAGAGCGGCTGCGATCTGCCCCATCTTCGGACGCTTTTCCACATCCCGATCTCCGCCACATCCAACCACGGTGATAAGCTCTTCATTACCGGTTCTTATGCTATTGATGGTTTCCAATACATTCTGTAAGGCATCGGGGGTATGAGCATAATCTACAATACTGGTGATATTGGTAGACGAAACCCGATACTGAAAGCGACCATCGACACTTTCCAGTGTGCTCATTAGCTGCAGGATCTCCAGTGTTTCTAATCCTAAAAGATCGGCAGTGGCGTAAATGGCAAGCATGTTATACGCATTGAAATTCCCTATGAGCTTTACCCATAATTCATTGTTGTTGATCTTCAGCAGCAGACCTGTAAACTGATTTTCTAAAATCTGAACCTTATAATCGGCATACGACTTGAGTGCGTAGGTGTATTTTTTAGCAGGCGTGTTTTGAAGCATCACAGTACCATTCTTATCGTCTATATTGACAAGTGCAAAAGCCGACTTTGGTAGTTGATCAAAGAACTTCTTCTTTACATCCCGGTACTCGGCAAAATCTTTGTGGTAATCTAAGTGATCGTGCGATAGATTGGTAAAAATGCCCCCTGCGAATTGAAGCCCCTCCGTACGTTTTTGATGGATTCCGTGTGAACTTACTTCCATAAAACAGTAGGTTACACCTGCATCGACCATTTTCCGGAGATATTTATTGATCGTTAAAGAATCGGGCGTCGTATGAGTCGCCTTGTGTTCCACATCCCCAACCATGACCCGTACGGTGGAGAGCAACCCCACTTCGTAGCCGGCTGCTTTAAAAAGATTGTATAATAGAGAGCTTACCGTAGTTTTACCATTGGTACCGGTCACGCCAATTAGTTTAATTGCTTCGGAAGGATTCTCGTAATAATTGGCAGCCATTAAGGCAAGCGCCCGATGCGCATCCACAACCTGAACATAAGTGATCCCGTTAATGATCATACTGGGAAGCGTCTCACAAATAATCGCGATCGCTCCTTTATCGGCCGCCATTTTTATAAAGTCATGTCCGTCGGTTTGTGTTCCCCGAACTGCTACGAACACATCGTTCAACCCTATATTTCGGGAGTCGAATTCAAGATTGGTAACAGCCACAGAGGTGTTCCCAATCACCTTTTCGATGGTTACCTTATAGAGTATGTCTTTAAGCAGAATCACGATAATTTTAATAGTATTTGTGTACCTTGTTTTAAAACCTCTCCCGGTTCTATTGACTGTGAGGTCACGTTACCGTTCCCTTCAATTCTTACCTTTAATCCAAGATTCTCCAAAAGAGAAACGGCATCCATCCCCGCCATTCCCTTTACATTGGGAATTTTCTCATAACGGGTCTGCACCTTGGCATAGTAATTCTCAAAATCCATTGCAATGGCAGGATCTGAAGTATCAATATTGGCGATCTCTGCTACGGTGGGTGCGTCTGTAAAGATCTTTTGCGCAATACGCTTAAAGACCGGTCCTGAAACATCTGCGCCATAATAGCCTTTCTTAATACTGGGTTTGTGGATCACAACAATGCAGGAATATTTTGGATTCTCAGCCGGAAAATATCCCGCGAAGGAAGAAACATACCGTCGGTTTTCACGCCAATCGTCCATCCAGTACTCCGTCTGTGCGGTCCCGGTCTTTCCTGCCATGGAAAAATGGGGTGAATACAACGATTTCCCCGTACCGCGCTTTACAACATTTTTTAGGATCTCTTGGATCTTTTTCAAGGTTTCGTCGGAACAGATCTTCGTGTCGATCACTTTGGTATCGTAGCTTTCCACTTTTCGGTTCCAGGCACGAACCTCCTTAATAAAGCGAGGTTTCACCATGACCCCGTCATTGGCAATGGTGTTGTAAAAACTAAGGGTTTGTAAAGGAGTGAGCCGAAGGTTATACCCGTACGATATGGATGGTAAAGCGTTCTTAGACCATTTGCTGTGACCGGGTTCCGGAATAAAAGGCTCCCCTTCACCTTTAATGGCAACGCCAGTTTTTTCGGTGAGATGCCAACTTTTGAAACGGTTGATCAATTTTTTCGGATTGGCGGCATAATTTTCATCAATGATGGTCGCCAGACCAATGTTGGAGGATACCTCCAATGCTTTGGCGGCAGAGATCTTTCCGAAGCCACCCCGATGAGAGTCATAGATCTTTCTGCCATAAAAAGCCTTTACCCCTTCCTTGGTATCGACCACGGTGGACGTATCGATCACTTTATCTTCCAATGCAGCCATGAGCGCCATCACTTTAAATGTAGAACCGGGTTCATGTGATTCTCCAATGGCGTAATTCAATTTTTCGTAATAGGTGCCGTCGTTGGTCCTGCCAAGGTTCGAAACGGCTTTGATCTCACCGGTCGCCACCTCCATTACGATCACCGTTCCGTGCTCGGCCTCGTAATATTCCAATTGTTTTAAAAGTGCATGATGCGCAATGTCCTGAATGTTCACATTTATGGTAGAAACGATATCGTAACCATCCTGAGGTTCTACCTCATTATCATCATACACCGGTTTCCATTGCCCCTTGGCAATCTTTTGCTTCAGCCGGTGTCCTTCCTTGCCTTTTAATAGTTCATGGAAAGCTCCTTCCAGTCCTACTGCATAGTAACCCGGTCTGTCGTAGGCCTCATCCCCTACGGTACGCTGGGCGATCTTCCCTATTGGATGTTCACGCACCGTACGTTGTTCTACGATAATCCCTCCTTTGTAGGGACCAAGACGGAACAACGGCATTTTTTTAACACGCATATAGTCGGAATACCCCAGGTTCTTTGCGACCAACATGTAGCGGTTCTTGTTGGCGCGTGCTTTCCGAAAACTGTTTTGATAGAAAGAGGCCGGTTTTCCAAACATCTTGGAAAGCTCTATGGAAAGCGGCACCATGTGCTCTTTAAAATTCTGGGATGTAACCGTTACGGCATCAAACCGAATGTCGTACTTGGGTACAGAGGTCGCCAGTAAGCTTCCGTCATCGGCGTACACATTTCCTCGATTGGCCGGGATGGTAAAGTTTTTAGTTGTGTTCTTAAGCGCAAGGTCTCTATACTTTTCGCCTTCCACAAATTGAATTTTTATCAAGTTCACGGTAACAGCGATCGCAAAGACGAACATACATCCGGCGACAAAATACAAGCGGTTCAATATGTTCTTTTCCTCTATGGCCACCGCGTTACTTTTTTGTTGTTATCTTGATTTTTTGTGGCGGCGTGACCGAAGGTTGTAATCCCCGCCGGGCCATCGCCGCAATGATCTTGCTTTCCATCTTTGTTTGCATGAGCCGCATGCGCACATCTACATATTCACTTTTTAATTCTTTTACCTCGTTATTTAGTTGTGCGATGCGATGCACTTTTTTATCGGCACTGTGCGAGCTTGCTATCATGATAAGGGCCAATACCGAAAGGAAGATGATAAACCGCCAGTTCTTAAAAGCATCATCGCTTATTAAGAATTTTCCTTTCATGATATTGTAAAAGCTCTTCTTCATTTGTTTCGCAGGTATGCTTTTCTCTTATGTTCTATAGTTTTTCTGCAACCCGAAGTTTTGCACTTCGCGCACGGTTGTTCGTTTCTATTTCTGCTTCGGAAGGAATACTAAACTTTCCTACTGCTTTGAAGGGTACTTCTACCCTTCCGAAGACATCCTTCTCCGGCTCCCCTTCAAACAACCCGTTCCGAATAAATCGTTTTACCAATCGATCTTCCAGGGAGTGATAGCTTATTAAACTAAGTCGGCCTCCCGGACGAAGCACTTCTTGTGTTTGCACTAAAAATTCCTTTAAGGCTTCCAGCTCCTGATTGACCTCTATGCGAATCGCCTGATAAATCTGTGCAAGGATCTTGTTTTCTTTATGTTTTGGAAGAAACCGCCCCAAGGCCTGCTTCAACTGCTCGCTGGTCTTGATGGGTTCTTTGGCCCGAGCCGCAACAATCACGCGAGCCATTCCCGGTGCAGCCCGCAACTCGCCATATTGAAACAAAACACTGCGCAATTGAGCTTCCTCATATTTATTAACCACATCGTAGGCCGAAAAAGCACTGTTCTGGTCCATACGCATATCCAGATTGGCTTCAAATCGTGTTGAAAACCCTCGTTCGGCCACATCGAATTGATGGGAGGAAACACCAAAATCCCCGAGGATCCCATCAACCTGCTTATAGCCATGAAAACGCAAGAAGCGCTTGAGATACCTGAAATTTTGATTAATCAATAAAAACCTCGGGTCGTCGATAGCATTCTCAAGCGCATCTTTATCTTGATCGAAAGCGATCAATGTGCCGTTCTCATCCAAGCGGGAAAGAATTTCTCTGGAGTGACCTCCGCCGCCGAAAGTGACATCCACATAGACCCCATTGGGGCGGATGTTCAAACCGTCAACCGTTTCTTTTAATAATACCGGTTTATGATATTCCATGAGCAGCATCGCTTGCATCTCCCATTACTTCTTCAGCCAGATCTGCAAAATCATTGGCAGCGTCGTCAATGGCTTGTTCGTACTTTTCTTTATCCCATATCTCCACAATGTTGATCGCAGTGGAGATGACAATTTCTTTGGTAATACCCGCGAAGGACAGTAGATCCTTTGGAATAAGTAGTCGCCCGGTAGCATCCAGTTCTACGGTCTTTACCCCGGCGGTAAACCTTCTAATAAAATCGTTGTTCTTACGGTTGAAGCGATTGAGCTCACCCATTTTTTGCATTAATGCATTCCATTCGTTCATGGGATACATTTCAAGACAGGGTTGAAAAACCGCTCGCTTAATTACAAATCCCTCGGTCATCACAGGAGTAAGCTGCTTCTTCAATGGAGCAGGCACCATAAGCCTTCCTTTTACGTCGGCTTTACACTCGTATGTCCCTATAAGGTTGACCATGAGGGGTATTCTTTAACAAAATTTTAAATTCAAATATAGAGAACTTTTCCCACAATTTACCACAATTTACCACATTGTTGATAAGTTTTACCACTACAAACCATTTTGAAGGGTGTGTTTGCAAATTTGAAGGAGGAATTATAAATTGAATCAGTGAAATAAATTTGTGTACTTTTGCCTTTGTTAATTGCATTAACCACAATGACGAACCAGCTAAAGAAAGAAGGAAAATTTAATTATTTAGAATTGGGCGAAGGAACCCCAATTATTGTGCTTCACGGACTTATGGGCGGGCTAAGTAATTTTGACGGGGTGACCCAATTTTTTCCGCCAAAAGGATACAAGGTGTTGATTCCAGAATTACCTATCTACAAAATGTCCTTGTTAAAAACCAATGTAAAGAATTTTGCAAAATACGTTTCGGAATTCATCGACCATAAAGGTTTCAAAGATGTTATCCTACTGGGAAATTCACTGGGAGGCCATATTGGTTTACTCTGCACAAAACTCTATCCCGAAAAGATAAAAGCACTAGTCATTACGGGTAGTTCCGGCTTGTACGAAAGTGCTATGGGAGAGAGTTATCCCAAGCGAGGCGATTACGATTACATTCAGAAAAAAGCCGAAAATGTGTTCTATGATCCGAAAGTGGCAACCAAGGAGATCGTAGACGAAGTATATGCAACGGTTAACGACCGCAACAAGTTGATTAGAACGCTTGCGATCGCAAAAAGTGCCATTCGGCATAATATGTCTAAGGACCTTCCTCACATGGACACACCCACCTGTATCATTTGGGGGGAGGACGACAATGTTACACCGCCGGAGGTAGCCAAAGAATTTCATGAGTTGCTACCGGATTCCGATCTTTTTTGGATCGCTAAATGTGGACATGCCGCTATGATGGAACATCCGGATACTTTTAACGAGCTTCTTTTTGCATGGTTGCAAGAACGCGATTTTTAGTATTGACCGGCTGGGGTATTTCCACTTAAATAAAGAACATAAAAAGTAGCGTATGCAGATCAAATCGGCAGAATTTGTAATGAGCAACAGCGATGTTGCCAAATGTCCCAAAGACCGACTGCCCGAGTATGCTTTTATTGGTCGTTCTAATGTGGGAAAATCGTCGTTGATCAATATGTTAATGCAACGAAAAAGTCTGGCAAAAACGAGCGGACGCCCCGGAAAGACTCAATTGATCAATCATTTTCTAGTCAATAAGAATTGGTATCTGGTCGATCTCCCCGGTTACGGTTATGCGCGGGTCTCAAAAACTGCCAAAAAGACCTTTCAAAAGTTCATTACCAATTATTTCAGTAAACGAGAGCAGCTCGTTTCGGCTTTCGTTTTAGTCGATTGCCGTCATGAGCCACAAACCATAGATCTGGAATTCATGCAATGGATGGGCGAGAATCAAATCCCTTTTTCCATTGTATTTACAAAAGCAGATAAATTAAAACCGAAGGCACTCTCAAGAAATATTGAAACGTATCTTCAAAAATTGCTGGAGACATGGGAGGAAACACCGCAGTATTTTGTGACCTCGGCCACCTCATCTGAAGGACGTGACGAATTGCTTCAATATATTGATTCGATCAACAACACGATACACAGTTCCTAAAGGGAATGATGAAAACTTCAGAATATAGAAAAAGCCTCACTTAACTAAGCTTTTTTATTTCTCCCTTTGTTCAAAAAAGCAGCTATTTATTCTTTTTTCAGCTCAAGCTTTTCAGCAAAATAATGGCAAAAATCACGCATGGTGGCACTCATCTTTTCATCGGACGTGGCGCGCTCGAAAGTATCTGCCATAGCAGTCAACGTTTGGTGGAAAAAGATCTTCATTTCGTCCAGCGGCATGTCTTTGGTCCAGAGATCGATGCGCAGTGCTTCTTTGGATTTATGGTCCCATACCGACAGGAATACGGCTTTGGCCGCTTCGTTAGTAATCCCTCCGTCTACGGCTGTCCATTGAAGGTTCTCGGGGATCTTGTTCTCATCAAGATCTACTTGAATTTTAATTTCTGAAGTATGTGCTGACATTAGTTCTTTTTTGGTTTGTATTTCGACTTTTTAAAGATCTCTTCGGCCTCAAGGATACTTAATTGCTGAAGGCTTGCAGGGTTGTTCTCCATATAAGACGCTACGATCTGCCATCCCAGGTATCTGCCGGTCATACCCGGGGATTCGTTGTCGATCTCAAGGTAGAATTTAGAAAACGGTGCCGGATTGATAAAACGCGGAGGCAGCTTTGGATCTGTACTGTACAGCAATTCGTTCTCCACAAAATAGCGCCACATATCGATCTCATTATCTTTAACCCATTGGTATTCGGCTTCGGTATATCCTAGTTTTTCGGCATTGGAAACCTCGGGCAACCAAAGGTCCTTGAGATACAGAATTTTTCCGTAGTAAACCATCAACGAAAGCAAACTTCTATCGCGAGGAGGTGCAATATATCTTTGCGCATAGGCCTCGGCGACATTCACAGGAATTTGAGAAGGCTTCATGTTCTTTACCGTATATTTTTGAATGCCTTCATAAAAAGGGTGTGCTTCTCCCAAATAGGTGTCCAACGCTATAACGAGCAGACTGTCCACAGCGATCACCTTGTTGCGGTAATCCACATCCGACGTGGTAGTGTAGACCTTGGGTATTTCAAACTGCGGAAAGTAATATTTTATATGCTGAAAGAGCGGTGTGAGATCGTCTTCCAAGACCGAATTATCCGGAAATCGCTGCGCTACTTCCATGTGTAACTGTTGCTGAAGCGTATCCTGCATGCGCTGCACCCAGATGCTGTCTGCATACTGTTCCGGAAAGAAGAGAGGGTACTGTGCCTTTAATGTTGGAAGTTCCTCGACCGAAGCTGCCGCAAAGGTCTTATCGAATCGAACAATGTTTAGATCTACCGGGATCCTTTCGATCTCCTCTGTGACATCCAACTTCGATTCGCAGGATAGAAACAGAAGGGCGAGCACTGTGAAAATGATATATTTCATTATAAAACGGGTTTGGCTTGTCTTTAACGTCATTCCCTTTTTTAAATTTTACTTTTAGCGTATTTTTGTGTGGCAAAGGTATTATTATAAACGATTAAACCGTAGAAAATGCAGACAGAAAAAGTAGCAGACCACATTGTAAATTGGCTAAAACAATATGCCGTGAGTGCCAAGATGGAAGGTTTCGTAGTAGGCATTAGTGGTGGTATCGATTCTGCGGTAACCTCAAGTCTTTGCGCACGTACGGGATTGCGAACGTTATGTGTTGAAATGCCCATCCATCAGGCGCAAAGCCAGGTTTCCAGAGGTGAAGAGCACATTGCCCTTCTCAAGAAGAATTTCGCCAATGTGAGTGATGTGCGAGTGGACCTCACCCCCGTGTTCGAATCGTTTAAAAAACACGCCCCCTTTACCGTAGACGACACACATTTGGACCTTAGTCTTGCCAATACCCGTGCACGTTTACGAATGACGACCTTGTACTATTTTGCGGGGCTACATCGCTATTTGGTATGCGGTACCGGTAACAAGGTAGAGGATTTTGGAGTGGGATTCTACACCAAATACGGTGATGGCGGAGTGGATCTAAGTCCTATCGCCGATCTTCTTAAAAGCGAGGTCTATACTCTTGGCAGCTATTTAAATGTCCCCGAATCGATTTTAAAAGCAGCTCCAACCGACGGATTATTTGGCGACAGTCGAACTGACGAGGATCAAATTGGTGCCAGTTACGATGAATTGGAGTGGGCGATGAAAATGAAGGACGAAGGAAAGACAAAAAGTGACTTTTCCGGACGCCAAAAAATCGTTTTTGAGATCTTTTCAAGGCTCAATTCTGCCAACCAACACAAAATGAAACCCATCCCAATCTGCGAAATACCCCCCTCTCTAAAAAGTTAACCGTTATTTAACGAGTTTTCGTGTTGTTGAACGAAATTAATCTTAAGTAGTTTAACTTTTTTTTAGTTTTGATTTGTAGTATAAATATTACAAAACCTCACACTTTTAGCATCGCAGTTGTTTTAAGTGTCTTTCGCATCGTTAAAGACTATAAAATGAAGAAAATCATTATTGCAGATCATCATCCTGTGACCCGAAAAGGGATCGCCTGTATGTTAAAAAAGAACAGTAATTACACCATAATCGGAAAAGCCA
Organism: Altibacter lentus; assembly: GCF_000746845.1. Classification (GTDB taxonomy): domain Bacteria; phylum Bacteroidota; class Bacteroidia; order Flavobacteriales; family Flavobacteriaceae; genus Altibacter; species Altibacter lentus. The sequence continues at coordinate 2,767,015 of NZ_KN050846.1, read as the reverse complement.
ATAATGGGGACGAATTGTACAAGAACCTACAGGAAGAACAACCCGATATTCTTATCATGGAAATTGACATGCCCAACCTTAACGGAATTAATGCATTAAGGGGCATCAAAACCGAATTTCCAAAAATGCGCGTTCTTATTTTTTCCACACACCCCGAAGAGATCTATGCCCTGCGATCCATTAAATCCGGTGCGGCGGGATACGTTCCAAAAACTGCGTCCACAAAAGTATTCTTAAAGGCTCTTAAACAAATTGCGAAAGGCGGTATCTTCCTTAACGAAGAACTTACTTCTACCTTCACGAGTCGTAATGTGGGAGAGACCAGCGCTATTAGCCGGTACAAAAAATTATCTTCCAGAGAGATCGAGGTATTAAATCTACTATCCAGCGGCAAACGCAATAAAGATATTGCCAATGCACTCAACATTAATGAAAAAACAGTAAGCACGTATAAGACCCGTTTACTAAAAAAGTTAAAGGTGGATAACCTGGCAGACCTTATTCACCAGTCCAGAATGTTTCAATTCGGGTAAATTACAATACCCGATTCAATTTTTCAGAAAGTACTTTTTTCAAGGTGATATAATCAACAATATCCTGAAGCCTTGTTTCTTTATCGGCGCTGTCGCCATCCTTAATTTCGTTGGAGAGCTCATTGATCTTTTGGGAAACCAGAAATCTTCTTAGGTTCAAGATGGTCTCACTTACTACTTGAGCAATGGAAGTGTTCTTCTCTTTCACATAAATATCCTTGCCCTCCCAATTGTGCAGCTGGTATTTCTCTTCTTCCATAAGAATGTGCGAAATTGTTTCTGCAGTACCGGGTTCAAGTTCGTTTACCAAAGTATTGATCTGGAAATTGGTGTCCTGAGTCAGTTTATTGATAATGGCATAATACACTTCCTTAAAAGTATCATTGGCAAATTCTATCTCATCATCCTGAAGGTCGAGATAGATCTTTTCATAGACCTTAGCCTTATGCGTCTCCGGTTTTAATGCAATGGCTCCTTTCTCATCGGTTTCAAGAAGAAGCTCCTCAAAATCTTCCTCCTCTTTTCCATAAAGGAGCAACAATTCAATGAGTTTACGTTCCAGCTCGAACTGGACATCTACCTTCGTAACCGTTTTATTTTCTGAAGCAATTACCTGCATCTCACCCGACTCAGGTTTTGGTTTCCTGCCGGCATCCCTTTTTTCCTTCTGAAGGATCTGCGCCAACGTATTGAACAAGACCTCCTCGCTTATATCCATACGCCGAGCACACTCTTGTATGTACACCTCACGCTTAATGACATCCGGGATCTTGGAGATGCTCAACACCATATCCCGAATGGTCTCTGCCTTCTTTACCGGATCGTTCTTAGCTTCCGAAGCCAAGAGCGAAGCCTTAAAATTGATAAAATCCTGACTGTGCTCTTCCAGATACAATGCGATCTCTTCTATCGTATTGCTGCGAGCAAAACTATCCGGGTCCTCACCCGGGGGGAATGTAAATATCTTCACATTCATCCCTTGCTCCAGAATGAGATCCACCCCGCGTAAAGAGGCGCGAACACCCGCTGCATCACCATCGAACAAAAGTGTGATGTTTTTAGTAAGCCTGTTGATAAGGCGTATCTGTTCTGCGGTAAGGGCCGTTCCCGAAGATGACACTACGTTGTGGATCCCTTTTTGATGGAACTGAATGACATCGGTATAACCTTCAACCAAGTAACAATTGTCTTCTTTCGCAATGCTTTGTTTTGCATGGTAGATACCATAAAGCACTTTGCTTTTATGGTAGATATCACTCTCGGGAGAATTGAGATATTTCGCTGCTTTCTTATCGTTGGTGAGTATCCTTCCGCCAAAGCCAAGTGTCCTTCCGCTTAAACTAAGGATGGGAAACATCACACGCCCTTTAAAACGATCGAACTGCTTTTCTTCCTTTACAATAGTAAGCCCCGTTTTTTCAAGGTACTCCAGCTGGTATCCCTTTTTAATGGCATGGCTTGTGAAGGCTTCCCATGAATTGGGGGAATAGCCCAATTCAAATTTCTTGATCGTCTCTTCGGTAAAACCCCGCTCTTTAAAATACGAAAGACCAATGGCTTTCCCCTCTTCGGTCTTCAGCAAAGTAGTATGAAAATAATCCTTGGCAAATTCACTTACCAGATACAAGCTCTCGCGCTCGTTGGCAGATTCTTTCTCTTCGTTGGTTTGCTGCGTCTCTTCGATCTCGATCCCGTATTTTCTTGCCAGATACCGGATCGCTTCAGGATAGGTGAAATGCTCGTGTTCCATTAAGAAAGCCACTACATTCCCTCCTTTTCCGCTGGAAAAATCCTTCCATATCTGCTTTACGGGCGACACCATAAAACTGGGTGTACGCTCATCACTAAAAGGACTCAATCCTTTAAAATTACTCCCCGATTTCTTCAGTTGTACAAAATCACCTATCACCTCCTCCACCCGGGCGGTCTCGAATACAGAATCGATAGTGTTTTTTGAAATCAATGGAATGAATGAATTTTCAGTAAAAATACTATTAAAAATTATACTTTCCCATAAAGAAAAAGCTCCTTTACAGGAGCTTTAATGTATCGATGGAAACACAGGTTTCTTAGTCCATATCAAATCGCAACCCCAGAGAAATATTTCGCATTTCTACCGGATTATCCTTAAATAGGGTATTCAGATCATATTTTACATACAGAGCCGTTTCTCGCCAACCTACATAGGCACTCAAGCCGTAAATAAAATTATTCGTGTTATATTCTGCTTTCAGCTTTTCTTTTACGTCTTCCCCATCGGCGGTATATTTTAATTTTTGGCGTGAGCTAAGTTTAAAGCCGGCATAGCCCCCAATTCCTACTTTCACCTTATTGTAGGTTGAATATCGAAAATAGTTTTCTCCTTCTATCTTTTTAGAGGGACCTACTTCAAAGTGAACCGGAAATACAAGGTTGTCCATTCTGAATTTTGATTTATCGAGATCCACAGGAAATTCCTGCAATTCGGTTTGAGAACCGGTATCCACAAAATATCGATTGTCGGTAGGTTTTAATCCGTTAAACTGAAAAGAGAATCCGTATTTAACACGAAGCCAGTTACTTTCTTCGAAGACCCGCGTCTTCCAGGCCCAACCGATCTCTGCAAATCGGCTCCCGCCTATTTTAAAATCGCTGTCGTTTAGAGACTCCCCTTTGGTGATCACATTGTTTAAACCTACGGCCAAAACAAAATCGCTGTAGGTTCGCCGGTCATATTTCCTTTCATTCGACTTGTTGAACTGAATGCCAAAAAGCGATCCTTCGGTTTCGTCATCTTTGCCAAACCCGATCACTACAATGTTGTTTTCTTCTTCATCCACGCCGTTTCGCTCTATTAAAGCGATCTTATTATCAACAATAGCGAGTCGGTTCTCGATGTTCATTGCGCGTTTTTCGGCTGCTTCGTTCTTTAACGTTTCAGCTTCCTCATAAGAGATCTCTTCATTTTCCAGACGGCGATTGATACGTTCGACCTCTTGTTTTAATGCGTCCTTTTCTTCATTGATGATCCGTTCTTTTGTTGCCTTCAGGAATTCGATCGTGTTCTCTTGATCGGTTTCCTGTGCCAAACTAAAAGACATAGCGATAGCCCAAAGCACCACTGCGATGCAATACGTAATAGTTTTCATATTGTAATTTTTGATTTAGCGCTCTTCCGGCCTCCCTCCCGAGTAGAGAGGGATGGAAAAGCTTGATTGATGAATGATTGTTAATTGTTTCGTTCGGTGACGGCAGTTCGAATCTTCTCAAAACCGTCCCCTAAAGCGTCGAACACCTTATCCCTAAAGCTGCGTTCCAACTCCAGCTCCACATCTAAAAGCAGTGCCGCCGCATCTACCTTTTGTGTGCTTTCCGTAAGGATCCGCTGTGTTTGGATCTCCCGTTGCGCCTTGGCCAAAAGCGCATCGACTTCCTCTATGGTGATCTCGATATTCGATTCTTTTAATTTTTTAAGCTCATTGATGACTTCTTCTGCTTTTGAATCCTCAAACGATTTTTCTTTTATCGCGATCGCTTCGGAAGCAGTGAGAACATCATCTGTCTTTTTCTTTTCAAGTTGAGCAAGTGCTTCAGAAGGGGTTTCGTTTTGCTTCAGAAGAGCTTCTTTTTTCTTCGGAAGGGATTTCTCTTGAGCTACCTGCGATCCGCCCTCTGTTTTTTCTTCAGAAGAAAGACTTTCCGAAGCAATTTCCGAAGAAGTGATCTCCTGCGGAACGATCTCTTTGGTGCTTTCTTCTTTCTTAACTTTTACAGGTGCTTCCTCTACCAGACTCCCGTTAGGGGTTTGCTGAAATGGGCTGTAAACCAACGCCCCTACGATCAACAGTGCGGCGACCGCAGCTGCAACGGCAAACCAGAAGCTCCGGTTGCTTTTTTGTGGTGCTTCGGTCTCCAGCTTTGCTTCCAGTTTCTTCCAGGCATCTTTGGACGGTGACAGCTCCCGCTCCTGCAACTTTTCTCTAATATTCTCTTCAAATTTAATGGGTGCCATAACTAATTGTATTATGTTCTACTTTCGACTGAAGCATTTTTCTAGCCTTGAACAGTTGTGATTTCGAAGTGCTTTCACTTATCCCTAATAATTCGGCGATCTCACTGTGCTTGTAGCCTTCCACGGCATACAAGACAAAGACCGTTTTGTAACCATCCGGCAGTGTATCTATCATCGCCTGGATCTCTGCCACTTCCAAAGCAGTCTCAATGTAAGCCACATGATCCATGGAATTCTCGATTTCGGTTTCATCTGCAAAGCCTAATTTTTTATCCTTGCGAAGTTGAGAAATAGATTCATTTACCATAATACGACGGATCCATCCTTCAAAACTTCCCTCCGACTTATACGTGTGGAGGTATTTAAACACCTTGGTAAAACCGGTGATCATCACATCTTCCGCCTGCTCGGTGTTCTTTACATACTGTCTGCATATACTCAGCATCTTTGGCGCAAAGAGCTCAAACAGGTCGTGTTGTGCCCTGCGGTCCCCTTTTCCCGCCTTTGCGATCAATTTACTATAGTTCTTATGTAATGATACAATCTTCACAAACTTGGTTTTTTTAAACGCTTCTATTATTAAAGACGCAGCGTTTTAGCAAATGGTTGCCTGAAGGTGAAAAAATGTTGGAGCGAGGTTTCGTTTCTGAAGATCACTTCTTTCTATCGATAACGTAGTTGACCATGAGCTCCAGTGACTCCTTATAGGGTGAGTTGGGGTAGGTTTGAAGGATTTGAAGTGCTTGTTGCTGATACTCTTTCATTTTGGTTACCGCATACGAAAGCCCTCCAATTTCCTTTACAAAATCGATAACCTCTTTTACCCGTTGTTTGTCTTTATTGTGATTTTTTACTGAATTGATCAACCAGCGCTTTTCCTGTTCCGAAGCGGTATTCAACGCATAGATAAGAGGCAACGTCATTTTTTGTTCTTTGATATCAATGCCTGTAGGTTTGCCTATCTTTTCATCGCCATAGTCGAATAGGTCGTCCTTGATCTGAAATGCCGTGCCAATGAGTTCCCCGAATTTACGAAGCGATTCCACTTCGCTCTTAGGCGCATTCACAGATTGTGCGCCCATAGCGCAGCAGGCTGCTATCAAGGTTGCAGTCTTTTGACGTATGATATCAAAATAGACCGCCTCGGTGATGTCTAATTTTCGCGCCTTCTCTATTTGAAGCAATTCGCCCTCGCTCATTTCGCGCACCGCCACCGAAATGATCTTTAAAAGGTCGAAATCGTTGTTATCAATGGACAGTAAAAGTCCTTTGGATAAAAGATAGTCGCCTACCAAAACCGCAATTTTATTTTTCCACAACGCATTGATGCTAAAGAATCCGCGGCGGCGGTTACTGTCATCCACAACATCATCATGAACCAAGGTAGCCGTATGGATCAACTCGATCACAGAAGCTCCGCGGTAGGTGCGGTCATTCACTTCACCGTTGTTGGTCATTTTGGCAATTAGAAAAACGAACATGGGACGCATCTGCTTGCCTTTTCGATTCACAACATAATGCGTGATCCTATTTAAAAGCGAAACTTTGGAAGACATGGCCACCGAGAACTTTTTTTCGAAAAGCTCCATTTCAAATTCGATGGGCTGTTTTATTTGAGAGACAATTTTCATCCAAAGGTAAAAATAAATAAAATCGAAACGTATCTTACAATTCACTAAGATTTCTTATTTTTGATAACATATAACTTTCTAAAAATTAATTAAAATGAAAAAAATTACTTTATTGGCAGCACTGCTTGCTGTTGTAACATTAAGCGCACAAAATGTGCTTTATGAAGAAGATTTTGAATCAGCTACTGTATCTGACAATGTTGGGGAAGATACAGATATTCCAGGTGATTTTCTATCTTATGATGTAGATGGAGATGGATTTAATTGGGGGTTATCAAATCCAGCAAATTTTACCCAACCCTTCGGTGATATTTACATGGGAAATAACTTTATTATTTCGGCTTCTTTTATTACTACCGGTGCAGGAGGTAATGGGGGCCAAGGAGCACTTTCACCAAACAACATCCTTGTATTGCCAATGATTAGTATTCCTCCGGGAGCTACAGGAGTAGAATTAAGTTATTTTGTGGGTTCAGGAACTGATCCAGCATTTTTTAGTGAAACCTATTCTGTGACCGTCACTACAAGTAGTGCTCAAGCTGATATTTTAGCTGCCACACCCGTTTTATCAACCACCTTAGCTTTTCAAGGAGGAGAAACTGTAAATATAAATCTTGATGCATTTATTGGCCAAGATGTATTTATTGCATTTAGACATCACGACACTACAGATGAATGGCTTATAGGTCTAGATGACATTAAAGTTGAAGCTGCCACGCTTTCTATTGAGGATAATAATTTTGAAGGCTTTGCGTATTTTATGGATACCGACAGCAACCTTAACCTTAAAGCGAATGCTCCTATCCAAACCGTTGCGCTTTACAACATCTTAGGTCAAGAAGTAATTGCACAGAAATTGAATACTACCAATGCGGTAGTAAACATGGCTTCTTTGAAGTCAGGCGTGTATATTGCTACCGTAACCATCGATGGTGCAAGCAAGTCATTTAAAGTGATCAAGAAATAATATTTTCTTGACATTTCAGATAAAAAAAGCGACCTTAGGGTCGCTTTTTTATTATTAAAAATTTGTTTATTAGTAAGTTTTTTCCTACTTTTAATTTCAGTTATTTTATTCTGAACTCTCCCCAATATAGAATATCATTCTATAATTTTATTATAGATGCCCCTGTATGACATTTTAATTTAATTAGTTGTATTCACTTTTAAATTAATATATCATGAAAAAATTTATGTTATTTATTGCAATTATTCTACTTGTCACCTCTTGCGAAAAAGATCAAGGGTACAATGAAGATGAAGTTTTTAACCTTGAACTAAAAAAACAAGACCCAAAAATTCTAGAATCATTTAGGTCGAAAAATTTGATGTTTGAAAACACAAAATTAGCTTTCGAACAAGAACGTAGCAATGCCTATATCGAAAATCTATTAAAGAAATCACAACAAAATTCTTGCTTATCTGACAACCCAAGTTATCCAATAGCTCAACTTACTAGCGCAGCTCAATATTTAAGTCAACATTTCGATCCTAATCCAAATACACAACCGGGTGATCTAGAAACATTAATTCAATCAAAATATCCATTCACATATCCTAATTCTACACCTATAGGTGGTGTCTCGACGTCGATTGAACTTACACAATCACCTTTTAATCTATCTAGTGGACAATTTTTATTAACTGCAACTCAAGCAAATCTTGTTTTGAATGAGATTGAATGCGCATTAGACCCTTTTTACCCGAACAATGGTTTAAGGCCTAAGATAGAATTAGATTTTGCATATGGAGACATCCTCCTCTGTTGTGGCACTCCATTTTTTTTCTATCAATTTACTATATATCAATAACGAAAAAAGCGACTCTAGGGTCGCTTTTTTTATTGTTTATTAGCGAGCTGTCCGCACGCAGCATCAATATCTTTGCCACGGCTGCGGCGTACGGTAACGGGTATCCTGTGCCTCTCTAAAGCCGCTATATACGTCTCCGTCGCTTCTATGGATGCCTGCTGAAACTCACCGTCATCAATGGGATTGTACTCAATAAGGTTTACTTTACATGGGACATACTTACAGAATTGTACCAAAGCTTCGATATCTTCTTTTTCATCGTTGATTCCCTTCCAAACCACATACTCATACGTAATCCTACGCTGCGTCTTGGCATACCAATATTCCAAGGATTCTCTCAGGTCGACCAACTGAAAACTCTTGGCAAACGGCATGATCTGCTCCCGTTTCTCCTGTATCGCAGAATGCAGCGAAACGGCCAAGTGAAATTTTACCTCATCGTCTGCAAGTTTCTTGATCATTTTTGGCACACCTGATGTGGAAAGGGTGATACGCTTTGGAGACATTCCCAAGCCTTCTTTGTGAGTGATCTTGTCGATGGCTTCAAGTACGTTCTTATAATTCATGAGTGGCTCTCCCATTCCCATGAAAACAATATTAGACAAGGGCCTGTCGTGGTATAATTTACTTTCCTGATCGATCGCCACGACCTGATCGTAGATCTCATCCGGATTTAAGTTACGCATGCGTTTTAGGCGTGCTGTAGCACAAAATTTACAATCCAAGCTACATCCTACCTGAGAAGATACACAGGCTGTCGTACGTTTTTTTGTAGGTATGAGCACAGATTCCACTACCAAACCGTCATGCAATTTTACGGCATTCTTAATGGTTCCGTCATTGCTCTTTTGCAGGCTGTCCACTTGTATGTGGTTGATCACGAAATTCGCTTCCAGATGCGCTCTAGTTTCTTTTGAGAGATTCGTCATCTGGTCAAAGTTATGGATGCCCTTACCCCATAACCATTCATATACTTGATTGCCACGAAAGGCTTTATCTCCAATTCCTTCGAAAAAATCTCGAAGTTCTCCTTTGGATAATGCTCGTATGTCCTTCTTTTCTGAAATCATTGATGCAAAAATACAGTATCCTCCGCACTAAGACGGCTGTCTTAGTAGTTTTTTAGCATTCGAAAAAGGGGTATGCTTATTTTTGGATAAGGATCTTCTTAGTGATCTCTTGATTGGACTCCTCATCTTTTAGGCGTAGAAAATAAATGCCTTCAGTAAACGTAGCCACCTGGATGACATTCATGGTATTGGAAACCGATCCTGAAACGATCTGCTGCCCTAACACATTGAAGAATTGATACGATAGATTTGGATATCGGCTATTCATCACCGTGATGTAGGTATTTGCCGGGTTCGGAAAAATTTCCAGCGTACCGGTGAGCTCGATATCCTGCACATTCAATATATTCTGTAAGGTCTCTATGGTTGTCTGTCCACTATTGATGGGATCTAACCAATCCTTTAAGCGGGTTTCCGGTGTGTCTCCAAAATCCCAAGAAACAGCAAACCGTCCATAGATATCATATTGTCCGTTGTTACTGGTCCCGTCACAGAATGACTGTCCTCCATAGAGCTGACCAATGATATGTCCTTTCTCGTTAAAGAGCGGGGAGCCGGAGGAACCGCTCTCGGTAGTTCCAATTTCCCAACCATTGCCGGTACCGGCAGCGCCGCCGCCAATGAGCCAGACATCGGTTCCTGATGCTACGTCCTTAGTAGCGCCGCTATTATCTCTGCACACCTTCATGATATCACCATTGGGATGGTGTATTCCCACCTCAAATTGGGGCATCGCATCCGAATTATTCCAACCGGCAAAGGCGATATCCCAGGACTCCGGAATTCTATTGAAAAGCTCAACCAGCGCAAAATCACTTTTTGTATTACTGGCCCTTACCTGACCTCCACTCATAGTGAAGTTCGTTTGAATATCGGCACTTTCAGCTTCTTCCCCGCACACAGGCGTAGGACTTATCCAATTGAAACGTACCGACCAGAATTCGGGGTTGCTATCCTGAAGACAATGGTTGGCCGTAAGCAAAAATGGTGTTTTATCGGCTGCTGTATTATTCACCAAAGAAGCGGTGCACAGATAACCGTTCCCAAGATTCAGTAATGTGATCGCCTTTTTAATAACATCCTTTAGATCGTCAAAATCGGCTCCAATAGAACAATTCACGTCAAAATTACAACTTCCGGAATCGTTGAGCCCTCTTATGTTTTGAGCAATAGTCGTGATGTTACCCATACGATAACCATGTATCACGCTGGTAACGGTCAATTGAACATCTTCGGAAATGTAAGGTGGCTCATAATACTCCAGCCAGATCACATCCCCTTGGAGAAACCAAGAGCCCAAATTATTACTGGACCGATTTGAAGCATCGGTATAGGGTACAGAAACATCGGACTGGTCGCCGTTGAACAAGAAAAAGCGAGCTCCTTTAGGAATGTAAAACGCATCCAGATTAACACTAAGGTTTATCGCATCGGTGGATTTGATCGCCACTTGCCATAGTCTTCCTGCATTATTGGGAAGCGTGGTCCAAACCCCATCTTTTTCAATATCTATCGCTACAGGTCTGGTAATCCCATAGCGCCAAGGCTGACTTTTATCAAGATCATTAACGGCATCTTCGGCATGTACGGCTTCCAGATCCAGCGGGGGTAATTCTATAGGTGTATTTCGTTGCTGTAGGTTCAATTGCCAGCTTACAGGAACATCTTCAGCGAAATCCTGCGCATGACCCATCATTGGGATCATTAATATAAAAAACAACAGTAGAAGTTTTTTCATAATAAGCCGTTAGCTCTGCTACAATATACTAAGGTACTTTTTTATTTTGATATTTGAAAACCAAAAGTTTAGAAATAAAAAACCCCTGCTGTAGAAAGCAAGGGTCTTTTTTATCTTTAAGCCATCGTTAGATAATTAACATGGCGTCTCCGTAGGTATAGAACCTATATTTTTCCTTGATCGCTTCGGCATAGGCCTCTTTAATAAATTCATGGCCTGCAAAAGCTGATACCATCATCAATAAGGTTGACTTTGGGGTGTGGAAATTGGTCACCATAGAATTGGCAATGCTAAAATCGTACGGAGGGAAAATAAATTTGTTGGTCCATCCGCTATAATCGTTCAGCGTATGATCTGAAGAAACCGAGCTCTCCAACGCTCTCATCACCGTAGTTCCAACAGCACACACACGACGCTTCGATTTAATGCCTTTATTGATGGTTTGAACGGCATCTTCAGTAATAATGATCTCTTCAGAGTCCATTTTATGTTTCGACAGATCTTCCACCTCTACAGGACTAAATGTCCCCAGACCTACGTGAAGGGTCACCTCTGCAAAGTTGATCCCTTTGATCTCAAGGCGTTTTAACAGATGTTTCGAAAAGTGAAGACCTGCGGTAGGCGCGGCCACAGCCCCTTCATTCTTGGCGAAGATGGTTTGATAACGCTCAGCGTCCTCGGGCTCTACCTCTCGTTTTATATATTTTGGCAAAGGGGTTTCTCCAAGCTCTGTAAGTTTGCTTCGGAATTCTTCATAAGACCCGTCAAATAAGAAACGAAGCGTTCTTCCGCGGGAGGTCGTGTTATCGATCACTTCCGCAACCAAAGACTCGTCATCACCAAAATAAAGCTTGTTTCCAATACGTATCTTTCTTGCGGGATCTACCAGTACATCCCATAAACGGGTTTCAGAATTAAGTTCCCGAAGCAAGAAAACCTCGATACGAGCTCCTGTCTTCTCCTTATTTCCGAACAAACGGGCCGGGAATACCTTGGTATTGTTAAGCACCAACACATCATCTTCTTTAAAATAATCGATAAGGTCCTTGAACATCTTATGCTCTATGGTTCTTTCTTTACGATTGAGCACCATTAACCGTGACTCATCCCGATTTGCTGCAGGATATTCAGCGAGTAATTCCGGTGGTAAATTGAAGTTGAAATGTGACAGTTTCATTCCCATAATGACAATATTTTTGTTGACTTTAAAAGGTGGCAAATATACAACCTCCACATAGGGGTTGTCAAGTAAAAGTGTATTTATTATTGGAAATCGGTTGAAATACCGCACTTTTCGAGGTCTTGCCAAAATCCCGGAAAGGATTTTGAAACTACCTGTGGATCTTTAATGTGTACAGTTGTTCTCAACCCTAAGGGCGCAAATGCCATAGCCATTCTATGGTCGTTGTAGGTTTCGATGGTAACCTGATCACGTATCTTTTCTGAAGAAGTCAACGTAAGCGAATCTGGTGTGATCACGACCGAGCCACCCAGTTTTTCTAATTCAGTTTTTAATGCTGAAAGCCGGTCGGTTTCTTTGATCTTCAAGGTGTGCAATCCGGTGAGATGACACCCCACTCCCAGTCCGAAGCAAGTCACGGCTATTGTCTGTGCAAGATCGGGAGTATCTGCCAGATGCAACAATACACTATCCGGGAACACAACATTTTGTTTGCTTAGCGTGATCGAGGCTTCAGAGGAATTAAAAATGGTCTTGACCCCTAATGTCTCGAACAATGAAACAAGCGCGCTATCCCCTTGCAAACTGTTCTCCTTAAAATGTTTCAGTGTCACTGATAATCCTTCAGAAAGGGCTACCAAGCTGTAAAAATAGGATGCCGAACTCCAGTCAGATTCTACTCTGAAGTCGGTAGGTGCAATGGCAGCGGCCGGTGCCACACGAATCATATTTTCAGAAAAAGAACACGAAACCCCCATTTTTTTCAAAAGCTGTAATGTCATTTCAATATATGGCATGGAAGTTACCGTCCCCTCTAACTGCAATGTGAGTCCGTTTGTTAAGGAAGGTGCGATCAGCAACATTGAGGTTATGTACTGGCTGCTAACATTGGCATGGATCCTAACTGTATCGTTGGCAAGGGCTTTTCCTTTGATGCGCAACGGAGGAAACCCCCTGGTACGAGTATACGATATATCTGCTCCCAGCTCGCGCAAGGCATCGACAAGAATGCCTATAGGACGTTGCTGCATGCGTTCGCTCCCAGTTAGAAGAACATCCACCCCTTCACGACATGCAAAATAAGAAGTAAGGAACCGCATTGCAGTGCCCGCATGATGAATATCGATATTTCCGCTCTGCTGTTGCAGCGCTGCTTGAAGGACTTTGGTATCATCACTGTTGGAAAGGTTGTGCAAGGTTAGCGCCGGAAAGAGTGCTTTTAGGATCAACAGACGATTTGATTCGCTTTTAGAGCCTGTGATCGTAACAGACACTGATTGCACGGGCGATTTGGCCTTTTGCAACAGCACCGTCATTTTCTGTTCTCTTTAGCCTTTAATTTTGCTCTAAACTTTCCGAAGCTTACAAAAAAACCATACACAAACCCCGCGGCAAGGGTACCAAGGATAAAAAACAGCGGATCACGATCTGTTAGGTAGACAAACGAAAATCCTTCAATAGCCCATTTAATAAGCAGGAAAAGAAGGACAAAAGCCAGTCCCAAGGAAACCACAGATCTCCAGAATCCCGGATATGTCACTACTTTTTTAAACATTATTGTAGCTTTTTATTGTCATGATGCCTGTCGTGGTCGCGTTCAGTTTTAAGTGCCAGTTTCTTATCGAATGCTTCTTGCAGATTGACTCCGGTTTGGTTTGCCAAACAAAGCACTACAAAAACAACATCGGCAAGTTCTTCTCCAAGATCCTTATGTGTATCACTTTCCTTCTCGCTCTGCTCGCCATAACGTCTGGCTATGATCCGGGCGACCTCGCCCACCTCTTCGGTGAGCTGGGCCATATTCGTTAATTCATTGAAATAGCGAACGCCATGGTTCTTTATCCACGTATCCACAGCCAACTGGGCGTCTTGCAATTGCATACTTTAGGTTTTAGTGAGTACTATCTTTTCGTTTTCCTTGTCGATTAGCATCTGATAGAATTTCTTTAAATTCGCATAATCGGTAGGTAAAAATAAGGCTTCATTCATAGATAATTCCACAGAAACCTGAATTTTATTTCCAGAAGCATTTACCGCATAGCGAAAACTAGCTGCATTTCTGTCCAAAGCAAATGTTACAGACTCGGGGAGGGATTCTACTAAATATCCTTCAGGAATGTCCAGCGCAATAAGATAACGATCTTTAAAAGGGTATTGAAAATCAATTGGGTACTGGCGTTCTTCAGCCTTAAAGGGATTTTCGGCTTCGGTCAAAAATAATAATGGCGAAACATAGAGTTTTCCACTGATGTTCTCCACAGCATCGAAAGACTCAAATTCATAAGAAAGTTCTACAGGCTTATAAGGAATGTTTAGATTGTTAAAAGCGATGCCCGATGTTTCCAGTTCTCCTTTTCCCTTTTCTATCTTCTTGCGCTTTTCATCGTCGTTAATAGCCCCATACTCCTCTCGGTATTCCATCGCATAATGTCCGGTAAATCTATTTTGTGCATTTCCGGTTATTGATAGGTCTTCGGCAATTGTACCACTCAACATCGTGTTATTAACTGCATGTTCCTTAGGACTAAGCGGTACCCAGTTGGAACTACCGTCTTTTCGAATGATGCGTCCTTGCCAGTTAAGTAATTTTGCTTCCAGCAACCCAATTTCGCCACGTTTGTTTGTAGCATCGAGAAGTAATACGTCGTTTTGCACCTCCACCCCTGCAATCACATAATTGAATCCGTTCATGGTTGGAAAAAGAGGGATCCCATTGGATTTTGTACTAACCAAAACAGGGTTGGCATTTATTCCGGCGTATCGAAGCATTGCTGTAAGCATCAAATTGATATCGGCAACGTTTCCTGTATTGCTCTTATACGCTTTCTTGACCCCTTCATTGGCGAACATTCCATGATATCCGTTCCAGTTCATTTGCGCTTTTACAAATTCGAATATCTTGAGGATCTTCTCATTCTCACTGGTCGTTCCGCTTAATAACCGGTCAATATCATCTTTAAAATAATTATTTGTTTCCAGTTCATCGCCAAAAGAATCGTATTTATTGATTGTTTTGGAAACATCCTCCCAAGTTGAAGTAAATGATCGAATGGGATCGTTTGGAAATTTTATATATGACAGTTCGAATTGTAAAGCAGCTGTGTAGTTATCCAAATTTCCGGCATAAGCTTCTTTTCGAATTGGTGGAACATTAGACAATAGAACAGAATATTTTTTCTCAAGGTAATTTAATTCTCTTGTGACCGCTCTACTTTCAGTAGGAGTTCCAATATTGGTGAAGCGCACCATACTAGTGTTAGAAATCTTTTTAGTATGAGAAGATTCATTAATTGAAAAAGACAGCCAGCCTTTTTGATAGTATTTATACTCGTAATATTCGGGTGCCGCAAATTCCAGGGAAACCTTGTCAACAGGAATACTTTCTTGAAAACGATAGATATCTATATCGGAGACGAATGGGGAACGCACCTTGTATTGATACTCAATAACAGAACCTTCTGAAATTCCCGGCAAGGTAAAAGTAGTAGTATTGTGATATTTATTTTCCTTATTTTCAAAGATCCCGTCGTTCCGCAGTTTATTTTCATTAATCTTGTCACCTTCCAATGTATAGGTATATCCTTTTAACGAAGACAGAGATTCCTTATCCCCTCCATTGCCTTCATACAGCTTAACTTTGTGTGTGGCCCAATCAAAACCTTCTTTGGTATACAATTTGACTCTTTCGAATACTTCTGTGACTAATTCAAACCCTTCTCCGGGAACATATTCAATTTGTGATTTATGTTCTCTGTAAAGAATAGCGGCATCGGCGTCCGGATATTGAGGATGGACTGTTTGTTGCAATTCTTCTTTTGATACTTTTCCAAATCTGTAATCTTGTGCGAAAGAATATTGTAAAAAGCAAATAGTTATTAGGGTGGATAGGATGGTTGTTTTCATGTTTAAAAAGTTTTTTACTGCTTTTTTTTGGTGAGTCTGTTACTGAAATTAACGATAAGTGAGTGAAGCCGTCTATGCTCTTTTTAAAAGAATTTTGGATTTATCCCATTTTGAAACGTTCCGTCTAAAATTCCTATAATCTGAATAGTCATTTTTTGTAAATGTTCCTTTCTTAATGATTAGCGTTCGTGTATAGCGAATTTTTCTTGCCGAAATTCTTTCAATTTGTGAACTGTACAAGCCAAACTTATTTTCTTCAGTATACCCTTCCGGTATTTCTTCCAGTACAAATCCTTCCGGCAACTCGATCTCAATTTGATCTACATCCTTAAACCCAATTGGAAGAAACAATGGTTGTTTGCGATCTGTAATGCGAGGCGGGATAAATTGTGACTGATTGAATAGGTTGGGTGCCAAAAGCAAATCTTCACCAATGAAAGAGCAATATTTTGGAACGGTTAACTTCAGCCCCTCCAGAAAAACAATATCTTCTTTATTGTTCTGAAGCGCTATCGAGTCAATCGTAAATCCGTTAATGTAATCCCAATGTTCCTTATAATATTGATCTAGTTTGAGCGCATCGAACTTCTCCAGATAGTACTTTTGGTCGTACTGAAGCCCCATGGATCTTCTTTGAAATTGAGCCTTCAATCCGCCGTCAGGATCCAATTGCACACTCGCTGTATTGTGCTGAAGACTTTCATCGAACGCATATTTTTTGGTGTGCACGATTTTTCCTCCTTCGGGAGTAATGACCAATACATCCCTGTCATCACTATGCGTACCCCCAAAGCCAAATGGCATATCCTGACTGGTACATTCTAACCATACAATATCGTCGTCGCTTGGAATGCCTAAGATAACATGATCCCCTTGCATGGCTGAAAAATCCTCATCAAAATCTCGTCCATTGGGGCCCGAATACAATACGGTATAATAGGATGGGACACCCACAGCGTCCAATAAAGCTTTGGTATAATTGGTAAGTGCTTTACAATCGCCGTAACTTAATTTATCGACTTCGGAGGCTAACATTGGTTTCCAGCCCCCTACCCCTATTTGAACACTTATATACCGCACTTTATTTTGAACGAATTCGTAGACTTTACGAGCTTTGTCAAGAGGGGTTTTTTCTGTGCTAACCAGCGATCGGACTTGCGCAATGGTTGCTTCTGGAAGATCGTTCACATCGCCCAGCAGGGATCGCTCCATCCACCTGCCAAATTCGTTCCAGTCCTTTCCATAACCGGCGACACCTTTCAAGTAAAAGCGATCCAAAGCAAAAAGCACCTGAGGCGCTGTATTTAAAAAAGGAGGACTATGCTCTTCGAACTTTCTTGCTTTCAAATTTTGAGCACGACAAATTATTTTTGAAGGTTCTTCTGAAATAGCGATATCATACCCCTCCAAATTCACAGCTTTATACCTAGCGGTATTAACCGGATTATAGGTAATGGTATAACTACTTTCCAAGGTACTTGTGGCAGTTCCTTCCAACGGATACCACCGTGGCAAGAATGCGGTCGTATTACTTACTTTTTCATAAGAAAATGCTACTGTATAGGGGTATCTGGTTGGAGTGTAATCCATGTACAAGACCCGATCGTCTGTATAGAGTGAGAATCCATCCGAAGCGCTGACATCATTAAAATCATTCTTGCGATAATGTTCCATTTCTTTCCCTGAAGCATCATAAACATAGGCTTCAATCTTTCTAACCTTCACATCGTCGTCGTAGTATGCTACCGCACGCACATAGGCATCGCCCATTTTATTAAGGACCGTCACCACACGATCGACCCGAACTTCCATATGAGCTTCCTTTGATACATCAACTTGGATTTTG
Source organism: Altibacter lentus (assembly GCF_000746845.1). Lineage (GTDB taxonomy): Bacteria > Bacteroidota > Bacteroidia > Flavobacteriales > Flavobacteriaceae > Altibacter > Altibacter lentus. Next base: position 2,749,312 of record NZ_KN050846.1, on the reverse strand, counting down.
TGCTGTAAAAGGACACTATTAGCACCAAGTAACAATTCCGAAGGAATAGATGAAATAGCATAATTGGATTGTGCGCAGATGCTAAAGCCGGTGGCTAATAGCACGAATAAAAATAATTTTTTCATAAAGTATTCTCCCGCGGCAATATATTAATTTACCCGAACCTAAAAAATGTTATTCTTTATTTTTTGAATCGATAAAAAGGGTTACGGGACCGTCGTTAACCAACGCCACATCCATCATTGCACCAAAAACACCTGTTTGGATCGGGGTAGATATTAACGTAGAAAGTTCATTTACAAATGTTTCGTATAACGGGATGGCTATTTCGGGACGAGCGGCTTTTATAAACGAAGGGCGATTTCCTTTTTTGGTGCCGGCATGTAAGGTAAACTGACTTACCACGAGAATTTCGCCTCCAACATCCTCCAAGGAAAGATTCATGGCGTCAGTCGCATCTGAAAAAATACGCATTCGTGCAATTTTTCCTGAAAGCCACTCGATATCCTCTTGATTGTCCTCGGCTTCAATTCCCAACAGCACTAGAAATCCGGTGCCTATCTTCGAAACAATTTCACCATCCACCGTGACCGAAGCTTCTTTCACACGTTGTAGGATCGCTCTCATGGGTTGTGTATGTCTTTTCGATAATGCTCGTCTTCTCCCTCCAATATTTGAAGGTAGCTCTTGTAACGTGACCATGCAATCGTTTCGTCTTCCAATCCCTCTTTTACAGCACAATGCGGCTCTTCCAGATGCAGACAATTATTGAATTTACACAAATGCTTAATGGCAAAGAACTCGGGAAAGTAGTCTCCCAATTCTTCCTTTTCCATTTCTACGACCCCAAAGCCTTTAATTCCGGGTGTGTCAATAATTTGCGCACCAAATGAGAGATCGAACATCTCTGCAAACGTCGTAGTATGCTGGCCTTGCTGGTGTTGTTCGGAGATCTCGGAAGTCTTCAGGTTCAATCCGGGTTCAATCGCATTGATAAGCGTCGATTTACCCACACCGCTATGTCCCGAGAACATAGAAACCTTATGCTGCATGAGCTGTTTTATCTTTTCTACATTCTTACCTGTTTTTGCTGAAATACCCACGCATTCATAACCAACACTCCTATATAAGGCAGCGAGATATTTAACCTCCAGTATTTCTTCTTCAGAATAGGTATCGATCTTATTGAATAACAAAACTGCTTTAATATGGTATGCTTCCGCAGTAACCAAAAACCGATCGATGAAGGTGGTGAAGGTAGGCGGATTATTAAGGGTGATCACCAAAAAGGCAAGATCAATATTGGCGGCTATAATATGTGTTTGCTTTGAAAGGTTGACCGATCTGCGAATAATATAGTTTTCTCGCTCTTCTATTCCCGATATTACACCAATGGTTTCATCCCCCTTCGTTTCAACTTCAAAGGTCACCTCGTCTCCAACGGCTACCGGATTGGTACTTTTAATCCCCTTGATCCTGAATTTTCCCTTGATACGGCATTCGTAAAAATCACCTTGCTGTGATTTCACGGTATACCAACTTCCAGTAGATTTATAAACAGTGCCTTGCATCTATTGCAAAATTCAGAAAATAAAAAATAACTCGTGCTATAAATATTTATTTTTACGCTGTAAAAACCATAAAACTCAATTAACATGAAAAAAACACTTTTCACATTGCTTTTCGTTGCCTTGATAGCTGTTGAGCTTCACGCACAACAATACGAGGTAAAGGTAGTCACCAGCGTAGAATCCATCGTTCCAAACGGTTTGGGCCGTTCGCGCCTGATTTCGGCCAATGCCGAGCGTGACTACAAAGAATTCACTACCACACAAACCGAGGACGACAATACACGAAACAAGTCGGATCGGTCTGATATACGCGTGAAAGATTTTGACGAAACGAAACTTCTTAACTTCTATAATCTTGGCGGAATCCGTTTCCAGAACATTGCTGCCAATGATGCAGTGATTACCTCAAAAATCAACACCATGTTAGCCGAAGGCTGGGACCTCGCCTTTGTAAGCAGTGCTGTAGAAAGCGATTCGGGCAAAGATGACGGGCAAGGAATTTTTATTACCCGCTATATCTTTAAACGTTTAAAACAATAATGAAAAAGACCCGCCATAAGCGGGTCTTTTTTCTATTCATTGATCACTTTCTTCTGGTGATTGATGGATTCCTGGTGAATTGCTTTGTAAATGCGTAAAATAAACTCTTCACTTAACTGGTTCTCCTCTCCCTCCAGTATCATGCGCCCCAGCACTTCGTTCCATCGTTTGACCTGAAGGATCGCCACGTTGTTCTTTTTCTTAAGAAGTCCTATGGAATCTGCGATCTTCATTCTTTTCCCCAACATTTCTACCAATTTGTTGTCGATCACGTCTATTTGGGTACGTAGCGTATTCAACTGGTTGTTGAATTCCACCGCATCGTCTTCCGTTTTACGAATACGAAGGTCGACCGTCATTTGATCCAAAGTAGCCGGTGTTATTTGTTGTTTGGCATCGCTCCATGCATTTTCAGGGTCATAATGAGTTTCGATCATAAGCCCGTCGTAGTTGAGATCCAATGCGGTTTGGCAAAGATCGAAGATAATGTCCCGTCTCCCTGCAATATGTGAGGGATCCAAGATCAAAGGCAGATCGGGAAACCTATTTTGAAGATCGATAGGTATCTGCCATTCCGGATTATTCCGGTAGCGTGTCTTTTCGTAAGTCGAGAAGCCGCGGTGGATCACACCCAGATTCTTCACCCCTGCTTTATAAAAACGCTCTACCGCTCCCAGCCATAAGGCGAGATCAGGGTTTACAGGGTTTTTTATAAGAACCGTCTTATCGGTTCCCTGCAATGCATCGGCGATCTCCTGCACCATGAATGGAGAGACCGTCGTTCGGGCACCTACCCACAAAATATCAATATCATGTGCCAGCGCGAGGTCCACATGATTTGCATTGGCAACTTCGGTAGTGGTCAATAGACCTGTTTCTTCTTTGGCGCGTTGTAACCATTTTAATCCCAAAGCACCCACTCCTTCAAAATTTCCCGGTCTTGTTCGAGGTTTCCAGATCCCGGCACGCAGCACCGTAGTATCGGTTTCTTTAAGCTCATGGGCTATCTTTAGCACCTGTGCTTCAGTTTCGGCGCTACAAGGACCGGCGATGACCAAAGGATGACTTAGCTTAAAAGCATCCAGCCAATTTCTCAATTCTTTTTTGTTCTCCATAGATCTTTTCAGAAATAAAAAAAGCCCCGGAAGGGACTTTCAACAAACTGCAAATTTATATATATACAATAATCCCTCTTAGCAACAGTTCAGTGAATGACGCCATCTAATTAAAATAGGGTGTTTTTGTACGGTTATTATCATTGCAGCTAAAGTAGCTAATAATTTACGTACTGAAAATCTTTTATTAAAAATTTTACATTTTAGGAAGGTGCCGCTGCGCGTTATTTTTGTGTAGTTTTGTTTTTCTGAAGAACTTATGTCCATACAAGTAGAAAATATCACGAAAACCTACGGCGACCAGAAAGCCCTGAACGCTGTTAGCTTCTCTATTGAAAAAGGCGAGATCGTTGGATTTCTGGGGCCGAATGGTGCCGGAAAATCTACGCTGATGAAGATCCTCACTACCTATTTGAAACCTACGGAAGGAACCGCGGTAGTGAATAACCACATACTTTCTAAGGACGATCTAGGCATCCAAAAAAGTGTGGGATATCTCCCGGAACACAACCCGCTGTATCTGGACATGTATGTACGGGAATACCTTGCCTTTAATGCAGCCATATATAAGATTGCATCCACGCACATAGAAGATGTTATTGTTCGCACAGGTCTTTCGCCTGAAGCCCATAAAAAAATAGGGCAACTCTCAAAGGGATACCGCCAGCGTGTAGGACTTGCAAATGCCTTACTGCACGATCCCGAGGTGCTTATCTTGGACGAACCCACCACAGGATTGGATCCCAATCAACTTATCGAGATCCGTGAACTCATAAAAAGCATCGGAAAGCAAAAGACCATACTACTTTCTACTCATATCATGCAGGAAGTAGAAGCACTTTGTGACCGGGTGATCATAATCAACAAGGGAGTTATTGTATTGGATAAAAAGCTTCAAGATCTTAAAAAAGATAAAAAACAGATCATTGAGGTAGAATTTGATTACCGTGTCGAGGAGATCGCACTTCAGCAATTACCCAAAGTAGCAAAAGTGGACAATGTGGTAGGTTTTGTGTATCACATACATTTTGAAACCGATACGGATATGAGAGCTCAGGTATTTGACTTTGCCCATGATAACGGCCTTAAGATACTTCAGCTGCATCAAAAGAATACCACACTCGAAAAACTTTTCACTGAATTAACTACTCAAAAATAAGACGGCCCTGGTATAGCTCTTCTACATCGACCAGCTCCGGCCTGTTAGTAGCGTATACATTTCCCAAACTCACAATTTTCCCTTGAATGGAATTCATGGGTCTTACCCTAATCAAATTGGTGCTTCGGTGAAAAATTACGAGATTCTGTATCTCGAAATCCTCGGCTTCAATGCGTACATCGCCATCGATGGCGGCGAAATTGGCATTGAATGCTCTTCCGCTCAAATAGAAATTAGACAATCCGTTGGCTCGTATGAGCAAACTTCCCACATTGAGATCCCGCATGATAAAATCACCGTCTATATGAAACACCCCTTCCCTTAGTGGATCCTCCGAAACCAAAGTGAGCACAGGAAATCTAATGACTCCAATATTCTGAACAGGCAATCCGGAACTGTTTTGGATCTCTTCCACATCGGGGGCCGTGACATAGACTTTAGTAACACCATAATCGCGTACAAAATTACAACTGTTGCGATCACTCACCTTTAGAATACTGTCCTCAACCCTCACCAAAACCTCATCTATTAGGTTAGAACCGGACTCTACCCGTACTTCCTGCGGACCTTGAGATATAAACAATTGTACCCGATTCCAAACGATGATTCGTTTAAAAGCATCCACATCGTAGGTTTGAGATACGATATCACCAGTCGCCTGAATACAGTCCGGAGCCTTCTCTGAATCGCATGAGAAGAAAAAAACTAAGCTACATATAAAAAAGGCGTATTGTTTCATTTTTTTCCTAATCGTATACCGATACTAAATTCAACAGCTTCGGCTTTGGCATAGTGTGCCTTCACGGTAGCGCTTGCAAAAATTCGGTCGTTATAAAAATAGCGTTTTAATCCCAATCGATTGTACACCCGGTTTTCAAATTCATAAGGCCAATAGGCATAATATCCTACCTGAGAAACAAATGCGATCTTACTGAACCGTAATTCGTGTCCTACGAATACTCCTATTCGCCTGTAATCTTCATCGCCGGTTAGGCCATCCTCGGGAAAGGCAATAGAACGAAAGCGTATCAATTCTATTAAAAAGTGTGAAAAAAAGACATCAACACCCGCTTGAACTGTGCTTTTATAATTTAACCTTTTGTCTGCAAAAAGAGAAAAGGTATAAAATGGAAACTGCCCCAATCCGTTCACATCGGCTTCGTTCACGCCGGTTCGAACCACAAAATTGTATTGTATAGGTTCGGCATAATTGGAACTTGGCCAGGATCCCAGGGGAATATAACCGGGGAAATCGTAATGGTCGAACTGATAACTTATCCCTGCGTTAAAATAAAGCGTATTTGTACTGTTATTGGGTGCCTTGAAATTTGCGTTAGAATAATGTATGATCCCCACCCCTGCCTGTACTCCAAATCCGTCAAAAAGGTTCTCCTTTACGAAATTGGCCCGCAAAATGGTCGAACTCATAAAAGTACTTCCATAGGCGTTGTTAATGAAATTAGTCTCCGGATCGTAGGGATTGGTCGCATAAGCAATACCTTGCCCTACTCCCACCGTTAGTGTTCGGTTCAAAAAATACCAGTTAAAATGTCCATAGAGCGAATAATTCTCTCCTAGATATGGGTTTTTAAGATCTTGATAGATGAATGTAACGCCCCAGTCCGGATAGTTGTAGCGCGCTTCGGCCTCATTGAAACCGTAGGTCTTCCTGTTGTATTTTAATATCAAGCCCGTGGGATGGTCTGTGATCAAGTGGGAAATATCCGGATTGTGTTCCATGATCGTTCCATAGAAATAATTTGCTTCTATTGAAAAGGGTTTCAGTTCCTTCTGTTGCGCCCATGAAAGCTGAAACGAAAGAAGTGCAATTAGAATACAAAAAAACTTGTTCATACCAATTTAAGAGCCGTAAATATACAGTAATACTTCGTATCTGAAAACGAAATAAAAATGCATTTAAGGACTAAAAAGGGAGCTGTGACAGAGACACATTTCCTCCCGATAAGAGGATGCCTATTTTTTTATTTCTGAATTGTTCTTTGTGACGTAGCAGTGCCGCAAAAGGCACCGCCGAAGACGGTTCGATCACTATTTTTAATCGTTCCCAGAGATACCGCATGCTATCGACGATCTCCGCTTCCTCCACACGAAGAATATCGGTTACTAGTTCTTTAATTATGGGAAAATTAACAGACCCTAACTGCGTTCTAAGTCCGTCGGCGATGGTAATGGCCGTAGTGTTGGTTTCTATTTGTCCGGCATGGAAAGAGCGGTAGGCATCATCTGCCGCAAAAGGCTCTCCTGCAATGGTCGTGCACCGATTACCAAAATAATGAACAGCCAGGGCCGTGCCCGCCAGTAAACCCCCACCGCCAACAGGTGTGATAACAGTATCCAGATCGGGATGGGACTCGAGTAACTCCAAAGTTGCTGTTGCATTGCCAAGGATCACCTCCATTTGATTAGAGGGATGTAAAAATGTAGCCCCTGTTTCTCTTTTTATTTCTTCTGCCGCTCTTTCCCTATCCTCCAAGGAAGGCAAGGATTCTGTAATAATGCCACCATATCCCTTAACAGCCTCCTTTTTCACGCCGGGCGCATTGGAAGGCATCACAATATAGGCTTGGACCCCTAGGGTACGAGCGGCCAAAGCAACTGCCTGGGCAAAATTGCCGGAAGAATGTGTTACCACCCCGGCTTTTCGTTCTTCTTCACTTAATTGTAAAATGGCATTGACGGCTCCCCTCATCTTAAAAGCGCCCATTTTCTGAAAGTTCTCACATTTAAAAAAGACCTCGGCATTGATATGTTTGTTAATCAGGCTTGAGGTAAGCACAGGTGTTCTGTGTACATACGGTTTCACCCGTGCATAGGCTGCTTCGATATCGGCTTTTGCTGGGATCATTTACATTGGACGTTGTGAAGTTTGCTGTATGAGATCTTCCAATGAGGTATTCTCGAAGATGGTAAGCGTATTATCCCTTACTTGTATCATCAACCTATGAACACTGCAGCGGTCCTCATCGGGGCAATCATCGCATTTTTCATAGAAATTCAAACTTACGCATGGAACCATGGCGATAGGTCCTTCCAGCACCCTGTAGACTTCAGAAATGGGAATATCCTTTGCCTCTTTCAGCAAATAATAACCTCCTCCTTTGCCTTTTTTCGACTCCAAGAATCCCGCCTTCCGAAGCGTTAAAAGAATGCTTTCCAAAAACTTTTGAGAGATGTTCTCTGCTTCAGATATAACAGAGATCTGCACAGGCGTATTCGATTCCTTCCTTGCCAGATAGGTGAGTGCCTTTAATCCATATTTGGTTTTTCGGGAGAGCATAGGTTATGGTTCTTATGGATTAAACTTACAAATTTTAGAACAATTGTGAAGCTACGGTTTTTATATTATCGCTTTTACCCATAGAATAAAAATGTAAAAAAGGGACCCCGTGTGCCATGAGCTCTTTGCTTTGCATGATGCACCATTCGATACCCACGTTCTTTACCTGATCTGAATCTTTGCATTTAAGGACCTCTTGGATCAAGGCATCGGGCAGCTCTGCATTGAAACGCTGCGGAATAAGATTAAGTTGCTTTTTACTGGACAACGGTTTCAATCCCGGAATGATGGGAGCTTCGATACCTGCTTCTCTGCATTTCTTTACAAACAGAAAGAATTTCGCGTTATCGAAGAACATTTGCGTCACAACATACGCCCCGCCGTTCTTCAATTTTTTTTTCAAGAAGTGGATGTCGCTTTCCATATTAGGTGCTTCGGCGTGTTTTTCGGGGTATCCGGCTACGCCTATACAAAAATTGGTTTGCGCCTGATTTAAAGTTTCAGCGTCCAAATAAGTGCCTCTGTTAAGGGCATCGATCTGTTTCACCAACTCCTCGGCATAGGCATGACCCTTCTTCTCAGGTGTGAAATACGTTTCGTTCTTTACGGCATCGCCGCGCAGGGCCATTACATTATCGATCCCCAAGAAATCAAGATCGATCAAAAAATTCTCGGTATCTTCTTTTGTGAATCCGCCACACAGGATATGCGGGATGGCGTCCACGTCGTACTTATTCTGTATGGCTGCACAAATTCCCACCGTGCCGGGACGCTTTCGCACCACTTTTTTTTCAAGCAGGCCATTCTCCAACTCTTTATAAACATATTCCTCTCTGTGATAGGTCACATCAATAAAGGGAGGATTAAACTCCATTAACGGATCAATGCTATCGAAGATGGACTGTATATTTTGTCCTTTTAAAGGAGGGAGGATCTCAAAGGAGAATTGGGTCTTGCCATTCGCCTTCTCTATATGTTCTAAAACTTTCATCTAATCTGCTATATTCGTTTTTAGCCATTTTTCGGCTACTTCATAATCTATTTTCTTGCGTTCTGCAAAATCGGCCACTTGGTCTTCCTTGATCTTACCCACGCCAAAATATCGCGCTTCAGGATGTCCAAAATAATAACCGGAAACCGATGCCGCAGGCCACATTGCAAGACTTTCAGTAAGCGTGACACCTATACGTTCTTTCACCTGCAGAAGCTCCCAAATGGTTTGCTTTTCCAGATGATCGGGACAGGCGGGATATCCCGGTGCCGGGCGTATTCCGGTGTATTGTTCACTTATAAGCTCTTCGTTAGAAAGCTGTTCGTTAGTAGCATATCCCCAATAGTTGGTACGCACGTGCTTATGGAGGTATTCGGCAAATGCTTCAGCGAGTCGGTCAGACAGTGCCTTTACCATTATCGCATTGTAATCATCCAGTTTTGCCAAGTAATCATTGGCAAGTTCATCGGTTCCAAAGCCGGTGGTGACACAAAAACAACCTATATAATCCTGTACTCCCGTTTCCAAAGGAGCAATAAAATCTGCCAGTGCAATATTTGGGCGTCCTTCGGCTTTTTTACTTTGTTGACGCAGCGTTCTGAAATAGATCTTTTCTGTAAGTGGTTCGGAAGGAGATGTGACCTCAATATCATCATGTTGCACGCTATTGGCTTTAAAGAGTCCGAAGACTGCTTTTGCCTGTACTTTCTTTTCAGTAATGATCTTCTGAAGCATTTTCTTTGCATCGTCATACAATTCTGAAGCCTGGGTCCCCACCACTGCATCTGTAAGAATCTCGGGGTACTTTCCGTGTAGGTCCCAACTTCTAAAGAACGGAGTCCAATCGATATAGGGTACCAAATGCTCAAGATCAAAATCTTCTATTACCTCAATCCCTAAGTGCTTTGGCTCTTTGATTTTAGGATCCTTCCAATCCAGCTGCAATCGATTGCTTCTTGCCTGCTCCAGGGATAAATAGGTCTTTTCAGACTGTCGGGAGAGGAACCGTTCCCGAAAGTCGGCGTACTCTACTTTCAATCGATCCTTGAACCCTTTGGAATGTTCCTTTTGAAGTAGATCGCCTACAATGGTAACGGCCCGCGAAGCATCATTTACATGCACTACAGCTTCTCGATACTGCGGATCGATCTTAACTGCGGTATGAGCTTTGCTGGTCGTGGCACCTCCAATAAGTAAGGGCACCTTAAAGTCCTGTCGCTGCATTTCCTGAGCAAGGAAGACCATCTCATCCAGTGAAGGAGTGATCAAACCACTCAACCCAATAATATCCACCGCGTGTTTTTTTGCTTCCGCAATGATCTTCTCCGGTGGTACCATCACACCCAGATCTATGATCTCGTAATTATTGCAAGCCAAAACAACCCCAACAATGTTCTTTCCAATATCGTGCACATCTCCTTTTACGGTAGCCATCAATATTTTTCCATTGGATTGTGCTTTGCCGTCCTTTTCAGCTTCAATAAAAGGCAACAGATAGGCCACTGCCTTTTTCATTACTCGCGCCGATTTCACCACTTGAGGCAGGAACATTTTTCCGCTTCCGAAGAGATCTCCCACCACATTCATCCCTATCATTAAATGTCCTTCGATCACCTCAATTGGTGCAGCCACACCGGTTCTTGCTTCTTCGACATCGTTTACAATAAATTCGTCTATGCCTTTCACCAACGCATGTGTAATGCGCTCTTGCAGCGGGTTTTCACGCCAAGAAAGATCTGCGGTCCTTTCTTTACTGGTTTGTTTCACTGTTTCGGCAAAATCCAGAAGTCTTTCGGTAGCATCTTCCCGGCGGTCCAGCATCACATCTTCAACACGTTCCAGAAGATCTTTCGGGATACTGTCATAGACCTCCAACATCGCCGGATTCACGATCCCTAAATTCATCCCTGCCTGGATTGCGTGATATAAAAAGACAGAGTGCATGGCTTCCCGTACCGTGTCGTTTCCTCTGAAGCTAAACGAAACATTGCTTACACCTCCGCTAACGCTGCAATGGGGAAGATGAGTTCGCACCCAGCGCGTGGCTTCTATAAAATCCACCGCATTCTTGCGATGTTCGTCCATGCCCGTAGCAACAGGGAAGATATTGAGATCGAAGATGATGTCTTCCGCAGGAAATTTCACGATGTCTACCAGCACATCGTAACTGCGCTTTGCTATTTCGATCCTTCGTTCGAAGGTATCAGCCTGTCCCTTTTCATCAAAAGCCATGACGATCACAGCCGCACCATACCGTTTGATCAACGCAGCCTGTCGAATGAATTCGGTTTCTCCCTCCTTGAGGCTAATAGAATTCACAACACATTTGCCCTGTACCACCTGCAGGCCTGCTTCTATGATCTCCCATTTTGAACTATCGATCATAACAGGGACCCGGGCTATGTCGGGTTCGGCCATCACCAGATTTAGAAATTTTACCATGGCTGCCTTTCCGTCAATAAGACCATCGTCCATATTCACATCAATGATCTGTGCTCCTCCGTCCACTTGGTGTCTTGCAACCGACAGTGCTGCTTCGAAATTATCCTCATTGATCAATCGAAGGAACTTGCGGGATCCCGCCACATTGGTTCGTTCTCCCACATTAATAAAGTTACTTTCGGGTGTAATGACCAAGGGCTCCAGACCCGAAAGTTTTAAATACCGCTTTTCATTCAGTCCTTTCTCCATACAGCTCTTTATATATTTACGGTTGAGTGGTTCGAAACAGTAAAAGGTCGTGGTTGATATTGCGATGCCAACTGAGCGATCGCTTTGATATGTTCAGGAGTTGTCCCGCAGCACCCCCCGATTATGTTGATCAGTTTTTTATCTAAATATTCCCGGATCTGTGAAGCCATCTGTTCTGCACTTTCATCGTAGGCACCAAATGCGTTGGGCAAGCCTGCGTTGGGATAAGCAGAGACTGCCAAGGTGGTATTTCTAGAGATCGCTTCCAAATGGGGCGCCAACTGTTTGGCTCCCAGCGCACAATTAAAACCTACACTTAAGAGCGGAATATGGGAGATGGAAATAAGGAATGCTTCTGCAGTTTGCCCCGACAAGGTTCGGCCGGAGGCATCGGTGATGGTTCCGCTTACCATTACCGGAATATCCAATTGGCGTTCTTCTTTTAGTTCGTCTATTGCAAATAGAGCGGCCTTCGCGTTTAAGGTGTCAAAAACGGTTTCCACCAATAATAAATCCGCACCGCCATCGATAAGTGCGGCTGCCTGTTGTTTATAGGCTACCGCCAATGCTTCAAATGAAATAGCCCTGTAGCCCGGATCGTTCACATTTGGGGACATACTTGCTGTCTTGTTGGTGGGGCCCATCGCTCCTGCTACAAACCGGGGTTTGTGGGGTTCCCGTTCAGAGAACTCCTGTGCTACCTGTTTTGCAATTTTAGCCGATTCAAAATTAAGTTCATATACGAGATCTTGCATCTCATAGTCGGCCATAGCAATAGTAGTACCGGAAAAGGTGTTGGTCTCCACAATGTCTGCTCCGGCCTCGAAGTACTTGCGATGCACTTCGGCAATAGCTTCAGGCTGTGTTAGGGAAAGAAGGTCATTATTCCCTTTCACAGAGAGATGATACTCTTTGAAACGTTCACCGCGAAAATCAGCTTCAGAAAAATTATACCGTTGCAACATGGTTCCCATGGCACCATCCAGGATGAGAATGCGCTCTTTCATTGCCTTAAGGATCTCCTTCATATCGCTTCTCCATTAAGAATGATGGAATAGGTAACCGAAACACATCCTGTCAAGGTAAGGGAGACCGAGCAATACTTCTCAAAACTCAAGGCCGCGGCTCGTTTTGCCTTTTCAGGTTGAATGTTTCCGTCCAGGAAGACACTTACATGAATTGCTTCAAACGGCGTTGCGTCTCTAAGTTCCTTGCGTTTCCCGTCGACTTCAATGGTATAGGAAGTCACCTCTTGGCGCTGCTTCTTTAGAATTGAGATGATGTCGATAGCATTACAACCCCCTACGGCCATAAGCACCAGTTCCATGGGACTCGCGCCTTGAACGTTCTCATTGCTCTTATTATCGATATGTACCGGAATTCCATTGGGACCAACCGCTTCAAAAAGGTAATCGTTATTGGTACGCTTAAGTGTTACTTTCATAGTTACATTTTTTCTGACATTGTCAAAATTCAAAATCCAAAACCGAACGATGGTCGTTTCAGCAATTAAAATGTATCAAGAAAAGGAAGAGAAGGTAGAACTATCCCTGTGTTATCTATCACCATTGTAAATTGTGTAGAATGTAGCACCTTCTTTCAAGTGAAAGGGTTGCTAAGGCTTCAACGGGTCTAATCCCTCCGCCTTTCTTGATAACGTTTCAATAAAGATGTGAACTTAACGAGTACAAATATTGAATTGAAAAACCGAACATCCAAATTTTTTCTGAAATATTTTGAAAAGGAATCGCTATTCACATTATTTTTTTACTTTTGCCCGAAGAAAGTAAAGAGGAAAGATTTGACTGATTGCAACCTCCCTAAAAAATGCTAAAGGCAGTGCAAACTACCTTCGACGCTTCCGTCAAATCTCCGTTAATTTTAAATTTTTAAAAACCATTTATATGGCGTATTTATTTACTTCGGAAAGTGTTTCCGAAGGACACCCGGATAAAGTTTCAGATCAGATTAGTGATGCATTGCTCGATCATTTCTTAGCCTTCGACCCAGAATCTAAAGTTGCTTGTGAAACCCTGGTAACTACCGGACAAGTTGTTTTGGCAGGAGAGGTGCGAAGCAATACCTACCTGGATGTACAGAACATTGCGCGCGATGTGATCAACAAAATTGGATACACCAAAGGAGCCTATCAATTTAGCGGCGACTCATGCGGGGTTATTTCGTTGATACATGAACAATCCAAGGACATAAACCAAGGGGTGGATCGCGATACTAAAGAGGAACAGGGCGCAGGTGACCAAGGAATGATGTTTGGATACGCTACAAAAGAGACGGCAAACTACATGCCGCTGGCCTTAGACATATCACATAAGATCCTGATCGAACTGGCGGCACTGCGCCGTGAAGGAAACGAAATTCCCTACTTGAGACCCGATTCTAAGAGTCAGGTAACTATTGAATACAGCGATGATAATGTCCCGCAAAAGATCGTTGCTATTGTCGTTTCGACGCAGCACGACGATTTTGATGAAGATGAAATCATGCTAAAAAAGATAAAGAAGGACATTATTGATATCTTAATTCCTAGAGTTAAAAAGCAACTTCCGGAATATGTACAGGCATTGTTTAACAACGACATCACCTACCATATCAATCCTACCGGAAAGTTCGTGATTGGAGGACCGCATGGTGATACGGGACTTACAGGAAGAAAGATCATTGTTGATACCTACGGCGGTAAAGGAGCCCATGGTGGAGGAGCATTTAGCGGAAAGGATCCCAGCAAGGTAGATCGTAGTGCGGCCTATGCAGCACGACATATTGCGAAAAATCTTGTAGCAGCTGGAGTAGCCGATGAAGTGCTCGTACAAGTATCGTATGCGATTGGTGTTGTAGAACCTACTTCCATCTTTGTCAATACTCACGGTACTTCGCACGTCGCTATGTCCGACGGGGAGATCGCTAAGATCACAGCTAAGATCTTTGACATGCGTCCTGCTGCCATCGAGACACGTCTTAAGCTCAGAAATCCTATTTACTTGGAAACCGCTGCGTACGGACACATGGGCCGTACTCCGCAACACGTAACAAAGGTGTTCGAAAGTCCGTATAACGGTCGTATTGAAAAGGAAGTAGAGTTGTTCACCTGGGAAAAATTAGATTATATTGAAGCTGTGAAAGAAGCTTTTAAACTTTGATCGATCGATTAAATTATATTTTTTTCTGAATAAATTTTAAAAACCACGCTTTAGTATAAGCGTGGTTTTTTACATTTATAGAAACAATTTCGCCATGAACGCTACTTCTTTTCTTACATTTTTCCTCCTTATCCTTTGCAGCTGTATCTCCTGTAAAAAGGCACCTTCAGAAACAAAACAGGTAATGTTGTGGCAGTCCTACGACGAAACTCAAGAAATCGAAGCGCAACAAGCGCATGAAAGCAACCGGATGAAATTCAAGTTGATTCAATCCAGGTACCGCGACAAGAACGATGTATTTCAACCTTTGTACGAGGCTGTAGCCGCTTTTTCTGAAGAACGATACGCCCAGCTGGCTCCTATGGTGCTGGAACAAGATATTCCAAGCCTTCAGCAACATATTAGTAGGGGTGATCTTACCTACGAAGAGCTTACACTGTTCTATTTGAAACGCATCTACACGTATGAGCTTGACCCCGCTACGTCCTTACATACCATCATGGCCCTTAATCCTCTGGTCCTGGAACAAGCGAGAGCCCGCGATAAAAATAAGCACGACAAGAAACATCCTATATATGGAATGCCCATACTTTTAAAAGATAATATCACAACAGCTACCATGAATGCTACCGCCGGAGCCGCCGTTTTGGAACACACCTCCAATGAAAAAGATGCTTTTCTCGTAAGTCAATTGGAGGCCAATGGAGCCCTTATCCTCGGAAAAGTGAATCTTAGCGAATGGGCTTATTATTTTTGCTCTGGCTGTCCATTGGGATATAGTGCCTTAGGCGGACAAACCTTAAATCCGTATGGACGAAAGATCTTTGAAACGGGAGGCAGCAGTGCGGGCAGCGGAACATCGGTAGCGGCAAACTATGCCGTGGCCGCTGTGGGAACCGAAACAGCAGGTTCGATTATTTCTCCCTCCAGTCAAAACTCTTTAGTAGGATTGAAACCCACAGTGGGAGTGATAAGCCGGTCCGGGATCGTTCCTATTTCCCATACGCTGGACACGCCCGGCCCTATGGCCAAAAATGTGACCGATGCAGCTATTTTACTGGACGCCATGAGGGGGAAAGATGCCAAGGATCCTTCCAGTATTGCTTCTTCGAGCTCGTATATTCTTCAGAAAAAGAACAACGACCTTTCAGGAAAACGATTAGGCGTGATCAATGGATTGCTTAGCGATACGATCTATGCAGCATCTATCAAACAATTGGAATCTCGGGGTGCTATACTTGTCCCGTTCGATCCGCCGCAAGTCCCGCTGGATGGTTTTCTCAGCCTGCTTAATCTGGAGATGAAACAAGACCTCCCTGTCTACCTTAGAGAATATACGTCCATTGCAGACACCCTTCCCTCTTTGGAGGCGATCATGACCTACAATGCGAAGGACAGCACTTTGCGAATGCCCTACGGACAAGGAATCTTTGATGCCATCATGAACGACACCATAGACACCAAAGGTTTGGATTTGCTGCGCTCTCGGCTTCTTACCAATGGAAACCGCTATTTTCAGGAGCCTATGCAACAATACCAACTCGACGCCATCTTGTCCATTAACAATTATCATTCGGCGTACGCGGCGGTGGGATTACATCCTTGTTTAGCAGTCCCAATGGGTTATAAAACAAGTGGAGAACCCATTGCGCTCACGCTTATTTCATCACCATATACAGAAGCGTCCTTACTTGAATTGGGCTATGCGGTAGAACAAATACTCAATGCCCGAAAGATCCCCCGGGCGTATAAAGATTAGATGATATTGTGATTTTTAGCCTTCTGAACGGCCTCCATCTTACTATGTACCTGTAGTTTCTTATAGATGTTCTCGATGTGTTTTCGAACCGTACTCGGGGATAAAAAAAGGTTATCGGCGATCGCTGTGTAACTTAAGCCCTTACTTAATTGCTCCAGCACCTCCACTTCGCGTTTGGAAAGCGAGATCTCCTCTTTGTCACAAGGGTTTTGAATGTCTATGGGATTTCGGAGCAACTTCAAGGTTTTCAACGCAATGGAAGGATTCATGGCAGCACCGCCATTAAGCGTTTCTTTGATCCCGTTGTAAAGGTCTTCAGGATTTATCTCTTTAAGAAGATAGCCGTCAGCTCCCGCTTTTATGGCGTTGAAAATGTTCTCGTCGTTGTCGAAAGCCGTAAGCATAATGATCTTGATCTGCGGATATTTCTGTTTGACCATCTGTGTGCTTTCGATACCGTTAAGAACGGGCATTTCGATATCCATAAGAATTACGTCCAGATTGTGGTTCTCTTCTAATTTGGTGAGCAGTTCACTGCCATTGAGGGCGGTGTGTTTTATTGAAATATCCTCAAAGAAAGAAAGCTTCTCTTTAATCGCGTGGATCAAGAAACTGTTATCGTCTACAATGGCAACTTTTACGCTCATCTTTGGTGGGTTCAACATTAAAGATACTTAAAATTACAACAGTTTGATCCTTCTTGCCATAGGGCAGTTGCCTTATTTACAGTTATCCGTGCTCTTTAGGGATGATCACCTTTAGGGTGGTTCCTTTTCCTGCTTCGGAACGGACCTCCAGAGTGCCTTTAAACTCTCTGGTTCGTTTTTTCATATTGTTGAGCCCGTTACCCGATTGGGTATTGTCAATATCGAAGCCCGTTCCGTTGTCTCGAACGGTGAGCAGGAAATGAGTTGGTTCTTCTGAAATGTTCACGCCTATCTCTGAAGCTTCCGCATATTTTATGGCATTATTGACGCCTTCCTGAATGATCCGGTAAAGATTCATTCCAACAACCGAAGTGAACGCGTGAGAAGCTTCGACCGAAGCATCCACAGTAAAAGAAAACTGGGTTCCTTCCGAAGCTAACTTCGCCTTTTCTATGAAATTACTAATGCGGGACTGAAGGTCTTCGAACGTAATGCTGTTCTTGTTCATGGCCTAAATAGTATCCCGTAGTTCATAAATGGTCTGAGAAGTAAAAGAACTGATCCCGGAGAGTTTTTGGGACAAGGTAGTTTCCATATCCTTGAAGCTGTACTTGAGGTTGTCCAGACTTGAAATAATAAATGTGAGTTGTGCCCCGATATTGTCGTGCAGATCACGGGAGATACGCAACCGTTGTTCCTGCAACCTGTTTTGTGTTTCTATCTGTGCCAGAGCGGTTCTTAACTGTCCTTCTTTACGCAACTGCCGGTTCTTTAACTTTTGTTGATTATAGACCAGGTAGCCCAGAAGCCCTAAGACAAGCGCCAGGCCAAATCCGCCATAGACCAAGGTGTTCTTTTTTCGAACCTGCAGGTCCTTTTCTGCCAGTTGCGCTCTTTGCTGAAGGATTTCCTTTTCCTTCTTCTCGGTTTGATATTTGGTTTCTGTCTCTTGAATGATCTGACTGTTCTTCTCATTAAGAATCGAGTCCTTTACCGCAATAAAGTCGTATAAATAGGTATTTGCCTTTTTATAATCATTTTGATCCTTGGCAAGTTCTGAAAGGCTTGAATATCCTTCTTTAAGCGACAATTTTATATCATATTGCTTCGCGAGTGCGACCCCTTTCAGTAAATATTCTTCAGATTTCTTAAGTCGTTTTTGAAGTCGAAGCGATTCCCCAAAACTGGTATACGAATGTGCCATCCCGTTAAAATCCTGTGCGGCTTCACGCAAGGCGATGGACTCCAGAAAGAGACGTTCGCAGGTAGTGAAATCGCCTTTTTTAGAATACGCCAGGGCTATATTAGTGAGATTGGAAGCTTGTTCCTTGGTATCACCCAGCTGTTTGCTAATAGCAAGTGCTTTGGAATAGGAAGCGATCGCATCATCGTACTTTTGCTGATAATCGTAAATAGCCCCCACATTGTTATAGCCATTCTGCAATCCGGCAAAATTACCCAAAGCTTCCTGCATTTCAAGTGCCCTTGTAAGGTATTGAGTTGTTTTGTCGAAATCCTGAAGATAGTAATAGGCTACTCCTATATTGTTATACGCCTGAGCGATTCCTGTCTTGTTACCCAGTTTCTCTTCAGCTTTCAGGGCTTCAAATAGCAACGGAATGGCTTTTTGGTAATCGCCCCTGCGAATATGAATGGTTGCAATATTATTGAGAATTACGGCAAATCCCTTTGTACTGTTGGTCGCTTTGGCAATGTCTAGCGCCTTGTTATATTCGGTCATTGCCTTCTCATAATTAGTCTTGCGTTCAAAATAATTTCCCAGGACATTTAGGTTCATCATTTTTCCGTAGGGATACTTCAGCGTCTCTGCCAGACGAATCCCATCCTCGGCAAAAGCCTTTGCACTGTCCAGATGTGTAATATTATAATGACGTGCAATCGCAAGCAAAAGTCCCACTTTTGCGGTATCGTTGGGTGCCTTTCTAAGCACCGTTAGGGCACTATCAATATTTTGTAAGGTTTCTTGTGATTGAAGAAGGAAGGAGGAAAAAAAGAATACCAGAAAACATGCACTGCGAAGTTTTGACATCTTAGATCTAATTTGGTTAGTTACCATAAATCTAGATATTTATATTGGTCTGAACAACAAGTGCTTCGTCTAAATTGTACCGTAAAAAATGATATTTGTTCAACGCATTCTCTCGTATCGCGATCTGCGTCTTATGCAGCACAATGGCTTCGGAAAGTTGCTGTCGTTTGATCTTGTGACTTTTTTCCAGCCGCTTATTCCGAAGAACAAAATACAGTGTTATTCCCGCGATCGCACAAAAAAAGAGCGCGAATCCTATAACAGATTCATAATTCATGGTGTTTCATTTGGCATTCTAAAGGTACAACCCCCTTACCAAATTGAGTATACGGCATTTGACGTATTTAGCTAACTCTTAAAGGTCACCACTACGCGCGTTCCCTTTCCTGGTTCCGATTCTATTGAAATGTTTCCACCCAGATCTGCTGCTCTTTTATGTATATTCTTAAGGCCGTTTCCGGTCGTTTCAGAAATGACCAAAAATCCGCTGCCATCATCGGTTATTGTTAGTGTGCACAATTCATTTTTCTTATCGATCTCCACTGAAACATGGTTTGCCTGTGCGTGTTTTAGCGCATTGTTAACCGCCTCCTGGATAATCCTGTAAATATTCATGCCTTCCACAGATGAGAATGTGATGTCCGGCGTGACATTTCTCCCTACAGAAAAGTTAAAATCAACACTGGCCGAAGCCGTACCGGCCTTTTCAATAAAATTTGAGATACGCCCTTGCAGATCTTCCCACGAAATATCGTTCTTGTTCATGGCCCAAATAGTGTCCCGCAACTCATAAATGGTCTGAGATGCAAAAGCGCTGATATGGGTTAACTTCTCCTTGGTTTTCCCACCGGTGTCCTTCAGTCCGAATTTTAAAGTGTCGATCGAAGAAATGATAAACGTAAGCTGCGAGCCTATGGTATCATGAAGGTCCCTGGAAATGCGCAATCGTTGTTCTTGCAGGCGGTTCTGGGTCTCTATGCGTGCAAGTGCGGTCTTTAACTCGCTTTCCTTTTTTAACTGTTTGTTCTTTAGTCGTTGCTGATTGAAGAACAAATACCCTAAAAGTCCAAAGATGATCGCAATAGCGATCCCTCCGTAGATAAGCGTATTCTTTTGTTCCACTTCCAGTTCACGTTCCGCCAGATCGGCTTTCGTCTGGGCGAGATCCTTTTCCTTCTGTGCCAGATTGTATTTGGTTTCCAGATCGGCGATAGCAGCTGCGCTTTTATCTGAAAAGATCCGCTCTTTGGCATCCAGGGATTTTTGAAGGAATGCTCCACCCAATTGAGGGTTTCCGGTTCTAAAATAGGTCTCTGAAGCATGTTGGTAGAAATCGACTGCGGCATTTTTAAGATCCGGGAATTCTTCTAGAAATTCATTCCCCAGCACTACATATTTTAACGCCTCATTGGTATTGCCCAGACTGTTGTTCGCCTGTATCAAGAAGGAGATCGGGATCAAATTCGCACGTCGGTCTATATTAGCGGCATCCCGTCCTTTTAAGATCTCGGTAAACAATGGTATGGCCATCGCCGGTTTTTCCTGGGTGATGTACAGATCGGCCAAACTACTAAGTGAATCGAAATATTTGCCCTGTTCATTAGCAGCTTCGGCAGTAGCAACGGCTTCTTTTAGAACTTTTTCGGCTTCATCGAATTTTTCCAGTGCTACAAGGTTGATCCCAATATTATTAAGGGAGGCAGGAATCTCGCTGGTTTTGTTATACTTTCGGCGTAATTCAAGCGAGCTGTTGTGATATTCGATCGCCTTATCATACTGCCCCATTTCCTGATAGATCAAGCCTATATTATTGAAAAAGACCGCGTTTCCCGCTTCACTGGTGTTGGTCTCGTTCATTTTGAGCGCTTGAAAGAAATAATCGAGGGCATCTTGATAGTTTCCTTTGTTCCAGTGAAACATCCCCAGATTATTGATCACCATGACCGTTATGGTCTTAAAATCCTTTTGTCTGCTAAGCGCTAATGCTTCCTTAAAGTAATAGTTTGCAGAGTCTGCCTGCCCAGACACATCGTAGTAGATACCGTAGGTATTTACGAGTTCTGCTTCGGAAAAAGGAACCTTCTTATTTTTTGCTTCGGCAATAGCATTTTGCAACAATTGCTTCGCCCGCGGAGGGTCGTTAAAAATAAAATAGAAACCTACCTTGTTGAAAATACGAAGCCGCACCGAATCATTGGCTGTTTCTGCAACTTGAAGGAGACTGTCTATTTTTTGAGCCTGGGATTGTGAGAAAAGGATCCCATTGATAAAAAGGAAAATGAGGATTACAATCTTACGCATGTGAAGGGGTTTCTGAAAACGAATGTAAAGAAAAAATAAAAAACACGATCCGTAGGGATCGTGCTTTGATCTATTGGCTAATTAGTATTATAGTTTTTTGACGAAGGTGCCGTTATTCCACGTACCTACGCGGTCATCGGCAGCAGACTGACCCTGATAATAGCCCCGGCCATGGTATTTCCCGTTATTCCATTCCCCGCCGTAATAGTTCCCGCTGGTAAAAAAGAACCTTCCTTGCCCGTGGTACTGATTGCTACTGTTAAACTGACCGGTATACTTATCGCCATTGGCAAATAAATAGGTGCCCATATACAGATTCCCGTTCTTAAAGAAACCTGTGTACGAATCGCCATTGGACCATTTAAATCGTCCGTATTTATTAGTACAATCTCCTGCGACACAGCCTGTGGTCGTCCCGTTATCGATAAAGGTGTAGGCGTCCTTCAACTGACTTAGTTCATAGCGACCTTGCTCCCAGACCTCATCTTCCACAATATATCCAAGTCCTTGGATAAATCCGTTTTGATACTCACCCACCATGTCTTTATTGACCCCGATATATACACCATAGCCTGTCATGGCATTGTTTACCCAAAAGCCGATATACTTTCCGGAGTCATTCCAATCGAAGAGGCCATAACCATCCCTGTTTCCGTTTTTCCAGAATCCTTCATAATATCCATAATCAAAGGTCTTCTTTCCCCATCCGTTCATACAATCGCCACTTACACACCCAAAGGTAGTTGTACTGGGCGTGCTTGCGGTGGTGGTAGGCGGATTCGCAGCATTCCCGGTAGTAGGTGTCATTGGTGTTTCTTGTGCCATAAGCAAGCCGCTAAACAGCATGCATAAAAAAGCTAGTGTTAGTGATTTCATACTATTTTGGTTTTACGTGTTAATTGAATTCTATTTCTTTAAAGATTTAACCAGCGTCCCATTAGACCACTCCCCTACTTGCTGGACAAGATCTTTGTTGTGGTAATAACCCCGGCCGTTATATGCACCGTTCTTCCATTCGCCCCCATAGTATCCGCCACTTATATAAAAGTACCGTCCTGTGCCGTGAAACTGATTTTGAGCATTGAACATCCCGCTGTATTTATCGCCATTGGCAAACGTGTATGTGCCTAAAAGAAGATTACCGTTCTTAAAGAAGCCTATATAGGAGTCTCCGTTAGAATACACAAATTTTCCATATTTATTCTGACAGTCTCCCGCAGTACATCCCGTTTCTATATTGTTCGTATAGAATGTATAGGAGGTGACAAGATTACCATTTGTGTAGATGCCTTGTTGCCAATCCTTTCCATACACAGCATAACCGGGACCATTCAATTTACCATTACGGTATTCACCTACGATATTATCCTCGTTATCGGCAATGTAAGCTCCATAACCGCTCATGGTATCATTTTCCCAATTTCCTATGTATTTGCCTACACCATTCCATTTATAGAGACCGTATCCGTTTTTCTTTCCGTTTTTCCAGAACCCGTCGTAGTGCGCATTCTCGTATTGCCATTTGCCCCAGCCATTATTGCAATCACCGCTCACACAACCTGTGCTTCCATTGGTAGTTGCAACCGAATTTGAACTAGAAGCTGAATACAGCTGGACAGGTTTATAGACAAAGGAAGCCATGGTGTAATACCCGGGAAGCACATATTTTTTTACGCCGTCAACAGATACGATAAGATCGTTCCCGTCCTTTTCATTGGTAGCCTTGGTATAATCAATGTGTTTTCCTTTGATGAGTATCGCATACAACCCTTTGTCAGTATCACGGTACCAATAAGTATTGTCCGGCGCAGCGGGTAGGGCATTGATGGTTTTAGCACCCCAGTTCGAAAAATTACGTATCCCATCCAGGACATAGGTACTATTGGCTTCTTCCAGATATTCAACATAACTCCCGTTAATATTACTGAAGGTTCCGCTTTGGGATGCATCATTGATATATACAATAAACGAATACGGGTTCGTGATGTAAAAATCCTTACCGATGTTATTCGCCAGGACCGACACACGACCTGTGGTACCCGTTGGTGCTTCTTTAATATCTGCGCACAAATAGAGCGTACGTGTATTTTTATCCAACACCGGCAAGGTATCGGTCTTTAAGTAGCTAAGCGGCTGAAGATTGGTGAGTTTTTTTCCGGATGAATCGTACATATAGAACTTGTCATTCTCAAGCATCGTCCAGCTATTGGCAGTACCATTAGCGGTGCTCGAAGTACTTGATACAGGCGAAGGCACTTGAGCCAGCCCTGAAAAACCTATACAAATCCATAAAAAAAGTGATAAAACAAAGGGTCTCATACTTGATTAGTTTTTAGTGATATACAAAGTAGCAAAAAAAATAATGTGTTTCAAATAGGGCAGCTGACGTATTTTTTTGTTATTCTGAAAATTCTTGATATTTGCGTTTCATCTCTTCATAATGATCGGGTGAGTTAGCATACTTCTTTGCCAGTTTTTCCAGCGTTTCCGAATCTTTGTGTAAAGACACCATGGTAAGATCTATCAACAACCTAAAAACAATTAATAGCACAGCGGCAACCACACCAGTTGATAGAAGCAGGTAGAAAAAGAATGCCAGGATCACTACAAACTGCTGTACAAAGATGCGCACATACGGTTTCATAAAGATCGCTCCCGGTGTATATGACTTGTACTTTTCATTCTTCCAGAAATTGGTGTAGAAGTAGCTCAAATTAGTAACTACCAATGAAGCCAGCACTACGGGCATCCCTTCCACCGAAAGAATGTATCCATAATTTTCAAGCAAAGCAAAAGAGCTGGTGATCTCCGGTACCGCACTTTCAAATAAAGTAAAGGCAAAGATCGATTGGATGGCAACGAACATTCCGTAGTGTAGCACGAAAAAGAATATTAGTGGCAACCCTCTAAGTTGTAACCCTTTTTTAGATCGGGTTGGTTTTCCTTCCGCAGAAACAATCCACAATTTCAAGATATGGATGAGTCCTATGACAATAGTTTCTAAAAAGTAGGCAAAGACCACGGTCAAGGCATCTATCTGTTGCATGAATAACAATGCCAACAGGAAAAGTGCGTTTGCCCACACCAACATATTCTTTTGATTAGGAAGTAAAATGGTTCGTATCATTCTATTAAAGGTAAAAAGAAACCCCGTATGTTGTATACGGGGTTTGTACGATTACAGACACTCCTCACCATCTGCAACCCTCGTAACTTGGCTAGTTAGTTACTTCTTAAGATCGTATGCAAAGATGGAATTGTTGTCGGCTTTGTAATACAGTATCCCTCCTATTTCATCCACTTGGTACTCCGGCTGCTTATCTTTCAATACGATCTCCTTTTCTTTAGATCCGCTGTCCTTGTTCAATTTTACAAGTCCTACACCGTCATCCAGTTTGGTCAATACAAACTGTGCATTTTCGGTGGCGGCTGTTGCTTTAAAGCGTTTTAACATCTCGGCAACTGAGGCACCCGCAGCTGCAGCCATCCCATCCCCCAGGTCGGCATACCGCTGACCACGGTCTGTGTAGTTTCCTAATTTGTTCCGGTTCTGGTTTGCAGCATTGTAGGAAGCAACGGCTGTCGTTGCTGTGGCAACTGCCGCGACTCCTGCAATAATAGCTCCTAAAGCACTTTTCCCGGGGGCTCTGTAATACTCATGGAATTTCTTACTGCCGTTCCAGTCAAGCATCATTAGATTTTGATCGCTGGTGAGCAAGATCCCTCCGTCGCGCACTTCCACTCCTGTAGGTGCTTCTTTGCCGTCAAATTTGGATTCAGCCAAGGTGGATACCTCTCCCGAATTGGCGTCTACCGCAAATAATTCATCATCGGCGCTTATTAAATACCGGGTATTCTTACTGTCATAGCTAGACGACACGGCATTAGCTCTTTTATATTTCAATGGCTTGTTCCAAACCTGGTCCCCCGTAGCGAGATTTACGATATTGGCATCTTCCGAAGTAATATAAATAAGTCCCTGTGGGGTATTGGCCATGGTCATGATGTTCTCACCTGTCTTCAATGGTTTTTTGAATAGTGTCTGCCCGTCGAACGAGATCTTATTGATCCCCCCCTGGAAAATCCCGAAGAGTATACCATCATCCATAATGTAGAAATGTTGAACATATCCCTTGGTCTTAGGTGCCTTATCCCAAAGATCCTCTCCTGTGGATGCACTTAAAAATCCAATTTCCGATTCGTTCTTGGCGGCAAATACGCTGTTACTTCCACCGTCATCTTTGTTGCTTACAATGGCTAGGCCCTGTGGCAATATCTCGAAATTGGCGACTTTACCTTTTACTTTGGCCGGTTTGTTCCACAGCTCGGCTCCGGTAGCACTTATCTTATAGACCTCGGTATTGGTCCCGCTGGCATTTTGCTCGAATGCATAGATCTCTTTTTCCCCGGCATCGGCCACTAACCAGTTCACGTTCTTGATCTTGGTCTCCCATAACTTATCTCCTGTTTGCGCCTTTTTGGCGATCAAACCTTGTGCGGTAGGGATGATAAGGTATTCCTTTAACAATAATGGTCTGCCGGTGACGCTGTAATCTTTGGCAATGCCTACACGTCCCGGTTCATCCAAATGGAATCGGTAATCTTCTTTGCCCGTGTTAAGATCGTATACGGCTACCTGCATCGCAAATTTTTCTTTGGAAGTACGTTGACCGCTTACCACCAATTTGTTTTGAGGCATCATGACATCACAGGTCATTACTGTCTTCCAGCCATTGTTCTCGGTCGTGAACAATACCTTCCCCGATATATAGTCGATCACTGCCTTCTTTGCCGAAAGATTGGCAAATCCAACATCCCCGACAATTACATAAGGCGCGCTGGGCACAAAGAAAAGTTCTTCGGGCTTGACACGACCGTAGTCAGTGAAATTAAAAAGCAGCTCATTGCTTCCGGGTTTGATCCCAACGAGACCATCATTGGTCGCTACGACCATGGTGCCGCCTTGGGTAAGGGTCATTTCGTTGATCTTCGCACCGGTATCGTAGCGAAAATCGGGTGTTTCGGCACGTTGAGCCGAGACGTGGATCACCGAGCTTATTGCGAGGGCGATCATTAGTGTTGCTGTTGTTGAAAGTTTCATATGCGTGGTTTAATTAATTGATATCTCAAAGGTGCGTTAAAGAAAGAGGCCGTTCAATAGGGCAATTGTCGTATTCTACTGATTGTGAATGAGAAACTAGGGGTGTCGGGAATAGTTGGCAGCAGCTTGCAGAAAGTAAAACTCCCCTATTCACCTTGTCACATACTCCTCAAAAAAAACCGGAAGAAGAACAAATTGTTCCGCTCCCGGCTCCACGTAAAAACCTCAACACTGAGATTTTCTTTAGAGGATCTAGTTTTGTGTAAGGGCCATGTCAAAAGACCCCTCTGTTACAGAAGTAGTCTCACTGGTATTATTAATATTATATCCGGTAAATGAGAATGTGCCTTTAACATTTGTGGTGCTATAACTTGAAATATTAATAGTTCCGTTTGAACTGTTACCATTGGCTGTGCTATAAACCACTACAGTGCTTGGATCCGGATTGCTTGGATCCGGCAAAAAACTATACGTTCCAATATTTGTAAAATTAAGATCATAGGTACCCTCTCCATCAAAATTGATGATGATCATTTGTAGGTTTTCAGAATTGACCGTTCCCGCCGAAACTGCAAGGGTGCGTACTCCGGAATTACTTTCCTGCGCCATGACAGTTCCTTCAAGCGATTGAAAATTCTGTCCGTCTACTTTTGCGACCATCTGACCTTCTCCGGCCTGTCCGTCATCGCCGCCTTCGTCATCTTTTTTACAGGCGGTCACGGCCAAACTTATAAAGAGAACGAAAAGTACTTTTTTAAAATTTTTCATAATTGCTGGGTTTTTAATTGGTTAACTGAAGCAAAGATGCCTCAAAACCCAACGCGACTCAATAGGGCAGTTGTCGTATTCTAGAATTTCAAACCGGGAACTCGCTGTTCCAATTGGAGTATTTTCTTCTGAAGGTTTTTCTGAAAAGCCTCATAAGCCGCTCCATCCTGG
Source organism: Altibacter lentus (assembly GCF_000746845.1). Classification (GTDB taxonomy): domain Bacteria; phylum Bacteroidota; class Bacteroidia; order Flavobacteriales; family Flavobacteriaceae; genus Altibacter; species Altibacter lentus. Next base: position 2,721,992 of record NZ_KN050846.1, on the reverse strand, counting down.
TGGAATGGCCGGTGTTGCAACCCCTTCTGGATCGCATCCACTTCCTTTTGAACGTTTTCCGTTTCCGAAGCGATCCAGACATCCTTGAACCGTTCCCAAAGCAGCTCGATCGCAGTGACATTGGGATGGATAAGGTCTTGTGCATAAAAACGGTAGTCCCGCATTTCGTCTTGCATTAGTTCGTACGACGGAAAATAGAAAGCATTCGTTCGGGTATCCAATGCTGCATGCAGTCCGGCGATCAAATGGGCCTTGCTCCTGCTGTTCTCTGAAAATCCGTCCTTGAGATGTCTCACGGGAGAGACGGTAAAGAGGATAGGTGCCTTGGGGTTCACCCTTTGAATGCGGTCAATACTTTCCCGGATCACTTCAGAAATATGGGATACGGAAAGCAACTCTTTAGCAAAGGATCTTTGCGGTATCTTATGGCAGTTTGCCACTATAGTTTCGCTCTCCAAATACCGGTACACCCATGCGGTCCCCAATGTAAGTATGATATGCGTCGCACTGAAGATGGTCTTCTTTAAGAGATCTCTTTGTGTATTCAATGTTATAAGGAGGTCCTCTTTGTTAGGGTGACTGAGCCTAGAATGCACTTCAAAACAATGCCACTGTTCGTTGTATAGGAAGATATCTTCTTCGGTATAGGGCCTTTCGTCCAAGGCTCTTGCGATCAAGGTATCGATCGCTACGGGATGAAACACGATCCCAAAAGGATTCTGGACATTGTGAAATTTAAAATAATCAAGCTTCCCGCCTATGTTTTCAGTAAAACAGGAGCCCATGAGCAACAAGTTGGAATCGTACGTAATAGGATTCTCTTCAGGTGCTAACGGTATATGGGTAAAGAGCTTCATGCTTTAATTATTTAAAAGGATGGAAAGCCAACTTCTCAATCCTCACCTCCTACTCCAGTCTTCTATTGCACAAACTTCCGTGCCTCTTCGAGGGCTTCAGCAATCCCTGCCGGGTTTTTCCCTCCAGCCGTTGCAAAGAAGGGTTGTCCGCCCCCACCGCCTTGTATGTACGTACCAAGTTCTCTTACGATCTGGCCGGCATTTAATTTTCGCTCTTCCACCAGTTCTTTCGAGATATAACAGGTAAGCAATGCCTTATCCTCGCTTCGGGAGCCAAAGATAACGAACAGATCATCGATTTCTCCACCCAGTTCGAAAGCCAGGTCTTTTAGACCGGAAGCATCCAACTCCAGTTCTTTTGCCAAGAAGTTAATCCCGTTAATATGTTCCACGTCGTTTTTAAGGTCTCCTTTAATGTTCTTCGCCTTATCCTTCAATAATTGCTGAATTTGTTTCTGAAGCAGCGCATTCTCTTCCTGAAGCCCGGCAACTGCCTTTACAGGGTCTTGTGCATTGTTCAACACCTTCTGCACTTCGGAGTAGGCTTCGCTGCGCTCCACAAAGTACTGCTTGGCAGCATCTCCGGTGATCGCTTCAATACGGCGTATTCCCGAAGCTACAGCGCCTTCCGAAGTAATAATGAAGTGCCAAATATCTGATGTGATCGGGACATGCGTTCCTCCACACAACTCCATGGATTTCCCGAATTTGATGGCGCGAACGCTGTCTCCGTATTTCTCACCAAACAAAGCGATGGCTCCTTCGTCCAACGCTTGTTGATAAGGGATACCGCGCCGTTCTTCCAGGGCAAGCCCCTCACGAATTCGCGCATTGACAAAGTCTTCTACCTGCTTCAATTCATCGTCGGTTACCTTTCCGAAGTGAGAAAAATCGAACCGTAAGCTACGACTGTGAACCATCGAACCTTTTTGAGTGACATGCTCTCCTAAAATATTGCGCAAGGCTTGATGCAGTAAGTGTGTGGCTGTGTGATTGGCTGCTGTACGCTGCCGCTGTTTGGCATCGACCACTGCCTTGAAGGTAGCCTCGGGATTTCTGGGAAGGTTTTTTGCAAAATGGATAATGAGATTGTTCTCTTTTTTTGTGTCTATAATGTACACAACCCCGCCATCGGGAGCTTCCAGATATCCCTTATCGCCCACTTGTCCACCCCCTTCGGGATAAAAAGGTGTTAGATTAAAGACCAATTGAAACAATTCGCCTTCTTTTCTGTTCTCTACCTTTCGGTAACGGGTGATCTTAATTGGTGTTTCCAAAGTATCGTAGCCCACAAATTCTTCTTCCGAATCGTCTGAAAGGACAACCCAATCACCGGTTTCCACTTTGGTTGCGGCACGAGATCGATCCTTTTGTTGTTGAAGTGCCGCCTCAAACGCTGCCACGTCCAGATCGAAGCCTCTTTCCCGCAAGATCAAGGCGGTAAGATCAATAGGAAAGCCAAAGGTATCGTACAGCTCAAAAGCTTTCTTTCCCGAAATGGTCTTGGAGGAAGCTGTTTCGATCACGTTCTCCAGCAATACCAATCCCTGATCCAGCGTGCGCAGGAAGGATCGTTCCTCCTCGAGGATCACATTGGTGATCAAGTTCTGTTCGGAGATGAGCTCCGGAAAGGCCTCGCCCATTTGTTTGCTCAGGGTGGCGACTAGCTTATAGATAAACGGCTCTTTGGTATTCAAAAAGGTAAAACCGTAACGGATACCACGACGTAAGATACGACGTATCACATAGCCGGCTCCCGAATTGCCCGGCAACTGCCCGTCGGCGATACTGAAGGCAACAGCACGAATATGGTCTGCGATCACACGAATGGCAATATCTGTTTTTTCGTCCTTACCATAGGTGGTATTGGTGATCGCCTCGATCTCCCGTATCAAAGGGGTGAAAACATCGGTATCGTAGTTACTTTGTTTGTTTTGCAAAACCATCGCCAAACGTTCAAAACCCATCCCGGTATCCACATGCTGCGCCGGTAATTTTTCAAGGCTTCCGTTCGCTTTACGGTTAAATTGCATAAAAACCAGGTTCCAGATCTCTACCACTTGTGGATGGTCTTGATTGACCAACAGAGCGCCGCTTTGTTTTGCTTTTTCTTCGGAAGAACGGATATCCACATGGATCTCACTACACGGACCACAAGGGCCTTGTTCGCCCATTTCCCAGAAATTATCCTTCTTGCTGCCGTTCAAGATCCGGTCTTCGGGGACAAACTGTTTCCAGTATTCGTAGGCTTCACTGTCCCGCTCTAAACCTTCCGAAGCATCCCCTTCAAAAATGGTGACATAGAGTATGGACGGATCGATCTTATACACCTCAGTTAACAGTTCCCAGGCCCACTCGATCGCTTCCTTCTTAAAATAATCGCCAAAACTCCAGTTTCCCAACATTTCGAACATGGTGTGGTGATAGGTATCCATCCCCACCTCTTCCAGATCGTTATGCTTTCCGCTTACACGCAAACACTTTTGTGTGTCGGCAATACGATCGTGCTTTGAAATGCTGTTGCCTAAAAAATATTCCTTGAATTGGTTCATTCCCGCATTGGTGAACATTAGGGTAGGATCATCCTTAATGACCATAGGTGCTGAGGACACAACGGCATGAGATTTCGATTGAAAAAATTGTAAAAATTGGGAACGTATTTCCTTGGACTTCATACGGTTTTGCGCTACTGAAATTATTAGTTAGGGTTATGCACGAAACAATTTCTATATTTGCAGTACGTTACGTACCTGTTAGCATAACCTATCAACGAGCAAAAATAAGTTTTTTTAACGTATGTCTAAGGTTAAATATTACTACGATAGTGAAACCCTTTCCTATCGCAAAATTGAAAAGAAAAAAGGAAGAAGGCTTGGCATCTTCTTGCTGAGCCTAGTAGGTATGCTCTTAAGCGGTTTTCTGTTGCTCTTGGTGTATATCAATCTTCCCTATGTAGAAACGCCTAAGGAGAAGGCACTGCAGCGCGAATTGGCGAACATGGAACTGCAGTTCGAGATCCTTAATAAGAAAATGGCGCAGGCCGAAACAGTACTCGCCGAAGTGGCCGATCGCGACAACAATCTCTATCGAGTTTATTTTGAAGCAAACCCTATCCCCGATGAGCAGCGAAAAGCCGGATTTGGAGGGGTGAACCGCTATAAGGACCTGGAAGGTTTCGACAATTCGAAGCTTATAATTTCATCCAGTAAGCGTCTGGACATATTGACAAAACAGATCGTGGTGCAATCCCGTTCGCTGGACGAGATCGCACAACTCGCCGAAGAGAAAGAAAAACTATTGGTAGCCATACCCGCCATCCAGCCTGTTAAGAACGAAGACCTCACAAGGGTTGCCTCAGGATTTGGATATCGCACCGACCCTTTTACCAAGGCAGTAAAGTTTCACTTTGGGATGGATTTTACCGCACCACGGGGTACCCCGGTCTATGCTTCAGGGGATGGCCGCGTGGTTCGTGCAGATAATACGGCCACAGGCTACGGTAATCACATACGCATCGATCATGGATACGGGTATGAAAGTCTTTACGCTCACCTCTACAAATACAATGTGCGCGTAGGGCAAACCGTTAAGCGGGGAGACCTTATTGGTTTTGTGGGAAGTACGGGACGTTCGGAAGCACCGCACTTACATTACGAGATCTTTAAGGATGGTGACCGCATCAATCCTATTAATTTCTACTACGGAAACTTGACCCCGGAAGAGTTTGCGCAAATGCTGAAAAAAGCACAGGAAGAGAACCAATCACTGGATTAGTGGTATGATTCGGGTTAATGAAATATAGAAATTTATAGTTACATTTATCTAACGTATCGCATATCCCGAACCGGAAATAAAGCAACAATACGCACCACAAAATGCACATCGAACTACCCGAGAAAAGATATTACAACATTGGCGAAGTAGCCGAAGCATTCGATGTGAACACATCCCTTATTCGTTACTGGGAGAAGGAATTCGACGTGCTTCAGCCCAAGAAGAACGCCAAGGGCAACCGCAAGTTCACGCCTCAGGACATCAAGAACCTAGAGCTAATCTATCATCTGGTAAAAGAACGCGGATTTACCCTCGAGGGGGCTAAAATTCACTTAAAGGAAAACAAACAGAAAACGCTGGACCGGTTCGAGATTATTCGTAAATTAGAATCGATCAAAGTAGAACTTCAGAAAATAAAAGACCAACTTTAAACACATTTCCCATGAAAAAATGGATACCCATTATCATTATCCTTGGCCTGGTTTTACTGGCTGGGGCCTGGTTTGCCAGTGTGAACAACAAGCTCGTCCCCTTGGAAGAGAATGTGGCTTCACAATGGGCCAATGTTGAAAGCTCATACCAACGACGTGCAGACCTTATACCTAATATCGTCAATACAGCCAAAGGCTATGCCGAATTTGAACAAGAAACGCTGGTACAGGTGACCGAAGCACGCAGCAAAGCCACGGCTATTCAAATCGACCCTACCAATATTACACCACAGCAACTGGAGCAATTCCAACAGGCGCAATCCGGACTTACCTCAGCCTTATCACGATTACTGGCCGTATTCGAGCGTTATCCCGATCTAAAAGCCAATGAGAATTTTAAAGAACTGATCAACGAACTAGAACGTACCGAGAATCGTATCAATGTAGAGCGTAACAGATATAATGAGGTTGCGCGCGATTTCAATGCTGAAATACGTTTGTTCCCAACCAACATGGCAGCGGGGATCTTAGGTTTTGATGCCAAGGCATACTACGAAGCGGAAGCAGGAAGCGAGAATGCCCCCGATGTGGAATTTGACTTTGGGGAGGAATAGTCATGTCGAAAGTAGAAGATTTTTTGAGTTCGGCAGATGAACGCGACGTGATCGAAGCCATTCGGGTGGCAGAAAGCAACACCTCCGGAGAGATCCGTGTGCATTTGGAATCACACAGTAAGATCGATGCCTTCGATCGCGCCGCAGAGGTATTCGATTTCCTGCACATGGACAACACCAAGCTTAGTAATGGTGTACTCATCTACGTAGCCGTAGAGGACCGAACGCTGGTCATTATGGGGGATAAAGGAATCAATGATGTAGTCCCGCCCCATTTCTGGGAAACGACCAACGATGCGATCATTTCTCAGTTTAAAAAGGGCAATATGAAACAGGGACTTGTAGACGGGATCCTGAAAGCGGGAGAGCAGTTAAAGAAACATTTCCCCTATTCCAAGAATGACCGGAATGAATTGCCGGATGATATTTCAGTGGGGTAAATACCCTGCACACTTGTTTGGTGAAGCAACACCGTAATAACCAATTAATCTAATAATATTAGTCTGTATCGTACATATTGTCTCGTAGTTTTCCTGATTGCTTCTCTTGGAGCTAGCGGAACGTTATCGGCGCAGTTTACTATTCCCGAAAAGCCCAAGCTTCAAACAGCTGTATACGATTATATTGAGTTGCTCACTGCATCTCAGCAACAACAATTGAGCTCTAAATTAAAGAACTATGCCGATACTACTTCTACTCAAATCGTAGTGGCAATTATTAGCTCCACCAAAGGGGAAGATATTTCTCTGCTGGGTGCCAAATGGGGACAGGAATGGGGTATCGGACAAGCGGATGAGGACAACGGAATCCTTATTCTTCTGGCCAGGGATGATCGCACCATTGACATCAATACAGGTTATGGAATAGAATACCGACTTACCGACCTTATGGCCGAAAGGATCATCAACAGAGTGATTATCCCCGAATTCAAGCAAGGCGATTACTATGCCGGTCTGGATAAGGGAACTACAGCTATTTTTTCAGCCCTTAATGGCGAATTTACCGAAGACCGTGACTTTGGAAAGGAGGTAGGCTATAATTTTGGATGGGTGATTATTCTGCTCATCTTTATAGGTTTCATTATTCTTATCTCACGCGGACGCAAGAACGACGGCGACAACAAAGGAAAAGGCGGAGGTGGCGGCAGTATTTGGGATATCATTATCCTTAGCAACGCTGGCCGTACCGGTGGCTTTGGTGGCGGAGGTGGTTTTAGTGGTGGCGGTGGCTTTGGCGGTGGCTTCGGAGGCGGCGGCTTTGGCGGAGGTGGAGCCAGCGGAAGCTGGTAAACAAATTCATTGGCCTTTCAGAATAAATCCAACCAATCTTATGCACATCTACACATTCAGGTGTGCCCTTTAAGAATTGCTCTTAATTATAGAGATCCTTACATTTACAACGTGGTTTGGGGAATTCAAATTCATAGTTTAACATCAATTCATGAGAACCGGAAGTACCCACGCTTAGGTTCGAGGTGATGTAATCATAAGCATACCCGATCGAAAGCCCTTCAGTGATCCTAAAATTTACGATCGCTCCAAACGAGTCGGAGTACCGGTACATCCCTCCTAACCATAAATTCTCATTAATGTAGAACATGGAAGAGAAATCAAAGGATATCGGTGCGCCATTTACATACTTTATAAGAAACGAAGGCTTGAACTTCAAATGAGGGTTCAAGTCAAACAGATATCCTCCATTCAAAAAGTAACTTACCTTATCGAGGTCTGCATATTCGGAAGTGGTTCCATAGCTCAATAACTTCGGAGCCGAAACTCCCACGTAAAAAGAATCCCCTCTAAAATAGAGACCAGCGCCCACGTTCGGGTTCCATGACGGGTCCAGATTCTGTAAAAAGGGATCGTTCGCCGCGTTCGGGTCCATCAATAGTTCATCGTCTATAGTATACCTTCTAAAACCACCCTGCACCCCGAAAGCCAGCTTATACTCATCGTAAGGATCCAGATCGATCGTATACGAAACTGCGGTCGATAAATATGTGGTTTTCTCATAGCCCAATTTATCATTGATCACAGACAATCCCACACCTAATTTGGTGCCGGGAATGGAGGAATGCGCCGAAAGTGTCTGGGTCACCGGAGCCCCGTCTATTCCTAACCACTGATTCCTGTTTAGCAGATTCACAACCAGTACCTCGCGCGAACCGGCGTATGCCGGATTCACCGAAATGGTATTGTACATATACTGTGAGAACTGTGGCAACTGCTGCGCCAGTCCCAGGACCGGAAGTCCCAAGATCAATACCCGGATCGCTATGTGTTGCAGTTGTTTCATTGGTCGGTTCCCAATAATATATATCCTTGTATAGTGTCGTATCCACTGTTCTGGAGGGTGACCAGATAATAATAAGTCCCAGATGGCAATACTCCGGCATTTCCAAAAGCACTTGAAGGTGCCGTACCATTCCAGTCGTTGGTATAGTTCATATCACTGAACACTTTTGCTCCCCATCGATTGAAGATCTCTACCTTCACTGAAATATCACAAGGATCTGTATTAGCCGGATTGAGGACATAGTTCACTTCAAAGAAATCGTTAAAACCATCGTTATTGGCGGTCACCAATTTTGAAATGGTAATATCTTCCTTGGAAGCAATACAGGGACCGTCGGCACAAGCGTTGTTTACCGAGATACGGAGCATGGTCATCCAGGAACACTCGTCTTCTTGATAGATATAGATAAATTCATATTCTCCTATTCCCGCACCGGAAGGATCGAAAATAGTTCCGTCAAGCAACTCCATGGTATCACTTTCCCAAGCCCCTCCATTCGGATCGGCATTCTCAATAAAATTGGTCAGGTCAAAGGGCGGATCGGTAGTACATACACGAATGGATTGTGAAGCGACCTCCACAGCAGATCGAACATGGATGGTTTGAGTGAATTGGCTCTCATTATTACAATCGTCGGCAACCGTCCAGGCTCGTAACACATCATACCCTTCTTCTGTTTCGTTTATTATTTCTTCGGAAAAAACCACCCGCGGTTGTACGGTACAATTGTCTCCAAATTCCAGTTCGGGAACATCCGGTAACTGGGCACAGGCTATAAAAACCTCTGCGTCATACGTATTCAGTAATACAGGAGGCGTATCATCTTGAATGACGATGGTGTGTTGTACCTCGATCGCATTGTCGCAGGCATCGGTAATACGGTAGGTACGTATAATGGTTTCGGGACAACTTCCATTATCGGTCGTTTCACCAACAAAGGCCACTAAGGGGACCGAGCAATTGTCTGAAGCATCTGTGATCACATTCACATTAGGTGCCGGTACGTCATCGACACACTGAACTTGCAAAAGTGCAGGTGTACTGGCCGTAGGAGCGATGTCGTCATTGACGATGATTAACTGGGTTACATATATGGTATTATCACAGGCATCGGTCACACTGTAGGTACGTGTGATCGTTTCGGGACAACTTTGATTATCAGACACGTCCGACACGAATTCCACCACGGGAATAGAACAGTTGTCTGAAGCTTCCACCACACTGCTGTCGTACTCCGGAATGTCATCCACGCACGACACAGAAATAGGCGCCGGATTGTTTGCCGTGGGCGGTATGTCGTCATTCACCGTGATCAACTGTGTTACCTCAATAGCGTTTCCGCAGGCATCGGTCACACTATAGGTACGGGTAATGGTTTCGGGGCAGGATTGATTGTCTGATACGTCTGAAACAAAGGCAACAAGGGGTGTCGAACAATTATCGGCCGCATCGGTCACCACCGCTGTATCAGGCACAGGAATGTCTTCCACACACTGCACATTAAGAGGGGCAGGGGCACTTGCGGTAGGGAACACTTCGTCATTAATGACAATGAGTTGTGTCACCGTGATCGCGTTTCCGCAGGTATCGGTCACACTATAGGTTCGGGTAATGGTTTCGGGACAACCGCCGTTATCACTTTCATCTGAAACGAAAGCAACGATTGGCGGCGCACAGTTATCGGCCGCATCGGTCACCACACTCGTATTTGGTGCAGGAATATCTGCAGCACAACTAACAGTGAGTGTGGGCGGATTTGAAGCGGTAGGAAAAACATCGTCATTAACGATGATCAATTGTGTCACATCGATCGCATTTCCGCAGGCATCGGTCACCCGATAGATACGGGTAATGGTTTCGGGGCAGGATTGATTGTTGGATGTTTCAGAAACAAAGGTCACCGAAGGCACCGAACAGTTGTCGGCAGCATCTGTTACAACGGCGGGGTCGGGTGCAGGAATATTGGAACTACAGGCTACTTGAAGGGTCGCCGGGTTACTGGCAGTAGGGGGCGTGGTGTCAGTAACGGTAATGGTCTGAACAAAGTCAGCAATGGTGACCCCACAAGCATCTGTAAAGTTCCAGGTATTGGTATAGGTACCCGTACTTGGACAAGCTCCTACCACGAAAGGCCCGGAGGTCTTGTTCAAGGTAAAGGTACATTTGTCGGGAACCGGGAAAAGTGTTTGAGCGGCTGCTAAGGCACCGGGATCATCACAATCCACAACTGCATTCAATGCATTGGGCGCCGTTGCCCAATTCACTACAGGTTGGTTCACGGTTACGGTATAAGGCAAGGCCTCGCAGGAGGCAGGATCTGAAGTACTGTTACTGATGATCTGTTGCGCACTGGTGGCTCCGGTATAGGTAGCCGTGAACTGCAGATCGAAGGAAAGATCACAGTTATCTTCCAGAAAGTAACATTCATCATTGATCTGTAATTCGATCGGGATGTTCACTATCGGGTTCCCTATGTCTAAAACACCATCGGGTATATTGAAAGTAAGCAGTCCTGAAGGCACATCGTAAGTATGGGTGATACCATTTGGTAAAGCGCCTATGGGCTGTAAGGTAGTTTGCGGCGGAATCGTGGTTTCTATGGAAACACCCACAGCATCGTCATTCCCGTTGTTTTCAAAGCTCAAATTAAAACCTAAAGTATCTCCCGGATTGGCAGGATTGGTCCCGGCTGTTTGTGTCACGGTCATAGGCTGCAGATTTGGGCGATAGATCTCAACTGCGAGACCCAGTAAATACAGACCATACACTTCCTGATTGGAGGTAAGTCGGAGAGTCGCACTGGTTTGATTGTTGCCTATGATCGTGTTTCCCGGATTATCGAGCGGAAACACGGCAGCATCAAAACCAAGTGTATTTGTACTGGCAGGATTCCTGTCGGTATAATCGCCTCCTCCTACGGTAATACGACTGTTAAAGAAATTGTTCGCACTTCGGGAGGGGGCTGTTAGATTTACATAGTTATTGGAAGTATTTAAGATCTGAAGCCGGTCACCGGACAAGTTGCGATCGCCCTCAAGCGCTCCAATGATCATATTGGCATTGACGGGTCCTGACGGGGTGGTCTGGAACCCACTGAAGTTGATATCAAAATTATTCATAAAAGAAGTCACATGGGCATATCCGTCGAACAAAGAGATGTTCTTCGCAGGTAATTCCGGACTTTCATAGACAAATACGATCTGCCAGCCTCCCGAAGTTCCGGAGTCACTATGTGTAAGATAACCTTCTTTCGCTTCAACGTTGGCTACTTGATAGGTACCGTACTTATTCGCGAGGGCAGTCACTTCGGCAGAAATGTCCTTTACACAAATGTAAGGGTCATTACTAAAGTGAGAATTTCGGCCACGAAACAACACTTCATCGGCCGTAATCGTTGTATAGGTGGTTTCACCCGGAAGCATCAATTTAACCTGATCGAAATCCCAACCCGGCTGATTATCGCCACCACCGCTTTGCTCTGTATCGGCTGCCGCCCAATAAAGATAGGCTTTAAAAACAGAGATACAGGAAAGCGATACGTTTGGGTTGCTAAAGTTGGCACTACTGGAACTGAAGGTAGTAGGATCACTATCAATATCAACATACACATTGTTAAAGAAGTTGTGGTTGTCCCCTCCTCCGTTAAAATTTCCCGTAGGAGTACGAGAGATCATATTATTGCCAATGATAGTGAAATCTCCTTCCATGGACTCGCTAAACCTAACGGTAAAGGGTGCCTGAACCTGGGCTTCACAATAGGAGCCAAAGAGCAGTACCAGTAGAAGTAGTATCGATAACTTACGTACCATTAGAGGGAGCTAAATGCGCGTTTATTTTTGGGCGAATTGATAAATGTAATTAGAAGAAATGAGTTTCAAAAACAGCCTTGGGATGACGATTGTTTTGATGTAAGAATAAACTGATTTAGAGTGATGTAGATCGTGTTTCATGAGTTAGGGGCTTTTGAAAGTATCTGCACAAGTATACACGAAAAAAACGATTAAGTGCAAATAATTACGATGTAATGCATTAAACTTTAACAAAGTACGGTAGAAATCACTGATTTTTCAGAATTATCTTACAAATATCTAATAGAAAACCTCAAGCTGAAATATATGATGCTCAACATCATACCGTATTTTCTGTCATTATAATCGTACATATTTATATGGCAAAAATGTGGAGAGAATTGTGAGATTTTTAGGACAAATAATTTTTATGAACAACCCTTAGAAGAAAAAGAGGTGGATAAAAGTATAATGAAAATAAGACCTATGCTTCTTCAGCGGAAAACGTCGAAATTCCACTGCTTACATCGAAACGATACGGCAGTGCAACCAGCTCTGGATCCTCTGCTACTTTTTCCGTATATACACCGTCACCGGGGCCCCGGTAAAATCGAAATTATCACGAAGTTTATTCTCTAAAAATCGCTTATACGGATCCTTTACATACTGCGGTAAATTTGCAAAGAACACAAAACTGGGATACGGTGTAGGGAGCTGCGTACAGAACTTGATTTTTACGTACTTTCCTTTGTGCTGTGGCGGTGGATACGCCTGAATAATTGGCAACATCACCTCGTTAAGCACACTGGTCTTTACTTTTTTGGTACGGTTCTCATAAACTTCAACAGCGGTTTCGATCGCTTTATAGATCCGTTGCTTGGTCAATGCAGAAATGAAGACAATGGGCACATCTACAAAAGGCTCGCATTGTTCTCTTACGTACTTTTCAAAATCCTTGACACTGTGATTGTCTTTTTCTACCAGATCCCACTTATTGGCCAGTATCACGATCCCTTTGTTGTTTCGGTGAGCCAGCCAAAAGATATTTTGTACTTGTCCGTCAAATCCCCGTGTGGCATCGAAGACCAGAACCACGACATCACAATGCTCTATAGCACGTACGCTGCGCATCACCGAATAGAACTCAAGGTCTTCTTTTACCTTGCTCTTCTTTCGGATGCCGGCCGTATCTACCAGATTAAATTCAAACCCAAAACGATTGTACTTGGTATCCATACTGTCACGGGTGGTCCCGGCAACATCGGTCACGATATACCGGTCTTCCCCTATCAGGGCATTGATAAAAGAGGATTTCCCTGCATTGGGTCGCCCCACCACTGCAAAGCGCGGTAACTCATCTTCCTCCCTATCGGGCGAATCGGGCAGTGCCTTCACCAAGTCATCCAAGAGGTCTCCCGTTCCACTGCCACTAATACTGGACAGATTATACTGGTTGTCAAAACCCAGTGCGTAGAATTCCAATGCATCGTTGACCCGGGTCGCACTGTCTACCTTATTGATAGCGAGAAAAACCGGTTTTTGCGATTTGCGAAGCAGTTTAGCCACATCCTCATCCATCCCCGTCACTCCGGTCTCTACATCTACCATAAAGATAATAGCATCGGCTTCATCAATGGCCAACTCCACTTGCTTGTCGATCTCGGCTTCAAAGATGTCGTCACTCCCCTTCACATACCCGCCGGTATCGATCAAAGAGAATTTCTTTCCGTTCCAGTCGCTCTTTCCGTAATGGCGATCGCGCGTCACTCCGCTCACGGCATCTACAATGGCTTCACGGCGCTGGATCAACCTATTGAAAAAAGTTGATTTTCCTACATTGGGCCTCCCTACAATCGCAACAATACTCATGGTGATTTATTTAGGGTGCAAAAATAACGCTTTTTTTATGGACGACTGACGCTTGTCAGTAATTGATTCAGAAAAAAAGAATAAATTGACAGGCTTAATTCTCTACAGATGGCTCTATCCAACGATATCGTTCTTCGCCCGCGTTTCCGAAGAAGGCTACCGCATACCAGCGAAGTGGTATTGTTAGCCTTTGAAGAGGCTCGTTTGGCAGCTACGCAGTTCATCATTTCTAGGGTAGACGACCATGTGTTCATCCGTATTCCCAAACACAAACAACATTTTTGGTCGCCTCAGCTGCATCTGGAAGTGCGGCCGGTTTCAGAAAAGGAAAGCGAGCTCTTTGGTCTTTTTGGCCCTAACCCTACCGTCTGGACATTATTCATGTTCCTGCATTTTGGTGTGGCCACGCTCTTTATAGGGTTTGGTATATGGGCGTATAGTAATTACGTACTTGACACACCCTACGGAATTCAATTGGGCGTCATGGGACTCTTGATCGCCTTGTGGGTGATACTCTATTTCGCCGGAAAGATGGGCAAAACAGCTGGAAGCAATGAAATGCAAGCGCTACACGCCTTTATGGAGGAAGTATTGGCCGGAGAGTTCAAATGATTCGTTATAAAGGAAAGACAAGAAATCAAGAACTTAACATTCCTAAATCCTATCTCCTAATCCCTGTTTCCTGTTTCCTGATTCCTAACCCACAACTACTGATTATACCCAAATCGCCTTAGTTGCCGAGCGTCGCTTCGCCAGTTCTTGTTCACTTTTACGTACAGTTCCAGATGCACCTGTTTTCCGAAGAATTTCTCAAGGTCCTTACGTGCCTCAATACCCACACGTTTTAGGGCTGCTCCTTTATGACCAATGATGATGCCTTTTTGTGTTTCCCGTTCGACCATGATCACACTTCGCATGCGAATAATAGCTTCTTCCTCAAAGAACTCTTCGGTTTCGATCTCTACGGAATACGGGATCTCTTTCTTGTAATGCATTAGTATCTTCTCCCTGATGGTCTCATTCACAAAGAATCGTTCCGGCTTATCGGTGAGCTGGTCCTTGGGGTAAAAGGGCGGGGATTCCGGCAAATGTTCCAGAATGCGGGTAAAGACCTCAGCCACACCAAAATTCTGAAGGGCGGAGATGGCGAAGATCTCTGCATTCGGCACTTTCTCCTGCCACAGTTGCAGCGAGGCTTCCAGCAGTTCTTCATTTCCCTTATCGATCTTATTGATGAGCAGCAAGACCGGTATCTTTGCTGAAGTGATTTTCTGAAAGAATGCATCATCCTTAAGTTCCTTCTCTCCCAGTTCCACGAGATACAACAGTACATCGGCATCATCAAACGCCGACTTAACAAACCCCATCATGCTCTCCTGAAGCTCATACGCAGGCTTGATGATCCCCGGCGTATCACTAAGGATCATTTGAAAGTCCTCCCCGTTAACGATCCCTAAAATTCTATGGCGGGTTGTTTGTGCCTTGGAGGTAATAATGGAGAGCCGCTCCCCTACGAACGCGTTCATGAGTGTGCTCTTTCCCACATTAGGATTCCCTATGATATTGACAAAACCGGCTTTGTGTGTCATGAAACGAATTTTTTACAAAGATACAGGATATATTGGATGTTGGAAGGCAATTATAGGATGTCCTTTGTGCGAACCTCCAAATCTGAAAACTGACCACCGTGAACTCACTCTTCCTGCACGGCTCCGCGTTTTGCAAGGTAATTCACCAATTTTTCAACCGTCAATCCTTGCACAAGTATGGAGAACAAGACCACCACATAAGTGATCACCAGAAAGAGGTCGCGCTGCATGTCTTGTGTGAGTCCCAGGGCGAGTGCAATGGAGATCCCGCCGCGAAGCCCACCCCAGGTCATGATGAGGTTGGTCTTGGGTACAAAAGCGAGCCGGTCCTTGAAAAAAGCGATCGGCAAAACAAGCGAACTGTACCGGCATGCCAAAATAATAGGTATGGCGAGCAATCCGGCCACGATGTAATTGCCTTCAAAGGTGAGTACCAACATCTCCATCCCAATAAGAACAAACAAAATGGTATTGAGCAGGATATCTATAAGCTCCCAGAATTTGTCGACATAGGTTTCTGTGATCGCAGACATGGTTGACGCCCGAACCGTGTCATTTCCTACGATCAGTCCGGTAGTGACCATCGCCAGGGGTGCCGATAAGTGCAAACTTTGTGCGACTACCGTGCCTCCCATCACCGCTGCCAGGGTAATGATCACTTCAATATCATAATCGTCTATGGAACGCATAAGGCGGTAGGTGATCCATCCAAGCAGTAGTCCTAAAAGTATACCGCCTAGCACTTCCTGAGAGAACAATACAATAATATCCATGGGATCCACACTCCCTTGGGCACCCATACTTGCTATCTGGAAAATGGTAAGAAAAATCACCACGCCTACGCCGTCATTAAAGAGCGACTCTCCAACGATCTTTGTTTCCAGTTTCTTGGGAACACCTGCTTTCTTGAGGATGCCTAGCACCGCAATGGGATCGGTGGGAGAGATCAGTGCGCCAAAAAGCAGACAGTAGATATAGGCTACCTCCAGCCCTAGTAGTTGTAAAACAAAATACATCACAGTTCCCACCAAAAAGGTAGAAACCAGCACCCCAAAAGTGGCAAAGACAAGTACCGGCCAGCGCTGCACTTTTAACTGTTGGAAGTTGGTATGCAAGGCCCCGGCAAAGAGCAGGAAGCTTAGCATGATATCCAGGAGCACACTCTTAAAATCGATTTGTGTAATAATGTATTTCTCGGCATCAAGCAAGGTACTGTCAATATAGCTAAGTGCAAAGATCCCTAATGTGAACACTATAGTGATAAGCATGAGCCCTATGGTATTGGGCAGCTTCAGAAAACGCACATTGATATAGCCGAAGAGGGCTGCCAGGGTCACTAAAATTGCGGTGATCAAGAAATAATCCATAAGGTGTTCTAAATTTCTTTACAAGGTAATGATTCTGAAACATGAAGTGCAAATCATTGGGCTACGGGCACACATTTTGAAAAGCATTTTATAGTTAAACACCAGATACTAAAGGGGTGTTTCGGCGATTAAAAAAACTACGAGCACTCCAAATATATACGAAATCCTTTCTTCGGCTATAAATGTTGTTGATAAATTGTTAAAATCCATGCCAATCCAGTTCTTATTCCGTAACTTATACATTATTTTTGCACGATAACAAACTTGACTCCCCGTCTAAACCTATCGGTTCATGAGTATCCCCACGATATCTTCATTATTTTTTTTAGTGGCTAACTTTAGGGTTCCACAACAGGATTTCTTTACTTCCTTTTTCAAAGAAATGGGAATGGACATGTCACACTGTGACTTCCGGAAGGAAGTCCCCACACATGCATTGTCGCCTCATATTATTATTTGGTATGTGGATGAAAGCATTAAAGATAAGGAAATAAAAAAGGTACTAGTTAGGCATCCTGAAAGCGCCTTTATCCTCATATGCAAAAAGGTTACGTCCGAAGAACTGGCCCGTTATTATGCCTGGGGCGCGTTTGAGGTCTTTACCACCGAAGAATTGAACGTTTCGAACCTCACTAAAGCGGTTGCGCGATATCGCTTCCGAAAAACACCCAAAAACCCGCGGGCCGTATCAAAAGAGGCGTTATTGCTGGAGGAAAGAAATTTCTATTTGAAAATGAATACGGCGATGAACGATCAAAACAGTTTTAAATCGCGGTACGATGCTGTCATTAAGACACTGCTGGAATACACCCAATTTGATATTGCAGAAGGATGGATAAGCAGTATCGATTACAAAAAATTAATCCTTGAAGTCACGCATCATAATGAAAAGCCCAATTCAAAGTTGTTTGCCAGAATTAACAAACTAAAGAGCACCACAGTGGGCAAAGGCCTTTCCGGATTGGCTTGGGAAACCGGATCCATAGAAATATGGGATACGATAGCGAATTGTAAGAACTTTTTACGAATCTACGAAGCCAAGCGAGCTCGTATTCAATTTGCAATTGCAGTCCCTATTTTTCATAAAGGTCGCATACAGGGAGTCGTCCATCTCTTGCGGGAAACAACCCCGGAGAATCTCAGTTATCTTCGTAATTTTCTGAGAGATTTCTCTGAACGCTTCGGCGGAGCGCTCCATCGACTTAAACAGGAACACGAGACCAGCAGCTATTTGACGCTGGTTCCGGATATGTTATGTATCTTTTCCGAAAAAGGTATTATCCAAAAATTAAACCCCGCTTTTGCAACCGTTAGCGGACACTCCATGCTTCAGTTAACAGGGAAGCCACTTCAAAACTTTCTACATCCGGAGGATATAAAGCCCTTTCAAAAAGCACTTCGCTCTGTGAAACGCGCGTCTCAACCGGTCGTTCTTCAAAATCGCTTAGTGCGTCCGGACGGAGATCAGGTGCATATTTCGTGGTCCATTGCCTACGATCCGCACCAGGGTGCCAATTATGCGATCGCGAAGAACGTCACACGCGAACAGGAACTCGAACAATTCTTAAAAGAAAGTAACCGTCTCATTGGGATGGCACACTGGCATATGGATATAGCCACAGGCACCGTACACTGGTCTCCCGAGCTCTATGATATTTTAGGGGTACCTGAGGATTTCGAGCCTACACTGGAAAATTCATTGGCATTTTACACTCCCGAAGGTCAAGAGACCATTCAACGTGAGTTGGAACTGTTGCTAACCGGGTCCAAAACGCAATACGATCTTACCTTACAGGCTATTACCCGGGATAAGGGGCTACTTTGGATACGTTTGGCCGGGCAGGCAATCTATCATAAAGGAAATTGCATTAAGTTATATGGGATCTTTCAAAATGTCCAAGAGCAACATACAGCTACACAAAACACACTTGCCTACCACCACCGCTATAAGCTGGCAATAGAAGCAGCTTCCATTGGGGTTTGGGAACTCGACCTTATTACAGGAGATATCTTTTGGGATGAGCAGACCTACACCCTATTCCATTACCAACCTCCTAAAGACGGAACCCTTTGGGGAGCCTGGAAAGAGCGTGTGCATCCCGAAGACTATCCCAGGGTCACCACAGAAGTGCGTAATGCGATTACTCAGGGCAGAAAGCATATAGATTCATTCCGAATTGTTTTGCCCGATGGCAGTCAACGGTGGTTGAAGGGGCGACTGGATTTAATTAAAAATAAGGAAGGTGTCGCTGTTAAATTGATTGGTGTGGTGTACGATGTAACGAGGGAGATCACTCAAAAAGAAGCGATCGTGGAAGCTGCTGAATCAAGAGAGGCTATCCTTACCAATATCACAGACGGTTTCTTCGCCATAAACTCCAATGGGAAGGTGACCTATTGGAATCCGGCTGCTACCCAAATTTTCGGAATTTCCGAATCCGACATCGTGGGAACTTCTTTATGGGAGCAAGTAGCGAGTCTAAAGAACTCCTCATTGCAGGAACGGATGTTGGCTAATGAATCATCTTCTGAAGTGATCTTTTTAGAGGAGTATCTATCCGTTTTAGATCGATGGTTACAGTTTTCGGCCTATCCGGGTCCAACGGGCTGGTCTGTATTTGTGAAAGACCGAAGTGAACACATGCAACAGGAACAGGAACTTGGCCGTATGAAGCATTTAAAGCACCATCTTATTAACAGCACCGATGATCTCATTTGGGCGATCGATTCCGACTTCAAATTATTGGTAGCCAATGAAGCTTACTTATCCGCCATGAAGGAATATACCGGTCAAATCTATCGCATTGGCGAAATCGTAGCCAGTAAGAAAAAAACACTTTGGCTGACGCGGGATACCTCTAAAAAAGACTGGATATCGGCCTATGAAAATGCTTTGGCCGGGGAAAATGAAGAGATAACCTATACCATTTCGAACAAGACAGGTCTGGAAGAACATTACCAAGTAGCACTGCACCCCATTCGTACGGAGGTTGGAGGTGATAATCGCACCATAGGCGTCGCTGCCTTTGCCAGAAATATCACACAGCGACTTAACCACACAACACTTTTAGCCCAGCAGAACAAGCAGCTGAAGGACATCGCATGGAAACAATCACACGAAGTCCGTGCACCGCTCGCCAATATTATGGGTATCACAGACCTACTACTGAATTACGAGAAGGATCCACAAGAATCCCTGCGCTTGATGAATCATTTACAAGAAGAGGCGATGCAACTGGATTCCGTATTATCAGATATTGTCACAAAACTATATCAAACCGAGAATGCCTCATGAGATCGCGTCCACACATCTTTTTAATCGATGATGATCCCTTATCGAATATGATCACCCACAGGATGATTTCCCATACGTATCCACACTGGACGATCTCTTGTTTTGAATGCGGAAGGAAGGTACTTGGTGAGCTTAAGGAGCGTCGTGAGGATACGCTGCCCGACCTTCTTGTGGTCGATCTCAACATGCCCGGTTTTTCGGGATGGGAATTACTGGAAACATTGGAAGCAGCGGGGCAAACACGAAAGATCCCTGTGGCCATTCTCACTTCCTCCATTGACCCCAACGACCGAGAACGAGCTAAGCAGCATCCTTTAGTGAACGAGTTTCTTATTAAACCACTACGACCGGAAACATTACAAAAAGTATTGGAAAACCACCTAATTTAAATATTAGGACAGGCTGAGTTTACGAGCATTCAATTTCAGCAGTGCCAAGCGTTTTCACTTAATTTTAAAAGTTAATGTGAAGTCAAATAAGGGGACTTTTTTACACTAACAACCATTGCAATACTTATTGATTTTCAAACACTTACAATGTTTCAATCGACAACCTACATTTTTCATGGCATGAAATACACATCCTGCTCATTATGAAGCTGATATGTTAAATTATAAAATGATAAATACTGATTATCAGTTATTTGTAGGAAATCACTTCACTCACCTCTTTTTTTGTTCATTTCTAAATAGTACTTTCGGGACGAATTTTTACAAATTACTAACCAAATTCTGCTTATGCGATCATTACTACGCTGCATGAAGAGAGTCTTCTCGTTCATGCCTTCTTTAGTGGGTATTACTCACGCCACAACAACCTTTTTTACAAACACAACGGCATTCCTGCTGCTCGCCTTTATGGTCACGACAACGGGAACTGCGCAAGTCTTTACCGATGGATTTGAATCGGGTAACATCAATAACTGGACCTCCGGAGTAGGAAGCTACAGTGTGCAGGCGGCAACAAACACGGCACCCGCGGTGGGCAGTTTCTGCTTACAGCAAACGGGAAATTCCGGGCACTACCAAGGACTTACTTCAACTTTTACACCTACTCAGGCAAGTGCGGTCTCCTGGCGGGTTAAAACAGATAATACCACTACTGCCAATGGTTATATGGTTTTTGGTGATAACAATAATTTTAACAATGGCGTTGCCTTTGTCTATATAACCAGCGGGAGTCTTCAATTCATCAACGGGACTTCTAACTATTCGTATCCCGTAGCGGGAAATACGTGGTACCACATCGAACTCATTAATTTTGATTGGACCGCAAAGAATTTTGATATTCGTATAAATGGCGTTACGGTACAAACGGATTTTGCGTTTCGTAATACAGCAGCAACGGATGTCGATATCATCCATCTATACAACTTCCAATCAGCCACTGCCTATTGGGATGAGATCATTGTAAATGGAGCGGCCGCAGACGCACCACCAACGGCTGTATGCACCAATTATACTGCTGCACTGGACGGTTCGGGCATGGTGACCATCACCGGCGCTGATGTGGACGGAGGATCTACCGATGCCGAAGGCCCTGTGACCTTATCTGTGAGCCCGAATACCTTCGACTGCTCCAATATCGGTCCGAATACTGTAACGCTTACCGTAACCGATAACATGGGCCAGACAGATACGTGTACGGCTACTGTGACCGTAATTGACAACACGGCACCTGCTATTTCGTGTCCGGCGGATGTAACGCTTGAATGTGGAGAATCTACTACCCCGGGTGGTGGCCCGGTTCAGCTATTTGCCAGTAATTCTGGCGGACAACTTTACGAATTAAATATTTCTACCGGAAATGCTAGCACGATCGGTAGCACCTCTAGAGCGAACGTCGGACTTGCCTGGAACAGTGGCACAGATGTTACCTACCTTCGTGATTTTGCAAACTTGTTTACGGTGGATCTTACCACAGCGGCGCTTACTCCTGTTGGACCACTCACTAGTGGTTATACAGCCTTAACCTTTAATGCGAGCGAATCCCTTTTATACACGGTGGGTCAGGGCAACGGGTCTTTTGCTTCTATTGATCCCGCTACCGGAACCACCACCGTAATAGGAAGTACAGGGGTGGGAGGCACTCAACTTGGACTTGCTACAGACATGAATGGCGTTGTTTGGGGCGGAGATATCAATGCCAACTTATACACTATAAATACAAGTACGGGGGCGGCCTCCCTTCAATACAGCAATGTAGGAGGAGACGGACTAACGGCAATGGCTATTCATCCTACTACCAATGAACTGTATCTGGTAACATTAAATTCTGATAATCTTATTCGGGTAGATCTTTCTACCGGAGTCGCTACACCGATTGGTGTCACCGTACCGGGATCTGATATACGGGGACTAACCTTTGTAGGTGCAGGAGGAGGCCTTCCTTCCGCTACAGCTACCGATAATTGCAGTACCCCAACCATAACATACAGCGACAGTTCAGCTCCGGGTTGTGGCAATACTGAAGTGATCACACGTACCTGGACTGCCACCGATGCTGCCGGTAATTCATCCAGCTGTGTTCAAACCATTACGGTGACCGATAGTACGCCTCCTGTGGCAACCTGTCCTTCAGACATTAGCGTAAATAATGACGCCGGTGTATGTGGTGCCGTAGTGACCTACACAGTAAGCGGTACCGATAGCTGCGGAACAACGTCGGTGACCCAAACTGCGGGTCTGGCCTCCGGATCGGTATTTCCGGTAGGGACCACCACCAACACTTTCGATATAACCGATGCCTGTGGCAATACGACCAACTGTAGCTTCGACGTAACGGTTACTGACACAGAAGTGCCTGTTGCCAACTGTATGAATATTACGGTTCCTTTGGACGCTACCGGCATGGTTACCGTAAATGCTTCGGATGTGGCCGGAACCAGCACCGATAATTGCACGATTGATTCGATCTCATTTTCAGAATCACAAACGGCCTTTGCCGAAGTGAACGAAAACCAGAGCCTTACCATCACCCTCCCGGCGGGCGCTGTTGTGAATGCAGTAGATTTCGCCAGCTATGGAACGCCTACGGGCAGCAATGGGATGTATATGATCGGCGGTTGTCATGCGGCCAATTCACAAAGCATCGTTGAAGGATACGCACTGGGGAATAATTCCTTTACCATCCCTGCTAATAACGGCGTATTCGGGGATCCTTGTAACGGAACGGTAAAACGTCTCTACGTGGCCGTGAGTTATGGGGTTGAAAGTACCAGCATGAGCTTTGACTGCTCCCAAATTGGAGCTAACCCGGTGACGGTGATCGTAACAGATGTCAACGGAAACAGCAGTACCTGTACAGCTACCATCACCGTGGAAGACAACGAAGCTCCGGTGATTACCTGCGTAGCCAATGCCACCCGTGATACCGATCCGGGCGTATGTGACTATACCGTTCAGGGAACTGAATTCGATGCGACCTTTACCGATAACTGTACAAGCAGTACGCTTACCAACGATTATAACGGTACGGCTACCTTAGCCGGAGAAGTACTTCCATTGGGAGTGACCACCATAGTATGGACCGTGAATGACGGAAACGGTCAGACCGATACCTGTACCATGACGATCACAGTAGAAGACAACGAAGCACCTGTCATTACCTGCGTAGCCAATGCCACCCGTGATACCGATCCGGGGGTGTGTGACTACACCGTTCAGGGAACTGAGTTCGATGCGACCTTTACCGATAACTGTACAAGCAGTACGCTCACCAACGACTACAACGGAACGGCTACCTTAGCCGGAGAAGTGCTTCCATTGGGAGTGACCACGGTAGTATGGACCGTGAATGATGGGAACGGTCAGACCGATACCTGTACCATGACGATCACAGTAGAAGACAACGAAGCACCTGTCATTACCTGCGTAGCCAATGCCACCCGTGATACCGATCCGGGCGTATGTGACTACACCGTTCAGGGAACTGAGTTCGATGCGACCTTTACCGATAACTGTACCAGCAGTACGCTTACCAACGACTACAACGGTACGGCTACCTTAGCCGGAGATGTACTTCCATTGGGAGTGACCACGGTAGTATGGACCGTGAATGACGGGAACGGCCAGACCGATACTTGTACCATGACGATCACAGTAGAAGACAACGAAGCACCTGTCATTACCTGCGTAGCCAATGCCACCCGTGATACCGATCCGGGCGTATGGGACTACACCGTTCAGGGAACTGAGTTCGATGCGACCTTTACCGATAACTGTACCAGCAGTACGCTTACCAACGACTACAACGGTACGGCTACCTTAGCCGGAGATGTACTTCCATTGGGAGTGACCACGGTAGTATGGACCGTGAATGACGGGAACGGCCAGACCGATACTTGTACCATGACGATCACAGTAGAAGACAACGAAGCACCTGTCATTACCTGCGTTGCCAATGCCACCCGTGACACCGATCCGGGGGTGTGTGACTACACCGTTCAGGGAACTGAATTCGATGCGACCTTTACCGATAACTGTACCAGCAGTACGCTTACCAACGACTACAACGGTACGGCTACCTTAGCCGGAGAAGTTCTACCATTGGGAATAACCACAGTAGTATGGACCGTGAATGACGGGAACGGTCAAACCGATACTTGTACCATGACGATCACAGTAGAAGACAACGAAGCGCCTGTCATTACTTGCGTAGCCAATGCCACCCGTGACACCGATCCGGGGGTGTGTGACTACACCGTTCAGGGAACTGAATTCGATGCGACCTTTACCGATAACTGTACAAGCAGTACGCTTACCAACGACTACAACGGAACGGCTACCTTAGCCGGAGAAGTTCTACCATTGGGAATAACCACGGTAGTATGGACCGTGAATGACGGAAACGGTCAGACCGATACCTGTACCATGACGATCACAGTAGAAGACAACGAAGCGCCGGTGATTGCCTGTCCTTCAAACATAAACGTGAGCACCACGCCGGGCGATTGTTTCGCAGAAGTAACATTCCCGGGTGCACTGGCACTGGATAACTGTGGTGTGGCTTCCGTAGTACAAACCGCAGGTTTACCAAGCGGCAGTATGTTCCCTGTAGGAGTGAATACCATTACCTTCACCGCTACCGATGTGAATGGCAATACCAGTAGTTGCAGTTTCACTATTACAGTAACCGATAACGAACCTGCCGTCGCTGTATGTCAGGATATCACCATTCAGCTGGATGCCTTCGGAAATGCAAGCATTACCGCAGCCGATATTGATGGTGGTTCTACCGATAATTGTGGGGTGGCTTCCATAAGCGCCTCTCAAACCAATTTTGATTGTAGCGATGTAGGCCCTAACAACGTGATCCTGACCGTGACCGATGTGAATGGCAATACCAGCACCTGTACCGCAGTAGTGACCGTGGAAGACGTAACGGCTCCTGATGTAATGTGTATGGACATAACCGTGCAGCTGGATGCCGCCGGTACCGTAACCATAGCAGGAACTGATGTAGATGCCGGTTCGACAGATGCCTGTGGTATTGCAAGTTACGATCTGGATATTGACACCTTCGATTGTTCCCATGTGGGAGACAATACCGTGACCCTTACCGTAACCGACGTGAATGGTAATACGGCCAGTTGTACCGCCATTGTAACAGTAGAAGATGTGACCGCTCCGGACCTTGTGTGTATGGACATCACCCTTCCGTTAGACGCAGACGGTACCGCGATCATTACACCGGCCGATGTGATCCTGAGCAATGACGATGCCTGTGGTATCGAAACCTCGGCGGTAGACATCACCGAATTTGATTGTAGTGATATTGGAACTCCTGTTACTGTACAAGTGTTTACCGTGGACGTGAACGGAAACCTGGCAACCTGTTTTGCCACCGTGACCGTAGTCGATGATCTGGCACCGGAACTCAGCTGTCCGGCCGATCAAACCGTAGATCCGGGAGCCGACAACCTGTTCTATACCGTACCCGACTATTTTGCAACGGGTGAAGCAACGGCTACCGACAATTGTACCGATCCGGTGACCATTACAACGCAAACCCCCGCAGCAGGGACGCAATTGCCTGATGGTGTATACACCATTACGCTTACGGCAGAGGATGCTTATGGAAATGTAGCGACCTGTACCTTCGAACTTACGGTGGAAACCGTGTTAGGCGGTAACGACATCACACTGGAGATGGGCACGCTGAGCATGTACCCGAATCCGGCGAAGGAATTCGTGATCTTAGCCAATCCGAAGCTCATTCCGTTACAGGATGTATCTATTTACGACCTCAACGGACGCTTGATCCGTACGATCGATCTAAGCACCATGACCACCGAAATGCGTATCGATATGCATAACCTGGCCGGCGCTTCGTACCTGTTCGTTATCAGCAACGGGAAACAACAGATCACAAAACGAGTCATTAAAGAATAGGTTTTAATTTTAAGTGTTTGAAAAGGCCGCTCTTAGGAGCGGTTTTTTTATTTCTGAACATAGCGTTTCGTTGGTGAAGGAGGCGTAGCCGGGACTTAGGATTTAGTAGTGATTGGTGAATGGTGAATGGTGAATGGTGAATGGTGAAGAGTGATTATACCACTTCTCGATACAATGCCCTATCAGGGCATCACTCGAAGTGACACGGCTTCTTCTTTTATATAAATGTCTCTTAGAATCAAACCGGCCATACGATTCGACTTCGGGACCCGCCGTTTGCAACTGAGAGAATAACAAAAATCTGTTTGAGGGCCGCATAAGCGGACCGAGTTATTTTTGTGGCGAAGTAAAAACTTGGCGGGTGAAAAAGAATCGTAAGGACTAGACCTTTTTGCTTCTTTTTCCGGCGATGGGAAAAAGAAGAAAAAAAAAGATTCCTCATTGCATTCGGAATGACATTGGTAGGTGAACAGTGAGCAGTGAAAAGTGAAGGGATCACGTTTTCTTAGCATTAAAATTGGCCATACGATTCGACGCATGCTTCCCATTTGAATGGTTTAAAAGAAAGTTAAGAACATTAATAAAAAAAAGAAAATTCGTATTTTAATACCACAAAACCGGTATCATGACTCTTTCACTACGTCTGGAACAAGCCCTTACCAAACTCTACCGGGCATTTCATGAGGGAACGCTGCACCCCGAATGTGCCCGGCAATGCGCTGTGGGAAATATCTGCGACCATTCCGATACCTGGCGTCATTTCACCGATGTGCATGGTTCGCAACAACTCAATTATGTCGGGCTGGTCCATCAACGTCTGGGCCGTCGGTATCACGGCTACACACCTCAGGAATTACTCACTGCCGAAGCGGTCTTTTTGAAAGGCTGCGGTTATTCCGTTCCTTTCGGACGTAATAAAACCAAGCCCGAGCATCCTACCCATACGGACACTCTGTTTGAAGGTCTCTGTGCCGTGACGCGCTATTTATGTGAACTGGAGGGTGTAAAGGATGTGATGCACCTTCAGAAAGTGTTAACAAATCCCGGTCCTTCACGATCGGAAGCCTTAGAGATCACCTTTTAATACTATTAGTAAGCAGCTCTTTTTCTAAAAAAAAGAATGCTACAATTTTAGAGACCTTCCATAACTTTTCGGAATCCTTCAGAAAAAATAAAACCTACTCCCCTTTTATTCCGTATGTAGTATAGCAAGTATATCTTTGAATAGTACATGAAACAACGCTTAACACACATACGCGCCTTCCTGTTACAGTCCTTTCTTATAGGAATGGTCACCGTATATGTAGTAAGTCCGTTGCACAATGAGGTGTTCAGCTTGCTGCACCATTTTTCGCACTACGTACATTCAAACATCGGACACACCCACCATGATGACGACGAAGACCACGACCACGACCTTCCTGTCATGGCAGTGACACCCACTGAAGCACCGGCAGCACATGCGCATTCGCATAAATTGCTGTCCTTTATAAAAACAGCCCTGGGCTTCGCAGAGACTCCCGAGGATGCCGAGAAACCTGCGGTCGAATTCAAATTCCCTAAGCACATCCTTCCGCAACAAGATTCGCACACACAACTGCTTGCCTATCGCACCATACAGCCCATCGGCTGGCGCGAAAAGGTTCATGCAGGTCGTGAACAAGACGTGACCACACCCCCTCCCCAGGCCTTTTATACATAAGGATCTTTCCTTTTTGGTGTATGCTTGGATACGCTGTGTACTATCTGATACACGGTGCTATACCTTGTACAACTATGGATATGGCCTTATGTGTTCTTCAACTAAAAGGTGTTCCCGCAGCGGAACCAAACTATCAATCCATACAATTAAAAAAAATGAAATATATCTATATCGCATGTTGCATATTTGTTGCAACCCCGCTATTCGCGCAAAATCTGCGTGGGAAAGTGGTCAATTCTCAAAACCAACCGCTCGAAGATGTTGGCATATTCAATCAGGATACAGGACAACACAGCCATTCCGATGCCACGGGATCCTTCACCATTATCAATACTTCCCCGGGAGACTCGGTCTATTTTTCGATCCTGGGGTACAAAACGCAACTGCTTACGGTCTCTCAGGATCACCTTAACTCAGGCGTCACGGTGTCCATGCAAACGTCCAGTATATCGCTGGACCAGATCGTACTCACTTCAGAGATCACTACGCTTAGCCGTATTGTGGATGTCGATGTACAGACCAATCCGGTGAATTCGTCCCAGGAGATCCTTCGTAAAGTCCCTGGCCTTATCATCGGACAGCACGCAGGCGGCGGAAAGGCCGAACAGATCTTTCTGCGTGGCTTCGACGTGGACCACGGGACCGATGTGGCCCTAAGTGTGGACGGAATGCCGGTGAACATGGTAAGTCATGCACACGGACAAGGGTACGCCGATCTGCATTTCGTTATTCCCGAAACGATCGAGAACGTACACTTTGGCAAGGGACCCTATTACGCCGACAAAGGGAATTTCAATACGGCGGGTTTTGTGGACCTGCGTCTTCGGAAAACCCTGGACAAGAGCAAGGTCTCTTTGGAAGCCGGACAGTTCAATGCCTCCCGACTCTTGGGGATGTTCAATGTGCTGACTTCAGAAAAAAGCAATGCCTATATCGCTTCGGAAGTATACCTCACCGACGGTCCGTTTAATTCCCCGCAAAACTTCAATCGGATCAACGTGATGGGGCGCTACAATTACAACCTGTTCGCCGATCAGGAACTCAATGTAACGGCTTCCTATTTCACCAGCAAGTGGGATGCCAGCGGACAGATCCCGCAACGCGCCGTGGACCAAGGATTGATCGGTCGCTTCGGGGCCATAGACGACACCGAAGGCGGACAAACCAGTCGAACCAATCTGTTGGTGGCACACACCAAGAAGATCGATGACGATCAGCAGTTCAAGACCCGAGCCTTCCTGTCCCACTACGATTTCGAACTGTATTCCAATTTCACCTTCTTTCTGGAAGACCCGGTCAACGGCGATCAGATACGACAAAAAGAAGACCGGATGATCGCAGGGGCCGAAAGCGTGTATCAAAAGAAGAACATTTCTCTGGGTGGAAATACGCAGCTGGAATTACAATCGGGGATCGGGTTCCGCTACGACAATGCAGACGATATCGAGCTGTCCAATACCCTGAACAGGCAAACCACCTTGAATCGCGTTGCCCTGGGTGATGTCGACGAAGTGAACACCTATGGGTTCGTCAATGCCGAATTCGAGACCGGAAAGTGGAAATTCAATCCGGCACTGCGTCTGGACTATTTCAAATTCGATTATGAGAACAAGATCAGCGAAACCTACGATGCCCAAAGTGAATCCAAGGTAACAGTGAGTCCGAAACTGAACACCATCTACGCCGTGAACCGCAACTGGCAGCTGTTCCTAAAATCCGGTATCGGCTTCCATTCCAACGACACCCGTGTGGTCGTGGCCAACAATGGCGAAGACATCCTGCCGGCTGCCTATGGCGCCGATCTGGGGACCATTGTAAAACCGCTCGACCGACTCGCCCTTAATGCCACCCTGTGGGGCTTGTTCCTGGAGCAGGAATTTGTATACGTAGGCGATGCCGGGATCGTAGAACCTAGCGGAAAGACCCGACGTATGGGACTGGAAGTGGGTGCCCGCTATCAGCTGAATGACTGGTTGTATCTCTACGGCGACGTCAACTACACCTATGCGCGCAGCACCGAAGCCCCGGAAGGAGAAGACCTTATTCCTCTGGCACCGGACCTCACCTCCTCGGGCGGACTCCTGGTGGATGGCCTCGGTAATTTCTCGGGCGCCCTCACCTACCGCTTAGTAGGCGACCGCCCTGCCAATGAGGACGGTTCCATCACAGCCGAAGGCTATTTTATTACCGATCTCAACGTTTCTTACGCCTGGGACAACTGGACCTTCGGAATCATTGTAGAGAACCTGCTCGACTCCCAATGGAACGAAACCCAGTTCGCCACCGAGAGCAGGTTGTTCAGTGAAGCGGCCCCCATGGAAGAGATCCATTTCACGCCGGGAACACCTTTTTATCTGAGAGGGAAAGTGGCGGTATCTTTTTAAGGTGAAGGGTGAAAAGTCAGGAATTAGGGCTTAGGAATTAGGGCTTAGGAATTAGGGCTTAGGACTTAGGATTTAGCTTTAAGTAGTGAATAAATTGGAAAGAAGGGAAACGTCCATCCCATTCGACGCTTGCTTCCTACGATACGCTATAAGCGGGTTGCTTCTTAGAAGGCTATCCGGCCTCAGAAAACATCTTAGAGCATAATGCTTCAATTTAACTCATCCTTTTCATCAGCATAGAACGCAAAAAGCTCGGAGATTCAGTGAGCATAGTGAACGCCGAGTTTTTGCGTTGGTGTGGAATGCGTGAGCATTTCAAAATGCCTATGAAAAGGATAAAAGGTCTTTTTCTTTGCAACTTTCTTTTGGACCAGCAAAAGAAAGTTGAACTAAAAAAAATAATCAATACTAAAGACAACACATCCACGGTAATGGGAAAAAGAAGAAAAAAAAAGATTCCTCATTGCATTCGGAATGACATTGGTAGGTGAACAGTGAGTAGTGAGTGGTAAAGCGAGAGCTGTTGTACGTCCCTGATATAGGTTGACCACTTAAAACAGTGGTAACTATGAAAGCAAATGTGCGAGAGTTGCGCAAGCAGCGAAAATACTCTGAAGAGTTCAAAAGAAAAATAGTGGCAGATTTCGAGAGCGGCAGGGTTAGCGGTTTGCAGCTAGAGAAGCTCCACGGGGTAAGAGGTCAGATAATCTACCGTTGGATCTATAAATTCTCTCCCTTTAACCAACAGGGAACCAGAATTGTAGAGATGAAGGACAGCAGCAACAAAAAAATGAAAGAATTAGAGGCTCGAGTAAAAGAGTTGGAGCGTGCCGTTGGCCGTAAGCAAATCAAGATTGATTATTTGGAGAAGATGATCGAGATCGCCAAAGAAGAATTGGACAGCGATATCAAAAAAAACTTCGGCACCCCACAGTCAACTGGTTCAAAGAAAACAAACAAAAAGTAAGTTTTTCTATGAACAATCTCTATAAAGAAGCAGGGCTGAGTAAACAAGCAGTTGCGCAGTATCAAGTCAGGCAAATGGCCTTTGATACTAAAGTCAATCAGTTGATCCTTGAAGCTGATGATCTTAGAGAAGATCACCCGGGTTGTGGGGTGGAGAAAATGTACTATACCCTTAACCCTGCCTTTATAGGACGGGATCGGTTTATAGAGCTAATGATGGAACTGGGGTATCGATTGAAGCGGAAAAACAATTATAAAAGAACAACAATCGCTTCAAAGATCTATTAGCCATACGATTCGACTTCGACAAAGAAGATTGTGGGATATAAGATCTCTGATAATATGAGAGCCAAAGCAAACGTGGAAGCATTAAAGATGGCACTTAAGGATAATTCCCCACCTTTGATTCACCACAGCGACAGAGGAAGTCAATATACCTATAAAGAGTACGTAGCGCTTCTAAAAGGGCATGGCAGTAAAATAAGTATGGTACTCTCGGCGCAAGACAATGCTTATGCAGAACGCATCAACAGAACCATAAAGGAGGAATACCTGGATTATTGGAAGCCACAGGATATTGTTCAATTAAAAAGAATGGTGGCAAAAGCGGGACAGAACTATAACAGTAAAAGATTGCATAACAACAACGACAGAATGAGTCCTGAGAAGTTCATAACTCAGTTTTCTTTCTTGAGGCCTCAAGAAAGAAAACTGATGACTATATTTAACAATGAATTAATTAACTAAAAACGGTCAACATTAATTAGGGAAGTTCATGTTCTCACACCACTTCTCGATACAATGCCCTTTCAGGGCATCACTCGAAGTGACACATGTTAGTAGTGATTAGTGAATGGTGATTGGTGAATGGTGATTGGTGAATGGTGAATGGGGTAACATTTAGTAATTAGTAGCGAATAAATTTGAAAGAAGGGAAACGTCCATCCGATTCGACGCTTGCTTCCTCCGAGGCGCCATAGGCTGATGCTTCTTAGAAGACGAACGGCCTCAGAAAACATCCCGTGAAATGCAAGAAGGTGCAGCGTCAAGCGCGTTACGCTGTCTGAGGGCTGCGAAAGCAGACCGAGTTCGGAACGTGTAGCGAACCGACGTAGCATTTAGGGATGGTTTCTGCATCCGATGAGCCACAACATGTGACGAAAGGAATGCATTTTTCCGGCAATGGAAAAAAGAAAAGAGAGCACTATTCCTTTATAATTCAACCTAAAAAATGTACCGCCTATTGTCGTTGATATAATTCTTCATAGATCTGAATATATCCCTGACCTGCATCTATTACGGTCTCAGTATTACCGCCATCATAGGTGAGAATATAGTTCGTGCCGTTGAAATAATAGGTTCCATTTCCTTCTTCGGTAGAATAGTAATCGGTGTCGGGAAAGTCTTCATTGATCACACAGGTCTCGCTATCAAACGCGATGTTGGTAAGGATGGTATGCTCTGTCCAGCTATAGAAAAAAGTATTACCCGGAGCAAATTCGAAGTACCCGCTACTCGACACTTTCTGTTCCAGAATATTAGAACAATTCTCATCGTAGATATTCTGATAACTGCCTACAGGAATACCCCCTGCAAATGCGGTCATCTCCCAGACCCCTACCAGATTCGAAATCCCTTGAACGACCAGCTCTTTACTGGCGGTACAGCCATTGCTGTCGGTGACGGTCACCGAATAATTTCCGGGGCCTTCGATAATCAAGGTAGGTCCTTCGGTATCATCGTTCCACACATATTCATACGGTGGATTCCCATCGGATGCCGTTGCGGTAGCGGTTGCTCCGTCAAGTTCTATATCCACTTCGGGACTATTGAATTCACAGCTATCTTCGGGATCCATACCGTCATCCTTGGAACAGGTTGAAAGAGAGAACACAGCCCATAAAAAGGCCAGAGAGAATTTAAAATAAAGCATTATGTATGTTTTGTTTTCAAAAATAAAAAAATCAATAAGTAAAGCAAGTCATATTTGCGACCCCACCCCGAATCCAATCCCCTGAATACAGACCTTCTGTGCGTACGCCAACAACGCGACCCCCTATCCTCCATCCCTGCGAAACACTTCTAACGGTTCTGACTCACAAACATTTACGGAAGGATGCACGCTCTGTGGAAGCCCTCCCTTTTCTTGTCGCTGTGACCGTAAATAAACTGTTGATAAGTTATCTGTTAAAAAAAGTAGAACCTATGGCATCGTTGAAGGGGGAAGCGCGAGTAGCCGGGGGTTAGGACTTAGGATTTAGTAGTGACTAGTGATTGGTGAAAAGTGAGTAGTTAGGACTTGGAGTTAGTAGTGATTAGTGAAGTGTGAGTGGTGAAGAGTGATTATACCACTTCTCGATACAATGCGCCTACAGCACATCACTCGAAGTGACACATCTTAGTTTCACTCGCAATGCCGCTTAGAATCAAAGTGCACGGTGGTGAAAAGTGAGTAGTTAGGGGTTAGCAGTGAACGGTGCGCGGCACTTGTAACAATTATAAAATCAGACAGTTAATTATTTTTTCATACCTTTAAACTATTCTCCTCCAATAGTATTTCTGCATTCCAACAATATAAGCTTATGAAAAAGTGTTCGTATTTAGTACTTTCTATTATCATTTCTACTTTAATATTAACTACAAG
Organism: Altibacter lentus; assembly: GCF_000746845.1. Lineage (GTDB taxonomy): Bacteria > Bacteroidota > Bacteroidia > Flavobacteriales > Flavobacteriaceae > Altibacter > Altibacter lentus. The sequence continues at coordinate 2,688,025 of NZ_KN050846.1, read as the reverse complement.
CTGTGCACCATCTGCTGCCAAATTCATAAAAACAAATTCAAACAATTTTGTGACAGTTGCTAGTTATGGGTCTAATAATGTGCTTACTGTCTCTGAAAATGGAAATATTGAACTGCAGCCTTATTCTAGAGAAAAAAGAGTTAATCAGATCTTTAGGCTTAAAAATGTTTACGACCCACAGAAAAACCCTGTGTTCTACTTACAGATGGATACGCTTTATGTTAGAACCCTTCCTTCTGGTTTTCAATTACAACCCTATGAAGAGTCTATTGATTTTCTTTTTACAGGCAATATTGTCAGTAAAGAAGATTCTACTTCCTATCAGTTATATAGACCGGTTACCTATAACGAGGTTTTTACTAAACTTTCAAAAGGAGATAATAAAGCGATCCCCACTACATGGATAGCTGATGGCACACGTGTTTTTCTGGGAGAAGTCCCGGCAGGTAATGTACCAACAACAAAAAAAATTGTTTGGAAAATTAACCGTTCTCCCTATGTCCCTTTTAATTTTGAAGCATCGCTCAAAGAGTTGGACACTATAAAAAATCGCAATCCGGCGGATATCGATATTACTTCCAATTATTATATAGCAAGCAGATGGAATGACCACGTACTCACTTTTTCAGATTCAACAAACACTACGTTCATAGCTCCTAATATGACAGAGAAAAAGGGAGCTCTTTTTTTAAAAGCATTTGAACGTGTCAATTGGCAACAGTTTGAATTTGTGAAGCAGGGGGGTTCAAACTATGCCATCAAGAATTTGGAAAATGGCAAATACCTCACCTATGATTCGGTTTCAGATGGCAACGGACTTGCTTTATATGAAAGTGACCCGGACACCGGTAAAAATCAGTCCTTTGTCATCCAATACAGTTGGCATCCCGGGAATTTTGTTTCCATAAGAGCAGCAAATGCCAATTTATATCTTACCTCTTTAGGCAATGGAGAAAAACAGGAACTCAAAATGATGCCGCCGGATTTTTCAGAAAAACAGGAGTTTGACCTTATGAAAACCGAGCTGTACGAAGCAATCATTTACAATAACGCAACGGCGATCTTCGATATTGAACCACTATATTTTAAGTATAAGATCTCAGCAAGAAACGCGGGAGCATCCTGTAAAAAAATAAAACAGATGCACCTTGATTTTATCGTGTTTCAAGATAATTTCGTGAGAGACGGCGATAACGGGTATAGGTACACTGGCTGGAATACAAGAAATTACCCAGACTATATTACTCAATATAACACCCACAATTGCGCAAGGGAAAATGAGATGGCCACCTATAAAATCTACAGTTCCGGTAGTCGTAAGTTTACCTTTTTTAAAGTTTCATTTATTCAAGTAGATGAAGGGGTGGGTAGTTATCTTCCAATGAAGGTAGTGGGAAGACCAAAATCTTATAAATATAGGGAAATAGTGGGAAAGCCACTAAATGCGCCTATGAAGCTGCCAAGTTGCAAAATACTCTGTTGGAAATCGCATGGGGCTCCCGAACCGGATGGAATGGTGGGACTGGGTTATTTGTATGCCAAGGATAGCGAAACACTACAAAAACAAATTGCACACCAAGCGTATGTAGTAGGTACTGTGGCTACTGAATTAGCCATAGGCTTCGCAATACCCGGTGGTGCCAAAGGCGCAAGAGGTTTTGCAGAAGAAGTTGTACAATTTACCGGGGAATATTATGTGGGGGCTGCTGCTAATTTTGTAGCAGGCTCAGACGATAATCCAATAATGAATGGTGTGGTAGACAATATTGAGCTAGAATTCCGTAAAGCCGGATTGCCTCCGGGCTTGAGTAACGAGCTTTCAAGGATCGATCCTACCGGGTTCTACGATATCGTAAAGGCTTTTTATTTTCCTAATTGCGATTGCGATAAATAAGTAAGACGGCATTGGCTTCCTGCATCGTACTTATTACCTTTTACGTCTCCCACCTTAAAACTCTGTTTTTGTTATCTTTTTATCCGATTTGTTAATGACTCCCGCTGCTTCTTTTACACGATCTTGGTGACCTCTTAATTTCAGCAATACCACAACAGCCAAGGCCCCTGCCAAAACAATATGCGAGACCAAATACCATTTGCTAATGGGGTGTGGGGGTTTATAGTAGGCCAGTGCGACCGAAGCCGCATACAGTAATACATAGATGCCCGAGTTCACCCAAGCGATCACATTGTTCTTTACCATATAGCGCATCCCGATATGCGCGTAAGAGATCAGGTTCTCCCCTGCCTTCTTATTAATGAGTTCCTCCAAATGACACTTATAACCCTGTAAACCTAGGGTTCGTTGCAACTGGTACGCCACTCCCATTAAGATAGTGAGGAGCACATAGGGCAAGAATTGAATATAGAATTTGGTGTTGTTATACGACTCAACTACCGCCTCCTGCGAAGCATCAAAATAGCTGGTGCCTTCAATTAAGAAGAAAATATACCCTCCCGCAAGTGCGAGGGTACCTTGTGTATATAAAAACTGATTCCCTACAAAACGTTCTATCTTTTGGTTGATAAGCTCGTATTCCTTTAACAGGATCTCAATTTGTAATTCTTGGTTCATAGTACGTTAGTTTGAATTACGAACTTAAGGAATTTTATGCTACTTCGTGAATGGTAAACTATTAGCTATTCACCAAGCACCCGTAGATTTTTTTTGGGGGAGCAAAAAAAGAAAAGAATGAAAAATAAAAAACACCACTTCTCGATACAATGCCCTTTCAGGGCATCACTCGAAGTGACACGGCTTCTTCTTTTATATAAATGTCTCTTAGAATCAAACCGGCCATACGATTCGACTTCGGGACCCGTAGTCCGAACATTCGTTAAAAACTAAACACTGTCTGAGCCGCCTTTGGCGGTGAGTTGTGTGTGTTTAGAATGGAGGACGTAACGGGTGAACAAGAATCGTAAGGACTAGACCTTTTTGCTTCTTTTTCCGGCGATGGGAAAAAGAAGAGAAGAGAAAAAGAAAACAACACTTCTCGATACAATGCCCTTTCAGGGCATCACTCGAAGTGACACCGTAATTATTAATCGTAAGACATCCTTTACATCAAGTCGGCCTCCGACGAGCATAGCGAGAGAAAGGCACTATTTCTTTTGGACCAGCAAATGCGAAGCATTCATGAATTCCTATAAAAAAAATATAAACGCATGAATAAAAGAAAGTTGAACTAAAAAAAAGAATCAATACTAAAGACAACACATCCACGGTAATGGGAAAAAGAAAAAAAAAAGATTCCTCATTGCATTCGCAATGACAATCTGCATGTCATTCAAGCGAAGCGAAGAATCCTTTCAATCACAAAGAGATTCCTCATTGCATTCGGAATGACATTGGTAGGTGAGCAGTGAGTGGTAAAGCGTGAGCTGTTCTCACACCACTTCTCGATACAATGCCCTTTCAGGGCAGCACTCGAAGTGACACATGTTAGTAGTGATTAGTGAATGGTGATTGGTGAATGGTGAATGGGGTAATATTTAGTAGTTAGTAGCGAATAAATTTGAAAGAAGGGAAACGTCCATCCCATTCGACGCTTGCTTCCTACGATACGTTATAGATAGTGAGTATTGAACGGTGAGTAGTGAAGGGCAATAGGTTCTTGCGAATTAATACATCAGGCTTATTTTGTTACTAACCTAAAACCTTCTTCTAAAACGATTATTTCAATACGAAGGACAACCCTTTTACGCAAGAATATGCACACAAAACTTCGAGATCCAGGAGGCCACCACCGGTGGCTGACGCGGAGTTTTGGGGGCGGTTCCCGGCATCAAAGGCCGGGAAATTCCTCGTAAAAGGCCTCCTTTTTTTCGTTCTTTTCTTGCATCCGACGATCCGCCGTAGGCGGTAAGTGGAATGCACAAGCAAAAAAAGAAATTAAATAAAAAGAAAATTTCATTTACACCAATATTCCTCGGTAATGGGAAAAAGAATAAAAAAAAGAAATCAACTATCTTTAAAACACAAAACACCCCACCAATGTTACAACTCCAACAATTCTGGAACTGGTTCGTGGAAAACGAGGAAACCTATTACCGGCTCCACCGAATGCCCCTGGAGGAAAAGACCTATCACTTCGAGCAGCTGTTAACGTACCTCCGCGGTTTCGACCCCTGTGTAAGTGTTCAGCTGGCAGGTCCGGTGCAACTGGGAAAAGCCACACTCACCTTCACCTGCGACGGCAAACCCGAAGGCATATTATACGTACAGAACCTCGTGGCGCAGGCCCCTGCACTCCCTCGTTGGAATATAATAGCCTTTGTACAGCCTACCCTGGATCTCGACGCCTGTGAGCGCCGTATGGATGACGAGTACAACTTCCCGGGGATGCCTATAAAGGCCAGTGACGTGTACTGGCTACCGTTAAAACCGCAAGAAGGCGACACCTCCGGAAAGCTGGACCTGATCATTTGTTTTAAGGGATTTGATGAGAGTGTCAAGGGACTAGGCTACCGGCAAGTACAGGAAAACATATATCATATCTTTATGGAGCTGCTGGGCGAACTGGAACTGCACCGCCGTATCGGAATCGTATATTTTGAGGAGCTGAACCCCAAACGGGAGCCGTTGGAGCTGTATCTCCTCCCCGACTATCTGGAGCTGGAAATGAAGACATAAGCGGAGCCGTCATGTTATGACTTAAACAAGGTTCTAGAAAACTAAAATTAATATAATGTAATTGAAATTTGATCGTTCGTTCCTTTGCATTTTTCCTTATATTTAACCTCTCCCTAATTAATTTGTTGTATTCGATTGCCCCTCCTTTGCGCAGGTGAGGGAATGTTTTATATTTGAATTGAATAGAAGGAAATTAATGACCAAACCAAACCAAACTCCCGAGCAGATAGCACGTGATAAGATAGATGCAATGCTTATCAAGGCAGGATGGGTACTACAATCCAAAGACAAGATTAATCTTGCCGCCAATAAAGGTGTTGCTATAAGGGAATACCAAACCGATGTAGGTCCTGCCGATTATGTATTGTTTGTAGACAGAAATCCTGTTGGTATTATTGAGGCGAAAAGAGAAGATGAAGGTCATCGTCTTACCGTGGTAGAAGAACAATCTGGAGATTACGCAAAAGCAAAATTAAAATACCTCAATAATGACCCCTTACCTTTTGTATATGAAAGTACAGGAACGATTACTCGCTTTACCGATTACAGAGATCCGAAGCCAAGAGGTAGAAATGTATTTAGCTTTCATAGGCCCGAGACTATGGCGGCATGGATTAAAAAAGACAAAAGTTTACGGGCACGTCTAAAAGAATTTCCACCTTTAAATGACGACGGACTGCGTCCGGCCCAAATAAAAGCTATCAATAATTTAGAGACGTCCTTTAAAAACAACCGTCCTAAAGCACTAATACAAATGGCAACCGGAGCGGGAAAAACCTTTACCGCAGCCACTTTTGTATATAGACTTCTAAAATTTGCAGATGCCAAACGCATACTGTTTCTGGTGGATACAAAGAACCTTGGTGAGCAAGCTGAACAGGAGTTTATGAAGTTTCAACCTAACGATGACAATCGCAAGTTTATTGAGCTCTACAACGTACAACGACTTAATTCCAGTTACATAGCTTCTGATAGCCAAGTCTGCATTTCTACCATTCAACGTTTGTATTCCATCTTAAAAGGAGAGGAATTGGACGAAAGTGCCGAAATGGAGAACCCAAACGAATCCTCGTGGATGCAGGAACAAGAAAATAAAAAAGAACCCCTTCCGGTAATATATAATGAAAGGGTGCCTATTGAACAATTCGACTTTATTATTATAGACGAATGCCACCGCTCCATTTACAACCTTTGGAAGCAAGTACTAGACTATTTTGATGGTTTTCTTATTGGCTTAACGGCAACCCCAGACAAGCGCACATTTGGTTTCTTTAATGAAAACGTGGTTAGCGAATATACCTATGAAGAATCGGTTGCCGATGGCGTAAATGTACCCTATGATGTTTATACCATCGAAACCGAAATATCAAAAAAAGGGGGAGAGCTCAAGGCAAAGGAATATGTGGACAAACGTGAAAAACTCACTCGTAGAAAACGATGGGAGCAATTAGATGAAGATTATACCTATACTGCCAACAAGCTCGATAAAGATGTAGTAAACCCAAGCCAAATCCGTAATATTATAAAGGCATATAAAGATGCCCTTAGAAAAGAGATTTACCCAAACCGTTTTGACGAAAACGGAGAATACGAAGTACCTAAAACATTAGTCTTTGCAAAAACCGATAGTCACGCAGACGACATCATCAAAATAATTAGGGAAGAATTTAATGAAGGCAACGATTTCTGTAAAAAAGTAACCTATAAAATTGAAGAAGACCCCAAATCTGTACTCAACCGTTTCCGTAATTCCTATTACCCGCGCATTGCAGTAACGGTAGATATGATAGCTACGGGCACCGATGTAAAACCGCTGGAAGTATTGCTCTTTATGCGCGATGTTAAAAGCATCAACTATTTTGAACAGATGAAAGGGCGGGGTACAAGGACTATCAATAACAACGATTTAAAATTAGTGTCTCGCACGGCAGACTCCAAAACGCACTTTGTAATTGTGGATGCTGTAGGTGCCATAAAATCTAAAAAGACAGATAGCCGTCCTTTGGAACGTAAAAGAGGTGTGCCACTAAAAGATTTATTGGGTGCTGTTACGATGGGAGTGGCAGAAGAAGATCTATTCCTTTCCCTTGCAAACCGCTTGATACGTTTGGAAAAACAGATTTCCGAAAACGAAAAAGAAAAAGTATTAGAGTATAGCGGTGGCAAGAACCTAAAGCAAATGACGAGGGAGTTACTGGATGCCTTTAACCCTGATACCATAGAAATAGAAACCAATAAGATTGTAGAAAATATTCCCATTGAAGAAAGAACTCCGGAGGTCATTGAGCGGAGCCGAAATGAAGTCATGGCAAAACTCTCCCAAAGTGCAAGCACTACCTTTAATGGCGAACTAAACGAATATTTGGACAACGTGCGTAAAATACACGAACAGATTATAGACCATATCAATATTGATACGGTAACCAAAAGCGAATGGGACACCACCTCTGTAGATAAAGCGAAGGAAACGGTAAAAGATTTTACCGAATATTTGGAAACTCACAAAGACGAAATAAAGGCTTTGAGTATTTTCTACAACCAGCCCTACAACCGCAGGGAAATTACCTTTAAAATGATAAAGGACGTTTTGGAAAAATTGAAATTGGACAAACCTACTTTAGCACCAGATTATGTATGGCATGCCTATGCTGCTTTGGAAGATGTAAAAAGCCAAAAACCGGAAAACGAACTCACTGCTTTGGTTTCCTTGATACGTCGAGCCTGTGGGATTGACAACACCGTAACCGCTTTTGATAAAAAGATAGACGACAACTTTAACAAATGGATTTTTAAACAGCATACCGGACAGCACAACCGTTTTACACAGGAGCAGTTGGATTGGTTAAGGATGCTAAAGGATCATATTGTGAGTAGTTTCCATATAGAAGTGGAAGATTTGGACTATACCCCTTTTGATGCCCATGGGGGTCGGGGTAAAATGTGGCAACTCTTTGGGGAGGAAATGGAGAGCATTATTAAGGAATTGAATACGGAATTGGTTGCGTAATAATCAGTTATAAGTCAGATGATTAAGCATTTATAAATACTTAACATACTATTTGAAACCTAAATCGTACATTTGAGGACAGCTATAAACATAATGGATTTCGAAAATAAACCACAAATTGGATTGGGTATTTATACGGCATCGGAGATTGCCCAAATACTACGTTTGCCATACCAAAAAATCTATTTATGGATGAATAAGTATTGGGATGACAAACTAGGCAAGAATTACGGTGAGAAATATTCTTGGCAAATGGATGGTACACGAGCGGTAAGTTTTCACACGTTTGTAGAATTTTATGTTATGATGCGCTTTTCGGAAGCTGGTGTAAAGCCAAAGGAGGTTATGAAAGCTCACACAGAATTGGTTGAATGGTACAAAACTCCATTTCCTTTTGCACTTAAGGAAGTGCTCGATGGTATCCGTAGTGATGGTAAACGAATATTCTTAAACCACAAACAGGGTACAATAGAATTGAATGGGATGAAGCAATTTAGTTTAGAAATAATTCAAATGTTCTTTGTTAAATTAGATTTTGGAGACAATAATCTTGCTTCCCGTTTTTACCCATTAGGTAAAGAAAAATCTATAGTCGTAGATCCTGCGCGTAAATTTGGGAGTCCAGTTTTTAAAGACCACAATATTTATCCTGAAACTTTTTATGGCATGTACAAGGCAGGAGAATCCATTGAATTTATAGCGTACATCTACGAGGTGCCGGAACAAATGGTAAAAGATGCCATTGAATATTGCACTGCCGCATGATTGTTTATATTGATGAAAATCTTGCACCTGTTTTGGCTTCTGGGTTTAATATCCTACAAGCTCCTCTTAATTTTAGACACAAACTTAAAGAACCAATAGAAGTTCGTTCCATCAAAAAAGAGTTTGGCGAAGGAGCCAAGGACGAAGATTGGATTCCCAAACTTTCTAGTGGAAAAGATTGTGTAATCACCCAAGACTATAACATTAATAGGATAAAGGAGCAACGTCAACTTTGTGAAAAGTTCAATATAGGAATGGTTTATTTTAGACCGCCTTCCAAAAACGGTTTTGAATACTGGGATATGGTATCCATGCTCGTAAAACATTGGCCCGAAATAATTAAAAAAGCAACCAAGGAAAAACGTCCGTTTTCCTTTAAAGTAACATCTCGTTCTTCTAAGTTGGAAGAGATATAATTTACAAAAAAATATTAATGGCATTAGGAATAACTCCAGATCAAATTGTTGCAGATGATAAACATGTCTTATTGAGAATAAATAAAGAATGGAAAAGAGTTTATATAGAAGATTTAGCAAAAGTCCAAAATGGATATGCTTTTTCATCAGAATTATTTAATCGTATTGAAGGACTTCCGTTAATAAGAATTAGGGATATTAATCGAGATGAAACTGAAAATCTATATTCAGGAGAATATAAAAATGAATTTTTGGTAAGGAAAAATGATTTCTTGATTGGTATGGATGGTGACTTTAAAGCATCAAAATGGCCTGGAAAATTGGGTCTGTTAAACCAACGTGTTTGTCGTCTTATTTTTAAATCTAAATATTATGATAAAGAGTTTTTTTATAACTCTTTACAACCCTATTTAGACGCAATTAATGAAGAAACCTCTGCTGTAACTGTAAAACACTTATCTTCAAAAACTATAAAGCAAATTCCATTACCTCTTCCACCCCTCCCCGAACAACGCGCCATAGTAGCCAAAATAGAACAACTCTTTAGCGAGCTGGACAACGGCATTGCCAATTTAAGGACTGCCCAGGAGCAGCTAAAGGTTTATAGGCAGGCGGTTTTGAAAAAAGCGTTTGAGGGAGAGTTGACGAGGAAATGGCGAGAAAAACAAACCGATTTACCTTCTGCTGAAGAATTGTTGGAACAAATTGAAATTGGTAGACAAGAATTTTTTAATAAGCAAATTGAAGAATGGGAATTTGAGCTTAAGAAATGGAAAGAAGAAGGCGAAAATGGAAAAAAACCAAAAAGACCAAGACCACTAACAGTTCCAGATACACCAAATAATGGTCATAATGAAAGAAAATGGGCTATCCCTATTAATTGGATATGGACTCAAATAGGATCGCTATGCTTTGTTACCAAGTTAGCAGGCTTTGAATATACAGACTATGTTAAATATGATGAAAATGGAGATTTACCTGTTTTAAAAGCTGAAAATGCTGGGGCAAATGGCTTTAAGAAAACAGATTTTTCAAAAGTTAAATCAGAAAGCGTTAAAATGCTTACACGTTCTCAAATTTTTGGAGGAGAACTATTAATTGTATTTGTGGGTGCAGGAACTGGAAATGTGGCCATGGTTCCTTTTAATCACAGGTATTTTCTTGGACCTAACATTGGAATGGCAAGACCATATTTTGATTTAAATTCAAAATATTTGGAACTATTTCTTCAATCTGAATTTGGAAAAAGTTTAATGATGTCTGCTGTAAAGGCTGTCGCGCAACCGTCTTTATCTATGGGTACCATTAGACAAGCTCCGATTTCTTATCCATCATTAGAAGAACAACACCAAATAGTTCAACAAATAGAATCCCGCCTTTCCGTTTGTGATAAGGTAGAAGAAACCATAGCAGAGAATCTACAAAAATCGGAAGCCCTGAGGCAAAGCATCCTTAAAAAAGCCTTTGCCGGGGAGTTGCTCACCGAGGCAGAGATAGCAGCCTGTAAAAAAGAAAAAGATTGGGAGCCTGCGGGGGAATTGTTGAAGCGGATAAAAAAAGAGAAATTAAAAAAATAAACTATGAACCAAGATTTAAGAAAATATTTAATAGATGTTTGTAAAACAGGATACCCTGTTAATTATAGTGATGTTGGAAATTTTTTAGGTTTAGATTTTTCTAACGCGGGTGACCGTAAAAAATTATCAAAAGAGTTAGGCGCGGTTTCTGAATATGAATATTTAAATAAAAGACCACTTATAAGTAGTGGGGCAATTTATAAAGATAAAAGTGACCATGGCCCTGGTTTTTATAACTTATGTGAAGAATTAGGGGTGGGAAATGCTAAAAAACTTCATGATAGTCAATATGGGTTTGCTGCTTTTAATGAATCAAAAGATTATTGGAATAATGAAGTTAATTACTCTAAACATTATGAGCTAAATGATGATGCTAAATATGATATGCCATTTTTCAATAATGCTGAATTAGAGTTCTTTAAAGAGTGGGCTGATAAACCATATAATCCAGAAGATAGTGATCACATTAATGCCAAAGAATTTTTAATGGAGACCGTATGGTTAAAAACGCAACTTTGGTCTAACGAAGTAATCAATAAGACTTTAGAATATACAACTTCAAATGGAAGATATTGGTCAAAACCTGATTGGCTCGACGGAAAGCGAATAGCTGGCTTCAAGCCCTATACGTGGGCGCGTATTTATAAGTTTGGGGATAAGAATAAAGATATATTTTTTACTGTGGGTGTTGATGCACTTAGAGAAGTTTTGGTTTATAAACTAGATTATTTTCAAGAATCTAAATCCAAATTAAGTGAAGAACAAAAACTTTTGTGTGAAAAATACATACCTAGTGATATTAGATGGCAAGAAATACTTTTTACTTCTTTAGAAAATTATAATTGGTCAAGATTAATTGATAAAACAGTAGATTTTATCTCAAAAAATAATCAACATTATGATCAATTAATTAATATTGTTTGGAAAGATATATCAGTTGAAGAAGCTTTTAATAATTCATTAACTCTCAGAGAATTTCCTAAAGGTGGTTTTACATCTCCTCCAAATTATAATCCTAGTTTTAATGAAACTAATGTCAACTTTCTTAATAAGAGTATTGAAGCTAAAGAACTTGGTGATGCCGGAGAGGAGCTAGTAAAAGATTATGAATATAATCGATTAACCGCAAAGGGCATGTTTAATGAAGCTAAAAATGTAAAAATAGTTAAAGATGGAAAAGGTTATGATGTTCTTTCATTTGACGACAACGGTAATGACTTGTATATTGAAGTAAAAACAACCACTGGTAATGAAAAAACACCGTTTTATTTATCACGAAATGAGATGGCTTTTTCCGAACAAAATTCAAAGTCATATCAGCTTTTTAGAATATATAATTATGATGAAGTAAACAATAGAGGTGACTTTTTTATAATTTACAACCCTTCTGCAACACAGTTTTTAGTTCCAACCAACTATGTTGTTTATATTAAAAAACAAAACTAAATGACCGAATCCTCAATAATATCAAAAGTCTGGAACTTTGCAAGCGTACTTCGTGATGACGGCGTAGGTTATGGTGACTATCTGGAACAAATCACCTACCTGCTATTCCTAAAAATGGCAGACGAGCTAAATAAACCACCCTATAATAAAGGGCTGGTATTCCCGCGTTTAAAAGACATAGAAGGCACAGAGCAAGAAGAAGCAGAGGTTTGTGACTGGCAAACCCTAAGCACCAAACGTGGTGCAGAACTCGAAGCCTTTTACACTCAAATGCTACGTACCCTTGCTACAGAAAGTGGCATGCTCGGACAAATATTCACCAAAAGCCAAAACAAAATTCAAGATCCCGCCAAACTTTTAAAAATCATAGATATGATTGACAAAGAGGAATGGACGATGATGGGTGCAGACTTAAAAGGAAAAATCTATGAAGGTTTATTGGAAAAGAATGCCGAAGACACCAAAAGTGGCGCAGGACAATATTTCACACCCCGTTCCCTTATCAGAGCAATGGTGGAATGTGTCCGCCCAGAACCTAAAAAAACCATAATAGACCCTGCTTGTGGTACAGGAGGTTTCTTTTTGGCGGCCTATGACCATATTGTGGCCAATAACAAGCTGGACAAAGAGCAAAAGGATTTTTTAAAGAACAAAACTTTTCACGGTAATGAGATAGTAGCAAACACCCGTAGAATGTGTTTGATGAATATGTTTCTGCACAACATAGGCGAGATAGATGGGGAGTCTTTTATTTCTTCCGTTGATGCCTTGATTTCTGATGAAGGCATACGCTATGATTATGTATTGGCAAATCCACCTTTCGGTAAAAAGAGCAGCATGACCAGTACTAATGAAGTTGGGGAACAAGAAAAACAGGATTTAAGTTACAATCGTCAGGATTTTTGGGCAAGTACTTCCAACAAACAACTAAATTTTTTACAACATATAAAATCCTTGCTTAAAATACATGGGGAAGCAGCTGTAGTCTTGCCAGACAATGTACTTTTTGAAGGGGGAGCAGGAGAGACCGTACGCAAGGAGCTTTTAAAGACTACAGAATTACATACCGTTTTAAGATTGCCAACAGGCATATTCTATGCTCAAGGTGTAAAGGCAAATGTTCTTTTTTTTGATAACAAACCAGCTTCCAAAGAAGCTTGGACAAAAGATGTTTGGTTTTATGATTACCGCACCAATATACACCATACGCTTAAGAAAAAACCCATGCAGTTGGAAGACCTCAAGGAATTCATTGAACTATACAACCCAAAAAACAGAAACAAGCGTAAAGAAACCTGGAGTGAAGAAAACGAGGAAGGCCGTTGGCGTAAATACAGCTATGAAGAAATATTAGCTAGAGATAAAACCAATCTCGATATTTTCTGGCTACGGGACAAAAGCCTCACCGATTTAGACAATCTTCCCGATCCGGATTTCTTAGCACAGGAAATCATTGAGAATATGGAAGCAGGTTTGGAAAGTTTTCGTGAGATCATGGACACACTGTCTAAGGAATAAGGTTAAAAAATAACAAACCCCAATAACATGTTTTTAAACAAAGAGTATTTTATTAGTAGACTAATACAATTATTTAATGAAACACAAGAAGAACTGGTTTTAATTGTACCCTATGTCAAGACATCTGCCCAAGTTTATGAGCACTTAGTAGAACTAGATGAAAGAGGGGTCGAAATTTTAATGGTATGTCGTGAAGATTGTTTGAAGCAATCGGAAATATCAAAACTAAGCAAATTAAAACACCTCACTTTGTTAAGCCATCCAAACCTCCATTCAAAGATATATCTCAACGATTACGATATCATTGTAGGTTCAATGAACCTATACGAATATTCGGAACAATTCAACAGGGAAGCAGGTTTCGTATTCCCTAAGAAAGAGGTTTGGGACAACAATAATGGCGAACTTTGTATCAATGAGATTCGGCAGATCATTTCAGGTTCCACAGAGATTGTAACGTCTAAGAAGGTACGTGAAGAAGGGGTGAATTTTGAGATTCTTAGTACAAGTTTCGAAAAACTGCAAAGTCGGAGTGATATTTTATCCCGTATGTTTACCACAAAGAAATTTATTCCATTAGAAACCAGCGAAGGATACAATCCAACATGCACAAATTTTTATGATAATATAGATGTTGCAGTATCATACCGCGTTGTAATTTTACCAAATTATCCGGAAGAAGTACTTGAAAAAGTGTTCGGAAAAATGAGAGAACCCAAAGTAGATTATTATCCTGATTTCAGAGTGTATGTAGATACACGAAAAAAACGTATTACGGTATATGCTGCCGAAGGTAGTACCATTGACGATCATATCTACACAAACAAAAAGTACGTGAAAAACCTTGAAAAAACAATTATGTCAATCTCCAAGGAAATTAATCAACTTTATACTCGAGTATTACGAACACAACCACGGACTTATTAAACTGAAAATAAAAAGACCATTTCCGGTCCCTCAATTTTCCAAACCCAAAACACCCCCTATCCAATTATTTTCTATATTTGAGTTCCCCCCGTTATAAACAACACACAATACCCTGTTACCCGGTACAGGATCCTTCCTTAGGGTCCCCCGGCTCAAGGGTTGTGTTCGTAAAACAAAAGAAATGAAAAAACATACCCTTACGCTAATTGCGCTCTTGGTGGTGCTGTCTGTAAAGGCACAGATCATTGATGTACACCTGCACAGTTACACCGATACCGATTACTGGGGTGGAAGAACACATCCCACCGGAATTGATTCGCCTAAGAACGCCGAGGAACATCTGGCAAGGACCATTGCTTTAATGGATAAACATCAAATTGAATATGCGGTCGTGAGTGGCAGTATGGAAAGCGTCGAGAAATATGTACTGGCAGATGCGCGGTTTATTCCCGGGTATATGGATAGCGAAGAACTGCTCCCCATCGATACCTTCGAACAGCTCATCAAAGAGGGGAAGATAAAAGTATTTGGCGAAGTGGCGGGGGTCTATTTCGGACGCACCTTGAACGATCCCATATATGCGCCTTACCTTAAGATTTGCGAACAATACGGCATCCCTGTGGCGTATCACACGGGAGGGGGTCCGCCAATGACTCCCTATGGCTGCTGTCCTAATTTCCGAATTGCCCTGGGCGATCCGTATCTCATTGAAGATGTGCTGGTGACCTATCCCAAATTACAGGTGTATCTCATGCATGGCGGAGAAGTATACTTCGAACATGCGGTGCGGATGCTGAGTATGTACCGACATTTGTACGTCGATCTGGGGGTGCTGCTATGGGTCGATCCCATGCTCAATGATTATGCGGTGCGCCTTCTTAAACTGGCACAAAAGGCCAAAACACTGGATAGGATTATGTTTGGTACAGATCAAATGGTGTGGCCGGAAAGTATATCAACATCCATAGAATTCATCAATTCCCTGGATTTTTTAAGTGAGAAAGAGAAACGAATGATTCTCTACGAGAATGCCCGAACCTTCTTAAAACTTCCGAAATAACACCCCACCGGCCCGGCTGGTTTTTATATCTAGGTACTTCAGGCAGTGTAAAATTGTGGTTTACGGCTGAAAGCTGTATACGTCATTATTTCAGTGGCTACTGAATTAATTATCATACCTTTAGAGAAACTAACCGCCTGTGATACCATTCTTTCGAAGAATCAGACGCAATATACTTTCCGAAGGAAAAACGGGGAAGTACATTAAATATGCGCTCGGAGAGATCTTCCTTGTGGTCGTCGGAATATTGATCGCACTGCAAATAAATACCTGGAATAATAACAGAATAAATTCCTATAAAGAGCATGAATATTTGATGGGTATCAAAAATGATCTGGAAAATCAAATTGCTGCCTTAAACGGCCGACTTCAAATATTTGATGTAATCATTGACAAAGGAGAATCCATTATATCCGACTTCACCACAAAAGGGAACTTGACGGCAATAGATAGTATCAATACCAAGCTAAGCTATATGATGTATGCCTTGCATTATCCCGAAGCACAAACAACCTTTAACGAACTTAGTGCTACAGGGCAAATTAATTTAATTCGGGAAAAAGCACTGCGGTTAAAAATTATAAGCTACTATCAGTTATCTGAAGACACTAAGTCGAATGTAAGCTCCAATGTGGCCGCTGTTTTTTACGATCGCATATTTCCAATCGTACAATCTTCCGTTATAGTACATTTTGAAGATTTTGGTTTTATTACGGAAAAGGTCAGTAAAGAGCGTTTAACCGAAAAGTTGCTCCCGGCGTTTCAGGCGATTCTAGATGATCCGCACAAAGAGTTCGAGATTATAAATGCGGTGAGTTTACGGGTACTGGAAACGAATACGAATAAAGGACACCTACAAATTGCTAAAGGGAATGCCGAAGCTCTCTTAGCCGATATTGAAAGTGAATTAAGCCATTAAAACGATGATCAAATTCTTTCGAAAGATCCGACACCGATTCCTTTCTGAAAACAAATTCAGCAAATACCTGCTGTATGCCATAGGCGAGATAATCCTGGTGGTGATTGGTATTTTGATCGCATTACAGATCAATAACTGGAATCAGGATCGCTTACAGGATCAGGTGCTGATCAACATCAATAGAATTATCGTGGAGGACCTGAAGAACGATATCGCAGATATCGACCTCATCCTGCGAACAAAGCGAGAAAAAGAGGTCTATTTTACAAAAATATTGAAGGGTGAAATGACAAGAGAAGATTATAAACAGTGCCGGGAATGTAAATTTCTTATTGTGGGCTCCTTGGATCTCTCCATCGAGAAAAGGGGGTATAATCTCTTGAACAATGTGAGCACCTCCAAAATGAGTATCGACAGCTTATCCGTTAAGATCGTTCAGTTTTATACAAAACAGCTCGTTGAGCTCACCGTTGATAATCCGCTAAGGGAAAACGATATTGAGAACAATATCAATCACTGGAAAGAAAATTATACCTGGTATGCAGCCTTTATCACCCAACAGAACAGTGACTCCTTTATAGAATACGCATTGAACGACCCCGACTATACCAACAGGGTAGCCAATTATTATTTACTGAACTATACTATTTACATTCCGCTGCTGGAAACTTTTACCACGGAAGCAAAGTCCATTGTAAACGAGCTGGAATTGGCACTGGAAGAATAACAAAGGCCCGTTTCCGGTCCTTATTACCTCCGGTTTATTATTTACCGGCCACCAACCTCCCCTATCCAATTATTGTCTATATTTGAGTTTACTCCTTTTTAACAGCTTGTTAGATAGCCGGGTAAGGCATGACGAAGTACCAAACGATGTATGTTCGGCCGGCTGCCATACAACAAAAAAAGTACTATTAATTGAAGCAACAGATGTTGTAATATATAAACCAAGATGAAAATAATAGTAGTTGTATCCTTACTCTTTAGTTTCGTAGGCTTTGGACAGACCAAACCTGAAATGGAGCAACAGATAAAAGATCTTTTATACGAGTACGGTACTTTTATTCCACAGGACGCCGATAATGCATCCGGCCCGCAAAAGTCTTGTAATATTTCATTTAAGGAGGGTAGTATAGAGGTATTGCTTCGTCATTACGGGGATATGCAAGCAATAAAAAGTATAGGCGGAGCAGATCCGTCAAACGCGATCGTAGCTCATGCGTCAACTATAAACAAATACACTTTTAATGTTGCTGATTTAAAGCTGAAAAATGGTTCATTAGACTATCATATACTGCAACATGGAACAGGGGAGGCGACGCTTTATTTAAATGTGCATGGCGGAACGCTTCAGTCGTTTACCATAGGTGAAATTCACAATAAAAACAACCTGAATAATAAGATAAATACCTATCGCTATTTTAATGAATCAGGCGCCCGTATAACAAAGCTGAACGAGTCGTTCGATCAGGCATTGGCCAGCGTTCCAAAAACGGATGTAAAGCTAATTAGGATCCCGATTTCAGATAAGGCAACGAATTCCGATTGGTTTAAAAACACATTGAACGCATTGTTTATTAAGTATTTCGACCCTGGCAAAGATATTGTGTTTGAATACGATTCAAATGGCAGAACCACGTCAGAAACGCATATGGTTGATGGCGTTAAAAATGGGCACAGCACCAACTATTATGAAAATGGCAACCCGAAACTGGTAGAGATTTGGAAAAATGGAAAGAGAATTACGTTCAAAGACCAGTTTTTGGAAGATGGCACACAAACCTTAAAGGATGGCTATGGCGTTTATATGACGTTCAATAATGCCGGAAATAAAAACTTTGAAGCGCAATATTATGCAGGAAGAAGGGCCGGAAAAGCCACCTGGTATTATGATAACGGACAAATAAGTGAATCTGCGGTGTATAGATTTACTAAAGATGATATCTCCGGCCTGCGGTGGGAAATAGTATCGTCATTTCATAAAGACGGGACCCCTCGCGAAAAAGGAACCTTAAAAGAGGGTAATGGCACTTGGATCATCTATGACGATGCCGGTAAATTAGTAGAAGTGCTGGAATTTCAAAATGGAATGCGTATAAAATAAACAAACATGAAACATTTGGTGTATCTTATTTTAGCGTGTTTAGTGTGTCCCCAAATGGCAAAAGGGCAAGAAACCGCAATGCCCGATAAAGACGAACAACAAATATTTTGTCAAGAGTTTCATGATCGTAATTTTTCGGGGCTAGTGGCCAAAGTTGAAGCGTTTGGACATAGCCTTTACGACGTTTATAATTGTATTGAGTGTGATAAAGTGACCAAGGCCGATTTAATAAGACACAGAGCATCGATTTCTACTGCAGGATCAGATATTATGTCGTTGGCGCGGTATTATATTAAAATTAAGAACGATCCTGAAACACTAACGTTTATTTTTAACCGCATTATCGATAATCCCGGCAAGCCTAGAGGCACTTTGTTAGATTGGGTAGAGTACTATTCTTCAAATCCTAATTTAATGAAATTGGAGAAAGAAAATTTTGCAAGATACGAATCAACCATTCGCCGTTTTGGTGGAAAACGAGAAGCAGAATTGACCGCAGAAGAAAGACAAAAATACAGCACTACAAGATGTAACTGAAAATAGAATGAGATTCACGCAACCTGCTTACCCAACGGTTTATTTTAGCACATTAATATGGGTGCGTTGCCCCAATTGCGACAAGGCAGCCAGGATTGAAACGAAACTGGGAAAGTACATCATACCGGAGCCTCAACAACATCAGTCTACACTCACATGTGCACATTGTGGTCTACGCAATAAGCATAACGAAAATTGGCACGGACAATACCGGGGGCATCTCAATATAGCTTGTGGTTTTTGTGGAAGCCCACTTATACATACAAGAAAACCTACTAAAAATAGAGTCGCACAGATAGCCGTTAGGTGCGAGGTCTGTAAGAAAGAGAAGGAATACGCTTTGCACTGGTATAAATACAAACAAAATAGTGCGATAGATCCCTATTTTGGACTCGATTTGTGGTTGCGAATAAGTATTAAGGAAAACGTGTTATGGGTGTACAATGTAGAGCACTTAAAATATTTAAGAGACTATGTGTCGTCTTCATTAAGAGATGATAATAGCAGACATAAATATGCTATGATTGCTAATTTACCGAAATGGGTAAAGTCTGCTAAAAACCGCGACTTAATTGTAAAAAAATTAGGGCTGTTAGAAATGGAATGCAAGAATTTAAACGGATGAGAATGATGTATACAAAACTTAAGATTTCGTTGTGCTTATTAGGTAGCTGTATAAGCTCTATGATGTTTGCACAAGAGGAAGACCTGCCTTCACAATTTGCAGCAATAACAGGCGAAAAGGATATGCCTTCTTCTGGTTTCTATATAGGGAAATACGAAGTGAGTGTGGCAGATTATAAATTTTACCTGGACGCATTAGGACAACCCATGCCGGAGCCTCCGGAGTATGGTTGGGAAAATGATTCATTACCCATGGTAGCTGTGTCGTATGTCGAAGCGCAAAGTTATGCCAACTGGCTGTCAGACCACTATCAGATCACCTTCAAAATCCCTTCGGAAGCACAATGGGCGCTGGCGGCCGGAAGTCAACAGCGTAATAGTAATGGTGATTCAAAAAGCCCGCAATGTGTCGATTGTATGGCGCCAAACCAATTTGGTGTGTACGGACTAAACGGCAATGTATGGGAATGGACCTCGACCTCAGAAGATGATGAGTTCTATAATATCCGTGGCGGTAGTTATTTAGAACCATCAAACGAATTGAACGTGAATAGATCGAGCACCATAAGCGCCGGTTTGCAACTATCCGATGTGGGTTTTAGGCTCTTACTGGAAGAAAACGAAATGAAAAAATATCTTTTTATGGTAGAAGTAAGGGAGTTATTGCATCTGTTATTTCCCGAATATACGAACATGAGAGTCGAGCCCTATGGTATTTATATTGACGACATGGAAATGTTTTGGGGAGAAGACGAGCTTCCGATTGTTCACTTAAATGAAACTGAATTTAATCTGTCATTTTGTTGTATGGATGCCATTAGTGAAGATGCAGAGATGATCTCAAAAAAAGCACTGGTCTTCGATTTTGATAAAAACGACCTCGTCATTGCCCAACAGCTGGAACGATTAATAAATAAGCGAGATGTATCGATATTTAGGAAGTAATAAAATAGCTAAGGCATCCATGTATATGCTGTTATGTGTTGGCGTGCATGTGCATGCACAACTGAATATCCCGGCACATTTTTCGTATGTGGAGCAAGGCTTTTATGAACAGCCGGTATTTGATGAAGATACCAATACAACCAGGTTATTGTATTCCGAAGAGATCCCCCCGTTCTACCTATATAGCTTTGAAGTGAGTGTACAAGAGTATAAACGATTCTGTGATACCACCAACAGGCAGATGCCGCCACAACCGGAGTGGGGTTTTAATGATCTTAAATTACCCGTTGTGAATGTAACCTATGTTGATGCCCTTGATTATTGTCACTGGTTATCCACTGTATATGGTATGCAGTTTCGGTTACCCACCAAAATTGAATGGGAACACGCCGCCAGGAACGGAGTGTATGAATCAAACGAGTATAGCTATGCAGCTAAAACACCCAATGCCTTTGTAAATTATGCTGACAACACAAACAATAAACCGAAATGCGTTAGTTGTATTCAGCCTAACGAGATAGGACTCTACAATATGTGTGGTAATGTCTGGGAGTGGACGCAACAACAGCGTCAAGGAGCTACTGCCCGGGTTGTCGGAGGCAGTTTTCTGGACGATTCCACCCAGGTGAAAGTAACGTCTCAAAAAGAGTTGAATACGTCCCACAGGAGTGAAACGGTAGGTTTTAGAGTATTGGTGGAAGCCAAGGACATGAAACACTACCTGTTTTTGGAGAAAGCACAAACCTTATTAAATAATGCTTTTAATAACAAACCGCCCATTGAATTCACAAAAGAAGGTATTGTCTATAAAGATCGATTTGTGCCTTGGGAGGATGCTTATAAAAATGTCTCAATAGCCCGCGATGCTGCGTATATTGAGTTTTGTTGTGGCGTTAAGGACCGTAAGAACACAAATACAAAAAGTGCAAAAGCGTTTCGTATTACATTTGATAAGGAGAACAGAAAACAGATTGACGCAATGATGGTACACCTAAAGAGTTTTAATGAGCTGTAGCAGCCTCTTTCGCTTGAATAAAATACGTTGAACCAAAGTGAGGTCGATCAAATAAAAAACACAGATAGCAAACCATGGGCAACAGAAATCTTGAACAACAGCGGATTGAATTTATCAATCAAAAATTTCTGGCAACTCCCTTAGCCGGATTGATCATTTGGACGGTAATAGGATGCATCGGGATCTTTTTCTCCCACTTTATTGCGGTTTGGGCAATTTTTATCGGAACGGGAAGTATTGTATATCTCGGACTCTTTCTCTCAAAATTTACAGGCGAGAATTTCCTCGATAAAAAGAAACCGAAAAACGAATTCGACACGCTTTTCCTCTTTACCGCTGGACAAGCGATTCTGGCCTATTCCATAGCCATACCCTTTTTCCTCGGAGACTATTCCTCTCTTCCGTTATCTGTGGGCATCCTTACCGGATTGATGTGGTTGCCATTTTCATGGATTATAAAACATTGGGTGGGGATTTTTCATGCCTTGACCAGAATTATTACAGTGCTAACGCTTTGGTACCTCTTGCCTGAACACAGGTTTATTGCGATTCCCTTTGCGATCGTCTTGCTCTATAGTATTACCTTAATGATCTTAAAAAATCGAAAGAAAGCCGAATAGAACAATAATACAACAAAGGCGCTTCGTACTCGCCTACTCCCCGACGCCGATAGCTATTGCGTCCCTCGGCTATTAAGTGTAGTGTGTACTTGAAAGGTTTAGAGCTTACTAAATATCCCTTTTCAAATCCCCTTCCTCCCCTAGCCTCATTTTTACACCCCACCGGCCACCCCTATGTATTTAATCGCTATATTTGAGTTCCCCCCTTTTTAACATATGGATGCATAGCCGGGTTTGGTGTAATTAAAAGCCGAACTTTTTTACAGAAGTGCAGGTGTTGGTGATAATTATTAAAATGCAAATCGTATCATATGTAACTGATTTTTCTGAAATATTTAGAAATTATGATCGAAGGAATATTAAATATTATTTACGGACTGATTGCTTCATCCGTATTTGTTGGGGTCGGTTTTCTGTATGGAAGATACAAGGAAAGAAAAAGGAATCAAGGAAGTCCCCTTGAAAATTATTCTTTTTACCCTTTTACTTTAGATGAGAAAAAAATGCTTCAATTTGATTTTGATTTATTCACTCAGGCGGTTTCTGCTTTAATTAAAAAAAGAGACTTTCAAGCAGGTAAACAGTTGATATTAATTGGAGAGCAAAATAATGTGCGGCAGGTATTAAAAGCTCCAAATTTAGGAAATTATAAAAAACTATATAAGTTATATAATGGCGATAAAGTATTAGACGATTCAACTAAATATTTGAAAAATTACAAGCGAATCGTTCGGCTTATTGGTGACAGTTTCCCTGAATGCGGAATCGAAATTTTATTGCATAATCTTAGTAATCCGTCTAAGGCCTTATATATTCTGAAAAATAATGTTACCGGTAGAAATATAGAAGCACCGGCTACTAATCTTGTAATGGACTTAAAAAGAAGAGATTCAAACAAGGAAGACAAACTTAATTATGAACTAAATATCGGATCCAGAAAATTTAAGTGTACCACAATTCCAATCTATAAAGAAAACGTGGGCTTAGTTGGAGCTATTTGCATTAATGTAGACTATAATTATCTCAACAATAAGGTTAGGAATGATGAAAAATTAATGAATGATTTTATTGATTCAGTATGTAAAGTAGAAATGATTCTAGATGAAAATATCTTAAGTAAGGTTGAATATGAAAAGGCGCTTAAAGGGAAAAGTCATTTTCGTGATTTTTGATTATAACATTATTCGATATTATTAACATATCACCAACAACGCATCCTATAAAAAAGCCTTAGTCCGCTTCTCCAAAGGGAACCATATCATGAAACGGAAGGTAACTCACAAGACCGCAATTTCATAAACTACATTTTTCCCGGCCACCCCTATCCATTTATTTTCTATATTTGAGTTCTCCCCTTTCTAACATGTTGTGCGATAGCCGGATATGGCGTACCGAAGTAACATACTATTCTAATTTTAGCAAGTGTTATGGACAATTACAAGGACTATGAAAAATCAACTGTTTAAGTATGTATGCATTTTAGTTTTAGTATATGGATGCTCCGAAACAAAGAATCAGGGCAACCCGGAAGAACACGCGACTGAGCAATATACGGGCCCTATTATTGACATGCACATTCATGCATTTGAAAAGGGTAGCCCTTTTTTCGGCATGACACACCCACCCACATTACGTGGGGAAACTTTTAAAGGGGTCGCTTCGTTCACTGAGCAGAAAGAAAAAACACTGGAGAAGTTTAAGGAGCATAATATTGTTAAAGCGATGGTGGCAGACGGTGAGCTTTGGTATGATAATGAGCGTTCAGACCTAATTATAATCGGTGGTAAAAATAAGCCAATAGATGCGTTAAGAGCGCAGTACAATGAAGGAAAGCTGGGTGTTATTGGTGAGATGGCGCCCTTCTACGGTAAAATATTGGCGAATGATCCCTCGCAAATGCCATACTTTGAGTTGGCGCAGGAATTGGAAATTCCTGTTGGCTTTCATGTGTTTCCGGGAGGTCCAAATTACGGCATACATGTCTTGCCCGAAATGCTTGGAGGTATGCGTACTTACAACGCCGGACCCTTGCAACTGGAAGATGTACTGGTGAAATACCCTCATTTGAGACTCTACATTATGCATGGAGGCTGGCCCTATCTGGAGGATGTTAAAGCCTTGATGTATGCCCACCCTAACCTGTATGTTGATGTTGCGGTTATTAACTGGATCTTGCCTCAGGAGGAGTTCCATACTTATCTTAAAGTTCTCATCACGGCAGGCTTCGGGGATCGGATAATGTTCGGAAGCGACCAAATGGTGTGGCCTCAGGTTATTAGCATAGGTATTGAATCCGTTAATAACGCTGATTTCCTCACCCTTGATCAAAAAGAAGATATTTTCTATAACAATGCTGCAAGATTTCTTAAACTAAGCGAAAAGGAGATTAAAAAACATAAAAGTGAATAACAACGGCCCATAACAACGCCTCCCATGAAAAATTGCGATTTAATCGCTGCTTTTTAGATACAAGACTGTGGTGTGTGCTTTGAGAAATGACAGATAAAGAACATCATATAGAAATTGAATTTTTAGACCACGTAGCCATTCGCGTTGCCGATATGGAAGCTTCCGCAGCATGGTATGAAAAAGTATTGGGCCTAAAACGTTATAGCGTACCTAAATGGGGGGACTTCCCGGTCTTTTTACTTTCCGGAAGATCAGGAATCGCATTGTTTCCTGCTAATACCACTGATCCCAAACTTGAACCAACTTCAAGAAATGTCAAAATTGATCATTTTGCCTTTAATGTGACAAAGGAAAATTTTGAAAAAGCTAAAAAAAGATATAGCGAACTGGGTTTGGAATTTAGTATCCAAGACCATCATTACTTTGATTCCATATACACAAGAGATATAGATGGACATACAGTTGAATTGACCACATTGAAGGTGCATGAAAGCGAATTTTATAAATAAAATCGCACCATAACAACGCATCCTATAAAAAAGGCATAGTCCGCTTCTCCAAAGGGAACCATATCATGAAACGGAAGGCAACTCACAAGACCGCTAATTTCATAAACGAGAATTTTCCCAACCTCCCCTATCCAATTATTTTCTATATTTGAGTTCTCCCCTCCTGCAAAATAAGGATCGCAAGCTGTACGGAACAGGCTATAGTCATAAAATGATACAGTAGCGTTAGTGTGGTGCTTCATTTTTTAAAATAACAAATGACGTTAACAATAAAAAAATATAACGCGGCTTCAGATTATAAAGGGCTTGCTGCGCTTATTGAGCTTGAAGGTGAAGCATGGGAGGATTATATCAAAAAACGCAGAACAACGTACCAAAAGTCATTAGAAGGATCCATAACATATGTAGCCTATTGTGATGGCGTTTTATGTGGTTACTTACGTTCGATCAACGATACTGACATGTATATTTGGATTGTGGATTTACTGGTTCACAAGAAATACAGAGGAAATGAGATCGGAAAAAAACTGATGGAGCGTATAGCAACCGATTTTCCTGATCATAAGATTTTTGTATTGTCAGATGTCGATGAATATTATAAAAAGCTCGGGTATATCAAAGAAGGATCGATATTTACTATTACTACTTAAATTAAAAGCTCTACCACGTATTACACAAATAGACCAACGGGTAAACCAACGTTCCTTTCCTCTTTCTACCATGTAAAATTCAAAGGTGGACAGCCATTTTTTAAAATTGATGCGGTGTTAGGCTTCCTGTTTAAAAGAATAAGTATATATTGAAATCAAATAGTAGATGTAAATGAAAAATACCATTACTGCCTTAGGAATAACGTTTCTCTTCCTTCTGTTTTCAAACAATGCGCAAGCGCAATTCAATGTGAACACCAATCCTTTTTGGGAAGGTGAAATTGTAATGCTTGATGGTCGCATAAAAACCGGCTATATTCAAGTGCCCGCTATCGCCGCAGAAAAAAAAATAAGTTATAAGGAGACCAAAGGATCCTCTGCAGAATCGGTTGATCGAAAAGAAATCGCCAGGATAAAAGTGATCTCGGAAAATGGTAACCACTTTTATTTTGACAACCTTCCCATAGGGTCGGTAACAAAAGATAAAGTCTCAAAGAAAAGGTATTTACTCCTAACGCATGCAAGTAATAATTTTGTCTCTTTTTATGTCATGAGTCAATACAAAGTGAACAAGAGATCAGGGACCATTGATTTCGTGTCAAGCTATGTACAGGGAAAGGACATTCCAACGTTTTCATATTATATGAGCAAAGGCGATAAAACAGATGCTAAGCTCTACTATATGACCAAACAATTGGGCGGGATAAAGAAAGATGCCGAGCTTCACTTCAAGGAAGATCCTGAATTGGTCAAACTAATTGAGAACAAAGAACTAAAAGGCGATGATATCTCAGAGATTATAAAACGCTTTCTGGAAACCACTCAGGCAATGTAATTGCAACAGCATTGTATAGTGGCCCAATAGCCCGGGTATGGCGTACTTAAACGCAAACTGTGGGCATTGTAGCAAGTGTTGGTTTACATATAAAAATACCCCTAATGAACTTGAAAGATCTTGAAACGATCAAGCCAAATGAAGAAATCACGTATAATGATTTGCTCGCTTGCCAGGAATGGAAAAATAAAAGACAAGAAATATTTCATCGGGATGAATTTAAATGTTCCAACTGTAACAGAAAGAAAACGTTTAAAATGTGGTCCGGGGGTAAAGTGATGTATTTTGAACTGAATACGACTGAATCTAAGGAAAATGAAAGTCTTATTCGATCTAACCAACCTATCCGCCTCGAAGTTCACCACAAGTATTATATTTTAAATAATTTCCCCTGGGAATATGATGACATCGCGTTAATAACTGTCTGCAGAGAATGTCATCAGGAAATACACGACAATCATAAAATTCCGGTTTGGAACCAGGACATGCTGAATATTATAGAATTTGGTTCGTGCAATAGATGCGATGGGAAAGGATATTTAAAAGAATACAAACATGTAGAGAACGGCAGATGTTTCAAGTGCAGCGGATCGGGATCTAATGTACCCTTTCGTTATAAACCCAGAGTATAGTACTATAACTGCGGTGTTAATGGGCCGGCTCATTCGCACACACCTGGCTTCGCAGAGACCATTATAAGCTCCCCTTCCTCCCCTAGCCTCATTTTTACACCCCACCTGCCACCTCTACCCGATTATTCTTTATATTTGAGTTCTCCCTTTTATAACATGCTGCGCGATAGCGGGGTATGGTGTACGAAAAGCCTAATCTACGTAAAGGATAGCAGGTGTTATGTTCAATTTTGAAAAACCGAATTAAATGGAAATAAAATGTTTAGACATCAGGGTAAAAGCAGAACATTAAAACACAATCTGCGAATTGCCACTATTTTGTCCTTTGTTGCTGGAATTGTGAATGTTACGGGTTTTTTAGCTTTTAAACAATTGACAACAAACGTAACTGGGCATTTTGCTCTTTTTATTAGCGATGTTGCCAGTTTTGAGGTATGGAAAGGAACAGTTTATTTTCTTTATATCTTCTCCTTTCTCTTTGGTTCTTTTTTGTCAAGTTTCTTAATTGAAAAATTCAAAGAAAATAGAAAACTTAATGTTTTTGTTATCCCAACAATAATTGAATGCCTAATTTTAGTATCAATTTCTATCATAAGCAATACTGGAGGAATAAAATATCCTGACTTAATTGTTTGTTCGCTGCTCTTCGCTATGGGACTTCAAAATTCTTTTGTTACAAAGATTTCAAATGCGATTGTAAGAACAACACATCTTACAGGATTGTTCACAGATTTAGGAATTGAATTATCACAACTTTTTTTCCCTGAATCTCATCCACATAGAGTTAAACTTAAAGCAACTATAAAACTGCGGATTTATATAATTTGCTTCTTTTTTCTTGGCGGAATAATCGGCGGATTTCTTTACTCAAGACTTGACTTGAAATTAAACACGCTTATTTTAGGAGCAGTAATTTTAGTAACGAGCCTATTTTATGACGATTTAAGATATAGATATATCAGAACTAAAAGGAAATATAAACAAAGAAATAAACGGCACACACCACCGCAGCCTATGAAAAGTGGTACTCAGGTTCTCTAAAAGTCACGATATCACTAAACAAAAGTTATCCTAAAACCGCTACGTTCATATACAAAACCGTTGGCAATAAGTATGACCCCCCTTTTGGTACAATTAAATACTCTTTTGAGTAAAGAACCTAAATTCCCCAAACTCTTGATGACGTTTCCGAAAATTTCCGATGTATAGGAAATAAATTAAAATTAAGGCAATGCAACAAAAAATACTTTCTCCGATTTTTACACTAACACTAACTCTCTTTGCTGTTTTTTCAACAGCATCGCAAAGCTTTGATGTTTTCGATATCAACCCCAATGGGGATAGCGACCCTAACGATGGTTTAAGAATCTATAATGATAACTTGTATTTCAGAGCTGATAATGGAACAAACGGCAGAGAATTATGGGTTACCAATGGCACCATAGCGGGCACCCAAATGCTCACGGAAATCAATATGACGGGCGATGCAAATCCGCGCTGGCTTACAGAATTCAACGGCAATGCCTATTTCGCTGCAAGTAATGGAGTTAATGGAGCAGAATTATGGGTAACAGATGGCACACCTTCAGGCACAGTGATGATAAAGGATATTAATCCCTCTGGCAATAGCGACCCAAATGAATTTACAGAATACAACGGAAAACTTTATTTTGAAGCCACAGACGGTACTAATGGCAGAGAACTATGGGTTACCGATGGAACCACTGTAGGTACGCAAATGGTTAAGGACATTAATCCCACTGGATTCAGTAACCCTGATGATTTTACAAGCTATAATGGTAAACTTTATTTTAGTGCAAACGATGGAACTAATGGTTACGAACTTTGGTTTACAGACGGGACTACAGCAGGCACGCAAATGCTAAAAGACATCAATCCAACTGGAAATGGAAGTCCTTTATCAATGACGGTCTATAATGGGCTCCTATATTTTAATGCAACAGATGAAACAAATGGCGGCGAACTTTGGGTAACAGATGGCACATTTGCCGGAACCCAAATGCTTAAAAGTATAAATCCAGGCGGTGATGGTGGTCTTCCTTATGGTTTTACTGAATACAACGGTAAACTGTATTTTGAAGCTCTTACAGGTACAGATGGATGGGAACTTTGGGTAACGGACGGCACTGAAGTTGGCACCATTATGCTAAAGGATATTAATCCTAACGGACATTCCAGTCCTAACGGTTTTACCGTCTATAACAATAAACTATACTTTAGTGCAAATGATGGTTCAAATGGTTTTGAGCTTTGGGTTACAGATGGAACTATATCGGGTACGCAGATGGTAAAAAACATTCATCCTACTAACAATAGCAGGCCCAACTTTGGTAAAACGGAATATAATGGCAAACTGTATTTTGTTGCAGAAGATGGTACGAATGGCGATGAATTATGGATGACAGATGGCACATCAGTAGGCACCGTTAAGGTTGTACCCGGTAATGCCACAAACACGAACCCATTAGATCGTAATTTTGCCGAGCGGCTACAAGTATTCAATGGCTCCTTATATTTTAGTGCCAATTATAACGATACTGGGCGAGAACTTTGGAAATACACTGCTTCTCCATTGAGTGTTTCAGAGACAATGTTGGATGTTGTAAGTGTGTACCCTAACCCAACTTCTGATATTTTGAATGTTAAGGGTGTCTCAAGTGATTTTATAAATTATAGAATTTTTGATATAAACGGTAAAGAAGTTTCAAGGGGCAGTTTAAATAACGGTAAAATCAATATCAATAATTTGCAGTCTAGCGTATATTTTTTGAATTTAACAAGTTTAGAAAATCAACGAATAATTAGAATAATAAAGAACTAACTATTGCCAACAATGGCTATAAGTAATTGCTTGTTCTCGCCTATTTACGAATCCCGATAGCTATCGGGACTCGCGGACGTTCTATCTGTGATTTATTTGCTAAATTAATTGCTGAAACACGCAACGAAATCATACACAAACACGTTGTGCATAATGCGAGAAATGAACGTTAATTCAAAAATAAAACCTGAAGATAAATGCTATTGGTGTGGAAAACAAGCAGTAAGTTTTGAACACGTTCCACCGCAAAATTTATTTCCTAAAGGACATCGAAACGAATTAATAAAAGTAACTGCTTGTAAAAAACATAATCAAGACTTGTCAAAAATCGATGAGCGAATGAGAATAAATTTAATAATGCTTTCTCATACATCAGGAGTTGCAAGAAAACTTTTTAATGAAAAGATTTTAAAAGGAATTCAAAGAGAGGAAAGCAAAGGACTTGGAATTGATATTGTGAATAATATTTTGGAAAAGCCAGAAGGTGGAGGATACATTCGAGTGAACTCAACACACTCGCATATCTATTTTGAAAAAATAATTCGTGGACTTTATTTTAATATTTACAAAAAACATTTTTCAGGAAATACACATCATTTTTGGAACGGATTTAATGATTTAAGTTTATCGGCAAATGCGCATTTTTATTACTTCGAGATTGAAAAAAAATACTCGGAAAACTGGGTTAACGGAAACTGCAAAAATAAAGAGGTTTTCGACTACAAATATTATTATTGCGATATTGAAAAGCAATTCTTTGTGATTATGGACTTTTACAAAACTCATAAGGTTATTGGAATCAGTATTCCAGAGGGAAAGAATATTGAAAACTATGGATTGGACATGGAAAAATATTTAAATGTAAAATTGGAGTAAAGTACAATGAAAAAGATTTTAGACAAATGGTATTTAAGTGTATTTATCATTCCAATAATTCTTACCTATTTGACCAACTATGTCGAACTGCCAATCATATTTGCTAATTGGGAATATTCAATAATTGCCTCAATGACAATATTAATTGGAATTCTACTTTACGAAGTAATAATTTTTAAGAGAAAATTAGAAAGATTAAGAGAGATACCAAAAAAGTCAGATAAAAAAATCGTTCGGGAATTAATAGAAACGCTGAATATCGATAAATTTCACGAAGATATTGTAAGACAAGATGCTTGGAATGGTTATCATCGTGAGGATATTCATAGAATAATTGAGTTTCAAGAAAAAGCGAAACTGATTGGATATAAAACATCAAGTGAAAAGCTCAATAATTTAATAAACAACTTTCTATCAAAACTTGATGATTTTACAGATTACAGTTCTATAAGAGTTTATGGTAGTGGAGATTGGTTGATTCCTTTTAAGGATAATCCAGATGTTCATACTCGTGAAAAAATCAAAAAGGAAACTGAAAAAATGAATGAATTAACAACGAAGTGTTTTATAGAACTTGAAAGTCTAATGGAATATTTGAAAAAGAAAGAATATATATAAAGCACTATGTACAACACCGTATAAAATTAAGTGCTTGGTACAAGCCTACTTGTTAAAATTGCTTACGTCAGTTCGCTTCGCTAGTGTCTCACGGATTTTAAGTTTGGTGGGTACCTGTAAAGTTATGTTCTAACTAAAAGATCCTTTTCCAATCCCCTTCACCCCCGGCTTATTTTTACACCCCACCGGCCACCCCTATCCAATTATTTTCTATATTTGAGTTCTCCCCCTTTATAACATCATGCGCGCTAACTCGTCATGACCTATTTAAATGTTAACTTATTATAGGATAGCAGGTGTTGGCAACAATACAAGAACATTGATAACAAACCTACCAACAGCAGAAGATTTTGAAGAAGTCACATTTCAATGTTTGACTCAGGCATTCAATTTACTATTTCGGGTCTATCAAGATTATCAAGAATACGACGAAACTGTAAAAGAAGAGGTAAATTGGACTGAAATTTGGAATCACAATGACGGTACAATCCGAACCTCAATTATCTTATTACATCAAGCTGTAGAAACTTATATGAAATTTTCAATTAGTAAAGTTTCTCCACTATTGCTAATTGAAAAAAATCGTGCAGATTGGCCTACATTACCTTCAAAAGCTGACAAAGATTTTGATAGTCTTTACACTATCTCCGGAGAAGCATTATTATCAACATTTTGTGCAGTAGAAACTGAAATTCAAATTAATTCTGAATTAATAAATTTTATTGAAAAAATAAGACAGAACAGAAATAAAGCAATTCACGGAGTATCAAAAATATCACTAACACCTAATGAACTTTTAGATGATATATTGAAAGTATTCACATATTTTTTTGGTAAAGATGTTTGGTTTCATCAATTATCAAATTTTAATTTTAAAAATCCTTTATTTGGTTATTATGATTGGGATTACGAAGATGCCTTGACATATGAATTCCTCGATTTTGCCGAATTTATGATTGGTAGAAAAAAACTTAATAAGCATCATTCAGTTGATGTCATTGGACGAAGATACTTCTGTGCAATTTGTAAAGACACAATTGATGCCGAATATGGAGATTTGGAAAGTAAATGGGCTTTTTTAACGCCAAACAAACCATCATCTAAAATTATTCACTGTATTAATTGTAATGCTGATTTCAATGTGATTAGAAAAGATTGTGAAAATGAGAAGTGTAAAGGAAATGTTCTTTATCAAAATAATGATATAGGAGAACAAATCTGCTTAACTTGTTATAAATATTGACACAAGTACTGTTGCCAACAACATATAATGCTAATGGTGGTTAGTGCTTAAGCTTAATAATTTTCGTACAAATTGTTGTAAATTGATTTCTGAAAAATAAAAACTTGCGGCGCCAGTGCTGCTGATTCGCACGCGGGTTCAAACCCGCTCCCGCGCTCGCCTTGCCAATTGGCTTTGGCTTGACCAATGGAAAAGCCGCAAGGCTCGTCCACTGTCGACTCAGCCGCCAGTCCGCCACAAGCATTATACAAACTCGTTAGGTAACATTATTACTCGAAAAATGAATAAAATAAGTTTTATTATAATTTTAGTTTTATCAATTCAATTATCATTTAGCCAAAACGGCGATTCCGTTGATAAAATCAATTCTATAGAGACAAAATTAGACAGTATTATTTCTCTGAACAACGAACTAAGAAAGGATTTATCTCAAAAAAAATTAAAACAAGATTCTCTAACGAAGGAACTTTTATTCTTTCAAGTTAAAGAAGACTACTATTCTTCAGCACTATCCGATCAATCAACGAGATTCGCGCTAATTGTATCTGGAATTTTAGCGCTATTTGCATTAATTTCATTCAGTATTTTCAAATACGAAGTTAATCGCATTAAAGAGTCAATGGAAGAGAAAATGCTAAAGCACGAAAAGAAAATAAAAAAATACAAAAGAAAACTTTCCAAAACAAAAAACACCTTAATTGCAGCTAAAGGTAATTTAAACACCTCCATTGCAAGAAACTTTTATCGTGAGAAAGATTATCCAAATGCTTTTCGCTTTTATATTTTCGCAGCAAGAGCACATGGAACTTTTGGCGAAAAATATAAATTCAAAGCGGATGATAATTCATCAAAAGAATCATACTACGGAACTTGTATCACTAATTTAAACCGTGCCAAAGAATGTCTGGATAAAATTGAATCTCAAAGAGAGATTAAAAATCTTAAGGATCATATTGAAATTCTTAAAAAGGCTTTGAAATTGACCAGTGAATTAAAAGATGATGAAATACATAACAAAGTATCTGAATTAAGAATTAAACTTAATAGTTTAATAAAATAACGTTACCTAACAATGCATATAGCAAAGCGGTCTGATGGTTAAGTGAGTTGCAATTCCTACAATTAATCGTAAATTAGTCTTTCGGATAAAAACGTAGTGGCGGCGCCAGCCCTGCTGTTTCTCACGTCACGCCGGTGGCGTGACTGCCCCCAAACGCTACCGCGTTTTGTCGGCCAGCCGAATCTAAGCCGCCAATCCGCCACAAACGTTATACAAACCCGTCCCAACCTCCCCTAATAAAAAATTAAAAAAGGGGCCGTTTCCGGCCCCCTTTATTACCCAAGTAGTCCCAGAGGGCACGACGCACTAGGGCACATTGGGTTGTGACTGTCCGCAACAGGAGCAAAACCGCCATGTACCGGGAAAGCGACGGTAACCTAAGAGGTTTTTTGCAGCGTAGGCATCAATGGACACTGCGTCCTTTTGGTTCCCGCCCAATACCTGTATAGCCGTGGCCGTAGTGCTCCAGTAGAAGCCCACATGACCGCCTTTGCCCCGCCGGAAGACCACCACATCGCCGCGCTTGGGCGTGGTCGTTCGCTTTCCCCAATGCAACCAGTCCCGGGCCCAGGCAGAGTTGGTCCCTTCGATCCCCACCTGCTCCATACACCAGTTGACAAAAGCCGAGCACCAGGGCGTGGCATCACTGGCCCGCAAGGCCGCCGGCAAGCGTTCGCAGCTTTGCAGGTACTGCAGCACCCGGGGATGATCGGCCGCTCCGGCGGCTTCCCGTACGCCCAGTTCTCCTACCGCTGTACGCAACCAGGGCGGATCGGTGACTAGCAGGAGGTTGTCCCCTTCGACCGCTTGCAGGTAGCGCAGCGAGCTCCATCCCGTATGGGTGTTGCCGTTTTTGGTATACTGCAGTTGCAGCCATTTTCGGTCCTCAGATTCCCCCAGGGCGGTGACGGTGGTACCTATGGTCAATACGCCGCGGATCCTTCCCGCCAAAGCGGGCTTCGCGCGTACATTCAGGGCATGGGTTGTTACACGATATGTTTTCATAATGATTGTTTTTTTAAAATGGTTACTATTCAACTTTCTTTTATCGGTTCAAAAGCACTGCTTGATAGGCTGTGCTTAGGTGTCAAGCGTGAGCTGTTCTCACACCACTTCTCGATACAATGCCCTTTCAGGGCATCACTCGAAGTGACACATGCTAATAGTGAATAGCTAGGACTTAATAGTGATTAGTGATTAGTGATTAGTGATTAGTGATTAGTGATTAGTGATTAGTGATTAGTGAATAGATAGGAATTAGGGGTTAGTAGTGAGCGGTGAACAGTTGTACGTCCCTGATATAGGTTGACCACTTAAAACAGTGGTAACTATGAAAGCAAATGTGCGAGAGTTGCGCAAGCAGCGAAAATACTCTGAAGAGTTCAAAAGAAAAATAGTGGCAGATTTCGAGAGCGGCAGGTTTAGCGTTTTGCAGCTAGAGAAGCTCCACGGGGTAAGAGGTCAGATAATCTACCGTTGGATCTATAAATTCTCTACCTTTAACCAACAGGGAACCAGAATTGTAGAGATGAAGGACAGCAGCAACAAAAAAATGAAAGAATTAGAGGCTCGAGTAAAAGAGTTGGAGCGTGCCGTTGGCCGTAAGCAAATCAAGATTGATTATTTGGAGAAGATGATGGAGATCGCCAAAGAAGAATTGGACATCGATATCAAAAAAAACTTCGGCACCCCACAGTCAACTGGTTCAAAGAAAACAAACAAAAAGTAAGTTTTTCTATGAACAATCTCTATAAAGAAGCAGGGCTGAGTAAACAAGCAGTTGCGCAGTATCAAGTAAGGCAAATGGCCTTTGATACTAAAGTCAATCAGTTGATCCTTGAAGCTGATGATCTTAGAGAAGATCACCCGGGTTGTGGGGTGGAGAAAATGTACTATACCCTTAACCCTGACTTTATAGGACGGGATCGGTTTATAGAGCTAATGATGGAACTGGGGTATCGATTGAAGCGGAAAAACAATTATAAAAGAACAACAATCGCTTCAAAGATCTATTACCCCAACCTGATAAAAGGAATGGAGGTTGACCGTCCATCGATGGTGTGGCAGTCTGATATTACCTACATTCCAATTGGAAACAGACATTATTATGGAGTGTTTATAATAGATGTCTATACAAAGAAGATTGTGGGATATAAAATCTCTGATAATATGAGAGCCAAAGCAAACGTGGAAGCATTAAAGATGGCACTTAAGGATAATTCCCCACCTTTGATTCACCACAGCGACAGAGGAAGTCAATATACCTATAAAGAGTACGTAGCGCTTCTAAAAGGGCATGGCAGTAAAATAAGTATGGCACTCTCGGCGCAAGACAATGCTTATGCAGAACGCATCAACAGAACCATAAAGGAGGAATACCTGGATTATTGGAAGCCAAAGGATATTGTTCAATTAAAAAGAATGGTGGCAAAAGCGGTACAGAACTATAACAGTAAAAGATTGCATAACAACAACGACAGAATGAGTCCTGAGAAGTTCATAACTCAGTTTTCTTTCTTGAGGCCTCAAGAAAGAAAACTGATGACTATATTTAACAATGAATTAATTAACTAAAAACGGTCAACATTAATTAGGGAAGTTCAAGTTAGCTGTGAACAGAACATGAGGGCAGGGCTCCGTTTCATCAAGAATAACCGAAGCCAAGCTCCGAGATCCAGGAGTTGCTACAAGCAACGACGCGGAGTTGGCGAGGTGGTTTTCAGCTTGCTGGAAAATTCCTAGGAAACGGAGAAAGGGTCCTTTTCTTTGCAACTTTCTTTTGGACCAGCAAAAGAAAGTTGAATCAAAAAAAAATATACGAAGCCTCCTTTTTTTCGTTCTTTTTTTGGAGGAGCAAAAAAAGAAAATAAATAAAAAGAAAATTTTATTTACACCAACATTCCGAAGTAATGGGAAAAAGAAGAGAAAAAAGATTCCTTATTGCATTCGCAATAACACCCTCCATGTCATTAAGAGCGAAGCAAAGGATGTATCAATCATACCCAATCCTATCCCGAATCGTCCCATCCTCCCGGTGGATGATCACATCAGACTTTCGTTTCTTCGCGATGCTTTTCGCTTTATTAACAGCCGTACTTTGCTTGCGGTGTTTGGACGTGATGCGCTTATTACCTTCCCGTCGTACCGCCCAGCCGTCTTTATACGGTACTACGTGCTGGTGCCAGGTTCTGGGCGTAGCGCTGTCGCGCGACTGCTCAAATAGCACTTTTATAATATCAAGCAGGGATCTTACTATGGATTTTAGATCAGCCATCTCATACAGTTGTTTGGGTGAAGATACAGAAATTGGCAATAGTGAGGAGTTAGGAGCTAGGCTGTTACTATTTTAAATGCACGAAATGGTATCACGAGATTCCTCACTGCGTTCGGAATGACATGGGTAGGTGAGCAGTGAACAGTCAGTGATGAAGCGTGAGCTGTTCTCACACCCCTTCTCGATACAATGCCCTTTCAGGGCATCACTCGAAGTGACACCGTAATTATTAATCGTAAGACATCCTTTTCATCAGCATAAACGGAAAAAGCTCGGAGATTCAGAGAGCGATAGCGAACGCCGAGTTTTTACGTTGGTTTGGAATGCGGAAGCATTTCAAAATGCATAGGAAAAAAATAGAAGGTCCTTTTCTTTGCAACTTTCTTTTGGACCAGCAAAAGAAAGTTGATTCAATCTCATAAATGGAAAAAAGAAGAGAAAAAAGATTCCTCATTACATACGGAATGACAATAGTACCAACTCATGAAAGTAAGCGCAAGCGCCGGTTTCATGGCACAAAAAAAACCTCTTGATCTCTCAAGAGGCTTTCTTAGTAGCGGGAACTGGACTCGAACCAGTGACCTTCGGGTTATGAGCTTAGTCCGTACAGCAACTAACAATACTTAAAACTACTTAAAATCAATGATTTACATAATTTTAATAAAATTTATCATCAATTATAGGCATCCGATACCAAATTATTCTGTACTTATTCTGTACTAGTTTTTGTATCTTTATCATTGCAAAAAGTAAGTTATGGCTAATATAAAAATTGTTCTTCGTAAAAATATGATTAAAAAGGATGGTACAATTCCATTGGCCATAAGAATAAGTGCAAATTATAAGACTAATTATAAGTGGCTTGGTCAATACGTTCTTGCAAAGGATTGGGATAAAGTTGCTGGACAAGCAAAAAGAAGTCATCCAAATTATAAAATTCTAAATAATTTTTTACTTAAAAAATTAACAGAAGCCAACGATGTTTATTTAAATAACCAAGATGAAAATATTACTCCAAAACAGGTCAAACAAAAACTGAAAGGTCCAGGCGGCTCTAAATCTTTTTTTGCAGTTGCTGCTCAACGGATAAAAACAAAATATGACCGTAAAGTTTTTTCAGTAGCCAAATCAGAGCTTTCTATTTTATACAACATTGAAGAGTTTTTAAATCTCAAAACTTCCTTAACTAAAAAAGATGTTATCGAAGGTATTGGAAAACGAAGAAGAGATAGAGTTGGTAAGGCTAGAAAGTCGGAATATTCCTTTATTGATGGAATTGAACATTTTCAAAAGAAAAAAGATTTGAAGTTTCAAGATATTAATCAGGCTTTTCTAGAACGCTATAAAACCTTTTGTTCCGCTTATCTAAATCAGAAAACTAGAACAATTTCAAATCAATTAATTTTTATCAGAACACTATTCAATGTTGCCATTAAAGATGGTGTGGTTTCTGCAAAGTATTACCCTTTTGCTGGTGACAAAGAAAAAATCAGATTAGGAACTAGTAATAAGATAGGTCTAACTATCGAAGAGGTCGAAAAAATTGAATCATTGAAATTAGAGCCTTATTCTTCGATTTGGCATACGCATAATGTATGGTTGATTTCCTTTTATTTTGCTGGTATTCGTATTTCAGATGTTGTAAAATTAAAATGGTCTGATTTTAAGGATGATAGGCTGTATTACGTTATGAATAAGAACGAGAAGCCTTTAAGCCTTAAAGTTCCCGAAAAAGCGAAAGCTATTCTAGATTTTTACAAAATGAACAGAAAAAATAATGGTGGATATATCTTTCCTTTTTTAAATGAAGTCCGGCCAAATGATGATGAAGATTTTTTTACTAAGACTAGAAATGCCACTAAACTCTTCAATAAATATTTAATTAGAATCGCTGCCCAATGTGATATTGACAAAAGCTTATCTAATCATATTGCGCGTCACACTTTTGGAAATATTGCAGGGGATAAAATCCACCCATTAATGTTACAGAAGCTTTACAGACATAGCGACTTAAAAACTACTTTAAACTATCAAGCAAACTTTATTCATAGAGATGCTGATGATGCTTTGGATAGTGTAATTAGTTTTTAATCTGAGTTTTACCATTTACAGAACACTTCGCAAGCACCAACTTTTAAGAAATTTTAAGAAAGGCATAATTTTTGCAGCTTTCCAGTAAAAAACTGTCTATAGAACGTCAACTACATAATTCTTTGTAATTACCTTATCTAATATCGACCCTACTATTAACAGTTACTAACTCTGTAATTAGGTATGGTATGAAATTACATTTACTCGCGCAAAATCTAGAAAAACAATTATTAGAAATTGAAGAAAATTCAGAGACAATTATGCAACGCTCAAAGCATTCTATAATAGTCTGCACGAAACTTTTAGGTCAATTTAAAAAGGAAATTATTAACAAAGGTTTCGCCTCTATCTCGGATGAGATTTATTTTTTTAAGCACACAAAACAAATCCCATTAAGACATCTTATCTATTTTTCTGAAATTCGTTCCTTTGAAATTCAATTCCCCAAAACAGACAAAGAATCACAACGCAAATTTATTAGAAGAAAGATGCAGAAAGTCAATCGTTTCTTTAGCTACAATTTGGACTTCACGCAATATGCTGATTCAAAACATACTCATTTTGATAAAGAATATTATACACGAGAATATTTGGGGTCTTACATTATAGCTACATCTAAATTCTATTTCCAAGACCCTGAATTTTGTACACCAAGAGATATGCTTCTTGGTAAATACAGAGCCTATGATTCGCTAGCAACTTATTTAGATGAGAAAAAATTTAAAATTCGCAACGGTTTAAATGGTAAACTTAAATCCATTAAACCGATTGAAAAAATACATTGGCCATTTTCAAATACAGAATACGTTGAACTTTTATATGCACTCTGTGCAAAAGGATTGGGAAAACAAGATAACCAAAGCATAATGCAAATTTCCAGAAAATTGCAACAGCTATTTGATCTTGAACCAAAAGACATCTACAAAACCTATCACGACATCAAAAGCAGGAAGAATAGTCGAACGCTTTTTCTTGACGAACTCTCTACATCACTACTCATAGAAATGGATAAAAGTGAAGAATAAAGCCATTATTTCTCTATTCGATTCCTTATACTCAAACTGTTAAAAAAAGACCGTACTACGGTTGACCTACGGTAATTAACTTATGTATCTATTTTTTATAAAATTTAATATGATTTGAAGGTGTAGGTTTGCAAAAACACCCTCAAAAACTATCAAAACAAAGCAAATCTCAAGATGTTAAATTTTGACCGTACTACGGTCGAACTGGGGAATAAAATCCAATAAACCTATTCAAATTTGTAGAACGAAAGTCAAATCAAGTCAGGGGCTATCAAATTAATTGTAAATCAATAGTCCCTTTCTTTAAAATCGTTTTATTATGCCAGCAACTATTATTACTTCAGACGACCTTAGAGAATTCAAAATGGAATTGCTCGATGACATCAAAAATCTCTTATCCAAACAGGGAAATGGAAAACTTAAAAAATATCTTAAGTCTTCTGAGGTTATGGACTTACTGCAAGTAAGTCCTGGAACACTTCAAAATCTTCGTATCAATGGAACGTTACCCTATACTAAAGTTGGCGGA
This sequence comes from Altibacter lentus, assembly GCF_000746845.1. GTDB lineage: Bacteria > Bacteroidota > Bacteroidia > Flavobacteriales > Flavobacteriaceae > Altibacter > Altibacter lentus. The sequence continues at coordinate 2,647,319 of NZ_KN050846.1, read as the reverse complement.
ATCATTTATTATGATACCGAAGAAATACAAAATGTAATGACAGCTAACCGTGTACATCACGGTTTAAATCATTAAGCGATGAACTATATAAAGCTACTAAACGCGGCTTTTGAAAAGTTCTATTTTGATGACCGCCTAAACCCTACCCATATCAGTTTGTATATGGCCTTGTTCCAAGAATGGAACAGCAGCCGCTTTGCAAATGAATTCTATGTTAATCGTAGAGATTTGATGCTCGCATCAAAAATAGGTTCAAAATCCACTTATCACAGGTGTGTTACCAACCTAGATTCTTGGGGCTACCTGTCATACTACCCTTCAAACAATCCTTACAAGGGTAGTAAAATCAAGATGTCCATTATTGGTACAAGTGATGAACCTGATATGGGACGGTACAGTCCCATATTAGAACAGGTTGCGGAACAGTACCGTCCCAATGGTGTACCGATAGCGGGACAGCACTATCCCATATCTGGACAAGTTGTGGACTCGCACCGTCCCGTGAGTGGACAAGCATTGGTATCTACTATAAACAATACCAAACAAGTAAACAATATAAAACAACCAAAGGGCTGGCAGGCCGTTATTGATTTTTTTATTGAAAAAAGTTTTAATGCTGATGAAGGAAAAAAATTCTTCGAGCATTATGAAACTCGAAATTGGCAAACTAGCGATGGAAAAGAAATTCGAGATTGGCGAGCCTTAGCTTTGAACTGGATGGATAGAACCGAGCTTTTCGATGAAGAAAACAAACCAAACAAAAAACAAGCGTCCCAAATCAAGGACAACTTGCGAACCACTAAAAATAAAGATTATGGACAACCCCTCTAAAATTACCGAAGGTGGCGTGGAATACTCGCTCGGAAAGTTTGATGGCAAAAGCGTTCTTTACGATTTTGACAAAATCCTAATTTATCTAAATGCAAAGGGATCGAAATTATTTGGTCAACAATTTAGAATCTATGACGAGGACACGGTTATCATTCGTAAACTCTGCCATTATTTCATCAAGGACAAAGAAAATTGTGAAAAGAACGGAATTGATATCGACAAAGGCATTTTACTTTCTGGACCTGTAGGATGTGGAAAGACTACATTGATGAAACTACTTCGACATATCGTACCAATGCAAAGGCCTTACGAAATGATTCCTTGCAGGAACGTGGCTTTCAGTTTTAACCACCTCGGTTTTAAAACCATTGAAGACTATGGAAATACCAGATTTTATTGCTTTGATGATTTAGGTATTGAACCTGCTGGAAGGTTCTATGGCAAAGATTTGAACGTAATGGGCGAAGTCATCTTATCTAGATATGAACTATACATTCAGACCAAACATAAAATTAAAACACACGCTACCACCAACCTCAATGCTGAAGAACTGGAAGAACACTATGGTAATCGGGTTCGTAGCCGAATGCGAGAACTGTTTAACTTGATTGCTTTTGATAAAGGTGCTGGGGACAAAAGAAAATAATTAAACTTTGGCAAATTTATTGTATTTTGCCAAAGTTTAATAAATGTAATTACTTTGAATTATACAATAGAAAAAAAAATACCATCCTATTTTCAAGGGAATCAAACTATTTCTAAAAAAGATTTAGTTGATTGCATTCGCAAAGATTTTCCAAATCTGAAAGAAAGCTCGATTAACGTCTATTTGTCGAAACTAAAAAAAGAAGGGGTATTAAAAAATCCCACTAGAGGTATTTATGCGTTGCAGGGAAATAATGAATTTTGTCCGGTTATCAATAGTAAATTAAAGCGACTGTTCAATAAAATCAAAAAGGACTATCCCTTCATAGACTTTTGTATTTGGAACACTATTTGGCTAAACGATTTAATGCGACACCAGCCATTTAAATTTTACACCATTGTTGAACTGGAAAAAGATGTAGCCCAATCCGTATTTTACAAATTAAAGGACAAAGGAAAACAAGTTTTTTTAGAACCCGATGCAGAAACTTTTGAGCTTTACATTCATAATAGTGATGATGTAATTATTATAAAACATTTGGTTTCGGAAGCACCTATAATCGAAACAAAAAATACTATAATACCATCACTAGAAAAACTTTTAGTGGATATGATTATCGATACCAACTTGTATGGTGCGCAACAAGGGGAATTAGATTTTATATACGAGTCGGCTTTTAGCAAGTTTGAAATCAATCAAGGTAAAATGAAACGTTATGCCCAAAGACGAAATAAGGAAAAAGAAGTAGAACATAGAATAAATTTAACTTTGGCAAAAAATTAATATTTTGCCAAAACTTAATATATATGATTAAAGAAAGTACATATCATCCAGAATGGATTTTTGAGGTCAAGCAAAAACTTGGCAGAAAGTATGATCCAAAACTTATAGAGAAGGTTATTTATGCCTTGATACTATTGGAACAATTAAAGATAAACGGTCTAGAATTTATTTTCAAAGGTGGAACCGCTTTGTTGTTAGCAACAAAAAAGCCAAAGCGATTTTCCATTGACATTGATATCATAACCGAACAAATTCAAAGCGATATAGACCCCATATTAGATACTATGTGTAGTAAAACTGTTTTCACACATTGGGAAGATGACAACAATAGAAAACATACACCTGATGCCCCTGTGGGACATTTTAAAACATATTATAAAAGCAACGTGGATGGAAGCATTGAGCCGATTTTATTGGATGTTCTTTATACCCCAAATCCATATCCTGAACTCACAGAAATCCCAATAGCTCACGATTGGATTCAGACAGAGGGCGAAATTATACAAGTAATGATGCCAACTTTTGACGCTATTTTAGGCGATAAACTAACCGCCTTTGCCCCAAAAACAACAGGAATTCTATATAGCAAAGGAAGACCTGTAGAGATTATCAAACAGTTATTCGATGTCGCTTTTTTAATGGAAAATATTTCTGATTTGACGGTGGTACGAACCAGCTATGCAAAAGTGGTTAAAGAAGAGCTTTCCTTTAGAAAATTAGATATAACCGCAGAGCAAGTACTAAACGATACGCAAGAAGCTTGTTTTGTGCTTTCAACTCGCGACACTAAATCTGAAGATTTTAAACATCTTCAAACAGGTATCAGTAATTTTACAAACTTTACCATTGAGAAATTCAATATTGAAGAAGCCATCATAGCATCTTCAAAAGTGGCATACTTGTCTGAACTAATCAAATCCCAAATCAATAATAAGATTGAAAGGTTTGATAACCCATTAGAGGTAAAAGACTGGTTGATTGAAAACCCTAAATACAATAAGCTCAACAAGCTTAAAAAGAATAATCCAGAGGCTTTCTTTTACTGGTATAAATCAATAATGCTTGATGAAAGAATGTAATTCAACCTCGAAATGATTTATATAACAAAATCACTTCTGAAATAAATTGCACTATAATCGCTTTTAAACTTTCGGTTAACTCTAAAAATATGTCTTTCATAATAATATTAGTTTTGGATTGATAGTAAAATAGCGTTGGCAGCGAATTGAATATTGGTAGCATTTGAAATATAAGTACCTTCATCTTTATTAGATAAGAAACCCAATTCCAAAAGCACGGAAGGACAAAAACCAACTGTTTCTCGCAACACCTGAAAATTGGCAAACTTCACACCTCTAATATCGAAACTCAGTTTCTTATTCAGTATTTCTTGTAATTGATAAGCAAACCAGATAGATTCTTTGGTGTATTCTGTCTGCCTGTTTGAAACATAAACTTCTATCCCTCTCGCATTCCGATTATCAGAATGATTACAATGCAGCGAAACAAATAAATCCGCATTCAGGGCTTTAGCCAATTTTGCTCTATCCGATAGAGAAATAAGTGTATCGCTATATCGTGTCAAATAGATATCCAGAGGATTTTCTAATTCGTTATTTAGCTTCAAAATCGCACTTGCAATATTGAGTACAACATCCTTTTCTTGGATGCCATTTACACCTATTGCTCCAGAATCTTTTCCACCGTGTCCAACGTCTATAATTATTCTTTTTTGAGCACTCATTTCTTGTCCAAAAACGATGCACATTTTTAGAAGCAAAAAGACAAAACTGACGTTCTTGAGCACTTTTTTCATTTTTAATTTTCAGGTTATCAACAACTTCCCTTTAAAAACCCATAGGATTTGATGCTAAATAACAACAACCGAATTCAAATAGAATCAAATAATATTTTATTCACAAATTACTGATTTACAGTAATTTATGTTCAAATATATGTAAATTTCTACTAACGAGAACAACATAAAAATCTAAACAATTTTATTATGAAAAAATCACTCTATTTAGCATCATTTCTTTCACTCTTATCCACTTCGCTTTTTGCTCAAATTGGTGGTATTGAAGATTCAGTTAATGATGTTGGCGACACTATCAGAACTATTTTTCCAATTTTATTAGGTGTCATCTTCCTAGTTGGCTTCCTGTTTAACGCAGGACATTTCTTTGGGGAAAATGCAGACCTTAAAAAAGGAATTACTAGAGTACTAGTATTTGTTTTAATTGCTGGCGCAGTAGTCGGCATCTTCACATACTTAATCGGAATCGTAGTGTAACTATGAAGAAGTTTGAGGTCTATAAAAACATCAGGAAGCGGGCGGTCATTTTTGGGCTGCCTATTTCCTTGTTTGCATTAATGATGGTTGCGATTCTTGCTTCGTTATTAATCATCATTTTTTCATTCAGCTTCTTAATGATAATAGGTGTTATGGTTTTTAATGCAGCCTTATACATCGCTCTTACAAGGATGGCTAATAATCCACAACTGTTTCAAACAGCTAAAGCCTTCCCTAAAATAATAAATAACAAAAGAAATTCTGGATTCGATTATGAACAAGATTAATCTTTCAGCATATAACCCTATTACGGATATTCAAGACAATATCATATTTGCCAATAATGGCAATGTCGTCCTATGCTATGAAGGAACGCTACCAGAAATCTATTCACTATCTGAAAAAGACTTCGAGGACATACACGGTGCTTGGTTTCAGGCTTTAAAATCATTGCCCATTGGTACGGTGGTTCAAAAACAGGATATCTACCTAAAGAAAACATACACTTCAGAAAAGCTTCCGAATACAACCTTTTTAGAAAAAGCGACCCACGACCACTTCAAAGGGCGTGATTATATGGAACATCGTTGCTTTTTGTTCTTTACGCTCACTAAGAACAAAGCGTTGAATAATTCAAAATATGTCAACCCTTTTCGTAAAGTTTCCAAAGGAATTGTTCAACAATTGGATGATAGCGTTAAGAGCTTCATCGGTTCAGTAAGCGATTCTATATCCTTTATAAACAATAGCCGAAAGATGACCTTCGTTTCGCTTAAAGCGAAAGAGATACAGCAACTCACAAATGGCTATTTCAATGGCTTCAATGATGGGTTTGATACTGATATCATACTAGATAAAAAAAGCGTCAATATTGGCGAAAACCATTTTGATGCCCTGGCTGTCAATAGCGAACTGTGCTTTGGCGAAAGTGTACAGAGTAGCAAGACCAATGAGAAATTCACATCTGACGATTTTGTGTTTCATCAAGGGTTTATTGATGGCTTAGGGCTTACGCTTAATGAGAATCACATAGTCAATCAAATCTTGTATTTGGATGACAAACAGAAGTGGCGCAAGCTGCTTGATAAGAAAGTTGAAGAACTGAACAAAAGTTCCAATTTCGGCTCTCAGAACAAAGTCGTACTAGGCAAAATTCAACACATTCTCGACCAGATTAATGCCGATGATAATGCACGAATAATCCGTGGTCATCTAAACATTGTGTATTGGGATAAGAACCCTGAAAATTTAAGCCGAATCGGTTCAAAAATTAAAACTGAGTTTAAAGAACTGGACATTATTCCATACTATCCAAGAGGCGAAGAACGGAAGAACTACATCCTTAATAGTTACTGCTGTTTTTCATCCAACTTTTCAAATAACGATTTATATGTGACAGATTTAAAGCACGCTTTATGCCTGTTTATCAACAATACGAATTACAACTCAGATGCTACCGGAATCATTTTCAATGATAGAGAACATAATGTACCTGTTCTAAAAGATGTTTGGGACGAACGCAAGAAACGTATAAAAGCACGAAACTTCGCCATTTTCGCACCAACAGGCGAAGGGAAATCGTTTTTGGCCAATAATATTTTACGTCAATATTTTGAAAGTGGTGTCCGTCTGGTCATCATCGACTTGGGTGGTTCTTACACCAAATTCGCAAAACTATATCCTGAGAAATATACCGTACTCAGATATGAAAGCGGAAAGAACTTAGGTATCAATCCTTTTTACATCAGCGATGTAAAAGATTTGACACCGGAACGGTTGGAAGACTTGTCCGTTTTCCTGTTTGAACTGTTCGCTTCAGATTTAAAAGTGACCAAGGCACAATCTGTTTCTGTCAAGAAAATACTGAAACATTATTACGATAGTACACCGGAAAATCACTCATTGGATGGTTTTTACAGCTTTATAGAAATAAACCAAAGAGACCTTCTAAACATTCTAAAAATCCATCCCGACTACTTCAACGTCACAAGCTTTTTGCACGTAATGTCCGAATATGTCGGCGATGGTCTATACAGCTTCTTGTTTGAGGTAAGCGAAGACCAGACCTATAAGATTGAGGACAAACGATTGATTGTTTTTGAACTGGATGAAGTAAAGGATAACAAGGAAATCTTGTCCGTAATGTTGAAGTTGATTAAGTCAGCTATCCAAAGAACCATTTGGAAGAATAGAGCTGAAAAAGGTATCATCCTATTTGATGAGTTTGCCAAACAGTTAAAGTTTGACAACGTACTGGAAAGTGTGGAATTCTACTACCAAGCTATTCGTAAACAAAATGGTGCTATTGGGATTATTCTACAATCAATTAATCAGCTACCGAATAATTCAACATCCGCAAGCATATTAGAAAATACACAAGTCATTTATAGCCTAAACAATGAAAAAGGCTATGACGAATTAGTCAAAAGGCTAAATCTTTCTAGCCACGATTTGAACCAATTAAAGTCCATTAAAAACAACCTTTCTGGACCACGGAAGTACACAGAAATGTTTATCAAGATAGGAAAGGAAAGTAACATTTTCCGTCTTGAAGTTCCAAAGGAAGTCTATGCAGCTTACTTGACTGATGGGCAAGAAAATGAAGAAATAATGAAGCTCTACAATGAGCATAACGATATGGAAAAAGCAATAATTCAATTCACATCTTAAATATAAAAACAATGAAAACAAAAATCTTAGTACTCGCAATCGCATTACTGTTTAGCTTAAATATTAAAGCCCAGGGAATGCCAACTTATGACAATACCAATTTTGTCAGTTTGATAAAACAACTTGTAGAATCTGGTAAACAGACAGCTCAAATGATTAAGTCTGTAAAATTTTTAAAAGATGCAAAAGAGAGCATCGAGAAAGTATCAAGTGTGGTACAACAACTTAGAGCGGTTCAAGAAATAGCACAAAACAATCAGCGCCTTATCAATGTAATGCAGAATGATTTACAAGACATCCTGAACTCGCCTTACATCAAACCAGAGGAAGTTACTCGGGTTGCACAATCCTTTGATGCGATAGTTCAAAACTCATTGGACGCCGTTGACTTTATGGGCGAAATACTATCTAGCGATAATCTAAAAATGACCGATGCTGAACGTGCGGAAGTTTTAAAAGAAAAAGAATTGGAATCGAAAGAAATGGTTTCCAATATTCAGACAAAAACGAAACGCTACAAGGATATTATTTCCTTCAGAAAAATGCAGGATAAAGTAAATAACAGAGAAACGGAATATTAAAAATGACCGCAACCATACTTTTAGGGATTGGACTGGAATACATCGATGCGGTGTTTCAAACCATACAGAACAGCAGCTTCTCGCAATACACTATTGCCGGAATGAAAACGCTTGCTGTTCTGTTCTTTTTAATTAATATCCTTAAAAAGTATAATGAAGGTGTTGCAGATAAGGATGGCTATACTTGGGGATTGAGTCCTGGGGAATTGATGAAGAATTTTGCAATTGTTGTTCTAGTCATATTCTCGACACAAGTATTAGGCTTTTTCGATAGTATCTTGGTTTCGATAGAAGCGCAATATCGTGGTACAGCACCTGCTTTATTACCGTTGCAGATGCAAGATATTCCTATTGAAGAAGATGTAAGTATCATCGAGGTAGCGCAAGCTGCTATGACGCTCTTATATGAAGCATTGGTAACACCACTCTACGGATTCAAAATATTTGCATTTATCGTTAGCCTTTTTCTTTGGATTTTGGATTTGTTCATCTACCCACTATTCCTTGCGGAACGCTACTTCTTATTGGGTATAATGCAAGCCTTTTTTCCTTTGGTAATTAGTCTAGCGGTTTTTGAAAAATTTCGTTCGCTTGCCTACACGTTTTTTAAGTTATATGCTGCGGTGTATATGTTGGTGCCTGCCTTCTTTTTGGTCAATGTATTTGTAAATGCGCTCTATACTGAAATCAACACTAATTTCTGGACTAACCTTTTTGGTACAGATGTTGGCCAGGGCTTTTTTGCACCTGTGGTTCAGTTAGGGTCGGTATTTTTTATTGTCTTCCTAAAATTCAAATTATACAAACGCGCCACATCGTTCACGCTCAGATTGTTTACCAGTTAATTCCAATGAAAATGAAAACACCTTATAAAAACATCTATGCCGTCTTAAAACTGAACCGATTTATCGTTCTGGCAGTTGTCATTTTTGCAATGCTATCTAGCATCTTTTCACTTTGGATGGCATTCAGCACAAATCAAAAAGCACTCAATAGCGCTTTTGCTATTAATACTGATGGCAGTATTATTCCGCTGAAACTCGTTACCCAAAAAGAGAATTTTAAGGTTGAAGCTTTGGCACATTTAGACCTATTTCATAACTACTTCTATAACATCGATGCGAGTAATTACGAACGGAATCTTGAAAAGGCACTTTGGCTAGGGAATAGTTCTGTAGACAATTTATATCGCCAGAAAAAGGCTGATGGTGTCTATAACAGATTACTTCAATACTCGCTCGTTCAGAAGGTGCTGAGCACAAACTCACAAATCGAAGAACAAAACGGAACGTATGTCTTTAGAACCGTTACCATTTTTGAAATCAATCGTGGTTCAATAATAGACACCTACGAACTTATTTCTAGTGGAAACTTAATATCAGTTGATAGAAATTTTCCAAACAATCCACACGGATTATTGATTACAAACTATTTCGAGAACACCTTAAAAAAATTAAACGATGAAAATTGAGCCGATAATCGGCAATTAAAAAACCACGATTATGAAAGTAGAAAAGAATAAAATAGTATTTGCAGCGGTATTGGTCGTGATTTTCATATTCCTAATTTCCTATTCTATGATGGTTATGGGCGATGATAAAAGTGAAAATGAAAATCTTGAACAGACTTTAGTGCCAGATTTAGATGAAAACCAAAAAGAGTATGATTCTAAACTAGATGCTATCAATGATTTAAAAGAAGTGCGTGAAAATAATGCACCAAGTATCTACGATGAAAAATTTTTGGATTCAACTGGTCTTTATAATCCTGATTTACCAGAACAGGAAAAGAAACGTATCGTAGATAGTATTTACCAGGCTGGCAAAATTCAATATTCCGAAAAGCGATACCAAAGCTTTGGGCAAAAGAAAATCACTCAAAATACTGCACAGCAAATTGACTCAGCCGATATCAAAAGAGAACAAAAAATAGAAGCTAAAGAATTGGGCTTGGAACATCAACTGTTCTTTGCTGCTTCGCCGAAACCAAACGAAGTTTCGATTATTGGCAATACAGATGAAACCATTTATGTGGTTGTCGATGGCGACCAAATTGTGAAAGCAAATACCAGATTGCGAATGCGTCTTACCAAAGCTGCAACAATCAATAACAAATTGATGCCAAAGAACACACCAGTTTTTGGATTTATAAGCTTTCAGCCCAATCGGGCTTTAATTGAAATTGAAAATATAAAGCATCATCCCACCAAACTCAAAGCCTTCGATTTATCGGATGGTAGTGAGGGCATCTATGTACAAAACAATTTTCGAGCAGAAGCTACCACCGAAGTTATAGACGATATTGTTAGCGATATCAATATTCCTACCGTTCCACAAGTAGGCGGAATTACAAAGGTGTTTAGGCGTAACAATCGAAACATAAAAGTAACCGTACTAAATAATTACAGATTAATTCTAAAACCAAAATTATGAGCCCATAATGGGCATTTAAAAACGCACTCTTATGAAAAAGCATATCATTATTTCAGCTCTTATAATTATGTCCGCTATCGCACCTCGATTGTGCTGGGCACAAGCTACAACGCAAACAAACACAGTCCTCGACACTATTTATGCAAACGACACTAAAAATGTTGCGCTATTTTTCCCAGAACCTATACGTCAGGGTATAACTGGTTCGGATAATTTTGTTTTTACCTACAATCGTGAGAAAGAACAATACTTTGGATTACTTCAGGCAAAGCCTGGAAAAGAAAGTAATCTACTGGTAGTCAATAGAAATGGTTCAATTTTTTCGTATATTGTAAGGTATAAAAAGCAACTGTCTAAGCTCAATTACTTCATTCCTTTATCAAATAGTATTGGAAATGAAAAACCATTAGTAATTGATTCTATTCAGACTGTAATTGTTAAAGATAATATAGATAACAGAACGTATTATTACCAAAAATTCTGTTCTTATCTTCTTAATAGAAATCAGCATATTGGTCGAATCAAGAAGCGAAACGAAGGCATTATTTTGAGTGTTGAGAATATAGTTTTTGATAAGGAAGAACTCTACTTCGTTATCCAGATTGAGAATAATTCTACTTTGGATTACGATTTGAATTTCTTAAACCTTTCGATTGAAACAAGACAAAAAGGGAAAAGAAAATCGTTGCAACGCCTGTATCAAGAACCAACGTACAAACACAATCTGCCTTCAAAAATTGCAGAAAGTGAAACTGTGCGCTTCGTTTATGTATTGCCCAAATTTTCATTATCTAATGACCGTAGGGCGATTTTAGAATTGAATGAAAAGGATGGCGAACGAAACATTGAACTGAAAATATCACATAGATATATCAATAACCCAAATTAAGAATATTATGAAAAAAATTGTCGTTTTCTCGCTCGTACTGCTGTTCCTTTCTTGTGCCGATTCTGATACTAAAATTTCGGGACCAAGTGCCACAGCCCAAATCGTCATCGAAAGCTTTTATGAAAAAGATGAGGAAGCTTTAAAAGCCAACTCAACACCACAGGCATATTCTAATTATATGAATACTATAAATATGTTCAATGCGACGGTAAAGGATGATTCAAACTTTACAGTTTTGCAGGATACGATAATGGGTGACGTGGCTTGGGTAAAATATACTACAGCCTATGATAAGACACCGGGTCTTTTTAAACTGGTTAAGCAAAATGGCAAATGGTTGGCGGATGCGAGAGGCTCAAAGGATAAATCGCCTTTTTAAAAGGATACTTACTGATTTTTTTCGAGATTAATTTCCCAATAACCTTGTGTGCCACCGTGGCGTTTTATAAACCCTTTGGTTTTGAGCGCATTTATATGTTTGCCCACAGGGGATTCATTGATGCCTAAAGCTTCAGCTATTTCAGTATAAGTAATAGTAGTATTGGTTGCAATTAGTTTAAGTACTTCTTTTTGTCTTTTAGTAAGTATATCTATAGCATCTATTGCACCACCTGTTACACCACCCATTGCACCACCTGTTACACCACCTTTTTGACGATCTTCTCTAATAGTAGATTCATCAGCAACTTCTTTAGCAATAAAAGTCATTCTAAGAAAGTTATCGGAAAAACTAAAACTCTCTTTTCCATAGTGTTCTAAAATACGAGGGATGCCAGAACCTAATTGTTCAACCAGTTCTAAATCTTTAAAAATTCGCATCAGTTCCTTATTTCGTGGAACTGAAAAGCCTTCAAAAAATTCTTGCTTGCTCAATCCTTCCGGAAGACCACCAGCTGATGTGATTTCGATTCTATCGGTAAAAATCTCAAACTTTGGGGTAATCTCATTGGTATAGTCATTATGCACAAACGCATTAATGATGGCTTCTCGCAAGGCGATGGGATGCCAAAGGTTGGCTTGTTGTCTTTCTTTTGATGTGATTTTTGTGGTTGTTCTGTTCTCGACCGCAATTTTATCTATCACTTGTTTAGTAGCCTTAACTAAACATTCGTGACCATATTCGTTGCTTTCTATTAAGTCTGTTCTGGTTATGCCTGAATATTTGGCGACTTTAATTGAAGTGTTATTTTTGTCTGCCAAAAGATAGCCGGCATAATTAAAAGCACCATCTTCCGTAAGTAGTTCCAAGTTCTTTGCAAAAGCTTTACCAAGGGTGTACCCAGATTCTTCGTAGTAAATTTTTAGCTGTCCGAAGCCTAAATCCTGCCGTCCTGCTTTAATCTTGCTGATGGAATTTCGGGTACGTTTAGCAAACAGCTCATCTATCATTTTTTGGGGCATCGGTTCAGCCGCTGAACCCAAGCGAATAAAACAACCCTTTTCGCTCATCCCGTATTTTTTAAGATGATATGGTTTTTCTGGACCGCTGGCCACTATGATTTTCAGAATGTTCTTGCCGTCCCTTTCCTCACTCACAATATCAAACAGACCAAGGGCGGAAGGGCGGATGTTGTTTTTTAACCTATCCTTAATCTTTAACTGGTCGCCATCAGCATCTGCCAATCCGTAAGTATTTCCATCCTTATCGATGCCGATATGAATAATGCCACCTTCACGGTAGTTCAAGAAAGCAATGACCTCTTTTTCGAGTCCATCGGACAATTCTCGTTTATATTCTATGCGGTTTGTTTCGGTCATTTTTATTGGTACTTTTCTAATGCTTCCTTGTAAACATTTTCGGTTTGGTCTTTAAATCTGTCCTTGTTAGTCAGAAATATGTTTAGCTTCTCGTAAATGCTTTTATAAATTATTTGATGTGCTTTATTGGCTAAAACATCTTCGTCATAAACATCCATTTCAAAATCATCTTCTGTCGCAAAATCTAAAAGCTTCATCAAATCCTCTTTTTCTATTTTATCAATTTCGTTCCAATTTTCAGGTTGTGTCTTATCCTTTCTAAAAAATGCCTTGTTATCTTCAATCTTTAAGTATTTCATAGCTTACAGTATTTCTTTGATTATATGCTTCCGCTCCTGCTTCGAGACAGTTTAGAAGTACCTCTAAATTTTTTATTATTTTTCCATCAACACTTTTCAATGTCTTACTTGTCGGATGTCCGAAAAACACCTTATATTCCACATTACCAGAATCGACTAATTTTTGAGTAAAAACTAAATGATTCGGATTAATTGACGCGCCTATCGTACTGTTATGTGTTACCACAATTACTGGAATTTCTGTTGAAATTTGTTTGATTAGCTCATTTACTTCATTTTTAAGAAAAATATTATCAAATGACGATTCAGGTTCGTCAATTAATAGCAAATCGTGCTTTAAAGCATCACTAATTTCGTGTAGCAGGTTAAATTCAGAACGCTCCCCACCAGAAACCTCGTAACCGTGTTTGTTTAAAGTTCTATAATCTATCGCCACGAAGTATTTATAATATTCAGTTTCCTCAATTCCGATGTTTTGTAATGAAATTAAAAACTCATAGGGATTATCATAATTGTTGAAAGCCTCGCTAAAGCTTAATTTACTTTTGCTTTTATTTTTTAATTGACTTGCTCCAGTATATTTTTTTGTTTTTGCTAAGACTTTAAAGCCCCTTATTTCCTTACTGTCTATTATCTTTTCGGTTTGGACTTTCTTTACTAAATTCCTAAATTTCTGGACTTTGATTTTCTCTAATTGAATTTGTAAGAAATCAACCTCTTCAATTGATGTAGTGGTTGAGCGAAATCTCAAATTTTCTTTTATGGTCTCAATTAGACTATTTGTCCATTCCTTTTTTAAGTTAGTTTGGTAAAGCTCATTATGCTTTTCAATTAAGTCAACAATTAAGCTTTTCAAAATTTCATCGCTAATATGCTTGTTGACGATTGTTTTATATTCATTGGCTTCTATCAAAGTTTCAGTTGCAGAAATCAATTTTTTAATGTTATTTAAGCTGTCCAATGTAAACTTTGTTTCGTTGTATAATTTACATTTGGAAAACGTGTCTAAACTATCACTTTCAGTAGCATACTTCTTTAAAGAACTCAAATATTTTTCGAGGGAAACTTCATTGGATTTTAAGTCGATATCATTTACATCTAATACAACATCTTTAAACTCCTTCAAATAGTTTTCGGTTATTAAACTATGTCTTGTAGTAACTAATTTTTTGAAGTTTTCTTTATCATTTTGAAGCAGAGAAAACTGTCGTAAATATTTGACATTATCAAAGTTCTGACAGATTTTATCAAGTGTATATGTTTTCCCTGAAGAACGTCCGCCAACGATAACATTCAATCCTGTTGATAAGATTATCCCATCATCGGTTGCTTGAAAAAAGTCGTTTCCGTCATCTTTAGAAAGAAAAACTTTTGCTTTGTCATATAAGCAACCTTTAATAGCATTAAGTGTGTTTTCTTCAACATCAATGAAAGTTTGTTTGGTTGGATATAATGTCATATTTTCGACGAACCGACAATCACTAAATATTACTGGTGTTAATTTATCGGCTTCTTTAATGCAGGTTTTGAACTTTCTTAAACTTGTTACTTCGCCTGCAAAAATATTATTCCCTAATTTTTTTAAAGTCTCAGGTTTGATATTTGGTTTTTTATCATAATGTGGGATTAACAGATAATCTTTTAAGTTCAGAAAAACTTCTGTTAGTTGTTCGTAGCTAATCGAATCATCTTTTGTTGGAATGAGTTTTTGGACTTTTTGACATTTTTGCGCGAAATCATCAAGATTTTCATTTTCTGAAATTAAAAGTAAATGACCACCTTCTAAATCAATTTCTATCCCTGGGAAAATTTTTATATTGAGCGCTTGGCAAATTTGTTCGAACTGAGTTTTATCGAACAAGTTGTGATTGGTAATGGCAATACAATCAATTTCAAGTTTGTTTACATATTCCTTTAAAGATTCTAAATGGAAAATGAAATTCCTATCGCTGATAGATTGTACGGTGTGAATGTGTAGGTCTATTTTCTTCAATTCTTACTATTTTTAAATTACCGTCAAGAGTATTTTATTAGCTTCATATGCAAACACAAGGATTACCCTTTTAGCTAATCACTAACAAGTTTTTTAATTATTATTATAACTAATGAGACAAGTTAAACATTTAGATAAAGTGCGATGACTTCTTCAATTTGAAACTTACCTGGACATTATGCATTGGCTTCATTTAATGTATTTTCCAATGTTTCCTTAAATTCATTTTCATTTTCGTTATTATAAAATGGAACGCCTGTTATCAAATATTTATCAGAGTCAATTTCTATTGTCGTTTTATCTTCTCTAATCTCTTTTAAGAAGTCTTCTTTCCATTTATCGTGAGCTTTCAAATGGTTTCCTTTCGGCTCAATGAATACTTGATAAGTCAATTCATTCCCTGCTTTTTGTTTACAAAATAGAACGAAATCTGGCTCAAAAGCTCTGCCCATTTTATCAATGATTTTGATTTCTCTTTCATTACGAATCAAGTAAATATTTTCAAAGGATTTTTCTAAATTTTCGAAACGTCTAGCGAACATTTTCACAAACTCTTTTTCTTCACTAGTTCCATAATTTGCATTGTAAACATACCAAGGTTCATTAGCAACCAAGCCTTCTTGACCATCTGCTCGTTCACTATCTTTATAAACTTTTATTTCTTTGTCTTTAAATACTTCGTGTACATATTTGTTGAAATATTCAGAGCCTTCATATTCCGTAAGATTTGATTTAATTTCAGATTCAATAGTTTGTAATAAACCTTGAACTGCTAACAAGTAATCACGATTAGAAATCTTTGATAGTCTTTTTTTTGAGCCGTTAAAGGTAATTTCTAAACCACCTAAATAATTTGGGTTTTCAATTAAATTAGATAGAGATTCAGTTTTAGGAAAATACCTTATAATATTTGAAAAATAATAAAACGGATTTTGAGCAAGAGCATATCTTGTTATGTGTTTTGGAATTGCAGAAATTGCGATGTCTTTTTGCTCTATTTTTTCAGTTTTACTCTCTTTTTCTTCTTTTTCGAAAGCAATTGACATTACTCCAATACCAGATGATAGAGTGAAAGCGAAATTTCGTTTTGAAACACCTAAATCAGAGAAAGATTTTACATTGTTATAGCTCTTTGGTACTTTCTTATTAAATATTACTTTTCCTGTTTTGTAGAAATCTGTTTCTTTAAATCCTAACTTTAAAGTTAGTTGTTTAGTTTCCAGTTTGTCATCGTCTTCATAAATTCCAGATTCTACTAAAGCTTTTTTCAATTCAGAAATGTATCGATTATCTTCTTTAGTATGATAATACAATTCTTCTAATGCCTTTAAATCATTTGTAGTGTCATCATCATACTTTCGTTTATATTTATCTTGTCCTTCCTCTAGTGTAAAAGGAAAATACCTAGCACCTCTACCAATCAATTGAGCTTCCGAAAGTGTTGTTTTCCCAATTTTAGTATTTGAACCACCAGTATTCTGACCTTCATATAATCGAACTATATCAAATAGATTTAAAACATCCCAACCTTCATTTAGTTTTTGAACTGCAAAAACAGCTCTAATTGGATTGTTTACATTTTCTAAAGTATTTAATAATTCATCACTTTTTTTGCCTTCTAATAAGCTTTTTTTGTCTTTAGAATTTGATTCATTAGCACTTAAACAATTTTCTTCTTTGAAGTTTGATTTTATTCTTTTAGAAATTTCATTTAATGTTATATTCTGGGATTCAAAAAATGAAAATGCTTTTTGAATGATTTGAACAGTTGAAGTTTCTTGAATGTTCTTAACCATTGAAACCGAAAAACCCTCAATCAATTTATGAAAATTGACTTTGTTTTGCTCCGATTCTTTAATTGTCTTTTTCGCTTTAAATAGAATTACTGGTTTTAAGTTAATTCCTTTTGAATTTGCTAATTCTTGACGATATAAGTTCAATATCAATGCTTGGATTATTCGTTCACGTTCATCATATAAAGACCTTATTAAATTAATTTCTTTAGAGTATTTATCAATTCTAAACTGTGCAAGGTCGTATTTATGAATGACCTTGTCTTGATATTTTTCAACTATGGCTTGACTATCATAATCTAAAGTAGCTGTAAATTCTAAAAGGATATTTTCAAAATTTGTTTTATGAATTCTGTCTACTATTTCTCCCCAAACTTCTGCATTATTATGATGTGCTTCATCTGAAATAAGAACTGTTTTTCTGTTTTCGAAATCTTCAAAGCTTATTCCGTTTTCTTTGACATTAGTAAATAAACCAGATGTTAACTTTTGAATTGAAACAAAATTTATATTAATGTTTTGGTTGTCAGCTTCGTCAAAATTTTGAACCTCTTTTACAAAAACCTCTTTACTATTAACTACTATTTTATTCGCAAATAAATATTTAGACGATTGAGGATTTAAGAAGTTATCTTTTGTTTTATTAATGATATTATTAGAATTTACAAAGAAGAGGAAATTTCGATAACCTTTTTCATATAGGTATAGAATAAGTCCAGCCATAACTAATGTTTTCCCACTACCTGTTGCCATATTGTAAAGAAGGTGATAAGGTTTGTTAGGCTTACCATCAAAATCCTCAATGTCAGAATAGATGTATCTTCTAAAGGATTCTTCTTGATATGGTCTAATAGAATATTTTAAATTATCTGTGATATAATTTGGAACATTCACTTGTTCAAGTGCCTTACGTGCAAAGGGATTATCGAATATGTTATATAGAAATGCCATATTTAATCCTTTTTAATTTGGTAAAAATCTTTGGTTACTGTTCTCTCATTTTTATCAACTTGAAAATCTTTATCATCAATTGAAGATAAGTTTACATACAATTGATTTTTATCCAATAACTCTATTAAATGTTCTTTTTGTTGTTTTAAATCTAATTCTTTAAGTTCATCAATATGTTCTTCTTGTTTCTGAATATCTAAATTGTAATTGAGGAATGATTTAGCTTTCATTTGTTCCCAAATCTGCAATAAGGT
Organism: Altibacter lentus; assembly: GCF_000746845.1. Lineage (GTDB taxonomy): Bacteria > Bacteroidota > Bacteroidia > Flavobacteriales > Flavobacteriaceae > Altibacter > Altibacter lentus. The sequence goes on along the minus strand of NZ_KN050846.1, from coordinate 2,629,146 downwards.
TTTATTGTCTTTTGCTTCTTCAATTTGTTCTATGAATTTTTGATTATATTTTTTAAGCTCGAAATATGTATATGAACCTCCGCTTTTCCAATTAATAGCTTTTGAAATACCTGATTGGTCTCCATTAATAACATTTTGTAGTCTGATTGTGCTGTCATTTTTGCCATAATCGAGTTGTTCAATTCCAACATACTGTCTTCCTAATTTATGAGCAACTCCAGCTGTCGTTCCGCTTCCTAAATGATAATCTAAAACTATATCATTTTCATTGGTTGACATTTCGATAATTCTTCTCAATAATTTTTCGGGTTTTTTCCCTTTTTTTAAGGTAACTCCACCTTCTGACGCAATTCCTTCATAAGCAATATCAGTCCATATATTTGTTAGTAGAGTAGTAGGTGTTTCTACACCATCAATATTTTTAATTTTTTTCGAATAAAAAGCAATTTCTTGACCGTTTAATAAAAATCGAGAATCATTATTTTCTCTCTTAACCTCAAATACTTTTTCATTATTTTTTTTGGACTTCTTTTTTATATCAAGAGTATCTTTTCCAGCATCGTCTCCAATAGCAGTAAGACGAAAAACGGAATTTGAATTTTTTAATGCGAAATCACTTAATTTTTGAATGTATACGCCTTCTCCTATTTTCTTTTGAACTTTACTATATGGATGATGTGTTGTGTCTGGGTCAATTCCTTCTTCACGACAAATGATTTTTCTAATATCATCTATAATCCATTTTTCTGGCTGTTCTTTTATATTGGTAATGTAGCCTGTATAATTTGTATCATATCCAGAATCCACATATTGTAAATTATAATTAAAATCATTTTTTGAAACTCCATACATTAATATATATTCTGCGGTTTCAAATAGTCCTAAATTCACAGTTTTAAAGCCAGATGGTGATTTTGTTCTAACAGAAATAAGGTTTATGAAATTTTCAACACCAAAAATTTCATCCATCATTATTTTTAGGTTGGTTTTATTATGGTCATTGATTTGAACAAAAATCACACCCGATTTATGTAACAGTTTTTTTGCGGACTTAAATCGATTGTACATAAACGTAAGCCAACTAGAATGAGTAAAAGAGTCATTATATTTAAATGAATCACTTCCAGTATTGTAAGGTGGGTCAATGTAAATAAGCTTTATTCTTTCAGAAAATTCTTGCTCTATTGTATTTAGAGCTAATAAATTATTGCCTTTAATTATGAGGTTGTCAGTAATCGTGTTTTCTGGAAGTTCTCTTTTTTTATTTAGTTCAGCATTTCTCGTAAAACTTTTGAAAGTATGTTCGCCTTCTTCATTGAAGGTTTTAGCGTTAGTTAAAATTTTTGGTTCTAGTAATTGTGTGATTTCATCTTGAGCTAGAATTTCATTAAAAAAGATTTCTTCTCGCTTATCTTCCTCTTTACTTTGACCACCTTCCAAGATACAATCCTTGAATGGCCAAACTAAAGAAACTTCGTTTCTTTGTTTTAGGAATTTACCATCTATTGTAAGACCTACTTTTATTCTGTATTTCGTGTAACTATCGTTTGAATAATTTTTTTGTTCTAAAAATTGGATAAACAAGTTTTGGTCAAAAACTAAAGTTCCTTTTATATCCAAAAAGAATTTTTCTTTCAATTCTTTATTATCAAGCAATAATTCTAAAAGTCCAACATCAAAATTCTGTGCTTTACTGATTACAACCCATTTTTTTAATTCTCCATTGTCGGAAACAAAATTGTTTTCGGTTTTGAGTTGTTTTTCTAATGCTTCGTATAGTTTCATTTATTGGTCGTTCTTTCAATTAGTAATTCTTTGACTTGCACATTTAAAATTTCTGCAATTTTGTACAGGTCTTCTAAACTCGGTTGTCTTTTGTTTTGAGCATAAGAGTGCACCATATTGTAACTCTTTCCCAATTGTTCTGCCAACCAGATTTGTTTTATTCCTTTCTGTTCCAAAACCTCTTTTATTCGGTTCATTTTGAATTTTTTTAATTCAGTTCACTAAAGTAAAGAACATTTTCAATATACTCACTAAATGAGTATTAAAATTATCATATGAATAATATATAATTGGCAAGGCGCGAATTGTTTTACTTAAATATAGACCGCGCCTCATCATAAACCCGTTCAAAATTAGCTTCTAAATCAGCTTTAGAAAACGGATTAGTTTCATTAGGAAGTTCCCTTTGAATATCTGCTAACTTAAACTGCACCTTCTTATCTCTACCATCAGCATACGTGATAAACTCGCCCTGTTTCAATCTGAAAAATACGTCCGCCCGAATCTTTGGGATTTCTTTTTCGCCTGTAGTAACTCTTGTGTCAAAATCGAGGTTATGTCCCCGACTGATACTCTTGGTTGGGTCTTTAATGATTTCAAAAAAGCGTTCGTAATATTTTGCGGTGTCCGGGTCATTTACCTTTCCGAAAAACTGGTAGGAAAGATTGCTTAAAATAGCTTTGCTCGCTTTATCGCCATACATCATATCGTTTTGAATTTTATCCTGCATCACGTAAATTGTAGAGATATTATAGCTTCTCAATGTAGCTGGAATACGATGCATATTCAACAAACGAATGGTCGGTGCTTCTTCCATCAGCAAGAACGACGGTTTAGAATTCCGAACACTCATTTGTTTTGTAATTGTATGAATAATTGTTGCGATTACAGGCGAATACGAAGTCTCAAATTTTGGATTATTAACAATCGAAATAACACAAGGGTTTTTAGAATCATTTATATTAAGCGGCACTTCATCTGCTGATAAAGCCATAAAAATCCGTTGTGTGCTAATTCGTTTCAACGCATTTGCCAACGTACTTTTAACACCTGCGGTCTGCCTTTCAGAATCCTTACCGCTGATAAATGCATCTGCCATCGCTCTTGATGTGGTGTTGGTTTCCAAAAATTGAATTAGGCTATCTGTATCGAGGTGTTGGTAAATCGCTATCAAATGCGGTAGTGTACAATATTTAGGGTAGTCGGTTTTTAATTTCCAAATCAATCCACCAATCAAACCTTCAGCTGCATCGTTAAAGAATTTTGTCGTTCCTGTAGTTCCCGATTCCCTTTGTTCCAAAAGGTTTTCAATTAAAACTCGAGACACCTCGTTTACGCTTTCCTCGTTCTCTAAATAGCGTGGCGCAATAGGATTTACGCGATGTATAATTTTATCGAAGGAAATAACCTTAAACGGAATATTACTATCCTTGAAAAGTGGATATGCCATTTCGGTTAGTTCAAAATCTTTGTAATCGTGAATAATTCCGCAAAAGCTCTCTTTCTGAAAATGTTTTAGAAATCCATAAACCACACTTTCTGTCTTACCACTTCCCGCAGAACCTATGACGGATGCTCCACGTTTAATATTATCTAATTTGAAGTTCCCTTTGTTTGTAGCAAAATTGACTTGGTACTTGGTATTTCCGTTTTGTACATTTTCAGTTTTATGCAGAAATACATATAGTCCTGTATTAATTAATAGTAGAGGACAAACCAAATAGAGTAATAGCGATACTAATTCGTTTCCCTCAGAAATATAGAACACAAAAATTGAAAGCAATATAAAATTCAAAAGAAACGCATATCTACTTACCCGAAAAAACGCATAGAAAACAGTACTGGCTAAACCAATAATTGAAAGTATCGTTATGAGATTATCTATTTGCATATTCATCATATTCCGATGGAACTTGATTTTATGGCCACTTCTGCGCCACGTCTTAATCTTTTGAAAACTCGAAGTGCAATTTGTGCCTGACTTACTGGAATACTTGGAATGATTGGCAATCCTGTTTTTGTAATCATTTTAAATGCCAACGCTTTTTCATTAGCTGGTAATTTCATTAAGGCAGCAAAATATAAGTTGGGATTCTTGACAAAATCTTTTCGTGCTTTATAGGTTTCTGCAAAGTTACGTTTGTAGCCAAATGTCTTGTCAAAAGTCTTTTCTGCTTTCTCGAAAAATTTGTCTCTATCAAAACCTCGTTTTACATTTTTACCGTGCATTTCAACTTCCGAAGCTTTGTGTTTACTTCCTGGGGAAAGACTGATTGAATTTGAAGCATCTTTTCTGCTCACGATAATATGAATGTGACTTTGGTTTCCATCTTTTGCCATTCCTTGGACTATCCGTTTTCTGTTTAGTTGGTGTGGTGCTTGTCCTTCTAATTTAGTAATTTCTCTTTTCATTTTTTTAATATTTCCTTCAGCTCTTCCTGCTTCAATATTTCGGATGTCCGTTTTTAGCTGCAATATTTTTGTAGCGAAAGGTTGGTTTTCTTTTATCTGAAAATCTGTTCCCTTAAAGGTTCGTTGCTGTTCAATTTTAGCATAATATTTAATGTCATCTATTGTTATGGGTCGTCCGTTTATTTCCCGATTGAATGATGTGACATAATCTTTCATTATATCTTTGGTGTAGGTTTTTAAATCTTCCCGATTGTTCTGTAATCGCTTCAATTCATACTTCGATGGGCTGACCGTAATGGAATAAAATTTAGGTTCTTTCTTTTTCAATTTTGCTGTGTTTCCATCAATTTCTTTTACCACTTCCTCTGCGGAAATTTCATCGCCATATTGATTAAAAAAGTGTTCCATATCTCGCGTTTCTAAACCTTCATTTTCTTTCTCTAAATAGCCTACAAAATCTGCTGAACTTTGGGAATAATTACCGCCTAACTTTTGAGCTGTGATTGTGATATACATAGTTCAAAAAGTTATAGTTGATTGCTTGAGTTTTGCTTTTCGCGAAAACGGACTTCCTTCTTTTCTTCAGCATATTTCTTTTCTACGATTAGCGGTTTTTTAGTTGGTTCTTCGGTTTCAAAAAGTGATTGAATCATCGCCACCGTAGGTTTCGTTTGTGTCTTTTCTACGTCTCGCATTATGGCAATTACCGCATTGATTCTTTTTAAAAGTTTGGCTTCAATAGTTCGCCCTGTCGGACCTAGTTTTTCCTTTGGTGAGATTTCATTGTAAAAGAAAAAATCGAGCATCGTTGCCATTGCCTCGGTATGCGATTTGAAGTAAGTACGTGAGAAAGTTTGGAAACGCTTTGCAGTTTCCTTTTTAAATCTGATTCCGATAAATGAGTCCATAATTTCGCCGATTTGTCGCAAAATTTTCCCTAAAAATGGGCGTTTCCAGCCCGTTTGTCGCAAATCGTTGATTGTCAGGAAATTAAAATATATTCAAGTCGCTGATAATCAGCTATTTGAAAACGAAAAGGAATCCGAAACATCGCGCAGCGTGTTACCCTCTTGCTATTCCTTTTCGTCACGCGCAAGCGTGACAAAAATCCATCCAATCTGGTTAAAAAACCGATTGCCATTTTAGGAAAATAATTTTCCGATATGTTATATTTCGATGTGTACGGTTATCGGCGAAAGTCGAAAAGTGGATAACCTTACTTTAATTTGTGTGCTGTATTTCCAGCGATATAAAGATACGTTTTTTTATTGACTTGATATAAATTGCATACAAAAACACCCCTAAACTTTAGAGGTGCTTAAAAACTAACTTTAGGAAATTAGATATTAAAAACGAAGTTGTAAGTGTATAGATTTTTAATCATTTCTTCGTCTATCAATTTATCATAATCTGCTCCAGTTTCGTCAACATATTTCTGAATAGATTCTCCAAAAAGATATATGACGTGTTCTCTAGAAACCTGAAAAAGTTCCTCTTGTTTTTCCATACTCAAATCTTGAAATTTAATATACATCATAGCTTCAAAATTTAGTATTCGCTTGGCAACATCAGCGTGCCATTTACAAAAAACAACCGCAGTTCATCAAGTGGAAAATCGGTAACCCGATAGCCGTGTTTTTCTAGAATATTATCATTGCCATCGCTGTAAATTATTTCAGCTTCATAACCAGAATAATCTTGTTTTTCTTCGGGCAATCTTTTGAAGTCAATGGTAATAAATTCACTTCGGCTCATCAGACTTTTTGCAATTACGGAAGTGTCCGTGATTAACCAAAAACAATCTGCTATATTGGCAAGATATTTTAGTCCGTCTGTAAAACGTGTTCTTAATAATGGGATTTGATAGAACATTTCCGTTCCGTGAAAATGTTGCAATCCTTCCTTAATTTCGTTAACTTGTGCTTTCATTGTACATTTTATTTAAAGTGTGAATAATGAAAAAGAGGGCGCATCTTTCGACTGTTACGCCCTCTTTCATTTTAAGATTTACTTGTCGTCTTTGCTTCCAAGTAATAGAATTTCATCGGCTACAACTTCCGTAACATAGCGTTGTTCGTTATCATCATTTGTATAACTTCGGGTTTTAAGCTTTCCCGATATTCCAACTTCTTTGCCTTTAACAACATACTTCTCTACAATTTCGGCAGTTTTGCCCCAAGCTACTACGGTATGCCAATTCGTGTCCGTTTGCTTGTTGCCTTCTTTGTCCTTGTAATACTCATTTGTTGCTAATGAAAAACGGGCTACTTTCTTTCCGCTTTCAAGGTTCGTAATGGTTGGCTCTTGTCCAACGTTTCCAATTAACTGTACGTGATTTTTAATAGTACTCATAATAAAAAGATTTGTGCCTGCTTTGTTACAGACTGGTTTATATTTCCCCTATTTGATTTAAACTGAATTAAATTTTAAGGGGTGTTTGTTCTTTTCTTCTGTGCACCGCACAATGGATAGAGTGGGTTTTGTCCAGACTTTTTGGGATAAAATCAGGTGTGTTTGCGACGTAGTAAATTCCTTGGAATTTCAAGGAAGTAGAAACCTTATTTTTCACTAAAACTTGTATAGTCTTGACAAGTTCCATAAGGGCATTAGCAATTCTTTTAAACGCAGTTGAGTTTGAGCGTACCGGCAGTTAAGCGATATAAGCAGCTGTGTTTAATTTAGAATTGGTTATGTCGTGCCTGTTTTTCGACGACCCGAAAAACATTGAAGGCTCTATCCATTATAAACCCCTTAAAATGTGTAAGGCAGCGGTTCGGTTTTTAAGGATTTTCGAGTAAGGGCTCAAGAAGACCGCGCCGAAAATACTGTTAAGAAAATCGAAGTGATGACTTTCCAATGAAAAGCGGACTTGATTCACGATTTTGGCTCAGGAATGAAGTGTCCCGTTCCAGCGTAGCGGGAAGGGTTAACGGAATGGAAAGCTGAAATTGGGGATTGTGTCCAAGACTTATGTAGTGAAGCTCTTTTTCCGGAATGTAGCTTTTCGCGAAATGCTGGGGAATGTGCTGATTAAAGAGTTAAGAACCACTATACTTTGTCTCATAAAAGGTCAATTAACAATACTACTAAAAAAGACGGAAAATGAGACTTTAGTTTCTTTACCTCCTATTTTCGTTTACTATAGTCGCATAAAACGACCATTTTATAGAACTATTCAGAGTTTACCGATTTATGTGTAAAATACCTGATATTTAATTTTTAGGGCTTTTGGAGCTATTCTAACTTCTCTAATAAATTGCCAAAAATTTAGTTTTTTGAAATTATTACCGTTATATATTTTTTTTTTATAAAATATTGGCAATTAATTTATCAAATTGATTATTCGAATTTTGAAAATAGAAATATTTTTGTTATTTTCGAATCTTAATCTAATCAAAACCCAACATTTTATGGCAAACGTTTTATGGTTACAAGGAGGTGCATGTAGTGGAAACACAATGTCCTTTTTGAACGCTGAAGAACCAACTGTGGTAGAACTTATTACAGATTTCGGGCTTAATATTCTTTGGCATCCAACTACAGGATTACAAATTGGAGATCAAGTACAAGATCTTTTAAAAGATATCTTAGCAGGAAAAGTTCAAATGGATATTCTGGTATATGAAGGTTCCTTAATAAAAGGTCCTAATAATACTGGGACAATGAATTATTTTGCCGATAGACCAATGATGGATTGGATTAAAGAATTATCAAAGGTTGCAGGCTATGTAGTTGCAATTGGAGATTGTGCAACTTGGGGAGGAATTCCCGCTGTAGCGCCAAACCCTAGTGAATCAACTGGTTTACAATTTCATAAGAAAAATAAAGGAGGCTTCTTAGGTCACGACTACGTTTCAAAAGGAGGCTTACCTGTTATAAATATCCCTGGATGCCCAGCGCATCCTGATTGGATAACTCAAATACTCGTAGCAATATCTGTTGGAAGAATAGGTGATGTTTTAATAGATGAATTTCACAGACCAAAAACATTTTTTACAGATTTCGTTCAAGACGGATGTACTAACGTGACTAATTTCGCTCAGAAGGTCGATGGAAACTTTGGAAAACGTGGTGGATGTCTATTCTACGAAGTAGGATGTCGTGGACCAATGACTAGAGCAAGTTGTAATAATATACTTTGGAATCGTCAGTCGAGTAAAACACGTTCTAATCATCCTTGCTTAGGATGCACAGAACCAGGATTTCCACATAATGATTTAATGAAAGGAAGTGTGTTCAAAACGATGAAGCATTTAGGAGTTTTTCCTAAAGAAGTTCCAACAGGAAGAACAAAATTGGCGTATTATATGGAAGCAGGTTTCCAGAAGGTTATGCCTACAAATAAACGTGTAACTGAAACTTCTAAATAAGTAATTAAACTAACTACAAAATGTCAGTAAAAGAATTAAATATATCACCCGTAGGACGTGTTGAAGGAGATTTAGATGTTAAAGTTTATATCGATAACGGAAAAGTAACTCGTGCTCATACCCAGGCAGCAATGTTTAGAGGTTTTGAGAAAATAATGGAAGGTAAAGATCCACAATCTGGTCTTATAGTAACACCGCGTATTTGCGGAATATGTGGAGGGTCACATTTGTATTGTGCATCATCTGCTTTAGATACCGCTTGGGGAACAAAATTATCTCCAAATGCCCTATTATTGAGAGCTATTGGACAAGCCTCTGAAACATTACAGAGTATTCCACGTTGGTTTTATGCCATTTTCGCAACAGATTTGGCGAATAAGAAATATGCTAATCAGCCTTTGTATAAAGAAGTGGTTAAAAGATGGTCGGCTTATGTCGGCGAAACATTTCAAATAGGGTTAACGGCAAGTGGATTGCCTGTTCAAATCTATGCTTTATTTGGTGGGCAGTGGCCACACTCGAGCTATATGGTTCCAGGTGGAGTTATGTGTGCGCCGACCTTAAAAGATATTACACGAGCACATGCTATTTTGGCACAATTTAAAAATGATTGGCTAGAGCCAGTATGGTTAGGTTGTTCGATCGAGCGCTATATGGAAATCAAATCATGGGACGATATGTTAGCATGGGTTGATGAAAATGAGTCTCATAAAAATAGTGATTTAGGATTGCTTATTAGAGCAGGAATCGAATTTGGCTTAGATAAATTTGGTCAAGGAGTAGGTAAATTTTTGGCAACAGGAACATACTTACATAAAGACCGATATAATAATCCAACTATTGAAGGTAGAAATGATGCCTTGATTAGTTCTAGTGGATTTTTCGATGGAGAAAATTATCATGAGTTTGATCATCTTAAAGTAAAAGAAGATGTTTCACATTCTTGGTATGATAATCAAGAAGATGGATTACACCCTTGGGAAGAACCATTACCCACTCCTGCTAAATCACAACCATTACACCATACAGATTTTGATGGACAATATAGTTGGTCAAAGTCACCAAGGTATGATGGACATGCTGCAGAAACAGGCCCTTTGGCCCGTGTTATAATGAATGCAAACCCTAATAATAAGGAACATCAAATTAGAGATCCTTTATTTGGAGATATCATGAAAAAACTAGGACCTAGTGTATTTACACGTGTTTTAGCGAGAGTTCATGAAGCTCCAAGAATATATAAGTTTATAGAGCAATGGCTTTCAGAAATTGACCTCGATGGAGAATTCTATATCAAGCCAGTTGAAAAGGACGGAAAAGGATTCGGAGCAACAGAAGCAGCTCGTGGTGCATTAGCTCACTGGATAGAAATTAAAGATGGTGTTATTAAAAACTATCAAGTAATGGCTCCAACTACATGGAACGTTGGGCCTAATGATGGTCAAGGAAACCCAGGACCAATTGAAAGTGCACTTACAGGTATCGATATCGAAGATCCTAGTGATCCTGTAGAAGTTGGTATTGTTGCAAGATCATTTGATTCCTGTTTGGTTTGTACTGTGCATGCGCACGATCAAAAATCTGGAGTTGAACTATCTCGATTCAAATTATAAATAGATATAAATCAATTATTTATATAAGCTTTCCCGAGGGTGTCTTCGGGAAAGTTTTTTAGTTTAATATAAAGAATAAGAATGAAGACAGCAATAATGGGTTTCGGAAACCCAGTTAGAAGTGATGATGGTATAGGAATGTACGTGATTGAAGAGTTGCAAAAAATTATCGGAGATAATGATACGATAAATATCTTTGATATGGGTACGGCCGCCTTTGAAGTACTTTTTGGTCTTAAAGGGCATACTAAAATTTTGATGGTAGATGCAGTAGTAAATTCCAATGAACCTATTGGTACTTTATTTAAAGTGCCTGCAGAAGAAGTGTTAAGAGCGCCACAAGATGACCCTATGGTATTTTTACATGGTATGAAATGGGATCAAGCACTATCGTATTCTAAAAAAATACTTGGTGATGAATATCCAAAAGATATACAAGTCTATTTAATTGCCGTAGAAAACACAAAGTTAGATACCGTATTAAGTAAAGAAGTACAAACAGCGGGAGATAAAGTAGTGCAACATATTTTAGAAGATATAAAACTAGCCAGTGCATAGTGAAAGAACTTGTTACTTTAAAATCATCACACGTCTATCTCGATGCCTCTTTGGTTGACAAGGTATTTGATAACATCCACTATGCGTATGTTACTTATGTGGTTGCGCAAGGCAAAATGTTGATTACGCCAGTAAGTAGCCAGTGGTTTGTTAAAATGCACGAGCCTACCCAGTTTCTTTTAAAATCTAGAAATTTGAAAGGAGACAGGACATTGGCTATTAGAGAAATTTTAATAGATAATGACTTAGATATGAGTGACAGAGTATTACACTATGAAGTTGTAGAGAAGACAAACCTTATTAAAATTGATATGTGATGGCAAAACGGAATGACCCAAAGGACGCCTGGTTACTAGATGCAGAAGTAGGCACTAAAATTGACCATATAAAGGGGCGTTGGGAAGTTTCATTAGTATTTGTAAATACAGCGGACCCTAATCAATTATTGATTAGAAAAATAGGAGATTACAGAACAAAAAGACTAGCGGAGATATATGCGTCACATATGCAACAAACAGCTGCTAAAGATATTAGAGGAACACAAAAAGTAGATAAAGATGCTTACAATTTTGACAAAAACTAATGTTCAGGAAACCATAAAATCAGCTATAGCTTCTGTAGAGCGATTAGATGAACTTGTTGAAATTCAAAGCGATGAAAACGCAATCAGCATTTCTAATAAAATACTATATGTTTCAGGAGATATCATAACTTCCTCTCTAGATTGGCACGATACCGAACCGCCTTATATCATTCCTAGGATTCCTTTTTCCGAAATGAATTTACTAGCAATGGTTTTTTACAAATTGGGAAATCATCAAAAGGCATTCGAATTTATTTCTGAAGAAAACGAACTGTACAATCATTTATTAATTGCTACACATCTACAATTTGGTTACGAGATTAGTGAGGATATGTGCGCTTTCGCGAAATCGAACCTTGGAGATTCACGACCAAAGGGAGAGCGCAGCGTTAAAGCGGAATCTTCTCACAACCACTGTATCATTTTACAATACAGAAATAGTACAACCCCTCAAGACGTAAATGCGCTAAAAGGTCTATATGCTGAAGCAATTGCGAGTGCTACCAATGATGAACATCGTTTGTTCACCATCAAGCACTTCGTAAATCTTTTGATAGATAACAATATGCTGTCAGAAGCTGAAAAGATACTGCGTATTTCTTCCCCCAAGGCTATATCTGAGGAAGCGAAAAATGCTATGACTACGCAGTTAGCAACAGTATTAATGGCACAACTAAAACTTCCGTATGATACATCAGTTTTAAATGAAATACAAGAATTACAACTAGCTAGTATTGCATTTTATGAAGACAAAGAGTTAAAAGTGAATGCAGGTTTAGTGTATGTTGATGCTTCTGAAATCGCCAATTATCAGGAAGATTTTATTACTTCAAAAAACTATATTACGAAAGCCATTCTCTATTTCAAAGAAGCAGATATTCCTGAATTTTTAGGCGAAGCAGGATTGCGCAAGGCTACTTTATTATACACCTGGTCCAAAAATGGAAGCCCGCAGTATTACAAGCCAGCGATTAACGCCTTTCAAGACACTTTAAAAGTTTTCAAACGTGATACGCATCCTCAAAAGTTTGCAGACATACATCACAATTTAGCGCTTATATATTCTGAAATTCCTGTTTCACCAGAAGAAAAACCAATTTGGACAGCATTTTGTGCTTCATCATTTAAGGAAGTATTGGCATTTTATACTAAAGAAGAATACCCTTATGAATATGCTATGGCGAGTCATAACTACGCTACAGCACTTATGAATTTTCCAGAGGCAAAATTGCACAACAATTTAGATAAAGCATTTGGTTTGTTTGAGGATGCACTTTCTGTACGTTCAGAAAAGGAATATCCTTTTGAGCGTGCTTTAACCCTATTGAATCAATTAGAATTGTATTGGTTAATGCATAATGAAGATGAAAAAGCAGAAAAAGAAAAGTACCATCAAATGCTTGAAAAGGCAACTTCTATAACCACAATAGTGGAAGATGAAAATATTATAGAACAAGCAAATCAACATTTGAATCAACTTAAGAATTTGAAAACAATATTAAACTAACAATGCACGAGACATCCATAGTAAACGGAATATACAGAACTCTTGAGCAAGAGTTTGAAGTAGAGAAACGTAATAAAATGAAAGCTATCTATGTGAAAGTAGGAATACTTTCAAACATAGAACCACGTCTTTTAATGAATGCTTATGAGGCGTCTCATATGACTAATCCGTTTTATCAAAATGTGAAATTCAACATAGAAATGGTGGAACTTAAGATACAATGTGAAAGTTGTGACCACATCACAGAGGTAAAGAATTATCGTTTTTTATGCGATAATTGTCAAAAGCCAAGCAAGAATGTCATACAAGGAGAAGAAATGTTAATCCATAAAGTAGAATTTGATGACTAAAGAATAATGCTAAAAAGAACGTTAACATATACAGAACGAATCTTCGATACGTGCAAACAGTTTTATGAAAGTAAACAAAGCTTGTATGCTACTAGTGTTGTTTTAGTTTTGGTATTTATTGTTTGTTCTTTTTTAAGCGCGCTGGTTGTATCAGAATATGTTAACCTAGGGCATTATCAAAATAAGTTTGAAAACCCCTTTTTTTCAATAGAAATAGTATTCACACTGCTTTTAATCATTGAGTTATTTGGACTCATTTTTGTGCTTCCACAATCGGTCGCAAAATCGGTAGGAAAACAATTTGAATTACTGTCTCTTATTTTTTTGAGAGATGGTTTTAAGGAGTTTAGCCATATAGGAACAGATTTTAGTTGGGAACATATGCAAGACTCAATTATTCCTATGGTAGTTTACGGTTTTGGCGCCATTGCCATTTTTTCAATAATTAGTATAACTGCCAAGTTGCAAAAGCGTATTAAATTAACAGCTACCGAAGACGACCAAGAACAGTTTATCAGACTCAAGAAGTTATTAGCTTTGTTATTATTGGTGGCATTTGCCGTGGTAGGTTTTAACGATTTAAAAATTTTGTTCACAACAGGAAGCTATTTACATTCTTTCCAAACATTTTACACGGTGCTTATTTTTAGTGACATCATTATTGTTTTGATAGCGTTAAGATATACACTCAACTATTACCGTATTTTCAGGTACTCAGCATTTGTACTAGCCACAATTTTAATTCGTGTTTCGCTATCTGCTGATACGTATTATAATGTAATTATTGGCGTGACAGCCTCTTTATTTGTGCTTACACTAACTGCTGCTTACAACTATTTTTTAAAAGACATTCCAGAAAAAAAATTAATATAACTATGAGTATAGAAAAATCAACAAAAGCCGCTCGCGGTACAGTACAGTGTGAGAACACAAATATCAATTTATTAAAAGCAAATGACTTTGTTGCGGACATTATTAAAAAAGAGATGGCAAAAAGCAAAACGCTTTTGGTCAACATTACATCGTCCGCGGGAAGTGGTAAAACTACTTTGATGCAAGAAACTGCAAGTCGTTTAAAAGACAAAATCAAGATGGCAGTAATGGTGGGTGATTTAGAAACTGAAAGAGATGCAGAGCGCATTCGAGAAACTGGTATACAAGCACTTCAAATCGTTACAGGCGGCATTTGCCATCTAGAAGCTCAAATGATTCATCAAGTATTGCCAGAATACAAACTAGATGATATTGATTTATTATTTATTGAAAACGTAGGCAATCTTGTATGTCCAGCTTCTTTTGACTTAGGAGAAGACTATCGTGTTACGCTTATGGCAACCACCGAAGGAGATGACAAGCCAAAAAAATACCCAAGAATGTTTTTGACAAGCGACATGATGCTTGTTTCAAAGTCAGACCTGTTGCCTTATGTTCCTTTTTCCGTAGAAGCGGTAATCAAAGATGCTCGTGAGGTAAATCATGAAATAGAAGTCTTACAGATATCTTCAACAAGTGGAGAAGGAATAGACACTTGGTGTGACTGGTTATTAGAAAAAGTAAAAGCAAAAAAGGAAGCATAAACATTGCATAAAAAAACATATCACATACAAATCAAAGGACGCGTTCAAGGAGTCGGATTTCGTCCTTTTGTCTACAATCTAGCAAAGCAATTTGCTATAGATGGATATGTAACCAATACTAAAAATGGTGTAGAAATTTGCGCGACTACTTCTGAAGAAATTGCGAACCAGTTTTTAAAAAGTATATTAAAAGATTCTCCGCCTGTCTCAGAAATTAAGGGGCATTCGATAGAAGAAATTCCTCAAGAGTTATTTACGGATTTTAAAATCAAGCCGTCAACCGTTTCTAAAACAATTAATATCCCGCTTACACCAGATTTTGCGTTTTGTAAACAATGTAAAACTGAAATTTCTGATTCTAATAATAGACGTTATAACTACCCGTTTACAACCTGTGTGCATTGCGGACCACGATATGCTATTACAACACAATTTCCTTTTGAACGAGCCAATACTTCGCTCACATCATTTACAATGTGTGCAACTTGTGAAAAGGAATATAAAGACCCAAATGACAGAAGATTCCATTCGCAAACCAATAGTTGTGCAGACTGTG
The DNA here is from genome assembly GCF_000746845.1 of Altibacter lentus. GTDB lineage: Bacteria > Bacteroidota > Bacteroidia > Flavobacteriales > Flavobacteriaceae > Altibacter > Altibacter lentus. The sequence goes on along the minus strand of NZ_KN050846.1, from coordinate 2,613,835 downwards.
GGATACAATTGCAACTAATTGATAGTAAAGGAAAAACGGTTACTGTTCATCAAAATCAAATTATTGAAAAAACAGCAACTTTAATTTTAGAAGGAAGCATTGTTGCTGTTAAAAACACAAATGGATATGTGCTATGCTGTGACGCTACAAATGAAAATGTAATCACTCGCTTACGCGCAAATAAAAAGCGTCCTAACAAACCATTTGCAGTTTTGTATTCCAGCATTGAAAAAATTAGAGAAGAATATCAACCTAGTGTTAAAGAGACCGAAGTTCTTACAAATACCATAGCACCTATTGTCATTCTTAAAAATACAGATACAACTGCCATAGCAACTCACACTATTGCACCAAAGATGAATCAAACAGGTGTAATGCTACCTTCGTCATCACTACTATTTTTATTGAGCAAAAACGTAGGCCGCCCTATGGTTTGTACTAGCGGGAATCTACACGGTTCACCTATCATTTCTGATAATGAAACTGCTCAAAAATCGCTTCACACTATTGCCGATTATTTTGTTCACCATAATTTAGATATTCAATTTCCTCAAGATGACTCTGTTGTCAAGTTTCACGAGAACACACAACATATTTTAAGACGTTCTAGAGGTTTTGCGCCTAATTATATGGAAAACAATACTCTAATGGAATCTGGTACATTAGCGATGGGAGCACATTTAAAAAGCACATTTACTCTTGTTCCAAATGCACACATTTATGTGAGTCAATATTTTGGAAACCTTGATAATTATGATGTAGTAACACGCTACAAAAAAATGTTAGACCAACAATTACAAGTCTTTGATTGCCGACCTGAGACTATTCTTGTAGATACACACCCTGCATATCAAAGCAGTCTTTTAGGTGCAGAAATCACCCAACAACACAAGACAGAAACACATAAAATTCAGCACCATAAAGCACATTTTGCAAGTGTTTTAGGCGAGCATAAATTGTTCGATTCCGAAGAAAAAATATTAGGAGTTGTATGGGACGGAACAGGTTATGGTGATGACGATGCTATTTGGGGAGGCGAGTTTTTTGTGTTTGAAAACAGTACCATAGAAAGAGTCTCTCATTTTGAATATTATGATTGGCTGGCAAACGATAAAATGGCTCGTGAGCCTCGCATCTCACTATTAAGTTTACTTTGCGACGAAAACAAGGAACAGATAAAAGACAAATTCACGTCAACAGAGTGGACTATTTACAATAAAATGCTTTTATCAAACAATTTAAAAACATCATCAGTTGGTAGACTATTCGACGCTGTAGCTTCGGCTCTAGGGCTTTGTGACAGTAATACATTTGAAGCGGAAGCAGCAATGTTATTGGAAGATTGTGCTTCCACTTATTCAAAAAGTTATTACATAGATTTTTTGCATAATATATCCTATGATACTATTCCAAGTAAGAAGATTGTTGAGGCTGTTTTAAAAGCTTATAGAGAAGGGTTTTGTAAAGAAAGATTAGCATTCAGTTTTATCTATACACTGGCAAAAAGTATTGTTACACTTTCGCGAAAGCACCAAGTAACAATAATAGCCTGTAGCGGAGGTGTTTTTCAAAATACCTTGTTGGTTTCTGTACTATCAAAGCTTTGTAAAAATCACAAAATAGTGTTAAAAATAAATCGTAAATTGTCTGCTAACGATGAGAACATCTCTTTTGGGCAGTTGATGTATTTTCAGCATATCATAAATAATTAAATCTTAAAGATTATGTGTTTAGCAATTCCGGGAAAAATAAAAAGTATTGAACTGCAATATGGCGGAGCAGTACGAATGGCGACCGTGTCTTTTGGCGGTATTTCAAAAGAAGCCAGTTTAGAAATGTTACCTGATGCATATGTTGGAGACTATGTTTTAGTTCACGTAGGCGTTGCAATTAGTAAGGTAGATGAAGAAGAAGCCCAAAAAACTTTTCAATACCTCGAAGAATTAGGTGAGATTGGGGAACTCACAGATGTAGATGAATATTTACCTAAATCGGAGTAGTTATGAAGTATATGTCAGAATACCGAGACCCAGAACTCGCAAAAAAATATCTCGAAGAAATAAAGAAAACGGTTTCGCAACCTTGGTCTATTATGGAGGTTTGCGGCGGACAAACACATAGTCTGGTTAAAAATGGGATTATCGATATGTTACCCAAAGAGGTCACGATGATTCACGGTCCAGGCTGTCCTGTATGTGTCACACCTTTAAATATTATTGATAAAGCCATTCATTTAGCGTTAAACGAGAATGTCATTTTATGTTCTTTTGGTGATATGCTTCGTGTACCTGGCTCCGGTAAAAATCTTTTAGAAGCAAAAGCAGAAGGTGCAGATGTACGCATTCTCTACTCACCTCTAGAAGCGGTTAGAATTGCAGAGGATAATCCTGATAAAGAAGTGGTGTTTTTTGCAGTAGGTTTTGAAACAACCGCCCCAGCAAATGCGTTATCTGTTATTCACGCCCATAGAAAAGAGCTTAAAAACTATTCCATATTAGCATCTCACGTTTTGGTGCCACCCGCAATAAAAGCGGTTATTGATGATGAAGAAAGCAAGATAGATGGTTTTCTGGCTGCTGGTCACGTATGCACTATAATGGGTAATGCAGAATATCACCCATTATCTGCAAAATATAAAGTGCCTATCGTAGTAACAGGTTTTGAGCCACTCGATGTTTTACAAGGCATATTAATGGTATTACGCCAATTAGAAGAAAGTAAATCGCAAGTTGAAAATCAATATGCACGTATCGTAAAGGAAGAAGGTAATCCTGATGCTCAAAAAATGATTCACACCGTGTTTGAAATAAAAAATCAAATATGGAGAGGTATTGGAGAAATACCAGATAGTGGGTATCAAGTGCGACCAGAATACGCAGCTTTTGATGCTAACCGTAAATTCAGTATACAGATTGAAGAAGCACCAGAAAATCCAGATTGTATTTCAGGACAAATAATGAAAGGGTTAAAAAAACCTTTTGAATGTTCACAATTTGGAAAAAAATGTAAGCCGACGAATCCTTTAGGTGCACCTATGGTTAGTAGTGAAGGCGCTTGTGCAGCCTACTATCATTTTTCTGGACTAGTAGAGGCGTAGTTGAGCGTTACCACAAGGGTCGGACTTTACGTTGTATCTTTTTTTGCCATATATGGCAGCAAAAAAAGGATGCTACTTCAGTCCCTAACGCAAAATCTCATAAAATTTAAAAGAGTTAATGAATAAAAAAACAATAAAAATGCAACTACAATGTCCAATGCCTAAATTGGATTTTGATGTCATTACCTTAGGTCACGGTAGCGGTGGTGTGCTTACCAATAAATTATTAGACAGTGGTGTTTTTGACTTATTAAGTAACCCAATCCTTGATGAACGTCACGATGGAGCCATTTTTAAAATGGAAGGCAAGATGGCCTTCTCAACCGATAGTTTTTTAGTGTCTCCCATCTTCTTTCCTGGTGGCAACATAGGCGAATTGGCAGTAAATGGAACGGTGAATGACCTAGCTATGTGTGGTGCTATTCCTAAATATATATCCCTAAGTTTTATTATAGAAGAAGGATTAAAAATGTCTGAATTTTGGGATATTCTTGTGTCTATAAAATTAGCCTGTGAGGAAGCAGGGGTTCACGTGGTAACAGGAGATACCAAGGTTGTAGAAAAAGGAAAGGGTGATAAAATTTTTATCAATACCTCTGGTGTTGGGAGTATACATTCTAAAGCTAATATTGCAGCAAAAAATATAAAGGCAGGCGATAAAATTATTGTTAGTGGGAATATAGCATCTCACGGGATGGCAATAATGTCTGTTAGAGAAGGGCTTGAATTTGATTCCGAAATTCTAAGTGACACCATACATCTGAATCATACTATTAGTGGATTACTAGATACGTTTGGAGAGCATATTCACCTATTAACAGACCCAACGCGAGGCGGTATAGCAACAGTTTTAAAAGAAACAGCCCAATCCATCAACTTAGGAATAGATATGGCTCAAAGAAATTTACCAATAGACAATCAAGTGGCTAGTGCTTGCGAGTTACTTGGTTTAGACCCAATTTACGTTGCAAATGAAGGACTCTTCATTGCGTTTGTAGATGCATCTATTGCTGATGATTTTTTAGAAACACTTCAAAAAGATGAAAACGGAACGAATGCAAAAATCATAGGAACTGTAACCGAAGAGCATCCTAGACAAGTTATTATGGAAAGTGCCATAGGTGGTAAACGTGTGGTTAGTATGTTGCCAGGAGAGCAATTACCTCGAATCTGTTAACCTATGGATTTTAAAACATTAGGAAATCAAGTTGAGAACGGTCGATTATTTAAAGGTTCAGAGCAGAAGCCATTTTTAGCACCTAGAGGTGTTTTTGTTGCAAAAAACAAACTCTTTGTATCTGACACAGGACAGAATCGTGTCTTTATTTGGAATACAATCCCAACGACAAAATTTCAAGAACCCGACGTTATTTTAGGACAGTTAGAAGTTGAAGATAGCGGACGCAATTCTGGAGGTGATGTAACAGCTACAACATTGCAATACCCATCTGGGTTGTGGAGCGATGGTGAGAAATTAATTGTTGCAGATGCTTGGAATCATAGAGTACTTATCTGGCATTCTATACCAACTACAAATGCACAGCCTGCAGATGTTGTACTTGGACAACCCAATTTTGAAACTAATTTACCCAATGTAAAAGGCATAGGAAACGACCCAAGTGCTCAAACACTTAATTGGCCATATGGATTGTTTTCAGACGGCAAAAGCCTTTGGATTGCCGATACTGGAAATAGACGCATCTTATTTTTCGATAACATCCCTACCGAAAACTATGTAGCTGCCGATAAGGTCATTGGAAAACCTAGCTTCAAAACAAGAGATTACAATAATGATGAACCTATCTGGCCGTATTCAGTTAAAATAAATAGCAAGGGTCAAATGGCAGTTGCGGACACCCAATTCTATCGTGTTTTGGTTTGGAACAATAAAGAAGATGCTTTTTCAAAACCTGCCAATATAATCATCGGTCAAGATAATTTTGATGCTTGTGGTCAAAATCAATTTAGTTTAGCACCAGAAGCGAATACTTTAAATTGGACCTACGATGCTTGCTTTTATAGAGATGGTATTTTAGTAAACGATACAGGAAATAGTAGAATTTTAAAATTTGATGAAATTCCTAATACCAATAATCCTTTTGCGAAAGCAGTAATAGGCAGAGAAGATTTTAAAACGAGCAGCGATTTTAATGGGAATATGCACGGTACTAAAAGTGCTATTTATTGGCCATTTTCAATTACCACTGCCGGTGATACATTGTTCATAGCGGACACCGGAAATCACAGACTTGTAATCTGTGAACTAAAAGGTTAGATACAACCAATAGAAGCCAATAACTATTGCAAATAGCCCTCCAGCAAAACGAATTCCTTTAAAAAAATTATCATTGTGTTGATGCTTTGAATGCGATGTTAACTTCCCTAAAATCAATGCATATACAGACATTGCTAAAACAGTACCTATTGCAAAGCCGATAATGTATTGTAATCCTTCTAAATTATTTTCAAAACCTAATACGGGTAACAACAACAGGAAATGCGCAACGCCCGCTAATCCATGTAAAAAGCCAATTCCAAAAGAGGAAAGAACATTTTGTTTTACAATTTTATCGTGCACATGTTTATGACCCTCATTATGACTATGCTCATGCGCATGTATATGAACATAGTTTTCGCCTTCATTATGAACATGAGGATGTTGATGTTTTTTTTGCTCATTAAAAATACGATAGAATGCCCAAAACCCAACTCCAATCAAGACAATAGCTACTAACTGCTCACTATATTTTGAAATACTCTCGACTGGAATATATTCCTTGAATAATAAGAACAAAACACCAATTAAAAGCATTCCTACTAAGTGTCCTAAACCCCAAAACAAACCTATTTTCCATGCTTTTCGTTTAGTTTCAATGACTAAAGGGGTAACTGCTGCCAGGTGATCGGGTCCAGAAATAACATGAAGCATTGACGCAAGTGTTCCGGCAAGTAGAGGAATGGTTAATGTCATTTAAAAAGTCTTATAAAGATGACAATTTACTAAAAAAATATTATTCTTGATATTATGAGGAATAAATTTAATTTGACTATTTCTTGTTACTTTTATAAATGGATATGTAATATTTCTAATTTGTTTTAAAGAAATTAAAAAAAGTAGGTGACAGGCTGTATATGTCATAAAACGGCACATAGTCCTATTGTTCAAGCTCTATACCAAAACCTTCTAAAGTCTCATAAAAGGAACGTTTTATGAGACATCAGAAGCTGTTATATAGCTGTTACAGCTTTGTTTAATAGAATTTACTTCTAAAACATATCAAACAATAGAATTTTAAATGGCTTAACGAAAAATAGTAAAATGTTGTACCTATGTTGTACCCAGCACATAAAAAAAGGCCTCACATTTCTGTGAAGCCTTGAATTTACTAGTAGCGGGAACTGGACTCGAACCAGTGACCTTCGGGTTATGAGCCCGACGAGCTACCTACTGCTCTATCCCGCGATATATCTTTTAAACTAAAAACATTGTTTTAGTTCCTGTTTTCTATTTCTTTTCAGAACCGGTAGGTACCCTGTCCTGAGCCTGTCGAAGGATACTGCTCTATCCCGCGATATGGATGGCAAAGATACAACACATTTTAGAGACCGCAAGGGAACTGCTTGGAAAATTTAACAGAAACTCATAAAGTTTTCGGTACCCGCTATCACTTTCTTATTTTTAAATATGTCGAAATCAGTACGTATCTTTCTTATTGTCCTCGTTTCCGCAGGGATCCTTATCGTCCTTGGGAAAATAGCCATCAACACCTTCCTCAAGAACAAGGTGGAAACCTTCGTCACACAAAACCTCCCTCCGAACTACCAATCAGATTTCGACAAGCTGTCCCTTGACCTTTTCGACGGCACCATCACCTTTAAGGATGTATCCCTTCAAATCCAAAATGCCGATACCGCCTCGGTGCATTCTACCGTAACGGTGAAGGAACTTATCATAGAAGATATCAGTTACTGGAAGTACCTCTTCCATAATGAGATCCATATTGAGGACATCAAGATCTTCTATCCTGAGGTCACCTACTACACGCATTTGTACCGCACGCCCAAGGACAGTGCCCGCGGCTCCGCACTCAACCTCAACAAACCCATTCGTATCGACGAACTGAGCATCGACCATACCCGGCTTACGCTCTTTGACGACAGTGAGGAGAACACCTTGCTCTATGCCGAGAACCTCACGGTGGAGATCGATGATATCTTGATCGACCAAAACACGCTTCGCAAACGTCTGCCTCTGGAGTTTGGGGACTACATTGCAAAAGCCGATTCTATCTTTGCAAAGGTGGGTCCGTATGAGAATGTTACCACCCGAAACTTCAAGCTAAAAAAGAAACGGGCGGTCTTTACCAACCTGAAACTCGCTACCAAGTATTCCCGTCAACAACATGCGCAGCTACTGGACAAAGAACGAGACCATTTTGACCTCACCATAGACTCCTTGGAGATCGATGCGATCGATTTCGGGTTTACGGAACGCGAACTCTTTGTGAACAGCAACCGCTTACTGTTGGCACAACCAAAGCTGGACATCTACCGTAACAAGCTCGTCGCCGATGACTTTAGCAGAAAGCCTTTATACAGCGAAATGCTTCGGAAACTGCCCTTTCAGCTCAGCATCGATACAGCCGCTGTGAAGAACGGAAGCATCCGCTATACTGAAAAGGTCACCGAAGGAACCAACGGCGGTACTATTGAATTCACATCACTGGATGCGACCATCGCGAACCTTGGGAACACCTATTCCGAAGGAACCAAAACAAAGCTCGATATCAATGCGGTCTTTATGAAGGATGCCCCCTTTCATGTCGACTGGTCCTTCGATGTTCGCGACCCCGAAAACCGTTTTGTATTCAAAGCCGATGTAGGGAAACTGGCCGCTGCGCAACTCAATCAGTTTACCCGTGAGAACCTGCGGGCAAACCTGGAAGGAACCATACAACAAACGTATTTTACCGTTTCGGGAGATGATACCTATTCACAGATCGATATGCGTATGAAGTACGACGAGTTCAAGATCAAATTCCTTAATGACAACGGCAAGGATAAGAAATGGCTGAAATCGGCAGTAGCAAATCTGTTTATCAAGAAGAACAGCGATCAGGAAGGGGTTGACTTTAGAGAAGGGAATGGCGAAGTGACCCGTGTGAAGCATAAATCCTTTTTCAACTATCTATGGCTCAATGTGGAAAAAGGGTTAAAGAGTTGTGTAACGGGCGGATAGGCTAAGATCAACGTTCCGCGATCCAGGTTATCGCTTCCATCCTGTCCTCACTAACAAAACTCCTGATATCGATATCACCTAGCATCTTTTCTAACTTACCACACAGGTGGATCCATTTCCGGTCACTTACCAAAGCTACTTTATTGAACTTCCCGTTATGTTCTAATTTGAAGAAGAGGTTCTCTAACACTGCGGTCAGGGAAAAGGTCTCGATCCCACTATCTTCCAGATAAAGATTGATCGTATCGAAGTCTTCAAATTTCTCGAGTATCCGGGCATGCAATTGCTGCACCGTCTCTTCACCGAAAGTTCCTTCCAATAAAAAGCCGACCGTATCTTCAGAAAAACTGAAACTGGATAGCATAGCTGTATCATTTAGAGGGAGTTCTATAAAGATACGGAAAAAAGTTATTGCTCGATACTGCCGGCGTCGAAAGATTGAAGCGCACCCGCTTCAAAGACAGCGTGTATCTCAATGGGATTACAACATATCTCGCAATCCTCAATATAGGTCTGTTCCCGTACAGAGCTGTCTAGCAGCATGGAGATCTCCTCCCAGCAATAAGGACATTGAAAGAAATGCTCGTCCATTACAATTCAATATTGAGCAGTTGTCCCGTGAGTTGCAGCAGTTCCAGTTCGGCTAGTTTTGCCTCGTATTTCGCCAGATTCTTGTTGGTTTGGGCATTCAACAGATTGATCTGCGATTGCCGCAATTCCAGCGAGGTGATCTGTCCCAGTTTATAACGTTCGTTGGATCGCTCAAAGTTATTTCGTGCGGTCACCACATTCTGCTCCTGAAGGCGGTAGATCGCCAGCCTGTTCTCGTAATTGCCTTGCGCATTCGCGATATCTCTTTTTACTTCCAGTACCAGACGCCGTTGTTCCAGCTCCCGGTTGCTGATCTGTATCTTCGCATTCTTCACCGCAGTGATACCGCCACCCCCATCAAAGAGATTCCAGCTCAAACTAACCCCCGCCGAAAACCCGGTAGACGTACTCGATGCCAGAAAATTGGTCGCCGGAAAGTTTCCTTCGTTCCATCCATAGGATCCGGTAAGCCCCACCGAAGGAAGGAATATCGACTTACTCGCTTTGTAATTATAATCGCTAATGGTTATGTTTTGACGCGCCTGAAGCAAGCGTACGTTGTTCGTATCTGCGGTTTGAAGAAAGGTCTCCAGCACCAGCGGATTTGTGAATACAATGGTTGTATCTACGGTAAAGCGTCGGTCCAGCGCGCTATTGGTCACTACATTGAGATCCCGTTTCGCATTGGTGAGTTGCTGGCGGGCATTCATGAGGTTAATGCTGTCTGTTACTATGTCCACTTCGGCATTTAACACCTCCAGTTTGTTTACCTGTCCGTATTCAAAGGCGTATCCGGCGCGGGTAAGGCGTCGTTTTGTATTCTGAAAAGTTTCCTCGAGTACCGCTACATTTTCGGTAAGACGGGCCACTTCAAAATACACCGTGAACAACTGAAGCATGGTCGTTTCTATGGTCTGCCGTGCCTGTAATTCACTAAGATCGTATTCTTCTTTTAAGCGCTTGTAATCGTACCAGCGCCCCAGCCCGTCGAACAAGGTATAATTAAGGTTAAGAGAAGCGTTATAACGCGTTGTCTCCGCATCTACCACTTCTCTTGTTGTTCCATCCTGAAAGGTAGCCGTTTGGTCCTCCAGATTGTAATTGGCACCTGCATTCCCGGTTAGCGATGGAAGAAACCCCGAATTGAGGACATTTTTATTGTTTTCTGAAATGGTTACATTGTTTCTTGCGACCGCGATACCAAAATTACCTTCCAGCATATCGGCTACGGCCTCCTGCTTGCTTAGCAAGGGTACCTCTTGTGCAACCATGCTTCCGAAGCATACCAAAAAGATGCCCAGTTTAATGTACTTCATTGTCTTCTTTTATAGCGCGTTCTACTTCTTCTTTGGTAACTTTCTTTCCTGTTTTAAGCCATAAGGTTCCGGTTTTTACACTGTTGGTGAACGACAGCAATAGCGGTAGGATCACCAGGGTAAGGACGGTGGCGATGGCAATTCCGTAGGCAATGGAAATGGCCATGGGTATCAGGAACTGGGCTTGTCGGCTCTTCTCTAGCAACAGCGGTGCAATTCCTGCAATGGTGGTCAATGAGGTAAGGAAGATCGCCCTAAAGCGCACCCGTCCTGCCTCATAGAGCGCGTCGTCAAAACTCATGCCTTGCTTCAGGAAGGTATTGAACTTCCCAATAAGCACCAGTCCGTCGTTCACCATGATCCCGATGAGTGCAATGATCCCTAAGGCCGATAGAATATTGATCGGGAAATCGTGGAACCAGTGCCCCCAGCCTACTGCAATGAAGCTGAAGGGGATCATTAGCAATAACAACAGCGGTTGGCTATAGCTTCGGAAGGTAAAGGCGATCACCACATAGATCAGGAAAATAACGATAGGCACGGTTGTCCATGCCGACTCCGTAAGCTTGTTCGCCTCCCGGTTCTGCCCTTCATACAACACGCTTACCGTAGGATACTTGGAAAGTATGTCCGGCATGATGTTGTTCTCTATATTCAGTAAGATCTCCGTCGGACTGTCCTTTTCATCTTTTAGGTCGGCGTTTACCTGTATCTCCCGTTTCCCGTTCAAGTGACTAATGGATTCTTCACCACGTCTAATCTCATAACTGGCGATCTCTGAAAAAGGCACGCGTTGTCCCGAAGGGGTTACAATACGCATATCATCCAGATCATTGATCGACTCACGGTCCGTCCTGCTGTAGCGCACCCACACCTGTATCTCATCCTGACCGCGCTGGAAACGCTGCGCTTGTAACCCGAAAAAGGCCGCCCGCACCTGACTCATCACTTCGCGGAGGTTGAGACCCAAGGCATAGGCAGTTTCATTCAACCGGATGTTGATCTCTTTGATCCCTTCGGGATCGGTATCGGTCACATCCGCCAGCTGTGATATGTTTTCTAAGGCCTGTCGTAACTCGGTCTTGGCTGCCTTTAGTTCCTGTGTATTGTTCCCCAGTAGCGAAATGGATACAGGATTCCCACCAAAATTCCCCCCCGACCCGAAGGTAAGACGCTCCACCCCATACACCGGACCCACTTCTTCACGAATAGAACCGGTAATGTCCGGTGAGGAGAAATCACGCTCTTCTCCCGGCAATAGGTTTACCTGTAACGATGCTTTGTTGTTCCCCGGTCCTACACGTTTAATGATATTCTCCACCACCTGTTTGTTCCCCGTTTGTCGTGCCGTATAATCTTCATTGACACGCCAGGCTGCCGCTTCCACCAGGCTAATGATCGAATCGGTGATCTTAGGGTTGGTCCCCTCGGGCATAAGAAGATCGATACTTACCCGGTCGCTGGCAATGTTCGGGAAAAAGGCCGTTCGAATGATACCCCCCATCATACTGCCCACGGTAAGGATCATTAAAGCAAGTAGGATCGAAAACGTGATAAAGCGTTGCCGAAGGGCAAACCGCAACACCGGACTGTACAAATTATCCCGCATATACCGCATGATCTTGTCTCCCAGTTCATTGAATCTTCGCAGCTGAAGAAAGATCTTTTCAATCCCCTTGGTTTTCTTCTCCTCGGAAGCGGAAATAGCCACTAATGCCTTGGAATGAGCAATGTGAGACGGAAGAATGATAAATGCCTCAATGAGTGACACGAGCAGCGTTAAGATTACGATCACGGAAACCTCACTGAAGAACTCCCCGATGCGGCCTTCTAGAAATAAAAAGGTGGAAAAGGCCAGTACCGTTGTAATGATCGCCGCCATAATGGGAGGCACTACTTCCATAGTACCATCGATGGCAGCTTGCACCCGGGATTTACCCCCTTCGTAATGCTGATAGATATTCTCGGCGATCACAATACCGTCATCGACCAGAATACCGATAACGATGATCATTCCGAAAAGGGAAAGAACATTAATGGTCACACCAAACTGAGCGGCGAAGATGAACATCCCCAAAAAGGCAATAGGCAATCCGAAGGCGACCCAAAACGCCAGCCGGGTATTCAGAAAAAAGGAAAGGAATAACAATACCAAAAAGATCCCTATAGCGCCATTCTCAAGCAGTAGGTTGGTACGTTGTTGCAGTCGTATGGAAGAATCACTTACCACATCGATTTGAACCCCGGAGTACTTTTGGTTGAAGGCATCAATATAGGCGTTCACCTTTTCGGCCGTAGAGATAAGATCTTCGTTGTTGGTGTTGGTGATCTCAATATTGACCGCGACATTCCCGTTGAAATAGGAAGCATTAGGCGTTTCAGAAAACCGGTCCTTTACGGTAGCAACATCCTGAAGTCGCACTACTGTCCCGTCATCACGTGAACGCACCACAAGATTGTTCAGCTCTGTCCCGTAATAGGAACGATTGTTGGCACGTATGAGGTAGTCCTCGGCCTCCGTTTTAATATTTCCTCCGGTAGTAAGAATATTGGCTTGTGCAACAGCATCGGCCACTTCAGCAAAAGTAAGGTTGTAGGCCAACAGGTCGTTCTCCCGTACTGCGATCTCGATCTCCTCTTCGGGATAGCCAGAAACATTGATCTGTGATATGCCATCCATGACCCGCAGGTCGTTCTCCACCATACGCCCTATTTCCTTGAGGGCGTCCAGTTGAATATTGTCCCCACTAATTGCAAAATCTATGGTCTGCCTGATCTGCTCCTGTTTTGCCACCACCAAAGGTTCCATTCCCGTAGGGAAGTTGGGAACACGGTCCACCGCATTCTTCACCTCAGACAGCATGGCATCAATATCCTCATCGCTATCGATCTCAACGGTGATGCTTCCGCCATTTTCCCGTGACACCGAAGTCACCCGTTCCACACCAATAAGTCCTTTCAGGTTGTCCTCAATCTTCAAGACCACACCTTCCTCGATCTCCTGCGGGGCCGCTCCCGGATACGTGATGTTTATGGAAATGATCTCGGCTTCCTGTAAGGGAAAAAAGGAAGATTGTAATCTAAGAATACCGATCACCCCGAAGATCAAGAAGGCGAAGATCACTACATTGACAGCAACCTCATAGCGAATAAAATAACTAATGAGCTTTCGCATCTAGTTCTGTGTTTTATCTGTTTGTTCCGGAAGATCGGCGGTGGTGTTCTCTCCTCTCTTTACCAGCATACCGACATAGGCCCCCGGGATAGGGCGTGACAAGATCTCTGTTCCATCCGGAATGCCTTTAACGATCACCTGCTTTGGCGAAAAATATACCGGTTCTACCTGCATGATGTCTAGAATACTGTCCCGAACATAATACACATTCGATTCGTCTACCAGTAACTTTCTGGAGATCTCATAGGCATTTGCAACCTCTTGGGCTTCCAATTGTGCTTCAAGATACATGCCCTCCTTAAGACCTTCTTCTCTCACTTCCACAAATACTTTTATGGTTTGGGTCGCCTGATCGATCTTGCCATTGATACGGGTGACTTTCCCGGGAAAGGTTTCTGTCCCATCGGGCGTAGAAAGGGTTACGTTTTCTCCCACCGCAAGCAAGTCGCTGAAATTCTTTTGTATGGCCAGTTCCACCTCAAAAACAGAAGTATCGATATACTCCCCTAATTGCTGTCCGGGGCGCACCAAGGTACCTTCGGTGACCAGCGCTTCGGTCAATACCCCGTTGAAGGGTGCGGTGATAGTGTATTTGCCAAGTCTTTGTTCTAAGTTCTTTAGATTGTAATACGCTGTGTATACACCCCGTCCGGTAATAAAATATTTCACGTTCTCTGAAGAAGTGTCAGGGAGCGGAGGTGTGGATTTGTTGAGGTCGAATGCATTCAGGTACTGTTCCCACTTCGGAAAAGCCTCAGGATAATCTAATCTAAGATCCGGCATTAGGGAGGTGATAAGATTATAAAAGTCACTTTTGGAAGCTTGTAACGAGGCATAGAACTCGGCGGCATCGATACGAATAAGTGTTTGACCTCGTTTGTATTCCTGACCCGTCTTAAAAGGGTGCGCGCTGCTGTTAAAGACCCCTTGAACCTCAGCGAATAACTCAAGTCGGTTCTTTGCGGTAAGGACACCGTTCGTGGGAATGACCACAGGCACCGATTGATTGTTCACGGTCTCGGTGAATACCGTTTTAACGATCTTCTCTGCTCTGGGTTGTTCTTTAACGTTACTATCGATGATCCATTTGGCGACAAGAACAGCCCCAAGGATCACCACAATTCCAATGATAAAAAGTATGATTTTACGCACGCTGAAGGATTAAATATTGCATCTTTCAAAAATAACACGCCTTGTTTCAGTTAGCGTTAAAACTATCTTAAATAAATAGGGATTTATGCCAAGGCTTCAAGCTTTACCGTCACTTTCTCCCAGTCGTTCATAAGTTCACTCAACTGTTTTTTCTTCTTCTGGTATTCGTCAAAGAAATTAGGTTTAGCGATCGTAGCGTCGTAATTGATCGACAACTCAAGGTCAATAGCTTTGATCTCCTTTTCCAACCTGCTGATATTTGCCTCTATCTTGCTTAGTTTGTTGGTCAAAGATTTTTGTTTCTTCTGGTCCTCGTAGGATTGCTTTCCCGATGTTTCAGCGGTAGCAGTGCTTGTATTGACCGCACGTTCTTTTTTTACAACGGTGCGTTTTTCCGCTTCGCGCAGGTTTTGAAGGTTGCGTTGCTCTAAGAAGAAGTCGATGTCGCCAAGATACTCCTTGATCTTGTGATCCTTAAATTCATAGACCTTGTTGCTTAGACCTTGCAAGAAATCCCGGTCGTGTGAGACCAAAAGTAACGTCCCTTCAAATTTATTGAGTGCTTCTTTTAGAACATTCTTGGATTTGATATCCAAATGGTTGGTAGGCTCATCCATTACCAGCACATTGAACGGTTGCAGAAGGAGCTTCGCCAGTGCCAGTCTGTTTCGCTCCCCTCCGCTTAACACCCGTACATATTTATCGACTTCATCCCCGCGAAAAAGAAAGGCTCCCAAGATATCCCGGACCTTACTTCGGTTCTTTTCATTGGCGGCATCGATCATGGTATCCAGGACCGTCTTGCTTCCGTCGAGGTATTCGGCTTGATTTTGGGCAAAATAGGCGATCTGTACATTGTGTCCCAGTTTTAAATGTCCGCCGTGCTCGATCTCACCTACAATGATCTTAGCCAGTGTAGATTTCCCCTGACCGTTCTGCCCGACAAAAGCGATCTTACTGTCGCGTTCTACCATGAGATCGATATGGCGAAGTACTTCTTTATCCCCGTATTTCTTTGAAATGTCCTCGGCGTCGATCACTACTTTACCCGGTGTCACAGACACAGGAAAATGCAGCGACATTACGCTATTGTCGTCCTCATCCACTTCAATTCGATCTATCTTATCCAACTTCTTGATAAGCGATTGCGCCATAGTGGCTTTGCTCGCCTTCGCACGAAATTTCTCGATAAGTTTTTCGGTTTGTTCGATCTGCTTTTGCTGGTTCTTCTGAGATGCTAATTGTTGCTCCCGAAGTTCGGCTCTTTGCACCAGATATTTGGAATACGCCTTATTATAATCGTAGATCTTCCCTAACGAGATCTCAATGGTGCGATTGGTCACGTTGTCCAGGAACATCTTATCGTGAGAAACCACCACCACGACGCCGGGATATCCCTTCAAAAAATCTTCCAGCCACAATATGGACTCGATATCCAAGTGATTGGTAGGTTCATCCAAAAGCAAGATATCGTTGTTTTGAAGTAATAGTTTTGCCAGTTCTATACGCATGCGCCATCCTCCGGAAAAGGTTTCGGTGCGTTTGTTGAAATCCTTTCGCTGAAACCCAAGACCCTGAAGGATTCGTTCTGTCTCACCCTGATAGTTATACCCGCCGTGGATTTCGTATTGATGTTGCACATCGTTGAGATCCACCATTAATTGATGGTAGCCATCACTTTCATAATCGGTGCGCTCCGCTAATTGCGTATTTATATCTTCCAATTGACTCTCGAGTCGCTTGATCTCTGTGAATGCCTGATAAGATTCCTCCAGCACCGTTCTACCCACAGTAAAATCGATATCCTGTTTTAGGAAGCCTATAGAGATCTCTTTATCGGTCGCAATAGAGCCACTGTCGTATTCTTGCTCATTGGCAATGATCTTGAGCAAGGTAGACTTACCTGCACCATTTTTACCCACCAACCCTACGCGATCGCCCGGTGTTAGCTGAAAAGTGATCTTTTCGAAGAGATAGTCTCCCTGAAAGGAAACGGATAGATTGTGAACGTTCAACATTTATGTAACAATTGTAACCTAAAATTTTTGCAAAGATGCTTATTTTTGTACTGCAAAAAAAACCGTTCCCGTCTTCTTGGCGAAATATTATGAAAGGCACCAAACTCTACAGCATCTTTACAGGAACCTGTCCGGTATGTCATACCGGGAAAATGTATGTGAACAGCAATACATACGTTCTTTCCGACACTTTAAAAATGCACGAAAGATGTCCGCATTGTTCGACCAAATTCAAGATAGAACCTTCCTTTTTTTACGGTGCTATGTATGTGAGTTACGCAGTGGGAGTGGCTATTGCAGTCGCGGTCTTTATTGTTGCTTATTTTTTCATCGGACTGGACCGTTTCACAACCTTCTTGGTGATCGTAGGATCGTTGATCGTTTTATTACCTGTTATCCTTAGGTTATCACGCAACATTTGGATCAACTTCTTTTTTAAGTTCGATCGGCAAAAAGTGTAAAACCCTTTAGCAAAAACGATCTACTTTCTTCTATTGCCGTAACCGATCACTTAAATCGGTCGATGTGCACCTCTTTGGGAAGTTCCTGTTGATGCTCCAGATGATCGAATAAGAATGATGCTAATTTAGGCGCCATAAGAATTCCTCTGGTACCAAGTCCATTTAAAAAAGCGATCCTTGCATGTTGATGATGTGTTCCCAACAAAGGCCGTCTGTCCGGCGTTGTTGGGCGCAGCCCTGCAATTTGATCGACGATCTCGAACTCGCAGTGAATCATTCCTTTTAGCTTATTATCTCTTGTCTGGCGTGCTCGGTGGGTTGCAGGCTCGTATCCACTCGGTCGTAGGTGGCACCTACCTTATAAAGATCATTCCCCAAGGGGATCACGAACATACCGCCTTTAAGCAGCGTGGTAAGCTGTAATTGCGGTGCCCGCACCACCAGATATTCTCCTTTGTTGGGACGTAACAGATCCTTCGGAAAGAAGGGGTTGTGGCGTGCTGCAGCGCCTTCGGCAAAGACGAGCCATTTTGCATTGTAGCCCTTATACTGAACAGAGGTTTCTTGTGTAGTAAGCGCTGCATAGTCAAAAGCTTCAGCGTGGTACTGATCAAGCTGTGCAAGGTATTCGGCGTATTTTTGAAGCAATTGAGAAGGATAGATCCTTCCGGAAGCGGTTACCTTTCCGAAGCCATAAGGCGCATTGATCGAGGGGTTTGTATTGGGCTCCAGTTCCGAAGATAAAAAAGGAGACAACTCTCTTTTGTCGCTCGCAACCGACCAATTATTCTGCTCTTCCGCATCCTTGAGAATACGATATACCGGTACTGAATCCATGACCTGGAGGTCTAATAATGTACCCAAAGCATTATAGAAGGGAATCGCATACTCGAGATGTGCCTTTGCATCCCAAGCAGCGGTAAAACGTTTAAGCACGACAGGATTGAAAACACCTCCGGAAACCGTGGTAGATGCCCGCTCTCCCGCATCGAACACCACAAAGGAACGATTATGCTTCCGCAATTGTTCACAGAACGAGATCCCGGCTATACCGAGACCTACCACTATATATTCCATTTGTTTCACAAGGCAAAGATACTACCTTTAGTGCATAAAAAAACCCTTCACAGTCGGTAGAAAGGAAGGGTTCTTTATGTATGTTTCAATGAACTTTAGTAGTTCCACATATCCATTTCAAGGTTTCGGATCTGCTCTTTGATTCGATCTGATTCCAATAATTGCATCAACGCATTATCGCTTATATAATCGGACACGCTTCGGTCACCCTGAACGTTGTCTTCCTTATAGATCACACCGTGGAAACGACGTGAGTTAAGCAAATGGTCGTAGGAAATTGGTTGAGATGTATTCTTGCGGTTGAAGGCTTTCGCTTCATGAAGCACGTCACGTGCTCCCGGAAACCATACCCAGAACAATTCCACTTTACTGTCGATGTTATCATCGGGGAACGCTTTAGAACGAGCTTCGTTCGCTACCGGACAAATACCCAACAAACGGTATTTCAATTCTCCCTGACGCTTGTCAAGGTACCAGTAACCGCGTACACGCCATTCTTCGATATCGCCTGCGTCCAGATTGAACTTTCTAACATATTGTTCGTCCACGGTACCTTCGGCGTTTAACTGCTCAATACCAAGATCTGTAGTATCACTGTAGACCAATGAAGCTTCAATATCTTTTAAGGTACGTTTTTCAGTAAAATAAGAATCTGCATAAACATGTTCGATCTCTCCATCTTTAATGGCTTTCACCAACACATCGTATAACGATCTTCTTTCGGAACCAATGTTGTTGGTATCAATAGGATAATACAAGGGAAAGTTCACTCTTTCATCAAGATCGATGATCTCCCATGTTGTTCTAGACCATAACACATCACGCTCATCCGTGTACCCGTAAGGTAACGGTTCATCATTATCATAGGCAATTTGTGCTTCGGTCTTTTTGCCTATTTCTTCAGGAGTCTTTGCATTTAAGATGTTAAGCTGTGCCGTAGCAGAGAAGCTCAACAACAGTACAAAAACACATAAAACAACATTTTTAAAATTCATACAACTTAGGTTTTAATTCTAGTTTGTCAATTCGATAATTACAGGGGATGTTTTCTTTAACACCACGTTACTACCCTGCACTTTCGCATTAATATCAAATATTTGAACTGCGTCGCCACGTCCTGCTCTACGCAGGGCACCTTTTGCAGCAGCATCTAATTTGGTTCCGTTCACACGAACGGTAGGTTGTCCGGACACCTTAAAGCTAAATCCGGTAACATTCAAGTTCACATCGAAATCGAAGTCTTCCAGCACTGCTGAAATAGTAGAGATCTCAAGACCTTGACGTTGCATACGAACAATTCCAGTTTCACCACGGATCGCTCCTACAGGTGCGGGAATATCCTTGATACGGAATTCGGCCGGTGTATTGATCTTTTGTCCGTCGGGTAGTGTACCGCTTGCACTAATGGTTACCGTTCTACCGGCTCCCGGACGCATTACATACTTACTACCGGACACTTTACTAAGACCCGGAGCCGATGCATTTACTTTGTTATCCGGAATTCCAGGGATGGAAACCGTCATTGGATTGTCCACACCACGATATACCACATTCATCTTATCGGCTGAAATCACCGCTGAATTTGGTTTCGAGATCGTTGAGAATCCTAGGTTTACCGGAATTGGTGTATCCTTACCATCTTCGGTAAAGATCAAGTTTCCTTCGATCTTGTGATCACCGGGGCTTCCGGCGCTGATGTTCAACATCACTTTACCATTCTGAATAGTATACTGTGACTCGGTTAGCGGTCTTCCGTCCAGTGTAAGTTCTACACGGTTTGGCTTTGTGTTAGGGTCTTTACGTCCCAACACAATACCTCCGTCAAACTCTTCACCTGCATAGTATGCAGTTTTAGATGTTTCCAAAAGGGTATTGTACTGTGTAAAGGACAGTGCCGCAGCTTGCTGACCTGCCAACATGGTAGATAGTATCTCACTCTCAACTGTTTGAACATCGTTCTGCATCTGTGTAAGTTTGGTACGTGATGCTACCAGCGGGAAACCTTCAAAATGATAGTTCAACCATGGCACTTCCACACCGTCTCTACGGGTTTCCGGTTGCGTTTCAAATTTAGACTTCACATCACTTGCAATGCTCTGGAAACGGGGCTCGTTACCAATTATGCTTAAGACACCTTCACGGTACGCGTCGATCTTAGCAACGAATTCTTGACCTGCAGGTGATAACTTATCACCTTGAAAGAATTTTTGATCCAAATGATCAGGTTTGTCCTGAACTTCGTAATCTTCTAATTCTTCCGGCTTTACGGTCTTCAACATATCATCCTTAATGGTGCCGATATAACCGTAGAACTCGTTGGATAGCTCGTTAATACGATCTGCCTTTTCTTTTACCGCTCCGTACTGATCCGGTTGCTCTGACGCCTTTGTGGCCAGACTTTCCATAAATGCAGTATTACGTGCGTCGGTAGCGACATTGGACTCTGTTAAACGCTCGTTCAACAATCCGAATGCCGATAATACTTCTTTGGACATGTTCAATGCCAACATAGCGATGAAAACCAGATACATCAGGTTAATCATCTTCTGTCTTGGGGATAGTTTTCCTCCTGCCATTTTACTTCTTTTTAAAGATTAATAGTTAGTGAAAAACTATGCTTAGTTTCTATTGGTCATTGCAGAAAGCATACCTCCGTAAACACCGTTCAACGATGAAAGGTTAGTAGCAAGATGTTCCATTTGTTGTTTAAGTTGTTCTGCATTTTCAGCAACACGCTCGTTAACTTCAGTTTGACGGCTGGTAGATTCTACCTGTACCTTATACAAACTGTTCAATGATTCCATTTGAGCAGCGGCTAACGCCATTTCTTCGCTGTATTTCTTGGTAGAGCTCATTGCTTCGGCAGTAGGTGCCATTCCTTTTGCAGCTCCTTCGAAAGAACGAATACTATCGCTCAAGCTATTCATTAATTCTGAATCGATACGTGCTTCTTTCAGCATTTCATCTAATTTCTTAGAAAGCAATCCATCTGCATCTTGCGGTTGCTGCTTTTTCTTGTCTGAAGCCATACCTCCTGCTAATTCGGGGTATACCAACGACCAGTCTAAATCGTCTTCAACGGGTTCGAATGCAGAGATAGCGAAGATGATCGCCTCTGTGATCAAACCGATCGCCAATAACAATCCTCCGTTCAAAGGACCTAATTCCCAGTGAAGGATCTTAAAGAGCGCTCCTAAGATTACAATAGACGCTCCAAGGCCGTAGGCCATATTAAATAATTTCTTAGATGATCTTGATTGTGCCATAATACAATAGTTTAGTTAAGTTAAGTGTAGTTAAGATTTAGTTGTTTAGTGTATAATGGAGGGGGGCTTATCTAGCGTCTCCTAAATTTTCGTTTAAAGTAACATCTGTTCCCATATAATCCTGAACGGTTCTAAAGCCAATATAGCTTCGGGCAGAATCTGCATATTCATAATCACGGGTGCTCACCTGTAGGAAATAAGCAACATCCTTCCATGATCCACCACGAACTACCTTACGCATGTTATCTTCGTCATTAACGTTCGGGTTCATAGTTGAAGTATATTCGTAAGAAGCCGGGTCGTATGAAGAGGCTACCCATTCGCTTACGTTTCCTGCCATGTTGTAAAGGTTATAATCATTAGGCTCATAAGCGTCTGCTTCCACCGTATACAAGGCCTGATCTGCCGCATAGTCTCCTCGCAGCGGCTTAAAGTTCGCCAGGAAGCAACCTCTATCGTTCTTAGCATACGGTCCTCCCCATGGGAAGGTAGCCGATTCCAGACCGCCACGCGCTGCGTATTCCCACTCGGCCTCTCCTGGAAGACGGAAGGAATTCACATGGTTTCTGTCTCTTGATTTCTGGTATGCATTCTTATATAAGGTTCTCCATGCACAAAATGCCTTGGCCTGTTTCCAGTTCACACCCACAACAGGATAGTCACCATACGCCTCATGCCAAAAGTAATCATTATGCATAGGCTCATTATAAGAATAATTGAAATCCTTGATCCAAACAGTGGTATCCGGGTAGATCTGAATCTCTTCTTTCTTAATAAAATCTTTTCTTCGCTTGCTTTTATCTCTAGCTGCCGCTTGAATGTCCATATAAGTATACTGGAACTTCAGTTTATCCACGTCAATGGTTCGCTGTCCGTTATAGGCTTCTTCTGCAGGAATATACATAGTATCCATCACTTCGCTGTAGTACTCATCCGGATACTCTGCTGTGTCCCAGATAAGATCTACATCGTTATTGATCTTTCTGCCGGCATAGAAATCCTCTCCCATACCATAGTAATTGTCGTACATGTATTGGTCATAAGGAGTCATTTCTTCGTTCTCTTGATCGACAAAGGCAAATTCTCCAATTCCCCCGTCTCCGGGAGTAGCTCCTACCTCATCGGCAAGGATAGCTAAACGCAGTCTTACTGTGGAATCCCGTACCCAATTTACAAACTGACGGTACTCGGCATTGGTAATCTCGGTTTCATCCATGTAGAAGGAACGAACCGTCACGGTCTTTGTAGGGGCATCATTCACCGCCACAAAGTCATCGTCAGATTTACCCATGATGAAAGACCCACCAGGGATAAGTGTCATTCCGTACGGCTTTTCGGGATACCATTTTTTACCTTTTGCTCCAACAAGTTCTCCTCTGTCGCCAGAGTTACAACTAAACAAAAAGGCTACAATCGCAGTTAATGCAATAAACTTCTTCATAGGTGTTTAGGTTAAATTTTCGAGATTCAAGGGCGTAAACCTATTTATAAAATTTTAAAAAAACAACAATTTTCTTAAAAATCCCTTAAAGCTCTTTTTTACTTAGTTCGTTTGGTTATACTTCATTCTTTCGGCGGGCTTTCAACCACCTTTCAGGAATCTCCTGATTTGTTGCACCCAAATATTCGCCATAAGTGCAAGGTAATAACGTTCTACTTTTTAATTTATTATTAACATTTGAAATAAAAGGTAATTCAATCCACCACCGGCCCGTCTTATTGCTTTTCTTAAAGACCAGCACTTCGTCGTCCACAGGCACCTTATATGTTGTAAATAATTCGTTCTTACTGAAGTCCTCATCAGCCACTCTAAAATTGACTCCTTCTATAAAATACCAAAATATTTGGGCGATCAACATCGCCGCACTTTCGGCATTCTTATAGTCGGTCAATTCATAAACTCCAAAAGAGCTTACTTTATTGCTTATTCCTGCATACCGAGCGATCGCACAGATCTCACGCCCGTCAAATCCATTGGGGCTTGCGTTATTCTTATAACTCAATTCCGCACTTTTTATTGCAGCCACGTCCAAAGCCACAATATTGGTATTTCGCATGATAGGCTCCACCAGCGTTATATCGGCTGTTACTTCTCCCAACCGGTACGCATCAAAATACAACTTCTCCATAAGTGCGATCTCTCCCGGCGGATTGAAATACGATTGATATCCCAGGACACTATAATTAAATAGATTGTAGGGTTTGTCTACAATGATCTTTCCAACGTACGAAATATTTGAAATTGGCTTTTCGGCATCTCCCAGATCGAAGTTACAATCTACATTGACCAGATTTACCATGGTGCCCCCATCATCATACGCGCGGTATTGCGCATAGACCAGATCCTGACTGCCTCCTAGAATAAGAGGAATGACCTTCTTGCGAAGCAAGGCTTCAATGACCGTTCGCATGGCAAAATAGGTGTCCTTTACTGTTTCCCCCATTTCAATATCACCTATATCAATAATCTTATGGTTCCAGTTGCCCGGGTATAAAGCATAGAACGCCTTCCGAAAAGCGTCGAAAGTTGGTTCGCCTCCCAGAAAATTGATGTCGTTACGGTTCTCTTTAACGCCCAATATCGCAAACTTCACCTGGGAGAGCGAAGGAAGTGTTCCCTGCTCCGCATAGACTTCAATTTGTTTTCCTAAAACGCCGGCTGGTAAAACTTCTCTGTGAGCGAGTACCGACTTAGACACGGGGGTCAAAAATTCTATCATTAGTTTTTCTTGGTGGTCGTTTTCTTTTTACGGCTTGTTTTCTTTTTAGGTGCTTTCTTTTCCAACAGTGCCTGAGCCTCTTCCAACGACATTGCTTCAGCCTTGGTTGATTTTGGCAATTCTACCTTTGTTTTGCCCTTGATCAAGTTAAAGCGACCCCAACGGGCCTTCTCAAGGCGAATTCCTTCAGCGGGCCACTCCTGAACAAGTTTATCGATCTCCTTTTGCTTCTTATCTTCAATAAGCTGTTCGATGTCTGCTTCGGAAAGATTGTCGAAGTCGTACTTCTTATTCACATTAATGAACATATTGTTCCACTTGATAAAGGGTCCAAAGCGACCGGTACCTTTTTGAACCGGCAATCCTTCATACATATATATAGGTGCATCTGCTTTTTTCTTCTCTTCGATAAGCTCTTTGGCCAAGGCCATATCCACATCCAGCGGATCTATATCCTTAGGCAGGGAAATGAATTTCTTTCCGAAGCGCACATAAGGTCCAAAACGACCGTTGTTCACCTCAACTTCTTCTCCTTCATATACCCCCAGGGTCTTCGGTAACTTGAACAGGTCCATTACCTCTTCGAAAGTCACAAGGTGTAACTGCTGGTCGGGACGCAAACTTGCAAATTTCTTCTCGTCATCATCAGGCGCACCAATCTGGGCCATAGGTCCAAACTTACCCAGACGCACCAGCACCGGACGACCCGACTCGGGATCTTCTCCCAGGATACGCTCTCCGCTTTCGCGATCGGCGTTCTCCTGCACATCTTCCACCTTGGGATGGAACTTTCCGTAGAATTCCTTCAGCATTTGCTTCCATTCCTCTTTTCCTTCGGCTATATCGTCAAAATCCTGTTCTACCTTAGCCGTAAAGTTGTAATCCAGTATGTTTTTAAAATGATCCACCAAAAAATCATTTACGATCAATCCAATATCGGTAGGAACCAATTTTCCTTTATCACTCCCCACAGTCTCGGTGAGGGTCTTATCTTTAACCACATCCTTTTGAAGGGTAAGCTGTACGTACTTACGCTCTGTACCCTCCACCGTTCCTTTTTCTACATAATTCCGGTTGATGATGGTTGATATTGTAGGTGCGTAGGTTGAAGGACGACCAATGCCAAGTTCCTCTAATTGTTTAACCAAAGAAGCTTCGGTATAGCGATACGGTGGCCTTGTAAAGCGCTGGGTAGCGGTAATGAACTCATTCCCTAGCGTCTCACCTTTGCTAAGATTAGGCAACATCCCTTCTTGCTCTTCTTCTTCAAAATCGGTGCCTTCCAAATAAACTTTCAGGAAACCGTCAAACTTGATCATCTCCCCATTAGCGGCAAAATGCTCGGTGACCTTTTCTGTGCCGGTAATAGCGATCTTCACATTGGTACGCTCCAGTTGCGCATCGCTCATTTGTGAAGCCAAGGTGCGTTTCCAGATAAGGTCGTACAAGCGCGCTTGATCGTAATCCCCTTGTATGGCATGTTGTGACATATCGGTAGGCCGGATCGCTTCGTGTGCTTCTTGAGCGCCTTTGGATTTTCCTTTAAAGCTGCGAGGATGACTGTATTTACTTCCGTACGACGTTTCAATTTCCTTTTGTGCGGCATTCTTCGCCTCATTGGACAAGTTCACGCTATCGGTACGCATGTACGTGATCAACCCGGCCTCGTAGAGCCGTTGGGCAATGGTCATGGTCTTTCCTACTGAAAAATATAATTTTCGGGCTGCTTCTTGCTGAAGAGTTGATGTAGTAAATGGTGGCGCCGGAGATTTCTTCGCGGGCTTTTTGACCAATTCTGAAATTTGATACGAAGCCCCCAAATTCTTCCGAAGGAATTCGCGTGCTTCCGCTTCGGTGTCGAAATTCTTAGGAAGCTTTGCCTTGAAGCTCACTCCTTCACCAGTAATGAACTCTGCATCTACACGATAGGAAGCTACAGGTGTAAAGGCCTCGATCTCCCGTTCGCGCTCTACAATGAGTCGCACGGCTACCGATTGCACACGTCCGGCCGAGAGCCCACCTTTTACCTTACGCCACAATACCGGAGAGAGCTCATACCCTACCAGACGATCCAGAATACGTCTCGCCTGTTGTGCATTCACTAAGTTATAATCGATCTGGCGCGGATTCTCAATGGCTTTTAGAATAGCCGATTTTGTGATCTCATGAAAGACGATACGTCTTGTTTTATCATCCTTTAGGTCTAAGGTTTCTGCTAAGTGCCATGCGATCGCTTCCCCTTCCCGGTCCTCATCACTCGCCAGCCAAACCATGTCGGCTTTCTTGGCTAAGGCCTTCAATTCCTTCACCAGGCTTTTCTTATCACTGGAGACTATATATTTAGGTGTAAAATCGCCATCCACATCTACACCGAGTTCTTTTGAGGGCAGATCGGCAATATGTCCAAAACTGGATGTAACCTTGAAATCCTTTCCTAAAAATTTTTCAATGGTTTTTGCTTTTGCAGGCGACTCAACAATCACTAAATTCTTTGCCATATTCACGTTGTTTGGGGTACAAAAGTATCTATTTTTTTTAATACAACGGAAGCACCCCTAAAAATAAGGGGTTTGAGAGGACCTTAATCATGCAGGCTTAGAGTCCGGTTGGGGTCGTATTCCTGTCGGTCACGAGACCCATACCTACCGTATCTTTATATATAAAGTACATAGGAATATGAACAAAAAAAGCAGTGACAAAAACACCTACCAAACACAGCAGGAGCCCTAACTGCGCGATCAATCCGGCTACTATGATCAATCCAAAGATCGTTAACCAGTATTTGTTACCCAGTTTAAAACTCGCTTTAATGATCTCTGAAACGGACAATTCGGGATGAAATGCAAAGAACACAACAACCAGTTGCAGCGGGACCATTACATAAAAGATGGGCAGATAGCAAGCCAGGGTTGCTGCAATTGCTATTCCGAAAGTGGCGAGGGAAAGCATAAACAATTTCTTAAAATTCCCTTTAATAAGATCGAAATAACCTCCCACGTCCTCTGTAGTTCCCATATCTACCTTTTTTAAAACACGTATAAAATGGGCTGTGATTCCGTAGACCACAGCTTGCACCAAAAAGATGAGAATAAAAACTGCTATTAGATAAAGTATAAGTACAGGAATATAAGGTGTTAGATCGGGTTCATTGTAATAGCCATAGGTATCGTAAGAATTATAACCATCGAACCCTCCCATGTAAAAGATAAAAGCTATATAAGGAATATAGATAAGAAGGATCATTGGAATGACCACTACCATGCTCATAAGCGCATGATACAACGCTTGCTCCCAAACCTTCTTAAAAAGTTCGAAGCTCTTTGATAGGATGTCCCCAAAATCGGGTTTGTTGGCATTTTCAATTTTTGAAAAAATAGGATGTTCCATGGTCGGTTGGCTAAAAATGATGCCTTAAATTTACAAAAAAGAAATCTGCCAATTTGTCACAAACATCATTTTAATTGTATCTTTGCCAGTGCAAATTGAAAAGGTGGCGTTATAATTGTCGATCCTAAGAACCTATTGTATTTGAAGTGACCTATGGAAGAGAAAATCATTGATGAATCCCAGCAAGGCCAATCGCTGGTTTTAGAGCAGCGACCCGAAAATCGTCGTAAGTTATTCATTGAGAGCTACGGCTGTCAAATGAACTTTAGCGACAGTGAGATCGTGGCCTCTATTCTGGCAAATGAAGGTTTTAATACGACCAATCGTCTGGAGGATGCAGATCTGGTCTTGGTAAATACCTGCTCGATACGGGATAAAGCCGAACAAACGGTACGCAAGCGTCTGGAAAAATACAATGCGGTTAAACGCATCAATCCAAAAATGAAAGTAGGTGTTTTAGGCTGTATGGCCGAAAGACTGAAAGAAAAGTTCCTTGACGAAGAAAAGATCGTGGACATGGTCGTGGGTCCTGATGCGTATAAGGACCTTCCCAATTTGTTGCAGGAGGTAGAAGAAGGTCGTGATGCCGTAAATGTCATCTTATCCAAGGACGAGACCTACGGTGATATCGCACCGGTGCGTCTGGGAGGAAATGGTGTTACGGCTTTTGTGAGTATTACCCGTGGCTGCGACAATATGTGTACATTTTGTGTAGTTCCCTTTACCAGAGGGCGCGAACGAAGCCGTGATCCGCAAAGTATTATTGCCGAAGTGAATGATCTAGCCGAAAAAGGATACCAGGAGATCACGCTGCTGGGACAAAATGTGGACAGTTATCTGTGGTATGGTGGCGGACTCAAAAAAGATTACAAGCATGCGACCGAAATGCAAAGAGCCACGGCAACCGGATTTGCACAATTGCTTGAAATGGTTGCTGAAGCCCAACCGCACATGCGTATTCGGTTTTCAACAAGTAATCCCCAGGATATGACCGAAGACGTCCTTCACAGCATGTCAAAATACCGAAATATTTGTAATTATATACACCTCCCCGTACAAAGCGGAAGCACCCGTATCTTAAAAGAAATGAATCGTCAGCACACTCGTGAGGAATATATGCACCTTATCGACCGTATTCGGGAGATCCTTCCGGACTGTGCGATCTCCCAAGACATGATCACCGGTTTCCCTACCGAAACCGAAGAAGACCACAAAGCCACCTTATCGCTTATGGAGTATGTAAAATACGATTTTGGTTTCATGTTCATGTATTCTGAAAGACCGGGAACCTTAGCCGCACGTAAACTGGAAGACGATGTTCCTTTAGAAACAAAAAAACGTCGGCTTACCGAGATCGTAGCGCTTCAGCAGCAACATTCAGCCTACCGTACACAACAATTTTTAGGTAAGACTGTAGAGGTATTGATAGAAAAAGAATCAAAAAAAAGTGACCTTCAATGGAGCGGAAGGACCCCACAAAATACGGTAGCTGTTTTTCCGAAGGAACACTACAAAGTTGGCGATTTCGTAAATGTGCATATTGAAGATTGTACCACGGCGACCTTGATAGGAACCGCTGTAGGCTATTCAGAAAAAAGATAAGTATGGAAAGTGTACAGGCAGTAAAACAACGATTTGGTATTATAGGGAATGACCCTAAGCTAAATCGCGCGGTAGAAAAGGCCATTCAGGTGGCTCCTACAGATATTTCGGTGCTGGTAACCGGCGAGAGCGGCGTGGGGAAAGAAAGCATCCCCAAGATCATCCATTCCTTGTCCCACCGCAAACACGGTAAATACATTGCCGTGAACTGTGGTGCGATCCCCGAAGGAACCATCGACAGTGAGTTGTTTGGTCATGAAAAAGGTGCTTTTACAGGAGCTACTGCCACACGAAGCGGGTATTTTGAAGTAGCCGACGGAGGAACGATCTTTTTGGATGAAGTAGGCGAACTTCCCTTGCCCACCCAGGTGCGCTTGTTGCGTGTGCTGGAAAACGGAGAATTTTTAAAAGTTGGGTCTTCCAAATCCCAAAAGACCGATGTACGTATCGTGGCAGCGACCAATGTAAATATGAACGAAGCGATCGATAAGGGAAAATTTCGGGAAGATCTTTATTACCGTTTAAGCACGGTGGAGATCAGCCTCCCGCCCTTGCGAAAGCGAAGTGAGGACATTCATTTATTGTTCCGAAAATTTGCTTCAGACTTTGCCCAAAAATACAAAATGCCTACCATTCGCCTTGAGGACGATGCGGTGGATCTGCTGTTACAATATCGCTGGGGCGGGAACATCCGTCAGTTGCGTAATGTCGCCGAACAGATATCGGTGTTGGAGCAGGAAAGAGATATATCCTATGCTACGTTAAAGCATTATCTTCCGGATGTAGGGAGCAACCTGCCTGCGGTGATCAATTCCAAAAAAGAACAAAGTGATTTTAGCAGTGAGCGGGAAATTCTTTACAAGGTCTTGTTCGATATGCAGCGTGATGTGAACGATCTAAAGAAATTAACCCTAGAGTTGATGAAGAGTGGCAATGTTTCCAAAGTAAAAGAAGAACAATCTTCGCTTATCAATAAGATCTATTCTGAAGACACCAATAACGAGGAACAACTCGCCGCTATTGTCGATGAGGAAGAAGCGGCCTCGCAGGACGTAGAAGTTCTTAGCATCCCCTCTTCGGGTTCTGAAGCATTCGATGCCTCGCAAAACCGAACCAAAAAAGGAAATTATGATTTTGCCGAAGAGATCGAAGAAGAAGAAAATCTGTCCCTTCAGGAAAAAGAATTAGAACTCATTAAAAAGTCCTTAGAGAAATACGGCGGTAAACGGAAGGATGCAGCCGACGAACTTGGGATCTCCGAACGCACCCTCTACCGAAAAATAAAACAATACAATCTATAATGAAGCTGTTGCAATTCATTTTTATGTTATTCCTCTTTGTGCTGCCGCTTCAAAGTTGCAAATACTATTCCCTTACCGGTGCCGATATCGACTACTCGAAGACCAAGACCTTTCAGGTAAATTATTTTCAGAATACGGCCGCACAGGTAGAACCGGGTATCGCGAGGGATTTCACGCAAAACCTTCAGGACCTTTTGTTGAACCAGACAAGTTTAGACCTGGTAACCTCTAACGGCGACCTGGTGTACGAAGGCGAGATCGTAGAGTATTATATTGCCCCTATTACCGCTACCTCGCAGAGTACTGCGGCACAGAACCGGCTTACCATAGCCGTGAATGTTCGCTTCTATAATACAAATGACGTTGAGAAGGATTTCGAGCAACGTTTCTCTTTTTACTTTGATTATCCGGGTGGGGCATTGCTCACGGGAGCCCGTCTCGATGATGCCATTGCAGAAATTTTTGAACGCATCACACAAGATATTTTCAATAAATCCTTAGCCAATTGGTAAGCCTTTGAACACGAAAAAATACACATATCTGTTGGCGCATCCTCAAGAAATCAAAAAAGAGGATCTCAAGGAATTGGAAACCGTGATCCAACGCTATCCCTATTTTCAAAGTGCACGTGCGCTCCGGTTAAAAGGATTAAAGAACAATAATAGCTTCTTATACAACGAAGCGCTTAAGGTCACGGCTGCTTATACCACAGACCGAGACATTCTTTTCGAATATATCACATCGCAAAATTTTATCCAGAATGAGATATCGGAAGCCATACAGCAACACGACGAACATGTGCTTACCCTGGATGTGAAAAGTGAAGATGTTTCCGAAGAGGTGAGTTTGGCCCTGGACCGGCAGATGAAGGAGGAGCTAAAAAAAGCAGAAGCCATTTTAAATCCCAATCTCTTTCAGCGCAAGCTGGAATCCATAAAGGAAATCGTGGAAACACCTGCAGAAAAAAAGGAAGCTACTGTTCAGCCTGACGCACCCTTAGAGTTTAAAAAAGAGGATACGCATTCGTTCTCCGAATGGTTGAAATTAACCAAAGCGCAGCCTATTGATCGTTCTTCGGAAGAAAAAACGGCAAAAGAAAATACCTCGGACAAAGAGCGGAAATTCGAACTCATCGAGAAATTCATTCAGCAAAATCCGAAACTGCAACCTGCTTCTGAAGCTGCTCCCCGAAAAGATCTTGCAGAACCCTTCACACAGCCCGCAGATGCACTTATGACAGAGACATTGGCCAAGGTGTACATGCAACAAAAGAACTATTTAAAAGCCATACAAGCATATAAAATTTTAATTTTGAAATATCCCGAAAAAAGTGGTTTCTTTGCAGACCAAATTCGGGCAATTAAAAAATTGATAAATACTGAAGAACAATGAGTACGTTTACCATATTTTTGATCTTAATAATTTTCGTAGCCTTTTTACTCGTAGTAGTGATCATGGTACAGAACCCAAAAGGCGGCGGATTGTCTTCATCTTTTGGAGGTGGCGGCACACAGCAATTAGGCGGTGTAAAAAAGACCACAGACTTCCTGGACAAGAGTACCTGGACCCTGGCCACCTTGTTACTGGCCCTTATCCTCTTGTCGAACATTCCCATCATGAGCGATACCGCTCCTGCAACCGATGTTTTTGATGAAGGTGCTATTGAGAACACTATTCCGGTCGATCCAAATGCCGGTAACACGACAGAAGATCCTGCCGACTAACAGCGAAAAAAACTATTATAAAAGCCTGCTTAGAAACGAGCAGGCTTTTTTATTTTACTGAATTTCTTATATTTAAGTTTGTTTTTGTACAGCTCCCCGGCATTATTATTCTTAAAAGCAGTTTGATATGAGAAATATTGCGTTGAGTTTTGTTCTAATTTTTCTATGTTCAGGCTGTTATACCTACAAGACCACCATTGAGACATCGAACATAGAAGTGAATGAGAAATATGAATTTGTCCTTAAAGAGACGGGAAAGAAAAGAGCCCGCTTATTATCCATTGGTGAGACGAATATTCTTTTAAAAAAGAACGGTCGTAGTTTCTCCGTACCACTTTCCGACATAGTTGAAATAAAGAGCAGGAAATTCTCCTATTTCAACACTATTGTATCAATATTGAGTATAAGTCTGGTCACCATAGCCATCATTGGCATCTTCACCTGGGATGGACCAGAGTTTTCTATCAGTCCCGCCTTTCCTAATTAAGTGTTTTTTATCTTACTGCTGACAAGCTGACATTTTGCGGTCGCAAAGCTGTCAGTTTTTTGCCATGGCATAGTTTCTGCCTGTTAACAGGACAACAAACAGATGAATTAACAACTAAAAATTATACGAAAAATGGCGTTAAAAATTCAACCCCTTTCAGACAGAGTTTTGGTGCAACCACAAGAAGCTGAAACCAAGACCGCATCCGGTATCTATATTCCGGACTCTGCTAAAGAAAAACCGCAAAAAGGAAAAGTAGTAGCCGTAGGAAAAGGCAAAGAAGATCATAAAATGACCGTTAAGGTTGGTGACGTTGTCCTCTACGGAAAGTACTCCGGTAGTGAGTTAAAATTTGACGGCAAGGACTATCTCATCATGAGAGAGGACGATATTCTGGCAATTATCTAATTGTGTCGAACGAAAAGTAATCTGCATTGTAGTGTATCGATTACTAAAGTTTCTAAATAAATCAACATTTCATCTAAAATATAGTTTAATTCGGCTGAAGGCAGACCGCTTGAAGCATAAAGCAAAACAAAAATGGCAAAAGATATAAAATTTGATGTAGAAGCCCGCGACAGTATTAAACGTGGTGTTGACGCATTGGCAAATGCAGTAAAAGTAACGTTAGGCCCAAAGGGACGTAATGTGATCATCAGTAAATCCTTTGGGGCACCACAAGTGACCAAGGACGGGGTAACCGTTGCCAAAGAAATAGAATTAGAGGATGCCCTTGAGAACATGGGAGCCCAAATGGTAAAAGAAGTTGCTTCCAAGACGAACGATCTTGCAGGAGACGGTACCACAACCGCAACTGTGTTGGCGCAAGCGATTGTAAAAGAGGGATTAAAGAACGTTGCAGCAGGAGCCAACCCTATGGATCTGAAACGCGGCATCGACAAGGCTGTTGAGGCGATCACCAAGGATCTGGAAAAGCAGGCTACCCAAGTTGGAAACTCCAGCGATAAGATAAAGCAAGTAGCTGCTATCTCGGCCAATAATGATGATGTAATAGGTGAGTTGATCGCGAAAGCCTTCGGAAAAGTAGGCAAAGAAGGGGTTATTACCGTAGAAGAAGCCAAAGGAACCGAAACCTACGTAGATGTAGTGGAAGGAATGCAGTTTGACCGCGGATACCTATCTCCTTATTTTGTAACAGACAGCGATAAAATGCAGACCGAGCTGGAGAATCCAATGATCTTGTTATACGACAAAAAGATCTCTTCCATGAAGGATCTTCTTCCTGTACTGGAGCCTGTGGCACAGCAAGGAAAGTCCTTATTGATCATTGCAGAGGATGTGGACGGAGAAGCGCTGGCAACCTTAGTAGTGAACAAACTTCGCGGATCGCTTAAGATCGCCGCAGTGAAAGCACCGGGGTTTGGAGACCGAAGAAAGTCCATGCTCGAAGATATTGCAGTATTGACCGGAGGAACCGTAATTTCAGAAGAACGCGGCTTCACACTTGAGAACGCAACTGTTGATATGTTAGGTTCTGCAGAGACCATCACCATCGATAAGGACAATACTACCATTGTGAACGGTGCCGGAAACAAAGGAGACATTAAAGCACGCGTCAACCAGATCAAAGCACAAATAGAAACTACAACCAGTGACTACGACAAAGAAAAGTTGCAGGAGCGTTTGGCCAAATTGGCCGGTGGTGTAGCTGTATTGTATGTGGGTGCTGCTTCCGAAGTAGAAATGAAAGAGAAGAAAGATCGTGTGGACGATGCCCTTCATGCAACCAGAGCTGCTGTGGAAGAAGGAATTGTAGCCGGAGGTGGTGTGGCACTAGTGAGAGCCATTAAAGTGCTTGAGAAATTGACCACAGATACCCTTGACGAATCTACAGGGATACAGATCGTGGCACGTGCCATCGAATCACCCTTACGTACCATAGTAGAGAATGCAGGAGGAGAAGGATCGGTAGTGATCAACAAGGTTCTTGAAGGCAAGAAGAACTTTGGATACGATGCTAAAACCGAACAGTATGTAGACATGCTAAAGGCCGGGATCATCGATCCTAAGAAGGTGACACGCATCGCTTTGGAGAATGCAGCTTCGGTTGCAGGTATGATCTTGACAACAGAATGCGCACTGGTAGACATCAAAGAAGATAGTCCGTCGATGCCTCCAATGGGTGGCGGAATGCCGGGCATGATGTAATGGCCAGTCGCCATAGACAGTAGAAAAGTTAATTGTTAAAAGAAGGTCTTTGTTGAAAAACGAAGGCCTTTTTTCATTTGTAAAAGGCTTGTTTTTTATGCTGAAATCATTTTGATACAGGGCTGGAGCCGACGAATAACAACAATTTGTGTATAGGATTTTTAAGCGTCCTCTTTTCTAAAGATTTTAAAAAGAGAGATCGCCACCAGAGTGATGACCACCGGCCAGATCACAAAAAGATCAACGCGCATTACGTTGGCGCCGCCATTAGGCTGGTAAGACAGCCATTGCTGCATATAGTATTCCCATACCACAGCCGCGATGAGTACGGCCACCGTAATAATATATAACAGTATTTTGGGTTTTAAAAGCATGCAGTAAAAATACAAAAACCACCTTGTTTAAGGGTGGCCACTAGGTATTTTCTGACTAAAAGGTTTATCGGAATAAACCCCCTTCGAATTACTTCTTCTTAGAAGCAGTCGGAGCCTTCTTAGCAGGAGCTTTCGCTGGTGCTTTCTTTGCAGAAGGCTTGCTGTTTGACTTAGGTGTTGCCATAATGAATATTGATTTAAATGACTAAGTAAATGTACATTGTTTTTTAATACGATGATTTTTTTGTTGGCTAAAATTTAACTAAAAGTTTCACATTTTTTTTCGCAAAAAAAGGAGCTGTAAAACAACTCCTTTTTCGTTTAAAAATTTTAAGTGAAAGATATATTGCTGAACACAACCGCATTTGGTTCTATGCCAGAAAAGCTTCACACTGGGCAACGCAATTGTTGCAGGCTTCAGCACATTGCTTACAATGATCGTGATCGTGTTGACCACATTCTTCGGCGCAGGCCTTACACACTTTAATGCAGTAGCGCACCAGATCATCAACATCTTTGTAATCCATGGCCAAAAGCTGATTTAATGTGCTACACACTTCGGCACAAACACGGTCTGTGCGAATACAGTTGACCATTTCCTTTACATTAGGCTCATTTAAACAGGCATCGGCACAATAGTTACAATGATTGATGCAGTTACCTAAGGCGTGAATTAATTTTTCGTGTCTC
This sequence comes from Altibacter lentus, assembly GCF_000746845.1. Taxonomy (GTDB): domain Bacteria; phylum Bacteroidota; class Bacteroidia; order Flavobacteriales; family Flavobacteriaceae; genus Altibacter; species Altibacter lentus. The sequence goes on along the minus strand of NZ_KN050846.1, from coordinate 2,577,989 downwards.
ATTGTTCGTGGTTTTAAGGTTCCACTTCAAGATACACAATGACCACTTTACTTCATTTTAAAGGAATGATAAGATTTGCTGCCGAAATATTAAAGTTTACTTAATATTCCTGTCAACCCTTTCCCTCAAACTTTTAATTATTGTCCTTCTTGCCGTGGGCGTCCTTAATTTCTTCGCTTCGATACTTACAACAATCGTGAACACTGTTGTAGGCCTCTTCAGTTGCTTTGATCTCATGCGTATCATGACCCACATTCGCAATGTTTTGCTGGATCGTGGCAAGATCGGTTTTACGCTCATCAAAGATAAGGCTTAACTGATGTGTTTCAACACTCCATACAGCCGATTTCACTCCTTTGGTATTTAAGGACGCGCGTTCTATTCGCTGTTTACACATACCACAGATACCATCCACCTCGATCGTGGCTCTGGCGTTCTTATCTTGTGCAAAGACTGCGGTGGTCATAAAGAAGACCGTTACCAATAAAAGTACTTTTTTCATTTTTTCTTTTTATTTTTTCTGAAGGTGTACACCCGAACCACCTTCCTTTATATTATTATTAAAGTTGCGGGGTGACAGCAACTAATTAATTCAACTTGTAGCGCAAGCCGGCGTAATACATACTCCCAAAAATAGGGCCATATACAAAGGTAGTATCAAAATTTGGTCCAAAGGGATCCTGACTTGCGATAATTGGGTTTTCCTGTGTAACATCCAGTATGTTCTCTCCGCCAAAATAGATCTCAAAATTAGGGGTCAGCACATTGGTGACCTGTGCGTTGAGCGTTCCAACTGTTGGTGAATACTCCGGCAATTGATAAGGCAACGGATTGTCACTTGTTTTTGAGAAACGTTGTTCTCCTAACCAATTGTAGGTAGCGTCGAACTTCCATTGAGAGCCGTTGGGCTGGATCTCGGTTTCGTAAGCAATGTTCCCAAATAAACGGTGTTGGGCCGTGAGAGGTTTTTCCAGCCTTCCTGAAATATAATCGGTTTGAATATCATAATACTTATAGGCACTTCTTAGATCGAGCCGCTCCAGCAAATTAATATGAAATTCTACCTGAAAACTGTTGGCGAAGCTCTCACCCTTCAAATTGTAAAAACGGATCTCTTTTCGGTTCTCCCAGTCCACGACCACCTGATCTTGAAAATCGGTACGATAAAAGTCTAAGGTGACATCGGCTTTTCTTCCGAAGAGATTAAATCCCTGTAAGTAAGAAACCCCGTAGTTCCAAGCGATCTCAGGGTCTAACCCATAAATCTCCCCACCGCTGTCCAAAATATTGATGGTCCGTGCTGTGGCGAATAATGACTGATTCTCAGCAAAGATGTTTGCACTTCGCTTTCCGCGCCCCACCGATGCTCGAAAGGCCGATTTTCCCCAAGGGGTGTAACGAACATGCAATCGCGGCGTTAAAAAGGTTCCCAATAAATTATGATGATCTAAACGTATCCCTGCCGTAAGATTGAGACTGCCAAGATTGTCATACGCATACTCAAAAAATCCCCCCACCGAATTTTCTGTGCGACTGTAAACATCACTGTTCACTAATTCTTCATAATCGTCGTGTGTATAACTTACACCCGTCTTAACCTTATGGCGTGAGTCGCTAATAATGGAATTATACACAAAATTAGAATAGATACTGCGGTGCGAAATGTCGTAGGTATTGAGACCAAAAAAAGAAGCTTGTTCATGTTCGCTGAAAGCAAACTGAAGTCCTGCCGTTTGATACGGAATTTTCGGATTGACATACCCAAGTTTTGCCGATAGATCGTATCTTCGGGTATCGATCTCACTGCGCCACAGCTCCGTGCTGTTTTGCCGAGTGATCCCGTGTCCGCCACCACCATCTGTCGTGCCATGCTCAGAATCCAGTTGCCCGGCCTGTTTTATATCGTCCAGATACCGAAAGTTCAGAAAACTCACAATACCCTTTTCGGTATTGGTATACTGCCAGCGGTTCATCACATTTAGCTGTTCTCCGGTTGGCATATCTAAGAACGTATCGTTGTTCTCGTCGTGTTCCTTATTTCTAACATTACCATGCAGGTACAGTCCTGTACTCCAGCGATCGCTCACCTGCGTATTAAGGTGTGTGTTGAGTTCGAAGCGTTCATTGGTAGCACCATACAGATTTACGAACAATCTATCATCGGTTGATGGTTTTCGCAACTCGGTGTTGATCTGTCCGGCGATACTCTCGAATCCGTTCGTCACACTCCCCGCCCCTTTGGTGATCTGGATGCTTTCCACCCAGGTTCCGGGAATAAAACTCAAACCATACGTTTGGGAGGCTCCGCGAATTGCGGGAATGTTTTCGGTAGTGATCAAAATGTATGGACTCGTAAGCCCCAGCATTCTAATCTGGCGTGCTCCCGAAACGGCATCGGCAAAATTCACATCAATGGAAGGATTGGTCTCAAAGCTTTCAGAAAGATTACAACACGCCGCTTTTAAAAGCTCATCGCTGCTTATATTGGTAATATTTTCTGCTGAAATATAAGACACCGAACTTGATCTTTTGCGCGTGCTCACGGTTACTTCTCCCAAATTATTGGACGCCCGCAGTGTATGCCGAATGTTCCTCGGGCTGTTGACCGTTAACGTATCGGTCTCGTATCCTACATAACTCACCACCAAACGTGTATATTCGGTTTTATAAGGAAGGCTGAAAGTACCATCTAAGTCTGTGATAGTCCCTTCGGAAGTATCCAACCAATACACATTGGCTCCGGGAAGTCCCATGGTCTTATTGTCTTCCGTTTCCGTGAGAATGGTTCCTTCCAAGGAATCCTGCGCTAAGATCAATGTAGGAAGTAAGAAAAGTATATATGCTAATTGTTTCATGTATGTTTTTTATAAATCAATATTTGTTGAACGTAATCGCAACGCATTTGCGATCACCGACACCGAGCTGAAGCTCATTGCCAGGGCCGCTATCATAGGAGAGAGCAAAATTCCGAAGAACGGAAAAAGTACGCCCGCTGCAATGGGCACGCCAAGAGTATTATAAATAAGTGCGAAAAATAGGTTCTGCTTAATGTTTCGCATTACCTTGATACTAAGGTTTCGGGCTTTCACTATACCATGCAGATCGCCCTTCACCAGTGTGATCGCAGCGCTTTCTATGGCAACATCGGTGCCGGTTCCCATAGCGATCCCTACATCGCTCTTGGCGAGTGCCGGCGCATCGTTGATGCCGTCTCCTGCCATGGCTACTTTGCGTCCTTCATTTTGAAGCCGCGCTACTTCGTCAAGTTTGTCCTGTGGCAGCATTTCGGCTTTGAATTCTGTTAAGTCCAGTTCAAGAGCCACTGCCTGAGCCGTATCATGATTGTCACCGGTAAGCATGATTACTTCCACGCCGCTCTTCTGCAACTCTTCAATGGCTTTCTTGCTCGTTTCTTTTATCTTATCACCAATAACTACATAACCTATGGCTATTCCATCTACCGACAGATAGGGAACGGTCTTTCCTTTTTGTTGTGCTTCGGTGATTTCTTTCTGAAGGGCTTCGGAAACAGAAGCCTCTACTTCTTCCATCAGCTTTTCGTTTCCAAGTGCGATCTTCTTACCATGTACCGTCCCGGTAACACCTTTTCCTGTCACCGAATGGAAATTGGTAGCTTTCAAAATTTTTACATTGTTCTCCTTTCCGAAGCGAACCGTGGCCTCGGCCAAGGGATGCTCACTTAATTGGTTCACAGCGACTATATATTCCAAAACTTCTTCTTTTGAAGCGTTCTCTGAAATTCCTATTCGTTCCACAGAGGGTTTTCCTTCGGTTATGGTTCCTGTCTTATCGATGATAAGTGTGTCGATGGTGTCCATTTTTTCAAGGGCCTCTGCATTCTTTATCAATACGCCGTTCTGTGCGCCCTTCCCCACACCTACCATCACAGACATGGGCGTAGCCAGTCCCAACGCACACGGACAAGCGATGATAAGAACCGCGATGGCGTTCACCAGCGCATAGACATAGGCAGGTTCCGGACCGTAGATCGCCCAGACAATAAAAGTGGTCACCGAGACTAGCACCACGATTGGCACGAAATACCCGGAGATCTTATCGGCAAGTTTTTGAATAGGAGCCTGGCTTCTGCTGGCCTTGTTCACCATATCGATGATCTGCGAGAGCAAGGTATCATTCCCTACTTTTTCAGCTTTTACGATAAAAGATTGCTTGCCATTGATCGTTCCCGAACTCACCCTGTCTCCTTCCCCTTTCGAAACCGGAATAGGCTCTCCGGTGATCATAGATTCGTCTACAGAACTTTCGCCTTCGGTGATCACGCCATCTACGGGGATCTTATCTCCGGGTTTCACACGAAGCAGATCTCCCAATTGAATTTGCTCGATCGAAATGCTTTCTTCCTTCCCGTCTACAATTCGGGTCGCCTTATTAGGAGCGAGTTTCAGTAACTCTTTGATCGCACTGTTGGTCCGACTGTGTGCCCGGGCTTCCAACACCTGTCCCAGCAGAACTAAAGTGAGTATTACGGTGGCCGTTTCAAAATATACGTGCACCGTACCCGCTTCGGTCTTGAACTGACCGGGAAAAACATCCGGGAATAACATCCCAAACAAACTAAACAACCATGCTACTCCGGCACCAATCCCAATAAGCGTGAACATATTAAGGTTCCATGTTTTGACAGAGCGATACGCCCGCTCAAAGAACATCCAAGTGGCATAAAACACCACAGGAATAGAAAGCCCAAACTGAATCCAGTTCCAGTAGCGTAGTGCCAAGAGATCATACAACGGATTTTCCGAAAGCATTTCAGACATGGCGATGAGAAAAATAGGAAGAGTGAAAGCAACTGCTAGCCATAACTTTCGAAGCAATCCTTTATATTTCTTCTCTTCCGCCGAAACATTTCCCTGCACAGACACCAGGTCCATTCCACAGATAGGACAGTCGCCCGGTTCATTTCGAACAACCTCGGGATGCATCGGGCAGGTATATTGAGTTGAAGATCCTGTTGTTAGATTCACTTCTTCCACCAGATCCATTCCGCACACAGGGCAATCGCCCGGGGCATCGTAGGTTTTGTCACCTTCACAATGCATGGGACAGTAAAAAGTTCCCGTGCCCTCGCCCTTGGGCTGCTGCTTCGATGTTTTGGCAAGGGAAGGCGCCTCCCCATGAGGGTGAATACTATAAGTACCGCCATCTTTTTCTAATGCTGCCTGAAATTTTTCTATAGGAATGTGTGTTTCCATCTCGATGGTGGCTTCTGCCTTTTCGAGATCAACAAACGCCTTGACGACACCGTCTACTTTAGACAGTGCTTGTTCTACATGGCTTCGGCAGCCGTTGCAGGTCATTCCGTGAATGGTATAGGTATGAGTCATAGTTTAATTTAAACAGTGTTACAAAAATGCATTTCTGAAAACTTCAGAATAAAGGACCGTAATCCAACAAGGGCTGGACCATGGAAACTTACAAGGTCTAAATCAAGAAAATCTGGTAAAGTACAGGAATGTCCTTACCGAGGGGTGGCGGACTGTAATCCGCAAAGAAATCTACATTATCTGCGTCTATGCCTGCTTGCTGAAATGCAAAAACAGCATCGGGAGTAATGAATGCAGGGGAAGTAAAAGCAACTTCAAAAGAAGTTTTCGAAAAAGTATCATCGGTTTCAACCGAAGTGTACTCATTATCGCAGCAGTGCTTTTCGGATTGTGTCTCTGTGGAAGAATCACAAGAATCTGAGCTCATTTCCATTCCGCAGGAAAGGAACATTTCACCCAGCGTGAACTTAGCCATCACTTCATAACCGCTGCAAAAATGTTGTGAATAGGCGATCCCGCTGCTGCTTAGCAACAACAATAATGAAAGTATTATGGAAATGCCTTTTTTCACGGCTACAAAGATAATTGAAATATCATAACAATATTTCAAAAAAATACTAAAATTGGCCTATCCGCAACAGTTACACATCTTTACAATTCACGATGACATTACTGCTTAGGCAACTTCAATATCATATTATTCCCTAAAAAAATACGATCCACATGCCCTGCCAAACTAACATTGTCGGTCTTAAAATGCATGTGTGTGTTCTCTTTCATGTGTGTAAAGACCCCTTGATGATCTTTAGAATAGAATCCTATGATCTCTACATCACCATTGCTTAGCACGCCATTAAGTCCGTACCGCAGGTGATTTTCCTCCGTGTGCTGCGTATTGTTGATATCCCAGTTTACAATATGCCAGTCCAAGCGTGCCACGGTTCCCGTGAGTAAAAAAGGAAAAGGTTTCGAAACATCGATACCTGCTTTTTTGGCTTCCTGTATCAAGAACATCTCAAATTGCCCCTGACTTCTAATCATAGAAGCGACGGCGACGGATTGCCACTCCGGCACTTGTGTGTAGACGAGTAATGCTGCCGACGTGTCGAACGATTCAGTAAGAGTTACCATCTCGTCCGTTCGTTTGCTCAGCAAGGGCTTTCCATCAAAGACCTGTATTTCCCCCTGCAGGTTCTCAACTGCTCCCAATGCATACAAATGTGGTTTGTTTTCGAGCTCTTTTAGAGCGATTGTTCCTTCCATCCTGCCATGCATTACCTGCTGAAGAGCACCTGAATACTGTACCGATGTGTCGATACTTTCATCCTTTTGTGAGGCTGTTTTATTATCACAGCTCTGCAACAGGCAGAGTGTAAGCGCAAGAGAAAGGATACGATTCACGATTATTTAAATTACAACGATATAATAGTTGAAAAAGCGCTTGTTCGGGAAGTAAAGCCGAAGCAGGTGCCTTTTGGATTACTTGATCTCTGCTTCTATTCGGCCACATTTAAGCATCTTGTCTCCAAAATAAGGGTTGTAAATATCCTTACTGTTGCTTAACCAAGCAGCTCCGGTATTATCAAAAGCCATAGGACAGTATTGCTTGTAGATCGTTCCCGATTTTAGGTTATCTGTAAGCATTTGCTCTACACTGGTCGTTACGGCAACAAAAGCAGTGCGTTGCGCTTCCACATCATCGCTCTCTACAATATTTTGTGCTGCCTTCAAGGCAACCTCTTCCACACCCACATTAGCAAAGGCGGTCATAAGTTGAGACGCGGCTACAGAAGCAGCTTTTGCATCGGTATTTACCAAAGCAGTCTTAACGTTGATGTATTGATTGAACACTTCAGCGATCTTTGGATCATTGAATTCTGCTTCGGTAGCAGAAGCTTCGTATTGTTTATTGTCTTGGGTGGTATCCACGGTTACGACTTCCGGTTCAGGATTCTTTGTTTCATTCTTACAACCGGAAGCGACAATGGTAATGATTAAAATAGGCAGGGCAATATATTTTTTCATGATTTTGATTTTAGAGTTGTGCAAAGATACCAAATTTGACCTTATTTACGGTTCTGAAAGTAGAATGCAGGAACTAAAATAAGTAGAAATAAGGGCTGAATCAAGAATCTCCTTACGTAGAACAGCATGAGGTGCCCCCCGGAAGTTTCCGAAGAAATTAACAGTAGGAATAATGTCATGGCAACCACGTATAGTATCGCATACAAGATGACAGAAAGCCTCACAATAGCAAGCTCCCGGAATAATACCCAAAGAATCCCCAACGATAGTACTGTGTTCATCCCAAACCGAAGCGAAATACTCCCCAGCAGTTTACCTAGATCGTAAGACGGCAACGGATCGGTGCTATGCGTGGTCTTAAAAAAATCCATCAGCACTCCGTAGAACAATTGATCCTCAAACATTCGTATAAGTACCAGCAGTCCTACCAGCAACACAAGCAGTATTATTTTTACGGGCTTACTCATGGCGCCTTTTTACTGAAAGCATTCGCACCCACACCATCCATAAAAGAAACACCATGCCATAAATAAGGCCCGGAAAGACCACCCCGTGCAAGAGTTCCTTCTGTTCCGGATATTCATATAATGCAATGGCCAAGATCACAATTCGAACCACGTTCACCCCGTAGATAAGTACAGCACCGGCAAAAAGAAATAAGAGCGTTTTTTTCCATGATTCAGAAAAAGCGATCACAAAGGCCATAAACAGAATGATGATACTAATTGCGTTACAACCTTCAACAATGCGTGCTACATAGTTCTTTTCCACCATAAGACGCATAGTAGGTTCAGATGAATTTGGGATCACTTCGGCCTCATATCCAAATCCGCGGATCACTGCGCTGCTTTGCTTGGCCACCAATCGGGTAGCAGGATCTGTGGTAATTTCGGTTTCCATGTAGATGTTAAGGTAGCCCCAATAGAGCATACTTAAAACCACGTAAGAACCTAAGAAAAGCACTATAAATTGAAGAACTTTTTTATATTTTCTGAAAAGTGTTCGCAAGGACTGTGGCTATTTTTAACAAAAATACAGCATTTGTACTTGGTGTATATGCCTGTTTTGAAATACTTTTACTGAAAAATAAAGATATGCCTTTTGATGCCCTGCGCCCTAAAGTAACTACAATACTCGCCAATGACTCTGAAAGTGTCGAGCAGCGACTTACTGAAGTATGTGAACTCCTACAAGCTACGATCGGTTACTACGACTGGGTTGGATTCTATTTTGCCAATGAAGCCGAACGCACTTTGCATCTAAGAGCTTTTGCGGGTGAACCCACAGACCATACGGTCATTCCATTTGGTAAAGGCATTTGCGGACAAGTAGCCGAATCGAATCAAAATTTTGTGGTTTCCGATGTCAAGGCCCAGAATAATTATATCGCATGCAGCATGTATGTCAAGGCCGAGATCGTAATTCCGTTGTTCAAAGACGGGAAGAACGTGGGGCAGATCGATATTGATTCGCACATGGCCGATCCCTTTTCTCCTGAGGACGAACGATTCCTGGAGTGGGTGAATGAACAGGTTGCTGAGATCCTTTAAAGGATAAGGTTTTATAACATAATAGAACCTTATACTTTCAAAAATTACATTCCTGTTCGAATGGCTTCCACCGGATCCAAGCGTGATGCGGAAATTGCCGGCAATATACCCGATATCAACCCGATACCTGCAGAAATAGCGGTCCCTAAGAACATGTTCCAGGGTGAGAGTATAAATTCAAAATCCCCCGTGAATTGAGAAGCGATAAGTGACACAAAGAACACAAGCACCAACCCGATCAATCCTCCAATAACCGCAAGAATTACCGCTTCAAAGAGGAATTGCAGAAGTATAAAACGGTTCTTGGCTCCCAAAGACTTTTGTATCCCGATGAGGCTGGTACGCTCCTTCACACTCACGAACATGATATTGGCAATTCCAAAGCCACCAACCAAAAGAGAAAAACCACTAATAATGAGTCCGATGATATTCATCTGACCGGTAATATTGTCAATAAAATCGGCAAACCCCTGCAATTCATTCACAAAGAAGTTATCGATCTCATCGGGTTTCAACCCGCGTGCCATACGAAGTTTTTGAGTGAGTAAAGCAACAAATTCTGCCTGGTCGATCCCTTTTTCGGGTTTGATAATGATAAAAGGAAATAAATTCTTGTTGTTATCCCCAAAGATTCGGCGAACCATATTCACCGGAAGAAAGACAGAGGTATCCTTAGAGCCTCCAAATAAGCCACTCCCTTCCTTCTTCAAAACACCGATCACAGTAAATTTTTGACCGTACAGACGTACTTTTTTACCGATAGCTGCTTCGGCAGAACCGAATAGAGAAACAGCGATCTCATCTCCGGCAACAAGTACCGGCGAACCACTGGCAGATTCGGCTTCATTGAAGAACCGCCCTTCAGAAAGTTGTAAGGCTTCAATATCATAATACTCATCGGTGACCGCACCGATCTCTACATTACTCACCGACTTGTCTTCGTACTTAACGATCTCACTCTGCACATTGAGTGTGTAGGAAGCTGCATAAAGATCCGGAACCGTGCGCTTCAGGTACTGGTATTCTTCATAGGTTACATCGGGAAATTGTTCCCGTTTCCAATTAGGAACATCGGTGGGTCCAAAAGAAAAACGACCTAAGTAAATAGTGCTGTTATCCAATGAAGAAATACTCCCTTCAATTTCCTTTTTTAAGCTATCGACCGCAGCGAGGACTGCAATGATCGAAAAGATACCAATGGTGACTCCTACGAGAGACAAAAACGTACGTAATTTATTGTTCTTAAGCGCGTTGATCGCAAAGTTAAAACTCTCTTTAAGTACGCGAAGGTAGATTAACATAGCTTGATATTTCTCGGTTGAAATTCAGAATAAAGATAAGACGTTTTCTCTAGGGTAATGTTACAAAATTACTTGGTAATTATGTACTTTTGCACCTTCCTTTACGAGCAATTCATTAAAATTCTATCATGACTGATTCAAAAAAGATCACTTCTGCATTAATTTCAGTATTTCACAAGGACGGCCTTGCCCCCATTGTTCAAAAACTCAACGAACAAGGTGTGATGATCTACTCCACAGGAGGAACACAAAAATTTATAAACGATCTTGGGATCGATGTGATCGCAGTAGAGGATGTAACCGATTACCCGTCCATTTTAGGGGGAAGAGTTAAAACGCTGCATCCCAAAGTATTTGGTGGTATTTTAAACAGACAAGATAACGACAGCGATGTACGAGAAATGGGACAGTATAACATTCCTCAACTGGACCTTGTGATTGTCGACCTCTACCCTTTTGAAAAGACAGTTGCTTCGGGTGCTTCAGAACAAGACATCATTGAAAAGATAGATATAGGGGGCATCTCCTTGATACGTGCCGCTGCCAAGAACTTCAAGGATACACTTTGTGTGTCCACCATGGAAGATTACGATGAGTTATTACAGTTGCTTTCAGAAGAAAACGGCAGCATTTCATTGCAGGATCGAAAACGCTTTGCCGCAAAGGCATTTAATGTTTCCTCGCATTACGATACTGCTATCTTCAACTATTTCAACAGTGATCACAGCATTCCGGCGTTAAAGATCAGTGAGACCAATGCACAAGTCCTGCGCTACGGTGAGAATCCGCATCAACGTGGTTTCTTCTTTGGGGATTTTGATGCCATGTTTACCAAACTCCACGGAAAGGAATTGAGCTACAATAATTTGCTGGATGTAGATGCCGCCGTAAATCTCATGTCGGAATTTAATACCGAAGCTCCCACGTTTGCTATTCTGAAGCATAACAACGCATGTGGGATCGCGCAACGAGAAACCGTGCTTCAGGCTTATACTGATGCATTGGCAGGGGATCCTGTTTCGGCCTTTGGAGGCATTTTAATTTCCAATACTGAAATTGACGAGCCAACGGCAGAAGAGATACATACTTTATTTTGTGAAGTGGTGATCGCTCCTTCGTTCACTTCCGAAGCAGAAAAAATATTGAAAGGAAAGAAAAATCGTATTCTTCTGGTTCAGAAAGAAAATCGACTTCCCGAAACAACGCTTCGCACCTGTTTGAACGGCGTACTTGTTCAGGATAAAGACAACCTGACTGACGCTGCCGAAAATTTAACACAGGCTACAAATACTAAACCTTCCAACACCGAGTTAGATGATTTGTTATTTGCTTCCAAGATCTGCAAACACACAAAATCGAACACCATTGTACTGGTAAAAGGAAAGCAATTGTGTGCCAGCGGAACGGGACAAACCTCACGAGTAGATGCGTTACGTCAAGCCATTGATAAAGCCCGTGCTTTTAATTTTGACCTGCAAGGCGCAGTGATGGCCAGTGATGCGTTCTTTCCGTTTCCCGATTGTGTTGAGATCGCTGATGACGCAGGAATAACTGCGGTGATACAGCCCGGAGGCTCTATTAAAGACGAATTGAGTATCGATTATTGCAATGCGCACAAAATGGCTATGGTATTTACAGGTACACGTCATTTTAAGCACTAAATTTTAGTACATTTGTGAGGAGTTGAGACTCAACACGTTTAATTTCAATACCGCCAAAACAGCTTATGGGATTTTTTGACTTCCTGACAGAAGAAATAGCCATCGATTTAGGTACTGCCAATACGCTTATCATTCACAATGATAAGGTGGTGGTGGACGCACCTTCCATTGTAGCAAGAGACCGCACCACAGGTAAAATTATAGCTGTGGGACGCGAAGCCGCAATGATGCAAGGTAAAACGCACGAAAACATTAAAACCATTCGTCCTTTAAAGGATGGGGTCATCGCTGATTTCGATGCCAGTGAGAAAATGATCAATATGTTCATCAAGGACATTCCCGCCCTGAAAAAGAAATGGCTTACGCCTTCCTTGCGTATGGTGATTTGTATCCCCAGCGGGATCACAGAGGTAGAAATGCGTGCCGTAAAAGAAAGTGCTGAACGTGTGAACGGGAAAGAAGTCTACCTCATCCACGAACCTATGGCCGCTGCCATTGGTATTGGAGTCGATATCATGCAACCCAAAGGTAATATGGTGGTGGATATTGGAGGCGGAACCACAGAGATCGCGGTGATCGCTCTGGGAGGAATTGTCTGTGATAAATCTGTCAAGATCGCAGGGGATGTCTTTACCAACGATATAGTTTATTACATGCGTACACAACACAACCTTTATGTGGGAGAACGCACTGCCGAAAAAATAAAGATTCAAATTGGTGCCGCCACCGAAGATCTTGAACTCCCTCCGGAAGATATGGCAGTACAAGGTCGTGACCTGCTCACCGGGAAACCAAAACAAGTGCAAGCTTCCTATCGCGAAATTGCCAAAGCCTTGGATAAGTCCATTCTTCGAATTGAAGATGCTGTTATGGAAACCTTATCACAAACCCCTCCGGAACTGGCAGCAGATATCTATAATACGGGTATCTACTTGGCCGGTGGTGGTTCTATGCTACGCGGTTTGGATAAACGGTTATCGCAAAAGACCGACCTGCCGGTATACATCGCCGAAGACCCACTGCGCGCAGTAGTGCGCGGGACGGGAATCTGCTTGAAGAACATCAATAAATACAAAAGTGTATTGATAAAATAAGTTCGGGACGCTTTTCGTTATTCTCTGAATGTATCTTTAGAAGGTATAAAAGTTACTTATTCTCGGTCTCTCAGTAATTTAATAGCTAAACAATAACACAGTGCAACAGATTCTCTTTTTCTTTATACGGAATAAAAATTTTCTGTTGTTCGGGGTGTTGTTTGTGTTCTCAATTGGGCTTACGGTACGAACACATTCCTTTCATAAAAGCAAGTTCGTGAGTTCTGCAAATATGATAAGCGGAAACATCTATGCTGTTAAGAGTGAGATCACCGATTATTTCGGACTTCAGAAAGAAAACGAAAAACTACTCAACGAAAATATACGCCTGCGAAAACTGGTAGAGAGCTATAAGGAGCTCACCCCTATCCCTCCTTTGGACAGTGTTGCGATTCCTTCTTCCTTTGTTTTCTATTCGGCACGGGTGATCAACAATAACTATTCAAAAACAAAGAACAATATTACGATAAATAAGGGAGCCGGTGATAGCATTGCGATCGACATGGGCGTGATCTCTTCAAAAGGTCTGGTGGGTATTATTAATAGCGTGTCTCAAAATTACGCTACGGTCCAATCGATCCTAAATACCAAAAGCCAGATCAATGCGAAACTTAAAAATTCTGAACACTTTGGGAGTTTGGTATGGGATACCAAAGATCCTAATGTGGTCCAATTGATCGATGTACCACGATTGGCCCCGGTAGTGGTGGGCGACACCATTGTAACTGGCGGAAAATCCACCATTTTTCCCAAAGGGATCCTTATAGGAACTATCAAGGATTTCTCCATAGAAGCCGATGCCAATTACTACGACCTGAACATTCAATTGTTCAATGACATGACCAACTTGAAACATGTATACATGATCAAGAACAACCGTGCAGAAGAAATAATTACTTTGGAAAAGCAGATCGAAGATGCAGAACAGTGATATTCTTATTACCATTCTTCGGTTTATTACCTTGGTCTTGCTTCAGGTATTGATCCTTAACCACATCAATTTCATGGGGTTTGTTAATCCCTATGTGTATGTGTTATTCATTCTCATATTTCCGCTTAACGGCAACAAATCGTTGTTGATATTCTTAAGTTTCCTCTTAGGCATCACCATTGATATTTTTAGCGATTCCGGCGGGGTGCATGCGGCAGCTTCAGTATTTATCGCATTCATTCGTCCGTATATCCTCAAATTCGCATTTGGCGTGAGCTATGAGTACAATATGGTGAAATTGAACAAGGTGCCATTTACCGAACGGATGACCTATATAGTAGTCTTAGTATTGGTGCATCATTTTTTACTCTTTTCTTTGGAAATTTTTAGCCTTTCGCATATATTATTGATCCTAAAATCTACGTTATTTTCAGGGATCTTTAGCACCGTGGTCATATTATGCCTGCTGTTACTTTTTAGTCGAAAGTCATCATGAGAAAACTACTTCTTTTTTCACTTGTACTTCTCACCGGCGTGGTGTTTGCCGGGCGACTTTTCTATTTACAAATTTACGATACGTCCTTTCAGAAGTTATCTGAGAACAATGCCATAAATATTATCTACGATTATCCCCCACGCGGGTATATATTTGATCGCAACGGTAAGCTTCTGGTGTCCAATCAGCCGTCTTACGATGTCATGGTGGTCCCGCGAAATGTAAAACCTTTGGACACCCTTGAGTTCTGTGATATCTTACGTATTACCAAAGAAGATTTTAAATCAATATTAAAAAAAGCCACTATTTATTCCCCCCGATTGCCTTCGGTGGTAATTCCTCAGCTCACAAAAGAAGAATATGCATATCTCTCTGAAAAAATGCATAAATATGAAGGGTTCTATATTCAAAAACGATCCTTGCGTGATTATCAAGTGGATCATTCTGCCAACGTGCTGGGATATATTGCTGAAGTAAATAACCGTATTATTGAAAAGAATCCATATTATCAAATGGGAGATCTCATTGGGATGCAAGGAGTGGAGAGCCAGTACGAAGAGGTGTTACGCGGTATAAAAGGAGTAAAATATATTCAGAAAGATCGCTTCAATAGGGATATTGGACCTTATAAAGATGGTATTTTCGATACATTACCGGAACGCGGGAAAGATATCACCTTGACAATAGACGCTGTGCTTCAGGAATACGGGGAAGCCCTCATGGTAAACAAACGAGGTGGGATCGTGGCGATAGAGCCCGCTACAGGTGAGATCCTTACCTTGGTCACAGCCCCCAATTACGATCCAAGTCTCTTGGTGGGCAGAGAACGCTCCCGAAACTTTACGAAACTGTATTACGACACTATTGCGAAACCACTGTTCGATCGCGGACTCCAAGGAGAATACCCTCCCGGCTCGCCCTTTAAGACGCTCACAGCGCTTATTGGTCTGCAGGAAGGTGTGATCGATACCAAGGAAACTATTTCGTGTCATGGCGGCTATATATATGGCCGTGGCCGGAAATTAGGGTGTCACCATCATTACAGTCCACTGGCTATGGTTGCAGGAATCGCGAATTCCTGTAATGCTTATTTCTGTACTGTATACCGTCGGGCCATCGAGAAGTATCCCTCACCGCAGGAAGGGATCGACAACTGGCACGATCATTTAGCCAGTTTTGGTTTGGACCAGTTTATGGGATATGATCTTCCCAGTGGCAGACCCGGATACATCCCTGATGCAAAGTACTACAACCGAAGCTACAACTATCCTACTTACAAATGGTATGCTACGGCAACCATCTCGAATGCTATTGGACAAGGTGAGGTATCCCTTACCCCTATGCAAATGGCTAATTTCGCAGCCACCATTGCGAATCGGGGCTGGTACTACAAGCCGCATGTCATCAAGAACATTGGCGGCGTGGATACTATTCCCTCAGTATACACCGAAAAGTACCATACTACCATAGAACCGCGTTTCTTTGAGCCTGTAGTTGAAGGAATGTTCGATGTGTACAATAAAGGAACGGCTTCACATATTCAAATTCCGGGTATTGAGATCTGCGGAAAAACGGGTACTGCGGAAAATTTTATACGTGTAAACGGAAAACGCATGCAGCTTACCGACCATTCAATTTTTGTCGCCTTCGCACCGAAGGATGATCCTAAGATCGCCATTGCAGTATTCGTAGAAAACGGATACTGGGGCTCCAGGTGGGCAGGACGCATTGCCGGACTTATGATCGAAAAATACATTAAAGGAGAGATCACTCGCACCGACATGGAGAATTTTGTACTAAACGGTAGTCTGGAAGCCGAATACGCCAAACCCTATAGCGGGGAGCCGTTTAAAATCAACCAATAATGGCCGGCGGAAGAGGGATCCTAAAATTCGATTGGAGCATCATTCTGCTCTATGGCGTGTTAGTGGGAATCGGCTGGATGAATATCTATTCGGCATCGTTGAGTGATACTGCCAGTTCATTCTTTGATTTCAGTCAGATCTACAACAAGCAGTTGTTCTTTATCGTAATGAGCATCTTGCTTATCGTCTTTATTTTAGCGATTGAAGCCAAGTTCTACGAGCGTTTCTCCAGTGTGATCTATATTGTCGCCCTTCTATCACTCATCGGGCTCTTTATTTTTGGAAAGAACGTAAATGGTGCTACGTCATGGTACGGATTCGGTAATTTCAGCTTACAGCCCAGTGAATTTGCCAAAGCTGCCACTGCCTTAGCGTTAGCGAAATATGTAAGTGACATTCAAACCAATATTAAGGAATTCAAACACCAACTGCGAACCTTCATTATCATCGCCTTACCTGCGATACTTATCGTACCTCAACCCGACCCTGGAAGTGCCCTTATCTATGCTGCCTTTGTTTTTCCCTTGTACCGGGAAGGACTCCATTTTGTGTATTTGCTTTTGGTATTTTTTGGGGCCGGACTGTTTGTCGGTACTCTTTTGTTCGGGGTGATTTGGGTGATCCTGGGAGTGGTCTTGATCGCCGGTATTCTATTTCTTCGAAACAGGAAAAAGCGGCCCAAACTCTTTAAATATCTAGTCATAACAGGTGCGTGTATTGGCTTCGCCTTTTCGGTGAACTATATCTTTAACAATGTCTTTGAACAGCGACACCGGGATCGTTTCAATATTGTCTTGGGAAAGGAGGTAGATTCCAAAGGAATTGGTTATAACACCAATCAGAGTGAGATCGCCATTGGGAGCGGCGGTTGGACCGGAAAGGGATGGACGCAAGGAACGCAGACCAAAGGCAATTTTGTACCTGAACAACAAACCGATTATATTTTTAGTACCGTGGGTGAAGAATGGGGTTTTCTGGGAAGTATTTTAGTGGTTCTTCTTTTTGTGGCACTTATTCTAAGAATCCTTTTTTTAGCCGAAAAACAGAAGAATCAGTTTAGTCGTGTTTATGGGTATAGCGTTGCCTCAATCCTATTTCTTCACTTTTTTGTAAACGTAGGGATGGTCACCGGACTATTTCCTACAGTAGGGATCCCCTTACCATTCTTTAGCTACGGAGGTTCCGGCTTATGGGGCTTCACCATACTACTGTTTATTTTTGTAAGACTGGATGCTTCTAATTACTATTATTCGTGATACTAAAGTCAAATAATACTATATCTGTTAGAATAATGATCGGGGTGGCAAGCATTACTTTTTTGTAATTTATTGAACACAAAAAATAATGCGCAGCCGTATCAAAGAAAACCACTGTTTATTTTTGTAAGACTAGATGCTTCTAATTACTATTATTCGTGACCCTAAAGTCAAATAATATTATATCTGTTTGAATAATGATCGGGGTGGCAAGCATTACTTTTTTGTAATTTATTGAACACAAAAAATAATGCGCAGCCGTTTCCAAGAAAACCACTGTTTATTTTTGTAAGACTTAGGATCAAATTCTCCTAAAACCTATGTATATGGAAAACGGTGTGTGGCAGGCCTTGATATTAGCGTTTCCCCCAAGCCTTGGGATCGATCATCTTTTCGAGTTTAATTTCTTCGGAATCGGGCAGGTTTGAAAAGAAATCAATATGGGTGATCGTTTCTATTTCATCGATGGATACCACATAATCGTAAAATGATTTGTTCGTGGGCGCATTGGGGATGAGAAATGCAATGGCCTTTAGATCTTTTTCCGAAGCATCCACAACGATCTTATAAAAGGCACCCGGCACCGATACTTTTTCAACGCCTATGACCGGAAGACCCTCCTTGAGGACTCCTCCGGTAACGACATAGACACCATCGTATTTTTTAGCCCAATACCGAACTTGTTGCTCCAGTTTATTCCATATGCCACCGTTGAACTCATTGTTTTGGGGACTAATATTGCTGGTGAGAAAGGTTTCTAAATAGGCGTTAAAAGAAAAACGTCTGTCCCCTGCCGGACATAAATGACCTCGATCATATCCTGAATTCTTATAGCTGCTCCAATGTGCCGATTTAGATGCTATCTTCCTGTCTTCAACAAAATCAGGCCGTTCATACTCGTTCTTAGAAAGATGTGACTTTGCAAGTTCGTAGGCGACCCACTCTGCCTGTTCATGTTCTTCGGCATAGGACAAAGTAAAATGATTGTGTTCTATTACAACACCCGTAGTGGAAGCGGGAAGAAAGCGGTCATCAAACTCAGCTGTTGAAACGTCTCTGTCCGGAAGTGTCGTTTCCGGATACATTTCGTTCTTCCTGTCTACATAGATTTCGGCATAATACAACCCAATAATAATGAGCACTGTAAGTAGTGGATAGAGGTATTTTCGTTTCATGAAGTGATTAATTCTTTACATCCAGCGCATCTCTCATCGCATTTCCTATGAGCATAAAAGCTGTCACCAAACTCATGATGGCCACCCCGGGAATGATGGCAAGATACGGCTTCCCTAAAATAATATAGGCATAATGATCTTTAATGATCCCGCCCCAACTGGGCATAGGAGGCTGCGCCCCTATTCCCAAAAAGCTCAACCCGCTTTCTATTAGGATCGCACCGGCAAAGTTCGCCGCCGAAATAATAATCACAGGGGCCATGGCATTTGGCAAAATGTGCTTTGTGATGATCCTGAAATGGTCATACCCCAGTGCTCTGGCTGCCGTAACATACTGCATTTCTTTGACTCCCATTACCTGCCCGCGCACCACTCGCGCAACTTCCACCCACATTGTAAGTCCGACAGCTATAAAAACCTGCCAAAAACCCTTGCCTAATGCCAAAGTGATGGCAATAACAAGTAATAGTGTGGGTATCGACCAGGTCACGTTGATAATCCACATAATTGCAGCATCTACTTTCCCACCAAAATATCCGGCTATCGCCCCCAATGTAATGCCAATCACGAGTGAAATAAAGACAGCTACAAAGCCAATAGCCAGAGAGATCCGGATGCCTATGAGCATCCTGCTTAGTAGATCCCGCCCGTATTTATCGGTTCCTAGGAGGAATTTTTGAGTTTTTATGTATTGCTTCGGAATGTCCTCCAATGCGGTCGCTTCGGGGAATTGTGAAAGCTCATATTCCTTTTGAAGGCCTTGGGTTCCATCCAAAGTGTACTCTGTAATGGAAATATGTTGCGACTCCAGCTTGTAGTCTGATATAGGAATTTCGGTTGCTGCACTCTTCCTTCCGAAGAAAAAACGGGAAAAAGCACTTTGTGTTTCCACTTCCGAAGGGATTGTAAGCATAGTCACTTCAAATCCGGGTGGTTTGGAATGTATCGAGAGATGCATCTGGTTTGCATTCTCAGTATTATCGGGTGCCAGTGCATAGGCGAAAATGGCTGTTAAAACACAAATCACCAAGAAACAGAAACTAAAAACGCCCCAAAAGTTTCGTTTGAACTTTTGGAGCGCAATGTGTGTTAAGGAGGTCGATCTACTCATTAAAAAATTAATTCTTAATGTTCGCCATTTTACCTTTTTTAATGTTGTTCAATTTAAGGTCTTCCAATACGTGTACTGCTTCTTCCACATAAATATCCTTTGCAAGGTTCTTGTGCCAACGTTTTCTTTTCTCGCGAAGGGTTGTGTCTTGGCGCATAAGCTCTATTTCGTAAGGCAGTGAGCGATAGCTCAACTTATTGTCATAATTATCGATCGTATCGAATTTTTTACTTTCTTCTTTACGCTTTTCGATCTCGGCAGCGTATGCATCGTAGTTTAAGCTCACTTCCATCTCATCTCTTTTGGTCTTGATCCAACGTGCGTTTTGCTCTATAAGGGCCAGTTGCTCACTTTTGGCCATTCTAGCCTTGCTTTTCTCGATGGTCTCTTCAAAATCGATGTAGCCATCCCACGCATCATATTTTGCAGGATCAATCTTGTCATAAGGCAACGGATTGTCATAATCGCGCTCGCCAACGTCTATATAGCTATAGCGATCCGGCATGACTACGTCACTCTTTACTCCTTCAAGTTGTGTGGAACCTCCGTTCACTCGGTAGAATTTTTGAGTGGTAAGCTTTAACGCTCCCATATCTCCCATATCGTTTTGTCGTAACCACTGATTGAGATCGATCAAGTTTTGAACGGTTCCCTTTCCATAGGTTTGTTCGCTTCCTATAATGATGGCGCGCTTGTAATCCTGCATAGCAGCGGCTAAAATTTCGGAAGCTGAAGCAGACAGTTCATTCACCAGGATAACCAACGGTCCATCCCATGCGATATCATCATTCTTATCTTCTAAGATCTCCTTTCGTCCACCACCGGAAGCTACTTGCACCATAGGACCTTCCTTAATGAACAAGCCGCCAATATCTACAGCTGTCTTTAAAGATCCTCCGCCATTATCTCTAAGATCAAGGATCAATCCTTCCATCCCTTCACCTTTTAGACGTTCGATTTCTTGTTTTACATCACTTGCGGCATTGCGTTCCTTATAGTTTTCCATATCAAAATAGAACTGTGGAAGGTTTATCAAACCAAATTTTCGATCGTCTTTCTCGATCACAGTAGATTTTGCATACGTTTCTTCCAACTCCACCACATCCCGTGTAATTACCTCATCTTCTATGGTCCCATCCACTCTTTTGATGGTAAGCGTTACCTCGGTCCCTTTAGGGCCTTTGATCAATTTCACAGCATCATCAATACGCATTCCAACTACGCTCACAGGCTCCTCTTCATCGGCTTGTTTAACCTTTAGGATCATGTCTCCTACCGCAATGTGCTCTCCTCTCCATGCCGGTCCGCCACTTATAATTTCAATCACCGTGATGTAATCATTCTTCTTCTGAAGCCGTGCTCCGATCCCTTCTAATTTTCCAGACATACGTAAATCGAAACGATCGCGATCCGGTGGTGCAAAATAGTTGGTATGTGGGTCGAACTCTTCAACAATGGTAGTTAAAAACACAGCGAAGTAATCCTTACGTTCCAAATCTTTTGTAAAGTCGAAGTATTCCTTTAAAGAAGTCTTTGTGGTATTGCGAGATTTTGCTTCTAGCTCGGCGAGAGAAAGTCCTTCGTTAGGTGTTGGTTTATACTCCTCCCCTTTTTCGGCTGCTTCTTGTTTGCGTTCTGCCACCGAATTCTTCTCCTGTACCAGATCGTAATAAGAAGAAATGGTTGAGAATTTAAGCTGCCATCTCCATCGCTCCTTAAGCTCTTCCTTGGTCTTTGCGTAGTCCAACTCGTCGTAATCCACATTGATCACCTCGTTTTCGCTATAATCAAAAGGACTATCCAAAACCGACTCGTACATGGACTTGGCTTCTTCCATACGCTGCGTAAAACGCTCGTACACCAAATTGAAGAACGTAAGGTCCTTATTTTTTATCTGGTCATCGATCTCATTTCGGTATTTACTGAATTCTTCAATATCTGAAGCCAGGAAATAACGCTTTATGGGATCCAACCCGTCAATAAAGTCGGAATACACCCCTTGAGAAAAAGTGTCGTCCATATCGGCGGGATCGTAATGACCCTTCTGAAGTACATAAGTAATGAGGTCAATGAGCAATTTATCTTTGTCGGGGTCATTAAACTCCTTTGTTGTGAAACTACAAGAAGCAACTGCAACGAATACAGCTATAAACAACACCTTAAAATTCTTTTTCATAATACGCATATCAATCTTCTTAATTTGAATCTCCTAAATTATAGAAAAAACCGTGCCAACAGGACATAATGATACTAATTTTTTGTTAAACAAACTAATAACGCAAACCCTAATAAAATGTGTATTTTAGCAGTAGAAAAATCTGCTAAATGGCTAAGAAAAAACCGTTAATTCTAGTAACCAATGACGATGGGATCACAGCTCCCGGAATTCGAATGCTAATTGAAGTGATGAATACCCTTGGAGACGTATGTGTGGTCGCACCGGATTCTCCACAAAGCGCCATGGGACATGCCATTACTATAAACGATACGCTCTACTGCGACAAGGTAAAAGTGCTAGAGGATCAAACCCACCAAGAGTACAGCTGTAGCGGGACACCCGTAGACTGTGTAAAATTGGCTGTCAACGAAATACTAAAAAGAAAACCGGACCTTTGCGTAAGCGGTATCAATCATGGTAGCAATTCTTCCATTAATGTGATCTACAGCGGAACCATGAGTGCAGCAGTGGAAGCCGGAACGTTAGGCATTCCTTCCATCGGGTTCTCATTGTTGGATTATTCTATGGAAGCCGATTTTGAACCTGCGAGGTCTTTTGTTAAATCGATCGCTTCCCAATGTTTAAAAAAAGGGCTTCCTACGGGTGTTGTACTTAATGTGAACATCCCGAAATTACCTAAAAAAGAAATTAAAGGGATCAAGGTGTGCCGACAGGCCAATGCTCACTGGGAAGAACAATTCGACAAACGAGTCAACCCATTGGGACGCGAATATTACTGGTTAACCGGAGAGTTTGTTAATGAGGACAAAGGTGAAGATACCGATGAGTGGGCGTTGCACAACGGTTATATTTCGGTAGTTCCGGTACAGTTTGATCTTACAGCGCATCATGCAATTAAAGATATTAATACCTGGGAGCTTTCATGAACAAGACCATCGCAAAAGGCATTGCCATAGGAGTTTTAGTCGGGTTGATTGCAAACCTAACGGGTAGTTATCTGTACGTGTTCATCCTTTCACAAATAAAAGGGTTGTCGCTGGATGAAACCCTACAGGTGGCTGTCGATCAAGATCTTTTGGGCACCATTATAGCGTTGGGTGCCTTGCTCAATTTAGCCGCCTTTTTTGTGTTTCTGAAAAAGAACCAGTATTACAGGGCACGGGGTGTCGTACTAGCTACGCTAATTGCTGCGATCGTGGTGTTGATCTCAAAGTTCTATTAAATGAAATATTACCTTATAGCCGGAGAAGCATCGGGAGACCTGCATGGCGCCAATCTTATGAAGGCGCTATCTAAAATAGATGCTAACGCTTCATTTAGATGTTGGGGTGGCGATCTTATGGAACAGGCTCAAGGAACCTTGGTAAAACATTACCGGGACCTGGCCTTTATGGGGTTTATAGAGGTAATTTTCAATCTTAGAACAATCCTTCAGAACATACGTTTTTGTAAAAAAGATATCGAAGACTTCCAACCGGATGTGATCATTTTTATCGATTACCCAGGCTTTAATCTTCGCATTGCAAAATGGGCAAAACAAAAAGGATTTAGAACCCATTATTACATCTCACCTCAAATATGGGCTTGGAAAGAGGGTCGAATTAAGAGTATTAGGCGGGACATTGATGCCATGTATGTAATTCTTCCTTTTGAAAAGGAGTTTTATGAAAAGAAACATGACTTCCCAGTTCACTTTGTCGGGCATCCGCTTATTGACGCTATTTCCGACAGGGAGCAGGTACACCCCGAAGCTTTTAAAAAACAAAACGGCTGGGATGAACGTCCTGTCATTGCCCTGCTTCCGGGAAGCAGGAAGCAGGAGATCTCCAAGATGCTTCAGGTTATGTTATCTGTGGTTGAAGATTTCAAAGAATACCAGTTCGTCATTGCAGGAGCGCCCAGTCAGGAAGCCGATTTCTATGCGCCCTTCATTCAGAAACAAAATGTACATCTGTTACTTAACCAAACCTACGACCTGCTTAGTATTTCAGAGGCTGCCTTGGTGACCTCGGGCACCGCTACGTTAGAGACTGCCTTGTTCAAGGTACCGCAAGTTGTTTGTTATAAAGGCAGCAGGATCTCTTATGAGATCGCAAAACGCGTGATCCGCTTAAAATATATTTCACTGGTGAACCTCATTCTGGACAAGGAAGCGGTGACAGAGCTGATACAAACCGACTTCTCTTCAGAAAAATTAAAAAAAGAGTTAACCGCCATCTTGGATCCGTATCGCAGGGCAACCTTGTTCTTGGACTATTACGACCTTGAAAAAAAACTGGGAGGTAAAGGAGCCAGCGACACCACAGCGCAATTAATTTACGAGGCATTATCTGCTACCTAAGAAAAAATCCTTAGTTTTATAGGCAACTATTGGAATTTGCCTGCAATGAAAAAACTGTTCCTACTTGCCCTCCTCCCTATATTTCTAGCTTCCTGCGGCAGCTCTAAACACACCGCCACTAAAACGATCATTGTAAATTCCAAAGGCAAACCCAATCGCACACGAACGGTCGAAAAAAAGGAAGATAAAAAAAACATTATTATCACAACAACCGAAGCGGACGAGGTGGTTACGGCTGATTCGAATAAGAACAAACTTGAAAATATTATCGATTTCGCTAGATCCTTTGAGGGGACCCGCTATAAGTTTGGCGGCACCACCGAAGAGGGTATGGACTGTTCCGGTCTGGTATATACAGCCTTCAAAAAAGAAAACGTTATCATGCCGCGTATCTCAAGAGACATGGCTAGCAAAGGGGTCTCGGTCAAATTAAAGGAAGTGACCGAAGGAGATCTAGTGTTCTTTAAGACCAGCCGACGAAATTCCATTAACCACGTTGGCTTGGTCGTTGAAAACAAACGAGGTGAGATCCTGTTTATTCATTCCACAACCTCAAAAGGAGTGATCATCTCTTCTCTCGAGGAAGACTATTGGAAGAAAGCCTTTGTGGAGGTTCGTCGCGTCATTTAAATTTTCGTATCTTAGGGTTCCTTCCCAGTTTATTTTAAACTTTGTTTTAAGATACTGGGATGAAATTCATCAATGTTGCTGTCGTAAGGTTTTCGGTATTTCTCACACTTGGGATTCTGCTGGCTCATTTCTTTCCTAATTTTTCACGATATCTTATTTTCTTATCCCTTTTTTGCTTCGGAATGCTGGTTGTTCTGTGGTGGCGAGGAAGAAAGCAACTTATTCCCACTGTCCTTTTCGGAATAGCGACCTATTTCTGCTTCCTGCTCATTGGCTATGTGAACTACCAGCTACGGCAACCCAACGCCCAGCCGCGGCATTATTCTCATGTGGCCTCTCTAGATACAACGGCTCTCTTCACGCTAAAAGTTACGGCAATTCTGAAACCGGATCGATACAACCAAAAATACATTGCCGAAGTGACTGGATACAATAACCGGCATACATCGGGTAAGGTGCTCTTATCTGTTAAAAAGGACAGCACAGGCTCAAAATTCACTAGTGATGACCTGCTCTTGGTACACGCAGCACTTTCTGAAACTCCCGGGTCGCTCAACCCTTTTCAATTCGATTATGCAGCCTATCTTCGAACGTTGAAAGTGCATCATCAGTTCCGAATTGATTCCGAAGCAATTGTAAAAAGATCCAAAGGAGATTGGAGCCTTCGCGGAAGCGCCGAATCTATACGTGCACATATTATTTCAAAGCTAAAACAGACTTCTATAGGCGTTGAAGAACGCAGCATTCTCCAAGCACTGGTTCTTGGAGAGCGCAATGAGATTGACCCGGAACGTTATAAAGCCTATGCTGCCGCAGGCGCTATTCACATCCTTGCTGTTTCCGGATTACACGTGGGAATTCTTTTTCTACTTCTGTCGCAATTGTTATATCCCTTGTGTCGGTTGCCCCATGGTGCTTTAGTGCGCTCCATTCTTATTGTGTTGCTCCTTTGGGGATTTGCTTTGATCGCCGGAGCATCGCCATCTGTTGTTCGCGCCGTAAGCATGTTCAGTTTCTTCACCTTCGCACAAGCCAGCCGCCGTCCTACCAATTCGATAAATACCCTATTTCTTTCCTACATGGTATTGCTGCTTCTTGAGCCTCTATGGTTGTTTCACGTAGGATTCCAGCTTAGCTATCTCGCAGTTTTCTTTATCCTCTGGGTACAGCCCTTCCTCTTTAGATTAGTACATTGTAAGAACATTATCGCTAAAAAACTATGGGGGATCATCACCGTTACTTTAAGTGCCCAACTGGGTATCCTTCCCCTCAGTCTCTATTATTTCCATCAATTTCCCGGTTTATTTCTCCTTACCAATATCGTTATCCTACCTTTTTTAGCACTTTTACTGGCCGGCGGTATTGTAGTGATTGTTTGGACACTTATCGACGAAGTGCCCAAACTTGTTGCGGAAGGATATGCGACTGCGATCGAAACATTGAATGCCTTTGTGGATTGGGTTGCGGGCAAAGAGGATCTATTGTTTAGCAACATCCCTTTCTCTGAAACCCAGGTGCTTGCCGCGTATGTTCTTATAATTGTATGCATCCTATTGCTGAAGAAATGGAATGGCAAACGTGTAATTAAGGCACTGGCAGGAATACTGCTTTTTATTTGTGTTCTATTTTGGGAGAAACATCGTGCTTCACAACAACAACTTATTGTTTTTCAGAAGAACCGCCATAGTGTGATCGCATATTCGAATGCTTCGGAAATGGTGTTATACACAGAAGATACATCGCAGGGAATATCCAGTACCTTTCCCGTTAGTACCTATCGTGTAGGACGTAGAATTGATAGTGTTTCCGAAGCAATGATACCAAAACTGTTCGCTTTTAGAAAGCAAAAAATACTGGTCGTGGATAGTTTGGGGGTATATGGAGTAAAGGATCGCATCAACATTGTAATACTCACGCAAAGTCCGAAGCTCCATCTGGACCGTCTCATTGATTCGCTGCGGCCCGACTTGATTATTGCCGACGGCAGCAATTACACTTCTTACGTGAATCGCTGGAAAGCTACCTGCCAAAAAAGAAAGCTCCCCTTCTACCATACAGGTGCGAGAGGAGCTTTCATCTTGGAGTAGTAAAACACTTAACTAAAACACTACTCTAGAATGTGCCTTTAAAATTCTTTTGATATTTTTCCCACGCTTCGGCGGTGGTCAACGTGGCATAATCGTTGTTGGCGATCATTTTCAGGTATATCTCCAATTGCTGTGGTGTTTTATAGCCCGGAATCGCCTGAATCAACGTACCATCTTCTTTAAAAAAGACCAAACTCGGGTATCCCCTTAGTTTAAGCGCATCTGCAAAGAAATGAGTGGCGTTTCTCCCTTTTCTGTCTTCCTGATAATTAGGATTGGTATAAGTGAAATCCTGATAGGTGATCTCCTCTGTCCCTTCGCCGTTAAACTTCACAGCATAATAGTTATCATTGATGAACTTTATGACGTTCTTATCGCTAAATGTATTTTTGTCCAATAGCTTACAAGGTCCACACCACGTCGTGTAGACATCCATAAAGATCTTCTTGGGTTCTTTTTTCTGCGCAGCCAATGCTTCGTTCATGGTCATCCATTTGATGGATTGTGCACTTGCCGTTCCCACGACGAATACTAAAGCTACAAGTAATAAATGTCTCATTCTGTAATTTTTATTTCTGAAATAATTGTAACAAAAAACGTTCCACAAAAGAGGAACGTTTTTAGAGTGTTTCTATTGTGTTTAACGCACGCCGTGCATCAGTTTCTTTATAACGGGATATAGCAATGCCGAAAGAACTCCCAGTCCCACTGCTATGGCAGTAAGCAACCAGAAGAAATAACTGAGTCCTTCGGTTTCAGCAATCCCTTCAGACACCTCTCCGAAGACACCTGCTAACTTCATCCCAATGGCTACAGCCAAATACCAGATTCCAAACATCATAGCGATCATTCGTCCTGGAACCAGTTTACTTACATACGAAAGGGCTACAGGGGATATACAGAGTTCTCCCATAGTGTGGAAGAAATAGACAAGTATCAACCAGATCATACTAACTGCCGCTGTTTGGGCCCCTACGGGAATATCGGAAGCTCCTATGGCTACACATGCCATCCCAATCCCCAACAGAATCATTCCAAGGGCATATTTCATATTTGCGTTAGGGTTGTATTTACTTTCCCACCACTTAGAGAACAGCGGTGCAAAGGTGATGATAAAGAGAGAGTTCAAGACACCGAACCAAGATGCAGGTACTTCAGCAATTTCTTTTAAGAATTCAGTATATAACATCCACAGCGCGATACCCCAAATGATCACGAAACTGGTCGCCAGAAAAATATTGGAAACTGCGTATTTCGCAAAAGTCTTTTTGAACAACAACCATAATACCCATGTAATAATTCCTAGAGGTATCAATGTCATTAGCGAATTCACAATTTTAAAGATAAGCGCTGAATCTCCCTCCAACACTCGCTGGGTATAGTCATTCGCGAAGATGGTAAGAGAACCTGGAGCTTGTTCAAAAATTGCCCAGAAGAAAATCGTTATAAACGCAAAGAATACTACCGCCAGCATTCGGTCTCGCACGATACGGGTGTATTTTGGAATTCGAATAATTAACAAGAGAATAAATAGAAGAAGCGAGGTCAAGATCACAAAATTAGAACCATCCATTCCTAAAATATCAAACTCGAAAAGATTGTATGCACCTTCACTGATCTTTGCCACAGGATCATTAAGAATCCATGCCAGACCGAGTACGGCTGAAATAACAATTAAAGCCAATTGTAAGTTTGTAAAAGGATTAGGTTTAGACTCGTCCGTTTGCAGTTCTTCGATGAATTCTCCTTTCTTTTCTGGTTTAAGGCCAATCTTTCCGAAGATATTTCGAGCAAACCAGAACTGTAGAAGTCCGAATAACATGAAGATTCCCGCTACTCCAAAGCCCCAGCTCCAACCTACTTTTTCTCCTAGGTATCCGCACAGTAAAATTCCTAAAAAGGCTCCTGCATTCACTCCCATATAAAAAATGGTATAGGCACCGTCCTTTTTTTCCGGTCTGTCGACATACATTTCAGAAATGATAGACGTCATATTAGGTTTAAAGAACCCACTACCAAATACCAGTAAGGTCAATCCGGTATAGATGAAAAAAGGAACTTCAATGGCCATACAGGCATGCCCCAAGGTCATTAACAAAGCTCCAATCACTACTGCCCAACGATACCCAATTTTCTTGTCGGCCATGTATCCTCCCAATAAAGTGGATAGGTAGACCAATGAGGTGTAGGTACCAAAGATTGCAAAGGCGTGCTCACGTGGCCAGCCCCAACCGCCGTCCATCAAAGAGGCGGTAAAGAAAAGCACCAATAAAGCCCGCATCCCGTAATACGAGAAGCGTTCCCACATTTCAGTAAAAAAAAGTACGAACAAACCTGCCGGATGACCCAACACTTTGTCTTTGAATAGATTTTCAATATCTGTGTTCATATCGGAAAAATTTTAAAAGGATCTATTCGTTGATTTTTGGGTCAGCAAGTTCGTAGGGTTCTTGTTCCATAGTGTCCATTTTTCGTTCATTATCTTCGGCACCATGTGTAAGTTTTTCGAGTTTCTTTCTGAAAAGCATCACCAAGAAACCAAACGCAACACAAAATATTGCTATTCCCGTAAATATGGTATACTCTCCTAAACTCTCGGAAGCTTCACCCAAAAGACCTGCCAGTTTATTTCCAAAACCGGTCATTGCAAAGTAGACACCCATCATTAAAGAAGCGTACTTTAAAGGGGCTAATTTCGTAATATAGGAAAGGGCAACCGGTGAAATACACAGCTCTCCTACCGTATGGAATAGATACGCTAGTACCAACCAATACATAGCTGAGGCACCATCACTGTTAAATTCGGCTGCAGCAGCAGTCATGAAGAAGAATCCTGTTCCCATGATAATAAGTCCGATGATCATCTTAAATAGTGATGTAGACACTTTGCCTTTCAGTTTTCTGTTTGCCCAATATGCAGCGACACTGGTTCCTAAAAGAATAATAAACATGGCGTTGAGCGACTGGAACCATGAGGCGGGAACTTCCCAGCCCATAAACATCCTATCGGTCTTTTCCGAAGCATAAATATTCATAAGACCCCCTGCTTGTTCAAAGGCGCCCCAAAACACGATCACTAACAAGAAGGAAATGAACAAGACGACAACTCGATCCTTTTCGATCTTAGTTAGCGGGCGTTTCATCGCTTCTTTCTCTTCAATGTTTTCTGAAGTTCCGGAATAATTCCCTACATGTTTCAAATGTTTTTGACCTACTAAATACTGAATAAGTCCCAGTGCCATTCCAATTCCGGCTAATCCGAAGCCGTAATGCCAGCCATGAACTTCACCTACATATCCTACTATTAAACTTGACAAAAAGGCACCAATATTGATCCCAATATAGAAAATTGTAAAGCCTTTATCTCTTCTAATATCTCCTTGCTTATACAAGCCTCCCACCATGGTTGAAATGTTAGGCTTTAGCATGCCCACACCAGCGATAATCAATCCGAGTCCGCTATAGAATGCCCACATTTGTTCCACAGCTAAAATACTATGGCCTGCTACCAAAAGAATTCCCCCGTAGAGAACAGATTTCTTCTGACCTAAAAATTTATCGGCGATCCAACCACCCGGAATGGAAGCTACATACACTAACATCGTATACCATCCGTATAAGGCAAGTGCTTCACCGTTGCTCCAACCTAAACCGGCATTATCCCCAGTAGATTGTGCCACAAGATATAATACTAATATGGCTCGCATTCCGTAGTAAGAGAAACGCTCCCACATTTCAGTAAAGAAAAGCACGTACAGTCCTACCGGATGTCCAAATAATTGTTTTTGATTTTGGAGAGTTGTCGACATAGTATATTGTATTTAGTTACTATTTAAGTTGGTTGTTAATTACTTTTTTACCTCCATGAGGGTAGTTTTGGGCTCCCCCAAGGTCTCGTGGATAAATCGTGTCATTTTCTTATAAAGGTGCAAGCGTGTATTACCCCCGTAAATACCGTGGTTCTTATCGGGATAGATCGCCCAGTCGAAAGCTTTGTCTGCTTGTACAAGAGCCTCCACCAATCGCATGGTGTTTTGTACGTGTACATTGTCATCGGCACTGCCGTGCACCAAAAGGAAGTCTCCTTCTAACTTGTCTACATGCGAGATAGGTGAGTTCTCGTCATAGCCCGTAGGGTTCTCCTGCGGTGTTTGCATATAGCGCTCGGTATAGATGGTATCGTAAAAACGCCAGCTCGATACAGGTGCTACCGATATTGCCATAGAAAAGGTGTCGGCTGCCTGAAACAAACAATTGGCCGCCATAAAACCACCGTAACTCCATCCCCATATTCCAATGCGGTTGGCATCAATATATGGCAAAGCTCCTAATTTCTGCGCTGCTGCAATCTGATCCTGAACTTCATACTTCCCTAACTCCTTTTGTGTCATTTTTTTAAAATCCCGCCCTTTCAGTCCTGTTCCGCGACCATCTACACAAACAATTACGTAGCCTTGTTGGGCCAACATTTGGTGCCAATAATCGTTTGCACTCCCCCAGCTATTGGAGACATTTTGAGATCCCGGACCGGAATATTGATACATAAACAGCGGATACTCTTTGGATGCATCAAAATCCAAAGGCTTAATGGTGTACATATTGAGGTCGTACCCATTTACATTGATAGTAGAGAATTCCTTAGGTGAGGTCTTATAATCTGACACCACACTTTTTAATGCAGCATTATTCTTTATCTCCCGGATCACTTTTCCGTTTTTGGCATTATTAAGAGTGAACACATACGGAGTTTCGGCATTGGAGAACGTATTGATATAATAGGTGTAATTGGCGCTAAAGTCAGCACTGTTGGTGCCGGTACGGTCACTAAGACGCACCTTGTTCTTACCGGAACGCAATATGGAATACACATCGCGATTGATACTTCCATTCTCGGTACTTTGGTAATAGATACGACCTGTACTTTGATCGAACCCATAGTAATTGGTCACTTCCCATTTACCATCGGTGATTTGGTTAATAAGTGTGCCGTTCTTATCGTAATGATAGATATGGTTCCACCCGTTCTTCTCACTGGTCCATATAAAACTGTTATCGTTTAGAAAAGTGAGGTTGTCGGTAACATCAACATAGGCTGCATCTGTCTCTTGGTAGATGCGTTTTGCGGAAGTATCCTTCGCATTTACAAAGATCAAGTCTAGTTCATTCTGGTGTCTATTGGTCGTTTGCACACTTAAAACATTAGGGTCTTGTGTCCAAAGGATTCGTGGGATGTAATAATTGTTAAATGCTGAAAGATCCACATGGCTAGTGGCTTTGGTGGAAAGATCGTACATTTTCAAAGAAACCTTAGCATTGGCCTCACCTGCTTTTGGGTATTTAAAGACCTGTTGTGTTTGGTATAGGTCTTCACCATACATATCCATTGAAAATTCCGGCACATCGGTTTCGTCGAATCGAATAAAAGCGATCATTGACCCCGTAGCATTCCAGTCGAAGGCACGAACAAACGCAAATTCCTCCTCATACACCCAATCGGTGATACCATTGATAATGGAATTCTTTTTGCCATCGGTAGTGATCTGTACTTCTTCTCCGGTAGTAAGATCCTTGTAGTACAAATTATTCGAATACCCGTAGGCTAATTTAGAACCATCGGGACTAAAGGTGGGCTCCTGTATCTTGTTGGGTGACGCTAACGTAAGTGTCTTCTTGTCGAGATCATAAATAAAATACGTCCCTAAAGAAGAACGGCGGTAGATCTGCTCTAATTGAGCTGCCAAAAGCACTTTAGATTCGTCTTGACTGAACTCGTACGAGATAATATATTCAATACCGGGTAATTCGCTGGTATTGACCAGTGTACGCACCTTATCCCCGCTTTTGTAGTCGTAGACATCTATGGTAGAGGCCTTCGCCGTGCGGTCGTAATTTAAAACCGAGTATTCCTTTCCGTTGTTCAACGAACGTAATACGTCGAGGCGTTCTGCCCGAAAAGTACCTCCCCAAATGTCTTCTAATGAAATTTCTTTTTGTTGTGCTATACTTGTAGAAATTGCTGCAATGAACAGCATGAGCACCTTCACTGAAAATAGTCGCTTCAAAGTGTTAAAATTTTGTTAGGCCAAGTTTACTAAATTTTAACGAAAAATGGGCAGTTTTTTTGTTAAATACAGTGTATTTGTTAGTAAGTAAGCCGCTAAAAGGTTCATCATAAATAGTATCTTTGTGTTTTCAACAGTAATTCTATGGCGAATCCAGTTTCCGGATTTTCAAAAAAATCGAAGACAGAAAAAATTGAATGGCTGGCAGCAAATTACCTGACCGATCGGCCGGACGCTGTTGCTCTTTTAAAAAATTATTGGAACGATGATTCCGCTGTACAACGACTTCATGACGATTTTATAGAGAACACCCTCAGCAATTATTATCTGCCGTTCGGGGTGGCACCAAATTTCTTAATCAACAATACATTGTATGCCCTGCCCATGGTCATTGAAGAAAGTTCGGTGGTGGCTGCGGCGAGCAATGCTGCTAAATTCTGGCTGTCGCGCGGGGGATTCAATGCCGAAGTGATCGCGACTCAAAAGAACGGACAGGTTCACATTAATTTCTTCGGAAAAAGTGACCATATCTCGGCTTTCTTTTCTGAAATCTATCCGAAACTGATCGCAACTATCGAGTCCCTTCAGAAAAATATGAAGAAGCGGGGCGGCGGACTTACCCATCTCGAATTACAAGACCATACTGAAACACTGGACGGGTATTACCAATTACACGCCACTTTTGAAACCCTGGATGCCATGGGGGCCAATTTTATAAACAGTTGTCTGGAAGCCATCGCTCATACCTTCGAGACCGAAGCTAAAAACTATCCTTCTTTTCAGCATACAGCCTCCTACCCCGAAGTGGTGCTAAGCATACTATCCAACTATGTCCCGGAATGTTTGGTACGTGCCCAAGTGAGCTGTGCTGTGGATGATCTGTCCGACAAGCACATGGAAGGTCATGTGTTCGCTAAAAAGTTTGTGCGAGCCATCGCTATAGCCAATGCCGAAAAAAGACGCGCGGTCACCCACAATAAAGGGATCATGAACGGCGTCGATGCCTTGATCCTCGCCACCGGTAACGATTTCCGGGCGGTGGAAGCGGGGGTGCATGCATACGCAGCAAGGGACGGAGCCTACCGAAGCCTCACACATGCTAAGGTAGAAGATGGGATATTCACTTTTTGGATCGAACTCCCTTTGGCTCTCGGAACCGTTGGCGGTCTTACGTCCCTGCATCCAATGGTGCAATTGGCTTTCGATATTTTACAAAAACCCAATGCTCAACGACTCATGGAGATCGTAGCTGTTGCCGGACTGGCACAAAATTTTGCGGCCATACGGTCACTTGTTACCACCGGAATTCAAAAAGGGCACATGAAAATGCACTTGATGAACATCCTGAATCAATTTCAAGCCACCGATACTGAAAAACAAAAAGCGATCGCCCACTTTAAGGAACATACCGTTTCACATAGTGCGGTAGTAGCATTTATAGATACACTTCGCTCATAACCATTGGAAAGGACATTCTACAGCAACGGAAAATTATTGTTAACGGGCGAGTACGTCGTGCTGGACGGCGCAACTGCATTGGCCTTCCCCACCCGTTACGGACAGTCGCTTACCGTAGAGACCGGCGATGAGCAAGGCCTCCATTGGTCTAGTCTGGATCCGGACGGGAGCCAGTGGTTTGAGACCTTTTTATCGTTTGACAACGGCAGGTTACAACCTAAAGGCAGCGATCCCGTTTCACAAACACTGGCGTCCATATTAAATGCTGCGCTCGAATTGCAACCGCAATTTATAGCGCCGCATGCAAGCATTCGTGTGACCACTGCTTTAGATTTTCGGCGGGACTGGGGTTTGGGAAGTTCTTCTACCCTTATCGCTAATATTGCTGCATGGGCACAGATAGATCCATTTCTTTTGCTGGAAAACAGCTTTGGAGGCAGTGGTTACGATATTGCTGCCGCATTAAGCAATTCTCCTTTTCTTTATGAACGTTTTGCCGCTAAACCTACCTACAGGCCTGTCCATCTTCCCTGGGAGTTCAAAGCGCAGTTGTTTTTTGTCCATCTCAATCAAAAGCAAGACAGCAAAGCCGGGATTCGACGTTACGAAAAAGCTTCAGTAGCTCCCCAAATGCTTCGGAAAATTAGTGATATAAGCAACAAATTATTGCTTTGTTATTCTCT
The DNA here is from genome assembly GCF_000746845.1 of Altibacter lentus. Classification (GTDB taxonomy): domain Bacteria; phylum Bacteroidota; class Bacteroidia; order Flavobacteriales; family Flavobacteriaceae; genus Altibacter; species Altibacter lentus. Next base: position 2,542,778 of record NZ_KN050846.1, on the reverse strand, counting down.
GTCAGATTTTGAAGCACTACTGGAAGCGCACGAGACCATCATTTCAGAAATCATTCAACTACCCACTGTGAAAGCGTCACGCTTCACCGATTATCCCAATACCGTGAAAAGCCTGGGAGCCTGGGGTGGTGATTTTATTTTGGCCACCGGAACCGAGAATGACCAAGCTTATTTCAGAAAAAAGGGATATACAACACTTATCCCCTTTACTGAAATGATCCTATAAAAAAAGCCCCGCAGTCGCGAGGCTTTATAATATCTATTTAAGATACGATTAATAGAATGTAGCTCTATAATCTTCGATCTCGGCGGCGCTTTTCAACGCGTTATACACTTTCGAGTTGATGGCCGGAACTTCTTTCGCATTCAACTGATTTGCAAAAGAGGCATAATTATCCAGCTCGGGTGCCTTGTTCAACGCCAATACTTTTACTTTGAATACTCCGGTCTCGCCGTCAATAAGTTTTGTGGTCTCACCGGCTTTTGTTCCAAAGGCCGCTCCCACCACCTTAGGTTCTGTTCCGGCATCGGCTATAGTTGGGTTTGCCATGGTCACTGCCGTTGCATTCTTTACGGTCACATTTTGACTGCTAGCGATGTCCTGAAGCGTTGTTCCTGTGATAGAAGCACGGATCTTATCGGCTTTTTTCTGTTTTCTAAGGATGGGTGTCACCTTTGCAGAAGCTTCGGCTACGCTCATCAATCCCTTTTCATTCTTACGAGTGAGTTGTGCGATGACATATCCTTCCGGCACATTGAAACGTTTCACGTCTCCAACATTTGTCTCCTCATCGAATGCCCAAGTGACGATGCTGCGATTGCTTCCCAATCCGGGAATATTCGCATCCAGTTCTCCAATTTTGTTTACCGGTTTCACCGTCTTGTTATCGGCTGCGGCTACTTCGGCGAAATCACCTTTTTGTGCATCCAATTCGAATGTGGTCGCTTTCGAGAAAATATCGTTAATGGTCTTTTCTGAAGGCTCGATCTCTCTGGAAATGGTCGCCAGCTTCACAGCTTTTTGAGTGTTCTTCTGATTTTCGATCTCGATCACATGATACCCGAACTGTGTTTTAACCACACCCATATCGCCCGTATTGTTCTCAAAGGTAAAGTCTCTAAACTCGGGAACCATGGCTCCATAGGTAAAATTCTCGTACTTCCCGCCTTTCGCTATACTTCCGCTGTCTGAAGAATATTGGGTTACCAGATCTACAAATTTAGAACGATCTGCCCTTACCACACGCAAAAGACTGTCGGCTGTTGCTTTCGCTTGCTCATCGGTTCTGGCAATACTGTCGGTTGGATTCATTCCTGTTGGAATAAGGATATGTCGTGCAGAAACCGTATCGGGTAATTGACGCATCCCGATGACTTTGGTAAGATTCAAGCTATTCTCAATTTCATAAGGTCCGAAGATATCTCCCACATTCATAGCGAAAACTGTATCGCGGATCACTTCGGGTAATTCGTTCTTGAACCAATAGGTATCCTCGAAGTTCACATCGGAACTTGCATTCACGAATTCTTCGTTATTGGTAGTTTTTCTGAATCCCAGGATGGTGTCATTGGCTTTGGTTACCGTGTTATATTCAACACTGTCTTCCAATAGCGCCATGATATCTGCTTTTGCCGCATCCAGATCCTCTTTTGAAGGTTCTTCGGTATAGGTCACATACTGAATGTCTGCCATTGCCTCTACCTCATACTCTTTTGGGTGTTTTTTTATGTAGGCCGCGATCTCAGACTCACTTACGGGAACATCTTCATCTGCGATACTTGAATAAGGTACTTGCACGAACTGAATATTGACCTTATCGTTCTCAAAACGGTATTGGTTCTCCCCTTCGGCCAGGGTTGCGATCAATCCGCTCTTTACCATATTTAAATAGGTGGTCTCGAGTGCTGCTACTTTTGTATTCTCCACATATTCCAACCACTGCTCGTAGGCAACCGGATTATTGGCACGTACATCGGCGATGTATTCTTGTAATTTTGCCTGACTGAACTGTCCCGCTTCATTTTGAAAAGTAGGGTTAGTCGCTAAAAATTTAGCCAAGGATGCATTGGTTAGTTCGGTTTCGGCGGTTAGACCGATCTCTTCGTATTGTTGTTGTAACAGCAAACGACGCAATTCACGATCCCAAACAATGTTCATCGCTTGGTTGGCACCGGCATTAGGCCCAAGTCCTCGCTGTGTATTTTCTACCTGCTCCATGAATTCCTGACGTGAGATATCTTCTCCATTCACAGTTGCGACGGTTGTTTGACCTTTTTCTGTACCAAGCCCACCATTACGTATCACATCTGCCAATACAAAGGAGAAAAGCGCAAGCGCTATAATTACAATAAGGAATACTCCTCTTTTTCTAATACTATTTAAAACTGCCATCTGTCGTTCAAATTTATTTTTCTGCGCACCGAATCCATCGGTTTATAAAAAATATGTTAGTCCTGTTTGTTACCTCACAACCAATTGTAAGGATGAAGTTTAGGAAAGCACTTCATTTAATTTAGGGGGCGAAAATACCATTTTCCCTTCATTTATGAAAGATTCCTTTTGAAAAAAATTAAGAAAAAAGAAGAATCTAATCTTCGAGCTTCACTTTAAGCTCTACGAGCTCGATCTTGGTATTGGAGACTTCAAGAATACGGAAGAGGTAGTCCCCCATTTCCACCATTTCGTCCTTATCCGGGATCTCTTCGGTGTGGTTAACGATCATCCCTCCCAAAGTTTCATAGTTCTCACTTTCAGGCAGATCAAGTTTATAGGTTTCGTTTAGATAATCTACCTCCAGGCGGGCCGAGAATTTAAAGTGTTCATCCCCCAACATCTCTTCAATAAGGGCCACAGAGTCATGCTCATCTTCGATCTCCCCAAAGAGCTCTTCAATAATATCCTCTACCGTCATAATCCCTGATGTACCGCCGTACTCATCGATCACCACAGCAATACTCTTTCGTTTTTTACTTAAAATATTAAGTACATCTTTGGCATGCATGGTTTCCGGAACGAATACCACGGGCATCAATACTTTATTGAGGTTGGCCGGCTTCTTGAAAAGCTCGAAAGAATGGACATACCCCAAAATATCATCGATATTATCCTTGTAGATCAATATTTTAGAGAGTCCGGTTTCGGTAAATATCTTACTTAGCTCTTTAGGTGTCGTGTCTATATCCACAGCCACCACTTCGGTGCGCGGGATCATCACTTCTCTTGATTTTACTTCGGAAAAATCCAATGCATTTTGAAAGATCTGAATCTCGGTATCTATCTCTTCGGAAGTTTCGGTGGTTTCCATTTGCTCGCTAATGTAATTACCAAGCTCAATTTTACTGAAGGTAAGTTGAATGGTATCGCCCTGTGTTTTAAAGAAGAGCTTCAGCACCAGATCTGAGATCCAAATAATAAATTCAGAAATCACAGAAAACAAAACATAGAACAGGTAGGCAGGCACTGCAAATATTTTGACCAGGCTGTTGGCGTAGATCTGAAAGAACACTTTAGGAAGGAATTCGGCAGTAAGCAAAATGATTAAAGTGGAGATAATGGTTTGAACCAAAAGACCTGTAAAGCCTGCCAATGGGATATACTCCATCAAGAGATCACCCATATAAAACCCGTAGACCACTAATGCAATATTGTTCCCCACCAGCATGGTGGCAATGAACTTAGAAGGTCGTTTGGTGATCTTTTTTAAAACCCCTGCAAGGAAGTTGTTCTGCTTCTTTTCGATCTCAATATGGATCTTATTTGAGGAAACATAAGCGATCTCCATTCCTGAAAAGAATGCAGAAAGGATCAACATCACGACAATAATAAGGATCGATTCCATTAACGGTTTTGGTTGCGTTCTTCCATTTTCTTCCTAAACCTGCGCTTAAAGAAGAACATAAAAATAGCGACTACCACGAAGAAAGCAAATAGATAGGCTCTGTTCCTATTGTCGTTCCAGTTTTCATAAGCCACGTAAGCGGCAAAGATCGCCATGACAATATAAGCGTATTCAAAAAGACGGTAAATCTTAGTTCCCATTGGTTGTTTTTTGGTCAATTATTTGTACTCCTTGGTTTTTTCTGGACAAGAAGTTAGTGAAATCCTCATTAGAATCAAAGCGCGCACCGTCGTTATACGAGCCATCTTTGAGTTTCATTTGATACGGCTGATCTGTGAATACCCATTTATTCTTTTGGTCCCAATACAATTGATCGGCCTTTAGGATGGTGCTATCGCTTGTTACAAGCACTACATTTTTCCGCAAATCTACAATATTTGTTCCTTCAAACCGAATGGCATAGTCTGAGGTTACAGTACTTTTTTCATTTTTTTCATTCCAAAAGCGCACTTCAACACCTTCGGGAAATTCTTGATAGGGAAATTCGTAATTGGAATAATCATGCAGTAAAGGTGCCAGTAGGTTGGTCACTACTTTCCCGGAATCGGTATATTTAAGATCAATGTTCCTTCCTTCTGCAATGGGAGCACCATCGGTTAAACTAAGCTGCCTGATATTCTTGTAATTTCCCTCACACGCAAAAAGCGTGATGACAACCAAAGTTGCCATCACGCTTTTAATGCTATGTGATATAGGTTTCATGCTTATAAGTTTGGCACTCGAACGCTACCGCCAACCCAACAGTTGAAAGTGATCGTTTTTCCGGCCATACCTTCACTAAAGATATCGGTCTTTTGCGGTGCACGCTCACGGTAGCTGCTTGCTGTCGCTCTTGCAGTTCCGGCGATAGATGCATCCACACGGGCCGCCTTGTCTGCCATCTCTGCCGCTTTCCAGTAGATCGCTCTTTTCTCGAAGGTGGTGGTACCACAGTTATTTGCACTGGCAGCATACATATTAGCGATCTTCAAATATGCTATACCTGCTGAAGGCTTCGCTTCTACCATCTTCAAATAATAGGATCTCGCGCTTCCCAGACTTCCTTTTTGACGGAAGTTCTCTGCTATACTGTAATATACCTTAGCCTTGTCGCTTGGATTTGTCTCCAAATCGGCTGCCTGATTGAAATACTCCAAGGCCTTACTTGACTTATTATCCTTCTCGGCCAATTTACCTAAGTAATATGCAGACTTTGCTGAAGGCTCCAAGGTATGTAATTGTTGTACGAGTTTAAAGAACAACGGATCATCACAGTCTTTTGCGCTCAAACGACCTGCCGCTCGTTTTACCCAAGTAATATCATCTTTTTTAGCTTCAAAATCTTTGTTGTACAAAGGAACAAGGTTGGGACAATCGGCCAACTGACCTAATTTACCATCTACACTTCCCTTGACTTTTCCATACGCTTCCAAGTTCGTTTCATACGCCTTCATCAACTTTTCTTCTCTGTTGGTCAATTGCGTACCGGCTTCTTGCTTTTCAATAAGAGCGGTAAGTTTTTCAGCAAGCTGGCTTTCTTCCTTTTCGATCTTGGCATATTCAATATCATAAAGGTCGAAAACCTCTTGAAGGTCTAATTGCCCGTCATTATAAAGATCTACTGCCAATGAAAAATAGGTGTACAAGCTCTTCGGACTGGTAAAATTCTCTTCATCCTTAGTATACGCTTCTTCAAAAGCTTTATACTCCTCCATCTTCGTACCAATATTATTGTCGTACTTCACCTGAGCGATATCAGACAGTACATCTCCTTCCTTGGTTTTATCGGGAAAATACTTTAATCGTAGTTCGTACGATTTAATAAGGTCATCAACTTTACTTTTATCTCCTTTTTCAATAAAGTACTTGAACATTCGCTCTGCATACTGGTATGTAGCCAGACTAAATGTTGGACATTCCTTGATCACTTTTTCGTAATGAGGCAATGCTGCCTCGTAATTTTTTGCTTTGGCCGGTTCAGCAAATAGTGATAATGTAATATTACAGTCGTTTGGCGCCTGTGCCAATACCGTGCCCCCAAAAGTTATGGATAACGTGGCTAAAATTAAAAGTGCTTTCGTTTTCATAATGCTAGTGTTTACTTTTTTAATCATATAATCTTTTCTCAAACCACTTGTCGTTCAAAGACAAGCTTAGAAATGTGTTGAAGAAGTTTTCCTGTATCAATCCAAAGTCCTTGGTTCCACGTCTTCCGATCTCAAAACCAAGGTTCACATTCGAGAACAATCTTCCAACAGGTAATCCTACTCCAAAAGATATGCCAAACTCATTAATGTCCTGTCCGCTAATATTGATCCCTGTCTCTTCGAACCTAAATCCGGCACGATATACTACCCGCTCCCAATAATTACCAAGTGAGTTGTAGTTGGGAACATAAAACCCGCCTATTCTATATTTGGCGGCATCATTAAACTCTACAATGTCTATATCGAAGGTTCGATTGGTAAAATTACTTGTTTTTTGATCTGTGTATTCCAATCCTAAGAACCACTGCTTCGGTTTCCCAATTCCGGCTCCCAGCGTGAACTGTGAGGGAAAAGTGAAATTTGTATCGGCCACATCTATTTCTTCGGCATCGATCACGACTAACCCGCCATTTTCTCCCACAAGAATTGTGGAAACAGCACGACGATTTTCTGAAGTAAAGTCGGTTTCGGGTGTGTAGGTTACAAAACTGATCAGTTCTAAGTCCTCAGTCACCATGGTCTTGTATGAAGCACCTAAATTGAAGCTAAAACCAAGGAGGTCCGATTTATTGAATTCCCGGGTGGCATATTGTACACTGTCCTGTACACTAAATGCTGTATTCTCGATATTTCCAAAATTGTAGTTCACTTCAGCACCAATATTAAATTCTGGTGTGATTTTATAGGCTAAGGTAAAAAATGCTTTGTTGAGTCCGCCATTCCCTGAATATGTAGTCGTAGTGGCCCCGCTTGTCGAGGAAAGCTCATATCCTACGGAAGTGTAAGGAATCAACCCAAAACTGGCTCCGAACTTCCCCATTGGAATTCCTATGGCCAAGTAATCTAAGGAGGTCGTAGAGACTTTTCGGTTTTCGGTATCTGTACTAAGGGAGGTGTATTTGTGACTTGCTCCCAAAGAATAATTTACCAAACGCAGATCGGCGACACCTGCAGGGTTTTGAATATTTAAATGGATACTGTCTGAATACACACTTATTCCTCCCATGGCTCTATTCTCTGCCGTCCCTTTAAACTTTAAGGTTCCTATTCCGTAGAAAGAATACGGCGACGTGGTCCCTTCTTGGGCTACTGCAACACCTGTAATGAGTAAAAATACTGCAATGATGATTTGCTTCGTCATTAATCTTTGTTAAGTTCTAAAATGTAGTTTAAGCCCTCTAATAGAAAATTTGAGTTGGCAAAGATGTCATTTTTTAAGCTATCTCGCAAAAATTGCGTGTCTCCACCTGTTAAAATAATTGTTAAATCGCTGAATTTCTCAGAATACGCCTGTATAAATCCTTCTATTTCATGCAAAACACCATGGATCACCCCCGAGTGCATAGAGGTCGCAGTGGAATCGCCTATCAATTTCTTGGGCGTACTTGTATCCAACAACGGTAATTTTGCCGTAAACGTATGCATGGCCTTGTATCGCATCTCTATTCCGGGCGAGATCGCACCGCCCAGATACGTATTCTCAGCCGATAAGAAATCGTAGGTGATACAACTTCCGGCATCAATCACCAGTACGTTCTTTTTTGGAAACTTCCTGGCAGCAGCGCTTACCAGGGCGATTCGGTCCACGCCTAATGTTGTTGGCGTGCTGTACTTATTCGTATAGGGAAGGTGCGCATCGTGTGACAGCTCGAACACAGAAATGCGTTGTTTTAATTTTGCTTGCTGGTGTTCGCTCAACTGCCCTGCTGAAGCAATGATACAATGTTCTAAACCGGGATGCTTCTCGAAGGCATCTTGCAGTGTCTCTAAAAAATCCTTTTTCAAGCAGGTCTTTTTGAATTTCAATTGGGACCCATGAAATACTGCAAGCTTCACCAAGGTGTTTCCTACGTCAATTACTAAGTTCATTGGAAGGTTTAAGGGGTAAAAATACAACTTGTATGCGTAGTGTATTGTTAATAGCGTATTAAATTGAAATTCCCTTTCTATTTTTTTTCAATTAATGTTTTGGAAACGGCAAAATAGGGTTATATTTGCGCTCTCAATTAAGGTACCTTAGCTCAGTTGGTAGAGCAACGGACTGAAAATCCGTGTGTCCCTGGTTCGATTCCTGGAGGTACCACTTAAAACCCAAACGCACTGCGTTTGGGTTTTTTAGTTTTTAAAGTTCTGTTTCAATAGGCTGGAAAGAAAAAAAGAGAGCGTAAGTAAGGCAGTTTTATTTAAGCATTTTTTGCTCAATCTTCATTAGCAAGAATTCACTAAAAGCAAAAAACTTAAAGTGGTGCCTCCATATGTGAGGTGCCACACCCTCTATTTTTTGTATTTTTTTGCACAAAAAATAAGGGTAAGGCGCTCTATGCCAATAACCCGTAACGTGATAGCATTTTTTAGTTATCAATGCAGGGTTTAGATTTTTTGGTGAAGTATAAAAAGTTACCTCTTGATAGCTTTTAATATTCGTTCTTCACTTATCACTACATCTCTGAACAATAATTTATGAGGGAAAACTTGGTGCTTGGTGTTATTCCTAAAACCTAAAAGAATTTCATATAAAGTACTCGCAGTTATCAACGACAGATTCAAGTCGTATTCAAGTTCGCACTCACTAATGAAATCATCTGTAAATTCTGGCCCGATTAGTAATGATTTAACTACTGTATAATTGTTTTTATCAATAAGTTTATAGTAAGATTGAAGCTGTCTTGAAACTTGACTAAAATTATTATAACCTTTATCTTTCTTTGTTTTGCACTCAACCAATATCAATTCAGAATTACCAAGATTTAGGATGATATCTATTTTATCTTTCGATGTATTCATGGAAGCTTTTAGCTTTTCATCAATATCAAACCCCAACTCTTTAAAAATATCCTTAGTTATTTCTTCAAATTTTAATCCAATGCCTGCTTCCCCAATTTCAATTCCGTTTTCTTTTAGTACATTAAAATCTCGAAACGCAAGATTCGAATAATTTTCAATAAGCAGATTATCTAGATCCTTATAGCAATCTAGAATATTTAGTATTTCATCTCCTCTAGTTGAAACATTGAACTCTTTACAAAATTGCTGAATTTCATCCTTTTTCAATAACTCTAAAACATCTCTTGGCTTAATATTATAGTCAAGTAAATAATCTGAATCACAAACATTTTCTTCTTGAAGTTGAAACTCTTTTCTAAGTATAGAATTAATTTTTGGGAATGATTTTTTTAAATCAATTATTAACTTTTCATACCCCTCCTTTGAGATGCCGACCTTCTCATCCTCTTCTACATCTTCAAAATATTTTACCAAACTATCAATTTTTTCATCTAAAGTACTTCCTTTCAACCTCGGGGAAATATCTAATCCTTTATCACAGATTTCGTTTAAATATAATTTTCTGTCTGTCAAACTAACATCTTCCTTAAATATATCTTCAGAAAGTATTGAACGAATTCGAATTCCTTCATTAATGATTGCATTTACCTTTTCAGAAAAATTTTGCTTCCAATCAATATTATGTTTTCTACAGGCAATATTCAATAGTGGTTCACGGATTAATCGCAAAACTCTTCTATAATACTTATCCGCTACCTCTTTATTTCTAACTTTACGCAACAGCCTCACCATTTCGTCTGCAACATAAATCGTATTCGATTTTTTGGAATAGAAGATTACCCCTATATTCTTGAGGTATTCGATTATATCCAGCAATTCCAATTTTTTTAAAGGAAGAATTGTATAATTTACAAGTTTGATTTCTTCTTGGGATAAGTTTAGAGAGTTTGAAAGTGTTAATAGAATACTTAGTTCATCATCGGTAACCTTAGATTCTCGGTTGTTTATCAAATCATTATTATAGGCCGTTTCAAGGCAATTCTTATAGATAATATAATCTCTTTCTCTTTGAGGATCATAAGTGTGATTTTGAAGACTTTTGTTAAAATCTGCAACTTTTCTTTTCAACATTTTAATTTCTTCATCATAAAGTCGGGACAGCCAATCCGTTTTCATTATACAATTCCCATCTCTTATAAGTATATCAATTATAACATCGAGTTGATTAGTCGCATCTGAAAATTGAAACTCAATTTTACTTTTAAATTCTCCTTTTACAAGCGTGAAGATTTGGGCAACAACTTCACTATCTGCTTTTTTTAATTCTGTATCTCCTAAATTTAAAAGAGAGTTGATCTCCTTTTTGTTGACAGGTTCTTCATGAATAATATTGTCAATAATTTTGATAAAGGAATTTTTCTCTAACGATCCTAATTTTTCAAGAATTGAAACTAATTTCATATTGAATATTTAAAAATGGGTTTTCAGTAAAGCTCTATTATAAGGGGAGAGAAATGTAATAGAACCGGAAATAAAAATATACAATTTTTATGAATTAAACACTCTCTATCAATGTCCAATATTCCGTATCTTTAATGGTCATACACTATCCATACACTATCCATACACTATCCATACACTATCCATACACTATCCATACACTATCCATACACTATCCATACACTATCCATACACTATCCATACACTATCCATACACTATCCATACACTATCCATACACTATCCATACACTTCCTATCAATGAATCTACACCTCCATGCCAATGTTTCCACAAATTTTTACATTTGTAATTAACTAACAGCTGCTATGAAACATTTTTTTTGTGTCGCTTTGCTAACTGTATGTATAGGTTTCTCGACATCTGCTCAAATTGTAAATGTGGAATCCCTTCGGAAAGTGACCGATACTTCGGGATGGTCGGGCGCCGCCAGCCTTAATTTTGCCCTCAAACGAAACGTAAATGATTTCCTCACCATTTCCAACAACATTCACGTGCAGTATAAAATGAACGAACATCTGGTCTTGTTCAAGAACGATATCGAGTTTCAAAAGATCGAAGGTGCACGTTTAGAGAATTCCGGTATTTCACACATTCGGTATAATTACCGCTTCCACCCCCGTATTGCCTGGGAGGTCTTTACTCAGGGACAATACAATAAGGTCTCCTTGATCGATTTTCGAGGCTTGTTGGGTGCCGGTCCTCGTTTTAAACTTTCGAACTCTGAAAACTATAAGTTCTACCTGGGAACGTTGGCTATGTATGAGCACGAAGAAATTTCAGACGGTGTAACGCCCATACAGCGCACGCTTCGCGGCAGCCTGTATCTGTCCTTCAGTCTCTACCCCACCGAACGAATCAGCGTCGTGAGCACGACCTATTATCAGCCACGCATTTCACAATTCAGCGATTACCGCATTTCGAGTCAGTCTTCCTTATTGATCGATCTCTTTGCCAACTTTGCCTTTAAAACATCCTACACTTTTACCTACGACGCATTTCCGGCGGTAGGCATTCCAAATTCGCAATACGACTTCACTACAGGCATCACCTACTCCTTCGATTAATGTTGGATAATAATTGTAAGTTTTTTTATATAGTAAGACTACTTGTTTATATTTACGAAGTTGTAAAACCAGGTACTTTAATATTTCGTACTTATAATAAACACATCTATGGCAGCTAATAATTATTACGATCCGGCCGATCTGAGAAAATTTGGGAATATTACCGAATGGAGCGAAGAATTGGGAGCCAAATTTTTTGATTACTACGGAAAGGTTTTCGAAGAAGGTGCCCTTACCGCTCGGGAAAAATCATTGATCGCACTGGCTGTCGCACATACCGAACAATGTCCTTATTGCATTGATGCCTATACTAAAGACGGTTTGCAACGCGGTGTGACCAAACAAGAAATGATGGAAGCGATACACGTTGGTGCAGCCATAAAAAGTGGTGCCACCCTAGTCCATGGTGTCATGATGATGAACAAAGTGAATAAACTGGACGGATAAGCAGCTCCTATTCTATGTCGAAACTAAAGACCCAATCCCTACATAAACGCCACAGTGAACTTGCAGAAAGCAACAGGCAACTTGAGATCCTGTCGAACGGTATTTTTCAGGATGGCGAATTGCCCACCTTTGCGAAAAAGATCAAAGAAAGCGATCAGTTTCCATTACGCCCTAAAAAACTGGAGATCCTTCAGATCAATCTTGGGTATATGTGCAATCAGGTGTGCGAACACTGTCACGTAGACGCCGGCCCCGATCGTAAGGAGATCATGACCCGAGAGACCATGAAACAATGCTTGGAGGTCATCCAAAATACAGGAGCCCACACCTTGGATCTTACAGGAGGCGCCCCGGAAATGAACCCTGATTTTAGATGGTTCGTAGACGAGGCGAGCAAGGCAGGGATTAAAGATTTTATTGTTCGAAGCAACCTCACAATTCTTAGGGCAAACAAAAAATACTACGACCTTCCGCAGTTTTTTAAAGAACACAACGTACATGTCGTGAGCTCCATGCCACACTGGACACGCGGAAAGACCGATAAACAGCGTGGTGACGGCGTTTTCGATAAATCGATCAAAGCCTTGCAAGAATTAAATGCCATAGGGTACGGGATGCCAAACAGCGACCTTCGGCTGGATCTGGTGTACAATCCTAGTGGTGCATTCCTGCCGGGAGATCAAGCGAGCATGGAAAAAGACTTCAAAAAAGCCTTGCTCGAAGATTTTGATATCCGGTTCCACAACCTGTTTGCGATCACCAATTTGCCCATCGCCCGATTTCTGGATTATTTGATTGCTTCCGAAAACTATGAAGACTATATGTATCAATTGGTAGATGCGTATAATCCAGCTGCTGTACAGAATGTGATGTGCACCAACACCATTTCCATTAGCTGGGACGGGTGGTTGTACGACTGCGATTTCAATCAGATGCTCGGACTCAAAGTGGCAAGCAAGATAAAACACATAAAAGATTACAACGAAGAGATCCTTAACGATCGAAACATAATAATTTCGCAGCATTGTTACGGCTGTACGGCAGGTGCCGGAAGCAGCTGTCAAGGTGCCGTGACGAATTGACGGGTTTTGTAGACCAAAGATCTCATGAAAAAAATAAGCTACATTCTTCTGCTTTTAGTGACCTTTTCTGCGACCGCTCAGGAATCGCTGGATGCGTTGTTGAAACAATACAACACCCACAGTGTCCCTTATATTTCGGTAGAGGAACTGCGAAGGCTTCAGGTGAACGACACCGTAGTGATCCTGGACGCACGTGAAATTGCCGAATTTGGCGTGAGTCACATAGACAATGCGAGGTATGTGGGCTTTTCTACTTTTTCTTCGGAAGAAATTTCAGAAACGGTCACCAATAAAAATAGCCCTATCGTGGTGTATTGTTCCCTCGGAATCCGTTCCGAAGTGATCGCCGAAAAACTGAAGCATGCCGGATTTACCAATGTGAGGAATTTATATGGGGGCATCTTTGAATGGAAGAATAAAGGGTATACGGTGGTGGATTCTACACGTACCGAAACTGAAAATATCCATACATTTTCCAGAGTTTGGAGTAAATGGCTGACCAGGGGAAATAAGGTTTATTGATATGGGGGTGTTCACTACAAACGACAACAACAGTATGGATATGGAAACCGATTTTTGGTTCCCCACGTCAAAAAAAGCGTTGATCATTTTTACCAGAAATCCGGAACTTGGTAAATGCAAGACGCGATTGGCCGCCACTGTTGGTGACGAAGCAGCCCTTCGTATCTACAACTTCTTGTTGAACCACACCGTCTCCATCACGCAAGAGCTTCAAGTGGATAAGTTTGTATTCTATTCCAATGAGATCTGGAAGGACGATCTTTGGAAAACGAGACACTATCATAAGAAATTACAACGCGGGGAAGATCTTGGAGCGCGTATGATGCATGCCTTTCAAGAAATATTCGATAGTGGTTACAAGCAAGCCATTATTATTGGGAGTGATCTCTACGATCTCGACAGTGAAACAATAACACATGCCTTTAAAGCTTTGGATACGAGCGAAGTGGTCCTGGGACCTGCAGCAGATGGAGGATATTATCTATTAGGTTTAAAAAAGGTCATCCCCCAACTCTTCCGTAGTAAAGAATGGGGCACCGAGACGGTTCTAAAGGATACTCTAGCAGATCTTGTTGCCGAAGAGGTTGCCTTACTCCCTGAAAAGAACGACGTGGACCGATGGGAAGATATCGAACACCTTGCGATATTTCAGCAGTTTTTAACACCAGATCAGAAATCGATATAACATGACAACGTACATTCAACAATCGGTTGAGTATTTACAACAACGTGGCTTTGAAGCGCCGGAGATCGGAATCATTTTAGGAACCGGTTTGGGAAAATTGGTCGATCACCTCAACATCGAGAGCGAGGTGAGTTACAATCATATTCCTAACTTTCCAACAGCAACAGTAGAATTCCATAAAGGAAAACTTATCTACGGGACGTTGGGCGGAAAAAAGGTGATGGTCATGCAGGGGCGGTTCCATCTATATGAAGGGTATTCGTTACTGGATGTTACATTTCCCGTTCGGGTGATGTATCGTTTGGGTGTAAAAAAACTATTGGTGAGCAATGCCAGTGGTGCGATCAACCTTAATTTCAAAAAGGGTGAGATCATGCTCATTGACGACCATATCAACTTACAAGGCAGTTCCCCTCTTGCCTTTAATGGTGTTGAAAAATTAGGGGAACGTTTTGTGGACATGAGCGCTCCTTACGATGTAGACATGAATGCCAAGTTAGCATCGATCGCAAAAGATCACAACATTACTTTGCATAAAGGGGTATATGCCAGTGTGTTTGGACCGCAGTTAGAAACCCGTGCCGAATATCGATACCTGAAGATCATTGGTGCAGACGCCGTGGGCATGAGTACAGTCCCTGAAGTGATCGTAGCTAACCACCTGGGGCTGCCGGTTTCGGCAGTATCTGTATTAACGGACGAATGTGATCCGGATGACCTAAAACCTGTTGATATTGAAGAGATCATCGCTATGGCCGGAAAGGCAGAACCGAATATGATCACTCTTTTTACCGAATTGATAAAACGTTTATAATCCACGCACCTATGAGCTATTTAGATACTACACACGATGTTTATAAAGAAGCGGCCCTCACTCCGGATGTTGGCCTTTGCTGTACGACCAATCCAATATGGGAATTGCCCGGTTTGAAGATCCCTAAGATCATGCAAGAAATGAACTACGGTTGCGGAAGCACGGTACATGCCCGCGATCTTACCAACAATCCGCGAATGCTCTATGTAGGGGTTGGCGGCGGGATGGAATTATTGCAATTTGCTTATTTCAATCGGCAAAAAGGCGGCGTAGTGGGTGTAGATGTAGTAGATGAAATGCTGGAAGCCTCCAGAAAGAACTTTTCAGAAGCCGAAGCGCTCAATCCGTGGTTCAAGAGCGAGTTCGTAGACCTTAAAAAAGGGGATGCCCTCCATTTGCCGGTGAAAGACAATTCCATTGATGTGGCGGCACAAAATTGTTTGTTCAATATCTTTAAAGCCGAAGACCTTAAACGTGCCATTGCCGAAATGTATCGGGTGCTGAAGCCACACGGCCGACTCGTAATGAGCGATCCCACTTGCGAGCAACCTATGAACGACACGCTTCGGAACGATGACCGCTTACGGGCCTTATGTCTAAGCGGAAGTCTATCCATCGCCGAATATGTGAAGGCCCTCACCGATGCCGGATTCGGAACTATAGAGATCCGTGCACGAAAACCGTACCGTATCCTTGACCCGAAGCATTATCCAACCGAGGAACTCATTTACATCGAATCTATTGAAGTAGCAGCGATCAAAGATCCTATGCCGGAAGACGGCCCCTGTATCTTTACCGGAAAGGCGGCTATCTTCTATGGTGAAGAGGCTTATTTTGACGATAAGAAAGGGCACGTCTTACTGAAGAACCAGCCCATTGCCATTTGCGACAAGACCGCTGCAGCTCTTCAAGCCTTAGGCCGAGATGATATCTTTATAAGTGAGTCTACCTTTCATTATGATGGAGGCGGGTGTTGTTAAACACAATCTTGAGAAAACACCGAAACCGAAAGAAAGATTCCTTCGTACATATAACCACAATCTACATGAACTCCCATGATCTTCGTTATTCTTTTTATTGCTGCTTGTTTCTTAGCCTATAGCAACGGTGCAAATGATAATTTCAAGGGAGTTGCGACACTGTTTGGGAGTGGAACCACCAATTATAAAAGAGCTATCCGCTGGGCAACGGTCACTACATTTGCTGGCTCGATCGCAGCAATATTCCTGGCAGGAACACTGGTAAAGAATTTTTCGGGAAAAGGATTGGTGCCGGATGATCTTATACAGAACCCCGTTTTTGCAATCTCTATTGCTTTGGGTGCTGCATTTACGGTACTGTTGGCAACTAAGATTGGTATGCCCATATCGACCACACATGGGTTGGTTGGCGCGCTTTTTGGCGCAGGTGTCATGGCCATTGGACCCGAATTCAATTTTGAAAAACTTGGAAAAGCATTCCTAATTCCCTTGATCTTGAGTCCGCTCATGGCAGCTATCCTAAGTTTTATGGCGTATATCCTTTTCAGGAAATTGCGAAAGCGATTGGGTGTTACAAAAAAGAGCTGCCTTTGTGTGACTCAAAACAATTTGGCTGCACAAACTGCCAACTCGAATATGAGCCTTGCCATTGCTTCGCAAATTCAGCTTGCTTCTTGTGAAAGCGGATGTGTTGAAACCTACAAAGGAAAAATTTTGGGCATCACATCGCAAAGAGTTTTGGATACATTGCATTTTATAAGTGCGGGAATAGTAAGTTTTGCCCGTGGTCTTAACGACACCCCTAAGATCGTTGGATTGTTGATAATCATTAATACCATCGATATTCAGTGGGGAATGATCGCCGTAGCAGTTACTATGGCCGCAGGGGGACTCCTTAACGCCAAGAAAGTAGGGATCACTATGAGTAAAAAGATCACACCCATGAATCACGGACAGGGATTTACGGCTAATATGATCACCGGTATTCTTGTCACGACCGCCAGTGTTCACGGACTCCCGGTATCTACTACCCATGTTTCGGTTGGATCCATTTTTGGAATAGGTACCGTTACAAAAAAAGCAGATGTCAAGATGATTTCAAAAATATTGCTCTCTTGGGTCCTTACACTTCCTGCCGCTGCTGTTTTAAGTGCGCTTACATTTAAACTCTTGTCATCTATTTTGTAATTTAGAAGTCTTGTTTCCGACTTTTATCGAATAGTATACATGGAACGCTACATAGACATTTTTAAAGAATCCTATTCCGGTTATTGGAACTATCTCCTTAGTGAGGTCACTAGTTTTCACTGGGAAAATTATTTCTATGGTCTTCTCATCGTCTCTGCAGTGGTTTGGGGATTAGAACTGCTTTTCCCTTGGCGGAAGCAGCAAAAGATGTTCCGAAAGGATTTTTGGCTGGACACCTTCTATATGTTCTTCAATTTCTTTCTTCTCAATTTGATCGTGCTTATCTTCTTGTCCAATACGGCTGAAGCTATTTTCAACGATGTTTTGGCATTGGTGGGTTTGAAGGTGTCAAACTTCCAATTGTTGGACGTGGATGCACTTCCGTTCGGGTTGGGATTGCTTGTCTTTTTCCTCGTATCAGATTTTGTACAATGGAATACACATCGCCTATTGCACAGGGTCCCCTTTCTATGGAATTTTCATAAAGTACATCATTCGGTCAAGGAAATGGGTTTTGCTGCGCACTTACGCTACCACTGGATGGAACCGGTTGTATATAAATCCTTACTCTATATTCCCATTGCTATTATAGGCGGTTTCGACGCACAGGATGTTGCCGTCGTTCATTTCTTCGCTCTTACGGTGGGGCACCTCAACCATGCCAACTTAGGCTGGGACTACGGACCATTCCGCTATGTTTTCAATAATCCTAAAATGCACATCTGGCATCATGCTAAAGTTTTGCCAAAACACACTAAATACGGTGTTAATTACGGACTCACTTTAAGTATTTGGGATTATATTTTCAAAACGGATCATGTTCCCCATGACGGGCGGGACATAGAATTGGGGTTCACAGGTGATGAAACCTTCCCTAAAGATTTCTTTACACAGGAGATGTATCCGTTGAAAACCAGAAAATAATCTGCTGCGTATATAAAGCAGCTAAAAAAATACTATGTTTAGATTTATACGCTTACTACCCGCCTTATTTTTAATCCTTTCTCTTAGCAGTTGTAATTTATTCTCTGCGGCAGGACTCTCCTCACAGGGTCAACCCACAAAAGAAGTGAAAGGAGAACTTACCTCAACAACGGCAAATTCTGCCGTGAACGTGGATCATTCGCAATGGGACAAACTTTTAAAAAAACATGTAGGTCCCCAAGGCATGGTCGACTATAAAGGGTTTCAGAAAGATCGGGAAGCATTGAACACCTACCTTCAGAATTTATCTTCAAAGAATCCTACAGACGACTGGAGTGTTCAGGAGTTATTGGCCTATTATATCAACCTTTACAACGCATATACCGTAGACCTCATCTTGGACAACTATCCCGTAAAGAGCATCAAAGACATTGACGGTGCTTGGACCAAAGGAATCGTGCCTGTAGGAGATCGTGAACTTTCTTTGGGAGGTATTGAGAACGGCATCCTTCGAAAAATGGATGAACCTCGCATCCACTTTGCGATCAATTGTGCTTCCATTTCATGTCCTAAGTTACTGGACGAAGCCTATACAGCCGCCAAGATCAATGAACAACTGAACAGAGCTGCCAGAGAGTTCATCAACAGCGACAAGAACGATATCAGCCCGAACGACCCAAAGGTGTCATCTATTTTCGACTGGTACAAGAAAGACTATACGATTAATGGCGAACAAGACGTTATCGCCTATATCAATCAATACAGTAACACCAAGATCAATCCCTCTGCTACCTTGCAGTACAAGAATTATAACTGGGATCTGAACGATCAAGAATAGTCGTTATTTGCTTGGTTTCAGGAGCCGAATGCCTTGAAAATTTTTGTAAGTTTACCCAATGATCAGCATCATCATCCCGGTCCTTAACGAGGCGCAGAACATCCAGTCTGTATTATCACATCTCACTTCGCACGCATCTAAGGATCATGTTGCAGAGATCTTGGTAGTCGATGGCGGTAGCTCCGATGAGACCATAGCGATCACCCAACATTTTGCTAGAACGTCCTTATTTCCTGTTTCTGTAATCGCTTCGGAAAAAGGCCGTGCCAAACAAATGAACAAAGGTGCGAAGGTTGCTACAGGTAGCGTACTCTATTTTTTACATGCCGATTCCTTTCCGCCGAAACAATTTGACACATTTATACTCGAAGAGGTCGCTAAAGGAAATCCTGCGGGTTGTTTTAAAATGCGATTCGACAGCAACCACTGGTGGTTAAAGCTTGCCGGCTGGTTTACCCGTTTCTCATGGCGCGCCTGCAGGGGCGGTGATCAAAGTCAGTTCATCACGCAAGAGCTTTTCACAGACATCGGGGGATATGATGATCGCTTTATTATTTATGAAGACAACATTCTCATCAATGAGTTGTATGCCCGAGAGACTTTTGTAGTGATCCCGGAAGCACTTACCTCCTCCGCAAGACTCTACCGTGAAAAAGGTGTTTGGTTTGTACAATACCATTTTTTTATGATCTATCTAAAGAAATGGCTAGGTGCCGATGCTGAAGCGTTGTACCAATACTACTGCAAGCACCTTAAAGGGTCGCCCAAAACAATTCCTTCCTCTTCAAAAAAACCTGAAGAAATCTTTGTGGACCGCTAACTTTATGATTTTATAAACACTTTATCTATTGGGTTGGTTGTATTTTTCAGAAAACAAAAAAACCACCATTATGACCATTTTTGAAGCGATTAGAGAAGATCACGACATTCAACGTGCACTTTGTGACAAATTAAAGAAAACCGAAGGCAAGACCGAATTGCGAAAACAGCTGTTCCAGGCGTTAAAGCATGAACTTGACATACACGCCATAGCCGAAGAACGCCACTTTTATTCGCCCCTGATCCATAACGACATGATGCAGGAGCACGCCCGCCATGGAATTGCAGAACATCACGAAATGGACGAATTGGTCGAAGAGCTCGAAAAGACCGATATGGACTCACCGGGTTGGCTGGTGACGGCAAAAAAACTTTGTGAAAAGGTAGAGCACCATCTGGAAGACGAAGAGCACACCTTCTTCCAATTGGCAGGTAAAGTATTCTCAGAATCACAAAAAACGAGTCTGGCAAAGGAATACAAATCGGCTATGGAAAACGAACGCAGTGCTTAATCTTTAGCCTTGTAGCGCTCTTTGATCACATGTGTCACAGGTTTGTTTTGAGGAGTGAACTGTGCGTCTTGCATCCCTCCTACGTCTTCATGGTCTATAAACCATTTCCATAGAAAACCTCCTGCAAACCATGGTTCACCCCAAATTTCATTATAAAGTCCTTGCATAAGGTTTGATTGCGCCTCAAGGTTCACATCCTTGATCTCATGATCACTGTTCCAGGGTTCTTTGCCGGCGAAGTGCGTGCTTCGGTAGCCGTATTCTGTAAAAATGATCTTTTTATCAAATTGTAGTGCTACTGCTTTGAGTTCTTCTTTCCATGGACGCCATCCGGCCTGTGCCTCAAGAACCGTAGGCGTTTTTGCTTCGGAAACAGGAAAATAAGCATCCACCCCTATATAGTCTAATGATTCCCAGAACGGCACCCGTTTGTATTCGTCCCAGTTTGCCGCATAGGTTATTTTACCGTGATACTTTTGTCTCACTTCCGCAATAAGGGCTTTCCAAAATTCGGGACGATGGGCAATAAACTGTTCCAGTTCGGTGCCAATACAGAACATGGCAACGTTTAACTCCTGCGCTTGCTCCGCAAAATCGAGAATAAATTGCCTGTAGGAATCCTCCAGCTGCTCCCAATCGGCTTCAGAATTCATTTTTAAATACCCTGTAAATTCTCCGTGCCATATCCATATTTGTGGCTTTATCATAACCTCTATGTTATGCTCATGAAGTTTTTCGACGTATTGCTTAACGCCTTCCTTCCGCTCTCCAAACCACTGTCGGTCGGTATTGTAAACGATCTGCGGATGTTCGAGATCACGTAGAAAACCAAATGGCATGATGGCAGCGTAATTAGCATGCACCTCCACAACAGGCGTAATATGTTCATGCTGCACCGCATCGCGTGATGCGACAAAGCTTAAACCGCGGATCTTGCTGTCCTCCGGAATGGTCTGTCCGCAGCTTGAAGACAGCACTACCAGTAAAATGTAAAGCACGCCAATGAATCCTTTCATTTCTATGGTTTTACCGAAATGTACAATAAATTTTGATGATTTGTGCTTCCGCAGCCTGCAGTGTTTGAGGAGTGCACTACAGGCGGGAAGACTTAGTTTTTACTATTAAGTCGCCAATCGTATGGATAATAGGCAATCGTTAATTCTGCTGAAAGTTTTTCTCTTCGGAAGCTGTTTAAGAAGTCTATTTCGTTTTCCCGGGCGGTTACAAAATCCTCTTTATACCATTTGAAGATCTCTGAAAGTTCTACTTGGGATCCTTTTAATCTTATAAATTTAGGATCGTTCAAAGCCTGAACGGTTTGCCGCTGAAGTTGCGTTTCCAGTGCCGAAGGTGTATAAGCCTCGGAGATCAAGGGCGGGCACCCTATGGCACCACAAACCAGCACGAAGTGAAATCGGGGTTCATTGAACTTAGCGCGCAGCTTCTTGTTCTCAATATCATTTAGTGTGACCGAACTACCTGCCAGTTCAAATTTTTTCGTGTCGAAGAATCCCGATACATCCAGTGGGGACTCAATAGGATAGGCTTCAAGGACCCCTTTAATAACCGCCAGATTATAGGCATTGATCCAAAACGCCTGATAGCTCTTTGGATCCTGAGTAGATACACTAGTTGTTTTGGCTATAGCCAACAAGCGATCGAGTGATTCAGAATTCTGTGCCAGCGCAGAATAATCTACTTTTCCGTTAGCTACATAGGTTCCAAAAAAAGCATCAGCCTCATTAAAAAAAGACGACGGAGCCTGCGCTATTGCAGAATCATTACACACAGTAAAGAACAAGAAAAACGAAAAAAGAAGCGATCTCATTAATGTAATTATCCGTGTTTCACTATCGAAGACACACACTACTAACTTACAAAATTTTGGAAAAGTGCCCATTAAGAAAATTTTATCATGTAAGAAATCGGCATATCGCTGTAAACTTAGTACCTTACCTTTCGACTCACTTGTGTACTAAGTAACCTGTATGGAACATATCGTCATTATTGGCAACGGCATTGCCGGAGTCACTGCCGCCCGCCACATTCGAAAGCTCTCCGATAAAAAGATCACCCTCATCTCTGCCGAAACCGATTATTTCTTCTCCAGAACGGCTCTCATGTACGTCTATATGGGGCACATGCGGTGGGAAGACATAAAGCCCTACGAAGATTATTTTTGGGAAAAGAACCGTCTGGAGCTACGAAGAGGCTACGTAAAAAGCATCGTTCCGAAGGAAACTACCTTACTTTTTGACGATGGCAGTCACATGACCTACGACCAGCTAATTATCGCTTCGGGTTCCACCACCAACACTTTTGGCTGGGAAGGCCTGGAATTAGAAGGAGTTCAAGGGTTGGTAACCAAGGAGGATTTGGAAGCGCTTGAAAAAAATGCTCCCAATAAAAAGGTATGCCCACATGCAGTAATCGTAGGTGGCGGACTTATTGGGGTAGAATTAGCCGAAATGCTCCGTACGCGTGACATTGAAGTAACCATGTTGGTTCGGGAAAAGGCCTTTTGGACCAGTGTCTTACCACATGTGGAAGGTGCATTGCTATCGCAACATATTCAATCGCATGGGGTAAAGATAATACATGAAACCAATCTCGATAGAATCCTTGGCGACTCAAACGGAAGGGTTCGCGGGGTGGTAGTCAAGGAATCGCAAGAGGAGATTACCTGTAATCTGGTAGGTATTACCACAGGGGTAAAGCCAAACATTTCTTTCTTGGAAGGGTCCGGCATTGAGACAGATAAAGGTATCCTCGTAAACAGGAAATTGGAAACTAATGTTCCAAACATCTATGCTATTGGTGACTGTGCACAGCAGCGGGATCCCATTGGAAATCGGGCTGCGGTAGAAGCTGTTTGGTATACGGGAAGAATGATGGGTGAAGTCGTTGCACAAACCATTTGCGGAAAGGAAACAGCATACAATCCCGGACATTGGTTCAACAGTGCTAAATTCTTCGATATCGAATTTCAAACGTACGGTTGGGTACAACCCAGCTCCAAAAGGAAGGACTACGAAACTCAATTTCATTGGAAACACCAAGACCACACCAAATTTATCACTTTGGCCTATGATAAAAATGAAGGTACCTTTTTAGGAATCAACACCTTTGGTATACGAATGAAACATGAGGTATTCGATCGCTGGCTCACCGAAGATCGATCGATCGATTATGTAATGGACCACTTAAAAGAAGCCAATTTCGATCCTGAATTTTACGCACATTACGAGCACGAGATACGTTCGGCATTTAAAAATAAAACTGTAACCGCCTAAGCCATGAACACCATTCAACGAAATATGTCGCTAACAGGCGAACCACCCAAGACCATAAATACACAGCAAAAAATAGCGACCGTTATAGGGATGACGGGTCTATTTATTTTGCTGTTGGCAACCTTCAATGTAGATTTTCCTGCAAAGACGCTCTGGTTGAGTATTGCATTGGGAGCCATAAACACAGGAATTATTTGGTTTTCCATTGCCGCATATAGATCGAAACATGCAGGAATTAAGAATGACGGGGTTTATTTCAAATCCATTTCGGGCAGGGGTTATCTGGCCTGGGTGCTCGGTTTGGCACTTACAGGCTTTTATATCGTACTCTATTTCTATCCACAATATCTGGGACTGACTCGGGAAGGAGATAATACGGGACTTATCGCATTGTTCGATCCTTTGAGTTATCTCTTGAGCGGAAATCCTGCGAGTCAATGGTTTGTGTATGGTACGTTGTACACGATAGCCATTCTTGCTTTTGGGGTGAAGTTCATGTTGAAATACCGTCACAATCGCTACGAAAGACTTCGCACGCTTAGTGTGATGTTCTTCCAGGCATCGTTTGCCTTTCTCATTCCGGAGTTCATGGCCCGCCTTAATTCAGATAGTTTTTCATTACCTTATTACGATCTCAAGAATATCTGGCCACTCAATTATTATAATTTCGAGCAGTATCGGGTAGATTCATTTATTTCGGCGGGTGATATTGGTTTGGCGTTGTTGCTCTTCGGAATTGCTTCTATTTTTATTATAACTCCCATCCTCACCTATAAATACGGGAAACGCTGGTATTGCAGTTGGGTGTGTGGCTGTGGCGGCCTTGCGGAAACTGCCGGAGATCCTTTTCGGCACCTTAGTGACAAACGAATGATCGCCTGGAAGATCGAACGTTGGGTGGTACACAGCGTCTTGGTCTTTGTTATTGTAATGACCACTGCCGTAGTACACTCATATCTGGGAGAGGATGCCTCAAAATATTGGCTCACCAAAGATGTGTTTCTTCTTAGTGTTGGTGTATTCCTTACCTTACTTTTTCTTGGGATCTGGTTCTTTAAACGAAAGGAACTCGAAAAGGATGCACGCTATGGAGCCATAGGATATCTTACCATTATATTGATCTTGATCGGGATGCATTTTACCGCCGGAAAAACACTCTTCCTCTTCGATGCGGAAACCCTTCGGAGTTCTTACGGCTTTTTGATCGGAGCTATTTTTAGCGGCGTGATCGGAACAGGCTTCTACCCCATCTTCGGGAACAGGGTTTGGTGTCGTTTTGGGTGTCCTATGGCCGCTGTCCTCGGACTCCAGCAACGTCTTTTTTCACGTTTCAGAATAACAACCAACGGCGGACAATGTATCTCTTGCGGAAATTGCTCTACCTATTGCGAGATGGGTATCGATGTTAAGGCATATGCCCAAAAAGGAGAGAATATCGTGAGAGCAAGTTGTGTAGGCTGCGGTATTTGTTCGGCGGTTTGTCCGCGAGGTGTTTTGAAGCTGGAGAATGGTCCCTTGGAAGGTCGCATTCAAGGGAATGAAATACTC
Organism: Altibacter lentus; assembly: GCF_000746845.1. Lineage (GTDB taxonomy): Bacteria > Bacteroidota > Bacteroidia > Flavobacteriales > Flavobacteriaceae > Altibacter > Altibacter lentus. Next base: position 2,517,673 of record NZ_KN050846.1, on the reverse strand, counting down.
CTGGGTAATGATGTGGATCTTATGAAGTATGTGAACAAAAATTAGTTGTCAGCTTCAATAAATACCGGAGCCTGCTGAAATCGGTAGGTGGTATCGGTAAGGATCTTCGAAGCTTTGGTTTCCCAATTCATCAATTCGATATGGAATTGTTTGTTTTCTAAATCGAATACTTCAATGGCCAACCATTTGCCGTCAGGACTCCATCGGTGCCAACCTTGCTGAAGCGAATCATTTTGAGTTAATTTCCATTGCTTGGTGCCGTCCGGTGTTACCGCATAGAGTGATGATTTCCCGTCTTGCTTGGATTGATAGGTGATAAAATTCTCGCTAGGATGCCACATGGGTGGCCCGGCATGATAATTATGCCACAGGGCAGTAGTGTCGCCTTTGGGGTAATGTGTCAATTGGCGCATCCCGCTACCATCTACATTCATAATATACAATTCATCCAAATACCCACTATCCTTCTTGAAAGGTTGAAGCGCACCTCTAAAAACAATCTGTGTTCCATCCGGTGAAAAATTGGCATCGCTAAAATAAGGGAGATCGGGCATGATCGTATCAAGAACCTTTCCGTTGTAATCGATGATATAAAAGGCCGTATCCACGCTCTTATGCGGTTCTACAATGAGCTCACTTCCATTCTTTCGGGTGTTGATCCAGCTATCGGCAAGACGAAAATCAGTTAGCTTTTCCCATTTAGTTCCTTCAGAATTGGTACGATACAAAAAATACCAGCGATGCGTTGTATCCTTATCGGAGATAACATACAGATCCCTTCCGAAGGCATTGTACGTCCATTCCACACCCGGGAGCTTGGTTACGTTCTTCTTATCGGTGCCATCCAAACGCATGGTAAAGACCTCATAGTTATCCGCTTCCTCATCGAGCAGGACATTGTAGGCCAATTTATACTCAGGCACCTTTGCGGCAGCTGCTGTTTTAGGAGTAACTTGGTCCTTACAAGCGATCACACCGCACAGTAGGAATAAAAACAGGATGTATCTCATTGCGAATACTTTTCTCTAAAGTACATATTTTTTCGTTAGTAATAGTACCTTGCGCCGTCTAAGCCATTGTGCTTTTTTTTGAAACTGCACCTCAACAGTATCCATGAAGAACAAGATCATCGTGATCATTCCTGCATATAACGAAGAAGCTTCAATCGTGAAAGTGATAGCGGCTATTCCTGAAATCGTTTCCGAAGTAATTGTGGTGAACAACAATTCTACAGATGGCACTGAAACAGCGGCCAAAGAGGCCGGAGCGACTGTGCTTAACGAACCCAAAAGAGGTTATGGGCATGCCTGTTTAAAAGGGATGGAATATCTCTCTCGCTTAGAAGAAAAGCCGGATATTGTCGTGTTCCTCGATGGTGATTACAGCGATTATCCCGAAGAACTCACTTCTATCGTTGCCCCTATCTTAGAACAGGATATGGCCCTGGTTATAGGAGCCCGGGTTCCGGAACTTCGTGAGAAAGGGTCGATGACCTTTCCGCAGCGCTTCGGCAATGTATTGGCGACCTTCTTGATGCGTGTTTTTTTTGGGTCACGGTTTACAGACCTGGGGCCGTTTAGAGCGATACAATACAACAAGCTTTTAGCGCTCAACATGGAAGATAAAACGTATGGATGGACGGTAGAGATGCAGTTGAAAGCACTACGGAAACGTTATCGATATGTGGAAGTGCCTGTTCACTACCGAAACCGAATAGGTATCTCGAAAGTTTCAGGAACTTTAAAAGGTGCTATATTTGCAGGCATAAAAATTCTGAGTTGGATATTTAAATACAGCCTTAAAAAATGATTCTTGAGACCATTATCATCGCTATTTATTCTATAGCTCTCCTTCTCATATTCTTATATGCTCTGGCGCAACTCAATTTACTGTTCAATTATCTAAGTGCGCGTCGCAGGTGCGAAAAATACGCTGAAAAGTTCGATTTCTCCAATCCGGAAGAGATCCCGTTGGTTACCATTCAGCTTCCGGTCTATAACGAATTGTATGTCATGGACCGCTTACTGGAGAATATTGCGGGACTCGAATACCCAAAAGAAAAGCTCGAAATACAGGTATTGGATGATTCCACCGACGAATCATTCGATTCTACGGCACAACATATCGCCCAACTCCGTAAGACAGGCTTGGATATACTGCATATCACCCGTCCGGATCGAAAAAACTTTAAGGCCGGCGCACTCAAGGAAGGGCTGAAGGTCGCTAAAGGAGAATTTATAGCCATCTTTGATGCCGATTTCCTTCCGAAGCCTAATTGGTTAAAACGAACCATCCCTTACTTTAAAGATGCTGAAATTGGCGTAGTACAAACACGTTGGGGCCATTTAAACCGAGACTATTCTATTCTTACCCGTGTACAGGCATTCGCTTTGGATGCTCACTTCACTTTGGAACAGGTAGGACGAAACAGCAAAGGACATTTTATTAATTTTAATGGTACCGCCGGTGTATGGCGACGTGAATGCATTATGGATGCGGGTAATTGGGAAGGAGACACGCTTACCGAAGATCTGGACCTAAGCTATCGTGCACAGTTAAAAGATTGGAAATTCAAATATCTGGAAGAAGTAGAGACACCCGCCGAACTACCGGTAGTGATTAGTGCGGCCCGCTCGCAACAATTTCGATGGAACAAAGGGGGTGCAGAGAATTTTAGAAAGATGGCAGGGCGTGTTGTAAAAAGCAACAACGTCCCCTTTAAAACAAAGTTGCACAGTGTGTTACACTTGCTAAACAGTACCATGTTCCTTAATATCTTGATCGTGGCCATTTTAAGCATTCCCATGTTATATATCAAGAACGAATACGAACACCTCAAGTTGTATTTCTTTGTGATGAGCTTTTTCGTGATAAGCACCCTTATCTTCTTTATTTGTTATTGGTTTACATACAAGAACAGCTACGGAGGCGGACTTAAACGTTTCTTAACCTACACGGGCATGTTCTTCACCTTCTTTTCGATCGCGATGGGATTCTCTTTACACAATTCGATTGCCGTACTGGAAGGACATTTTGGCAAGAAAAGTGAGTTCATTAGAACGCCAAAATTCAATATAAGTTCGTTAAAGGACAGCTGGAAGGGTAACAAGTATTTAAAGAAGAACATTTCTCCAAACGTGATCTTTGAAGGTTTGCTTATGCTGTATTTTGGCTTCGGGATGTATTCTGCCTTTGTCGTAGGAGACCAGGGAGGTGATTTTGGACTCTTCCCTTTTCACCTAATGTTGTTTATTGGTTTTGGATTTGTATTCTTTAAAAGTCTAACGAGCAAGGTTTAGAACTCCACTTCAACTTCCATGGGAACACCTTCGCGCTCAACGGTGACCATTGCCTTCTCCCCTTTTTCAAACTTTGAAAGCGTTTTCATGTAGCTCATCATATCGGTAACGGGATGCGTTCCCATTTTAACCACCACATCGCCTTTTTGCAATCCTGCTTTTTGCGCCGGTCTGTCTTCGCTCACGCCATCGATGCGCATTCCTTTACCTGTGAAGAGATAGTCGGGTACCACACCTAACGTTACTTTGAAATCGGGAACGGCTTCACTTTCGTTCTTTGTTTTTCTGAACTCAAGTTTTCCTTTGGGATCGAGATCGGCGATGACACCAAAGATCAAATTGGCGACAGCTTCCATACCTTCATAATTCAATTTTTCAGGATCATCGCTGGGTTTGTGATAATCTTCGTGCTGTCCTGTAAAGAAATGGAGCACAGGAATATCAGCCAAATAGAACGAAGTGTGATCACTGGGACCAATACCACTTTCGTGCTCGGCGATGGTAAGATCTCCTTTGTTCGAAAACAAGGTTTGCTTAAAAATTGGGGACGTTCCTACCCCGTGTACAGCCACGGTTTTTTCGGCATTAAGTCTTCCCACCATGTCCATGTTCACCATATAACTCACCGTACTTATATCGATAGTTGGGTTCTTGACAAAATAATTGGAACCAAGCAGTCCCATCTCTTCGCCCGAGAAAGCGATGAACAAATAGTTCTGTTGGCTTTTTGTATTCTGAAGGCGCTTCGCCAGATCTAGTAAGACTGCTACACCACTGGCGTTATCATCGGCACCATTATGGATGGCCTTACCTTCACGATACAAAGAACCTTCACCTCCCATACCCAGATGATCGTAATGAGCTCCGATCACCACCGTAGTAGCTGCATCGTTGTCAATGAATCCAATAACATTGACCCCCGTTGTTGTACTATCAGATTTTAAGCCTGTAAATTCTACTTCCTCATGCGGATTCGCACTAGGGCGAAAAACAAAAGATTGGTAATAATCCCCGGTATATCCCTTTGGTTCTAGACCCAACTCCTTAAAACGTTTTGAAATATATGCTGCTGCTTCTCGTTCGCCTGTGGTGCCGGTTTCACGACCGTTAAAAGTGTCATCGGCCAATACAGTAACGTCGTCTTTCATAGAGACAGGCGATGCCTCATCTTTATTTTTACAAGCGATAAAGACTAGAAAAAGAAATACTATTTTAAATGCGCGCATATCATTACTTTTGCACAAAAGTAATGCATAAAATGAAAAATAGTCTATTGATCGCCGGATTGGTTCTGTTAATTTCTTGTAAAAACACTTCAGAAAAAGAAATAGAGAACACTTCGTCCGAAACTACAACCGAAACGAACATCACTGCTCAGGACACTTTGATCTATCCCGAAGAGGTCCATTTCAAATCCATACGCCAAGTCACTTTTGGCGGTGACAACGCCGAGGCATACTGGAGTTTTGACGACAGCAAACTGGTGTTTCAATCCAATTATAAAGAATGGGGCGTTGCCTGCGACCAAATGTTCCTTATGGATGCAGCGGCTTCGTTCAAGGATAAAAAACCGCCTATGGTAAGTACCGGAAAAGGCCGAACTACCTGCGCCTATTTTATGCCGGACAATAAACATATTGTGTATGCCTCCACACATTTGGTCGATGAGAATTGCCCCGAGGCACCCCTTCGGAAAAATGGAAAATACGTATGGCCTGTGTACGACTCATTCGATATTTTCGTATCGGACCTGGAAGGAAATATTACAGCGCAACTAACCAACGAACCCGGATACGATGCCGAAGCGACCGTTTCCCCTAAAGGAGACAAAATTGTTTTCACCTCAACCCGAAGCGGCGATCTTGAACTATATACAATGAATTTGGACGGAAGTGATGTAAAACAAATCACCAACGAACTAGGGTATGACGGCGGTGCATTCTTTTCTCCGGATGGAAGCAAACTTATCTTCCGCTCTTCCCGCCCAAAGACCGAAGAAGCCATTAAAGAATACAAAGATATGTTGGCCCAGGGGCTGGTGCAACCCACCGAAATGGAACTGTATATCTGTAACGCAGACGGAACCGGTTTGAGACAACTTACCAATCTGGGAAATGCCAACTGGAGTCCGTTCTTTCACCCCAGTGGAGAAAAAGTGCTCTTCTCCAGTAATTTTGAAGCCGAGCGTGGTTTCCCTTTTAACTTGTACATGATCGATCTGGATGGTAAGAACTTAAAACGGGTGACCCACGGGGAAACATTTGATGCTTTTCCTGTGTTCTCAAATGATGGAAAATACCTCGTGTTTTCCTCGAACCGAAACAATGGCGGCACCAGAGACACCAATCTCTTTATCGCCGAATGGCAAGATTAAATCATGCTGAACGCTCTAAAATCACGTCGGATCCCGCTCCTTTTTGCAGGACTGAGCGTGATATTTTATAGCGTTTTTGCCTATGACCTTGAGCGCTGGGACTTTGCCAGACTTGGATTGTTGTATGCGGCACTTTTCTTTCTTGCCTACAAGCTTATTCAAGTAGGCAGGGGAAATTACTGGTGGCTGGTAGGTTTTGGTGTGGCGTTCCGGTTGGTCTTTATGGGGGGACTTCCTAATTTGTCTCAAGATTTTTATCGTTTCCTGTGGGACGGCCGATTGTTGGCACAAGGGCTGAGTCCGTATCTATTCACTCCGGAAAGTTATATGCAACTCCCGTCTTCATTCGCGGCGGAAATACCGCAAGCCACTGAACTTTATAAAGGAATGGGAAGCCTAAATGCGAGTCATTACAGCAACTATCCGCCAATGAACCAACTGTTCTTTGCCATTGCTGCCGCGATCTCCGGAAGCAGCATTATAGGCTCTGTGATCACCTTGCGCCTGCTCCTTATCGTTGCAGATCTGGGGATTCTTTTTATAGGGCAAAGATTGCTTAAAAGATTGGCGTTAGATTCTTATGTGATCTTTTGGTATTTCCTCAACCCGTTCGTCATCATAGAGCTCACCGGCAATTTACATTTTGAAGGTGCGATGCTGTTTTTCCTTATCCTTTTCCTTTACCTTTTATACCGCGGCTTATGGCAATGGGCAGCGGCAGCCATGGCAGTGTCCATTTCGGTTAAATTGATCCCCTTGCTTTTTTTACCCATCCTTTTTAAGTGGTTCCAGACAGGAACATCCCGAACCAAAGGGGTGATGCAGTTACTGCTTTTCTACGGAATCGTTCTTGGCGCAGTACTCCTTAGCTTTTTACCCTTTCTTTCTTCCGAATTTATCTCGAATTTTTCAGCAACCATAGGCCTTTGGTTTCAAAATTTCGAATTCAATGCGAGTGTATACTATATCATTCGCTGGATTGGCTTTGAAACTGTTGGATGGAACATCATTGGAACTGCCGGAAAGATCCTTCCTATCATCGTCTTCATCGTTATAATATTACTTACTTTTCTTCGGAAGCATAGCTTGATCCCTCAATTGTGTGCCGGCATGTTATGGGCTGTTTCTGCGTATTTACTTCTGGCAACTACGGTGCACCCGTGGTACATCGCTACACCACTCTTATTATGCCTTTTCACTCCGTACCGATTTCCTATTGTTTGGAGTGTCTTGGTTGTTGTGAGCTATACGGCTTACGGAGCGGAAGGTTTTCAGGAAAAGTTGGGTTGGGTCGCCATAGAATATGTGGTTGTAATTGGATATGCTGCTTGGGAGGTTATCCTTCAGAATAAAAAAAGAAAACGGTTACAATTGTCACATTAAGCTGTAAAGACAGCATCACCATCTTTAAAACACTTGAATTCTATAATATACCCGTTTGGATCGCGAAGAAAGAACGATTTATGCGCTCCGGCTTCCCCGTTTAGAAAAGAGGTCTTGTCAATATGGAGAAAGTTTTCAGACTTCATCTTGGCATACAGGGCATTCCATTGTTTATCGTCCAGAAGGATCCCGAAATGGAAAGAAGGCAATACCGTATTCTCAAAGCTATAACTGGGGTAATCGAACTTGAATTTTCCCGATTTTGTAAACGTTAATTGATGGTCGAACAAATTGATATCGACCCAAAGCTTTGCTTTTCTTCCTGCTGAAGCGCCGAGGATTTGTGTATAGAACTTCTCTGTTGCCTCTATATGCATGCAGGGCAATGAAATATGAAACCGATTTTCCATAACGATTTAATTTGCACTATGGAAAGTACGAAAAAAACTTATTCGAAATCATCTTCTTCCGAAGATTCTTCGGCCATATCCATATCGGTATCTACAGTATCATCATTGTCATAATCGTCGTCTTCGTCGTAATTTTCCATGGTATCGGCAAGACGCTGACTCACTTTTACCAAATAGATGGTATCTTCGGTGCGTACCTCCACAGCTTCGATGATCTCATTTTGGGCATTTCGGAACACAACGATGTCCTTCCCTTTATACCCATTGGGATATTTCTCAACCAGGAGGTTCAAGATATCATTATTCAGTTTTTTATAATCCACAATGACTCGTTTCATAGTAGGGTTCATTTCTTTATCGCTTTTTTATTTTGAAGGATTGACACGAATGACGTCGTAGACATCTTTTCTACGGTCTTTAAGATTTTTTACGGCACCAAAGGAGTGCAGTTCCCGCAGCAGACTAATATCGACATCGGCCACAAGGATCATTTCGGTATTGGTGGTCGCTTCAGCCTTGATCCCATTGCTTGGGAAGGAAAAATCGCAAGGTGTGAATACTGCAGATTGTGCATATTGTATGTCCATGTTCTCTACGTTGGGTAAATTCCCTACGCTTCCTGCAATGGCTACATAACATTCGTTCTCGATGGCTCGCGCTTGTGCACACAAACGCACTCTCGAATAGCCGTTTTGGGTATCGGTAAGGAAAGGAACAAACAAGATGTCCATTCCTTCATCGGAGAGCAAGCGGGACAATTCGGGGAATTCAGAATCGTAACAGATGAGGATCCCTATCTTTCCGGCATCGGTCTCATAGGTTTGGATATGACTCCCTTGTTGCATCCCCCATACTTTAGCCTCATCCGGAGTGACATGGATCTTTTCGTACCGCTCTGTACTTCCGTCGCGGCGACACAGGTAACCCACATTATACAACTTATCGTCTACCAGTTCGGGCATACTCCCGGAAATGATATTTATATTATAAGAGATCGAAAACTCCGACAAACGTTTTTTCACCTCTTCGGTGTATTTAGCCAGTTCCCTTATAGCTTCTGCTTCAGACATGTGGTTGTATTCAGCCATGAGGGGAGCGTTGAAAAATTCGGGGAAAACCGCAAAATCACAACGGTAAGCTGAAACGCTGTCAATAAAGTATTCCACCTGTTGCATAAGGTCTTGAAAGCTGTTGTAAGGCCGCATTTGCCATTGTATCAACCCCAGGCGCACAATGGTCTTAACGGCACTGGGCTTCTTGATAGGTTTGGTGTAGTAGATATTATCCCATTCCATAAGGACGGCGTATTCTGCCGAGGCTGTATCGCCTTGCAAATACCCTTTAAGCACCCGCACCGGATGAAAATCGTTAGAGATCTGAAAATTCAATACCGGATCTTTAATTTCCTTATTCTTTACTTTTTCAATGTATAGTTTAGGAGAATATTCGTTTTGATATTTATGATAGTTAGGCATTCGTCCGCCAAAGACAATGCCTTTCAGGTTTAAATTCTCACACAATTCCTTTCTGTAATCGTACAACCGTCGGCCCAGTCGTAAACCGCGAAAGGTTGGCTTTATAAAGACATCGATCCCGTAAAGAACATCCCCATCGGGATCATGGTTTGCGAAGGTACTTCCTGTAATGATATCGGCATAGGTATGTTCATCGTCCACCGCATCGTAGTCCACAATTATAGAGAGCGCACATCCGGCGATTTGCCCATCGATCATGATCACAACCTGACCTTCGGGAAAAAGTGAGATAAGCTTCTCGATATGCTTCTTTTCCCAATAGGAATTGAGCACACCCCCGTAGGATTCTAGCGTTGCTTCCTTCAACGCTTCGTAGTCGTCGATGGACAAAAATTTTAGTTCAATATTTTCAATTTTAGAAAGTTCCATGATTACATCTCTAGGAGGTAGGCGAAAATAAGTGGCGCCACGATGGTCGCATCACTTTCAATAATGAACTTTGGCGTATCGATGTCCAATTTCCCCCAAGTGATCTTTTCGTTGGGCACCGCTCCCGAGTAACTTCCGTAGCTGGTGGTAGAATCACTTATCTGACAAAAATAGCTCCAGAAAGGTGTGTCGGTTCGTTCCATGTCCTGATATAACATAGGCACGACGCAAATAGGAAAATCGCCAGCGATCCCTCCTCCAATTTGGAAGAACCCGATTCCTTTTTCAGAATTATCCGTATACCAATCGGCTAGAAAAGTCATATACTCGATCCCGCTCTTCATGGTAGATGCTTTCAATTCGCCTTTGAGCACATAGCTTGCAAAAATATTTCCCATGGTACTGTCTTCCCATCCCGGGCAGATGATAGGAAGATTCTTTTCGGCCGCGGCATACATCCAAGAATCCTTAAGATCGATCTCATAATACTCTTCGAGCGCACCGCTAAGCAGCAATTTGTACATAAATTCATGCGGCAGATAGCGATCTCCTTTGGCTTCGGCATCTTTCCATATCTTGACTATGTGTTGTTGAATTCTACGGAAGGCTTCTTCTTCCGGAATACAGGTATCGGTTACCCTGTTAAGTCCCTTTTCTAAAAGGTCCCATTCTTGCTGAGGTGTGAGATCGCGATAGTTGGGAACTCGCTTGTAGTGTGAATGGGCCACCAGATTCATAATATCCTCTTCAAGATTGGCTCCCGTACATGAGATAATGTGCACTTTGTCCTGCCGGATCATTTCAGCAAAAATCTTCCCTAACTCGGCAGTACTCATAGCCCCTGCCAGCGAAACAAGCATTTTGGATCCCTGTTCAAGCTGGGTTTCGTATCCTTTTGCAGCGTCCACCAATGCGGCAGCGTTAAAGTGTAGGTAATATTTTTGAATAAATTCTGAAATGGCTCCTTTTCTAGTACTCATCTTCTTCGGTATTAAATTTTGAAATTCCTTTTTTCGGTTCGTGGAAGTTGCTTTCGTAATCGTCTCCTTCTTCGGTCCCTTCAAACTTATAGGTAAGCATTTTGTAATATAGTTTTGCCGCTACAAAATCTGAAGCTTTATCTACTTCATTTGGACATAGTTCTACAATGTCGAAACCTACCACGTTTCTTTCAGCAAAGACCTGCTTCAAGAAATCGAGGGTTTCGTACCAAAACAAGCCTCCGGGTTCGGGAGTACCTGTGGACGGCATGATGGAAGGATCCAAGGCATCCAGATCGAAAGTGATAAACACGTTCTCGCCCAAGGATTCGATCACTTTATCCACCCAATAATCGTCTTTGGCCATTTCGTGTGCAAAAAACACCTTCTCCTCGTCCATCACGCGCGTTTCTGCTACGTCCATGCTTCGGATACCCACCTGAATGAGGTTGGTAGTTTGACTTGCTTCATACACGGCGCAAGCGTGATTGCACTCGGAGCCTTCGTACTCCTTCCGAAGATCGGTATGCGCATCGATATGTAAGACCGTTAAATCGTCGAAACACTCGTTGAAAGCGCGAATGGTCCCTATAGAAATGCTGTGTTCTCCTCCAAAAATAGTTACAAACTTGTTTCTAAGGATGTATTCCTTGGTTTTTTTATGAACGGCATCCACCATTGCTTCAGGTGATGATTTTTCAGTCACCGGATCGGCAAGGTAGACTCCCTGCTTGTATACTTCGGTTTGGGTTTCGATGTCGTACAGCTCCATATTTTCCGAAGCATGTAGAAAGGCCTCAGGGCCTTTGTCGGCTCCTTTCTGCCAGGTGCTGGTCCCATCGTACGGAACCGGAATTAATACAATTTTTGAAGTCTCCAGGGCCGCATATTGTTGCGGGATGCCTGCATACGTCTTAGTGCTCATAACCTAAAATATTTAGCAATTGCTCGCTTGTTTGTTGATTAGAAAATAATTGAGTTGTGATGTTTCCATCGTTATCTTTATCGATCAATATGTGTTTTGGTGAAGGAATTAGGCAGTGTTGCAGCCCTCCGAATCCCCCAATAGTCTCTTGATAGGCGCCGGTATTAAAAAACCCGATATATAAAGGTTTTTCTTTTTTGAATTTAGGAAGATAAATTGCGTTCATGTGCTGCTCACTATTATAATAGTCGTCACTATCGCAGGTGAGTCCGCCCAACAATACCCTCTCGTACTCGTCGTTCCAGCGGTTCACGGCCAACATGATAAATCGTTTACTAATGGCCCAAGTATCGGGCAGCGTGGTAATAAAAGACGAATTGATCATGTTCCATTTCTCACGGTCGTTCTGTTGTTTTTGGTAGAGTACTTCATAAATAGCCCCGCCGCTTTCGCCTACGGTAAAACTTCCAAATTCTGTAAAGATATTCGGCACGTCCACATCAGCACTCTCGCAAGTAATGTTTATTTGATTCACGATCTCATCTACCATATACTGGTAGTCGTAGTCGAACGCCAGCGAATTCTTGATGGGAAATCCACCCCCGATATTAAGGCTGTCGAGGCTTGGACAGATCTTCTTCAAACGGGTATATACCTCGAGACATTTAAGCAGTTCGTTCCAGTAATACGCTGTATCGCGAATGCCGGTATTGATAAAGAAGTGAAGCATTTTCAGTTCCACCTTCTTATTGCTTTTTATTTGCTTCTCGTAGAAAGGTACTATGTTCTTATACCCAATTCCTAAACGTGATGTGTAGAATTCGAATTTCGGCTCTTCTTCGGAAGCGATCCGAATCCCAACCTTGAACTTCCCTTTAATCTTTTCACTTAGCAGGCCGATCTCTTCGTAATTATCGATGATAGGGATACAGTTCTTATGGCCGCTATTAATAAGTCGACCAATGTTCTCTATGTATTGATCCCGTTTGAACCCGTTACAGATCACAAAGGTTTTATCGGTTACTTTTCCTTCAGCTTTAAGGTTCTCAACGATGTCAATATCGAAGGCCGAAGAGGTTTCAATGTGAATATCGTTCTTTAAGGCTTCGTGAAGTACATGCTTAAAATGTGAGCTCTTTGTGCAGTAACAGTAATTGTAGTTTCCTTTATACTCGTGTTTTTTGATGGCTTCTGAAAACCATTTCTTTGCACGGTGTATGTTATCTGATATCTTGGGAAGGTATGTGAATTTTAACGGCGCCCCATATTCTTCAACCAACCCCATGAGGTCAATACCATGAAAATTAAGGGTTGTGTTGTTGAGAGTGAACTCTTCCTGAGGAAAATAATAGGTTTGATCGATTAAATCAAAATACTTCGTATTCATGCTTGTTGGTTATTGAAAATGAAAATTAGGAATAATTATGGAAATACTTCAATATATGGGAAGTATAACAAAAATTTAACCTCATTTATCACATGCGAAGAGGGTTCAACCAATAGGCCGACCGTTGTTGGAGAATTTCTACCCCGTTTGGACACAGGGACACGGAAGCTAGCTTTAGAATTCGGTTATCCGCCTGGCGGACTGTTTTTGAATATGACTTCCTAATCTTCAAAAACCCGAACATAGAAACAGGGTTCAATTTGTTCAGCTAAATGCGGGGCAAAAGAACTACTTTTTTTTGAATTCGGGTTTCTTTTTGAAAAAATTTTATCTAGAGACATTAAAGCATTCCGAAGAGCTCGATCTCCGCTTTTGTAAGATGTTTCCAGTTACCGCGCGGAAGGTCTTTTTTTGTGAGATGTGCGATCGTCACGCAATCGACACGTACCACATCATACCCTAAATGATCGAATATATTTCGAATCACACTGTTACCCATGTGTTTGATCTTAAGACCCACTTCGCGTTTTGGTGCATTGGTGACATAGCTCACCTCTTCCACCATCACCTCTTTGCCTTCAATGGTAAGTCCTTCGGATATCTTTTGAAGATCTGAAGCTTTTAAATTCTTATCCAGTTCTATGTGGAACAAGCGACTCATCCCTTTTTTGCTGAGCTTTTCCTTCAATTGATCGTCGTTGGTGAACAACAACAAGCCCGTTGCGTTTCTCCCTAAGCGACCTATGGGAGTGATACGTGCCGAAGTGGCATTGGCGACCAGATCCATGACCGTTTGCCCTTTGCTATCACTGGTAGTTGTGGCAAACCCTTTAGGCTTGTTCAACAAGACATAAGTGTTTGGCTCAGGATTGATGCGGCGCCCATCGAAACGCACATCATCACTTAACTGAACCTTGTAGCCCATTTCATTAACGATCTTCCCGTTTACTGTGACAAGACCTGTAGCGATATACGTATCTGCCTCGCGACGAGAACAAATACCGCTGTTGGAGATATATTTATTGAGTCGCATCCCGTCCGACTTCTTGGCAGACTTACTACCGCCGGTATTCTGCCTTCCGGACATCTTGTTTGTATTTTCTTTTTTGAAAGGAGCATTCCCTCTGGCACTGCTTCTTTTGCGAGTATTATCACCCCCACGACCTGAAGCTTTCCCTTTCCCACTATTATCTTGTCTGCTCATTATTATTAAAATTTTTTGCAAAGATACAGGAAGTAGCTGAAAGATAGAAGATGATCGTTCAAACAGTTTGGAAAATGTGTATGAATTTAGGAATTAGGAGTTAGGAACTAGGGATTAGTTATGCTTCATGGATGATTGATCTTCCGTATGATCTGTGAATTTCAGGGTAGATTGTCGTTCTCTATTCACGATCAAGGTAGTAATATCCGGACGTGAATAATGTCCCACCGGATCAAAATTTTGTCGTTCTTCCAGCACACGATTAAAATCAAGCGTTACATAGATGTTCCCTTCCTTGTTCAATACCGGTTTTACGATCCATTCTCCATCGGGCCCCACAATACAACTGCCGCCATTGGCTAAGGTTTTAGGTGCTTTTTCGAATATCTTTTCCAAATACGGGGTGCTGGATGGAAAATCTTCAATTTTCATAAGTCCTGAAACCGACACAACAAAGCTTCTGGACTCCAATGCTATAAAACGTGTAATATCCTTGGTGTTTCGCTCGCTGCCGGGCCATACGGCCACGTGCAGGTCTTCGCCCTGCGCGTAGAGCGCAGCTCTTGGCAGCGGCATCCAATTCTCCCAACAATTGAGACCGCCAACCGTAAATTCTCGTAGCGCATGGGTTCTAAGCCCGTTCCCGTCGCCGGGAGACCAGGTGAGGCGTTCATCGTAAGTGGGTTGTAACTTTCGATGCACAGATTGGATCGCTCCAAACGCATCTATGTAAACCAGCGATGCGTAAATACTATGCCCGCCGCGGTCTTGAGGGCGTTCTATGATCCCTAAATAAACGGCCATGCTGTACTTCTTCGCCAGTGTGCACACGTCCTCCAAATCTCCCTTTTCAATAGAAACAGCGTTTCGCACATAATGTGCGTGTAGCTCCTTGTTGATTTTGGTGTCCCATTCGGCGCCATCGGTTAGCGCGAGCCAAAAGGGATATCCCGGCAATATTCCTTCGCCAAAGACAATGAGATCGGTCTCCTTTTTGGCAGCTTTTTCTATCTGGTTTTTGATCTTCTGAAGCGTTTCTGCTTTATTCAGCCAAACAGGAGCGATCTGAGCCATGGCCACATGCAACAAATGATTCTTTTTCATATTATAAGATTCGGTTCAACAATACATCAATATCGATCAAAACGATACTAAAGACTCCTATCACTATAATAAGTTTCAGTAAGGTATGCAATAGTAAATAGTGTATCTTCTTTACAGATAACCAAAGAACCACGAGAAATACGCCTAATGCGAGCAGACTTCCGTAGAAATAAAAATACATATACCCTATTTCGAAAGTAGTAACCAATAACACAATAGGAACAAGGGTTAAAAAACTAAGAACGGTAAGCATGCGTTTCGACACTTTTTCTCCATACACCACCGGAATGGTGCGGTAATTTTGTGCCAGATCACCTTTTAGGTTTTCCAGGTCCTTCACCAATTCCCGCATGGAGATCACTAAGAATAAAAATGTGGCATGCACGAAGATCACCAGATCGAAATTCCGGTAATAGATAAATACGGCAAAGAAAGGAACGACTGCCAGAATAGCGGCCGTGATGTTTCCGATAAATGGATATTTCTTTAATTTATGAGAGTAGAACCAGATTCCGAAGATATAGATCGAAAAAAATACCACCGCCCTAAAAGAAACATAGCTTGCAAAAACAACCGATAAAAAATTAAAGATAAAGTAGGCCGATAACTTGGTGCGTTGTCCTACAAGTTTATCCAAAAGTGTTTTTCTGGGCCTATTGATAAGATCTTTCTCGCTGTCGTAAAAACTATTGATGATGTAGCCTCCTGCAATAGCAGATGCCGAGGCCAAAACCAGCATCAATAAATTAAGATCGAACAAGACTTGTTTTAAAGGTAGTTTTGGTGCGAGTATGTAAATGGAAGTGAGGTATTGAGCGATGACAATGATCAAGATATTATACCCCCTTATGATCGAAAACAAACTGAAAAACTTGAGTAGAACGTGTTTTTGTTTTCTCGTAAGCATCCCTTAGGGTCTTTTATAAAGCAACATGGGTCCTAGAAGTTATAGACCACTTCCAGGTTGTAGTCCTTTAAAGCTTTTCGCGCTTTATCGATATCCTCGGTGAAGCCCAACATATAACCCCCTCCGCCGCTACCGCAAAGTTTTAGATAGTAGGTATTAGTCTCGATCCCTTTTTTCCACAAGGCATGGAATTGCTTCGGAATCATAGGTTTGAAATTATCGAGAACCACTTTAGAAAGTTGCTTTATATTTCCAAACAGTGACTTTACATTTCCTTGTAAAAAATCTTCAACACACGCATCGGTGTGTTTTACAAACTGGTCTTTTAGCATGTTGCGGAAGCCTTCTTGTTTCATGTTCTCCATGAAGATCTGTACCATTGGAGCTGTTTCGCCTGTTGAACCACTGTCCAACAAAAATACGGCGCCTTTGCCATT
Organism: Altibacter lentus; assembly: GCF_000746845.1. Lineage (GTDB taxonomy): Bacteria > Bacteroidota > Bacteroidia > Flavobacteriales > Flavobacteriaceae > Altibacter > Altibacter lentus. Next base: position 2,501,359 of record NZ_KN050846.1, on the reverse strand, counting down.
CTCGGTCTGAGAAGGTATTCCTGCCGGTTCAATATTGTCTTGAGAATTGATAAGAATGGGTAGGCTTAAATAACTGTTTAATGGGTCCAGACCCGACGATTTTCCATGGAAAAAGGATTCCATTTCAGAAAAAATCCCCTTTAATTGTAATAGTTTTTCGCGGGTTAAATTCTCCAATACCGTTATTTTATCAAAGGCGTATTTATCGTAGATGGCAGCTACCAGAGCGCCACTACTTCCAACACCATATCCTTGTGGTATGCTGGAATCAAAATACAAGCCCTTGTCCACATCTTGCTGCAATGCTGCAATATCGAAAGTGACCAGGTTTGGATTTTCCGCTTGCAACTGTGCGAGGTAGTCTGTAAATCGTTTTAAACTCTGATTGGAACCGTGGGTTGCTACTGTCTTGCTTTCGTCGATCTTGAGTGCCCCTTTGTAAAAGTTATAGGGGATGGACAAACCTTTGGAATCTTTTATAATTCCATATTCGCCAAACAGTAGAATCTTAGAGTAAAAAAGGGGACCGCGCATAAGTTTTAATACAATGGTTTGTTAAAAATACACTTTTTAACATTAAAAAACGAAATTCGATGCAAAGATATACCTTCCCCTCATACTTTTGAGAAATCATTCGCTAAATATATCTTAATAAACAGCTATTTAGTACCTTACGAAAACCAAATGGTATTCTAATGAACACTACTTATCGTATCTTTCTTTTTGCATTTCTAACCACCTCTTCGGTGCTCTTTGCGCAAAGTCATACATGGACCGGAAATGGCGGCAACGAAGATTGGTTCAATACCGCCAATTGGGATGTGGGAAGCGTACCCGATACCGGGAGCGATGTGTTTATCCCGGATGGTTTTAACACAGAGATCGCGGCCAATGCCGCAGCCGCCAATACGATCTTTCTGGAAGGCACAGCGAATCTGGTCCTTACCAATGATCTTTTGATCATGGACCGGATGGAAATATCTTTGCTTTCTGTTTTTATCTTTCAATCGGGAGTCATTTCCGGGACCGGGAGCAGTATTGAGAATCACGGCCTGCTATTACTTGAAAGTACCAATACCAGAACATTCAATGGGATCACAATCCATAATTTTGGAGAACTTCGCGTCACTAATACCAATCAAACCGAAGTTATCAATGGCACCGTGATCAACAATAATACGAACGGCCGTGTTGATATCTTTGGCTCCGGTGGTTTTTTACCCTTAGGAAGCTCGGCTGCGATCAATAATGACGGGCTTCTTAGAAAGAGAGCTAACGGAAATACTCCCGAGAATTTCTACCTCATCACGGCCATTACCAATAATGGCATTATAGACGTTGAAGCAAATCAAACCTTGCTGCTGCTCGATGGCTCCTCTAATTTTACAAATTCCGAAAGCGGGATCCTTAGGGGTTTTGGTGTGATCGACATCACGACCAATTTCATTAACAACGGGACGATCGTTCCCGGGAATGCAACTACTGCCGGCATCTTGGGTGTGATCAATAATTTTGATTGCCCGCCCCACGCAACGATCGAATTTGATCTTTTTGGTACTGCCACCGCCGATTATGATGCTGTTTCGATCACGGGATCACCACATATTGAAGGAACATTGGCTGTTAATTTGCACTATATGCCGGAAATTGGTGATGAATATACAGTGCTTACTTCAACCAATACCATGACCTGCGACCTTCCCAATTTTATATCGGCCACCTTCAACGGGTCTCTGTATCGTTTTGTGATCTTCTGCAACTCTAACAATGTGACATTGCGCATGGTGGAAAGCACGTTGAATGTTTCGGAAATTGCTTCGGAAAGGGTTACCTTCTCAACGTATCCAAATCCCGCTACATCACAGCTTACAGTTGCCATCCCTAAGTTCTATATTGATAGCACTTCCGAAGCATCCATCACTATTTTCAACAGCCTAGGCCAAAGTATTGATCGGCTGCAAATCACTTCAGAAACTACCATTATAAACACCGCAGCTTACAATAGGGGACTTTATTTCCTTCTGCTACACCATGGAAAACATTTTCTGGGAATAAATAAAGTCGTGATCGATTAATTAAAGTAGTTGAGCGCCACTGCCCGCTTGATCGATGATAAATGCACCGTCCTTACAAAATGCGCTGAGCTCCTCTTTAATGAAGCTTAGAACCTTTTCCTTTTCAGAAAACGGATAAAGAACATGCACGTTGGCGCCGGCATCGAGCGTAAAACATACCGACGTACCGGTTTTTTTTCTGAAAGCCCAGATACGATTGATAATCTCAAGGGTATTGGGTTTCATTAGAATAAAGTAGGGCCGAGAGGTCATCATCATGGCATGCAGCGACAGGGCTTCACTTTCTACAATATGGATAAACTCCGAAAGATCCCCGGACTCCAGCACCGAGATCAAGGCAGTAAGATTGGCATTAGCTTTTTCAAAACGTTGTCGTGCAAAAGGGTGACCGTGCATAAGATCATGACCCAAGGTGCTGCTTACCTGCTTTTCTCCTTTATCTACCAGCAATATTGTATCCTGAAAATTCTCAAAGGTGGGATGTACCTTATACGGGAAAGGAACCCCATATAAGTTCGAACTACCTTCTATTTTAGGGTGCTTTCCCCACACTACCAGAGGTCCTTCAATACTTCGGCTGGCACTACCGGAACCCAGTCGCGCCAGAAAAGAGGCCTTACGGGTAACAAGTGCTTGATCCATTTGCGGATTCATTTGCTGTTCCATACGCACCAGGCATAATGCCAGCGCACTCATACCACTGGCCGACGATGCGATACCGCTACTGTGAGGGAAACTGTTGGTGGTATGAATTGTAAAAGAATATTTTTCTAAAAAAGGAATGTATTCTTTAATACGTTCAAAAAACGTTGAGATCTTAGGTTCAAAGGAAGGAGCAGGTGCATCATCCAAGAAAACCGAAAAATCGAATCCTTCGGAGTCCTTCTTCTGATAGGAGAGCGTTGTCTTTGTATGACAATTGGAGAGTGTAAAACTCACCGAAGCATTCTCGGGTAATTGATTTCCGTACTTCCCCCAATATTTTATTAGGGCAATGTTACTTGGAGCAACGCTGGACACAACATCTTTTTCAATGGTGGTTGGATGGGCATGCGTAATGAAATCCTCTTCAGTCATGGTTTAGGCCGATTCAAAAACAAAAATAAACTTCTTTTTGGTTCTGTGATGACATTTTAAAAAACATTCGATGTAGAAGTATACTATCAATTTGAGGTCGATCCCCGCCTTACATCATTAAAGCGAATTGTTTAAAAATTAATTTAAAACTTCTTCAAATGAAAAAATTACTATTACTATTACTCGTTTTCTCCACCTCTTGGACATTCTTTTCCCAAGCCCCGACTGCAACAATAGATCAAAGGGAACACACTAATTTAGGAGATAATGTAACAGCTTATTTACAACGCCAATCAGCAAATCCCCGTGTCTTTGCGACTATCGAGTTTCCAGATAATATTATTACGACCATCGCGACCAGCGAAACGTTTTTACATTCGGCAGATTTTACTGAAAACCAAACCTTGTACGCAGTAACCAGTACATACAAACTGGTTACCGTAGAGCCAACCACGGGCGCTATTACCGAAATTGCCGATATGACAGGTGTTCCGGTTAACCATAATGCCATTGGTCTGTCGTATGATTTTACAACGGGCACCATGTATTTTATTAGTGATGATGTTAACTCAGGAGCTACGACGGGACAATTGTTCTCTGTTAATCTTACGACCGGAGATCTCACACCTATTGGAACGGGGCTTGGAACACCGCAACCTGTGTGGCTCGAAATAGACAATAATGGGATTGCCTATATGGGGGACGCCAACACCAACTCCTTATATACAGTAGATCTTTCTACCGGTGTTGCTACCGAAGTTGGTTCCTTTGGAGGTATCAATCTATACAATGTACGTCACGGTGCTTCTTTCCATCACCCCACCAATACATTGTATATGGTGTCTGTGATCAACGAGACGATATTGCGGAGTTACTTTTTTACGATCAATACAGACACCGGTCAAGCGACAGATCTGGGGGTTACTCCCAGTTCTTCCCAATACGGTATGTTCGCAATACCGGGAGACCCCGATCTTGGTGTGAACGATTTCGATCAAAAAAGGGTCGTGGCTTATCCAAATCCTACATCTGGAAATATTAACATAGACCTAGGAGCTACTTATCCCGAAGTAGAAGTTACAATCTCAAACATGCTAGGACAAATAATCGCTTCAGAAAAATTTGTCTTGGCAAAAACAATTCAGCAGGAAATAAATGCGGCCGCAGGGGTATATTTTGTGAAAGTAAGTTCTGCCGAAGAAGGATTAAATACCTTACGCATCATAAAACAATAAATTCTTTAATAGGTTTTTAAATTATATCTAACTGGAAATGCACTCACATATAGGGCATTATTCAACAAACAAATAATTTTAGGTCTTTCCGAGAGCAGTCTTATGTCTTATTTATCATTTTAATTGATGATATTTTTAAAATGTTTCGATGTAAGATTAGAGAACACCCGATTTTGCCCAAAATCTAAGACCGAAACTTATCCTTAAGCCTACTTATGCTTTTTGTAACCTAAAAATTATTGATTATGAAAAGCACGCCACTATTTATTCTTATTCTCTTCTCCGCCGTTGCTTTTTCCCAAGTGGGAATTGGAACCACCACCCCCAATGCATCAGCAGCATTGGACATTACCAGCACTACAACAGGAGTATTGGTACCCAGGATGACCGAAGCCCAGCGAACGGCAATCTCCTCACCTGCTACGGGATTGCTGGTCTATCAAATCGACAATACCGCCGGGTTTTGGTTTTTTGATGGGAGTAATTGGACAAGCTTATCTTCTGGAGCAGAAAAGATCAATGACCTTATAGACGGAAAATCCGACAATGATGGTTCCTCCATTTTTTTAGGTATCGAAGCCGGTGAAAACGAAGACCAAAATGATAACCAAAATATTGGAATTGGATACCAAGCCTTGAGCCAAACCAGAAATGGTTCAAGAAACGTGGCAATCGGTTATCAAACCCTCTTTCAGGGCATAAATGGTGATGATAATATCGTTATAGGCAATGGCGCCTTAAAAGAAAATAAATCGGACAGTAATATTGCAATAGGCTCTAATGCCTTAACAAGGTTGGGTTCTGGGATAGGAAACAACATCGCCATTGGCACAAATGCACTTTCCTCCGCAAGTTCTGCTTCAAAAAGTATTGCCATTGGAACGGGAAGTCTTGAAAATTTTGGCAATCCAACTGATGTTATTGCTATTGGCTATAATAGCCTTCACAATAACACTTTTGCAGATAATATGGCGATAGGAAGTTATTCACAAGAATCTAATACAACCGGAGTAAATAATCTTTCAGTTGGAGGCAGTTCACTCCGAATGTCTGTTTCAGAAGGATGGAACACGGCTATTGGAATGGGAAGCATGGAGTTGTCTACGGGAAGCAGCTCAAACACAGCAGTAGGGTATCAAAGTCTACGGAACATTACCCATTCATTAGGAGCAACCGCAGTAGGATATAAAGCGTTAGCAGAAAATACTACTGGCAGTTCAAACACCGCTATAGGTAATAATGCTTTAGGGCAAAACACAACCGGACGTTATAATAGTGCTTTAGGATATAGCAGTTTACAAAATAATACGACAGGCGATAATAATATAGCAATCGGCTTGGGGGCGCTGCTACAAAACACATCAGGTGACTACAATACGGCCGTTGGAAGAAGTTCGTGTTCTATTATTACAGATGGATCTAGGAACACAGCTATTGGGTATAATTCCGGTCCGAATGCCAATTTATCGAACACTATAACGATAGGTTATAATGCCGTGTCTGACGCCAACAATATTGCTAGAGTTGGCGATGCCTCCATTACAAGTATTGGTGGTTATGCCAATTGGTCCAATCTTTCAGACGGAAGGTTTAAAAAGAACATACATGAAAATGTTGTTGGGTTGGATTTTATCTTAAAGCTTCGTCCAGTCACTTATAACCTAGATATGGATGCCATTGCACGTTTCAACAATGCCTCAGAAAATCCGTGGTTAAGTGACGCCGAAACCCAAAAAGCCTCCGAAGTTCAAATAGGCTTTATAGCCCAAGAAGTGGAAAAAACCGCTCAAGAAATAAGTTTTGATTTTCACGGTGTCGATAAACCTAAAAATGAAACCTCTCACTACGGTCTTCGATATGCAGAATTTGTGGTGCCTTTGGTAAAAGCGGTACAGGAACAACAGGAAGTTATTGAATTACAAAAAAGAAAAATTGACCAATTGGAGAATAGGCTTATAACCATTGAAGCTTTGCTTACAAGACTTAATAAATGATCCCACTTAATGATAACAATGTTAAAATGTTTCTATAAACACCCGATTTTGCCCAAAATCTAAGACCGAAACTTATCCTTAAGCCTACTTATGCTTTTTGTAACCTAAAAATTATTGATTATGAAAAGCACGCCACTATTTATTCTTATTCTCTTCTCCGCCGTTGCTTTTTCCCAAGTGGGAATTGGAACCACCACCCCCAATGCATCAGCAGCATTGGACATTACCAGCACTACAACAGGAGTATTGGTACCCAGGATGACCGAAGCCCAGCGAACGGCAATCTCCTCACCTGCTACGGGATTGCTGGTCTATCAAATCGACAATACCGCCGGGTTTTGGTTTTTTGATGGTTCGGTATGGGCCAATTTATCCACGGGGGGCAATGGAGAATTCCAAAGTGTCTCCGGAATGGTACAAAACACAACCAATGTGGGATCCGACGATTTCGTCTTTGGCGATACCGATCTCACTGGTAGCGGCTCAAAATTCTATTTTGATAAAAGCAAAGGTGCGTTCCGCGCAGGCGAAGCTTTTGGAACAGAATGGGATGATGTAAATGTAGGTAGTGGTTCGATAGCTTTGGGAGTCTTTTCAACGGCTTCAGGTTTAAATGCAATTGCAATGCAGGGGGGTGTTGCCGCGGGAGAAAACAGCCTTTCCATAGGAAACAATACCCAAACAAATGCCAACAATGCCTTTGCTTTGGGAAATGGTAGCACTATAGATACCGGAGCGGACAATGCTATATCAATAGGGAATGGAAACTATGTCTCAAATCAGGACGGTACAGCCATAGGATACGAAAATATAGCTTCGGGGGTAAGAAGTTTTGCCTTTGGAAGTACAGCCACAGCGTCAGGAAGTGATGCCGTAGCCTTTTCTGAAGGAACAGCATCCGGAGGAAGCAGCTTCGCAGGCATCTTTGCTACAGCTTCGGGTCAAAACGCAATCGCACTGCAGGGAGGAGTAGCTTCAGAATTGAACAGTCTTTCTATCGGACCTAACACAGAAGCCAATGGTGAGAATTCTTACGCAATCGGTAATGGAAGTGTTGTCGATACAGGCGCCTTTAACGGACTGGCTTTAGGAAAAGGCAATAGTGTGACCAATCAGGACGGTACAGCCATAGGATACGAAAATATAGCTTCAGGGGTAAGAAGTTTTGCCTTTGGAAGTACAGCCACAGCGTCAGGAAGTGATGCCGTAGCCTTTTCTGAAGGAACAGCATCCGGAGGAAGCAGCTTCGCAGGCATCTTTGCTACAGCTTCGGGTCAAAACGCAATCGCACTGCAGGGAGGAGTAGCTTCGGAATTGAACAGTCTTTCTATCGGACCTAACACAGAAGCCAATGGCGAGAATTCTTACGCAATCGGTAATGGAAGTGTTGTCGATACAGGCGCCGATAACGGACTTGCATTGGGGAAAGGAAATCAGGTGACTAACAATGATGGAACGGCCATAGGTTATGAAAATATAGCTTCAGGGGTAAGAAGTTTTGCCTTTGGAAGTACAGCCACAGCGTCAGGAAGTGATGCCGTAGCCTTTTCTGAAGGAACAGCATCGGGAGGAAGCAGCCTCGCGGGTATCCTTGCTACAGCTTCAGGCCAAAACTCAATTGCCCTGCAGGGAGGAGTAGCTTCAGAACTGAACAGTCTTTCTATCGGACCTAACACAGAAGCCAATGGCGAGAATTCTTACGCAATCGGTAATGGAAGTGTTGTCGATACAGGCGCCGATAACGGACTTGCATTGGGGAAAGGAAATCAGGTGACTAACAATGATGGAACGGCCATAGGCTATGAAAATATAGCTTCAGGGGTAAGAAGTTTTGCCTTCGGAAGTACCGCAACCGCCTCGGGGAGCGATGCCGTGGCATTCTCTGAGGGAACAGCCTCTGGAGCAAACAGCTTTGCAGGTATCAATGCGACGGCTTCGGGCCAAAACGCAATCGCACTGCAGGGAGGTGTTGCCTCAGGAGAAAACACTATTTCTATTGGCAATGACACAGCAGCCAATGGCAATAAGGCTATTGCTATAGGAGATAATGTTATTGCCTATTCTTTTCATGAAACCGTTCTCGGTTATGGTAGTGCATCTTATACCCCCAGCAGTACAACTACAAACATTGGCACAGACCGACTATTGGTAGTCGCCAACAGTTCGACCAATAATGCCCTCAACATTCTGAAAAATGGAAGAATGGGAATCTCCCGGATCCCTACCACCAATATTTTGGAAGTGGAAGGCGATGCTTCAAAAACTACGGCAGGTTCCTGGCTTGGAAATAGTGACAGAAGACTTAAAACCAATATTGAAACTATATCAGAAGAAAACGCACTTGAAAAAATACTATTGCTGAGAGGTGTTACTTATCAATGGAGTGATGACGTTACAGGCTACCACAGGCCAGACGGAATTCAATATGGCTTCATTGCCCAAGAACTAATGGAAGTCTTTCCAGAGAAAGTATCTATGGACAATCAAGGGTTTTATCAAACGGCTTACGGAGATTATGATCCTGTTTTTGTTCAAAGTATAAAAGCGTTAAATACCAAGATCGAAAAACTTGAGACAGATAATGAGCTCCTAAAACAAGAGCTACGTAATATCTATTCACTATTGAAGAACATGGAATTGGATGAAAGGAAATTTTCTTCGGAATTACTTGATAAGGAATGACCTTTCCATAAAATTTCATTGAATATATGAATACTACAACCATTAAAATGAAAAAAATGAGAAACACAATTATTTTACTTGCAGTGCTTTTATGGGTTTTTGTAATACAAGCACAAGACCCGGCCATACAATGGCAAAACACCATAGGAGGCAGCAGCGGAGATTTTATGACTGCTTTTGAAGCTACGACCGATGGCGGTTATATCATGGGCGGCTACTCCGATTCAAACATTTCCGGCGATAAGACCGAAAATTCCAACGGCGCCCTCGATATCTGGATCGTTAAGATCGATGCCTCGGGCTCGATCACATGGCAAAATACCATTGGAGGCAGTGGAGACGATTATCTGCTGTCCATTCAACAAACCTCGGATGGTGGCTATATTTTAGGTGCCGGTTCCGACTCGAACATTTCCGGTGATAAAACCGAAAATTCACGGGGCGGGTTGGATTATTGGATCTTAAAATTGGACAATAACGGTGCTATTTCTTGGCAGAAGACCTACGGCGGTGCCATGCCCGATTTCGATACCTATGTCATTGAGACTTCGGATGGCGGCTATTTTGTAGGTGGTTATTCGGATAGCGGTGTGACCGGCGACAAAACAGATCCTTCTAACGGACAAAGAGATTATTGGGCTCTAAAATTGAACAGTACCGGTGCTATTGTCTGGCAGAACAGTATTGGCGGAAGCATGGTCGAACGACCACAGGCAGTGTTGCAAACAACAGATGGCGGATACTTACTAGGTGGTTTTTCAAATTCGCCGGTTTCAGGAGATAAAACAGAACCCAGCCAAGGCGGAAATGATTACTGGATCGTTAAATTAGATGTAAGCGGCAACATACTGTGGCAAAACACCATTGGCGGTAACGACAGCGATGTGTTCCGTGATATGACGGCTACTGCAGATGGCGGGTACATACTGGCAGGTTATTCAAAATCGAATATCTCCGGTGACAAGACCGAAAATTCACAAGGTGATTACGATTATTGGATACTGAAGATCAACAATACAGGAACGATCTTATGGCAAAATACCATTGGCGGAAGCGGAATCGACTATCCCCGTGATGTCAAAGAACTTCAGGACGGAAATATCATGGTTTCAGGGTGGAGTAACAGCAATATCTCCGGTGATAAGACCGAAGCTTCTAACGGGGGGTACGACTTCTGGCTGATTAAGATCACAGGGGCCGGTGCCTTGGCCTCGCAAAATTCAATTGGAGGAAGTAATGACGAGTCCGGGCCTTACCTTGTGGAACTGGGAAGCGGTGATTTTGTCATGGCCTGCACTTCAGATTCGAACATTTCGGGAGATAAAGCTGACAACAGTGAAGGCCTGGATGACTACTGGGTGTTTAAGACCTCCCCGTCCATTCTTGGAATATCTGAAAATGAGAGCGGCTCAAAGGTGCTTGCGTTCCCAAATCCGACTTCAGGAACTATTTCTTTGAATTTAGGGAATATTGCTTCGGAAGTGATCGTAACTATTATTAACAGTGTAGGTCAAATTATAGATATACAACAGTTCAAGCATGTGCAAACAGCAAACCTTACGATACCCGGAAGTGGCGGACTCTATTTTGTAACCATGACTTCTTCCGAAGGGCTTTCAGAAACAATTAAAGTTCTCAAATACTAACTAGCCAAAGTAAGTAGTTTTGCCACTGTTCGATGATTTCGGGCAGTGGCAATAACTTTTAATTTTCGTTCAAAGAAATTCGAATCGCATTTGGCGTTCCTATAACCGTTTTCGGCAACATAGTATACACATGTATCGGTTATTACAAACGTTTCCTTGGGATATGAGATTGCTTGTGTCTTTCCAATATCTACTTGTTGGGGTTTGCTGTCCAGCAGAATAAAGTAGCTCATTCCTTTGTGGGCTTCAGAAAAAGGGCATGCTTCAAGAATGGTTCGCAATGCTTCGGTGGTTTTTACTATTACCGGAACCTCCCATCCGTATTTTTCCTGTATTGCTTTTGAAATGTTCTCAGCATGACCAGACTCACGTTCCGAAGCAAACAAAACATTACCACTTTGAATATAGGTACTTACTTGACTGTAGCCCAAAGACTCAAACAACATTCGCAGGTCGGCCATGAGAATTTTTCTGTGTCCGCCTACGTTAATGCCTCGCAAGAATGCGATATACTTCATTTCTAAGGTATTTTTTTCAACGGGCGGTGAGATATGATCACTGCCTTCTGTTTTGATTACTAAGAAATGTACAAAGAAAATAGAAATGTTATATGATGACATATTAAAACATTTGCGATGTAAGGATAAACACATACCCATAAAAAAATGAAAACGACATTTTATTTTTTAGCGCTTTTTGGACTCTTGGCTCTCTGTTCTTCCTGCCTGCTGGGAAACAGCAAAGACGAGACTCCCTATAAAGACGAAATAGATTCAACCCTCTTATCCCGTGAAACAGCCATGCAAAAAGCTTCGGAACAGAAAAATGATGGCAAAAAATTCTTTTACATAAAAGATGCAGAGAATGGGATGGTCATGGCTAAAACACCACTGCCTTCCAACTGGACCATGGATGAAACTCCAAATGCGTCCCTTCCCTATCGTGGCCCAAGTCAATTGAAAATTTACAAAACAGAACGTTATGAATATTTCTATTCGAATGATTCGTTCACGAACCAGACAGCAATGCAGATGGGCAAGCAAGTGTCGCAACCAATGTCTTTAGAAGACATAGTAACGCATCAAATTAAACCGGCTATGGAAGGGCGGGGGTATACTTTTGTTACAAGCTATTCACTTCCGGGTGTTGTAGGGTTTTGGAATAGATTTTCACAGGGGATGCCTCAAACCAACAGTCAAAGGACGTATTATGCCATTGGCAGTGAATACCAAGGCTCTAATGGCCTGAGCATTTTCATCCTTGCCTTACAAACATTTACACAAAACAACGATGGCATTATCTGGTCTATCAGCACGACCCACTTAGAAGCTTCGCACGCTTACTTCAGTGAAGCAAAAGATGCATACATCTACGGTGTCTCCAACACCGAACTCAACCCTCAGTGGCAACAATTTAAAAACGGTCAATTAGCTGCAAATTTTAAAAGGAATGACGCCTTTTACAGAGAACAAATAATGAAAAGTGAAGCAGCTCATAAACAGCGTATGAGTATGATTGCGGCTCAAGGTAATACAAGCCGTTCTGTGGGTACTATTTATAGTGAGATTTCGGATATTAGTCATGCAGGTTTTCTAAATCGTAGTAATATCAACAGTGATGGGCATTCGAAAACGGTTAATATGATTGCGGAAAATACACTAATTGGCAACCACGCTACGGGCGAGCATTATACCGTTCCTTCGGGTACGAATCACTATTGGGTGAACAATCGGGGTGAATATATTGGCACGAATAATTCTCTTTACGATCCGCGAATTGATAATAAAATAAATAGCACCGAATGGACGAAGTTTGATGTAGAACAATAAAAAATTATTACCTTTCCTTTATCTTCAAAAGATGGGGGAAAGAATACGAATACAAGAACAGCTTGCGCTCACAGAAGCCATAAAGAACAATAATGAACTTGTTCTCAATAGGTTGTATCAAGAAAATTTTAAAAAAGTAGAACTCTTTATCCTCAAAAACAACGGCACGATGCCCTATGCTAAAGATATTTATCAAGAAGCGTTTATCACAGTTTGGAAAAATATAAGAAACGATAGCTTCACACCTCAAAATGAAACAGCAATTCAAGGCTATTTATACAAGATAGCTAAGAATAAGTGGTTGGATGTTTTACGCTCCGGTCGCTATAAGAAGACCGTCGCCTTACAATCACTCCATACGGCTCCGCAGGAAGAAACGGATGGTGTTTCACATCCCTTAGAGGAGCAAGAGGACTTAGCGTTTCGAAATGTAATGATGTCTTTCAATACAATAGGCGAACCCTGCAAAGAGCTGCTACAACAATTTTATTATGAAAAAAAATCTTTGCGAGAAATAGCACTATTTCTTCAAATTGACGAGGCTTCGGCCAGGAACAAAAAATATCGGTGTATGCAAAAACTGCGAACACTGGTGCTTTCTCCCAAATAAACAATAGACAGTGAGTACAAAGCCTACATTTTCACAACAGGAATTAGAAATCATTGAAGGGTATTTAACCCATTCCATGACAGCTAAGGAAAGATTACAGTTTCAAGAACGACTTACTACCGATCCTTCGCTTCAAGTCAAGGTGAATGAGATCAGCCTTCTTATAGAAACCGTAGAAACCAGCGCATTAAAAACAAAGCTTGATCGTTTCCACGAGACTATGGAAGGCACCCATTCTAAGACACTTCACACTCCCGAGATTATTGAGCGCCGCAATACTACTTCAAAACTACCGCTTTATGCCCTAGCTGCATGCCTATTGGTGATCTTTGGAGTATTCTACTTTATGACGATGCCTTCTCCTTCAGAAAAGCTTTTTGCAAAACATTTTGTTCCCGACCCCGGTTTACCAACCACCATGAGTACTCAAAATAATTATCCTTTTTTTGATGCCATGGTAAATTATAAAAGAGGAGAATACGACATTGCGATAGGAAAATGGGAACAACAATTAGATGACACAACTGAGAACGACACCCTAAATTTTTATTTGGGAGTAGCGTATCTAGCTGAAGGAAATGGTGAGAAAGCGCTTTCCTTTTTAAGGAAATTGGAGACAAGTCGGCAAAGCATTTTTATGGAGGATGCCATTTACTATCGTGCATTGGCACATATTAAAAAAAACGAGCCAGATAAAGCTAAGCGATTACTCAAAGAAAATCCTTCGCAAAGAAATAATGAATTGTTGCAGGATTTAAAAGAATAAAGGATGAATGTAATAGCTGTTCGTAAAATCCAATTAGCGGCTTTGCTATTTATCCTTTGTGTGATCATGGGTCATGGTCAAGATGTGGGGACTTCCGGGCCTGATTATATAGAGACACTCATCTCAGAAAACAAAATTACAGAGGCCAAAACTCAACTTGCCAAAGATATTGAAGCCTTTATCACTCAAAAAAATTACGATACATTAATCGCTTACATTCCCCTAATGGGAAGCCCCTCCTTATCTGATGGTGATTCGCAAAAGGCAATTGAGAAGGCCGCCACTCTTGCTCAAAAAGTGATAGGGTCTTCAAATAATACGGTTGCTGCAAAGGCTATTCTACAAATTAGCAACCTTTATTATACCTCCAGACAAATCGATATGGCGCTCAAAACCTCCATGGAGGCCTTAGAATATGCGACTCGTTCAAGAACAGATGACAGCGTTCTACTTTCAAGGATACATTACAATATTGGAACGAATTATTTGAATCTTGGTAATGCTGGGGAAGCAAAAAAATATCTGCTTGAATCAAAGCGATTAATAATGTCTATTCCTGGCAGAAATCTTCAGGAAAAACATAATATCTTCAACTCCATGGGACGATATTACGCTAATATTACCCAGTTAGATAGTTCTACATATTATTATAAGAATGCGTTGTTTACGCTTGATAAAATGGACAGCACAGAAGTAAATCGAGATTATTGGAAAGCTCTTGTGAATAACAACATCTCATTAAATCTACAGAATACAGGGAATACCCAAGAAGCGATGGAGTATGTCAAAAAAGCCATTTTAAATTATCAAAAGTTTATTGCTGTCTCTAAAGACGAATCAAAAAAAATACGTGCACGGCAATTCCGTCTCTCAACAATTGACAATCTAGGTACGTTCTATCATGGATTGGGAGAATACAATCGCGCCGTGGAAATATTGACGTACAGTTATCGCGAAAAATTAAAGTTGTTCGATGATGACGACCCGAATGTTGTTTTCTCCCTTGCGATCTTGAGTCATGGTCATTTAAGCGCGAAAAATTATGAACAGGCAGGTCTATACGCCGACATGGCCTTGACGGTCATTGAACAAAATCCTGCTAATTATACACTTTTGCACAGTTATACACTGGGCCTACGAGCCTCCATATATGAAGCCACCATGGATTGGGACAACGCACGTTCAATGTACCAAAAAAGCGAAGCGTTGTACATGCGAGACTTTGATGGCAACTATTCTAAAGATTATCTGGAGAATTTGAAAACAATGTCTTTGTTTTATACCAAAACGGGAGATGCCGAAAAAGGTCTCCAACTGGCAACTACAGGATATGAATTCACAAAAAGAAAGGCTTTTCAAAACGATCTTATTCATTTTCACCACATTCAAAATATGGCCGATGTCCATTTCGGGTTAAAGAACTTTGATCGGTCTTTAAAATACAGCAAAGAGGCACTTTCCTTTTTTGACTCCAAAGATTTTACTTCAAGATCTCTTGCAGATTCGATACAGATAGAATTTATAAAACCTCGAACACTTTTGGTAAATGCTCAATCGCACTACCAGCTTCAACCTAATAAGACCGAATCATTTTTAAAAGATCTCTTGTTACAAATCGAAACCGGGCTAAGTATCCTGGAGCGAAGAAAGACCTTAATAAAAACTCCAGAAGATCTGGAGATACTTATGGATGACAACAACGAACTTTTCAATTTTGCTAAGCAACTTAGGTTGGATCTATTTCATTTAACAAATAAAGAACAATATCTCGATGATCTTATCAGGATTCATGAATCCAGCATTTACAACCGGATACGGGCCAGACTCAATATTAGGAATAATTTGGCATTCTCTAAAATTCCCGCGGACATCATACAAAGGGAACACACCTTGAAAAAAGCTATGTCTGTTGCTCTCTCACCCACAGAGAATGCTAGTTTCAATACATTCTTTGAAGCATCATCAGCTTGGGAAGTGTTTTTAGATTCGCTTAAAAGCGACTATCCTAAATATTATAAGATGCGTTATGCTACTATTGAAGAAGAATTGGGAAATCTGCAACAAAACATCCCAAACAACGCCACGGTGGTACGCTACTTTTTTATAGAAGAAAACCTGTACGCTTTTGTCGTTTCTTCTTCTGAAAAGAATTTATACGCCTTAGACTTCCATACTGTGAAAGATTACATCCCTCAACTCATCCATAACGATTTTAACGTCAACAAGATTAGTACAAAACTACACGAACTCTATCAACAGTTATGGGATCCTTTTGCTAAAACGATCACTACAAAAAAGATTATTATCATTCCTGACCGAGAGCTATTCAATCTAAGTTTCGAATTGCTCACCCCTACTCCCATACACGCATTTAGTGATCTGGCGACCAACAGTCTCTTGTCCAAACACAGTATTTCGTATAATTTCAGCTTATTGACGCAAAATCAGTACAATACTAAGATCAACGTATATTCAAAGAATTTCGTTGCCTTTGCCCCGGAATTTTCAGAAAAAATGAAAAATGATTATAAAATTGCCGTGACAGATTCTGTTTCATTAGATCAAAACTACCTAACCTTACTTCCCCAACCTTTTAGTATAGACGTAGCTAAAAATTATTCAAGAATTTTTGATGGTTCTTTGTTTCTTAATGAAAAGGCATCGAAGCATTTCTTTACTAAAAATGCCAAGGAACATAAAGTGATCCATATTGGCACTCATGCAGAATCCAATAATGTGAGCCCTGAACTCTCACGTTTGATCTTTGCAAAAAACCTTTCAGAGGAAAACCCAAACGATAATTTTCTCTACACCTATGAGATTTACAATCAAGACTTGTCCTCTCAATTGGCTATACTTACAGCTTGTGAGACCGGAAAACCTACCTATCAGGCCGGCGAAGGGATGATCTCATTAGCTCATGCGTTTACATATGCGGGCAGTGAAAGTATCTTGACTAGCTTATGGAAAATCGATGAGAAATCCAGTGCCGAAATAGTATCCTACTTTTATGATAATCTCGCCAAGGGAATGCCAAAGGATGAAGCACTGCAACAAGCAAAACTTCATTACCTTGCTTCTGCAAAAGGAAGGGAGATAGCGCCGCAATACTGGGCCGGATTAGTACTTATGGGCGATACTTTACCGTTAGAACTGGAAACAGGAATGCCATGGTGGTATTGGGCTATCGCTATTTTTATTCTATGTGTGATTTTGTTTTTATTTCTAATAAGAAGAAAAACATCTTCCTTATCGTCTCGTTGAAACTTAGCTATAAAAGAACAAGCCCCCCGCTATTATTCTTCCTCGTTGTTCTTAAGTTCTGCTTGCCGCATAGGCATGGCGTCGATCAAATCGAGAAATACATCAGCCTTTTGAGGGGCATCTGCGCTAAACTTTTCGCTGCCGTCCAAGCCCACTAACATCACTTTAAAACGATCCTCAACCTCCAATTGCGCCGGAGGTGTCCTACTTTCGGTAGAAAAATTGGAGCGATAGCCATTGTCGAAAATATGATAGATAAAAATTTTTCGCTCTGTTAGTCCGTCTTTTTTGTTTTGTAACTCTTGGAGTTGTTCCAGTGCCATCGGATCATTTGACGTGGGTGAGAAGACAAGGATAAGTCTGTCGCTCCATTGATGTTTATCAAGATGTTGAGCGAACGCATTAAAGGTGAAAGCCATATAGATGACCATTAAAAATTTCATGCATAAATGTAAATCTAAGGAAAGAGGAAATGTGTTAAAAGTAAATTAAAGTGATACCTCGTTTGAAAAAAGTTTTAGAGGGATCGTGCCACGATATAACCTCCTGTCCATGCGTTCTGAAAGTTAAATCCCCCGGTGATCGCGTCAATATTAAGCACCTCTCCCGCAAAGAACAGACCCTCGTGGAGTCTGCTTTCAAATGTTTTGAAGTTCACTTCTTTAAGATCGATACCCCCGGCGGTAACAAATTCTTCTTTAAAGGTGCTTTTCCCGTTTACTTCAAACGTCCCTAGTGTAAGTTGCCGGGCAAGCTCTGTAAGCTGCTCTCCCGTGATCTCCGCCCACGTATGGGCCTCCAAAATGCCGGATGTCTCTACCAGTCGCTGCCAAAGACGCTTTGGCAGTTCGAACTGTGCATGTGATGCTACCAGCTTTTTATTGAGGGACTTTTTTAAAGATTTTAGATCCTCCATGGTAGTTTCGAAAGATAGCCCGGCCAACCAATTCACTTGAATAGTAAACGCATAGTTCATAGGTGCAAGTAATCTCGCACCCCAGGCAGAAAGTTTTAAAACGGCCGGCCCGCTCATGCCCCAGTGTGTGATTAATAGCGGGCCTTCACTTTCCAGTATTATTTCGTGCTGCTCGCCTAAAACACTAATATGGGCAGGAGTTGCAACGCCTTGTAAACCATCAATGCGAATGTCCTTGATGTTAAAGGTGAATAAAGAAGGTACCGGCGCCACAATGCTGTGATTTAGATTTTCCAACAGTTTCCACATCTTTGTATTGCTTCCGGTTGCCACCACGACCTTTTGGGCTGTAAAGTTTCCTTCTGTGGTTACAACTAACCAAGCTTCACTCTTTTTCTGTATACTCTTCACAGAATGGTTTCGCAACACTGATATCCCCAAGCGATCCGCTTCAGAAAGAAAACAATCAATAATGGTTTGAGAAGAATCACTTTCTGGAAACATGCGGCCATCCGACTCGGTCTTTAACGCAATCCCTCGCTCTGCAAACCAAGCAATGGTATCGCCTGTCATAAAATGGTGAAAAGGACCCAGAAGTTCCTTCTCTCCTCTGGGATAATGCATCGTTAGTTCTTTCGGATCGAATTCGGCATGGGTCACATTACAACGCCCTCCGCCGGAAACCTTGACCTTGGTAAGCACTTCCTTTCCTCGTTCCAGAATGATAATGCGTGACCCCGGATTTGCTTCAGCCGCATTGATCGCCGTAAAGAATCCCGCGGCTCCCCCGCCCAATATTAAAATATCGGCTGTGTTCAAAGCGTGAATTTTTCAGCAGCAAAGGACTCACACAGTACCAGCGTTTCTTTAATATCCTGTATCGTGGTTCGGGGATTGATCAAGCACATCCGTAGCACCACTTGCCCATTAAGCACAGTGGTTACCAACAATGCTTGCTTCGAGTCCACTACTTGCTTTGAAATATACTGATTAAGGGCATCGAGTTTCTTTTCTGAAAGTCTGTTGCCAATAGGATTGAAACGGAAGTTGATGACCGCAAGTGTTGCCGGCGATATCACTTCCCAGTGACTGCTCTTTCGCAATACGGTTTCGGTAGCTTCTGCCAGTTGAATATTGTACGTGATCGCTTTCCTGAACGTCCTCAAACCGAAGGTTTTAATGGACATATAGAATTTTAAGGCGCGGAACCGGCGCGTAAGTTCAATACCATGGTCGTAAAAGTTAATTTCGGAAGTATTACCTTCAATATCACGAAGATATTCGGGTTTTTCGGTAAATGTACCTTTTAACCACTGGTGATTTCTAACCAGTAAACATCCGATCTCATACGGCTGAAAGAACCATTTGTGGGGGTCGACCGTAAGGGAATCGGCTTTTTCGATCCCTTTAAGAAGTTGCTTTCCGTTCTTAGATAAGATCGCGGCCGCACCGTAAGCACCGTCAATATGGAACCATATTTTTTCCTTTTTACAGATGGTGGCCAATTCCGAAAGTTGATCGACCGTACCGGTATTGGTCGTACCCGCTGTAGCGATGAGACAGAAAGGCTGCAACCCTTCTAGGACGTCTCTGGCAATGGCATTCTTTAATTTGTTAAGAGCGAACTTGAATTCTGAATCGGTTGGAATGACCCTTATTTGTTCCTTCTTAAAACCCGCCGAACGGATCGCTTTAATGTTGGACGAATGTGCTTGATCTGACAAATAGATGACCGCTTTCGAAAAATCATCCCCACATTTCACTTTACGGGCTGTGATGATAGCCGTAAGGTTCGCCATGGAGCCGCCACTCGTAAAAATACCACCTCCCCGTTTAACGGGAAATCCGAATAATTTGAGCAGCCAGTTCATAGTTACGATCTCTAATTCGGCGGCAGCGGGCGAAGCAGCCCAACCCCCCGAAAAAATATTGAAACCGGACGCAAGCGAATCTGCCATTGCACTTATATAATTACTGGGTCCCGGTACGAAAGAATACGATCTGGGATGCGAAACAACGTTGCTCTTTGTCATTACCTCATCGAGCACAAATTGTAGGACATTATCGGGATCCATACCTCTTTCGGGCGCTGCTTCAGAAAAGAGACGGTCCATCTCTTCTCGGGTAGCGCTGGCAACAGGAAGTTTGCTGTTTTGCGTATCGAAATGGGCAACGATGGCATCAACCACCTTATACCCGTAACGGGTCATGGCTTCTTTTGATATCTCGAGAGTAGCTTCGGTCTTTAACATTAGAATAGAACATCTTTTATTTGTGGTGCAAAAATACCCTTTTTAAAAGAGTCTGAATAGAAAACCTGAGGCATTTAAATAACAAATCCATCTTAAATAAAGGTGATACATCATAAAATATTCTAATTTTATAGACTATGGTTTTATACATTCTTTGTGTTCTATTCATTGCTTCGCCATTTCTTCCGGCCACAGAGCATCCCCATTGGTTTTTTAGAACCCCGGATTTTGTAAGGCTACAATCCCTTTTCATTCAAGGGGTATTATTGGGGTGTTTGTTTTATTTTCAAGAAAAATTCTCGGTGTTGGACTGGGTACTGACCGCAGCACTCATGGGAAGTATGATCTATCAATTTGTAAAAGTCTATCCTTATAGTTCCTGGTATCCAAGAAAGAAACCGCACTTTCCAAATGATGGCTGTGTTTCTATTCTTGCCGCTAATGTGCTCCAGGATAACAAACATTGCGAGAAATTCATTTCACTTGTGGATAAATACGATCCCGACTTGGTCCTGGCAATGGAAACCAACGACGCATGGGAAAAACGATTGGACGAAATTGAAGGTGCTTATCCCTATTCGGTGAAGCTTCCTAAGGAGAACTACTACGGCATGCATCTCTACAGTAAGAAAGAACTGCACAAAATAAAGGTGAACTATTTGGTAGAAGACGATGTCCCTTCTATCTTTTTTGAATATTCGATAGGTGAGAATAGGTCTGTATTCTTTGCCTGTCTCCATCCCGCTCCACCCAGTCCAACCGAGAATGAAACTTCCAAAGAACGAGATGCCGAATTAATGCTGGTAGGTGAATATATTCGTTCGTTCGAAAAACCGGTAGTGGTTTGCGGAGACATGAATGATGTTGTTTGGTCGCGAACCACGCGTCTTTTTAAGAAAATGACAGGAATGATCGATCCGCGGGTAGGTCGTGGTTTCTTTCCCACGTATCACGCCCATTACTTTTTTATGCGATTCCCGTTAGATCATTTATTCCACACCAAAGATCTGTTCGTTGGAAAGATGGAACGCACAACGAATTTTGGAAGTGACCATTTTGGCATGTATTATGAGATCTACCATAAGAATGGAGCGAAGCCGCCTAAAAATCCAAAATTGAACGGTGACGAAAAAAAGGAGATCAAAGAGATTATAGATGAAAAATAGGTTTGAATTCTTGTGGGATTAATTGTACAAAATTGCTTTCAAATTATATGTAACTTTAATATCACTAACTAATCCATTGTTAATGATACTTACAAAAGCTATTTCAATTAGCGGCTTTAGAACATTCATACGCAATTATTTTTTTGGCGCTATCTATCAACACCAGCTCCAAAAAATTACGGTGACCACCTTTTCTGCCCTTTCTTCAAGGTCATATCATAGCAACACCAATTAATTTAAATTTTAATTTGATTACTATTGGCTAGGAGCTTCAGTGAAAACTGGAGCTTCTTTTTTTAAAACTAAAAAGAACGACTTCCTCTTCTTAAAAACGTTCTTTAACCTCGATGATGATCGCTATCAAAAAGCACAATCCAATGGTTGCTATTACAAGACTCCCTACTCCCATATTGTTTGGTTTATGTATACTAATTATTTAATAAATCAAAGATAATGAATAAGGATGTATCTGGCATGTGACTTTAAAAAAAGCGTCGCAACTTTATAAGTTCCTCTTCGTATCAATAAAAGAAATGTATTCCGGCCAAGGCCGACGCCAACTTCTTCACTTCCTTGTTTCCAAAAAAAAACCCTTCCTAGCCGGAAGGGTTTTGCTTTGTGCGGGCGAGAGGACTCGAACCTCCACACCTTGCGGCACCAGATCCTAAGTCTAGCGTACATTTGCCTAAATAACACCAAAGTCACTCATTTTCAATTGATTATAAAAAACATCATTTTCTTTGATATCATCTAATATCAATTGATTTCAGCATTTGTTGTACCTATGTTGTACCTAAAAAGTCTAATAAATTTGTATCTTTATCGAAAGTTTACAACAAAAATTAAGCTCAAAATACAATGTTGTACCTATGTTGTACCTGATTTGACTTTCGTACTCAAAACAGGTCAATTATGTCGTCAAATGCAAAAATAGTACTACGCAAAAAACCGAACAGTAAAGGTCTATATCCACTAGCTATTCGTATCACAAAAAATCGTCGCTCAACATACCAATATATTGGTCATTATATCGACTTAGAGGATTGGGACGAAAAAAACATTCGAGTAAAAAAATCAAATCAAAACGCAGAAAGTTTAAACAAGTTGTTATCACAAGAACTTTCTGATGCCAATAAAGCACTTATTGATTTGCAATCAGAACACAAAGATGCTTCTGCAAACCAAATCAAAAAAGAGCTATACGCATTGGGTAATACTTCTACCTTTTTTGAACTTGCCCAAGAGCATCTCAATGAATTGAAAGCTGCTGAAAAATTAAACCGCCTATCCACAGATAGTGCTTTGGTAACTTATATCTTAAAATTCAATAAATCCAAACAACTTTCCTTTCAGGAAATCGACGAGCGTTTCCTGAAGAAATTGATGATATATCTAAAAGTTGAACATTCTCTAGCTGAAACGTCAATAATGAATATACTGGTATTTATCCGCTTATTGTTCAATAGGGCAATAAAGCTTAAAATTGTTAGTAGGGAATTGTACCCTTTTGGTGGTGATAAGATTAAAATTAAATTTCCGGAAACAAATAAAATTGGGTTGAATATTATTGAAGTAAGAGCTATAGAGGCTCTTGATAATTTAACGTTAGCTGAAATGCACACAAGAAACGTTTGGCTTTTCAGCTTCAATTTTGCAGGAATGCGAGTTACTGATGTACTATGGACAAAGTGGTCCGATATTTATGACGGCAGACTACATTATAGAATGAATAAAAACTCGAAATTATTATCATTGAAAATACCAGATAAAGTTTTTAAAATTTTAGACTACTACAGGGACGACAAGAGATACCCAACGGATTTTGTTTTCCCTGAATTGAAAAAAGCGAATCTCGATGACGCTAAAGACATCTATAACAAAAGAAAGACAGCTACCAAAAAATTTAATGATAATCTAAAGTCTATTGCTAAAAAGGCAAAAATAGATAAGAAGGTTACTATGCACATTGCGAGGCATACTTTTGGTAACATCGCTGGTGATACCATTCACCCCTTAATGCTTCAGAAGCTATACCGCCATAGCGATTTAAAGACAACATTAAATTATCAAGCTAATTTTATACATAAAGAAGCTGATGATGCCTTGGAAAGCGTAGTAAATTTCTGAAAAAAATATTAAAACAAAATTTAGATAGCTTAAGTTCTATTCTTCTGAGCAAAATTAAAATTCTGTTAATCACGATAAAAAATGTTAAATTTTTGTAATTTTGCATTTAAATGAATCAATATATTCACAAATCAATGGCGGTTTTTATGGCAGCTGTAGTCTTTATGACTACGATGTCATTTACTATTGATATGCATTACTGTGGAGATTCTTTGGTAGATTTTTCATTCGTTCAGAAAGCGAAAACTTGCGGGATGGAAAAAGCTCAGGCTACTACAAGTTGTGAGAACCCAACCCTTTCAGAAAAAACGTGTTGTACGGATAAGCAAGTCGTTAAAGAAGGAAAGGATGATTTAAAAGTTTCATTTGACCAACTTACCTTAGAGCAACAAGTCTTTGTTGCCTCATTTACATATTCGTATTTAAGTCTTTTTGAAGGAATTGAATCTAACGATGTTCCTTTCATCGATTACCCGCCCCCCTTTGTCAAACGGGATGTGCAAGTGCTGCACCAGACTTTTTTAATTTGATTTATTAGACTTTTGAAACAAAGCCCAACAGTTACGCTGTAGTGGGCTAAAGCTCGTGTACAGTATTTTCTACTTTGCACAATTTCAACTATCTAATAATCATATCGTATGCTAAATAAAAGCATAAAATTTCTCATAGAAAACAAACTTGTTGCCGTTATACTACTCGCCCTATTCGTAGGTTGGGGAGTCGTTAATGCACCCTTCAATTGGGAAACAGGTATTTTACCAACTGATCCTGTAGCGGTTGATGCCATTCCAGACATCGGCGAAAATCAGCAAATTGTTTTTACCAAATGGCAAGGGCGTTCACCGCAGGATATCGAAGACCAGATTACCTATCCGCTCACAACTTCATTGTTGGGAATTCCTGGTGTCAAGACCATCCGAAGCTCTTCAATGTTCGGTTTTTCCAGTATCTATATCATTTTTGAAGAAGATGTAGAATTCTATTGGTCACGCAGCCGCATCCTTGAAAAGCTCAATTCGCTTCCCGCAAACTTATTGCCCGATGGTGTAAACCCTGCATTGGGTCCAGATGCTACAGGCTTGGGACAAATTTTTTGGTACACGCTGGAAGGTCGAGATAAAGAGGGCAACGTAACTGGCGGTTGGGATTTACAAGAATTGCGTAGCATACAGGATTACTATGTAAAATACGGATTGTCTTCGGCAAGTGGTGTTTCAGAAGTAGCCTCAATTGGTGGGTATGTTCAAGAATACCAAGTGGATGTTGACCCTGAAAAAATGCGTCAGTACAACATCGGCTTGACCGATATTGTAAAGGCGGTAAAGGAAAGTAATCAAGACATTGGTGCGCAGACTTTGGAAATCAATCAAGCTGAATATTTGGTTCGTGGTTTAGGGTATGTGAAATCTGTTGCAGATATTGAAAATGCGGTAGTCGCTTCTGAAAATTTTACTTCTATCAGAATCAAGGACATCGCCAATGTCCATTTGGGACCGCAGACACGTCGTGGTATTTTAGATAAAGAAGGTGCCGAAGTGGTAGGCGGTGTCGTGGTAGCCCGCTATGGTGCAAACCCATTGGAAGTCATCAATAATGTAAAAGACCAAATAGCTGAATTATCATCCGGACTACCTACAAAAACCTTGGCAGATGGTCGTACATCACAAGTGACTATCGTTCCCTTTTATGACCGAACGCAACTTATTCAGGAAACACTTCACACGCTCAATGAAGCCCTTACACTTGAAATCCTGATTACCATTTTGGTCATCATCGTAATGGTGTTCAATCTGCGTGCATCCATTCTAATTTCTGGCCTGTTGCCTGTTGCCGTTTTAATGGTTTTTATAACAATGAAGCTCTTTAATGTAGATGCCAACATTGTTGCCTTGTCAGGAATTGCCATTGCTATCGGTACAATGGTGGACGTGGGCGTTATACTTGCCGAAAATATGATTCGGCATCTGGAAGATGAAAAATTACGCTTTCGCGAAAGCGGAATAGAATACACTACAAACGAAATCATCTACAACGCTACTGCGGAAGTTTCTGGTGCAATTTTAACCGCTGTGCTCACGACGATTATCAGTTTCCTACCTGTGTTTACGATGATAGGTGCCGAAGGGAAACTCTTCAGACCATTGGCTTTTACAAAAACAATGGCACTTGCTGCATCGCTTGTAATCGCGCTGTTTTTAATACCGCCTTTTGCCGCGTTTCTTTTTAAGAAAAGTAACCTAATGGAGCGCTCAAAGTACATTATTAATGGTGTTCTGATCGTACTTGGTATCACAGCCATTTTTTATGGCTATTGGCTTGGTCTCATTTTGATTGCCTACGGTGTTGTTGCGCTTTTGAGCGTAAGGGATAGAATTACAGAAAATCGAGCTAATCTTATTCATATTGTTATTTCCTGTATGGCGATTGTTTTTCTACTCGCCGAATACTGGCGACCGCTTGGTTTTGACCGAAGTATTCTAATGAATTTGATTTTTGTTGCCATTATCTGTTTTGGATTACTTGGTGTGTTTACTGTTTTCCGAAAATACTATGACCGCATTTTGCGCTGGGCACTTCAAAATCGATACCTATTTTTAATTATTCCAACCACGGTGCTGATTTTAGGTGTGGTCATAATGCGCAACACAGGGAAGGAATTTATGCCGGCACTTAATGAAGGTTCATTCCTGTTAATGCCGACATCCTTACCGCACGCTGGTGTCGAAGAGAACAAGCGTGTCTTGCAACAGCTGGATATGGCCGTGGCAAGCATCCCTGAAATTGAAACTGTAGTGGGAAAAGCAGGTAGGACAGAATCTGCCCTCGACCCTGCACCACTCTCAATGTATGAAAACGTGATTCAGTACAAGTCTGAATATATGCGAAATGAGAATGGCGAAAGACAACGCTACCGTGTAAACGATGATGGTCTATTTGTTCTGAAAAATGACAAGTTCATTATAAACCCAAATAATGAAATCGATGATGATGCTAACTATGAAGCGTCACAACTCAAAACAAGTGCAACACGCAATGATTTGATTGAAGATAACGATGGGGAATATTATCGAAACTGGCGACCGGAAATAAGCAGTCCTGATGACATTTGGAATGAAATTGTAAAAGTAACCAAGTTTCCAGGCGTGACTTCTGCGCCCAAGTTGCAGCCCATAGAGACACGACTCGTTATGCTACAAACAGGTATGCGAGCACCAATGGGAATCAAGGTAAAAGGACCAGATTTAAAAACCATAGAAAACTTTGGACTGCAACTGGAAGATATTTTAAAACAAGCCGAAGGTGTCAAAGAACAAGCTGTTTTTGCAGACCGCATCGTGGGTAAACCTTATTTATTGATTGACATTAAACGAGACCAGTTAGCACGCTATGGGATTTCCATAATGGATGTTCAGGAAGTCCTTCAAGTAGCTGTGGGCGGTATGCCACTTACCCAAACAGTAGAAGGACGTGAGCGCTATGGTGTAAGAGTACGCTATCCACGGGAATTGCGAGCAAATCCAGAAGATTTAAAAAGTATCTATGTACCTGTATCAACTGGAAGTCCGGTTCCTTTGGGCGAACTGGTAGAAATACGCTACGAGCAAGGCCCACAAGTCATTAAGAGCGAAGATACATTTTTGATAGGGTATGTCCTCTTTGATAAACTCGATGGCTTTGCCGAAGTAGATGTGGTTGAAAATGCCCAAGCGCTCATTCAACAGAAAATAGATAATGGCGATTTGGTCGTGCCACAAGGAATCAGTTACCGATTTACAGGAACATACGAAAATCAATTACGGGCAGAAAAAACGTTATCGGTGGTTGTGCCACTTTGTTTGCTGGTCATTTTCTTGATTTTGTATTTCCAGTTCAAGTCGGTTTCTACGTCGCTTATGGTTTTTACAGCAATCGCCGTAGCCTTTGCAGGTGGCTTTATAATGATTTGGCTTTATGGGCAGGATTGGTTTTTCAATTTCAGCTTTTTTGGCGAGAACCTACGGGACTTGTTCAATATGAAAACCATCAATTTAAGTGTGGCCGTGTGGGTCGGTTTTATTGCCCTTTTCGGTATTGCAACTGATGATGGTGTTGTAATGGCAACCTATTTAGACCAATCTTTCAAAAGTAACGAACCAGATAGCAAAAAAGGCATACGTCTCGCCACATTGGAAGCCGCAGGAAAACGAATACGCCCGTGTTTGATGACCACCGTGACCACAGTTTTGGCATTGTTGCCAGTACTCACATCTACAGGAAAAGGAAGCGACATTATGATACCGATGGCAATCCCCATTTTTGGCGGAATGATAATCGACGTCACATCCTATTTTCTCTTACCAGTTTTATATAGCTGGAAAAAAGAATACCAACTTAAAAGAGCAAACAAATGAAAAATATAAAAATCATAATCTGTCTTTTGTTTGTTTCCGCTGAAGTTTATGCTGAGCGAAGACGAAGTGCGAAAGCCCGCCTGAACGCACTACTAATTATAAGCATTGGACTGATTTCAATCGGCGGGCAGGCGCAACAATTACAGTCCTACATTGAAGAAGCTGAAGCTAATAACCCAGAAATTCAGGCTTTTGAATTGCGCTACAATATTGCCGAAGAAAAGGTCAATGAAGCAAACTGGCTACCTAATACGGAAGTAAGCGCAGGCTATTTTGTAAGTGAGCCAGAAACAAGGGTGGGCGCACAACGAGCACGGATAGGCGTAAAACAGATGTTGCCTTGGTTTGGAACCGTTACCGCACGTGAAAATTATGCGACTTCTATGGCCGAAGCTGAATATGTGGAAATCACAATTGCCAAACGGAAATTGGCGCTTTCAGTAGCGCAATCTTATTACAGATTGTATGAAACAAGAGCAAAGCAAGAGGTACTTGACGAGAACATTCAACTATTAAAAACCTATGAGCGACTTGCCCTTACCTCGGTAGAAGTGGGCAAGGCATCTGCGGTAGATGTATTGCGGTTGCAGATTCGTCAAAATGAATTGCAGCAGCAAAAAGAGGTTTTGGAAGAGGAATTTAGCGCAGAACAAACAACATTTAATAATCTTCTCAATCGGGATGATAATAGCACGGTTGATATAGTTGCAATAATGGAAATCCCAGAGGATGACCCTATAAACGGCACGGAAGCTTTATCGCTCAATCCTGAACTGCTCAAGTACGATAAATTATATGAATCCATAGCACAATCAGAATTGCTCAATCAGCGTGAGAGCCTACCTATGGTTGGCTTTGGCGTGGATTACCTGCCAGTAACTGCACGTAATGATGTAATGTTCAGTGATAACGGAAAAGATATCTTGATGCCAATGGTTTCGGTTTCCATACCCATTTTTAACAATAGGTACAAGTCTATTACAAGGCAAAATGAGCTACGCCAGCAAGAAATCGAAACTCAAAAGGAGCAACGATTGAATGTTTTGGAATCCGCTTTCGCGAAAGCGTTATCCCAACGCAACCAAGCCCGAATTAAATTCAATACTCAGACTAAGAATTTAAAGCAGGCTAAAGATGCCGAGCAAATTCTAATCAAGAATTATGAAACGGGAACCATCGATTTTAACGATGTGCTTGATATACAGGAACTGCAATTAAAATTTCAAATGAATCAGATAGAATCTGTTCAGATGTATTACGTGCAACAATCCATCATAAATTATTTAATTCAATAGCAATGGTAAAAGATTTTTACATAAAAAATATGGTGTGCGACCGTTGCATCAAGGTGTTGAAGGATGAACTGAAAGCAAATCACATCAAGTTGCATCAGATTGAATTGGGTCGGTTACAGCTGGACATTGATGCCCTTGATTTGGACAAACTCGAAGCGGTATTGAAAGAAAACGGTTTTTCGCTCATCGATAGTACGGAAGATAAGTTGACCGAACGGGTAAAGGTTGAACTCATAAAAACGATGCAGGAACTACCGATTCAACTTGATAAAAAACTGTCCGAACATTTGGTGGATGCCTTGGGACACGAGTATTCAAAAATCAGCAAGGTATTCTCTTTTACGCAAGGTGTTACTATTGAAAAATATTTCATCAAACTAAAAATTGAAAAGGTAAAAGAACTCGTACAGGCTAACGAACACAATTTTACTGAAATGGCGCAACTGCTCGATTACAGTCACATCAACCATTTGAGCGGACAGTTTAAAAGCGAGACGGGAATGAGCCTTTCGACCTATAAATCCCAACAAAAGAATTTTAGGAATTCGTTGGACAAAATTATGTAGATAAGAACCAAAATTATGACACAAGCTGTTGATTTACAGCAGTAATTTCCCTTGGAAATTAAATGTTTAATTAAAAACAAAAATGATGAGAAACTCTGAATTAATTAGCGCCCTTGGCAATTGTATCAACCATTGTAACTATTGTGCAGATGCCTGTTTAGAAGAAGAAAATGTAAAAATGATGGTCAATTGTATTCGTACAGACCGCGTCTGTGCAGAAGTATGCAGCACTTTGGCTCAGGTGTTGGCAACCAAGTTTGAAGACGTAGATGATTTGGTACGCTACTGTCAAAAAGTTTGTAACGCTTGTGCAGATGAATGTTCACAGCACGACCACAAACACTGTCAAGATTGTGCAGAAGCCTGTAGAAAATGTGCTGAGGCCTGTGAAAGCTATTTAGCATAAAACAAAACTGATTTTACAGACCATACATTTAATTTAAAATAGCACTTATGAATTCAAAAATCTTAATTCTTTTGATGATTCTTGTATCATCAACTGCCATAGCACAGACCGAGCCTTCCGTAGAAGGCAATGTAGATAACCTGCCCGTAAGGGAATATACCCTTACTCTACGGGAGGAGCTCGTAAACAAAGCAGACAAGGAAGTTATGGGGATGACCATAAATGGCCAAATCCCCGGGCCAACACTCAATTTTAATGAGGGCGAATATGCCGTAATTTATGTCAAGAACGAGATGAGCGTGGAATCATCGATACATTGGCACGGCCTTCTGTTGCCAAATTTCTACGATGGCGTTCCCTATCTATCCACCCCACCTATCGAACCTGGCAAGACTTTAAAATACGAATTTGCTATTAAGCAAAATGGAACCTACTGGTATCATTCCCATACAATGCTACAGGAACAAAGTGGTATCTATGGTCCTTTTGTAATACAGCCCAAGGAAAAAACAGATTTAGAATATGATAAAGAGCTCGTGCTACTACTTTCAGATTGGACTAACGAAAAGCCAAGGGATGTACAACGATTTTTAAAGCGTGGCACAGAATGGTACAATATCAGAAAAGGGACGGCCACGCCACTTAACCAAGTAATTGCGAGAGGTGCTTTGGGTGCGCAGGTCGATTTTTGGAGGCAACGAATGGAAGGAGCCGATATTGCCGATATCTATTACCCAGCATTTCTTATCAATGGAGAAGAGAAAATTGAATATCCCGAATTTAAACCAGGAGAGAAAGTACGTCTGCGCATTATCGATGGTTCTGCATCAACCTCTTTTTGGATGACCTTTGGAGGGGAAGACCCATTGATGGTGGCAGCTGATGGAAAGGATGTAGTTCCCGTAAGAAAGAACAAGACTTTTATTGGTGTTGCAGAGACCTATGA
This sequence comes from Altibacter lentus, assembly GCF_000746845.1. GTDB lineage: Bacteria > Bacteroidota > Bacteroidia > Flavobacteriales > Flavobacteriaceae > Altibacter > Altibacter lentus. The sequence continues at coordinate 2,470,116 of NZ_KN050846.1, read as the reverse complement.
TTTTATCGTCACGATACCTGACAACGGAAAACTCGAATACAAGATTATGGCACAGGATGGTTCTGGCACAGCTACTGCCTATTTGGGCCAGGGAGAGGTGATAGCTGCACCAGATATACCAAGACCAGATAAAATTGCGATGATGCAGCAAATGGCGAAGATGAAAATGAAAATGGGAGCACCAGCATTAAAATTTAGACCAAGAAAGGATGAGCGCTACGAAATGAAGGAAAAGTGGGGAATGCAAAAGAGCGATATGACAATGGGAGAAATGGAAATGGAACAATCGGCTATGAAGGGAGGAGACAAGATGAAGAATATGTCTATGGAAAAGCCAAAGGATTCAATGCAGATGGACCATTCCAAAATGGGAAAAATGGATAAAAAAATGGATGATATGAAAATGGACGAACCGGATGGAATGCAGGGAATGAATATGTTTTCAGAATACAACTACGATTATCTTAAATCACCCGAGAAAACCAACTATGACCCCGACGTGCCTGTAACCGAAATTTTGTTGAACCTTACTGGAAATATGCAACGGTATATCTGGAGCTTGAACGGTGTACCTCTTTCTGAAGCGGACAAGATAAAGATAAAGGGAGATGAAGTAACCCGAATCACGTTCAATAACTTAACGATGATGCACCACCCGATGCACCTACACGGACATTTTTTTAGGGTCATCAACGAGAATGGGGAATACTCACCCCTAAAACACACGGTAAATGTACCGCCTATGCAGGAAATAACCATCGAGTTTTATGGTAATGAATATGGCGACTGGTTTTTTCACTGTCACATACTTTATCATATGATGGGAGGTATGGCTCGTATTGTGAGTTATGATACACCTCGCGACCCACGATTAGAAGAGTTTCCAGTATCTAAACTTATACACGAAACAGACCAATTTTATTCTTGGGGTATGGTAGATGCTGCATCACATATGACCACCTTGAACTTAGTAAGCTCAAACATCCGTAACCAGTTTTCACTGAGGGGCGAATATGGATGGAACAAGAATATGGAAGTAGAGGTAGCATATGACAGGTATCTATATGATTATTTGACCGTTTTTGGTGGTATAAATATTGAAAATGGAATGGAGGATAGCCTTGATGAAATAACAACTACAGCGATAGCAGGAATACGATACCTCACCCCTTACCTCTTTACACTTGATGTCCGTACGGACAGTAAGTTGCGCCCACAGATAAGTTTGAGTCGTGCCATCTCAATTTTTCCAAGAACCATCATATTTGGAATGTATGAATACCAAATGGATTTTGGTTGGGTAGATGACCTGCCACAAGGGGTTAATTTTAAAGAAGAGGTTACTTGGAGCGCAGGAGTAGAATATTTACTATCAAAGAATTTTTCACTAATGGGAAGCTACGACAACCGTTTTGGTGCAGGTGGTGGGCTTTCTCTAAGATTTTAAAAGTTCCTTGATTAACACCTTAACAATAAGTATTAAGATTAACGAACAATAATAAAATGATAGGAAGGGGTACTCATATGATGGGAAAATTGACAAAGGAGCGAAAACAACATATAGAGGGTAATCTTTCTTAAAACGATAATTATAAAAATTAAAGGTATGATGATATTTTGGTGGATAATAGGACTTGCCCTTTTGGGATGGTTAATATTTTTTATAGCCGGTAAAAGAAAAAAGTAATAACTCAATAATAGGGATACAGGAAGGTTCTGAAGTTTAACAGTATCGGATTTTTAAAACCAATGTATCGACCTAAAACAATAACGCTTTTCGATATTGTTTTTATAAAAAATAATTAAACAGTTGATTGTTGAATGTCTATTATAATCTGATGATATTTAGATGGAACCTACAGGTCATTTGTAAAAGTTTAAAGAGTAACAATTTAAAATAAGAATAATGAAAACACTAATGAAAACAACAATCGCAGCTTTTGCACTTATAGCATTTATTAGCTGCAAGGAAAAACAAACTGTAGAGATTAACACACCTGAAGAGGTAAAGACCGCAAAAGAAAACACTGCAGATGTGGCAGACCAAGGCTTTATAGACGGGATGACCGGGAAGGTATGGCACAATTACCTTGAAATCAAGATGGCGCTGGCAAAAAGCGATGAGAGTCAAGCAAAATCCATTAGCAAGGATATGGCAGCATCATTTGGTGAAGAACGAATGGAGATGAAACAGCTCGCACAACAAATGGCTGATGCTCAAGATATAGAAGAGGTCAGGGAACTTTTTGCACAGTTCACGGAAAAGGCGGGGCCTATGTTTGAAGATGCCTTATCTGAAGGAACCATATACAAAAAATACTGCCCAATGGCATTTAACAATGAAGGAGCCTATTGGTATGCAGATGTAAAAGAAATTACCAATCCCTATTTCGGAGAGAAAATGCTGAAGTGCGGGTCGGTCAAAAAAACCATTAATAAATAACCCTTAAATATATAATTATGAAAATGATGAAACAAAATGTAATGATTGCCGGACTGGCATTAGTTCTATTTAGTGCTACTGCCTGCAAAGACGGAAACAAAAACGAACCCACAGCGCCTATGAGTAATGAGATGCATCAAGAATCGATGGATGATATGATGGATGATAAACCAATGAATGAAGATGATGAAATAGCAATGAACAATGGTCAAGACGCAAAAGCAGAAGCTATTTTGACCGACTATTTTAAACTTAAGGACGCTTTGGTTAACGATGATAATGCCAAAGCCAAAGAACTTGGGGCAAGCCTCGCAACAACCTTAGGAAAGCTCGATATTTCAGAATACACCGATACGCAGCAATCAGATTTAAAGGACATCGTTGAGGATGCGGTAGAACACGCAGAGCACATTTCAGAAAGCGATATAACACACCAGCGAGAGCACTTTAAAGTATTGAGCAAGGATGTAACAGATATGGTTGCTATTACAGGAACAGAAAACACCTTGTACCAACAGTTTTGCCCAATGTATGATGGCGGTAGCGCTTGGTTGAGCACGAGCAAGGACGTTAAGAATCCGTATTACGGTAGTAAAATGTTAACCTGCGGTAAAGTCCAGAAAGAAATCAACTAAATGAAGATTGTAAAAATCATAGCGGGAATTCTTTTGGTGGCGCTTGTGCTCATTCAGTTTATTCCGGTGAACTATAACCAAAACGATACCGTGCCCCAAACAGATTTTATGGTGGTGCATAAGGTTCCGGAGGCTATTCAGAAAAAGATACAGGTTTCCTGCTATGATTGTCACAGTAACAACACCCAATATCCTTGGTATAATCGAGTTCAGCCAGTTGCTTGGTTCTTGGAAGACCACATTAAAGAAGGTAAGGCAGAGCTAAATTTCAACGAATGGGATTCATTGTCAAGTCGCAGAAAGACAAGTAAATTAAGGTCTATCATCAAGCAAATTGAAAGTGGTGAGATGCCCTTGAATTCATACACCTTAATTCATAGAGACGCCAAGTTCTCGAAAGAAGAAACGGAAGAAATCATCAATTGGGTAACACAATTAAAAGACAGTTTATAAATAATCTAAAAATTAAAATTATGAAAAAGATAAAAATGAGTATAGCAGCAATGCTATTGTTAACAGTTTCTTTTGTTTATGCACAGGAAAAAGATAAAATGGACCACATCAATATGAAAATGGACCATAGTAAAATGATGGATACCAAGACTGATGCAAAGGCAGAAGTAATTTTAAATGACTATTTCAACCTAAAAGATGCCTTGGTGGCTGATGATACCAAAAAAGCGGCACAATTAGGCACTACATTAGTGGCTTCCTTAAAAGCATTTGACAGCAGTAACTATACAAAAGAACAACAAAGCGAGCTGGCAGATATTATAGAAGATGCCACCGAACACGCCGTGCATATTGCCGAAAGCGCCATAGACCACCAACGCGAACATTTTAAAACGTTAAGCAAGGATATCACGGATATGGTGGCCATTACTGGAACAAAAAATACATTGTACCAACAATTTTGCCCAATGTACGATAATGGTAGCGCGTGGTTGAGCCAAAAGGGTGAAGTGAGGAATCCGTATTACGGGAGCAAGATGCTTAAGTGTGGCAAAGTAGAAAAGACTATTCAATAGATTATCCCTATCCAAGAAGTCCTTTTCTTGTTCTGGTTTATTAGTTAACAGATAGTTATAGAGTTTTTGGAGAATATAGAATAGTTTATAAGTCCTGTCGTGGGAAGGAAAATAATTGATGGTTAGTGTTAGTTCCTTCCCAAGTCAGGCAAAAATTTAAGTCCTAATAAGAGAGAGGGCACGTATTTCTGGTTGGTTTTTAAGGCCCTTTCTCTTAATTAGGCACAATAAATTTATTGAAAAAGAAAAGTTGATTTGGTTAATAGTAGCCCGAATATGGAAGAGACGATGCATCAATTAGTGATGATGAAGCTCTTCCCTTTCCGGGCAAAATAGAGGATTATTGAAAAAGAGAAGTTTAGTGAAGATTACTTGATTTTGGGAGGTGAGCATTTCAGATTGGTTTATTGGTTAATACCAGTTCGCCTCTCATCTTCAAGTATAACCTAATAATTTCAGTTTCATAATCTCAAGCTGAAAAAATATATAAAGTTGATGAAGGATTGCTGCAATACAAATAATGGCAAAGCGCAAAGTAAAAGTCCATTAAAGAAATGGACTAACTATATAGTGTATACAATCCTAACATTAATAATTGGTGGTGCATTGGCGTTGCAGTTTTTTGGTTAGAAGAATAAGCAAACTCGAAACAAAGACCTATGATGAGATTTTTACAGTTAACAAATAAGAATGGATAAAGAAAAAGACATAGAAACCACAGAGGCGTTTTATGGGCAGCTTTTCAATAGCTCAAAGTATGTTCTATTGGTGCTGCTTATTGCTTCAGTAATCGAACTGTATGCGCTACCTACTATGGAAGGGGTTTTGGCTATAGGTATACTTCTTGCCTTAACATTACTAAAAATAGGATTTATTATAGCCTTGTCCTTTAACCAATTAATGAAGATAATTGGTCAGAGCCATCTATTGAGCCACGTACTGGTCTTGTTCGGATATCTGATTGTGTTGATAGTTTTATCGTTTACAATAGATTACACGGCGTTACAGTTTGTGGATGCTATTCATTTTAAAATGAACAACAGTATTGGCAATGATGGACTGTCGGTATTTTTTGATTTATCCTATTTTAGTTTGATAACATTCTCATCAGTAGGATATGGTGATATAGTCCCAATTTCCTTACCCGCGAAAATCCTGGTGGCGCTTGAAGTGGCACTGCGGTTTTTCGTCCTGGTCTTTGGTATCGCAAATGTGAATAGAATTCGAGTAAATAAATAACCTTTAAAAACTAAAAGTATGAAAACACTAAAATTAACTACGGTGGTAATGTTGCTCATAATAGCGACAAGCCCACTATTTGGACAAGATGCAAAAACAGAAAAAGAAGCAGTGCTTACAGTAATGAAAAGCTATAAGGATGCCCTACAAAACCTAACGACCGATGGTACTTTCGAATTATTTACCGAGGATTCCGAGGTTTTTGAATCGGGAGGCGTCGAGGGTACGTACAGCCACTATATAGAACATCATTTAGGACCGGAATTGGGTCACTTTGAAAAATTCGAATTTACAGATTATGAAATCGATGCCAAGGTAGATGTACCCTATGCCTTTACTACCGAAACGTACATATATACCATTGTCCTCAATCCGGACGACAAGGGAAATAGCCGGACCATAAAGAAAAAAGGGGTAGCAACCTCAATCCTTAAAAAAATAGATGGAAAATGGAAAATAATAAAAACCCATTCATCTTCAAGAAATACTAAGTAACATCCGATGAGTAGATATATTTCAATTAGTATAGTGTTCGGTCTTCTTCTTATTATCAGTTGTAAAGAGAAGAAAACCGAGCCATTGCCGGAACAGTCGAAAGAAAAAACCATAGAACAACCGCCAAAAAAAGTGTTAAGCCCCCACACCTCTGCAATGGCGACCATTGGTAATGCGCACATCCATATTGATTATTCATCGCCAGGGGTTAGGGACAGGATGATTTTTGGTGGTTTGCTGGCGTATGACAAAGTCTGGCAAGCAGGAGCACATATGGCTACGTGGATAGAGACGGATACGGATTTAGAAATAGATGGTAAGGAACTGAAAGCAGGTAAATATGGATTTTTCACCATTCCTTCAAAAGAAGAATGGACCATCATTTTAAATTCCAATTGGAACCAGCACGGAAAGGATGAATATGACGAAAATGATGATGTGATACGGTTTAAGTTAAAACCTATTATTGCGGATAGTCTAAAAGAACACTTAGAATATAGTATCCATAAGATTAGCGATACTGAAGGTGAGATAACATTGGCTTGGGAAAAAGTTAAAGTAGTAATTCCATTCAAAGTAAAATAGCAAGATATGGTCAACCAAAGCTCAATGATAAAGAAATTAAAAACACGTGTATCATCAACGAATAAAAAACTAATACAGTTTAAACCGTGAACGAATTTTTAAAACAATGGGGCGAAGCCGCCTATACGACTACCGGATTTTTCTGGATGGCGCTTTGGGCATTCATTTTGGGTTATATCATCAGTAGTATGATACAGATTTTCGTGACCGAAAAGAAGATGCAAAAAACAATGGGCGAAAACGAAGGCAAAAGTGTGCTTTTGGGCACGTTTTTCGGTTTTATAAGTAGCTCGTGCAGTTTTTCTGCTTTGGCAGGTACAAAATCCATTTTTAAGAAAGGGGCAAGTTTTGTGTCTTCCATTGCCTTTCTGTTGGCATCGACCAATCTCGTCATAGAATTGGGGATTATCATTTCCATCTTTTTGGGTTGGCAGTTTGTGGTGGGCGAATATGTAGGTGGTATTCTCTTGATTGGTATTTCGTGGATTTTGATACGACTCATCAATCCTAAAAAACTCATCGAAAAAGCCCGCAAAAGTCTGGAAAATGAAGATGATGATGAGATGGACGGTTCCAAAGATTGGAAGAAACAAATCAAGAACGAAGACAGTTGGGCGCGCGTTGCCAAAAAATACAAGATGGAATGGCAAATGGTCTGGAAGGATGTAACCGTAGGTTTTACCGTTGCGGGTATTACAGCGGCTTTTGTGCCAGATTCGTTCTTTCAGACCTTATTTATCAATAGCGGTCAAGGCAATACAGATTTCACATTTTTCGAAATTCTGGAACATATCGTGGTCGGTCCGGTTGCCGCATTTTTGACTTTTATCGGTTCAATGGGCAACATTCCGTTAGCAGCGTTACTATTCGGAAAAGGCGTGAGTTTTGCTGGCGTAATGGCCTTTTTTTTTAGCGATTTGGTGGTTTTTCCAGTACTGAGAATCAATGCAAAGTATTATGGTTGGAAAATGTCATTGTTTATCACGTTTTTATTGTTTACAGCATTAATTGGTACGGCATTGACGCTACATTATGGGTTTGATGCATTGAATATGCTACCAGATTCATCACAAGTGAAGATTCAGGATAGCGAATTTTTCAAGATTGATTATACCTTTTTCTTGAACGTTGCTTTTCTCATCATTTCGGCCTATCTCGTTTATCTGGGTTTTTTCAAGAAAAAAGATGTAGAACATTCAATGAGCGAGATGGTACCCAAAAGTCCATTGTTGGAAAGTGTTTTAAAATATGCAGCCTTCATCTGTTATATATGGCTTGCAGGAGGACTGATTGTAAAATTTTTAATCAACTAAAATTAGTGGCTATGAAAACATTCGATACCCTTTCCCAAACAATGACCCACTTGCAAAAGAAAGGTTATACCTACGATTTTAATTTATGTTCGGGACACATTGAATGTAATGCGCTAAAGCTAAAATTACATCCAGAGGATTTCGATGTAGATGAGATGCATCGTTTTGAAGGAATGAGCAGTACCGATGACAACAGCGTTCTTTACGCTATTTCATCAAAAAATGGAATTAAAGGATTATTGGTCGATGCCTATGGTGTCTATGCAGAGAATATTTCTGAAGCAATGCGAAAAAAATTAAGATAAAATGAAACATACCTATCACATACACGGAATGACCTGCAAAGGTTGCCAGAATCACGTCGAAAAAACCCTTTCCAATATAGAGGGAGTAACCAGTGCATCAGTCAATTTGGAAAAGGCAGAAGCCATCATAGAAATGGATAATCACATTCCTATCGAGACTTTTCAAAAGATATTAAATGATGACGGCGGTACGTATTCTATCCACAAACCAGGCGAGCATCATCATAAAGAGGATTCCGCTTCCGCTAAAAAGCAAAAACCCAAAGATAAGGGAACGGGAACGTTCTATTGCCCAATGCACTGCGAGGGAGACAAGACCTATGAAAGGCCGGGCGATTGCCCCGTCTGCGGGATGGATTTGGTCGAGGAACAAAATTTAACCGCCACCACTTCCGAGCAATGGACCTGCCCTATGCACCCTGAAGTTGTTAAAGACGGACCTGGAGACTGTCCTATTTGTGGGATGGACCTGGTGCCGATGAAACCCGATATTTCCGCAGAAGAAAAGACCTATAAAAAATTGCTCAAAAAGTTCTGGATAGCAGTCGCTTTTACATTGCCTATATTTTTCATAGCAATGTCAGAAATGCTGTCAAAAAATCCCTTGGAAAGTATTCTCGAAATAAAATACTGGAACTGGATTCAGTTTGTGCTTTCCCTTCCCGTTGTTTTCTATGCCACGTGGATGTTTTTTGAACGTGCGTATCGCAGTATCGTCACCTGGAATCTAAATATGTTTACGCTCATTGGGATAGGTACCGGAGTGGCTTGGGTTTTTAGTGTTTTCGGGATGCTGTTTCCGCAGCTTTTCCCCCAAGAATTTTTAACCGAATCAGGAACTGTATTTGTTTATTTTGAGGCGACCACAGTTATTTTAACGCTCGTGCTACTCGGACAGGTACTTGAGGCCCGTGCGCACAGTAAGACCAATTCTGCGGTCAAGGAACTCTTAAAACTTGCGCCCAATAAAGCTATTAAGGTAGTCGATGGAAATGAAGAAGAAGTTTCCATCGACCAGATAGAAAAAGGAGATATATTACGGGTGAAACCAGGAGATAAAATTCCTGTTGATGGCAAAATTACCGAAGGAGAAACTACTGTAGATGAATCGATGATTTCGGGAGAGCCCATTCCAGTTAATAAATCTGTAGATGACAAAGTAAGTAGCGGTACCATAAACGGCAACCAGTCGTTCTTGATGGAGGCCGAAAAAGTAGGTAGCGACACATTACTTTCCCAAATCATCAAAATGGTAAATGATGCCAGTCGCAGTCGTGCCCCTATCCAGAAATTGGCCGATACGGTTTCAGGCTATTTTGTGCCAATAGTCATATTTATTGCGGTCATAACCTTTATCGTTTGGGCAATCTGGGGTCCGGAACCCGCTTATGTCTATGGGTTTGTGAATGCCATTGCCGTATTGATTATCGCCTGTCCGTGTGCATTAGGATTGGCAACACCGATGTCCGTTATGGTGGGTGTTGGTAAAGGCGCTCAGAATGGCGTACTTATCAAGAATGCCGAAGCCCTTGAAAAAATGGACAAGGTAGATACCCTTATTGTTGATAAGACCGGAACAATTACCGAGGGAAAACCCACGGTGGAGAAGGTAGGTTCTTTTGATGATAAACAATTTAGCGAAAGCGAAATTCTACATTTTATTGCATCTCTAAACAGTTCCAGCGAGCATCCATTGGCCGAAGCTACTGTGAAATACGGAAAGCAGCAGAATGTTGAACTATCAAAAACCGAAAATTTCAGCGCAATAACGGGAAAAGGCGTAGAAGGTACTGTTGATGGCAAGAAGCTCGATTTAGGAAACGATAGGATGATGGAATATGCCAAGGCTACTATTTCATCTGCTATGAAAGATGAAGCACAATCCTTTCAAAAACAAGGGAAAACCGTTTCGTATTTAGCTATTGATGGTAAGGTTTCAGGCTATGTCGTGATAGGCGACAAAATCAAGAAAACAAGCGCCAAGGCCATCAAGGAATTACAGGACAAGGGGATTGCCGTGATAATGCTCACGGGCGATAACCACGATACAGCACAGGCCGTAGCATCAGAGCTAAACCTTGCTGACTTTAAAGCCAGTATGTTACCTGAAAATAAGTTGCAGGAAGTTGAAAAATTGCAGAATGAAGGGAAGGTGGTCGCAATGGCAGGTGATGGCATCAATGATGCACCAGCACTGGCAAAAAGTAATGTGGGAATCGCTATGGGGACAGGTACAGATGTAGCCATAGAAAGTGCGATGATAACCTTGGTAAAAGGTGATTTGCACGGTATCGTAAAAGCTAAAAATTTAAGCCATATGGTTATGCGAAATATCAAGCAGAATCTCTTTTTCGCTTTCATCTATAATACCTTAGGTGTGCCCATTGCGGCTGGAGTCCTATTTCCGTTTTTCGGTTTGTTATTATCACCTATGATTGCAGCTTTGGCAATGAGTTTTAGTTCCGTATCGGTTATTGCAAATGCCTTACGATTACGTACCAAAAAAATCGATAGCTAATGGTCAATAGAAAAACAGCAAAATGGATTCGAAAAGCCCACCGCTACTTGGGTATCTTCCTGGGTATTCAGTTCCTGATGTGGACGATTAGCGGGATGTATTTTAGCTGGACGGATATTGACGAGATACACGGCGACCATTTCAAAAAAGAGATTCCTGAACAAACTGCATTTTCAGGTTTGGTGGGAAGTTCTCAACTAAATATTCAGGAACCGATTAAGTCATTAGAATTACTTGAAATAGCGGATGCGCCCTATTATTGGATTAATGAGACTGTGCTTTATAATGCACTTACAGGAACAAAGAAAGACGAGCTCACAGAACAAGAAGCAATCAAAGTGTCAGAACGCTATATGTTGGCAGATTTAGAATTTGACCAAATACGAAGAATTGAATCTGTTGGCGACCACCACGAGTACCGCGGACGACCATTACCTGCTTATGAGATTTCATATAAAACCGATGAAAATTTAAAAGCCTACGTGGCGATTGAGAATGGTGCTTTTCAAACAGTACGTCATCGCGATTGGCGCTGGTTCGATTTTTTATGGATGACCCACACAATGGATTATCAGGGAAGGGATAACTTCAACACTATTGTTTTAAGAGCTTTTTCACTGTTAGGCTTGATAACAGTATTGAGTGGCTTTATCCTTTGGTATATTTCATCACCAACTCTTAGAAAATTAATTAAAAACAATCGTAAATAAGTAACATTAAAATCAACTATTATGGAAAATTCAATGGAAAACAAAAAGAAAAATCAATACACAAAATTTGTAGGAATGCTCGCTGCATCCTTCGTGGCTATGTACATCACAATGTACCTAAACACTTATGAGTGGGACCACGTATGGTTCAGCCTAACCCGCTTTTATATGGTCTGTTTAGGGATTGCAGCGATGGCCATTATTATGTTTGTTGCAATGCGCGGGATGTACAAAAACAAGAAAAAGAATATCGCAATTGTTTTAGGAAGTATAGTATTGTTTGTAAGTGCTTTGACCTTGGTGCGTGAACAAAAATCAACTGTGGGCGATGTGCTCTGGATGAAAGCAATGATACCGCACCATTCAATAGCAATTTTAACAAGTAAAAGAGCAGATATCAAAGACCCTGAAGCTAAAAAATTGGCAGAAGAAATTATTGAGGCACAATTACGGGAAATCGCACAGATGAAAAAAATAATTTACAGATTAGAAAACGAAAAAGAGGAATAGTACGAGTACTAATTTCTATAAAATTATTATTATGAAAAAGAACATTATTTATATAAGTATTGCAGTTATCGCAGGCTTATTGGCAGGATATCTCATATTCGGAAATTCAGGAACAGAACAAAATGCTGTTAAGGATTTATCCGATATGTCAGATACCCACGACCATTCCGGCGAGTCGGAAAACCAAATGTGGACCTGCTCAATGCACCCACAGATTATGCAACCCGAACCAGGCGACTGCCCTATATGTGGAATGGACTTGATACCTGCCGAATCTGGTGCCGATGGCCTTGCAATGAATGAGATTAAAATGACAGAGAACGCAATGGCACTGGCCAACATTCAAACTACTATAGTGGGTAATGGTACAATGTCTGAAGCCGATGGGATGATTTCACTTTCGGGCAAAATCGATACCAACGAAGAAAACAATGCCGTACAAGCAAGCTATTTTGATGGGCGTATCGAACGTTTGAATGTCAATTATGAAGGCCAAAAAGTAAATCGTGGTCAATTGCTGGCCACCATTTATGCGCCAAATTTGGTCGCTGCACAGCAAGAATTGCTCACAACAGCTTCATTAAAAGAATCGCAGCCTGAACTGTATAAAGCAGTTCGAAATAAATTGAAAAATTGGAAGCTTTCCGATAACCAGATTGATGCCATAGAATCCTCTGGAAATGTACGCGATAATTTTCCTGTATATGCCACTGTTTCAGGAACGGTTTCAGAAGTGATGGCACGTGAAGGCGACTATGTAAAACAAGGTCAGCCTATTTTGAAGGTAAGCAATTTGAATTCGGTTTGGGCAGAATTTGATGCCTATGAAAATCAAATTTCAGATTTAAAAGTAGGTCAGAAAATAAAGGTAGTAACCAATGCCTATACCAATAAAGAATTTGACGCCACGATTTCGTTTATTGACCCCATACTTAACAATGCAACAAGAACGGTTACCGTTAGAGCAACACTTAAAAATACAGAAGACCTATTTAAACCAGGTATGTTTGTAACTGGCAAACTCAAAGGGGAAATGAAGATGAACAACCAAGTTATTACAGTTCCTGCAAGTGCCGTAATGTGGACAGGCGAACGCTCATTGGTCTATATAAAAACCAACCCCAACGAACCTGTTTTTGAAATGCGTGAAGTAACCATAGGAAATCGAAATGGCGAAAATTATACTGTGATAGAAGGCTTACAGACTGGCGACGAGATTGTGACCAACGGAACCTTTACAGTAGACGCAGCAGCCCAGCTACAAGGCAAAAAATCTATGATGAATCAGGGAAAAGAACAGGCACCTGAGATGCCTATGTCTCAAATGAAAATGGAATTTACAGAGAATTTTCAAAAGCAATTTAAAAAGGCCCTCAAGCCTTATTTGCAGATGAAAGATGCATTGGTAGCGAGCGATGCCAGTCAAGTTTCCGCTTTTGCGAAAGCGACATCAACATTTTTAAAATCCGCTGATATTAAAAGTCTCGGTAGTATGGAACAATCACATATTAAGAAAAGTATCGAAATGCTCGATGCCATTGCGGCGAATGACAACTTGGAAAATCAACGTGACCATTTTGTAATATTAAATGAAAATATGGTGCCCATTGCGATGAGTGTAAATGGAACTGATGCGATACTATACGTTCAGAAATGCCCAATGGCCAATAAAAATAAAGGCGCGGTCTGGCTAAGCACGGAAGAAGAAATTCGTAACCCTTATTATGGCGATGCGATGTTGACGTGTGGTAGTGTGATTGAGGAAATAAAATAGTTTAGAAATAGAAAATGATTTAATAAAATGAACAAAGCACTGCAGTTACACTATGGTTCCCAATTTGAACAAGCACTGTTAGAGGAAATAAATCAGGTAGCAACCTTTATGGAAGTTCCGGAAGGACAAGATTTAATAAGACCAGGACAATTTATAAAGTCTATGCCTTTATTGTTATCAGGCAGTATAAAAATTATGCGTCCAGATGCCGATGGAGAAGAGTTGTTACTATACCATCTTGAGAAAGGCGATACCTGTGCAATGACAATGACCTGCTGTATGGGAAATACGAAAAGTGAAATACACGCAGTTACCGAGACCCCTACAAAGCTCTTGATGATTCCTATAGGTAAAATGGAAGAATGGTCAAGAAAATACAAAACTTGGCGAAACTTTGTATTTGCAAGTTATCACGCACGTATGATGGAAATGCTCGAAAGCATTGATAACATTGCCTTCAATAATATGGATGAACGTTTGGAAAATTATTTAAATAATAAAATTGAATTACTAAACAGTAAACACATATATACAACACACAAAGAAATTGCAGCAGACCTTCATACCAGCCGTGTGGTTATTTCCAGACTGCTTAAAAAAATGGAAAAGGACCTTAAAATAAAATTACACCGCAGTTTTATCGAAGTACTGTAACATCGGTTACAAACATTTAATATACTGACAGGTACATTTGTCTCATAACTGGTTTGACAAATGGAAATCGTAGAAATTTTAGGATATATAGGGGCGCTGCTCATAGGGCTCGTTTTAGGTTTAATTGGCGGCGGTGGCTCAATCCTTACTGTTCCCATTTTGGTATACGCACTCTCTCTCAATCCCGTAATCGCTACAGCCTACTCATTGTTTGTCGTGGGTGCAACTTCACTTGTTGGAGCATTTAAAAATATGATGAAGGGAATGGTAGATTTTAAAACTGCCATCATCTTCGCCATACCTGCATTTATCGCAGTATATCTTACTAGAGCCTTTTTAATTCCTGCCATACCCGAAGAGCTTTTTCAAATAGGCGATTTTATGGTCACTAAGAATCTGGCTATTATGCTGTTTTTTGCTATCATAATGCTATTGGCTTCCGTTTCGATGATACGAAATAAACGTAAGGAAACGGATGAGGAAACGGAAATCACCTATAATTATCCACTTATCATAGTTGAAGGTATTATTGTGGGAACAATTACAGGTATTGTAGGTGCTGGCGGTGGGTTCTTGATTATTCCGGCTTTGGTTCTGTTGGCAAAGTTGCCTATGAAAAAAGCGGTGGCCACTTCACTTTTAATTATTGCAATTAAATCTTTGATCGGGTTTTTGGGCGATGTTCAAAATTTAGATATTGATTGGCCATTCCTGCTTATTTTTACAGGAATTTCAATAGTGGGTATTTTTATTGGAATATGGCTAAATAAATTTATCGATGGAAAAAAATTAAAGAAAGGATTTGGCTGGTTCGTGTTGGTAATGGGTATCTATATTATCTATAAGGAAATTGCCAAGCAATAACTATGGGAAAATACATTGAAATAATAAAACAATCTTTTTCAGGGTATTACAACTACCTAATTCAAGAAATAACCAATCCCTCGTGGACCAATTATTTTTATTGGCTCATAGGGTTGTCTTTACTTGTATTTCTATTGGAAATTATCATCCCTTGGCGTAAAAAGCAACCTGTTTTGAGAAAGGGATTTTTTCTGGATGCCTTTTATATTCTTTTTAATTTCTTCCTGTTTTCCTTAATTGGTTACAATGCACTCTCTAATGTTGGTGTAGAATTATTTAATGATTTCTTGGGCCTTTTTGGCATTACAAATATAGTAGCCATAGAGGTGCAGACACTTCCGGTATGGTCGCAACTTTTAATAATGTTCATCATTGCAGATTTTGTGCAATGGAATGTTCATAGGATGCTGCACAGAATTCCATGGATGTGGAAATTCCATAAAATTCATCATAGCGTTAAGGAAATGGGTTTTGCCGCACAATTTCGGTTTCATTTTTTGGAGACCATCGTGTATAAGTCCATACAGTACATACCACTGGCAATGATAGGTTTCGGTATCGAACAGTTTTTTGTGGTACATATGTTTGCCGTTTTTGTAGGGCATCTCAACCACGCAAACCTTGACTGGAGCTACGGAAAGCTGGGCTACATATTCAACAATCCACGTATGCATATTTGGCACCATTCTAAAGAGCTTCCCAAAAGCCATCCCTATGGTATGAATTTCGGACTTACCTTGAGTGTCTGGGATTATTTATTTAATACTGCCTATGTACCCAAAAGTGGTCGAGATATTGTATTAGGTTTTGAAAACGACACGAATTTTCCAAGGACGTTTTGGGAACAGCTGAAGTATCCGTTTGTTCGAAATACAGATAATTCAAAAAAACATAACTCATAAGGCTTCACCATTTGACTAATCTGTTGTTATGTATCAAAGGTTACAGAAAATGCCGTAGACCTTTTTTAATTTTACAAAAAAACAGTGATTATGAATATCAAACAATTTGAATACAAGCCACTTGCCCACTACTCTTATGCAATTGTAAGCAATGGTAAGATGGCGGTAATAGACCCAGAACGCAACCCTGAGCAGTATTACGCTTTCGCGAAAGCTAACGATGTAGAAATCGTTGCAGTAATCGAAACACATCCACACGCTGATTTTGTAAGCTCGCATCTCGAAATCCATAAAAAGACAGGCGCTGTAGTGTATACCAGTACAAAAGTAGGTGCAGACTACCCGCATCAATCCTTTGATGAAGGTGCAAGTATAAAATTAGGAACAGTTATACTTAAGGCAATAAATACCCCAGGGCATTCGCCAGACAGTATAACCGTAGTGGCAACTGAGGGCGAGGAAACGGTATTATTTACTGGTGACACTCTTTTCATAGGCGACGTAGGCCGTCCAGATTTACGTGAGAAGGCGGGTAATATGAAAGCCAAACGAGAAGAACTGGCCGAAATGATGTACGAAACCATTACAGATAAATTCAAGAATTTACCTGATGATGCTTTGGTTTACCCAGCACACGGTGCAGGTACCCTTTGCGGAAAGAGTATAGGTAATGATTCTAGCAGTACCCTAGGCAATGAGCGTATGGGCAATTGGGCATTTAAAGAGCAGTCCAAAGAAGAATTTATAGACACCTTACTTGATGGTCAACCCTTTATTCCTTCCTATTTTGGTTATAATGTGGATGTCAATAAAACTGGTGCAGCAGATTTGCAACCTTCCATTGAAAACATTCCATTCACTGAAAATACAGTTGCGGAAGGACTTATAGTTGATACGCGAGACGAAGCCACATTTAAAAATGGACATTTGAAGGGAAGCATTAACATTCAGGCTGTATCAGAAAACGCGAAGTTCGAAACCTGGTTGGGTTCTATTATTGAGCCTAGGGAAAAGTTTACCTTGGTTATAGACAAGGTCGAAAACAAGGATAGTTTATTACACCGTGTGGCAAAAATAGGCTACGAAAAACAGCTGAAACAAGTTATCACCCTTTCTCAAGAAAATCTGGTAAAAACCGAAAAACTGGACTTGTCTGACTTTAAGAACAATCCTAAAAAGTACACCATAGTTGATATACGCAATACAAGCGAGGTAGAAGAAGAAAAGTTTTTCGACAGCGCCATTTCACATCCTCTTAATGAGCTGAGAGAAACTGCTAATGATATCCCTACAGATAAACCTATTGTAGTGCACTGTGCAGGCGGTTACAGAAGTGCTGCAGGAAGTAGCATAATTAAAAATAAAATTTCTGGAACTAAAGTATATGACCTAAGCGATGATATCGAAAAATTTAAATAATTTTCTATGGATATTCGTTTAGGGTTAAGGGAGAACTGGAAACAGTTTTCTCTTTTAATTTTGGTAAGCGCCTTTGTTGGCGGTATGGTTGGATTGGAACGCAGCATATTCCCTGAATATGCACAGAAGGTTTTTGGGATTGAATCAAAAACAGCAGTACTTTCATTCATAACAGCATTCGGAATTACAAAGGCTCTGACCAATTACTTTACCGGGCGCCTGGCAAATCTAATAGGTAGAAAAAATTTATTGATTTTTGGATGGTTATTCGCCATTCCTGTTCCTTTTATTTTAATGAATGTAAGCAATTGGAACTGGGTGATAGTTGCCAATCTTCTTCTAGGAATCAATCAAGGTCTGACCTGGAGCAGTACCGTGGTAATGAAAATTGATTTGGTAGGGGAGAAAAATCGCGGACTGGCTATGGGGCTCAATGAATTTGCAGGTTACTTTGCCATCGGTATAGTAGCATTCTTATCAGGTTATGTCGCGGACCAATATGGTATAACCCCATATCCGTTTTACATAGGAATTGTCATATCAATTATAGGACTTTTATTGAGCCTCTTCTTTATAAATGATACCGGTAAGTTTGTGAACCTAGAAAGTAAAACTGATGATTCTACCTCACTTAAAAATGTTTTTTGGGAAACCACCTTAAAAGATAAAACCCTTAGTTCTGTGAGCCAAGCAGGGCTGGTAAACAACCTTAATGATGGAATGATATGGGGGCTATTGCCAATGATTTTGCTTCAGTCCAACTACGATTCTCAAAATATAGGGATTATAACCGCTATCTACCCTACGGTTTGGGGATTGGGACAATTATTTACGGGCAGGATGTCAGATGTATATTCTAAAAAAGCAATGTTATTCTGGGGAATGCTTTTGCAAGGTATTGCGATTTTAATTTTACCCTTCATTACAGAGAGCTACATAATTCTAGTTGTCTTAACTTTTACGTTGGGGATTGGTACTGCACTGGTCTACCCTACTTTCTTGTCTACAATTGCAGCTGCTACGAACCCATCCCAACGTGCAGAAAGCATAGGAACTTTTAGATTGTGGCGAGATTTGGGGTATGCTATTGGAGCAGTAGTTTCCGGCATTATCGCAGATTTATTTGGTGTGTCGATGGCAATACTGACTATAGGAGGCATAACCATACTATCGGCAATGGTAATCAAATATAGGATGCCACAACTTAAGTTAATAAAGAATTTTTAAAGTTCTTTTGGCGACCCTTGCTACAAACTATGAAATTTTTAAAAATGATAATTAACAAATAAAATTTATGTGTATGAATTGGATATATGAACCGTGGCCGTGGTATATCGCAGGACCACTTATTGCACTTGTGATGTTGTTATTGTTGCTCGTTGGAAAGCAATTTGGTATGTCCTCAAACTTACGTACAGCTTGCGCTGCGGTAGGCGCAGGAAAGGCAGCTGATTTCTTTAGATTTGATTGGAAAGCAGAACGCTGGAATTTAATTGTCGTTCTGGGCGCTATTATAGGTGGTTTCATAGCTACAAATTATATGAGTGACAATACAGTTGAAATTAACCCTAAAGTTGCCCAACAGCTCTCGAACGACTACAATATTACAAGTGCTGGCGAAAGCTATATGCCACCAGAAATATTCGCTACAGATACCTTAACTAATCCTTTTATCATCGCGGTATTGTTGATAGGTGGTTTATTAGTTGGTTTTGGAGCAAGATACGCTGGTGGTTGCACCTCGGGACACGCAATTTCCGGATTAAGTAATCTGCAGTTGCCTTCACTTATAGCTGTCATAGGTTTCTTTATCGGTGGGCTGGTAATGATACATTTAATTTACCCCTTAATATTTTAATAATGAGATACATTACATATTTAGCAATTGGTATTTTTTTTGGAATTATAATGTTCAAGTCTGAAGCTGCTTCGTGGTTTCGTATATATGAGATGTTCCAGTTTGGCAGCTTTCATATGTACGGCATTATAGGTTCAGCTTTGGTGCTTGGAATCATTGGCGTACAGATAATCAAAAGAAAAAAAATTAAACCGCTTGACGGAAGTGAAATGAGTCTAAAGCCTAAAGATAAAAGTGTCGCTAGATATTTAATAGGTGGAATTATATTCGGTTTAGGATGGGCTCTTGCAGGTGCGTGTCCTGGCCCTATGTATGTACTGGCAGGCGCAGGTTATGTTTCTATTTTAGTTGTGATTTTCGGTGCAGTTGCAGGAACTTTTTTATATGGCTTGGTTAAGGGTAGGTTACCGCATTAAAATTTAGGGAACTATCAAATATATAGTCACCTTTATTACATATAAAGTTTGTGGACTATACGATTGTTTTAAATAATGAAATATTGTTATTTAACCCATCACGCTTACATTCCTGTAAGGCTCAAGAAAAAATATGAATTGACTTAATTTCACTGGATATCAATCATTAAATAAATTATACTTCCTTTTCGATGGCTTTTAAGACAGGCTTGAAAACACAAATCTTTAATGCATTAATAACTTTTACATTACTAGTTAACTTTTTCCTTGTTTAACTAAATTCATTAAGCTACATTTTTATGTAATTATGGTAGTTTCAAACAATATGTTTTGATTCTATCAATTCCATTATAAATACTGCATAACAGAAATTTAGCTTCAATATTTAAGCATATAAATAGAATAGTTTCATATTCCTTTTTATCAAAATACTTCAACTTAAAAATTCGTAATTATGGTTTTTCTCATTTCTATAATTTCAAGATTTATAAGCTATCATAAAAATTATTATTAAGAATTATTCTAAATAACTTGGAAGATACAAAAGAGGATATTACATTTGCGCTCTATTTATAATCATTCTAAATAAAGTTACAATTGAAAATTATATCCTTAACAGCAATTGCCTTGCTATTTTATATTTCGGGATTGGCACAGACCAACACACAAAAAAAAGACTCAACCAATCAACAAACCGAGCGACTTAAGGAAGTCGTCGTTACGGGAAATGTATTATTGGGCAGTAAATTTGAGGCAAGAAACAAAACGGGTTCTGCAACTTATATCTCAAATGAAGACTTAAAAAAGTTCTCTTATACCAATATCAATAGAATTTTACGCACGGTTCCAGGTATTAATATCTACGAAGAAGATGGCTTTGGATTACGTCCAAATATTAGTTTACGGGGTACTTCGCCTGAGCGTAGCGCTAAGATTAATTTAATGGAAGATGGTGTGTTGATTGCGCCTGCCCCTTACAGTGCACCAGCTGCCTACTATTTTCCTACTATTGGCAGAATGGAAGCCATAGAGGTGTTAAAAGGAAGCAGCCAAATACAGTACGGCCCCAACACCACGGGTGGTGCCATAAATATGATATCCTCTCGTATACCGGAAAGATTTTCTGGGAAAGCGTCGATTGCTGCCGGAAACTATGATTCACGAAACACCCAATTGGTATTGGGCAATAGCTTTAAGAATTTTGGGTTTGTGACGGATTATTTCAACTACAGTTCCGATGGTTTTAAGGATTTAGACGGTGGTGGAAACACGGGTTTCGACAAGACAGATTATTTGGCCAAATTCAGAATAAATACAAATTTGGATGCCAAAATCTATCAGTCGCTACTATTTAAAATCCAATATTCAGAAGAAGTGGCCAACGAGACCTATTTGGGACTGACAGACGCAGATTTTGAGGAAAACCCTTTTAGAAGATACAGAGCTTCTTCAGAAGATGTAATGAACGCCGAACACCAACAGTACCAGCTTACCCATTTTATCCGTTTGTCACCATCACTTAATATAAGGACCACAGGCTATCTCAATAGATTTAAACGGAATTGGTATAAATTGGATGATGTAAATTTAGGTGAACGTGTAAGTATTAATAACATTTTATCATCACCAGAAAATTTTCCTTCTGAATATCAAACGCTCTTGGGCAACGATGACACCCAACCCGATGCTTTGGGCATAAAGGCAAACAACAGGGTCTATACTTCAAACGGAATTCAATCTGTTGCTACGCTAAAATGGGGTAACCAATGGATACAGCGCTTAGAAGCAGGAATACGCTACCACGAAGATGACGAGGACAGGTTTCAATGGGTGGATAGATATGCGTTTCAAAACCAAGAAATGATACGGACTACCGTTGGCGAAAAAGGAACAGATGCTAACCGTATAAGCAGTGCTAAAGCACTGGCAGCACATTTACTGTACACGGTAAAAATTGAAAATTTGACCTTGACCCCAGGGTTGCGCTATGAAAACATCACTTTGACCCGGACAGATTATGGTACTGACGACCCTTCACGAACTGGTCAAGACCTATCGATTAGAGAAAACGAAGTAAATGTCTGGATTCCTGGAATTGGGGCTAATTATAGGTTCAGTAATGACCTCTCAATATTTGGTGGTGTTCATAAAGGCTTTTCACCGCCAAGTAATACCCCAGGGCAAAATCCTGAAGAAAGCATTAATTATGAATTAGGTTCCCGTTTTAGTTTTAAAGGTTTCAACGGCGAAGTCGTAGGTTTTTACAATGACTACCAAAACCTACTTGGAAGTGATTTGGCCGCTACTGGTGGTACAGGAAGCCTTGACCAATTTAACGCTGGCGAAGTTCGTGTAAGCGGTATCGAGTTTTTGCTTAATTATAACCTGTTGCATAAACAAAGTAATAGATTTAAGCTGCCCTTATCCATCTCATACACCCTTACCGATACTGAATTTTTAACCAGTTTTGACAGTAATGAGGACATTTACGGCATAGTCACCGAAGGCGATGAGATACCTTATATTGCAAGAAATCAATTCAACGCGTCATTAGGGTTGCAGCACAGAAAGTTTGATGTAAATGTAAATTCACGATACACAAGTGCTTTCAGAACAAAAGCAGGTTCTGGATCAATCCCGGAAAACTTTAAAGTAGATTCAAATTTCATAGTGGATTTGTCTGCCCGTTATTTTATTGATGAGAACTTCACCCTGTCTTCAAACATCATAAATCTTTTTAATACAACCTATGCAGTATCGAGGGTTCCGGCAGGATTACGCCCTGGGCATCCATTTGGGGTTAATTTTGCCGTGGCGTATGGATTTTAGAAATCAAAACAATATCATAACCGTTTCTTTTCTTTCAGATAATCTTGTTTAATTTATAACTACATACCGCAAGACTCTGGTTTTTAAATCATTGAAAATAAATTGCCGTATTTTCAAAAATAAAACCTTGCCAAGTTTTGTATAGAATAGGCTTTCTTACGTGCCTTTTAATAAAAACACTTAAGGGAGGAGGTATGAGTGTGATATTGGTTACCTTGGTAGTATTCATTTAGCCTTTAATCATAACTGGGGCTTACGTTCATTTTAAATAAAAAAAAGCAGATGGCCCTAATTTTGACAAAATTAATCTTTTTTATTCCGCTTCAATTTTTTGCACAACCTGTGCATCGATTAATTTGTATCTTTGTTAAAATTTATGAAAACACTTTTTTCCATATCAATGTCGCTATTGTTCTTTTTTCAGGGAATTAGTCTTGATATGGACTTTTGTGGACCCATTAAAGAAATTTCAAACATCGTAACCCATTACCAGGACCATAAGGTTTATGGTGACTCTTTCCTCGATTATGTAGTTGAAGATTACTTTGGTAAGGAAGCAAAAGATGAAAGGCACCACAATGACTCTGATAAGGAGAATGCACCTGTACATAGCCATCATCAATGTTGTCATCCCTTAGTTTTGTTTGCTGCAAATAAAAATACCGATACAACAAATCGGTTAAAGTTTGAAGATAAAAAGCAATTTAGTTTATATAAGGTAAACTTCACTTCCAGATATCTGGAATCCCTATTCCAACCCCCTAAAGTATAATTCAGTTTTTTTAAGGATAGCTATATCCTATCGTGATGCTTTTTAAAGTAAGCATCGCATCATAAACGTATTGCATCTATTTGCATTGCGAGGTTTAAACTGAATTAATACTTTTTCTATGATTAACAAAATCATTTCATTTTCCATTAATAACAAGTTTATTATTGGCCTATTTATAGTAGCGCTTGTGGGTACGGGCATTTGGTCTATGGCTACTATAAACCTGGGTTCTGTACCCGATATTACCAACAACCAAGTACAGGTTATTACCGTTGCCCCAAATTTAGGTACTGAAGATATTGAGCAATTTGTTACCTATCCAGTAGAATTGGCAATGGCCAACCTTCCTGACGTTATCGAGCTACGTTCTGTATCCCGATTTGGGCTGTCTGTGGTTACCATTGTCTTTGAGGATGAAGCGGGTACCTACCTGCCCCGGCAATTGGTGCAAGAAAAATTAACCGAAGTTTCAGGGGAAATCCCCGAAGGCTTCGGCGAGCCATTTATGGCACCCATAACTACAGGTTTGGGCGAAATATTCCAATATACCTTAAAAGTAAAGGAAGGCTACGAAGAAAAATACGATGCTATGGAGCTTCGTACCATTCAGGATTGGATTGTAAAGCGCCAAATGGCATTAGTTCCTGGAGTAGTTGAAGTGAATGCTTTTGGAGGCTACGTAAAGCAGTACGAAGTGGCCATAAACCCTGACAAACTAAAAAGTTTCGGCATTACAATGAATCAGGTTTTTGAAGCCCTTGAAATGAACAATGCCAATACGGGAGGTGCTTATATCGAAAAAAACCACCAAGCCAATTTTATCCGTGGCGAGGGTTTAGCGCGTAGCCTTGAAGACTTGGAAAACACCGTTGTAACCACTCAAAACGGAAGCCCAGTTTTGGTAAGGAACGTTGCCGAAAAAGTAGGCTTTGGCAATCAAGTGCGCTATGGTGCGTTTACCCAAGATGGACACGAAACTGTTGGTGGCCAAATTTTAATGCTTAAAGGCGAAAGCCCTGGCACTGTCATAGAAAATGTACAAGAGCGCATCAACGAAATTCAAAAATCGCTTCCAGAAGGTGTCTACATAGAACCGTTTTTAAGCCGAAGTGAACTCATTGGAAGAACCACAAGTACCGTAGAAACAAATCTTATTGAAGGTTCGCTTATCGTGATTTTTGTACTGGTATTACTCTTGGGAAGTTTCCGTGGCGGATTGATAACAGCCTCTGTAATTCCGCTATCATTACTCTTTGCGTTTATCTTGATGAAGCAATTTGGTGTATGGGCCAATTTAATGTCCTTGGGAGCAATCGATTTTGGAATCATTGTGGATGGCGCAGTTATTATTGTAGAAGGAATGGTGTTCCATATTCATCAACGGATGAAAAAATCAAAAGCAGCGATAGGTCAGGCCGAAATGGACGAAATCGCCTACGACTCGGCAAGTACAATGATGAATTCGGCATTTTTCGGACAGCTAATTATCCTTATTGTATTTACACCGATTCTCTTTTTGACCGGTGTTGAAGGAAAAATGTTCCGTCCAATGGCATTTACTTTCGGATTTGCAGTTCTGGGAGCGATTATCCTTTGTCTTACCTACGTGCCAATGATTTCGTCAATGTTCCTAAAACCTGCCAAAAATCAGAACAGTTGGTTCGCCAAATTTGAAAACAAGATTGACAGATTCAGTGATAAAATAATGTCCGGTTTAAATAGGGCGTATGTACCCTTGCTCAATTTTGCACTTCGATTTAGAGCAGGTGTTGTTTTAGGTGCAGTCGCCTTATTATTGATTGCGGGATATATTTTCAGCAATATGGGTGGCGAATTCATACCCAAATTTGATGAGGGCGATATTGCATTTCAGGCCTTGATAAAACCAGGGAGCAGTCTTACAGAATCTATTGAAGCTTCAAAAAAACTTCAAAATTTAATCAATGAATTTCCTGAAGTAAAAACAGTGGTTTCAAGGATTGGTGTGGCCGAAATACCAACAGACCCAATGCCAATGGACATTGCCGATAGCTATATCATTCTTGAAAAGGATAAGAGCAAATGGACTTCCGCAGATAGCAAAGAAGAACTCATAGAAAAAATACAGGACAAAATTTCAGTTGTTCCCGGTGTGAATTTCGTGTTTACGCAACCTGTAGAGCTTCGTTTTAATGAATTATTGACAGGTGTTCGTGAGGACGTGGCCATTAAATTATATGGAGAAGATTTGGACGTGTTGGCAGACAAGGTTCAGGAAATCGCAGCGGTTATCAGAAGCGTTCCAGGAGCGGCCGACCTCAATGTGGAAGCTACGAGCGGTTTGCCACAGATGACGGTAGAATACAATCGCGCAAAAATGGCACAATACGGAGTAACCGTCGATAAACTAAATGATTATGTAAGTGCTGCCTTTGCAGGAGAAGCGGCAGGTGTGATTTTTGAGGGTGAAAAACGCTTTGATGTGGTTATTCGTTTGGCAAAGGAGTTTAGACAAGACATCAACAATCTTAAAAATCTGTATATCGATTTACCCAGTGGTGCACAAGTACCGTTGAAAGAGGTTGCAAATATTAGTTACAAACCAGGGCCGATGCAAATTTCAAGGGACAACACCTCGCGTCGTATTTCGGTAGGGGTCAATGTTCGTGGACGTGATGTAAAATCGATGGTCGAGGAAATTCAGCAAAAATTGGAAACTGATGTAAAACTGCCACCTGGTTATTTTGTAACCTACGGAGGCTCGTTCGAGAACTTACAGCGTGCATCAGACCGATTAATGATTGTAGTGCCTATCGCACTTTTCCTAATATTCATATTGCTCTACTTTGCGTTGAGCTCGTTCTCGCAATCGCTTATGATTTATATGGCAGTACCTCTGGCAGCCATTGGCGGTGTGTTTGCCCTTTGGATAAGGGGAATGCCATTCAGTATTTCAGCAGGAGTCGGTTTTATTGTACTGTTTGGGGTAGCGGTATTAAACGGTTTGGTACTGATAAACAAATTCAACGAATTAAAAGAAAGTGGAATGACAGACTTAAAGAAACGAATATACGAAGCAACACACGAACGGTTACGACCAATTTTGCTAACCGCAACGGCGGCCATTATGGGCTTTATCCCAATGGCGATTTCTACCTCGGGAGGTGCCGAAGTGCAGCGACCATTGGCAACGGTGGTTATCGGCGGATTGCTCACAGCAACATTTTTAACACTTGTGGTCCTTCCAGTATTATATTATTGGTTGGAAGCTCGTAAGCAACGAAAGGATAATGGAAATGACCCAAGTTATATTAACAAGAGCACTACTGTTTTGGTTGTATTATTGAGCTTAGGGGGGTTTTTAACCTCGAATTCAGTAAATGCACAAGACCGTGGTATCGCACAGACTATTACTTTGGAGGAGGCTATTTCTTTGGCAAAAGAAAACTACCCTTCCCTTAAGGAAAGTCAGTCTTTTATAGACCGTGAGCGGGCGATGAAAGGAACAAGTTTCGACCTTGGTAGTACACAAATTTTTACGGGCAAAGAAGAATTCGGTAATGACCTGCCCGGTGTGCAAACTACCATTGGGGTGCAGCAGGGAAATATCGATTTGTTATCTGGTTTCTCAAAATCCAAGTTCTATAAGCAACGTGTTCAATTGGGCGAGAAGTTTTATGCCCTTAGCGAGCAACAATTGGTGCGTAATGTGATGCAGGCCTATGACCAGATAAATTATAATAAAGCCCAGTTGCGCTTCGCGGAACAGTTGGATAGTGTGTATAACAACTTCAAGACAGCTGCAGAACTGCGTTTTGATACAGGTGAAACGGGGAAGCTGGAATTTATCGCGGCTTCTTCTGAATATCAACAGATACAGGTCTTGAGACAACAGGCCTATGACGATATCGAGATTGCCAAAAGGGCGTTGAAACAGTATTTGGGGATTGACCAAGAAATTGAAACCGTTGGAGGTACTTACGAACCGTTGAATTATATGAACGTTTTAGATTCAACATCCATAGATAACAATCCATTGTTGCAATATTCTATGCAAAATGCCGAGGTGAGCAAAGCCAACGTTGGCGTCGAAAAATCCCAGTTTTTGCCAAAGTTCAACCTTACCTATGGAAGACAAATCGTTGACGATGTTTCAGGGTTCAACACCTATCAAGCAGGTATAAGTATCCCGTTGTGGTTCTTCCCTCAAAAAGCAAGGGTCAAGGCTGCTAAGGCAGATGCAATGGTAGCCGAGAACCAATATTTGGAACAAAAGGCAATAACCGAAAGCAGGGTATCACAATTGTTAAAATCATTGGAAAAAACCCAAAAAACACTGAATTATTACCAAGAAGGTGCATTGGTTTTGGCCGAAGAGCAAATTACAACAGCAGAACTTGCTTCCAAAGAAGGCGAAATAGACTATGTAAACTATATCACGATTTTAAACAGTGCCATTCGCATAAAGCAGAACCACTTACAATTTATTAACCAGTATAATCAACAAGCCATTGAGTTACAGTATCAATTGGGCAATCTATAAACCTAAAAAAGGAGAATATAATGAAAAATATAGCAATAATTACAACAGTACTATTAACCTTCTTATTGGTAGGCTGTAACGATAAGCCCGATTCTGAATTGGGTCAAAATGAAACTGAAGGCGTGTCAAAAACCGAAGCTACGCACGGCGAAGAGGGTCACGACGAAGAAGAAGGTAGCCACGAGGAAGAAGGAGAAGAAGGCGTGGTAGAACTTACCACACAACAAATAGAGACCATTGGCTTAGAGACCAAGACCTTGGAAAAAAGAAACCTCGGTAACAATATTAAAGTTACAGGTAATCTGGAGCTATTTCCTCAAGATATGGCCAACATTAGTCCTTTTGTAGGCGGTAATGTACGTTCCATCAAAGTAATAGAAGGAGATAAAGTACGAAAGGGTGAGGTTTTGGCCTATTTGGAACATCCAGATATCATTTCTATGCAACAGGAATATCAGGAAAAGAACGATGAACTTGTGTTTCTCAAGCAAGATTTTGAGCGAAAACAGACCCTTTATGATAAAGGAGTTTCCTCTGGAAAAGAATTTCAAATGGCGCAATCCAAATTTCGTTCTACAACATCGAGTGTAAATGGATTAAGGTCTAAACTACGCCTGTTAGGAATCAATACGACTAAGGTTGAACAAGGTGAAATATTTTCAGCCGTACCTATTACTACGCCAATTTCAGGCTATGTCGATGACATAATGGTAACCTTAGGAGACTATGTGGCCACACAGACCAAAATGTTTACAGTAAGTGACAATTCAAAAATTCACTTGGACCTTAAGGTATATGAAAAAGACATACCAAAAGTAAAGGTGGGTCAAAAAATACAATTTACGGTCGCATCAAGACCAGATGAGCTGTTAAGCGCCGAAGTACATTCCATTGGAAAGACATTTGAGGAAGACCCAAAAGCCCTTCACGTTCACGCAGATATAGACAATAAAAATGGAGACCTCTTGCCTGGTATGTATGTAGAAGGAAGAATTATTCAAGGTAAAAAGTCAGGCTTTGCAGTTCCTGAGGAAGCAATTATCAAGGAAGGAGAACAGTCCTACGTTTTTATCGTGGATGAAGATGAGGCACCAGAAGAAAACAAAATGAAGTTTAAGAGAATACCTGTAAGCATTGGTGTGCACGATTTAGGGTTTGTAGAAATAAACCTTCCCGCCGACGTTTCAACGGATGCCAAAGTGGTTATAAAGGGAGCTTATATGCTTTCCTCGGAAATGATAAAAGGTGAATTGGATCACGACCACTAGTCCAAGAACAATCAAAGATTTTGATTCCGAGTTTGTTTATCGACTTAATTTAGTTAGTTAAAAATTAGAAAGCAAGCTCGGTTCAAAATCGATTAACATTTTAAACATTTATAATATGAAAGAAATAAAAGCATTCGTAAAACCCAATAGGATACAAAGGGTCATCGAAGCCCTTAGCGATAACGGTTTTAAAAGTATGACGCTCTCTCAAGCAGAGGGTACCGGTGCATTCAAAGCAAAAGGGGCAAGACCTTCCCTCGATTTTAATATAACCGATAGCCCAGTTGTTAAAGTGGAGTTGGTATGTCAAAATGAAGAAGCGCAATCAGCAATCGACATCATCTTAGAAAATGGTAAAACGCCCGAACCTGGCGACGGTATCATCTATCTATCGGATATAGAAGATGCCTTCCAAATCAAAACGGGTAAATCCTTAAAACGGTACGACATTTAAAACCCCAGCGATAAAAATGGAAAAAATAGTCCAACTTCTGGAAAGCAAAGGCATACGACCTACGGCTATGCGGCTAATGACTTATAAGCGTTTGGCAGAATTAGAGGTGGCCATTAGCCTTGGCGATCTGGAAAAGGATTTTAAAATATCTGAAAGGAGCACCCTATTTAGAACAATGAAAACCTTTGAAGATAAAGGCATTGTCCACCAAATTGAAGATGGCACAGGAGTATTAAAGTACGCGCTATGCGAAGAGAATTGTGAATGTGAGGTTGGCAACGACCTGCACCTGCATTTTCATTGCAGCAACTGCGATGAAACCGTTTGCCTCACAGAACATAAAATACCACAAATCAATCTACCGGAGGGTTATATCACAGAAGATATCAATCTGGTTGTAAAAGGTGTGTGTGAGAAGTGCAGTAGGCAATCAGACTAGTTAATATCAAGAAATATAAACCATAAAAAATCCTATTATGTTAGCGATTTATAAAAAAGATAATATTCTATACGCATTGGCAGAAAATGGTATGGACGAAGATGATGCCACAATGTTATTAACGGCTGTTAGTGAGCATCTTGAAAAATACAAAAGTGCTGCTTGGTATATAGAAGTCAGTGAAGTCAAAAATACAAGGCATCAAACTGTAGAAAATGAAATGGAATTCAAAATTCCAAAACAAGACCATTTAAAAAAAGTGGCACTTGTAGGTAGTATAGAATGGCAGGAAGAATTTACCAAAAATCTTTTGCCATTCTCTGAGGCACATATTAAATATTTTCATTCGGAAGATAAAGAACTTGCTAAAAGCTGGATTGAAAAATAACGATGGCGAAATAAAATATTGAATTTTTTAAAATGAAAAAGTGTGTAATTAGGAATTCCGAAGAAAAATGTAAGAATCCCAAGATTTAGATAGTCAAGGTTTAAAAAAAATGGTTTACAGGAAAAAAATAGCGTTCATAATAATAATTGGCTTTCTCTTTGGACTGTTCATCATTCAGCCCTTGGGACTATCACTTTACTTATATGATGAAACAGGAGATACTGGTAACTGGTACGCACTTTTTTTAGCAACCATTAAAAACACGATACGTTTTGGTGATATAGACCAAATATTTAAAAATGTTTTGTTCGGGATTATGGGCAGTAGCCTTACCCTTATGGTTTTTCTAAGAAATAAAATTTTCATTTTAACAAAGAAAAGGATTGACGGCAATACAATTATAGAGCTTATTAAAAATGGCGAAAATCAGTTTGTAGAGTTCAAGGCTACCTTGAGGTGGGATTTACGTCAATCCAAAGTGAATAAACAGTTGGAGTTTGTTATTGCCAAGACCATTGCGGGCTTTATGAACACCAACGGTGGTAAATTGCTTATAGGAGTAGACGATAACGGCAACATCCTCGGTCTAAACCAGGATTTTGAAACTTTGAAAAAACCTGATAAAGATGGTTTTGAGCAATACTTGATGCAGTTGATAGCCCTAGAATTGGGCACCCATTTATGTACGGCTGTAAATGTATCTTTCTACAGATATGGAGAAAATGACGTTTGCTACATAGAAATAGCCCCGGCCAAAACACCGGTCTATCTAAGTCAGGACGGGAGGTCACGGTTTTATATTAGAACGGGCAACGGAACACGCGAACTCGATTTGCCCGAAGCCATCTTGCACTTAGGAAAAGAGAAGGCACTTTATAATTAAGAAAAGTAAGTGTAGGCCAATGGATATTTGCACATACAATGCACTAATAATAATATTAATTTTAAAAGATGTTACAGATTACAGACATAAAGAGCGAAAATGTGGTTACCACAAAGGCTAGCGGTAAACTCAACCAGTACGACTTTGAAAAAATACATCCGCTTATCCATAGTATTCTCGATAAGGGCTTAAAGGTTCGGTGGTATTTTGAGATGAACGATTTTCAAGGCTGGCACATAGAAGGGCTATGGAAAGATTTCACTAAAGATGTTGAACACGAAAAGGAGTATGAAAAAATAGCATTGGTCGGCGAAAAAAAGTGGCGAAAGTGGGCCACCCAATTTATGAAACCGTTTTGCAATGCCGAAATCAAATATTTTGGTCCAGACCAAAAACAGGAAGCCAAAATATGGATTGAAAGTGAGCAATGACAAGGCATTGGCTGGTTAATCAAAGAATAAACTAAAAGATATATTAATATGGGATTTTTAAAACATTTATTTCGAGGCTTTCAAAACGGAGGCCATCATTCCCGCGGACATCATAATAAGCGCGGTTATGATTACAGGGAAGATAATTCAGGTTCAAAAGTAATGATACGTTGCACGGCCTGTGGTGAAAAAAATGACGAGAGCGCAGCCTTTTGTAAAAAGTGCGGTTCACCTTTAGACAAGTCCAACTGTAGTAATTGTAACGAGAGTGTGCCAGTCGAAGCAAAATTTTGTCCTAATTGCGGTACTGAACGCATCAATAAATAACAACCGATGAAGTACTATATATTGATAATTCTATTTTTTGGTTTCCTGAAAGCGAACGCCCAAAAAATTTACAGGACCGAAGAAGGCCACGTTGAGATGATGGCAATGCTTGATAGTGTCCCCTTTAAGGCAGAAAGCCATAAATTGGCCTTATATCTTGATTATGATACCAAAATCGTGAATGGAGTACTCGACCTTAAAACGCTATCGACCAACAACCCGGAAATCAAAGCTATGCTGGCAGGGGAGGAAGACCCCTTAATGCTTCGGTTTACCGGTACGGTGCCTTCTGCTGATTTTTTGTCCAAACGGCACGACCCTATCGACTTTAATTGGCTGATAGATGTTACTTATCAAGGAAAAGCCTTTAAATCACAATTTAAAGCAACCATTACACATATTGAACAAGGCGTAAGTATGTCGTGTTTGATAAGTGCCAGAGGACAGGTTTTGGTGGCTGATACAGGCTTAGATTCCATCATAAAAGGTATAGATGATACCATAGAAGTGCAGTTTGCACAAATGGTTTTAAAATTGGACAAACGATAATTTAACAAAAAAAATGGGAACTTGGAACGATAGGCTATATCATAAAATATTCAATAGTACGGTAATAATGATGGTAATCGTTACAGCCTCTTTGGGTATAGGAATGATGGGGTATCATTTTTTGTTGGGTTTAAGTTGGATAGATAGTTTTTTAAATGCCGCAATGATTCTTACGGGAATGGGACCATTAGACGAAGCAAATACCAATGCCGGCAAACTTTTTTCTGGGATTTATGCAATGTATTCTGGAATCGTCTTCCTTTCTGCCATTGCTATTTTCATCTATCCAATTATACAAAAAATAGGAAAGAAGTTTGAGCACCAGCATAAACAAGAATGAAAAGTATAAACGGAAATTACAAGCAAACAATTTTAAAACATAAAAATAAACAAACAAAATGCTCTTAAACAAACGGATATCCATCTGGTCCTTTCTTAAATACATTAAATATGACATTATATTTATTGTGTTTTATGCCATAACTATGGGTATTTTAGACCAATTCGGTTTTCTAAGTAAAATTTCGATACCTATAGCCGTTACAGGGGTTTTCGGGACTGCTGTGGCACTACTGTTAGGTTTCAGAACCAATCAAGCCTACGAACGCTGGTGGGAAGCCCGTATTATTTGGGGCGCCATTGTCAACGACTCTCGTACTTTGGTACGACAGGGCATAACCTTTTATGACCGGCAGGATAGTCAGTATGAATTTAGGATTAAAGAAATAGTTTTACGACAAATTGTGTGGTGCTATGCACTGGGTGAGTCCTTAAGGAAAGTGGACTTTTCCCCTAAGGTAGCTGGCTATTTAAAAATTCAGGACATTAATGACCAAAATGTTCCTAATGCTATTCTATTAAAACATTCTGAAGCCTTATCAGAAGCCCGCAACGATAAGGTCATCAATAAATTCCAACAGGTACAAATTGACAGTACTATTGCGCGTCTTTGCGATTCAATGGGCAAATGCGAAAGGATTAAAAACACGGTATTCCCCAAGGCACATAGCCTGTTGATTCACCTCATCATTTATGTATTTGCCACAATGCTTCCATTCGGCCTGTCTGATAATTACCTCTCTGTGGAAATTGGGCTTACCGTCGCTATCCCTATCATCTTTATAGCCATTGAGAAAACATCAATTTTAATGCAGGATCCTTTTGAAAACAACCCAATGGACACACCAATGACCGATTTGGCTCAAACTATAGAAATTAATCTAAAGCAGATGACAGGTGATGATGACATCCCCGAGAAAAAGAAACCTGAAACGTTTTACATTTTATAATATGGATTTAGAAACAGAACTTATGTTATTGCCTCGCTTAGGACTGGCAGTTTTTTTGGGTGTCTTGATAGGTATTGATAGGGAAACTGACGGCCACGACGCTGGTATAAGAACTTATGCAGCTGTTTGTCTTGGAGCTGCACTTTTAACAATTATTAATACGCATATTGAAGTGGCAGACCAGACCAGGATTGTTGCCAATATTGTCTCTGGTATTGGTTTTTTGGGAGCTGGAATTATTTTCAAGGATAATTCAAAAGGTTCAATAGTAGGATTGACTACGGCAGCTACCGTTTGGGCAACAGCAGGTGTGGGTATTTCTTTAGGATTTGGAATGTATCTATTAAGTATCACAAGTACGTTACTTATTATTTTGCTACTTGTTGCACGTAAATTGCCCTATTTAAAAAATAGGAAATAA
The DNA here is from genome assembly GCF_000746845.1 of Altibacter lentus. GTDB lineage: Bacteria > Bacteroidota > Bacteroidia > Flavobacteriales > Flavobacteriaceae > Altibacter > Altibacter lentus. The sequence goes on along the minus strand of NZ_KN050846.1, from coordinate 2,435,876 downwards.
CAATGGGCAAATTTGAAAAAAAATACAAGTACATCCGTTCATTCTATTTTAAATATTATGTACGGTAAAGTTAGAAACAAGGTGTAACAAGTAGGTATTATTAATGCAGATAAATAATAGTATAATTGAAATCAGAAAATTAGTGTGACGTGTAGAGCGTATCATTTGCACATACAATGCACCAATATTTTAAATGGATCAACATAAAAACATATAGATATGACACAGATAATAAACTTAGAACAGGAACATCTTATTGCCGCTAAAATCAGCGGAAAACTTACGGAAAAGGATATGGAAAAGATGCATCCGCTCATCCACAACATCATAGAAAAAGGTCATAAAGTGGATTTCTATTTTGAAATGGAAGATTTTGAAGGCTATACCCTTAAAGGCTTTTGGGAAGACCTAAAGATTGATTCGGCACACTTGGGAGATTATGGCAAGATGGCCTTTGTGGGCAATAAAAAATGGCAGGAATGGGCCGCGAAGGCCACTGATTTTTTCATAAAGTCTGAAGTTAAATTTTTTGATATTAAAAATAAAGAGCAGGCAATGACCTGGGTCTCAACAAAAGGATGAAAAAGAAAAAACTACAGCTACGGGAGCTAAAAGGGAAACAGTCCACTGTAATTTCAGCAAGCGAAAAAAAGCTCAAAACCTATTTACCGGCAATTTTCAGCTTTGTGATGCTCATAGTTGGTATTGCCATTGACTATTTCGATGCCTTTCCTTTCTTTAAGGGATGGGTCAGGATTGTGTGGTACACGGTGGCCTACATCCCTGTTGGCTTTCCAGTCATCAAGGAGGGATGGGAAAGTATTAAAAATGGCGATTTCTTTACAGAATTTTTCCTGATGTCCATCGCAACCTTGGGAGCATTTGCCATAGGCGAATATCCAGAGGGTGTTGCCGTGATGTTGTTCTATGCCGTGGGCGAACTGTTCCAAAATGCTGCCGTAAACCGTGCCAAAGGAAACATCAGGGCGCTTCTGGATGCACGACCGGACGAGGCATTGGTCTATCGTAATGGGGACTTCGTTTCCGTCAATCCCGAAACGGTCAATATTGGCGAGAAGATACAGGTACGGGTGGGCGAAAAAATCCCGTTGGATGGCAAACTGTTATCAAACAAAGCATCGCTCAATACAGCTGCCATTACTGGCGAAAGCAAACCCGACACCATAACACAGAACGAAAAAGTCTTTGCGGGAAGCATCAATCTCGACGGTGTCATCGAAGTAGAAACCACCAAGAAATTCAAGGACAGTTCCATCGCCCGTATTCTGGAGATGGTACAGAATGCCACGGCCCGGAAATCGAAGACCGAATTATTTATTAGGAAGTTTGCACGGATTTATACGCCCATCGTGGTTTTCCTTGCTATCGGACTCACTTTGTTACCATACTTTTTTGTCGATGAATATGTGTTTAGGGATTGGCTATACCGAGCTTTAATTTTCTTGGTGATTTCCTGCCCTTGTGCCTTGGTCATTTCCATTCCACTGGGCTATTTCGGCGGTCTGGGTGCGGCATCGCGCAACGGAATCCTGTTCAAAGGTGCATCCTTTCTCGATGCAATGACCAAAGTGAATACTGTGGTGATGGACAAAACCGGAACCGTTACCAAAGGGGTCTTTAAGATTAAGGAAGTGGTGACCAAGAATAACTTCGCGCCTGCCCTGAACGCAGTCAAAGGGGAAGCAGAATTTCCTGTATTGAGCGAAGCCGAAATGATGAAATACCTGATGGCGATGGAAGAACAATCTACCCACCCCATTGCAAAGGCAATTCTGGAATACAAAGCGGACGGTACTGATTTTAAGGCATCCGAAGTTTCTGAAGTTGCCGGTAAGGGATTAAAGGGCACAGTCAACCATAAGCAGGTCTTGGTCGGCAACAAAGCATTGATGACTTCCAATAGTATTGATGTTCCCCCTGAAACCGATGTGATAGTCGAATCTATAGTGATGGTCGCCATCGATGGAAAATTCGCAGGCTATGTGACCATTGCCGATGAACTTAAGGAAGACGCACATCACACCATTCAACAGATTCGGGAGGCCGGAATAGCTAAAATCATAATGCTCTCAGGAGACAAGGATTCCATAACCCAACAAGTTGCCAAGGAACTGAATATTGATTGGGCCAAAGGCGGCTTGCTACCCGAAGATAAGCTCAACGAGGTCGAAAAGCTCAAGGAACAACCTGAATCCACGGTAGCATTTATGGGCGACGGCATCAACGATGCACCCGTGCTCGCAGCCAGTGATGTGGGTATTGCAATGGGTGGTTTGGGCAGCGATGTGGCCATAGAGACCGCAGACGTTATCATCCAGACCGACCAGCCGAGCAGGATGGCCCGAGGAATCCAAATTGGACGCTCAACACGCCGTATCGTATGGCAAAATATTGGTCTTGCTTTTGGTGTAAAAGGGATTTTTCTCATTTTGGGTGCTATCGGTTTGGCTACGATGTGGGAGGCTGTGTTTGCCGATGTAGGTGTTTCGTTCGTTGCCATTCTCAATGCAATACGTTTGCAAAAAATGAATTGGAAATAGCAAAAATGTTAACCTTTAACAAATTACAAGCCCAAAACTGGATTAAATCTTAATTAACGATAACAAAACCATTAATAATATGAAAGACAAGGAAAAACACAGCAAAGACGATGGCCACAATCACGACCACGGCGGCATCTTCGGCAAAAACACGGAGCTCTATTTTGCAATTTTAAGTGGGGTCACACTAATTACAGGTTTCCTGTTGGAAAAATATACAGGGGTTTCAGCTAACATCCCTTTTGGGCTCTATATTGCAGCCTATTTTTTTGGAGGTTATTTTACCCTAAAGGAGGCCATTACCAAAGTGTCCAAAGGCGAATTTGAAATCGATTTCCTGATGCTGGTCGCAGCTGCAGGAGCCGCCTATTTGGGCGAATGGGCAGAAGGTGCCTTGTTGCTCTTCCTTTTCAGTCTGGGTCACGCACTGGAAAACTACGCAATGGGCAAGGCCAAGAAATCCATTGCAGCGTTAACAGACCTTGCGCCTAAAACCGCACTATTAAAGAAGGATGGCGATACTGTTGAAGTCGGTATAGAAGAGTTACAGATAGGTGATACTATCGTGGTACGCCCCAACAGTAAAATATCTGCCGATGGTGTTATTGTAAAGGGCAATAGTAGTATAGACCAGTCACCCATTACCGGGGAAAGCGTTCCGGTGGACAAAACACCAATAGAAAATCCGGATAAGGAGTACAACTCAAAAAGCGATATCCCGGACGAGAACCGTGTTTTTTCAGGAACCATCAATGGCAACAATACCCTTGAAATAAAGGTGATTAAAGAGGCAAAAGATTCTACCCTCAACCGCTTGGTCACTATGGTTCAAGAGGCTCAGGACCAAAAATCGCCCACACAATTATTGACCGACAAGTTTGAGCGGTACTACGTGCCATCGGTAATCTTATTGGTCATACTATTGAATTTTGCTTTTCTGGTCATCGATGAAACGTGGAGCGAAAGTCTCTATCGTTCCTTGGCTGTACTTGTGGCTGCAAGTCCGTGCGCGCTCGCCATCTCTACACCTTCTGCGGTATTGAGTGGCGTTGCAAGGGCTGCGCGTGGCGGCGTTTTGATAAAAGGCGGTCGCCCCTTGGAAGACTTAGGGGTACTTACCGCTCTCGCTTTTGACAAAACGGGAACACTTACCGAAGGAAAACCAAAGCTTACCGACGTCGAAAGTTTTGGCAACATAGATAAAAAGGAACTGTTGGAAATCGCGATTGCTGTTGAGGAACTGAGCGACCATCCCCTGGCAAAGGCTGTTGTACGTGACGGAATGGAACGGCTTGGGGAGGACACCAAGATTCCAGATGCCGATGATTTAGAAGCCGTACAGGGCAAGGGAATAAAGGCAAACTATCAAGGGAATTCCATTTACATAGGCAACCTGGAGCTTTTCGAGGATATCGATAAAGGTGTTCCCAACGACGTATCAGAAAAGGTAAGAGCACTTGAAGGGGAAGGAAAGACCACGATGCTAATAAAAAGGGGCGATGAATTTATAGGGATGCTCGGGCTGATGGACACCCCACGGGAAAAAGCTAAGGAAACCCTGGCCCAACTTAAGGAAATAGGCATCAAGAAAATGATAATGCTTACGGGCGACAACCAGAAAGTGGCCGACGCTGTAGCCGAGGAAATCGGTTTGACCGAAGCACGCGGAAGCCTGCTTCCCGAAGAAAAAGTGGAGGCCATCAAAAAACTTGCGGAACAGGAAAATAAACTGGCAATGGTGGGAGATGGGGTCAATGATGCCCCTGCAATGGCAAACAGTACCGTTGGTATTGCAATGGGTGCAGCAGGAAGCGACGTGGCCTTGGAGACCGCAGATATAGCGCTGATGGCCGATAAACTGGAAACCTTGCCTTTTGCCATTGGTTTGAGCAGAAAAGCAAAAGCGATTATCAGGCAAAACTTATGGGTAAGTTTGGGGGTTGTTGCCTTTCTAATCCCTGCGACCATAATGAGTTGGGCAAGTATCGGCATAGCCGTTGCGGTTCACGAAGGCTCTACGTTGGTAGTGGTGGTCAATGCATTGCGTTTGCTCGCCTACAAAAAGTAAATTCAATAAAGGAGATTGCTTTTGAATCAAGATTAAAAAATGAACAAAACGGAAAAAATATTGTCAAATCACGGTATTCGCCCTACTCAAATGAGGTCCAAGATATACAGGTATCTGAGAAGGAAGCAAAGTGCCGTGTCCTTTTCCGATTTGAAAAAGGTCTTTGCTGAAAAGAGCGAAACCAATAAGACCGCAAACAGAACGACCTTTTATCGCAACCTTAAGATTTTCGAGGATAAAGGACTTATTCATCAGATAAATGATGGAACCGGAGTGGCAAAATTTGCGATTTCTAATGAAAACGTTAAAGGTAAGTATGGTTCAGATTTACATCTGCACTTTCATTGTACCGAATGTAAGAAAACAATCTGTTTGCCAAATAAAATACCGGAAGAAAGTTTGCCAGATGATTATAAAATAAACGATGTCAACCTGGTATTAAAAGGGATATGTGTAAAATGTAAGGAAAAATAACAGGTGGGAGTCCCAGAACTTTGAACCCTTGCGCCCAAGAGTCAAGTTCAAGGTTCTTCCACCTTATTTAACCAAAAAAATACAATAATGGAAAAATATGATATAACAATTATTGGTTCCGGTCCGGGTGGCTACGTGTGTGCCATACGTGCTGCACAACTGGGCTTTAAAGTGGCCATAATCGAAAAGTACAGTACCCTTGGCGGCACTTGCCTTAACGTGGGCTGTATCCCTTCAAAAGCCTGGCTGGAAGCATCGGAACATTACCACAAGCTCAAACACCAATTCGAGGATTTTGGCATTAATGTCAAGGAGGCGAATGTGGATATTATAAAAATGAACCAAAGGGTTCAAAACGTCGTGGGGGAAATCATCAACGGGGTAGCCTACCTGATGAAAAAGAACAAGGTCACCGTTTATGAAGGCCACGGAAGCATCAAGGACAAAAACACCATTGAAATTAAGGGCGAAGACAAAACACAAACCATAGAAACCGATAAAATGGTCATCGCTACAGGGTCAAAACCTGCATCCTTGCCAAACATAGAAATAGATAAAAAAAGGATTATTTCCTCTACGGAAGCTCTTGTTCTTAAAGAAATCCCCAAACACTTGATGGTCGTTGGAGGTGGTGTTATTGGGGTCGAAATAGGTTCGGTTTTCGCCAGGTTAGGTTCAAAGGTTTCCATCGTAGAGTATTTTGATGGGCTTATTTATACAATGGACAAATCTGTAGGGCATCAATTGTACAGGTCCCTAAGAAAACAGGATGTCGAGTTCTATCTGGAACACAAGGTCACAAAAACTGTGGCAGCAGATGATAAAGTAAGCCTTACGGCACAGAACAGGAAAGACGACAAGGAAATGCAGTTGGAAGGAGACTATTGCCTGATGGCCATTGGGAGAAAACCTTTTACATCAGGTCTTGGCCTTGAAAACGTGGGAGTGGAAACCAACGAAAAAGGACAATTAAAAGTTGATGATAACCTAGAAACCAATGTAAAAGGGGTCTATGCCATTGGAGATGTAGTCCGAGGTGCGATGCTCGCCCATAAGGCCAGTGAAGAAGGTGTTTTTGTGGCCGAACGCATTGCGGGACAAAAGCCGCACATCAATTATTCCCTCATACCAAACATTGTCTATACACAGCCCGAAGTAGCCGGCGTGGGACTTACCGAAGAGGAACTTAAAGAAGCAGGAAGGGCTATAAAAACGGGCACGTTTCCCTTTAAGGCCAATGCACGGGCCAAGATAAGTATGGACACCGATGGCTTTATAAAAGTGATTGCAGACAAGGAAACCGATGAGATTTTGGGCGTGCATATGATAGGTCCTCGCATAGCCGATAGTTATACGGAAGCTGTCGTAGCGATGGAATTCAGGGCAGCGGCAGAAGATATTGCCAGAATGTCCCACGGACACCCCACATTTTCAGAAACCTTTAAGGAAGCCTGCCTGGCCGCTACCGAAGACAGGGCGTTGCATATATAAAATTATAAAAAAACGAAGATGAGGAAAATTCAAAAGCTAACCCAGGAAATCAACGAATTGACAGTAAGGATTGAACACGAATATCCCGAACTCTATCGGTATTTGGACGAGAACCCCATAACGATTCCCGTAGATGATGAAGCAAAACTGACTTATAAATCGTTCGCTGATTATTTGGAGAGCTTAAAATCAATTTTGGAAAGATATATGGAATCCCATAATAAGTAAAGATTTAAAAGACCAAACGTAGAATTTAATACAGATTATTTAAATGTCCACTATAAACAAAAGCACTTTTAAGGTAAGTCAAATGGATTGCCCTTCCGAAGAACAGATGATACGGATGAAACTGGAGTCAAACCCTCAAATCAAATATCTGGACTTTGACATTCCGAATAGGAAATTAGATGTGTATCATCAGGGGAATGCCCAAGAAATAAACGTGGAATTGGGTGCATTAAAGCTGGGGGAAAAACTTTTGGGAACAGAAAAGGCGGAAACACCTATTGCCGAAGACGAGACCAAACAAAAGAAGATACTCTGGTGGGTCTTGTACATCAATTTTGGGTTTTTCGTTATCGAAATGACCACGGGTTGGATTTCTTCCTCGATGGGCCTTATTGCGGATTCACTAGATATGCTAGCCGATTCCATTGTGTACGCATTGAGCCTTTTTGCCGTAGGTGGTGCCATTGCACGAAAAAAGAAAGTGGCGAAGTTCAGTGGCTATTTTCAGATGGCGTTGGCCCTGCTGGGATTTTCGGAAGTCCTGAGAAGGTTTTTGAGCAGTAGCGAAACCCCTTTGTTCCAATGGATGATTATCGTTTCCATTTTTGCCCTTATCGGCAACCTCGTTTCCCTATGGCTCATAAACAAAGCCAAGAGTAAGGAGGCGCATATGCAGGCAAGTGCCATCTTTACCTCAAACGACATTATTGTGAACGGCGGGGTAATACTGGCAGGGGTGCTGGTTTATTTTTTAGACAGTAAATGGCCCGATTTGGTCATAGGCGGTATTGTATTTGCCTTTGTGATGCGTGGTGCCATTAGAATTTTAAAATTGTCCAAATAATTTAAATGAAAACATTTGCAATACATAAACTGATGAACATTCAACAGGTCGGAATTAAAAACCCAAGCTAAACACTAAAATTATTAATGGAAAAATCGAGAAAAAAGAATCTTAAAGAAGCAAGGACACTTCAAATATGGAACGTCATTTATGACGTTACTGAAGTGTTCATTTCGCTAATTGCGGGAATCACAGCAAACAGTTCTGCACTTATTGGCTGGGCATTGGACAGCACCATAGAAGTAATTAGCGCAGCAACATTAGGCTGGCGCCTTCACGGTGAACTCAAAGGTATGGATGAGGAAAAGGTAAAGCGGCGAAAGAAAATCACATTATATGTTATTGCGGCATCCTTTACTTTGGTATGCCTTTTCATTTCCTACGATTCAATCACAAAGCTCATCAATCAAGAAACATCAAATTGGAGTACTTTGGGTTTAATTATTTTGCTTGTTTCATTGGTAGTTAATCCTATTTTAATCTATTACAAAAGGAAATATGGGAATAAACTTGACAGTCCAGCATTGCTGGCCGATGCCAAAGACACTTTTATTTGCCTATATCAAACAGTAGTGGTACTTGCTGGATTGCTATTGGTCAATTGGCTGGGCTGGTGGTGGGCAGACCCTGTTGCAGCGTTATTAATTGTGCCCTATGCGGCAAAAGAAGGTTGGGAAGCACACAATAAAGCTAAAGATATAAACTATAACGCCGAGTAAGAAAGACCAAAATGAAAAGAAGAACTCTACGTGTATCGCACCAGTTTGCTGGTAATGGTTTTTTACGTGTTGAAACTTTTTTGATAGATGAAAAAGGAACTTTTTAAAGATTGCTCGATGAGGCTCAATATGCTGGATGAAAACATCCGCAAATTGGCCGTAAAGTATGCTGAAGAATACTATATAACAAACCAATGTTCCAAGGAGGAAGCCCTTGAACGCGGCATTGTAAAAGCAGAGATGGAAATGAGAAACTTAAAGAAATAATATAATTATGGCAGAATTAAAAAAATCATTGGGTACGTTTCGTCTTACCTTTTACGGCGTTGGCACTATTGTAGGCGCAGGAATATACACCGTCATTGGTGCAGCCGCAGGACAAGCAGGTACCGACCTTTGGTTGAGTTTTATCTTTGCGGCCATTGCTGCCAGTGTTTCAGCAATGTCCTATTCTGAGTTATCCTCTACCTATCCCAATGCAGGTGCGGAATTTATTTTTGTTCGTAAAGCGTTTCCAAAAATTGACATACCGTCCTTTCTCACAGGCTGGACGATTGCGTTTCACAGTTCGGCAACGATAGCTGCCGTATTGTTGGCCTTTTCCGGATATTTTAATACCTTTTTTAGCGTGCCTTCCTTGTTGATAAGTTATGGCGTACTGCTAGTTCTCTCGTTAATAAGCATTACAGGAATCAAGAAATCATCCACCGCCAATATCATTATGGTAAGCATACAGCTTTTGGGATTGTTCATTCTCATTGCGGTTGGGCTTGCCGAAACAGGTCCGCCTAAGGCAAAGTTTTTCAAGGTGGAATCCTTTTCCGGAACTTTGGCGGCAACAGCAACCTTGTTTTTTGTCTATACAGGTTTTGAACATATGGCAGCATTGGGTTCGGAAGTGAAAAACCCTGGCAAGACCATTCCTCGTGCCTTTCTCTTGACTATGGTGTTTACAACCATTATCTATCTGCTCATAGCTTTTACGGTTCTAAACATTGCCGACCCGTCAGAACTGGCAAAAGTAGATTCGCCACTTTCGCTTGCGGCATCCAATCTCAACGGTTGGTTGCCAGTTGCCTTAGCGGTCGCAGCACTTTTTGCTACTGCAAATGCTGCTTTTAGTGGTATTATTTCCATAAGTAGGTTGCTGTTTGGAATGGCAAAGGTAGGTGAACTTCCAAAAGTAATGACCAAAACCAATGCACAGCAAGTACCTTGGGTTACTACCATTGTAGTAATGATTGCAGTTGCAGGATTTATGTTGTTGGGCGATATTAAAATCGTAGCAGGAATGTCGTCATTAGGCGCGTTGCTCGTTTTTGTCGCCGTGAATATTGCCCTCATCGTATTGCGTTTTAAAGCACCTAATAAAGAAAGGCCCTTTAAAGTTCCCTTATCTATTGGAAAAGTACCCGTACTTCCTATTGTTGCTATACTCATTAGCCTCTCTTTGGTCATACAATTTGATTGGCAAGTATATGCTGCATTTGCAGTTGCAATTGTAGTGGGTATTTTACTAGATTATTTTTTAGATAAAAGACCAAAAAAGGAAATAGATGCGGAAGAGGAAAAGGAATTGTTTAAACATTAATTTATTGTTATGGACTGGATGTTTGAAGACTTTAAAACAGATTTGGATAAACTCAATCCAACTGTAAGAGAAAAAGCTATAGAAATTGCGAATAAATTAATTGAACAGGATCATTTTTCTAAAGAAAAGGCTATAACGGAAGCAATCGTGCGAGCTGAAGAGTGGTTTTATGATTTAGGAGGATAAATAACAAAAAAAATTAAAATACTTATGTCCATTAATAGAAGAGAAAGAAGAAAGAAGAAAGAAAAGAAATCTAAAAGCAATATTAGTAAAAAAGAGAAAATTATAGGAATTTTTGCTTTAATCGCTGTATTTGCCGCTGCCATTCTTTTTTACTTTCTTGTTCTTATCAACCATCATCATTAAATAAAACATAATCTATATCTAAATATCAATGGGTTAAGTTTCGCATTATACATAGTTTAATTGTTAATTGATTTAAAATAAATGGCTTAAAATAACTATTAAAATGACCAACTCGGAAGAGAACCATATAAAAGCTATTTTTCATTTAAGCGAAGAGGGAATTAAAATCGCATCGACAAATGAAATTGCAAAGCGGATGAACACAAGGCCGTCCTCTGTAACTGATATGATTAAGAAGTTATCAAAGAAAGGTTTGGTCAATCACAAAAAATATAAAGGAACTTTTTTAACAACGAAAGGGAAAAAAAGAGCACTTCAGATTGTGAGAAAACATAGATTGTGGGAAACATTTATGGTTGAAAAGCTCAAATTTAATTGGGACGAGGTTCACGAAATTGCAGAACAATTAGAACATATAAATAGCGAAAAATTAATTGATAAGCTTGATGAATTTCTAGGTTTTCCAAAAGTTGACCCCCACGGCGACACCATACCCAAAAAGGATGGTTCGTATGAAAAACAAGAAAAAATACGTTTAAGCGAATTACCTATTGGTAATGTTGGGGTTTGTGTTGGTTTAGGAGATTCTTCAACAGCTTTTTTCAGGTTTTTGGACAAATATAAAATTGCCTTGGGTAGTACAATTAAAGTATTGAGCAAAGAAGAATTCGACAAATCAATGGACATTTCCATTTCGGGCAAAAGTTTTCATATATCACATCAAATTGCGTATAACCTATACATTAATATCAAACATTAAATGGAATATATAATAGATTATTTTGAATCTATCAACCCCATTGTAGCAGCACTCTATGCAACCTTATTCACGTGGGGATTAACCGCGGCTGGTGCTTCGCTGGTTTTTTTATTTAAAGGTATGAATCGTGCAATTTTGGATGGAATGTTAGGATTTACTGGAGGTGTAATGGTAGCCGCAAGTTTTTGGAGCTTGTTGGCACCAGGAATTGAAATGAGTCCCGGAGAAGGGTTTGTTAAGGTATGGCCTTCAGCAATTGGATTCTTTTTAGGTTCACTTTTTATTTTTGGATTAGATAAAATTCTTCCTCATTTGCACATCAATTTTAAAGAAAGTGAAAAAGAAGGTTTACAAACATCTTGGCGCAGAACTACGCTTTTAACATTAGCAATAACGATGCATAATATACCTGAGGGCCTAGCAATTGGTGTACTGTTTGGCGGGGTCTCTGCTGGGTTTGAAGGTGCAAGTATTGGGGGTGCAGTAGCTTTAGCATTAGGTATAGGCCTGCAAAATTTTCCTGAAGGCTTTGCTGTTGCTATGCCATTAAGAAGACAGGGATTAAGCCGACGAAAAAGCTTTATGTTTGGGCAAGCTTCTGCCATTGTAGAACCATTTGCTGCTGTTATAGGGGCCTGGGCAGTTTCAACCTTTCAGCCCATTTTGCCTTATGCTCTCTCTTTTGCTGCGGGTGCAATGATTTTTGTGGTAGTTGAAGAGGTAATTCCAGAAACACAACGGGATAACTATACTGATATTGCTACAATGGGTTTTATAGGCGGTTTCATTATAATGATGGCATTGGATGTTGGTCTAGCGTGAAACAGTAAAAGTATTGAGAGAGATGATTGTATAATCTATTGATTTTTAATCCCGAATTATAATTTTGAGATGGGTTTGATAATTAATTAAAACCATTAAAAAATTGAGAAAAAAAGTAAATAAGATTTTAAATAAATATAAAGAAGAAATACAAACAATTGAAGAATCTAATCTTAGCGATTTTAACAATGTAGAAAAAGGAATTTCGATTTCAAGAAAATACTTGCAGAAATTACGTGTATGTGTCAGGGAAAATGAATTCATCAATCAAAAAAACGAAATAATCTTTTTTAAAAAACACAAACCCTATGTTTATAGTAGATTGAAATTTTATGTGAAACTATATAACTTCTTAATAAATAGACCTGCGGGAACCATAAAATCTCAACAGGAATTTATTGATTCAGAGATAAATAGTTTACAAGAAAGCAATAGACGCAATATCGATTTTATAAAATACTATAGAGAGGACTCTGAGCTTTTGGATGAATTTTATTTTCTAAGAGGAAACGACAAAATAAGTTTGGTTTCTAATACCTCTCATTTTTATACAGATGCGGAATTTTCAACAAGCCACGATAATGCAATTGCTAAAATTATGGCCTATGACCTGCTTATAAGTCATTATGTTGAAGAATTGCATAATTTGAGAGGCTTATCCTATGGCATACCAAACAAACTAAATACTTTATCAAACGGTGAACGATTAGGCTGGACAGCTTCAAAAACAGATTTGATTGAATTGATTTATGCCCTACAAGCATCTGGTGCAATTAAAAGTGGTACAGCTGGAATTAAAGAAATGGCATCAGCTTGTGAAGAGATTTTCGACCTTAATCTTGGAAACGTATATAGAACCTTTCTTGAAATAAGAGAACGGAAAATTGACCAAACAAAATTTATAGATAGACTAAAAGCAACATTGTTAAGGCGAATGGAAGAAACGGACGGGTAATCTTCTTTCGTAGAGAATGTTAAATTTTTACCCAACTTGGGTATGACTTGGGAAAAAATAAAATTAATTTTAGTTATCATCATTTGACATAGATGATTTAAAGAACGACCTCTAAATCAAACCAATTTAAACCATTGAAAATGAGCATATAAAATCACCCAACTTGGGTGCGACTTGGGAATAAAATTCAATAAATCTATTCAAATTTGTAGAATGAAAGTCAAATCGACAGATTCACGAACACTTATTTATTAAAATATTTTAGTGCGTGAGCTAAATCAGGTCAGGGGCTATCAATTAAAAGTATGAACCCAGATAGTCCCTTTCTATTAAAACCGTTCTATTATGCCGACAAGTATTATTACCACAGACGACCTTCGGGAATTCAAAATGGAATTGCTCGATGACATTAAAAAATTATTATCCAAACAAGCTACTGGGAAGCTCAAAAAATATCTAAAATCTTCTGAGGTTATGGATGTGCTTCAGGTAAGTCCAGGCACATTACAAAACCTTCGTATCAACGGAACACTACCATATACCAAGGTTGGTGGCATCATCTACTACGACGCTGAAGAAATCCAAAATGTGATGACTGCCAATCGTGTACAACACGGTCTTAGCTCTTAGGGTATGAACTATATAAAGCTACTTAACGCGGCTTTTGAGAAGTTCTATTTTGATGACCGCCTAAATCCCACCCATATCAGTTTGTATATGGCACTGTTCCAAGAATGGAACAGTTGCCGTTTTATGGATGAATTCTACGTGAACCGTAGGGAACTAATGCGCTGTGCTAAAATCGGTTCAAAATCTACTTACCATAGATGCATTGTGGATTTAGATACTTGGCAATATCTGTCCTATTATCCTTCCAACAATCCTTACAAAGGTAGTAAAATCAAGATGTCCATAATTGGTACAAGTAGCGAACCAGTTATGGGACAGTACCATCCCGAATTAGAACTGCTTGCAGAACAGTACTATCCCAGAGGTGTACCACTAGAGGGACACCACCATCCCAAAAACGGACAAGTTGTGTACCAAAACCATCCCATAGGTGGACAAGCATTGGTATCTAATATAAACAATACCAAACAAGAAAACAATATAAAACAGCCAAATGGCAGGCAGTCCGTTATTTTATTTTTTGAAGAAAAAGGTTTTGATGCTGATGAAGCAAAAAAATTCTATGAGCACTATGCAGATCGGGAATGGAAAACAAGTGATGGAAAGCCAATACGAGATTGGCGCTCATTGGCCACAAATTGGATGGATAGAACTGAGCTTTTCGAAGAAGAAAACAGACCAAACAAAAAACAGGCATCCCAAATCAAGGACAACTTGCGGACCACTAAAAACAAAGATTATGGACAACCCCTCTAAAATTATTGAAGGTGGCGTAGAATATTCACTGGGCAAGTTTGATGGAAAAAGCGTGATGTATGACTTTCCAAAAATCCTAATTTATTTGAACGCCAAGGGCAAATTGTTATTTGGTAAAAATTTTAAGATTTACGATGAAGATAAAAGTATACTACTGAAGCTATGTTCTTACTTCATTAAGGATAAAGAGAATTGTGAAACCTACGGAATTGACATCGAAAAAGGCATCCTGCTTTCAGGCCCTGTTGGTTGTGGTAAGACCAGCTTGATGAAATTATTACGACATATCGTCCCAATGCAACGACCCTATGAAATGATTCCCTGTAGAAACGTGACGTTCAGCTTTAACCATTTGGGCTTTAAAACGGTCGAAGAATATGGCAATACCAAATTCTACTGTTTTGATGATTTAGGTATAGAACCTGCCGGTCGGTTTTACGGCAAGGATTTAAATGTAATGGGTGAAGTACTACTCTCTCGCTATGAACTTTATCTGGATACCAAATATAAAATTAAAACACACGCCACTACAAACCTAAATGCTGAAGAGCTGGAAGAGCGTTATGGTAATCGTGTACGTAGCAGAATGCGAGAATTGTTTAATCTCATTGCTTTTGAAACTAAGGCTAGAGATAAGCGGAAGTGAATTTTATGGAAAAACAGGGTCCAGTGCCTCATTAGCCTACTTTAAAAATAACTGAAAACTGTTTTCGTGAGCATTCGATTTTGCTATATTAGAGGCTATAACATTTCTTTTAAATCTATGGCAGACCTATTCACACGACCTTCATCAAAAATTGATAATCAAGAACTCTTTTTTAAATTGTATAATACTAAAGATGAAGAAGATTTATTAAACATAATAGACCTTTATCCTACAACATTTGATGACTCAAACTGGAAACCATTGGGTGGAAATTTCAGTAATTATGGTGTGGTAAAAAATCAACAATCAAGTCCTATTGCCGCGTTAATAGAAAAAGTCACTAATGCCATTGATGCTTTACTAACAAAAGAATGCATTCTTTCGGGAATTGACCCAAAATCTGACACTACACCTAAATCTATGGACGAAGCCATTCAAAAATTTTATCCAGAAAATAATTGGGATTTATCTTCATTTCGCAAAGAACAAGCCGAGAATATTCAAATTATTGCTGACGGTAAAGGACCAAGGAACCAGAAAAGCCAATATCCAACATCTGTAGTAGTTTATGATAACGGCGAAGGGCAGCATCCCGAAAAGTTTGAGGACACCTTTCTCTCGCTACTTCGTGGTAATAAGAACGATATTCATTTTGTACAGGGTAAATACAATATGGGTGGAAGTGGTGCCATTGTATTCTGCGGAAAAAAGCGATACCAACTTATTGCTTCTAAAAGGTACACAAATGATGGTAATTTTGGATTTACCCTGGTACGTGAGCATCCTAAAAAAGAATCTGACCAAGCAAAAGAAACGTGGTATGAGTACTTACTAATTAATGAAAAAATCCCTTCGTTCACAGCTTCAAAACTAGACCTTGGTCTAAACAATCGTCAATTTGAAACAGGCACCATATTAAAACTCTATTCATATCAGTTTCCCAAGGGCTATTCCGGGTTTGCCCAAGACTTGAACCAGAGTATTAATGAGTTTCTATTTCAACCCGCATTACCAATTTTAACAGTCGATACCGCTGAGCGCTATCCAAATAATAAAGTTCTGGAAAATGATTTATTCGGTTTAAAGAGGCGTTTAGCAGCTGAGGAATCCGAATATTTAGCCGAAAGCTTTTCAGAGAATTTCTCGGATGATGTCTTCGGAAAAATGAAAGTATCCTGCTACGTGTTCAAAACCAAGGTAAAGGATTATGACCTCAAGAAGACCAAAAAAATCATACAGGATAGATACTTTAAAAATTCAATGGCGGTGATGTTCTCACTTAATGGACAAACCCACGGGCATTACACCTCTGAATTTATTACGCGTTCGTTAAAGCTAAATCTATTGAAAAGTCATTTATTGATTCACGTGGACTGTACCGAGATGAAATATAACTTTCGGAAGGAACTGTTTATGGCTTCCAGGGACAGGCTCAAGGACGGCGATGAAACTCAATTTCTGAGAAGTTATCTGGCAAAAAAATTGAGCTCAAAAGATGGAAGGTTGGCAGAAATAGAAAAACGCAGAAAACAAGCTGTAGATATTGATACGTCTTCAAATACAAGCGAATTACTCAAAAGTTTTACCAAAAATCTGCCACTTGATTCTGAGTTGGCAAAATTGCTGAACCAAACATTCAAGCTTGATATTAAAAAAGAAAAGAAAACTGAGGGAAGGAAGAATCGAACTTCAAATGAAAAAGAACCCACAACTTTTGAGCCTAAGAGGTTTCCATCATTTTTTCGAATCGATACTAACAGTAAGGATAAAAAAGAAGTTGCTTCAATACCACTTAATGGTGAAAAATCGATTCGTTTTTCTACAGATGTAGCCAATGATTATTTTGATAGAATTGATGAACCTGGGGATTTAAGGGTTAGTGTACTCAACATAAAACCTAATGATTCTGATGGTGGAAATAAACCTGGTGAACCTAAAGAAATTGATGAAGTTTTTAACGTAGTAAAAAGTAGCCCAAACAAAGGAAAAATAAAAATTTCCCTTAACCCTAAAGACGAATTGAAAATTGGCGACAGCATTCAAATGAAAGCAAGCCTCTCATCACCAAATGGCAATATAGAGGAATTATTTTGGGTAAAAATTGCCGACAACAACAAGCCAAAAAGCGAATCACCGAAAAAAGAAAGCGATAATGATTTGTTGGGATTGCCAAAGCTGGTCTTTATGTACAAGAGCACAGATGAGAATTCTGATACGGACGTAACTTGGGAAGCGGTTGAAGAAGCCACGAGCCTCGATGTAGATTATTCTACTGTTATGATTCCGGATGCTGAAGGCGACTTATTAAATCGCATTTTTATCAATATGGACAGTACCGTACTGAAAAATTTCAAATCCAAGGAAAAGAACATCAACCAAGAACAATTAGAATTAGCTAACCGCAAATATTACACCTCGGTATATTTTCACACCTTGTTTCTTTATACAATCAGTAAAAATAGAGGCTATGAGATTAGGCAAAAAGTAGAGGGCAAAAATGAATTGGAACACGTGGATTTAGGCCAATACCTAAAGGATTTGTTTGACCACTACTACTCAACCTTTATATTAAACTTTGGTGGTATGGAAGCTATGATGCAGGGAATTGGCGATTAACACCAAGTGATTTCCTACCCTAATATCATAGCCCAAAAATAAAGTCATTATATCCCATCCCAAAAGTTGTTAATGGCTTAAATAATCCTATTTTTGTAAGGACAAATTTTGTCTCTAAAATAAAATTCAACAACGATGGAAACATTGGGTGAATATCTCAGAACACTAAGAGAATTGCAAAATCTGCCTATAAGAAAAGTTGCAGCGGCACTAGATATAGACCAGTCAACACTTGGTAAATATGAGAGAAATGAGAGGCTTCCCAAAAGAGAACTTCTGTCAGACTTCGCCTCATTCTATAATGTTGCTGTTTCTGAATTGGAAAAAAAATACTTAACCGACAAGGTTGTGTTTACCCTTTTAGAGGAAGAAAATCCAGAGCGTATTTTAGTTGAATGTAAAGACAAATTGAACTATTTAAAAAATAAAAACGGCGAATCAAAAATAAATGAATAAACTAACGTTTACAGGACACGAAACATTTCACTGTCGCCATTTTTGGTTGAAGAAGGGATACGATTATCTTTCCAAAGGACAGTCTTTCAAAAACCCTGATGCGGTAACAGCTTTAGGTGTTGGAAAAAATATGGTGATGTCCATTAATTTCTGGTTAAAGGCTTTCGGCATAAATGACCGAGAAGACCAAGCCACTGCGTTTGCCAATAAAATCTTTAATAGTAATACAGGTTACGACCCTTTTTTAGAGTATGAAGGTACTTTGTGGTTATTACACTATAAACTGTTAGACACAAACCTAGCCTCTATTTACCCTTTAGTTTTTAAGGAATTCAGAAAAAGTAGGGTTAATTCACAATTTACAACCCAACAGCTGCTTAGGTATTTGTTAAGGACAGCCACTAACAATGAAACCTCGATAGCTGAAAACTCTTTGAAAAACGACATCAAGGTATTTATAAAAACATACTATATAGCCGATAAGAACATTAAGGATATGGAAGACGATTTATCGTCCATCTTCATCGACCTCAATCTTATTACTAAAGTTACCGATACCGAGGAAGGTTCAGTTTTTCAATTGAAAGTAAGTGAGAGACCTGAGATACCCAAAGAAATATTTTACTTCCTAATCTTAGATAAATTCCCAGAGCTTGCGTCTATAAGTTTTGATGATATACAAAATAAGATAGGTGATGTGTTTGCTTGCTCTACCGAAGGTACCGAACTTAAAATTCAGGAAATATCGGAAGCTTTTAAAGATGTTGTTTATAAGAAGGATGCCGGAAGAAAAGAAATACAAATTAAAAATATCCCTAACAAGTGGGACATATTAGAACGTTACTATAATGTATAAGTTTACAACATCCACAAATATTGAGCGCGATGCCGTAAACGACATCCATTACGTAGTTACACCCAATGCAAAAAATGTTTTTGAAAGAATAGTTTCTGGATTTCAACAGGGACACCATTCCTTTAATATAATTGGCTCTTATGGTACTGGGAAGTCCAGTTTCCTTTGGGCTTTCGAAAAAAACCTTAATGACAGAAAACCTTATTTTGCTAATCTTAATGGCCAGTTTAAAGGGTTTGAGAAGTTTTCATTCTTAAAAATTATTGGGGAAGCCGCACCCTTGACAACAGTACTAAAGAAATCCTTTAAAGTTAAGGAAGACACAGCGAATTCCAGTCTTATTGAAACAATAGGCAAGCGTGCTGCATCACTTAAAGATAAGGGCGAAATATTGGTTATCCTAATTGATGAGTTCGGTAAATTTCTTGAATATGCAGCCAAACACAATCCAGATAGCGAATTATACTTCATACAGCAATTGGCGGAGTTGGTAAACGATTCCAATAGGAATATTATTTTGATCACAACGTTGCATCAAAATTTTGGTTCTTACGCCATTGACCTATCTCGAAATCAAAAGAACGAATGGGATAAAGTAAAAGGACGATTAATTGACATTTCGTTTGATGAGCCCATTGAGCAACTACTTTATTTAGCTTCAGAAAGAATAGAGGGTTTGAAAATTGAAAAACCAAAGAATATTGGTTTTGATAATTTATTCGATAAAATAAACGAAAGCAAGCTGGTTAGCAATTCAGAAACCCTGAATTACGATTTAGCCAATAAACTTTACCCTTTTGATATTCTCTCAGCAAATATTCTGGCTCAAGCTTTGCAAAAGTATGGTCAAAACGAAAGGTCTTTGTTCTCTTTTTTGGCTAACAGTCAAGTTTTCTTTGATAAAATAGATGAAGACAATCATACATTCTTTAATGTAGCTAATGTATTTGATTATCTAACACTTCATTTAACTAGTGAATTAGAAGATAGATATTCAAACCCACACAAGCCTCAATGGAATACCATTGTAAAAGCATTGGATAAGGCAGAGGCTATTAACGATATAGGATATGAGCACTTAGCGAAAATCATCAAGACCATTGGTCTGGTAAACTTATTTGCAAAATCTTTCGGTAGGCTGGATAAAACTTTCCTAGAAAATTATGGTAAGTATGCCTTAAACATTCCTGATTCCGAAAAATATATTGAAAAGCTAATCAGTCAAAAAATAATCAAGTTCTATAATTATCGTAATAAGTTTTTCTTTATTGACGGAACGGATGTTGATATAGAACAGGAATTGATTGACGCAAGTTCTCATATCGATACTACCATTAATATTGCTTCAAAAGCCAAATATTATTTTACGGAAAAATATCATTTTGCCAAGGAAGCTTATTTTGAAATTGGTACACCAAGGTTCTTTAAGGTAAATGTATCGGATTACATAGATAACATTAAACCTGAAGGGGGAATTGACGGCTACATACATATAATTCTCAATAAAGACATAAAACAAAAGGATTTAAAGAATACCGATGTGCAACAACCGGCACAACTATATGTACTTCTCAAAGACTTTGAATTTGTAAAGTCTTGTATCTATGAAATTGAAAAGATGGATTTTGTATTACAAAAGTATGCAGAGGACAATGTTGTAAAAAAAATACTAACGGAAGAGAAAGCCCACGAAATACAAAAATTGCAAAAACTTCTGGAGTACGGTATTTATGAAATATCCAATGCTGATTGGTTTTATGGTGGCAAAAAGCTTAAAATCGATTCAAAGGTAACCCTAAACAGAACCCTTTCATTAATAGCCAAAGAAGAATACCCTGAGACGCCTCGTTACTTAAATGAAATGGTAAACAAAGAGTATTTGAGCACCCCCATTTTAACGGCGCGCAAAAACCTTCTTAAAGATTTACTTAACCATAGTGAAGTTGAAAACTTAAATTATGACGACAGTAAATTTCCACCTCAAAAATCTATTTATTTAGGGCTTTTAAAAGAAACAGGAATACACCAAGCTCAAAACAGCACTTATGTTCTTACTGAGCCTACGGATTCCAGTTTTATACCCCTTTGGAGGCATTGTAATAATTTCTTAGAAGACTCAAAACATATTAAAAAGAACCTGTCTGAATTATACGAATCGCTATCTAAACCACCATTTAAACTTAAGAAGGGGTTCATAGATTTTTGGATTCCTATATTCCTTATTGTAAAAAATCAAGACTATGCACTATTTCACAAAGCTTCTGGATATGTCCCTTACCTAACTAGTGAAGTTCTTGACCTTGTGCATAAGAAACCTTCCGATTATGAACTGAAATCATATAAGATTGAAGGAGTAAGACTAAACCTTTTCAATAAATATAAAGAGATTACAGGTGTTAATACATCTAGTAACAAGCCCGAAAGTTCGCTGATTTCTATTTTCAGTAGTTTCATAGCGTTTTATAATGCCCTACCAGATTACGTTAAAAAAACCAATCGATTAAGTCCATCCTCTAAAGGCTTGAGGGATGCTATTGCATCTGCAAAGGACCCAGAAAATGCGCTACTATCAGAAATACCTAAAGGATTAGGATATAAAAACATTAACCTCGAAGAAAATGACAGTGAAATCCTAAATGACTTCATTGAACGCTTAAATGGGGCTATCAGTGAAATTAGAGTTGCTTACGAAGGCTTGTTAAACAGGTATGAAGAAAATATATGCGACGCTCTAAATCTGAAAATTAATGATTTTACAGATTACAAAAGTAAAATTCAAGCACGTTACAAGTCGTTGAAACCACATTTATTGATTCAAAAAGAAAAAGTTTTTCTTAACCGCATAATGTCCAAACTAGACGAACGTGATTCTTGGCTAAAATCCATTGCTGATGTAATTCTTGGAAAGTCTATCGAGAAAATGACTGATGAGGACGAAGCCCTTTTGATGGACAATACAAGAAAGGTACTCTCAAATTTAGATAATCTATTGGAGTTACATTCTTTGGCAAATGAAACTGTAAATAATGAAATAGTACAATTTCAACTAACAGATATCTCAGGTAGAACCATAAAACAAAATATCGTTCTGAGTGCTTCTGAAGAAAAGAAAGTTTCAAAATTACAGAAAGATTTAGCCAAGGTACTATCCAAAAATGACAAATTGAGTGCAGCTGCTATAATTAGATATTTAAAAACTTTGCACGATGAAGGTTAAACACGTACTTGGAATTTCTGGAGGAAAAGATAGCGCCGCACTAGCACTTTATCTTAAAAATCTATATCCCACTTTGGATGTAGACTATTATTCTTGCGACACAGGAAAAGAATTAAAAGAAACCTATGAACTTATAGAAGCCTTAAACAGCAGGTTAGGTAAAGACATTAAAACAATTTTTGCTGTCGAACCGGAAAAAGAAACCCCGTACAAAACCACATTTGACCATTTTCTAGCTGAATATGGTGGTTATCTTCCCTCTTCAACTGCAAGATGGTGCACCAAAAAACTAAAGTTAGAACCCTTTGAGAAATACATTGGTGATGAGCCTACAATATCATACGTGGGAATACGAGGAGATGAAAACAGGGAGGGCTATATATCCAAAAAAACCAACGTGCAATCTATTTTTCCGTTTAGAAAAAATATTTGGAGCGAAGACGTTATAAAAGAAGTGTTGGCTAATAATAATATTCCAAAGATTGCAAAACTTTATAACAGTCTAAGTCCAGACCATTTAAAGGAAGATATTATCAATAGGGTCAATCAGCCTATTTCACCGAACTTTAGGCAAGGGCAAAAATTAGAATTCCTTTTAAATAGTGATGTAAAATTATTTAATCGGGTGGTATTTGAGTATTTAAAAGAAAACACCGATTATCCTGTAGGCCTTTTAGAAGAATTCCCTTTAATAGATAATGATGAAGTTTTGGTATTGGACGACATCTTTAAAATACTAGACGAGAGTGGTGTTGGCATACCAGCGTACTATATAAAAAAATCATACCAAGTAGAAATTGATGGTAAAATAGAAACTGGCACCTATTCTCGAAGCAGGTCGGGTTGTTTCTTTTGTTTTTACCAGCAAAAAATAGAATGGGTTTGGCTCTTGGAAAATCATCCAACCTTATTTAAAAAAGCTATGGTATATGAAAAAGACGGTTATAACTGGATGGATAGCGAGACCTTGGAAGAGCTATCTAAACCAGAACGAGTTAAAGCCATTAAGAAAGAACATTTTACGAGAATGAAAAGGCAGCTTAGCAAAAGAACTACCAACAGTTGGAAAGATGAAATTATTGAAGCGGAAGGTCTTGGTTGTGCTAGCTGCTTCATTTAAAATATAAATATATGAGTGATAAAATCGATTTATCCATAGATGCCGGTAGGCTTCTTTTTGGATTGAGCAGAATTGGCTACACAACTTCCGCCGCCATTTGTGATATTATAGATAACTCTGTAAGAGCAAATGCAAACAACATACACTTATTAATCAAAAAAGAACGTGAAGATTTTTCTGATAGTAAGAGGAACAATGTCAAGGAATATATCATCATAGACGATGGCGATGGTATGGACGCAAATGCAATCGAAGAGGCATTAAAACTTGGCTCAACAGATGACCATTATGACGATAAGTCCCTATCAAAATTTGGCTTGGGTTTAAAATCAGCTTCATTTTCTCAGGGTGATGTACTCAAAGTTATTTCTTCGAATGGTAGTGGATTTAATAAGTATGAAGTCTCTCTTCCAAAAGTAATGGCCGCAAAAGAATACTTTGCAGAAAAGACTGAAATTGACGAGAATGAATCCGAACTAATTGATACCTATCTAAAAGAAGGTAAAGGTACCATCATTATTATTTCTGCTATTCGATTAAACAACCATCCAAGTGTTAGAAATACCATTAAGGAACTTAAAACAAAAGTTGGTGTCATTTATTTCTATTTCCTATCTGAAAGCGGAATCAATATTACGATTGGTGACAAAAAAATAGATGCCATTGACCCGTTGTTTGTAGCTGAAGCCAACGAAAATGGAAACTTGAATGAAAATGAATGGGACGGAACCGAAGTGCAATGGATAGAAAAACCAAAAGAGCTTACCCTTGATGATGAACTACAAATAAATGTCACTATTGAGATAACGCAACTTCCTTATCCACCTATTTATAGAATTAAAAATATAGGTGAGTCGAGAGACAAGGAAGTGCGCGAAAGATATTTAATTGAAGCAGGCAACTATGGTTTTTATGTGTATAGAAATAAAAGACTGATATCTTGGGCTTCAAACCTACAAGGTATTATCCCATACGACCAAGATTTTTATGCCTTTAGAGGAAGAATACTTATCAATGATGAGGCAGATGATTTCTTCAACATTGATGTGAAAAAATCTTCGCTCACCCTTTCTGAAGAAGCGTTTAGAAATATCAGCGATTTTACCAAAGAAGCAAAAAGTAAAAGTAAGGCTGCTTGGAAAAATGCAGGTAAGATTAGTAGAGACATAATTAATAAAGCGCCTAACGAAATAGCAAACAAACTCTTAGAAGAATTTGAGCAGATAGAAATATTGCCTGGTGATGACCTGCCCGATGAGGAAATAGCTTTAGAGCGATTAAAGGCTATCACGGACGATATGACCTCAAAAATCAAGTGGATAATTAAAATGATGAAAGAGGATAAGGGTGAAGAAGTGGATGATGTGGATGATGACTACACCGAAGATGAAAAAGAAGAGGCCGTGAAAGGTGAAAAAAACCCTAACCTCACTAAAATATTCAGGGTATCATCTGTTGAGGACAACCTTTTATGGGAACCTTACTATGATACCGATTTAGGGAATTGTGTAAGGATTAATAAAATTCACCGATTTGCAAGACTAATCTATGAAGATAATGCCGAAAATAGAGATTTACAGATTCTCTTCGACTTAATGATGCTTCAATTTGCCGATTCCGAATTATACGCCTACAAGAATATTGGAAAATATGAATACGACGACCTAAAAGTTATTTTACGTGAATCCAGAAGAATAGTATCAGAATTTCTGGCCAATATGTGCCGAAAACTAGAGAACGATTTGCCACCAAATTACAGTGACGAAAAGTATGCTTGAGACTAGTATTCTAGGTGCATTCAATGGTGCTGACCAAGCTTATATCTATATCTGGCTTTCCAAAAAACACAAAATCGTTTATGTAGGAATGACCAACAGTTACACTGGTACAATTGGTAGAGCCGGTGCACACTTTAATAGAAAGGGAACTTTACGAAAACGGTTTGTTGAAACCAGAGGTTATGAAGTCAACGACGTAGATGATATATTGTTACTGTCCTTCCCTTTGCCTAAAACAAGAGAATTTACATCAGTAGAAAAATCATATAGGGAAGCTGTTGAATATTTAGTACAAAAAGAACTGATTTTATTGCGTGGCAAACTCAATCCTACTTTTGATGTTATCTCGTGGGTAAGACTTAGCCCAAGAACAGGAAATTCGAGAATCAAAAAATTAGCGGCGTCCATTGTAAATTCTTTTGAAACTAACTATTCTCGTTTTTAAGAGCATTGACTAAAATATCTAAATGTGATTGAGTTGTGGGACTTCCAAAACTAACCCTGATGCTACTTTCGGCTTCTTCTTTAATTAGCCCCATACTTTTAAGTACGTGGGATTGTTGCAACAATCTAGAATTACAGGCAGAGCCCATTGACACCGAAACTGTGTTTTTATTTCCTAATATAAATGACTCGGCATCTTGATTTGCAAGTTGTATATTAAGAATAAAGGGGCTTCTATTAGCTGAAACTGCATTAACTATACCCAATTTTGATTGCCGCAATTTTTGTTGTAAATGAGTATTCAACTTTTGAATTTTCTGGTAATTTGTTTCCATCTCAAACATTGCCACTTCGCTAGCTTTTCCCAAGCCTACAATTCCTGGAACATTCTGTGTCCCTAAATTTACAGAATCAATAAGGTGTTTAACCGATACACTAGGTTTAGTTTTAGCAGTTGATTTTATTAATAATCCACCGATGCCTTTAGGTCCGTAAATTTTATGCGCATTAAAACAAAGTAAGTCTATATTTTCATCTTGAAAGTTGAGTGGAAGTTTTCCATAAGATTGTGTCGCATCTGTAAAAAAAAGAACATTATGTTTCTTGCATATAGTACCAATATCCCCAATATCGGCAATAACACCGGTTTCATTGTTAACGTGCATTAATGCTACAAGTATTGTATCACTTCCAATACTATCTTCCAGTAAACTTGTATCTAATTTTCCATTGTCATCAACATCAAGATAGGTTATCCGAGCACCGACTTTTTCTAAATCCTCACACGTATCTAAAACTGCTTTGTGCTCTGCTTTGGAAGTGATTATATGGTTTCCTGCATCTAAACTATTGTAGAAAACTTGACTTATGGCCAACTTGATAGATTCAGTTGAGCCACTCGTAAAAAACACCTCATTCTCATCACAGTTAATAAGCTTGGAAACTTGATTTTTGGCTTTTTTAACGGCTTTAGAAGCCATTTCCCCTTGCTTATGAGTACTACTCGAAGCATTTCCATAATAACTGAGAAAATATGGCGACATTGCATCGTAAACTTCCTCGTTTACTGGTGTAGTAGATGCAAAATCAAAATATATTGGTTCTTCGTTCACGCTCTTTAAATAACAACTGCAAAGTTAATAATATAATCACCAATAACTATTAACCAAAATATAAGAAAGTCCTCTTTTAGAGCAGAGATATTATAATATTTATGTTAATTGCCTTTATCAAAAATGTTTTTTATGTAATTACAATTTCCTAACCAATTGTATATATCTATATAAAGTTTTAATAAAAATTGTTTTTTTACGTTGGAAATATAAGCAGCTTGAAAACGGCAACCGTAGTCGCAAATTTTAATATCTTGCCAGATAATTATTTTTTTAATGTTAAAAACACTGCAAATAATTGCCTTAATACAAGGTGTTTTTGTCCTTACGGTATTGTTTATCAATCGTAAAGAATACAAGAAAACTACGTTTTGGTTGCTCTTTGGAAGTTTGATTTCAGTGCTACTGTATGTGGCAGGCGATGATGACAATAACCTATTTGTTCAAGATGCAGACTGGTTTTTGTTTGATAGTTCGCTATTTGTAACATTCCTATTCCTGTTTTTCCGATACTACAAAAATGGGAAAGAAAAATTCGCCAAGCTTGATTACCTTTTCTTTTTGCCAAATATCATTTATTTCTTTATTGAAGCGCTCGAAATATGGATGGTTGAAGAAAATTCCATTGTTGAAATATTTGAAAGCATTATAGAGTTAACATTTGTGGCGTATTTGACATTGATAATCTATTCAATCCTGACTACGAGAACGAAACATTGGATAATCTATTTTGCGATTCCGATAGCATTGATATTTGCTTTGTCATCCTTGGATGAATTACTGAATGTTTTTATGACAGTTGAATTACCTTTTCTTAACGACCAGAATTTCAACACATATCTTCTATTGGTCGTTGCCTTTTTGTTTTATTTTATAGCCTTCAAATTGTTAAGTAAGGGTAAAGATGTTCTACCAAATGTTGAAATTGGCAAATACAAAAATTCCAACCTTAACCCGAAACTAATTGAACAATACAAAGCGGACTTAGTTCGCTCAATGGAAACGGATAAATTGTATCTCAATAACAAATTATCAATTGTCGATGTTTCAGATAAATTAAATATTCCACGCCAATATATTTCGGAAGTATTGAATGAACATATGAATAAAAGTTTTCAAGATTTCGTGAATGAATATCGTGTAGAAGAATTCGTAAATCGACTTAAAAACGACCAAAATAATCATTTTACACTTCTTGGTATTGCTACGGACGTTGGATTTAATTCCAAGTCCTCATTTAACGCAACCTTCAAGAAACATAAGGGTTTAACACCTACTCAATTCAAAAATAGCCTTTCCTAAATTTACCTATTTTGTACAGATTAATTGTTCTGCACTACTCTGTTAAAATCTACATCAAATCTCGTGCGTTCTTTGGATAACAATACAAAGTACGCAGATGGAAATAGCATTTTTCAAAAAAACATTATTACTCTTTTTTAGCTTATTCTTTAGCCTTGTAACATTTCAAATACAAGCTCAAGATACAAGCGAAACAAAACCCGAAATTGGTACAACCCAAAAAATTGGTGATGTCATCTTATTTGCATTGCCTGCCGCAACTTTAGGAACAAGTTTTATAATTGGCGATGAAAAAGGGGCTTGGCAGTTTACTAAAAGCCTATTGCTTACCGTAGGTGTAACCTATGGCCTAAAATATTCCATCAACAAACAGCGACCGGATATGAGCAATGACAACGCTTTTCCATCTGGACATACTTCAACTGTTTTTCATAGTGCAGGATATGTGCATAGACGATATGGCTTCAAGTATGCCCTGCCATCTTATGCACTGGCTGGTTTTACTGCTGCAAGCCGCATCGATAGCAACAAACACGATATACTGGATGTAATTGCAGGTGCTGCAATCGGTCTTGGAAGCAATTTAATATTCACTACAGAATATCAACAAGAGCATATGGAATTGACCTATTCCAACTTTAAAGGCAATCATATGGTAGGTTTCAAATTTAAATTTTAACAAAAATGGCATTACAAGAAGAATTAAAAGCACAGGGCGATTTTCTATTTAAAAACAGAAGTTATCTGCCTTTAATCATTTTAGGAATTGGACTATCGGTATATATCTACACCGAATATTATGAGATTGAAACACCTGAAACCTGGTTGTCCGAAAGTTTCGAGTATATCTGTCTTGGCGTAAGCTTGCTCGGTCTTGCAATCAGAATTTTTACAGTTGGACATACACCTAAAAATACATCGGGAAGAAATACAAAAGGTGGACAATTAGCCGATGAGTTGAATACCACAGGGATCTATTCAATAGTAAGGCATCCATTATATGTCGGAAACTTTTTTATGTGGCTCGGTGTTGCAATGCTTACTGAAAATGCTTGGTTTACGGTTGCTTTCATTTTCTTCTATGCTTTTTATTATGAGCGTATAATGTATGCCGAAGAAAATTTTCTACGGAATAAATTTGGTCAAACGTATTTAGATTGGGCAGAGAATGTTCCAGCATTTATACCGTCTCTCAAAAATTATACAAAACCAAAATATGCTTTTAGTATTAAAAAAGTGCTCAAAAAGGAAAAGAATGGGCTTTGCGCAATATTTCTACTTTTTTGGATTTTCGATTTGGTGGGCGATTTGGTTGAAAAAGAACCTTTTGAATTTGAAACTGAATTTTGGTTTTATAGTGCAATTACCACAACCGTGATTTATCTGATTTTGAAAGTAATGAAAAAACGAAAATTGTTAGACGAAACAAACCGCTAAAATGAAAAAGGCAAAAATTATCTCAGAGGGTTTAAACAAAGTCGCAAAGATTACATTACTCTTTTGGATAATGAAAATTATCGCGACTACATTGGGCGAAACATTGGGCGACCTTTTGGCACATACGCTACAATTAGGATATGCGATTGGTCTTGCCATTACCGCTGTATTTTTTCTGTTGGTATTAGCGATACAATTAAAGGCTAAAAAGTACAATCCACTGTTATTTTGGTTGGTCATTGTCGGCACTACAACTGTAGGTACTGAAATATCGGATTTTATGGATAGGACATTGCATTTAGGCTATCTCGCAGGATCATTGATTTTGATAACACTATTGATAAACACTCTTTGGATATGGAAAAGCACCATTGGAAAAATTGAAGTATATCCCATTTTCAATAAAAAAGTGGAACTGTTTTATTGGATTGCAATTTTATTCTCTAACAGCTTGGGCACAGCCTTTGGCGATTTTTTAAGTGATAACGTAGGCTTGAGTTATTTGCAAGGTGCAATGGTAACCGCAGGTGTTATTGTAATTGTTGTTTTGTTGCATTACACCACCAAAATAAGCCATATCATT
This sequence comes from Altibacter lentus, assembly GCF_000746845.1. Lineage (GTDB taxonomy): Bacteria > Bacteroidota > Bacteroidia > Flavobacteriales > Flavobacteriaceae > Altibacter > Altibacter lentus. The sequence goes on along the minus strand of NZ_KN050846.1, from coordinate 2,406,041 downwards.
TTGTTTTGGATTGCGTTTATTTTCACGAGGCCATTCGGCGCAACATTTGGCGATTTGCTTACAAAGACGACGGCTGAAGGCGGTTTGGATTTGGGAACAATTCCCGCAACGGCAGTGAGTGTTGCACTATTGGGCATATTGATTTTTTACAGTCATAAAAAGAAGTTGGTATAGAATGAACACTGAATTAATAATTAAGACAGAAAAACACTGCAAACAACTTTTAAAAAACGGAAGGTGTCGCTCTTTACAATTCCATAACTATCGGCATACAGCAGAAGTCGCTCATAATGCAAATTTCCTTGCAAAAAAATCGAACCTGACAGACGTGGAAAGAGAAATGGTAGTGATAGCCGCTTATTTTCACGATGTCGGCAACATCGAAATAACAATAGGTCACGAAAAGTTAAGTTGTACAATTGCAAGAGAATTTTTGCAAAAACAGAATTTTCCAGAAGAGAAAATCAAGATAGTGGAAAATACTATCCTTTCAACGGAAATGGGAAGAGAGCCAACAAATTTATTAGAAGAAATATTGAACGACGCAGATTTAAGCCATTTGGGAATGACTACCTTTTTAGAAAGAAACCGGTTGCTACGTGAAGAATGGGAAACTTTTCTGGATATGACATTCACAGATGATGAATGGATAAAATTGAATGTAAAATTTTTAAATGAACATCATTTTTATACTGAAGCAGCAAAAACTGCCTTTGAAAATCAAAAAAAACAGAATTTAACTTATCTTAAATAAGTTTATTTAAACTTTGTTTACTTAACAACAGTTTTTGTTTTCTTGGATTGGTGGACAAGGTACAGAGCCATAAGAGCAATAAACGCAACAATCCCCTTCGTTTGGTTTTAGTACCTCTTTACAGTTCTCACACTCGTAGAAAAATTGACAGGCATTTGTAGGCATATCTTCTACTTTCTTATTTCCGCAGTTGGGGCAGGTAATTTCAGATTTTAATATAGTTTCCATTCAATTTTTGATTAAAGCATATGTGGTATGTCAGAAGCCAATGTTGGATATGAGAAAATCATTGTTCTAATCTCATTGACTTTCATCTTTGTTTTTATGGCCATTGCAAAAAGATTGATTGTTTCTTCTGTATGTGGTCCGATTAGATGCGCACCCAAAATTGTTTGAGTTTCTTCCTCAATGATAGTTTTGAATGCATATTCTTTTACATTCAATCTTTTGGCATTAAACCAACTGCCAACTTCCTTAAAATTTACTCGAATATTGTAATTTAGCTCTTTGGCTCTCGATTCAGTATAACCAACAGATGCCATAGCAGGCAAAGTAAAAACTACCGTTGGCATAGGTGGATAACTTGCTTCTTTATAATTGCCCTGGATGATATTTGAGGCAACCGTATGACCTTCCAAAACAGCAACCGGCGTTAATGGCAAACCTTCTGAATCTGTCGCATCGCCCGCTGAATAAACATTGGGATTTGAAGTACTTTGAAGATATTCGTTAACGGTAACGCCTTTTTTGGTATAAGCTATGTTGGCTTTGTCCAAATCCAAATCAAATATTGCAGGTGGTCGTCCAGCAGAATTAAAAACCGCTTCAGCTTCAAAAAACTCTGTTTTCTCTGTGGATTTACCCTCTACACGATACTGGCCATCCACTCTCTCAATAGCTGTAACATCCGTATTAAGAATAAGTTTTATGCCCAACTCTTCTGTGGCTGAAACAAGATATTTTACAATATCCTGTTCAAAATTTTCCAAGGGATTTTCCCCACGATGAACAATAGTAACTTCTGCACCACATCGAGCTGCAATGTGCGCAAACTCAAAGGCGATATAGCCGCCACCGATGAATAATAACGATTTTGGCAATTCTTCTAAATTCAAGAAATCGGTACTGGATTTGGCAAAATGGCCGCCTTCGAATTCTAAAACCCTTGGCTTGGAACCCGATGCGATTACAATTTTGTTGGCCTTCACTTTTTCGTTTCCAACTTCTAATGTGTTATCTGTTAGAAATTTTGCTGAACTATGAAAGGTATCTATGCCATTCTTTTCATATCCTTTTTCAATTTTCGGTGGCATTGCATCCACAAAGGACTGTTTAAAGGCCATTATGTCCTTCCAATTAACTTTAGGTATGGTATCAATGCCATTGCCTTTAAGTCTTTTCGCAAAATCCCGTACTTCCGTAGCGCCTATAATCACTTTTTTTGGGTCGCAACCTCTCAAAGCACAAGTGCCACCGTAGGGTAATTCATCGGTTATTCCGACTGTCAGGCCTTTTGAGGCACATTTATTGGCGATGGTCATTCCTGCCATTCCCGAACCAATAATGAATACATCGTATTCTTTCATACTAATTGATTTGTTTTTTGTCGGTTACTTTATAGCCTGTTGAGTTAATTGCTTTCTCGATTTCCTTTTCATTCGTTTTGGTTTGGTCAAATTCAATAATGGCATTCCCCTTTTCGTAGGACACTTTTGAGGCTACAATTCCGTTGAGTTTATTTACTTCGTGGTTGACGTGCTCTTCGCAACCTGCACAAGTCATCCCTTTAATATCAAAATTTACCGTATGGATATTGGATTGATTGACTATAACCACTTCTTTCCTGTTATCCGGATAAAAGATGTGAGAGTAATATGGAAAACTTATGGATATAGCCGCAAATAGCGTAATACCAATTAAAAAACCTTTAGTTTGAAACCACTTTGGCTTTGCATCTACTTCACAACAATCCTCTGCTTTTTTCGGTTTTAGATAATCATACCACGCATAACCAATTGCTATGACAGCGATGCCAATTAAATAGGGTCTAAAGGGTTCCATCCAAGATAAAGCGGATGCACTTCCCCCAACGCCAGCTATTAATGCAATAACTGGTGGTATGCAACAAGATGATGCAGCTACAGCAGCAAACAAACCTGTATAAGCTGCATTTTTCGATGTTTTTACGGTACTCATTATTAAAAATTTATGCTGTTTTTCTTTTTAATTTAATTGACTTAAAAATACTATCCAGAATATCCGTCTCATCCTCGTTCAATGAATAGTATAAGGTTTGCCCTTCTCGCCTTGAGCTTATAATATCTGCATCTTTCATTTTTCGTATATGCTGTGAAACCGCGGGAACACTCATACCTAAAATGTCGGATAAATCACAAGGGCACAGTTCTTTTTCCATATTTAAGAGGAATAGAATTTTTAAACGTACCTCATTACCTGAAATGGACAGTAGTTTTGTTATTTCACTAAAATCATTGGTCATACCATCAATGACAGTTTTGCAGTTTAGTAACTGTTTATGGTCAGCTTCAGCTCTCGTACAAGAAATTTCCATTTTCATAATAACTATTTAGACGAACAAAGGTATAATTAATTACGTATTTAAGCAAATACTTAAATATAAATCTTCTTCAATTGTAGCTTTGAGTTTAATTGTATCAACTATAACAGCTGATGCTATGCTTTAATGATTTAACTTCTGAACGATTTATATAGCAGTATCACTTCTGAGATGAATTGTAACACAATATCCTTTAAGCTCTTTGTTAACTCTAAAAATAGTTCTTTCATAATTCTAATGTTTTTGAAGGGACTTTAATATGGTCAATGCAATAGGTTGGATGTTATTGAAATCTGAAATATACTTGCCTTCATCCTCATTACTCAAAAACCCCAATTCCAAAAGAAGCGAGGTACAATCATCAATAGTTTCCCGAAGCACTTGAAAGTTGGCAAACTTTACACCTCTACTTTCATATCCTAATTGTTTATTGAGTGCAGCTTGTAGCAGAAATGCAAGCCAAGTGGCATCATCAGAATATTTGGATGTTACACCTGCCACATAAACTTCTACACCTCTGGCATTTGGATTATCCGAATGATTAGAATGCAAGGACACAAACAAATCGGCTTTTAGAGCTTTGGCCAACTTCGACCTTTGCGATAAAAAAATGAGCGTATCGGTGTACCTGGTTAAGTAAATTTCCAAAGGTTTATCTAACTCATCATTCAACTTTAAAATGGCATTTGCAATATTGAGTACAACATCCTTTTCTTGGATGCCATTTACACCTATCGCACCGGAATCTTTTCCACCGTGTCCAACGTCAATTACAATTCGTTTTTGAGCACTCGTTCCCTGTCCGAAAATGAGGCACATTTTCAAAAGCAAAAAGACAAAACTGACGTTTTTGAGCACTTTTTTCATTTTCAATTTTCGGGTTATCAACAACTTCACTTCAAAAATCCATAGAATTTGATGTCAAATAATAGCAACGGAATTTAAACAATATCAAATAATATTTTATTCACAAATATTTGATTTTCAGATATTTATATTCAAATATATGTAAATTTCCCATAACGAAAACAACACAAAAATTTAAACTGTTACGTTATGAAAAAATCACTCTATTTAGCATCCTTTCTTTCGCTCTTATCCACTTCGCTATTTGCTCAAATTGGTGGCATTGAAGATTCCGTTAACGATGTGGGCGATACCATCCGCACCGTATTTCCAATTTTACTCGGTGTCATTTTCCTTGTTGGATTCCTCTTTAATGCAGGGCATTTCTTTGGCGAAAATGCCGACCTCAAAAAAGGGATTACCCGAGTACTTGTTTTTGTTTTAATAGCTGGTGCTGTAGTAGGCATCTTCACATACCTCATAGGAATTGTTGTATAAGGATGAAGAAGTTTGAGGTCTATAAAAACATCAGGAAACGGGCGGTCATTTTTGGGCTGCCCATTTCCCTGTTTGCCTTAATGATGGTTTCCATTCTTGCATCGCTATTAATCATCATTTTTTCTTTCAGTTTTGGGATAATTATAGGTGTACTGGTTTTCAATGCCGGGCTTTACGTGGCATTGACAAGAATAACCCATAACCCTCAGCTATTTCAAACATCTAACGCATTCCCTAAAATTATCAGTAACAAGCGTAATTCAGGTTTCGACTATGAACAAGATTAACCTTTCTATATATCAACCGATTGCAGATATTCAAGACAATATCGTGTTTGCCAATAATGGCAATGTCGTTTTGTGTTATGAAGGGAATTTGCCAGAAATCTATTCCTTATCTGAAAAGGACTTTGAGGATATGCACGGTGCTTGGTTTCAGGCTCTGAAATCATTGCCTGTTGGGACTGTGGTTCACAAACAGGATATCTGCCTCAAGAAATCCTATACTTCAGAACAACTTCCTTCTACAACCTTTCTGGGAAAAGCAACATACGAGCATTTTAAAGGTCGTGAACACATAGAACATAAGTGTTATCTGTTCTTCATTTTGACCAAGAACAAGGCACTTAATAATTCAAAATATGTCAATCCGTTCCGGAAGGTTTCCAAGGGAATTGTGCAAGAACTGGATGACAACGTTAAGAGCTTCATCAACTCGGTAAGCGATTCTGTTTCCTTCATCAACAATAGCCGAAAGATGGAATTTATTTCGCTTAGAGCGAAAGAGATTCAGCAACTTACGAATGGCTATTTCAATGGTTTCAACGAAGGCTTTGATACCGACATCATCCTTGATAAAAAAAGTGTCAATATTGGCGAAAACCATTTTGATGCCCTGGCCATCAATAGCGAACTGTGCTTTGGCGAAAGTGTACAGAGTAGCAAGACCAATGAGAAATTCACTTCTGACGATTTTGTGTTTCATCAAGGGTTTATTGATGGTTTGGGGCTTACGCTTAACGAGAACCATATCGTCAATCAAATTCTCTATCTCGATGACAAACAAAAGTGGCGCAAATTGCTGGATAAGAAAGTCGAGGAACTGAACAAAAGTTCAAACTTCGGGTCGCAGAACAAGGTCGTCCTTGGGAAGATTCAGCACATCCTTGACCAAATCAATGCCGATGATAATGCACGAATCATTCGCGGGCACTTGAACATCGTGTATTGGTCTAAAGATGCCAAAGAGCTTGATAAGATAACCTCGAAAATTAAAACCGAATTTAAGGAACTGGATATCATCCCATACTATCCAAGAGGCGAGGAACGGAAGAATTATATTCTGAACAGCTACTGCTGTTTTTCATCCAATTTCTCAAATAACGATTTATACGTTACCGATTTGAAGCACGCTCTCTGCCTGTTTATCAATAATACGAATTACAAGTCCGATGCGAAAGGAATCATCTTCAATGACCGTGAACACAACATTCCCGTCCTAAAGGATGTTTGGGATGAGCGCAAGAAGCGCATCAAGGCACGGAACTTTGCCATCTTCGCACCAACGGGCGAAGGAAAATCGTTTTTGGCCAATAACATTCTGCGCCAATATTTTGAGAGTGGTGTCCGATTGGTCATTATCGACCTTGGTGGATCCTACACCAAATTTGCTAAACTCTACCCAGAAAAATATACAGTACTGCGCTATGAAAGCGGAAAGAACCTGGGCATAAATCCATTCTACATAAGTAATGCAAAAGACCTTACACCGGAACGTTTGGAAGACCTATCGGTTTTCCTCTTTGAGTTGTTTGCATCGGACTTGAAAGTAACCAAAGCACAATCGGTTTCCGTTAAAAAGATATTGCGCCATTATTATGACAGCACTTCAGAAAACCACTCTTTAGATGGTTTCTACAGCTTTATAGAAAGGAACCAGAAAGATCTTCTGAGCACCCTTAAAATCCATCCCGACTATTTCAATGTTACGAGCTTCTTGCACGTGATGTCAGAATATGTCGGCGATGGTCTATATAGCTTTTTATTTGAAGTGAGTGAAGACCAGACCTATAAAATTGAAGATAAACGATTGATAGTTTTTGAACTGGATGAAGTCAAGGACAATAAGGAAATTCTGTCGGTAATGTTGAAGCTGATTAAGTCAGCTATCCAAAGAACCATTTGGAAAAACCGTGCTGAAAAAGGCATCATTCTTTTCGATGAGTTTGCCAAACAACTGAAGTTTGACAATGTACTGGAAAGTGTCGAATTTTATTACCAAGCCATCCGTAAGCAGAATGGTGCAATTGGTATTATTCTTCAGTCAATCAATCAGCTGCCAAACAATTCTACTTCAGCAAGCATACTCGAAAATACACAGGTCATTTATAGCCTGAACAATGAAAAAGGTTATGACGAATTGGTCAAACGTCTTAACCTATCTAGCCACGACCTGAACCAATTAAAGTCCATCAAGAACAACCTTACCGGACCGCGGAAGTACACCGAAATGTTTATCAAAATCGGTAGGGAAAGCAACATCTTCCGTCTTGAAGTTCCGAAGGAAGTGTATGCCGCCTATCTGACCGACGGTAAAGAAAATGAGGAAATAATGAAGCTCTACGAAGAGCATCACGATATGCAAAAAGCAATCATTCAATTCACATCTAAAACATAATATTATGAAGACAAAGATTAAAATTTTAGTAATGGCAGTAGCCTTGACACTATTTATGTCTAGCCGTGCAACTGCCCAAGGAATGCCGGTTTACGACAACACCAACTTCATCAGTTTGGTAAAACAACTTTTGGAATCCGGTAAACAGACGGCAGAAATGATTAAATCCGTAAAATTCCTAAAGGATGCCAAAGAAGCTATTGAGAAAGTATCGAGCGTCGTCCAACAACTAAGGGCGGTTGAGGAAATTGCTCAGAACAATCAGCGCCTTATTAATGTAATGCAGAATGATTTACAGGACATTTTGAACTCGCCATATATAAAGCCCGAGGAAATTAATCGTATAGCTCAATCTTTTGATGCTATAGTTCAAAACTCATTGGACACGGTAGACTTTATGGGTGAAATCTTGTCCAGCGATAATCTAAAAATGTCTGATGCCGAACGTGCCGAAGTGTTAAAACAGAAAGAACAAGAATCAAAAGAAATGGTTTCCAACATCACTACTAAAACGAAGCGCTATCGTGATATTATTTCCTTTAGAAAAATGCAAGACAAAGTAAATAACCGAGAAACGAATTACTAATGAGTTTTGGGCTTGAATATGTGGATGCCGTCTTTCAGACGATACAGGCCAGTGATTTTTCGCAATACACTATTGCCGGAATGAAAACACTTGCCGTATTGTTCTTTCTGGTCAATATCCTTAAAAAATATAACGAGGGTGTGGCCAATAAAGACGGTTACACTTGGGGATTGAGTCCGGGCGAACTGGCCAAGAATTTTGCCATTGTCCTACTGGTCATATTTTCAACGCAGGTGTTGGGATTCTTTGATGGGATATTGGTGGCCATCGAGGGACAATATAGGGGCACAGCACCTGCGTTACTTCCATTACAAATGCAGGATATTCCTATCGAAGAAGATGTTAGTGTCATTGAGGTAGCCAAGTCTGCTATGACGCTTTTATATGAAGCCTTGGTAACACCCCTTTACGGTTTCAAAATATTTGCATTTATCATTAGCCTTTTTCTCTGGATATTGGATTTGTTCATCTATCCGCTATTCTTGGCAGAGCGTTTTTTCCTTTTGGGAATAATGCAGGCATTCTTCCCTTTGGTCATTAGCCTTGCGGTCTTTGAAAAATTTCGTTCGCTCGCCTACACCTTCTTTAAGTTGTACGCTGCCGTTTATATGCTCGTGCCAGCCTTTTTCTTGGTCAATGTATTTATAAATGCCATTTATACGGAAATCAACACCAATTTCTGGGTCAACCTATTCGGAACGGAAACAGGTCAGGGCTTTTTTGCACCCGTCGTTCAATTGGGTTCTGTTGGATTTATTGTCTTCTTAAAATTCAAATTGTACAGACGTGCCACATCCTTTACGCTCAGACTCTTTACCAACTAATTCAATTCAAAATGAAAACACCTTACAAGAATATTTATAACGTCCTAAAATTAAATCGGTTTATCGTTTTGGCAGTCGTTGTCTGTGCGCTGCTGTCCAGCACCTTTTCAGTTTGGATGGTATTCAACACCAATCAAAAGGCACTCAATAGCGCATTTGCCATCAATACCGATGGTAGTATTATTCCGCTGAAGCTCGTTACCCAAAAAGAGAATTTCAGGGTGGAAGCTCTGGCGCATCTGGAATTGTTTCACAACTACTTCTATAACATCGATGCCAGTAATTATGAACGGAATTTGGAAAAGGCGCTTTGGTTGGGCAATAGTTCCGTGGATAATCTATACCGTCAGAAAAAAGCGGATGGTGTCTATAATCGGTTACTACAATATTCGCTCGTTCAAAAAGTATTGAGTATTGATTCAAAAATTTCAGAAAGCAACGGTACGTACAGTTTCACTACCACAACCATTTTTGAAATAAATAGAGGCTCTATCATCGACACCTACGAATTGGTTTCCACCGGAAACCTGATTATGGTGGACCGGAACTTTCCCAATAATCCGCACGGACTTTTGATTACGAATTACTTCGAAAACACCCTTAAAAAATTAAACGATGAAAGTTGAGCCGATAATCGGCATTTAAAACACTTACTCTTATGAAAGTAGAAAAGAATAAAATAGTATTTGCGACGGTATTGGCCGTGATTTTCATATTCCTCATTTCCTATTCCGTAATGGTAATGGGCGATGACGATAGCGAGAACGAAGGCCTACAACAGACCTTAGTTCCTGATTTGGAAGAAAACCAGAAGGAATACGAGTCCAAACTCGATGCGATTAACGACCTGAAGGAAGTGCGTGAAACCAACGCACCCAGTATCTATGATGAAAAGCTGATTGATTCCCTGGGCTTTTACGACCCAGATTTACCGGAACGTGAAAAAGAACGCATTGTTGACAGTATCTATGATGCTGGCAAGATTAAGTATTCCGAAAAGCTGTATGAAAATTTAGGGCAAAGGCGAAATGTTCAACAAACAGTACCAAAGGTGGATTCAGCTGAAGTTAAAAGAGCTCAAAAAATTGAAGCTAAGGAACTGGGCTTGGAACATCAACTATTCTTTGCTGCCGATCCTAAGCCCAATGAAGTTTCAATTATTGGCAATACAGATGAAACGATTTATGTAGTCGTGGATGGCGACCAAATTGTTCAGGCAAATACCCGATTACAGATGCGCCTTACTAAATCTGCTACCATAAATGGCAAACTGATGCCAAAGAACACACCGATTTTCGGCTTTATCAGTTTTCAGCCCAATCGTGCCTTGATTGAGATTGAAAACATAAAGCACCATCCCACCAAACTCAAAGCATTCGATTTGCAAGACGGTAGCGAGGGCATCTATGTTGAGAACAATTTTAGGGAAGAAGCTACGAGAGAGGTGCTCGATGATGTTATTGGGGACATAAATATTCCGAGTGTGCCACAAGTTGGCGGACTTACACAAGTTTTCAGGCGTTCTAACCGAAGGGTAAAAGTAACCGTACTGAACAATTACAGATTAATTCTAAAACCTAAATTATGAGAGCAAAAATTATAATATTAGCAATACTGATATCCACTTTCGTACCTCGACTATGCTCGGCACAGGCTACAGCGCAATCAACTATAGTACTCGATACCATTTATGCGAACGACACCAAGAATGTTGCGCTTTTCTTTCCAGAACCTATTAGGCAAGGCATAACCGGTTCAGATAATTTTGTATTTACCTACAACCGTGAGAAAGAACAGTATTTTGGCTTGCTACAAGCCAAGCCAGGGAAGGAAAGTAATTTACTGGTAGTCAACCGAAATGGCTCGATTTTTTCGTATATTGTAAGGTATAAAAAACAGCTTTCTAAGCTCAATTATTTCATTCCAGCATCCAATAGTATCGGGAATGAAAAGCCGATTGTAACCGATTCAATTCTTGCTGAATCCTCTGAAGAGCGTGTAGATAAAAGAACCTATTATTACCAAAAATTCTGCTCGTATTTGCTCAACAGAAAACAGCGTATAGGTAGAATCAAAAAGCGAAATGAAGGTATTGTTTTGAGTGTTGAGAATATCGTTTTTGATAAAGAAGAACTGTACTTCGTTATCCGGATTGAGAATAATTCTACCTTGGATTACGATTTGAATTTCTTGAACCTTTCGATTGAGACACGACAGAAAGGAAAAAGAAAATCGCTACAACGTTTGTATCAAGAGCCAATTTATAAACATAATCTGGCTTCAAAAATTGTAGAAGGTCAAACGGTACTGTTCGTTTATGTGTTGCCCAAGTTCTCGTTATCCAATGACCGTAGGGCAATTTTAGAATTGAATGAAAAGGACGGCGAACGAAATATTGAAATGAAACTATCGCACAGATATATTAATAACCCAAATTAATACTGTTATGAAAAAAATCGTCATTTGCTCACTCGTACTTCTATTCATTTCCTGTTCAGAAAACAAGAATATGTCGCCTTCAGAAACTGCCAAGATTGTTGCAGAAAGCTTTTTCTCAAAAGATGAATCAGTTCTAAAAAAACATACCACATCAGAAGGGTATGCCAGTTTGATTACGGTTCTAAATATGATGCCTGATTCTGATAAAAACATCGAGGTAGAAATTTTGGATGAAGTCATTGAGGGGGACATTGCCTGGATAAAATATAAAACCTCTTTTGATGGAAAGTTGGGGATTTTCAAATTAGTCAAAGAAAATGGTCAATGGAAGGTCACTTACAATAAGCCCAGGGATAAAGGACCCTTTTAAATAATCACTAAAGATTTATTCTAATTAATTATCAGTTTTCAAAAGATTCTGAAGAGTCATACTTATACTTTGTCTTTAATAAACTCAATCTAAATAATTGGCGCAAAAAATACTAAATATAGATTGGAATATCGGAATTAAGTCCGTCGCTAATAACAGTGTAGACTTGGTACTAACCGACCCACCTTATGGCATCGATTACAGAAGTAATAAACGAGGTAAGCGGCATAAAAGAATGCCCAATGACAACAATTTAGATTGGTTGAATCATTGGGTGAAAGAGTTGAAACGTGTATGTAAAGACGAGGCACATCTATACATTTTTTGCTCTTGGCATAATGTGGAAGTCTTTAAGTTTTTTATTGGAAAAGAATTTAGAATAAAAAATATATTAATATGGGAAAAGGAAAATCACGGAACTGGTGACCTAAAAGGCGACTATGCCCCAAAATATGAGATGATTATATTTTGTAGTAATGGAAGCAAAAAATTGAACGGAAAGCGTGATTGTAATATTTTAAAATCTGCCAAAACCAAGAACAATAATCACCCCACAGAAAAGCCCGTTAATTTGATAAGTTATTTAATTGAAAAAAGTACCGATTTAGGTGATTTGGTATTGGATACATTTGGCGGAAGTTGCTCAACTGCCATTGCAAGTAAACAAACCGGCAGAAATTGTATTGTTTTTGAGATTGAAGCAAACTATTGTAAGATTGGTATTAAAAACTTAGCTAGTACTTCAAAAAGATTATTTAGAATGAATAATTAAGATTGTTTCTAAAGCTCAATTATTTACTAAAATTTTTAAGTCTTACTATATAGGTCTAAAAAATTGAAATGTTATACTGAATTTCGTGTAAGTTATATAAATGACTGCCTATCAACTTATAATGTGCCCAATATCAATTTTACACCACCTATTGCACCACCTATTACACCACCAATATGACCACCTATTTGACCACCTATTTGATTACAAATCCTAAAAAATAAGTAAACTTAAGGTTGTGAATAAAGATACGTTATAAAACTATTTATTCTTATCCACAAATTTGACTTGGTCTTTAGATGTTAGTACATTTGGAAACATTGGGATTAAATCTTGATTTTTAGACAGTCTCATCTCAATATCATCCCTATTCCACCAAGAAGTCCAAATTCCTTGAGATGGTAACGATTCGAGTTTTTCTGTAAGTGCTGAAGAAATTTGGGTGTTTACGGCTAAAAAGAAGCCTTGTGAATTATGAGTTTCTACAGTATCTCGCATATCCAATACTTTCCCTTTTCCAATTGTAGATTTTCCCGATTTGCATTGCCCTACAACTTTTATCAACTTTTTTGGTGGTGTGGTATCGGACATATATTCATTTATTACATTCCACTCAATAATTAAATCTCTTCCTTTATCACCTTGATTGATGGGCGCCGGTCTTCTAACGCTTTTTACATTTGGCTCACGTTCCAATAGTGCTTTAACTAATAGCTCGAATTGATCAGGACAGACCTTTTCTTTCCAAATAAATTGTGATATAGGAAACAATAGTTCAGATTCTCTATTATGGCGCTGTCTTATGATTTCTCTCTCTTTTTTATATTCATCAAATCCACAAATTCTACCCAATGCAATAATATAATCTTCCATTACGGTAACGACCATATTTTCCATAGGGATAACCGGGTATCCTTTTAGTTTACCGTTCTCATTAATTTTTTTAAAGTATTCGTCCATTTCAGACTTAGTCTCATCGTGAACAAAGTTTTTTATGTTATCGCTTAGCACAAATGTACCATTCTGTCCTTTTAACTGTTCAGTTTTATCTGTACACAAATCTAATGTTGCGTAGAGAAACTTTGCGAGACTACTGGATTTAATCATCGTAACTTCCTCTTCTATGTCATAGAAATATACCCATTCTGGTCGTTCACGATCCCTATAATTATTTCGGCTAGATATACTATGCAAATGTGAAAATATGTCCTCAACATCTTCGAAAGAGTATTTATAGTTTGAGTTATCAATATTTCCAGCAGTCATACATTTATCACAAGGGCAACCTGCAAAATACCATAAGCTTTCTCGCCAAAATGCGACCATTTTTATTATTTCCTTGACAACCTCAAAGAGTTGTTCGGCAGTTGAAATTCCGTGTAAAATTGGAACTTGGACAGGTACCAAATACCTTCCCCAAATTTCATCAGGTACAACCGGATGACCTATGTCAAATTGCTCACAAGAGATTCCTGTTTTATAGAATCTCAAAAAAGAAGTAAACATTAGGCTTAAAATAACGTGCGCATCGGATCTGTCACCTGCATAAAAAACATCGTATGTTCTTTGAAGAAAATAAAATGATAAATTATAATTTTCATCTAATTGAAGGAAAAGTGTTATACCAGAGGATTGATCTGTAAATATCCTAAAGTAATTGTCTTCAGCGATTTCAATTGTTAAGTGATGTTTTTTACATAAATCTTCAATAATTTCTGTTAGGTTTTGTATTTCTTCAGCGTTGTCTATTTTCATTTAAAGCATTAATATATTGCACGTTTTAAAACTCATTTTACCCAAGATAAATATAACATTATCCTATCAAGAAAGTAAATCATAATTTAGATTTATAGGACCACTCTTTTGGTTAACTAAATATAGACTTTACATCACTGTAAATTTTTTCAAAATTGGCTGCCAAATCTACCCGAGAAAATTGGTTGGATTCTTTTGGAAGTTCTCGTTTAAAACTCGGTAATTTGAACAGCACCTTTTTATCCTTTCCATCAGCATACGTAATAAACTCGCCCTGCTTTAACCTGAAGAAAACATCAGCCCTAATCTTCGGAATTTCCTTTTCGCCTGTTGTAATCCGTGTGTCAAAATCAAGATTATGTCCACGACTTATGCTTTTTGTAGGATCCTTGATGATTTCAAAAAAGCGTTCGTAATATTTAGCGGTGTCCGGGTCATTGACCTTTCCGAAAAATTGATAGGATAAATTACTGAGAATCGCTTTGCTTGCCTTGTCGCCATACATCATATCATTCTGGATTTTGTCCTGCATCACGTAGATGGTGGCAATGTCATAGCTTCGTAAAGTCGCTGGAATGCGGTGCATATTTAACAATCGGATGGTTGGTGCTTCTTCCATTAAAAGAAAGGAAGGCTTGCTGTTCCGTACACTCATTTGCTTGGTAATGGTGTGTATGATGGTCGCAATTACTGGCGAATAGGACGTCTCAAATTTGGGATTGTTTACGATAGAGATTACAGCAGGATTTGCTTCATTATTGATATTCAATGGCACTTCGTCTGCCGACAATGCCATAAAAATTTGTTGTGTACTGATACGCTTTAGCGCATTGGCCAGCGTGCTTTTTACGCCTGCTGTCTGTCTGTCGGAATCCTTTCCACTTATAAAAGCATCTGCCATTGCCCTCGATGTGGTATTGGTTTCCAAGAATTGGATAAGGCTGTCCGTGTCCAGATATTGGTAAATGGCAATTAAATGGGGAAGTGTACAGAATTGTGGATAGGTAGTTTTCAGTTTCCAAATCAACCCACCAATCAAACCCTCAGCTGCATCATTGAAAAATTTTGTCGTGCCGGTCGTACCACTTTCTCTTTGCTCTAATAGGTTCTCGATTAACACCCTTGACACTTCGTTTACGCTTTCCTCATTCTCTAAATAGTTTGGCGAGATAGGATTTACCCTGTGGATGATTTTATCAAAGGAAATGACCTTAAACGGGATATCACTATCTCTGAAAAGTGGGTACGCCATTTCGGTCAGTTCAAAATCTTTATAGTCGTGGATAATTCCACAGAAGTTCTCTTTCCGAAAGTGTTTCAGAAATCCATACACAACACTTTCGGTCTTTCCACTTCCGGCAGAACCGATGATGGATGCACCCCGTTTGATATTATCCAATTTGAAATTGCCCTTAGTGGTAGAAAAGCTGACCTGATATTTGCTATCGCCATTTATCGGCTTGTCCGTCTTATGTAGAAAAACATACATTCCTATGTTAATTAATATAAGAGGGCAAACCAGATAGAGGGCAATAAGAGTCAATGCGTTTTCCTCGTTTAAATAAAATACCATCGCACCAAGCACGAGAAAATTACTGATGAATGCATATCGAGTAACCCGAAACATCGCATAGAAAACAATACTGGCCAGACCAATAATTGAAAGTGTCGTTATGAGGTTATCTATTTGCATAACGATTAGATTCCGATGGAACTTGATTTAATTGCGATTTCAGCACCACGTCTCAACCGTTTAAGAACTCGAAGTGCAATCTGTGTTTGACTAACTGGAATATTTGGCGCTATCGGCAATCCTGTTTTTGCTATCATTTTAAACGCCAATGCCTTTTCGTTGGCTGGCAATTTCATCAAGGCAGCGAAATAAAGATTGGGATTCTTCACAAAATCCTTTCGGGCTTTGTAGGTCTCAGCAAAGTTTCGTTTATAGCCGAAAGTCTTATCGAATGTTTTTTCTGCTCTTTCAAAAAACTTGTCTCGGTCAAATCCTCGTTTTACGGTTTGCCCATTCAACTTCACGTCGGATGCCTTGTATTTGCTTCCGGGCGATAAGCTGAATCTGTTGGACGCATCCTTACGGCTCACGATAATATGGATGTGGCTTTGGTTACCATCTTTTTGCATTCCCTGGACAATCCGTTTTCCGTTTTGTTGGTGGGGCGCTTGGCTTTCCAGTTTGGCGATTTCCTTTTTCATCCTTTTAATATTTCCTTCAGCTCTTCCTTCTTGGATATTTCGGATTTCCGTTTTGAGCTGAAGAATTTTCGTGGCATACGGTTGGTTCTCTTTTACCTGAAAATCTGTCCCCTTGAAGGTGCGTTGATGCTCTATTTTTGCATAGTACTTTATATCATCGATGTTAACCGGTCGCCCTTTGATTTCCCTATTGAAGGATGCCACATAATCTTTCATCAGCTCACGGGTATATCTCTTTAAATCTTCGCTACTGTTCTGAAGTTTTTGCAATTCATATTTTGATGGACTCACGGTAATTGAATAGAATCTTGGTTCGTGTTTTTCCAGTTTTGCGGTATTCCCATCGATTTCCCTAATGACTTCCTCAGCAGAAATCTCATCGCCGTATTGATTGAAAAAATGTTCCATATCCTGTTGTTCCAAACCTTGATTTTCTTTCTCTAAATACCCAACAAAATCTGCCGAACTTTTGGAAAAATTACCGCCCATTTTTTGGGGTGTTATTGTGATGTACATAGCTCGAATATTAGAGTTCGTTTTTTAGATTTGGCTTCTCTCGAAAGCCTGCCTCGCCGGCAGGCAGGCGTACTTCTTTCTTTTCTTCGGCATATTTCTTTTCAACAATCAATGGTTTTTTGTTGGGTTCTTCCATCACAAAAAGGGATTGCAACATAGCGACCGTAGGTTTGGTTTGGGTCTTTTCTACATCACGCATTATGGCGATGACCGCATTGATTCTTTTGAGCAATTTAGCTTCGATAGTTCGTCCGGTTGGTCCCAACTTTTCCTTTGGGGAAATCTCGTTATAGAGGAAAAAATCAAGGATGTTTTCCATCGCTTCGGTGTGCGTTTTAAAGTGCATTTTGGAAAATTCCTGAAACCGCTTGGCCGTTTTTCGTTTGAACCTGATAGTGATGAATGAATCCATTTCCTTTCGCTTTTTTAAAGATTTGACGTAAATCCATCCCTATTTACTGGTGTTCCAAGACCATTTGACGCAAATTGTTGGAACTTTTAAATCCTGTTAATTTTTAAGTAATTAAAAATCAATGGATTAAAACGAAAATGGAATATGTAACGCGGCGCAGCCCGTTACCCTCTTGCTATTCCTTTTCGTCACGCGCAAGCGTGACAAAAATCCATACAATCCGGCTAAAAAGCCGATTGCCATTTTCAAGGAAAATGATTTTCCGATATGTTATTTTTCGATGTGTAAGGCTATCGGCGAAAGTCGAAAAGTGGATAGCCTTACTTTAATTTGAATGCTGAATTTCAGCAAAATAAAGATAGTGATTTTTTTTGATGTAGGTTAAATTACACACAAAAACATCCCTGAAATTTTAGATGAATGTATAACCTATATTGTAAATGATTTAAAGTTTAAGAATGAAATATCAAACCCTTTTTCTCAAGCCTACTTATGGATATATCATAATGTTCTTTCATCAATTCACTACCGATAAAATTACAATGGCTTTCAATACAACTGAGTTGCGTGGTTCCGATTCCAGAGAATGGGTCATAGATGAGACTGCCTTCGGGGAAATAGATATTAATCAGTTGATGGCATAAATCTTTTGAGTATGCTGCCTTTAAATTTGACCTATAGCCATCATTATTTTTTGCTTCGATATAGTTCGTGTAATTTTTGAAAAATCTTTGTCCCGTCTTTCCATTTACCTTACTTATTTTTTTATTGGTTCTAAATGTATGCAAATAGGATTTCTTTACAAAGACGTAGATTAGTTCTGTTAACCTACTTAATTTTGTTGGTGAGGTTTGAAAAGGAATGGCATTTGATTTTTTCCAGCAAATTATATCTGCAATTGTCAAATTGGTTTCATTGTGGATTTTAGAAACCAAAAGTGTCGGTAAAATGGGATTCTCTTTTGAGTAAGAAATGTTGTAACAAATAACCCCTTTATCTTTCAGTACTTTTGAGAATTTTGTAAATTCTTCCGTCCTTAATTTAAGATATTCTGCTTCGCTTAATCCGTCAATATTAGAATATCCATTATTGTAATAACAGTCGCTTCTTTCCGTATTTATATTATAGGGTGGTGATGTGATAATTCCGTCAATACACTTTTTAGGTAACCTATCTAATGTTACGCTACAGTTTTCGTTATAAATGACATTTATTCTCACTTAAATTGATGAAATCAACCCCAAAAAATGATATCAAAATGTTTTGTAGGATTTTTCACGCAAAACCAAATTTTGATATAATCAACTATTTAAAACAGAAAAGAGCATAGATAGCTGTGGTTATAGTGTGCTGTTTTTCAGCTTTAAGAAGTTAGTTTTTATACTGTTAAGACAAAAACGGCAGTTGGTGCCAAGTACTGACATTTGACATCAAAAAATAGGATAATGCAAAAAGTAAATGATTGAAGTGTCTAGTTTCAAAGTTTACTAAATAAAAACCAAGCACTTCAATTTAAAAAATGCTTGGTCTTTCAATCTATTCAAGACTATATATTGAACACATAGGTGTAAGAATATAAATTCCGAAGTGCTTCTTCTTCAATCATCGTTTCAAAACAGCCATAATTTTCTTTTACGTATTTGCGAATGCTATCCCCAAATTTTCGTTTCACATCTTCTTTGGACGTTTCCAAAAATCGGTTTTGAGCTTCTTGGCTCAAGTCTGTAAAATTGAGATATATCATAGCTGTAAATTTTACAGAATTCCATTGTCAGAAAAACTATAGTAATCCCCATCGGGTGCAAAAATCAAGTGGTCTAACAATCGGATGTCAAAAACAGATGCAGCTTTTTTGATTTTGTTTGTCAATTTTATATCTGCTTTACTTGGTTCCAACTTACCGCTTGGATGATTATGTGCTAATATCAAACCTACCGAAAGTGATTTTAATACAGTTGCAAATAGGATGCGCATATCCACTAAAGTTCCTGCAATTCCACCTTGTGAAATTTGGCAAATACCTTTCACTTTATTGCTGTTATTCAAGAGTACAATTTTAAACGTCTCTTGTAATTCCATTGTACGTTTATCCCAGTTTTGAAAAAGGACTTCTGCAGCTTGCGCAGAGGATGAAATCTGAACCCAATCTTTGGATTTGACACCACCTTCATAACTTATTTTTATTTCGTTAACTTGTGCTTTCATTGTGCATATGATTAATGTGTGAATGAAAAAAAAAGAGGGCGCATCTTTCGACCGTTACGCCCTCTTTCATTTTAGGTTTACTTATCGCTTTTACTTCCTAACAATAAGATTTCATCGGCTACTACTTCCGTAACATAGCGTTGTTCATTATCATCGGTTGTGTAGCTTCGGGTTTTTAGTTTACCCGATATTCCAACTTCTTTTCCTTTAGCAACATACTTCTCTACAATTTCAGCGGTCTTGCCCCAAGCCACAACGGTATGCCAGTTGGTGTCCGTTTGCTTTTCGCCTTTGCTGTCTTTGTAATACTCGTTCGTGGCGAGTGAGAAGCGGGCTACTTTCTTACCGCTTTCAAGGTTCGTAATGGTTGGCTCTTGTCCAACGTTTCCGATTAACTGTACGTGATTTCTAATAGTACTCATAACTAAATGGTTTTAAATGCCCTTTACAGGCTTGATTAATATTTCCCTTTTCAATTCAGATTAAATTTTAAGGGGTGTTTGTTCTTTTCTTTCGTGCACCGCACAATGGATAGAGTGGGTTTTGTCAAGACTTTTAGGGAATAAATCAGGTGTGTTTGCGACGTAGCAATCCCGCTTTTTTTTGCGGGATTCAAGGAAGTAGATACCTTATTTTTCACTAAAACTTGCCACGGTCTTGACAAGTTCCATAAGGGCATTAGCAATTCTTTAAACGCAGTTGCGTTTGAGCGTACCGACAGTTAAGCGAAATAAGTAGCTGGGTTTAATCTAGAGTTGGTTATGTCGTGCCTGTTTTTCGACGACCCGAAAAACAACAAAGGCTTTATCCATTATAAACCCCTTAAAATGTGCAAGGCAGCGGTTTGGTTTTTAGGGATTTTAGAGTGAAGGCTCAAGAAGACCGCGCCGAAAATCCTGTTAAGAAAACCGAAGTGATGGCTTTCCGATGAGAAAAGCGGACTCTATTCACAATTTTGGCTCGGGAATGAAGTGTCCCTTCCCAGAGCAGCGGGAAGGGTTAACGGAATGGAAAGCCGAAATTGGGGATTGTGTCCAAGACTAGTGTAGTGAAGCTCTTTTCCCGAAATGAAGTGGTAGGCTGCTTTTTCAGAAGGCAAGCACGGAATGTAGGGGAATGTGCTGAGTGGTTTCTAAAACAAAAACTTTTTTTTGAAGAAAATTTAAATTGGATTAGAATTGTTAGTCGCTGGCTTTATTCTCCCAAGTCTCAGAAATACAGGAAATTCGACTTTTTTGGCTTTAACCCAATCGGACGATAATTTCTCAATTATATTCCTTGTTGTACGCTTGCTTTATTCGGGATTATATTCTTTTCCATTTATGAGTATTGTTCCACCAAGTTCTTCAATATAGTATCCAAACCAACCAATATCATTCCTCTTCCAAGTTTCACGATGTTTTTGAGTTGTTAATACTGTGTCAGTCTTAATACCATCTCTTTGAAACATCATTCTCTCCCAACTTTGAGAAGTGAATACGATAACGCTGTCTTTTTTTAGAAAACGAATGCTATCAATTTTCATTTCAATATTTAATGTGGTATCAATAATCGCCCAATCTCTTAATGTATTCTCTCTCTGTTGTTCCTTTGAAATTAACTTTCCATTTTCGTCTATCAATATTAAATCATTTGGTAATTGGCTCATATACAATTCTATGTTTTTTGTCCTTGTAGCTTTAATACCCTCTTCAATTTCTTTTTTAATTTGTTCTTTAATTTCCGCTTTTTGTGTTAGGGATAATTCAGAAATGGATTTGTTGGAATTACAACTTATCAATAGATTGAGAAGTATTAAAAGATGTCCGAATTTTTGAATGTTACTATTCATTTCTGCCTTTTGAAAGTTTAAAATATTCGTTCGCAGATTTGTCAAGTATTTCGGAAAATCTCTCAAAATTCTCTTGATTTGGTCTAAGGTCAACGTATTTGTCTATTATATTACTACGTTTGTAAATAAAAAAAGTGTTGTCCACGTTTGGGTCAATCTTATTTAAATGCACTTCTGAAGTTTTGTCCATAAAAGAAGGAACAAAAGTCAAGGCAACTTTTTTTAGGTCGAGTTCAGTTCCAATTTTTTCCAATTCTCGTATTCTATTATTTTTGTTGTAATTATTTTCGTTACCATAAACAAAGTATACTTTTAGGTACTCCTCTCTCTTTTGGCTTTCCGTCTCTAAAAATGTAAGCCAATCTTTTATTTCGTTCCAATTTGGATTGTTACCTACAAAATATAGAATTCCGTGATACCAACCATACTTGCAAATCGGACAGGTTTTTGTGCCTTTGTCTGGTCCGTATGCGTGAAACGGTGTGAAGGAAATAATATCTTCGCCAATGTTTTTGCCGGAACTTTTCTGATTAGTTTTTTTTAGTGGATAATCAGGAATATTTAAGCCTAAATAGATATTTCGTTCGCCAACCCACAAACTATCTTTTTGAACAAATCGAATTACACCACTTCCTCCACGATTTTCCATACTCTTTCTCCATTGAGTTGTTAGAAGGCGGTCATTGTCAAATACAAAATCGTCTATGTAATAAGGTTCGTTCATATTTTTTTCCTTTACAGTAATATGAACGTGTGCAGGTTGGTCTCTGCTTGGGTAAGTTTCAGGTTGTATTGTATAGATTGAATAGTTGCCCTGTTCATCCGTTTTCAACCAACCTCTGATGTAACCGTGGGTATGTCCTAATTTGTTTTTAGGCATATTCCTTTCTTCACTTTCTTTTGTAGCATAAATTCCCTTTGTATTGGTTTGATAGTAGTACAGAATTACGTTAGAAGCTGGTGTTTTACCATCTATTTGGTAAACTGTACCTGTAAGCAAAATTTTCTTTCCTTTTTCTTTAAATGCAGGACTTGTATCGGTTGCGGACAAGTTTTTTGGCATCTTGTAATAAAATGGCATTGATTTATCAAAATCATCACTTAAAGTTTCTGTCTCTTTTTTGGTGTTTTGGCTGTTACAACTTGTTAAATTTATACAAGCCAACAGCATAAAGAAAATTTTAAGAATTCGTATCATTTACAATATTTTCTAATAAATGTAGGAATTGATATGGTTGTTAAAACCATATTTTGCGACAAATTGCCTATGTGGTGTGAATAAATAGCTTACTGGATGAACTGTTTCCAATTATTCCTGAAATGTCTGCTCAACCGAATTACTTGACCGTTTTTAAGTGTTGCGTCATAATCGCCATTGTTTCTCGATTTTAGTTCTTTGACGAAAGTTGCGTTAACGATTGATGAACGATGCACTCTTAAAAAAAAAGTTGGGTCGAGTACAGTTTCAAATTCTTTTAGGCTTTTATTGTCTAAAAATTTTTTGTCGTTTGCGTGAACAATGGAATAGGGTTTGTCAGTCGTAATACATTGTATGGTTGAAGTTGAAACACTTAAAATTTTTGAACCGATTTTTAACTTTATTTTATCTGAATACGGTTTTTTTGAATAGGTCGGTTTGTATTTTGAAATATAAATTGCAGGAAAAATAGTATACCACAATAATGCGATATAGAATTGATTAGAAAACGCACTATTGAAAATATTTGAAAATCGATGCGTTGGTGTAAATACCAAACTACTAATTAGTACAAATAATGACGCGAAAAACACTAAATGCAGAAAGCTAAAAGTTATTCCAATTCCTAAATTGAATGGTAATTTGACCAATCTGTTTTTAGGGTTAATAATTTTTATCAATCTGTTTATCAAAATGGTAAGCGGAACGAAAAAAATCCAAAACGTATTGTAGAGCGATGATTCCGATAAGTAAAATCCTGTGTTTTGTATTCTGCTGTAAATATAATCTTGCAATACTGCTAATAAAAAAACAAGGACAACAATCAATAGATACAATGGTATTTTTCCAATTTTTGGAATTTTAAATTTTTCGTTTATGTAAGTTAACTGTTGCAATGACTATTAAGGCTGGAACTATTATATATGCTATAAAGGTAATATTATCTTGCATACTTAGTTTCGATTAAAATCAAATGCTGATTTAGTTAAGATTGAAAAGCGGACTTAATTCACAATTTCGGCTCGGGAATGTAGCCCTTCGACTGAGCTCAGGACAGGCTAAACTTCCCAGCCAAGCGGAAAGGGTTAACGGAATGGAAAGCTCGAATTGGGGATTGTGTCCAAGATATTTGTAGTGAAGCTCTTTTCCCAAAATGAAGTGGTTGCCTGCTTTTTTCAGCAGGCAGGCGTGGAATGTAGGGGAATGTGCTGAGTGGGTTAAGAATTATTTGTTATCAAAGATTTTTAGAAACCCCGTTGATACATCTTTTATTTTATTGATTGATGCTTCATCTTTTACAGTTTCGAGAAGTGCCCAATATTTTGCCTCGTTCCAAATAAACTCTCTGTTCAATCCTGAACCACGTTGATTTATAAAACCCCAAAACCAAAGGTCATCCCAAACTTCCATTTCTTCAGAAGAATAATTATCCTGTAGAAGTTTATTTATTTTGTGAAAATTCCATTTAATAGATGGGTCAATACGATAAAAAATTGCTTCAATTACCGCATCGACAGGTAAGAAAATTCTATCCTTAATGTCTATAACTTTTGGTGCATCTTCCCATAATACATTTTGATATCCATACTTTCCATTATGCAAATGATAAATGGTTTTGGCAAATAATGCGGATGTTTTATTGCCCCAACCGGCTTGTCCCAGCATCCCATAGTAAAGTGATTCATAGTTATGGACACTGTTTTCATTTCCTGTTAGAAAATCGATGAAAGACCTAAAACTATGAAGCTTCGATTTATTTGAATATACTTTTTGAAAAAAAGGTGCAAGTACATCAATTCTTGGTTGACTTTGCGTATTTGCTACGTGATATAAAACTGAATACAATCTATCTTCGACCGAATCAAAAGGTGATAAAAATAAGTTGTAAGAGTTTGATTGAACTTTTTTATTGTAATCCCTGTTTTCGTTCAAAAAATGAAATAAAGCGCTTAATTTAAAATTATAGGTTTCTGAATTCACAAATAATTATTTTTCAAGTGTTACAGTTCCGTTAGCATTAACCCAATAATGAAGTATTCCAATCTTATTAAGCTCAGGAATAATATTTGTTATTGTTTTTCGTATTTGTTCATCTTCAGGATGTGCAATGGCAATTTTTGCATTTGGAAACGCTACTTTAGTTTCTAAACATTTGATGATTGCTTTACCCAAATGAGTCTTAATCTGTCCAGAGTTGAAATAGTCCCTTCTTTTTGTTGGCGAATCTTTATGTGCTTTTGCACCTTTAACTTCAATATACAATTTTTCACTTTTTCTTTTGGCCACAATATCGTATCCTCTTGTTTGACCTATACAAAAACTCTCTATTTGATAGCCCTGTTGAACTAAATGAGGCATCAATAATTCTATAGTTTTATTTTCTGTCAGTTTTTCCATTTAAGCTCAAATTAATATTTTGGTTTCCATTTCCAATTACATTTAGGTGCAAATAAGTCTGGACTGAAATAGATTTCGCTTATCAAATCGAGAAACTTATTGCTTCTTAAAAGGCCACCGCAATGTTCTGGTTCTGTAGCAATTGTAAAACTTTTTATACGTTCAAAAATCCAATTTATCAATGGATTATCCTTGTCTAACATTTTTCTAATTTCTTCTTCTTTTAAATAAGTGAATTCAAAAGAGCCATCACTTAAGCCATTCTTTACTGAAAAGAAATCCAAGTCAATATCAAAAAACACTGATGTTTCCGAAGAATTCAATAGAGCATCCTGTAAGGCTTGATGTGTTTTAAACTTTTTGACTATATGCTTGTTTCCATTGGCATCAATCAGTTCTTCATCTTTCCAAGTATCTTGACCTAATTCTTGTCTACAATGCACGTATATATCTCCAATCAAATTGAGATAGGCCGCACATAGAATATGACCATCGTTATTGCCAGCAAGTTTAGCCCAAGAAAACATTGAAACATCGGCATCACTCGTTAAGTCCAGTTCATCTAGCCATTCTTTTTCTGTTTCACAAGGATAGCATAAATCTTGGTGCCAATCTAATGAAACTAAACAGGGTGGGTTGCTACTTTTGTTCTTACGCATCCATTTGTTCCAATAGAAAAATGCATAACGATGTTCTTGAAATACTACAAGTTCTATTGCTTCAGTTTCGTTTACAGGATGAGATAATATTTCGCGCAAAGCGCCAGGTGGCTCTATGTGATATGGGTTTCTGAATTTAATCATTAGTTTCTTTCTTTGGCACTAGTTTTTCTATATCAGACAGTTCGTTTACGATTCCCTGTTCCTTTAATGACGTTTCAACATTAATTTGAACAACATTAGCATTAGTTTTCCAAACAACTTCCGTAATAAAGGCTATGGTAAGTTGCACCTTTAAATCTGTAGCAAAATCGATATTTGAATTTTTCCATTTTTCTCTATGTCTCGAATTACTATCCTGTGTTAAATCGATTAAAGAGCCATAGATTTTTCTATTGTCATCTAATATACCCAGCTGATGTTCTTGTTGTTCGGTAATCTCTAGTTCTTTATGTTTAAGGATAGGCAAATCAGTTTTTGGTAAAATGAATAGTACATTTTTGAGCCCTGTAGATGGAATCCTAATAATATTATCCTCAATTTTATTAAAATCATCTATCCCGTAGATATTTAGATTCATTGCTACCATAACATCTCTATCAGCATCGAAACCTAATTTTTCAATACCTTTTACCAAGTCTTCTTTACGAATAAGATACCGCTTTTTTCTAGCCGATAAGAACGCATTAGGAATGTAATAATTAATGTTTTGATACACTATCTGTTGGGACAATATCGTGTCTGCATTGAGATGTGGAATGTCTCCAGTTGTAAATGCAGATTTTTGAAACAAATTCATAGTACCATTTACACCGAAGGAAATAGTAGGTTCTCCGTTAAAACTCTTCGCAGCATTCTGGATGCTATCAAATTTTTCTAGCGCTTTAACGATAGCATCTTTAGAATTTATAAGAAAACCCCATTCTTTATCATAATCTATATCTGCATTCAATCTTGCAGCTTCAATAGCCTCTTCAATAGATGTTTCGAGAACATCAATAAATTTTGATGTCTTCGTTTTTAACTTTTTTATCTCTTTCTTTTTCATATCATATTGTCTTTAAGAGATTTTTATCTTTCAACACCTTTTTCAAACAGAATCTGAAATAATGGATGGATTCTTGCCAACGTAATAACTCTAACACTTCGGTTTGAGGCAAAGTAGGTTGACCTGTGAAATTATCATAGGTATAATGTTCAGGCAATTTAAATTGCCGTAGAAAAAGCAACACTAAATATTGGCAGATGTAAAAAGTCACACGCCTTCTGTTTCCTAAATTATCCAATCCTGGGAAAGGATATGATAAATCGATAGGGTAATATCCTCTACCAAATTCGTCTTTAAAACTACTGAACCAAGTAAAAATCTCTGTCATAGTGTTAGGCAGCAGAACATATTTAGGTGGCTGATGTTGTGTATATGTAAACAGGGTTTTTATGGCTTCATAGTTTTTCTGATATATCAATAAGCCACCTAATGCCAAGTGAAACTCAAAAAAACGTTTTCTTTCATTATCTCTTTTATCAATTAATGACTGATTATCGTATTGGCGAGTTTCAAAGTTATAATTTGTGCCATAGACCCTCTGCAAGCCGAAACTATAATATTGATGTGCCGTACCCCAATAATTACCTACAAATTTGGCGTTGTTTGATATGAGTACAACATTCCTCCAAAGTTCTTTATAGGTTTCATTTGAAATTGGTGTTTCAAAGATGCCTTGTCCCATCAACCAGACGCCACTTACAACAAAATATTCAAGACTTTGTAAGTCTTCATTTCTACCTTTTACTACTTCTCTGATTATTTCCCTGATACCATAGTGGAATTCGTGATTAAACTCAACCTTAAAATTTTCAAATCCATCAGGCCTTTCTGCTTCTCTTGGTCGTATGAAGTTCGCCCGGTAATTATTGAATTCTTCCGTGTAGAAGTCAACCAATGTTTCTTCCAGGCCTTTATCCTGTGTTCTAATTGCGAATATTGCCAGTTCATTGATAATCTTGAAATGGTATTCATCATCTTGGTCTTTTTTGAGTTTTCGGTATTCGGAAATAATATAAGTAAGCAAACGTGTAGATTTGCCATTATAAAGTGAAACCTTATCTAGCCAAATAATAAAAATGACCACCAGTAAAACTGTCAAAAATAGCGTTAGAAGTTTTGCTGATTTTTGCATCATCCAGCTATCCTTCCAAAAAAGAGGTTCAAGGTCTAATATTAAGAATATAAATGAGCCTATTGTAAAAAACAAAACCCATTCAAATACTGTTATTCTTCTTGACCTTCCGGGAAATATTCCAAAGAGTTTTGTCTGCGGAAATTCATTTTCAAAAGCATTAGCCAGATAGTTTGATGAAAACTTATTGCCTATATTGGATATTTTATCCACGATTATCGGATAGGCAATACCCAAGATTGCGATGTCGATAGCGACACAGATTTCTATTATATACTTAAATTCCATTCACGTTAATTTACAATAGTTCCACCGCCTTATACCAATAATAAAATATGGACTTATCCGGTTGTCGCTTCAATCTATTCAAAAATGCCCATTCTGCTTTTTCAATGGTAAATTCGCTTATGTTTTTCCCTTCGTAATATTCGATTTCTTTTATCTCATCTTGTAACAAGATGGCATTCAAATAAGCTACTCTGGCCGAAGCTGCAAGAGCTTCCTCGATTCTGAAATTACCCGTCATAAGAAAAGCACTTCCAAAACTGCGTATGCCAAGGTTTATATCCTCGAACTTCTTTTTTGTTTCCTTGGTTGGATTGCGTTCTCTTTTGGCGATGATGGCACAGGTGTTTATGCTATCCCAAAGCACATCTGTTTCTTTGAGGTTTCTTTTGCCGAAATCTTTATCGGAACTACGATAGGATAGTTCTGCTTTCGCGAAAGCTGAAAAACTATCCTTAACAATAGACATATCTGTAATGTTTTCAAACAACTTTCCTAAATCGAACAACTGCTTACAGATTTCCATTGTAAATAACTGGTCGCCCTTATAATATGGAATACCGATGGTCTCTGGTGCAAAAGCAGTAAGCTTATCGCCACAGATGGAATTTACCGAAGGTGTGGCAATTGATATGATAGGCTCGTCAACCGATAGCCAAGGAATCTCAACGGAAGATTCTATAAGTTCTGGATAATGTGGACTGTCAAAAAGTATATCCAACAGAATGGTCCCAGGAACGTTTGGGTTGTAAACCGAATCAAATTCAAAAGTATAATGTGCCTTTGGAACGCCTTCTTTATAACTTCGGCGTTCATTCAAAGTGTGACTTTTAAAATGTGAATTGGCAACAACCGCATCAAGAATTTTTTCCAACGGTTCACGCTCTATACTTGATATGATATCGATATCGATTGAAAACCGATTGCCCGCTTCAAGTAAAAGAACAAGCGACGTACCGCCTTTAAAGACAAAATCAAGTCCTTCTATCTTTAGATGTTCTAACAAAGAAAAGGCGTGAACCATTTTTTCCAAAATGGTCACATTAATGCCCTTATGTTCTTTTTTTGCTCGGAAAGTATCCAACCATTCTTTTGTGAAGCTTTTGTTTTCAATCATTGATGATGTCCTCTAAAATATTCGGTATGTGATTATTCATAAATTGCTTGATTTCCAGTTCTTTCTTTCGTCTTTTTGCATAACTGAAAAGTTTTGTGAAATTAATATTGTATCGCTCAAGTATCTTTTCATAAATGTTTATGAGTTCAGAGCCTTGGTAAAAATGGAACAGGTTTTCATCTGCAAACAAATCCACCATTATTTTTTCAAGTGAGGCGACGGGAACTGCAATTTTTTTGTTTTTCAACTTATTTATGGGTGCTCTTGTAACAAGACGCTTTATGACCACAGGAACAGCACTCTCGGAAATGTAGAACTCAATTTCCTTGTCATCGGGATTCAAGAAAAAATTCATTTTCAAGGAATCATTTAGATAGTAATAGACTGATTCGGTAAATTCCTTCTCTACTTCCACAACAATCATTTGGTTGGACACTTGATGCTGTGTGAATTCATTGAGCCATTGGTTTTCCCATATAGCATATTGGATTTCTTCAAACCTTTCATTGGTCTTTCGTACTATTTTTAGAACGTTTTCAGACAGTACCGGTTTATACTTTGGTTTATAGGATATAACATAAACACCACGACCAATAGTCTTGATGATGTCCTTTTTCTTCAGGTCATAAATTCGCCAACTAAAGGTACTTTCCTTCAAATCTGGTTCAAAGTCCAGATAGAACTGAAATAGTTCGTCCCTATCAAAAGAATCACGTTCCTTAAATGCTTCTATAAGTTTATTTTCTACAATCTTTGGCATAACCTTTATATCAAAACTTTGCCAAAAATACAAAAAAGTGGCGAATATTTGAAAACTAATTATTGCCACTATATAAATAAAGTGGTAAATATTTGAAATTATACAATTTTACGTGAGTAGAAAAATCCAGTTTAAGGTACTGGACAAACCTTAATTTAATTTATGCCATAGCATAGACTTCATCAAACAGCTTTTTATCCAACCGTTCTTGTTGGCCGAAGCTTTTCTTCAAAGTATTATGCAATACTGCATTGAAGGCGTTGTACCCCAACCAGAGATTAGGCTCTTCATTAAGCAACAAGGCTTCGTAGTTCAATATCTCGATGACTTCACGAGACTTTTTTGAAGGGTCACTGTTCTTATCGCTACATTCGTATCTAAAGAGCTTAGTCTTATCGAGAACTGCTTTTACAAATTCCTGTGTGTCGATGATTTTAAATTCCTTCATCTTATCAAATTTCTTGGTAATGGTATAGAATTCATTATCCAGAAACTTGTCGAATAGATTGTTCAACCTTGGCATTATAAGATGAGTGTTGTTTTTACTGTGTTTGATGGAAAACTCAATTTCAGCCTGTGAAACGTGCAGACCGTTTGAACACACTTCTCTATAAAACCCAAAATGGCCAGAGGTCTTTTCGCTACCATCATACGAGTTCTTGAACCGAAGCATTGGTAGTATCAAGTCCTTATCATTCTTAACCGTAAACTGGCTTTTGTCATCGATTATAAAATCGGTAATGAACGACCGGTCATTTTTGTTGATGGTGCGCTTGTGAAAGTTCAACTGAGCATCGGTTAGCATTTCCTCAGCTTTTCTGAAGAACAATTGATTTGGAATGTGGCCATAACTGTTAGATACCACGTTAACGATTTTGCCATTTGAGATGATGACGTTTTCGAGCCCTCGTCGGGATTCCATCTGTGTCAGACTTTTTAAGGATTTCATTTCTGATGGAACGAAGATTTCATCCTGTTGCAAATTTTGTAAATACATAGCTTTTGAATTTTAGATTAAACATTTTTTAATAACACCGCATAATAGATTAGATGCTTTTCTCTGTAATAAGCCAAGTGGCTTTCCGCACCTTCGATGTTATAATTTTCTTTACTCGATTGATAATGTATTTCAGCCTTTTGTGGCGAAATTTTAGGTTTTTCAGATACTCGTTTCATAATGATATATTTTGATTAAACAATATTTGAGCAGTACCCAAACGGAAGTTAAAATCTCAGCTCAAAAGGAAACGGAATAAATGAGAAGAGGGATGAGCGCAATGGCTTTATGCCGTAGTCTTTTGATGGGTGTATTTTACGAGTTTACCTTGCGTGCATATTGTATGATAATTAAACTCTTTTTTTAAGCGGACTTAATTCATAATTTTAGCTCGGGAATGCCTGTGCCGAGCATAGTCGAAGTGAACTGTTCCTTCCAAAGAATCGTGAAAAGTTAACGAAATGCAAAGCTGAAATTGGGGATTGTGCCTAAGAAATATGTAGTAAAGTTCTTTTTCTAAAGCGTAGCTTTTCGCGAAATGCCCGCCTGCGAAACGGGCAGGTAGGGGAATGTGAGCGGCTTACATTAATCTATATTAGTCTTTAGCGCAAGTAATTTCCCTTATTATCGATAATAGATATAATAAGTCAGTAAAATGGCAGACATATTGTAAAATCCGTGTGCTACAATGGACGCTGTCAATCTTTTAGTCGAAATGAATAACAAGGTGTAAATAATGGTTGGGACTAAAATATCAAACCATTCCAGACTATTTGTAGGCATATGACCGAAAGAAAAAATAATAATCGATAATATTGCGGATACCCAGAGTCCAATCTTAGGGTTTTTAAAAATGTTCTTTAAGATGTTTATAAAATAACCCCTGTTGAAAAGTTCCTCGGTTATTCCACCCCCGATTACACCTAAAGCTATGAATGAGACTGTTCCGAGAACAGTGCCATCATACATATTTAGCATACCGCTTACATCTGCTCGATTCCCGCCACCTGTATTCGGTATAATCAATGCAAATTGAATCGACGTCCACAATGCACCGAATAATAACCCAAATAAAGAATCTCTTTTTAAATCCTCAAATTTAAGTCCAATATACTTCCAATCTTTCTTAAGAATTTTTAACGAGGTATGAAGCAAAAGTGTGATAGCCAAAAACTGAAACAATGCCATAATGAATAGGTTTATTCCAATCTTTCCACCATTTATTTTTGTGACACCAAAGAATATATCTGGTACTATGAAAAGCGCATATCCTATTATTATTGTCAGGATGAAAACTATTAAGATTTTTGTTCTGCTTGGGGCTTTGACTTCGGTTTGCGTCATAATTTTTAAATTTATAATTACGACGATTTAAGGTGGTGTTTGTTACTTAGAATTACAAAATCATTTTTTAAAGCGTTTAATATTCAGAGCTATATGATGATTTATACTTATTCATAGATAAGATATAACTCAATCCCAAAAGCAAAATTAAAGACCATACAAATGGAACGGAAACACCACCATTCGGCAAAAGCAAAAAAGAAATATTATAAACTATAAACCCTGAAACGACCGTAAACAATATAAAACCAATTATTATTCGACCAACAGACCAAAACTTGATGGGTTTTTCTTTTATTTGTTCATTTTCAATTGCAGACATTAAATCGTCCGTAAAACCAGTTTTGGTTTTCAGTTCGCTTTTTTGAATGGTTTTCTTGATATTTTTCTCTTTCATAACAAACTGTGTATTTCGTTGCCCAATAGTTGTTTAAGTTGCTGTTCCAAATTTTTTCGTCCTCGATGTAAATCAACCCTGATTTTTGATGCGCTAAATCCAGAAATCGATTCAATTTCCTTAAGACTCATCTCACACAGGTAAAAAAGCCGCAATAAAAGGACCTCATCAGTTTTTAATTTTTGCATCGCTTTTTTTATGTACTTTTTTTGGTCTTTAATTCTTAAAGGTTGTTCTTGACTTGAATTCACAGTTTCAGGCAATACCGTTTCACTTTCTTCTATAGCAACGGTATACTTCTGTTTTTTCAATTCATTGTAACAAGTATTGACGACTATCCTGTACAGCCACGTTGAAAATTTTGATTTGAATTTAAAGGTTGCTATTTTCTTATATACCTTGATAAACACATCCTGAAGGATATCTTCAGCCAAGGTTTCATTTTTCACAATCGAAACGGCCAGTGATAATGATTTGTCCTTATATAAATCCACCAAAGTGCGGAAAGCTTCTGAATCGCCGTCCCGCACCCTGTAAATAAGTTCAATATCTTTATCTATTGCCTTATCGCCCAAACTTTTCTTCCAAAAGATGTGCGACAATAAGCCCGAAACCACCAAATAGTACGATGGTACCCCAAATTAGCAAGTCCGCGGTGTCCTCACTAAGTTCCATCAATGTAAAAACCGAAGAAACCATAAGCCCTAAGCCGAGACCTATTAAAATCCCGCCAAAATGCATTAGCCTGCTTTTTGTGATGGTTTTTGGTGCTTGCAGTCCGTTTTCGGCCATTGCCTTGCGTATTAAATAGGTATAGCGGGCAATGATAAAAATTACTGTGACAATAAGGACAAAAAAAGCTATCCCGAAAATCACTTCTTGTGTTGTTGTATTCATTGTGTTGTTTTTTAGATTTAAAATACAGGGCCGATTATCGAATTGAGTCCTTGGATAAATGGAATGGCCTTGTCGCTGTTTGTAAAGAAAACGATTCCGAATTTTTTTTCGGGCAACACCATCATATAGGATTGAAAATCGTGGTTGTTTCCCGTGTGCATATGCATCATTCCGTATTCCGTAGGTTTTTGCGCCATTCCCAAGCCCCAACCCGTTTGTCCTATTTGTTGCTTTAAGGAATTGTGGTCCTTAAAGCGGGAATGTTCTTTGAACATTTGTACAAAGGTTTCACTTTTTAATCCTTTTTGTTGAAGTAGGGCTATCAAAAACTGGGCATATTCCCTTGCTTCGCTGTGCAAACTGGAATAGGCATTGAAGGTTTTGCCGTTCCATCCGCCATAGGACGGGTTGTTTTGGGTGGGCTTACCTTTATCATCGTGACCGAAGGCCTTGTGGTCGGCCAAATAATCATCCCATACGAAAGTGCTGTTGGGCATATTGAGCGGCTCTGTCACTTCCTTTTGAAATAGGTCGTTCAGGTCGCTTTTGAAGCCTATCCCATTCAGTTTTCCAATGACCGCTGCCAAGTACTGAAAAGCCTCACCTGAATACATAAAATTAGTCCCTGGTGTGAAGGCAAGTTCGACGGGTTCGCCATTTGAGTGGTTGGGAAAACCCGTGCGATGCGACAGCACCATTCTGGCCGTTATCGTTTTATACGCTTCTTTTGAGTTTTCCGCTATTCCTGGATGCGGCAGATACTCATAGAGCGGCCTGTCAAGGTCGAGTATTCCCTGTTCGACCATTCTCATTGTGAAATAGGCAAAAATGGGCTTGCTCAGGGAAGCCCCTTCAAAAATGGTCTGGCCATTAACAGGTTCTTTGGTTTTGGTGTCGGTAACGCCAAAGGTATTATGATACACCAGTTGCGAATCGTTGATGATTGCGATGGATAGCCCGGGCATTTCGACTGCCTGAACAATGCTGTCTATTTTCTTATCCAAATTGGACGCCGAAACCGTTGTACCGTCAACCGCTTTAATTGTTTTTTGGTTCGACTGGGCACAGCAGCTTGAAAAAAATAATACCAGTAGCGATAGGATAAATCCTTGTTTTATTATTGGTTTTGATTGAATCATCTTGAAAAAAATTAATGTGAATAATTTGTTTTTTTGAGCGCTCACATTATTTGGACAAGACGAAGTTGAAAAATGTTACAAGAAAAATTAAAACTGGTTTACAGTGCATTTAAAATATACTTTGGTATCATTTCATTGGGTGGCGTACTCTTACCGTACAGCAGGTACGAATTGTAGTTTCCGCCGGTAAAAACCGTAATCATATCAAGTTCTGGCCAGATGTTTATTTTTTGCCCGCCGTTCCCGGAAGCCATATAGGAATTGTACTGTTTGCCATCTACCACAATATATTTGTGTTCCCACAAATAGCCGTAATCACCATTTTCCATAGTAAAGGTCTTGTTGACCCAACTTTCACGAAGTATCTGCTTACCGTTAAATATGCCACCGTCCTTGTACGTTTTGGCAAGTCTTACCAAATCCCTTGGTATGATATACATTTGACTGAACGTGGTCATACTTTTCTGATTCGGTTCAAATGTCCATTCGTAATTTGAAATGCCCATTGGATCAAACAAGTTTGCTTTCGCAAAAGCTTCTATTTCCATATCGGTTGCCAATTCGACTAGACTGGCCAAGGTCAACGGGCAGCCCGAACAATAGGATGACGATTGACCCGGTTCTGAAACCATAGGCAAGTCGAGTGTGTGCTCTACCCAATCCTTGCTTTGCATCATTATTGTTTCA
This sequence comes from Altibacter lentus, assembly GCF_000746845.1. Taxonomy (GTDB): domain Bacteria; phylum Bacteroidota; class Bacteroidia; order Flavobacteriales; family Flavobacteriaceae; genus Altibacter; species Altibacter lentus. The sequence continues at coordinate 2,370,708 of NZ_KN050846.1, read as the reverse complement.
TTGCCTTTACTCTCAGGGTTGTTATTCTCACAATCCAAACCGTGTCGGTAGGTCAAAAAGTTTTCAATAGTAATCGCTTTCTTTCTGTCATCCAAATTGTCTATTTCAGGATATTTGGACGTGAAATAGGGTAACAGCTTGTCTTGTTCACTCTTTATAAATCCTTGGTCCACAGCAATGCCCACAATACCACCAATGAAGGCTTTGGTGGCAGAACGTAATTGGTGAGGCTTATCAGCATCATAACCATAGAAATATTCTTCCAGAACCAATTTGTCGTTCTTGTAAATCAAGATGCTGTGTACATCAGGATAGTTGCCCTTTATCGTTTCCTTCACCATATCAACAATCAAATCGGGATTCCCGAATTCATTCCTTAAGTTTCCTGTTTCAAGACCATCTTGTTTTTTGTGTGGCGGATGATAGGTATAACCATCTGGATTGTGAAACAGTTCCTTTCTTGGAAACATTTCCATTCTATCAAAATCCTTCGTAATGAGTTTGAAATCCTGCCCTTCCACACGATATCCATCGACTTCCGAGTCGGAACGTGTAAAAACGACCAAGCTGTCCTGAACATCCCTGAAAACATCGGTTTCAATATAGGTCATAGGATACTTGGCGTTATCCAAAATGGCATACAGCGTAGTATCCATTTCCGAAGCGACCATTTGAATTTCCTTACCATTCATATATTCATAGTGACCTTCATAATCTGTAAATCGGTCATACAGAGATTTTTCGGTCTTTTCTGAACATCCCGTTGTTAAGACACTGATTAAAAAAACAAGGGATAAAATAGACTTGGTTCTATTTTGCTTGTTTCTTAAAAAGGGAATGGACAATGGATAAAAGCATATTCTCGAAGTTACCGCTCGAAAGATATTGTAAACGATTATAAGGATATTGATGGGCACAATGAGAATAAAAAACAAAAAGCCCCATCCCTCTATGGTCAATAATGATATAAAGGCGGCAATATAGGCCAGCGTCATTGTCAGTTGAAAGTTGATAACCTTCATACCGTGTGCGTTATAAATGCCATTGTCTTCCCGTTTATGCAACCAGAGAAAAAGAGGGAACAGTACCGAAAACGGAAAAACAAAGCCCAACAAGGGTGAACCGTGCATAAACAAAAGCCACTTGTTCTGTATGGATTCCTCATTGGAATTGTCCAATACAAGCAGGTCATCCACTTCTATTTGCATAGCTTCGGCCAGCATTGTAACGGTCTGTAATTGTGGCTCGACCTCGCCACCTTCAATGCGCTGAATGGTTCTTTTTGTCACTTTGGATTTGTCTGCCAGTCTACCTTGTGTAAAACCCTTTGATTTTCTTTGATAAACTAATTTTTTACCTATTGGTTGTCTTTCCATATACTCGAAATATCTTCCACAAAAGTATGGATATATACTTGTTTTTATGGCGACATCTTGGTGTCATCTGGCTGTCATCCTTAGGTTTTATATGGTTTACAGCACTTTAAAAGGCTTCGATGTCTTAAGTGGGCTAATCCCAAACTTTGGCTTAGAATACAGCCTTTCGACAGAGCTTGTGCTGAGCATAGTCGAAGTGCTCAGGACAGGCTTACCTTTCCAGCCACGAGGAAAGGGTTAACGGAAGGGAAAGCTGAAATTTGGGATTGTGCCCAAGAATTTTGTAATGATAATTAAATAATGCAACAAACTCAATATTGATGTAGAGGCTAAGATACCTTGAGCTACTACGCCCTCAAAATATACTTCGGAATCATTTCATTGGGTGGTTTACTTTTACCATAGAGCAAGCAATGATTGAAGTTTCCGCCTGCAAAATCCCATCATATTCGATAGGATTTTAAACTTGTTATTTTTAAGTAGTAGGTTATTCCACTACAAACTTCTGACTCGTCACGCCTTTTCCATCAATCGTAAAAACGACCACGTGAACACCAGAAGAAAGACCGTTCAAGGATATGGCACCTTGTTGTGCAACGTCTAAATTGTCAATCAATTCGCGTCCTGATAAATCAAAAATTTTAATGCTATTTACAATTGTTTCAGAATTTAGGCTATAACTTAACTTTTTATTAGCAACACTAATCGATACTACGTTTTCTAAGTTCTCACCTACACTTAGCGCATTATCGGACTTTGCCACTTCAATTAAGTACTCCGTGCAGAGTTTTGCAAATTTAGTGGCGTGATTGGCTGAACCTGAAACCGCGAATATATCATTGGCCGTATGGATATTGGGATTGGCATCAGAGAAGGACGCCTCAAATGGAAAAGAAGCTGGAAAACCTTCCGCGTGCCAACTGGCGTGGTCGGAACAGCCATAATTACAAGCTGAAACACTGTAGGTTATGGCGTGCGTACCAGAGCCGTTGTAATGATCCAACAAACTCATCATAAAACTATTGAGCGTAGCATCTGTATTATCGTTTATGAAGTAAACATCATTTGTCGAACCATTGAAGTTGGTCATATCAAACTGGGTGACTCCTACAACATTCTTATTATTTGTATTATAAGTCTGCGCGATTTCTGCGGAACCTACCAACCCGATTTCTTCCGCAGCATAGGCCATAATCTCGATGGTACGTTTTGGTCTGAAATCTAATTCAAAAAGCACACGTGCTGCTTCAGTAATAGTGGCAATTCCTGAAGCATCATCATCAGCGCCAGGCGCATTTGCCGTGTTGCTGGACGTGGTGTCTAAATGCCCTCCTGTGATCACATACTCATTAGGAAAGTCAGTACCTTCAATCGTCATAATAACTGATGGCATTGAAGTCGCCGAATGATTGAATAAACGTACACTCACATCATTGCGATTGTAGGTTGCCGCCAATGATTCCCATTTTGTTTTTAAATCTTGGGCAGCTTGCACGCCTTGTGGTTGCGTATGGTTGCGTGTACCATAAGCCTGTAATTCCAAAATGTGCGTTTCAATTTCTTGGGCATCCACTTCATTTAAAGCTTGCGTAACCAAATCATCTTGGGTAATTGTATAGGTGTTGGTGTTATCTTTCTGAAGACTTTCACCAATTGGTTTTGTGGTGATATCAGCAATTGCTTTTTCTGCTGAAGGCTTTCGGATGTAACCTGGACCGTGTACTAATATACGCTTGTGCAAGGCGTGTCCAGCTTCTTCAGTCATAAGGACAGCCGCCTCTAAATCCGTTGTATTTAAAAATTCTATGGATTCTGGAAGCTCTTTTTGAAGTGCTTTAGCATCATCCAAACTAAGTGTCGCATAGAACGATTCCTGCTGCGCATAGCTTGAGAGTGAAATTGCTATACCTATAAATAGCGTACAAAAAACAGTGTTTGGTATTGATAATTTCATAGTTTAAGTAATAATCTGCTTGTTTAAATTTTTAAAACTGTGGACTTAGTCTCTAATGAGTATTTAAACTTTTTTAAAAGTAGAGAAAATCTGCTAAAATTTAGCATTTTGAAGGATTAATTTTAGTTGATCCTTAACACTCTTCCTAATAAAAAAATTCTAAATCTTTTTTTTGAGTGATCTGTGTTGAATCAGAAATTTTTAAATGTTGGCATTTAAAATTTCAATATTTAATGTTGTCGTTATTTGAATAAAGGTTTTTTTATTCACTCGAAAGTTTAGTTTTTAACTTTGAGCAGTTTCCCTCATTTGTGATAATTTGCTTCTTCAAAAAGCCATAATTTTCAGAATAATCCAACATCTCTCTTCAGTACTTTCTGGTTGTGTCAACTTAATTTTCGTGATGTTGCCGAAGTCATTCGTTGTTCTTCTACTGCAAAGAGCGCAACACCTACACCCAATGAAATGGTCATTTTGCCACTAAGAATAAATTCCTTGAAGCCTTCTATCAAATCTGCTAATTTCAAGTGTTGTGTGATAAAGTTGTCCGTTCTTCCCAAACATTTTGAGATATCAGCTAGTGCGTATTTCTCACTCAGGTAAGCGATTGCTTCGACTTCTTCTGTAGATTCAATATCCTATCTTTGTAAGTTTTTGATGATTTTAACTTCCAAAACATCATTGTTCTTATAAGTTCTCACGATAAAGGTTATGGTCTTTTTTCCAGCCAACTTACTTGCTCTTTATCTGCGTTCACCCATCACGATGATAAAATCCTTTCCGGATTCCCGTACCATTATCGGTTGCAGCACACCGTACTTTTGAATGCTTTAAGAAAGCTGGTTCAATAACTTTTCATTGAACGTTTTCTAAGCTGTCCCGTGTCTGGCTTGATTTTGCCAATGGATAGGTTCTGAATTTCAAGTCCCATTGACTTTTCGTTCAATTTAGATTTAGCAGTAATTTTTGCCCAAACTATTGATTGATAATCCCTTCTTGATAAATACATTTTTTAGGTACTATCATAAAAAAAGAAGAAGGGCCAGCACGAATGCCGACCCTTCTTCAAACAACAAAAGCTAATCGTTGAGTTCCTGAATTTGCTTTTCAAGAACTGTGATGCGCTCTTTCAAACGTGCTTCACGCTTGTCTTGTTTTTGGGCATATTCCTTCTCGATGTCGGCAATCTTTGATTTGTAATATCCTTGCATTGCATTGTAGAATGAAATGTTCGTCAGGTTATTAACGTGATTGCTTTCGCCAAAATGCACTTGTTTTGTAATCATATAGCGTATCAACTTATGAAAGACTTCCTTTTTGAATTTCTTCTTGAAATTCTCAACCATTTCAATTTTGGTCATCTTGGACGTGTCGCCCAAGAACTTTGAGAAGTACTTTTGTTGGCTCATATAGTCCACATTATTTTCAAAAAGCGATATTGAGAATGCCACCATTTCGTCTGTCGAAAGTGTTTTCTTTGTATTGATGTATTCGGTCTCACGAATCATCTGAACAACTTCTTCAAAATGCTTGTTGTTCTCGATGTGCTTCTTACGGATTTCCCTTTCGTTAATTTTCACGATTTGTTCTTCGGGCGTACAATCGGCCATTTTCCTATTGGTCAATGGTGCTGAATATTCCGTGGATTCATCTATTGATTTCTCAATTATCTTGACAAACACTTCCTTGTTCTGGTATGTCTCAGGATGGAATACGATACCATTTACAAATCCATTGTCCGCTGCTAAATTGTAATTTTTCAACTTTTCTTCGTAATTCTGAATCGCTTCTTTCAATTCTGCCTTCAGTTCATCTTCGGAATAATCGTAATGTTGATATTCTATTTTGATGGCCTCTATTGTCGGCTTGGTAGGTTCTTCGATTAGTTCAACATCATCGAGAAGATAGACCTTCAATCCATTTTTTTCCAAATGTGAAATAATGAGCTGATTATTTTCGTCATCTACCCAATACTGTCGTATTTCAGGAATCAGTAGAATATTCTCTTTTTTCGATTTTTCAATCAGGTTCAAGAATGACTTCGTTTTCTTCGTTTCAAAACAAGCTGATTTTGTACAGACCATTTTACCCTCGCCGAACAGATTGCCTTGATTGGCCGCATTGAACGGACATTCTACACAAGACCCTGCTTTCGGCACCAACTTCTTATCTATTACATCAAAAGATGCTTTTTCCAAGTCATAGGTCTGGTCTTTAATCATCCTGTTGATTTGATGGGCACTAAAATCCTCGCCCATCGTTTCCAACATCATTTGTTGTTCTTCTGGTGTAAAAAGTGCGACACCTACACCCAATGAAATGGTCATTTCGCCATTGCGAACAAAGTGTTTGAAACCTTCTATCAAACCTGCCAATTTTAGGCGTTGTCTTACAAAGTTGTCCGTTCTGCCCAATTGCTTTGCAATTTCGGCAGGTACATACTTTTCACTTAGATAAGCAATTGCCTCAGCTTCTTCGGTAGGTTCTACATCCCGTCTTTGTAGATTTTCGATGATTTGAACTTCAAGTACATCATTGTTCTCATAAGTCCTCACAATACAGGGTATGGTCTTTTTTCCTGCCAGCTTGCTTGCCCGATATCTGCGTTCGCCCATCACGATGACATAATGACCATTTAGTTGCCTTACCGTGATTGGCTGCAATACACCGTGATTTTCGATACTCGCAGAAAGTTGCTGTAATGCATCCTCGTTAAAAGTCTTTCTTGGTTGTTCTGGGTCAGGCTTAATGTTGCCCAACGGTAAGTTCTGAATTTGAAGTACGGATGATTTCTTTCCGTTTACTTCTTTCTTGGCAGTAGATTTCGTTCTACTGCGCTTCTTTGTGGTACTCGCTTTTGTTGTCATAATACTCAATTTTTTGATTAAACAATATTTGAGCAGAAACCAAACGGAAGGTAAAATCTTGGCTCAAAAGGAAACGGAATAAATATGCAAGGGAAAAAGCGATGGCTTTATGCCGTAGTCTTTTGATGGAAGTATTTTACGAGTTTAACTTTCGGAATTATTGTATAATAAAAAAACTTCTTACCAATGCTTTTAATTTCAATACTTTTCTCTAATGGAAGCAGAAGTCTGAGGTCAAGAGTTTGTCCCTATTCATACTTTTTTTGGGATAAAAGCAAAATAATTTAAAGCTGTAAATCCTTGAATGGAATGATAAAAATCACTAGACTTTTTTAAAGAAAAGACTTTTTCATAGCAATTAATATCTAAAAATCACAAATGATGTCATTTCTTATTAGCATCCAAAAAAAGACAAAATGTTGTACCTATGTTGTACCTGTTCATTTTTTCGCTTACTTTTTTTAATAAAAAAAAGCCGAAGATTTCTCTTCGGCTTATGTGCGGGTGAAGGGACTCGAACCCCCACACCTTGCGGCATCAGATCCTAAGTCTGACGTGTCTACCAATTCCACCACACCCGCATAAAGTGCAATTTAACACTTTTTATTTGGTTTAATCCTAAGTCTGGCGTGTCTACCAATTCCACCACGCCCGCGAACGTATTGGGGTGCAAATATAATCAAGAATTATAATTATCAAACAATCTTTCCCTCAAAATTACATCTTTTTGTACCTTCGTAATCCTTCCAAAAAAAAAATTTATGAAAAGTGCAAAACCGTACATTGAAGAACATAAGCAGCGATTTCTGGACGAACTGCTGGAACTGCTTAAGATTCCCTCCATTAGTGCCGACTCTGCCTATAAACAGGACGTGATCAAAACAGCCCGAGCGATCAAGGAAGCGCTCCAAAATGCTGGGTGTGATACTGTCGAGATCTGCGAAACCCCCGGTTATCCTATTGTATTCGGCGAGAAGATAATAGACCCTGAACTACCAACCGTTCTCGTATACGGTCATTACGATGTACAACCACCCGATCCGCTGGACCTTTGGCACAGCCCGCCATTCGACCCGGTCATCAAAAAAACCGACCTACATCCCGAAGGCGCGATCTTTGCAAGAGGTGCTTGTGACGATAAAGGACAAATGTACATGCACGTGAAGGCCTTAGAGTTCATGACACGCACCGAGCAACTTCCCTGCAATGTAAAATTCATGATCGAAGGGGAAGAAGAAGTGGGAAGTGCAAGTCTGGGTTGGTTCGTTGAGCGAAACCGGGAAAAACTTGCGAATGATGTTATCTTGATCAGTGATACCGGGATGATCGCAAACGATGTGCCCTCTATCACCACCGGGCTGCGCGGCTTGAGTTATGTAGAAGTAGAGGTAACGGGACCTAACCGGGATCTGCATAGTGGATTATACGGAGGTGCTGTAGCCAATCCTGTAAATGTACTTGCCAAAATGATCGCTTCTTTACACGACGAGAATAACCATATTACCATTCCGGGCTTCTACGACCAAGTGCAGGAAGCTTCAGAAGAAGAACGGTCCAAGATGGCCGAAGCACCATTCAGCATAGAAAAATATAAAAAGGCACTGGATATTGATGATGTTTACGGAGAAGTAGGATATTCCACCAACGAGCGCAACTCCATTCGGCCTACGCTGGATGTAAACGGTATATGGGGCGGGTATACCGGCGAAGGGGCCAAGACCGTGATCGCCAGTAAAGCATATGCAAAAATTAGCATGCGGCTTGTACCGGATCAAGATTGGAAAAAGATCACCAACCTCTTTAAAGATCATTTCGAGAATATCGCCCCGAAAGGAGTTCGTGTTACGGTAAAACCCCATCATGGCGGACAAGCTTACGTGACACCCATAGACAGTATTGGTTATCGCGCAGCAGAGAAAGCGTACGAAAAAACCTTTGGAAAAACACCCATCCCCCAGCGAAGTGGCGGCAGTATCCCTATTGTAGCGCTGTTCGAAAAAGAACTAAACAGCAAAACGATACTTATGGGATTTGGCTTGGATAGTGACGCCATCCACTCCCCTAACGAGCATTTTGGAATTTGGAACTATCTAAAAGGCATTGAGACCATTCCTCAATTTTATCATTATTTCACCGAAATGTCCCAATAAGGATTTGGGTGTTCCCCGGCTTCGCTAGTAGCAAGCCGGGTCGCGCTTTCCGTTATATCCCTTTCGGCCCGGCGACCCGTAAGGGGATGCCTCTTCAATCGCTAACACGACAATTGCAGTGCCTCATGATGAGACTTTTTTAACAAAATCGGTGATGATAACGATCTGTTGTCCGTCGACCTTTCCTTCAATATATTTTTCGTTATCAGGATCCAAAGAGATGCGGCGTACGGCAGTACCCTGCTTTGCCACCAAACTACTTCCTTTTACTTTTAGGTCCTTTATGAGTACCACGCTATCACCGGCTTCCAATACAGCCCCGTTACTATCACGATGTACAACGGAATTGCTGCTGTCCGACCCATCGCTCCCGGCCTCCGCCCACTCCTTTACGGCTGCTTCCATATACATCATATCCAAGAGGTCTTGAGGCCAACCTTCCGATTTTAAGCGATGCAATATCCTCCAGGATTGTACCTGTACGGCAGGGACAGGGCTCCACATGCTGTCATTTAAACAACGCCAATGGTTGGGATCGGGATGCGCGTCATCTGCAAGCTGATCGTGGCAGGTCTTGCAAATGAAGATACTCGCTTCTGCCCCAACTGTTGGGGAAGCCGGAACTCCGTAAACCAACAAAGATCCTTCAGCACCACATAACTCACATTTAGAGCCACTCCGCTCTTGCAACACTCGCTCAATATTCATAATACTATTTTTTTGTAAAGGTAGCGCATTCAAAAAAATCAAGAAGTCGAATTCTAAAGAATTGAAACAAATTTAATTCTACATTTGTAGAATAATAAATTTTGTTCTATGTTTGTAGAGTAAACTGTATAAAACATGAAATTATCCAAAGCCGAAGAAGAAGTGATGAACCATCTATGGCGGCTTAAAAAAGCGCGTACCAAGGATCTAATAGCGGCTTACGACCATCCCAAGCCCGCTGCCACTACCATCGCCACGCTGCTCAAGCGAATGCAGGACAAGAAATTTGTGACCTATACACAAATAGGTCGTTCACGAGAATATGTGCCAATGGTCAAGAAAAAAGATTATTTCTCTAAACACGTCAATGCTCTGATAAAGAATTTCTTTAACGACAGCGCATCACAATTTGCCTCTTTCTTCACCCAGGAGACGGATCTTTCAAAAGAAGAACTGGAACAATTGAAAGCCATTATAGATTCAGAAATTAAAAAGAAATGATATGGAACTCTATCTTATAAAATCCACAGTCTGCCTTGCCATTTTATATGTTTTCTATAAGATCTTTCTGGAAGATACCAGCTTCCATGTGCTTAAAAGATGGTTTTTGCTAACGGCTGTTGGTATCGCGTTTTTGATACCCGGCATTACATTCACTACATATGTGGAAGCGCCGGCAATCCTCACTCAGGTAAGTAATACAGGTATAATTGAGACCCCATTGGTTGTGGACACAACTCCTTCCATCAATGTGGTTTTTCTGCTTAAAATACTCTATTTGGGCGGTTTGCTTTTCTTCGGCTTCCGGTTCGCCAAAAACATGTGGGCCCTACTGCTGAAGATTAAACGCTATCCCAAACAACGATACAAGCACTTTATCCATGTGCTATTACCAACGACCGTAACCCCGCACACCTTCTTTAATTATATTTTCCTGAATAGAACCCGTTTTGAGGCACAAGAGATCCCTTCCGAAGTATTGCTGCACGAACAAACGCACGCTCTTCAGAAACACAGTGCAGACATTCTTATAATTGAACTGCTTCAAATTATCTTCTGGTTCAATCCGCTGTTTTATCTCATAAAGAGGTCCATAAAACTCAATCACGAATTTCTTGCAGACCGAGCCGTACTTCAGCAAGGGATCGAGACCTCACACTACCAGCATACCCTTTTGGCATTCTCATCAAATGCCGCAGAAAATTCATTGGCGAATTCCATTCATTATTCATCCATCAAAAAACGATTCACAGTTATGAAAACACACACATCAAAAAAAGCGATCTTGTTAAAAAGTCTCGTGCTAGTGCCTCTGTTAACATGCCTTGTCTTAGGTTTTAGTTCCCAAGAGGTCATTGCTCAAAAAGCAACAGATACAGCAGTAACATCCAAACAACAAGAAAAGGCCTCGGCCAAAGAGATCTCAGAATACAACGCGCTGGCCAAAAAATATAACAGTATGAGCAAAGCGTCGATGAATGTTAAAAAAAGTGAGGTCGATCGTTTAAAATACCTCTATGGTAAAATGACCGTAAAACAACGGGAGAAAGCTGTTTCCTTCCCAGATCTCCCGCCACCGCCTCCCGCCCCGGATGCTCCGGCGATCAAAACAGGCGTCAACGATATGGGACCTAATGTACCACCACCGCCACCACCGGCACCAGATGCCCCCCAAATAAAAATAGGTGAGAAATCCATGATCCCGCCACCGCCACCGCCACCACCGGCTGCAGATACACCGCAGCCTGCACCAGATCCGGCCGAGTACGTTATAAAAATGGCGAAAAAAGGAGCCGATTTCTTCGTGGGGCCACATAAAATCACCCCGGACGAGGCGATCGATCTGGTACGTAAAAGCAACATTTATAAGATTAAGGTAGATGACACCAACCCCTTGCGTCCCGTCGTACATTTTGAAGGTTGCTAACATTTTCGCTACATAAAGACACTTAAAATAAAGACCTCGAAGATTCGGGGTTTCTTTTTGTAACAATCTGTCACTATTTCCGTTATATAGATTCATCAATCAACCTGAAACGTATTCGGGAATAAAATTTTCAACTATGCTACAACGCTTTTTTATCTTCTGCTCCGGGGCAGATACCGACATCCTATCAGATTGCTCCGCCGGGGAACAAACAAAATATGCCGGGATAGGAGCCACCGTTTTTTTTACAGCCGTTATGGCAACCATTGCGGCAGCCTATGCACTCTACACCGTATTCGACAACTATCTTACAGCAATTGTATTTGGTTTTGTATGGGGCTTGCTTATCTTTAACTTGGACCGTTTTATTGTATCGACCATCAAGAAACGAGACAATTTCTTTGATGAGTTCTTGCAAGCTACGCCGCGAATAGCATTGGCGATCATTATAGCCATCGTTATTGCAAAACCCTTAGAGCTTAAGATCTTCGAGAAAGAGATCAATCAGGTGTTATTGGAAGAGAAGAATGATCTTACCCTTGCCAATAAAGATCAGCTCGCCCTGCAGTACACCCCTTCTATTGAAGTGCTGAACAACGACATCAATCAACTAAAGAAAGAGGTCACCGATAAAGAAGCTGAAGTGAACGCTTTGTACGACACCTATATCGCAGAAGCCGAAGGACGCGCCGGTACAGAAATTCTGGGCAAAGGACCCGTTTATAAAGAAAAACGCGAAAAACACGACGCAGAACTTGCTGCTTTACAAGCCTTACGTACTGCCAATACCGAAAAGATCACCGCCACCGAAGCACAGATTGCTGCCTTAGCGGCAGAGTATCAAACCAAAGTGGCAGACACCCAACCTGTGATCGATGGATTTGACGGCCTTATGGCGCGGGTCAATGCTCTTAACAAGCTTCCTTGGCTTCCATCGTTCTTTATATTCCTCTTGTTCCTTGCCATAGAGACCTCACCCATTATTGCTAAATTATTATCTCCTAAAGGGGCGTACGACCTTAAACTGGAAGAACAGGAAAGTGCCTTGACATCCTGGGTTTCCCAGCAAAAAGGACAACGCGATGTGTTGGTAACCACAGACAGGGATGTGAACAACCGCGTCTATGCAGATATCGCCGAAGAACAGGAGCTATACGATTACAAACGCAAAAAAGCACGCGAGCTCATGCAGTTGCAGGCCGATGCGTTCTACAAAAAGCAAAAAGGCGTTTTGTAAGCTTCGCATGACCAACTTTTTTCAGTAATATTGTGAGCCTAAGCAGGTAGATATCATGGCTTCAATTTCTTCTGAAAAGGCTTCGGAAATAGCTGAAAAATTATTCAATATCACTTCGGAAGCGACCGCGCTTCCGGGTGATCTGGATCAAAATTTTAAATTGGTCACACCCGGCGGAGTTTCCTATCTCTTAAAGATCGTTGCGCCCGAAACCACACCCGAATTCTTAGACTTTCAGGAGCAATTGTTGCAGCATCTTTCAGCAACAGAAATGAAAATACAGCTTCCCGCCTTGGCAGGAAACGCACAGTGGGAGCAGCACGCAGTGAGGTTGTTTACTTGGGTAAGCGGACGATTGTGGGCATCGGTACATCCTAAGACACCTATGTTGCGTAAGTGTTTGGGAGCTCACAGCGGATCCCTCACACAAGCCTTGGCGACGTTCGACCACCCAACCGCCCATCGAGAATTCGACTGGAACTTGGCCAATGCCCGGTGGACCAAAGAACATGTAGACCGCTTTTCGGAAGATCGAAGGACGTGGGTCACTTATTTTCAGGATCGATTTTTGGCAATGCAATCAAAATACGCAACACTTCCCAAAAGTGTGGTCCATAATGATATCAATGATTATAACATTCTGGTCTCACACGACCTTCAGCACCCGGAGGTCACGGGAATCATAGATTTTGGCGATGCGGTTTACACACAAACCGTGAACGATCTGGCTGTGGTACTCACCTATGCTATTATGGAACTTCCGGATCCGCTTCAGGGAGCAATGGAAGTTGTAGCGGGATACCATCAATACTATGCCCTTTCGGAAGCTGAGTTGCAATGTCTTTACGTCCTGGTAGGAATGCGCCTGGTGATCTCGGTCACAAAGTCGTCACTTCGGGGGGAGGCAGATCCAAGCAACCTGTATCATGTAATTAGTGAGAAACCTGCCTGGGACCTGTTGGAAAAATGGTATGCCCTCTCTGAAGAATTTACCTACTATTGCTTCAGAAGCAGTTGTGATCTTCCCGTGCATCCGGGGTTGGCCCGCTTTGAAGCATGGGTGAGTTCCCAATCCTTTTCATTTTCAGAATTATTCCCTTCCGAAGCAAAAGAAAAAGCATTTCTTCTCGATCTAAAGGTGTCCAGCAACTGGATGGGGAGTCAAGAAGAATTTAATAATCTGGACCTGTTCCAGTATCGCATTGATCAGCTTCAGAAAGAGCATCCCAACGCTTTGATCGCCGGTGGTTATTGTGAGCCGCGCCCTTTATACACGGCGAGTTCTTACGACAAAGAAGGGAATAGCGGCCCGGAGAGCAGAACCGTACATTTAGGAATTGATTTTTGGCTCCCGGCGGGTACACAGGTGAACGCTCTTTTCGACGGCGAGATCTTTACGGTCACCAACGATGCCGGGTTCAAGGAATACGGCGGACTTATTATATTAAAACACGAGCTGCCTGATCTTACTTTCTTTACCTTGTACGGTCATCTTTCACAGTCCAGTTTATCCCTTTGGAAGGAAGGCGATCGCATTAATAAAGGAGACTGTATTGGCTGGCTAGGTAATCCCGAAGAGAACGGAGCCTGGGCACCCCATTTACATTTTCAGATCATGCTTTCTGTGTTGGATTATACAGATGACTTTCCGGGGGTTACCTATAAAACGCAACTGCCCGTTTGGAAAGGGTTGTGTCCGGATCCGAATCTGTTGTTCAAAGACCCCGAGCTTGTAACACGCTATCCTGCCCTTCAAGAAGACCTTATCCACTTCAGAAAGGAACATTTGGGCAGAAGTTTGAGTCTGTCGTACGATTCCCCGCTTCATATTGTTCGGGGTCAGGGTACATACCTCATCGATGTTTGGGGACGAAAGTATTTGGACACGGCCAACAATGTGAATCACGTAGGGCATCAACATCCGAAAGTAGTAGCGGCCGGCCAACGACAAATGGCTGTCCTTAACACCAACACCCGGTATCTGCATGAAGCGATCGTTCAATATGCTGAAGCCCTCTTAGAAAAGCTGCCAAAGGAGCTTTCGGTATTGCATTTTGTCAATTCGGGGAGCGAGGCAAACGAACTGGCAATTCGAATGGCCAAAGCCTGCACAGGCGCGAAAGACCTGCTCGCAATTGAAGTGGGCTATCACGGAAATACCAATGCAGTTATCGACGTGAGTTCTTATAAATTTGATGGAAAAGGCGGAAGCGGAACACCCAAAAACACGCACATCTTGCCCTTGCCGGACCCCTTCCGTGGAAAACATACCGAAGCTAATTGCGGCGTCCGTTACGCCGAGTATGCAAAGACAGTCCTCGACCGGCTAAAGAATGAAGGAAAATTTATTGCAGGTTTTATTGGAGAATCTATGATAAGTTGCGGCGGCCAGATTGTTCCTCCTAACGATTATTTTCAGAAAGTGTACAGGTATGTAAGGGAAGCAGGCGGTATTTGTATTGCCGACGAAGTACAAACCGGTTTTGGAAGGATGGGTAAGACCTTTTGGGCTTTTGAACTGTACGATGTGCTTCCCGATATCGTTACCATGGGCAAACCGGCCGGCAATGGACATCCCTTGGCAGTAGTTGCCTGCACACGTGAAGTAGCAGACAGGTTTGATACGGGGATGGAGTTTTTCAACACATTTGGCGGTAATCCTGTGTCCTGTGCGATTGGTCGCGCAGTACTGGAAGTGATCGAAGAAGAAAAACTACAGGAAAACGCTCTGGAAACAGGCGGTTTCTTAAAAAATGAACTTCTCTCGCTTCAAAAGGACTTTCCAATCATAGGCGATGTACGGGGCGAAGGGCTCTTTCTAGGTTTTGAATTGACCAATTCAAAAAAAGAACCGTTACCGGAACATGCTTCATATTTGACGAACAGAATGAAAGCATTGGGTATTCTCATGAGTACCGACGGCCCGGACCATAACGTGCTGAAAATAAAGCCCCCAATGATTTTCAGTAAAGAAAATGCTCAAGAGCTTATTTTCAGACTAAAGACTGTTTTTGCAGAAGACTTTATGCTGGCGTTTTAAATAATAGGTACCTTACTTTGAATTCTAAGTGGTCAAAAATTCATTCTTTTTTCTTTATCAGATATGCATAGGCTTCCATCCCTTTGGTATATTCAAAAATAACCTTTAAGACTCCAATTACGGGAAGTGCGATAATGGCGCCTACCATCCCCCAGAGCATCGAAAAAAGTATGATCCCGAATACGGTGATAAAGGGGTTCAGATTAGTTTCATCACCAATGATCCAGGGTGTAAGAACGTAATTCTCTATAAGCTGCGCTGCCGAGATCACGCCGATAACAATAAGCGCCGGCGTTGTCCCGGAGTAGAGATATGAAAGGATCACCGCCATACCTCCGCCTATAATATTTCCAACATACGGAATGATAGAAAAGAGCGCTGCAAAAACTGCTAAAAACAGAGCGTACGGAACCGAACCCAAACTAAAACCCAAATAATATATTCCGAAAAGAAAGATCATAATCTTACCTTTCCCCAGAAGATATCTACTTATGATCTTTGAAGATCCCTTCAAAATTGAGGTCATGGCAGCTGGGTTTGAAGACAGTTTCTTAAAAAAATCAATAAACATATTTTTCTGCAGCAACAACAGAACTACATAAACGAAGACAATAAGCGATTGTGACAGTAGGTTCATAACGCTCGACAAAAAAGAACTGGCAAGACCTTCTGCCTTTTGTACCAAACGCTTGTTGTTCTCAATATAATTTTGATAGTCCCAGTTCAACCGTTGGTTGGCCCATTCGGAGAGATTGTTCAGCTTAAGGCTTGCTTTGTCTTTGATGGTAGGCCAATCATCGGCAATATTGCTTATTTGTGAACCGATAAGCCAAGAGAGTAGAAAAAAAATAATAATCATCAAGACAAGGGACAAGGTTATGGACAACCAGTTGGGCAGCCCCCATTGCTTAAATTTTTGTGTAGGCTTATCAAGTAAAACGGCAACAATAGCCGCAACCAACAGCGGCATCAAAAGACTTTCTCCTATATAGCAAAGCGTTAAAAGACCCCCTACAATCAATAGTGTTTTTATTACGTAGCTACCGGAAATATTTATTTTGGAATCGTTCAATACAGCGTTTTTTGATTAACTAATTAGTGTTTTTCCCTTGGGCGTTACGTAAATTTAGCTGAATTTTTCCTATTCTCCTTCCGCTGAAAATATTAATTTTAAACGCATTACCCATTAACCGCAAAAGTTCCCTCTATGAAAAAACTACTCTTACTTTTTGTTTTAATTTCTACGATGAACGTCGTTTCACAAAACGAAGCCCATGATAAAAAAGCGATCCTTTCCGTATTGAAGACACAGGAGAAGGCCTGGAACAGTTACGATCTTGAAGGATTCATGCAAGGCTACTGGAAGAGTGATTCGTTGAAATTCTATGGCAGCAGTGGTCTCACCCAGGGCTGGCAGCAAACCCTTGAGCGCTACCAAAAGGGATATCCTACCCCAGAGCATTCGGGAGAATTGACATTTACAGTTCAGGACATTTCAAAGATTGATGAAGGAAGCTACTGGGTGATGGGGGCTTACGATTTAAAGCGGACTGTGGGTGACGCCAATGGGGTCTTCATTATCATTTTCAAGAAGATCGACGGGGAGTGGAAGATCGTAGCCGATATGTCCTGCTAACAAAAAAGTCGCCACAAGGGCGACTTTTTAAAGGTTATGTTCAGGTTATTATTTGGACAATTCGGCTACCAAGGTATAAATGGAGTCTCCGTGTACGGGAGTAAAGTATTTTCCCATTTTCTTGCCCCAGGCTTCGCGTTCGGCTTTATCGGGCCAAGCCGCTTCATACAGTTCCGGTAACTTTTTTAACATCATGTCAAGATCGGCCAATGAAGTAACAAAGAAAGCTTCTACTACTTCGGTCCTATCTGATCCCCAAGCATGCACAGCCGGGTAATACCCTTTAATGTATTCATTCTTGTTGATCACATTCTTAACATCCTGGGCGTGCAAAGTGTTGAACTCTTCTTGAGTGCCGTCTTCCGGAAATGCAAAATGACTTCTTCTTACATACAATAAGAGGTCCTCTGTATTGTTGGCGGGCAAAGGTTTTGCATTAGGAAGTGTCGCATAGATCTCATCGGAATGTTCATGCGAATAATAAGCCTCTCTTTTCTTTAAGAAAGCCATTCTGGCTTTGTCATCGGGCCATGCCGCTTTTGCCAGTTCCTCGTTTCGAGCTGCTGCTTTTCCCATGGCTTCCCAGTTGGGATAGGATTGAACGTACATCAGTTCAGAATTGTCCTCGGTAAAGAAGTGTAGGTAAAAGGAGGCACTCATTACATATTCATTCTTCATGGTGACCTTCTCCAAATACTCTTTTTCTACTTTTTTCCATTCGTCCATATCAAAGGATTCATTGTCCATATTCCAATGCATGGTGGTCACCGAAAGGAATTCGGGACGGGCATTATTGTTTTGGGCTGCGGCCCACGTCATACTGAATACTAGCAATACGCTGGCAATAATCTTGTAAAAAGGCTGGGTTGTTTTCATGCTGTTTAATTTTGGTTAGTATAGAATTATTAATTGTTACAAAACAAAATAATTCGGGGCATGATTAAAGCAACGATAAATGAAGAGGAGGTAGCGTTTGGGATAACTGATGTTAAATGTACATATAATATACTTAATTACAGTAAGTTATGCTCGCTTAAAGTACTGTGTCAGAATTTTCGGTCAGGATGAAACGCATCTAGAGGGATGGAAAGGGGTTTCTCTGAAAGCATTTCAGCAACCAGCTTACCCGTTGCCGGTGCCATACTCCACCCCATCATGGCATGACCTGTCGCTATGGTGAGATTCCTGCACTTATGAGATTTCCCAATATACGGACGGCCATCCGGGGAGACGGGCCTCAATCCGCAAGCGGCTTCTTTCTGTTCACTTATAGGAACTTTTACATTAGGATAATAGGTGCTTACTGCCGAAGCAATGGCTGCCACCCGTTCGGGACGAATGGTATGATTAATGCCCGCGATCTCCATCGTTCCGGCATACCGTGTAAAACCATTCATAGGAGTAATGGCTACCTTGGCCTCGGCTAATATGGACGGGATGGTAATTCCCGTAGGCTGATAGGAGTTGATACGATAGCCTTTCCCGGCCTGCAAGGGTATTTTTATTCCTAACTTCTTACTGAGTAACTGACTCCACGAGCCTGCTGCAAGAACAAACTCATCAGCCACCAACGTACGTTGATCTGTACGAAGCGAGATGATCGAGTTCCCTTGCGTATGCAGATCCAAAACTCGTTCCTGCTTCAGGAATTGTACATTATTGAGCGTGAGATAGTGCTTTAGTTCGGTCATGAACTCTTGAGGCGTGGTGTGCCAGTCGCATTGGTAGTGGGTAGCTCCCACAATATCCATGTTGACATTGGGTTCCATCGCTTTTAACTCCTGCAACGAAATGCTTCTCGCTTCCAGTCCTTCTTCGGAAGCGGTCTTAACAAGTTTCAGCTCCTTTTCGAGCATCGCATACGTCTTGCAAAGCATAAGCAGTCCTTTATTTTCCAGTTGAAATGTGAACCCTTCCGAAGCTCTAATTTCAGAAAACAACCGGCTGCTTAACAAGGTGATCTGCTTGATAGCCTTAACCGAGCGCTCCACATTACTATGAGAACAGGACTTATTAAAGGCCCAGGCCCAATCCATAAAACTCTTTTCTAACCGAGGTTTTATATAGAGCGGACTGCTGGTATTGAACATCCACCTCAGTCCTTGTTTCACCACGCCGGGTGCAGCAAGCGGAATGATATGACTGGGACTCACGTAGCCTGCATTTACATAGGACGCACCAAAATCCATCGCCGATTGATCGATCAATGTGACCTCATGCCCTTCTTTTTGAAGAAAATAAGCAGTACACAGGCCTATAACCCCGCCCCCTATGATGGCAACGCTTTTCATCTACTAGATTACAAAATTATTCATAGTTCTTTTTTATAAGATGAATAATCTGTTGTACGCCACTTTCTTCTGATAAAATTAGATAGTATATTCCTTCTGAAAGATTTTCTAATTCAAGCTTTGTAATAGCATGGTTTATATAAGTCTCCTTAAAAACGGTTTGTCCCAGAGCGCTGATTATTTCAATATCCAAAAACTCTTCTTGATCATTTTCACTTTTTACATACAAGGTATTCTGAAAGGGGTTTGGATAAACAATCTTTTGTTTTCCGATAAAATCCTGAACACCTAAAACTTTATCAGCATATTCTGCGTAATCTCCATTGGGAAGGTTTAATGTTAAGTACAGTCCTTCATCATTATTATCCACTATTATAATACTGTAAGTAAAGGTTTCTAAAAGATTATCTAGAAAGAAATTGAAGTAAACACCTTCAAAAATGCTATTTACAGGATTATTGCATTCTATCAATGTTTGGTTCAATCCATTTAAAAACTGAAAAGAAGTAAACGGATCAACAGCTTCGATATCTCCAAAAAGACTATTACAAACACTGGTTGTAAAATGATCACTTACTTCTGAAAAAGTCAGAGGTACCGATGTTAATTCATCATTTGTAGGAGGATGATAAATTGTTTCGTTTACCTTCATTTCATAAAGATACCATTGAACATCATACAATAATGGTTCAATTTGCGCGTGGGTACAGTTGTAGTAAAGAACTACCAACAACAGAGGATATAGTTTCTTCATACAGAGTGAGTTTATATTAAAGATAGCAAAAAACAATTAAGTTTACTTTAACTCCTCTTGCACTTTCTTCGGAAGTTTGGACACAATCAAATCGTAGGAATGGTCGATCAGTTCCAAGAGCAGATCGTGGGGCAGGTTACTGTCGATCAATACCGTATTCCAATGAATCTTGCTCATGTGATATCCGGGTAAGATGAGCCCGTCGTACTCCTCCCGAAGCGCCACAGCACGTTCGGGGTCGCATTTCAGATTGGCCTGAGGCGGTAGTCGTTCCAGTCCGCAAATGGTAAAGATCTTGCCCATTACCTTAAAGACTAGGGTCACATCATCAAAAGGAAAACTTTCTGTTACTCCTTTCTTCGACAAACAATACTCGCGAAATTCTTCCACATTCATCGTTACTTGATTTTATATCCTAAGGCAGGTGCATCATCAAAATATATTACCAGATTCTCTCCTCCAATCTCCAACGGCACATCAAACTGAAGTCGCGTCCCGGACTTCTCCATATCCCGGACCGGTTTTTTTTCGCCACCAAAAGAATAGGTCACCGTGTCCGGATCCACGTTCGCAATGGTGAAAGAGACCACATCGAAGTACTCTTCCGAATAAATAAGTCCGCTAAGTGGTTGTTCTACGTCATTCATTGTGAGCTCTTCCAGTATAATGATAGGCATCTGGGCAAAGACTTCCTTCGAGATTAGCCGGTCCATGAATGCATCTTCGTACATATCGGGGTAATGTGTCTTAAAGAAAAGTTCGGGAGGTGTCTTGTAAAAAAAATAAGATGGTTCTTTTATAAATTTGCCATTGTAACGACCGGCACCCCAGGTTGGATCGAACAGATAAGGTGTTCCGTCGAGCGTTACTACATTCCACATATGGACTTTAGCAAAAGGCCTTCCAATATCATTAAAATTCGTTTTAATGTCCCCTCGCACCAAATAATTAGGTATCCCCTGCAATTCGCAAAGCTTTTCGAACAACATGGCATAGCCTTCGCACACGGCGATCCCTTTTTGAAGCGTTCTCTCTATGATCTTCTCCCGGGTCTTCTCCTCCTTCTCGTTGCGTTCCCTATAATTCTTGAACGTGAAGTTGAACTGTTTGTATTCATCGGGTTCATAAGCAATATTCTGAATGATCCAACTGTAAATGGCACGTACCTTTTCCTCATCGGTAGTGAAATCACGCGTAATAAAACGAGAAAGTTCTTGTGGTGTGTCCACACGTTGCGGGTACAATAAAATGGTAGCATCGATACGCTCGTAATCCTGTGCAATGCTCATAAAAGCAAGGCAACACATAAAAAGAGACACTATGTATCGAGCGCTGTTCATTTTATGCTGAAGGGATCTGTTTTGTGTTTTCTGAAGTTTCCAGAGCCGAATAATCCAGTTTCCAATTAATGGTCTCGACCAAGGTCTCCATCAGTTTAATGGTCTCAAGTGCCTGATTGGACGCTTCTTGAAACAAGCCACTTTCCGGAACTTTATCGATAATGTGTTGTTTTGCTTCCCTATTGATCTCGGTGAGATCAGATGCGGTAAACGGATTTGCCCAGCCTTCTTTCTTGTCGTAGTATTTGAAATCGGTTTCGATGGTAAGCATTTCGGGTTGGGGAAAGTTGGTCAATGTGATGGTTCGGGTTTGTGTATCTGCCGACATCTTGATCTTGGTAAGGTCGAAGCCAATATGAGCTTTGGCGTCGATCAGGATCAAGGCTTTCTTTTTTCCCAATACAATATTGAGCCATTTATCCTTTACATTCTCATAATGATAGATCTCCGAAAAATCACCTTCTACGGTAATGAACTTACAAACACTTCGAATCTTTTCCATGAGGATTACAGACTGGGTCGTTGTCTTCTCTTTCTTCCTGTTGCGTGAAAACCCGGAAAAAAGAAAATAGGCAACAATCGCTCCGGCGGCCAATCCTATAAATAGTAATTCCATATTATTTCTTTCCTATTGTTCCCAAATGGGTGTGTTTAAAACTATCTTGATATTTTAATCCGTAGCCAAAAACCCGGTCCATACTGGCATGAGCAAACATGATAACGCCTACTAATGTATAAAAATCTCCTAACAACATCATCCCCAATAATATAAAGGCAGTCGCAACAGCCTTATGGTGCAGAAGGTTATACGTGAGGGCTCCTGTCTTCGGACCAAACACATAGCCCAACATGCCAATGTCCGGAAGAAGCAACAGCAAAGGAAACCAATACCATGCATAGTCGAGCCATGAAAAGAACAAGACTCCCAATGCAAATTGTGCTATTTCTTCAATTCTCAAGGTTGTTTTCATTTAAAGTAGTTTAAACAACACCGGTTTACTTGGTGCTGCGTCGTTGTGAAAAGAAGCGATCTGTAAATTCAACAGGTAGGCGCCATCGGCAACAGCATTGGGAACATAGATGAATTCGGTAATGGTTGCATCATAACGTGGGGCTTCCGGGTAATTCCAAAACGCTTTGTGAGCCAGCAGTTTTCCTTCGTCCTTTTCTTTGTCTACCGAAGGAAGATCGATAAGCAGGTGTTTCACCCCCAGTTCTCTAAGATAGGTAGCCGCTTCTTCGTGCAAATACGGCCAGTTGGTATGTGAGTAATGTCGTGTTCGTTTTGAAGCAGTATTCGGAAGGGTGCGCAGTACAAGTGCTTCAGGGTGTTTCCCTTCCAGCAGGGTCCTTAGCTCCTTAGCGGGAATGATCTGGTCTTCGCCCACCGTTTCCGGCGCTACGGAAATTACTTCGGCAAAAAAAAAGAAATTTGTCAACGCATCGTTCACCGAATGAAATGTTTCTGAAATATGCCCCACACACTCGGTATGGGTCCCATGGGCATGGGGATTGAAATAAATATTGTTGAAATTCACCGAAGCTCCTTCGCTCACCTTCCCTACCCACTTATCCATAGTAACAGGTTCGATGCTTGGAGCATCCAGATACCAGGCCAAAGGATTTTCGGAAGAACCCTTTAACACCATAGAGATATCCAATGGTTTTGACAGGTCGACCGTAACCAGCTGCTCGCCCTTCTTAAATGTTGCTTTCAAGTTGTTGTTTTAGGAATCTAAATTTACTAAGAATAAACCGGATGCGATTCCATCACTCAAGAATTTTCCCTTTCTGCTAATTTTCAGGAAGGGTGGCGACAGCAGCAACAATCCTTCATCCATATATTCTTTGGCTTGTTGCAAAACATATTCACGGTATTTCAAACCGAAAAGTGTCTCGATCTCCGCTAAAGAAGCCCCTTGTTGTGTTCGCAAGCGGGTCATCACATATTCGTTGTATTTATCCCTCGTGGAGAGCTGTTCCCGCTCCAGTGGCAGGTCGCCCTCAAAGATCTTTTGAATATATTTAGCGTTATTACTCACATTCCAACTGCGGGTATCCCCGTTGTAACTATGTGCCGAAGGCCCTATCCCCAAATACGGTTTTCCATGCCAGTACGCAGTATTGTTCCTGGAATGAAACCCCTTTAATCCAAAATTCGAGAACTCATAATTCGCGTAGCCGGCTGCTTCGGTGCGTTCTACGAGCGCTTCGTAATGTGCCTGCGCCACGGCATCATCTACCGGAGCCACAACCCCTTTTTTTATAAAAGCTTCCAAAGCTGTTTTTGGTTCCACCGTAAGGGCATAGCAGGACAGGTGGGGTACCTCAAGGGAAAGTGCCGTTTGCAGGTTTTCCTCCCAGCGTTGAAGGGACATCCCCGGAATGCCATAAATGAGATCGATGCTGCAATTGTTGAAATACCGTTTTGCAAGTTCGATACTTTTTAATGCTTCGGAAGCGTTGTGAGCGCGATTCATAAGCTTCAGGTCTTCCTCAAAAAATGATTGAACCCCGATGCTCAAGCGGTTGATGGCCGTTTCAGAAAGTTCTTTCAGGGTCGCTTCGGAAAGGTCGTCGGGATTGGCCTCAAGGGTGATCTCGGGATCCGGAGTTACCACATAATGCTCGTAAACGACGGAAAGGATGGTTTGCAGTTCGGTTTTAGATAAGAGACTTGGTGTCCCGCCGCCAAAGTAAATCGTTTCAACCGGTTGTGGCAATTCGCTTTTCCGAAGCACCAGCTCTGTATGAATCGCCTTTAGTAGCTCGTCCTTTTTCTTTAGGGACGTTGAAAAATGGAAGTCACAATAATGACAGGCTTGCTTGCAAAAAGGGATGTGTATGTAAATGCCTGCCATGAGAGGAATTATTGGATGTGGTTCAGGTGTTTTTACTGTATTACTGTGGTTCTATTTGTCAATACGGCCTTCGTTCTGCTTCACGAAGGCTGCCCAGCCGGTATAGCTCTTCCCGATCTCGGTCTTACCCGAATTGTAGAAATGACACACCGCAGCCGCCAGACCATCGGTGCTGTCCAGGTTCTTAGGTAGTTTTTCTAATTGGAGCAGGCTCTGGAGCATCTTTGCTACTTGTTCTTTACTGGCATTCCCGTTCCCGGTGATAGCCATTTTGATCTTTTTTGGTGAATATTCGGTGATGGGGATCTGCCTGGAAAGTCCCGCAGCCATGGCCACCCCTTGTGCTCTTCCCAGTTTTAACATGGATTGTACGTTCTTTCCGAAGAAGGGTGCCTCAATGGCGATCTCATCGGGATTGTGGGTGTCGATCAACTCAATGGTACGTTCAAAAATGAGCTTTAGCTTCAGGTAATGATCGTCGTACTTGGTAAGGATCAACTCGTTCAATTGCATAAAATGCATTTGCTTTTTTACCACTTTTATAAGACCGAATCCCATGATAGTGGTTCCGGGGTCGATCCCTAAAATGATTTTTTCAGAATTCATACACCAACAGCTTGCTTGTAAAACGAAACCAAGTAAAAAGTAGTACTTTCGTTTTTAATGATCCGCATTTCAGACAAAGCTAAACAATATCTGCTTGCAGCCCTAAAAGTTTTTATTCTTGTGGCCATCTTTTGGTTTATCTACACGAAAATAACCGCCACCGATTCACAGACACTGGAAGCTTTTTCGAACAGCATGCGAGGCAAAGCATTGTGGGTCCTACCCTTGTTCTTAGGTCTGGCGGCCCTTAACTGGTCGCTGGAGATCCTTAAGTGGAAGACGGTCATACAACCGGTACAAACACTTTCTTTTCGGGAAGCGGCGCAGCAAAGCCTTACAGCCCTGGCCGTATCTTTAGTGACCCCCAACCGCATTGGAGAATACGGTGCGAAGGCTTTTTATTTTCCTCCAGAAAAGCGAAAACAAGTGTTGCTGCTCAATTTTGTGAGCAATACCGCTCAAATGGCTGCCACCGTGTTCTTTGGAAGCATTGGAATGCTTATGGTAGCTACTACCTACGATCTCTCCTTTTCTACCCCTCACCTTCTTGTTTTCGCCATGGTTTTCTTGGTTCTTATCCTAGTGGGCTGGTATCTGAAAGAACGGGAATTGCTTATTAAAGGGTTCTCCCTTTTCAAGGTGTGGAAGTACATCAAAAAGATACCCTATTCCATAAAGCGGAAGGTAGTTGTTCTCTCTGTGCTGCGGTATTTGTGTTTTTCATATCTGTTCTTAAAATTGCTCCGTTTCTTTGAGGCAGACCTGTCGCTATCCCAGGCCTATCCACTTATCTTTGCCATGTACCTTCTGGTATCGGTCATTCCCACCATCTTTCTGTTTGATGTGGTGGTGCGCGGAGGTGCCGCCTTGTGGCTCTTTTCCATGGCGGGAGTTCCCGAACTCACTGTTCTTTGCACGGTTCTGGCCATGTGGGTCTTGAATTTTGTACTCCCTTCTATTCTGGGAAGCTATTTTTTATTCACGTACAGGAATAGAACATGATACTGGTCTTTATATGTATTGGCTTAATCTATCTCATTAGTTTGGGACTCTTGCTCATTGGCAATTTGCAGCTGGGTGTGTTCTCTTCGGAAGCAGTTACCCCGTTGACCCGCTTTTCGATCATAGTTCCGTTCAGGAATGAGGAAAAGACACTTCCGAAGCTTGTACGTACTTTTCAGCAGCTATCCTATCCGCCGGACCTGTATCAGTTGATCTTTGTGGACGATGCTTCGGAAGATGCTTCAGTATCAATGCTGGAAGTGATGCTGCAGGATCGATCGAGACAACGGGCCCCTTCTTTGATTCTTTCCAACGAGCGTCACAGTAGATCTCCAAAGAAAGATGCCATTACCACGGCCATTTCCGAAGCCAAGCACGAATGGATCATCACCACCGATTCCGATTGCTCTGTTCCAAAAGGGTGGCTGGACACTTTCGATGCTTTTATACAACAGAACGAAGCCCGGCTTGTTGCAGGACCTGTACGTTATGAAACGAACGGAACTATGGTCCAAAACTACCAATATCTGGACGCACTAAGCCTTCAGGCAGTTGCCATGGGGAGTTTCGGGCTGGGACACCCTTTTTTGTGCAACGGAGCCAATCTCGCCTATCACAGAAAAGCTTTTGAAAGCGTTGGAGGATTTGAAGGGAATGACCATATCGCCAGCGGAGATGACCTGTTCTTATTAGAAAAGATCCAACAGGCCTTCCCAAAAGAAGTCCACTTTCTAAAGTCCCCGGAAGCGATCGTCACGACACAACCCGAAACAACCTGGAGCGCAGTTATGGCCCAACGCATTCGCTGGGCATCGAAAACGGCCCATCAAAAGAGCATGGAGTCCAAAGCACTGGGAATTATTGTGTTTCTCACAAATCTTCTTATGCTGGCAGGCCCTGTTCTCTGCTTGTTCAACAGCGCATGGTGGCCGGGATATATATTTCTTTTGAGCACAAAATTGGTCATAGACTACGTTGTTTTGATACGAACCGAGCGTTTCTTTGGGCAACAGACCTCAGCAGGACGATTCTTACTCAATGCGCTCCTTTATCCTATGGTTACTGTTACCGTTGTATTTGGCAGCATCACCGGCTCGTATACCTGGAAAGGGCGTTTGCATAAAAAACATGTAAATTGAATTAATTTTTTACCTTTAGCAGTACTAAATCAAGCCCTTATGAAACACCTACCGCTCCTCTGCCTGTTCTTAATGCTTTTGAGCTATCCTGCACTACAGGCGCAACAAAACTATACCGTCTCGGGAACTACCTATAGTTTGAAGACCGAGGTGGAAGGAACCCTTACACTCCTTTGGAACACCATCGATGGTGAATATCGTTACTTTTCAAAAAAGGGGAACGACATTGTTGAACTTAAGAATACCAAGACTGACGGTGACTATCAGGAAGAATATAAAGAAGTACTGAGATCGCAGACCGCAGATGCTGTGGTAGCTGTGGAGGATGTAAACCTCACCCTTCCCAGTTTACGTGCTTTCTTTATTGCTTATAACAAAAAAATAGACCCTACCTATTCTGTAGAAACCGTCTCCATTCAATTAAAAACCCGACTGGGAGGTTTTGCCGGATTGTCGAACAACGCCTATTTTTTCAATCCCGACAATAGCTTCTTACCTGTTTTGGGTGTGGAATTCGAGATCATAGACGAGGTGCGATTGCGGCGGCATGCCATTGTGTTTCAGTTTCGGCAACTTATAAGCAGTTCAGATTATGACTTCTCTTCCTCGCAGGTTTCTTTTAACTATCGCTTTAAATTCATAAAAACAGATCGGTTTGATGCTTTTATCAACGCCAAGCCGGCTGCCTTCACGAGCATTTCCAGAAATCAGATATTGGTGGAAGGAGAGGAAGTGACCACCTTCTCCGGCGGAAGTGAATTCCAGTTCCCCGGTTCTTTTGGGATTGGATTTGACCACGCCTTGGGGAACGGATATCTTACCTTTCTGTTCAATGATGTAGTGGCGATCAATCTTGACGACAACGGAGAGTTTCCCTTAGAACTTACTTTAGGATATAAGTGGAATCTATAATTCCTGCGTTTTAACGATAATGGGCAAGGTGAATTCAGTTTTTACCGGAATCCCCCTTTTGTAGGCAGGGGCCTCTAATTTTATGGCATCGATACTTTGCTGGATCCAGCCTTCCAGCTTGGGGAATTCTGCCTTGATGACACTATCGATCTTTACGGTATCCACGGTTAAGGTCGCATTCCTGTTTACCGCAAAATCCAGGAACAGCGTATCGTTCAGGTCCTGTAATGCCTTCATTTGTTTGGTGTAGAGGTATTCGTAGATCTTGGCAGACAAGGTACGTTCAAAACAACTCTTTTGCTGCAGTTTTTCGGTTTCGAGCTCGCATTCGGTAAAGGTGGGATATTGATCCACCTCTTTCCAATCGATCGTACGCACTTCTTCTTCGTAAAATGTTTCCGTAGAGATCTTTTCAGTTTCGAAGAACTGGCATGAAGAAATTAACGTAACAAGGACAAGAAAGTATGGATAGTTTTTTATCATCGCAATACAACTGCTTTCGAAATTACGAATTTTACCGAAACTATGCCTTTCTACCTGTGTGCTTTATTTCAATGAATTTGTATTTTGCAGGACCTAATCCGTTTTCATGGACCTTCTTCTTCTCGCTATTGGCTTTCTATTGATGTTCGTTGGTATTGCGGGCAGTCTGTTGCCTGTAATTCCCGGGACTCCTGTAAGTTGGCTGGGACTACTGGTGCTGTATCTCGCGCCGGGTATGACCTTCGACTGGCTCTTTATTATCCTAACCGGTGTGGTAGCCATAGGTATCTATATTCTGGATTATATCATTCCTGCCGTTGGTACCCGGAAGTTTGGCGGCAGTAAGGCCGGAGCCTGGGGAACTACCATTGGATTGCTTGTTGGTATCATTGCCCCTATTCCCATGGGTATTCTCATAGGACCTTTTGCCGGAGCTCTCATAGGTGAGTTGGTATTTAACAAGACACAAGGAAAGCAAGCCTTTCGGGCGGCGGTTGGTTCTTTTATAGGATTCCTGGCCTCCACTTTTATAAAATTCATGGCCACCCTGGTGTATTTAGGATTATTCCTCTACAAAGTCTGGGTACATTGGGACGTGTTCTTTTAGACCCATTCCGTCTTTTCTTCAATAGACGAATTTCGGAAACCTTCGGAAAGCGGACCGTCGTATTTTCCCATAAAGAAAAAACCCAGACAACGTTCTCCCTCTGACAGCGGGACGATCTCCTCCAAGGAATGAATAGCCGCAGGGGAACTCCAGTACGCCCCAATATTAAGTTCATGCGCTGTGAGCCACATGTTCTGTACCGCCATAGCGGTAGCGGCCACCTCTTCCCATTCGGGAACGGATGCGGCAGGGTCGCGCTGCATGCAAATGGCAATGACGCAACCCGACTGCAAGGGTTTTTGCAGGGTCTTGTTGTGTTTAAATTCTGAAAAGTGGGATGCGGTCGCCCGATACTTTTCTCCCAGAAACGCACTTAACTTCTCTTTCGCAGGTCCGTAGAAGACCTTAAACCGCCAGGGTTCGGTGCGTCTGTGGGTGGGTGCCCAGTTTGCTGCCTCTAAGACTTGTTGTATCTCCTCCTTTGTGATTGCTTCGGTGTTGTACTGTACAGGAAAAACTGCACGTCGGTTGCGGATGGTATCGTGAATCATAGTTGCCTTTTTTGAATCGGAAAGATACTAAAAAGTGAGCAGGCTATCTTTGAAAGGTAGGTACTTCAAAAAGAATGTGCTGTTGTTTGAGCACGTCCACCACCAGCGCAAAATCTCCTTCCATTGCGTTTACTGAAGCAGGTTGGGTGAAAAGGGACTCGATGTGCTGCTTCATGTCTGCATTGTGATATTCCAGCAGCAGTTCGTTCTCCCCCAGGGTCACAAGGCAGTCGTTCTCTGTGAAGTCGAAGGTGGCCTGCGGATTGACCCGCAACAGCTCTTCCTGTTCGGGGTAGGCACGTTGTAATACTTTGTACAATGCTTCCAGTACCCGGTCTACCGTGACCGAGTTGAGGCAGATCTTATGATCGCAATTGAGGATGACATCGTAGTTGCATCGAATGGCACAGACCCCTTTCTTTCCCCAGATCAACTCATTGTGTTCGGCAAAGCTTCCCCAGCTTCCCGGTCCGGTGGGACCATAGATCCCTACCGAAGGCACATTAAAGGCCCCCGCTACGTGTGTGATCCCGGCGTCGTTCCCTATATGGAACAGTGCTCCTGCCATGGCCTCGCCCACGTCCAGCATACCCCCGGTCACAAAGGACACATGCGGCAGCTCTTTGGTGAAATACTGAGCGAGATCGGGATCGTCGGGGCCCATGATGACCTTGCAATCCAGATGGGGATAAATGGTTGCGAGACGTTCTATGAGTGCCGCGAACTTATCGGTAGGCCAGATCTTCAGTAAGAAGCCGGCACCATGATGCACAACAAAGTAAGGGTTCGTGGAATCCTTCTTGCTTTTAAAGTAGGGGTAGCGTTCCAGATGGTTATCGATGTCCTTGTGCAGCTTGGCCGCCGTATCGATATAATGCTGAATGGCGTGTTGCTTCACCTTTTTATGGGTGGGATATTTTAAAGCGTGTGGCAGGTGGTACCCGCGAAATGCCGGATAATTCCCAAATTCGTAGATGTGGTCATACCCATCCTCCTGTTCCCGTACTTCCTTTTCGTTCACCACCTTGATACCGGGCAGGTGTTTGGCAAAGAAGTCCACCAGACGGGGTGCCACCGCGAAGTGTAAACTCCCGGATACTTCCTTGATCTTATAGATCGCCGGAATGGCAAAGAAGATATCTCCCAGTCCGCCGTAACTCTTATAGACCAGTACATTCCCCAGAGAAGGTGCTTTGGAGGACGCTTCAGAAGTGGTCAATATCCCTTCCACCGATTTCCAAAAGACCTCGGGAGCCTGTTCCATTTCTTTTTTGGCCTGTTCCTTGTCGTTCGGATAAAAATCGAAAGAGAAGGTCCCTACCCTGTCATTAGCGATCATCTCACAACCGGAGAGGAAGGCTTCCGCGGCGAGTCTGCCGGAAGGTTCGGGCCATACCGGTTTGCAGAAAAAGCGTTTGGTCTTTCCGAGGATGTCGAGCACTTCTTCATTGGAAACAGGATCGTGAAAGCTCATATTCTGTGGCATCTCCCGTCGCAGGCGGTTCCTTCCGTAGACAGTAAAACGGGTCTCGGGGTGTTCTTCGGCGTAGGTGACAAATTCGTGTCCGCCCTTTAAATAATTAAGGTCTCCGAAAAAAGGAATGGTATGGTCCTGCTTTTCTTCCGAAGGGTTTAAAAGCGACACTTCTACCGTAGGCGGCATGATCAATTTACTGGTTACCGCTTCGCCATAGAATTCGTAATGTGACTGGAAGTGTTTGGGGGATTGAAAGACATTGAGACGAGCGTTGGCGAAAAGCTTTCGGAACCAGTGGAACTTATCGGGGTGGCAGCAACTGCGAACGTTTCGGTCGACGGTGCAGAGGATATTACGCCGAATGCAGAAATTGTAATCGTATTCTACCTTCACGTAGGGCGTTTCGTTTTCAACCAGGTGTTGTACCAGTTCCAGTTCGAAGGTACAGCGGGAGGTACTGTTCAGAATAACAAGATCGGCTTTTTGGATATGAGATTTGGTATCTTCCAGATCCTTAAGGTAGTCCAGCAAGACCGTATGCCCCCGCTCCTCACCCAGGCGGATCAATTGTTTTATGGTAAGTTCGGCGCCTCTTGGGGTGGCCAGGCCGGTGTCATGTAAGAATAGAACTGTGCTCATGCAAACGCAATAAAAAGGACACTCCACTCATAAGAACAGGGATGCTGTACTGATAAAATGGACTGTCCCGTTAGAAATATATCTTCCGATTATAGTTTTTCGAAGACGAGGATATCGGTTCCGCCGCCGCCGCCACTTACGTCACGGACCTCCACGCGGGTGGGCTCTACACTAAAGACATCCCACTCGTCATTGAACTCATCGAACGGTGAGCCGCTAAAGGCCAGGTTCAACTGTTGTCCGTTGCTGCTTACCAGCCAGACACCGTTATTGGTGTTCGACCCGTTGGTAGCCACCACATTATTGGCGGTCATGAAATCGACGTTGTAGCCTGCATAGGTGGCCGTTTGGTCGCTTCCGCTGTCTATATACATCTGTACAAACCAGGTACCGTCCAACAGAATATCGATCAATTCCTGAGCGTCTCCGTAATAGCCGTCGTCATAGTAGCCATCATCATAATAGCCGTCGTCGTAATACCCGTCATCGTAGTATCCATCGTCGTAATAACCGTCGTCATAATAGCCATCGTCATAATAGCCATCGTCGTAGTATCCGTCATCGTAATACCCATCGTCGTAATACCCGTCATCGTAATAGCCGTCATCGTAGTAACCATCGTCGTAATAGCCATCATCATAATACCCATCCCCATAATAGCCATCGCCATAGTAGCCGTCCCCGAAGAAGTCTTCGGAACTTTCGGGCGTACAAGAGGTAATGAGATGGCCTGTTATTGACACTGTAGAAACTGCCAGTAAGGCCTGCCCCGATTTCTTAATAAATTTTCTGCGTTTCATATTGTGTGTTGTTGGGTCCCTTTTTGAACGGGTTAATCGTCGTAGTAACCATCATCATAATAGCCGTCATCGTAATAACCGTCGTCGTAGTAGCCGTCATCGTAATAACCGTCATCATAGTAGCCGTCATCGTAGTAGCCATCATCATAATACCCATCGTCATAATACCCGTCGTCGTAGTAGCCATCTCCGTAATAGCCGTCGTCAAAGAATGTATCGTCGTCTGAACTACAAGAAGCGATAAGGCTTCCTGTAATTGAAATGGTGGTGGCGGCTAGGAGCGCCTGTCCCGATTTCTTAATAAAATTACGTCTTTTCATGTTGTGGCCTTTTTATAAAGTTACATAAAAATAAGATCACTTTCAAATACGGAGCTTATCCCTATATACGTACAACAGTTCAACTTGCGTTTACCCTACCCTCTTTTTTAAAATTTTTTTCGTTATAGAAGGTGAGGCTACACAAAGCGCAGCAAAAAAACGTTAGAAAGCTACTCTCCCGCCCATTCCTCCAGCAGTGGCAGGTTGTTGATGGTCTTATAGACCACTAAGGGATCGAGGCCCAGGTATTGGGAGAGTTCACAGACCGTCACGGCCTGATGTTCATTTTTACCGGAGTGTTGCTTGATGGATTGAATGATCCTTCGGGCGGAGCGCTCTCCCTTGCCGGTAAGCAAGGAGACGTCGGTGTGGTAAATACAAATGCGTTGTTGTCTCATGTCTTTCTTTTTTTAGGATGCCCATCCATTGGGGCGGTGGATCTGCATCGGGTGAAACTTCATGGGGCTTGTCGCATATACTATGCACGCATAGAACAAAAAACGTTTGTCTGAACCCCTTTCGTATAAATTTTAACACATTCTAGAATTTTCGTACAGTTTTAAGGTCTCTGAAGGCCATGTTAGGTATGAGGGGTTTTTTAGTGTATCACCTACATGTCACATCGTGTTAAGCCCTTTTCTGACGCGGCTTTCGATCGTACACTGCCTTCTATTGCAGCCGCCTTATGACCGATGTTCACCTTGCTTACAGCCAAGGTATAGCCGAAGTATACCCGAATTAAAGCCGAAGTAAAGCTGAATTAAAGCTGAAGTAGTAGGTTTTTGTTTTTAACCAGTTTTCTTCTATTATTCAACTTTCTTTTATTCATGCGTTTATATTGCTTTTTAAAGGAATTCATGAATGCTTCGCATTTGCTGGTATAAAAGAAATAGTGCCTTCCTCTCGCTATGCTCGTCGGAGGCAGTCGAAAAGTACCTTTTTTCCTTTTACTCGCACTTTTTGATTTGATATTTCGGTGCTCGTGAATCTTCGATTTCATAGGCATTTTGAAATGCTCACGCATTCCAAACCAATGCAAAAACTCGGCGTTCGCTATGCTCACTGAATCTCCGAGCTTTTTTAAAATGCCTTCCTCTCAGTGCCTTTGGCACCTCGTCGGAGGCAAGGCTGATAAAAAGGATGTTCTTCAATTAATCATTTAGATGTCACTTCGAGTGATGCGCCGGAGGTGCATTGTATCGAGAAGTATTGTTTTTTTTTATTTTTTATTTTCTTTTTTTGCTCCTCCAAAAAAAGAACGAAAAAAAGGAGGCCTTTTACGAGGAATTTCCCGGCCTTTGATGCCGGGAACCGCCCCCAAAACTCCGCGTCAGCCACCGGCGGTGGCCTCCTGGATCTCGAAGTTTTGTGTGCATATTCTGGCGTAAAAGGGTTGTCCTTCGTATCGTAATATTCAAACTAGATAAATATTCTTACTTAGCAATAAAAATTAAAGCTAGCTGTTTAATCCGAAGTACAGAAAAAACCATTCCATTCACTCTTCACCACTCACCATTCATCACTCACCACTAACCATTCACCAATCACCAATCACCATTCACCAATCACTACTCACTCCCCGGGGGTAAGGTGGGGATAGCCTGGGGATAGGTATTTTGGAAAAAGCGGTCAAAAACGGACAAAGTGACCAAAAACGGACAAAAACGGACAATAGTGGACAATTCCGGTAAAGTGTGTCCAAAAGCGGCCAAATCGGACAGGGGTGTTTGGATGTTTGAAAATGCCGTTCTATGTTTGACCTGTTGGTGTTCGAAAAAATGCCCTGTTCGGGAGGGTGCTGCAGACTCCTTTTGACATGGCATTCGCACACCGGCATTTATGTTTAACTTTTAAATCCTAGAAATTATGGGTACACAAAAAAGTTTTATCAAGTTAGAAGGAACCTTTGATGATCTAACGTTCTATGAGCGAAAAGGAAAGCAACTGGTTCGGAAAAAAGGAAGTTTGAACAAGCAACGTATCGAGAACGATCCGAAGTTTCAACGGACTCGTGAGAATATGAACGAGTTTACAGGGGCAGCCTTGATGTCGATGACCTTGCGGAAATCGTTGGGTTCGTTGATCAAAAGGATGGGTGGCACGACCACTTCGGCCCGACTGACGGGGCTCTTTAGGCGGATGAGTTCTAAGGGACCCGGGAAACGGGGCAGGCGTTCCTTTATCATGGGGGCGAACAAACCGTTGTTCCACGGCTTTGAGTTCAATAAAGAACGGGCGTTTGACAGTGTGTTTTCGGCACTCTATGATGCGCCTTCCATCGACGCAAACCGCTCTGTAGTGACCTGGACGGTGCCGGCCTTTGAGATGGAGACCGAGCTGAAACTGCCGGAGGGTACCACCCACTATCAGTTTGTATTGGCCACCACCTTGTTGAGTGACCATGTGTATGATGATGCGTTCCAGGCGTATGTTCCGGTGGAACCAGAACTGAACGGTAGCCGACAGGTGACCTTGGGGGAATTGCTCCCGGCGGATGTGACTACCACGGAGGAAGCAATCCTGACCACGGATCTGGGGCTGACCGAGGCGCTGCCCGATACGGTGGTGTCGCTGAGCGTAATTGGCGTGCTCTTCTTCCAAGAGACCGCCGATGGCGAGTATTACCCCTTACAGGGGGCACAATCCCTAGCGATCGCTACGATTGCTTAGTCATGATGCGAAAAGGGGCGGGAAACCGCCTCTTTTTTTGTAATTAATAAATTTTTCTGAAGCTAATCTTCATTACAAGATATATCTTAATGTTAAAAGTATATTCTAAGAATTTACAATTGCTAAAATATAATCTCTGATAGTCACAAAATCATTATTCTCAGCATTTAACCATCGTTGTAAAAACTGCCTTTGAACACTTAAAATAGTCTCTGCATTGCTTCCTCCCTGAATCAGGTCGGAAACGAAAGCGAATTTTTGCTTTGTTACTTGAATGGTCATGAGTTCTACCAGCTTCTGTTCTATTATTGTGTCATCCTGGATAACTCCTTTGATCAGGGCTTCTGCGAATACATCGTTCCAAATAATATCCTCTGGAATTTGCTTTGGAAGATAGAAGACGTTGGACAAATAATAGTCCAAAAATAATTTCTGTAATTCCAGTTGTTGGGGTTGATTTCCTGCTCCTTGGCTGCCATCAACAGAAAACTTAATCTCTTCACCGGTTTGTTCTCGAATCTTTGATTTGAGATTTTCAACAGTTAAGTCAGCCATTGGAATAGTTTTCCAGTCGAGATGTGAATTCTCTGGCTGTTGATCTCCGTCAAAGAACACGAAGTCCTGCGAATTTTGTTCTCGACAAAAGACAGTGATAAAATCTTTTTTGATCACGGATTCTCCACCGGGATTGAACTTTACATTAAATAGATTTTCCGTTTCCTCACCCATTTTACTCAATACCCCGGAAACAATTTCCTGTGCCAGTACATCTTCCACAACAATGTTCTTTCGGTTTTCAATCGGAAATTCGATGTAAAAAAACGCTTCTTCAGGGGTAAGGTTTTCTTTTACCAAGAACCTTCCATTTCCGGGGTTCTGATAGAACACCTTTATCGCCTCCTTAGGAAGACCTTTTACAATGGATGGTGAATGACTGGTTAACACCACTTGGTGTTTTTTGCTCTTGATTTGGTTGAGTAGGAATAATTTAAGTCTGGTCTGCGCTCCGGGGTGTAATGATACTTCCGGTTCGTCCAATAATATTAATGAATAGCTTTCTGCAGCTAATACTTCCCTAACCAACCTTACCACGGCAATTTCACCGCTTCCCGCAACAGCCTCCGAGTATTTGGCAAAATTAGTTTGAAACAGCACGGAATAACCTTCGTTTCTGAACAGCTCATGTAAGACCGAAAGTCCGCTTACATATTGTCTTCCTAAAACAAAGGAAATCCATTTGAGCTCATTAGCTGATAGTGTCTCTAAGGGATCATTTAATGCTCTTGTTTTGGAGTTAATTATGGGCTTCTCACCTGTAAATATTTTGTTCAGAGAGGATGATCTCCCTCTTAGGTATTCTTGTTTATTTCTCGCTCGGCTAAATTTTAGATTACCAAAATAGAAATATTTATCAAAGGCGCTTAACTCTGAACGAAAATCAAGGTAAACTACATTTTTGACAATGGGACTATCTCTCTCATTTCGATTACTTCTCGTCCCCATTCCTGCCCATGCCAAGGGTCTGCTGGTTTCCCAATAATTCGGATCGTTTTGCCTCTTAATTCTCGCTTTAATTACCTCTTTGGTTTGTTTGCCTTCCTGAAATGAGTACCAAAAGGAATGTCGCTTACGCTGTTCATCATAATAATTTACGGGATCGACTTTGGTATCGAACCAAAATTTATATGGAGTGTATCTGTCAGGTGCTCCATAGAGGGCATGTAAACAAGAACTCTTGCCACAACCGTTTTGACCGATAAACACGGTCAACGGGAAATCAAAAGTTATCCGTGTATCGATTTCTATGTTACGGTAAAAGGGGAATTGGATGAAATCAATGTATCGTTGAAATTGATTTCCTGACTTGATGTGTTTTATTGTCTCTATCAGTGTGTATAATTCGCTCACAATTTTGGTTACTAGATAATTTGAGCCAATGAAACACCAACCCTGGCAGGGTAGCTTAATGCCTTATTGGCAATACGTTGAGCAAAATTTTCCTTAATACGACCCAAATGTTCCAATTCGAACCATTCGTTTTGATAACACACTTTTGAAAGACTACCAAGCTTAGGAGTTCTAACGTACATTGAAAACGGTTTACATTCGCCCCAATCTATACATAATATTCCATCTTCCAAACGTAAATAGGAAATATACTTTCCTTCAGCCTTTTTCAAGGAATTTAAATAACTTTCAATTACTGTTTCATATCTTACAAAAAAGTATTGTCTTTTTATCTTAACTGGATCGGCACAATCACACAACGGAGTGATGCACATTACATATTCAATGGTGTTATTCCCTTTTTTGAGTTTCAACACATCACCGAAACTCAATAGTTCTTCGCCCTGCGGGTTAAATCGTAATTGATTGTAGAAATTATTGAGCTTAACAAGAGCCTCTTGAAATATAAGTTCGGATTGGATTTGCTGTTCAAAATCATTTACCTTACTGTCGATATTATTGTTAGCCTTATATTCTTCCAAAGTTGAGTACAATGTAGGCTCATCGGTACTAAGAAAGTGTGTAGCTTGATCTACCCATAATTCCCTTAAAAATTCGTAGAAAGCATCTTTGGGTTGGATGTTTTGGTGGTGATAGAAGAATGCTGTTTCGTCTATTTCGTCCAATTCCTTTCCAATGAAGCCGGAGCCTTTGCGAAAGGCATTTCGCATTTCCAAGCCTAGGAGGGTTAGAAAGATATTGTGCTCATCCACAATGGAGTTTTTAAACTCTTCATAAAAAAGCTGTTCTTGAATTGAGTCTTTATTAGCAATAGCTATAATCGTATTATTCACATACAAACGCCAGTTGTCGGATTCGGTCTTTCTAATGCGAATTCTGTGTGTAATCTCGCAAATTGGAATGGATTGTTCTTCAAAAGCATAAGCCAGGGCAGCGAAAGAACGACCTAAGTCTCCTGTAATTTCCCTAACCCCATTTCTGATTTGTTGGAAATCTGAAAATGACTCTTTCAGATAATCCAGTATCTGTTTAGTTAGTTCACGCTTTTTTGTAGAGTCGGTTGAGTAAAGAATATATTCCCTGAACAATGGGTTCAGGACTGCAATTACTTCTTCTGAATCCAAGCCTTCCCCATCACAAAAACCGATGAATTGCTTCCTTATGACGCTAAGCTCGGCACCGGTTAATTTTATGCAGTACCCGAAGTAGTACAGTACGGGAAAAATAATCTTGTCAATAAAAGCATTTGGGTTGGTATCCGTATAAATACAGCAGAAATGCAGGCTGTTGGTTTGTACAGCTTCCTGAAGTATGGCGAAGGTATCCGAATAGGTATCTTGATTTTTTCGCAGTTGCCAGTCCAAAATGAGGAGGTCTCTATTGTTAAACAGAAAATTTGCTTTCGTTCTCCATTCATTGCCAAACCGGTAAAAGGACAACGTGCATCCCCTTTCTTCGAATGGGGCTATGAGGTTGCTATAGTCCAAAATATCGGGATCGGTTTTAGCTTCAAATGGCAGGAGCACTCGATCATCAATAAAAATGGCCGACTTTATCGAATTCTGTAGAATAGTCGAAGCAATTGTGTCAAAATTAGGATTCATGATTTTCTTCGTAAATAAGGAAACAGGCTCCGTCCAATTGATTGTATTTCGGATCCTGTGTCGCGGTTATTTCATAGCCAACACTGTTTAGAGTCGTTTTAGCCAAGTACAAACCTATCCCTCGACCTTTGGGTCGCCTTGAGAAGAATGCCTTGAATAAATCTCCTTCTTTTATATAAACCTCGTCAATAGGTTCTCCAGAATTGGCAATTACAATTTTATTATCGATGAAGTCGAAAAGGAGTTTACGATCTTCAACCGAATTGAGCCAATATACTGCATTGTTGATTACATTAATAAAAACAGGTTTTAGAATTGACTCATATGTAAAGAATGACGCCTTTAAAAACACAGGAGTACCGACCACATGAATTTCTTTTTCACGGAATTCTTTCCCAAAGAATTTTTCTACATAATCAAATATATCCTGCCCGGAAATATCTTTTCGTATTCGGTTAGTGGTGCGGTAGAGTGGAGTGAGTAGCTTGTAGTTATTTTCCAGATGTTCGAATGTGGTTCGAAGAAGTGCGTATGTAGTTGCACTATCTTCTCCATCAATAACGAATCCCTTCATGGCGTCTATGATCTTCGCTAATTTCGAATAAAGGGCGTTAAACTGATGGTCAATGATTTCTACGGCAATCCCCAACTGAGCCAATTCCTGTGTTTCCTGCCATTTCTCTCGCAGTTTGAGAAATTCCAACTTATAATAACCTACCAATGCATCTTCATCCAGTCCTATGGACAAGCGCGAAAGGTGTTCTACAAAGGGCTGTATTCGATCTTTTATGCGCTGTGATCTGCTTTGATGGATTTCCTCTATTGCCTTTAGATTGGAATATATTATTTCTCTATTTGATGTGGCAGGTTGAATCACTCCATATTCTTTTCTAAAAGCCTCCAGTTCATCGGATTTTTCTTGATGAAATTCGGCTTGCAGACGATTGAAAGAGATCTGAAGTTGTTCTTCGTATTCCTGAATGATGGATATCAATGCTTCTTCATAGGCTGCAAGTTTGCGTCGGAATTCGGCTAACAACTCTTTTTCTTTAAGCTTACCTTGCGCTTTCACAATAACGGCATTCGCATGGCTAACTGTTTTGCGCTCTATAGACTCTCGTTGCTTTCGGTAATCGTAAAGTTGTTTGCGCTGAGAATCATTAGGAATAAATTTCTTGGGTGGTTCAAGCTGAAGCTCGTTTATTTTGATTTTGATTTCATCAATCCGAGCCAAAATATTTTCTATCTTCTCATATCCTTCGAATAATTCACCAGTTTTTTTCTCAAGCTCCTCTGTTAACCGATTGAGTTCATTTTGTAACTCTTCAAGTTTATTAGGATACGCTTTAAGGTTTGCGACAAACTGCTTACGTTCTTCTTTCTCCCTCTCTTCTTCCTGCTTTTGTTGCTCAATTTTCTCTTGTTGCTCTGTTTTTATATCAAACTCAGCTCTTTTACCGTAGTACTTTCTAGCAAGGTCAATGAAGAAGAATACCAAAGTAGCTTTAAATTCTCTGTAGGCCTTATTATTGATAAGCCCTTCCCGTCCTGCCTTGTCAATCAATCGGCTATTTTCCTCCCGAGATAGTTCAATGTACCCCCACATTCTTCGATAACTGAAGAAATAATGACCGGCTCCTCTGGTTCTTCGTTCCTCAAATTGTAAAAAATCCCAATCTTTGCGGCCATAAGGTAAAATCCTGAATCCATCTCTATATAGATATAACCCGCCAACACGATCCAGTTTGTCATTCATCTTTTTGTATAGCTCCGGGTTCAAAAGTGTTGGCTGACCCGCCCCGGGAATGGATGCAATTTTAATATGGAAAGGTCCAAAAGAGGTCTTTGCCTTTTTTTTGTTTGGTTTAAACAAATGGTTTTTCACCTCCTCATTGTAGATTTTCAGATTACCGGTAAATACACCGTAATCATCAAAAGAACCTTCAATCAAGTGATCGGCATATTTAAAATCCTCGTGATCAAAAAACTCCCGTTGGTGAATGAAATCCGTTGGTATTTCGGAATCATAAATCAGAAAGGAGGTGTCAAAAACAGGCTTTTCTTCCTTGAACACATTGGACATACCAGATAACCCGGAGCGAATGAATTCGATAGTGTCCTCATTTTCTTCATCGGGCTTTGCATGATTCTTTAGAAAATGCAATTGATCGATGGGATCAAAAACCACAAATTTAGTACCATGTGCGGTATTGGAACATAGCGGCTCGATTACTTCAGATAGAAAGTACGTTGGCACCTTAATGTTACCCAAATCTTTCAGTATTTCAGTCTTTAGATCAGGTTGTTCTTCCCACTTTTCCTGCCTTGGATCATCATCTTTTAAGGGGAAGTTATTTTTGTAGTCCATTAGTAATTCTTTCCAAGCAGAATCAAATTCGGAAGCATCTTTGATAGGCCGTATGGGTATTTCGATGTCATCAATGTAGAGGTGATAGTTTTCCAGTATGCGCCAATCAAAAAACAATGCCTGTAGCGGTTCATTAATTTTCTTGGTCAACATTAGCATTTGATTTCCCAAATACGCCACTGATAATCTCCCTATCCCTTTCTCGCCGGTTGGCATCCGTGGGGTTTTGTTTAGCGTAGCTAACGAAGGCTTTTCAGGAATAGTTTTTCTTGTTTTGGAGTCGGTTCCTAAAACAATCCATTTTTCAAGAATGTCGGAATTCGACATACCTACTCCATCATCGCTTAAGACAAAAAAAGGTGATTGTGTGTCTCTATAACCAGAAAGAAAGAGACTTGCACTTAAATGATCGCCATAGGCGTCGTATCCATTCTTCCAAAGTTCGGTAATGGCGGTCGGTAGGTCGGCAATTTGGCCTTTCCCCAAAAGTTCTACTGCTCTTGCCTTTGCTCTAAATTTTGCCATTCAGTCCAATGTTGTAATAAAGAATTTCCAATTGCCTCAGCCAATTTAGGAGGAACAGCATTTCCAATCATTGTAGCAATTGCGCCTTTGTTTGGTGAATAAAAGTTGTAATTCAACGGGAAGGACTGAAGCGTAGCACCTTCTCTTAAAGAAAGTGCTCTGTCCTGTTCAGGGTGAGAATATCTTCCAGTACTGGTGTAAATAAACCTTGTTGTCAGAGTAGGAGCAGGTCTGTTCCAATGCAAGCGACCATAGACATCATAATGACCATCATGATTTTTGTAACACTCTAGCTGAAGTCTCTCATCATTCTCCCAAGCTTTCCGGCTACCCCCGTTTTTAGGTGTTCTTTGAACACGCTCTAAGTTCAATGGAGATAACTTGGAAACAGAATGAATAAATTTTGATTTATCTTCATTTCCTGCTTTAACAGCTGGGAAAATCTTGTAGTCTCCAATAGCATCAGAAACGCTCACGGTATTATCCTTGCTCCTAACTTGTTTTGGCAACTGTACCTTCGTTAATCTGCTTGCGATAAGTACAAATCGCCTTCTATTTTGAGGAACACCGAAATACTTAGCATTTAAAATTTTCTGATCGAAGGAATAACCTTCGCGTCTTAATGCTGACTTGAACTTATGAAGGGGACTGCCCTTCTTAGTTTCAAGCCCAGGGACATTTTCTATAAAAACAAAACCGGGTTTGTAATAGAGAACAAATTCTTTAAAATCATCTAACAGAAGCCTTCCTTTCTTAGACTTTGTCTTATCCGATTTAAGATTAGAGTAATATTGACAAGGGCTACAACCTACAAACACCAAGTCGTCTTGATTGGTGAAAATAGGTAATAAATCCTTCAAACTCTCTGGAGCCAAATTAGAAACATCCTTATTCAGAAATTTCGCTTGATTATTTTCCTCGTATGTTTTTTCAAACTGTGGGTCTATGTCTATCCCACCTAGAACTTCAATTCCAATATTCTTAAACCCACATGTTACCCCTCCTGCTCCACAGAAGAAGTCAACTACTTTTAAAGAGGACTGGTTTTTTATGCCTTTTTTAATTTTTGTCATCAACTAAAGTTAGCAAATATTAAGTTTAAGATTATTATAATGCGAATTAGTTTGTTATCTGAGGTAAAAATTTGTTGGAATTTATAAAGACATTACTAATTCTTTTCACTTCCACAAGACAACATTTTTAAATAAAATTTATATCGAGTAAATAGAATCTATCAAGTCACTTAATATCGACTCAAATGTACAAAATGTAATGTATTTATTCACTTCTGGCGATATTTTATCTCATTGGAATTTTAAATGTACTTATGACACTATAAAATTGGGGCATACGTTTCCCTAAACATGCTAAAGAAAAGTATTGAGTTTCCTCTTGTAGCGAATACTACGATAACATGAATCAACCCGTCTAATTCGCATTTACCAAGCACCATTATTCCTCTACTAAAAGATTTTTATGGCATAATAAGGAAGTGTATGTGATTTAGGCTATACGGTTTATTTGTCTTTTACAATGACTAAATAAACTTCAAGCCTAAAAACGTGAAACAAATTTTTTTGCTATCTTGTAACAAAGTTACTCTCTCCCAATTAGTTAAAACTCCCTAATAATAGTAGGATGTATTTCAACATATCCTTTAAAGATGGTAAAAACAGTAGTTAAATAATTAATCTGTACTAATCTTTAAAACCAAAACTATGAGGAAATTTTTTCTAATTATCATGTCGTCAATTTTTTTATTGGCTGCAGAAATGAATGCACAAACTAATATGTTTGCATACACAACCGTGGATGTGTTCAACGCTAATGGGCAGAATCCACATGACTTTATATTTTCATACGATGTTGTCAATGGATTTCATTCCTGTGTTAACAACTTTGAAATTGTTAGCAATGTGGATTATCAGACTGTTTTTAGGTATGAAATTTATTTAAACGGAGAACGGGTCTATATAGGGTCTGCCAATGTAGCACCGTTTGGCAGCGTATTTTTTAATGACGCTTTTAACTATTGTAATTCTCTAAATGCAACTGTGAGGGTAAATATCATTTAGAGACCTAACTCCCTAATTATTAAGTTTTGATGCACTACGCTATTAAAAATTGTGCCCTTAATGTATACACTACCCTTTACGGTTCTTCAATAACCGTCTAGTAAAGGT
This sequence comes from Altibacter lentus, assembly GCF_000746845.1. GTDB lineage: Bacteria > Bacteroidota > Bacteroidia > Flavobacteriales > Flavobacteriaceae > Altibacter > Altibacter lentus. Next base: position 2,326,713 of record NZ_KN050846.1, on the reverse strand, counting down.
TGCTTGCGGGATTCCTATGACTACGCCAATCCATGCCTTTCTGTTATTTCCTGAATAGAATTATTAAAATCCTGCCTATATGGGACACAAGAAAATTCCGTTCCCAAGCAGGCTACACCCTATGTATTATCTCCTCAATTCTCTTTCCCGGAGGTCGTGGTGATGGTATAGAGGTGAAAGCGTTCGGTATTGGCATCTGCATAGTAAATGATCGACCTGCCAAGGTCCAAGGTGAGGCGTACATCGGGGCCTTCGCCCAGATAGATGGTAGTGTCGTCGCGTTTTAAGAGTTTAAAGGTCCGCTCATTGTCGTTGTTTATTTCCACCCATTCCGTGGCCGACAGCTCTTTAAAATAGCCGCCGTCATACGCTACGCGCGTCACGTTCCTTCCGGTAAGCGGCTGTGCCTTTACCACCGTCTCCACCACGTCCGCCGGTTTGTTCTTAGTTGTTGTCTGGCTCTTCTCATTGGTCGTACTTCCATTGGATGTTCCCTCCCCGGAGGTGGTGGAGGCTGCCGGGGTAGTGCCATCGACCGTATCTATGGCAGTTGTCGTTCCGGCATCCCCGCCCATGGCCTTTAGGAAGGAGATGCGATCCATGGCTTCGTCCTGATGCGGACAGGGTGCATATAATTCGATATGCCTGCGTAGGGCCGCCAATTCGTTGAAATCTTCCCCACCGGACATTTCAGTTTCCAGTTCGGTCCAATCTGACTTACACAATGCCATTTTATCTGTGCCTTGTCCGGAAGTGAAATGGTACACCGCCCATATCGCTGCTACGGCGAGGAGGGCGATCCCTATATAGAGAAAAGGCTTTCGGGAGGCGGCCGCGGAGGGCGTCGCTTCCCTATGTATGGGTGCATTTTGTACTTGGGAGGGCGTGGCGACCCCGGGATCGGCTGTTTTTGAAGTGCCCGTTGTTTTTTGGGTTTCGGCCACCGTTTTGGCCAGGGTGGATCCTTCGGCTACAGGGGCCACTTTATCACGATCCAGATCCAGAGCCGCGATCAACACTTTCATCCCGTCTTCCGGATTCTGACTGAAATCGGCAAACTGCAAGCGCCGCAAGCGAAAGGGGACGTCACACTCTTCCAGCAGTATGGGCAGCACTTTTTTACCCTCTTCCAGGGCGTACGAAACTTCATCCATCACGTTATTGGATTCCACAGAAGCTTTGGATAGTACCACCATGAGGACATCTGAGGCAGACAGTGCCTGCTCAATGGACTTGTCCCAGCGCTCCCCTGTTTTAATGTCTAACTGGTCCAGCCAGACCAGGGCGCCGGCATTTCGGAGTTTCTTTGCGAGTTCGAGTACGAAGTCGGAGTTCTCTCTGGAGTAGCTAAAAAATACGTGATGCTTGTTCATAGGTGTCTTATTTATGAGCCTTCTCCCCTTGTATCCGTCGCGGAGGCATAAGGTATCTACTATTCTGAAAACAGAACGTCATGTCCGCTCCCTTTTTTTTAAGTGCGAGGGTCTCTTAGAATGGCAATCTATTTCAACAGAAAGCGATTCCGGTTGAAAAAGTTACGATAAATATCTCATTAATAAGTAGTTTACAAAAAACTTGCCCTTGGTGGATGAAAGGTCCCGTCTTCTCCCACCAAATTGTCATTGGTTTTGACACCAACTGTGGGAATTGGCACTCCTATGTGTGCCTTCACCACCCGGCAGATATCTAACGATCTCATGAGCTTCCGGTGTGCTTTTACGCAGCATCCTATAAAACCGTACGATTCTTAATTTGAAATAACTTCAGTATTTATCACTTATCTGCTTGAAATACACTACCTTACAACTATACTACACAAAAAACTAACTAAACCAACAGATCATGAAACTTTTCAACACACCTTTAGCGTTTGTGATGGTAATCACACTCGTTCTTATGTCATCGTGCAAACAACCGGAAGAACCGAAGGTTGTATTCCCGGAAAATGATATTCCGGTAGGGGCAACCACCGATGAAGCCTTAGAAGCCTTTATGAAAGGCTTACAACTATACGACGAGGGAGATATCGTCAATGCCCGGCCTCATTTTAAAAAAGCCGTAGCGCTGGACCCGGATTTTGTGAGCGGACATATGTATGTAGCGTTTACCAGTAGTTCGAATAAGGAATGGGCAGAGAACAGGGATGCGTTCCTTGCGATGCGCAATAAAGGAAGTGAGGCGGATCTTCTAAACATGGACCTGCTGGAAGCCGGTATGGCCGATGATTCTGATAAAGAGCTAGAAATAGTTACTACCATGGTCACAAAGTATCCTAAGTCGGCCAGGGCTCTGGATTATTTAGCGGGCTATTATTCGGGCCGGGATAATGAGCCAAAGGCCAGAGATTTATGGAAGCAGGCCATTGAACTGGATTCCAGTTATACTCCGGCCGTCTCCATTCTTGGCAATTCGTATTTGTTTATCTCCCCAAAAGATTTTGAGGAAGCACAGCGTTATATGCAAATGTGGGTGCATAAATTGCCGCAAAGTTCGCAGGCCAGAATTGGATTGGGTGATACGTATCGTGCGCAAAACAATCTTGAAATGGCCCTTGAAAATTATGAAATGGCTGCCAAACTGGACCCAAAGAACGAAGTTGCACATTCAAAAGCGGGGCATGCCAATACCTTTATGGGGCACTATGATCTTGCACGGCAAAATTTTAGAGATGCCCGGGCTGTTAGTGAGTTTGGCACCGGTTCTTATAACTTCGAAGCTTATACGTACCTGTATGAGGGGGATCATAAAAAAGCATTGGCCTTTCTTGAGGAAGGGGCAAAGATGTTCGATTCTATGGATATTCCCGAGAGCAATAAAAATGGGGTGAAAATGGGATGTGTTTCAGATTGTGCAATGATCGCGATGCACTATGGTGATGGCGAACACCTCAAGGAATTGGTGGCTATGATGAAACCGATGTCCGATCAAATTAGCCGTGAAGTAAACAGTCCTATTACAACCAAGTACCAAACCGCATCTATGCATTACTGGGACGCTATTGTGTCTGCCACACAAGGTGACTACAAAGAAGCTTTACTGAAAGCCGATGCCATCAAAGAGATCCTGAAGGATGTAGATAATCCGAATAGGTTCAGATTGTATCATCGGGTTCATGCCGTGGTTAATTACGAACAAGGTAATTACGAGAAAGCGCTCGAACATCTAGCGACATTGAATGAGGATAATGTCTATGTTCAATACATGATGGCCAGAACGTATAAGATGATGGGTGACGAGGCAAAAGCTATGGAGTTATTTAATGAAGTTGCTCATAATAATTTCAACAGTGTGGCGTATGCGCTTGTTCGCAATGAAACAAAAGAATTGATCGCTTCAGCCAACTAATATTACCGTATTTCCTTAACAATTTTGTTAGGTAAATTAGTGATTATATTGGAAGTTAGCCTTCTTGAATTAACGTTTGAGAGGGCTAGCTTTTTTTTGGTATGGCGGCGGGGTTCCTTCGACTACGTGAATCGAAGATTCGCTGTCTCACTAAATAAAAACCTCACCATTAATAGGAAAAGTCTTTTTTAGTATGTGTTTATTATATTTTTCTTCGTAATAAATCTCTTGCGGAATGATGTATCGTCAATATATCAATCCGATCATTATCAACTACTTTATAAATAATTCTATAATTACCTTCAATCAACTCTCTAATATTCTGTTTTTCAATCTCAGGAACAATTTTTCCGGCGTAGCTTCGAGACTTCAAAACTTTTGTCCGTGATTTAATTCTAATGACTTGAAATCTTGCATACTTCTTTGAGTCTTTTGAAATATACTCAGCAATATTTTTTAAATCAGTGGTAGCCTGTAAAGTCCAATTTATTCGAACCATTTTTCAATCTCATTATCCAAATCTGATTCTGAAATAGTTTCTCCATTCTCAGATTGAAGATTACCGCGTTCAATTTTTTCAACTAGTATTAATCGTTCAACAAGTTCATCTATCGAAAATTCCTCGGGAAAATTTTCAATCTGTTCTTTCAATTTTGATTTCGTCAACATATCATTTTCTTTATACTACCAAAATACGAATTATATCTAAATAAAGTTGCCGGAACAGTTCTTCTCTTACTTGTATAATATAGTATCTATCTGTTCATAATATTTGATTTATGGTGACTATTGATGCGCTTAAGCTTAAAACAGATGAATTTTTTGATACTTTTTGGTGTTTGGATGTTAATCGTCCTGTTTGGTCATCACCATGGTATTTTAAAGGTGAATTGCCCCATAATGAACGAAAAGGCTGTTATGCTCTTTTACTGGGTAATGAAGTGACCTATGTTGGGTTAGAAATAGGTAAAAGTTATGGTGGCAGCGGATTAGGTTCTAGAATAAGCCATAGGGACAACACAACTTCACTATTATCCGCCGTTATCAACGCTATTGTGGATAAAAGATCCCGCTTGCAGCGGGATTCCTTCGACTACGTGAATCATAGATTCACTGTCACGGCAAGGCTATAAAAGATTGAGATCCCGATAGCTATCGGGACAACACAACATCTTAATGCTTCACGATCGTGTTATTTTCAGAATGATTAATTATTCCTTTTAAGCTAACACCTATGGAATTGTTTAATAGATCTTTTGGATTACTATCAATTGATAAGGATTCATAGGCACTAATTCGATCGAAATTAGTAAGATGAAATTCACAGAACAGCTCTGTATTTAATGATTTATCTATTGTCCCTTCTAACTGTCCTTTGTCCAAAAGATCTTTTATAATTCCAAAAATTATTTTGTTGCGATTTTGGTCATAAACTTTATAACTATCAGCATAATATTTTTTTAAATCTAAGTAAAAAGTAGGAGTCACTTTCATTAGGTAATTTAATGCATATTCATAAATCTTTTTTATCTTTTGGATTGAGGAAATATTATCATCTATTATTTTGGTTATAGCTGTAAAGTGTAATTTAAAAAGAAATTGAACGACCTCCTTTACTAATTCTTTTTTTCCAGTAAAATGTATGTACAATGTTTTTTTTGAAATACTCATTGTTTCAGAGATATCATCCATTGTAACCTGTTTTATACCATAAACTTCAAATAATTCAAGTGATTTAATAATTATTTTATTTTGAGGATTCATAAGATTTAAAATCGTGAATAGGTTGTGCTTATCAAGCGATATTAACTAACTAGTTTATAACTATTAAATAATCCGTCAAACGAGAACTTTCCACTACCGAGCATAAACAAAGTTAAATAAACAATTAAGTAAAGAATTCCCAATTCTTGTTTTACAAAAGGATCATTGCCGTGAATTACAAGCACAGCTGTTAACATAGTTACTATCAAGGGAATCGTCGCAAACCTTGTTAATAAGCCTATAAGAAGTAAAATTGAACATACAACTTCTGCAAAGACTGCTAAAAGCAATGAAATAGTTGGACTCATTCCCATAACACTTGGAAATTGAATATCACCAATAATCAACATTTCTAGTTTTGGAATGCCGTGACCCAGCATCAATAATCCAATTCCAACTCTTAAAACCAATAATGTAAAATTTACTGCACGTGACTTAAAATCAATAGTATCCATCATTTATAATTTTGTTGTTCTAACCTATTTTAACAGAAGTCATTGTAAGTGCTCCACCAACAGGTTTATCGTTAAATAATTCTATAGTTTCATTTTCTTCTTTTAATGCCAATGTATATAACAGAGGCATATAATGTTCTGGTGTTGGGATAGCTAAATCAAAGGCCTTCCCTTGTGATTTATAGTCTATAAGACTTTGATGATCTCCATTTAATATAAAACGTTTCATCTTTTCATTCGCTTCAATAGTCCAGCTATATCCGAATTCTTCATTGAGCCTGTTCCATTCCACTTTACGTAGGTTATGAACCATATTTCCACTTCCAATAATTAAAACACCTTTATGACGTAGACTGTTAATTTCTTTTGCCAACTCATAATGGTATTTGGAGGGCTTCGTATAATCAATACTCATTTGTATAACAGGAATGTCTGCATTAGGATATAAATGTTTTATAACGCTCCAAGCCCCATGGTCAAGTCCCCATTTATCGTCAAATCCTACGTGTGTGCTATTAATGATATGTTTCGTTTCTTTTGCCAATTCCGGACTTCCAGGAGCGGGATACTGGACATCAAACAGAGCTTGAGGGAAGCCTCCAAAATCGTGAATAGTTCTTGGGTTTTGCATAGCGGTAACATAAGTCCCGTTGGTTTCCCAATGTGCCGAAATACAGAGTATCGCATTTGGTCGTATCAGCTCTTTTCCTAATTGTCTAAAACTTGCCACAAATTCGTTTTCTTCAATAGCATTCATAGGGCTTCCATGACCCAAGAATAGTACAGGCATTTTTCCTGTACTATTCATGGAAGAGGTCATTTTATTTAAATCTTTCAAAGTCATACTGAAGCCTAATAATGGTAATAGCGCCATGGATTTGACAAATTGTTTTCTATCCATTTCATGGATTATTATGACACTTGTTTTACAAATTGAACTTCTGCATTAACCTTAATTTCATTTCCAACCATAACACCACCGGCTTCTAAAGCCGCATTCCAGTTTAATCCAAAATCTTTTCGGTTAAGTTTTCCATTAATGGAAAAGCCTGTTTTTTCATTGCCATAAGGGTCTTTCATAAAACCTCCAAATTCGGTGTCTAATGCTATTTCTTTGGTAGTTCCTTTTATGGTTAAGTCACCAATTAATTTGAATTCGTTGTCATCAATTTTTTTTAGTGATGTACTCACAAATGTGATTTCTGGATATTGCTCAACCTCAAAAAAGTCGGGACTTTTTAAATGTGCATCTCTGTCATCATTATTTGTTGAGATAGAAGTGGCATCAATATTTACATTAAAATTGGAAGACCTAAAATCTTCTCCGTCAATGGACGCATCAAAAGTTTTAAACTCCCCCTTTACGTGAGAAATCATAAGGTGTTTTACCTTAAAAGTTATTTCACTGTGTGCCGGGTCTAATACCCATTTTGTCGCTTTCATAATATTTGTTTTTACGTTAGTAATCTGATACAAAGATAGTTCCTGCAGGAGTCCTAGTATTATAGTTTTAGGTAATTGAATTATAGAATTAGGAAACCAGAATATTTTGACCCATCTTTAGAGTGACATTATTACCCTCACACACTTTTTCGCTATATTATATTATTTATAGACTTCCTCTAAATATTCATAGATGGGTTGTGTTTTTCTTTTTAGTACAGTTTCCAAATCATTAGATTGTTGATCAAACTCTTCATTTGCTATGCCTAAACTAAATGCACTTAACATACCAATTATTGAAACTGGCATGTCTAATTCTGTCATTTTTGTCACAAATTGAGAATTAGTTAGGGATATATACTCAATAGGGACTTTAACAATTTTAGAAATGGTCGCTGCAATATCAACAAAGTTCAATTTTTCGCTACCGTTAAACTCTAAAATCTCATTTTCATAATTAGTTAAATTCAATAGAATATTTACTGCTGCTTCTGCAAAATCATTTCTTGGCGCAAAAGCAACAGAACCCAACCCAGTTGGTAAATAAATGGTTTTAGATTTCAACAATTGTTCTTTATCCCCAATAAACATTTTAATTACTTCAGAATATAAATTATGTTTTAATATGGTGTACGTAATTCCGGATGCTTTGATCCATTCTTCAGTTTGTTTGTGTGACCCAACGACTGTGGCTAAAGGAGCTGTTTTACTGTCATCCTTTCTGACAGTGCTTGTGTATATAATATTTTTAATACCAGCACTTTTTGCAGCTTCTACAACATGCTTGTGTTGTGGTAAACGGTTTTCGATATCATTTCCTGAAACAAAATATAACACCTGTATATCATGAAAGGCAAGCTTTAGACTAGCCAAATTATCATAGTCAGCAACTCTCACATCAAAGTTTTTGCTTTTATATTGTTTTATCAATTCCTCATGTTTGTCTCTTAACAGTACCGCTATATTTTTAGCATATATTTTTTCCGCTAAAAATTTCACAACACTTTTTCCTAATTTTCCCGATGCTCCAGTTATTAAAATTTTTCTCATCATTTATTATTAATGGCTTGCATGTTATTAATTTCCTAAATGTTTATTTTATTTGAATGAAAGGGCCGCAAATCAACCAACGCATGTCATCAAACAAAGGCTGCGGATAGATTTAAAACTAACTACGAGGCTGACATTAAACTAATCAAACCCATACACCCTTATTAACTGTAATTAGTTAGCGACCCTAATAATTATGCGTTCATTCCTCCATCAATTACCTGCGTGGTGCCAGTAATAAATTTACTTTCTTCACTTGCCAAAAATTGAACGAGTTGTGCAATTTCAATCGGGTCTGCGTATCTTCCTAATGGAATTGAATTTTCAAAAGTCTTCTTCATTTCAGTAGCATCATCAGGATTATAGCCAGCTTCCAACGAGCGCATCATTCTATTATCAACAGGCGATGGGTTGATGGTATTTACACGAATTTTACGTGGAGCCACCTCTATTGCAAGGTTCTTCATCATTCCTACGACAGCGTGCTTACTTGCGATGTAGGCTGTGACATTCGGACTGCCTGCAATTCCTGCAACCGAGGCTGTAAGGATCACACTTCCACCGTCATTCATCTTTGGCAAAACGTACTTATTTCCAAGAAAAACACCCTTCACATTGACGGCAATCACTTTGTCAAATACATCCTCCGGATACTCTACGGTTGGTTTCACTACGCCTTCAATGCCGGCATTATTAAAGAATATATCTATGTTGCCAAATGCATTGACGGCTTCAGTTACATAGCGTTTTACATCTTCTGACTTGGTAACATCGGCTGCAGCATATTTAATGTTTTTACTTCCTAAATCATCTGCTACCTTTTTTAGTGAGTCCTTATTGAGGTCTACCAAAAAAACTTTTGCACCCCGTTCTAAAAACAGTTTGGCTGTTGTTTTTCCAATACTGCCAGCGCCACCAGTTATAATGGCCACTTTATTCTCTAATCGTTTCACATCTTTTCCCATAATATATATTTTTATGTTATTACTTTTTAATGAAACAAAGTTCGTAATTAGGGTAGTGTTATAACTTACACTTTTAGGCAGGAAGATTGTAATATTGGGAAACAGAAGGTCTAATAAGTCATTCCCACGGTTAAAAACACTTTGAATTTTAGGTAGTGGTATAAATTGACTATTGTTGAGTAATTTTAATTATTTAAGTTTCCTTTAGTAAACTATACTATTTGATATGCTTATCAAGTTTCGAAACCAGTTCGGCTGATGTTGTATCCGCATAAATCCCATAAGCATTTACCAATAAACCTCTCGCATCGTATAAGGTGGAGGAAATAGCATATAAAATGCTCTCATTGTCAACATCAGACATTTCTTGAAAACGATGTACCTCATCAATTTCAAATTCATCAGGTTTAATTTTCAAATGGTTTGTCATGCTCTCAACACTATCGCTTTTTAAATTGAAGTTGATAGTGTAGCCTCTTTGAGTTAAATCGTTGATCGCTTCTGTTAAGGTTCCGTATGCTTTCATTGTATTAATATTATACAATTAAATTACTCTAAAAACATTCATTAGGTAAATGCATGTCTGTTCTTACAATAGGTTCTATAAATTGAACAGGAATAATACATATTCCTGTGTATTCATTACAGTACTCCGGGTATTTAGTATATCTAGGTTTCATAACATATAGCATAATCACAGGCTATATAAATTGCCATTCTTGGTTACTGTTTTTTTTAGTTGTTTTTTACTGCTCAACGATTCAAGAGTTTGCTTCGCTACGAGAATGTTGATATTTGACAATTCCGCATATTCCTTCACTGTGAGTGATGGATAATGGGCCATCAAATTGTTCAACGAATCATCATAGAAGTTTTTCTTACTTGTGGGTAATAGCTTTTTAATAGCCATCTCATAATCCGTGTAAGGTTTTGACCCGTATATAAGTTGTTCATTGCCATCTTCATCTATAAAAATGATTGTTGGAAATCCACGAATGCCTAATTGACGGCCAAGTTCCAAATCCTCAAGAAAATCTCTTTCCGCAATTCCGTTTTGATAATCTTTTTTCAATTGATTCACGTCCAACTGTGAGTAAAGTGCCGCTTGTTTAACATGTTCCCATTTGGTAATGTTCTTCTTCTCAAGAAACAACAGTTCGCGCAGTCGTCGCAAAAATACTATTGCCTTTTGGTCGTCCTGCAGCTGTGCAGCTTTAAAAGCTGTCGAAGGCGGATAAGAGGAATACAAAGGGTCTTCCAGCCATACATCACCATCTATAGGCATTTGTAAATAATAGCTGACTTCGTCCCAATGCTGCGCAACATCTTCCGGTTTACCAATACCACCGCTGTTATAATTCCAGTCGGGTAATAAACCACCCATTCTATACTCAAAGTTAAGTAAATGTCCATACTCTAGTTTTAACTTTCGCAATTGAGGTTCTATGCCCCAACAGCTTGAGCAGATGGGATCTGTATAATAAATCACACGAACGGGCTTCAATACAGCCTTAGTGGCTTCTACTTTTTGAGAGTTAGGCGGAACAGCAGGAACTTCACAAACACCAGTATCTGGGTCACAAATCAGTGTATTTTTTATTTCAGATTTCATAGATTACGATTTTCTAATTATTATTTAAATCTTTTGGTATTCATTTACAAAAACGGGTTATTTATTTATCTGGATAAAACCTTGATTTTAGCATACTCTTTTCTACTATGCCGGTGAATAATAATATGCCTGCTAATATTAGTAGAAAGTAGAATGAAAATCCTGTCAATTGCCCTGTTAAAACTATTAATATTAAGAGAGCTGAAATGAAATATCTTACATACACGTCTTCTTTACTTATCTTTTGGATTCTAAAATTTTTCATAATTTCTAAATTTAAATTCTATTAAACTTTTATTTGTTTACAAATTTATTTAGAATGATTATGCTTTGTATTACACTTTTCGGTAGTAGAAGTGTAACTTTAGGAAGTTAAAAGACTTCTCATCTCTTCCCTAAATTCACCGGGTGTCTGTCCAGATTTTTTTTTGAAGACATTCGAGAAGTAAGAGTTTTCATTATAGCCCAATTCGTATGCTATTTCGGCGATGGTTTTGTCGGTGGAAGTTAATAAGTTCTTGGCTTCAATTAACTTCCTGGTTTCAATGATTTCAGACACACTTTGTTGAAGAATATTTTGGCAAATTAAATTAAGATTCCGAGCGCTCATAAATAGCTTTTCTGCATAGAAACCAACACTTAAAGGACGGCGAAAATTTTCTTCTAAAATAGAAAGAAAATTAGTGAACGTTTCATTTTGATTTGTAGAAATAACTGCACTCTGTTGCTGCTGTTTTTCTGACATTACAATCGATATAACAGCATTAAGCAAGTGACGAATAATGGAAAAACTAGGGTTTGCTATTGTTAATTCATTATACATCATTTCAGTCAAAACTGGTAGTCGTCCCGTAAGTCTTTCAACAGGCCAAAAAATATTGGAATTGTTATGAAAGGCGGCGTAGAGTTGAAAAATAATTTCAGCCACAAATTCACTGTGGAATCTTATGACCCAAACATCGCACTTGCCATCTTTTAAAATTGGTTTTACTCTATGAACCTTACCTTTACTTACAAAACAAACGTATGGAGCGTGAACAATTGTAGTCTCAAAATCAATAAAATGTTCTATAGAACCATCCATGCCGATAAGAATTTCTTCAAAATCATGAGTATGAGGCTCGTTACTTGATGAAGCAACTTTTACTGCATCTTCAGTATTAAACCTAAATATCTTTATCGGCTGCTCCATTTATATATAATTGATTCATCTGTCAAAGACTAAATTTACAATTTTGGAATTATTTCTTTACTTCTTTGCTATAGTAATTGAATTATTATAATTCATAATATTATGTAAAATAAAAATTATCATCAAATCCATTTTTTTATCTCCATCGATACTTGCTTAATTTAATGTACATCCTTTTTTTAAGTTGCGTAAATTCTTGAATGAAAGCAGAATTGACATCTCGTTTTTTTTCATGCTCTTTTGCCCGAGTTACATTGTATTCTTTTTTTCCGAATTCATATTCCGTATTCAGTTCTTGTTCATATCTGCAAAGAGTTCCCATTAATAACGTGTTCTTTCGGCGTAAACCCTGAAGATCAACGGTGATAGAATTATCCTTAATGAGCTGCTTATCAATAAGTATTAAATAACCTAACTCAACATTAATGCTGGATAGTGTATCAATCCACTGGCTCAATTCAATAAGATCTTTTTTGATACAAAGTCTTCTATGAGCGTTTGCTCGAAATGTTAATTCGATTGCCAAATGACACTATGTTTGGGTAGTGAGATTCAGTAACGTAAATCTGCCCTGCACCTTACTAAAAAATTCATCCTTTAATCTTCTATATTTATCCAAATGGTATAAATAGCTTCTTCTGTAACTTTCATGCTCATTAATATATGCCATGTCACACTGGGTATCTTCACACTCTATGATTTCGCTTCTTGCGTTCATATATTTATATAGCGCAGATAATAATGCATCATTTTCATTTTCTTTCTTCTGAAATTTTTGTCGTACTTCTATATCCTCCAATCGTTGGTCCAGATTTGTATTACAAAGGCCAATTAAATTATTTAGCTCTTTCTTGATGTATTTTAGATGATTGATCCAGTTGTCCAATTCAATCGAGTTGATCTTATGTGTTACGTCAATATCAGAATCGTGACTGTATATTTCATTCTGAAAGGTTTCCATAGTCTAATTTTTATAAAAAGATGTTTCAATTTTTTTTTTCTTTTCATTTTGTGTAACTGTTACAATCCTTATTTGCTGTTTGCCAGAAGGAAAATCCCATTCTATGGTATCTCCTTGTGAATAACCAAATAGTGCTGCCCCCATAGGGGTAAGGATGGAAATTTTATCCTGCTTGGTATCTTTTTCGGAAGGGATGACCAACTGAAGTGTTCTTTCCCAACCATTTTCCGAATACACCATAATTTTACTATTGAACCGAATTACATCCTCTGGCATTTCCTGCTCATCTACAATTTGGGCATTCCTAAGTTCCTCGCTCAACCGTTGGAGTGATTTCTGAGTTTCAAAATCTTCTGCATAGCCAGATACATTGAGTATGCGTTTTAAGTACACATATTCTTTTTTTTCTAATATTAAGCTTCCATATTTCATGATGTTCATTTTTAAATTTTATTATTAAGGGAAAATCCCACGTTGGATATAGGCTTTTTCTATACGCTTTATAGCGATACAATACGCTGCTGTCCGTAAATCAATTCCTTCCTTTTGTGAGTATTCATAAACCTTATCAAAAGATTCTTTCATCTTCTTATCCAGCTTAATCATTACATCGTCAAGTTGCCATAGCTCTCCATTACGGTTCTGTAACCACTCGAAGTAACTTCCAATCACCCCACCTGAATTACAAAGGATGTCCGGTAATATAGAAATACGACGATTTAATAAGATTTTCTCACCTTCGACATTGGTTGGTCCATTGGCACCTTCAGCAATAAGACGGGCTTTTATTTTGGGAGCATTCTCCTTGGTGATTTGATTCCCGAGTGCGGCTGGAATACAGATATCACATTCAGAAGAAAAGAATTTATCACCGTCGAGATCAAAAGCCTCTGGAAATCCAGCAATACTTCCTTTATTCGCTTTTGTATAATTGAACAAATCCTCAACGCTAATTCCATTTGTATTTCTTATGCTACCGTAAGCGTCCTGAACTGCTACTAACTTAGCGCCTTCTTTTTCAAGAAAATACGATGCCCAATATCCTACATTTCCGAAACCTTGTACAATAAATTTCTTATTTTTAAGAGATTCATTATTACGGTCAGCCCAGAATTTGATATTTAAGAAAACTCCGTAGCCCGTTGCACGATCACGACCTTCAAGACCACCACTACCCTCGGGTTTACCTGTAACCACGTGTTGATTTGCTGTACGTTCAGCAGGCGGTCTTGTGCTCATATAGGTATCTGCAATCCAAGCCATTGTTTGGCTGTTAGTATTAACATCGGGAGCCGGAATGTCGTGTTCCGGACCTATGTTATCCGCAAGCGCAAAAGTGAATCGACGTGTAATTCGTTCTAATTCGCCTTGTGAATATTTTGAAGGATCCAGTTGGATTCCACCTTTACCACCACCATAAGGTACTCCAGCAAGGGATGTTTTCCAGGTCATCCACATTGCAAGCGCCCTAGCTGCCTCGATATCTACGGTTGGATGGTAACGCAACCCCCCTTTATAAGGGCCCAATGCGTTGTTATGCTGTACTCTGTAGCCCGTAAAAATTTCGACCTCACCACTGTCCATTTTGACTGGAAAATGCACAACGATCTCATTATTGGTAATACTCAATATCTTTCTGATATTTGGATGAAGCTCAATGTGATCTGCGGCGCTGTTAAACTGCTCCATCACATTATCCATCATACCTCTGACAGGCGCTTGCTTCTTCTTCTTCTTATTATTTAATTCTGCTGCTATAGTTGTCATAATTATAAATCGTTTAAAGCTGATTTTTTTTAGTTGTGGTTATTTAAAAAGACGATTGACAATACTTCTCTCTCGATACTTTTCTATGATATACTTGTTCGTTGGTTTTTTGGTTTTAAACTTTTGAGAAGCCTTGCATGCTATTGTTGATAGTGCATTCATAATATTATTATTTAAAATGGATTGATTATTAAGTCTCTATTTCTTAAATGACGCTTGCTTGTAAACCTATATGGGCTTGTCCCAAGGGTATTAAATTTTAGTTTTTTTTGTTCTTCGTTCTTACTAACTAGGAAAATTTTTAATTCGTAAAAAATCATTTCTTTTGTTTTCTAATGTTATGCCATTGCCATTTCGGGCCGGTCTTTTTTATCATTTATAAGTGCGATCTCAACTCGTGTTTCGGGTGCTAATTCGTCGTACTCACTACAAGACCACACTTGATTCTTTGTATTGGTGATTACGCAATATTCCCTGTGGATGCAAGTAGGACAAATATTGAATGTGTTTGTTTTCATAGGACATTGTTATTGTTTATATATCTTATGCCAAACTGTATGCCAGTGATTGTGCCAGAAATGTACATAATCACTAAAACCCTTATTGAATAAGGGTTTTAGTGATTATTAGAGAGCAATGGTCATTGTATGACCCGGGGCGTAATTCCCCAACTGAGTGAAAATGAACCGATATTCAAGTGTTATAGATATACAGGAAATTTAATTAACCCAGTGATTGAAATACGCAATATGCGTTGTGATCGACTGTCGCTGTCAATTATGATTTGTCTCGAAAAACTAAAAAAGACTAAATATGAATGAACTTACCGCCTCTTTTATTTTTTTGTTATTAGCAGCCAAAGTTTGAAGAATAGTTGGTGATGCTAGTGCCGGTATCATTAGTAGAGTAACGAGGGTAATTTTGTCTGCCGTTCCTGTAGCAAATATTACAGATGGAATTAAAGAATCATTTAACTTCTAATAATTGTTTTATTTCAGAGCCTATAACAATGTCATATTAATAATTCGAATCCTATATACTTACGATTAGCCCTGGAGTTTTTGCCGGATAGTCTTTCTATCGATTCCAAGTATCTCGGCTGCCTTCGTTTTATTATTATTAGTTGCGTTGAGGACTTTTTGAATATAACGTTTCTCAATTTCTTTTAAAGGAAGTAATTCATCCTCGGGAAAGTCTATCGTGAATTTTAAGGAATCGGGTAGGTGCTCCACATCTATTATCCTATCACACATAATAACAGACCGCTGAATCACATTTTCCAATTCACGAATATTCCCAGGCCAATCATAACGTTGTATAATAGACGAAGCTTCTGGACTTATTTTGATAAATCGGTCTTTATATTCAACACCATACTTAAAAAGGAATTTCTCCACCAATAAAGGAATATCTTCTTTACGCTCTCTAAGGGGGGCAACGTCGATCTCAACAACCGTAAGACGATAAAACAGATCTTCTCTAAAAGTTTCTTTTTTAATCATTTTCTTTAGATCGCTATTGGTTGCAGCAATGATACGCACGTCAATCTTTTCTGCCTTTTGAGACCCTACTTTTACGACTTCTTTTTCTTGAAGCACGCGTAGTAATCTAGATTGAACCGCGGTAGAAGCATTTCCTATTTCATCCAAGAATATAGTGCCGCCGTTTGCTGCCTGAAAAAATCCATCACGGTTTTTTTCAGCTCCTGTGAACGCTCCTTTGGCATACCCAAATAATTCGGACTCCAATAAATTTTCAGGAATACCGCCACAGTTTACGGCAATAAACGGTGCTCTGGAAAATTTACCCTGATAATGTATAGCCCGTGCAACTAATTCTTTTCCTGTACCACTTTCGCCTTTGATAAAGATGGTAGCTTTGTTATCCTTAACACGTTCTATGATCTGGATTACGTCATTAATCTTTTCAGAATTACCTATGATTTCACCATACCCTTTGTCTTTCTGAATCTGTTGCTTTGATAATTCTGTTTTGGTGTCGTGTTTATTTATTAAAGATTTATCGATAGCTTGTCCCAATTCATCCTTGGTAAAAGGTTTGGTTAAATAGGCCACCACACCAGACTTTATGGCAGCTAAAGAATCTTGAACGGAGGGATAGCCCGTTACAACGAGTTTAGGTAATTTGGGATAATGTTCTGATACAAATTTGATCAGCTCCGTGCCATCGATCTCTGGCATTTTCAGGTCTGTAATTAGCAGATCAATTTTCGTGTCTTTTAAAATTTGAACGGCTTCCTTTACCGAAATCGCCTTGTATGTATGATAGTCCCAAGATTGCAAGTGCCGTTGCAATAATTCTAATATATTGATATCGTCATCTACTATTAATATGTTCTCTTTTTTAAGTTGCATAACTGTTACAAAGTAATTAAGATTTTGGGAGTTTTACGGTGAAGGTAGCCCCTTTATTTGGGTTGTTTTCTACAACTATGGCCCCGTGGTGGCTTGCCACAATCCCATGAACAACGCTCAAGCCCAATCCTGATCCATCTCCGGTTGGTTTGGTGGTGAAAAAGGGTTGAAACACTTTCTCCAAAGCTTCATTTGAAAGTCCAACACCTTCATCAGTTATTTTTAAGACAATGTCATTATTTATCTCGAAAGCTTCTATGGTAACGATTCCATTTTTCGGTGAGAAGTAAATTGCATTAATTGTCAAATTAAAAATAATTTGAGTTAGTTGAATGATATCTGCTCTTAAAAAAAGTTCTTCATCCTCAATTTTTACGATATATTTTACTTCAGCTTTTTTGAAGGAGGCATCAAGTAGCGCAATAGCACTTTTGATGCTTGGAACAATATTGACTATCTTCATCTCCTGAGGCATTTCGCAAGCAAAAAACATTAGTTTTTTAACAACTTCACGAGAAAAAATAGCATTCTGGATAATTTTATCTATATCATCTGTTGCTCGATTATCTTTGTTTAGGTCATCCTTCAATAATTCTGCGAAGCCAAGAATATTGGCGAGGGGGGTATTTAATTCGTGTGCAATACCAGCGGTAATCTCACCTAAAATTCCTAGCCGATCTGCCCGCTCCATCTGTCTTTTTAAAGAAGTTTCATTTTTCTGGATTTCAATACGCTCCAATAAGTTGCCTAATTTAATTGCAACGTTGTCCAATAAAGGTTGCTCTTCGTTTAGAAATGAAGATTTCGAACTATTGTGAGAAGCTACAATCTTACCTTCAATTTTGTTGAAAATAGTAAGATTAGCCGTAACACTATTTTCAAGATTAATTGCCCCTGTTTCATAGTTAAAGATCGGTGTTTCTATAGCTATCTCAGTTTCGCTTGGAAATTGAAATCCTTTTTTTAAACTCAACGCAATAGCCCGTATCGTATCCTCAATTGCAACCGCATCTGTGTTCGCGATGATGGATGAGACTTCATACAGACATGTAAGCTCTTTGATCCGCTCATTTAAAGCTTCTTCGGTACTATTCATTTTGAAATTCACTTTTTGAATTAAAACATCACTACTTTTTCAACTTGTAGTCATATAATAAGATAATTGTCATAAAAGGTGTCCTATAAAAATTACTCTTTATAATTTAAAAGTCGTAACAGGCAACTGTGCGCTGTTGGCAAGTTCTTCAGAAATACTTCCTTAAAAAATGATTTAGTCCTTTTCTTGCATGGGTACTTACTATTATACAATCTGCATTAGTCGCTTCGGCATATTGAATTAAACCATCCTCAACAGGATGCCCGGTAATAAGCTGAACCTTTTTGGTACCACCTGCTCGAGCAAATGCATTTCGTTTTTCAATAAACTCTTTTGAACTTATGAATCCATTTTAAGATCTATTAACATATACCGAGTTGACATTACTCTCTAATGTGGAAAATAAATTTACTGCTTTTTTATAAGCAGGAATGCTTTCTGCCTCCAAACTTGTGGCGTAAACTACAATTTGTAAATTAAAATCTTTGGGTTCTGTCTTAACAATTAGCACATGAGTGTTGCTATTTCGAACCATTTTTTCGGATTTGATCCAGCAAATTTAACATCCTGTGGAGTAAGACCTTGGAAGCCCATTATAATTAAATCTGCGCATACAGCTTTAGAAACAAGATCTTCTTCGTTGTAAACCTTATAACGCTAAATTAGAGGTTCGACTGTTACTTCTTCTAGATAACCTTTTTCCAAAAATTGTTTAAATTTCTTTTTTGCCAGTGCCGATAAAAACAGCATTTCTTTTCTGTTTTCTGAAGTAGACTGAGAAATTAAAGAATCGGAAAGCTCCAACATATGAAGCACATGTAGCTTTGTATCGTATTTCTTGGCTAAAATGGCACCGGTTTGCAATGCAAGCTCAGATTGTTGCGAAAAGTTGATTGGAATGATGATGTTTTCATTATAGATATATTTTAAAAATCAAATTATTTGTCCTTTTTCAGAACGATATTTCTATACGGGAATGGAATTTCTATACCTTCTATGTCAAATCGTTTTTTAATACTCTCCAATACGGCATATCGCAATAAAAATGCGTCAGTATAATTTTTTGTCCATGCCCATGCTCTTAGGGTAACCGAAAAATCATTCAGGCGTATAACAGCCGTTTTAACAACTGGAAGCCTTTCTTTTTTTTCAGCTTTCGTGCGATTATCGAAGATAAGGGGGTAATTTTCACATTCTTCTTGCATTATACTTTTTGCTAAATCTATATCGCTATCATATGAAATACCGATCTCAATACGCTCACAACATTTCTTTTCAAGCAAGTCATAATTAATTATCTTCTCTTGGTTAATTATAGCATTTGGAATAACTATCATTTTATTCTCAAAGTTTCGAATAATCGTATGACGTAAGGTAATATCGATTACAGTACCCACCATTATATCCGTAATCTTTATCACGTCCCCAACCTTAAATGGTTTGAACAATATTATGAATACACCTCCTACAAGGTTAGATAAAGCCTCTTGAGATGCGACACCAATTATTATTGCAATTACACCTGCACCACCTAATAGAGCTTGCGCCAAACCTTTAAATGAAGGAAAAGCCAGTAGGATTAATAGAAGCCCAAAACAATAAATACCAAATACAGCGAGATACCGCAAAAACTTGAAATTTGTAGGGTCGTCTTTGATTTCAATTTTATTTTTTATGCCTTGTTTAAACCACAAATTGACCGTGGTTGCAGCTACAATTGTTACTACAGCTATTATTCCCAAAT
The DNA here is from genome assembly GCF_000746845.1 of Altibacter lentus. Taxonomy (GTDB): domain Bacteria; phylum Bacteroidota; class Bacteroidia; order Flavobacteriales; family Flavobacteriaceae; genus Altibacter; species Altibacter lentus. The sequence goes on along the minus strand of NZ_KN050846.1, from coordinate 2,306,944 downwards.
AAAGGACCAAGTCAAAATGACCTCTTAAGGCATCATGCTCTTCTTCTGGGATTATTATAAAACCAAGTGATATCACACCTAAGACCAGCCATAAAGCATTTAGAATTCGTTTAATCATAGTTACCGGAGTGGCCTTTTCGTTTGGGAATTTAAGACGTTCCTGTTTTAATAGCCATTTATGTAATATTTTGGTTAAAAAGTGAAGGAGTACAACGAGGATAATAACGACTGTTGCCCAGATAATGTCTGATTTGTGTATGCTGAAAAATTCTTCCATCTGAAATTAATTATTATATAATTTTATTTACTTAGTAGGCAACTCCATCGACGTTAATCAAATGTAATTTTCAATCCGCATGCCAACTAATTAATAGATTGAACAAAATAACATAAAATCCTGTTTTACAGTGCTATAGTAATAAAAGTAAACAAAACTAAGACGACGGATCGGGGAGTAATGTCCCAAATGATACTTTTTTCCTCAGTAAATCAGGCTATAAAAGATTGAGATCCCGCTTGCAGCGGGATTCCTTCGACTACGTGAATCATAGATTCACTGTCACGGCAAGGCTATAAAAGATTGAGATCCCGCTTGCAGCGGGATTCCTTCGACTACGTGAATCATAGATTCACTGTCATGGTAAGGCTATAAAAGATTGAGATCCCGCTTGCAGCGGGATTCCTTCGACTACGTGAATCATAGATTCACTGTCATGGTAAGGCTATAAAAGATTGAGATCCCGCTTGCAGCGGGATTCCTTCGACTACGTGAATCATAGATTCACTGTCACGGCAAGGCTATAAAAGATTGAGATCCCGCTTGCAGCGGGATTCCTTCGACTACGCGAATCGAAGATTCGCTGTCATGGTAAGGCTATAAAAGATTGAGATCCCGCTTGCAGCGGGATTAGTTCGACTACGTGAATCATAGATTCACTGTCATGGTAAGGCTATAAAAGATTGAGATCCCGCTTGCAGCGGGATTAGTTCGACTACGTGAATCGAAGATTCACTGTCTCACTAACAAAAAAAGCCCGTCTTCTCAGACAAGCTTCTCATTGGTAATCCTATAAAGGATTTAACCACATCCCGATAGCTATCGGGACAACACAACATTTTAGTTGCGGTCTGGACGAGACTCGAACTCGCGACCCCCTGCGTGACAGGCAGGTATTCTAACCAACTGAACTACCAGACCAATATTCCAATCCGTTGCCGGACACCAACTACAGTTGGTCTTATGGATATTGTTGCTTTCAATCTCGGGACAAGGTCCCTTGCTATCATAGCGGTGGCAAATATACCACTCCATTTCATTATGACAAACAATTTTTTTAAAAAAATAGTGTAATTTTTAATTTGGGCACACCTGCTTCCCTATTTCCTTCATAATGAGCCCTTACTCCCTATCCGAACTTCTGCCGTTCGACCAGATAGGTGGTGAGGATCTTGTTGAAGGATTCCTTGATATCGACCGCCACATACTTGATGCGATACTGCCCGCACTTTAATTTGAGATCACTGAAATACTGCGCCACCGCTTCTTCATAGGACGCCTTGATGGTATCGGCATACAAATTGACATGGGCACCGGTCTCTACGTCTACAAATCGCTTGGGGCGGTTGTTGAAATCGAAGTGGATCTCCTTCTCCTTATCGTAGGTGTGGAAGAGTACGACTTCGTGTTTGTTGTACTTTAAATGCTGAAGGGCCTCAAAGAGCTTTTCTTCTTCGGCGTCGCTCTGAAACATATCGGTGAACAGGAATACCAGCGAACGTCGCTTCAGCTTTTCGGCAATGAGGTGCAAATGGGTGTAGGTCCTGGTAGGGACCTGCCTGCGTGTTCGCGTCAAGGCTTCGGTTAATTGATGCAGCAATAAATGATGGTGGCGCTCGCTCCCCTTTTCCGAAGCATAGAACTCATACGTATCGCTGTAAATACTCATGCCTACCGCATCCCGTTGCCGTTTTAAGAGGTTCATGATGGCCGCACTTGCCAGTACCGAAAACCCTATCTTGTTCAACGACCCGATCCCAAACTGCTTTACAGGCGGATAATGCATGGAGCTGCTGTTGTCCAGGATCAAATGACACCGTAAATTGGTCTCTTCCTCATATCGCTTGGTATATAGCTTGTCGGTCTTGGCGTACAGCTTCCAGTCGATGTGCTTGGTACTCTCACCGTTGTTGTAGATCTTGTGTTCGGCAAATTCGGCAGAAAACCCGTGGAACGGACTCTTGTGCAAACCGGAAATAAACCCCTCCACTACCTGCGTGGCGAGCAGCTCCAGATTCTTGAAGCCGGTAATTTCGTTTATTTCCTTTTCGATGTTCATTTAATGGTGAGTAGTGATTAGTGATTAGTGAATAGTGATTAGTGAATAGTGATTAGTGAATAGTGATTAGTGAGTAGTGAGTAGTTAAGCGTTCGTTTTTCTTATATAGTTTCGGGTTCCTAAAAGTAATTTGCGTACTGAAACGATTCGTTCATCAAGTTCTTTATCTTCTTTACTATATCCCAAGCGCATCGCTAGCAAGTATTGAGTTTCTACTTCCGACCAAGAGCCTAGCGCAATATTTATAAACTGTAAAAACTCTTTATTCCCTTTCCTTGCAGCACCTTCGGCTATATTAGACGGAACTGACACAGCCGCTCTTCTTATTTGATTTTTAAGGCCATAGGTTTCTTCAGATGGAAATTCATTACTGATTATATAAATCCTTTCAACCAGATCCATACCCTTATTCCAAACATTCATTTCCTTATGATCCATAAAAAAACTGTCATATTATCCAATCACCCTTCACCATTCACCATGCACCCGAAATTGCTTTCTGCTTACTTAGCAATCTTATCCACAATACCATAATCCACACTTTCCTTTGCGCCCATCCAGTGGTCGCGGTTAAAGTCCTTCATCACTTTTTCGAAAGTCTGTCCGCAATTATCGGCGAGGATCTTGGCACTCAGCTCTTTGGTTTTAAGGATCTCCTGGGCTGTGATCTCGATATCACTGGCCGGTCCGCGTGCACCGCCGCTGGGCTGATGGATCATCACCCGTGCATGAGGCTGTATGTACCGCTTCCCCTTTTCCCCGGCACTAAGCAAAATGCTTCCCATGGAGGCTGCCAGACCCGTGCAAATAGTCGCTACGGGACTCTTTAGGCTTTTCATGGTGTCGTAAATGGAGAACCCGCTGGTCACGTAACCTCCCGGACTGTTGATATAGAATTTTATTTCGTCGTGATTCAGGGAATCCAAATACATGAGCCGGTCTACAATGTGTTTGGCACTCTTATCATCGACCATCCCCCATAAGAAGATCTTTCGCTCCTTGAGCAATTGCCCGTCGATGGTATCCTGAACCTTAGTTACTTTTTCCATAGAATTGTGCTTGTGTTAATGCTGTTGAAAATTAAAAAAGGCTCAGCATACTGCCAAGCCTTTTAGAACTTAATTTCTTTCTTTTTCTATAAAAGTGAATCGATCGCTTCGGCATAGACGTTCTTAGGTGCAACACCTACTTGTCTGCCTACCAGTTCTCCGTTGTTGAACACCAACACGGTGGGGATGTTCCGCACCCCGTACTTGGCGGCAAATTCCTGGTTGGCATCTACGTCTACCTTACCAACGACAGCCTTGCCGTCGTACTCTTCACTTATTTGATCAATGATGGGACCTACCATACGACATGGACCACACCATGCTGCCCAAAAGTCTACCATCACTGGTTTATCACTTTTTAAGACCGTTTCTTCAAACGTTGCGTCTGTTATTTCTAAAGCCATTGTATTGATTTTAAATTGTTACACAAAAATAAGTAAAAAAACCCCGAAAGCGTACCGCCTTAACATTAGTTTAGACAATAGCGGTATTCCTTTTTATTATGCGGGCTCTCGCGATGTCGCTCGACCGGGCTTTCCGCGCTACACGCCTGCCCTCCTACACGCCCCAATCCAGGCGGGGTAGCCCGCTCCAATCCCTGCCCGGATGTTTTCCAGACGGGCCTGCCCGATCCCAACCATAACACCCCTTCCTTTGAAGGAAGGGGCCGGGGGATGGATGTCCCTAATTCAGCTTATACCGTACCTGCTCTTCCTCCAGAGCACGTAGCAGCTCTTGCGAGATGGCTACTTTGTGTTTCCTGCTGGGCATGTTCAACTTTACCTGGTCTTCTACCTCGTAGATCACAAAATGCAATTGCTTGTCTCCTTTATGTGCTCTGAACAGGTCCTTCAAATGCCGGATGCGTTCTTCCTTCAATTCCTGAACAGGCATCTGTATGGTCAACTTTTTTGCCTGACTTTCCATGACATCATGCAACATTTGCATGTGATTGTATTGCAGTCGGGGTTCTCCCTGTTTCCCGGTATCTCTGTTCACCCATCCTTCTTTTACAAACACACGGGCATGGATAAAACTGTTCGGCACCAGGAAATGTCGCCATTTAAGGTATTCCTCCCCAAAGATCTTGAACTCAAAACTATCGTCGTAATCTTCCACGGTAAAGATCGCCCAGCCTTTCCCGGCCTTGGACTCCCTGTGTTGTACATCGGTTACGATACCGCCAAAACACAACTCCCGGTTCACGAACAGTTCCAGATGGTGGAAGTCGGATACCCGGCAATTGGTGAAATTCTTCATCTCGGTCTTAAAGTCATCCAGCGGATGCCCCGAAATATAGATCCCAACTACTTCTTTTTCCTGTTTTAATTTCTTCATGGTGCCCCATTCCTCACAGGGCGGTACTTCGGGTTCCGGGATCTGTACCTCACTGGCATCCCCGAACAAACTTACCTGAGCAGAGTTCTGTGTTTCCTGATACTTCGCCGCATAGCGCAATACCTTTTCCACGAACATCACACCGTCGCCGTCGTCGTGCAAATACTGGGCGCGGTGGGTGTCGAAACTGTCGAAACCGCCCGCCAATGCCAGGTTCTCGAATGCTTTCTTATTGGCTGCCCGAAGATCGATGCGTTTGGCAAGATCGAACACCGATCTATATTTTCCGTCCTTTCGTTCTTCCACGATGGTGGCAACGGCATTTCCGCCCACGCCTTTTATCGCGCCCATCCCAAACCGAATGGCACCCTGATCGTTCACCGTGAACTTGTAAAAGGATTCATTCACGTCGGGGCCCAGTACCTGTAATCCCATACGGCGGCATTCTTCCATAAAGAAGGTCACCTGCTTGATGTCACTCATGTTGTTGGACAGCACCGCAGCCATATACTCGGCCGGGTAATGGGCTTTCAGGTAGGCTGTCTGGTAGGCGATCCAGGCATAGCATGTAGAGTGCGATTTGTTGAAAGCATAACTCGCAAAGGCTTCCCAGTCCTTCCAAATCTTTTCCAGTTTTTCGGGATCGTGGCCTTTGGCAGCCGCCTGTTCTATGAATTGCGGCTTCATCTTGTCCAGCACCGCTTTTTGCTTTTTCCCCATCGCCTTCCGAAGCACATCTGCCTCACCCTTGGTGAAGTCTGCCAGTTTTTGTGACAGCAACATCACCTGCTCCTGGTATACGGTGATCCCGTAGGTCTCTTTTAAATATTCTTCCATGGCCGGCAGATCGTAGGTGATCTCTTCCTCTCCGTGCTTTCTGCGGATAAAGCTGGGGATGTATTCCATGGGGCCGGGTCGGTACAGCGCGTTCATAGCAATGAGATCGGCGAAGACCGTTGGTTTGAGGTCCTTCATGTGTTTTTGCATACCCGCCGATTCGTACTGAAAAATCCCTACGGTCTCTCCGCGCTGGAACAATTCGAAGGTCTTTGCATCGTCCAGCGGAAAGGTATCCGGGTCCAGATCGATGTTGTGCTTATGCTTCACTAGTTTCACCGTATCCTTAATAAGGGTAAGGGTTTTTAGTCCCAGGAAGTCCATTTTCAGCAGCCCTGCACTCTCCACTACCGAGTTGTCGAATTGCGTTACATACAAGTCTGAATCCTTGGCCGTGGCAATGGGTACGAAGTTGGTGATATCGTCCGGGGTGATGATCACACCACAGGCATGGATCCCGGTGTTGCGCACGGATCCTTCCAGGATTTTCGCCTGATTGATGGTCTGTGCTTCCAGATCGGATCCTTCAGAAAGGTTCAACAGTTCGTTGACCTTGGGCAATTCATCACTTCGGAATTTACTTCGCAATTCCTGATCGCTCAAACCAAAGATCTTGTTCAGCTTGGTCATGTTCGGAATGAGCTTCGCGATCCTGTCGGCATCGTTCAACGGAAGATCCAGTACCCGCGCCGTATCCCGAATGGACGACTTGGCCGCCATGGTACCGTAGGTTATGATCTGTGCTACCTGATTGCTTCCGTATTTCTGAATCACATAGTCCATGACACGGCTACGCCCCTCATCGTCAAAATCAATATCGATATCGGGCATGCTCACCCGGTCCGGATTCAGGAAACGCTCAAAAAGCAGGTCGTATTTAATGGGGCAGATATTGGTGATCCCCAGACAGTAGGCCACGGCACTTCCTGCCGCCGATCCCCTTCCCGGTCCTACCGAAACATCCATCTTACGGGCCTCGGCAATGAAATCCTGTACAATTAGGAAGTAGCCCGGATAACCGGTATTGGCAATGACATCCAGCTCAAAATCCAATCGCTCCCTGATCGCTTCGGTAAGTTCTCCATAGCGCTTTTTGGCTCCTTCATAGGTAAGATGCTTCAAATACGCATTCTCCCCGCGCTTGCCGCCATCGGCATCTTCGGCATGTAAGAACTCTTTCGGGATCGCGAAATTAGGCAGTAATACGTCTCTGGCCAGCGAAAACGAATCGATCTTTCCAATGATCTCCGAAATACTGCTAATCGCCTCCGGAAGGTCCTTGAACAACTCCTTCATCTCTTCCTGAGACTTGAAATAATACTCCTGATTGGGGAGTCCGTAGCGGTACCCCCGCCCCCGCCCTATGGGCGTGCCTTGTTTCTCACCGTCCTTAACACACAACAGAATGTCGTGGGCATTGGCGTTCTCTTTTTCGATGTAGTAGGTATTGTTACACGCCACCAGAGGCACCTCGTGCTTTTTTGAGAATTCAATAAGTACGGTATTTACCCGGTCCTCATCCTCCTGATTGTGACGCATGATCTCCAGGTAGAAATCATCCCCAAAAGTAGCTTTCCACCAGAGCAGCGCTTCCTCTGCCTGATGCTCGCCTACATTCAGGATCTTACTTGATACTTCCCCGTACAGGCTGCCCGACAGGACGATGATATCTTCCTTGTATTTTTCAATAACGGTCTTATCGATGCGTGGCACGTAATAAAAACCGTCGGTATAAGCAATAGATGCCATCTTCGCCAGATTGTGATAGCCGTTCTTATTCTTTGCCAGTAGTACGATCTGGTAGCCGTTGTCCTTGTGCGATTTGTTGTTATGGTCCTCACAGACAAAGAACTCACAGCCTACGATCCCTTTTAAAGCCTTGTGCTGTTCTTCTTCAGGAAGACTGCTGTTGTAAGTGTTCACCGCTCTTACGAAGTGAAAAGCACCCATCATATTACCACTGTCGGTCAATGCAACGGCAGGCATTTCAAACTTCACCGCCGCATTCACCAGGTCCTGTGTACTGGAGGTGGATTGCAGAATGGAGAATTGTGAATGATTGTGCAGATGTGCAAAAGGGGCTTCTTCCAGCACCGCGATATTCTCTTTGATCTCTTCGGAAGAGATCTCCACAGTTTCAGACTGTGCCTCTAACTGCTGCCGGATCTTCTTGGAAGCTTTCTTCAGGTTGATGTGCTCCAAACCCAGAAGCTCGATCGCTTTCGGATTCGCCTTGCTGAACTTTTCAAAATAATCCGGTTGCACGTCCAGTTCTTCAGCCGTATAGATCCCGCGGCGCACCAATTCCAAAAAACAGCGTGTGGTAGCCTCTACGTCTGCCGTGGCATTGTGTGCTTCTGCGAAGGGTTCGCTAAAGAGGTACTCATGCAATTCGGTGAGGGTAGGCAACTTGAACTTTCCGCCGCGACCTCCCGGAATCTGACACAGCTGCGCGGTTGTTTCAGTACAGGTATCTAGCACCGGATAGTTAGGCAATGGATTTTCCAGTGAGAGGCGCAAGAATTCGGCCCCCATGATATTGAGGTCGAAGCCTACATTTTGACCTACCACAAAGGTCGTTCTGGCGAGTGCTTCCGAGAATTTTTCAATCACTTCGGCTAAAGGGATACCTTGCTGTTGCGCAAGTTCGGTAGAGATCCCGTGGATCTTTTCGGCATCGAACGGAATATTGAATCCTTCCGGTTGCACCAGATAGTCCTGATGTTCCACGATGTTCCCCATCCCGTCGTGAAGCTGCCACGCTATTTGAATACATCGCGGCCAGTTGTCGCTGTCGGTGAGCGGTGCATTCCAATTCCGGGGTAAGCCGGTGGTTTCGGTATCGAAGATCAAGTACATGCTAGGAAATTTGTGTGGTTGCCTGAGAAAGTAAAAATAGAGAAATCACACAAGAACAGGAAGTAAAGTTATACACAGTTTGGTGCTTTTATAAACAAAAAAAACCGAGCTGTAGCTCGGCTTTTCCTTTTCATAGCTGTATCGCTTAGGATACGACTACTTCAAAATTCTTGGCGCTTTGCAATGCTGACTTAATACTTTCACGCTGCTTTGTCAGCAAGTTCTGCGTCGTTGGCGGAAGGGTGATATCGTTAATGATCTCATCATATTCTTCCACCGCTTTTTCTTCACCACGCTGAACTTCGTTCAAGATCGCTTCCTCATCGTTTGAAGTGAAGGTAGACTTTATGTCCATCCACGTACGATGCAAATCGGCGGTGGTGCTTGTCCCTTTTTCGGGAGTTTCACCATAGTTTCTGATCTCGGTCTTTAATTCATGACCAAAATCGTAGCGGTTTTGCGCCTGCGATTCGAAAAATTGCTTCAATTTGGAGTTGTCCACAATTTCGGCAGCTTTCTTGTATCCTTTTTCAGCGTCGTAATTCTTTTCTAATAATTGATTCAACTTATTCGACATTTTCTCTGTATACTTCATCTTCAATAGTTTTTTAAATTCTTGCGAAGAAAATTTGTTTTTCTATCAAAACCGAATCTTCGCTCTTCGTTGTTTCGATATACCTCAATATACCGTAAATAAAGGGCTTACACAAATAATTAACCCAAGCTTAAGAGGTTTTAACAGAGTTTAACCTTCGCTTGGGTTGTTATTGAAATGGAGTAAATTCTCTACCTAATAAGAGACGTTGAACTGACCTACGGTCACACTGGCAGAAGCCGTCTCGAACGAAAAAGTTCCTTTAATTTTTTTAGCGGCCGTATCGTGTTCGATCACAATAATGTTACCGGAAACGGCTGTTTCCTGATCGCCACCTGCAGCATAACTGGCGCCAAAACCGGGTGTTCCGGGCAGCGGATAGCTTCCGGCAGTTACGTCAAAAGGCATTCGGAGGGTAAGCGTTGTTGAAGTAGACGAACCTGTAACAATAATGTTATTGCCTGTATTGGCAGCGGCCACGTTAAACGGACTAAAAGGCACATCGTTAATCCTTGCCACAAACGTTCCCGCATTGGTCGCAGGGTCATCTGTGGAGGCTACCGGGAAGCGGACTTCGAAGAAAATCCCTTTATTTACATTCACGGTATCAATACCCGGAAGGATGGCCTCAAAGTTAAACGATCCCGATAATGTCCCGCAGGAAAGGCAACGGTCACTTAACACTATTTCACCGGAACCACCAATCTCGGAGGTATAAAAATTTCCATTCCGATCCTCGAACGTGGCATAGTTAGGCGTTCCTTCCCCTACGGGATACACACCTAATTCGGCTTTTCGAATATGAAGGGTAAGTGTCTCGAATTCGGTGATCCCTACAATATCAAAAGATTCGTCCTCTTGACTGGGGATTGCTCTGGCGTCATTCGCTCTAAAGAAGATATCGTCAATCTCTCCCTGCAAGGCAGGGGAATTGGTCTCGGTGCTTTCACACCCAACTAATGCGAATGCTGCTAAAAAAAGTACATAAATGTGTTTCATAGTGATTTGGGTCATTATGGGTTCGTCACAAATGTAAAATAAAAAGTTTAATCTATTGAATTTCAGAAAAAAATTATACTATCTTTGCCGTCCTTAATTATAACCGGGGTCGGGTACCCCAAAAATTAATTTTTATGCCTGTAAAAATAAGATTGCAAAGACACGGTAAAAAAGGGAAGCCTTTTTACTGGATCGTAGCGGCAGATGCCCGCTCAAAAAGAGATGGTAAATTCCTTGACAAATTAGGTATTTATAATCCAACAGTTAATCCTGCACAGATCGAGATCAATGTAGACAGTGCAGTACAATGGCTTCAAAACGGAGCACAACCAACCGATACCGCTCGTGCGATCCTTTCGTATAAAGGTGTGTTGCTTAAGCATCACCTTGCCGGAGGTGTTCGTAAAGGTGCGTTGACCGAAGAACAAGCAGAAGAGAAATTCAATGCCTGGTTAGAGGAGAAATCGAAAGCGGTTGATACCAAGCGTTCGAAGCTTTCAGACGCTAAAGAAAAAGCGAAGGCCGAAGCGATCGCTGCCGAAAAAGCAGTAAATGAAAAACGTGCTGCCGAAGCTGCTGCTGCCGAAGCTCCTGCGGAAGAAGAAGTTGTTGCCGAAGAAGCTACTGCTGAAACGACTGAAGAAGCTACTGCCGAAGCAACCGAAGCTCCAGCTGAAGAAGCTGTGGTGGAAGAAGCTCCTGCTGAAGAGAAGAAGGAAGAAGAGTAATTTTCTAACGATGCAAAAGGAGAAGTGCTTCTACTTAGGCAAGATCGTTAAAAAATATAGCTTTAAGGGTGAGTTACTTATCAAGTTAGATACCGACGACCCCGAAGAATTTGTTGAAATGGAATCAGTTTTTGTGGAAGTACACAAAAATCTGATTCCATTTTTTATTGAAGAGAGCTCCCTACACAAATCGGAGTTGCTGCGCATAAAATTTGAAGATGTAGACAGCGAGGCCGATGCCGACGCCCTATTGGGCGCAGCACTTTACCTGCCGCTCACAGCCTTACCCAAACTAACCGGCAATCAATTCTATTACCACGAAGTTATTGGTTTCACGATCTCCGACCAGCGTTTCGGAGTTATCGGTACTCTGGTTTCTATCAACGATTCCACCGCCCAAGCGTTGTTTGAGATCGATCACAACGGAAAAGAGGTGCTCATCCCTATCAATGATTCCTTTATTAAAAAAGTGGATCGAACCACTAAGTCCATTCTACTGGACGTTCCGGAGGGTCTTATTGAGTTGTACCTATAGCATGTCCAAGCCTTTTACATTCAAACAATTTACAGTCCAGCAGGACCGCTGTGCCATGAAGATAGGTACCGATGGCGTATTGTTAGGTGCCTGGACCCCGGTTACGCCCGATACCGCATCTATCCTGGACATTGGCGCCGGCACCGGCATCATAGCCTTGCAGCTCGCACAACGCAGCCATGCCCCGCTTATCGATGCCATTGAAATAGACGAAGCAGCTTATGAACAGTGTGTGGAAAATTTTGAAGATTCCCCCTGGAGCGACCGCTTGTTCTGTTATCATGCGGCCTTTGATGAATTTGTGGAAGAAATGACAGAGGAACGTTATGATCTTATCGTTTCGAATCCGCCATTTTATTCTGAAGATTATAAAACTGAAGACAGCGCCAGGGATACAGCGCGTTTTTCTGAAGCTTTGCCTTTCGAGCTCTTGTTGGGCGGAGTATCTCAACTTTTGGCGGAAGAAGGCACTTTTGCGACCATTATTCCGAAGAAGGAAGAAGAACGATTTATTGGTATCGCTTCAGAAAGGGGTCTTTACCCAAAAAGGATCTGCCGTGTACGAGGCACTTCCGAAGCAGAAGAAAAAAGAAGCCTGATGGAATTTTCCTTCCGAAAAAAAGATCCTATCCATACTGTCCTTGTTATTGAAAAAGAACGCCATTGCTACACGGAGGACTATAAAAATCTCGTGCAGGACTTTTACCTAAAATTATAACCGACTCCTTTTAGAAAACGGGATGCTTCTCCCTTACAAAAAGGGGTCGCCTTTTCCGACGTCTCCTGACCCAATTACAGCAGTCAAGTTGTGAAAGATTTTTAGAGATTTGAAGAGGTTATTCCTTGGCAATCCCTAAATTTGTGCATCCAAAAAAAATTTAGATGAAACCTGATTTATTTGAAGCTCCGGATTACTACAACATTGACGACCTGCTTACCGAAGAACATAAATTAATACGGGATGCAGCCCGTGCCTGGGTAAAGCGCGATGTGTCTCCCATAATCGAAGAAGCTGCACAAAACGCAGAGTTCCCAAAGTCGATCATTCCCGGCTTGGCTGAGATTGGAGCATTTGGCCCTTATATTCCTGAAACCTATGGTGGTGCGGGACTGGACCAGATCTCCTACGGATTGATCATGCAGGAAATAGAGCGGGGCGACAGCGGTGTACGTTCCACAGCTTCGGTACAATCTTCGTTGGTGATGTATCCTATTTGGAAATATGGTACCGAAGAGCAGCGTAAAAAATATTTACCAAAGCTCGCTACCGGCGAATGGATGGGATCCTTTGGATTGACCGAACCGGACCATGGTTCCAACCCCGGCGGTATGGTGACGAACTTTAAGGATGCCGGTGATCATTACCTGCTAAACGGAGCCAAACTCTGGATCTCGAATTCTCCTTTTTGCGATGTGGCCGTGGTGTGGGCAAAGAATGAAGAGGGACGTATTCACGGATTGATCGTGGAACGTGGTATGGAAGGATTCAGCACCCCCGAAACCCACAACAAATGGTCGCTTAGAGCCAGTGCCACCGGAGAGTTGATCTTTCAGGATGTGAAAGTGCCAAAAGAGAACCTGCTTCCTAATAAATCCGGTCTGGGAGCCCCGCTGGGCTGTCTGGATTCGGCTCGCTATGGTATTGCCTGGGGAGCGATTGGTGCAGCGATGGATTGCTACGATACGGCACTTCGCTATGCCAAGGAACGTATACAGTTTGGGAAACCTATTGGAGCGTTTCAGCTTCAACAAAAGAAATTAGCCGAAATGATCACCGAGATCACAAAGGCACAACTGCTGGCCCTTCGATTGGGACAATTGAAGAATGAGGACCGGGCGACTACGGCACAGATCTCCATGGCAAAGCGTAACAATGTGGAAATGGCCATTAACATTGCGCGAGAAGCACGTCAAATTTTAGGCGGAATGGGGATCACAGGCGAATATTCCATTATGCGACACATGATGAATCTGGAAAGTGTGATCACGTATGAAGGAACGCATGACATCCATTTGCTTATCACCGGTTTCGATATTACCGGTTTGAATGCATTTAAGTAGAAAGTGACCTTTAAAGAACAGGAAAAGGCTTCAGCAATGAGGCCTTTTTTTATTTTGGTATTTCATATTCAATTCAAATTGTATCTTTAAAGAAACAATTTGTATGTCCTCACAGAAAAGATTCAGTCGTGCCTATAAAAATGCCCGTCGCATCTCTTTTTCAGATACTTCCAAATTTATCATCTTTAGTGATTGTCATCGCGGGGACAACAGTTTTGCAGATGATTTTGCGAACAACCGAAACATTTACTTCCACGCATTAAAACATTATTACAAAGAGGGGTTCACTTATTGCGAATTGGGTGACGGGGACGAACTTTGGGAGAATATAGAATTCAAATCGATCTTCGAAGCACATCAAAACGTCTTTGACCTTCTTCGGCTGTTTTATAATGAAGAACGACTCTACCGGGTTGTGGGAAACCACGATATGGTCTATTTGAACGATCGTTATGTGGAGAAGCACCTTTACAGCTATTTCGATAAGGTAAGCGGTAAGGATGAACCTTTGTTTCCCGGACTTTCCTTTACGGAAGGATTATTACTGAAGCATGAAGAATCCGGTCAGGAAGTTTTTATGGTCCATGGCCATCAAGCCGACTGGATGAACTATCACGGATGGAAGTTCAACCGATTTATGGTGCGGGCCTTATGGAGACAGCTGCAGATCTTTGGCATTGGTGATCCCACCAGTCCTGCAAAGAATTATAAAGAGCTTATTAAAGTGGAGCGGCGTACTAAAAAATGGATCATCGACAACGAAAACCTTTTTACCATTACCGGTCATACGCACCGCCCTCGTTTTCCCGAACCCGGAGAAATCGCATATTTTAACGATGGTAGTTGCGTACATCCCCGAAGCATTACCGGACTGGAAATTGAAAATGGTGCTATCTCCTTGATAAAATGGAATATTGCGACCACAGAAGATGGTACGCTTAAAGTAATACGAATTTTATTGGAAGGGCCACAACGGTTGTCGCATTACAACACCGAATGAACCACGACCTAGGCTTCAGGCGCCAGTTGCACTTTAAGTCCTTCCATTTCAGGTTTTATATGAATTTGACATCCTAACCTGCTATTGTCCTGTACGTTGAATGCTTCTGCTAGCATCAAGTCTTCATCGTAGCTCATTTCGGGTAACTCGTGATCTGTCAATACATAGCATTGGCAGGAAGCACACATGGCCATACCGCCGCAAATACCAATGGTTCCTTCGGGAGCTAGTTCATAAGAACGAACAATTTCCATTAGGTTCATATTCATATCGGTAGGGGCATCTACTTCGTGAGGTGTGCCATGGCGGTCTATGATGGTGATTTTAATGTCCAAATTAAGTTATTAGGAGTTAGGGGTTAGGAATTAGTCATTGATTTAATTAAACCGTAAAGCATTCTTGATATTTCATTCGACATTTCAATTAACGTATCTGCAATATCACATTGCAAATAATTTAATTTCTTTGATAAATAGAGCATCGATCTTACTTCGCTATTTGAAGCTAATGCAATGTATAAAAATCTTACAAAATCTGCATTTGAACCTCTTTCAAATCCTTCAGCAATATTATTTGAAATGGATACTGATGCCCTTGTAATTTGATCTCTGAATCCAAAATCTTTAGAAAGATTAAAATTTTTATAAATTGAAACAGCTAAGTTTTGAGACTTTTGCCAAGCAATTATGTCTTCAAATTTATGTATAGACATTCCCTTTTTTTATTACCTAATCCCTATCTCCTATAGACTAACCCCTGCTTTCTTAATCAATAGACTTTATTACAGCTTTCGGAGCCTCTTTTTTACTTCCGTCAAATCCTTCCACTCCGCCTACGGTGGTATATTTCATTACATAGCGTTTCTCGGGGAAAATACGTTGGTATGCACTTTGACACATCAATGTCGCTTCGTGGAATCCACAGAGAATAAGTTTGAGTTTCCCCGGGTAGGTGTTCACATCACCAATGGCGTAGATCCCAGGAATGTTTGTTTGGTAATCGAGGGTGTTGTCTACTTTAATGGCGTTCTTTTCTATCTCTAAGCCCCAATCGGCTATAGGGCCTAGTTTAGGTGCCAATCCGAATAACGGAATAAAATGATCACAGGATCTATTAAATACATCTGCGCCTTGTTTTATCGATACGCCTTCCACTTTGCCATTTCCTACAATATCGATAACCTCAGCCGGCGTGAGTAACTCGATACGCCCAAGATTTTTAAGTTCCTGGACTTTTTCTACACTATCCAACGCACCCCTAAACTCATTTCGACGATGGATCAAGGTGACACTCGCAGCGATATCGGTTAAAAAGATACTCCAATCCAAAGCAGAGTCACCGCCTCCGGCAATGACCACGTCCTTTCCCCGGTAGATCTCAGGATCGCGAATAATGTACTCTACTCCTTTGTCTTCATAATCTGAAATATTGGTAATGGGTGGTTTTCGCGGCTCGAAACTGCCCAGGCCTCCTGCTATCGCTACAATGGGAGCGTGATGTTTTGTTCCTTTGTTTGTTGTAACAATAAAACTGCCGTCTTCCGTTTTTTCAATGGTTTCTGCCCGTTCTCCCAGGGTAAATCCGGGTTGGAACGGTTCAATTTGTTTCATCAAATTCGCGACAAGTTCTCCGGCAAGTATTTCAGGAAAAGCCGGAATATCGTAGATGGGTTTTTTGGGATAGATTTCGGCACATTGTCCGCCGGGCTGTGGCAGTGCATCAATCAAATGGCAACGCAACTTGAGTAAGCCGGCTTCAAAAACAGTAAAAAGACCCGTAGGTCCTGCTCCAATAATAAGTATGTCGGTTTTAATCATGCAATAAATAGGTCATTTAACAAAGGTAAAAAGCAATTTGAAGTTGGTACGTGACAATTATCAGTTTACTTCCACATTCACCACTTTTTCAATTTGAGGCGCATGCTTCTTAATGGTCATTTCCACACCGCTTTTCAGTGTCATCTGGTTGACCGAACAACCCACGCAGGCCCCTTGTAATTGGACATGTACAACAGTTCCATTTTCAATGGACAACAAGGATATATCGCCTCCGTCACTTTGTAAAAAGGGGCGGATCTCATCCAGCGCTTCCTGTACCTTTCCGGTTAATTCTTCCTGTGTCATATTATTTTTTTACGGCGCTACAACCTGCCATGGTCGTTATTTTAATTGCTTCGGTTGGGGGTAATGATTCGTTTCGTCGTACAGTCTCTTCAACCACATTTTTTGTTAGCCGTTCAAAGGCCTCTTCCAAAGGTGTTGCGGTCTGCAAGGCTGCCGGGTGTCCTGCATCTCCTGCTTCCCGAATGCTTTGAACCAAAGGTATATCTCCTAAGAACGGGACATCAAGATCGTGGGCAAGGTTCTTTGCGCCCTCTTTTCCGAAGATATAATACTTGTTTTCCGGCAACTCTTCGGGTGTGAAATACGCCATATTCTCGATGATCCCCAATACAGGCACATCGATATTTTCTTGCTGGAACATGGCCACACCTTTTCGGGCATCAGCCAAGGCAACGTTTTGTGGCGTACTTACCACTACGGCACCGGTAATGGGCAGCGATTGCATGATACTTAAATGAATATCACCCGTTCCCGGAGGAAGGTCGATCAACATAAAGTCCAGTTCCCCCCAGGCTGCATCAAAGATCAACTGATTTAAAGCTTTTGCGGCCATAGGGCCTCGCCAGATCACGGCCTGATTTGGTTGTGTAAAGAACCCTATAGAGAGCACCTTGACCCCGTAATTCTCGATGGGTTTCATTTTACTTTTTCCATCCACATTTACCGACAGCGGTTTTTCCATGGCTACATCGAACATGATGGGAATAGAGGGACCGTAGATATCGGCATCCAAGATTCCAACTTTAAAGCCCATTTTTGACAGGGTCACAGCCAGATTCGCCGTTACCGTAGATTTACCCACTCCTCCCTTTCCGGAAGCAACAGCGATAATGTTTTGAATCCCCGGAATGGGTTTCCCTTTTATTAAATTAGGGTTTTGAGGTTTTGCAGGTGCTTCCACTTTAATGTTCACTTGCACCTTGGCATTTCGATCTACTTTTTCATGGATCGTTTTGATCACATCGGCCTCTGCACGTTTTTTAATATGAAGTGCCGGCGTGGATAGCTTGAGATCCACGATCACCTCATCTGCAAAGGTTACCACATTCTGTATAACACCACTGTCAACCATATTCTTCCCGTCTCCGGCAACACTAATGGTTTCCAATGCACTTAAAATCTCTTTTTTTGTAATACTCATATTCTTTTCTTCTTCATAAAATCTTAGCCTCGCTTTGTGATGCTTGCTAATATACAATCGAACCCGCCGGCACTATTTATAGCACTTCGCTGCGCCAAGTAAGAATGCCTAATTTAGATTCATTCTAAGTGCAAATATAACAGGAAAACTTCAGATTATGAAAGCGATGGATTGAAATGATTTATACCATAATAGCCGACCTATTGGAACAAGACATATTACTAATTTTTGAAAAGTAAGACCCGATTACAATTCCTTAGCCGGATCCCAAAACAACTGTTCAAAATTTTGGATCTGATTTCCCCGTACTGAAATACCTTCGCTCTCCAATAATTGTTGCATCAGGTTGGTTCCTTCAAAATGATGTTTGCCGGTGAGAAGTCCTTTTCGGTTCACGACGCGGTGTGCCGGGACATCTTCTTTCCCGCCGCTGGCGTTCATAGCCCAACCTACCATTCGAGCACTTCCCGAAGCGCCCAGGTGTTTCGCAATGGCTCCATAGGAGGTGACCCGTCCGTAGGGTATCTGGCGGGCAATATGGTACACTTTTTCAAAGAATCCTTCCTCCTTCATTAGAAGTCATTTAAGATCTTGATCGCTGTGATCACCGAGATAACGGCCGTGATGAATCCTATAATGTAATTCATATTGACGGAAAGTCGTCCCTGATCTTCTTTTCTTCGGAAGTATTGCACGTAAATTAAAAGCATGACAAAGGTTCCGATCCCTGAAGCGACTACGGCTGCCCATAATTCCATGGTTGTAAATTCGAACCACCCAAAACCGGCAAAGGTAACACTTATATAGACCCAATACGGAAGCGGCAGTAAGTTGAGAGCACCCAGAAACATGCCCGAAAAGAACCTATTGGTCTTAGATTTATTCATGTCTTCGGGAAATTCCCGCCGGGTATCTTTTGCTATAAAAAAGAAGAAGATGGTTATACAAATAAAGATCCCCAGTGCTACCTTTTGCAGCATATCCACAATTTCGGGGTTCATATCCAGATAACGTGCGAACAATAAAGCGATATAGGTCTGTATCATGACCGTAACGCACACCCCAATAGAGAACAGGAGTCCTTTCTTACGCCCCTCATTCATACTGATCTTCGCTGCCGACATGTTTAGCAATCCGGGGGGGATCACGCCAACAAAAGAGGCTAAAAAACCAATAATGAAGTTTAAAATAAGCGCCATTCAAGCTAGGTTGGTGGTGTGAATATAAACAAATTTACGTGGATGTGAATCTGAACTTAATGTAGGTGATCTTTTTATCTACCTCCAGATACTGACTTTCATAGAAGGTTTGGATCCTGGTAACTTCTTCCGGAGTATGGTCATTCCCGTACACATCGTGATGCGCATACAGTATCTCTTCTTCCAGTCCTTGCAGGAGACCCAGCGTATAGCCGTGCATGAACTCACTATCGGTCTTTAGGTGTACGATCCCTTGTGGCTTAAGGATATTCTTGTATTTCGTTAAGAATTCCCGATTGGTAAGCCGGTGTTTGGTACGTTTATATTTGATCTGCGGATCGGGGAAAGTGATCCAGATCTCATCTACTTCATTTTGGTCGAACACATGCGTGATCAGCTCGATCTGCATACGCAAGAAACCTACATTCTTTAGATCGTTTTCCAGCGCGGTCTTGGCACCTCGCCAAAAACGAGCCCCTTTAATATCGATGCCAATAAAGTTCTTCTCGGGATATTGTCGTGCTAAATTAACTGTGTATTCTCCTTTGCCACAGCCCAGCTCCAGTACAATGGGATGATCGTTCTTAAAGAAGTTCTTGCGCCAATTTCCTTTTAGTCCGTGGGTATCTTGAAAGATCTCCTCACGGGTTGGTTGAACGACATTTGCAAAAGTCTCATTTTCCTTGAACCGTTTTAATTTATTCTTGCTGCCCACTGTGGTAACTATTTCTTATTCTTACTTTATGAATTGGTAAAATTAAGGAAATATTGTACGGCGGCTATTATACGTACCTTTGTTTTTATGGTGAATACCAAAACCATTCTAGTAGCACCTCTTCACTGGGGACTGGGTCATGCAACACGATGCATTCCCATAATTCGGGCGCTACTGGAGCATGGGTACAGGGTAATGATCGCTTCAGACGGACCGGCTTTGCTATTGCTTCAGAAGGAATTTCCACAACTCCCTTCACTGGAATTACCTTCCTATGATATCACCTACCCTAAAAAAGGAGCTTATTTTAAATGGTCCATACTTTCGAAGCTACCCCATCTTCGGAAGACCATCTCCGCAGAAAAGAAATTGATAGCAACTTTGGTTGCTGAAGGAAGGATCGACGGACTTATAAGTGATAACAGGCTTGGCGTTCGCAATAAGAACATCCCTTCTGTTTTTATCACGCACCAGCTGAATGTATTAAGTGGTGATACTACCTATTTTAGCAGCAAACTGCATCAAAAAACCATCAAAAAATTTACGGCATGCTGGGTGCCCGACGTCGCTGAAAGTCCCAATTTAAGCGGAAAGCTGGGACACCTCAACGACCCGAAGTTTCCCGTTACCTACATTGGCCCCCTAAGCCGTATGCAACAAAGGGATCTGCCTGTCAAATACGATATTCTTGCGCTTCTCTCCGGCCCCGAGCCCCAGCGGTCGTTACTGGAAGAGATCTTAGTGCGCGAACTTCAGGATTGCGGAAAGCGTGTACTGGTAGTCCGGGGAAAAGTTGAGGCCGTTCAAAAACGAAAGACTATAGAAACGCTGGAGATTGTAAATTATATGAATTCTTCGGAACTGGAAACAGCGATCAACCAAAGTGATGTAGTGGTCTCTCGCAGCGGGTATACCACCCTCATGGATCTTGCAGCGCTTCAGAAAAAAGCATTCTTCATCCCTACTCCGGGACAGTACGAACAAGAATATTTGGCAAAACGCCTGAAGGAACAAGGTCTTGTGCCGTGTTGTAAACAGGAACGATTTACTGCGGCTAAATTATTGAAGATCCCGTTCTATAAAGGCCTACAGGAATTTAAGCCGTCAGCTAACTTTAAAGAACTATTTCGACTTTTCGAGGGTGAATGAGAATTCTGAGCCCACGCCAAACTGACTTTCGACATAGATCTTTTCGCCGTGTGCTTCCACGATATGTTTTACGATGGAGAGTCCGAGGCCGCTTCCGCCTTCCTTTCGGGAGCCGCTTTTGTCTACACGATAGAATCGTTCGAACAACCTTGGAATATGCGCTTTCTCAATTCCCTCGCCATTATCTGTCACCCGAACGATCACTTTATTTCGAATGAGACCTTCAATACTTACCTCCGTGGTACCATCCTTCTTCCCGTATTTTACGGAATTTACAATAAGGTTGGACAGTACTTGCTGGATACGTTCGCGATCTGCATTGACAAAGATGGGTTCTTTGTATTCAATATCGAACACAAGGGAGATATTCTTCTTTCCGGCCTTCATCTCCAGAAGATCGAACACATTCTGGATCAATTCGATAATATTGAAGTCTTCTTTATTAAGATTAAGGTCCCCTACCTCCAACTTCGTGATCATGTCAAGGTCTTTGATAATATAGATAAGACGTTCCACTCCCTTGTTTGCCCTTTGTAAGTACTTTTTACGAACCGACTTGTCCTTCATTGCACCATCCAGCAAAGTGAGAATATAGCCTTGCACTGTGAAGAGCGGGGTTTTAAGTTCGTGAGAGATGTTTCCAATGAACTCTTTACGATAATTCTCCCGTACCTTTAGACCTTCAATCTCCAGTTTCTTGTCGTGGGCAAAACGCTCCACCTCTTTGGTAAGCGATTCCATATCGGTCGTAATCCGTTGCGGGCTCAGCGTACTGGCATCCAACAGTGTGACATCATCATAGATCTTCTTGATCCGTTTGTAAATAAAGCGCTCTACCCTATACTGAATGGTAAAAAAAGAAAAAACATAGCACACCGCGGCAAATCCTACAAGAAACCAGTAATTGATACCTTGGTAGAAATAAAAAAAGACACCCATGGCGAGTGTCAAGAATAAGGTGATAGCTGCAGAAGTGTAGGCAGCGAACTTATATGTTTTTTTAAAGATCCCGGCCATTAAATCACAAACTTATACCCTACTCCCTTCACGGTTTTGAAACGATCGTCTCCTATTTTTTCACGAAGTTTACGTATATGGACATCTATTGTACGGCCGCCAACAACCACTTCATTTCCCCAAACACTATCAAGAATGTCTTCTCGTTTAAAAACCTTTCCCGGTTTCGAGGCAAGCAGCGCCAATAATTCGAATTCCTTTCGCGGGAGAACGATCTCCTCTTTTCCTTTAATGATCTTGTATTCCTCTCTATTAATAACCAGATCCCCTAATTTCATCTTGGCCTCTTCTTCTTCGGGCTCCTTGAATCTACGTAAAAGTGCTTTTACTTTACTAATAAGTACTTTAGGCTTTACCGGTTTAGTAATATAATCGTCGGCACCCGCATCAAAACCGGCCACCTGCGAGTAATCTTCGCCTCGTGCCGTCAAAAAAGTAATGACCGTTTCGGAGAGGTCCGGGATGTTTCGCAATTTCTCACAGGCTTCGATGCCATCCATTTCGGGCATCATCACATCCAAGATGATTAAATGAGGTTTGTGCTTTTTGGCCTGAGAGATCGCTTTTACGCCATTTTCGGCAGTGATCACTTGATACCCCTCTGACGTTAAATTATATCCAACGATCTCTAAGATATCCGGTTCGTCGTCGACCAATAGTATTTTTGTGTCTTTCCGTTTCATTTATAGGTTATCTTTTTGAAGTGTTAAAGATACTATTTATTAATTTTCACCATTCTGGTATCATCATTGTTAACGATTACATAACATACTAAAGATACTCTTTTTCTAAGAGGAAGTAACAGCAGTGTTACCGAATCGTTAAACTCGCCAAAACACAGGAATTTTAACAAAAAGAAAGGAATACAATTATGTATCTTTGCACCAAATAAAAAACAATCTAATGATGAAAAAAATTACTTTATTGGCAGCGTTTTTTGCGAGCGTTGCTTCTTTTGCACAAATTGCCGGCACTAGTTTTGAAGAACCGGGAATTTTCACCGTACAATACGTTGACACCGGAGATGCCAATGTTGCGCATGACCTGGTGAACAATCCAAATGAGCCTTTTGTAGATTATACATCCGCAGGAGGTGAACTTGGCTTCAACGCGAGATATGAACCCTATGACACTCCCAGCGATGGTCTTACAGATGGGGATTTTGTAGGTGTTACCGACTTTGCACCTTCTTCTACAGTGGGTTATACCGATGGAGTACAAGGATACCAAATTAGCGATGCCGACGGAAACTTCATCCTCGAATTTGATACTGTAGATCTTACAGGAACCACCACACCGGGACTTACATTAGATTATGCTCTATCGATCAACGGCGATGGCACCAACGGAAACTACGAAGGAGACGGAACTGTTAATGAATCCGGTTCAGACAGACTTCGTATTTACGTAAAGGATCTTACCAACAGCACAGAGATCGATATTCTTGATTCAACAGGAAGTGATCTTGATGACTTTGTACCTACTGACAGTGGTACCGGAAATTACATTGTGGCATGGCAAACTGGAACTGCTTCATTGTTGCCAAACACTACGGTTCAATTGGTCATCGAAGCCCGTATGAATGCAAGTGGAGAAGCTTTCTTTTTTGACAACATTCAAATAAGTGGCCTTTTAGGAACAGCAGACGCGCAGGAAAGTCAGTTTTCCATGTACCCTAATCCTGCTTCAAATTTTGTGAACATCGCTTCAAAAATTGCGGGAGCGAAGCAAGTTTCAATTTTCGACGTATTAGGGAAGCAAGTAATAAACACTACCCTAACCAACGATCGTCTGGATATTTCTGCTTTGGACAGCGGCGTATATATCGTGAAAATCAAACAAGGAAATGCCAGTACTACCAAAAAATTGGTTGTTCGTTAAGGCATAGTATACCACAATAATTTAAAAAGCTTCTGTGTTCGCAGAAGCTTTTTTTATTCCCTATTTTTGAATGAAATTTTCAGGGATCTGTCGTATGCTCGAACAAGACATTTTTGCTATTTCTTCTTCGGAAGATTTCACAGCAGCCGCACTGCGGGTCTTTCAGTTTCAGTATGACAACAACAGTGTTTACCATGAATTCTGTGAGTATATGAAGGTCAAACCTGAAGCTGTTAGGTCGGTAACGGACATCCCGTTTCTCCCCATACAATTTTTTAAAAGCCACAGAATTATTTCCGAAGGTTATTCGCCGCAAGTCACTTTTACAAGCAGCGGCACTACCGGTGCTACAGTAAGTTCACATTATGTCGCCAAAACACAGGTATACGAGACTTCGTTCACAAAGGCTTTTCAATTGATGTATGGCGAAGCGTCTCAGTACGCAATTTTGGCATTGCTGCCTTCCTATATGGAGCGAGAGGGTTCTTCCCTTATCTATATGGTAGACCATCTTGTTAAAAAGAGCCATCATCCCGATAGCGGGTTCTACCTTCATGATCTTTCAGCACTGGCTGCAAAGATCGAATACTTGGAAGCAAAACAACAGAAAACGCTTCTTATTGGCGTTTCCTACGCCTTGCTGGACCTTTTGGAACATTATTCATTTTCGTTGGAGCATACCGTGGTAATGGAGACCGGCGGGATGAAAGGCCGACGTCAAGAAATGGTCAAGGAAGCGCTGCACGATCAGCTAAAAAATGGATTTGGTGTCTCAAAAATACACAGTGAATACGGGATGACAGAACTGCTTTCTCAAGCTTATTCCAAAGGACATGGCATCTTTGAATGCCCTCCATGGATGCAAGTTTTAACCCGCGATCCCGAAGACGCCCTTACCCTAATCCGCGGTAAGACGGGAGGCATTAACGTCATCGATCTCGCCAACTTGTATTCCGTTTCGTTTATTGCCACTCAAGATCTTGGAAAAATACATGCAGACGGGTCTTTTGAGGTATTGGGAAGGTTCGACAACAGTGATATTCGCGGCTGTAATCTAATGGTGCTGTAATGAATAAGCCTGCCCGCACATCGCCTCAAGGCTGTCTCTGGACATTATTGGTCATGGTCATCTGCGGGATCGTCTTTAGCGGTTTACAAATAGCGACCCACTTCCCACCATTTTTAAACGTTATTATTGGATTGCTGGTTGGTATTGCAGTTACGTACAGCTTTTTGGGGAAACCAAAAATTAAGCGTGTGCTTCAAAATTTCCTACTGGTTTTTATTGTATTCATAGTCCTGAAAACCCTGTTTGGAATGCTCATTGATCTGTGGGGGGCGCACAGGGAGGATTTGACGTTCACTTCAGAAGAAAAAGTGCTGCAAACCACAATAGTTGAAGGCACTGACACCATTCCTGTATTCTCCAGTATCCGAAGATGGACTGATAACTACGGAAATTCTTTTGAAGGAGATCTCACCGTACGAACCAACGATTACTATGCCTTAAAAGACTATATCGCCAATTACCGAAGCAGTACTCGTGGTAATTTTTGGGGAAATCTTTACGACCATATTGAACGCAAGGATCGTCCCGGCCTCGATCTGGTGATCCAGAATTTTGAACGCATCCGTGCCGAACGAAACCTGAATCAGATGGAATTTGCCGAAATGGTGGTCAGCTGTATTCAGGACATTCCTTATGCCTTCGTTTTTTCACAGGAATGCCTTCCGGCCGACAGATATGAATCGTCCATTAAGGCAATACTGGAACAATGCCCTCAATGCTGTATTGGGAATATCGCGTATGGCATACAAAATCCGGTCTCTTTCATTCAAAATTTAAAAGGGGATTGCGACACACGCACGGTATTAATCTACTCCATCTTAAAATATTTTCAATACGACGTCGCCATTGCCAACAGTGACTTCTATAAACACTCGATCCTCGCGATCAATTTACCTGCCAGTGGTTTATTTAAGGTCCACAACGGAAAGAAATATATCTTGTGGGAGACCACCGCCCCCTATTTTCAGGCCGGTTATTTGTCTCCAAATTTCGACGACGTCACACATTGGAATATTGTACTAACCAGTAAATAGCACACTATGAACACACAACTTTTCACCCTTGCACTTTTGGAGATCCTCCTGTCGATCATCATCACAGTACTGATCATCTTTATCTCCTACAAATTGTTAAAACGCCTTTTCTTTAAACAGGAAGAACTCGCAGGAAGTAATCTTTCGTTTACCATATTTACCTCGGGAATTGTCCTTTCCATAGGTATTATTTTAAGCGAGATCCTTCCATCGATCACCAATGTAATACGATTGTCACTAAATCACGTGGATACGATAGACGCGATCACTGTAGCAAAATATTCGGGAGTCTATCTATTTATTGGTTTTATCATGGCGGTCTTTATCAATTTGACCGTTTTTTTCCTCTTTTCGATTCTAACAAAGGGAGTGAACGAATTCAAAGAGATCCAGAAGAACAACCTCTCTGTAGCCATTATGGTTGTTGCAATCTTGATAAGTATCACACTAATTGCCAAAGATAGTATTGCGCTGCTTATAAGCGCATTGATCCCGTATCCCGAGGTTACAAATTTTTTGTAAAACCGTTGTAAGGTTTTTACCGTATATAAGACCAAATAACTGTTATGATAGCAAGTTAAGCTTGTTCATAATTTTGGTTGGTTAGTTAATGTCGAAAATCCTTATTTCTCTTGAAATAGGGATTTTCTTCTTTTATACGATTATACGGTTATACGGTTATACGGTCTTAATGATAAAATAGTTTTTCTTCCCACGCTGAAGCAACACGAATTGACCGTTAATTAAGTCTTCGCTCCTAATTGTATATCCTTCGGAAACTTTTTCCTTATTCACCGAAATAGACTGTTCCTTAAGGGCTCTTCTTGCTTCGCCGTTGGATTTTAGGAAACCGGTGCGCTCGGCAAGTGCGCTAATTATATCAAGTCCTTCTGCTACTGTTGAAGCTTCGACCTCTCCCTGCGGCACACCTTCAAAGACGTCTAAGAAGGTTGCCTCATCCAGTTGTTTCAGCTGGGCAGACGTGGCACGTCCAAAGAGAATTTCCGAAGCTTGTATCGCTTTTTCCAAGGCTTCCTTCCCGTGAACGGTGGTCGTTACTTCTTCGGCCAATCGCCGCTGTAATAATCGAAGGTGAGGGGCTTCAGCATGTTCTGCAACAAGCGCCTCTATGGTGGGCTTATCAAGAAAGGTGAATATCTTTATATATTTTTCGGCGTCTTCATCACTGGTGTTCAACCAATATTGATAGAATTTATAGGGAGATGTACGCTTGGCGTCCAACCACACATTACCGCCTTCACTTTTACCAAATTTACTGCCGTCACTCTTTGTGATCAAAGGACAAGTTAGTGCAAATCCTTTGCCTCCGGCGATACGCCTAATCAGCTCTGTTCCGGTGGTGATATTTCCCCATTGATCGCTCCCGCCCATTTGCAAGGTGCAGCCTTGTTCCCGGTACAAATGCAAAAAGTCATATCCCTGCACCAACTGGTACGTGAACTCTGTAAAAGACATCCCTTCTGTAGCGTCACCTGAAATTCGATTCTTTACGGAGTCTTTCGCCATCATATAATTGATGGTAATATGTTTTCCCACATCCCGGATAAAACCAAGGAAGGAGAAATCCTTCATCCAATCGTAGTTGTTCACCATGACCGCTTCATTAGGAGCTCCCGACGAAAAGTCGAGAAACTGCGAAAGCTGCGCGCGGACACATTCTTGATTATGGCGCAAGGTAGCTTCATCCAATAAATTTCGTTCGCTGGACTTTCCAGAGGGATCCCCGATCATTCCCGTGGCGCCACCTACTAACGCTAAGGGCTTGTGGCCACAACGCTGATAGAAGGCCAATAGCATGATGGGCACCAAATTACCTATATGAAGGGAGTCTGCAGTGGGATCAAACCCCACATAGGCAGCTCGCATTTCCTCCATGAGATGAGCTTCAGTATCGGGCATCACATCGTGGACCATGCCACGCCATTGTAGTTCTTCGACGAAATTCTTTACTTGCATTTTTCAGACTTTTGGCAAAGATAGTCGGAAGCTTTAAAAGAGGAAAGCGTATTGCAAAAAAGAGTATTTTCGTAACATGATATTAGTAACCGGAGGCACGGGCTTGGTAGGTTCACATCTGTTGCTGGCATTGGTGCAGCAGCAACAACCTGTTCGTGCGATACACAGGACTTCCAGCGACCTCAATGAGGTGCGCAAGGTGTTCCGGTACTTTAGCCACGAGGCCGATGCACTTTTTGAAAAGATCGAATGGATAGAGGCCAATATATTGGACATCCCGGCCCTTACGGATGCATTTCAAGGAATCACCAAAGTATACCATGCTGCGGCCTACATAAGTTTTAATACGAAACATTATCGCAAACTGAAGAAGGCCAATGTCGAGGGAACAGCCAATATCGTTAATTTCTGTCTGGCAAACAACGTCACAAAATTATGTTATGTGAGTTCGGTCGCCACGTTAGGTTCCAAAGCAGGAGGGCTTATTGATGAAACCACTTTCTGGAACCCGGAAGCAAAAAATAGTGTGTATGCCATTACAAAGTACGGTGCCGAAATGGAGGTTTGGCGTGGCACCCAAGAAGGACTGCCTGCGGTGATTGTGCATCCCGGGATCATTTTAGGAGAAGGACACTGGTCCTCCGGAAGCGGAGCCCTGATAGCGCGTGCAGCCAAAGGATTAAATTATGCTCCCACGGGCGGAATGGGAGTAGTAGACGTAAAAGATGTAGTACATGCTATGATTGCCCTTATGGATGGCTCGTTCCGGAACGACCATTTTATTCTGGTAGGTGAGAATGTAACGTATCGAACATTACTAACAGATCTGGCGGTACGCTTCGGAAAGACCCCGCCACAAAAAAAACTGCCCAGATGGATCATGCTCGTGTTATCGAAGCTGGATCGGCTTTCGGCATTGCTATTCGGCACAAAAAGAAAGCTTCCCAAGGCTACGGTACGTTCTATGTACAAGGAATCGTATTACGATGCCTCTAAGCTTGTAAAGGCATTAGACTTCCGGTTCACACCTTATGCAGCAACCCTAGATCGCATCACTGAAAACTATTCTTCCGGCGGTAAGGAATCTGATGCCACCGGTTGAACGAGTGTTTGTTCCTGTTTCACACTATCGATCTTTTGCTGAAAGCCCTCTTCTTTCTGAAACACTTTTTGAAGGCTATCTTTCTCTTCTTTAATGTCCTGTAATCTCGATTCAACCTTTGTAAAAAGATCGATATAGCCATTGAGATTGGCCGTATAATAAGCATTGCTCTTCACAAACTGAAGACTGTCTATAGCATATTTTTTATAGAGGATGGAATCCAGTTTAATGCCGCTCTCGTTGATGGTTTGTACACTAATACTACGTGCGGCGTTCATAAGATACGCATCGACAAATATGTCTACCATTTTTTCTTCAGAAATAAGGTCGTCGGGACGTTCGGGGCGTTTAACATCCTGGCAGGCCATAGACATAAGAAGAACTAAGAGCGCGAAATACCTCATTTTCCTCTGTTGAAAGTTAAACGTTCACCCAGACTTCTGTTAGGATATTTTCCATTCTCATAAGCGATCACTCCATTAATGAGCGTGTGCGTAACTCGCGATTTGAAGGTCGTGCCTTCAAAAGGCGACCAGCCACATTTATACCCAAGGTTATCTTTGTTCACCGTCCAGGGGGCGTTGGGATCCACAAGTACCAGATCTGCCTTATACCCCTTTTTAATATACCCTCTATCTTTTATTTGAAACAGGATCGCCGGATTATGCGCAGTCTTTTGAACAATTTTTTCTACAGAAATCCGACCCTTGTGATGCATTTCAAAAAGAGCCTCCAGTGCATGTTGCACCAACGGCCCTCCTGAAGGAGCTTTGGTATATACAGCTGCCTTTTCTTCGATAGTATGCGGCGCATGGTCTGTAGCGATCACATCGATTCGGTCATCATTCAGCGCTTTCCACAAGCCATCGCGGTCCTTTTCGGTCTTGATGGCAGGATTCCATTTTATCTTGGTGCCTTTCGCTTTATAATCGGCATCGGTGAACCAAAGATGATGCACACATACCTCGGCTGTGATCTTCTTCTCTGCGAGAGGTTTCTTATTACTGAACAGCTGAGTTTCCTTTTCGGTAGAAAGGTGAAAAACGTGAAGTCGGGCACCGGTCTTCTTAGCTAAAGCGACCGCCTTGGAAGAGGATATATAACAAGCCTCCTCACTTCGTATCTTTGGGTGCATCTCAATAGGGATGTCATCACCATATTTTTTCATATAGGCTGCCAGGTTCTTTTGAATCGTCGCTTCATCTTCACAATGAACCGAAATAAGAAGTTTGGTCTTCTTGAAGATCTCTTCGAGGACCTTTGGATTGTCCACCAGCATGTTACCCGTGGAAGATCCCAAGAATAATTTTAGCCCCGCAACCTTTGTTTCATCTACTTTTAATATCTCGTCCAGATTGTCGTTGGTACCGCCGAACATAAACGAGTAGTTGGCCCATGAAGTTCGTGCCGCAATATCAAACTTATCTTCTAAAAGTTCAACAGTTGTGGCTTGTGGCACTGTATTGGGCATCTCGATAAAGGAGGTGATCCCTCCGGCGACTGCCGCCTTTGATTCGGTCTCGATCGTGGCTTTATGGGTAAGTCCGGGTTCGCGAAAATGCACTTGATCATCGATCATTCCGGGAATAAGGTACATCCCGTCTGCATCGATCACCTTAGTGTCGCCGGATTTAACGCTAATGCTGTTAGACACTTCCACGATCAAATCCTTTTCTACAAGGACATCCCCTCGAAAGATGACTCCTTCGTTTACAATATTTGCATTCTTAATTAAAATTGGTTTCATTGAAAATCGTACCTCTTAAACAAGCTTTTAAACTTCATTTTTATCACTCCAAAAATTGCTTCGGAAATAATCCCCCCGCTCATTTTTGATTCTCCTTTGGTTCTATCTGTAAATACTACGGGAATTTCCACGATCTTAAATTTCCGAAGATGCGCTTTAAATTTCATTTCGATCTGAAATGCGTAGCCTACAAACTGAATATTGTCCAGATTTATTTTCTGAAGGACTTCACTTTTATAACATACAAAGCCAGCCGTCGTATCGTAAATGTCCATCCCTGTAATGATGCGCACATATTTGGAGGCCAACCATGAAAGCAAAACCCTGCTCATGGGCCAATTGACCACATTCACTCCTTTTACATAGCGCGAGCCAATGGACATGTGATATCCTTCCTTTGCACAAGCATTATACAGTCGTATTAGATCGTTTGGGTTGTGCGAAAAGTCGGCATCCATTTCGAACATATATTCGTACGATCGTTCCAAGGCCCATTTAAAACCGGCAATGTACGCCGTCCCCAATCCCATTTTCCCTGAACGCTCCAGCATGTGGAGCTTATTAGGAAACTCATGCATCATGGATCGGACTTGTGCTGCGGTTCCATCGGGAGAGTTGTCATCGACGACCAAAATATCGAAAGCACGTTGTAAGGAGAAAATATTGCGAATAAGCCGTTCAATATTTTCGATCTCATTATATGTGGGTATTACCACCACAGCTTTGGACATACTCCCTTTTTTTTGAGCAAATGTACCCTTTTTTGCGCAAAATTATGTGAAGGAAAATCTAATTGCGCCGTTTCGGCGAAATTAAATTTGCTGTACCTTTACTTGAAAATTGGGTATGGATTACATCGAGCGGAATTTCGTTTCACAAGATTGGATCATCGTATTAATGGTGATCTGTCTCGTGCTTTACGCCCTGGCCAAATATCTATATCCCAAACGTTTTGAGGAATTTATAATGCTGCCTATTACCAACAAGTATTTTATGGTGCAAGGCAGAAACGACGAGATCAACCACCCATTTAACTTACTATTGCTTGTAACTCAAGTGGTTTCAGTATCTCTTTTTATATTTCTTCTAATTCGCATCAACAGCCCTAAGGTACTACAAGAGAATCCCTGGCTGTTCCTTCAAATTTGTACCGGTTATGTTGTTTTTGTGGGCATTAAGTTCGCCATCGAGAAGATTATTGGGAATATTTTTTCAATCGATGCCTTGGTAAATAGCTATTTATATCAAAAATTAAGTTATAGAAACCTTATCGCCATACTTTTTTTTATGGCAAATCTTGTCTTCTATTTTGTCTACCTCCCCTCGTCAACAGTGTTGCTCATCTTCGTTTTGGTCGTTTTGGCCTTAAACAGTATTGCCCTGTTTTACAGCTACAAAACAAACGGAAACACGATAATGCGTAATTTCCTTTATTTTATTTTGTATCTTTGCGCACTTGAAATTTCACCGTATATCATCCTCTATAAAACGTTGGTATGATCGGAAAAACCAAAAATCCAGTTGTCTATGAAAGTGAAAACTATTTTAGTTTCTCAGCCCGAGCCTAAGGTTGAAAACTCTCCCTATTTCGATTTGATTGAAAAACAGAAGGTTAAAATAGATTTCAGGCCTTTTATACATGTTGAAGGAGTTTCAGGTAAAGATGTTCGCTCCCAAAAAGTTGATCTCACAAAATATTCTGCAGTAGTACTTACAAGCAGGAATGCAGTAGATCATTTTTTCAGAATCGCTGAAGAATTACGGTTCAAGGTGCCGGACACGATGAAATATTTTTGTCAGAGTGAAGCCGTGGCTTACTATTTGCAAAAGTATGTAGTCTACAGAAAGCGTAAAATTTATGTTGGGAAACGTACGTTCACCGAGCTTTCTCCCTTGATCAAGAAATACAAGAACGAGAAATTCTTACTGCCTTCATCCGACAAGTTAAAGCCGGAAGTTCCCATGGTTCTCAACGAACTTGGTGTAGACTGGAAGCAGGCAACCTTTTACAAAACTGTAGTTAGTGACCTTTCCGATCTTCGCGATGTCTATTACGATATTCTGGTGTTTTTTAGTCCCAGCGGAATTGAATCGTTATTACACAACTTCCCCGATTTCAAACAAAATGAAACACGTATTGCGGTCTTTGGAAATACAACTGTGAAAGCAGCTACTGAAAGTGGTTTGCGAGTAGACATCCAAGCACCGACCCCGGAAACACCATCTATGACCATGGCATTGGAGAAATATATTAAGGAAGCAAATAAGAAATAACCATTTACGTACTGAATAAAAAAAGGCTCCGGATTTCTATCCGGAGCCTTTTTTTATTCAAATTATAGACCAGTTAATTTATAGGAGCTCCCGAAAGTATTTCGTCATTCGCAAATTCTTCGAACTTTTTGAAATTCTCTTTAAAGGAAGAGGCCAGTTCCTGTGCCTGGATATCATAGGCTTTCTTGTTTTTCCAGGTCTCCTTCGGATTTAGCACTTCATTGGGAACGTTAGGGCAGGATTGCGGCACTTGAAGTCCAAAAATTGGATGCTGCTCGTACGGCACATCCTTCAGATCACCATTAAGCGCTGCCGTGATCATCGCACGGGTATATTTTAATTTCATTCTACTTCCCACACCATAAGGGCCCCCGGTCCAGCCGGTATTGATCAACCAAACATTTACGCCGGCATTCTTCATTTTCTTGCTTAGCATTTCCCCGTATTTCGTAGGGTGCAACGGCATGAACGGAGCTCCGAAACACGCTGAAAAATTTGGTGTTGGCTCATTGATCCCTTCTTCGGTACCTGCTACCTTAGCCGTATAACCGCTTATAAAGTGATAGGCCGCCTGTCCCGGTGTTAGCTTGGAAATAGGAGGCAATACCCCAAAGGCATCGGCTGTTAAAAAGAATATGTTCTTAGGATTTTCACCAATAGACGGCTCCTGTATATTATCGATGTGATAAATAGGATAGCTCACCCGTGTGTTCTGTGTGATGGACGTATTGGCAAAATCCACATCCCCTTTTTCATTGAGGATGACATTTTCAAGAATCGCACCCGGTTTAATCGCGTGATAGATATCCGGTTCATTTTCTTCGGAGAGATTGATCACTTTGGCATAGCATCCGCCTTCAAAATTGAAAATTGTATTCTCTGCGGTCCAACCGTGTTCATCATCACCAATCAATTTGCGATTCGGATCTGCAGAAAGCGTTGTTTTTCCTGTTCCGGACAAACCAAAGAAGATAGCTGTTTCACCATCGTCACCCACATTTGCAGAGCAGTGCATTGGCATTGTGTTCTTGTCCACAGGAAGTATAAAATTAAGTGCAGAAAATATTCCTTTCTTGATCTCACCGGTATAGCCCGTACCTCCAATAAGGGCGATCTTCTTTGTGAAATTAAGGATGGCGAAGTTGTGCTGTCTTGTTCCATCCACTTCGGGATCGGCTTTAAATCCGGGAGCATTTACAATAAGCCACTCGGGGTCGAAGGATTCCAATTCAGCTTCCGTTGGTCGCAGAAACATGTTGTGCGCAAACATATTCGACCAAGGGTATTCTGTAATCACTCGAATGTTTAAACGGTATGCATCATCGGCACAAGCATAACTGTCTCGTACGTAGATTTCCTTTTCAGAAAGATAATCGACCACTTTATCGTATAAAGCGTCGAACATGTTCGTAGGAAAGGGAATGTTGATATTTCCCCACCATACTTTGTCCCGTGTGACATCGTCTTTCACTATAAAACGGTCCTTTGGAGAACGCCCGGTGAACTCTCCAGTATTTACTGCGAGGGCTCCGCTGCTGGATTCTACTCCCTGTCCTTTTTGAATGGTTTCGTTATGAAGTTCTTGTGAAGATAATTGATACTTAACTTTTGCATTTTTGATCCCGTATTGATCTACGGAAATCATTTTCGTAGTTTGGTTTTTACCGACCATAACTTATTTTAATTGTTGTGATACAAAAATAATAAAACTACTACAGATTCATCCTTTAAAAAAACATAATTATCCCGACTTGATTGTTAATAAACCATAGCACCATCGAATCCATCCTGAAATTAACAACAGACCTCCCAATGGCGTTACCGGCCCCAGAAAAGAAACAGAAAATGGCAGTACTGCTTTCAAGGCCAAGACATAGATAGAACCCGAGAACAATACGATTCCCAGGATGAAGAGTCGAAATACCCATTTTCGAGTGGCTGCCGGCACTTGAGTGGCAAAGCCAAGGATTAATAACGCGATGGTATGGTACATTTGGTAGCGTACCCCGGTCTCAAAAGTTACCACTGCATCCGTTGGTACAAAATTTTTTAGTCCGTGGGCACCAAAGGCGCCGATAGCGATTGTAACAGCCCCCAAAAGGGTAGCTGTAACCACAATTTTTTTATCGAAATCCCGCATTAATTAAACATACAATTAGTACTTTCGCTTCGTAACATATCTACTACAAAGTTAACGAAAAACCTACGGATGAGAAACATTTTGATAATTGGAGCCGGCCGTTCGGCAACAAGTTTAATTCAATATTTATTAGATCGATCTGAAGCCGAAGAACTCTTTATCACTATTGGTGATATTTCTATACAGAACGCTCAAAAATTCACAGATGGTCATCCCAATGCCCGGGGGATCTTGCTGGATGTATTTAATGAATCTCAGCGCAGGCGTGCGGTAGAGAACAGCGACCTAGTGATCTCCATGTTACCCGCGCGTTATCATATTGAAGTAGCAAAAGATTGTATTGAATTTGGAAAACATCTGGTGACTGCTTCCTATGTAAGCGACCAGATGCAGTCGTTGGATACCCGAGCGAAAGCAAAGGGGCTGGTGTTCATGAACGAGATTGGACTAGACCCGGGAATTGATCACATGAGTGCCATGCAGGTGATCGATCGCATTCGGGCCAAAGGAGGAAAGATGCTGTTATTCGAATCCTTTACAGGCGGATTGATCGCTCCCGAAAGCGATGACAACCTTTGGCATTACAAGTTCACCTGGAACCCTCGAAATGTCGTACTTGCAGGACAAGGCGGCGCTGCAGAATTTATTCAAGAAGGGACGTATAAGTATATCCCCTATCACCGTTTGTTTCGAAGAACAGAGTTTTTAGATGTAGAGGGACATGGTCGTTTCGAGGCGTATGCCAACAGAAATTCTTTGAAATACCGGAAGGTATACGGACTGGAAGATGTGCTCACCCTCTATCGAGGAACCATTCGACATGTAGGGTTTAGTAAGGCCTGGAATATGTTCGTTCAACTGGGAATGACGGATGACGATTATACCATCCCCAATTCGGAAGCACTTTCCTATCGGAATTTTGTGAACCTGTTCCTGCCTTATTCCCCAACCGATTCGGTAGAACTGAAATTACGTCATAATTTGAAGATCGATCAAGATGATCTTATGTGGGGAAAACTGGAAGAGTTGGATATCTTCAATTCAGAAAAAAAGATAGGCATTAAAGATGCAACTCCGGCGCAGGCCCTTCAAAGGATATTAGAAGATAAATGGACCTTGAAAGCAGATGATAAAGATATGATCGTGATGTACCACAAATTTGGGTACGAATTGAACGGGGCCAAATATCAAATTGACAGTAATATGGTGATAAAGGGGGACGACCAAAGTTATACTGCCATGGCAAAGACCGTTGGATTGCCGGTTGCTATCGCCGCGTTAAAAATATTGAACGAGGAGATCACAACGCCCGGAGTACAACTACCCATCGCTAAAGAAGTCTACGAACCTATACTGAAAGAGCTGGAAGATTTTGGCATTAGTTTTACTGAAAGTGATGTGCCATATTTAGGTTACAATCCGAATAATGTTGCAGGTTAAGAACTAACCGCTTCGAGCATTCGCCACAGGCGAAAACACAACGCGCAAAGGATGTCCTTTGCGCGTTGTGCGTTTTTCACTTTGTGAAAAACACTCGAACCTTCGTCCTTATCGTCTGCCTAAGAAAATACTAATGAAGTACAGTAAAGTAGCCAAAGATCCCAATGCAGAAACCACATAGGTGCGTGCCGCCCATTTTAAGGCATCTTTCGCTCCGGCATGCTCTTGTGGCGTCACCATATTGGCACTTTCCAGCCACGCAAGCGCACGTTTACTTGCATCAAATTCCACCGGGAGTGTAATGAATGCAAACACAGTGGTCAATGCAAAAAGAAGTATCCCTATCAAAAAAATGGTGTTTCCAATAAGCGAGCCTGTAACCGAAAGCACTAAGCCTGCCATGATCACAAAATTTGAAAGCTTGCTTGAGATACTTACCGCCGGTACGATCGCCGATCGCATTTTCAACCAACTATAAGCAGTAGCATGCTGAACAGCATGCCCGCATTCGTGTGCTGCCACGGCGGCTGCAGCTGCATTTCGCTGCATGTATACCGGTTCACTGAGGTTCACGGTTTTTTTCGCGGGATTATAATGGTCTGTAAGTTGTCCTGCAACCGAAATCACTTGTACATCTTGTATGCCATTGTCGCTCAACATCTTCTCTGCGATCTCCTTACCGCTCATGCCGTTGCGCAAATGGACTTGCGAGTATTTTTTAAATTTACTCTTCAGTTTGTTGCTTACATACATACTCACCAAAAAGATGATCCCAGCTAATATATAATATCCAATCATTGTATTTTTTTGTTTTAAATGTACAAAGGGAATAGCAAAAAGTGTGCTAAAATTTAGCCAACAATATTTACAATCTTTCCGGGTACGATAATCACCTTCTTTGGGCTGCGACCCTCCAGATAATGGGCGGTCCTTTCATGTGACATGACGGCAGCCTCGATGGCATCCTTTGATAAATCCAAAGGTAATTCCAGCGTAAAACGCATCTTTCCGTTAAATGAAATAGGGTACTCTTTGGTACTTTCTACCAAATGAGAAGGCTCGAATTTTGGAAAAGAAGCTGTTGAAATGCTCTTACTGTGCCCTAATTTCTCCCATAGCTCCTCGGCAATATGCGGCGCATAGGGTGAGATTAGTATTAAAAGTGGCTCCAGGATCTCCCGGGAAGTGCATTTTTGTGCCGTGAGCTCGTTCACAGCGATCATAAATGTCGATACTGAGGTGTTAAAACTGAAATTCTCAATATCTTCCCGCACCTTTTTAATGGTCTTGTGGAGAGTCTTCAAGTTTTCTTTGGTAGCTTGTTCTTCGCTTACAAAAAAAGTATCGTTGGAACTACTGTGGTATAATTTCCATAATTTCTTTAAAAAACCATGAACACCGGTGATCCCGGCAGTATTCCATGGTTTGGCTTGTTCCAATGGTCCTAAGAACATCTCGTACATACGCAAGGTGTCTGCTCCATACTGACTGCAAATATCATCGGGATTCACGACATTGTACTTGGATTTGGACATTTTTTCGACCTCGCGAGCCACTTTAAAAGATCCGTCTTCTTCAGTAATAAATATAGCATCGGCAAACTCAGGTCGCCAGGCTTTAAACGATTCGATATCTAACTCATTTTGAAGATTCACAAAGGAGACATCGGCATGTATTGGCTGAATTTCTTCGCCACTATACTTTCCTTTAGAGATAAACGTATTTTTTCCTTCTATGCGATACACAAAAGCGCTTTCCCCAAGGATCATTCCCTGATTGATCAATTTCTTAAAAGGCTCTGCTACCGGTAATACCCCGCGATCGTACAAGAACTTTACCCAGAACCTGCTGTAGAGCAAATGCCCTGTGGCATGCTCGCTTCCCCCTACATACAGATCGACGTTCTCCCAGTATTCCATTGCTTGTTGAGAAACCAAGACATGATTATTTTCGGGATCCATATAACGGAACATATAACAGCTACTTCCCGCCCAGCCGGGCATGGTATTCAATTCCAGTGGAAATACTGTTTTATGGTCGATCCGGTCGTTAGACACCACGGCACCCGCATTTTCATCCCACGCCCAAACCTCTGCACGTCCCAAAGGGGGTTCTCCATCTTCGGTGGGGAGGTATTTTTCTACTTCCGGAAGGGTGAGCGGCAAGTGCTTTTCCTCAATTAATTGGGGTAACCCATCCTTATAATACACAGGAAAGGGCTCACCCCAGTAGCGCTGTCTGGAGAACACGGCATCTCGCAACCTATAATTGATCTTACCTTCTCCTGCACCCTTTTTCTCAAGTGCTTCGATCACGCGCTGTGTCGCTTCAGCATAGGACAAACCATCAAGGAAATCGCTGTTGGTAATAATGGTATGCTCTTTATCAGAATAGGCTTCTTCAGAAATATCCACATCCTTGAAAATATTCGGGATAGGAATAGCAAAGTGCTTGGCAAAGTCGTAATCACGTTGATCACCACAAGGAACACTCATAACGGCACCCGTTCCGTAGCCTGCCAAGACATAATCCCCTATCCATACAGGAATGGCCTCTCCACTAAAAGGATGCTCCGCATAAGCCCCCGTGAACACTCCGGTAATGGTTTTTACGTCTGCCATACGCTCCCGTTCACTTCGCTTTGACGTAGCTTCTATATAATCTTGAACCGCTTGTTTTTGATCCTCGGTAGTGATCTTAGGAACCAACTCATGTTCCGGCGCCAAGGTCATAAAACTAACGCCATAAATTGTATCCGGTCGTGTGGTAAAAACTTCGATACTTTCGTTGTGATCCTTTACTCTAAAGGTTACGGTTGCTCCTTTTGAACGTCCAATCCAATTGGTTTGTGAGTCCTTTAGGGGTTGCGGCCAGTCGATCGATTCCAAGCCATCCAACAATCGTTGTGCATAGGCTGTAATACGCATGCTCCATTGTTTCATACGCTTTCTAACCACAGGATAGCCTCCGCGTTCGGACACGCCGTTCACGATCTCGTCGTTGGCCAATACGGTTCCCAGTTCTGGACACCAGTTCACTTCGGTTTCGGCAAGATAGGTAAGGCGGTATTTAAGTAGTTCTTTTTGTTGTGTTGCTTCGGAAAAGCTTTTCCATTCTTCGGCTGTAAAGCTTCGAACACCGGTATCGCAAGCAGCTTGAACCTCTCCGCTTCCTTTTTCAGAAAAAATAGCCCTCAGTTCTTCAATGGGGCGCGCCTTGTCTGAAGCCTTGTCATACCAGCTCTCAAACAACTGCATAAAGATCCATTGGGTCCATTTGTAATAATCGGGATCGGACGTGCGCACTTCTCTGCTCCAGTCGAAGGAGAATCCTATCTTGTCCAACTGCTCTCTGTATCGGGCTATGTTCTCCTCTGTGGTCTTTCTAGGATGCTGATCGGTTTGAATGGCATACTGCTCTGCAGGAAGTCCAAAGGAGTCATACCCCTGCGGATGTAATACATTAAAGCCTTGATGACGCTTATATCGCGCATAGATGTCACTGGCAATATACCCCAACGGATGTCCGACGTGAAGCCCTGCCCCTGAGGGGTATGGAAACATGTCCAGCACGTAATATTTGGGTTTTTCGCTGTTATTCTCGGCGTGAAATGTCTTATGTTCTGCCCAGTATTTTTGCCATTTGGCTTCGATAGCGTTGAAGTGATAATTGCTCATGCGTCGTTCTATATGTATGCCTCCGGTTGGCGTAAGGCAGGTGCAAATTTAAGCCTATTGTACGAAAGACAAAAGTTTAAACGTTACATACTTGCAGATGCAAAAATCATTGTATTTTTACATCAAATTCCCGCAACACTATGGCTTCTACTTTTGAAAAGTATCAAAAACGCAGACTCATCTCTTCCTACTTTTCCGTAGTGATAAGTATATCGCTTGTATTGTTCTTACTCGGGTTGTTGGGTCTTTTGGTTCTTAATACTAAAAAAGTAGGCGATCATTTTAAAGAGAAGATCGCCCTTACGGTCTATTTGAAAGATACTGCAAAAGAAGTGGAGATCACCCAGTTAAAGCAGAGTCTGGCGATGGCCGAATATACAAAATCGGCAGAATTCGTATCGAAGGAACAAGCTGCAGAGGAACACAGTGCTACCATTGGAGAGAATTATATGGAATTTCTTGGGTACAACCCACTTCAAAACAGTATCGATGTTCATATCCTTGCCGACTTCGTCTCTCCCGAAAAGCTGGAGGACATCAGCAACGAGATCATGACCAAGGATTTTGTAGACGAAGTGTTATACGATAAACCCCTTATTGAACTGCTCAATGACAATGTAAAGAAGATAAGCCTGTGGATCTTAGTGATAAGCGGCCTGTTCACTTTTATCGCAGTGTTGTTGATCAACAGCTCGATACGCCTTTCGGTTTATGCCAAACGATTTACTATAAAGACCATGCAAATGGTGGGAGCTACCAAACGCTTTATTCGGCGCCCTTTTATTTGGAAAAGTGTAAAACTGGGAATGATCGGGGCGGTAATAGCTATGATTGGAATGGGTGTTGTATTATACTACTTGAACAAGAACTTTCCGGAGTTACAATTATTAAAAGATGAGCTCTTGCTGGTAGTTCTGTTTCTGTTCGTTTTCCTTATGGGCCTTTTTATTACCTGGATCAGCACGTTCTTTGCAACGCAACGTTTCTTAAATCTTCGAACGGATGAACTCTATTATTAGAAATCTGTTCCTTTTAATAGCAATAGCTTTTCTTCTGAAAAGTTGTATCATTCATGATCCAAAGCCTGAGGGATGCGATGTGGTGACCATAACCGTTACCGAGATCGCTGAAGGCTCTTCCTTTGATATCGTATTGAAGGATTCCGGCTCCGACTACTATTACATTAACCGTGGACTGGAACGAGGGCTTACTGCAGAAGGACTGAAAGAAAAAATATTACATAAAAGTGTTACCTTGCACCTGCCAAAAGTTGGTGTGATACAAACAGAGCATATTGCTCAACTGGCCCTGAATACTAATATTCTGTATACAGAATTTTCGTCAGTTACACCTCAACGCACAAATTAGTTTACGTCATGGGAGAAAAAAAGCGGAAAGAAGAAGCGAGAAAAACAGAATTCATCTTTGAGAAGAAGAACTATGTGTTCATGTTGATTGGCGTTGCCTTTATCACTCTGGGTTTTATCCTTATGACAGGCGGCGGTAGTGACGATCCCAATGTCTTCAACCCGGAGATCTATAGCTGGCGGCGCATTCGTTTAGCACCTGCGCTCATCCTTATTGGTTTTGGCATTGAAGTCTACGCAATCCTTTTGAATCCCCATAAGAAATAAATTGCTATGGATGCATGGGAAGCCATCGTTCTTGGCATTGTACAAGGATTTACCGAGTTTTTACCGGTCTCTTCCAGCGGGCACTTAGAACTGGGAAAAGCCATTCTGGGTGACACATCCTTACCGGAAGAAAGCCTTCTTTTTACCGTGGTACTCCATTTCGCCACTGCGTTGAGCACAGTGGTTGTCTTTAGACGAGATGTTGTAACCATTGTTAGCGGTCTGCTTAAATTCAAGTGGAACGAAGAGACACAATTTACAGGAAAGATCGTCCTTTCTATGATCCCGGCTGTTGTCATTGGTGTGTTGTTCGAAGAAGAACTGGAAGCTTTTTTTGGAGGTAATATCGCCTTTGTTGGCGCCATGCTCATCGTTACCGCCATCCTGCTCTGGTTGGCAGATCGCGCAAAGAATACCGGCAAAAAAGTGAGTTTCAGTAATGCATTTATCATTGGAGTTGCGCAGGCGGTCGCAATGTTACCGGGAATATCCCGCAGCGGTGCTACCATTTCAACCTCTGTTTTGCTGGGCAATGATAAAAGCAAGGCAGCCCGATTCTCTTTCTTGATGGTTGTTCCTCTTATCTTCGGAAAGATCGCAAAGGATCTTCTGAGCGGGGAGCTCACATCCGAAAGCACCAACTTCACCACCTTGGGTCTTGGATTTATAGCCGCTTTTGTGTGTGGATTGATCGCCTGTACCTGGATGATCTCACTGGTGAGAAACAGTAAGTTAAAATATTTTGCAGTATACTGTGTGATTGTTGGGATCGCCGCTATTGCAGTTAGCTTTGTGTCATGATGACCGCGGAAGATTACAAGAACGGACAGGTGCTTTTATTAGACAAGCCGCTGGAATGGACCTCCTTTCAGGTGGTCAATAAAGTACGTTGGCTTATTAAAAAGGAATTTGGGTTAAAGAAGATAAAGGTAGGTCATGCCGGCACGTTGGATCCCCTAGCCACGGGACTCTTGATCCTTTGTACCGGAA
Source organism: Altibacter lentus (assembly GCF_000746845.1). GTDB lineage: Bacteria > Bacteroidota > Bacteroidia > Flavobacteriales > Flavobacteriaceae > Altibacter > Altibacter lentus. Next base: position 2,264,298 of record NZ_KN050846.1, on the reverse strand, counting down.
GCTTCACTAAAAAGATAGACACCTATCAAGCACAGCATAAAGAATATACCGGAACCATTACCTTAGGTGCTACCACTCCCAGTTACGATCTCGAAACGGAGATCGATCGAAGGTATGACATTTCGGAGATCACTTCAGAAAAAATAAAACAAACCACCCTACAGTTCCTGGGCGAGATCGAACAACAGCCTCCGGTCTTTTCAGCATTGAAAAAAGACGGAAAGCGCCTGTACGAATTTGCAAGAGCCGGCGAGGAAGTGTCCGTCCCTACGCGTAAGGTTCATATCTCAGAATTTGAAATCACAAAAATCGAGCTTCCGCAGGTGGAATTTCGCGTAGCATGCAGCAAAGGAACCTACATTCGGTCTTTGGCGCACGATTTTGGCAAGGCACTTGAAAACGGCGCCTATCTATCGGCTCTTAGACGAACCAAGATCGGTGATTTTTCGGTGGAAGATGCGCTGTCATTGACGGCTTTTGAAGAGCGGTTTAGCCGTTAAAATAGACTTAATTTTCAGGCAGTTGTAAGGTTTTTCAGATAAAATTTCAGTACTTGCATTCATGAATTTCAATTATTCATATCGGGCTTTTTTAATTACTTCTTTGCTGTTCGGTATACTTTTCCTTGGTATGTACAGTATTAAATTATCTCGCTATACCGAAAAGGAGGAAGAGCAGATCGATATCGAATATGCTTTGGAAGAGCTATTACTGGAAGAATTAGAAGAAGATTTGGCGACCACCGCCCCCGAGCGGGTAAAAGTAGAGACCAATAAGGCCTATAATGAAGCAGAAAAGTTCATTGCCAATCTAGAGAACAGTCGAGAAACACCTGAAGAGACCACCGAAGAGAAGTTACAAGCCATGAACGAAGCTATTGGGGTTGCCAACAACTTCAACAATGACAATGAAATAGCAAAAGCCAAAAAAAGAATAAAGGATGCGCAAGAAAAAAGTGTTCTGGAGAAAAATAAAAAACCCAGAAGCAGCAGTGGCGCAAGTAGAAGAACTACGATCTCGTACAGTCTAAAGGATAGAACGGCCCTGCTACTTCCCAATCCCGTTTATACGTGTGAAGGCTTCGGAAAAGTGGTGATCTCCATCGAGGTAAATGAATTGGGAAGAGTGACCAAAATGAACTATAATAAAAGTGCCTCAACCACTACCAATGAATGCTTGATCGACAGTGCTCTTGAATATGCACGCGATGCCCGTTTCACAACGGCTTCGGGTATCGAAAAACAGCTGGGCACTATTTCGTATAATTTCCCGGGACAGCAATAATAGTATTTCTTAATAAATAGTATCTTTCTACCACTTTTATAAAATTCGAATGAATAAACAACGCTGTCCTTGGTGTGGGGATGACCCCTTGTATGTTGCGTATCATGATACGGAGTGGGGTGTGCCTGTCCTGGACGATGCTACGCTGTTCGAATTTTTAATTTTAGAGACCTTCCAGGCAGGTTTGAGCTGGATCACTATCCTTCGGAAACGCGAGAATTTCAGAAAGGCATTTGATGGTTTTGACTACAGAAAAATCGCCCGATATGGTGACAAAGATATTGAGAGGTTGCTTCAGGACGAGGGGATCATTCGGAATCGCTTGAAAATAAAAGCATCCGTAACCAATGCCATCGCCTATATGCAGATCCAAAAAGAGTTTGGAAGTTTCAGTACCTATATATGGGGATTTGTAGATGCCAAACCCATACAAAACAGTTATAAGAGTATAAAAGAGGTTCCGGCAAACACTGTACTAAGTGATCGCATTAGTGCCGATCTTAAGAAAAGGGGATTCAAGTTTGTAGGTTCTACCGTTGTGTATGCTCACATGCAGGCTACCGGCATGGTGAATGACCATTTGGTGGATTGCTTTCGCTATACGGAAGTTAACGCTTAATTGTCCTCCTTTTCCACCGTAGATAAATATTCGTTACTAGCAAGCGATATCTTTAATGCTTTTAACGTCTGCATGTACCGAAATTTTAAGGTTTCATCGGTGGGTTTTTCTACTTCAAAGAGTTTCTCAAAATACTTCTTTGCATTAAAGTGATCGTTCTTAAAGTAATACGCATTGGCTAGTTCAAGATAGATAAACGGGGTGCCGTAGCCTTCTTTTACTACTTGCTCATAAACAATGGTCACATCAACATCTGTATTGACATCAGTTTTTCGCTCGGTTGTAGCTTGTGCGTTGGCCGTACCGGAGAAAGCGATAATAGCCAGAAAAATAAGTAGTTTTGAAGCGTTCATAATTTAGGGGCTTTAAATTATTGAGGGTAAATATGTTATATATTTTAGAGTTTCGCAAATAAAATCGATAAAAAGCGTGCTTTTGTTCCATTTACCCTACCTAAAACAAAAAGCACCGCCCTTTATTGCGGTGCTCTTCATCTTTTGTATTTAGGGTAATTTATAGCTTAATCACTTTTTTGGTGACAGTGCCAAATTCTCCTTGAAAGGTTACGAACAATGTTCCTTTCCAATTAGCATTTAGATCCAATGAAATGGTTCCGTTGCCGTGGTCGATCGTGGTCTCATACAACCGTTGCCCTAGTATATTATGAATGGTAATTTTAATGGCTCCCGGGATATTGTTTAAATTAAAAGAAACGGCATCCCGGGTAGGATTTGGAAATGGTGCTGAGATATTATTGTAAGCCCACTCTGACACTCCTAAAATTCCAACATTCATAGTCCAATAGCCCTGAGGTGCTACCATTGGTCGTGTCATTGTCTTTCCGGAATTTGCTTCTGCAAAAATATAATATTCAATCGCCGAACTACCAACACTTAGATTCGCTGTCCAGTTATCTGCGCTTACCAGACTCATAGGAACTTCGCTATAGGAAGAACTTCCTTCTTCTCGCCAAAAAACCTTGGCATTCGAAATCCCGGAAGCGTGTTTTATCATAGCGTCTATACTCACGGTGCTGTTTTGATTTGCCTCATCAATGGGTTGGTGTACGATCCATAGTGGGTTCTCAACACCAATAGTATGTGTAATACAGTGAATGGCTCCTAGCTGCGAAATAAGGTTCTCTCCGGAGTTATCCACGTCGATCCCTACGATGTTGTATCCGGGCATTAGTTCCTGCCAATACGCCAATGCCGGACCATCTACCTCGGCACGATACGTAGGGATAATAATAGATTTGTTTACAAAAACTGCGTTTGTAAAGGTGCGGTAATAGCCACCGGTGTCTGGGTAATTACCGCCGGTACTGGGAGGTGCAGGAATCCATTTTACATCGTACGGAGTTCCGAACGCCGATTGAAAATTATTCAATACATACTCGATGTTCTGCTCGATTTGCGGACCGTCTGCCACGCCATCAGGATACTCACTAACCAGTAAGGTCTCTTCATCCAGCAACTTCATGTGCATATCGATATGATGAATCCCGTCGTAAGGAAGCGTTTCCATCTTCACGTACCGCTGAATACCCATATAATCTTCCATGATAGCATCGATCTGAGCTTCGGTCTTGGTAGAAACACCGTAGGGGTTTCCGGCCTCATTCTCTTCGAGGATCAATTCCGAAGCAAAGGCATTTCCTAGACCATCAGACATGAAATTTCCTCCGGTATTGACTAGATCATTGGTTCCGGAATCGGTCACGTAAATGGGCAAGCCTACCAAATTAGCATGCGCCAGAGGCATTACGTTGTCGTTGGGACGCGGACGGTTGTAGATCCAGTCGGTCAAGGAACGTTCACCCACATCGTTCGAGTAGATCGTATTTCCCGCATAATCGCGAATCCAGATACTATCCCAATCTTCATTCATAAAAATCACATTCGTAAGGTCGATCCCTCCTGCAGTAAGAAAAGAGGCTACAGAAGCCTGATTTTGTGTTGTGATGACCACTTTACATTCATTGACCCCTACGGCCACGATCTGCCTCAAAATATTCTGGAATCCGGGCTGCCAAGTGATCAACAGGTATTCTACCTCCTCCCACTCGGCCATGGTACGCACGGGACCGGTTGGTGGTGGTGTTTTTTTTGCCTGTGAAAACTCAAATTGAGAAATAAGCCCTTTTTCATTTTCTGAAAGTCCCTTGGGAAGGATCGCTTTCTCCTGTGCTTGCAGCTGCGGCGCTGCGATTGCTAATACGAAAAATAGAAGTAATGAGGGGTAAAAATGTTTCATTATAATTGTAATTTTATGCGGTACGAATATACTTTTTTTCTGAATGTATTCCTCAAAACATTGATACCTTAACAGTTGAGATAGTCTAAAAAGGCTGCTCTTGGGATCTCTACAGCTCCCAACCGCTCTAAATGTTGAGTGTAAACCTGACAATCAATCAAATTGTAGTGTTTCGCCTTTAATTCTTCCACTAAGAAAAAGAGAGCTACTTTTGAAGCTTCAGAAACCAGACTGAACATACTTTCTCCACAAAAAACGCCAAATTCGGGAAGGTCAACACCATACAAACCTCCTGCCAACTGTCCTTCATACCAAACTTCCATCGATGTAGCATGTCCTAGTTCGTGTAATCGTGTGTAGGCTGTTGTCATTTCTGAAGTGATCCAGGTGCCGTTCTGCCCGCTTCGCTTTACAGTGGAACACTGCTTGATCACCTCGTTAAAAGCGAGATTTTGGGTGCAGCTGAATTTTTTACTTTTTAATACCTTCCGAAGACTTTTTGAAACCTTTAGATCGTTAGGAAATAACACCATCCTTGGATCCGGACTCCACCATAAAATAGGGCTTCCGTGCTCGTACCAGGGGAAAATACCCGATCTATAGGCCCGCAGTAAACGCGCTGTGCTCAGATCACCTCCCATGGCAAGCAGGCCATCTTCTGTAGCTTCTGTCACGCCGGGAAAGGATAAAGATTCATCTAGAAAATACATTGCAATCGGTGCTGAAATTGTGTTAAAAATGTTATATCGGTTTGAAATCCAAAAAAAAAATTCAATCTTGGGACACTTTTTTGATCCAAAATTTGTTCATCATTGTTATAAATATCAAAAAGGGAATCTAAGCCACCTGACTAACCTCGCAACTGCGGGGTTATTCTTTTTTATAGCAACCACAACCCTAAAAGAAATACCACACTACCCACAACCATTAACAGTAATGTAAACGGAAGTATGTCCTTTGCTTTCAACTTCGTGATGCCTAATAATGGTAACGCCCAGAACGGCTGCAGCATATTCGTGATCTGATCCCCATAGGCCAGTGCCATTATCGCTTTTGGCAATGGCACACCAAGACGTAACGCAGATTCTATTACTATGGGCCCTTGAACAGCCCACTGTCCTCCTCCGCTAGGCACAAAGATATTGACCAATCCGGCACTAAAAAAGGTAAAAATAGGTAAGGTCGTACTCGAAGCAATAGACACAAAGAAATCGGCTATTTCGATCACCATCCCACTTTCCCGCATGATCCCCATGATCCCAAAATACAACGGGAATTGGATCAAGATACCGGAAGCCCCTCGAATGGCTTCTTCAAGGGCGTTGAGAAAATTCGAAATACTGCCATGCAACACCAGTGCGAGGCCAAACATAAAGAAATTGAGCAGGTTCGGGGTGATCGCAAAATCTAATACTTGTGGGTAATACTGGTAGCACAAAGCAGCGAGTACCAAAAAGCCAAAAACTACACCAAAATACTTCGACCGATCGATACGGTTCGAGCTATCGATTTCATCTGCACTAAGTTTCGATTCAGAATAAATGGGTAGATAGGTGGCCTGTGTTCTTACTCGTTTCGCCAGAAAATAAAGAAACCCGGGTAGGATAAATAATAAGCTTCCAAACAACAACAGGTTTGAACCGCTAAAAATAGTTTCACTAAATGAAATGGAATCCGGCAAAACACTTATAAAGGCAGCGTCTCCCACACCGTCCATAAGGCTGGCGAGATGTCCGTTCTCTGCAACCTTTAAGGGCGCCGAACCACTCATCCCTCCATGCCATATCATCAATCCCACGTAACCGGAAGCGCCCACCAAAGGGTAATTGATTTTAAATCCTCTTGTTTGCGCTGCTTCCGCTACTTTACGCGCCATGATCGCACCAAAGATAAGTCCCAACCCCCAGTTAAAAAACGAAACAAGCATGGTTGCCACACTTACCATGACAACCGCAGAGGAGGTACTATTCACCCTATCTGTGAGTGCTTCAATAAGGAAACCCATTGGTTTACTAAGCACAAGAATATGCCCTAAAACCAAAATGAGCAACATTTGGTATGCGAAAACCAGCAGCGCCTCATTCCATATACCGGTTTCCCAATAAGACAAGATAGCAAGCGCATGGGATTCGTTAGCAGGAGCTTCAGTAAAGAAGTAAGCCAAACCCATAGTGACCAATGTTAACAGGATCGCTATAGAAAAGGGCGAAGGTAAAAACCTGCTAAAAAGCACTTCTATGGATCTTGTTAGTTTCATTCCTGTTAGGACTATATGGAATTATACAAAGAACCCGCCAAAAGGCGGGATGTGTAAGCTAAACGCTGTGATGTTTAAAAGGGCAGATCGTCGTGATCTTCTTCGTTAAGTTCATTGGCCGGCTCAAAGGCATCCACAGGTGGCATTGGCGGCATGTTGCTTGCGGAAGCTCCGTCCATTGCTTCCACTCGCCATCCTTGAATGGAGTTAAAATATTTTACCTCACCTTGAGGGTTGGTCCACTCCCTACCTCTTAGATTAATACTCACTTTTACGTTTTGTCCAACTTGAAAATTATTTAAAAGATCGGTCTTGTCCTGAACAAACTCGATCATGATGTGTTGTGGGTATTGCTCTTCGGTGGTGATAACAAGCTCTCGCTTTCTAAACCCGTTGTTGCCATAGGTTTTTGTATCATCTATCATTTTAATCTTTCCTTGTACTTCCATGATGCTTTACTTTAATTTACTAGTTACTATATTGCTTTTTTTATTCTGAAATTTGACTACTGCGATACCAAAACCTCCCATGCTTCTGAAATAGCTCCGTTGCACAAGAACGTCTGCGCTTTCCTGTGTGCTTCTTCTGAAGCATTTACGAAACGTTCCGCTGCTTCCGGCAAGGATTCGATATTTGCTAACATTCCCAGATCATTTCCGGTTAATATCTTACTGCTTCGAATGGCTTGAGGCAAGGCATCCACACCAATTCCCATGGTTGAAAGCGGCTTCGGAACCTCAAAGAGACCTTCCTTTGCCCTGCTGTACCAGTTGCCGCCCAGACGCGCTACCGTATCGATCTTTCTAGGATCAATCTTTCCGTCATCATCAAGAATATCTTCATGTATATGCAGCTTCACTACTTCACAGATCACCAGATTTCCGGCACCACCGTCTGTTCCCAATGCTACCACATTTATCACCTTGCACTCCATTTGCACAGGTGCTTCGGCAACTCGCGGAGCTTTGACCACTTCCGAAGGTATTTCAGAAAAACCTGCCTTTACAAACTCATTCACCCCTTTTGGATACTCTGTGGAGGACAACGACATTTGCTGTACCATTGCGTAGGACACGATATTGATCACCACTTCATTGGTTTCGAGCACATTTTCCAGTGTATGTTTGGTAGAATTATCGCGTACACGACGTGCCGGCGAGAAGATCAATACCGGCGGATTCGCACTAAAGACGTTAAAAAAACTATAGGGTGAGAGGTTTACATTTCCGTCTTGGTCTACGGTACTCGCAAAACAAATAGGTCGTGGTGCCACCGCTCCCAGCAAGTATCCATGCAGGCTTCCAGTGCTAATGTCTTGTGGATTAATAGATATCATTGCCTGCAAATGTACCCAAAGTAACTAGCTTGTAAAAATTTGATCACACAATAATATTAACATATTTGCTTTATATTTAAAACCTAATAGTACGTATGCTCTATGCTAAATACAACTGCCTTTACCCGCTGGTTTTTTATTCTTGTCTCTGTCTTTATCATTACACTCATCCTTTGGAATACCTATGCGTTCTTTAATCAGCTAAAAGAAAGTGAACGCGGAAAGATGCAGATATGGGCTTCGGCGCAAGAAGAGCTCCAGACCAGTGATCTGGGCAGCGGCGAGATCAACAAGATCGTATTGGAAGTGGTGCAAAGTAATTCGACCACTCCTATGATCGTTTATACACATAAGGAAGACTCTTACAATGTTAGGAATATTGTTGAAAAAGAGATGGATTCGGCCAAGCTTCGCGAACACCGAAAAAAATTGACTGAGCAGTTCGCTTCCGAATATAAGCCGCTGGAGGTAACGTATAATGGAGAACTACTCCAAACCATATATTACGGCAACTCTCCTCTTATCAATAAATTAAAATACTATCCCGCCGTTCTTATCCTTATTATTGTTCTCTTTTTCGTTGCCGTTTATTTCTTCTATCAAACGTCTCGCTCTGCAGAGCAAAATAAACTCTGGGCCGGAATGGCGAAAGAAACAGCTCACCAAATTGGGACACCGTTATCATCCCTAGTGGGTTGGACAGAGATCTTAAAATCGGAGCAAGTAAATCCGGAATACGTGGTTGAGATCGAGAAGGATATCGACCGGCTTCGAACCATTACAGAGCGATTCTCTAAGATAGGATCTATCCCAAAATTGGAACGAAAGGATCTGGTTACCGAAACCCGCACTTCCTTCGACTATTTAAAAAGACGAAGCTCTAAGTTGATCCATTTTGAATTGGAAATCTTGGATGAACCGGTATGGGTTCAGTTGAATTCACAGTTGTTTAGTTGGACCATAGAAAATCTTGTAAAAAATGCGATCGACGCCATGAAAGGAAAAGGAACGATTCATATCACTATTGAAAGTGGGTCGAAATATGCGTTATTACGTGTGAGTGACACCGGGAAGGGAATTCCTAAAAAACATTTCTCCAAAATCTTTCAACCCGGATTTACAACGAAAAAAAGAGGATGGGGATTGGGTCTTTCCCTGGTAAAACGTATTATTGAAGAATACCATAACGGACGAATACGCGTTCTAAAAAGCACACCCGGCGTTGGGACCACCATGGAAATCTCGCTACGTCTGCATTCTTAATATGAAAAAAACATCCCACGTACTACATACCGCCAGGATCGCAAACAATTGCCCCGAATGCTATGCCAGCAATGGGCTGGAATTTACATTCAGTCAAGAGGTTATTGAAACGAAATGGTACAAAAAAGCAGAAAAAACGATTGCAGAGACATTGTATTGTCACACCTGTAACAGCACCATTTATCCTGTTACTTGGAATGATGATATAGAACGGGTACATGAATATCACCAAAAGTTGGTGGTTCCCCATACCACGGGCACACATCTCACATCGCTGACGTATATATTACTATTGGCAGGGATCGTGATCGTAGCCGCAGTGGTCTACTTGCTTATACGTTAAGTAATATTGTGCTTTATCTTTTCGGCGAGTGCTTCAAATTCTTTAGGAGTCATGGAAACTTTACGCCCAAAGGTCATGTCCTTCATTTCGTTAATAGGAATAAGATGTACATGTACGTGAGGAACCTCCAAGCCTATAACAGCCATTCCAACACGCTTACAAGGTACAGTCTTTTCGAGCGCTATGGCTACCTTGCGTGAAAATTGCATGAGTTGTAAGTACATGTGCTCCCCAAGATCGAAGATCTTATTTACTTCCTCCTTCGGAACACATAAGGTATGTCCCTGTGCATTGGGGTTGATGTCGAGAAAGGCAATAAAGTTCTCATCCTCTGCCACCTTGTAGGCAGGTATTTCGCCTTCGATTATTTTTGTGAATATCGTTGCCATATTAATCTCTTGAAATTTCCAGGATCTCAAACTTCATCACGCCATTCGGAACCTGGATCTCTGCCATTTCACCTACTTTTTTTCCCAGCAGCCCTTTTCCAATGGGAGAATCTACAGAGATCTTTCCACTCTTTAGATCTGCCTCACTTTGGGCTACCAATTTGTACTGCATCTCCATGCCATTGTTCTGGTTCTTTATCTTTACTTTGGAGTGCACCAACACCTTGGAAGTATCCAATTGAGATTCGTCAATCAACCGAGCGTTGGCTACGGTCTCTTCCAGTTTAGAAATACGCATCTCGAGCATTCCTTGTGCCTCTTTGGCGGCATCATATTCGGCGTTCTCGCTTAGGTCTCCTTTGTCACGTGCTTCGGCAATGGCCTGAGACGCCCTGGGACGTTCCACATCACGAAGCTGATCCAGTTCGTCTCGCAGTTTTTTTAATCCTTCGGCAGTATAATAAGATACTTTACTCATAACTTCATCGTTTGTATAACACCAATCTCACGTTGCAGTGATATTCCCTCTGCTTTCAAGTTTTTCAGCATCGTTCAAGATAGGGAATTAAAAAAATCCCATACAGGACGGGATTGGTTACACAAATATACTAAAAATTTAATTTTCGCCGTTTTATTGTACCTTCGTACCCACAATTTTTAAGCTATGAGACCCTTACTTTTTCTTGCAAGTTTTTTACTCGTTTTCACTTCTTGCAAAAAAGATGAGGGGGTTGACGATGACAACCCTTATCTAATCGATCCTTTAGTGAACCTCAACCTTAACTTGAACCTTCCCGAATACAATCCGTTGCGATTTCCCGGAAATAGTATTGTGATCAATCAACAGGGAGTTAAAGGAATCGTGGTCTATAATGTAAACAACGACCTGTATACTGCCTTCGACCTAAGCGATCCTAATCACACCCCTAATTCTTGTTCGCGCATGACCCTGGAAGGGATCATTGCCACCTGCCAGTGCGAAGATGATAATAGCTACGATATTGTCACGGGACAGCATCAAAACAATGAAAATCTCTATCCCATGCAGCAGTATTTGGCGCAGCGTTCGGGAAATAATATTTTGATCTCAAATTAGAATTTTACCGTAGCGCCTATCAAGAAATTGAATGTTGCTTGCGGATAATAGCCCGCTCCTTCTACTGTGGTAACAGTTCCCGGGACCGAAAAATCATCGTCATAGGTAAAGTAATATCCATTCGATACATATTCCGTATTGAAAAGATTGTTTAATAATGCCGAAAAAAGCACCTCGCGCACCCAAGGCAACTGCTTAAGTGTATAGGTTATGTTGAGGTCGTTCACAAAATAAGCATCCAGTTTAGAGACAGGACTTTCGGTATTTCCCATATACTGTGTTCCCACATATTTTGAAAGCAGGGCTAACTCCAACGACTCCACAGGCTTATATGCTAATCTGTTGGCTGCTATGAGTGACGGACTAAACGATATCTCTGTATTTCCGAGGTTTACCAGTGCACCATCGAGCGATGTCACAAAATCTACATTCTGGTTTTTGCTTATCGCCACATTGGGCTGCAGGCTTAGCGCTTCGGAAAGTGCGATCGATGCATCCATCTCGAGTCCGAGCCGGTAACTTTTTCCGCTGGTCGCCCTAATAGGTGCCCCTACATCATCCAAGGCACCGGTAAGCACCAATTGATCTTTGTAGTCCATATAGAACAGGTTGCTGTTAATCACTAGTTTTTCTGAAACATACCGCCATCCCAATTCAATATCGTCCAACTTTTCGGCTGTAAAGATCCCTTGTTCAAAATCACTTCGTCTGGGTTCTCTGTGGGCTCGACCGTAGGATGCGTAGAGCTGTTGTTCTTGTGAAAGTTTCAGGGATACACCGGCTTTCGGATTAAAAAACGAATAGGTTTCGTCTACCGCCAGCGGAACTTTTTCTGAAGTCAAGCCCGAAGTAGTGTAGCTCAGGAATCTACCCTGAAGGTCCCCAAATACACTCCAAACATCGTTTAACCGCCAGGTCGCTTTCGAAAAAATCGTGAATTCATTTTTGTCTCCTTCACCAAAATAATAGCGATCCCGGATCTCACTTTCACTGGCATAGCGTGCCCAGATCACCTCCCCAAAATGATCACCGTCATACAGACTAAAGAAGGCACCCGTACTTATATCCCAAGTGTTGTCCTTGTAATTGACATTCGCATTTATGGCATAGAAGTCATTGTCCAGCCAGCGACGACGAATAAGATCTGTGGAATTAATAGAATCAACACCTATGGAAATAGGCTCAAAATCGTAAAAGGCAAAATCTTCATCTTCCTTGTATTGTTCAAAATAACCCCTTCCGTAGGTATAATTGACTGCCACATTACTGCTCCATTGATTGTTGAAGCGTTGGTTCCAGAGTACTTGAAAATGATCCTGTGCATAGTTGTCTACTTCATTGTCGTAAAAACGTACAGTGCCATCACTATCGGTGTACATTCCTGCCGGATTATACGTTCGGTCATTCTCTAAGGTTTCAGCATCGATACCATACCAGGCCTGATAGGTCTCTTCGCGACCTCCAAAAGTAATGGCTTTTATAAGGGTATTATGGTCTGTAAAAGCAGCCTGAAGGAAGTACGATTTAAGATCAGATCGCGCCCTGTCTATATACCCGTCAGATTTAATTGTTGAAAGGCGTCCTGCGATCTCGAAATGGTCATTGAGCAGTCCGGTACTGAACTTTACCGTGTGCTTTCGGGTGTTATAAGAGCCAAAAGAATTCGCGATCTCGCCAAAGGACGTTTCAGAAACAGCATCGGTCAACACATTTAAACTGGCTCCAAAGGCACCGGAACCATTCGTGGAAGTACCTACGCCGCGTTGCAGCTGTAAACTTTGTACGGAGGAAGTAAAATCCGGTAGGTTTACAAAAAAGGTCCCCTGACTTTCGGCATCGTTAAAAGGAATGCCGTTGAGAGTGACATTGATGCGGGAAGCATCACTACCCCGCACTCTAATATACGTATAGCCAACACCCGCTCCGGCATCGCTGGTAGTAACCACCGAAGGTAAATAATTAAGCATATAAGGAATATCCTGACCAAGATTTCTTGGTTCCAGCTCTTCCTTTTCGATATTAGAATGCGTAATGGGCGAATCGGCTTTAACACGAACCGCCCTTACTAATACTTCTTCCAATGGTTCCACTTTTGTAGTGTCTGTAACTACTTCTTGAGCCATTAATGTAGTAGAAATGGTCAATAAACTTAATAACAAGGTAAAATTCTTCATTCGTAAATAAATTGTACGAATAAAAGGGGCGTTATTCTATGGTTAAATATTGATAATGATTTCGCATAAAAAAACCTATTAGAACCAAAATGATCTAATAGGGGTATATCATGCAGACACTTGGTGTCCTATTCCCTTGGCAGCATTATCCGCCCAGGTTCATTGGGTATAATCTCAGCTTTTTCTATTTCGGAACAGAAACAAAATCGGCACCCCTTTGAGATGTGATACAAAGATAAGGTTTTACTCTAATCTAGGAGGTTTCCTGTTCGATTTTTTTAGCGCCTGCTCCTTTTTGGTCTTCAGTCGGCGCTCCATGGCACTTTTTGATGGTTTTGTCTTTTTGCGCGGCTTTGCGACCTTAAGATGCTTCTTCAAAAGCGCAATAAGTCGTTCGATCACAAGTGCTTTGTTCTTATGCTGACTTCGGGTTTCTCCGCATTGCAACTGTATGGCTCCTTCTGAAGAGATTCTCGATTCCAATTTCTTCTGAAGGCGTTCCTTTTCTATGGAAGTCAATGCTTCCGAAGCAATTATATTAAAAGTGACTTCTACTTTCGAAGCAGTTTTATTGACGTGCTGCCCTCCGGGCCCGCTACTTCGCATCGCTTTAAAATCGCACTCTTTAATGAGTTTTTCAGTGTTCATCAGGCATTAGGTCGGTGCTCCTTTTGAAGGAGGTCATTTACTGTTTTCACAGGGTTAAAGGTCGATAACGGGACTTCAACAAATGCGGTGTTCCATTGCGCCATGCCCCCGTTCCACAGTCCCGGTAATTCGAGTGCTTTCAATAACTTTCCATGTTGCGACTTCGTAGCGATAAATCCTGCTTTCGGGTCTGTGAACTTCGTAAGATCAAACTTCTCCCCTTTGTAATTTTTCAATCCACATACTATATCCACCGGATTAAAATGGGTCGCTTCGTTCACGATCGCTTTTTGTCTTGGATCATCCAGATCGATTTGAGCCATTTCCACGATCTGCAGGGTGGTATTACCTGTTTCTGACTTCACCCAAAAAGGACCGCCGCCGGGAGCCCCTGTATTACGCACCACGCCGCACACACGGAGAGGCCTGTTTAAAATGTATTTTAACTCCTGTATGGTCTTGGGAATATCCTTAATGCTTAACTCGTTCCAGAGAAAGGAGCTGACCTCTTTAATTGATTCTTCGCCGTTCTCCTGCTCAAAATATTCCAAATAGCTAAAGATTTTTTGTTGCAGCCAAAGAAGTTTTCCGGCAAGTACTTTCTTAAAATAAGCGATCTGCTCGACATATTCTTCGGCGACCACGTTATCAATGTTCTTTATAAAGACAAGATCGGCATTTACTTCATTCAGGTTTTCCAGCAAGGCTCCATGACCGGAGGGCCGAAGGATCAAATTGCCTTTATCATCCCTAAAAGGTCTGTTCTCTTCGGTCACGGCAATTGTATCGGTTTCTTTTTTCTGAAACGAATACGAAATGTGGAACTGTGTTTTGGTCTTTTTACTAACCCGCTTTTGAATGTTGTTGAATTCCTCCTTAAAATAACCTACATGCGCTTCGCTAAAGGTAAAGTGCAGGTAGGCATCATCTTTTGACGATGCATAGTATGCACTCTCGTAGAGTTGTTCTTCAAAAGCTGTGGTAGCATATTTAGTATACTTGTGAAAAGGGATAAGACCTTTGGGAAGATTCCCAAAATTAAGTCCGTCCCTTTCCAGCATTGCCTTTACAAAATAGTAGCAACGCTGCCCCTTTTTACAATGTTTGTAATCCGGATAATTATGACGTATGACCTTTCTAACATCGTTGACAAAAGCAAAGTCCTTGAGGGCGTTCAAGAAAGTGGTCAACTCCTTACGCTCCCCTTCCTTTAAGTATGTATTGAGCTTTTCGTTTTTGGGATCGTAGGTATCCAAAAATTCGTGCAGAAACTGGAACATGCGAGTGGCCGCTCCAGATGCAGGTACAAATTTAACGATCTCTAATCCGTCCTTTTCGGCTTCGTACCGCGCGATCAATTTTTCCTGGACATTTTGCGGTATAACCTCTATTCCGTTGCCTTTGGAAGCTGCAGTGATGATGTGAACCGGAGGAATCCCTCTAACAAAGGTTTCCAGTTGTTTCACTACAGCATCAACAGTAAGTCCATGGTCCTTTATTTGCTGTAGGTCTTTATTTGTGAGCATGCTATGTAGTTTCCTTCAATAGTTTTTCAATTAGTTCAATAGCGCTTTGCAAGCGCTGAGTGTTGGAACCTCTTAAAATTGTATAGGGGAGACCTTGGTGTTGAAGTTCGGTTTCAAAAATACGAAATAGAGTTGACCTGTCATGTGGTCTGTCCCGCAAATTATCGGAAACCCACGGGGTATCAATATAGGTGAGAAAATAATGCTCATAATGGTTTTTTATTGCATATTCTTTAATGAGCGGAGGGCAAAAACCATCGTAGTAATATTCCGAATACACCTTGATCTCCAGCAAATTAGTATCACAAAAGAGCAACCTATCGGCTTCTTTGGCCGCCTTGTTTTCGTAACTCATCTGCCCTTCAGCAATAGGTAAAAGATCGTCTTTTGTAATCTTCTCTTGCTGCTGCTCCCACTTCTTTTCTAAGTAGGTTCGCATATATTCGGGCACCCAACGCGTATTGTAATGAGCTGACAGTTGTTTTGCCAATGTGGTCTTACCCGTGGATTCGGGACCGAACAATACAATTTTTAAGCAGTCTGAAGATTCTTGTTCAAGTGTTTTTTCCATGCCAGATAACCGTAGATTGCGATAATGGTAAAGATAAGATACTGAAAACTGGTAAACGTAAACCCTTTATAGAAATACAACGGCACCGAAATAATGTCGCCTACGATCCAGTAGATCCAATTCTCTATCTTACGTTTGGCCATAAGCCACATTCCCACAAAGAAAATAGCCGTAGTAAGGGTATCGACATAGGCTGTCCAGTGGTTCCATTTATCGAAAGCGGTATACACCAGATACACGAAAACAAGCGTTGCCAGAAAGATGAGAAGTGAATATTGCTTTTCTTGGCTCGTTGTTTCAGAAATGGGCGTGACGTGCAAAGGATCTATTTTCCGGGTCCATATATACCACCCATAAACGCTCATGATAAAATAGTATCCGTTGATCATCATATCCCCGAGCAGGCTCCACTTAAATAGCAGGTAGACAAAGATAGCAGTGCTTATCATTCCGGTAGGAAAGACCCATATCTTGTTCTCTTTTGAAAACCACACCGAAAGGAACCCAAAGACAACCGCAATGATCTCGAGAACAATGTCTATGGGTGCGTAATCTGAATATTGACCAAAAAGAAATTCAAAAATGGGGTTCATATCCACTTCTATCGGATTTTACTATTTTTATGTAGAGTAGTCCGCGCTCTACCGCTTCCAGCGCTGTTTTGATCTCCTTCTGAAGCACCTTCATTACGGCATCGTAATCTCCATAAACCTGTGTGCTCAAAGGATTCTCTAAAACGGTCAACCCCGATTCGCGTAGTTTTTTGATAAATTGAATGATGGCAGGTTCAAAATCATCCTGTAAGGGTGTAAGGGTAAGTTCTACTGAAATTTGCATTGTATTTTTATTGTTATGTTTGCTTGGTACTTGTCAACTTGATCACTTAAAATGCGTTTGGCCTTTCTTATGTCTTTTCAAACGCGGTCCCCATTACTACAAGGTCGGCACCGGCCGCAAAGGCCTTTTCGCGTTCCTTGGCAGTGCGAATACCGCCTCCTACAATTATGGGGATCTGAAGCATTTCTTTAACGGCAGAAATCACTTCGGGTTTTACCGGTTCTCTAGCCCCACTCCCCGCCTCCAGGTAGATCACTTTTGCCCCCATATAGGCTCCGGCCAAAGCGGTGTGGACAATTATTTCCAGTTCGGTCTGCGGCAAAGGTACGGTATTCGTCACACGTGCCACTGCAGATTCGGTCCCTCCGTCCAGTAGGATGTAGCCGGTTGGGATGATCTCCAGGTTGGATGTTTTTAACTGTGCAATGGATTTTACCTGCTGACCGACTAGATATTCGGCATTTCTACCGGACAATAAGGACAGGAACAGCAAGGCATGGGCCGAGGGAGTGATCTGTGTGTGATCCCCGGGAAATAAAAAGATTGGCAGCGTACTGTGTTGCTTCAGTGCGAGCACGGTTGCTTCGGTGTGACCGTTAGTGACACTGCTGCCTCCTACAAAGAGATGTGTGGTTTCTTCCGGAAGGGTTTTCAGAAAAGAAACTGTATGAGAAAGATCGAACTTGTCAGGGTCCACCAGTACGGCCAAACATTTGTGACCTTCGGCAATACGGGTGAGCAAGGTTTGATAATGCTTTTGCGTCATGGCATGTTCTCTTCGGCAATTAAGGCATAGGCCATTGTGAAGCCTTCAAATTCCAAGAACCATACACAATAGCGTTCTTTTTTGTCCTCAAAACGTACATTGGCAGTAGAATAGAGGTCCTCTAAGTGGAAATCCTCTACATAAATATGTTGCAGAAAGCTCACTCCGGGTCGGGCAAAGCTTTTGTAAAGTGATTCCTTGGCACCCCAGACCATGGTAAGTTTTCGCATGATGGCATCATCATTGGCAAGGGTCCTGTATTCCTCAATAGGCGTGAATTTGTGTGCGATCTTCAGGATCTTGGCACGTTGCTTCTCTATATCGATACCCACTTCGGCAGAACTGATAATAATAGCTGAAAAGATGAACGAATGGGTTATGGATATATGCTTCCCGTCGCTAAGATGCGGTTTTCCCAATGCATCATAATACAGGTCATGGTCTGTATATCCTTCTGCTGCGAGCAAATGTCGCACACTCATAAATCCACGACGGTGGAGGTCGCTTTTCATGTTGTCCACGCGTTCTCTACAATGTTTTGTAAGGATGATCCCTTCGGAAAGTTCTTCGAAGGATTCTTCGATCTTCCAAATGAGCACTTTAGTGCCGGAATCAACTGTTATAGTTTTGTAAAGTGGCATGATATATTGCGGATAATGTGTATTTTTGCAGTCCGAAAAACCTTCGGAAACGTATAAAATATAAATTCAAATATAGTAATATGTCTACTAAAACAGTGCCTTACACGGCGTATAAAGTAAAAGATATTTCCCTTGCAGATTGGGGGCGTAAAGAAATTGAACTGGCCGAGGCAGAAATGCCCGGATTGATGTCCTTGCGTGAAGAATACAAAGATGAGCAACCTCTAAAGGGAGCTCGTATAGCAGGGTGTCTCCATATGACCATCCAAACAGCTGTTCTTATCGAGACCTTGCAGGCATTGGGAGCAGAAGTAACCTGGAGCTCTTGTAATATCTTTTCAACCCAAGATCAAGCCGCTGCTGCGATCGCTGCAGCCGGAACTGCTGTGTATGCCTGGAAAGGTATGACCGATGAAGAGTTTGATTGGTGTATCGAGCAAACCTTGTTCTTCGGGGAAGACAGAAAGCCTCTTAACATGATTTTGGACGACGGTGGAGATCTTACCAATATGGTCTTTGACAAATATCCTGAACTGGCCAACGGCATTAAAGGTTTATCTGAAGAAACCACTACCGGCGTTCACCGTTTATACGAGCGTATGAAGAACGGAACCCTTCCTATGCCCGCTATTAACGTTAATGACAGTGTCACCAAATCGAAATTCGACAATAAATACGGGTGCCGGGAAAGTGCTGTAGATGCTATTCGTCGTGCTACTGATGTGATGCTTGCAGGAAAACGCGTGGTTGTGTGTGGGTATGGAGATGTAGGAAAAGGAACTGCCGCTTCTTTTAAAGGAGCAGGCTCTATTGTGACGGTGACCGAGATCGACCCGATATGCGCCCTTCAAGCAGCTATGGACGGATTTGAAGTAAAACGTCTTGAAACGGTTGTAGGCAATGCAGATATCGTGATCACAACTACCGGAAATAAAGATATTGTTACTGGCGAGCATTTTAAAGCAATGAAGGACAAGACCATTGTTTGTAACATTGGTCATTTTGATAATGAAATTGCGGTGTCTTGGCTGAAGCAGAACTACGGAAGCTCGAAAGTGGAGATCAAACCACAGGTAGACAAGTATACGGTAGACGGAAATGATATCATTCTGCTTGCTGAAGGACGTCTGGTAAATTTAGGTTGTGCCACAGGTCACCCAAGTTTCGTAATGAGTAACTCCTTCACCAACCAAACGTTGGCCCAGATCGAACTTTGGAAGAACAGTGACAACTACGAAAATAAAGTGTATATGCTTCCGAAGCATTTGGACGAGAAAGTAGCGAAATTGCACCTGGAGAAAATTGGGGTGGAACTCACCGAACTTCGTAAAGAGCAAGCCGATTATATTGGCGTGGAAGTAGAAGGACCTTTTAAACCCGAATACTACCGATATTAGACTAAATAATTAGTTTTAAATTTTGAACCCTCACTATTAAAAGTGAGGGTTTATTTTTTAATTAGTGTAACTCCGGCACGTTCATTAGTTTCTAAGTTTGTAAGTGTTCGAATAAAATTTTTCGAATCTATTATTTCAATTCGAACAGTATTAGGGGCTGAAGTTCCCACATTGAGTGCAAGCACTTCAATAAGAGTTGTCTCATCTTTTAGATCAATCATTATCGTTTTTTTCTTTCGAGTAACTGTGAAGTTGTCGAGCACCTTGCTTCCAGCAATTGCAAGATCAATTCTATCACCATCTTCCTTTCCGGCATCGTAAATAACCAATGTCACTTTTTGATCTTTCGTAAAAACACTGAGTGTTTCTCCTTTATTAATCAAATTCATACTTAAAGTGTCCAAAGTTTTTTTCATGTTAATACGATCTTTATCTTCTTGTTTTACGAAAATACTTCTATCGATTTTTCGATCTACTTTCTCGGCCCGTTCCACTATTCGCTCAAGATTTGCTAGTTGAATCTCTCCATTAACACATTCTTCTCCATTATTATAAAGACCTTTAAATGTTCCTTTGATTTGTTGCCGTTTATTAATTTTCTTTAATCTCCCCGTGAAATTAACATAACAAAAATCAGCTTGAGTAATCGATGATTTTGTATAAATGATTCCACTTTCCTTGAAGATAAGTAAATTCTCAGCATCATTAAAAGTTCCTGTAAGTAGTGATTTTGTTTCATGGGGCCCATTCAAATCGGTTATAGAGTGGCCAGTGATGAATCCATTATTTTCAGAAAAGATAATTTTATAAGAAATTAATGAGCTATCACTTAATTTGATAACCCCCAGATATTCATTATGTTGTTGAGCAAATAATGTAACATAAGAAAGTAAAAAGAGTATTAGGCACAGATAACGTTGCAACATTTGTAAAAATTATTTTTATCTTCACAAGATAACTATAAAACTAAATAATTATGAGATTAAAAATTATTCTTTCTATGCTTGTTATGGTAATGACCTATAGCTCCAGTTATGCGTCCTTTCCAGTTCAGCGAACTGTTACTTCCGCAGACACATCGGTAATGACAACTGTCGCCGATGAAGAAAAAACGCCTGTGTCTCCAGCTGCTACATCTGCTGCTTCAAAACAAATGTCGACAGCGTTGTTGCTTTGGTTTTTTCTTGGTGGTTTTGCGGGACACCGATGGTATTTGGGAAGTCCTGTAGGGTGGAATATTTTATTTATTCTAACTTTTGGAGGACTCGGTATCTGGTGGATTATTGATGGAATAGATATTATGACGGAAAAGTACCCCGGTCTTTAATTTTTGATAAAAAAACCCTCAACACATGTTGGGGGTTTTTCTTTTAGAATAGTTCCGGTTTAGTTTCCAACTGCGGTCATTCCTTATCTATAGTCATAGACCTCTTTATTGATCTTCGCCAGTCCTTCTTCGCGTGGTGTTGTAGGGTCCAACTTGATCTGCTCTCCGTTTGGAAGGTGATATACGATCAACCCTTCTTCAACAGAAGATAATTTGATCAATTCTCCGTTCTGCTTCACAGCATTCCAGGATTTTTCAGAAGGCTTATAAACAAGGTCCACACGTTCTCCTTTACGTTTCCCGTCGAGGATCTCGATCTCAAAGCGGTTCTTGCTGGCTTTCATCTCAAGCTTCGTGCCTTTGTGTTCTACGATCTGTGTTTCATACTCTCCTTCGGCCATGGCAATAGGATTACTCCCGCTCCAAAATTCGATCACGTTGAAGATCAGCACATCTCCAACAAAGAAAAGGGAATAAACAGGGATGATATTCAATCCCCAAAAAACCAGGTTGTTTACAAATTTACTGTCGCTTAGGTCGTTGTTCCAGTCCTTTAAATTGTTGAAGGCGCTAAACGAACCTAAACAACTTGAAAATAGTACTGAAGATGCCAGGGCACCACACATAATAAGTTTTCTCATAATAATTGGTTTTATAGATTATAGAATCAAATTACAAAAAATAGGGACCCGTGCTATTGGTTATAACATTTTATTAACCATATAGAATAGCAGTGTTAAGGTCAATAAAATGCTCAATAAAGAGGCAACTCCTGCGTTATCAATTAGATCTAAGTACTATTTGTGTTACATGAAACCGTTTTACCTCATCTTTATTTTTAGCTTTTGTATTCTTAATACACCAATAAGCAGCTTCGCCCAAGCTACGGGAAATAAATCGCTGAAGCCGGAAAAAGGAAGTACAACAACAGGTCAGTTGGCGAGAGCTATCACTAAAAATGCAATCTCAAGTGAGGAAAAAGCATTGGCAATTTTTAAGTGGATCGTGAGAACGATCGATTACGATCATGAATTGAGCGCAAGTACTACCCTGCAAGAACGCATATATACTTCAGAAAAAAATATTATCAAGAATGCCTTGGAACGTAAAAAAGCCCTTTGTGGCGGATATGCCTTTTTATTTCAAGAACTCTGTGCACAAGTAGGAATTTCTTCGGAAGTGATCCACGGTTACACCAAGCAGTATTCTTCCCAAGCAAACAGAAATAAAGTAAACCACACATGGAATGCGGTTAAATTAGATGGGAACTGGTATTTACTGGATATTACCTGGGCCAAAAGTCATGGAAGTGGCTATGAGCCCGATACATTTTGGTACCGCACAGCACCAAAGGATTTTATCTTTACACATTACCCCGAAGACACCAAATGGACCTTATTACGGCATCCCATCTCCAAAAAAGAGTTTGAAACACGTCCCGCACACTAAGACCTTATCCCATAAAAAAAGCCCCAATACAAGATTGGGGCTTTTTGTTCTTTAAGAAATACAATTCTTATGCTTCAGCATTAGGAATGATAGAAACATAGGATTTGT
The DNA here is from genome assembly GCF_000746845.1 of Altibacter lentus. Classification (GTDB taxonomy): domain Bacteria; phylum Bacteroidota; class Bacteroidia; order Flavobacteriales; family Flavobacteriaceae; genus Altibacter; species Altibacter lentus. The sequence continues at coordinate 2,242,011 of NZ_KN050846.1, read as the reverse complement.
TATCCTTCTTCTTGGTGAATTTCACAACACCGTCCACTCTGGCGTGTAACGTGTGGTCTTTTCCACCATATACGTTCTCACCGGGATGGTGCGTATTTCCTCGTTGTCTTACGATGATATTTCCTGCGGTAGCAGCTTGACCACCAAAGATCTTTACGCCAAGGCGTTTCGATTCTGATTCTCTACCGTTCTTAGAACTACCAACTCCTTTTTTATGAGCCATTTTCTTTCGGTTTTATGTTCCCGTATCGCTACAGGATGTGTTATACAAAAGCCGGAACGCTTATTTCTCGATCCCGCCGTCTAATTTTTCTTGTAAAGCAGTCAACTCGTCCCATTTTCCTTCAGCCGCCAACTTAGCCTGTTTTGGCCAAGTATCTGTCACAAGATGTGACAAACGTGAGCTTGCTTCGGTAAGGATCTCTGCGATCGCTTCTGGTTTTGCCTTTGCTACTTTCGCAAAAGTGTCCAATCCGGCATTGACCATTGCTTCAGCAGCCTTTGGTCCAACTCCTTCGATCTTCTTTAGATCATCGGCCTTATCTGCTTTTTTTGCAGCAGCTTTGGGAGCGGCAGTTTTGGTTTCTTTTTTAGGTTCAGCCTTGGCTTTTGCCGGTGCTGCCTTTGTTGCTTCTTCTTTCTTTGGAGCTGTTTTTTTCTCTTCCTTCGCTTTTGAAGTAGTAGATTTCTTTCCTCCTGAAGCTACAATGCTTTCAATAACGATCTCAGAAAGGGATTGTCTATGACCATTTTTCTTCTGGTATCCTTTTCTACGTTTCTTTTTGAAAACGATAACTTTGTCACCTTTAAGGTGTCTAACGACTTTTGCTCCAATAAGAGCGCCGTCTATAGCCGGGGCGCCAATAGTGATCTTGTCACCGTCACCTACCAAAAGGACATTGTCGAACTCGACCTTGTCACCTTCATCGGTAGCTAAACGATTTACAAAAACCTTCTGGTCTTTCGCAACTTTTACTTGCTGCCCTGCTATCTCTACAATTGCGTACATAGCGTAATCGATTATATAATTAGTTATACAAAGCTTTCACTAATCCAGTAAAAGCGTTTTTCTCACCAAAGCGAACAGTGCTCGCAAAGGCGGGTGCAAATATAATTCTAATTAATTAAACCGCAAACAGTTTCTTTAAAATTAAAGGGTGTGATTAGGATTTGGTATTCCAGGATTCTTTAAGTAATTGCATAAACGCCAATGTAAGGACCAATGTGGTTGCAAAGCCCATGATCACCAAAGACATAATTACAATAAGACTCCCTTTATTGTAGCTCAATCCCCAAGAATCTAGAATGGCCTCGGCAAATTGGGTGTCGATTTGGAAGATATAAAGCGACATGAACGCGGCAAAAAGAACAGTAGCAATACCGCCTGAAAAAAGCCCGATCTGAAATCCTTTTTGGTATTTGAAATTCGTTTTATCTGTCTTATATGATTTCATGGCCATCAAGATCCCGGCGCCAAAAATAACGCCATTGGCAGCACTTAAAATTGGATATTGATGTAAGCCTAAAAGTTTGGTCAAAAGAAAGTAGGCAATTAATGCAATGGCGATTCCAATTCCGTATTTTATATAATATTTTCCCATAATTTGATGCTTGTAAGTGGTATAAATTTCGGGAAAATATTTCAGAATGGCGGGCCAATTAAAATTTTATTAACCTTTTCCGAAGAAATTTAGTCATCCAAAATTGCAGCAAAACACGAGCTAGACAAGGCTTATTCTTTCCATGTAAGCGTTTCCATTAGATGCCGGATGTCATTCCGAAGATACACCGCTGCCGGATAAATGGAGTCGAAATTAGGCTTTGATTTGAAGTAGAGAGATCCCGTAACAAAATGATTAACACTGTCGGTAGCATAGAACTGCGCCTGAGTCGCAGCATTTCCGTTAATGGTGTATAACATCCCGTAGACCTTGTTATCCGGATTCACAAATAGTTTTTCGGGGATGTCTACTGCTTTAATAGTGTGGTCGTACGTAAGTTTTTGAGCATCATACAAAAGAGAATCCAAGTTGTTGTTCTTCACTTCTCGATACGACAAATAGATGGTCGCATTCATGCCGGGATATTCTAAGTTCAACCAGCAATTGTTCTTGAGCACAAGCGATGCCTGCTTATTCATATCAAACGTATAGGGACACGCAACTCCCGCGTCTTTATAGTTTGGAGCAGGATATTCCAGCCGGAGTGCGGCGCTGGGTTTAACCACAACAGTGTCTTCGCACGAACTGAAGAGGATAAGAGCAATAAGTAATAAAAGAGAACGCATGCTGTTAGTTTATGGATAATTTCACTTGTTTGATACGCTTGTTGTCAAACGCTTCTATGGTAAACGCATAATTGTGAAATGTTATTACCTCGTCCTTCTTCGGAAATCCTTTCGATATCTCCAAGAGGAATCCGGCAAGCGTTTCAGACTCTCCTTTTTCTTCTTCAAAAAGCTGATTGTCTTCCAGTTCGATCACTTTGTAAAAATCCTTTAAGGGGGTCTTCCCTTCAAATACAAAGGTGGTCTCATCCAATCTGGAGAAGATAAGGTCTTCATCGTCAAATTCGTCACTTATCTCCCCTACGATCTCCTCAATGATATCTTCAAGAGAGATCAAACCACTGGTTCCTCCATATTCGTCCACAACAATAGCAAGGTGCATTTTCATATCCTTGAATTCATTGAGCAAATCATCCAATTTTTTATTCTCGGGGACGAAGTATGCCTCTCGTTTTAACGTGGTCCAATCCAATATCTTGCGATCTATAAATGGCATGAGGTCCTTGACATATAGAATCCCGGTAATGTTATCGATACTATCCTTATAAACGGGTATACGGGAATATCCTCGTGCGATAATATCCGGCATGATGTCCTTAAAGGGAGCCTCTTCATTTAGGGCGAAGATCTCCATCCTTGGCTTCATCACCTGCTTGGTATCTGTATTTCCGAAGGTAACGATTCCTTGCAGGATCTTTTGCTCTTCGTGGGTGGTGTCTTCTTCTCTGGTTAACTCCAAAGCCTGTGACAACTGGTCTACACTAAGATTGGATTTTTGCTTCCCAAACTTTGCATGTATATAAATGGTGGCCGCCCGCATTGGCAAACTTAACGGAGCAAACAATGTATCCAACACATTTAAAGGATACGCCATCAATACCGCAAATGAGATCCTGTTCCTGCTGGCGTATACTTTGGGAAGGATCTCCCCGAATAATAAGATAAGAAAAGTAGCAACCCCGATCTTTAATAAAAATACCGAGTCGATCTCAAAATAATAGAGATTCAATTTGTAGTTAAGCCCCTGGAACCAAACCGAACTAAGAGATTCGAACAAAAGGACGATAGCGATATTTATGGAATTGTTTGCCACAAGGATCGTGGCCAGTAGTTTCTTTGGTTTCGCGAGCAACCGTTCTACGATGCTCAACTTCTTAGTGATTGCCTTGTTCTCATTGCCTTCAAAATCACTGGTGGTCAACGAGAAAAAAGCCACCTCGGCCCCCGAGATAAGGGCAGAGCAAAGCAACAGTAATAACAATAGAACAATACTGGTTATATGGACAGCACTTACTAAAGGAAGAAACAATAAACTAGGAGGCTCTAGATCCAAGGTGTTGGTATTCGTTAATAATTAGAACGGAAGATCGTCATCTTCCTCTCCAATAGGAGCTTGTTGTTGGGTATTCTTTACATTTGAAGTCTCCGTAGCGCTCTGTGAATGTTGGTTTGCAGATGAGCCGGAATCATTCGATTCGCCTTTAGGAGTTAAAAACGTAAAATCGGTACATTGTATTTCGGTGCTGTACCGCTCATTTCCTTGATCATCTTGCCATTTTCGGGTCTTTAGTCGGCCCTCAACGTAAATCTTATCACCTTTTTTTAGGTATTTCTCACAAATTTCAGCGGCTTTATTTCGCACCACAATGTTATGCCATTCGGTATTGACCACTCGTTCGCCTGTGGTTCGATTGGTGTAGGATTCGTTAGTAGCCAGTGGAAATCTCCCGATACTGCCGCCTCCCTCAAAATAGTGCATTTTTACGTCATCACCCGTATGCCCAATTAGCATTACCTTGTTTAATGTCCCACTCATGATCTTCTAATTTTTAGATTCGTACAAAGGTATAGTATGAGTTTTAAATATAGGACTTTTTTCAATTTTTCATGCCGGAAAAATTTGAAATGAAATTTTCAATAAGCACAGGAACTGCGTAGTCGTCCATGCTTGAAATAGCAATAGCATTCGCTGGTATTTGTAAGCATTCCACGATCCAAAACCACGTGTACAGGTGTTGATGCGAAAGTTTGTGGACCACAGGCTCATTATTATACAGTGAAATAGCGGTTATGTTTATTTCTTCTGAAATAGAACGATACCCTTCCAACGATTGCAATTGCTTCAGCGTTACTTCTGAAGCAGTTTCAATAAGAGGAAACTCATACAACTGCTGCCAGATTCCTTTTTGTTTACGCTGTTGTAATATGGTTTGTCTGTCTTCAGAAAGAATGACCATATAGTTGAAATACCTTTTTTTGATCGTGCTTTTCTTCAACTTCACAGGCAACAGACCCACCTTTCCCGTCTTGTACGCCTCGCAACGGTCGCTGAATATACATGTTTGGCAAACCGGATTTTGAGGAACACAATATTGAGCGCCAAATTCCATGATCGCCTGATTGTAAGTACCGGGCTGTGAGGGGTCCAACAACGCCTGTGCCAGCGTTTTGAAGTCTTTAATGCCCTGAGTAGAATTAATAGGTGTTTCCACTCCAAAAACACGGGAAAGGACCCTGTACACATTCCCGTCGACTACAGCAGCAGGTTCCGAATAGCATATAGAAGCAATGGCACTGGCCGTATAATCTCCCACTCCTTTAAGCTGCAAGAGCTCCTTATAGGTTCCGGGAAATGCACCCTCCAGATCGTGCACCACAAACTTGGCCGCAGCGTGAAGATTGCGAGCTCTGGAATAATACCCTAATCCCTGCCATAATTTTAAAATTTCGGCTTCATTGGCTTCAGCAAGCGATTCTATTGTAGGAAATGCCTTAATAAATTTTAAATAGTACGGAAGTCCCTGGGCAACACGTGTTTGCTGTAGTATTATTTCAGAAAGCCAGATAAAATACGGATTGGAAGTGGTACGCCAAGGAAGCATTCTTCTATTCTGTAAATACCACGCTATGAGTTTGTTAGAAAAAAAAGGGGAGATTTTTGGCATTTGACAAAATTAGCCTTTATCTAATTATAATTTAACGGTTTATGGTTTGAATTATTGATTTTAAAATTCTTATATTTGCCCTCTTGAAAAAATAAACCTAACATAATAATTAAAAAAAGTAATAGAATGACGAAAGCAGATATCGTAGCGAAAATTTCAGAGAAATTAGGAATGGAAAAAGGTGATGTTCAAGCTACAGTAGAAACCTTTATGGACGAAGTGAAGAATTCTCTTGAAAGTGGAGACAATGTATACTTAAGAGGATTTGGAAGTTTCATTATTAAGAAAAGAGCCGAGAAAACCGGCAGAAATATTTCAAAGAACACAACTATTAAGATCCCCGCCCACAACATTCCGGCGTTCAAACCTGCAAAAGTATTTGTAGAAGGCGTTAAAACGAATGTTGAAGTAAAATAATAATAACCGTTCGCAACGTGTGAACAACTAAAAAAAGTTAGTATGCCTAGTGGTAAAAAAAGAAAAAGACATAAGGTAGCAACGCATAAGCGCAAGAAAAGAAGACGCGCGAACCGCCACAAGAAAAAGTAGTTTTCCAACTACTTTTTTCGTTTAGAAAAAATACCCGGCTGCCGCCGGGTATCTAGAAAACGTTCTTTGAAAACGAGATCATACCGCTTTTTTACCTTAAAGCTGTTGGTTTCAACGGGTTTTTTCCTACAATATGTAGGAACTATTAAAACCTGTGATAAAATTTTGTTTAATCCATTTGTCCCGATAGTTATCGGGATGGATAAAAATTAATTAAAAGTGAACTACGAATTATTCATTAGATCCAGTTCACAAGAAGTTGATTTTGCCCTTTTAAAAGATGGAAAACTAGTCGAATTAAATAAAGAGGAAGAGGACAACAAGTTTTCGGTGGGAGATATCTATCTCGCTAAGATCCGAAAAACCGTCCCCGGTCTAAATGCCGCATTTGTGAATGTGGGTTACGAAAAAGATGCTTTTTTGCATTATCATGATTTGGGACCAAAGGTTCTTTCTCTTTTGAAATTCGTAAAACGTGTAAGCACAGGTAAACTTAAAGAGTACTCTTTAAAAGATTTCCCATTTGAAAAGGAGATTGATAAGAATGGAGGCATTAACGACGCCCTTAAATCCAATCAATCTATTCTGGTACAAATCGTAAAAGAACCCATTTCCACCAAAGGACCCCGTATTAGCTCCGAGCTTTCCATAGCCGGTCGATACATTGTGTTGGTCCCTTTTTCCGATCGTGTTTCTATTTCTCAAAAAATAGAATCCAATGAAGAAAAAGAACGGTTAAAACGCTTGATAACAAGCATTAAACCAAAAGGATTTGGCGTTATTATACGCACTGTGGCAGAAGGCAAAAAAGTAGCAGAACTGGATAGAGATTTACAAAATCTCACAGATCGCTGGACAGCGATGTGTAAAAAGCTACAAGGGGCTCACCACCCAAGTAAGGTGTTGAGCGAATTAAGTAGAGGAACTTCGATGATTCGAGATGTATTCAACGATTCATTTTCGGCAATACACATCGACGACGAAACCCTTTATTTACAAATAAAAGATTATGTGCAAGAGATTGCACCTAATAAAGAGCATATCGTAAAGTATTATGACTCCAAAGTTCCCATTTTTGAAAAATTTGGGATCGAGCGTCAAATTAAAACTTCTTTTGGAAAAACGGTCTCCGGCAGTAAAGGAGCCTATTTGGTCATTGAACACACGGAAGCCATGCACGTCATAGACGTAAACAGTGGTAACCGAAGCAACAAGTCCAAGAATCAAGAAGACACTGCGCTCGAAGTAAATATGATCGCCGCCACCGAAGTGGCACGACAATTACGCTTACGAGACATGGGAGGAATCATAGTTGTCGATTTTATCGACATGGGCAATGCCAATAACCGTAAAAAACTCTACAATCACCTGCGTGATGAAATGAGCGATGACCGGGCAAAGCACAAAATCCTTCCGCCAAGTAAATTTGGATTGATACAAATTACACGCCAACGTGTGCGGCCCGAGATGAACATTAAAACTCGCGAAGAAGACCCTAACAATATTGGAGGGGACGAAAGCAGCGAGATCGAAGCGCCAATCATAGTGGTCGATAAGATCAACGAAGAGGTGAAACGCCTGTTCCAAAAAGACTATAAAAAGATCACGCTCAATGCGCATCCTTTTATAGCGGCCTTTTTAACAAAAGGTTTTCCATCTGTGCGAACCAAATGGTTCATGGAGCACAAAAAATGGGTGAAAATTCAACCTAGAGACGCTTACACGTATCTTGAATATCATTTCCACGATAAGAACGGGGAATTGATTCACTAATAATAGACCCTCCTTTGCATTAGCGATGGAGGGTTTTTTTATACCCCTTTTTTTAGTAAAAGCATACGGGCGTTCCCCCTCCGGCGTTACCACTTGGTCGGGGTCGGGTCATCCGCTGTATCGCTCCTTCCCGCCTGCGGCGCAAAGGAGAGGATGCCGCTGCTACCCCTAACGCAACCCATACGATCCGGCAAATAACGGTAACCACTATAGTCATAGTTTCCGGAACGCTGTAAAAAAACGAAATGATGTAACTTTACAGGGTGAAAACCTATAAAACATATTCACTTACTGAAGCGACCCGGCGTATGGAACGCTATTGCGCTTACCAAGAGCGTTGTCATAAAGAAGTACATACCAAGCTTCAAGAGATGCGTATGATCCCGCAAGCCATCGACCAGATTATCCACCATTTACTACAACACAACTTTTTAAATGAGACCCGCTTTGCCCTGGCGTTCGCAAGAGGGAAGTTCCGTACTAAAAAATGGGGCAGGAAAAGAATCGTCAACGAACTGAAACTTCGGGAGATCTCACAGTATAATATAACCCTCGCGCTTCGGGAGATCCCCGAAATCGAATACCTTTCAGCTTTTCACGATCTCGCCGAAAAACGAATAAAGCAGCTGGCTTCAGAAAAAGACCTTCAGAAAAAGAAAAAAAAAGTAGCCGACTACCTATTCTATCGCGGCTGGGAGAGCGATCTGGTGTACGAGAAGATACGGGAACTTATTCCTAAATGATCCCCAACTTTCTGTGAGTACGCTCGATAGCCTTCTCATTCTTGGCGTCGATCCACGCTTGTCCTTTAAGACGTCGCATCACATTGTCATAGTGACGCATAAAGAATATATTGTACAGCGCCTTTCCTAAATTTTTGGGATTGCGGGCCAGGGCTCGCAAGCTCATCGAGAATCCCGGTGTTAGGTATCGCATATAATGCCAATAACCTTCCGGCATGTACAACACATTACCGTGTTCAAGATGCGTGATATAGCCTTCGGCTTTTTTCAGTGCCGGCCATCGTTCGAGATCGGGATCGGCAAAATTGATATCTTCTCGGGTGATCAAGGAATGTGGGATCTTGTACAAATAATCATTCTGGTCTTGATCAAAAAGGATCACCTGCTTCTTTCCGTGGAAGTGAAAATGAAAGATATTCGCCAGATCGATGTCGTAATGCATAAAGGTATAGCTGTCCTTCCCGCCAAAGAATAGCATAGGAAGCCCTTTTAATAGTTTTAGTCCGAAATCGGGATACGTAAAATCCTTTTGAAGTTGTGGGACCTCTTTAAGGATGTTCCAAAGGAAAATTCGGTATTTGGTAGGCTCCTTCTTTAGCAGCGCAATATAATCGCGCATCTTCATTGTTGCATGCGGCTCGTTGAACCCATCTTTGTAATCTACGGGTCTGTCATCGTACAACGGGACGGTCTTATCGCCTGCCGTTGCTGCCATATAATCAAGATCCCATTTGGAAAATGCAGGCCAGTCTTCAATAAAACGTTCGATGACTACAGGTTTTTGCGGCTTAAAATAGTGTTTCAGGAATGCTTCCTGGGTAATGGTTTCTACTCTGTCTATTTCCTGTAATCGCATAGTAAAATTAAAAGCCCAAAATTACAAAAGTTAACCCTAACGTGATGTTAATTTAATAAATCATCATGATCGAGCCATACAATTCATTTATAAACATAAAAAAAGACCGATGGTTCACATCGGTCCTTTTAAAAATCATACCAAGCAACATTTAATTATTGGTTGTTATAACCAGAGCTGTAGTCCATTCGCTAAACCCATCGGTTCCGCAATTGGCTCGTACATAGATCTCGTAGGTGGTAGAAGGTGTTAAACCGTCAATCCGGTAATTACTTTGTGAGGTAGCTTCCACTGTCCCAGTTCCTGCAGGATGGCCCACAGGACCATAATCCACTTCCCAGGCAGTCTCATTGTTCTCGTCCCATGTAATATCGATAAATGTTGATCCAATTTGCGTGCGTTGCAGATTGGTAGGCGCATTACAGGTTACTACAGGTTCTGATGTGATAAATTCCTTACTTATATACTCACTAAAGCCGTTGCTTCCGCAGTTATTCCGAAGAAACACAGTGTAGGACGTTGACGGCATCAACCCATTGATCAAATAGCTGGTTTGTGAGGTGGACACGACGGTTCCCTGGCCCAATTGAAAACCGGTAGGACCGTATTCAAATTGCCAGGCCGTTCCATTGGTGGCATCCCATTCAAAAAAGATGGAGGTACTGTTTATTTGTATGGAGGTAAGCGAGGCAGGGGTAGCGCAATTGGCATTACCGCCATCATCATCTTTATTACATGAGATCACAGCCAGAGCCATGAATGCTAAAAAAAGGATTTTCTTCATAGAATGTTGTTTTTGTTGCTTCTTAAACGGAAGGAATACCGAAATATTTAAAACTGATGTAAATTATATAGAAATTATTTTGAAGCTTTTGCCTTTTCGCGAGCTTCTTCATTTCGATCGATACTGTGACCGGGGCGCGTCCATCTGGGCTTTTCTCCAAGAGGTTGATGAACAGAAGATGCTGCTTCTACCGTTTCCGGTTGTGCCTTTTTTACAAAAGGTTTTTGTGGAACAAGCCCCAAGGTCTTGAACATTTCCATATCCTCATGAACATCGGGGTTGGGTGTGGTTAACAATTTATCTCCTGCAAAGATGGAATTGGCTCCTGCAAAGAAACACATGGCTTGACCCTCTCTGCTCATTTGGGTGCGCCCGGCCGATAACCGCACTTGTGTGTGTGGCATTACTATTCGGGTGGTAGCGACCATCCGGATCATCTCCCAGATAGAGACAGGCTCGATGGCTTCCATGGGGGTTCCTTCTACAGGAACAAGTGCATTAATGGGAACGGATTCAGGCTGCGGACTTAAAGACGCCAATGCGACCAGCATGCCCGCACGGTCATCGAGTTTTTCTCCCATCCCAATAATACCCCCGCTGCAAACCGTAACATTCGTCTTCCGTACATTCCCAATAGTGTCCAACCGATCTTGATAAGCCCGGGTCGAGATAACATCTTTATAATAATCTTCGGAAGTGTCAAGGTTATGATTGTAGGCATAGAGTCCTGCTTCGGCTAATCGCTTTGCCTGATTCTCTGTGATCATTCCTAAGGTGCAACAAACCTCCATATCCATTTTATTGATGGTACGCACCATTTCCAATACCTGATCGAACTCCTCGCCGTCCTTGACATTTCGCCAAGCAGCTCCCATACATACTCTGGAACTTCCGGAAGCCTTCGCACGCAGCGCCTGTGCCTTGACCTGTGACACGCTCATTAGGTCATTCCCTTCTATATTCGTGTGATAGCGTGCCGCTTGCGGACAATAGCCACAATCTTCGGGACAACCCCCTGTTTTAATGGAAAGCAGCGTGCTCACCTGCACCTGATTAGGATCGTGATATTGACGATGTACGGTTGCAGCTTTGTACAACAATTCCATCATAGGTGTATTGTAGATGTCCAGTATTTCTTCTTTGGTCCAGTCGTATTTGATGTCGCTCATAGATTCAAAAATAATTAAAAATAGAAAAGTAAATCATGGTTTGGATATAATTATACTAACAGCATTTCCTCCAAAACCTACAGCATTGACCATCACACTTTTTAGCGTTGTTGGAGCATGACGTTGATTGGCAAAAAAAGGGTTTTCAATAAATCTATTGTGTTTCAATAACATCACAGCCAACTCCAAGCTTAACATGCCGGACGCCGCAAATGTATGTCCCACAAGCCATTTGTTGGACGTAAGCAAGGGCAGCTGCTCCTTAAATACAGCGCTAATCGCATTGTACTCGGCGGTATCGCCCTGTACCGTGCCCGGTGCGTGCATCACAATACAATCAACGGTTTCCAGCGATGCTTTTTTAAGAGCCATGCGCATGGATTGTTGAAAACAGTCGGCATCCTTGGTAATTGAACTGTTGTGGGTAATTATTTCTGAAGCAATCCCGTAGCCTTTCACAACCGCTTGAGTGCGTTGTGAAATTCCTGTTTCGATCACTGCGACAGCCGCCCCTTCCCCGAGGACCATGGTGTTTTTTGTTTTCTGAAGTCGCAAGGATTCGCACGCCATTTTGTTCGTGGAAGCAGAATACAATCGAAGCGCCTGCATTTGCGCAAATGTGAACGGGGTGAGTGCAGCCTCACTTCCACCCACTACAAACGCATCTGCCATACCGGCCCGCAACCAGGCGATCCCGTTCAACAGTGCATGCAATGCTGTAGAGCAAGTGACCGAATGTTCAATTTGTACACCTTTGGCACCCAAGTCCTGCCCTACCCAAGACGAGATGTTCCCTAATGTGGTCGTGGGTGAAGTATAGGTAGAAACCGAATTTTCCTTAAGAAATGAACTATGATACTGCTCAAACAATTGTGTCGCCCCACGTGAAGATCCAATGTTGATACCCGTATTCTTTTCTGAAAAATGCTTTGGAAGTACAGCCTTTCTAGCCGCAAGAATTGCAAACAGTACCGACCTATCTACCTTTTTATATCTCGGATCTTGCTGAAGAACCCGCAATTCACGGTCTGCTTCCGAAGCGATCTCCGAAACCCATAATACGGAGTCCCCAACAGCCTTTTGTGTAAATAATGGTATTGCGTCTCGATAGCTTTTCCAAACTTCTTCAGAAGAAGACCCAAGGGCAGAGACTGAAGCAATGCCGGAAATTGAAATAGGGAGTTCCAAATTTTTGTATTTTGGCACAAAAATAAGGGTTCTCACTTTTTAATCAACCTTAATTGTACATTAAAATGGACGAAACGATCGATCACCGAAATTGGTTTCAGCGCAACTGGAAATGGGCCGTTCCAACGGGAGGCTGTCTGCTTATTATCATCCTTTTTATTGCCTTCGCCGGCACCATGATCATGGGCGTTACCTCTCTCTTTTCAGATTCTGATCCGTATAAAGAAGGCGTGGCCAGAGCACAAAGTAACCAAGCAGTGACTGCCGCCTTAGGAACTCCGGTTGAAACCTATGGCATGACCAAGGGAAGCATCAATTATAAAAACGGCGATGGACACACCAACCTCGAGATCCCCATCAAGGGACCAAATGGTAAGGGTATTTTAATGGTAGTGGCCGACAAATACACTGAAACTTGGGAATACAGTGTCATGGAGGTCATCGTGAACGATACCGGGGAGAAGATCTCGTTACTGGAAGATACAGAGGCTTTAGACGAGTGGTAAACACGATTCAATGGCATCGTAAATCTGTTCCAGTTGCCGGTTGGTGATAACGAAAGGGGGCAGAATGTATATGGTATTTCCCAACGGACGAAGGAACACTCCTTTTTCCATAAAATGATCGAACAATTGGTTGCGAAGCATTCCATATCGATCTGTTGCAATGTTCAGGTCCATGGCGAAGATGATTCCCAGGGTACGGACTTCCGCTACCTTTGGATGATCCTTTACACGTGCGGCAAATTCAAGATGTCTATTACGTATGCGCGCTCTGTCATCTTTTATGGCTTCGGAAGTAAGTAGTTCCATGCCGGCAATCGCAGCGCTACAAGCTAAGGGATTGGCACTATAAGTGTGGGCATGGAAGAAACCCTTCGCAATAGTATCATCTAAAAAAGCATTGAAGATCTGCTGCGTACAGGTGGTAACGCTCATAGCCGCAATTCCTGCGGTAAGTGCTTTACTTAAACACATAATGTCCGGCGGAATGTCAAGATACTCTGAGGCAAAATTCTTCCCGGTCTTACCAAAACCTGTCATTACCTCATCGGCGATACACAATACCTCATGGTCCTTAAAAAGCTTCAGCAGTTTTTCCAAACCTTTCTTGTCGTGAAACTTCATTCCTGCCGCACCTTGCACTAACGGCTCGTAAACAAAGGCAGCACAGGCATGAGTGGCCAATAGTTCCTTTACACTTGTTAATAGTTCTTGCGGTTCTTCGGTTTGGGGGGTTGGGATACGGATCACCTTCAGAAAAAATTCTTCGAACGGACCGTTGTATACCGAAAGCCCTGAAACACTCATTGCTCCAAAGGTATCACCGTGAAATCCTTCCTCGAACGCAATGAGAGTATCCCGTTTCTCTCCTTTGTTATAATGGTATTGTAACGCCATTTTTATTCCTGCCTCCACAGCTGTAGAACCATTGTCGTTAAAAAAAAGCTTTTGCTGATTTTGCGGCAGAATAGCCATGAGCCGTTCTGAAAGTTGTACTGCCGGTTCGTGCGTAAAACCCGTAAAGACCACTTGGTCCAGTTCTTTAAGCTGCTTTGAAACGCTTGTAATAATAAGGTCGTTACAATGACCGTACATTGCCGTATACCATGATGCGATCCCGTCAATATATTGGTTTCCATCCTCATCCCACAATAAAGCACCTTTTGCTTTCACGATAGCAATGGGAGGTGCCGCAGTTTGGTGCTGTGTTAGCGGATGCCAGATGTGCTTCTTATCTCTTTGCTGTAAGTTCATGATTAAAAATTTCTGCGTAGTCCAAAACGACTCGTGCATCCATGTAAGGTTCTGTGTCGATACGTCCCAAAATTCGGACTCCGGTCATTTTTGAAATAACCTCCTCTGTGGTTGGTGTTTCGGGCCCGTTAAAGATGATCCCAAAAATGGAATATTTTCGCTTTTTCAGGGCCTCAATGGTTAACAACGTATGATTGATACTTCCCAATTCGTGTTTGGACACCACGATCACCTGATCTGTTGGAAGAATGAGATCCATGATGGTGTCACGATCATTCAAAGGGACCAGGACACCCCCGGCACCTTCGATCACGAGCGTATTCTTCGTTTTTGGGCGTAGAATACTTTCGGTATGTATGGCAAGCCCGTCGAGAGCCGCTGCCGCATGCGGACTCATAGGTGTATTCAAGGCATAGGCATTGGGATGAAAGATCGTTTTTTTATTGCTTACCAGGCGTTGGACCGTTTTTGCATCACTTGCATCCAGATCTCCTGCCTGTATCGGTTTCCAGTAATCGGCGTGAAGAGCCTCCGTTACAATGGCAGCTGCTACTGTCTTGCCTACGCCTGTTCCGGTTCCTGTGATAAAAAAACTTGTATTCATGCTGTAAAAATAGCCAATAGTTCTAGGACCTGCGCTATTTCTTCCCTCGAATTAAAACTATGAATACAAAAGCGCAGCCGCTCTTTTCCTAAGGGAACCGTTGGCGACAAAATAGGTCTTACGTCAAAGCCCTCCTTGTGTAACTCAACTGCAACTGCTTTCACTTTTTCATTTCCCGGAAGGAGATAACTGTGAATGGCAGATTCGCTTGGCAGAAAAGAACCGGAGCCTCCATTCGCTTCCACAAGGGTGCGAAACAAAGCGATGTTGGATTGCAACTGCAATATGGCCGAATGTTTCCGATCCTTATAAGTTGACGAAAGCGCTTCATACGCTGTTTGCACCGTCGCTACCGAGTGAGGAGGTAAGGCCGTGGTATAGATAAAACTTCGTGCGAAATTGATGAGGTAATCGCAAAGAGCTTTACTGCCAAGGATAGCAGCGCCATGACACCCCAATGCCTTTCCGAAGGTCACGATACGAGCAAAGACAGAACTTTCAAGCTCGTATTCCTGGACACTTCCAAAACCGCATCCTATCACACCAACTGCATGCGCTTCGTCAACGACCAATAGAGCGTTCGAGCTGTTACAAATATGTGCCATGGCAACAAGGTCGGGACTATCGCCATCCATTGAAAAAACAGCTTCGGTCACCACATAGACCTGCGTGCCTTCCTTTTTATGTTGGTCTAACAAACGCTCTAGATCGGTACTACTATTATGCCGAAACTTAAATGCCCTGGCATGACTTATCGCAATCCCCTCTCGAATAGACGCATGGGAAAGTTCATCGTAAAGGATTACATCGCCACGTTGCGGCACACAACCTAAAAAACCAACATTGGCATCATACCCGCTATTAAAGAGCAGGGCGGCTTTGGCCCTGTGGACTTTGGCTATATAAGCTTCGGTTTCTGTATATAAACGATGGTTACCGGTAAGCAGGCGGCTTCCGGTTGCCCCATTGATCTCCAAACTCTTCTCGTACAGCAATTGGGAAGCGCGTTTAAAGATCGTTTCCGAAGTACTAAAACCCAGATAATCATTAGAGGAAAAATCTACCAAAGGAGCATCTCCTCCTAAACTTCGCAAGGAATGATCGGTTTTACGCTTGTTTAATTTACGCTGAAGTTTTTCCGGGAGCATGAGCCAAAGATACTAAAGCTACCCAAAAGCAATTGAGGAAATCTGCGCCGAAACACCAATTAATTTTGAACGACACTTCTAAATAAAATCATTTGAATTTAGTAACTTTAAATTAGTATCCTTGGTTATGGAAATATACGAGTTTGCCATTCGAATAGGTTGTGCCATTGGCGCAGGGCTTCTTATAGGTATTGAACGTGAGTACAAGAAAAAGAGTGCCGGGCTAAAAACCAATATGCTGGTCTCATTGGGCGCAGCAGTCTTTATTTTGCTTTCCCTTCGTTTCATGGGTGAGGAGCATGTTGATATCACCCGTGTGTTAAGTCAAGTGGTGATCGGGGTGGGGTTTTTAGGAGCCGGAACCATTATGCAACGCGGGAAAGACATCTATGGGCTTACCACAGCGGCAACCATTTGGTGTAGCGCGGCTGCGGGCTGTATGGCAGGTTTCGGGCTCTTTTGGGAATTGGGCATTTTAACCGCTGTTGTTGTTCTCATTAACTATGTGTTCGGCATCATCGACAGTAAGATTGGTAAAGATAAAAATGATGATTCCTAAAGCCTTACCACAGCCATGATTCACTATACCAGGGTCACTCGAAAAGCGGAGCTCGAGCAGATCCTTCAGCTTCAGTTACAGAACATGCCCGCAGCCCTTTCTTCCGAAGTGAAACAAGCCGAAGGCTTTGTTACCGTACAACACGATCTGGATCTCCTTACGCGCATGAATGATCGCTGTGCACACATCGTTGCGAAAGAGCAGCATAAGATAGTGGGATATGCGCTATGTATGCACCCACACTTTCGGGAAGAGATCGAGGTGTTGAAACCTATGTTCACCGAAATTGACCGTGCCTTTGGAGCAAATACTCCATATATGATTATGGGCCAAATTTGTATTGACAAGAAGTACAGGAAGCAAGGCATTTTTAGAATGCTCTACAAGACTATGCAAGAAGCTCTTTTACCGGAATTCACTACCATAATCACAGAGGTGAATACAGCCAATTCTCGTTCGATACAGGCACACTATGCCGTGGGCTTTAACAAATTATCTGTTTACGAATCTCAAGGGGTGCGTTGGGAATTGATCGCACTAACAAAAAACGCTCCCTAAAAGAGAGCGTTTTTATTACATAAGATCGTGAATGATGCCGATTAATCTGCCAATACGATCACTTTATTGTCTTTGCACTCAACCGTTCCGCCGCTGATCTCCAAGGTCCATTTTCCCGAACTGTCTTTTTGGAACTTGTTCTCAAATCCTTCGGCAATAACCGGATTTCCCTTAAACGTCACTTTTCCTTCTTGTAATAAAGAAACAATAGGGGCGTGATTGTTCAACATTTGAAAAGATCCTTCCACTCCCGGTACGGTTACCGATTCTACTTCACCGGACACGATAGAGGCTTCGGGGGTTACAATTTCTAAGTACATTTCTTCTGTTTATGAATTTTTAGGCTTCTGCCAACATCTTTTCTCCGGCCTCGATCGCTTCTTCGATAGTACCTTTCAAGTTAAAGGCTGCTTCAGGAAGGTGATCCAATTCGCCATCCATGATCATGTTGAATCCTTTGATGGTCTCCTTGATATCTACCAATACTCCAGGGATACCTGTAAACTGCTCAGCTACGTGGAAAGGCTGCGACAAGAAACGTTGTACACGACGTGCGCGACCAACGGCCATCTTATCTTCTTCAGACAATTCCTCCATACCAAGAATAGCGATGATATCCTGTAATTCCTTATAGCGTTGCAACAACTCTTTTACTCGTTGTGCACACGCATAATGCTCTTTTCCTAAAATATCTGCCGTAAGAATACGCGATGTTGAATCCAATGGATCTACCGCAGGGTAGATACCAAGTTCGGCGATCTTACGAGACAATACGGTAGTTGCATCCAAGTGGGCAAAGGTAGTTGCCGGTGCCGGGTCGGTAAGGTCATCTGCAGGTACATATACCGCTTGTACCGATGTGATCGATCCTCGCTTTGTTGAAGTAATACGCTCCTGCATGGCACCCATCTCGGTTGCCAATGTTGGTTGGTATCCTACCGCAGAGGGCATACGACCTAAAAGAGCCGATACCTCTGAACCTGCCTGGGTAAATCTAAATATATTATCTACAAAGAAAAGTACGTCCTTCCCTTGTCCGTCTCCCGCTCCGTCACGGAAATATTCTGCAATCGTCAATCCTGAAAGGGCCACACGAGCACGTGCTCCGGGAGGTTCGTTCATCTGCCCGAATACAAAGGTCGCTTTCGATTCTTTCATAGCAGACTTGTCTACTTTTGAAAGGTCCCAACCTCCGGCTTCCATAGAATGCATGAAATCTTCACCGTAGCGAATAATCCCCGATTCTAACATTTCACGTAATAAGTCATTTCCTTCACGGGTACGTTCTCCAACACCTGCGAATACCGAAAGACCTCCGTGTCCTTTTGCAATGTTATTAATAAGTTCCTGGATCAATACAGTCTTACCAACACCTGCTCCACCAAACAATCCAATCTTCCCTCCTTTTGCGTAAGGCTCGATCAAATCAATTACCTTGATCCCGGTGAACAATACTTCGGTAGAAGTAGAAAGGTCTTCAAATTTTGGTGCTTCACGGTGAATTGGCAAACCGTTGTCTCCGGCTTTTGGTAAGTTCCCAATTCCGTCGATAGCATCTCCAATTACATTGAACAATCGGCCGTACACCGCTTCCCCAATAGGCATCTGGATAGGAGCACCCGTTGCCACAGCATCCACCCCGCGGCTCAAACCGTCGGTAGAATCCATAGAGATCGTTCTTACCGTGTTCTCACCAATGTGGGATTGAACTTCAAGAATCAATAAATTCCCGTTGTTATTTACTTCTAACGAATCGTAAATCTTAGGAAGCTCTGCTCCGCTTTCAAACACAACGTCCACAACCGGACCAATAATCTGTGCAACTTTACCTGTAACTTTTGACATGAGAAACTATTTATTTTTTAGTTATCCAAGGGCATTAAAAGCCCCCTGATTTTCAACGGTGCAAAGATAGTTCTTTCTCTTAGAAATATGCAATGGGAAAGCGGAATTTTTTAATGCAATTATTTGGCGGGTTTCTCCTTGTCTGCCGCCACAGCCTTGTCCAAGGAGAACCGCGCTATTCGCTGTATCCCATCGCCGCTGTCGCTTTGTGGGGATGCCGCTGCTATCGCTACCCGGGTCTGCTTCTACAAGGGCTCGCAATAACTTCTTACCTTGTCTTTAAACAGCGTTATAAGTGCTGCCATGTGCGGATCGGTTTTAGGAATGGCCCGCCCGTCGATCTCCACCACAGGTGTTAATTCTCCCATAGTGCCCGTAGCAAAGACACCATCGGCATTGTACATTTGAGACAGGGTAATGTCCTGCTCAAAGATCTCAATATCATTTTTTTGGCACAGTTCCATGACCGTAGCTCTCGTAATTCCCGGCAGGCAGGCGTGTGCGTAGGGCGTAAATACGCTACCTCCCTTTACCATAAAAAGGTTACTCCCGTTGAGCTCGGCTACAAAACCTCGGTCATCCAGCATGAGTCCGGCGTCCTTACCTGCTACATTGGCCTGTATCTTCGCAATGATATTGTTCAGTAAATTGTTATGATGGATCTTACTGTCTAAGAATTGCGGCGCATTACGCCGCTGGCTTGTACTTATTACTTTGATCCCCGAGTTATTGTCGTAGACCAAAGGTTTCCACTCTGCAAGCACGATAAGGCAGGAACCGCTTTGGTTCAATCTTGGGTCCATCCCGCTGGTGATCTTCTCACCTCTGGTAAGTGTCAATCGAATATGGGTCTCATCGGTCATTCCATTGGCTTCCAGAGTTTCGCGTATCGCTTTTTTAATGGTCTCCTTTGACGGAATATCGGAAAAAGCCAATGTCTTGGCACTTTCCTGAAGACGGGTGAGGTGCTTGTTCAAACAAACAATTCCTTCGGGATAGACACGCAGCCCTTCCCACACGGCATCACCTCCTTGTACACTGCTGTCGAAGACAGAGATCTTCGCTTCCGCCCGGGGATACAGGCGATCCTTTATAAAGATTTGTATCGAATCGTTCTTAGGGTTGGAGGTCTGGAGCATGGGTATCGTTTTTTAGAATGTAGTTTCTTAAGGTGTTGTAATAAGGCATGGCTTCGGCCAGTAGTGGTTCAAATCGTTGCGGCAGCGGTTGTGTACTGCTCTTTTGTAAGGTGAATCCCGTGGAATTATGAACATTTTCATACCAATGGGATGCCCAAATGCCATCCTCGGGAATGCCTCCTTTGGGCCAGGAAAGCATAGCCCTCTCAAACGGAAGTTTCAGTGTTGCACACAGTTTCCGAAGATATCTTTCAGGAGCCTTTAAAAGCTCATCACTATCGATCACGATGGGAGTTCGGTTGTTTTCTTTAAGATATAAAAATAATTCTGCAGCCTTCTTGATACCAATATCCTTCAATCCGGGTTCTTTTATCACCTTTGAAAAGGAGGCGATGAGCTTTTTAGGATGCCGGATCAGGATCACATTGTTCCAATTCAAAATAAAGGAAGGATCGGACTGTAAATAATGATGCGCCATTCCTTTTACAAAGACGTGAGACTTGTAAGCAAGCTGGTCAATGCCATGGATTATCTTGGTATCCTCCAGCTCCATAGTACGGAGAATCTGTGCTTCGGCCGGATGGGAAACAACTTCTTGGGCGTGTTGCAAATAATAGCCATAGAAAGGTTCGTCCAGCACCGTACAGTCACTTCGCTGTGCAAAAGCATACATGATCGCCGTAGAAAGGTTTCGGGGTCCGGAAATGAGATTGATGACAGATTTCATTCCGATAAAAATAATATAAAATGCGGGAAGTTTGGTGCTGTATTCTATTTCGGGTTCTTAGTGAGGTTGTCTTCAGAAAAACAGCTAAGTTCCAAAGTGGTGAGCAGCCTCCTTTTATTCAACCGTTACAGACTTTGCCAGATTTCGCGGCTGGTCGACATTTCTACCCAGCATGACTGCAATGTGGTAAGACAACAACTGTAAAGGGATTGTGGTTACTAATGGCGTTAAGGTTTCCGGGGTAGGTGGAACTTCCATGATATAATCGGCCATTTCTTTAACCGTTGTATCACCCTCGGTGACAACGGCAATGATCTTTCCTGCACGTGATTTGATCTCCTGAATGTTACTTACCACTTTTTCGTAATGGTTGCTGTTAACGGCAATGACCACTACCGGCATGTGCTCATCGATCAAGGCGATAGGCCCGTGTTTCATTTCGGCGGCAGGATAGCCTTCGGCATGGATATACGATATCTCCTTTAGTTTTAAAGCACCTTCCAGCGCCACGGGAAAATTATATCCTCTCCCTAAATACAGGAAGTTTTTGGCATTTTTAAAGATCTCGGCGATCTTTTGGATGTTCTCATCTGTTTTTAACGTCTCTTCTACTTTGGCAGGAATAAGTTCCAGTTCCCGAAGATGAACCATATAATCCCTATGGGAAATTGTTCCTTTTTTCTTGGCCAGTTTCAAAGCGATCATGGTCAATACTGTGATCTGTGTCGTGAATGCTTTGGTCGACGCCACTCCAATCTCCGGACCTGCGTGGGTGTATGTACCGCTGTGGGTCTCGCGGGAAATCGTTGATCCCACGACATTACAAATACCATACACAAAAGCACCTTTCTCCTTAGC
The DNA here is from genome assembly GCF_000746845.1 of Altibacter lentus. Classification (GTDB taxonomy): domain Bacteria; phylum Bacteroidota; class Bacteroidia; order Flavobacteriales; family Flavobacteriaceae; genus Altibacter; species Altibacter lentus. The sequence goes on along the minus strand of NZ_KN050846.1, from coordinate 2,220,522 downwards.
AAGTTTGATGGCCGCCAAGGTATCGGCTGTTTCGCCACTTTGTGAAATAGCGATCACGACATCTTTTTCAGTAATGATAGGATTGCGGTATCTAAATTCTGAAGCGTATTCTACTTCAACAGGAATGCGTGCCCAATCTTCAAAAATGTATTCGGCTACCAGTCCTGCGTGCCACGATGTCCCACATGCCACCACAATGATCCTGTCTGCCTGAATGAACTTTTCGATATAATCTTCAAGCCCTCCTAATTTTATAATGCCCTCATTAACAAGCAAACGACCTCGATACGTATCTTTAATTACCGAAGGTTGTTCGTAGATCTCCTTCAGCATAAAATGATCGAAGCCTCCTTTTTCAATTTGTTCAAGATTTAACTGAAGCTCATGCACATAAGGAGCTACCAAGGAATCATCCTTGATCTTTCGAACTTTTACGTCACGTCCCAGGCGAATGATCGCCATCTCCTCATCCTCGAGATAGATAGCATTGTTTGTAAATTCGATAAAGGGTGAAGCATCACTTGCTACAAAAAATTCGTCATCCCCTATTCCAATGGCTAGCGGACTACCTAGTTTTGCTACAACGATCTCATCGGGTTTGTTCCTGTCAAATAAGGCGATCGCATACGCTCCCACCACTTGATTGAGTGCGATCTGTACGGCCTTACCCAGTTTTACCTTTTCCTTTTTCTTAACATCTTCAATAAGGTTTACCAAGACTTCGGTATCGGTATCAGAGGTGAACGAATACCCTCTGTTGAGCAATTCTTTTTTAAGCGCAGTGTAATTCTCGATGATCCCGTTGTGTATAATTACCAGGTCACCACTGTTCGAGTAATGTGGATGCGAATTGATATCGTTTGGCACACCGTGGGTTGCCCAACGCGTATGACCCATTCCTAAATTTCCTTTGGAAGAGATTGATCTTTCAACTTTTTCTTCCAGATCGGAGACCTTGCCTTTTGTTTTACACAGCTGGATTTCGGACCCGTCAAAAAGTGCGATCCCGGCACTGTCATACCCTCTATATTCCAAACGCTTTAATCCATTAAGCACAATGGGATAGGCATCTCTTTTTCCAATATATCCAACAATTCCGCACATGACGTTCTCTTTTAGTTAGGCTTCGTATAGAAGATCTGAAGTTTCAGCCTTTTATCTGAATTGGTTGTATTATTCCCAAACAGAACTGTCCCTTGAGGCGACAGTATTGTGGCTGCAGGAACCTTATCGATTCCCGGTGATTGTGTATTTTCCAGATCCTGAAAATCTGTCACCAACACATTTTGTGTGACCATAAGTCCTAAAGGCACATTCAAGGAATCTCTTCGTATGAGGTTACTCAAATGTGTAGTGATTCGGATTTTATAGAAATCCCCGTTCTCATCACTGCCGCGCTCCAGCCTACCCAGGTGGTCCACAACAGCATTGACAGGTTCTTCGCCTATGGTAGGATCGAAATCGTAGTCTGCAAGCAATGTTCCTTCCGTAATATTAAACAGCACAAGTCTTTCCGGCTCTGTGGCTCCTCCCGGGATCTTCGATTGATTTACGTAGAATATGAGATTCGCTTCGTTGATCAACCAGTTTTCCAAACGCAAGGAATCCAATTCGTCCGGGACTCCGTTCTGCCCGTCTACCAGGACTCCGTCCAAGATCTTTTTGTTATCGATGTCTCCGAAAAGTTCGATCACCGAAATGATCCCATCCCCGCCTCTTAGGTACAGGTTCTCTTCTCCATTTTCAACATCGGGAGTGATCAATTGTGAAGCGATAACAGGATCCAGCTCATTATCGAAGGTGTTGACGTTGATCCCTTTAAAAGATAATTCGAAATCGGCATCATTGCGCTCTGCGTCTGGATCTGCGCCAATAGTTTTAAAGGTATACTCCAGTGTTATTCTGGCGGCAGCCGCATTGAAAAGGAACAGACTCCCATCATTATTTGGTGAAGAAACTTTAAAATAGATCCCTCTGAAATAATTCTTGAAATTATTATTGTTCAAAAGTTCCGGTTCGCCTTCTTTGTCGATAATCTTTTCTTTAAAGAACTCAATGGGCAATTCTACTCGAAGTCCGGGAGGCAGACGTTCTTCCTCATCTTCTTCGGTTTCCGGATCGTCCTCTACAGCTATAATTTCATCGGCACTAGGTGTAAATTCCTCGACCATCCCGATGACCGGACCTAAGAATTTTTCAAATAATGGTCCTTGATTCGAGTAATACTTCTGGGGTACTTCAAAATTTGTGTTTGGGTCGAAGTCCCGCAAAAAATAATTAGACTCATAGAGCGTGATATTGATTGGGGCATCTCCGTATACCGAATCCAGCTCGTAGGTAGTGACATCGTTTGACACGGTGCTGGTACTAAAGAATGGAATATATAAAAATACCTTTTCCAGTTCGGTGCTATCGCCAAACTCAGGATTTGGCACTTCCATGGTCACTTGAGACAACAAATTAATGGTCGATCGACCGTATACCTCGTTGTTATAGATCCCTAACTGGTAGCTGGGTAAATTGTTGGTTTGCACCGGAAACAGTTTTCTGCTGAAGGATACCAAGTTGTCTGTGACATACAGGTCTGAATTGAAGTTCTGTGCCCCAATAATTTCAGAATTGATTGGCGACAGGTCCTCTTCACAGGAAGAAAGGGCAATTATAGATAAAAGGATTGCCGTTAATTTTGGCAATAAGTTCTTGATATTCATGTGCAATTTTGTGTGTTATACCAATACTTTCGATTGGTAAAAATCTAAATACGCCTGGGAAAACTCATCCATATTGTGATAGTTTAACACAGGTTTTTCAATGGTCTTGATAAATTTGTTCAATTCCTCGGGAATCTCTTCAGAACCAACGATAACAGCGTCTGAGTTTCGAACAGCTACCTTCATCATATTGACGTAAGTAGGGTCTTTCAGTTCTGCCACTGCTTCTTCGGGGATCCCATCGAACTTTATTTTTTCAATAACTTCCTTATCTAACGTATCATCGAATCCCTGATTGTATAGTGAAGTAACTATTTTACTGTTTTCGAACAATGGCTCGTTATCGTAGTAATTGCGAAGGTATAATGGCAGAAAGGACGCAAGCCATCCGTGAACATGGATAATGTCCGGGGACCAGTTTAATTTTTTTACCGTTTCAATGACTCCTTTGGCAAAGAAGATGGCACGTTCATCATTATCGGAAAAGAAATTACCGTCCTCATCGGCGTAGGTTGCCTTACGTTTAAAATAGTCTTCGTTATCTATAAAATAGACTTGCATACGCTCTTTGGGTATGGACGCTACTTTAATAATGAGTGGCATATCGATGTCGTTGATCACCAGGTTCATACCCGAAAGCCGAATCACTTCGTGCAGCTGGTGTCTTCGTTCATTGATGTTTCCGTAACGTGGCATGAAGATTCGAATTTGACCTTCATTATTGTTTACCATCCTTGGGGCTTCAAACGACATTGAAGAAATCTCGGTCTCCGGCAAGTAAGGAATTACTTCAGAAGACACATACAAGATTCTCTTTTCTTTCATCTATTTACGTATTTTGTTTCGGTTATATGAAAAGAATCGAAAGAAAAAATCATCCAACAAGAGGATGTTTGCTTCCGAAGAAATCCTTCATAAAAAATTTATTGTTTTTGGCTTTACCCTTAAAAACACGCAAAATTACGAAAATTTATGAAGATTGTCCTTAATATCTTAATTTTGCTCGCTCTTAAAAAAGATTTATGAAAATCTATACACACGGTGCCGAACTCAAAAATGCACTATTGGAAAACGGCGGCAGAGGCTCTATTGGCTTTGTCCCTACAATGGGCGCATTACATCAAGGACATCTGGCGCTTGTGCAAAGAGCTTTGAAGGAGAACTCACTTGTGGTAGTGAGTATTTTTGTAAATCCTACCCAATTCAACAACACGAAAGATCTTGAGACCTACCCAAGGAATCTTAAGGAAGATGTCGCTCTTTTAGCAACACTTTCCCAAGAAATTATTGTTTTCGCTCCAAACGTTGAAGATATCTACCCTAACAAGATCACATCCAAATCCTTTCGATTTGGCGGGTTAGAGGTCGTGATGGAGGGAAAACACAGGGAAGGCCATTTTGATGGTGTGGGAACTGTGGTAAACGCCTTGTTCGAGATTGTTCAGCCAACGAACGCATATTTTGGAGAAAAAGATTTTCAGCAGTTACAAATTATAAAAAAAATGGTCCGGCAGCAGGAGCTCGATGTCAACATAATAGGTTGCCCCATCGTGAGAGAGCCCCATGGTCTTGCCATGAGCTCCAGGAACAAGCGATTGTCGCCGGAACAGAGAAATGAATCGGCTTTAATTTTTCAAACTTTGAAAGAAGTTAGGAAAAAGTTCGACTCACATACAATTCCTCAGCTTAACAAATTGGTTGCGGAACGATTTTTGAATAACGCCCATTTCCGGTTGGAGTATTTTGAGATCGCCAACGAAGCTACGTTGAGAACGGCGCAACGAAAGCTTCCGGGAAATACTTACCGCGCATTTATTGCAGTTTTTGTAGGACCCGTGCGTTTAATAGATAATATGCCGTTAAATTAATACCTTTGCACCATGCAAATACATGTAGTAAAATCTAAAATTCACAGAGTCAAAGTTACAGGTGCCGACCTTAACTATATTGGCAGCATCACCATAGATGAAGATCTTATGGACGCAGCGAATATTATTGAAGGTGAAAAAATACAGATTGTCAATAATAACAATGGCGAGAGATTTGAAACCTATGCCATCCCGGGAACCCGTAATAGTGGTGAAATAACATTAAACGGTGCCGCTGCTAGAAAAGTGGCTCCGGGCGACATCCTCATTCTAATCACGTATGCAATCATGGAGGTAGAAGAGGCTAAGAAATTTAAACCTGCACTAGTGTTTCCTAACGAAGAGAATAACTTATTGACCTAATATTGAAAAAGTCTGTCACTAAGTTCCTTAAGATCGCAATACCACTGGCATTAGGGATCTTTCTTATCTGGTACTCCTATTCAAAGTTTACGCCAGAACAGCTTCAAGAGATCCAGGTACATTTCGAGAATGCCAATTACTGGTTTATCTCATTCGCTGTATTCTTAGGGTTATTAAGTCACGTATCGCGTGCGTATCGCTGGAATTTTATGCTGGAGCCATTGGGATATCAACCTAAATTGGCCAATAACTTTATGGCAGTCTATATCGCCTACCTCATGAACATCTTTATACCTAAGAGTGGTGAGGTCTCACGCGCCGTGGTATTGAGCAAGTATGAGGACGTACCTTTCGATAAAGGGTTCGGCACCATTATTTCTGAAAGGATTGTCGACCTCATCTTTCTGTTCGGTTTTACAACAGTAGCACTTATGCTTCAGTTTGATGTGCTCTACGCGTACCTCACTGAGATCATTCCGGCAAGAAAATTACTTGTGGCCCTACTTATCATGTTGGGCTTGTCAGCACTATTTTTATTGTTTCTGAAGTATTCCAGATCCTTACTTCAGCAAAAATTAAAAAGTTTCTTCAGCGGATTGAAAGAAGGCGTGTTAAGCATTCTAACCATGAAGAAGAAAGCTATGTTTATCCTTCATACCTTCCTTATCTGGGGACTATATCTTCTTTCGTTCTATGTAGCGACCTTCGCCCTTCCTGAAACCTCAAACATTGCCATGGGAACGATCATTATCACCTTTGTGGTAGGGAGTTTCTCATTCGCTTTTACCAACAGTGGCTTTGGGTCTTACCCGTTCTTTGTCGCCGGCATTCTGGCCGTTTTTGGAATCGCAGAGACTGTGGGCACGGCTTTCGGATGGATTGTATGGACCTCTAACATTGCATCTATTATCTTCTTCGGCGGTCTCTCATTTATCATGTTGCCCATTTATAATCGGGTAGGAAAGTAGTACGACTTCGGACATACAGGAAATTCAAAATTTAGTATCTTTCGATCCTTAAAATCTCCATTGTATGAAGAAATATGTCCTTATATCACTTTCACTATTAGTAGGATTCGCATCGCTGGCGCAATCGAAGATTCTTTACGAAGAATTCAATTCATCGAAACTTGCCGAGTCCAGACGACTTAAAATACAACTGCCACGCGATTATGAGACCAATACTGAAAAGGTGTACCCAATTATCATCGTTTTAGACGCAAATTATCTGTTTGAACCTGTAGCGGGAAATGCCGATTACTTTGCCTATTGGGAAGATATGCCCGAATCGATTGTGGTAGGCATCATGCAGGGCGACAGCAGGTACGAAGATTGTGATTACGACGACACCAATTTTCTACCCGCCGATAAAGGAGCCGATTTCTTCGAGTTTGTAGGTCTGGAGCTGATCCCCTATATCGACCAGAACTACCGTACAGCTAAGTTTGCCATTGCCGTAGGACATGATTTTACAGCAAACTTCATCAATTATTACCTTTTTAAAGACCCGCCATTGTTCAATGGTTATATCAACCTTAGTCCCGATCCTGCTCCCATGATGATCGATCGTCTTGCCGAGCGGGTTCCCGCCATCCCTTCTAAGATATTTTACTATTTGGCCACCGGCACCGACGATATCAAGGACCTGATGGAAAACGCCGAACGTCTCAACGCATTGCTTAAACCTCAGGCGAGTAAGGAGTTTAACTACTATTATGATAATTTTGATGGTGCAACGCACTATTCGCTGGTGGCCCGTGCGATCCCTTCAGCAATGGAAAAGATATTTTCGGTATACCGCCCTATCAGCAAACAGGAATATACCGATAAGCTGTTGAAAATGGAAACTCCCATCCATCAATATCTGGTAGATAAGTATAAGACAATAGAAGATCTTTTTGGTATCACAAATCCTATTCGAGTAAATGACTTTATCGCAACCTGCAAAGCTGCTGAAAAGAAAAAACAATGGGAATCGCTTCGTGAGATCGCCATCTTGGCACAGCGACAATATCCCAATACCGTTCTGGGAGATTACTATATGGGTCGCTATTATGAAGAGACCGGGGATGCCAAGAAAGCCATGCGTACGTTCCAAGGGGCCTATGACAAGGAGGAAGTAGATTTTATCACTATAGATATTATGCTCGACAAAGCAGATAAGATCAAAACCGATTTTGGGTATTAGTGTCTGTAGAGCTCACTGTTAAAAGAAAAACCCTCCAAAAGCAACTTGCTTTGGAGGGCTACATCTTTGGTTAATCAGTCTATTTTACTCCTCAATAAAATACCGTAATCGATAGTGCTAAGATAATAGAAATCTTAGTCATTCGGTATACGTGAAACTACGTAATTATTACGTAGCCACTCGTATCTACTAAATTTCAAGAATGGTATTTTTGTGCGCCAATGCCCACCGCGTCAAAGCATTAGTACCCCCTTCCAACTCAAGTTTCGTAATGATGTTGCTGCGGTGCTTTTCTACGGTTCGGGAGGAAACAAAAAGATTTTCGGCTATCGTATTCGTATTAATCTGTTGCGCGATAAGCTTTAAAATAGTTATTTCTGAAGGAGTAAGTAATTGTAGTTTTTTTATCTCTTCCGAAGCATTTTTAAGGGTAAGGGCGTCAAAGGACATACTGAAATATTCTTTATCGTCAAGAACGGCTCTAATGCAGTTTTCAATTTCTGTAAACGAGTCCTCCTTCAATAAGTAGCCATTGATATGTAAGGCTTTGGCCTGTGTAATGTATTCGGTTTCCTTGTGAAAGGAAAGAATGATAAATTTTGTACTTACGCCTTTATCCTTGGCCGTTTTTATAACTTCAAACCCGGTGAGTAAAGGCATGTCAATATCCAACAGCCCGATCATGGGTTGATGCAATAGTATCAATTGCAACGCTTCCATCCCATTGGTTGCTTTGCCTAGGATGTTGTAGCCGCAATTTTCCAACTCGTCGTGTAATCCGGCGAGCAGCAGCGGGTGGTCATCGGCTATTACTATAGAAATATTCTTTTTAATCACGTCTATGTTGGAATTTCAAGGAATATGGTGGTTCCTGTGTTTGGCATACTGTCTACACGCAATTGTGATTTCAGGATCTTGGCCCGTTCCAAAATGGTTTTCATCCCCAAATGCTGTGTACCATTTAATTTTTCTGAATACGAAAACCCTATACCATTGTCTTTAATGATCGCTTCAATGTGGTCGGATTTTCGTTCTATGGTGACAGAGGCTGCTTTCGCATCGGCGTGTTTTACCATATTGTTCAATACTTCTTGAATGATCCTGTACAAATGTAAGGAAGCTTCTTTAGAAAGGAGGTCGTCAATATTCTCTATTTCATTGGTAAAGAATATATTGGTGTTGGCATCTACCTCATTGATCATCGACTCGATCGCCTTCGTTACCCCTAACCGTTCTAAATTGGCAGGGTAAAGCCCGCGAGAGATCATTCTAAGTTCTTCGAGCGTACTTCCTGCCAGCAGATCCATTTCCGGATCTTCTTTCATCTTTGTCTTTTTAGTAAGCAACATCAACTTTTGGCCTACGCTATCGTGCAGTTCTCTGGCGACACGCGTGCGCTCCTCTTCCTGAGCCCGTATAAGTTCGTGTGAGAATGATTCCTGAAGCCGCCCTCTTCGCCTGGCTGCATTGCGCGACCGAATCAAAACTACACCTGCGAACAAGGTAAATAGACCAAATCCCCCAAACCACAACCATTGATTCTGCAGCCTGTTCTTAGTCGCTAAAAGTTCAATGTCCTTCTTCTGAGAAGCGATCTGTGCATCGCGTTTACCGGTTTCATATAAGGTTTGATAATAAGATAATGCCTTTGTTTTTTGAATGCTGTTGATGGAGTCCTTTATTCTTGAAAAGTTCTTGAAATGAACAAAGGCTTGCTCCTTATTTCCCATTGCCTCGTAGGTATCAGCCAGGAACTTCTCTGCCCCTTGGATCTCTTCGTAGTGGGTTCCTTTCTGTTTAATCTCCAAATGCTCCTTCCCATAAGTAAGTGCCTGGCCATACTTGTTTTTTGCCAAAGCGATATGTTTTAGTGCATCCAAGTAGGGCTCTCTGTTCCTTCCCTGTGTAAATTTCTCTGGCGCAACTTCAATAGCCGAAAGAAAATCATCTGCCAGTTCCAAGCTATCCACTTCGGCATAAGCGATCACATGAGCCGCTAACAGCCCGGGGGCATAGTAATCAGGATTACGCGTTTTTTGTGAAGCTTCCAGTGCTAATTTCAAATTGGCGATACGTTCTTCGTGTCTTTCTTGTTTTCGAGCGTCTGTTGCAGCATTATAATAGAAGGAAACGAGATGTGCATAGCTTTGTATTTTCTGCGCTAACGCAATGGCTTCATCCCGTTCTGCCTTTGCCTCTTGAAAGAATGCATTTTGACCGTACAGGATGGATAAGGAGTTCTTAGCGCTTATGCTGTTGAATGTATCCTTCTCCTGCGCAAAGATCTTACCGGCCTCCTGCAGTACCTGTGATGCTTCAGAAAAATCACCCAAGAAACTAAGAGTGCCTCCCTTGTATAGTTTGGCAAGCCCAACGTATTTTAAATTATTAGCCTTTTGCGCATACGTTTCCGCCAGGTCATAATAGTAAACAGAGGTCTTGTGGTCTTCTAGGAAATAAAAGCTGTCTGCTCCTTCCAAATAGTATTTAGCTAAGGTATTGGCGTCCTTGATCTTTCTCGCCGTAGAAAGGAATTCCTTAAATATTTTATTCCCTTTTTCGGGATCTCCTGTAATATTATTCTGAAAGTAGATACGATTAGCCATGTGCCATGTAGCTATCCGCAGCGAGTCTATGGCTAGTGCGTGTTGTACGGTCTCTGCAACGATGGTGTCGCTTGTGAAGGTGGTTTTTGAAACAATATAAGTAGATAGACTATCCAGCAATCGAAGTTTTTCTCCTCCTTTGACTCGTTGGATTTGAGAGGTAAGAGAACGAACTATTTCTTCGGAAGGATTTTCTTGTGCCCTCATTGAAGTGAGGATAATAAATACACAAAAAAGTAATCCTACTTTCATCATAAGGCAACCAATATTCCTGTAAATATAACTATTTTAGCACTAGATTATGGGGAAGACAAAAACTACTTTTTTCTGTCAGAATTGCGGCGCACAGTTTGCCAAATGGCAAGGTCAATGCACCTCATGCAAGGAATGGAACACCATTGCCGAAGAGGTGATTCAAAAAGCTGAAAAATTTGTTTGGAATACGCAAGAGAGTACCTCAAAACGTGTTGCCAAACCGCAACGCATCTCAGAGATCTCGGCACATTCCGAAGCACGGCTGGACACAAAGAACAACGAACTCAACAGGGTATTGGGCGGCGGAATAGTTCCCGGTTCCCTTACACTTTTGGGCGGTGAACCCGGTATTGGAAAAAGCACATTAATGCTTCAGATCGCCTTACAACTTCCTTTTAAAACGCTGTACGTTTCGGGAGAAGAAAGTGCACAACAAATCAAGATGCGGGCGGAACGGATTCAGCCTAACGCCACCAATTGCTATATTCTTACAGAGACCAAAACGCAGTTGATCTTCCGGCAGATAGAAGAGGTACGCCCGGATATTGTAGTGATCGATTCTATTCAAACCCTGCATTCCGAGGCTATTGAAAGCAGCGCCGGGAGTATCTCGCAGATACGTGAAACAACGACCGAACTTATAAAGTTTGCGAAGGAAACCGATACGCCTGTAATTCTAATTGGTCATATTACCAAGGACGGCACCATTGCCGGGCCTAAGATCCTGGAACACATGGTGGATACTGTGTTACAATTTGAAGGAGACCGCAATCATATTTATCGCATTCTTCGGGCCAATAAGAATCGTTTTGGAAGCACCAACGAATTGGGCATTTACGAAATGCAAGGAAACGGTCTGCGCGAAGTTTCAAATCCATCAGAGATTTTAATTTCCAAGAACGAAGAAGACCTAAGCGGAACAGCCATTGCGGCAACTTTGGAAGGAATGCGCCCGCTCTTGATCGAAATTCAGGCATTGGTAAGTTCTGCCGTATACGGAACCCCTCAACGAAGTGCAACAGGGTACAATGCCAAACGACTCAATATGATCTTGGCAGTGCTTGAAAAAAGGGCCGGCTTTAAATTAGGAGCGAAAGATGTCTTTTTAAATATTACCGGAGGGATCACAGTAGATGATCCTGCGATCGATCTTGCTGTAGTTGCTGCGGTTCTTTCTTCCAATATTGATGTCGCCATAGACAAGACCATGTGTTTTGCTGCAGAAGTGGGACTCGCCGGGGAAGTTCGCCCCGTCACCCGGGTGGATCAACGTATCCTGGAAGCAGAAAAACTGGGATTTACCAGTATCGTTATTTCGAAGTATTGTAAAGTAGAGCGAAAAGATTACGCCATTAACATTCTTAAAGTTTCCAAGGTTCACGATGTCGTCCATCATCTTTTCGGGTGACATCGTTTTAACAATTCTTTGTGTCTTCTAAACCATTGTAGCAAGTATCTTTAGTTTTTACTAAAGCACTTCTTATGGCACTTTTCCGAAAAATCAAGCAAACCATTTCTCTTTTACGCAATGTTGATCTCGATGCGCTGGGTAAGATCTCTCAAAAAATAGATCTCCCACAGGTAATGGCCGCGGTTGGTGAACTCGACGACCGACAGTTACAGGGATTGATGAAGATGCTGAAAAGCCAAAGCAAGAAAGGACAACATAAACTACCTCCTATAGATGGTGATTTTTATGACCTGAGTTTAAAATTAAGTCCGGAGCAAAGAGAGATCCAGTTGAAAGTGCGCAATTTCATGGAAGACGAGGTTAAGCCCATTGCAAATGATTTCTGGAATCGCGCCGAATTTCCCCACCACATTATCCCAAAAATGGCCCAGCTTAATATTTGTGGCATGGCTTACGAAGGCTACGGCTGTCCGAACCAGACGTTCTTAATGGAAGGCATTATGGCTATGGAACTTGCCCGTGTTGATGTTTCCATATCTACATTTTTTGGCGTTCACAGCGGATTGGCAATGGGGTCTATTTATCTCTGCGGAAGTGAAGCGCAAAAGAAAGAATGGCTCCCAAAAATGCAACGCATGGAATGTATCGGCGCATTCGGACTTACGGAACCGGAAGTGGGATCTGCTGTGGCCGGCGGACTAGGAACCACCTGCAGGCAAGAAGGTGATGAATGGGTCTTGAACGGCCAGAAGAAGTGGATAGGGAATGCGACCTTTAGTGATGTAACTGTCATCTGGGCGCGGGATGAAGTTTCCAATAAGGTGAAAGGATTTTTGGTGCGTAAAGACACTCCGGGATTCACTGCGGAAAAAATGCAGGATAAAATGGCACTTCGTACCGTTCAAAATGCGCTTATTACGTTGAGCGATTGCCGTGTAGCCGAAGCAGATCGCCTTCAGAAATGTGACAGCTTTAAAGACACTGCCAAGGTGTTGAAGATGACACGTGCGGCGGTAGCATGGCAAGCTGTAGGTTGCTCACGCGGAGCTTATGAGAGCGCATTGAAATACACGAAAAAAAGAGAGCAGTTTGGAAGACCCATTGCCTCCTTTCAGTTGATCCAAAATCATCTGGTAGAGATGGTCGCCAACCTTACGGCAATGCAAACGCTTTGCTTTCGCCTTTCAGAATTACAGGACCAGCAGCTATTGACCGATGAACATGCTTCACTGGCCAAAGTGTTTTGCAGTATGCGTACCCGAGATGTCGTGAGTCGGGCACGCGAAGTGATGGGCGGAAACGGCATCCTTCTGGAATATGATGTAGCCCGTTTCGTGGCCGATGCAGAAGCCATATACTCCTACGAAGGGACCAAGGAGATCAATTCCTTGATAGTAGGAAGAGCCATTACAGGGTACAGCGCCTTTGTAAGTTAAGGTGCAGGATTGGGGATCGATGCATGCACGGCGTTGATGGCTTTTATAGTTTCTTCGGTAAGGCTTACAGAAATGCTTTCGATATTCTCTTTTAACTGTGTCAAGGTCGTGGCACCAACAATAGTAGAAGTGACAAAAGGCTGCTGCCTTACAAATGCCAGGCTCATTTGAGTGAGACTCATTCCGTATTGCTGAGCGATCTCTTGATACTGCCTGGTGGCTTCAAAGGACCCTTCTCCATGATATCGTGAATAGTTTGGAAACAGGGTAACCCTAGCATGCTGAGGAGTCGCACCGTTTAGATATTTCCCGGTGAGCATCCCGAAGGCCAAAGGGGAATATGGCAAATACCCAAGTTTTTCTCTTAGAATCACTTCCGATAGGCCAATCTCATCCCTTCTGTTCAACAAGTTGTATGCGTTCTGTATCGAGACCATTTTTGGCGCTCCCTTTCGTGCCTCCTCCATATAACGCATGGCTCCCCAGGGTGTCTCATTGGACAGTCCCAAATATCGTATCTTACCTTGTTTCACATAAGATTTAAGGTGCTCCAGAGTTGCAGCGATCGAATCTTCCCATGCCGCGTCATGTACGTAGTCCCGGCTGCCAAAAATATTCACTGTGCGTTCCGGCCAATGCAGCTGATACAGATCGAGATAATCGGTCTGAAGGCGCGCTAAACTCTTATGCAATGCATCATCTAACGCTGTTTTACTAAAAGACAGGTCTTTTCGAATGTGTTCAAAAAAACGATTAGGACCCGTAATTTTAGATGCCAGAATTACCTTGTCCCTCTTCCCTGTCTTGGCGAACCAACTTCCAATAATACGTTCTGTACTGCCTTGGGTCTTTGGATTACCGGGTACCGAATACATTTCGGCAGTATCGATAAAATTCACGCCGTTCTCTAATGCCAGATCTATTTGTGAATGGCCTTCAGTTTCAGTATTCTGTTGGCCCCAGGTCATGCTGCCAAGACATATTCGGCTCACTTTTAAGCTGGTATTAGGCAGTAAAGTATATTGCATAGTATCGCCTTTTTATGGCTACAACTCGTTTAACAATTTTGAGATCTCATCCAGTTTTGGTGTCAAGATCACTTCAATACGGCGGTTCTTAGACCTTCCTTCTGAAGTAGTATTGGTCGCAACCGGAGCAAACTCTCCTCGACCGGCTGCTGTGAGGTTGTCTTTTGGAATACCGGAATTTTCAGTAAGAATATTTACAATGGCAGTCGCTCGCTTGGTAGAAAGATCCCAGTTGTCGCTTATGTTCCCATTACCTCCGTAAGGTACATTATCGGTATGACCTTCAATGAGAACAGCGATCTCCTTGTTCTGGGCCAATACCTTGCCCAATGCTACTACAGCTTCTCGTCCCCGTGCATTCACAGCCCAGCTTCCACTTTCGAACAACAATTTATTCTCCATGGAAACATACACCTTGCCATCCCTTTGTTCTACGGTGAGACCATTGCCTTCAAAATTAGTCAGTGCCGCAGAAATGGCCTCTTTAAGGGACCTCATCTTTGCATCTTTGGAGGCAATGATCGCCTCCAGTTCTTCTACTCGTTGTGATCGAGCTGCGAGGTCTTTTTTAAGTTTCTCCAATCGCTCATTTTCCAGCGCCAAAGCTTTTTCCTTCGCTTCCAGTTGCGTCAACAATTCTCGGTTTAAGGCTAAATTATCGCTAAGCGCACTGGAACTGTTTGCCTCAAGCGCATCGTACGATTCTTTAAGGCGGTTATAGTTATTTTGACACGCGGAAAGATCCATGGCCAATCTGCTTTTTTCGGCATTCAGTTCTTCAATCCTGTCTTTTAAAAGATCCACAGAATACACCTTTCCATCACTGGCGGCATTGTCCAATTGTGCCATCAGTGCTTCGTTCTCGGCTTTCAACATATCGTAACGAGATTTAAGATCGTCGTAGATCTTTGATGAGACACAGGAGCTCGTGAGCAGCAGGACGGAAATTCCAAAAATTCCCTTCAGAATCATTTTCATAATAAGTATTTAAGTAGGTTTATAAAATAGTTCGAGCGTGTAATCATAATACTCCGGCTGAGAGATCCCTTGTGCGTAGTATATATTTTTAGCTTCATTATACCGAGAAAGATAAGCCGCATCGATTTTAGCATGGACCGCATCTTCTTCTGGAACCTTCTTCCCCGTAACATTCAGAACGACATCTCCAAATTTTAATTGTCCTACCCCTTCTTTCAAAAATGCCGTATACCAGCTTTTTTCACTTTTGTTCCAACTTCGCGCAAATACCCTGCCGCTAACGGCGACCACCCAGATCTCCAAGAAGGTCTGTCTTTCAAGTCCTCCTTTTATCTCTGTATAATTATGCATATTGAGGTGTGCAAAAAATTCGTCCGGAAAATCCATCGTATCTATAAGGATAGTTCTACTAAATGCGGACAATGATCACTGTGATAGGCATCCGGTAATATAACAGCTCGTTTAAGTTTATCTTCCAAAGGTTTTGCCACCATGTTGTAGTCGATACGCCAGCCTTTATTGTTCGCACGTGCGTTGGCGCGATAACTCCACCACGTATAATGATGGGGTTCCTTGTTGAAGTGCCGAAAGGAATCTATAAATCCGCTTTTAATAAATCCGTCTATCCATTTACGCTCTACAGGTAAAAATCCCGATACGTTCTTGTTGCGTACAGGATCGTGAATATCGATGGCTTCGTGACAAATGTTATAATCTCCACAAATAATCAGGTTGGGGATTTCCTTCTTCAGGGTATCTATATATTTCTGAAAATCTGCCATGTAGGTGAGCTTATGATCTAAACGGTCCAGATTCGTACCACTTGGAAGGTATAAGCTCATTACTGAAACCTGGTCAAAATCGACACGTAAATTTCTTCCTTCGGCATCCATATATTCAATCCCGGTCCCATACTCTATATGGTTGGGTTTTATTTTTGAAAAGATCGCGACACCGCTGTATCCTTTCTTCACGGCACTAAACCAATAGTGGTAGGGATATCCCGCCGCTTCGATAGCTTCAACCTCTACTTGATCGAAATTTGCCTTAGTTTCCTGAAGACAGATCACATCGGGGTTGGCCGCCTGCAACCATTCTAAAAAGCCCTTTCGCATTGCGGCTCGAATGCCATTCACATTGTATGAGATAATCTTCATATCGTATCCTTCTTTATACCGCACTAAATTAAATAACATTGTATTTTTACAAGGAACATCGGCAAAAAGATTTTAAAAAACAATCAACAAAATAAAGTAGGCTGTGTTTAGTTCTATACCTAATGAAGTACTATCTTACTCTTATTCTCTTTGCAGTGACCTACACGGTGGTTGCTCAAGACGTTACTTCCAATTACAGGAGTAAGAAAGTAGCAGTTCAAGATACGATACAAATAGACAGTGTAAGCATCAATCCCAGCCGTTTCTATGTGGAAGGTGTTGCCGGCGCAACGATCGATTCGGTGATGTATAGGGTTGATTACAGTAAGGCACGGCTCATTCTTTCCGAAGCAGCCCAGACAAGTGACTCTATCACGATTCATTATTTGCGATATCCAAAATTCTTAGTACAAGAGTATTATGCCTTGGACCCTAAGATCATATCCGAAAGTACAGGAAGTATCGAAAAACTGTATTCTTTGGATCAATCCAATCAACAAGACGCTTTTACTCCTTTTGACGGATTGAACACCGTTGGTAGTATCTCCAGAGGCGTCACGATAGGAAACAATCAAAATGCCGTGGTAAATTCTGAATTGGACCTGCAAATCACAGGTCAATTAAGTGATAAAGTATCTATACGAGCATCCATACAGGATGCCAACATCCCCACTCAAGAAGGAGGTTATTCCCAAAGTTTAGATGAATTTGACCAAATATTCATTGAACTGTATAGTGACGACTGGAACATTCGAGCCGGCGATGTAGACCTTCAAAACACAACGAGTTACTTTGCCCGGTTCAACAAAAAGGTACAGGGGATCTCGCTGGGCGGAACGCTCACACATAACGATGGGTCCAGGACCACTGCATTTGCAGCCGGTGCACTCGTGCGCGGGGTTTTTGCCAAGAGTAATTTTGTGGGGCAGGAAGGAAATCAAGGCCCATATAAACTTGTGGGGCCTAATGGCGAGCTTTTTATACTTATTGTATCGGGTAGTGAGCGTGTCTACGTGAACGGTATCTTACTAACACGTGGCGAAAATGAAGATTATGTGATCGACTATAATGCGGGTGAGATCAAGTTTAACCCTATCTATCCGATCACAAACAACATGCGGATCTCGGTAGAGTATCAATACACCGACAGGAACTATACTCGTTTTATAGGATATGGGGGAGGTAGCTACAGCACCGACAATCTGGATATTGGTGTGTATGCCTATTCTGAAAACGATGCCAAGAACCAACCTTTACAACAAAATCTTTCAGAAGAACAGGTTACCATCCTGCAAGCTGCCGGAGACGATCGTGATAATATGACCGCTCCTTCGGCCGTGCCGGATACCTTTTCAGAAAATAAAATCCTTTACAAGAAGGATATTGTTGATGGTGTCGAGATTTTTGTATTCTCGAACGACCCTGAAGATGAGTTGTTCAACGTTCGATTCACTTTGGTGGGCGCCAATATGGGTAATTATGTAATAAGCGACGCTAGTGCCATTAGCAGGATCTTTGAGTACATTGCGCCCTTAAACGGCATTCCCCAAGGTAATTACGAGCCAATTATTCAATTGACCGCACCTACAAAGCTGCAAATTGGGGGATTAAAGGGAAACTACCATCCTTCTGAAAAAACCATACTTGATTTTGAAGTAGCGGGAAGCAAGAACGATCTCAATTTGTTCTCGTCGATTGATGATGGCAATAACGATGGTTTTGCGGGTCGTTTAGCGGCAAAACAAACGCTCTTAACAACAACCGATACGTTAAAGATAGACGGCTTTGCTTCGGCAGATTATATTAATCAAGATTTCCGAAACATCGAGCGCGTCTACAACATCGAGTTCAACAGAGACTGGAACCTTATTTCTCCCATGGGCGACCAATCCTTCATCATTTCGGGTGTTGAAGCCTTTCACCCAAAACACGGTAGCGCCCGTTATGAGTTTCAGCAACTGGATTTTTCAGAAAATTATTCCGGCTCTCGTCATGTAGGAAGCACGAACTTACGATTCGATAAACTACAGGTCTATTCGCAGGGGAGTTACTTAAAAGGCACCGGAGATTCGTTGGAGTCGAAATTTGCCCGGCTTAATTCCTTGGTGACGTATTCTATGAAAAAATCTTGGTTGGGCGGAAAAATTGCCTTCGAAGACAATGAGGTTAGTATCGTACAATCTGACAGTCTTTCGCCCGTGAGTCAGAAATTTAGGTCGTATGAAGTGTTTTCAGGCGTAGGCGACAGCACTAACATCTTCGTGGAGGTGGGTTACAGAAGACAATCGAATGATAGTTTGCGCCAGAATTTTTTACAAAAAGTGAATAGTTCCAATACATACTTTTTGAAATCACGACTGATCAACGGGCAGGATGCACAGCTCTCGGTATTTGCCAATTACCGTATTCTTAAAGATGAATTTGGAGCCAAGGAAGATGAGAAATCCTTGAATTCCAGAATTCTTTACAATCAGAGTATATGGAACGGAGGCGTTAGTTTGAATACCGTCCTGTCTTCCAATAACGGCGTGATCCCAAGACAGGAATTCACGTATGTAAAGGTAGATCCGGGACAGGGTATCTATACGTGGAATGACTATAACAACAATGGTATTCAGGAATTAGATGAGTTTGAGATCGCACAATTTCAAGATGAGGCCGAGTATGTTCGGATCCTGTTGCCTAACCAGATTTTCTTGAAGATCCGTCAGAATCAATTTAGCCAGATCCTTACACTCAACCCACGCTCGTGGGAGAACAAAGAAGGCTTCAGGAAATTCCTTTCTCATTTTTACAATCAAACCTCCTACATATTAGACAGAAAAGTACAGCGAAGGAATGACGGATTTAACATCAATCCTTTCGAAGACGGTGGTGACGATCAATTGGGCTTGGTCCTTAACTTTAGAAATGCTTTGTTCTTTAATCGCGGGAAACAACACTATACAACCAGTTATACCTATATAGCTACATCCAGTGATAATTTGCTTTCGCTGGGACTTCAGAAGAACCGACTGGAAAGTCATCAACTGGCGTTCAATCATAAAATATGGGAAAGCTGGTTGGTGAATCTACGAAGTTCTCTGGGTTCTACTGAAAGTACTTCAGAAAATTTTGGATCACGAAATTATACTATTGACAGCTATGAGCTTGCTCCCAAACTATCCTACCTTCTTAATGCCCAGACGCGATTTGACGTTTTTTACAGTTACGGGAACAAGGATAATCAAGTAGGTGACATGGAGGCGCTATTACAGCAAAAAGGAGGGGTTTCTTTTGGATACAGCAATGTAGAGAAGATCTCGCTCAATGGAGAATTTAGCTATATTGAAAACACTTTTGACGGAAGCGCCTTTTCCCCGGTTGCATACCAAATGCTGGAAGGACTTCAGCCCGGTACTAATTTTACCTGGAACTTATTACTTCAAAAGCGTATAACAAAATATCTTGATGCGAATTTGTCTTACTTCGGAAGGAAAAGTGAGACCTCCAAAACTGTACATACGGGAAGTATACAACTGCGTGCCTTCTTTTAATAAAAAAACCCTCAATCGCTTGAGGGTTTTGATTACATAAACAATTACTTCCGAAGCAATTAACGAACGATCAATCGTTTTGCACTTCCGTATTGATTGTTTCCAATTCGAACGATATACACGCCCGTAGCTGCATAAGACATATCCAGATCATAAAAATATCCTTTACCATCCACATTGTCGAGTCTGTAGCTTAACAACTTTTGACCTAATAAATTGGTCACAGTAAAGGTCATGCGTTCAGTTACGGTAGTAGTAGGAAGTTGGATTTGGAATTGATTGTTCCCCTGCTCAAGAATCACCAATTCGCTATTATCGATGAAATTATCATCCAGTCCTAATGGAACATCTTCACATAGTTGAAGTGACCAGCTATTAAGAGTTCCTCCATCAATATTGGCATCATCTGTAATTTCCAGGGTCCAGTCTCCAAGAGATGACAACCCATCAAAATCTGACAAGTTCCCTTCCGGCTGGAAGCTACCTGTAAACGGTGCTGTTCCCGTGGTTATGGATGTAGGTGCTTCATCGTCAAACACAGTGTTTATCATGTTGTCTCCGGATCCGCCATTATCTGTAGAAAGTTCCACACGAGTTCCGTCCGGTCCTTCTAGGAAGATATCCAGATCTCCCGTAAAAGTATGGTTGAGATTAATCGTTACATTCACATCATTAATAGTCACATCATTCGCAATGCTAATAACCGATTCGGTTACACTTCCTCCATTGGGTCCAATAGGCATAGAAGTTGCATTGGTCTCTGTATTACAGGACAAATTAATAACCTCCTTAGTAGTAGCATCATTTGTATTGTCACCATCTGCGGCCAATTGAGTGCTTGACTCAATGTTGTATGTGCCTGCCGCCGAAAGATCTGCCAATGTAGCAAACGTATAGGAAAGAGTTGCTCCCGGAGCGATCGGTCCCGCAACGGTTTCAACTACCGGCGTTCCTCCATTGATCGAGTACGACACGTCAAAATTAGATTGCGCCGCAGTTCCGAAGTTCTCCATCGTGATCGTTACGGTCTCGTTTCCAAGCCCTTCTCCTGTATTTGGAGATGTTATAGCTGTTGCTCCAATATCGGCCGCAAGAATATGAGTGATGTTCTCTGTGGTGCTATTATTGGTGTTGTCCTCATCACCCACAAAGTTAGTTGCTACAGTCACTTCATAGGTTTGACCTTCGGTCGACATATCTACGGTAGCTGTAAATGTATACTGCGCTGAAGTAGAAGATGGAATGGTTCCTGCAAATACTTCGTTTGCCACCAAACTTCCATCGACCGTTAACGATAAGGGAATATTTGATTGGTCGAGCTGTCCATAATTAAATATGGTAACCGTTATCTGTTCGGCGTTGGAAAGATCGCCATCCACCGGGCTATCGATGGAAACAGCACCAAGATCAATGTTAAAATTAGGTGCGATCTTGAAAACTCCCACTACATCCTTTCTTCCGTTATTCATATATTCATTGATAAACCAAAAGGTCTTGTCATCGTCTGGGTCAATATCGATCTTGCTGTAATCCCCGTATCTTAATCCGGGAATGTTAGCATTTCCGTTTGCGATAAGCTCTTCAGCAATAGTCATGGTATTAAGTGGATCGGAAGCGAAACGCCCTGTGTAGTATGAACTTACACGAACTGTTGACGGCGTAGTTGGTCCGGACATAGAAGAATATCCCATTCCAATATTTCCTTGGATGTCCATCATCATACTCGCATGCCAAGCATGTCTCCCATCGGGTGCGGTATAGGTTCCCTCTTGGTGGATCGTCCATGGTTGGCCGTCCCCGGCCTGGCGAAGTTCGAACCATCGCACACCGGCTAATTCTCCGGCAGAGGCATCGGTATCAACCACAAAGTTAAAGACAGCAGAGTTGTGCCCGCCAAACTTTCTGAATTGCGCTTGATTCATGATCGTTGCCTGTAATGCATCGATTGCGATCCCACCGCCCGGTTGTGTAAGGTTGGAAAAGCTTCCTCCATCGAACACAGAAATAAAAGGGGTAGTATTAAGTTGATTTGGCGCAGAAACTGTTGAGTTGGCAGGTGTATTCCAATCCACATCGATCGTCCATACTTTAATATGATCTTGTGTAACACCGGCCCAAGCATCATCCTGAAGGTAGATCACAGGAAGGCCTCCCGGAGCAGGCATATTGTCATCGGTCACATTCAATGCTTGTGGACTATAGAAACCACTGGTGGCAATTCCGGGAAGGTTAAAACCCTGAATTCCTGCAGCAGGATTTCCAAGAAGCATTTCGTCACGCTCCATCGCCCAAACCTTATTTGAAGATGAGGTATTATCGGTTAAATAGTACCCATCACTCCAAACCGATAATTTTTGGTAGTCATTGATCTGACTAATGGTATAAACGAACCATCCGTCGTTGATCGGGTCCGGCCCGTCTGATACCGCTATTTGAGCACCGGCTCCTAAGAAACTTACCACCCATCGATCGGCAGCTTTGTCGTAAGAAACTGTTAGATCACAACATCCTCCTGAAGGAAATATCGCAGGATTGGGTGATGTCTGTGGCAAAAGCTGATTTCCAGATTTATCATAAATAGTAAATCCCGTATTGAATACTACGAGTACATGGTTGGGTCCAACGGCCAGTGAAGGATCGGTTGGCTGTGAGCTTGAAGAAGCAGCATCGAATACAAGGATAGGTGCTTTTCCATTAATCTTTTGTGTGAGGGGATGTTGATTGCGAACAAAATAGTCGTCTTCTGTTTGTGCATCTTTCCCGATAATAACTTTGTTTCCGGAAGCTCTACCGTCTTGTGCTTCTTTGTCTGAAACTTCGGCTGGTTTTAATTCGGACATTCTTGAGGCGATCGAAGGAACATATTCCATCGAGCTTACCTTACCGGAGTAGAATGCTCCCTCCGATTGAATTTCTTGCGCTTTTACCATAAAAGTAATGGCAAAAAACATCAAGAAAAGAGAAATTTTAGATTTCATAATTTTGAATTTAATAATTACAATTTTAAGATTTGTTTAAGAAACCAAGATACTACCAATTTCTGAAATCTCCATACAATTAATTTACTATTCTAAAAATGCAATAGCCTTATTTAAAAGGACTTAACGGTTCTTTTCCCTATCAATCAACTAGAGATTTTTGAAATAAGTTATATTGCCTCGGCAGGAATCTTGACATTTGATCAAAAAAAAAGAGCGAAGGAATTCTTCGCTCTTTTTAAAACTAAAACTAATGTTGTAACGGAAGGACTACTTCACGATAATCTTTGCAGATTTTTCGAAAGATCCGCTTCCCATTTTTACAAGATACACACCGCTTGCAACATATGACATGTCAAGAGAGTACGTAAACTTGTTTCCTTGATTTACTAAATTATTAAATGCCAGGATCTTTCCGTTAATATCATACACGCTAATAGGTAATACATCGCGGTAAGATGTATTCAACAAGATCTCAAATCTCTTATTATCGGTAGAAGAAATGATCATTTCAGCATTTGCAATTTCAAGATCGGAAACAGATAACACCTCTTCATTACGAACATTCTCTGCATAGTAATCATTATCGGTAAAATTATCTCCTGCCAAATTTGTGTTGGTCTCTATTCGGTACAGTTGATTTGCACCAGAAAGATCTGCTTGCACTGTGAAGGTGTAGGTGTCTGTCGCACCGGCAGCAATAGAACCGGTATAGGTTTCACTTACCAAAGCTCCTCCATCCACACTATAGGTTACAGGAATACTTGTTTGTGTTGCGGTTCCGTAATTTTTAATTGTAACGGTAATATCTTCCGCATTGGTCAATGCCCCACTATCCGGAGTAATATTAACAATTGCAACATCGTTAGCCGGCAAGGTATTTTCTAAATTGAAAGCCCCTACGATATCTCTTCGGTTTGAATTGAAATATTCATCAATAAACCAAAAATCTCTTGCATTGGAAGGATCTACTGTTAAGTGAGTATAATCTGCATAACGAAGATTATTGTTGTTTCCGGATCCCTGACCAATTAAACCTTCGGCAAAGGTCATTGTTCCTAATGCATCTCCTTGTAAACGGCCCGTGTAACGAACTGAAACACTTTGAGCAGTACTTACCGAGCTATATCCTAATCCGATATTTCCGTAAATATCCATTGCCATACTTCCTGCAAAGGCATGTCTTCCGGCCGTTGGAGTTATATAAGTACCTTCTTGATGGATTGTCCAAGGCATCCCAGAGGCTGTTTGGCGCAATTCATACCATCTAATCCCAGCTAATTCTCCTGCCGTAGGATCTGTATCTACTACAAAATTAAATACAACAGAGTTATAACCATCAAACTGACGGAATTGGGCTTGATTCATAATTGTAGCCTGCAACGCATCGATATCGGGTCCGGATGGCTGACTTAAATTTGAAAAAGATCCGCCGTCAAAAACACTTATAAAATCTGCTGTTGTCAATTCCTGAGCAGCCGAAATAGTTGAATTCCCCGGGGTATCCCAATCAACATTTATCGTCCAGATCTTCAAGTGATCATCACCTACACCAGACCATGCGTCGTCTTGTAAATAAACTACATTGAAGTTTCCGGGTTCGGGATGTGACCCACCCGTGTGGTGAAAGCCTTGCGGACTAAAGAATCCACTTGTTACAATCCCTCCTAATTGAAAGCTTTGAAATTGTGCAGGATTTCCTTCCAGCATTTCCTCGCGCTCCACTGCAAAGACTCTGCGTGTTCCAATATTGGCAGTTACATAATAACCGTCAGGCCAAACAGAAAATTTTGTATAATCCGGAAAACTCCCGGTCCCAAAACCTGTAGTATATACATACCAACCATCATTAACCGGATCCGGACCTTGAGATACGGCTACGTTAAAACCATTTGGAGAGGCGTCAAATTCTGTAATAAGAAAACGATCGGCCATTTCATCGTAGATTACAATAGGATCCCCGATTGCATTCCCGGGAAAGATAGTAGCTAATGATGCCTCCGGAGTTAATGGATTCCCGGCTTTATCAAAAATTCTGAATGCCGTATTCCATGCAGCCACGTAGTGATTTGGCCCTACTGCTCCTGTAGGGTCAGATGGAGTTGCTTGTGAGATATCTGCCTCGAAAACGAGGAAAGGCGCTCGTGTATCACGGGTTCCGTGTGTGGTCTGTACAACAGGGTCCGGACCCATAGATCCTTTTCCTGGCACTACACTATTACCGTATTGTCTTTTAGGACGACCCTCTTTAGGTGTGTTGTCTGCAGCAATGAAGGTTCCATCGCTCATTTGCTTGGCGATGCTAGGAACAAGAATAGGGTCTGCTAAAAACCCTGTGTCGGTTGCTCCCGAATTCCCCGTGTCTTGAGCAGTCACGGATAATGTACATGCCGCCATTAGCAGTACAAAAAAATAGTTTTTTAGTTTCATTAGAATGATTTTTTTGAATTTATAAACGTTAAAAAGTTCATAAAAATAGTCATTCCGTCGCTTTTAAAAAAGAGAAAACTTCTCTATTTTATTGTAGCCAAGCCTTATATGAAATACTATTGTGAATTTTTTCTGAAATTTCTGAAATAGCAACGCGCTCTTGCTCCATGGAATCTCTGTGCCGAATAGTGACGGTCTGGTCTTCTTTAGTTTGATGATCTACTGTAATACAAAAGGGTGTTCCGGCTGCGTCTTGCCTTCTGTAACGGCGACCAACAGCATCCTTTTCATCGTATACAACATTGTAGTCCCATTGTAAAGAATCGATAATGGACTGTGCAATTTCAGGCAGGCCGTCCTTTTTCACTAGCGGTAATACTGCCGCTTTCACCGGAGCTAGGATAGAAGGTATCTTAAGAACCGTACGAGTGCTTCCGTCTTCTAAGGTTTCATCTTGCAGTGAAGTACTTAGCACCGCTAAGAACATACGGTCCAAGCCTATAGAAGTCTCTACTACATACGGCGTATAATTCTTATTGAGTTCGGGGTCAAAGAACTGCAATTTCTTTCCGCTGTATTCTTCGTGCGCTTTCAAATCGAAATCGGTTCTGGAATGAATTCCCTCTAGTTCCTTGAAACCAAATGGAAAATTAAACTCAATATCAGATGCTGCATTAGCATAGTGCGCCAATTTCTCATGGTCGTGAAAGCGATAGTTTTCGGCTCCTAAACCTAACGACAGGTGCCATTTCAATCTGGTTTCTTTCCAGTATTCGTACCATTTCATTTCCTCTCCGGGACGCACAAAGAACTGCATCTCCATTTGTTCAAATTCACGCATCCTGAAAATAAACTGTCTTGCTACGATCTCATTTCTAAAGGCCTTTCCTGTTTGGGCAATTCCAAATGGAATCTTCATCCTTCCCGATTTCTGAACATTCAGGAAATTCACAAAAATCCCCTGTGCTGTTTCTGGTCTTAAATATAGATCTGTAGCACTCTCTGCAGAAGCTCCCAATTTTGTTCCAAACATGAGATTGAACTGTCGCACTTCGGTCCAGTTCTTACTTCCTGTGTCGGGATCGGCTATTCCCAATTCTTCTATAAGCGCCTTGACATCGGCGAGGTTTTCAGAATCCAAAGAGCGCGCCATGCGCTCCAGGATCTCACGTTGCTCGGTCTTGTACCGTATAACCCTTTCATTGGTTGCGACGAACTGTGCTTCATCAAAGTTGTCTCCAAATCGCTTTCGGGCCTTTTCAATTTCCTTCTCAGCTTTCTGATTCAACTTTTCGGCATAATCTTCGATCAAAACATCGGCACGATATCTCTTTTTAGAATCCTTGTTATCTATAAGCGGATCGTTGAACGCATCAACGTGACCGGAAGCCTTCCAAGTAGTGGGATGCATCAAGATCGCAGCATCGATCCCAACGATGTTTTGGTGCAGGTATACCATACTTCGCCACCAATATTCGCGAATGTTCTTCTTTAGTTCGACACCATTTTGGGCATAATCGTATACCGCGCTCAAGCCGTCATAAATCTCGCTGGATGCAAATATGAATCCGTATTCCTTTGCGTGGGAGATTACTTTTTTAAATTGATCTTCGTTGTTTGCCATAGCGCAAAAATAAAAAAACCGCTACGATAACATCGTAGCGGCTTCTCTTTTTTAAATCAATTTTTTTTACTTGAGTTCCATAGTGGTCGTTGCCACTTGTTTTGGACCATCGAAAACGTTGATCACATAGCGCCCTTCAATGAGATCTGCCTCGGTTGCGTCCACCAAGACACACACATCAAGTTCTTCATTCTCATAGAACACTTTGGTGCTCTCACTATAGTTTAACATTCCGTTCTCAAATTCCAAGGTTGCCTTTTTACCCAATAAATTGTTACGTGGATTGATCACTTGAACATATAAGGTACGGTCGCCTCTTTCGGCAATAGGATTGGGTGTTAGGGTGAAGCAAGCACGTACTTTGTCGGCACGACTCGATCTTCTCGTATCCACCACCTTACCGCTACTTCTCACGATCACAGCCTCTCCACGAAGGTCTACAGCGTTTACCACAGAACCTTTTTTAATGGTTTCTGCCATAGCTACGTTCTTTTCATTTACAGAATCTACCACCTTAATAGTATTGCTTAGTACTACATTGGTGCTGTCACGTTCCAGCGCTAGCATCTGGTTGGCCGCAATCAAACTGTCGGCTCTCTTAAATAACATCTTGCGTTCTTCCTTAAGTCTCCCTACTTCAGCTTTATACCTTTCGATCAAGCCAACATTGGCCTCCATTCCTTTAACAGAGTCAAGTAAGACCTCGATTCTGGCACGTGCCGCTAACAGGTCTTTGTCCTTAAGTTCATTGTCTTGGATGATCTCATCGTAATTGGCGATAAGCTCTTCCAGTTCGGTTTCAATTTCTACCTTTTGTTTCTCTAGCCCGGTTACCGTATTTTTACTATCGTTGTAAAGGGTAACAGTGTACACAGCTAAAGCGATTAATAATGCAGAAAGCACACCAATTAAAACTTTAAATTTAGTGCTATTGGTTTCTGTGGTCATAATGTATGGTTTATAATAGATTTAGTGGGTAAAAGTACTACGAGAATCAACACCGAAACGTTTACGAAATGGTAAAATATATTAAATTATGTTAAATCTCTTGTTTCCAAAGGTTTGTGCGGCCTGCAAAAACACGCTATTACGTGCCGAAAAAATCCTTTGTGTACAGTGTTTACACAGCTTACCGCTGGCTTGTCACCATCGCAATGCCGACCCGACAATGAAGAACGTATTCTACGGACGTATTCCATTGGAGCAAGCCACCGCTCTACTGAAATTTGAGAAAAGAGGGCGTACCCAGGAAATCCTACACCAATTGAAGTATAGGGGACAACAGGAAATAAGTTCCTTTTTTGGTATGTGGCTGGGAGCAGAGCTCGGGGAGCTCGATGCATACCGATCTGTCGATATGGTCATACCCGTTCCTTTACACAAACAAAAATTACGAAAAAGAGGTTATAATCAAGTGGCTGGTTTTGGAAAAGCGATCGCAACTTCTCTACAGGTGCCTTATCGGGATGATATTCTACTAAAGATATCTAAAACTAACTCGCAGGTTTTTAAACAACGCTTCACACGCTTTAGCGGTGAAGCGCTATTTACCGTTAAAAATACCGAAGCGCTTACCAATAAACACATTTTATTGGTTGATGATATTGTGACAACAGGTGCGACTTTAGAAAGTTGTGGTGAACAATTGTTAAAAGGTTCGGGGGTGAAACTTAGCTTGGCGACCATTGCTATCGCATAAAAATACCTATTTTTGTCTTGCTATAATTCCATTCGTGTGAAACACCGCCTGCTCTACATTCCCATCCTTATTCTATTTCTACTGTCTTTTGTACAGTGTGCCAAAAAGGGAACTCCTTCGGGGGGTGCCAAGGATACGATCCCTCCTGTACTTTTAAGGGCCGTTCCCGAAAATTTTACTACGAATTTTTCAGAAAAGGAGATCAGGATCTATTTTGATGAATATATTAAACTGAAGGACCTTCAGAAAAACCTCATCATCTCTCCTCCTTTAAAATACCAACCCATCATTTCTCCTCTAAGTACGTCAAAGTACATTAAGATAACGCTTACCGATACACTTCTTGAAAACACTACGTATTCCATCAATTTTGGCAAAAGCATTGTAGACAACAACGAAGAAAATTCCTTCGATTATTACAAATATGTGTTCTCTACAGGTGCTTATATCGATAGTTTAACTGTTTCAGGAAAAGTGGAAGATGTTTTATTAGGAAAGGCCGAAACACCTACCACCGTATTGATGTATGAAGCAAACGAGGCATTTAAGGATTCGCTGATCTTTTCAGAAAAACCCATGTATATAACAACGACGCGGGACAGCACGAATACTTTTGAACTTACCAACGTTAAAGAGGGAAATTACATCCTCCTGGCCCTTAAAGACAGTAACAACGACTATATTTTTCAGCCTAAAACGGATAAGATTGGCTTCGCAGACAATGTGATCTCTGTTCCTAAAGATACATCGTATACACTTCGTTTGTTCAAAGAGATCCCTGCCTATCGTTTGGAGCACCCAAAGCACGAATCTAAACAGCACATTATTTTTGGTTTTGAAGGGGTCATTGACAGTCTTACGATCGACCTGCTTTCTACAGTTCCTTCCGATTTTAAGAGCACAATGTATAAAGACCCGAAGTCCGACACACTCCATTATTGGTTCAAACCTGCGGTAGCCGGCGATTCTCTGGTATTCCTTGCAAAGAACAGAACGGTAGTCGACACGATGACTTTACGACTCAAAAATCTCTATAAGGATTCTCTCACTGTCAATGCTTTGAACACCGGAACGCAGGTTCCGCAAGATAGCTTGCTGTTGCAGGCAAACACCCCACTAACTGCTTTGAAATTGGAAGAAATTTCTGTTTTTAATAGCGATTCTATATCGATCCCGGTTACAGGACGATTAAACAAAAGGAACAATCAACTAGCCCTTTTCTTCCCTAAGACCGAAGAACAAACCTATACTATAAGTGTTCTGCCCGGTGCGATCACTGATTTCTACGATAAAGAAAATGATAGCCTGTCGTATATAGTACGTACAAAAGCAGCATCAGATTATGGAACCCTACGGCTTACGGTGCAGAATGTCCCGCCGCAGCCTATTATTGTTCAACTTGTGAACAATAAATTTCAAGTAGTACGTGAATGGCCGCTGGGTGAGGACCACACGGTATATTTTGACTATATCCCGCCGGCTGTTTACTATATAAGGCTCATCTATGATGAAAATGCTAATGGGAAATGGGATGCCGGAAGTTTTTTGGATCGTCGCCAACCCGAAAAGGTCGTCTACTATCCATCTCCTTTGGAAATTCTTGTGAACTGGAGCTTGAACGAAACTTTTACGTTAGAGTAAAGTGATCTCTGTCTTGTAAAAACTGAAGGTGTTCCCGGTGCTTCTGCACATGTTCCTTTTCTAGGATTACCGTTGCAACGAACGCTTTCTCCGGCTCCGTTTCCAGCATGGACGCACCCAACACATCGTAGACCCCGCTATGCCCGGTATAGGCGTGTCCGTTTCCGTCTTCTCCAACACGGTTCACTCCTATACAATACGCCATGTTCTCAATAGCACGTGCCTTTAACAAAGCATCCCACGCAGCAATTCGTTTGGCCGGCCAATTTGCCACGAAAAGGAGAACATCGTAATCTTCTGTATTACGTGCCCAAACCGGAAAGCGCAGATCGTAACAGATTAAAGGACAAATCCTGAAACCTTTATAGTCTACGATAAGACGTTTGCCGCCTGCTGTATACGTTCTATGCTCGTTGGCAAGCGTAAAGGTGTGTTTTTTATCGTAGGTTTCATAATCCCCATTGGGAAGCACGAAGAAAAGCCTATTAAAATAATTTCCGTTTTCTGAAACGATCACGCTCCCGGTAACGGCAGCTCCTGTATTTTTGGCCTGCTGCTGCATCCATTCCAGCGTTTCCCCATTATTAGGTTCCGCCAAAGTTTTCGCTTTCATAGAGAATCCGGTAGTAAACATCTCGGGCAGCACGATAAGGTCTGTCGCTTCTGAAAGTGCCTCTATCGTTTCTGAAAACATGCTGCGATTAGCCCTCGCATCTTCCCAATGAAGACTTGTTTGTATCAATGTTACTGAAAGTGTTTCCTTTTTATTCATACGGCTGAAGAAGTGTAATTATTTCTTGATGCTGTTGCATCTTTGCGTGAGTTAATGCCGAATTCCCGCGATCATCGGTGATGGACGGGTCGGCTCCATGATGCAACAGCAGTTTTACGAGATCGGTTTTGGCAAAGGTAACTGCAAAGATAAGCGGTGTAGCCCCATTGGAGTTAACTGCATTAACATTAGCTCCGTGTGCAATGAGCTTTTGAGCCAACGGAACAAATCCTTTGAAGCATACGCCCATAAGCGCCGTGTTTCCCGAAGCATCGCGTGCATCGACATTTTGAGCATGCTTCAGCAGTAATTCTGTAACTGCTTCAGCATTGTAATACGTCGCCAGTAATAGCGGTGTGGATCCCCTTGCATCCTTTTCAGAAATCAATTGCGGCATCATGGTAAGGAGCTCTTCTACTTTCGTGGTGTTTCCTTCGCGTATGGCATTAAAAAATTCATCTTTCATATACCTTAAAAATAAGCAAAGAAAGCAACATGCATCGCTGTTGCTTTCAGAAAAAATATAAAATGCAAGCTCTTCACACTAGATGTTTACTGCTTTCCGGTTATTTAAGATCAAAGCGGTCGAGATCCATGACTTTCGCCCAAGCCGCTACAAAATCGTGCACAAACTTTTTGTTTGCATCGTCACAAGCATATAGTTCGGCCAACGCACGAAGTTCTGCGTTCGATCCAAAAATTAGGTCAACGCGTGTTCCTGTCCATTTTTTCTCTCCTGTAGTTCGGTCGCGCCCTTCAAACAGGTTTTGATCATCAGAAACGGCCTTCCAAGTGATTCCCATATCCAAAAGATTCACAAAGAATGCATTGTTCAAGGTGTCTGTTTCCTTGGTAAATACCCCGTGAGACGAGCCATTGGAATTTGTGTTGAGAACACGCATTCCCCCGACTAATACCGTCATTTCGGGAGCGGTCAATGTTAAAAGCTGCGATCTGTCCACCAAGAGCTTCTCGGCAGCCACCCCGTAACTATCTTTTAAATAGTTTCTGAAACCATCGGCACGCGGTTCCAGTGCGTCGAAGGATTGGGCATCGGTTTGCTCTTCCAGTGCATCTGCGCGCCCCGGAGTAAAGGGAACGGACATGTCGAAACCGCCGTTCTTAGCTGCTTTTTCTATGGCTGCACACCCTCCCAGTACAATGAGGTCTGCCATAGAAACGCCTTTGTTATCTGTCGCACTAGAATTAAATTCTTCTTTTATCTTCTGAAGCGTTTGTAGTACTTTCGACAGCTGTTTTGGGTTGTTGACCTCCCAGCCGTTTTGGGGTGCGAAACGTATACGGGCACCATTCGCTCCTCCGCGCTTGTCCGAGCCTCTAAAAGTAGAGGCAGAAGCCCATGCGGTCGAGACTAGTTCGGTAATGGAAAGACCGGATGACAAAAGTTGATCCTTTAATTTGGAAATATCTCCCTGAGTGATAGTTTCGTAAGAAGGTTTTGGAATGGGGTCCTGCCAGATCAATTCTTCCTTCGGAACTTCGGGCCCTAAATATCGATCGATAGGTCCCATATCACGGTGTGTTAACTTATACCAGGCACGAGCGTAGGCATCTGCAAACTCATCGGGGTTTTCATAAAAATGTCTTGAGATCTTCTCGTACGTAGGGTCCATACGGAGCGAAAGATCTGTTGTTAACATGAACGGCGCATGCTTCTTTTGCGGATCGTGAGCATCCGGAACGGTGCCGGCTCCTGCATTATCCTTCGGTTTCCATTGATGTGCTCCTGCCGGACTCTTAGTCAATTCCCATTCATACTCAAACAGGTTTTCAAAATATTTGTGGCTCCATTTGGTAGGCGTATCTGTCCAAGCGCCTTCGATCCCACTGGTAATAGTGTCGGCTCCTTTTCCTGTTCCGAAGGAATTGTTCCAACCCATACCCATGTTCTCGATACCTGCAGCAGCTGGTTCGGCTGCTACGTATTTTTCGGGATCTGCGGCTCCGTGGGTTTTTCCGAAGGTATGCCCTCCAGCAATAAGTGCTACGGTTTCATAGTCGTCCATCGCCATACGTCCAAAAGTTTCCCGAATATAATGTGCTGCTTCCACAGGATCCGGATTTGCGTTATGCCCCTCGGGATTTACGTAGATCAATCCCATGTGTGCCGCCCCTAACGGACTTTCTAATGTTTCCCCGGCATATCGGGATTCATTTCCTAACCATTCGGTTTCCGAACCCCAATAGACATCTTCTTCAGGTTCCCAAACATCTTCTCGTCCTCCGGCAAACCCGAACATTTCAAGACCCATGGATTCGTGCGCACAATTTCCTGCCAGAATGAGCAAATCGGCCCACGAGAGTTTTTTTCCGTATTTCTTTTTGATCGGCCATAATAACAAACGTGCTTTGTCCAAATTGGCGTTGTCCGGCCAACTATTGAGCGGTGCAAATCGTTGCTGTCCTGACCCACCCCCACCACGACCGTCGTGAATACGATACGTTCCGGCACTGTGCCACGCCATACGTATAAAGAACGGGCCGTAATGACCGTAGTCTGCAGGCCACCAGTCCTGACTGTTGGTCATTAGTTTGTAGAGATCTTCCTTCACCGCCTTTAGGTCAAGGGATTTAAATTCCTTGGCATAATCGAAGTCCTCCTCCATAGGGTCTGACTTTGGAGAGTTTTGACGCAGGATATTCAAGTTCAGGAGGTTAGGCCACCAGTCTCTGTTACTAGTCCCGCCACCGGCTGTTTGATTCAAGTCACCACTTAAAAATGGGCATTTTGCTGTTGATTCGTTTACATCCCAAGCCTCTCCCTGAGGGTTTCCGTTGTTATTTCTTTTAGTATCCATAGCTTACACTTATAATTTTTGAAATCGATAGCTATAAAGTTACCAATTCCTAATTGTAATGCCTAATACTTACATTGGATGTTTTAATTTTAGAATTGAATTTACTTATAGTGTGGTTATCATTATCATACAAAAGTCCCTAGATCGCACTCAAGATCCCGGCTGCTTCTTTTAGGGTATCATCGGTTTTTGCAAAGCATACCCGTATTTGGCGGAAGTCTGTTTGGTTTTCGTTAAAAGCTGAGGTAGGAATGGTCGCGATCTTGTGTTCTTTTGTAAGTCTTTCGGCAAAAGCGCGATCCCCTTCTGAAGAAATTTCAGAAAAATCCAATAATTGAAAATAAGTACCTGTTGACGGAATAAACTTAAAGCGGGAATCCTGTATCAACGATAAAAAAAGGTCGCGTTTTTTTTGATAAAAGGAAGAAAGTTCTAAGTAGTGTTTTGGCTCTTGAAGGTATGTGGCAAGTGCTTTTTGAATAGGATGATTTACACAGAACACATTGAACTGATGGATCTTTTGAAATGCTTTCATAAGCGGCTGCGGTGCTGCACAATATCCCATTTTCCATCCGGTATTGTGAAAGGTCTTGCCAAACGAAGCTGTGATAAACGTACGTTGTGAAAGGGCTTCAAATCGAGCAGCGCTTTGGTGTTGATGCCCGTCGAAAATAATGTGTTCGTATACCTCATCGCTAATAACCCAAATATTATGTTTTACGGCCAGTTCTTGAAGTTGGAGCATATCATTTTCAGAAAAAACCATTCCGCTGGGGTTGTGCGGTGAGTTAATAATGATCAATTTGGTCTTACTTGATATTTTGTTTCGTACCTCTTCCCAATTGGGGGTGTAGGAAGGCGCCTTGAGTTGAACCGAAACAGGTTTACCTCCAAACAAACGTATTACCGGATCATACGAGTCGTAGGCCGGAGTGAACAAGATTGCTTCGTCGCCAGACTGGATCACTGCGGCTATAGCGACAAATAATGCTTGTGTTGCTCCCGCAGTTATTGTGATCTCTGAAGTAGGATCATATAATTTATGATGTAGCGTTTCTGTTTTTTTTGAGATCTCTACACGCAATTGAAGGTCTCCCGGCATTGGAGCATACTGATTGTTTCCTTGATTCATCGCTTGTGACACAAGATCGATAAGTAAAGGATCGCTATCAAAATTGGGAAATCCCTGCGATAAATTGAGTGCTTTATGCTCGGTGGCCATTTTGCTCATCACTGCGAATATGGAGGTTTCAACGGTAGGAAGTTTTTGTGGAATCATACTTTTATAATTAGATAACTTGATAAATTTCAAGTGTTAAAACATACACTTTTTTATTGAAATTCTAGAAAAAGTGTATCTTGCCATCCCCAAATGTACTTAACCAATGAAGAAATATTGTTATTTCTTGTTGCTTTCTGTTGCCCTATTTTCCGCTGGCGGAGTATCTTCTTTATACGGGCAAACGAACGATCCTGATGCCTTAAAGAATAAGAAAGAGCGTTTCAAGATGCTCATGGATTCGTCGAATATTCATTATAACAATGGAGATTACCGTAAAGATCTCGCATTGAATTTCGATCTGCTGGAACTTGCGTTCGAGATCAACGAACCCTATTACATTCACAAAGGATATCGCAATCTGGCCTACGACTATCTTGTACTTGGAGATACGCTCCTGGCGAAGGAAAGTTTTGAAAAAGCTGAAAAACAAGCCCTGTTATCAAAGAATGATACCGTTCGTGCCCTTACCTATATGGACTTGGCGAATATCTATACGATCACCGGAAGTGGCCCTGAAGCAGCTTTCGATTATCATGACAAATCGATCGATCTATTCGAAAAATTAGAGGATTCCGCAGGACTTGCAAAAGCCCATTACAATGTAATTCTCACGGCACTGGAGGTTGACGAACTTACCTTGGCCTATACGCACATTATCAAAGCCCGCAAACTTATTCCATTTGGGGATGCTTCCTATGCCGCAAGTCTGGATAATTTAATGGGGCAATATCATTACTATAAGGAAAACTACGAAATGGCGAATACCTATTTCAAGAAAGCGATCGCTCAGGCCGAAAAGGAGAAACACAGTATCGTCCTTGAAGATGCTTATTATTACTACAGCGAAAGTCTCTTGGAGCAGGGCAATTACAAGGATGCCTTTACTGCACGACAGGAATATGAGGATTATTTGAGCATCAATCAGCAAAAAATAATTTCTTCAAACATCGAAGCTGTATCCACCAACCACATTGTAAAAGAATACCGAACCTATGTTCAACAGGCCGAAGAAAAGGCTGCGCTACAGGCCGAGATCGTAGCGAACAAGAGCACCTTGAACAATGTGTTACTTATCGCATTCTGTTGTTTCCTCGTTTTATTTGTTGTTCTCTTTCTGGCCTTTCGGAACAGAAAACAATTAATTAACGAATTGAAGCTTAAAAATCAAGAATACCTGAAAGCTAAAGAAGAAGCCGAACAGCTGTCTCAAGCCAAGAACAAGTTCTTTTCTACCATTAGTCACGAGCTTCGTACCCCCTTGTACGGTGTTATCGGGCTTACCACCATCCTGTTGGAGGATGCATCTCTTAAAAAACATTTAAAAGATCTGAAGTCTCTAAAATTCTCTGCCGATTATCTTTTGGCATTGATCAACGATGTCCTTCACATCAATAAGATAGAATCGCAGACTTTAGAAAACGAATTTACCGCTTTTAATCTTCGGGATTTAATCAAGAAGATCTCGTCTTCATTTGAATACATGCGAGTTCAGAATAACAATGAGATCCATATTCATATTTCCGAATCGGTTCCGGAAGTTATTTACGGAAACTCGGTGCGATTATCGCAGGTTCTTATGAACTTGATC
Organism: Altibacter lentus; assembly: GCF_000746845.1. Taxonomy (GTDB): domain Bacteria; phylum Bacteroidota; class Bacteroidia; order Flavobacteriales; family Flavobacteriaceae; genus Altibacter; species Altibacter lentus. Next base: position 2,184,153 of record NZ_KN050846.1, on the reverse strand, counting down.
GCAAACGCCTGCAAGTTCACCGAGAACGGAGATATCTATGTGATCGCCGAAACAACGAAAAATACACCGGATACTGCCGCTATTAAATTTTATATCCGTGATACCGGGATTGGAATTCCTTCCGAAAAGCAGGAACATATATTTGAAGAATTCTCACAGCTCAATACCGATAATTACAAATATCACGGCACCGGATTGGGGCTACCCATCGTGAAAAAATTACTCCAAATGGACCAGGCAGAGATCACTTTAAAAAGTGATGAAGGGAAAGGCTCTCTTTTTGTCTTTACCATAGAATACAAGATTGTTTACGAGGAAGAAGTTCAAAATAAGATTGAAGAGGTCATTGATGTATCGCTTTTAAAAGGGAAACACATACTGGTCGTTGAAGACAATCGAATCAACCAAACCGTAACCAAAAAGATTCTAGAAAAGAACGATATGCACTGTAGTATTGCCGAAAACGGTCAAATAGCCATTGACGCGTTGCAGAATACTCACTACGACCTCATTCTAATGGACATCAATATGCCTATTATGAACGGGATTGATGCGACTAAAGAAATTAGAAAATTCAATACCACGATCCCTATCCTTGCACTTACTGCCGTAGAAGTTGAAGAAATACGACATTCTATCTTTGAATGCGGAATGAACGATATTATTGTAAAGCCCTACGACATTACTCGTTTTATTCAAACGATCTACCGCAACCTTACCGACGTAAATATCTCGGTTTCCGGCACACCAGAATTAAAGGCTATGTAAGTCTATCCTTTTAAACTGGCACTAAGATATTCCCGGTTCATTCGAGCGATATTCTCCAAAGAGATACCTTTTGGACATTCTATTTCACAAGCGCCGGTATTACTGCAGTTTCCAAAACCTTCTTTGTCCATTTGCTCCACCATATTCAAAACACGGGTGGTGGCTTCCACCTTCCCTTGCGGCAAAAGTGCAAACTGACTCACTTTAGCAGCCGCAAACAACATAGCACTTGCATTCTTACACGCAGCCACACAGGCGCCACAACCAATACAGGTAGCAGCCGCAAAAGACTCATCGGCGTCTTCCTTCTCAACCGGTATGGCATTGGCATCTATGGTATTTCCTGAGGTGTTCACCGAGATAAACCCTCCTGCTTGCTGGATCCTATCAAAAGCACTTCGGTCCACAACCAAGTCTTTAATTACCGGAAATGCCGTGGCACGGAATGGCTCAATGACAATGGTATCTCCATCTTTGAACATACGCATGTGCAATTGACAGGTAGTTATAAGGCGGTCCGGACCATGCGGTTCCCCATTAATCTGCAAAGAACAGCTTCCGCAGATCCCTTCTCTGCAATCATGATCGAACACAACGGGTTCCTCCCCTTTTTCAATAAGATCATGATTCAATACGTCCAACATTTCCAAAAAGGACATATCCCCATCGACTCCATCTAAGGAATAGGTTTGCAAGCTTCCTTTTGCGGCGGCGTTTTTTTGACGCCATATTTTAAGTGTCAGTTTCATAATGGTTATTTATAGGAACGCGTTTTTACTTCAATATTTTCGTAGTCCAGATCTTCCTTATGCAAAACAGCATCACTAGGTTCTCCTTTGTACTCCCAGGCTGCCACATACATATAATTCTCATCGTCGCGTAAGGCTTCTCCGTCTTCGGTTTGGTATTCTTCCCTAAAGTGACCGCCGCACGATTCATTGCGGTGCAACGCGTCTTTAGCGAACAATTCTCCTAACTCCAAGAAATCGGCAACACGTCCGGCCTTTTCAAGTTCGGCATTCATTTCGTTCATTTCGCCGGGAACTTTCACATCCTTCCAGAATTCTTCCCTTAATTGTTTTATTTCTGAAATTGCTTCTTGAAGATCTTTGGCATTACGGGACATACCACATTTATCCCACATGATCTTTCCTAAACGCTTATGAAAATAATCAACCGGTTTCGAACCATTATTTTGTATCAACTTTTCAAGTCGTTCCCGAACGTTCTTCTCTGCCGCTTCAAATTCCGGCGATTCGGTAGAAATTGAACCGGTTCTAATGTCTTTAGAAAGATAATCACCTATGGTGTATGGCAATACAAAGTATCCATCTGCAAGTCCTTGCATTAATGCTGAAGCTCCCAATCGGTTGGCTCCATGATCGCTAAAATTGGCTTCTCCGGTCGCATAACAACCTTCAATGGTGGTTTGCAGATTGTAATCCACCCAAATACCGCCCATGGTGTAATGTACCGCCGGATAGATCATCATTGGGGTCTCGTACGGATTTTGATCTACGATCTTTTCATACATCTGGAATAAGTTACCATATTTGTTCTCTATGGCCTTTTTCCCAAGTTCTTGTACTTCGGCATCGGAAGGGTTGTGATTTCCTTGAATGGCAGCTTGTTCTTTTCCATAGCGTTCAATAGCAGAGGCAAAGTCCAAATATACCGCTTCACCTGTCTTATTCACTCCAAATCCGGCATCGCAACGCTCCTTTGCGGCTCTGGAAGCAACATCACGCGGCACGAGGTTTCCGAAGGACGGATACCGTCGTTCCAGATAATAATCGCGTTCTTCAGCAGAGAGATCGGTTGGTTTTTTCTTTCCTTCCCGGATCGCTTTGGCATCTTCTAGTTTTTTGGGCACCCATATACGGCCGTCATTCCGAAGTGATTCGGACATTAAGGTTAATTTAGACTGGTGTTCCCCGGATACCGGAATACAGGTAGGGTGAATTTGTGTAAAACAAGGATTTGCAAAGTAGGCACCTCGTTTGTGGATCTTCCAGTTAGCCGTTACATTGCTCCCCATGGCATTGGTGGAAAGGAAGAATACATTCCCATAGCCGCCGGATGCGATCACCACTGCATGAGCCGAATGACGTTCGATCTCGCCGGTTACCAGGTCCCGTGCAATGATCCCTCTGGCCTTGCCGTTCACAACAACAAGGTCCAACATTTCATGTCTGTTGTAGGGCTTGATCTTCCCTCGGTTTATCTGTCGGTTCATGGCAGAATAAGCTCCCAAGAGCAATTGCTGCCCTGTTTGTCCCTTGGCATAAAATGTTCTGGAAACCAAAACTCCTCCAAAAGAACGGTTGTCGAGCAGTCCGCCATACTCCCGTGCAAAAGGCACTCCTTGAGCGACACATTGATCGATGATGTTTGCCGAAACCTCAGCCAAACGATATACGTTTGCTTCCCTAGAGCGATAGTCGCCTCCTTTTACCGTATCGTAGAAAAGTCGGTAGGTAGAGTCTCCGTCCCCTTGATAGTTCTTAGCAGCATTGATCCCTCCTTGTGCGGCAATGGAATGCGCACGACGCGGCGAATCCTGATAGCAGAATGTCTTTACATTATATCCCAACTCTGCCAAGGTAGCAGCTGCGCTCCCTCCGGCCAGGCCCGTTCCCACAACAATCACATCTATGTTTCGTTTGTTGGCCGGATTCACCAGGTTGATCTTGTTCTTATGATTTGTCCACTTATCGGCTAAGGGTCCTTTAGGTATTTTGGATTCTAATATCGACATAGCATTTTTTTTAGTGGGGTAATTGATTAAAATGATGGTACAGGGCAATAAAAATGAACCCTAAAGGAATGGCTACTGCAAAAACCTGTGTAAAGCCCCGCAGTGCTTTTGAATACTTGTTGTTGAACCCGACACTCTGGAAAGCAGACGAGAACCCGTGCCAAAGGTGAAAGATCAACAATATAAATGCCAACACATAGATTCCTACCCTTACTGGACTTTCAAATTTATGAACTGTTTCGGCATAATACCTGGTGGCGTCTTCGGGATGGGATTCTATATATTTATGGACCATTTCCGGGATCCAGAAATCGTAAAAGTGCAGTCCCAAGAAGGCCAAGATTACCAATCCGGAAATGATCATGTTCCTAGAGGCCCAAGTAGAGTTTGTGTTTCCGTGGAATTTCTTATAAGAGATCGCACGAGCATTACGGTTACGGATCTCAAGAATAAAGCCCATCACAAAATGGAACACGACTCCAAAGATCAAGACCGGTTGTAATATAAATTGCACCAAGATGTTGGTTCCCATAAAATGGGACCAGCTGTTAAATGTGTCAGGCGCGATAACCGATGTAAAATTGATAGTAAAATGCTGGGCTAAAAAAAATACAAGAAACAAACCCGAAAGTGCCATAGCAACTTTTCTGGCGATTGAAGAGGATAGTATTCCCATTATGGTTTTCTTTTCTAGAATTTACATGACAAAAATACGGCTGCTTACCCTTTTAGCCAAACATTCGCATTTCTTTTATTGATGATAGTAGCAACAATTCTTATTTAACTTCCAAATCGGTTTGTGCCGATCTGCCCCCTACTTCCACTACAACCGTGTAACTGCCCTTAGGCAGGTAATAGTTGCCATTTTCGGCTTTACTTACTTTTGTTCCGGCTTTGTCCAATACTTTTATTCCTTTTTCTGAAAGAGTTAGATCGTAGACTTCCACATTGATCCCTTTGGCAGCGGCTCCTGTAAATTCCTGAATCACTTTTCCGGCTTCTGTTTCAATTCTGAAGGAGACTTCACCGGCTTGAGGCGCATAATATTGCAGGGTTACTGATGGTGTATATGGCTCGCTCCAAGGACTGAAGCTTCTTCCCCAGCGTCTGGATGACTGAACCGGTTCAATAGTGCTCAGCAATACTTCAGCACTGTTTTGAGCATTCATGCGTTGAAGGAGCGATATATCTGCAATATAGATAGAGCGTCCGTGTGTCCCCACAACCAGATCCTTTGCCTCCGGCTGAACGACCATATCGTGAACGGCCACATTAGGCAGTCCTTCAGAAAAAGGTGCCCATGTGCCTCCCTTGTCAAAAGAAACGTAGGCTCCGTTGTCGGTTCCTAAATAAAGAACGTTCTCGTTCACAGGATCTTCACGGATCACGTTTACAGGAGACGCAGGCAAATTTGCTGAAATATCCTTCCAGCTATTTCCGTAATTCTCGCTCACATATACGTATGGTCTAAAATCATCCCAACGATATCCGTTCAATGTCACATAGACACGTTCCTTTTTATGGGCCGAAGCAATCACTCTGCTCACCCAAAGATCTTTTGGGAAGCTAGTGGAAACATTCACCCAATTTCCACCGGCGTCTCTGGAAACATATACCATACCGTCATCACTTCCGGTGTATAATAATCCGAATTGGAATGGCGATTCACTAATGGAGGTGAGGGTTCCGTAAGCAACATTCCCCTGCTTTCCACCCTGTGTAAGGTCGCCGGAAATTGCCGCCCAATCATTCCCCTGATTCATACTTCGCATAAGTTTGTTTCCGCCTAAATAGAGTATGTCTTGATTATGCGGACTGAGCAAAATAGGCGTTTGCCAATTGAAGCGATAAGGACTTTCTCCCAGTTCGTGTTTTGGCTGAATATAGGTAGTTTCATTCGTGTCGCGATTGATTCGGTAGTAATTCCCAAACTGAAACCCTGTATAGACGATTGCACTGTTACGGTTATCGATCTGTACCTGCATGCCATCTCCACCCATGATCGACTCGTAGGGATATTGACCACTTTGCTGCCAGTACGGGCTTGCTTCATATTCATGCGAGCCAACCCATACGCCGTTATCCTGTAACCCTCCGTATACATTATACGGTTGTTCGTTGTCCACATTAATGGCATAAAACTGTCCCACGGCAGGCGTATTGTTCTTGATCCAGGTAGCGCCATCATCGTAACTTATATTTATCCCTCCATCATTCCCGTCGATAAGATGGCCAGGCTGCTTCGGATTGATCCACAGCGCGTGATGATCGGCATGTACGTTATCGGCATCGATAGAAGTAAATGTTTTTCCACCGTCCTTCGACTTGAGGATAGGGACTCCATAGATATAGATGCCGTCCTTATTCCCGGGGTCTACATGGATCTTTCCGAAGTAATATCCATAGGAATAATAAATGCCGTCCAAATACCCCTCGTGGGTCTTCTCCCAGGTCGAACCACCATCGGTACTTTTATAGACCTCTGCTCCAATCACCGGAGTATCGAACAACAGCGAATTGGCATCTTCCAGATACTTCGCCAGATCGACCGGTTGGACCGTCCCACCGCGCACCATATTCTTTACATTTTCTGCTCTGTATTTCTCTTGAAATCCGTTCATGCGCAAAAATTGATTGAGCTTATTATTGTCCAGGTTTAAGAACTCAATTGAGGTCATGGTTTTAAAATCGTCTTTGGTCAAAATGTCAGAACTTTCTTCGGAAGCTGTATCATCGTCTCGCCGCGCCTGATTATCGTGAATTGCGTATACCGTGTTGGCATCGTAAATAGCAAGTCCGATACGCCCTACACCGTCCCCGGTGGGAAATCCACTGCCCGCAACCGAGACTTTTGTCCATGTATTTCCGGCATCGGTACTTTTATAGATGCCGCTTCCGGAGCCGCTTCCGGTAAAATTCCAGGCCTTTCGGTCTTTATCCCAAGCCGCAGCATACATTAAATTATAGTTTGAAGGATCTCGAACCACCTCTATGATACCGGATTGGTCATTAACAAACAAGGTTCGGTTCCAGGTCTTCCCGCCATCTACTGTCTTGTATATCCCACGCTCGTTATTTGTTGAGTAGAGGTGTCCCACAGCGCCCACAACAATCTCATTGGCGTTTTCAGGATTGATCAAAATACTGCTAATATGGTGAGAGTCTTTCAATCCCAAATTTTCCCACGTCTTTCCATTGTCAGTCGTTCTTAATAAACCTATTCCTGCGTAGGACGAGCGGGAGGCGTTCACCTCTCCCGTTCCTACATACAGGATATTGTTTTTCCAGTCCATGGAGACACTTCCTACATTTTGTGTGGGGCTATTATCTAAAATTGGTGTGAAACTGGTTCCGTTGTTCTTTGTATGCCAGACACCGCCACTTGCATACCCTACATAAAATTCGATAGGGTTGTCGGGGTTCACGGCGAAATCAACCACCCGTCCACTCATGACCGTTGGGCCAATATTCCTGAATGGAAGATTCTTTACAATGGAATTTTGTGTGGCGCTTTCCTTTTGCTGAAGCGCATTTTCCACTACTGAAGCTGGCGTAGCAGGTTGTTGGGCAAAGGTGTAAACAGAAAGAAAACAGGCAAACAGAAAGGATCGTTTTTTCATCGAATGGAATTTATAAGGCGGAAATTACTGAAATGCCTTTGCTTGGCAAAATTTAGTTTAGAAAAAGACGGTGGTTTAGGGACAATTAGTCTTGCGAACTACTTTTTGCTGTGATCCTTGTATAAAGAAGAAAAAATCTTCTGAGGTATCCTGGGATCCAAAGACATCCATCCCCTAACCCCCTCCTTCAAAGGAAAGGGAACGTAGCCCCTCTTCAGAAGAAGAGGTTTGGGGGGAGATGTAAAAAATCCTTCATTTCTGAGCTCTTTTAGGTACTCGTATAAAATTTTTTGAGGTATTAGCAAGTAGTGGTATTATTTCTTTTAATTTTGAAGAAATTCAGAAGTACAAATAATGAAATACAACCCGATCAACCGTCAATTATTTATCAAGAACCGAAAGAATTTTATGGCACAAATGAAGCCTAAAAGTATAGCGGTGTTTAACAGTAATGACCAATATCCTATTAGTGCCGACAGCACTATGCCATTCCAGCAGCATCGTGACATCTTTTACTTAAGCGGTGTGGATCAGGAAGAAAGTATTTTGCTCCTTTTTCCCGAAGCTGCCGATGAAAAAAATCGTGAAGTATTGTTCCTAAAAGAAACGAACGAGCATATTGCAGTGTGGGAAGGAGAAAAACTCACCAAGGAACGTGCTTTGCAAGTAAGCGGTATAAAAACTGTGTATTGGCTTAAAGAATTCGACAAAATATTCTTTGAATTGATGACACAGGCCGAGACCATCTATTTTAATACTAACGAGCACTACCGGCAGGCTGTCGCCACTGAAACCCGTGAGGACAGGTTCATTAAAACGACAAAAAATAAATTCCCGGCACACAGTTGGGCAAAAAGTAATCCTATCCTGCAACGCCTCCGATCGATAAAGGACTCGATTGAGCTGGAGCTAATGCAGCAAGCATGCGACATAACAGAAAAAGGGTTCCGACGTATACTTTCCTTTGTAAAGCCCGGCGTGTGGGAATATGAGATCGAAGCAGAATATATGCATGAATTCCTTCGAAATCGATCCAAAGGATTTGCGTACACTCCCATTATTGCCAGTGGCAATAATGCCAATGTGCTTCACTATATAGAGAATAACCAGCAATGCAAGGATGGGGACCTCATCTTAATGGATGTAGGTGCCGAATATGCCAATTACAGCAGTGACATGTCCCGTACTATCCCCGTTAGCGGGTCCTTTACCAAACGACAACGTGAAGTCTATAATGCTGTGAATCGCGTAAAGAATGACGCGACCAAGATGCTCGTCCCGGGCACCCTGTGGAAAGAATATCATGTAGAAGTAGGAAAATTAATGACCTCAGAATTGCTGGGTCTTGGCCTGTTGGACAAAGCCGATGTAAAGAATGAAAACCCCGATTGGCCTGCTTACAAAAAATACTTTATGCATGGCACCTCGCATCATATTGGGTTGGATACCCATGATTACGGTATATTATGGGAGCCTATGAAACCAAACATGGTCTTTACCGTGGAACCCGGCATCTACATCCCGGAGGAAGGGTTTGGCATTCGCCTGGAAGACGATGTGGTTATACGGGAAAAGGGAGAACCTTTTAATTTAATGCGAGAAATTCCTATTGAAGCCGAGGAGATCGAAGAGATCATGAACTCCTAGCACCGGAAGTCACTCATTAGGCTTCTTTTTTTCTGATGAGACCGATTAGGCCGTTCGTGAGCAGGAAGGCTATGGTTGCAGGTAACACCCATCCCAAGCTATACGTTGCCAATGGAATCCAGGATTTTAGGGATATTACAATTGCTTCAGAATTGATCGATTGTAAAAAATCGGGTATGCTGAAAAGTAGCGTTGTGATGGTCACTACCCTAAATACCGTTGCACTTGCCCATTTCTTCGGAAGGGCATTCAGTATAATCAAAACAATGGTCACGGGATAAATGAACATTAATGCGGGAACCGCTACATCGATTATATAGGCTACATTAAATTGCCCAATTATCACGCCTAAGACACATCCCAATATACCGGTAATCGTGTAAGCGATTTTTGAACCGCCAACTATTCCCTTCACGAAATCGGCCGTTCCCGTTACAATTCCAACGGCCGTGGTAAAGCAGGCAAGCGCCACCAAAACTGCCAGAAATGCGGTGCCAATAGATCCCAAGGTGTTCGTACTTAGCAAGGTGAGCAATTCGGTCCTGTTTTCTATGAGTACCGTGCCACTGTGTAATGCGCCTAAAGCTATAAGTCCTCCATAAATTAAGAAAAGTCCTATTCCTGCGAGTAATCCTGCCTTGGCGATCATCCCCTTCTTTTCTTCGTAACTATACTTCCCCTGAATGGCAAAAGAGATCACAATTACACCTCCCACGACCACGCCGCCAATAGCATCGAAGGTTTGATAGCCTTCCAAAATTCCTGCCGCAAGTGCATTATCAAAAATTGATGCGCGCACCGGAGCGACGTCAACAAAGATGCCAATGCCAATGATAAGAAGCAAAATAACAATGATAAGCGGTGTAAGAAACTTACCTATAATGCTCAAAATTTTATTTCTGTTCAATACAAACAAAAGTACCAATCCAAAATACAAGGAACTCATGGCTAAAGGCGACATGGAAAAGTATGGTTGTATGGCCATTTCGTAGGTGACCGAGGCAGTTCTTGGAGAAGGCAGGGATACTGAAATAGCATAAATTAAGATTGCATAGACCAACGCAAAAAAGGGGGATACTTTCTTGGCAAAATCCAATAAGGTTCCTTGTAAACGTGCATGACCGTAGATAGCAAGGATAGGGATCACTACAGCAGAGAATGCAAAACCAATGGCAACCCACACCCAAGCCTCGCCCGCATTATAACCTAAAAAAGGTGGAAGGATAAGATTTCCGGCTCCAAAAAACAGAGAGAAAAGTGCAAAAGCAGTAACAAAGGTTTGCTTGCTGTGTTTCATTAGCAGATATTTGTTCGCCGAATATAGAAAAATGAAGCTGAAGTTTCATCATACCTCTCTTTTTTATACAGTAACAGGTCGTGGTCCGGCCATTGTCCTGCTCCACGGTTTCTTGGAAAGTGGCAGCATGTGGCAGCAGCTTGCTCAGATACTTACCAAAGAACACACCGTGATAGTCATCGATCTGCCGGGTCATGGCAAGAGCGGTGTTGTGGACGAGATACACACGATGGAACTCATGGCAGAGGCGGTTCATGACATTGTAAAGCATCTTGGCGTAACCTCTATTTCAATCCTTGGACATTCCATGGGTGGCTATGTTGCATTGGCTTATGCTGAATTGTTCCCTTCGGAAGTGGAAGGCCTCATTTTATTAAACTCCACTCCGGCTGAAGACTCCCCGGAACGAAAGGCAAACAGAGATCGGGCCTTAAAAATGCTGCATGACACACCTAAAGTATTTATTCGAATGGCGATTGCAAATCTTTTTGCTGAAGAGGACCGTTTTCAATATGCCTCGGCGATAGAACAGCTAAAGGAAGAAGCATTGCAGTTTCCGCTGGAAGGAATCACCGCTGTGGTAAAGGGAATGCGCGATCGAAAGGACCGCACCTCCGTACTGAGGCAGTTCGCGGGACCAAAGTACATGATTTGTGGCACGAAAGATCCTATTGTACCGCTGCCCATTTCAGAAATACTAGCGAAACACTGCCATACAGAACTCATAAAAGTTGTAGGAGGTCACTTACTTTTAACTGAAAATTATGACGAAATAATTAAAAAGATGCATTTCATCGATTTTTTAAGCTTTTAAACGATTTTTATAACTTATTTTCATATATTGGTCATAACAAAAAAGCCAATCTGATGAAAAACACTTCCCCAAAAGCGACGATCTCTCTACTCGGCGTGCTCTGTACCACCTTTGGTCACGATTATATAGTGACCCGAAAAGTAACCAACCATATCAACGAATACAAATGCACCAACTGCGGCCGTGAAGTCACGGAAAATCAAAGTGGCAAGCTGGAAGCATTGACACAAAAGATCAAGGAAGTCAATACAAACGTTGCCGAATTCTTTCAGAAGCGAACCAACAGGGTTTCCCTACATTAGTATGAAGCAATTTTCATGTAAATGGAAAGGACATCGTTTTTCTCTCATTAAAAAAGAATCCCATTTATTTCCTGAATACGAGTGCACGATATGTAAGGCGCAATATACCAAAGATGGTTATGGGCGCATGGTTCGACTTACAAGCTTTTGGATTGAGAACCACCAATATTTTGAATCCTTCGTATCGAAACAGAAGGCCTTCTAATTAGTCTTCAGATTGCAGCGCATTCCATCCGCGCGCTACCAAAGGGATTTTTGTTTGCGCACGTGTAATAAGGTGTATGCCTTCCTTTTTATGGGTCATGTGACCAAGTACTGTTAAATGCGGATTTGCCTTTATCTTCGGAAAATCTTCCGTAGCAATTGTAAAAAGTAACTCATAATCCTCTCCTCCGCTTAGCGCTACTGTAGTGCTGTCTAAATGAAATTCTTCGCAAGCACTTATTACTTGGGGGTCCAGTGGTATTTTTTCTTCGTAGAGATTACACCCCACGTCTGACTGTTTACACAGGTGAAGCACTTCCGAAGAAAGTCCGTCACTAATGTCGATCATAGCCGTAGGTTGCACGTCAAGTTCCGCAAGTAATTTTGAGATATCCTTTCGTGCTTCAGGTTTAAGTTGGCGTTCTATTAAATAGGTATACGCGTCGAGATCGGGTTGTGAATTAGGGTTCACTTTAAAGACCTCCTTTTCACGCTCCAATACCTGAAGTCCAAGATACGCCGCTCCCAGATCTCCGGTAACTACTAAAAGATCGTTCTCCTTGGCTCCGCTTCTGTATACAATTCGCTCCTTGGGTGCATGTCCAATAGCTGTGACACTTATAAGAAGTCCTGTAGTCGATGAGGTAGTATCCCCTCCAACCACATCTATATTATAGATCTTTGCCGCCGTAGCGATACCCGCATACAATTCTTCCAATGCCTCTACCGGAAACCTGTTGGAAACGGCGATCGACACAGTGATCTGGGAAGCTTCAGCATTCATGGCGTATACATCAGATAAGTTTACGATAACTGCCTTATATCCCAAATGCTTCAGCGGAACATAACTCAGGTCAAAATGCACACCTTCCACGAGCAGATCGGTAGTGACGACCCATTGATCGTTCTTTTGCGAGGCTATTACAGCCGCATCATCGCCTATACCTTTCACCGTGGTTTTTTGAGAAATAGAAAACTGTTTGGTAAGATGGTCAATAAGACCAAACTCTCCTAATTGAGAAATATGGGTTTTACTTGGGTCTTTACTTTCGAGCATATAGCTTGTATTATGTAGGGACAAAAGTACAGTTTCACCTTTAAAAAACGATCAAAAAAGCCTGAATTCAATGGTCTAGTAAAATAATAGGGTGTTATTTTTTTTAAAGTAATGCAATTAGTAACTATATAAATTAGTAGTTTTACGTTCTTTACTATAGAAAATGAAGCAACTTTTACTCTTGGCTTTCGTACTATGCAGTACGGCAGCACTGGCCCAAACCCCGTGTATTGGCGGATTGGCGGGCTCATATCCTTGTAATGGATATGATTTACAATCGCACATCCCCTTATCAACAATGAACACTACAGGAGCCAATGATTCCTGGGGGTGGATTGATCCGAACAATAATGATGAATACGCTCTTGTTGGTCTGGAAGATGGAACGGCTTTTATTGACATCTCCAATCCAAATGCTCCTGTATATTTAGGGAAACTACCAACACAAACCAGCTCCAGCCAGTGGCGAGATATTAAGGTCTACAATAATTATGCTTTTATCGTAAGTGAAGCCTCGGGTCATGGAATACAGATCTTCGACCTTACTCGCCTTCGAAACGTGAGTAATCCGCCTGTCACCTTTACCGTCGATGCCCATTTTAACGGTTTCGGAAGTGCTCATAATATTGTTATTAATGAAGATACGGGCTACGCCTATGGGGTAGGGGCCGACACCTACGTAGGCTCACACTTTGTAAACATTCAAGATCCTTTGAATCCTATAGATGCCGGCGGGTTTAGCGGAGATGGGTATACCCACGATGCGCAAGTGGTTACGTATTCGGGCCCGGATGCCACCTACTTGGGACGCGAGATATTGATAAGCAGTAGTGGTTCAGATTCTGTTGTTTCTATTGTTGATGTTACCGACAAATCGAATCCGCAAAGTATCGCCACTATTTCATACAGCAATGTAGGTTATACCCACCAAGCTTGGTTCACTGAAGATCAGCGATATCTATTATTAGGAGATGAGTTTGACGAATCGGCTGTAGGTTTCAATACACGAACCATTGTTTTTGATCTTTTGGATCTGGACAATCCGGTAATGGATTTCGAATATTTTGGCCCCACTGCGGCAATCGATCATAATGGGTATGTGGTAGGGAACACCTACTTTCTTGCGAATTATTCTGCCGGAATGCGAGCCATAGACATAAGTGGCATAGGGTCCAACAGTATGAATGAGATTGGATTCTTTGACACCTACCCTTCCAATAACAACGCCAATTTTAGCGGTGCCTGGAATGTATATCCTTTCTTTAACAGCGGAAACATAATGATCTGCGATAGAAGCGGGGGATTTTTTTTGGTGAAATCCTCATCGCCGGACACGACCGATCCCGTTGCTGTGTGCCAGAACATCACCATCGCTCTGGATATAAACGGAGAAGCCGTTGTCAATCCTGCACTTGTGGATGGAGGTTCTTTTGACGACAGTGGTTTCTTTACCTTACAACTTAGTGAAAATACATTCGATTGTTCGCAAATAGGACCACAGGCTGTAACCCTTACAGTGACTGACCCTTCAGGAAATACAGACAGCTGTACGGCGACGATAACCGTGGTAGATGATCTCGCTCCTCAACTGGACTGTCTCTCGAATGCTACCGTAGGATATGATCCCGGAGCGGATTATTACACACTGCCGGATTATGCGCTTAACGGAGACATCACGGCAACTGACAATTGCGATGGCACTCCCAATATTGTGCAAACTCCTTCAGCCGGAACCCAATTAACGGAAGGAACCTACACTATCAATTTTGATTCGAGCGATTCCGCTGGCAACAGCAATAACTGTTCTTTTGTACTTACTGTACAGGAAATATTGACTGTCGATGATTTTTCTTTCGAACGTGGCATCACCATCTTTCCGAATCCCGCAGCAGAGACTATCACGGTTGGGTCGCAGCATATCCCCATTACCTCAATTAAAGTTTTTGATGTCACCGGAAAACAAGTGTATTCACAATATAACATGGGCACATTAAGTGAAACGGTCGCTATAGACTCTTTTTCAAAAGGTTTATACTTTATTACTTTAAATGGCTTGGTGACAAAGCGGCTTATAAAAAAATAATCAACATTGTAAATTATAAAATTTTTAACGACTAAGCGTAGTGAAATACACTATCTTATAAGAGTTTACGTTCGAAATAACGTATATTCGCTCAAATTTAACTCTCAAATACATCATGAAAAAATTAGTACTCCTTTTAATTTCCTTTTCAACAGCATTAACTTTTGGACAGATCCCGTGTAATGGTGGGGTTGCCGGTGGATTCCCTTGTGACGGATACGATCTGCAATCGACCATTTCTCTAGCTGAATTAAACGCTAGTGCAGGTAACGATTCTTGGGGTTGGACAGACCCGGATACCGGGAAGGAATATGCGTTGGTAGGATTAAACAATGGTACGGCGTTTATTGACATAACAGACCCTATTAATCCTATCTACCTAGGAAAATTACCAACACACACCAGTAACAGCACCTGGCGGGATGTTAAAGTGTACTCCAACCATGCTTTTGTGGTGAGTGAAGCGGGGGGTCATGGAATGCAGGTTTTTGACCTTACAAGACTACGCACCGTGTCAAACCCTCCCGTAACCTTCAGTGAAGACGCTCATTATGACGGATTTGGCAGGGCTCACAACATTGTAATTAATGAAGAAAGCGGTTATGCATATGCCGTAGGAACGTCGGGTTTTAATGGAGGTCCACACTTTGTAAATATTCAAAACCCTACAAACCCTGTTGGCGCAGGAGGATATAGCACGAATGGATATAGTCATGATGCGCAGGTAGTTACCTATAATGGTCCTGATTCAGACTATACAGGTCGTGAAATTTTAATTGGGAGCAACGAAGATGAGATCGCGATTGTCGATATCACCGATAAAAACAATCCGCAAGGCATCTCAACCATAAGCTATTCGAACGTAGCCTATACACACCAAGGCTGGTTTACCGAAGACCAGCGGTTTTTTATCGTAGGTGATGAATTGGATGAACTGAACATTGGTGGCTCCACCCGAACTATTATTTTCGATTTCAATGACCTTGACAACCCGGAATATCATTTTGAATACTTCGGAAATACCCCTGCCATAGATCACAACGGATATGTGAGAGGGAACAAATACTATTTGGCCAGTTACAGAGCAGGGATGCGTGTGATCGATATTTCGGATATAGAAAACAAGAATATAGTGGAAGAAGGTTTCTTCGATAGCTATCCAGAAGGAAATAGTGCAAGTTTTGACGGCGCATGGAACGTGTATCCATATTTTGCCAGCGGAAATATTGTTATTAGTGATATTGACCGTGGATTCTTCTTGGTAAGAGATCCTAATTTCTTAGGTGTTAATGACCAAGAATTTGCAGATTTCACAATGGTTCCCAATCCTGCAGATACTTATTTAACTATCTCAACCAATGAGACCCCTATCAATAACATTGAAATCTATAATCTTTTAGGGCAACATATCATCAACAAAGAAGTAAATAATACCGTATCAGAACGTTTAGATATCTCAGCGTTGCCTTCAGGTACGTACCTCATCACAATCAACGGAACCACTACGAAACGATTGCTTGTGAAGTAAACCCCCATACATCATGCTATTTAAAAAGAACCTACTACCTAGTTACCTCGCGCTAATTGCGATAAGTGTCTTCTATTCTTGTAATAAAGATGAAGGCCCTGCCGAACCAGATCCTACAGGATTCCTTGGTGAAATCGACTTCGTTAGAACCTATGGTGGATCTGGCGAAGACGACGCAACCTCTATGGTGATCGCAAACGATGGTAACTATGTGTTATTGGGCTATACCGACAGCAACGATGGAGACATCACAGATAAGACCGGGACAGATTTTGACTACTGGGTGACCAAAATAACTCCCGCCGGAGAATTACTTTGGAGTAAAACCTATGGGGGCTCCGATGATGATAAAGGCGCGAATATTTCTAAAACGTCTGACGGAGGCTACCTATTAAGTGGTTATAGTTCCAGTGCAGACGGCGATGTGTCTAACAATGCCGGATTTCAGGACTATTGGATCGTAAAAATAGACAGTCAGGGGACACTCATGTGGGACAAGAGCTATGGGTTTTCCGGTGTCGATCAGTCCTTTGATGCTTTTCAAACTAATGATGGCGGTTATTTTATCACCGGATTTTTAGATGTTACCGCCAGTGGCGGTCAGGGAAATGATGACGGAAGAAACCCCCAACACGGTGTTGGTGAATTCTGGGGAATAAGACTGGACGCAAACGGAAATACCATTTGGAGACGTTACTTTGGAGGAACAAACAACGACCGAAGCTATGGAGCAGTTCAAACAGCCGATGGCGGTTTCTTAATGACAGGGTCTTCAGAAAGTGATGATTTTGACATTACCGATAGTAAAGGTTCGTACGATTTCTGGGCTGTTAGATTAAACAGCGCCGGAGATAAATTATGGACAAAATCTTTTGGCGGAAGTGAAATCGATATAGGCTATGCCATGAGCCATTCGAACGACGGAAATTACATCATGGTAGGTGATACCCGAAGTTCTGACGGTGATGTGACGAATCCTTTAGGAAATGCCGATGCCTGGGCTGTCAAGTTCAATGATGCCGGGACCCTTATCTGGCAAAAAACGTATGGCGGATCCCAATTTGAGTCGGCACGAAGTATTGTCCCTATAAGCAACGGAAGATATGTGGTTGCCGCCTCTACCCGCAGCACAAATGGAGATCTTACGGCCAATGTGGGACTAAATGACGCGTGGACCTTTATTATTAACGAGCAGGGAGGAATCGATTTTCAAATGTCTGTAGGTGGCTCTAAACTGGATTTTGCCAATAAAGCTATGGAAACTGCCGATGGTAAATTGGTAGTTATTGGTAATTCTGAAAGTAGTGATGTTGATATCCCACAAAACCGCGGAAAGATTGACCTCCTATTTATCCAAATAAAATAATCTTATCTAATATTCAATTAAAAAAAATGAAAAACATTGCCCTCTTAACCTTGATCGTCTTGGTAGCTTTTGGCTGCAATAATGACGATGACGCGACTCCAACACCGGCAAGTGTCGATCTAAGATTCACTCACAATTGGGACGGAGATGCTATTGAGAATTCAGACTTCGATCAAATACAATACACCAATGCCCACGGTGAACAATTGAGTCTTTCAAAACTGGTTTATCTTATTTCTGATGTAACTTTCACAAATTCAAACGGAGTGGCTTTCGATGCAGGTGATTATAATCTAGTGAACGTGCGTGAACAGTCTAATCTTACCTTTACTCCCAATGTACAGATCCCGCCGGGCGATTATAACGTTACCTTTACTTTTGGTTTTGATGACGAAGACAATATAGACGGTGTGTATCAAGATCTTAACTCCGCAGACGGAGGATGGAATGTACCTATGATGCTAGGTGGCGGTTATCACTATATGCGCATGGAAGGAAAGTTTATCGACAACACATCTGCCGAAATTGGTTACGCATACCACACCATACGTGCGGCCGATACGAGTACGACACCGGTGACAACACAAGATACTTCTTTTGAAGTTGATCTTGGCACAGTATCTATTGGTAATGATACCGAGATTGAAGTGAAGATGAACGTGGCCGAATGGTATAAAAATCCCAATGAGTGGAACCTGAACGATCTGCACACCGTATTGATGCCTAACTTCATGGCTCAGATCATGATGTCTCAAAACGGAACTTCTGTCTTTAGTAGAGGCGCCGTGACACAAAATTAAAAAATCTTTACAATGCGCTTTTTAGCACTGTTCTTTATATCAATACTATGTTTCGCTTGCACCGAATCTGACGATACGGGACCTTCTTATGAGGCTACACCAAGTCCTTTGGAAATCCCACAGTTGTTTCGTGATAAGTTGATTCCTCCTGTCGTTCCTGCAGATAATCCGCAAACGGTTGAAGGAATTGCGCTAGGCAAAAAATTGTTTTTCGACCCTATTCTCTCTGCCGACAGGACTCAGGCGTGTGCCACGTGTCATAATCCGCAGAACGCCTTTTCAGACGAAAGACAATTCAGTATTGGTATCGATGGTATTGCAGGAAACCGCAACTCCATGCCAATATTCAATATGGCCTGGAACTTTAACGAGCAGTTTTTCTGGGACGGGAGAGCCACCTCTTTGGAAGCCCAGGCTTTAGAACCTGTCACAAACCCTATTGAGATGCACAACACCTGGGAAAATGCTTCTGCCAGTCTTTTGGCAGATGCAGAGTATCCCGAATTGTTCGAAGCGGCCTTCGGAACAAGAACCATAAACAGCGATCTGGCCACAAAGGCATTAGCGCAGTTCATGCGAACCCTGATCTCCGCAAATTCAAGGTTCGACCAGCATCTTTTAGGAACATTGGAGCTGACCCCTTCCGAAGCTAACGGACTCCAAGTATTCATGGACGAAAGCAGAGGGGATTGCTTTCACTGTCACGGCAACCCGAACAACCCGTTGTGGACCGATAATATCTTCCATAATAATGGTCTTGATGCCACTATTACCGATAAAGGAAGAGGAAACGTAACCGGCGACCCACGTGAATTTGGATTGTTTAAAACCCCTTCGCTTCGGAATTTGGCTTACACCGCACCGTACATGCATGACGGTAGGTTTGCGACTTTAGATGAGGTGATCGATCATTACAGTGAAGGACTTGTTTATTCTGAAACGATAGATCCACTTATGAAAACCGTGGCTGAAGGCGGCGTACAACTCACAGAACAAGACAAAGCCGACCTGAAAGCATTCTTACTTTCACTATCGGACCCGTCGTTTATAAATAACCCGGATTTTCGGGCTCCGGACTAATAATTAGATATATGTTACCACAACTCACAAATCCTTTTTCTAAGCGCTGAAAAAGGATTTGTTAATTATTAGCTAAATCTATAATAGTATAAGGCATATTTCGTAATGAACTATGGTTAAAACGGGCATTTACCGTATATTTGCACTCTAATTTAGAACAAATCTATATAAATAAATGATAAAAGTTAGTGAATCAGCTAAGTCCAGGATCTCACAATTAATGCGAGAGGATGGCTATGAAGTAGACAATGACTTTGTACGCGTAGGTGTAAAGAGTGGTGGTTGCTCCGGCTTATCGTATGAGCTTACTTTTGACAAAGCGTTGAGTGAGACCGATAAGCTTTTCGAGGACGCCCCGGTAAAGATCGTGGTCGATAAAAAAAGTTTTTTATACCTCGTAGGGACCACCTTGGAGTATAGCGGCGGCCTCAACGGAAAAGGATTTGTTTTTAACAACCCGAATGCCAACAGGACTTGCGGTTGTGGAGAAAGTTTCTCATTATAAAAATGTGCTGAAAAAGGAATATGGGTAAGTTTACTGAAGACGATTTAAAGAAAGAACTCGAAACCAAGGAGTACGAATACGGATTTTATACCGATATAGAATCTGAAACATTTCCTGTGGGGTTGAACGAGGAGATCGTTCGCGCCATTTCAATGAAGAAGGAAGAACCGGAATGGATGACCGAATGGCGTTTGGAAGCCTTCCGCTACTGGCAGGCCATGGTCGAACCGGATTGGGCAAATGTGACCTATGAAAAGCCTAATTTTCAGAATATATCATATTATTCTGCTCCCAATAAAAAACCTAAGTACGATAGCATAGACGAGGTAGATCCGGAATTACTGGAGACCTTTAAAAAGCTGGGGATCTCTCTTGAAGAGCAAAAGAAATTAGCAGGTGTGGCTGTCGATATCGTCATGGATTCGGTTTCGGTAGCAACAACTTTCAAAAAAACACTGGCTGAAAAAGGAATTATTTTCTGCTCTATTTCCGAAGCGATAAAAAAACATCCCGAATTAGTAAAGAAATATATTGGAACGGTGGTTCCGCAGCGAGACAATTTCTACGCTGCTTTAAATAGTGCCGTATTTAGTGATGGTTCTTTCTGCTACATTCCGAAAGGAGTGAAATGTCCCATGGAACTGTCTACTTATTTCAGAATTAATCAAGCAGGAACAGGGCAGTTTGAAAGAACCCTGGTCATTGCCGATAAAGGGAGCTATGTGAGTTATCTGGAAGGATGTACAGCGCCGAGTCGGGACGAGAATCAATTGCACGCCGCCGTTGTAGAACTGATCGCTTTGGAAGATGCCGAAATAAAATACTCAACCGTTCAAAACTGGTATCCCGGAAATAAAGAAGGAAAAGGCGGAGTGTACAATTTTGTGACCAAACGCGGAATTTGCGAAACCAATGCCAAGATCTCTTGGACACAGGTAGAGACAGGAAGTGCCATTACGTGGAAATACCCAAGTTGTATCTTAAAAGGGGATAATTCCATTGGAGAATTCTATTCCATTGCGGTGACGAACAATTTTCAGCAGGCAGATACCGGCACAAAAATGATCCATCTCGGCAAGAACACTAAAAGTACGATCATTTCTAAGGGGATCTCAGCCGGAAGATCGCAAAACAGCTACCGAGGTTTGGTTAAGATTAGTCCCAATGCCGACAATGCCAGAAACTTTTCTCAATGTGATTCTCTGTTAATGGGGAACAAATGCGGAGCTCATACTTTCCCGTATATAGAAACAAAGAATAAGACCGCACAAGTAGAGCATGAAGCGACAACCAGCAAGATCGGGGAAGACCAGATCTTCTATTGCAATCAACGTGGCATCGATACCGAAAAGGCCATAGCTCTTATTGTAAATGGATTTAGCAAAGAAGTGTTAAACAAGCTTCCCATGGAGTTTGCCGTGGAAGCACAAAAATTATTAGAAATAAGCCTGGAAGGCTCTGTTGGTTAACTTATGAAAATTATGAAAAAAATCATTTTTGTTATCGCCTTATCAACGGCGTTCATTTCTTGTAAGAATTCTGAAGAAAAGGCTCCTGCCGAAACTACCCCTGCGGTAGAAACTGAGTCTGTAATAGATAATGAAGGACGGCCTAATATTTTGTATAAGGGGGAGTTTATTTATTTAACTGATGGTGCCGTATTGAAAGGGGAGAACTTCATTTTTGGGGTGAAACTAAATGAAAAAGCCTTTGAACTCTCAAAAATGGTAGCCCCCATAAAAAAAGATGAATTTGATATGGTTCCCGTTGTCGTAAAAGGAAAAATGGGAAGAAAACCAGAAAATGAAGAAGGATGGGAACAGGTGTTGACCATTACCGAAATTGTTAGTGTTAGCGATACCCCTGCCACTCCTGATGTTAAAATAGAAGCAAAGAAAAACTAAATATGTTACACATTAATAATTTACACGCCGGTGTCGAGGGAAAAGATATTTTGAAGGGCATCAACCTGGAAGTAAAAGCCGGGGAAGTCCATGCGATCATGGGTCCCAATGGCTCCGGGAAGAGTACTCTGGCCTCTGTAATCGCCGGAAAGGAAGAGTTTGAGATGCACAAGGGTGCCATCACGCTAGAAGGTGAAGATATTTCAGAATTGGACCCGGAAGAACGTGCGCACAAAGGAATCTTCTTGTCATTCCAATATCCGGTAGAGATTCCGGGTGTGTCGGTCACTAATTTTATCAAGACTGCTATCAACGAAACACGTAAGGCTAAGGGACTCGAAGATATGCCTGCCGCCGAGATGCTAAAAATGATAAAAGAGAAGGCCGATATGTTGGAGATCGACCGTAAGTTCTTATCCCGGTCCTTGAACGAAGGATTTTCGGGAGGTGAAAAAAAACGTAATGAGATCTTTCAGCTGGCCATGATGGAGCCTAAACTTGCGATCCTGGACGAGACCGATTCGGGCTTGGACATCGACGCCCTTAAGGTTGTGGCCAATGGGGTCAACAAATTGAGAAGCCAAGAGAATGCCGTAGTGGTCATCACGCATTATCAGCGTTTATTGGATTATATCGTACCGGATTTTGTACACGTACTAATGGACGGCAAGATCGTGAAATCCGGCGGAAAAGAATTGGCCTACGAACTGGAAGAAAAAGGATACGACTGGATTAAAGAAGAAGTGAACGCCTAAGCGTACTATGAAGCAGCAAACACTATGAGTTTAAAAGACAAATTACTTTCCTCTTACCTCGCCTTCGAAGACAATTTGGAGCAGGACTCTCCTATTCATGATCTTAGAAATGAGGCTATTAAAATTTTCGAATCGAAAGGATTTCCATCGAAAAAAGAGGAAGCCTGGAAATACACTTCGCTTAACGCCTTGCTGAAGAGCGATTACAGTGTTTTTCCCAAGCAACTAGAGCGTTCTATTGAATTCAAGGAAGTTAAAAAATATTTCCTTCACGATCTCGATACCTATAAAATTGTATTCGTCGATGGTGTATACAGTTCGTTCCTTTCCGAAACGACACACGACAAGCTAGATGTGTGTTTGATGTCTTCGGCATTGAACAAAGCAAAATACAAACCCGTAGTTGAAGCGTATTTCAATAAAGCTGCCAAGCAAGAAAGCCTTACAGCACTCAATACTGCTTTTGCAAAAGAAGGAGCCTATATCCACATCCCGAAACATAAGGAGGTAGAGAAACCTATCGAGATCATTAATTTCTCAACAGGAAATGAAGCTGCCGTCTTCCTGCAGCCGCGTAATTTGATTGTTGTGGGCGAAAATGCCCATGTACAGATTATAGAACGACACCAAAGTCTTTCTGAAAATGAGGTTCTCACTAACTGTGTTACCGAAATCTTTGCTGAAAAACGTGCCCATGTAGACTACTATAAGATACAGAACAATGTGGCAACCGCCTCCCTTATAGATACAACCTATATTTCGCAGGAGCGTGACTCAGATTGTAACGTACATACGTTTTCATTTGGAGGCAAGCTCACACGTAACAATTTAAATTTCTATCAAGAAGGTGAACATTGTAATTCTACACTAAAGGGAATTACGATACTTGAAGACAATCAACATGTGGACCACAATACTTTGGTTCACCATATCGCACCCAATTGCGAAAGCCATCAAGATTATAAAGGAATATTTGGCGACGCTTCTACAGGCGTCTTTAACGGTAGAGTGATCGTTGAGAAGGATGCACAGAAAACAGATGCTTTTCAGCAAAACAATAACATCCTTATTGATGACAAAGCAACGATCAATGCAAAACCACAACTAGAGATTTTTGCAGACGATGTAAAGTGCTCGCATGGATGCACCATTGGCCAATTGGATGAAGAGGCAATGTTCTACATGCGTTCTCGAGGCATTGGTAAGAAAGAGGCCCGTGCCCTGCTTATGTATGCGTTTGCCAACAACGTATTGGAAAGTGTAAAAATACCGGAACTAAAACGACGCATCAACAAGCTTATTGCAAATAAGATTGGGGTAAGTTTGGGCTTCGAAATTTAACCCTAAAACCTCAGTTATGGCGTTGGACGTCCAGAAAATACGAGCCGATTTCCCCATCTTGAAGCGCCAAGTGAACGGGTACCCATTGGTCTATTTGGACAATGCAGCCACCTCTCAAAAACCTCAGATGGTTATTGATGCCATTGTAAACTATTATTCTCACTACAATGCCAACATTCACCGAGGCGTGCACAGCTTGTCTCAAGAAGCGACCGACGCATATGAGGCCGCGCGAAAAAAAATACAACAGCATTTTGGTATTCAGCATGCTCACGAAGTGATCTTCACGGCCGGTACGACTCATGGAATCAATTTAATAGCATCAGGATTTTCATCGCTCTTAAATAAAGGAGACGAAATCATTGTTTCGGCGTTAGAACATCATTCAAATATAGTCCCGTGGCAAATGCTATGCGAACGTACAGGAGCGACCTTGCAGGTGATCCCCATGAATGAGGATGGAACCCTTGCTATTTCTGATTACAGCAAGATCCTTTCAGAAAAGACCAAACTGGTATTTGTCAACCATATTTCAAATGCGCTGGGAACCATCAATCCAATCGAGATCATCATACAAAAAGCGCACGAAGTTGGTGCTGCCGTTCTAATTGATGGCGCACAGGCCTGCTCGCACGTTAAACCTGATTTTGCGGCGTTGGATGTTGATTTCTATGTAACCTCCGCACACAAAATGTGCGGCCCTACCGGTGTAGGCGTTCTTTACGGAAAGGAAACATGGCTTCGTAAATTACCTCCGTATCAAGGCGGTGGAGAAATGATAAAAGAGGTTTCTTTCGAAAAAACCACCTATGCCGATCTTCCACATAAATTTGAAGCGGGAACTCCAAACATTGCAGGAGGTATTGCGTTTGGCGCGGCAATTGATTATCTTAACAGTATTGGTTTTGATGCCATCGAAGCACATGAAAAATTTTTGCTGGAATACGCCACCAAGAAGCTTTTGGAAATCGAAGGTTTACGCATATACGGAACAGGCACAAAAAAGACCTCTGTGATCTCCTTCAATATTGAAGGCATACACCCGTACGATATTGGTACGATTGTAGATAAATTAGGAATCGCGGTACGCACCGGACACCATTGTGCGCAACCTATAATGGATTTTTATAAGATTCCCGGCACAGTGCGGGCATCTTTCGCTTTTTACAATACAAAAGAAGAAGTAGACCGGCTGGTAGCAGCTGTGTCGAAAGCAAAACAAATGCTCACATAAAAAAAAGAAAATGAAAACACTATCATTAGTAATCGCATTCGCCCTCTCATTCGCAATCATGGGGTGTGACGAAACAAAAAAAGTAATAGACGTGGCTGGAAATGTTCAACTTTCGGGGGTTTACAACATCACTTCGGTGGATGGGATCTCCGTTCCCGGAAATTCAGAAAAAAATGTATTTATTTCGTTCGCAGCCCTGGACAAGTCCGTTCGTGGAAACACAGGTTGTAATACATTCTTCGGAAATTACACCTTGGACCTCTATGCACTATCGTTTAAAGACATTGCTGTAACCGAAATGGCTTGTGAAAAACCAGTTATGGACATTGAACAAGGCGTATTAGCAGCACTCCGAAACACGGGTTCTTACGGTCTTCAGAATAACGTTCTTACTCTTTATTCCAAGAATGACCGAAGTGTACTTTTAACAGCACAAAAAGATACGAAAGAAGCGAATTAATTATGACTATTGAAGCCATACAAGAAGAATTGATCGATGAATTCGCCATGTTCGAGGACTGGATGCAAAAGTATGAATACATGATCGAGTTAGGCAAGACCCTGCCCCTTATCGACCCGTCTTTAAAGACGGAAGATAAGTTGATTAAGGGCTGTCAATCTAAAGTATGGTTGCATTCAGAATTGAAGGATGGAAAGATCGAATTCACTGCCGACAGCGATGCGATTATTACAAAAGGGATCGTAGCGATCTTGGTGCGAGTGTTTTCAAAACAATCCCCGGAGGCTATTTTAACAGCCGACACTTCCTTTATTGATGAAATAGGGCTAAAAGAACACCTATCCCCTACACGGGCCAATGGATTGGTATCCATGATCAAGCAAATGAAACTGGATGCTATCGCCTATCAAACCCAGCTAAATACTTAAACTATGGAAACAACACCTATTGATACTACAGAATTAGGAGAAAAGATCGTAAAGGTCTTAAAGACCATTTATGACCCTGAGATTCCTGTCGATATATATGAATTAGGCCTTATCTATGATGTGTTTGTCAATGAGGACGCCGAAGTTAAGATCTTAATGACCCTTACAACTCCAAACTGTCCTGTCGCCGAAACTCTTCCGGTTGAGGTAGAAGATAAAGTAAAGTCGATCAAGATGATAAAAGATGCCGAAGTTGAGATTACTTTCGACCCGCCTTGGACTCAGGACCTTATGAGTGAGGAAGCCAAATTAGAACTCGGAATGCTGTAATGGAGAAGGAAATAATAAATAGGGTCGCAAACAGCAAACTAATCACTATTGATCTCGAAGCATATTATCCCGCAGGAAACCGCATTCAAATAGATATCGCTCCGTGGTTATTGGAAGGTATCGTTTTAAAGGAAAATGACTTCCGAAACCATGTTTCAGAGCATAATTGGTCGCAATACAAAGATTGTTTTGTGGCCCTTTATTGCAGCACCGATGCGATCATTCCCGGTTGGGCGTACATGTTGCTTAGTATCGCTTTGGCTCCTTATGCCAAGAAGGTCACTGTAGGTTCTCTCGACATGCTGGAAACGGCTATCTTTTCAGAGATTGTTGGTGATCTTTCGGTTGAGGAATATAAAGATAAGCCGGTGATCATTAAAGGCTGTTCCCATAAGGCCATCCCTCCGGCTGCTTATACGCTTCTTGCTCAAAAGCTTCAGCCTATTGCAAAGAGCATTATGTATGGTGAGGCGTGTTCGTCTGTACCGCTTTTCAAGAAAAAGCGTCCTTAAATCGATTCTCTGCACGACGCTTAATAACATGCTATTTAGAGGCTATTTTATTTCAGAAAGTAAAAAGAAAAAGTATTTTTGTTTTACCAAAATCTAAACAATGAAAAAACTTACATGCTTGTTTCTCCTGTGTGTGCCAATATCACTTTTCGCTCAAGGAGCTGAAGAGAAAGAAGTTCCAAAGGATGGTTGGACAAAAGGAGGGAATATTTCATTACTGTTTAGCCAAGCGGCATTTAATGAAGAATGGACCGGCGGAGGCACATCAAACTATGCGGCCAATTTAAACCTGACGTATGACTTCAATTACAGAAAAGGACCATTAGTTTGGGATAATCGTATCATTGCAGATTACGGGGTGACAAAAACAAAGGAACAGGAGTTCACACGAAAAACAAACGATCGTTTAGAGTTGAACTCCGTTCTGGGGAAACAGATAAAAGAAACCAATTGGTACTACTCCTATTTTTTGAATTTTAAAACCCAGTTTACCTCCGGATACGAATACGGAGAAGATGTAAATGACAATGAAATACGTACCGAAACCACTAAGTTCTTATCCCCCGGATACCTTCAAACAGGTCCGGGACTTCTATGGAAGAAAAACGATGATCTTAGCGTGAACATATCTCCCGCTACTGCCAAACTAATCTTTGTAGATAATGCCTTTACAAGTTTACCGGGTTATGAAGACGGCGATTACTTTGGTGTGGATATGGGAGAGTCCACCCGTTTTGAGTTTGGTGCCTCTATAAACGGATATGCTAAATTTGACATAATGAAGAATGTAACTGTGGAGAATATTCTTAACTTGTATTCAAATTATTTGGAGGACCCCCAGAATATTGATATTGATTACACCCTTAATCTAATTATGGCCGTCAACAAATTTATTACCGCCAATGCAACATTTCAAGCAATATATGACGACAACGCGGTACAGGCATTTCAGATCAGGGAAGCACTGGGAATAGGTGTAACCTATGGTTTTTAACTTCAAAAAAATTGAATGAGCAGTAGCGCTATATGAACCGATCGATGTTTTTATATCTTTGGTTAGTTAGTCTTCGAAAGGTTCATGCTACAAATGAAAAGCCGTCATCTCTGACGGCTTTTCTATTATAATTATTCTGTGTATTCATCATACAGGAAATGGTTATAAGGGAACCTACTTACGTGGATCTCTTTCACCTTTTCATAAACAAGACGTCTAAACTCTTCGAAATTTTCCTTTTCCAGTGCTGAAATAAAGATGGCTTCGGGGTTTGCTGTATGCATCCAAGTACGTTTCCAGTCTTCCAGCGAGTAATGTGCCTTGGTCCTTTCGGTCATCAGGTCATCTGCTTCGATGGTTTCAGGTTCGTAAGCATCAATTTTGTTAAAAACCATGATCGTTGGCTTATCGGCACTTTCAATTTCATCCAAGATCTTATTTACCGAGGCTATATGATCTTCAAACGACGGGTGGGATATATCGACCACATGTAGGAGGAGATCGGCTTCTCGAACCTCATCCAAAGTGCTCTTAAAGGACTCAACCAATTGAGTGGGTAGCTTTCTAATAAACCCTACGGTATCTGTCAACAAGAATGGTAGGTTGCCAATAACTACCTTACGAACAGTAGTATCTAAAGTAGCGAACAGTTTGTTTTCTGCAAAAACTTCACTCTTACTAATAACGTTCATCAATGTAGATTTCCCCACATTAGTATATCCTACCAAAGCCACGCGTACCAAAGATCCCCGGTTACCGCGTTGCACCGCCATTTGTTTGTCTATTGTTGTGATCTTCTTCTTTAACAATGCGATTCGGTCGCGAACGATCCGACGGTCGGTTTCTATTTCGGTTTCTCCCGGACCACGCATTCCAATACCCCCTCGTTGTCTCTCTAAGTGGGTCCACATACCTGCCAGTCTAGGCAATAAATATTCATACTGTGCTAATTCTACCTGAGTTCGCGCATAACTGGTCTGAGCGCGTTGCGCGAATATATCTAATATGAGATTGGTACGATCAATGATTTTACATTGAAGGATCTTCTCTATGTTCTTTTGCTGAGCGGGTGATAATTCATCGTCGAAAATTGCAACGCCAATATCGTGCGCTTCTACAAATTGTCGCACTTCCTCGAGTTTCCCTGTACCAATAAATGTTTTAGGGTTAGGCATTTCCATCTTCTGCACAAAACGTTTCAGTACCTCCCCTCCGGCAGTATAGGCTAAAAATTCCAGTTCGTCCAAATACTCCTTAGACTTGTCCTCATCCTGCTGTTGGGTGATAAGGCCAATGAGTATGGTCTTTTCGTAATCTAATTCGGTTTTTTCAAGCATATCCTCAATTTCTTTCACAAAGGTACAAAACACATTGCACTGCTTTTTTGTATTTTACATGCAATTAACAGTCGTTGCATGGAAACTCCTTAGTATAGAATCCCAACCTACACCATGAGTAAGTTTAAGGAAATTGATAACTATTTAGTATTATCACCACACGGAAATGCTTCACTCCTCTTATGGTAGTTTAAATTATTATGAGAATAGAAATCCTTTTGATTAATTTTATTTTTCACAACTCTATTCAAGAAATTCAGGAATTAATCCGCTAGAACATATCTCAGATCTTAACTTACACAATTTTAGGTTGTTTGCAGGAGACAGAGAGTGAATCCTTTTAGAACTTTTACAGGAAGAAAATATTTGGCAGGAAATAGTGATCACTTTATGGCCTGCACCGCTTGTACATTTCATGAAAATTAACGTATATTTAACACGGCTTTAATCGGAAAATTCTTGCGGTACGTCTAAAAAATATCACAAGAATTTTATAATTGATAAAATTATATAATTTAGTGCGCAATAACAACCAACCTCAACTATATGGATTTACTTTTATCCCCTAAATTAACTTCTAACCTTTCCAAAATGTTAACACATAACACCATGAGTGCTAAAGCCTATTTAGCGCTTTTTTTATTTTTTACAACAGCACTTACTTTTGGTCAAACCACTGTTGATTGTACCGCAAGTCCGTTGAACAATACGTTTTGTTATGCTAATAATGACAATTCATCGTTCGTATTCCAAAGTTCCAATGGATTTCCTCTACGTATTGTATTTAATTCGGGTACCGTAGAGAATAATTTCGACGAGGTGGTGATACTCGATTCCAATGGGATTACCGACCTTAATGAAGAAACTCCTTATGGAAATAACGGTGATCTTACGGGATTGACCTATACTTCTTCAGGAGATACTATTACATTAATGATTACATCGGATGTGTCGAACAGCTGTCAGTCCGGCGGGCAGACCGCCTGGGACTATGATGTTTTTTGTACTACCTGTCTTAATCCTGAAGTAAACTTTGCTGCGGAAGGAAATTGCGATGGTGACGGCGAGTTTTTTATCAATGTTGACGTTACGGATTTGGGCTCAGCCTCAGCTCTGGAAATAACAGACGATCAAGGATCCACGCCTGTAAGTGCTCCAGGTACGGGTACATATCAAATTGGGCCTTATGTGCCTTTCACCAATGTCACTGTCACAGTGACGAATTTGGACGACACCAGCTGTGCTGTTAGTAGTGACCCGCTTACCTTTGTTTGTATAAGTGACGGAGGTTGTGAACTACTTAATGCAGGGCCGGATGTAGTACTCTCCTGCGAAACGCCTTGTACCGAACTGGAAGCAGAGATCATTGCCGTCCCACGGCTAACAACTTCTTCATATTTAGTTCAAGGACCTATATGCGATCTTCCACCTGTTTCCGGTGGAACTCCTACAAACTTGGTCATTGATGACCGATGGAGCGATGTCATCACGATCCCCTTTACCTTTAATTATTTTCAGAATGATTATACGCAACTGGTAATGGCTGCAAATGGCCAGATCTCGTTCGATACCTCACTGGCCAACCAATTTAACGGATGGAACAGTGCCCCGGAAGATCTTCTACCGTATACCGATAGCAATTTCCCACTAAATACAATTTATGGGGCTTTTCATGATTTGAATCCTGCGGTGAACCCGGATCCGGCAAGAATCAACTATTTTGTTACGGGAGAAGCTCCGTTCCGGATTTTTGTGCTCAATTTTGATAATGTCCCTCATTTTGGAAGTTCTTGCGATAGTACTTTTTTCACGACGCAACAAATCCTTCTGTATGAATCCCTGAATGTAATTGATGTAAATCTTATCAACAAGCCAAGCTGTCCGGGTTGGAATGAAGGATTGGCTACCTTAGGTATCATGGGGAATGACTTAACCGAGTTTAGTGTGCCGCCGGATCGTAACACAGGAGTATGGGAAGCAACGAATGAAAACTGGCGTTTTGTACCTAACGGGCAGCCTACGGGTGCAAGTTCTTTCCAGTGGTTGGATCCAACTGGAGCAGTCATTGGCACATCACCTAGAATCACTGTGTGTCCAACCGAAGATACCGTCTATACCGCAGTGCTTACTACCGAACTTGAAGACGGCTCAACCGAAGTACGTATGGATGACGTGCTTGTTGAGCTCGAACTCTCCTTCGCTATTGAAGTGACACCGGATGTACAGGCGTGTGACCAAGAATCGGCAGATCTTTCTGTAACAGTTAGCGGCAGTGGCGCCCCCAATGCAACGATTCTTTGGAGTACTGGTGAAACCACCCCAACCATCACTGTAAGCCAATCCGGCGATTATACTGTTACGGTAACCGTCGAAAATTGCAGCCTTGAAAAAACGATCAATGTTCAGCTGGAAGATAGTCCGGTGATCGACCTGGGCGCAGATATCGAAACCTGTTTCGAAGAACCTGTGATCTTGGATGCCTCTCCTACTAACTTCGATCCCGCGACTGCTACTTATGAATGGAGCAAGGATGGTGTTGTTTTAGCTTCAGAAACCGATGCCACACTGGTGGTCACCGAATTGGGCGAATACAGTGTTGTCGTAACAGTTGGCTTCTGCTCTAGTACCGATAGTATTTTGATAGAACCCCGAAGTGACCTTGAGGTTACGGTAGGTGACGACTTTAAAACCTGTGCCAGCGATATACGAACCATCACAGCTAATACAGATGAGACTGACGTTTCCTACCAATGGCTACTAAACGATGAACTTATTCCAGGGGAAACCGGAAGCAGTATCGAAATTTCTTTCGAGCCGAATACCGTGGGAACACAAACCTATACGGTGATCATTACAAAAGGTGATTGCACCGGCACCGATAGTGTAGATGTCACTCTTTACAATATTGGTCAATGTGTGATTTCTGAAGGGTTATCTCCAAACGGAGACGGGATGAACGATTGTCTTGATCTGGAATATCTGGTCGATCGTACCGGAGCTTTTTCAGTAGAAATATTTAATCGCCTGGGAACAAGCGTTTATACTCAATCCAATTACTTGAACGAATGGTGCGGACAAGACAATAACAATGCCCAATTACCCACAGGCACTTATTTCTATGTTATTAAGTTCGATCAACCCGATCAAGAATTCGGTGCCGTGAAAAGTGGTTGGATCTACCTAAATACCCAATCTAATTAATACCGAAAACGAATGAAAATAAAACTATTGATTCTAATATGTTTGAGTTCCTTCATCACACAGGCCCAATCGATTGTGGTCAATGATGTGAACGATCCTCAAACAGATCTTTCAGCCGAAGCACTCATTCAGGAAGTACTGGTAAGTGGCAGTTCCTGTGTGGATATCGAGTTGACAAATTTGGCTGATAACCCCGACGGAGCTTCCAATATCAATGAACGCAGCTGGGGTTATTTTAGAGATGGAGGTTCTAGTTTCCCTTTTTCTGAAGGGATTATCCTTTCCTCCGGATTTGCCGTAAGTGCCGAAGGCCCTAATGATAATACGGGAACATCAGACGGGAGTTCTTTGGACTGGCCCGGCGATGTTGATATTGAAGCGATTTTGAATAATCTCTACGGAACCACGGTGGATACCAATAACGCAACCGTATTTGAATTTACCTTCAGCTCAAGCCTTACGGAGATCGATTTTGAATTTATATTCGCTTCGGAAGAATATGAGGACCAATTTGAATGTAGTGACCTCTTTAGAGATGGATTTGTATTTCTTCTGAAGGGTCCCGGAATTCCGGATGATTCCGGCGCTCCGTTCGGTGGAACAAATATCGCTGCCATCGAGGGGTCCAACAATGTCTTGGTGAGTACCGCCACAATTCACTTAGATCCGGCAGATGACCCCGTAAACGGGTTTCTATGCGGCGGAGAAGTCCCCGGTGTAAATTACTTTCCCGAGTTCTATGTAAGTAATGATAATGACAATACCAATGATGTGCCTATTCAGTTCGACGGACTTACGGCCTCATTGACAACTGCAACCGTAAGTATTGTACCAAACGAGATCTATACCATAAAATTGGTGATCGCCGACAGAGGAGATGCTTCATTTGACTCGGCTGTTTTCTTAAAGGCAGGAAGTTTCAATATTGGAAATGTAGACCTGGGAGACGATATCTTATTGGGCTCCGGTGATGCCGTTTGCGAGAATACCGAAGTTACCTTGGACGCAGGTTTTGTGGACGGAGGTACCTACAAGTGGTTTAAAGACGGTGTTGAAATACCTAATGAAACAAACCAAACGCTTGTAATAACCGAGACCGGATTATACAGCGTAGAGATCGAATTGAACAATTCCGAATGTGTATTAAACGACGAGATCCTTGTAGAGTTCTTTCCAAATCCTGAATTCGACCTGGGAGATGATCGCCTTGTTTGTGAAGATGAGACCATCATTTTAGACGCTACGGTAACAAATCCGGGCGAACTTTCGGACCTAGGCTACAAATGGTTAAAAGATGGGGTGGAGATACCGGGAGAGACTAATAGTACACTTGAAGTTTCAGAAACCGGAACCTACAGTGCTGTTGTCACAGGAAATGGTTGTGAGATCACGCAAGAAGTTTTTGTAGAGAAGATAGTTTTCACCGTAGATATTGGAGACCTCATCGAACCCTGTGGCGATTCCAGTTATGAGATCGTCCCTGTGATTGTAGGTCAAGATCCTGCTAACGCAACCTATGTGTGGAGTACAGGTGAAACAACTCCTACTATTACTGTAACCGAAGACGGTGTCTACAGCGTGGAAGTTACTATTTTTGGGTGTGTGGAAACAGATGATGTGACCATAAACTTTAGAACCCTTCCCGAAGTAGAATTGGGAGAAACCATTATTAAATGTGCCCAGGATGTGGCGATCTTGAATGCGACACCTATTAATGCCGATCCAAATTCAGTGACGTATACATGGTTCTTGGATGGTGGTGTAATTGAAGGTGCAACTGGCACCATGCTGGAGGTTACCGAAGCCGGGATCTATACCGTAGACATTAATGACGATGGTTGTATTGGCTCTGATTCGATAGAAATAACTTTTTACGACAATGAGAATTGTGTGATCACCCAGGGGATATCCCCTAACGGCGATGGTCAAAATGACTTCTTGGATCTTACCTTCTTGGACGATAAAGAAGACATTAAAAAACTCTCCATTTTTAACAGAGACGGTCGCATTGTATATGAAAAGACAGAATACATAAACGAATGGACCGGAAATACCACAGACGGAGCAGAACTTCCTGTGGGGACGTATTACTATGTCATCGAATTAAATGCTAACGATCCGGTAACCGGATGGATCTATCTAAACAAATAACCAACTAATAATAAAACAATCTAGTATAATGAAAAAACTATCGCTATTAGTACTCTTAGTAAGTATACTGTGTATCGATTATGCTTCGGCTCAGCAAGACCCGCAGTATACACAATATATGTACAATATGAATGTGGTCAACCCTGCCTACGCAGGAAGCAAGGAAAGCTTATCGGTCACAGCTTTGTACCGTAAACAATGGTCTGGATTTGAAGGCGCACCAGAGACCATCACCTTTGCAGCACATTCTCCCATAAGCGACAAAATAGGCCTGGGACTCTCCGCCATTAAGGACGAATTAGGCCCTATTAAAGAAACCAACGTATTCGCAGACTTTTCCTATACTCTACAGGTAAGCGAAAGCCTTAAACTGGCTCTGGGATTAAAGGCAGGAGCTACGTTTCACGATGTGGGATTGGTGGATCTAGAGCTACAGGATCCAAACGACCCGTTCTTCTCTCAAGACATTAATAACACCTATCCCAATGTGGGGGCAGGAGCCTTCTTATACGCAGAGAACTTCTATTTGGGTCTTTCAGTTCCTAATTTATTGAACTCTGTTCATTTGGACGAGAATGGAATTAAGTACGGAAGTGAGACCAACCATTACTTCGCTACAGCAGGTTATGTGTTCCAGGCTTCAGAGAATGTAAAGATAAAACCTTCGGTTATGGTGAAATCGGCTTTTGATGCGCCGGTATCATTCGATGGGAACCTCAATGCACTATTTTATGAGAAATTTGAAATAGGAGCTTCCTATCGACTGGACGATTCATTTAGTGGACTCGTAGGATTCCAGGCGACTCCGGCCATTCGTATAGGGTATGCTTACGATCATGTCGTTTCAGATATTAACGTAGTAAGTGATGCCTCTCACGAGATCATCCTAACATTCGACCTTATCTTTAACAAACGTGCAATGCGTTCACCCAGATACTTCTAATCACTAATTTAAGTTCATTCAAAATGAAAAAAATATATACATTTCTCTTACTTATAGTGGTCAGCACTA
This sequence comes from Altibacter lentus, assembly GCF_000746845.1. GTDB lineage: Bacteria > Bacteroidota > Bacteroidia > Flavobacteriales > Flavobacteriaceae > Altibacter > Altibacter lentus. Next base: position 2,148,665 of record NZ_KN050846.1, on the reverse strand, counting down.
CCGTGGCCACGGCACAGAATAAAGACACTAAAAAAGCAGACGATCTGTACGATAAACTATTGTACACCGATGCCGCCGAAGCATATCAAAAATTGCTGAAGGATGGAAAAGCCGGACGTTACGTGTTCGAGCGTTTGGGAAACAGCTACTATTATTTAAATGATACTAAAAAAGCCGAAACCTACTACCGCCGCGTCGTGAAAGGCAAGGACGTAGATGCCGAAACGGTCTACAACTATGCTCAGGCCTTGAAAGCCAACGGTAAATACAGCGATTATACTACGTATATGCAGCAGTTCGCCGAAATGAAACCTGGTGATTCCCGCGCAATGGAGTTCATGAAGAGTCCAAATTTTGTCCCTACACTGGCAGAAACCGAAGCAAAATTCTCTGCAACAAATTTGAAGGATATCAATACCGAATATTCAGAATTTGGAGGGACCGTTATAGGAAAGACCTTCTATTTCTCATCTGCAAGAAATACCTCCCGAAAAAAATACGGGTGGAATGAAGAGCCATTCTTGGATATCTATAAAGCCGATATCGTGGGAGGTACTGTTAAAAATGCCACTTTAATTGAAGGCGGTGACCTCAACACAAAATACCATGAAGGCAATGTGGCTATTTCACCGGATGGCAAACGTATGTATTTTGACAGAAACGATTACTTTAACGGCGATTACGAGACCAGCGAGAGCGGGATCAACCAGATCAATCTGTACTACGCCGAAAACATTGATGGTGTATGGCGTGGAATCCAATCGGTTCCCTTCAATAACAGCGAATATTCTACAGGACATCCGGCCCTTAGCCCTGACGGAAATACACTTTATTTTGTAAGCGATATGCCGGGCGGGAAAGGAATGAGCGACATCTACAAGGTCGCCGTAAATAAAGACGGAAGCCTGGGAACACCTGTTCGGTTAGGAGATCATATCAATACGGAAGGAAAAGAAGTATTCCCTTCTGTGGACAGTAACGGTACCTTGTACTTTTCCAGCAACGGCCACATGGGAATTGGAGGACTGGACGTGTTCGCCGCAGAAGCTTCAGGAAGCGATTTTGGAGCACCTAAAAACTTAGGGAATGGTGTGAACAGTGCCGACGATGACTTTGCATTTACATACGATCCTGCTACAAAAGAGGGATATGTTTCCTCCAACCGTAAAGGCGGAAAAGGAAGCGATGATATTTACGCCGTAAAGGAGATCGAAGTCCCTTGTATCGTCACGATCAACGTTCAAGTAATGGATGAATATACAGACACTCCAATAGCTGGCGCACGTGTTGATCTCTATGACGCTTTTGAAAACAAGATAAGTTCAAAAACTACCGGCGATGACGGAAAGGTTGACTTCTTGGCTGAATGTGATAAAGAACATGTGGTACAGGCATTGGCAAAAGGATTTGAACCAAATGCCATTACAGAAACCAAAGGAACAGATAAAGAGGTTCGAAACAGTATGATCGAATTGCGTCCAATTGAAGCCATTATCGTAGACGACAAAGTACAATTGGATCCTATCCTTTTCGACCTTGGAAAACACAATATCAAGCCACAAGCTGCCTTCGAATTGGATAAATTGATCGCGATCATGCAGAAATATCCAAAAATGAAAATTAAAGTTGAAGCGCATACCGACAACAGAGGAAATGATGTTTCCAATCTGGAACTATCTGAACGCCGCGCTCAAGCCACTGTGCAGTATGTTATTTCAAAAGGGATAGATGCAAGTAGAATTAGCGGTGAAGGATTTGGAGAGACCAAACCGGCCGTTGACTGCGGTACCAACTGTAGCGACGCCGAATACCAAAAGAACAGACGTTCCGAATTTATAATCGTGGAACGCTAGGTCATTTTCAACTAAATAACCAACCATCAACCAAAACCCCTTCGTAATTGAAGGGGTTTTACTTTTACGGACTTCACGTATAGCTCCTTTACTTTTTCTGAAAGGAATTGCTTCAGCTGTTTCCGGCTGTTTCAGAAACGGGAAAGCGGAAGTGACTTTTCTATTCTTCTGAAAAGACCCTCCAAATACTAAACTGCTTCTGTTTCCGAAGCATTACACATCCGCAGAGTAGTCTGCTTTAAGAATAGAGACCTTCAGAAAAAGCATCGCATAAAAAAACCTCCCTAACATGGGAGGTTTTAATTTTATAATGATCGAGTGTTTAGTTCGAACGAATTTCGATCTCATCAAGCTCGTAGGTTCCGTCAAACTCTGCTTCACCACTACCCGTGTACTTCCAAGCAATGTGCCCGCTTCCTGTGATACAGGACAGGTCTACATTTCCTGAGGTAAACCAGTCACCAAAGAACTCTCCGTCTGCTACAACATAAGCATCGGAAAGCAAGCTCCAGGTAGCCGAGGTGATGGTTGCAGGATTTCCGTCCCAATCATTTGAGAAAAGGACTTCCAGTGTGCTACCGTCACTAAAACTGTTGGAGGTTTTAAAGGTTATGGTTTCACCGTCCTGAGCATCGAAATTAACTTCAGGAGTGATCAACCATCCTATAGATGCATCGTCACCACTGTTAAATGAGCCCATACGTGCAGAGATACCTAAAGATGCATTGGTCCCATCGTCGAAATATGCTTCCCACGTTTCGGTTCCCGCTTCAATATAATTGGTCCAACCGTTGCCTGAAATTGGCGACCCTGTACTTTGTGTTTCGAAAAAGTCACTAAAAAGCACATTGGAACCAACGCTGGATACAAGTCCACAATTCACCTCCATAGGATCGCAACGTTCGGTGCTGTCAAAATTAATAGCTGACGGCTCGTTTACAGTAACGTTCAACTCATCCCCGAAGAAATTATATGTCAACAATCCGTCCAAGGTACCTCTCCCGGTTGGGAGTAACAACGATTTATAATCGGCGAAGGTAGAAGTGCTAAAAATAACGGTTGCGCCAGTTGCGCAACTTTCTAATAGTCGTTCCCCGTCAAACTGATCATCAGGTTCTGCAGCAAAGGTCTTTGGATCTGCTCCAAGTACTTCGTTACGGTTAAACTGTACGTCGTTTAAACGAATGTACAGGTTTGTCAATTCTGCATTAAAATCGTTGATTGAAAGTGGCAACGGCACAATTTCTTTAACTTCGGGATCTCTGGTGATCACGTCGAACAGATTGGATTCTGCGATCTTCGCAACATCGTTCCCGTCACGAACGCCCAGTGCCAAAACACCACTGTCGAAAGCAACACTTAAGTTCTCTAACTTCACGAATACTTTTCTCCCAAACTCGTAAGTGGTAAACAATGGATTGACATCTGCCAATACCTTAACACCCGCATTTGGATTTTGAAAATCGTTTTGAAGAACAAGTTCTTCGAAGAAATTTCCTGCTTCATCACTGGAGATCACGTACCCAACAATGTATTTGTCGTTATCGGGATTATCTTCATTGAAAGTAAGTATATTGTTTCCGTTACTATTGATCTCTTGTTCCAAAAGGTCGCGTAATGTTGCGATCTCGATCACTTTTGTTTGATCTATTGTAACCGGCTCAATCTCTTGAGAAGGCACATCAAATTCGTCATCCTTTACACAAGACACTACAACTACCAGTGCCAGGATAAGGGTAAAAAGTTTATAAATATTTGCAGTTTTCATTAGGTATAATTTATTTTTTATTTTAATTAGAATCGAACGTATAGGTTAACATAATAGGTAGTTCCGTTTCCAAAGAAGTAACGGGAACCAAATACCGGGGTATCGCGTTTGCTTTCTTCCAAAAGCGATCGGTAGTCTGCATTACGGGAATCTTCAAATCCACCTGTAATGTATTCTTCTCCAAGGATATTGTTGATTGTTGCAAAGAACCCAACATAATAATCTTTGATCTTCCATGATTTCCCTCCCACAACATTAAAAAGCATGTAATCATCGAACTCTTCTTGTTGTAATAAGGTACGAGCTATCTCCTCATCGTAATCGTTGAAAGGTTGTCCTGCGAAATCGGTCGTGAACCCGGCAGATCTTCTCAATGTACTTACATCAATATACGCATTTGAAAAATAATTTCCGGTAACGCCCACCCACCAGAAATCAGGATCGCGATATTCAAAACCTAGCTGATAGGCTCTTTCCGGGCCTCCTGCTACATGGTAGTTCTCCAAGTTTGTTGTCCCGTCACCAAAGATTAGTTGTCCGTTGTTGATTCCCGGAACGTTGTTCACGCCTAAGAAATCTTCCGAAGTAAAATACTGGTTTGGATTGTTTGTGTACACATTTTGTCCCACAGATGCAGCCGCTTTCAGTTTTACGGTAGTGGTCACTTGTGCTTCCACGCCCAGTTCGGCTCCAATACGGCGACTTTCGATACCCGTGATAATTTCCTGTAGAAACGCAGCCCCGTCTTCTGTGCCACGAGCCGATTCAGTAAAATAGAAATTAATATCGGTTTGATCTGCAATGGTGTTGTAGTAACCTGTTAATCGCGCCTTTACCAAAGGAGAACGATAGATATAACTCGCATCTACATTTTGGATCTTTTCGGTCTCAATTCCTACAACCACATCGTTATTTTGTCTCGCATTGCTAAAAGTATTTCGCAAATTAGGTGCTTTGGTCAAATACCCTGCATTAAAATCCAACAAATGGCGTCCTGTGATCTTGTAGGTAAGACCTCCTTTAACCCCGTAATCGGTGAAACTAACTTCTTCGCTGGGGCCAAAAGATGCAGCTCCGGGGAAGTTCCCGTTCTCGAATAATCCAACACGTTGATAGCTGGTTTGTCCGGCTGAGGCCGCCACGTAGAAGTCGACAATGCTGTACTCGAACTGAGCTTGTGCAAAACCGGAGATCACGTCGGCATTAAGATCGTAGTTGTATTTATAACGATCTCCTTCTTTTACGATCCTGTTAGGATTTCTAAGGTCACTCTGCGCAATGTCTGTAACTACTTCATTGCTTTCTCCTTCTGCAAAGAAGTCCACATCCAAATAACCGGTCCCTCCCAAAAGGTCCTTCAACTCTGCAAAGTTCTCGCTTTTTAGATTGCGGTAGTTCACTGCACCGTTAATAGTGATATTTTCTGAAATACGTGTATTCAAAACAGAATTCACGCTCAACTGAGTATCGTCATTTCGGTCATTTTGAATCGCGTAGATTGAATTTCCGCCATTTGCTGAAGCAATAGCATTGGCACGATACAGTGACTCCCAATCCAGTTGCCCGTCATTAATGAATTCCTGTTCTGCCTGATACGCTAATTGATAGTCGTAAGCCGAAGGATTCTCGAAACGCAGAAAATAACTTGGCAGTCTTTGGTAATAATTTCCGAAGGGATTACGAGCCCCACCTATATACGCATTCTGTCCGTTGATCGTAACGAGACGGGTTCCTCCGTTATCGATACGGGTGTTCCCCACTTTCCCAAACTGATAACCAATATTGGTGTTAAGTGTTGTATTCTCTCCCAGGTTCCAGTAATGGTTTAACATTAATACTGGTTCTTCTATCTCACGAATTCTACTGTTGCGAATCTCTCCGTCTTGATATCCCCAGTTAGGATTATATCTAATTCCTTTCAGGTCCCGAGCCTCTTGTGTGATCGCTGTAGAACGACCTCTTCTGTTTGGTGTATAAAACCCTGTAAAGTTAAGACTATGGTTTTCGTTGATCTTTTTTTCTACAGAAGCAAAGAACGAATTGGCATCGTAGAGGGTCCCGTCTTGGTACCCTTCATCGCCAAAGCGACGTGAAGCCAATACCGAATACGCCCATCCATCTACACTAAGACCACTGTGATAGGATCCCATCACCCTGCCTTCATAACTTCTGTTGGCCATGGCATATGAAACGCGTCCGCCTTGACGGTATTGAGAAGCTCTCATAATAATGTTGGTCGTCCCGGCAACGTCTCCAAAGGCATAATCATTTGCCTTTAAACCCATAGAAAAGACCCGGTTTCGTTGTACATCGTTCAATCCTCCCCAATTCCCCCACTGTGGGCGACCGGTGAATTGCTTGTTCATTTCGATCCCGTTGATCAATACTTTCCCATTGGCATTGTCTAACCCTCTTGGGTTAAAAAAAGTAGCGCTAAAATCGAAAGCAGCCGCATTTAGGAAAACATCATTAGAGGCCTGTAGTAGTCCTGAGATATTAAAAGAAGTTCCCTCGTCCTGGTCGAGCTCGTTGTCGCTAAGGCTTATAATCCCTATTTGTGCCTCTACTTCGGTGAGATCCACTTCCAGAAGAATAGGATCTAAATTTACTGTTGCACCGTTCTGGACAGTAATTGGGATACGCTGGGTAATATATCCATTCTTGTTCACGACAAGAACCTGCTCTCCTTGAGGGATATCGGTTCCTGAAATAGTGAAGAGACCTTCCGCATCGGTCATGGTATTGTAAATACTTCCCAAAATGCGAACTTCCACATCGGGAATAACCTCGCTGGAATTGGTATCCACTATTCTTCCTTTTACGATAGCATCTTGTGCAAGTCCCGAAAAACTACAGAAAAATGCCACGCATAAAGTAACAATGAGTTGTTTCATTCGTAATTTTTAAAATTTGTTATTAAGAAATCATTATAAATCGCGTGCAAAACTACATTTTTTAAATGAAATTCCTACTTTTGGCGCGGCAATTGTAATGAAATTTACACAAACTTAATATCACGCTTTAATGAAGTTACAATATCTATTTATTACCCTATTCTTAGTGTCAATAACCCTTGCAAGTGCTCAAGAGAAGAAGACTTACAAGGTGAATACCATCGCATTTTACAATGTGGAGAATTTATTCGATTTTGAAGACGATCCCCTCACTTTTGACGACGACCGAACTCCAACAGGAAAAGATCATTGGACCGAAGAAATCTACAATGCGAAATTAGCCAATATGGCTCAGGTCATTTCTGAAATTGGAAGTGATGTCACGGGCACGGCTCCTGCGCTCATAGGTGTTTGTGAAACCGAAAACAGAAAAGTTTTGGAGGATCTTGTAAATCAAGAGCCTTTAAGACAAAAGGATTACGGGATCATACAATTCGATTCTCCCGATCGCCGGGGAATCGATGTAGCCCTTCTGTACCAGAAAAAATTGTTCACACCCACCAACTACGAAGCTGTTCCCTTATATATTTATGATGATAATGACACTACGAAACGCGTTTATACCAGAGATCAATTGGTGGTAAGCGGTATGCTGGATGGCGAGAAGATCCACCTCATCGTAAATCACTGGCCTTCCAGAAGTGGCGGAGAGGCCCGTAGTCGTCCAAAGCGCATCAAGGCTGCCCAATTGAACAAAAAGATCATCGATTCGCTGTTTAGTGAAGACCCTTATGCCAAGATCATTACCATGGGGGATTTCAACGATGATCCTACCAGCCCGAGTGTCAAGGAGATCCTTGAAGCCAAAGAAGATCGGGAAGAAGTTAAGATTAAGGAACTTTACAATCCTATGGAAGAAATGTATCGAAAAGGATTAGGAACACTTGCATGGCGGGATGGATGGAATCTTTTTGATCAAATGATCGTTTCTTCCGAATTACTTAAGAAGGATTATTCATCTTATCGCTTCTATAAAGCCGGAATCTATAATAAGACCTATCTTGCCAATCCAAAAGGACGTTATAAGGGATATCCGTATCGAAGTTATGCCGACGGAGGTTATACCGGAGGGTACAGCGATCACTTCCCTGTGTATCTGTATCTCATTAAAGAGGCCGAAGACGAACCTGCAAATGACTAAAAGAAAAAACGCTCCTTACGGGAGCGTTTTTGGTATCTAAGCAGTAAATCGATCCGGAAAATGCTTTTCCAGGATGTCGTACAGTCTATCTCTGGTAAGCGGTTTGTTCTCAAACCGATTGATGTTTGGGTTTTGAGATGCCTTGACGCGGTCTTCCTCGCTGCTGGAAGTCGTCAACATAGTGATCACTATCCCTCCTTTTTTGTCGATATGCAGATCTTTATAATGCTCTAAAAACTCCCAGCCGTTCATGCCGGGCATATTGATATCTAAAAAGATAAGATCGGGTTTGGGATATTCCTTTTCAACCAATGTTGAGAGATATTCCAACGCTTCCTCTCCTGAGTATTTAATAATAATCTCTTTGGCTACATTTTCCTTTTTAAGCAGTCGCTCATGGACGAAATTATCTGATTCAGAATCGTCGATGAGAAGAATTTTTTCTAATCTGTTCATATCACGAAGTTAAATCTTTTTTTAGAATAACCATAAACGAAGTACCCTCCCCTTCCTTTGAATCCACTGAGATGATCCCGCCGTGCAGTTCGGTGATTTTTTTGCAAAAGGCTAACCCGATTCCTTGGCCGCTATAGACTGTTTCACTGTGGAGACGGGTAAACATATCGAATATTTTTGTTAGGTATTTCCTTGGGATACCTATGCCATTATCTCTAATTGTTATTTGATAATTGTTCTTCGATTCGTAAACTTCAATGTGAATAACTGGCTTTCGGTCTTCAGGAACAAATTTTAAACTATTCCCTATAAGGTTTGAAAATAGTTGTTTCAGCTCGATACGGTATCCTTGTAAGGTGGGTAATGCTTCGGAATGGATCACGGCGCCGCTTTCTTCAAAACGCTGCGAAAAGTCTTTTTTAATATTCTCTAAAATAATATTGAGGTCCACTGTTTCTATTTCACCCGATCTTCCAATCCTGCTGTATTGCAGCAAACCATTGATTAGGTTGCGCATACGGGTAGTCGCGCCTTTGATAAATTCGAAATAGGTATGTGCCTCTTCGTCTAACTTTTGGGCATAATCTTCTTCAAAAATGGTCACAAAATTATCTACTGTACGCAAGGGTTCTTGCAAATCGTGGGAAGCGATATAGGCAAATTGGTTGAGTTCTTTGTTCTTTTCCTGAAGCTGTTCAATGAGTTGTTCATTAATAGCCATCTGTTTCTGTCGTAATTCGATCTCAGTATTCTTTAGATCGATCTCTTTATTAAGGATTTCATTCGCCTTGTTGAGTCGCCCCACAATAGGAATTAATTGCCCTTTAATACGCGAGAGGCCATACACCATATAGCCAATTCCCAAAAGCACTAATATAATTGTAGCGTAATAATAAAGGTTGAAATTTTGATTCCTCCCGGCGAACATTTCCTCATTAAGATCGAGCATATTATCGACCTGATACGCAATATCACTTTTAAGTTGCAGGCGCGAAGGAGAAGTTACAATTGCCACCGCTTCCTCTTGATTTCCACTTTCAAAGAGAAGTAGTAAACGTTCCATCTCTTCTTGTTTTAAACGAAAGAGCGAGTCCAGTTGATAGGCATTTTTCTTTTGCCGATTATTCAAAGAAGCACTCTCGATAAGATCCTTTATTTTGACCGTAGCGAATAAGTCGGCTGCTTTGTATCGCTCTTTATTGACCTTTTCACCGGTTATAAGGAACGTCTTGTTTTTGCTTTCTGCGTCCTTTATAGCTGCGTGTGTTTCCAAAATTTTATTTCGCACTTCGGAAACCCTTAGAAGCCAGTTCTGAGACTGATAGCTCATCACTAAGATTACTCCCAGTAGGACAATGATCCCTAATAATGTTAAGAGATTTAAGTAGATGGATTTGACTATTTTTTTTGCGTGTTTTCTATGCATAGGGCAAACTAGCGTGAAAAGAGGCGTTTAAAATAATTGATAATCCCGGGCTTTTTTTCTCCTTTCGCTCCGTGCTGTCTAAAATAATCAGAATTTTTGTGATAAGAATCGGTTTCAACCCGCTGTTTGCTGATCTTTAAAAGTGCGTCCTTCTTTTCCTCCAGCAAACGAACAAACAGTGGTTCCAGCTTTTCATGCAATTGATCCATAGGATCTTTCAGAAAGAATCCCGAAGCACCTTTTTCAATAAGTGTTTCGGCACTTTCTTCTACTTTAAGCTGTCCGGTAATTACGATCACGGGGATGATCGCATTGTAATCCTTTATGATCTCGATGACATCAAAGGCATCAAAACCATTCAAATTGAAATCACAAAGAACAAAATCGGGTACATACGACTTCAACGCATTGATAAGGGAAAGTTGGGAATCTGCAAACCGAATCTCAGGGTCCTCACACGCCTTCTTAAGTTGCCGTTGCAGCAAGAAGGAGTCGGAGACCATGTCTTCCACGACTAGAAAATTAATCTTTTGTTTAATGGGCATACTCTTGTATTAGGTTGTTACTCCTAAATTACCTCATTTCTCACTGCCGTTATGCAAAAATAAGCACGTTTACTAGCTTATTTCCTAATTTATTTCTCCTTATTAATTGAACCATTGTTGCCAAGGAATCCGACTTAACATAAGTACCAATCCTAAAGCGTAGAAAATAGATAACATCTTGAACTTTGGCTTAGAAACCAGTTTCTTTTTGTGTTTTGAATAGCCAATAGTGATGAGTACTACAGTAATGATCATAATAAGCGGATGTTCCACTGCGTAAAGTCTGAATTCTGAATTTTTCATTACCGCACCCATGCCATTGTTGGATATATTCTGAAGGCCCAAAGGTGATATAAAATAGAGGATAAGACCTATCAAGAACTGAAGGTGCGTCACGATCAAGGCAAATAGTGCGATCCTAAAGTCCTTCGGATTGTATTCCTTGTTCCCTACATAACCCGCCAATGCGTTGATGGTAGCAATGAGCACTACAAAAAGAACGAGGTACGCCCACCAGGAATGAATTAGTTGAATGGTTGTATACATGGTGTTTTTGTTTTGAGTATCGTAAAGATAGTTCATATTTATAAAAGAACCGCTTCTTTCTCAAGAAGCGGTTCTTAATTAATCAATACGTCTTTTTACTAGAAATCGTACCGTAAGCTTGCATTATACGTTCTTCCTATTCCGAAGAAAATTCCAAATGCATCTTGCTGACTGATATATACCTCATTAAAGAGATTGTACACATTCCCGCGGAACGTAAGCTTGTTGCTTCCAAACAAGAATCGATAGGTAAGTCCGGCGTCTACCAAATTATAGGAACGTAGACGTTCCGGTTGATAGGTCATTCCTGCTTGCGCCGCTTCGATCACATCGCTTGGGTCCACAAATCCATAAAGATCTGCATAGATATTATAATCGGCGTCCACGCTTAGACCATCGGTAATGTTCCAGCTGGCTCCTGCTCCAAACGAAGTTTGTGCAGCGTTCCCCACTTTCGTTCCTGAAAGATCCAGCGTTCCGCTTTGAATGAATGCTCCTGTATCGTCGTTTTGACGGGTGAAAGGCGTTGATCCTTCAAACTTCCAGTTACCAATAGAACCAAAACCACGTAATTTCCAGCCTCCACCATCGGGACGGTATTCAAAATCGAATTCAACTCCTTGGTGCAACTGCGTTACGTCGGTATAACGATCGGTAAAACCAATAGGGTTATCCGGATCTGAGCTGTCTACACCCCCATTAGCTAAGAAACGATTACCCCATTCGGTTCTGTATATATCAAGGTTCAATCTAAAGTTTTCATTTTGAAAACGATACCCCCCTTCAATTCCGGTAATAGCTTCGTTGTCAACTTCCGGCTGGGCCAAGGCATTACTATTTCTTATATCGGCAAAGATATTGTCTAAGTAAGGCTGACGCGAATAATATCCGGCATTTGCAAAAATAGAGTGGTTCTCGTCAAAAGCATAGCCAACACCACCCTTCAAATTGTATCCGGTCTTGTTGAGCTTTTCAGACTCCCCTAACCCATCGGGAGATGCTTCAAACCGACCTTCTCTCTGGAAAGACTGGTTGGAAAATGCCCCTTGAAAGAAAGCAGAGAACCCTCCGCCAGTGTATTCCACTTGTCCAAAAACTCCTTGATAATTGATGTCTTCTGAATAGTCGTACGCAACACGTTCTTCTTCAGGAGCAAAATCGCTTAAGGCACTCCACGGGTCTGCGCCATACTCGTTAGTCAATACCCTGCCGTTATCCATAAAACCGGTCAAGCCCAGCAGATCATGAATTTGTCTAAAGTGATCCCCATGATATAAACGCACATCGAACCCTACGTTGAATGACCAATTCTCATTGGCTTCATAATTTAGATTAGAAAGTGCTCCATACCAGTTATGGTTATTAACGGACGCACGGATAAGGCGCGAGCCACTACTTTCTCCAATCCCATTCTCTGCATTTGCAATGTTATTTGCCACTAACTGGTCGAAATCTACCTGCCCAAACTCATTTCGTGGTGTCGATGCACGACCCAGGTCTCCGGTTCCTCCTCCACGTCCCCAAGACGCATACAGCACCGTGGAAAGATCGGTTTTTTCGTTGATATCAAAATCCCAATTCAAGTTAAGTACGGGTTTATGGTAATAATTTCTTCGGAAGGTTTCGCGGGTTCCGTTCAAGAATCCTGAATTCCCGTTGTATTTCTCACCGTACAATGCATAATCTTCCAGTGATTTTGAAAAGTTCTGGTCGTGATACTGTGGTGCTCCCGTGATCAAAAAGTTGAACGCGTGTTTATCGTTAGGCTTGTATCCTACTGAAAACAAATAGTTTTGACCTTGTCCTGCCGTTCCTTCAGCAAACTTTCTGTGTGCCTGCCAATAGTCCAAAAGAAACGAGAACGCCCAGCCTTTTTCATTAAGGCCGGTATCGTAAGCTGCCGTTCCTTTAAAGTAACTGTCATTACCTGCCAAGAAGCGTGTAAAACCACCTTGTTTCTTGTCGGTCGTTTTAGAGATAATGTTTACTGTACCCCCAACAGAAGAGATGGCCAGTTTTGAAGAACCCAAACCACGTTGGATCTGGATCGCATTGGCAACATCTGCCATCCCGGCCCAGTTGGACCAGAAGATACGACCGTCTTCCACACTATTGATGGGTTGACCATTTAACAGATAGGCAGTATTCGTATCGTCAAATCCACGAAGAAATACTTGGCTATCCCCAAAACCTCCGGCCTGATTGGCAACGTAGACAGAAGGAGTGTTTTTCATAGCTTCTGTAAATTCTACGTTACCCGTCGCTTTCGATTGGATCTCTCTGGCGGTAATGGTTGAAACAGCCACCGGTGTTTTGCGGTCGTCTGCCAAGTCGATAACCCCACTCCCTACGATCACGATCTCACCCAATGCATCAGCGTCGAGTTCTATCGAAATATTTCCTAGATTGGCAGTGCCGTTCGTCAAGGTATAGTTTACCTTCTTAGGTGCATAGCCCACAAACGAGATCGTTATTGAGCCTTGATCCTTAGATACATCCAAGGTGAAGTTTCCGTCAAAATCGGAAACAGTTCCGTTTAATGTGCCGGTCTCTACGATATTGGCCGTAGGCAAAGCATCACCGGTCTCATTGTCAATCAAGGTCCCGGAAACGGTTCCTTGAGAAAAAGCAGTAACACTGCCTAATAAAATAATGATGAGTAAGAATTTTTTCATGCGTGTTAGTTTTGGTTACAAATTTTGCGGCAAAAGTATCTCAAAAACAAACATCTTTCACCATTTGAAAGGTTAAGAAATCAACAATAAAAAATCATTGATTAAAAGTAGCATGAAATAGGTAAGATATTAATTAACAGTAGTTTAATTAATAACAAGGTTATCAACAAATTGGCTGAGTGTCTAATATTCAATACAATCCAGTTGGTCCTTTAACGGGTGCATGAACTGAAAATAATCCTCGTGATATTCTGCAGGAAGTGGTTTAGAGAAAGGCAAGTCTTCTTTAAATGGGTCTACTTGTTTGCCGTTTTTCCAAAAACGATAACAGACGTGCGGGCCTCCGGTATTTCCGGTCATCCCAATCCATCCAATCACGTCCCCTTGACGCACATATTCTCCCACGCGAACATTTCGCTTCTTCATATGCAGGTATTGGGTTTCGAACGTGCTGTTATGCTTGATCTTTACATAATTCCCGTTACCCCCGCGATGTTCCGATTTGGTCACTGTGCCATCGGCAGTAGCTAGGATGGGTGTTCCTAAAGGAGCAGCAAAATCGGTCCCTTTGTGAGGTCGTAATTTATAACCGTAGTATTTAATACGTCGGTTCAAATTGTATCGGGAAGAGATCCTGAAGTTGAATTTAATAGGTGATTTTAAAAATGCACGACGCAGATTATCTGCTTTATCATCGTAATAATCGGCAATATTATTGATACTATCGGTTTGGTAGTTGAAAGCATAAAGCGGCTTCCCTCGGTGTTCAAAATACGCAGCCTTAATATCCTCCAAACCTGCCGAGATGGTGTCATTGATAAACTTTTCGGTATAGACTACTTTAAACCGATCTCCTTCCTGAAGGTGGAAAAAGTTAACCGTCCACGCAAAGATATTCGCCAAACGGTCTGTCATATACGGACTTAAATTTCGATCCTGCATGGTTTCAGAAAGCGAGCTAGTGATCACTCCCGAAGCTACACGTTCTTCAAATCGAATGGGTTTTGTATCATTATAACAATTCACAGAATCGCGAAAATCCACGACCGCAAAATCTGTCTTGTTCTTTTCGTAAATAAATACTTGGGTCGTATTCAGTGAGTCTTTTGAATTGAGAAGTACGTAGGGTTTTCCAACCACGATACGCCGTACATCAAAACTATCCTTGAACTTGTTCGCTACTTCAAAAATCTTTTGTTGAGGCACCCCATTTGCATCCAAGATCACGCCAAAGGTATCACCGGGGCGAATGGTGTCGCGTATCACGTTGAAATCGTTGAGCGTATAACCGTATTCTTCAATGAGGGGGATCTCTTCAATTAGTTCTTCTTCGAGGATATCATCTTTGGTCGACTCGCAACCAATAAAAGCGAAAATTAGGGGGAGTAGATATGTTAGTTTCTTCAATTTCAGTATTCTTTTTCTTTGCTATACATTCTTTCCCCAATCTTTTAATTCCTGCTCGGTCCATACTTCGGGGAAAAAGATGCGCCGCTGGTATTTTGGATGCATGTATTTGGTCCATTCGCTCCCTCCTGTTGCTTCTACCGCCTCATTATTCATGTTTAAATACTTATTGGCCGTATTGTAATGAGACATTACCCATGTAACGTTGACCGTGTAATCATAATGACGCATCGCATCCCTTAATTTTGGGTCCTCTTTTACTTCTTGAGGGAGCTCTTTAAATTTTGCGTACAAATTTATAGTATTATATTCTTCTGCAAAGGTTATAAATTCGTTTTTATACTTTTCTTCAAAAGCCTTTAATAAATACGACTTTTTTCCGGTTTTGTAATCTTTTCCTGCAGCTTGCCAGTAGAGATGTTCCAGTGCATGCTCAAAGGGTGTGTTTCGATCGATGGTTTCCCGAAAACGTGCGTCGATCAAATTGATGAGATCGGTGGATGCGAATTCGATCTTTCTGTATTGTGCACTCTGAAAACCACTGGCCGGAGTCAAGGTAGTTCGAAATTTCATATATTGTTCTACTTCCATTCCTTCCCCCATAATGGTGAAGGATGAAGTGAGCATATCGAAATAACGACTGATACGCATCAATTTAGTCGAAAAGAATGAGGCCGTTATCTTCTTTGTATGGGCCACCTGGTTGATCTCCCAAAGGATCATCTTGAACAAAAGCTCATTGATTTGATGGTACATGATAAACACCATCTCATCGGGCAAGGTGGTGCGTTGCGTCTGTAGGTTTAAAAGGGCATCGGTTTGGATATAATCCCAATAGGTCATGGGTTTACCATACAACAGACCTTCTAAATGCGTATCTAGATCCTGGCCTATTGCATTGTATTTGGCATCGAGCTGTTCCAGTAATTTTTGGGTCTCGGGGGTTATCTTCATAGATTAGTCTGCAATAATTTTAAACGGATGTTTTAATCCCTTAAATTGAATTAATGTTGCTTTTAACGAGCCTACAGCAAGATCGGCCTTGATGAGCATTGGCATTTTGTTTTCATCGTCACTCACCCACACCGTCAAACTCTCCTTCTCTTTAAAAACCCTTCCTGCTTGCACATAGGGTCGAAAGATTAGACACTGCACTTTCCCAAAGGTAGTTTTTAAGGTTTCTCTGCCCAAAAATTTTAATCGAAACTTGTAATTCTCTTTATCGAAGAACATGTCCATATCTACGGTGTCGCCTTCCTGCAAATTACTTACGTCCAAATTATTTCGCAAGTAGTAAAAAGAAGATACCATGTCTTGGGCGTTCTTCGGAAAGGAAACTAAGTCCTTTTCATTATGTTTTTTATTATATACCAGCGCTTTATTGGTATCGTGATTGAAATCGATCTGAATGTCCTTGGTGTGCCCCCCTTCGTCGATCTTTCTAATAAACCGATAGGGGATATCCTTCTTCTTATCCACATAGGATTGGTAATAATCTTCTACCGGAAAGAACCACTTGGACATACCTATGGTATGACCTTCTCCCTTGATATGATAGACCTCTTTACCGTTTAGGAAAGCATTGTCGACTCCCAATGTGGCATAGCCTGCTGTAACAAACCCATAATGTACCCGAAACTTGAACCATTCCCCATTATCATAGGCTTTGTTCTGGGCCATCACGGTCCCGACCGTACAGAGAAGTAGTATTATAAGTAGCTTTTTCATAGATTTGGGTCTTTGGTACTTTGTAGCACATACAACATCTGTTCCAAATTGGAGAACCTCACCTTACTAGACGATGGGATTTTAATATTGTTACATCGTGTTATAGCGTTCCACGCTGCGCTTGCTCTCGCTCTATAGACTCGAATAAAGCCTTAAAATTACCGGCGCCAAATCCTTTGGCTCCCATACGCTGAATGATCTCAAAGAACAGAGTAGGCCTGTCCTCCACAGGTTTTGTGAAAATCTGCAACAAATAGCCTTCCTCATCGGCATCGACTAAAATAGAGAGCTTTTGAAGTTCCTTCAGGTCTTCTTTCATAACATCCATGTGAGCTCCCAGGCGTCTCGGGATATCATCGTAATACGCTTGTGGTGGTGGCGGTAAAAATTCCACCCCTCTGTCTTTTAGTTGGGCAACGGTTTTTATAATATCATCGGTAGCAACAGCAAGGTGTTGTACACCTGCACCTTCATAGAAGTCCAAATATTCCTCAATCTGAGATCGCTTGGCACCTTTTGCAGGTTCGTTGATCGGAAATTTAATACGTCCGTTCCCGTTGCTCATCACTTTGCTCATAAGCGCAGAATATTCGGTGTGTATTTGTTTGTCGTCGAAGGATAAGAAATTCACAAATCCCATCACCTCCTCATACCATTTTACCCAGGTGTTCATTTGGCCCCAACCCACATTGCCTACCATGTGATCTATATATTTTAAGCCCGTGGGTGTTGGGTTATAATCGCTTTTCCATTCTCTAAAGCCGGGAAGGAAGGTTCCTTTGTAGTTTTTCCGTTCTACGAACATATGGACCGTTTCTCCATAGGTATAGATCCCTGCTCGCACCACTTCCCCGTTCTCATCCTTCTCCACGGTTGGTTCCATGTAGCTCTTAGCACCTCGTTTGGTGGTTTCCTCGTATGCGCTTCGAGCGTCGTCTACCCATAAGGCGATGACCTTAACACCATCTCCGTGTTTCACGATGTGGTCGTTGATTGGTGAACTGCTGTTAAGTGGTGTGGTAAGCACCAAACGAATCTTGTCCTGTTTAAGAACATAGCTCACGCTATCTTTGGAACCGGTCTCCAAACCTTTATATGCATACGACTGAAAGCCGAATGCTGTTTTATAAAAGTGTGCCGATTGTTTGGCGTTCCCTACATAGAATTCTACGTAATCTGTTCCTAAAAGCGGCAAAAAGTCCTCCGCTCCTTCAAAGATCTTTTCCAATCCGTAGTCTACTGATTTTATTTCTTTACTCATTGTCCTTATTTTAGATTCAAGAAGTAAGAAAATGACTTGGTAGTTTATTTTGAAAAACCGATGGTCATTTTCTGAAATCTAATATTTTTTCTTGAATTCGTGTTTACTTTTCTTGTGTATTATATTTTCGATTAAAACTATAATTAGCTCTGTTTCAAGTTAAAATGACGGCCCTAGTGCTAATATTTTAACTCTAGCGCCTAGCCCCGATTGAAGCGGCATCCTCCCAACACAGTTGGGAGATACAGCTGAAAGCGGGAAAAAGCTCCTAATGCTTATTCTTCAAGCCATGATTGGTAATAGGAGTCATCGGCTATCGATAAGGCTTCTTCGGTTACTTTTAATGGTTTGAACGTGTCGACCATAACAGCTAATTCGTCGGTCTTTGTCTTTCCTATACTTCTTTCGGTGGCTCCCGGATGCGGTCCATGGGGTATTCCTGCGGGATGTAAAGAAATATGCCCGGCATCAACATCGTTACGGCTCATAAAGTCGCCATCGACATAGTACAGGACCTCATCACTGTCTATGTTGCTATGGTTGTACGGGGCCGGGATGCTCAATGGGTGATAATCGTACAATCGCGGAACAAAACTACATACCACAAAGGCATCGGTCTCGAAGGTTTGATGTACCGGTGGCGGTTGATGAATGCGTCCCGTGATTGGTTCGAAATCGTGGATAGAGAAGGCATACGGATAGTTATACCCATCGTATCCCACTACGTCAAAGGGATGGCTCGCGTATACCATTTCAATGATCTCATCCTGTTTCTTGACCTTTATAAGGAAATCTCCGTTCTCATTATTGGTTTCCAGCACTTCCGGCTTTCTAATATCGCGCTCACAAAAAGGGGCGTGCTCTAACAGTTGTCCAAACCAGTTGCGGTAGCGTTTTGGGGTATAAATAGGTCTGTTCGACTCTACTATGAACAAGCGGTTATCCTCCGTATCGAACTCCATTTTATAGATAATCCCTCGTGGCACTAGGAGATAATCCCCGTACTTAAACTCAAGATTTCCCATATGGGTGCGTAGGGTTCCGGTGCCTTTGTGAACAAAGATGAGCTCATCTGCATCGGTATTCTTGTAAAAATACTCGGTTTGGGAATGTCTGGGAGCGGCCAGAATGATATTACAGTCACTGTTGGTGAGAATCACCTTCCTGCTTTTAAGATAATCGTTTTCCGGGGGAACTTGAAACCCGCGAAACCGGTACGATTGTATATTGTTAGGCTTTGCGACCTTTGGCGCGATGCTGTATTGGTCTTTAATCTCTTTTACCTGTGTTGGGCGTTGTTCGTGATAGAGGTTGCTATACATCCCATCGAAACCGATCGTCCCGAAAAGTTGCTCGGCATAGAGGGACCCATCCGGTTTTCGAAATTGTATATGTCGTTTGGGCGGTATCTTTCCCAAGCTGTGATAGAAAGGCATATTGTGTTGATTTACTACACAAATATCGGAAAAATAACGCGGAGTTTTGGTAAGATTTTATTAAAACCTGAATCCTACACTTACGTACCAATTGCTTTCGTCTAACTCCGGTGAATAGGCGTATTTAACCTCCATAGGACCCAGGAAGGTTTCCAGACCGTACCCCAATGCAAACCCACTGTAATCCACCCCATCGATCCATTGGCCGGTAGTAAAGAGACGGTCTCCCACGTTGGCGATGTTCCCCGAAATATTGAGATGGTTTTTTTTGAAGAGTTCATAATCCAGCGTAAGTGTGGATTTCAAATAAGTATCACCGCGTAAGCTCATTGCTTCATAGCCATAGAGTGAAATGAGGTTGTTCAAATTCCTGAAACCGTATCCCCCCACAAAAAAATCTAATGAATTGGTCGTTGAGCCACCTATTTTAAATCCGCCTTCGGTAGAGACGATCATTGAAAATTTGGGCGTAAAAGAGGTAGCATACGCCATTTTAGCTTTGGAGATGGAAAATTGATCGAAGTTGTTATTAATACCTTCAGCAAAGACGTAGAGGTGAAAGTCTCCCTTAAAGAAGAGCCCATCGTTTGGAAAATAACTATTATCGAAGGTGTCGTATTTTAGATAACCGTAGGCACTAAAGTAGTTGGTGTTCTCGAAAATAGTTCTTGGGTTGTTCTGGTCGTCTATCCCGATCGTCTCAGAAAGGTAGCGAAGCCATTTGTGCTCTACCCCCATTCCTAAAAGAAAGGTTCTTCGGAACAGCGTTTCTACATATACCTGATTGGTAACGTCGCCATATTTTAGCGAGATCTGATTAAGTTGTGTGTCGGTAGGCGAAATGGATTCATTGGTGATAAAGTCGATAGGTACGTCTTTATCAAAAAAACTAAACCTTGAGTTCAACCCGATGCTCCAGTAATATCCCTTATCGATATAATAGTCGAAGTTATACCGGATGTTGTCCCCAACGATGAAATCGAAGGAAACGATGTCATTATTTGTAAACAATCGTTTTCTTGTTACGTTGATAAGAGCAGCCGTTCGAAACAGGTCGTCGTAATGAGCTCCTAATCGCAGCAAGGTGTTCGATGCACTTTCACGCAAATTGAGCAGCACACTTGTTTTACCATTCTCATCCTCTTCGAGACGATAATTAATGTCTTGGAAATTTCCTGTTGCCGATAGGTTATTGATACCTTCATTAAAGCGTTTATAGGATGTCTTCCCCGGTGTAAAAAGTTTCAGTTTTCCCAAAACATAACTTCGTGTGTAATTTTTAAGACCCTCGATCTCTACATTCTTGATATATAACGAATCCCTCGTAACAAAATCTACCGGTTCTCTAAGGTTCCCTTTTTGACGGGCGGCAATCTCCAGTAGCTCCTCCCTGAAGGATTGAGCTTCCCGCTCCCCGGCAGAGACAATACTGTCTCCTTGATTAAACGCTACTACAGTGAATTCATCGATATTGGGATGTATGTAGATGTCGGTACGTTTTCGCTTCTTTGCCATATCGTTGATGGTGCGGTAATTATTAATTTGTACCAGCACATCGAAAGCCGATTTAAGTTTATCCCTGCTACGAAGACTGTCTTGAACATCTACTCCAATCACAATATCGGCTCCCATGGCGCGTACCTCATCCACAGGATAATTATTGACCACCCCGCCATCCACCATGAGAACACCATCGATCTCAACCGGACTGAACAGCGATGGCAAAGCACCACTGGCAGTGATCGCCCGGGGCAAGTAGCCCTTATTAAGGATCACTTCTTTTCCTGTCTCCACGTTGGTCGCCACACAGAAGAACGGAATGGGTAATTTATTGAAATCTTCTATGGTACTTACATGGGCTGTCAATCTAGAAAGTAGATTGTAGACATTTTGACCTTTTGAAAGTGCGCTGGGAAAGGAGACCTGAAATTTGTCGAACGGAAGGGTCAATGCGTACTTTTCGGCTTCGTCCTTCTCATAAAAGGTTTTTGCGCTACGCGGAATCTCATCTTGGATCAATTTATCGAAATCGGTATTGTTGAAGATCGAATCCAATTGTGTCGCACTATACCCCGAAGCATATAAAGAGCCGATGATTGCTCCCATACTGGTGCCGCCAATATAGTCGAT
Source organism: Altibacter lentus (assembly GCF_000746845.1). Taxonomy (GTDB): domain Bacteria; phylum Bacteroidota; class Bacteroidia; order Flavobacteriales; family Flavobacteriaceae; genus Altibacter; species Altibacter lentus. Next base: position 2,127,339 of record NZ_KN050846.1, on the reverse strand, counting down.
GCGCACCCCTGCCTCTTCTATTACCTTTAAGGCTCCAATGTGAGCCAAGCCCTTGGCACCGCCGCCACTTAGCACCAGACCTACTTTAAGGTCTTCGTTAGCTTCATTCTGCGCTACAACCCATCCTGAGAACAGGATACATACTATAAGAAGGAGTTGTTTCATGCTTGTGTTTGAAAGTGAGTAATTATCTTTTTTGCCCGGCTCGCCCCTACTACAGCGGCCAGATCCTCAAAACTGGCTGAGGCAATACGCTTTGTGCTCTTAAACTTTTGAAAGAGTTCTACAACTGTTTTTTCACCTATCCCCGGAATACTTTCTAGCGATGTGTTCAAGGCTTCCTTACTGCGTTTATCTCTGTGAAAGGAAATTCCGAAGCGATGTGCTTCATTTCGCAATTGTTGAATGATCTTGAGCGTCTCCGATTTTTTATCGAGGTACAATGGGATGGGGTCGTCCGGATAGAAGAGTTCCTCCAATCGCTTCGCAATCCCTATGATCGCAATCTTGCCTCTCAATCCCAAAGCATCCAAACTTTTTAATGCAGATGACAATTGTCCCTTTCCTCCATCTATGATGATCAATTGTGGTAAAGGTTGCTCCTCATCCAGCATTCGTTTGTATCGCCTGTAGACCACTTCTTCCATCGATGCAAAATCATCGGGGCCTTCTACCGTTTTTATATTGAATTTACGGTAATCCTTCTTGCTTGGTTTCCCGTTCTTGAAAACCACACATGCCGCCACAGGATGTGACCCTTGAATATTACTGTTATCGAAGCACTCTATATGTCTTGGCTCTTCCGATAGCCGAAGATCCTTTTTCATTTGCGCCATGATACGTTTCTCATGCCTGTCTGGATCGACGATCTTGGCTTGTTTAAAGCGTTCCATGCGATAATATTTGGCATTTCGAAGGGAGAGGTCTAAAATCTGTTTTTTATCGCCTGCTTTAGGAATGTGAACCTTTACTCCTTCTTCAACCGTAATTTTAAACGGCACGTAGATCTCCTTGGATTGTGAATGAAAACGCTGCCGCAATTCTATCACTGCCAGCTGCAACAATGCCACGTCTGATTCATCCAAACGCTTTTTGATCTCCAAGGTATGAGACCGAATGATCGCCCCAAACGATAACTGTAAAAAATTAACATAGCCATAGCTCTCGTCTGAAACGATAGAAAAAACATCGACATTATTTATTTTGGGATTGACTACTGTGGATTTCGACTGGTAGTTCTCCAAAATATCGATCTTCTCCTTGACACGTTGAGCATCTTCAAATTTCAGTGCTTCCGAATAACTTCTCATTTGTTTTTTGAATCGCGAAAGTGATTCTTTAAAATTACCCTTAACGATGTTTCGGATCGCCTCTATATTTTCGTTATACACTTCTTCAGAAAGTAATCCTTCACAAGGACCCAAACAATTTCCCAGATGATACTCGAGACAGACCTTATATTTGCCGGCACGAATTTTTTCTTCAGCCAGATCGTATGTACAGGTTCGCAAAGGATACAATCCCTTTATGAGGTCCAAGAGGGTGTGAACCGTTTTCATGCTGGTGTATGGCCCAAAATACTCAGAACCGTCTTTGATGAGCCTGCGTGTAGGAAACACACGAGGAAAACGTTCGTTCTTGATACAGATCCACGGATAGGATTTGTCGTCCTTGAGCATCACGTTGTACCTGGGCTGATACTTTTTAATGAGATTGTTCTCCAGAAGTAAAGCGTCTGTCTCTGTGGCAACAACAATGTGCTTAATATTCTTTATTTTCTTTACCAGTAAGCGCGTACGGGCGTTGTCGTGTTGCTTTGTAAAGTACGAATTGACCCTCTTTTTAAGGTTTTTTGCCTTTCCCACATACAGCAGCTTTTCATCCTTGTCGTAATATTGATATACCCCCGGAGACTCGGGGAGTGTAGAAATTTGTAAAGGTACAGATGCCTCGGCCATAGCTCAAAGATAGAAGCTATTTTGCTTTTTTAACAAGACCGTGGTTGTATTTAATGTTAAATGTGGGTTAAACCGAGCCGTGACAAAGACACGCTAAACAATCACGCTGTTTTTTTGTTAAATTGCACCGGCTAAACAGGACACATGAACATAGCGATCTTATCCCGGGGCGGTAACCTCTACTCCACCAAAAGTCTTATTCGCGCTGGCGAAGCAAGAAATCACACGATGGAAGTTCTAGACCCGGACTTGTTCCAGTTATCAGTAGAAGAGGGTAATGCAATGCTCTTATATGATGACGAACCAATTGACGACCTTCATGCTGTGATCCCACGTATTGGAGCCTCAAATACCTACTATGGCAGCAGTCTGGTAAGACAGTTTGAAGCCATGGGGATTTTTACCGTGGTAGCAGCCGAGTCTATTTTACAGTCTCGAGATAAATGGACAAGTTTTCAAATCCTTTCAAAAGCAGGGGTTGCTGTACCTAAGACGGTGCTGGTGAATTCTATAAATTTTGAGTCCCAACTAAACTGTTTTCAAAACGAGCCCATTATTATAAAATTGCTGGAAGGGACTCATGGTCACGGTGTGATCCTTGCAGAGAATGCCCATACCGCATTAGCGACCATTGAGACCTTGCATACAACCGGCGTTAAGTTTCTTTTACAGGAATTTATTGCAGAGTCCAAAGGAGCCGATGTGAGAGCTATCGTTGTGGATGGCGTCGTGGTCGCCAGTATGAAACGTCAGTGTAAAGAAGGAGATTTTCGGTCAAATTTGCACCGCGGGGGTTCCTCTGAAGTGATAAAATTAACGTACGAAGAAGAACATCTTGCACTGCGCGCGGCCAAAGCATTGCGATTGGGTGTTTGTGGTGTCGATATTCTCCAATCGCAGCGAGGCCCGCTGGTCTTAGAGGTCAATTCAACACCCGGTCTGGAAGGTATTGAAACGACTACCGGGAAGAATATCTCAAAAAGCATCATTGGCTATATCGAACGGAATAAGCGATAATTTTTAAATGAAGGATGCTGAAGAAGTCATGTCGCTGCTCAAAATTGGAAGTACATTTTAGTATCTTGCCCTTTAATAAATAAAAAAAACCTTTGAAACGAAAAATTGGCAGAATTGACAAAGCAGATTTTCCCTCGCTCAATCTGTTTGATATAGAAGTGAAGATAGACACCGGAGCGTATACTTCCACGATCCACTGTAAGAATATGGTGGTTGAGGATAACTATTTGAAATGTGTATTCCTCGATGAAGAACATCCGGCTTATCATGAAAAAGAGTTTATTTTCGATCAATATGACGTGAAAGTAGTGAAGAGTAGTAATGGGCAATCTCAGGCTCGGTACCGTATTTTAACCGATATAACGTTGTTTGGAAAGACATACCCTATTTTTCTTACCTTGAGCGACCGGGAAGAGATGCGTTATCCGGTGTTATTGGGTAGAAAATTTTTGACGAAACGATTTGTGGTGGATATTAATAACACCAATCTTTCCTATAAACTAAAAATGAAAAATGAACATTAAGATATTATCTGCAAATCCGCATTTGTATTCTACCCAACGGCTTGTTGAAGCAGCAAAGAAGCGAAAACATGAGGTTGATATTATTAATCATACCAAATGTGATATTGTTATTGAAAAGAAGAATCCCTTTATTATCTACAATGGAAAAAAGTTAGATCATACCGATGCCGTCATCCCTCGTATTGGTGCTTCTGTCACTTTCTACGGAACGGCAGTAGTGCGTCAATTTGAGATGATGCGTGTTTTCACCACCACCGAATCTCAAGCCTTGGTGCGATCACGCGATAAACTGCGAAGTTTACAAATACTTTCCCGAGCTGGACTTGGGCTGCCAAGAACGGTCTTCACCAATTATTCCAAGAATGTGAAAGAGATCGTGGAACAAGCCGGAGGTGCGCCGGTCATTATCAAATTATTGGAGGGTACACAGGGAATTGGAGTGATCCTTGCAGAGACCCGAAAGGCTGCCGAATCTGTGATAGAAGCATTCAATAATTTACAAGCGCGTGTGATCGTACAGGAATTTATTAAAGAAGCCGGGGGAGCAGATATTCGTGCCTTTATTGTGGATGGCCAAGTGGTAGGAGCCATGAAGCGTCAGGGTAAAGAAGGTGAATTCCGATCCAACCTACATCGCGGCGGACAAGCAACTGTCATCGAACTTAGTGATGAAGAGGAGATCGCAGCCCTAAAAGCGGCAAAAGCAATGGGATTGGGGATCGCAGGTGTCGATATGCTTCAAAGTGATCGCGGGCCCTTAATTTTAGAAGTAAATTCATCACCGGGTCTGGAGGGTATCGAGAAAGCTACCGGAAAAGACATCGCGACCACTATTATAAAATATATTGAACGACACGTATAATTATGGCTACAAAGGGCAATAAGGAACTTAGTATTCTTGGTCACACCATTGGTTTGGGTGAAAGCAAGACCATCGATTTCAGTATTGCCAAATTGTACACTGCCACCAAGGTAGAAATACCTGTTATCATTGAACGCGCTAAAATTCCCGGACCTGTGGTGTTATTAACGGCGGGCATTCATGGAGACGAGATCAATGGTGTAGAGATCGTACGACAGATCATCGCAAAAAAAATGAACCGCCCAAAGAAGGGAACGATCATTTGCATCCCTATACTCAATATTTTTGGATTTCTCAACGCAGATCGTGCATTTCCGGACGGTCGTGACCTAAATAGGGTCTTTCCGGGGACCAAAACCGGTTCTTTGGCAAGTCGCGTGGCTTATCAGCTCACCAAAAAGATCCTTCCTCATATTGATTACTGTCTGGATTTTCACACAGGAGGTGCCAGCAGGTTCAATGCGGCTCAAGTGCGAGTACGACCACAGGACGAAGAGTTAATGCAACTGGCTAAGGTCTTTAGTGCTCCGTTCACCGTACTTTCTGCCAATATTGACAAATCCTTCAGAACGACCTGTGCAAAGATGAATATCCCTATTTTACTGTTTGAAGGAGGAAAATCACAGGACAGCAACAAGCACATAGTGCGACAGGGCGTTGAAGGAGTGTTAAGGTTCCTCAATCATCTGGAAATGTTAAATCCGAAGCATGCCGTCCCGGAAGTAACTTCAGAAACCGTTCTTATTGAAAAGAGCAAATGGATACGCGCCCAAAAGAGCGGATTGCTTCACGTAAAGATCGAATGCAATAAACTGGTCCAAAAAGATGAGTTCCTTGCGACCATAACAGATCCTTATGGAACCAAACGGTTCAAGGTTCGTTCTCCCAATGAAGGCTATATTATAAATGTGAATCACGCCCCCATTGTACATCAAGGAGATGCGATCTTTCATATTTCCACAATAGATTCGGCGACAAGACCTCCGGAAGAAATGGATCACGAATGAGCAAAGAAGAGCTTCGACATACGTATAGACGGCGTCGCATGGCGCTTACTTCCGAAGAAATTGAAACCCTAAGCATGGCCATTGCAAACAACTGTCTCAAACTTCCTGTTTGGGAGAAGACCTATTACCATCTTTTTCTTTCTATTACTGAAAAAAAAGAAGTGAACACCGAATACTTGTTGCATATTATTCAAGGTAGGGATAAAAGTGTGATCGTCTCGAGATCTGATTTTAGATCGGGGGACATGAAGCATTTTCTGCTTCAGGAAAATACGCCACTGCGCATTTCCCCTTACGGTATCCCGGAACCCACCGAAGGTATCGAACTCCTGCCACATCAAATAGAAGTAGTGTTCGTTCCCCTACTGGCTTTTGACAGGCAGGGGCATAGAATAGGGTACGGCAAGGGGTTTTACGATCGATTCTTATCTCAATGCTCCACTCGGGCCATTTTTGTAGGACTTTCATTCTTTGAACCGGAAGCTGAGATCTTTTCAGAACCCACGGATGTGTCCCTTCATTTTTGCGTGACCCCGGAAAACGTCTATTCATTTAAGAAAACGTAGTATATTTATCTACATCTAGCCGCTTCAATATGGAACAAACTCATAATCGCGTGCAGCACCCCCCCGACAATAATTTAGTTTGGGGCATCTTATGCACCGTCCTTTGTTGCATTCCATTTGGTATCGTTTCTATTATCAAGGCCAATAAAGTGAATCAGCTATGGATGATGGGAGACCATGAAGGAGCATACAAAGCGGCTCGTGCCGCTAGAAATTGGGCCTTATGGGGTGCTTTGCTGGGCCCTGTGCTCATTATATTCTTTTATATTGTTTTCTTTGTGATCTATGCAGGCATCCTCTTTACATCCTATTAGGTTTTATAAAACAGTCTTGTTATTTGCATTGCTGGCAGGAATATTATTGGTGTACTACTCGTTTGACCCGTCCGAACATGCATTCTTTTTACCCTGTCCCTTTCATTATTTAACCGGGTTTCTCTGTCCCGGGTGTGGGTCACAACGTGCCATCCATCAATTACTGCATGGCCACATTGGACTCGCCTATAACTTGAACCCTTTGCTTGTACTTTCATTACCCTTTTTAGCGTATGGCATCTACAACAAAGTTTATAATTATCTTTTTAATACCCAGCGGCGTATCTCGCTCTTTTACAGCAACATATTCATTTACGGCTATACTGGATGTATTCTGTTTTTTTGGATCTTCAGGAATATAAGGGCTTGATCGTTTTGTAGGAGCTTGTAGGAATTTTTGAAAGATTTTACCTACATGTAATGAAAATATTGTTATATTTCGCCTCTGAAATCTAACTAATTAATGAATTTTTTGGCTCAAAAGAGAAGTAAAATTCTCATTAAAGATATCCAGAATACCCATAGACCAACGCCCCCGGTTGATGATTTCTACTATAAGGAAATCGCTCAATTGACGGCGGCAGGCGGTTTTAGTGTAGACTTTCAGGAAAAAACAAGTTTTCTCGATCCCGAAGCAAGACGTATCCTTCGCACACCTTCAGATTACAGAGCCTCTCTCAACGGGGCATTGGAGTTCTTCGCTGAAGATCACAGAGAAGCTGTACTAAAAGCATTTCAAGGAGCTGCAGCCGGAAAGTCGTATAAAGGCACAATTAAAATGCTCACCTACGATAAAAAAGAATTTTGGGCTCGAGCCATTGGCAAAGCAGTATTTAACAGTGCAAATGAAGTTATCGGATTTCGAGGTGTTTTTCAAGACATTTCTGAAGCAAAAGAAAAAGAGCTGGACCTGGAAAGTTCATTGAAGGTGATTGAGTCACAAAACACACGCTTATTCAATTTTGCAAATACCGTATCGCACAACTTACGATCGCATGCGAGCAACCTTCAGCTAACCGCCGAATTATTAGCTTCTGCCGAGTCTGTCGATGAAGAGAAGGAGTTGAAGCAAAATTTGAATGAAATTTCAGAAAATATTACAACTACCATTCGTCACCTCAACGAAATAGTCGCGATACAGGTAAAAGCAGGAGATGACAAGAAAGTAGTTTCCTTTCGGGAAACCCTGTTGCGCGTTATGCACGCCATTCAAAATCTGATCTTCACAACGGAAACGGAGATTTTCTCAGACTTTTCTGAAGTACCTGAGATCCCGTATATTCCTGCCTATATGGAGAGCATCTTTCACAATCTTATTACCAATGCCATAAAGTTCAAGCATCCCCACCGAAAGCCGGTGATCGATATTTGTACCTATAAGGACGAAGAGGGTCACACCCATCTTATGGTAAAGGACAACGGTCTGGGAATTGATCTGGAACGGTTTGGAAGTAAGCTATTTCACATTTACGAGACCTTTCATTCCAAAGAGCATGGGGCCGGCGTAGGGCTCTTTATCACTAAAAATCAAGTAGAGGCGTTGCAGGGCGTCATTGAGGTAGAAAGTACAGTGAATATTGGTACTACATTTACCATTCGCTTTGCTCAATAAACTACAGACCTTACACTTCCCTCCTTATTCCTGTGTTGACTCCTCTGTCTCCTTTTTGGTGGGAAAAGCGCGTTTATTGAAAATAATAAGTAGCGCCACACCTATACTGATACTGGAATCGGCGATGTTGAATACCGGTTCGAAGAACGTAAAATAATCACCTCCCCAAAATGGGATCCATTCGGGTAAATATCCCTTCCACAGCGGAAAATACAGCATATCTACCACCTTTCCATGAAAAAGGGTTCCGTAACCCCCGGCTTCGGGCATGAAGGCAGCAACCTGATGGTGGCTGTCACCAAAGATGATCCCGTAAAAGACCGAGTCGATAATATTCCCGAAGGCTCCTGCAAAGATCAAGGAAACAGAGACAATGAGTATGCGTGAGGCATGCTTTCGTACAGCATCCCACAGCCAATATCCAATCCCTACGATGGCTACTAATCTAAAGAGCGTTAGAAACAGTTTTCCGTAGGTCCCGGGAATCTTAGCTCCCCAGGCCATCCCCTCATTCTCAACAAAGAGAATACGAAACCAGTCGAACACCCTAATTTCTTCTCCTAAAACAAAGTGAGTTTTTATATAGACTTTTGATATTTGGTCAATCAACAGGACCAATAGAATGATGATGGTAGCTTTTTTTAAAGACATTGCAGGTTTTAATTATGTCCAAGGGCCGATTTCGATTGGGCGGACAAAGTGCACAAAAATAGTAATATTATTTGGTTTGTAGCAGTTGAATTGTGCCGGTGCGACTTTCGGCATTGATCTTATAGTCTCCCGTTGTCGGAAGTAAGTTAATCACCTCCCCTTTTTTAGAGACAGCCGTGCCGGAAACGCCTTGTGTGGCATAGACCACAATAGCACCCGTTAAGGTTTGCAGTGTGGCATTTCCCGTAAATTGCAACAGTTCACAATCGCCTTGCTCCAGTGCGACCTCTAAATGGGTAAATGTCCCAACGGCCTTCACAGATGCCAACGCCGAATGTAGTGATACCCTAAGTTTTTTAGGCACCTTAAGCACCATTTCAATTCCCAATACCTTATGAGCCGCCAGTTTATCGTTCTCAGGAACAAAATACGGGGAATATCCTGTGGACAGATGTAAGACCCCTGCTTCCTCCGTTGCTTCGATCAGGACATTTTCAAAGGTTTCTCCTTCAATGGTGGTTATCAAGTTGATAGTATTGATTTCTTCGGAAAGGATCTGCACTTTATAAACCACATCGCTCTGTAAGATCACACTGTGAATCCCGGCCACATCCCATTCTTTTTGAAGCATCTTTTGTGCGGTCAAAGCACTTGTGATACTACAAAAAAAGATGATATAGAAGACTGTTCGGATCATAAAAAAAGCCCCGAGAATTTACAGGGCTTATTATTGTGTTGTTGCAATATAATTATTTTTGCATGTTCTTGGCCTCAATGCTCAAAGTGGCATGCGGAACCAATCTGAGACGGTCCGGATTGATCAATTTTCCGGTAACACGACAAATACCATACGTCTTGTTCTCAATACGCACCAAGGCATTTTTAAGATCTCTAATAAACTTTTCCTGACGGATCGCCAATTGCGAATTTGCCTCTTTGCTCATTACTTCGCTTCCTTCATCAAATGCTTTGAATGTTGGAGAGGTATCGTCGGTTCCGTTGTTGCTGTCGTTCTTGTAGGAACTCTTGATCAACTCAAGCTGTTCTTTTGCTTTTTCGATCTTTTCCTGAATTAATTTCTTGAATTCCGCTAACTCAGCGTCGCTGTATCTATTTTTAGTTTCTTCTGCCATGATTTAATGTTTTTTAATTCGTAACCGGGTTGCGATATCGTCAAAAGCAATCTCTGTACCATTGCTTATCTCGTCTTCAAATTGCAATACCTCGGTCAAGGTTTCTTGTTTAATATACTCTAAATTCTGCGTTACCGCAGTTTCTAATTGTTTTTCTTTCTGAAGGATGACATCCACCCTGTCTGTCACTTCAAAACCAGAGTCCTTTCGCATGTTTTGGATACGATTTACCAACTCTCTGGCAATGCCTTCATTTCTTAGATCCGGTGTAATGGTGACGTCTAAAGCTACCGTAATTCCATTGGCGTTCGCAACCAACCATCCTTCAATATCCTGAGATCTAATCACTACATCGTCGAGGGTCAATGTAATATTTTTTTCGTTAACAGAAAGTGATATTTCTCCTTCTTTTTCTAAGATTATTATTTCCTCCTGACCAAAATTGGTGATGGCCTGTGCTACCATTTTCATATCTGGACCAAAACGAGGCCCCAGTTTCTTGAAATCTGGTTTTATCTCTTTGACAAGGATTCCGGAACCCTCATCGATCAATTCGATCTCTTTGACATTCACTTCAGACTTTATAAGATCTGACACTGCCTCGATCTCCTTTCTAGATGCTTCGCTCAATACCGGGATCATGATCTTCTGCAGTGGCTGCCGCACTTTGATCTTCTCTCGCTGTCGTAACGATAATACCAAGGACGATATTGTTTGTGCCTGCTGCATTTTATGTTCCAAGGCACGGTCTATATAAGACGCATTTGCCAACGGAAAGTTACTTAAGTGTACAGATTCTTCTCCATTTCCTGTAATTCCGGAAGTAAGGTCCTTATAAAGGCGGTCCATAAAGAACGGTGCCACCGGAGCTCCTAGTTGTGCTACCGTGACCAAACAGGTGTATAAGGTCTGGTAGGCAGATATCTTATCGTCTCCATAGCTGCCCTTCCAAAAACGTCTTCGGCTAAGGCGCACATACCAATTGCTCAAATTTTCTTGTACAAATTCACTAATGGCCCGAGTTGCCTTGGTAGGCTCATAGTCGGCGTAGTATTCGTCCACGCGTTGCACCAAAGTATTCAATTCTGAAAGGATCCAACGATCGATCTCCGGGCGTTGTTCCATAGGAATATCTGCTTCAGAATAGTTAAAACGATCCAGATTGGCGTACAAACTGAAGAAACTATAGGTGTTGTAAAGTGTTCCGAAGAACTTATTACGCACCTCTGAAATACCGTCGCTGTCAAATTTTAGATTGTCCCACGGATTGGCATTGCTTATCATGTACCATCGGGTGGCATCCGGTCCATACGTATCTAATGTATCGAAAGGATCGACAGCATTGCCAAGGCGTTTTGACATCTTTTGACCGTTCTTATCTAACACAAGCCCATTTGAAACAACATTCTTATAAGCCACATCGTCGAAAATCATCGTAGCAATAGCATGAAGTGTATAGAACCATCCCCGAGTTTGATCCACCCCTTCTGCTATAAAATCGGCTTTACGCCATGTTCCTTCCACCTTTTCTTTGTTCTCGAAAGGATAGTGCCATTGTGCGTACGGCATGCTTCCGCTATCGAACCAAACATCGATCAGATCGGCTTCTCGTCTCATGGGGGCACCACTTTCAGAAACCAAAACGATCCCATCCACAATATTTTTGTGAAGATCTACCTTTTCGTAATTCGCTTCAGAGAAATCCCCAACCACAAATTCTTTAAAGATATCGGACTTCATCACTCCCGCATCCACGGCTTTCTGCATTTCGGCTTTCAATTCCTCAACACTGCCTATAATCTTTTCTTCTTTTCCGTCCTCGGTACGCCATAAAGGCAATGGGATTCCCCAGTAGCGTGAACGCGATAGGTTCCAGTCGTTCGCATTGGCAAGCCAATTTCCAAAACGTCCTTCTCCTGTGGCCTTAGGCTTCCAGTTGATCTTTTCATTGAGTTGGTGCATGCGATCCCTGAACTCTGTAACCTTAATAAACCAAGAATCCAGCGGATAATAAAGGATAGGTTTATCGGTACGCCAGCAATTTGGGTAACTGTGCGTATATTTCTCTACGTGGAAGGCCTTATTGTCAATCTTTAATTTGATGGCCAGTTCTACATCAACACTTTTTTCCGGGATATCCTCCTCGTTATAATATTCATTCTTAACGTATTTACCGGCAAACTCGCCCATCTCCGGTCGGAATTTCCCTTGCAGATCGACCAATGGGACCAGTGCTCCGTTCTCGTCTTTCACCAGTAGCGGCGGGACTTCGGGTGTTGCCTCTTTCGCAACCTTTGCATCGTCCGCACCAAAAGTAGGCGCCGTATGTACAATTCCGGTACCATCCTCTGTGGTTACAAAATCTCCGGCAATCACCCGAAACGCATTTTCGGGCGTATGATACGGTTGTGCAAAATCCAAAAGTTGTTCGTAACGAATTCCAACAAGATCGATCCCTTTGAACTCCGCTGCAATAAAATAAGGGATCAGCTTATCACCTTGTTTGTAGCTTTCCAGAACCTCTTGGTTGGGCTTTTCTTCGTACTTATTACCAAACTGCTTGGGCACCAAACTTTTTGCCAACACTACATTGATAGGCCGGAAGGTGTATTGATTATAGGTTTGTACCAGCACGTAGTCTATTTTTGGTCCCACCGTTAAGGCCGTATTGCTGGGCAAGGTCCAGGGAGTGGTCGTCCATGCCAGGAACCATATATTGTTTGAAACCTCCGCAAGGAAATTTGGTAAGGTCTCCGGAACGGCTTTAAATTGTGCCACTACGGTAGTATCGGTGACATCTTGGTAAGTGCCGGGCTGGTTGAGCTCATGAGAACTAAGACCGGTACCTGCTTTGGGAGAATACGGTTGGATGGTGTATCCTTTGTAGAGCAGCCCTTTATCGTAGATCTGTTTCAACAACCACCAAACCGTTTCCATATACTTGGACTTATAGGTAATATATGGGTCTTCCATATCTACCCAGTAGCCGTACTTTTCGGTTACTTTGTTCCACACATCGGTATACCGCATCACTGCCTTTCTACAAGCTTCATTATAGGCTTCTACAGAGATCTTCTTGCCAATATCTTCTTTGGTGATCCCCAACTCTTTCTCAACCCCTAGTTCAATGGGGAGCCCGTGTGTATCCCAGCCGGCCTTTCGGTCTACTCTATATCCTTTTTGTGTTTTATACCTGCAGAATATATCCTTGATGGCACGTGCCATAACATGATGGATTCCCGGAAGTCCGTTTGCAGAAGGTGGTCCCTCAAAGAACACAAAAGGTTCGGCCCCTTCGCGAATGGAAATACTCTTCTCGAAAATGTTCTCACGTTTCCAAAAATCGAGTACCTCTTCACCCAGTTTGGGGAGGTCTAAGCCTTTGTATTCTTTAAATGTTGTGCTCATAAACGTTGCTGCTTCAATAAAACTTGTCTCCTTTTGCAGACAGGCTGCGAAATTACGGAATTTTAAAGAAATAGACTATCCCATTTTAAACATGAATGTTACGGTTTTGTAAAAAAGTATATCTTTAAGTCGTTAACGATCCTTTTGTGAAAAAAATCCTTCTTGTTGCCCTACTCCTTCCCCTTTGCCTGCATGCTCAGGAATATGTTGATCTAATCCGCATCGGGTATGGACAGACCTTCAACAATACCTATGTGGATGCACCGGGAAACACTTTTGTAAAGTCATTCGAGGCCGACATCACCCTTCCGGTCGTTCTTAATGAAAAACATGCATTTATTACCGGAATTGCGTTTAGCCGTAACAATTTGCAACTCTATCCTAAAACCGATGCCGATATATTCTACTTTGGCGTAGGTAAAAATAATTTTGCTTCCCTCTACAGCACCACACTCAAGCTGGGATTAGCCTCTGCCTATAACGATGTATGGAGCAGTACCATTGTATTACTTCCCAAGATCGCATCGGATTATGAAAAGATCACGGGAGACGATTTCTACTTTGGCGGACTCGCTCTACTGAAATATCAAAAGACCGAAAATCTTAAATATCGCTTCGGGTTCTATGCAACTTCTGAAGCATTTGGGCTCTTTACCACGCCTATTGTGGGATGGTACTATTTGAGCCCTAGTACGAAGTTTGAAATGGACATGTCCCTTCCCATCGCTGCAGACATTAGTTACAGTTTCGATACCGTATCTGTTGGATTGGATTATTTTGGGATAGGCCGAAGCTTTCGGCTATATGGCGAAACAGAGACCTCTCAAGCCTATGTAGATCTTAGCTCTTTGGAATTTGCGAGTTACGTGCAGTTCAACACCCTTCAGAAACAAGTATTGCTTCGCGCAAAATTTGGCTATTCCAGTAATAATTTTGAAGTATATCCAGACGGAGAAACCATCGATCTGGGGCTCTCCGCCTTCAGCTTTGGAGACGATCGCACCCAGCTAAATCCCGATCTGAACGGAGGGTTTTTCTTGAAATTTGAAGCTATTTATCGCTTTTCAATCGCTTCAGAAGAAAATGAAGAAAACCTACCTCGCGAAGACAATTGATTTAATATAATTTCAATTTCTTATCTTTGGGTAAACTCCCCTTACTAATGCTGATTAATTTGAAGAATGAAATCTGGAAGGATTACAAAAAGCCTTTCTGGAGACCCAATGAAATTTATAAAATATCGAACCACGGACGCGTCCTTAAGTTTAAATCCGACCCTGACGGAAAGCTTTTAAAACCCTATATTCTTGGAGGTTACGAAGTGTTTTCGGCAATGAAGAAGAGCGGCAAGACCGATCTGGTTTATGTACATCGCGCGGTAGCAGCGCTTTTTCTTGAAGAAGAAGAAAAGCCTTACGTAATTCATAAGGATTTCGATAAAAGGAATAACCTGCCTGCAAATCTGGCTTATGTCGATAGAAAGGAGCTGGCGGCGCATAACAAAAAAAATCCGTTGGTGATAAAGGCCAAAAATAGAGCAAAACTAAACCCTAAATATTCAAAATTAAGCCCCGGAAAAGTACGAATGATAAAACGTAAGATCTTCGACCCCAACCGTAAGACCCGAATGCGCCTTATTGCAAAGCAGTTTGGGATCTCCGAGATGCAGCTCTACCGTATCAAATCGGGGGAGAATTGGGGTCATATCGATTATTAAGTATGAATAGGACCTGTCCCGAATGCGGCACTAAGATCATTGGCCGCGCCGATAAGAAATTTTGTAGTGATGCGTGCCGGAACGCGCATAACAATTCCCTTAATAAGGACAGCAAGAACCTCGTTCGAACCATCAATAACCGCTTGCGAAAGAATTACCGTATTCTGGAAAAACTCAATTCAAAGGACAAGACCAAAGTCACCAAAGAACGATTGTTACGAGTTGGATTCAGTTTCGATTATTTTACCAGCATTTACACAACCAAAACCGGTTCTGTGTACTACTACCTCTACGACCAGGGGTATCTCGCCTTAGATAATGACTATTATCTGCTGGTAAAGAATGAAGTTTTCCAGTAACAAACCAATAGCAAATTAAAATTTTTAAAAGAATATTTCAATTTGTGTCATATTGTTAGGATTCCTTACTATATTTGTTTGCGATCTTGCATTAACTTAAAATTTTTAATCATGAGTAAATCTGTTTTTTATCACGCCGGTTGTCCTGTATGTGTTAGCGCAGAACAAGACATTGTCAATTTAATTGGTGAGAACCATATTGAAGTCGTTCACATTGGCGAAAATCGATCCCGAATTAACGAAGCCGAACGCGCTGGTGTGAAGTCGGTACCAGCGTTGGTAACCCCCAACGGAAACGTACTTCACATCAATTATGGCGCATCCATTGAAGATGTAAAAGCCTAATTAACCAATTATTTAATTAGGAATACTAACTTTGCCTGTCGGGTAATCCTTCGACAGGTTTTTTATGAGCAAAAGTCCCTTTAATCCTGAGTATCAAAATGATGATCTATCGAACAAGGTCATTGCGGGTCTTGAACGTATTTCTGAAACATTCAAGAAATTATTATGGGAACAAGCGAAACAACTAAAAGTAAGTCCTATTCAGATCCAACTGCTCATCTTTATCGCCTATCATAAGCAGGAACTTTGCAACGTTAGCTATTTGGCCAAAGAATTTAACGTGACCAAACCCACAGTGAGCGATGCCGTTCGGGTCCTTGTGGCAAAAGGGTTGATTCTCAAAAATTTTTCGTCCAGTGATAACAGAAGCTATTTTGTGGAACTCACCCCACTGGGGAAATCCTTTGTAAAAGAGACAGAGCATTTTGCCAAACCATTACAAGATCTCTTTGACAAAAAAGAATCTTTTGAACTGGAGAAGCTCTTTACCACCATAACATCCTTGATCTATCAATTGAACAACAGTGGTATCTTAACCGTTCAACGCATGTGCTTTGGGTGTAGGTTTTATGATTCTACTTCAAACCGAAGTTTTTGTAATCTTCTTCAAAAGGAACTGAAACCCACTACAATTAGGCTGGATTGCCCGGAATTTGAAGAAAAAACGTAAGTTTTATCGTACCATTTCCCCAATCACACGATAAAAGATACCCCTGGATTTATTATTAGAAGTACCTTTTACTTCCAGGTCTGTCCCTTTAACTTAAGTGCGGCTTTTAACACATCTTTCTGGCTTATAAGACCTACCAGCTTGCCATTCTCCACGATAGGGAATCGCCTGTGGCGGGATTCCAGAAATTTATTGGCTGCATCAAAAACATTCATATTCCCGTCGATGGTTTCAACATTCTTCGCCATGTGTTCCCCCACCCTCACGTCTTCCATGGGGTGATTGTAATAGCGGCTCTCACTAATCTGCTTCATACAGTCTCCTTCTGAAATGATTCCCACTAGCTCATTTTTAGTGTTCACAACGGGCCCTCCGGAGATCTTTTTCTTGATGAGTGTTTCCATGACCTCCAAAACCGATTGATCTTCTCTAAAGGTGGTGAGATTCCTGCTCATATAGTCCGACACCGTGATATTCTCACTACTCCCTTTTTTAGGTTTGGCTCGACGCCCCATAAAACTTTTAATTCCCATACCTTTTTTATTTATGCCGTTCTAAGATAATGATTTTGCAACAATTTCTTCTGAAATGTTTCTGAAGGGTAGCTAACTTGGCTTAAAATTGTACTTTTAGTACAACTAAAACTCCACCGATGAAAAAATTCAGTGCCGTTATTTCCCTACTCCTCATTCTAGGTCTCGTTTATTTTAGTTTTTACAGTTTGATGCCTCGCAGTGGTACTTCTGCTACCATTTCTGAAACCAAATTCTCTACCCAGCGGGCTATTGTGCCTCTCAAAGAAATAAGCAAAGCGCCCCATTATGTTGGCTCCGCCGAACATGAACGCGTTCGGTTGTACCTCATCGATCAATTGCGTGCATTAGGAATGCAAGTGGAGGAACAATCGGGTTTTGTACTGCAAACAGATGGCAGAAGCCTTGTAAAGCCCACAAATATCCTTGCGAGAATTCCCGGGTCGGGTTCGGGAAAGGCTCTTCTTTTATTGTCTCATTACGACAGTGCTAAAGTCCCTTCTTATGGCGCAAGTGATGCCGGTAGTGGAGTGGTTACCATACTCGAAAGTCTACGGGCTTACCTTGCCGGCGGTGCAACCCCAAAAAATGATATCATCATCTTATTCTCAGACAGTGAAGAATTGGGGTTGGACGGAGCGGTTCTTTTTGTGAAGGAGCATCCTTGGGCCAAGGATGTGGCCCTGGTGCTTAATTTTGAAGCACGCGGTAGCGGCGGACCCAGCAATATGATCTTGGAGACCAACCAGGGGAACGCTAATTTAATAAAGGCCTTTGCCGAGGCCAAACCCGAATATCCCGTGGCTTCTTCACTCATGTACAGTATCTATAAGATGCTTCCTAACGATACCGATTCTACGGTGTTTCGCGAGGAAGGAGACATCGACAGTTTCTTCTTTGCGTTTATTGATGATCACTTTGATTATCATACGGCGAATGACACCGTTGAGAACTTAAACGAGAATACCCTGCAACATCAAGGAAGTTATCTTCTGCCCTTGTTGCAGTATTTCGCAGATGCCGATCTCGCTTCATTGAAGTCCAATCAAGATCATGTCTACGTTAATTTTCCATTCTTGAAACTAATCCATTATCCTTTCTCTTGGATTCTAAGTATGTTATTGATCGCCATTGCAGGATTCTTTATCCTCCTCTTTTATGGAATGATGAAAGGAAGGATAACCGGAGCCGCCATTGGAAAAGGCTTTATAGCACTTGTCGTAGGTCTTATTGCATGCGGTGTTCTGGGATATTTTGGCTGGCAGTTGTTGTTAGTGCTGTATCCGCAGTACAATGAGATCCAGCATGGCTTTACGTATAACGGCCACACCTATATCGCTTTTTTTGTGCTGCTATCTCTGGCCATACTATTTGCGATCTACCGGAAATGGGGCAAAAAACAGGAAGCCGCAGGCCTCTTTGTAGCTCCCCTAACTATATGGCTTGTAATAAATACTGTGATCTTCTTATACCTAAAAGGGGCTGCCTATTTTATCATTCCCGTTTTTTTTGCACTCCTGTCCTTTTGGATGCTTATAAAACAGGAGAGACCCCATCTTCTATTACTCACGCTGCTGGCGACACCGGCACTCTTCTTTTTTTCGCCGCTCATTCAATTCTTTCCGGTGGGACTTGGTCTAGAAATGCTGGTAATTAGTTGTGTATTCACAGTTTTAACCTTTGGTCTTTTGGTTCCAGTATTCCATTTTTACAGTAAAAAGCGTCTTCTTGGCATCGTGTGTCTTGTGGTTGCCATTGGATTTTTTATAAGTGCCCATCTATCCAGTGATTTTTCTGAAACACGACAAAAACCGAACAGCCTGGTCTATTACCAAAATGCCGATGACAACACGGCTTATTGGGTTACCTACGACCATCTGCTGGACCCTTGGACTAAAGGATATTTAGGAGAATCGCCAACCGAAGCTTCTACGTTTATCAGCAATGCTGCCGGAAGTAAATATAACACCGGGTATTCGTTTGCTGCGGAAGCTCCTGAAAAGGACATCGCTTCCTTCGAGATCCAATTAAAGCAGGATACACTTATTGGAAATGAGCGGAATGTGTCGTTTACCTTGGTTCCGAAGCGGAAGATACATCAACTATTGCTTTTTGCCGATACCACGCACGTATTCAAGAAATTGGTTTTCAACGGAAAAAATGTTGCTCCAGATAGTACCGGGTATGCTTTTGGCACACGCGACCATAACGGACTTTTACGCTATTTTCTGGCCAACAATGAACCTTTAGAGGTTTCGTATGTTTCAAACAGTCCTTCTGTTGAATTTACCGCCTTGGAGTATTCTTACGATCTACTGGAGCATCCGCAGTTTAGTATCCATAAGCGCACAAAAAACATGATGCCCAAACCTTTTGTGGTTACAGATGCGATCGTGGTTAAAAGAAGTTTTAATATAGATTCGCTGCCTGCCAGAAATGTAGATTCGGTGTCTTATCAAATACAAGTGCCTTATGAATAATGCGATCGCCATTGCAGGTATGGGCTGGTTAGGTCAAGCATTCGCACATCATCTTATGGTATTGGGTTACCGCGTAAAAGGTTCTGTGACCATGGCCGAAAAAGCAGCCGAAATGCAAAGCAGGGGATTTGATGTCTATCCTGTCGAGATCACCGAAAGCGGCGTGCGAGGAGAAGCGCAGGCCTTGTTAGAGGGGTGTAGGGTGTTATTTATTATGATACCTCCCGGCTTACGCAGAAATGCAGGTGCCGATCATGTGTTAAAAATGCGTCATTTCCTGCAGGAAGTCGAGCGTTCGGGGATTGAAAAAGTGGTCTTGGTAAGTAGTACTTCGGTATACGATGATCGTCAAGGGATTGTGACCGAAAAAGTCCTTCCCCGTCCCGCAACCGATTCTGGCAGACAATTGTTTCAAGTGGAGCAATTGTTTTTCAATGCGCCCTTTCTTTCCACCACCATCGTTCGGTTTGGGGGTCTTTATGGCGGAAGCAGACAGCCGGTTCGATATTTGGCGGGGCGAACCGAGCTCAATGATGGTGCTGCACCCGTAAACTTGATCCACAGGGAGGATTGTATCGGGATCCTTTCAGAAATTATCAAGCAAGAAGCCTTCGGACATGTGTTTAACGCTGTTGCACCCCAACATCCTACTAAAAAGGAGTATTACACTCAAAAGGCAAAAGAATTACAATTGGAACCGCCGCACTTTTCAGAAGCGAACCCTGCTGAAGTCTATAAACAAGTAGATTCTGTAAATGTTCCGCATCGGTTGCGCTATGTATTTAAACACAACGTATAAAAAAAAGGACCTTGTTACAGGTCCTTTTTTATTTCAGTTTAAGAATAATTACCAGATACGTACGCGGTCTTCAGGCTTTATGTACATGGCATCCCCTTCTTTAATATCGAATGCTTCGTAAAAAGCGTCGATATTCTTTAAAGGCTGCGTAGCGCGGTACATTCCCGGAGAATGCGGATCGGTCTTAATTTGTGTTTCAAGGGCTTCATCACGCTGCTTGGTGCGCCAAACGGTCGCCCAGCTCATAAAGAAGCGCTGCTCCGGGGTAAAACCGTCGATCTTGCCCGGTCTTCCGTTCTTGGCATAGAACTTCTGCAGTCCGTCATACGCACCTAAAAGTCCGCCAAGGTCTCCAATATTCTCTCCGGATGTAAATTTCCCGTTGATGAACACACTATCCAATACCTCAATACGGTCATACTGTTCGGCCAGTTTATTGACACGACCTGTAAAATTCTCAAGATCGGTCTCTGTCCACCAGTTCACCAAATTCCCATCGGCATCAAAACGAGAACCGCTGTCATCGAAAGCGTGCGAGATCTCATGTCCGATCACTGCTCCGATTCCGCCGTAGTTCACAGCCTCATCTGCTTTATAATCGTAGAAGGGCGGTTGCAAAATAGCTGCGGGGAATACGATCTCATTATTGAATGGGTTGAAGTAAGCATTCACTGTTTGTGGTGACATCCCCCACTCGGTACGATCTACCGGCTCATCAATACGGTCCAAGTTGTCCTTTAGACCCCATTGGGCTACAGCTACCATATTATCATAATAGGTATTCCCGGGAGTCACCTCCATAGAAGAATAGTCCTTCCACTTGTCCGGATAACCAATTTTTACTGTAAACTTATCCAACTTTTCTATGGCTTTTACTTTGGTGCTGTCGCTCATCCAGTCCAGTGCGTTCACACGATCCTTGAAAGCATCGATCACGTTAGCGATCATAGTTTCTGCCTTGGCTTTAGCCTCTGGCGGGAACATTTCGTCCACGTATAATTTACCAAGTGCTTCTCCTACCGTGTTGTTTACCGTAGCTAAAGCACGTTCGTTCGCCGGACGTTGTTTTTTCGCGCCACTAAGATATTTGCTGTAGAATTCCCAGTTTGCCCTTTCGATATCGGTTGTAAGCATTCCTGCAGCATTGTTGAGGGTTTGCCAGCGCATTACTGTTTTCCATGTCTCGATATCCTTTTGTCCAAAGGTGTTTTGCACCACTTTCATGTAATCGGGTTGCATCACGATAACGGTATCCAGTTCCTTGGTTACGCCAAGATCCTTGAAAGCCTGTTCCCATTGGATCGCCGGCACCATTTTTTGAACCTCGGTCATGGAACGCGGATTGTTGAAATTTCTAAAATCACGGCTCGCTACTTTGTCCAGACGCGGCACTGCCAATTTGGTTTCGAAGGCCAAAATGGTTTCAGCTTGTTTACGGGCGTCAGCCTCATTATCCCCTAAGAATTGTAGCATGCGTGTAATATGATCCACATATTTCTCACGGATCTCTACCGATTTTGGGTCGGTGTTAGTATAGTAATCACGCTCCGGTAATCCTAAACCGCCCGGTGTGATATAGGCAGAATTGATTGCGCTGTTGTTAGGATTTGAGAACGCAGCGATCCCGAAAAAGGGCTGAGAAACCTCAACTGCATGTTCGGTCATGACCTTTTGGAAGTCGGCAACGGTCTTGATGGAAGCGATCTTGTCCAGCGCAGGTTGCAATGGTGTGATCCCCGCTTGGTTTCTCGCTACGGTGTCCAGTTCGGTTTCAAAGATCATCAAGGCTTTAGCCTGGTCGGTCTCCGGTGCGTATTTGTCGCTTTTTTGTGCCTTATCGATAAGTGCCAACACATCGTTGTCTGTCTTTTTCCGAAGCACATTAAACCCGCCCCACCGCACTTGGTCATCGGGAATTTCGGTAACTTTCATCCAGTTCCCGTTTACATAATTGTAAAAATCGTTTTTAGGGCTCACCGTGGTATCCATATTGGCCAAAATGATCCCTCTCGGCTCATTGTCGACTTCGGCCATCTTCTTGTCCTTATCGCCACAAGAACTTACAGCTACAGCGATCAAGGTTGCTGCTACGCCCGTTGTTAAAATGTTTGTTTTCATTAGTTGTAGATATTTATTAGTGGTCATACCTGTTATTGGGTACTTATAAAATTGTGATACTTTTTTCTGAAAGCATATCCTTCAAAAATCCGTTGAAGGATATGTCATTTTTTTGGTCCGTTTGTTACAGCTTTACTGATTTTTATCTCGAAGTTCTGCCTGATAGACCGAGTCTAAAAAGCGTTGTTGTTTCTTTAGTTCCTGCTCCTCATTCTCTTTTCGTTGCAGATCGATGGCGTCCTTTTGAAATTTTTCGTTGATCTGAAGGATGAGATTACGCACCGAGGTGTTCATTTCACGAATGGCACGGGCCGCCTGAGTAGAATCCACGATGGTCCTATGAAACACCTGGTCCAGCATTTTAGCACGGGTACGAACAACCGTCAACCGCGCGAGAATACCGTTCGTGTTCAATGTATCGGGGATGGTCTTTGAAAGTGAGTCTGAAAAGATCACCAGCTGCTCACTGGCCCCTCGTAGCTTTTCCAGATTTGCCCCGTTGATGGCCTTTACATCGTATTCGAAATCTTCAAATGCAGGCCATTGCATGGTAATGGATCGTGCCTTATCGGTTAAGACCGGAAAGTTAAAATTCTCTATCCCATACGACCGTGTTGCATTCTGAACCGGATTTTCTGTCATTTCTTCCCCTTCCGAAGCAGAATTACATGCAGTAAAAAGCAACGCACTTAAGATAAATAACCTTAGAAAAATGGGGAAACGCTTCATTATCATTTGGTAAAGGAGCACAAATATAGCAGTTCTTTTGGCAATCAAAAGTTATTTTTTGAAAAGAAAACCTTCGGAATATGCCTATATTTATCGGCTTAAATCACATTTCAGCATGAAAAAGAGAATTTTGATCATTGGCGCTTCAGGACAAATTGGAACAGAACTTACCGTATCTCTTAGACAACGTTACGGCAACCATAAAGTGATTGCCAGCGACATTGTAGAAGGAGATGCCGCCATGCTTGCCGATGGTCCTTTTGAGATCCTGGATGCTATGGATTATGATGCCGTACAGGATGTGGTAATGCGCCATGAGATCACAGAGGTGTACCTAATGGCTGCCATGCTCTCTGCCACAGCCGAGAAGTTTCCTATGAAGGCCTGGAACCTCAATATGAACTCCCTTTTTAATGTTCTTAATTTAGCACGTGACAAAAAGATAGAAAAGATTTTCTGGCCTTCCAGCATTGCCGTTTTTGGTCCAACTACGCCAAAGACCGATACGCCACAACGCACGGTTATGGAGCCTTCCACGGTGTACGGGATAAGCAAACAAACGGGCGAGCGATGGTGTGAGTATTACCACAAACGCTTTGGGGTAGACGTGCGCAGTATTCGCTATCCCGGGCTAATTAGCTATACGGCACCTCCGGGCGGTGGCACGACAGATTATGCCGTGGATATCTACCACAAAGCACTAAAACATAAGAATTATGTGTGTTTTTTAAAAGAAGACACCACGCTGCCCATGATGTATATGGAGGATGCCATTAAAGCAACGGTTGGGATCATGGAAGCTCCTGCCGAATCGATAAAGATTCGCAGTGCTTATAATTTGGCTGCTTTCAGTTTTAATCCTGAAGAGATCGCTGCGAGCATCCGCAAACATATTCCCGATTTCAAGATCTCCTACGAACCAGATTTCAGACAGGCGATCGCCGATTCCTGGCCTCAAAGCATCGACGACTCCGAAGCAAGGAAAGATTGGGGGTGGTCCCACGCCTTTAGTTTGGAAGAAATGACCGCAGTGATGCTTAAGAATTTAAAAGCGGTAAAGTCGGTGTAAGAAGTTATCGCTTGCCTCGTATCTTTTTATCCCACCAGACATACCCGCCAAAGAGCACTACACTTACTGCCGATCCCCAGATAAGTCCGTTTTGCAAGCTGTCGGTGCTTCGCCCCATGATGGCCACGAAGATGGTGAGCGGAGTGATCCCCAGCATGGTGGCTCCTATAAATTTCCAGTAATTCATTTTTAAGATGCCCGCTACAAAACTAATGGCATCGTTCGATAACAAGGGGTTGAAGCGAGTGACGATCACGGCCCAGAAGCCATAATCCTCTATAAAGTCTTCAATCTTGTCTTCAGTCTTTGGACCTATCAATTTGCTCACAAGTATCGGCCCAAAATAACGCCCAATCCCATAACCTACTGTTGAAGCAGAAAAGACAGCGGCGTAAACGATTACGCTTCCCCATATAGGACCATAGGCCAGGATGGAGACCACCATAAGTGCAATGGAAGGGATCACCAAAAGAAACATTTGTACGATCATGGCCAATATGAGCACTACCGGACCCATCCAGCCAAAACCGTCTACCCATTCCTTTATGCGTGCTTCATCCTCACTGGTAAGTACATTCCAGGCATTGTTAAGAAAATGCTGCACCTCAGGTATTAAAAAATAAGAAGCTGTCAATACCAGTACAATGCCAAGGGAAATGTACAAAGGAGCTTTACTCTTGGTGACCGAAGTAGAATTTGAAGAATCTTTAGACAAGGTGTTTAAATAATTTTCAGGGAATATAAAACAAAAATCCCAACCTGAATAAGGTTGGGATTATGCTCCTCTTCTTGGGCTCGAACCAAGGACCCTCTGATTAACAGTCAGATGCTCTAACCAACTGAGCTAAAGAGGAAGGTATTTTTCGCTTTAGCGGATGCAAATATAAATTATTTTCTAAGGGCTACAAAAAGATTTGATATTTTTTTACCCTCCAAAGATGGCGCGGTAAATATCATTTCCGTTGGCAAACAGTACAAGTGCGATCAATAAAAAGAAGCCCACCATTTGTGCGTACTCCATGAACTTATCGTTGGGTTTTCTCCCACTTACCATTTCGTACAACAGGAACATGACATGTCCTCCGTCCAGCGCCGGAATAGGCAGCACGTTCATAAAGGCCAGAATGATCGAAATTAAGGCGGTGGTGTGCCAAAAGGCAAGCCAGCTCCATTCGCCGGGAAACAAGTTACCAATAGCACCAAAACCTCCTACTTGCGTAATTCCCTCCTTTGTGAATACATATTTAAACTGCTTCACATAATCCTTTAAAATATTATACCCGTATACCGTTCCCCCTGTGATACTCTCTCCCAAACCATAGGTGAGTTTGGTGCCTCCCGTTTGAAGTTCTTTACCAAAATTATTGATACCGATGACCCCGTTTTCATTAGGTGTTACACGCAATGTGTCCAGAGCACCATTTCTGGAAACAACCAATGTATTCTCAGCCTCTTTGAGCAACGCATTTTGAAACTCGTGCCAGTATTCTACCTTTGTATCGTTGACCGAAACAATACGGTCGTCCTTTAAGAATCCTGCCGCTGCTGCGGGATAGTCCGGGTCTACAGTGTCGATCACTGCCTGACGCATGGCCTGGAATGGTACCATGACCCCCTTCTTGAACATTTGTTCGCCTATGTCTTCGGGAATACTCAAGGTTTCAACAGAACCATCTGTACGTTTTACGGTTACTGAAGAGACATCTCTTAAAAAAAGGTATTTGTTTATATCTGTAACATTCTGAAAGTCGTTGCCGTTTACCTTTAAAATATTATCCCCATCCTCAAATCCTAGCTCTTTGAACTCCTGGGCTACCGCAAATCCTTGTGGAAGGTCTTCTACGGTGGTAATATCTCTTCCGTAGAAATAAAGAATGCTGGCGTAGATCACAAAACCAACAATAATATTAACGGTTACACCTCCCAGCATAATAATAAGTCGCTGCCAGGCCGGCTTGCTTCGAAATTCCCAGGGCTGCGGTGGTTGTGCCATTTGCTCCTTGTCCATACTTTCGTCGATCATTCCGGAGATCTTTACATACCCTCCCAGTGGCAACCATCCAATGCCGTAGACCGTTTCTCCTATTTTCTTCTTGACCAAAGCGAATTTTACATCAAAGAAGAGAAAGAATTTCTCAACGCGAGTCTTGAATATCTTTGCAGGAATAAAATGTCCCAGTTCGTGCAGAACGATTAATATAGATAAGCTTAGTAACAGCTGAAGGGCTTTCACCACAAATGGACTCATAGTCTTAAAAATTAAGGCACAAAAGTAATCTATTCTACCTTGTTAAAAAAATTATTGGCAGCTTGGCATAGGTCGTTTCAAACTTTAATACGTTACATCCTTCAAAAAAGTATTTTAGGTAGTAATTTTGCACAAAATTGTGTTTGAAGATGCTTCAGTTCTTTGCTAAATATAAATTCTTCGGGGTGGTTCTCCTGGTGCTTTCGGCGATTATCATCACGATCATCTATCATATCCTTAAACCAACGGTTGTCCTGCCGGTATATCAACCTTCGGAGGTGAATGCCGAATTGGTCGACAGTACCCTTCAGCATGTAAAAAAGTACCACACCATTGCAAATTTTGCCCTTACAAATCAAAACGGGGAGCGCATCACGCAAGAAGACTATAAGGATAAGATCTACGTTGCCGATTTCTTTTTTACCACCTGCCAGACCATTTGTCCCATTATGACCGATCACATGGTCCTTATCCAGAAAGAATTGCAGAATGATGCCGAAGTATTATTGCTTTCCCATACCGTGACTCCGGAGATCGATTCTGTGCCGCAACTTAAGCGGTACGCAGTGGAAAAAGGAGTAGACGATGCGAAATGGAATTTGGTCACGGGCGACAAAAAGCAAATTTATGATCTGGCGCGTAAATCGTATCTGGCCGCAAAAGACAATCCGTATAGCCCGGATGACCTTATACATACAGAGAATTTTGTACTTATCGACTCCAAAAAACGCATTCGGGGCTTCTACGACGGAACCAATCCCGAAGCCATTTCACAGCTACTGGAAGACATCAAAATCCTTAAGAAGGAAGATTGATCTTTTTTGGACTGAAAATGTTTTTCCAACTGCCTTTTTTCTGTTACTTTTGCCTTGTTTAAAATCAATCTAAATAAACTTAATGCTAACGATCGCCTCATTGAAAAAAGGTCAACGCGCTGTCATCAAAGAGTTTTCGGTGGAAGTAGTACCATTGAAACTCTTGGAAATGGGATGTCTTCCCGGCAATGAAGTGTTTTTAGTGCAAACAGCTCCTTTTCAGGATCCTATGTACTTAAACATCAACGGCAGTCACCTAGCCATTCGAAAAGAAACGGCCGCACAGATTGAAATTGAATTGATACCTTAATGGCCCGACAAATAAATGTTGCTCTTATTGGAAATCCGAATACGGGAAAGACCTCTGTGTTCAACAGACTTACGGGTCTCAATCAAAAAGTGGGGAACTATCCCGGGATCACGGTAGAAAAAAAGCAAGGGGTTTGTAAATTGGATCGTGGCCTAAAGGCTCATATCCTCGATTTGCCCGGCACCTACAGTCTCAATGCTTCCTCTTTGGATGAGAACGTCGTTATCGAACTTCTGCTCAATAAGAACGATAAGGATTTCCCCGATGTGGCCATTGTAGTGGCAGAGATCGAAAACCTAAAACGGAATTTACTCCTTTTTACTCAAATTAAAGACCTTGGAATTCCAACCATCCTTGCCATCAACATGAGCGACAGGATGAAACGGAAAGCGATCACCTTAGATATAGAACGCCT
The DNA here is from genome assembly GCF_000746845.1 of Altibacter lentus. Taxonomy (GTDB): domain Bacteria; phylum Bacteroidota; class Bacteroidia; order Flavobacteriales; family Flavobacteriaceae; genus Altibacter; species Altibacter lentus. Next base: position 2,099,680 of record NZ_KN050846.1, on the reverse strand, counting down.
GGAAGCAACTCTTGAAACCAAGATCGCACTTATTAGTTCACGTAAGAATCTAGGTTTCGAGAATCTCAAGGACCTTATCACCAATTACGGTCACCTATCTACCGCTCCCTGTGTGAATGCATCGTCCATTGCTCCCGAATATTTTGACCGATTGCGAAAAGCTTTTCCGAAGCAAGACCTGTACAAACTCTGGCTGGTCATAACACAAGATGTGAACTTTGGAAAATTAGACCGACAGGAAATGCAGGGTGTGGCCACTTTTCAAACCGAATCGAAGAGCAATTTGAAACGGCTTCAGCAAAAAGAGACCATTGCCCGTTATCAATTTATAAATAACGCTCTTAAGGAAACCCTTACGGTAGATACTGCCAACGCTAAGGACCTTAGAAGCAGATTGGACCGCATTCTTACCCATAAAGTCTGGGGGTATGTTATTTTCTTCGGAATCTTACTGCTTATCTTTCAAGCCATCTTCGATTGGAGCAGCTATCCTATGGACTTTATTGACAGTTCTTTTGCGCGTTTTAGCGAATGGACCAAAAATTCGCTTCCTGCGGGAGATTTTACCAGTCTCATTGCCGAAGGTATCATTCCCGGTCTGGGAGGTATCGTGATCTTTATTCCGCAGATCGCCTTTCTTTTTCTGTTTATTTCTATCCTGGAAGAAAGCGGGTACATGAGTCGGGTGGTCTTCCTTATGGACCGGGTCATGCGACGCTTTGGTTTAAGTGGAAAGAGCGTAGTGCCCCTGGTCTCCGGAACAGCCTGTGCCATTCCTGCCATCATGGCCACTCGAAATATTGAGAACTGGAAGGAGCGTCTCATTACCATTTTAGTAACACCTTTTACCACTTGCTCTGCCCGTTTGCCGGTCTATCTCATTATCATTGCGCTCGTTATTCCCGATCAACGCGTCCTCGGTATTTTCAGCCTTCAAGGACTCACCTTAATGTTTTTATATCTATTAGGCTTTGCTTCCGCGATCTTTTCGGCCTATTTGTTGGATCGTATCCTAAAGATCCGCAGTAAGACCTTCTTTGTCGTGGAGATGCCCAACTACAAATTGCCTATGTTCAAGAATGTAGCCATTACTGTGGTTGAAAAGACAAAATCGTTTGTATTGGGAGCCGGAAAGATCATTCTAGCTATCTCTGTGATCCTATGGGTACTCGCCTCCTATGGCCCGGGTGATTTCAATAATGCTGAAGCCATTGTGACACAGCAACTGGAAGGCACGAATCCTTCCGAAGAAGAGATCGAAACACACATTGCTTCCTATAAGTTGGAGCATTCCTACATTGGGATCCTTGGAAAAGGAATAGAACCGGCCGTACGCCCCCTTGGGTACGACTGGAAGATCGGGATTGCCATAGTAAGTTCTTTTGCCGCAAGGGAAGTATTTGTGGGAACCCTTGCAACCATCTACAGTGTGGGAAGCGAGGAGGAAGAGACCATAAAGAATCGTATGGCAGCAGAAGTGAACCCGGTACTGGGTACTCCGTTGTTCAATTTTGCGAGTGGTGTTTCGCTATTGCTGTTCTATGCCTTTGCCATGCAATGTATGAGTACGCTGGCAGTAGTTAAAAGAGAGACCAATAGTTGGAAATGGCCGTTGTGGCAGTTGGTGGTTATGAGCAGCATAGCCTATGTGGTGGCACTGGCAGCCTATCAATTTTTAAAATAATATCTTTGTAGTATGCAAACTATTCTAGTACTTATTACATTCTGTTTGGCGACCGGCTACTTATTAAAGAAGTTCGTCTGGAATCCTATTTTTGAAGGACGCCAAAAAACACCGGGAACTTTAGACGGTGGTAAGACCAAATGCGGCAAAAAAGATTGCGGTTGTCATTAGGATCAGCGCATTTTTTCAGAAACCAATAACACATACGCACGGTCACCGTTATCTTCACTGGTAGGGTACGGCTGGACGGCTACGGCTTCCAAAACGCTGGTATTGGTGCTGTAAATTTCTGTAACTTCCACTTCCCCGGGTTTGGTTGCTCCCAGCAATAATTCTTTTAGAAATGCCGTCTTTTGATCTACTGCCACTCCTATTTGAAGTCGGATGCGTCCCGCCCAAATGCAATTAACATCTTTGGGACAGCGAGAATCTTCGAGAACTTCCCTGAATGTGATCGAAATATCTCCTATATGAACGGTTTCTCCCAACGGAACTTTAACGGCAATGGTGGGAACTTCTACGGGTGTTTCCGTTTGGGCATTTAATAAAGAAGTGAGCAGAAAGGCACTTAGCAAAAGTATTTTTTTCATAGTGGTAAAATTTACGTTTAAAGATACGATCTAAACATTAACCGCGAAAAAGAAAGAAATCATCTTTCATGGTTTCAATACGTTCATCTTTATTGGTAAGAATGTATTCGAGTGCACGTTGTGTAAAATCGTTCCCTTTCGCCGTGAGTGAAACTATTTGGCCTTCAATGGTGATCATATTATTCTTGAGGGCAAGATCTACAACTGTTTTCGATCGCACCTTTTGCCAATTGATATGTTCATTTAAATGGTTGAGGTGCCGTTCGTTTTCTTCGGAATGATTGTTCAAGTGAAGTAAAAACGTAATGAGAGAAACTTCCGTGCGTTGTTGTTTCTGTCGGTAGAGTACGGCCAACAGCCCTTTTTGAGGTGCAAAGAGGTAGACGCCCAGAAATAGCAAGCCCAGCACGGTTGTCATAGAACCCGAAATGGAAGCATCCAGTAGATGTGCTACCCAATAGCCGCCAATAGCGGCAAAAATTCCGAAACCTATGGAAAGAGCGATCATGCGCTTCAAGTCACTGGTGAGTAAATATGCCGTTGCCGCCGGTGCAATCATGAGTGCGACCACCAAAATGGCTCCTACAGCATCAAAAGCCCCAACTACGGTAACGGATGACACCGACATCAAACCATAATGCATAATGACCGGCGAGATCCCCAAAGCCGAAGACAACCCGGCATCGAAGGTACTTACCTTTAGTTCTTTAAAGAATAGAAATAACAGGCTTACAGTAATCAAAAGGATGCTTCCCATAAGCCAAAGCGACTTCGGACCTACATCCATTCCCGATATAATAAGTCGGTCAAAAGGCGCAAAGGCCAGTTCCCCTAAAAGTACAGCATCAATATCCAAATGCACATCATTGGCATTCTTTGCAATAAGGATCACTCCTATGCTAAAGAGGGCCGGAAATACCAGACCTATAGCGGTATCTTCCTTCACCAGCCCCGTCTTTTGGATCGATTCCACCAGAATAACGGTAATAACGCCTGTAATAGCAGCCAACAGGATCAACAACGGAGAGTTTAGGTCCTGTGTGATAAAAAACCCCGCAACAATCCCGGGAAGGATAGAATGACTAATGGCGTCACTAATAAGTGCCATTTTCCGAAGGACTAAAAAAACCCCGGGGATCGCACAGGCAATGGCGACAATAGCGGCTATTAATTGTATTTCGAGCTGCGGACTAGTCATGCGTTTTGTTATAAAGGTTCATCGCTTCATTGAAGCCCTTACTGGTTAAAGCCCACTGTTGTCCATTGATGGTGATCCATTCCTTATCCTCCATTTGCTGAAGGGATTTTTTGGTGAACCCTTGAAAATTGTTAAGAATCCGAATGGCATGCGGGTGTGAGATGTTGTCGTGTGTTTTGGCGATCCCGTACATAAACTGAAGCGTTTTCTTTAGCTGAAGATCCTTTCGGTTATTTCTGAAACGAATCTCTCTAAAGAATAAGCCTCTTCCCGGGGAAAATATAAATGAAAAAACAACAAAGACTGTTGCCACGAGAACGATCACAGGTCCCGTAGATAAGTTATTCTGACTCGCGCTAATGGCCGTGCCCAACACCCCGGAAAGAATCCCAAAGATAGCCGCCAATAAGATCATCATACTTAAACGATTGGTCCATTGTCTGGCGGCGGCGGCGGGAGCCAATAACATGGCACTCATTAATACCACGCCAACGGTTTGCAAGCCCAGCACAATGGCCAGTACAATAAAGAAAGTAATCAGCACATCAATGAACTTGGTGTTAAAACCAAGTGTTTTGGTATAATCGGCATCGAAGAGCAATATTTTAAACTCCTTCCAAAAGAGCAACAAGATACAGAGACTAATGCCTGTAACGATCAGCATTAGGCGCACATCATCCTCAACTAAGGTTGCCGCCTGCCCGAACAGGTATTTGTCCAATCCTGCCTGATTGGCATTGGGTTGTTTCTGAATAAAGGTAAGTAACAACATCCCGAATCCAAAGAACAGAGAGAGTACAAGACCCAGTGCTGTATCACTTTTAAGGTGGGTTTTGGACACCATCCCCTTGATCCAAAACGTTCCGATCAATCCACTCACCAAGGCTCCCAGCAATAATATATTGGTATCCTTGGCTCCTGTGATAAGAAAAGCCAAAGCGATGCCCGGCAAAGCTGCGTGTGAGATCGCATCGCCTAAAAGGCTCTGCTTCCTAAGCACGGCAAAACTTCCCAACATTCCGCAAATGGCCCCCAGTACCGCTGTCCCCAAAGTGATGGTGCGAAGGGTGTAGTCGGTAAAAAGAAGTTCGAAATATTCTGTTAGGCTCATACAAGATTCCTAATTAATGTTTCAGCTTTAAACGTTAGAGGCATAATCTCAAATAAAAGCTGCAAGACAATACGTCAAATAACACAACGCCGCCCAATTACTTCATTCTTTACTTATTAATAGCCACCTTATAATTTATGCCGTACGTCTTGGTCAAATTGTCGTCGTTAAAGATCTCCTTTACGGGGCCGGTTGCTATTTTCTTTACATTCAAAAAGGTCACCCAGTCAAAATATTCGGGGACGGTTTGTAGGTCGTGGTGCACGACAATAAGGGTCTTTCCGGCCTTTCGAAGTTCCTTTAAGATATTAATAATGGCGATCTCGGTGGTTGCATCCACCCCTTGAAACGGTTCGTCCATAAAATAGATGGCAGCATTTTGGACCAATGCTCTTGCCAAAAAAACACGCTGTTGTTGACCGCCACTCAATTGACTTATCTGTCGGTTCTTGAAAGAAAGCATGCCTACTTTTTCCAAGGCTTCCAGAGCTGCTTTCTTTTCTTTTTGACCGGGTCGTTTTATCCATCCCAGACTCCCATAGGTCCCCATCATCACTACATCCAGTGCGGTTGTAGGAAAATCCCAATCCACACTGCCTTTTTGTGGAACATAGGCTACTAATTTTCGCTGTTCTTCGTAGGGCTTGTCATAAATGGAAATACTGCCCGCAATAGGTTTGATGATCCCCAAAATGGCTTTTATCAAGGTAGATTTCCCCGCACCATTGGGGCCCACGATGGCCATGAGTACCCCTTCGGGTACTGCAAGATCGATATCCCAAAGCACCGGCTTATAGTTGTAAGCTACGGTTAGGTCATCGACTTGAACGGCGAGTGGAGTCTTCATCTATTTAAGTGAATTAACAATAGTGTTCACATTATAACGAAACATACCAAGATACGTTCCTTCTTCGGTGCCGGCATTGCCAAGCGCATCGCTATACAAAGAACCGCCTATGGTCACTTGGGCACCCTTGGACAATACGGCTTGCTGCAGTGCTTCAATAGTCCTTCGAGGCACAGAACTCTCCACAAAGATAGCTTTCACATTCTTTTCGATAATAAAATCAGATAGCCGCTGTACGTCCTGCACTCCGGCTTCGGTGGCCGTAGAAAGACCCTGCAGCCCTACCACTTCAAAATCGTATGCCTTTCCGAAGTAATTAAATGCATCGTGCGCTGTGACCAGAATACGTTGTTGCTTCGGAAGTGATTCTATCGTGGATTTGATCTCAGCCTCCAGTTCCTTCAATTTTTTGATGTAGTTCTCTTTGTTCTTCTGAAAGGTTTCGGCATGCTCTGAATCGGCTTCAGAAAGTATTTCGGCAACCTTTTCGGCAAATTGAATATAATACTGAATGTCAAACCATACATGCGGATCGAAATTGGAGGCAAAATATTCAGAACCGATCAAAGTATTTTTGTCCAAATATTCGGCCAGTGCGACCTGGGTCTTATTTTGTGTCTCCATTTTCTCAAAAACCTCAACCAACTTCCCTTCCAGATGCAAGCCGTTATAGAAAATGATATCGGCATTGTAAAGTTTGGAAACATCGCCCTCACTCGCCTTATAGAGATGCGGATCCACACCTGCGCCCATAAGACCTTGAACGTTCACCGCATCTCCTCCAATATTCTTAACCAAGTCGGTGATCATGGTCGTTGTGGTCACAATATTCAGTTTATCGGACGACTGCTTTGTCTCTTTGCAGCCGAAGAAACCAATAATAAGTAAAAGTAAAAGAACTCTTTTCATAATAATTAATTTGGTAATCGTATGCTTAGGCCCGCGCTTAACAAAATGTCTTGTCCATCGGTAATACTTCTTCCCACTGTGGCATCCAGTTGAAGGTTGGATGCTGCAAGAAATGTGAGTCCCGCATCCCAATAATGATTGGCTTTACTGTCTTCGGGGAGATCACCGTATACTTCGGCATACAGGGCCCATTGTTCCGTTAGTTGATAGCCGTACACCAACGTATACACATAAGCAGCTTCCGGGCTGTCATTACCCCATTGGGCACCAATATTATATGCGAGTCCGGCGCGTTCTGTTAAGGTATGTGCCATGGAGAACCGAAAATCGACTCCTGTTGTTTCGGGACGATAGTCATTTCCTGCCGTGAATGGGAGGTAGAGATGTCCCAAAAGGCCAATCTCTGGAAGCCAACCATTTTCTTCGGCAATTTCAACCTTCATTCCTAGCAGCAGCGGCGAGAAACCTGAAAGCACATTTTGACCTTGCACTGAATCGGTCGTGGTTCTAAATTCTTCAAAATTCCACCCCAGCCTTAGCTCAAAATTCTTTAGCACTCCGTAGCGAAGCAGTGTAGTATTATAGCCCAAGGTTTCCATTTGCATTGCACCTTCATCAAAAGATTCATAAAAGGCTCCGGTCTCAATTTGAAGCATTGCTTTAGGTACCGTATTAGGAGATTCGGTTGCATCCGGTCGGTCGGTTATCATTTCTGAAACGACCCCCTCTTCTTGGCATACTAGCTGTAAAGTAGTAAGGCTTAAGAAGCAAAATAACACTGTTCTTAGGTTTTTCATTTTAATTGGTCTGTACATAGAGATTCTCTGCTATCTTTTGGGAAATAAAGAATTGATCACTGCCCACCTGAATGATCATGGAGCCATCGAAGAATTCCTTACCAAGGACTTTTATTTTAGTTCCGATACTTATCTTACGTTTATCCAAATACTGAAGGAATTCACCACTTGATTCTTTCACTCCTACACATACACCTCTTTGGTTCTTTTCACATTCGGAAAGCAATTTCTTTTCGGTACGTTTTACATTTCCATGCTTATCGGGTATAGGATCCCCATGTGGATCGAAATCCGGACTGCCCAAGAATTTATCTAAACGGACAATAAGTTCATCGGACTGGATATGCTCTAATTGTTCGGCGATCTCATGAACCTCATCCCAGTGGAAATTGAGTTTTTCTACCAGGAATACCTCCCACAACCGATGCTTCCGGATGACATTTGCGGCGATCTTACGCCCCGTGGGCGTGAGCAGGGTTCCTTTGTATTTCTTATAGGAAAGTACTTCCTTTTCGGCCAATTTCTGTACCATGTCTGTCACCGAAGACGGCTTGGTATCCATACGTTCGGCGATAGCATTGGTACTTACTTCCCCCTGGTTCTCGTGCTCCAAATGATAAATAGCCTTTAAATAATTTTCTTCTGCTAATGAAAACATAGGGCAAAGGTAAAACTATTTTTCTATTTATACTATAAATATTTTTACCCTTGTCTAAAAATATAGATTAAAAGGAGCTTGCACAGGACATTTGAACTCTCATTCCTTTATTAAAACCCGCGTTCCTTCTGAAGTTGTTCGTACGCTTCCTGAACCTTTCGGAATTTCTCTTCCGCCCCTTGCTGATAAGCTTCATCCATATGTTGCAGCTTATCCGGATGATATTTTTTGGCCATGGTACGGTAAGCGGCCTTGATCTCATTGATAGACGCTGAAGGATCGATCTCCAGGATCTTGTAGGCACGATCGGGGTTTTTGAAGAACATGGCCTTGATGCTTTCAAAATCAGGATGCTGAACCCCCAGGAATCCTGAAATTCGATGAATCTCCTGCACCTCCCGATCGGACACATGCCCGTCGGCATTCGCAATACTAAACAAAAAATGCAGGATCTGTAAACGAGACTCATAGCGTGTTCTGGAGCGAAGTAACGTACAAATATTACTTGCAGAGATCTGCCGCTTTTTGATCACGTCATTAAATACTCTAAAGGTCGCATTGGCGCGCTCTGTTCCGTATGCCTGTACGAAATACTGACGCACATAATCCAACTCACTCTGGTTCACAGTGCCATCTGCTTTGATAACAAGAGATGCCAGAGACAATAAATTCAATTCAAAATCGGCAGGAGAAACATGATCCCTCCGTTGTTGTTGGAAGACTTGCTGGAAAGAGCCGCCACCGGTTCTTTTGCTGGTGAGATTGTCCAATAGACTTCCAAGTAAAAACCCCAGAATAGCTCCGGGAAAACGAAAAAAAGTATAGCCAAGAATGGCTGCGATCCAACGAATCATGTATGTGTAATTTCAATAAATAAAATGCGACCAAAGATAACCAATTCAACAGAGAGTTTTGACCTTGTAAGCTGCTAAGATCCCCTTAAAATTGGTTATCTTTGCATTAAATTTGTTACACAATTAAAAGTTAAATACTATGTATCCACCAGAATTAGTAAAGCCCATGCGAGAAGACCTAACAAACATAGGTTTCAACGAGTTATATACTGCCGACGATGTAAATGCAGCCTTGCAGAAGGAAGGAACCACTTTGGTGGTGGTCAATTCGGTATGTGGTTGTGCTGCTGCTAATGCACGCCCGGGAGCAAGGATGTCACTTCAAAACGCAAAAAAACCAGATCATTTGGTAACTGTATTTGCAGGGGTAGACCGGGAGGCTGTAGATGCAGCCAGAGCACAAATGGTTCCATTTCCTCCAAGCTCACCTTCCATGGCTTTGTTTAAAGACGGGGAATTGGTTCACATGCTTGAACGGCATCATATCGAAGGCCGACCCGCCGAAATGATCTCCGAAAACCTTAAAGGCGCTTATAACGAGTATTGTTAATAGACTCCAGCCTATACATAAAAGACCACCGCTCTTCCAGTAGGTGGTTTTTTTATATTTTTATAGCACCATTGATCCTCACTCAGGTATGAAACAAGCATCCAGAATATTGAGCTATCCGTTCTCGGTAATCTTTTATTTTTTTTTCGGTCTCAACCTTCTATTGTTTCATCCCACACAATGGATCTGTCTTCATTTTTTTGGATATCAAGCGCATAAAAGCAGTGTAGATTACTTCAATTGGTGGATCCTGAGATGTTTAAATATCTTGGGGACTCGATTTACTATGAACCTTCATACGAGTATCCCTAACAATCTTCCCATTATTATCGTTTCTAATCATCAAAGTATGTGGGATATCCCGCCCATTATATGGTATCTTCGTAAGTACCACCCAAAATTCATCTCGAAAATTGAACTGGGCAAAGGAATTCCTTCCATATCATTTAATCTGAAACACGGCGGAAGTGTGCTTATTGACAGAAAGAACCCAAAACAAGCGACAGAACAGATCATTAAGATCGCCAAATATATTTCTCACTACAACCGAAGCGTTGTCATATTCCCCGAAGGCACCAGAAGTCGTGATGGCAATCCTAAACCATTCAAGCGCCGCGGCCTCGAGACATTGTTTAAATATGCCCCCGAAGCGTATGTGCTTCCGATAAGTGTTAGCAACTCATGGAAATTACAACGTTATGGGATGTTTCCTATGCCTTTGGGTGTTCGATTGAAATTTATAGCACATCCTGCCATTAAAGTTTCCGACTATAACACGAACGAATTGATCGACAAAGTTGAAACCATTATCAATTCGGGTGTTGAAGTTTAAGGTTCATCGAACAATCTTAGTTGTGGCTTTTTAAGGGATTGGTAAAGTGTGGTATTTAATGGAGCCATAGGGCCTTGCTTTAGATATTTTTTCTTGGCCAGTTCCATTGTATCCTTGATTTGCATGGCAAAAGTTCCTTCGCCGCGCATGCGCCTTCCAAATTGGCTGTCGTTTAGCGTTCCTCCGTGGCATTCTGCGATCTGATTCAATATCCGCTCTGCGCGATCCGGAAGGGATTTGTGGATCCAATCGGTAAAGATCTCTGCAATCTGTCCGTTGAGCCTAACGACCGTATAGGCCACATCACGAGCTCCAAGTGTCGCTACTTCTTTTACCAAAGGCAAGATCTCATGACTGTTAAGGGAAGGAATGATGGGTGCCATCATTACACGCACCGGGATATTATTTTCTGAAAGTACTGCTACTGTCTTTAATCGTTGTGCTATGCTTGCGGTTCTGGGTTCCAATAAGCGTCTGGTAGCTTCAGAAAGGGATGTAATGGAAAGATTCACCTGAATTAAATTGTCCCTGGCGAGTTCCTTTAAGATATCAAGGTCCCGAAGAATGAGGGAATTCTTTGTGATGATACCCACCGGATGTTTCTTTTCTAAAAATACTTTCAGGCAGTTTCGAGTGATCTCAAGCTTTCGCTCTATAGGCTGGTAACAATCTGTATTCCCCGAAAAAACAATAGGATGTGCCTCCCATGATTGACTGTTCAGTTTCTCTCGCAATAACTGGGCAGCATTGCGTTTTACCAAAATAACCCTTTCAAAATCCAAGCCTGCACTGTAGCCCCAATACTCATGACTGTTTCGGGCGTAGCAATAGACGCAGCCATGTTCGCACCCCTGATAAGGATTCGCAGAATAGCCCATCCCTACATCGGGGCTTTCCACTGTGTTCACCAGTGATTTTGGGAAGACATCAATATATTTGGTTTTATTGGGGTCTGCCACCTCTTCTTCAGCATGACAAAAATTCAAAAAATCATCCCGAATTTCGTGATGATGCTCGAAAAAGCGGTTATGAACATGTTTTTGGGCACCCCGGCCTTTTATAGAATCTTGGGACATGAATATTGTTTGAGTATGAGCATTCAAAAATATTCATAATTTGGAAATATTCCTATTTATTTTGGAATTACTCCAAGTTATTTTCCAGGAAAATTAGCTTTACGTTTCTCCAGAAATGCCTGTGTCCCTTCTTGAAAATCGGCCGTCCCAAAACACTTTCCAAACTGCGTAATCTCTTCTTCAAAACCGTTCTCCCCGTCTTCATAGCCTGCATTAATAGCAGTAATAGCAGCTGCAATGGCTACGGATGAATTACGCATGATTTTTTGTGCGATCTTTTGTGTAAACTCCATAAGCTCATCGAGGGATGTAACATGATTCACCAGCCCATATTGGAGCGCCTGATGTGCATCGATCATACCGGCAGTCATGATCATTTCCATCGCCCTTCCTTTGCCTACCAATTGAGGAAGCCGTTGCGTACCTCCGTATCCCGGAATAACACCCAAAGAAACCTCGGGTAACCCCATCTTGGCATTTTCGCTGGCAATCCTAAAATGAGCAGACATCGCAAGTTCAAGGCCTCCGCCCAAGGCAAAACCGTTCACGGCAGCGATGACAGGTGTGGAAAGATGTGCGACAAAATCAAACAATTTCGCTTGGCCTTCTGCGGCCAATCGTTCTCCTTGTGCCACCGAAAAATCTGCAAATTCGCTAATATCGGCTCCGGCCACGAAAGCTTTTTCGCCACTCCCGGTAAGGATAATAACTTTTATGCTTTTGGCAGCATCTGCCTCTTTTAAAGCATTATGTAGTTCTTTGATCGTAGCGCTATTGAGAGCATTGAGCTTGCTGGGCCTGTCGATCGTGATGATAGCAATTCCTTCTTTTTTATCGAAACGAATATTTTCGTATGTCATGGTAAAAGTTTTTGGTGGTATTTGATTTTTTGTCTTCTAAAATTACTATAATTTTCTGGGGAATGCTACTTTAAAGGTGGTTCCTTTTCCTTCTTCAGAATCAAAATAAATGGTTCCCTCATAGGTTTCAACAATCTTTTTTACCATGCCCAGTCCAAGTCCCATTCCGCTGGTTTTGGTAGTAAACTTTGGTTCGAACACCTTGGCTTTGTTTGCCTCAATAACCCCTATTCCGTTGTCTTGCACCGTGATCACGGCATTCGCTCCCTCGGGATAGACATGAACTTCAATACGTGGATGCTCCGGGGCACGCTGTTCTATGGCATGTATACTATTCTTGACCAAATTTGTAATCACACGAATAAGTTGTGTTCTGTCGAATTTAGCAATGAGATCTTCTTCTTCGGAAAAGAAATAGATATAATCTTCATTGAAGATATCCAAAGCGAGTTTGGTAATTTTAACGACATTCAAAGTCTCATCCTGCTGGGCCGGCATCTGCGCATACGTTGAAAAAGCCGAAGCAATAGAACTCATCGTATCGATCTGTTGAATAAGCGTATTACTGTATTCCTCTAATTTCTTTACTACATCCGGATCCCCGGGATCGAATTTTCGCTGAAAGCTTTGTACCGTAAGTCGCATTGGGGTTAAGGGGTTCTTTATTTCGTGTGCCACTTGCTTTGCCATCTCTCTCCACGCAGCTTCCCTTTCGTTTGCCGCCAATTGGGCTGCACTGCTCTCCAACTCGTCGATCATACGATTATACGCATTTACGAGGGTAGAGATCTCTTGGGTAGTATCGTTGATGAGTATACGCTTATTGCGCTTGTTAAGGCGCGTCTCGGTGATCTTTTGACTAATGGCGTTGAGCGATCGGGTAATGTATTTGGACAGAAAATAGGAGATCGCAATGGCAATAAGCAACATGAAAATATATGCATACCCAAGCCGTGTTAGATTTTCTTTTAGCTCCTTGTTTAAAAAACCGTCATCTTCTATATAAGGGAGGTTTAGGATCGCCAGCGGCTTGAAATAGCTGTCGGTGATATACGAATACGAAGACTGATATTCCTGACCATCTTCAGAGAATTGCTCTACAAAATGTTTTGTCGGTGAGTTTTCCAAAGCCTCTATCACATAATCGGGTAAGGTCGTATCTGTAGTGTCCTTATAAAAAGTTGCTTTGGAAGATTTAAGCAGGTTCCCTTCCAGGTCGTATAGATACAGTTCAAGATTGTGTATGTTCTTGATCTCGTAGATCTTATCTTTAAAAATCAAAGGAATGTTCTCGGTATCTACAGGATAGGTTGTGGTCTTTAGGGCATAATTTATATTCTCACGAATGGCAGTTTCCTTTCGCAACAAACGCTCCCGATGATAATCTTCGGCCTCTTCACGATATTGGTAGATGGTTACGGCCGCAATAAGTATGGATGCGCCTATTACAATAAGCAGCATAGAAAGAAAGATCCGGAAACGTAAGGATTTGGTAAATCTCATTATTGTTAATATGTTTCAGAAAGATAACAATAATTACACCAAAGCGGTTTCTCTCTTGCATTGAACCGGTCGGGAAAGAAACGCAACAGAGAATTTTCAGCATTTCTCATTCGCTATCCTCGTTGCGTTCCCGCCATCTTTTGTAGAAGCGATATCCCAGCATAAGGAGGAGTGAAAAGAGCACGATGCCTACTACTCCGTAGATCCAGTTCACTGCATTTTTCAGAATCACCAGAAAAACGACCGCAAAAAGAATGATCGTAGCCCCTTCATTGAACAGTCGCATAAAGCCGGACGAATAGCGAACCTTATCCCTTTGAAGCTCATTATAGATGCTGTGACATTTAAAATGGTAGAATATCAAAGCTATTACAAATCCGAGTTTTACCTGCATCCAAGCATCGGTAAAGTAAAAAGGACGCAGTGCGATTACCCAAATGCCAAACCCCAGCGCTAAGATCATACTAGGCCAGGTGATGATGGTCCAAAGGCGTTTGGACATGAGTTTAAGCTGCTTGCCAAGGATCTCCTTTTCCGGAGATGCCTTATGAGCCGCCTCTATTTGATACACAAAAAGCCGGACGATGTAGAACAATCCCGCAAACCATGTAATCACAAAAATGAGGTGCAGCGATTTTATATAATTGTATTCCATTATTCCTTGGCTTCTTCAACAAACAAATAATTTAAATTCTGGGCGTTGAATGCATCGTTGAATTCCTTGATCTCGTTGGATACCAAGGTTTCGAATTTCAGTAGTTCTGCATCGATCTGCTGTGTAAGTTCATTCTTTACTGCAATATCCTGCCGAGTTGGTGGAAAATCATCCATCCCTACCAAACTATTTAAATGCGCTAATTTATTTGTAAGTCTTATCGGAAAATTGAGGGGGTCTTGTCCACTCTGATTTTGTGTTTGATACAATGCCTTTTCTATATTGCCAAACTCCTCACTAAGCGATTTTGCCTTTTCCACTAAGGACTGCACGGACTTATTGTCTTTGTATTGTTTCTGAAAGGCTTCCAGTTGCTCATTGATCTTTCGTATTTTCTTGATGGACTTATGGGCCTTGTCTACCGTTGCATTGACATCTGTAATAAAATCGAATTGTCGCTGCATCCCCTCTTGATCGGTTTCGGCATTTGCATCCGGCAGGATCGTGAAAGACTGTGATTGCATATCATCCCCTACTTCCAGAACCACTTTGTACGTTCCCGGCACTGCCTGTGGAGCTTCAGTACTGGCCCACCACAATATCATACCTTTGAGTCGTTCTGCGCCTTCGCCGCGAAGGTCCCAGATATGGAGGTTGGCCCCTTCTTTTACCTTCAACTTGTCTTCGTTGCTTTTTGTACTGAAGGTCTTGATGGTATCATTCTTTGCGTTGAGATAGCTCAATCGTATCTCTTTTTCTGAAGGATCCTTCACATAGAAATACGTCATCACTCCGTTAGGGTGATTCATTCCGCTGGTAAGAGATCCCGAACGTGAATTTCCATCCATACGGTATGTATCCTTTGGTTTGAACAGGAATACATCTTTGTCTTTTGCACTAGCCAATTGATGGATAACGGTAAGATCATCAAGGATCCAAAGGCTTCTTCCCTGTGTAGCAACAATAAGGTTATTATCCTTCAGCGCCAGATCGGTGATTGGCACGATGGGCAAGTTAAGCTGAAAAGGTGCCCAGTTGCTTCCGTCATCAAAAGATATGTACATTCCGGTCTCGGTGCCGGCATACAGCAACCCTTTTCTTTTTGGATCTTCCCGCAGCACACGGGTAAAATGTTCGGCGGGAATTCCATTCGTGATCTTCTTCCAAGTCTTTCCGAAGTCATTAGTTTTGTACAAGTAAGGGGCAAAATCCCCTGTCTTATACTTGGTGCCTGCAATATAACAGGTTCCTGCATCGAACACCGATGGTTCCACACTATTGATCATCATCCACTCCGGCATACCCTTGGGAGTTACATTCTCCCAGGTCTTTCCGCCGTCACGGGTAACATGCACCAGACCATCATCACTTCCCGTCCAGATGACCCCCGGAGTCACCGGCGATTCGGCTGCGGCAAATATGGTTCCATAGTATTCTACCGAAGTGTTATCCTGAGTGATGGGCCCTCCCGAAGATTTTAGTTTGGTAGGGTCATTGCGTGTAAGGTCCGGGCTCATCACATCCCAACTTTCTCCCTCGTTCATAGTGCTGTGCAAATGATTGGAAGCTGTGTACAACTTGTTCGGGTCATGGGGCGAAAAGAAGATTGGAAAATTCCATTGGAACCTGTATTTCATGGCTTCCGCTCCATGTCCCATGGGATTGTCCGGCCAGACGCTAACACTTCTCACCGTACCCGTCTCATGGTTGTAACGGGTCAGGAAACCATCGTAACTTCCACCGTATACAATATCATTATTTTCGGGGTCTACCGCTATATGAGCACTTTCTCCACCGGCGGTAGATTCCCAATCATCTTCATCAATACTCCAGCCCTCATTTCGGTGTTTGATGCGAATGGTGGAATTGTCTTGTTGGGCAGCATAAATTCGATAGGGAAATGAATTATCTGTGGTGACGCGGTAGAATTGTGATGTAGGCTGATTGTAGTAGGTGCTCCATGTTTCGCCGCCATCGTAGGTGACCTGTGCGCCTCCGTCGTCACCAATGATCATTCTATTGGGGTTCTCCGGTGCGATCCACAGGTCGTGATGGTCGCCGTGTGGTGCATTGTAGGTTTCGTAAGTTTTCCCTCCATCGGTACTTTTGTGATAATTGACATTAAGTACGTACATCACATCTTCATCAACAGGATCGGCGTAGATACGTGTGTAATACCATGCTCGTTGTCTCAGTTTGCGTTCACTGTTTACGTGATCCCAGGTCTCTCCGCCATCGTCACTTCTATACACCCCGCCTTTATCTTTATTTTCAACTATGGCCCACAGCCTGTCACTATTGGCCGGAGACACAGTGATCCCAATGATCCCTAGCGTATCGGTTGGGAACCCCTTATTCTTTGATATTTCTTTCCACGTCTCTCCACTATCGGTACTCTTCCACAAAGCAGAACCGTCTCCCCCACTACTCAAACTATAAGGTGTTCGCTGTACATTCCAGGTGGAGGCATACAAGATGCGCGGATTATTAGGGTCCATGATAAGGTCTACGGCTCCGGCTTGTTCATTGGCAAAAAGTGTTTTCCGCCATGTCTTTCCCCCATCGGTGCTTTTATATACGCCCCGATCTTGTGTAGGTTTATAAATATTTCCCAGAACTGCGGCATATACAATGTTATGGTCTTTTGGGTGTATCGCTAAACGAGGGACATGCCTACTTGTTTCAAGACCCATTTGCTTCCAGCTCTTACCGGCATCTTCAGATTTCCAGATCCCGTAACCGGATGAAACGTTTCCTCGCACAGTTTTTTCCCCTCCACCTACATAAATCACATTTGGATCATCGGCAGCAACTTCGATGGCTCCTATGGAACCTCCAAAATAACCGTCGGAGATATTCTTCCAGTGTCTTCCTCCATCTTTTGTTTCCCAGATTCCGCCGCCTGTTGCTCCAAAATAAAAAAGATTCGGTTTGCCGGGAACGCCTGTCACCGCAGCACTTCTTCCGCCACGGAAAGGTCCAATAAGCCGGTACTCCAAAGCATCGTATTGTTGGGAATTGTAGGTTTGTGCTGAAATCTTTTCAGAAGGGATTCCGAAGCAAAGAAAACAAAGAAAAAGGACACATTTAAAGAGATATCGATTCATAAGAAGCATGTAAAAAAGTTTGTTTAAAGATAATAGTTCCCTTCGGTTTCAAAAAATCTATACGATCATTTTCCGCACTTCACGATTCAAATAATAACCGGTCACGATGGTCGAGAGCACATCGGCAATAGGGAATGAGATCCAGACGCCCCAAACGCCAAAATATTGTGGTAGTATTAAAACCAAGGGAATGAGGAAAAAACCTTGTTTTGTTAAACTAAGCAGCAGGGCTGGAATTGCTTTTCCAATGGCCTGAAAATAAGAGGCTCCAATAAGCTGGATCACGATTACGGGAGTCGCAGCAAAGACCCAACGCAAAGCATCGGGGGTGCGCTGTAAAATCTCCGCGTTGTTCGAAAGGGTTTCGGCATCCAGTCCTTGGTTGTTACTAATAAAAATGGAAACGATATCGGTTGGAAAGACCATGATAATGGCAAAAATGAGCAGCGCCAGGGCTCCGGAGTATTTAATGGAAGTATTGATCGATTCGCGAACGCGTTGATATTGTTCGGCTCCGTAATTGTATCCCGCTATAGGGAGAAATCCTTGATTGACGCCAATTACAGGGAACAGTGCGAACATGAGCATCCTACTAATGATACCGTAGGTAGCTACATCCAATGCATCCCCGTGGGTGATCAACACATTGTTAAGAAGAACGGTCATCACGGCGATGGTTCCTTGACGTGCCAAGGTTACAAAGCTCAAGCTGCTAATTTCGGAAACCAGTCTTTTGTGGAGGGTAAATGATTCCCAGCGAAGTCTGAGTTCACTTTTAGCAAAGAAAAACCACAAGATAAACACAAAACATACGGCATAACTAATAAAAGTAGCCCAAGCAGCACCTTCCATGCCATAGTCCAAAACGTTAATAAGAATATAGTCCATGAATATATTCCCGATGGCAGGCAGCATCATGGCATACATTGCGAACTTTGGTTTGCCTTCGGCGCGGATCACATTATTGCCCATCATACACATGGCCAACATAACGATACCATAGAGCACGATTCGATAATAGACCAGCGCCAGGTCCTTAAAGGACTCATCGGCACCAAAGAATTCAATAAGATCGTGTTGAAAAATAAGTCCGAGTACAGCCAACAAGCCAGAACTTAAAAAAGTAAGTGTGATCTGGTTTCCGAAAACCCGAAGCGCTTTTTCTTCATCCCCCGCGCCTAACGCTCTGGATAGCACGGAGCTTCCTCCAATTCCTATAGAGAGCCCAATGGCCCCAATGAAGAACGTAATAGGGATCACTACGGTAATGGCCGAAATCGCCAAAGGACCGATCCACCTTCCAACGAAAATAGTATCGACGATCATGTTCAACGACATGACCAGGATCCCAATGGAGGCAGGTACCGCCTGACGTATCAATAGTTTACTGATAGAATCTTTACCAAGCGTATCCGATCTCCGTTCGTTGGCCATTAAGCAATTGCTGATTTAACATCCACGATGCGCCATTCATCTATCCAGCCGGTAAGAACCTCTGCCCAGTCATCGCGATCGTTCAAACAGGGTATGGTCGTAAATTCCTTACCCCCTACCTCGTGAAAGATCTCTTCGCCTTCCATAGCGATCTCCTCTAAGGTCTCCAAGCAATCACTAACAAAGGCCGGTGTTACAACAACCAGTTTTTTGATTCCTGCTTTCCCCATTCGTTCAATGGTACGATCTGTATAAGGTTGAAGCCAAGGATCAAATCCTAAGCGCGACTGGAAGGAGGTAGAGAATGTCCCCGGAGTGAGATCCAATTTTTCGGAAACCAAACGAGTGGTCTCATAACACTGGTGGCGATAGCAGAACTGATGCGCCGGAGAGGGCATGATACAACAACTATTGTCTATGGTACAATGCGATTTAGTAATATCACTTTTTCGTATATGGCGTTCGGGAACCCCGTGATAACTAAAAAGGAGATGATCGTATTCTATGTTAGTTAATGTTTCTGAAATGCTTTTCGATAACACATCAATATACTCGGGTTTGTGATAGAATGCCGGTAGGGAGGTGATCTCTAACTCCGGAAAGAATTCTTTTTTAAGCGCAGCAATGGCAACTTCGATCGTTTCGGTTGTAGCCATGGCAAACTGAGGATACAAAGGTGCTACAAGTACATCATCTACCCCCTGGTCCACCAATTCCTGAAGCCCTTTTTTCAAGGTCATACTGCCATAACGCATGGCCAAGGCAATAGGTGCTGTGGTCCGGGCCTGTATTTTTTTCTGAAGCCGTTCTGAGATGACAATAAGCGGAGAACCTTCTTCCCACCAAATACGTTCGTAAGCAGCAGCCGATTTTTTGGGTCGTGTGTTCAGGATGATTCCTCGTACCAACAAGATACGAGCCCACCGAGGAACATCAATGACTCTTGGATCCATTAAGAATTCATCCAGATATCTTTTAACATCCTTCGGGTTGGTGCTGTCGGGTGAGCCGAGATTTACAAGGAGGACTCCTTTCATGGTACTATTCTTTATTTCGGAACAAAATTAGTTTTTAAAAATTCAAGCGTCAAATCGCACACCTATTAAATACCAATCTGCCCATTAGTTATTTTTATGCGGTAAGGCTCATCAAGTATTTTTTTGGAGTGGTCCCAAACCGTTTTTTGAAAGAGGCTATAAAATGACTTGCCGTACTGTACCCTACCTTCAGTCCGACTTCATTCACGTTGTGATTCCCTGACGCCAAAAGCTGTCTGGCCACTTCCATCTTATAATCGAATAAAAAACTAAAGACAGAATCGCCATAGATTTGTTTGAAACCCTCTTTTAATTTGTTAATGGGCAGTTTGATCTCTTCGGCCAACTCCTGTAAGGTAGGGGGCTCTGCCATTCGTGCAATGATAATCTCCTTCGCCCTTTTTATTTTAAGTACATTATCCTCATCTGCCAAAAAAGGACATTGCTCCACGTTCGCTTCCGCAGGGCGATTGAAGTACAAGCTAAGTAATTCGTACGCCTTGGCTTTAAAATAGAGCGGTTTGATGGATGGATGTAAGTTGTAATTCATCAATTGATTCAACACAATTGCCATAGAGGGTGATATGGTAGCATCTTTGTAATACTTCCTATCCTTATTCTCATCACTTAAAAAGTGAATGTAGTTAGCTTCTTTGGAGAAAAGACTGTGGAATTTCTCAATAGGTAACAACATGGAAAGCACCCAGGACTGACTGTTCACCCTAAGGTCTAGGGGAAGATCGCGTTGCGGATTATACAACAACAACGAGCTGTCCTCTTGCAAGGGCAGGCTGTACGTCCCCTCGTTAAAGCTAAAGTGTGCAGCGCCCTTTACACAAAAATGAAACTGAATGAAGTGAGCCCCGATCTCCCGGGTAAACACTTGGCTGTCAATAGTTTCATTGTTAAATTTTAGTATAAAAAAACTAGTATCTACCGATACTTCTTCATAATAACTTTGAGCGACATTTTTTTGTACTTCCATACGGTGGATAAGCTATTTTATTTAGAATCTCTCTAAATAAAAAATGATCTAAAAATTGTTAGAATCGCGAATTTACAGCATAAAAACATGACAAATATCAGTTTTTAGGCAATTTTAACAGCCAACGACATAATTGATACCGCTGGCGTTATTTTTTAAGTTAGATTGCGATTACATTTGCGCCATCAGGTATGAAAAATAACGGTATAAAAACATCTTCGCTTTCTTCGGAAGGGAACTTTTATGCGATCGGGTTAAACTATAAGAAGGCCGATGCAGAAATTAGAGGACACTTTAGTATTTCTGAAGAAGCTCAGGTCAACATGCTTACCCAAGCCAAGGAGGAAGGCATAGTATCTTTGAGCGTCATTTCTACGTGTAATCGAACCGAGCTCTACGGAATTGCCCAGCATCCCTTTCAACTTATAAAACTCTTGTGCCAGCACACCAATGGTACGGTAGAGGAGTTTGAGAAAGTGGCATATATTCACAAGAACAAGGATGCGGTGAGCCATCTGTTTAAAGTTGGTACCGGTCTGGACAGTCAGATCCTTGGCGATTTTGAGATCATTAGTCAGTTGCGCAACGGGTTTCGACGTTCCAAGAGCATGGGTGTGATGGATCCTTTTTTAGAACGTTTAGCCAATGCCGTGATCCAGGCCAGTAAACGTATTAAAAATGAAACTGAGATCTCTACCGGGGCTACTTCAGTGAGTTTTGCCGCAGTACAATACATTATGGCTCGTGTTCCTTATGTTTCAGAAAAGAACATTTTACTCTTCGGAACCGGAAAAATTGGACGAAATACGTGTGAAAACCTTATAAAACACACCAAAAACGAACATATCACCTTAATCAACCGTACAAAGAACAAGGCCGAAAAGATCGCCGGAAAGTTTAATTTGGTTGTAAAAGATTACGCGAATATTCAAAGTGAGATCGCACAAAGTGATATTCTTATTGTCGCCACAGGAGCACAACATCCTACCATTTCAAAGGAACTGTTATTCTTAAAAAAGCCATTACTTGTTTTGGACCTTTCCATTCCGAAGAATGTTTCAGAAGACGTTACCAAGAATCCTTTGGTCACTTTGGTCCACTTAGACAATCTTGCTTCCGTAACCGACAAGACCTTAGAAAGACGGGCGCAGCAAATCCCTATGGCAGAAGCGATCATAGAGGAAATTATGACCGATTTTAACAATTGGGCAGAGAACAGGAAATTCGCTCCTACTATTAAAGCTTTAAAATCGAAGCTGGCAGAGATCAAGGCCGGTGAGATCGATTTTCAGCGAAAGAAAATCGATAATTTCAACGAAGAACAGGCCGAGATCATTAGTAACAGGATCATCCAAAAGATCACCACACATTTTGCCAACCATCTTAAGAACGATTCCATCTCCACTCCGGAGAGTGTCGAATTGATCAAACAAGTCTTTCAACTTTCAACCGCAGAGGCGTGAACAAAACCATTCGAATTGGAACAAGAGACAGCCAGTTAGCTTTATGGCAGGCTGAAACGGTCCAGTCACAATTGCAGGAGCTGGGCTATACTACGCAGTTGGTTCCTGTAAAATCGACCGGCGATCTCGTTTTGGACAAACCTTTATATGAGATGGGGATCACGGGCATCTTCACCAAGACGTTGGATGTTGCTATGCTGAACGGAACAGTAGATATCGCAGTTCACAGCATGAAAGATGTTCCCACCATATTGCCAAAAGGAATCGTACAAACCGCTGTTCTGCAGCGCGCTTCCTCAAAAGATATTTTGCTTACAAAAGGGGCTTTCAATGCAGAAGCTCCTGCCACAATTGCCACAGGAAGCCTTCGCCGAAAAGCACAGTGGCTCCACCGTTATCCGCATCATAAAGTGGTGGATCTACGCGGGAATGTAAACACTCGATTACAGAAGCTGAAAAATGAGCCTTGGCAAGGCGCCATTTTTGCGAAAGCAGGTTTAGAACGAATTGATTTGCTTCCTAAAGATTATATGCCCTTAGACTGGATGGTCCCTGCTCCGGCGCAAGGTGCCATGGTCGTGGTTGCCCTTGAAAAAGATACCTTCTGTCGCGATGCCACAGTACAACTTAATCACAAGGATTCAGCCTTGTGTACTCATATTGAAAGAGAATTCCTCAATGTTTTGGAGGGCGGCTGTACGGCTCCTATAGGTGCGTTCGCTCAAATTTCAAACACTACGTTACGCTTTAAGGGGGTGCTATTCTCCTTGGACGGTACGACCAAAATAGAGATCGAAAAAGATGCCGAAATAGAGGCTTGTGATCACTTCGGAAGGAGATGTGCAGAAGAAGTATTGAAAAATGGTGGGGCGGAATTGATGAAACAGATAAAGAATGAGTCAAAATAATGGTACCATACTTTCTACGAAAAAACTTTCGGTCGCTCAAAAAGAATTGTTCTTGGGGGCTGGATTCGGATTGGTGGAATACAATGCCATAAAAATTCAAATTTTAAACTTTTCTGCACCCAAAAGTATCAAAAATGCCATTTTTTCAAGTAAAAATGCCATAAAAGCGATAAAAATCCATCGCCCTGACCTTTTTGATAACAACATTGAAAATTGTTTTTCCGTAGGTGAATCGACAACGATGCTTTTAGCCAAAAATGGGCAAAAAGTGACTAAAACAGCTCAATATGCTTCAGAATTAGCCGAATATTTAGTAAAAACCCACAAAAACGAAGCGTTTTATTTTTTCTGCGGAACAGAACGCCTCGAAGAACTTCCTGCAACCTTGAAAAAGGCGAAAATGACCCTTTTTGAGATAAAAGCATATAAAACTGAGCTAAATTTGAAGCAATTCCATCAAAATTTCGACGGAATCCTGTTTTTTAGCCCGAGTGGGGTTCGAAGTTTCGTGCAACAAAATGAATTGAGCACCGGTATTGCGATCTGTATTGGAAAGACGACCGCTTCCGAAGCAAAAAAATATACAGAACACGTTGTAGTGGCAACTACAACTTCGGTGGAAAGTGTGATCGCGAAAGCGGTAAAAACCTTAAAAGAATTAGAAAAGAAGTAATTACAATATGATTAAGAACGATCTATTTTTAAAAGCGCTTCGCGGTGAAACTGTGGACCGACCTCCGGTTTGGATGATGCGACAAGCCGGAAGGTACCTGCCGGAGTTTCAGGAAATAAAAGCCAAATACGATTTTTTCACGAGGTGTCAAACCCCTGAACTTGCTAGCGAGATCACGGTGCAGCCTATTCGCAGATACGGCATGGACGCCGCTATTTTGTTCAGTGACATCCTAGTGATCCCACAAGCGATGAACATTCACGTAGAGATGAAACCGGGTGTAGGTCCCTGGCTCCCGGAACCTATCCGTTCTCAAAAAGACCTGGACAGGGTGATCGTACCGGATATTAATGAGACGCTTGGCTACGTCATGGAGGCTATAAAAATGACAAAGGAAAAATTGAACGATGAGATCCCGTTGATCGGTTTTGCCGGTAGTCCGTGGACCATTCTGTGCTATTGTGTTCAAGGGCAGGGAAGTAAGAATTTTGACAAAGCCAAGGAATTTTGTTTTACACAGCCTGCGGTTGCACACGAACTGCTTCAAAGAATCACAGATACGACCATTCACTACCTAAAAGAAAAAGTGAAAGCAGGAGTGAATGCTGTTCAAGTGTTTGACAGTTGGGGAGGCATGTTATCGCCCACCGATTATCAAGAATTCAGCTGGAAATATATCCAACAGATCATTGATGCTTTAAAAGACGAAACCCCGGTAATAGCCTTTGGAAAAGGGTGTTGGTTCGCCTTAGATACTATGGCCAAAAGTGGTGCCGCAGCTCTGGGTGTCGACTGGACCTGTTCTGCCCGCAATGCCAGATATCTAACAGGCGGTAACATTACATTGCAAGGAAATTTCGATCCCACCAGATTGTTCAGCCCTCCTTCAGAAATAAAGAAAATGGTTACACAAATGATCAATGACTTTGGAAAAGACCGTTATATCGTAAATCTGGGGCATGGGATCCTGCCAAATATTCCTTTGGAAAATGCCGGGGCCTTTATAGAAGCCGTAAAAGAGTATAAGGCTGAAGTGTGACAATTTGGGCGCGCATACAAAAATTGAGTATAGGCCAACTATGGAAGTTGTCCCTTCTTTTTTTAAGCAGACCGCGCTTAATTGGTCCTACCCTGCGTGCCACGCGAAAAACCATGGACATTTGTGACAGGTTGTATGGAAAAGCACATCATAAGAGCACAAAAGGAAACGCATTTCGACATGCCCTTTGGAATTATTTGATCTGCCATGAACATTATAAAATAGCCGAAAACAAACAAAAAGCAGTCGTTTGGGCAAAAAAAGTGACAACTTTATATGAAAAAGTGACTCAAAACGCAATTATCGACGAAAAAATGGATTTACACAATAATGAGATAGGACGCCGTGAATTCCATTCCAATATTCTGTTAAAACAAGAAGAAATAGTATCTTTTTTCTCTGAAAAAACCCAAAAAGCAGTAAAAATTACCCCCGAAAGCAGAAATTACCCCAAAAATGAATTGGTTTACATCGTAGAATTATGATCCGAAACATCTTAAAAGGTATACAGGCATACCGAACGGCTTGGCCGCTCATCAACAAACTAAATCTGTGGCGCTATTTCGCTGTCCCCATGGTCATTAGTTTTTTTACTGCATTGCTCATTGGATTTTCGGCATGGGGGCTTTCGGACAATCTGGGAGCATTCCTCTCTTTGGCCTGGGTGTGGGAATGGGGTGCAGAAGTCGTTCGTACCATAAGCGAAATACTGGCAGCAGTGCTCATTGTTGCCTTAGGACTTATTTTATACAAACATATTGTCATGGCGATGAGCGCCCCTTTTATGTCTCCTGTTTCTGAAAAAATTGAAGCGCATCTCATGGGCGTAACGCATAGCCACAGAAATACCGGTAATGCGAGTCAGTTATGGCGAGGAATAAGGATCAATGTTCGAAATTTAGGCATGGAGCTACTCCTTTCTATCCCTATTCTTTTGCTGGGCCTTATCCCGGTAATAGGCGTTGTTGCTGCCTTCCTTCTGTTTTTGGTTCAATCCTTCTATGCCGGCTTCGGAAATATGGACTACACTTTGGAACGTCATTTTTCCTACACCGAAAGTATACGCTTTGTCAAGAAACATCGTGGAATTGCCATTGGGAACGGGATCGTCTTTATGGCGATGTTATTCATCCCTGTGCTTGGAATTATCCTTGTGCTTCCTTTATCGGTTACGGCAGCTAGTACAGAAACCATTGCTATCTTAAGAGAACACGAGCGGTTTTCTCCTAATAAGTCCACACAAAACCTACCGAAATGAAAGAACAATTTGTCGCATACATACGCTCCCTTCAGGATACCATAACTACTTCACTTGAAGCGATTGATGGCGTTGCTACGTTTACCGAGGATCCTTGGGAGCGACCCGATGATAGTTCCGGACTTAACACCGGAGGGGGCGGTGGCCGAAGCAGAGTGATCGAGAACGGTGCCGTGTTTGAAAAAGGCGGGGTGAATATTAGCGAAGTGCACGGCAAGCTGCCGGAATCCATGCAGCAGTACTTTGGTGTGACCAACGCCGACTTCTTTGCGTGTGGATTGAGTTTAGTCCTCCATCCTAAGAATCCTTTTGTTCCCACCGTACATGCTAATTGGCGGTATTTTGAATTATATAGCCCAGATGGCAGCATTGTAGAACAATGGTTTGGTGGCGGACAGGATCTCACCCCCTATTATATTTTTGAAGAGGACGCAAAGCATTTTCACAGTGTGTGCAAAGCGGCCTGCGATAACCATCATCCCGATTTCTACGAACAATACAAAAAAAGATGTGATACTTACTTTTACAATGCGCATAGAGAGGAGGCCAGAGGGATTGGCGGTTTGTTCTTCGATTATTTGAAAACAACCGATGACATGAGCATGCAAGATTGGTACGCCTTTGTGACAGAAGTGGGTAATAGCTTCTTAAAAAGCTACGTGCCAATTGTGGAAAAACGAAAGGAGCTCCCTTATTCTGAAGCGAACCGCAAATGGCAAGAGATACGACGAGGACGTTATGTAGAATTTAATCTCGTTCACGATAAAGGAACGTTGTTCGGACTAAAGACCAACGGCCGGATCGAAAGTATCTTGATGAGCTTGCCTCCTGTAGTGCAGTGGAAATATAACAACCATCCCGAACCGGGCAGTGAAGAACAAAAATTAGTAGAAGTACTGAAACATCCGCGTGAGTGGATCGATTAATAAAAATGGCCATGTGTTTGTTCTCCCCGGAATCAATCCTTTAAGGATCACATGAACAGATAAAAAAACAATTATTATGTACCCATTAAGAAGAAACAGAAGATTACGAACCTCCGAAACCATTAGAAGTCTGGTACGAGAGACTATCCTTTCACCTAAAGATTTCTTAGTTCCTCTCTTTGTAGTGGAAGGAAAAGGCATCAAAGAAGAGATCGCGTCCATGCCTAACTATTACCGGTACAGTCTGGACCTTTTAGCACACGAGGTGAAAGAGCTGGCTTCGCTGGGATTGAGCTCGGTGCTGTTGTTTGTAAAGGTTCCCGAAAAGCTTAAAGACAACACCGGAAAAGAAGCCCTCAACGCCGAAGGACTTATGCAACGTGCCATAAAAACCGTGAAAGACGCAGTCCCGGACATGCTGGTAATGACCGACGTGGCCTTGGATCCGTATTCACAATTTGGCCATGACGGGATCGTTTCCGAAGGAAGTATCGTGAACGATGACACCAATGCAGTCCTTGCCGAAATGGCACTTTCGCATGCAAAAGCCGGTGCCGATTTCGTTGCGCCCAGCGATATGATGGACGGGCGCATCTTTGAAATTCGCTCACTACTCGAAGATGAAGGATTTCACGATACAGGTATCATGAGCTACAGCGCTAAATACGCCTCGGCATTTTACGGGCCTTTCAGGGATGCGTTGGATTCGGCGCCGGTGAACTTACAACATGTACCCAAAGACAAGCAAACCTACCAAATGGATCCCGCCAACAGGAAAGAGGCGATCAAAGAGACGCTCATGGACATACAGGAAGGCGCCGATATCGTAATGGTTAAACCCGGGTTGTGCTATTTAGATATTGTACGAGATATTCGTGAGGCGGTAGATGTTCCCGTAGCAGTTTACCAAGTGAGTGGGGAATACGCCATGGTAAAGGCTGCCGCCCAGAAAGGATGGTTGGACCACGATGCGGTGATGTTAGAACAACTTACCGCTATTAAAAGAGCCGGAGCCCATGTGATCGCTTCTTATTTTGCAAAGGATGTGGTGAAATTATTGTCCTGATCCGGTTTCAGCAGTTTTGGACATATTTCTGCGGAAAAGGATACAATAATTTTGTATGTTTAGAAGATGAAACATATTTTTCTTTGCCTCTTCATGAGCTGCGGAATGGCTCTTTTTGGCCAACAAACCACGGTAAAGACGGCCTTTCTCGAAAAATGGGAAAACTCTAAAGACTATCTGCTGGCCATAGCCGAAATCATGCCGGAAGACCAATACAGTTTTAGCCCTACCGAACGACAAATGACGTTTTCGGAACAGTTGCTGCATATTAAAGGGAATATGGACTGGCTCTCTACCACCTATTTTACTGAAAAGCCGTACCTAAGACCCGAAGCTACTGAAACACCCAGTAAAGAAGAGATCGTTGTATTGCTTACCGAAGCATTTGAAACCGTGTCGATGGTACTTCAAAATACCCCAGACGATGCCTTGGAGGAAGTCGTAACGTTTTTCAGCGGGCCCAAAAGTAAATTGCAGATCCTCAATCTGCTTCAAGACCATGTCACGCACCATCGCGGACAATTGATCGTATACTTGAACCTCAACAATATAGCCCCGCCGCCGTATATAGGTTGGTAACCTCTGGAAACGTAATATTTAGCAAAACTTTTACATTCCGAATTGGTTTTTCACATACATTTACCGCGTGAAACCGAAACAATATTTTAGCTTTTTCATACTGTTGTTCGCCCTATTGGGAAGTACAACATCGTGGAGCTATTCGTTGCCTGTAAATGCTTCGGAAGGGCAATTTGTTTCTGAAGCAGATTCGTTCAAGGACTTTCCTGCCAAATCCCTTACCATAGAGCATCAACTGCTTTCTGAAGGTTCTCAAACCACTTCAGAAGAAAGAATTGGTTCCCTTGTATGGTTTTCAGCAAATGAAAGTCTTTCAGAAAAAGAATTCCGAAACAGTGTTATAGCTACGTCTTTTTTTCATACTCAAGACCGGCGTCGTTTGCTTTCACTTCAAATTTTTCCTTTCCATTTTTTTTGGTGATCGTTGAAAATACCATTCGTCATTCCCGGTAAGGGAATACCGGTTGTGGACCTTATCCATAACTAAAATTCAACATAATTCACTATAAATTCATTCAAAATGGAAACAAGTTCTGTCATTATTGACATCATTCTACTATCAATTATTATTGTCCCTTTAGCGTTTTTAGTTATTTATACCACCCGTGGTGAAAACAAGGCTAAAATGAGATTAGAACGCCTTTGTAAGGAAAAAGGCATCAAGTTATCAGCCTTTGAAATTAACGGAGATACATTATTAGGCTTGGATACTGAAGGAAAAAAATTGATTACTTCACACCGAAAAGATATAGAAAAAGAGTTTCAGGTGATCGATCTTCAAGAACTCAAAGAATGCCGCTTAAAGACCATAAAACTATCTAAGCATACCTTGGACTGGGTGGGACTGGAATTACTTTCAGCTACCATTAAAAAAGACATTCCTTTTTATCTTGAAGAAGATGAAGAAAGCCCTTCCACGGATTCTTTGGTGTGTTTGCAACGGGCAACCAAGTGGGAAAAGATGATAAAACCCCTGCTAAAAGCATCCTAAACGAGGAAAAGAGCGGTAAATACCGCTCTTTTTTTGTAATTAACATTCCATTATAGTATAAAAGCGTTTAAATCTTTAATTTAGTCGAAACTTATATTATAGCAATGACGTTACTTATCGTATACGCTTTACTCTCTATTTTCTTTTCTTTTTTGTGTTCCATACTTGAGGCGGCATTATTAAGCTTCACGCCTACGTTCATAAGGGTGAAAACACAAGAAGGCAAGGGCTATGCGACCACATTGGCGAATTTCAAAAAGGATATCGATAAACCGCTTATTGCGATCCTTACACTTAACACCGTGGCACACACGGTAGGAGCCATCCTGGTAGGTGTTCAAGCCGAAAAACTTCCTTACAAGATAGATGTATGGGGCGTCAATATCGTTGGAATCGTTTCGGCCATCATGACATTGCTCATCTTAATTGTTTCAGAGATCATTCCCAAGACCATTGGCGCTACGTATTGGAAACGACTGGGTCCTTTTACGGCAATTTTTTTGAATGTTATCATATTCCCATTAAAGTATACGGGGCTCCTTTGGTTGTTGATGCTTACTACAAAGGTGATTGGGAAATCGGCACATGTAAGCACGATGAGCCGTGAGGAATTTATAGCCATCACCGATGCTGCAGAGCAGGAAGGCGTATTTGAAGAGAATGAAAGTGCCGTTATCAAGAACCTGCTTATTTTCAAATCGGTTACGGCTAAAAATGTAATGACCCCATTCCCGGTGGTCACAAGCGAGGACGAGTCCATTACCTTAAGCGAGTTCCATGAATCACATAAAAATCTGCGGTTCTCACGAATTCCTGTTTATAAAGAAAAAAGTCATAACATCACCGGCTTTATACTTCGGGATGACCTGCTCGAAGAGATCGTGGAAGATCGCGGGAGCAAGACCCTTAGCGACATTAAACGCGAAATGAACATTGTACAGGACGATACTCCTATTCCCAATTTATTCGACACCTTTATAAAAGAACGCGCTCATATTGCCATGGTTGTGGATGAATTTGGTAATACGACCGGGATCGTGACCATGGAAGATATTATTGAAACCTTGTTAGGTCTGGAGATCATGGACGAAAGCGACGCCATAGAAGATATGCAGGCACAAGCTAGAAAGAACTGGGAGCGCCGTGCACAACGCATGGGCATACAATTACAGGATCCCAATCTAGAAGAGAACGAAGAATGAAAACCGGCTGGCTCGAAAGTCCGATAGGGCTATTACAATTAAAAGGTACTGCTTCGGGGCTTGCCAGTGTTTCTTTTGTTTCCGCTTCGGAAGGGATAGCTTCGGAAATTCCTTCGGAACTGGAAGAGGCAGCACAGCAACTTTCGGCGTATTTCGCAGGAGAACGCACTCATTTTTCGATACCGCTTGCGCCGGAAGGGACCGTCTTTCAGAAAAAAGTATGGCAATTACTTAGCCGGATTCCCTTCGGAAAAACAGTTTCCTATCAAAGTATTGCCAACCAACTTGGTGATCCTAAAGTAATACGTGCGGCTGCCGCAGCCAACGGAAAGAATCCTATCGCTATTGTGATTCCATGTCACCGGGTTATTGGAAGTGACGGTTCGCTAACAGGCTATGCCGGTGGTTTGGACCGAAAAAAGTGGTTGCTGGCACATGAAAATCCCGTAAAGCAAACGTCATTATTCTAAGCAAATGAAAAGATTCCTTCTTTGGTTTGGGGGTATTTTAACAGTAATGATATTGTTGTTATTTATAACCGATTATAACTATATCTTAAAGGGCGTTCGGGTAGTGTATCTTACAGGACATACCACAGCGTTTATTGATGATCATGTATATTTTGTGAACGACACGATCCCTGCCGGTGTTGCACCACAGCCGTGGCCAAAACATTCCGTGTACAACGAGGTGTCCCCCACCGAAAGGCTTTCAGAAATAAACAAAGCCTTGGGAACTGTTGCTTTTTTAATTATAAAGAACGATAGCCTTTGGTACGAAAACTATGCCGAGGGTTATGGCCCTACATCCCAAACCAATTCCTTTTCCATGGCCAAGAGCATTACATCGGCCTTGTTGGGAAAGGCTATAAAAGACGGGTATATTACAGGTCTCGAACAGCCGGTCTCCCACTTCTTTGAAGAATTCGAGGGTAGCCGTTTGACGGTCGGGGACCTCTCCTCCATGTCCTCCGGACTCGATTGGGACGAATCCTACACCAGTCCCTTTAGTGTGACCGCTCGTTCCTACTACGATGATGATCTGGCCGAGACCATTCTTTCTTTACAAGTAGTGGACACTCCGGGAAAAAGTTTCAACTATTTAAGCGGGAACACTCAACTGCTTGGGATGGTGATAGAAAAGGCTACCCAAAAGCGCTTAGCACATTATCTTTCTGAAAGTTTTTGGATTCCCATGGGATTTGAGCAACCGGCCTTATGGCAGGTAGATGATGCAACACATCAACTGGTAAAATCGTATTGTTGTATCGCCGGGAATGCTCGGGATTTTGCACGATTCGGTAAGCTGTACAGTGATCATGGGCGTTGGGACGGTAAGCAACTGTTAGATTCCTCTTTTGTAGCGCGGTCGATCGTTCCCAGATTTGAAGAGAGTCCCGAATACGGCTATGGCTTTTGGCTGAGTGATCATTTGGACAAAAAGAGCTTCGTGATGCGAGGCATATTAGGGCAATATGTCATCACAATCCCAGAAGATGATCTTATTATTGTTCGTTTGGGACATGACCGCGGAGAGAAAAACGAGTTGCCTTTTAGTCAAGATTTCTACACATATCTGGAGGAAGTCTATAGAATGATCGGGCTCAATTAGATTTTTTTGTATTTTTAAGGTAGCAACTTCCCTTTTATTTTTCGCATCATGATCACACGCCTCCATTTGGAACATATCCTATTTTTGGATATAGAGACCGTTCCACAACACGCTCAATACGATGAGCTCGACGCTACGGCCAAGTCTCTTTGGGAATTAAAAACACAATATCAACGCAAGGATGAGTTTACGGCCGAAGCTTTCTATGACCGTGCCGGAATCTGGGCAGAATTTGGAAAGATCGTTTGTATTTCTGCGGGATATTTTATTCTAAAAGGTGATGTCCGGCAATTTCGTGTCACAAGTCTTCACGGTGAAGAAATCAAAATTTTAAAGGATTTTAAACTGCTTTTGGAGTCTCATTTCAATAAACCTCAGCACGTATTGTGTGCGCACAACGGGAAAGAATTCGACTTCCCCTACATCGCCAGGCGCATGATCATTCACGGGATACCGTTGCCGTTCAAGTTGGATCTCTTCGGAAAAAAACCATGGGAAGTTCCACATCTGGATACCATGGAACTATGGAAGTTTGGCGACTATAAAACCTTCACATCGCTGAAGCTTATGGCGTATGTTCTTGGCATTCCGTCACCTAAGGACGATATCGACGGAAGTCAGGTTCGCGATGTGTATTACAATGACCGGGATGTCGATAGAATTATTGAATACTGCGAAAAAGACACCATTACCGTTGCTCAAATATTTTTAAGACTTCGTAATGAGCCGTTATTGAATGAGGATGAGATACGCTCTGTGTAATCCATTTTACATC
The DNA here is from genome assembly GCF_000746845.1 of Altibacter lentus. Taxonomy (GTDB): domain Bacteria; phylum Bacteroidota; class Bacteroidia; order Flavobacteriales; family Flavobacteriaceae; genus Altibacter; species Altibacter lentus. The sequence continues at coordinate 2,066,502 of NZ_KN050846.1, read as the reverse complement.
TCAAAATGAAGAAAATAGGCTAGTTCCTCCTTTTTTTTGTAGTTTTAGGGCTCATTTATAAAACGAAGTTATGAAAGAGATACATTTTTCGGCTAAAAGAACAGCGTTGGTATTGAGCCTATGTGCTTTTCCCTTGTTTTTTGCCTGTAAAGAAGATTCTAAAAAAGAAAATCCTGCTACTGAAACTACTTCCGAAGCAGCTGTAAAAACAGAAGCTGTGACTCCAGCCGGCGATGGTGATGTTGCTTTAAATCCGGCCCACGGGCAACCGGGACACCGTTGTGACCTTCCTGTGGGAGCACCGTTAAACGCAACCAATGTCAATACGACAACCAAAAGCCAATCGCCATTGTTGGATAATTCAGGTTCCGGTGAAACAACCGCAAAGGTTAATCCGCCACACGGACAACCGGGTCATCGTTGTGATATCAAGGTTGGTGATCCACTTTAATTCAAACTACTCATAGGATAAGAGAAATTACCATCCTTAAATAAAAAACCCCTTGATGTACATCAAGGGGTTTTTTGCTATCTGAACGTATCATCATTCTTTTATGAAGCGCTCGATGAATTTTTGATCACCTGCGTTCACTTCAATGATATATGCTCCTGTTTGTAGTGCCGATACGTCAATAGTATTGATAAATGCACCTTTTAAGATTACTTGTCCCACAAGATTGTAGATCACGTAATCGGTAGCAGTTGCTTGCAATACCTCAACATTCAGCAATCCTCTCGTTACAGGGTTTGGATATATAGAAAATAGCCCTTTAGCATCCGGAGTGTTCCCCTCTGTCGCTAATGGAGATTCTCCGGCATCGTCATTCGAGTTGTTTCCTGCTCCAATCACAACCGTATAGTCTTCTACTTCCCCATAGGTGAAGGATTCACAAGCGGTAGGAATTGCGTTGTACTTCATAGACACTCGCATTCTTGTTGGCCCAACTGAAGCTCCTGCCGGAACGGTAAAGGATCCCGAAATAGGTGTCGCCGTAGACGCCGCTCTAGAATATACAAGTTCGTTAGCATCTCCAAAATCACCGTCTCGGTTATAATCGATCCAAACAGCGTAGCCTTCAGCATAGATCGTCCCGGTCCAAGCAGGAGTGATCGTTATGGTGTTGCTGGAATTCAAATTGGTAGATAAAGAGGTAAAATCTCCATAGCCGCCTGCTGAAGCTCCAGTTGCATTGTTAATGCTTCCCAGTTGTACTCTTTGGATGTATTCATCGGAAGTATTATTCCCGTTAGAAGCACAATATCCGGTTGGCGGAACCAATCCTGCCGTTAGTGAGATATTGTCTATAGCAATATCTGCCTGCCAGGTAGAACCGGTAACACGGTTAAATCGCAACTGAACACTCCCTCCGGTATATGCGGCTAAGTCTATATTTGCATTCAACCATGCATTGCCTTTGTTCCCGGTCTGGCTCCAAATACTGGTCCAGCTTGCACCGTTGTCATCACTTGCCTCCAGAGCGATACTTCCCATATCGTTTGCTCCATACATATGATAGCTGAAATTAAAACTCGCAGCAGTTTCACCGCTTAGGTCATAACATGGAGAGTTCAAGATCGCACGTTTATTTGGGTAATTTGGGGACGAAGCTTCAACATACATATACCAAGCCCCGGCTGCACCGTTTGAAGGACCTGTATTACTGGAAGGCGTTCCTCCGGAATCACGTGTCCAATTGATATCATCGGCTGTAGATTGCGTCCATGCACCCAGTCCGCTTTCAAAACTTTCAGTATAAGGGAAGCCGGTTATACCGCCGCTACAACCTCCTGTACTTCCACCTGTGGTGGTAATATTTACCGTATTGCTTGCTGCGGAAATGTTCCCTGCAGCGTCTTTAGCCCGTACGCTGAAAGAGTATGCCGTTCCTGCCAATAAGCCGGTAACCTGAGCTGATGTCCCGGTAACAGAACCAATATTCGTAGCTCCTTGATACACGTCGTATCCGGTCACTCCCACATTATCTGTGGATGCATTCCAGGACAGATCTACAGTTGTATCTGTAATATTAGAAGCCGACAAACTTGTTGGAGCCGAAGGCGCCTGGGTGTCCGGCGGCGTATTTGTGGTTACATTTACGGTATTGCTATAACCCGAAACATTCCCGGCGGCATCGCGTGCACGCACACGGAACGAATACGCTGTAGCAGCTGTGAGACCCGTTATTTGAGTCGAGGTTCCGGTCACTGTTCCCAAGTTCGTTGATCCTTGATACACGTCGTAGCCGGTCACTCCCACATTATCTGTAGATGCATTCCAAGATAGGTTCACGGTCGTTTCGGTTACACCCGAAGCTGATAGTCCTGTAGGATTAGACGGTGCTTGCGTATCCGGTGTCGCACCCAAAATGTTCACAGTATAGTCCTCAACTTCACCATAGGTAAAAGTTTCGCACGAAGTTGGAATCCCGTTGTATTTCATTGAAACACGCATCCTAGTATTTCCATCTGCAGCAGAAGCAGGAATTGTAAAACTTCCGCTCACAGGTGTACTTGTAGTTGCGGCCAGGCTCCATACTTGTTCTCCGGAATCCCCGAAATCACCATCCTGATTGTAGTCTATCCAAACGGCATAGCCTTCAGCATATACAGTCCCCGTCCAGGTAGGTGTCACAGTAATCGTAACATTATCCGATTTCGTAAGGTTCGTACTTATATTTGTGAAATCTGAATATCCGTTCCCCGAACCACTGCTATTATTAATAGTTCCCAGTTGTACACGGCTAATATATTCGTCATTGACATTGTTCCCTTGTGAGGCACAATAGTTAAGCTGTACCTGAGTGGTGGTAAAGTTTACAGAAGCCGAATATGAAGAGGTCGTTCCGTCGTTACATTTGCTTCGTACTTGTGCTTCGTAAGAGGTCTCGGGATTCAATCCGTTCAAAGTAGTGGAGGTTGACGCTGAAGCAACAACAGTCCAAGGACTTGTTCCTGTTACTCTGTATCGCACATCGTATGTTGCAGCCGATACTGCGTCATAACTAATTATGGCCGAGTTCGATCCAATTCCGCTTACATTCACATTGCCCGGAGTCGTTGCGGTACACACAGCGCCACTGTCAATGATACCGGTAACGATCAAACTGTAATTCTGGCTTCCTCCGCTAAGGGATCCTTTGTGAGTGATCGTAATGGTATAAGTTCCCGAAGCATTCGCCACCGAAATTCGTTCAAAAGGATCCACGTTGTTATCCCCCAGTCCATTCGTAGTAACGCCGGTTAAACGATATGGAAAGTAGGTGGTACCGCCCTTAGAGACACGTATATCAAGGTCGTTTACCAAACGAGGAGTGTTGGAATTGGTTTGTGTGGTGGCTGTTCCGGCAGGATCGGTCCAGGAGATGGAAGCCATCAAGGCATTAACGCCGTCTGAGTCTACGTTAATAGTATACGTTTGTCCTGCAGTTAACGTCAATTCTTCGATTTTAGAATTTACCCCTTCGGCGGTGATCGCTTCGGCTGCGCGCTTGGCGTTCAAAAGTCCCCATCCGTAAACAGCATCAGGGCCCGTAGGTCCTGCATCATCTGCCGTATGTAGTGCAAGCCCTTTTAAGGTCGCTGCCCTCATATAATTTCCGAAGGTATTATTTGCGTGTTGTTGTAATAGCAAAAGTGTTCCTGCTACGTTGGGGGAAGCCATGGATGTTCCAGAGATGGTTCCGTAGGCCGAATTGCTCGAATCGTAGGTTGAGGTTACTGAAGTACCGTTTCCGGTAATATCCGGTTTAATACGGTAATCGTCGGTGGGACCTTCACTACTGGAGCTGCTAATGGTCACACTTACTAAATTACCACTACCATCGATATTGGCATCCTGACCGTTTGCCACTACCAGATTATTCTTGGAAGTGGAATGACCTGTAAGTTTATCATATGCCGAATTACCATCCAGTGGGGCGCCGTTGTAACTGTTGTTGTTCCCGTCGTTCCCGCCTGCCACTACCATAAGGTAATAAGGTGCGTTATACATGATCTCATCCCAATCGCGAGATTCGGTGATATAAGCTCCAAAATAATAGTCGGGAACCAGATCTGAGCGATACCCGTAACTGTGGTTGGATAGTAACATCCCTGCTGCCGCGGCAGCGGTTGCTTCTGCTTTATCGTCATTCCACATGTACCCGCGTACACGTGAATGCGGTGCCATTCCTTTGGCATTCGCTTGTACCCCCGAAGCTGTAATGGTTCCGGTTACGTGTGCCGCATGGTAATTGAGTTGCGTACCTCCTTCGGAAGCAGCATCTTCTACAGTAACACGGTTGGTCCCGCCGGGGCCATCATATTCCTGGTGGGAAACGCGTGCGTGACCTCCGTCCCATACATAACAGATCATGCTTTGGCCGTCAAGCGAAAGACCTAGTCCGCCGCCACTATTTAAATAATTCGCCCTGGTGGAGATCGCAGCATTCACGTTGAATGTACGGTAATAGATAGGACTCCCGTCCGGAGCGATGTACTGAAGTTCTGCAATGCCCCCGTCCGGAAGGACCATACGCTGTTGTAAGTTGCGCTGTTGGGCGATGGTGACTGCCTCCTGCTTTTGTAAAGTTGCTTTGGAGCGTAGTGTGTTTTCCAGTTGATCCAATGCCTGAGCATCGTATCTGCTGGTGATCTTTGCTCGCTCTGTAGGTGTTTGGGCAAATAGCATCCCACACGTTAAGAGTGCCGAAGCGACTAGAAATTGCTTCGGAAAAAGAAGTTTTGTTCTCATAATGTTAGGTTTGTTTTAAATTAAACATGTTCGTGATCTATTTACAGAAATTAAAGTCGAATAAAAAGCAATATTTTTGACACTATGCTTTCTAATTGCTAAGGATAGGGAGTATTTATAAATAAATCCGTACGAAAAAAGGAATTTAATTACGAAATTAAAAATCTTTTCGACAAACTACATTAAGAATTTATTAACAATGAACTATTTAGCATGTAAAACCCTATGGTTTTAGTGGGATACTTCAAAATTTTAAAGTGTGACCATAAAAATCCTATCTTTGGTTCAATGTTGCAAAATCCACTATTAGCAGTACGGGACCTGTCTGTTTCCTTTGGCCCTAAAAAGTCCAAAGTGACTGTTATTCATAACATTTCTTTTGATGTTTCTGAAAATGAGATCGTTGGAATTGTAGGCGAATCGGGGTCGGGTAAATCGGTTACTTCTATGGCCGTGATGGGGCTCCTTCCCAAAAAAACCGCACAATGTACCGGCGAAATAATCTTCAACGGAAAAGATCTGTTGAAACAAGATGCTAAAGCGCTGCGTAAATTAAGGGGTAAGGAGATCGCCATGATCTTTCAGGAACCCATGAGTGCGTTAAATCCTTCGCTCACCTGTGGGTTTCAAGTTTCAGAGATCCTTCGGCAGCATGAGAAGTTGAGCTTTTCCGAAGCAAAAAAAGAGACCATTTCTCTATTCGAGAAAGTAAAACTTCCACGACCTCGAGAGATTTTCAGCAGTTATCCGCATCAAATTAGCGGGGGGCAAATGCAACGCGTCATGATCGCCATGGCTATTGCCTGCAAACCGAAATTATTGATTGCCGACGAGCCAACGACCGCTTTGGACGTCACCGTACAAAAAGAGATATTATTATTGTTAAAATCGCTTCAGAAAGAGACCAATATGAGCCTCCTTTTTATCTCTCATGATCTTAGTCTTGTGTCGGAGATCGCAGACAAAGTGGTTGTCATGTACCAAGGTGAGGTTGTAGAAAAAGGAAGTGTAACGCAAATTTTTAAAAGTCCTCAAAATTCTTATACCAAAGCATTACTGGCCTCGCGACCTACACTAAACAAACGCTTGGCAAAACTTCCCACCATTGCCTCATTGGCGAATAAAACATTTGTGCCTTCCGAAATAACGCCGCAGCAACGCGCTATGCGACATAAGGAGCTCTATACCAAAGAACCTCTCTTAGAGATCCATAATTTAGAGAAGGTTTACTATAGCAATACGGGGCTATTTCAGAAAAAAAGAATTGTAAAGGCCGTGGATGGGGTGAGCTTTAAGGTCTTTGAAGGAGAAACCTTAGGACTGGTGGGCGAATCGGGTTGTGGAAAATCTACTTTAGGAAAAGCCATTTTACAATTGGACAAGGCTACAGCGGGAAAAATACTATATCGCGGGAAATCTCTTTTAGAACTTTCAAATACAGATATTAGGAGGCTGCGAAAAGAGCTTCAGCTTATCTTTCAAGACCCCTATTCTTCCTTGAACCCCCGAATACTTATTGGAGAAGCATTAATAGAGCCTATGAAGGTACACCGTATTGGTCGCGACAAAAGGGACCGAAAAAAGAGGGCCCTCAATTTGTTGGAACGTGTGGGACTGGACGAGTCGTACTATTACCGATATGCGCATGAACTTTCCGGTGGGCAGCGACAACGGGTAGGAATTGCCCGTACCATTGCCATGGAGCCAAAACTGGTTATTTGTGACGAATCGGTCTCGGCTTTGGATATTTCGGTACAAGCACAGGTGTTGAATCTACTAAATGAGCTAAAAGATGATTTTGGATTCACTTATATCTTTATCTCCCATGATCTTGCGGTAGTTAAATATATGGCAGATCAACTAGTGGTGATGAAAGAAGGCGCCATTGTAGAAGTGGGTGATGCCGACGAGATCTATGCCAATCCTACCCATGCCTATACCAAGAGATTGATCGAAGCCATCCCGAAAGGAATCTAATATGTAAAAAAAAAGCCCCGTTCTAACCTCACAAAGAACGGGACTCACTATTTGAATCATGAAAGATTCGGGGGTAATGTACTCTCTAAAAAATTACATCAATAAAAAAACTTTTTTCGCTACGTACAATACATTTCGCAAGAGACGCATGGTACTTTTAATTGAACTTATAACGGGTTTCATAAGTAGGTTATGTTAGTTACGATTGGGACTGCTAAGATGAAAACTTTTTTAAATAAAAACGATTAAATGCATTATTATTCGATGTAATGCATTTTATTTTAACATTAATGAAATACTATTAAGGTTTTTCTTACATTTATGAAATAAAAAAACCAATGTTCTCACATTGGTTCTCCTTCTTTTTCAGTTGTTTAAAAGGCGATTTCGGGAATGGTCCCTTCCACAATAAGGTCTCCCTCGGTAGCTTCTTTAATTTGTTCCACGGTCACACCCGGTGCCCGCTCCAATAATTTAAAGGTATTGTCTACGATTTCAAGAACGGCCAGATCTGTAACGATCTTCTTAACGCAGTTCACTCCCGTAAGAGGAAGGCTGCAGCTCTTTAGCAGTTTTGATTCGCCGACGCGGTTGGTATGCATCATGGCCACAATAATATTCTCTGCAGATGCTACCAAATCCATTGCTCCGCCCATCCCTTTCACCATCTTTCCGGGTATCTTCCAATTGGCTATGTCTCCATTTTGAGCTACTTCCATAGCCCCCAGAATGGTTAGGTCGACGTGCTGACCGCGGATCATTGAAAAGCTCATGGCAGAGTCGAAGAAGGATGCACCGGGTAAGGCGGTGATCGTTTGTTTCCCCGCATTGATAAGGTCTGGGTCTTCTTCGCCATCGAAGGGGAACGGTCCCATACCCAAAATACCATTCTCACTCTGAAACTCGACTTCAATATCATTGCGTACAAAGTTCGCAACTAAGGTTGGTATTCCTATTCCAAGGTTCACATAATAACCGTCCTTGACCTCTTTTGCGATACGCTGTGCGATCTGTTCTTTGGATAAACTCATCTTTACTTTTTTCTTACGGTTCGTTGTTCTATTCGCTTCTCATAATGTTCGCCCTGGAATATACGTTGCACAAAGATACCGGGGATGTGAATGTGATTAGGGTCCAGTGTGCCGGCGGGAACAAGTTCCTCAACTTCGGCTACAGTGATCGCTGCGGCACCACACATATTCGGGTTAAAATTGCGTGCGGTCCCTTTAAAGATAAGATTGCCTGCTGTATCGCCTTTCCATGCTTTTACAAAGGCAAAATCGGCTTTAAAGGCATGTTCGAGAATATGCATCTTACCGTTGAATTCTCTAGCTTCCTTGCCTTCTGCTACTTCAGTTCCATAGCCCGCAGGAGTATAGAATCCGGGAATCCCGCTCTGTGCTGCCTGGCAACGCTGCGCTAGTGTTCCTTGAGGGATGAGCTCTACTTCCAGTTCGCCACTTAACATCTGTCGTTCGAATTCGGCGTTCTCCCCAACGTAGGAGGAGATCATTTTTTTAATTTGACGCTTCTGAAGTAATAGCCCCAGTCCAAAATCATCCACCCCCGCATTGTTGGAAATACAGGTAACGTCTTTTACGCCGCGCTTCACAAGTTGCGCGATCGCATTCTCGGGAATACCGCTAAGGCCAAAGCCTCCCAGCATGAAGGTCATACCATCTGCAATACCTTCGCATGCTTCGGAAACATTGGCAACCGTTTTATTGATCATATTCGTAATTTTTTCTGAAAAAACCTCCGGCGAAAGGCACCGGCAGATCTGTTTAATATTTTATAAAAATACTGAAATTGCTTCAGAAAAACCCAGATTAGAAACGTCCATTTATAAAAAACCCGATCGGGAGATCGGGTTGCTAATTTTTTCAGAATTACTAGAAATCCAACTCGTCGGGAATGCCTTCCACATCCGAATTCCCTTCCCGGAATGCACCACAATCTGTAATAATGGAAAGATTGGACGGTCTTGGGAATCGACCGGTAGAAACCCCCAGCTCTTCATTTTCGTAGCATTTACGCATATAGATCGCCCATATAGGGAGGGCCATTGTTGCTCCTTGCCCGTAAGCGGTCGATCCAAAATGTGTCGCACGGTCTTCACCACCAACCCACACCCCGGTTACCAAGTTGGGAACCATGCCCATGAACCATCCATCACTATTGTTTTGGGTAGTTCCGGTCTTTCCGGCTATAGGGTTTTCAAATTTGTACGGATATCCGGTAACGGCATTCTTATATACGGCAGCACCTTCACGCCCCGAGCCTCGTAATCTGCTTCCCGATCCTGCTTGTGTGACACCCTCCATAAGACTAACCGTAACGTAAGCAGTCTCATTTCCAATGACGTCCCGTGTCTCCGGAACATTTTGGAACAAGACTGTTCCGTTTTTATCTTCAATGCGAGAGATCAACGTAGGTTTTACATACACCCCTTCATTGGCAAATGTGCTGTAGGCTCCAACCATCTCATACAATGACACGTCTGGTGTTCCCAAAGCAATCGATGGGGCCACCGGCATGTCATTTGTATCCACATCCATCTTCTTGACAAGGTCGATCACCGGTTGCGGACCTACCCTGTCGATCAAGCGGGCTGTAACCGTATTAATGGATTGTGCCAAGGCACTGCGCAAGGAGACCATACCCCCGTATCCTCCGCCGGCATTTTTGGGGGTCCAAGGTTTTAGCAATCCGTATTTACCTGCCGGTATGGTATACATGGTATTCGGCAAGGTGTCACAGGGTGACATGTGCATTTGATCGATCACAGTAGCATAGACAAAAGGCTTAAAGGTAGACCCAATTTGACGCTTGCCCTTCTTTACCATGTCGTATTTAAAGTGCTTATAATTAATACCGCCAACCCACGCTTTTACTTCGCCAGTTTGTGGTGTCATAGACATCAAGGATGCCTGTAAGATGGATTTGTAGTACCGAATGGAATCCATAGGCGTCATGGTTGTATCGATATCACCTTTCCATGAAAAGATGCTCATGGGTGTTTTCTTTGAAAAACTCTTTATGATCTCTGCTTCAGACTTACCTTGTGCTTTCATCACTTTCCATCGATCACTTCGGCGCATGGCAGTATTCAAGATCATTTCGGTCTCTTCGGGAGTAATGTCCCGAAATGGAGCCGTCTTGTTCTTCTCGTTCTGCTTGGCAAATTCCTTTTGAAGGTTAGCCATATGCATGGTCACCGCTTCTTCGGCATATTCCTGCATCTTAGAGTCGATGGTAGTATAAACTTTTAGACCGTCGCTGTAGATATCGTAGAAGGACCCGTCACTTTTTGGATTTTCTTTAATCCAATCTGCCATGAACGCTCGGGCATACTCCCTAAAGTAAGTAGCAATACCTTCGTCGTGCCCCTGTGGTGTGAATTTGATGTTGAGGGGTAATGCCTGCAATGAATCTTTAACTTGTTCGGTTATGTAATCGTATTTGGCCATTTGTGCCAACACCACATTCCTGCGATTGCGAACCCCTTCCGGATTACGACGCGGATTATACAGTGAAGAGTTCTTGAACATCCCAACCAGAACCGCCGATTCTAATGTCGTAAGGTCTGAAGGATCCTTTGCAAAATAGATGTTCGCCGCCGATTCGATACCAACCGCCTGATTAAGAAAATCGTATTCATTGAAATACATCGTGATGATCTCCTCTTTGGTGTAGCGTCGTTCCAGGCGGGTTGCGATGATCCATTCCTTTATTTTCTGAATACCACGCTCTAATTTATTCCTAGAGACCTGCTCCGTAAAGAAAAGTTTTGCCAACTGTTGTGAGATCGTACTGGCACCTCCTTTTGAGCCTAAGAATGCTACTGCTCGAACGGTACCGCGGGCATCGATCCCGGAATGATCGTAAAAACGTACATCCTCGGTGGCGATCAAAGCGTTAATCAAGTGGTCCGGAAGCTCCTCATATTGCACAGGCGTACGATTCTCCTGATAGAATTTTCCAATCACTTTCCCGTCCGAAGCAATGATCTCTGTGGCCAAGTTCTTTTCAGGATTCTCTAAGCTGGTTTCATCGGGAAGACTTCCAAACACCCCCCAAGAGGCGAGTAAAAATATCAATAATACCAATAAGAGGAAGCCTCCAAAGATCTTCCAAAACGTTTTAATATGACGCTTTTCTTCGGGTTGCACTGCTGTTTTCTTCTTTGTGGATTTCTTTGCCATACGATCGTTACTGTTGGTTGGCCTCTTCTATACTATAGCCAATATCTGTAATGCCCTCTAGTTGGGTAACGCCTTCCACATCACCGTTATTGCGAACTGCATGTGTTATAGTTATGTTATAATTGCCTTCTTCTTTAAAAGAGACGTTCTCCTTATACCACAGCTTGTTGTCTTTCACACTCCCAATGCCTTCTCCTAACCAGCTACCGTCGGGATTTGCCATGCGGTACTCCAATGTATCTACCAGTGTCTTGCCCTGCGGAAATTCCATAGAGACGATTAAAAATATGTTATTGAAAGGATAATCGTTCGTGTTCCGAAGCTGCAAAAAGACGTTGTATCTTTTAAGGGAATCCAGTTGTGGGATGTTAAAAGAAACCGCGTCTGAAGCTTTCCAGTATCCCGGCAGATTCTTTGTTTCGCTCACCATTGTGTCTGAACTACAGGAAGCGAAACTTACAATACACAATAATACAATTAGAAATCTAAGCATTCTTTTTCTTTGTATTTCTCTTTCTATTCTTGTTTTTGTTCGGGTTTTGTTTGTTGCCCTGATTTTTATTCTGCCCCTTATTTTGATTTTTGGATCGACTGCGTTTCTTGTTTCGTGAACGCTTAGGTCTGTCGAAACGCGTTAAACTGTCTTGACCTACGACATTGCTGTAGATCTCCTCTTCGGGTTTTTCGATATCAACAATAAACTCTTCGAGACTGGCAACTTTTTTCCCTTTCTTATTAAGTTCAATGATCTCATTGACCTTATCCAAATCCAGCGGATGCCAATTCATGCCTTCCTTTTCGTAGGCATACCAAAGCATGCGTTTAAAGATATCTGATTTTTGACACACGGCGGCACCTTTTTCGGTGAAGAGTTTTACGTCACTCTTCGGAAACTCTTCCAGCGCCTCCAGATAGGTATCCAGTTCATAATTGAGGCAGCATTTTAATTTCCCGCACTGTCCCGCTAATTTCTGCGGATTCAAAGATAACTGTTGGTATCGCGCAGCTGAGGTGTTCACCGATCGGAAATCGGTCAACCAGGTAGAACAGCACAATTCCCTTCCGCAAGAGCCAATGCCTCCCAAACGCGCGGCTTCCTGACGAAAGCCTACTTGTTTCATTTCAATACGGGTACTGAAAGCACGGGCAAATTCCTTGATCAATTCCCTGAAATCCACGCGCTCCTCGGCGGTGTAGTAAAAGATCACTTTCGAGCCGTCTCCCTGAAATTCAACGTCGGAGATCTTCATTTGCAATCCTAATCGAATTGCGATCTCACGCGAACGCTTTTGAACCTCTGCTTCCCTGTCCCGTACTTTTTGCCACATGTCTATGTCCTTTTGAGAGGCTTTCCGGTATATCTTGGGCAATGCTTCAGGATTGGGATTCTCCTTTTTCTTTTTCATCTGTACACGCACCAGTTCGCCGGTAAGTGTTACGATACCAATATCGTGACCGCTGGTTGCTTCCGTAGCTACTACATCACCAATACTTAACGTTATCTTTTCGGGATTTTGATAAAAGTGCTTACGGCCGTTCTTAAAGCGAACTTCAACGCCGTTGAAAGGTTCCTGATTCCCGGGAAGTGACATGTTGGAAAGCCAGTCGAACACCGTTAATTTATTGCAGCCATCCGTTCCGCAAGTACCATTGTTCTTGCATCCCTTTGGCTGACCATTGGCACCCGTGGCACAGCTTGTACAGCCCATATTTTTTATATATAGCTCTTTTTCAGAAGAAAAGAGACGTAGATTAAACATTCTATTTAGTAGGTAAAGATACCTATATTAATTCTGAATTCTGAATTCTGAATTCTGAATTTTCACGATCCCTCTGAAACTATCGCCTATTTTTTGAACTTTAGCTTTTCTGAACGACCCTTTTTAAAGATCTTATTGCTGTTTGGAATGCCTTGACGAAGTCGTTTTTGCTCTTCATAGGGCAATTGGATGATTTCTTGACAATCTGCAGAACAGCAATTTTCCATTTCTGAAGCACATGATTCGCATTGAATAAAGAGCAAATGACAAGCCTCGTTCGCACAGTTGGTGTGTGTGTCGCAGGCTGCACCGCATTGATGGCATTGTGCAATTACATCTTCTGTGATACGCTCACCCCTGCGGTGGTCGAATACGAAGTTCTTTCCAATGAATTTATTCTCCAGGCCCTTGTTTTGCACCTGCCTGGCATACTCAATAATACCACCTTCCAGCTGATAGACCTGTTTGAACCCTTTGTGTTTGTAGTAGGCACTTGCCTTTTCGCAACGTATTCCTCCGGTACAGTACATCACCAGTTTCTTATCTTCCTTATGGTCTTTTAGGTCGGCTTCGATAATATCCAGAGAATCTCTAAATGTATCCACATCGGGGGTAACCGCATTCTTAAAATGCCCGATCTCACTTTCGTAGTGGTTTCGCATATCGACGAGCACGGTATCGGGATCTTCGATAAGCCGGTTGAAGGTTTCGGCATCGACATGCACGCCTTTGTTTCGAACATCAAACGTATCGTCATTGAGGCCATCGGCCACGATCTTATGACGCACTTTTACTTTCAGTTTCAAAAACGATTTCAGGTCGTGCTCAATGGCAATGTTGAGTCGGACGTCTTTCAGAAAATAAATACCGTCCAGGAATGCCTTAAATTCATTGAACCTTTTTGCCGGCACCGAAAGTTGCGCATTGATCCCTTCATGGGCCACATAAATGCGTCCCAGGACCTCCATAGCGTCCCAAGCTACAAACAAATGGTTTCTAAAAAGGTGTGGATTGCCAATTTTGGCATATTGATAAAAAGAGAGGGTGAGTCGGTCTTCGCCGGCCTCTTCCAATAAGGCTTCCCGCTCTTTTGCACTTAAGGTATTGTACAGTTGCATGCTATACTAATTTTGAGTGTAAAAGAATTAGATTTAAAAATCATGCAAAAATACCACTTTCTGTGTTGTTGACAAAAAACCCTGCAAGCGGTTTTTTCCTTTTGGGGCAGACCTAAAGAAATGTTACCTTAGCTGATTAGATTTCTCACTAAATATTTTTGAATTCATGAGCACCGAAAAAGACGCAAAATTAAAAGCACTAAAGCTTACTTTAGATAAGTTAGATAAGACCTACGGAAAAGGCACAGTCATGAAAATGGGTGATTCGGCCGTACAAGAGGTGGAAGTGATCCCAACCGGCTCTTTGGGCCTTGACGTAGCCTTAGGCGTAGGAGGGTATCCGCGTGGACGGGTGATCGAGATCTACGGACCGGAATCTTCCGGTAAGACCACATTGACCCTGCACGCGATCGCGGAAGCACAAAAAAAAGGAGGCATTGCCGCATTTATTGATGCAGAACATGCCTTTGATCGTTATTATGCCGAGAAGCTGGGCGTGGATATCGAGAACCTCATCATCTCTCAGCCCGACAATGGAGAACAGGCGCTGGAGATCACCGACAACCTTATAAGAAGTGGCGCCATTGACATTATTGTGATCGACTCGGTAGCTGCATTAACACCAAAAAGTGAGATCGAAGGAGAAATGGGAGACAGCAAGATGGGACTGCATGCACGTTTAATGTCTCAGGCTCTTCGGAAATTGACAGGCTCTATAAGCAAGACCCATTGTACCGTTATCTTCATCAACCAATTGCGCGAAAAGATCGGGGTAATGTTTGGAAATCCCGAAACCACTACCGGTGGAAATGCCTTGAAATTCTATGCATCGGTACGCTTGGACATTCGACGATCTACTCAAATAAAAGACACAGACAGTAACGTAAAAGGAAACAAGACCCGAGTAAAGGTTGTAAAGAACAAGGTCGCGCCTCCCTTTAAAACAGCTGAATTCGACATTATGTACGGAGAAGGGATCTCTAAAGTTGGAGAGGTGATCGATCTTGGGGTTGATTTCGAGATCGTTAAAAAAAGTGGTTCCTGGTTTAGTTATGATGAGACCAAGCTGGGACAAGGTCGCGATGCCGTAAAAGCTCTGTTGCTGGACAATCCGGATCTTATGGAAGAACTGGAACAAAAAATCAAAGAAGCCATCAAAGCTTTGAACGCATAAATTTTAGGTTGGCACGCAACCCTTTACACCATTCGGCATCTACGTACTGTAGAACCCTCAATTATTATGGTTGCCCGTGCGATACTGTGTGATTACTAATAATTTTAGGTACTGCATTTGACTTTAGACGAGCTCATACTACAATGTAAGAAGCAGGATGCAAAGGCACAAGGAGAACTTTATAAACGCTATTCGAACACGTTGTTCTCTATTTGCCTGAAGTATTCGCCCAACCATGCTGAAGCTGAAGACAGCCTACAGGATGCGTTTCTTACCATTTTTAAAAAGATTGAGCAGTTTAAGGACAAAGGTTCTTTTGAAGGTTGGATGAAACGGATCACCGTGAATACAGTGCTTCAAAAATACCGCAAACAACGTGTTTTTGACATACCCAACGAGGAGCAACTGGAAGCCGCAGAGGAAGAAATAGAAGATGCCGGTGTTCCTTTGAACTTTTTGCTGAAGATCATTCAAGAATTACCGGATAGGTATCGGCTGGTTTTCACCATGTATGTTCTGGATGATTATTCTCATAAAGAGATCGCAGATATGTTAGGAATCTCAGACGGAACGTCTAAATCAAACCTGGCAAGAGCACGAATGATATTAAAGACAAAGATTGAAACCTATAACACGGTAACAAAAGCAGAATAAATTGAATGAAAGACAAAAAGCACATAGACGAGCTTTTTAAAGACCGCTTTAAAAATTTTGAAGCAACCCCTTCCCCACGCGTTTGGGAAAATATCCAGGCGCAATTACAAGAGGAGAAAGAGGACCGCAAAGTCATTCCTATTTGGTGGAAAGCCGCCGGGGTGGCAGCTTTGCTTGCCTTGCTGTTGACCATAGGTAACGCTGTGTTCGACCCCTTTGCTCCTACTACAAGTATTTCTTCGGAAGAGACCTCGGTGCCGGAATCAACCGATGTTGAAACCAAGAAAACTCCCATCTTAAAGGATGCCCCGTATAAAGAAGGGATCGCAACCGAAGCATCTTCACTTCCTGAAAACAATAATGAAACTTCAGAAAAAGAAAAGAAAAAAGCGGTGAATGCGACAAAAGACCCTGCTTCAATTACTGCGCGGGAAGCGGTGGCAACGACAACTGCTTCAGAAATACAAAAGAATAAAAAGAAGAACGCTATAACAGACCCCCGGATCGGGCAAGATACCGAAACTGTAACCGCAGCCAAAAAAGAAAAAGAAGCGATCGCAACTGTTTCAGAAAAAGAAAAGACAACTCAAAAAATAGCCGAAAAGAATGACCCGCTCATTAAAAAAGAGCTGAAGATCGACGATGCGACTGCGATAGGAGTTACAGAAAAGAATACCAAAGAAGCCGGTGATAAAAACACTTCCGAAGAAACAAAAACCGAAGAGATCAAAAAACGCTCGTTGCTGGATGCCATCAATGAAAAGGACAGCGAAGAAGCGGTCGTTGACACAAAGAAAGAAGCAACCGATCGCTGGGACGTTGCTCCCAATGTGGGACCTGTTTATTACAGTAGTATTGGACAAGGCTCTTCCATCGACCCCTCTTTTTCAGATAATGCGCAAAGCGGCGATGTGAATCTAAGTTATGGTGTGCAAGTAAGTTATGCCCTTAGCGATCGTTTGAGTGTTCGCTCCGGTATAAGCAATGTAGACCTAAGTTATGCAACCAGTGGTCTGGAACTGGGAACAGGTCCTGTTTCTTCAGCTCTGAGATCCATAGACTACGGCGGGCGGCAAACAGTCCTTATTGCCGTGGATAAAGGCACCCTCGGAATGACCTCCGAAGGAGGAAACCCCTTGGACAACGTTACACCTAAATCGACTATGGGCGAGGTAGAGCTAAGACAGAACATTACCTATTATGAGGTTCCCTTAGAACTGAAATATGCCTTGTTAGACACCAAATTAGGTGTGAATGTAATTGGCGGGATGAGCACGCTGTTTTTAGGAAATAATGACGTATCGGTGCAAGCCGGTGATTTTAGAGATACTTTGGGGGAAGCCAACAATCTATCTTCTGTAAGTTTTACCACGAATGTGGGGATTGGCTTCGATTATAAAATAAGTAAAAAGCTAAAGTTTAATATTGAGCCTATGTTTAAATACCAGCTCAACCCGTATACAGATTCGTCTGTAGATTTTAAACCCTACTATGTAGGTGTTTACAGCGGATTGAGTTTTAAGTTTTAGGTTAGTTTTTTAGTTGGTTAGGTTTGGAAATACCAAACAATGATGACAGAAAAAACCGTTCTTCGCCATAGAACGGTTTTTTTATACCGTTGGTTTTTGCAGCTCCTTTAGAATAATGTTTCGGGTTTGCTCTCGCAGCATCCGACGGTCCTCCATCTCCAAGATCCCTGTGGGTATGGTCTTATGTACCTTCACGCGCATCCGTCCCGGGCCTGCTTTAAGAGAGGTAAAGCGATAGGAAAATCGTTTTTGGTTATCATGAAAGGTCATTGGAGCTATTGCGATATGATGCTCTATTGCCAGTCGAAACGCCCCATCCTTAAATGTATCAAGTAGCAGGTCTTGAGAATCGTCGGGTACACCGCCTTCCGGGAATATACAAACCCCCAACCCTTGATTGAGTTTGTGTTGCGCCTGCTCAAACACTTCTTTTCTGCTTTTAGGACTGTTCCTGTTCACCAAGATACACGTACGCTTATAGAAGAATCCGAATAATGGGATTTTGGCCAATTCCATCTTCCCGACAAATACAAAGGGGTTCTTAGTTACATACAGCATTAGCATAATATCTGTCATAGAGGTGTGGTTAGAGACAAATACATAGCTCTTTCCTCGCTCGTAACGCTCCTCGCGACGTACTTTAGGGTAAAACCCCATCCCGAACAAAATCAAAATCGCCCACAGACGAGCCAATTTGAAGAAAAAAGGGTACCACGACTCCCTTAAAATACTAACTAGTAATACAGGAAAAAGGACAATGATAGGAACTGTGACCAACACATAAAACCAAATGCGATAGAAAAAGTTAAAGATGTGTCGGAGTACGATCATAGAAGGTCAAAAATAGTGATTTGGAACAGGAGAATAGGCGAAAAAAAGTAACTTTGCCAAAATTTAAGCAAGAACCATGTCCAGAATACTCACCGGGATACAAAGTACAGGAACTCCGCATTTGGGAAATTTATTGGGAGCTATCATACCGGCTATTGAAATGGCCAATGATCCTAAGAACGAATCCTTCTTATTTATTGCGAACATGCATTCTTTAACACAGATAAAGGATGCAACTACCCTAAGGACCAACACGTACAGTACGGCTGCAACCTGGTTAGCCTTTGGACTTGATATTTCAAAGACCGTTTTCTATCGCCAGAGCGATATTCCGCAGGTCACGGAACTCTCGTGGTACCTTAGTTGTTTTTTTCCGTATCAACGTCTTACACTGGCACATTCGTTCAAGGACAAAGCCGATCGATTGGAGGACGTAAACGCCGGATTGTTCACTTATCCAATGCTTATGGCAGCAGATATCTTGTTGTATGATGCCGAAATAGTTCCCGTAGGCAAGGACCAGTTGCAACATCTGGAAATGACCCGAGATGTAGCCTCTCGATTGCATGCACAAATGGGTGAAGTATTCGTCCTTCCTGAAGCAAAAGTACAGGAACATACTATGTTGATCCCCGGCACTGATGGGGAAAAAATGAGCAAATCGAAGAACAATATCATCAATATCTTCTTGCCGGACAAACAGTTGCGCAAGCAAGTAATGGGCATAGAAACAGACAGTACGCCGCTGGAATCCCCTAAGAATCCCGATACATGTAATGTGTTCGCTATTTATTCCCTTTTAGCGACACCGGAAGCAGTTGCAGAAATGCGCAAAAAGTACGAAGCCGGAGGATACGGGTATGGTCATGCCAAACAAGCTTTATTTGAACTTATCACCGAACGCTTTTCCGAAGAACGTAAACGTTACACCTATTACATGGAGAACCAACAGGAGATCGAGAATGCACTGCAAGTAGGAGCCAAAAAAGCAACTTCGGTTGCAGAAGGCGTCTTGCAAAGAGTGCGAACTGTACTGGGGTACTAGATCACTTCAAACATTTTCCCCGGTAACGGTCTCACAACCCCTTTTAGTTCTAATTGCAGCAGTAAGGATGCTGTTTGGTGGGTAGGCAACTTACATTCCAGAGCAATCAGGTCTAATCCCTCCTTTTCTCTCGTTTTTAAGAACTGATGTATCTTGTTCTCATCGGTGGTAAGATCTACAAATAACTGGGTTTGGCGAGGTTTCGGGGCAGGTACCTCCAACGCCCAGCCTAACATATAAACAAGGTCTGCTGCCTGGGTGAGCAGATGTGCCTGTTGAGATTTGATGAGGTTATTACAACCCTGACTTTGAAGGTCGGTCGCACGGCCGGGAACGGCAAATACCTCACGGTTGTATGAGTTGGCGATATCTGCTGTGACCAAGCTGCCGCCTTTTTCGGCAGATTCGATCACCACCGTAGCTTCACTAATACCTGCAATAATGCGGTTTCGCTTTAAAAAGTTTGTGCGATCAAAAGCGTCACAGCTCCAAAATTCGGTGATGAACCCTCCGTTCTCTTCTACCATTTTCATATACTTCTTATGCGTCTTGGGATAGATCTGTTCAAAGCCATGTGCTAAACAGGCTATGGTTTGAAGGCCACAGTCCATGGCCATTTTATGTGCCTCAATATCCACCCCATAGGCAAAGCCTGAAACAATAACAGGTTTTAAGGGCGCCAGTTCTTCGATGAGCTGTGCGCAGAAGCTGCGACCGTAGGCAGTAATGTTTCGGGTGCCCACGATACTCACGATATGTTTTTGCTGAAGATCGATATTTCCTTTGTGAAAAAAAAGAATGGGCCCGTCAAGACAGTGCTTTAATCGTGTGGGGTAGCTTGTGTCCTGAAAATAACTGAAGGAAATTCCTTGCGTTTTCAGGAATTGTAACTCTTCTTCGGCCTGATCTAAAAATTCTGCTTCCCGAAGGTCCTTTATTTTATGAGCTCCAATCCCGTCGATCTTGAGAAGCCGATGTTTCTTTTCTTTGAAAATACCTTCCGCAGAACCAATAATATGGATTAATTTTTTTGCAGAAGCGTCCCCTAAATTTGGAATGCGTTGAAGGGCAAGCGTGTACCTTAATTCGTTTTCAGATAGCATATGGAATGTTTAAACGAACCGGGGAGTCTTTAAAAATACGAAAAATCTGTTGTTAATAAGTTAGCGAAATTCTCATTGAATGAAACTCAAAAAAAAATTAAGTTTGTTATCGATGCAGTTGACAACCTACATAAACGATTTATTGTACCGTTATGAATGTGTGATCATTCCCGGGTTCGGGGCATTCTTGACACAATATCATTCTGCGCGTATTGATTCTGAAGACCATACGTTTTATCCACCGGGAAAGACATTGGCTTTCAACAGACAGCTACAAACCAATGACGGACTGCTTGCCAGTTATGTGGCTTCAGTAGAAGGTTGCAGCTACGAAACAGCACTTCAGAAGATCCGAAACTTTACCGGCAAACTCTCTTTACAGCTTTCCGAAGGTGAGACCGTGGTGCTTCCAAAAATTGGCGAATTTGAGTTAAACACGGAGCGTTCCGTTCAATTCATCCCCAGCGATTCAGAAAATTATAGTGCAGCCTCGTTTGGGCTAAGCTCCTTTATCTCTGCGCAAATCTCTCGTGACGTCCATAAAAAAGAAGTGGTCAACAAGGAAGAAAAGGCTCCTCTCGTGCTCTCGACAGAAAAGAGAACCGCAGTACCGTACCTGAAATATGCTGCCATCGGGCTTATCGCTGTGGCACTTTCAGGCTTTGGCGGCATGAAATGGTATGAGAATGAAGTCCAGAAACACAATTTCGCCGAAAAGCAAAAAGCCAATACGCTGGTTGAGAATCAAATTCAGGAAGCCACTTTTGTGATCGAAAATCCGTTGCCTACTTTAAGTCTCACACTCCCGAAGGAGACAGGGAAATATCATGTAGTAGCCGGTGCTTTCCGCATAGAAGAGAATGCAGCAAAAAAAATACTTCAACTTACTGATAAGGGATTTACCCCGCGGCTAATAGGCAAGAACAGATATGGCCTCCACCAGGTGATCTACAGTAGTCACGAGCAGCGACTTGACGCCTTGCGTGCGCTGTATACTATTCAGCAAACAGAGAACAAGGACGCTTGGTTGCTCGTACAAGAGCTCGATTAACCACTTTTCTTTTACATAACTATTTTTAGCTCTAAGGGAAATACTACCTTTGCAAAAAAATAGCTAGAATGGAACCAAAAACACCTAAAGAATCCCGAACTGTTATTACAGACCTTGTCCTCCCCAGCGAGACCAATCCCATAGGGAATATGTTTGGAGGCGAACTTCTGGCTCGTATGGATCGAGCTGCTAGCATTGCCGCGAGAAGGCATAGCCGACGCATCGTCATGACCGCTGCTGTAAATCATGTTGCCTTTAACAAAATGATCCCCCTGGGAAGTGTGGTAACGGTAGAAGCTCATGTTTCCAGAGCTTTTAACAGCTCTATGGAGGTTTTCATGGATGTTTGGATCGAGGACCGCGAAAGCGGAAGGCGCAGTAAGGCCAACGAAGGTATTTATACCTTTGTTGCTGTAGATGAAATGGGAAATCCGGTACCTGTACCTCAATTAATCCCCGAAACCGATCTGGAGAAAGAAAGGTTCGATGCTGCACTGCGAAGACGGCAACTAAGTTTGGTCCTTGCGGGAAAATTGAAGCCAAAAGAAGCCACCGAGCTTAAGGCATTATTCAAATAGGTTCTGCCACACTTATGTAGCCCTTTAGTGGTGTCAATCTAGCTGTTAGCTAGCGTTTTATTTTTACTTCCCTACTAGGAATTAACTTTTTTTCTTGTGGTTTTTTTAACACAATTGAATATATTTGAAATTCTTAAAAATTTCTTAACCGTGCATGATTCATTCTGCATTAGATAATTAAAAATGATTCCTATGAAAAAAAGTACAAAATCAACAAGTTTTACATCGAGATTTGTTGCAGCTATGGTGATGCTGTTAATGGTGTCACTGTCCTTTGCTCAAAACCCGTATGCCATTCAGTTACAAGGGGATGCCATTGAGATTCCTGAGAATATTTCAACATTCCAGTGGAGTGACATGCCTGACTCGGCAAGGTTAAATGATGGATATGTAGGATGGATTCAATTTTTTCAAACCCCAACGCAGCAAATTCAAAATGATTTTAAAGCGCGTGGCTATCAGTTATTGAATTATATCCCAAACAAAGCGTATTTGTTTTATTTCCCTTCTGAAGTTTCTGTAAGTTATCTTCAAAATCAAGGGGTGCGATCCATTGTACCTGTGGTAAGCAGTTTCAAGCTGTCTACTGCCTTAAAAAATCCTCCTTATGAAGATTATGCCATGGACGGTGATAACATCTTGGTGACCTTAGTTCACAATAAGAATGTAAGCACAAACTATGTTATTCAAGATTTGGCACAAAAACAAATTGCGCTTGTAGCGAGATTAGGGAACTCAACTAATTTAGAGCTTTCTATTCCTAACAATTGTTTGAATGAACTTTCAAGCCTTCCTTATGTAGAATGGGTTGAATTGATTGCTCCTCCTGCAGTGCCTGAAGATATTCGTGGTAAAAGCCTTCATCGTTCTAGTGGTTTAGACACTCAAACTACTGCCGGACGCAATTATACCGGTGAAGGAATAGGAGTAATGGTAAGAGATGATGGTCGTGTAGGACCCCATATTGATTTTGAAGGAAGAATCACTAATTATACAAATTCCACAGCGGGTACGCACGGAGACGGAGTTGCCGGAATCTTATGTGGTGCGGGTAATATTTTTCCGTATCGAAGAGGAATGGCAGCAGGAGCCGATCTTCACGTTGTAAATTATATTTCAAGCTTTTTGGATCCGGCAACCACTAATCTTATAAATGACGGAACGGTTCAAATTACTAATTCATCTTATGGAGATGGTTGTAACGATGGTTATACCACGCGTGCAAGAACCGTTGATATGCAAATGAATACAGAGCCTACCTTATTACACGTGTTCTCGGCAGGAAATTCGGGAACTTCAAATTGTGGATATGGTGCCGGAAGTGGTTGGGGAAATATTACCGGAGGTCATAAGCAAGGAAAAAATGTTATTGCAACAGCAAATACAGATTACAGAGGTGTTTTAGAGAACAGTAGTAGCCGAGGTCCGGCAGCTGACGGACGTATTAAACCCGATCTTACCGCAAACGGGCATTTACAAATTTCTACAGCGCCTAATAATTTATACCAGACCTTTAGTGGAACCTCGGGAGCTGCTCCAGGTGTTGCCGGAGTTGCAGCTCAACTTTATCAAGCCTATGCGGATGCTAATGGTGGAACACTTCCTCCTGCCGCGCTTATTAAGTCGGCAATGATGAATACTGCCCAAGATAAAGGAAATGCGGGTCCCGATTTTCAGTTTGGATGGGGTATCATCAATGGTCTTCGTGCCGGTTTACTTATTGAGGACGGTCGATTCCTTTTAGATGATGTGACTCAGGGAAATAGCAATTCTCATACTATTGCAGTTCCTGCCAATACAAAAGAAGTACGCTTTATGGTATACTGGAACGATCCTGCCGGAGCAAACGGCGCAAATCCTGCTTTGGTAAATGACTTAGACATGATTGTAACAGATCCGGGGTCTACAGATCATTTCCCGTACATATTGGATTCCACGCCCAACGCGGCTGCTTTAAATCAACCCGCTACAAATGGTATTGACCATTTAAATAATATGGAGCAGGTTGTGTTGGACAATCCGGCTGCAGGAAATTATACCGTAGAAATTACAGGTTTTAACGTTCCTGTAGGTCCGCAAGATTATGTTATAACATACGAGATCATCACAGATAATCTGGTAGTGACCTATCCAAATGCCGGAGAAAAGTTTCCTTCTGGAGTACCAAGAACAATTCATTGGGATGCTGTAAATACGACTGCATCCTTTGTAATCGATTATTCTATAGATAATGGTGGAAGCTGGACAAATCTTGGAACCGTGCCAAACTCACAACACTATTTCGACTGGACCGTTCCTGCTGAATTGAGCGGAGAAGCTCTTGTACGTGTAACAAGTGGGGCTTTTCAGGATGTAAGCGACGGAACGTTTTCAATAGCACCGCTGGTTACCGGTCTGGTACTTACGGAGGTATGTCCTGACAACACAGCCTCATTCCAGTGGAACCCGATAGCCGGTGCTGAAATGTACGATCTGTATATTTTGGGAACAAAGTATATGGAGGTCGCTGGAAGCACTTCCAATACTGAGATTACCGTACCTGTGGCTGATTTCGATGATACGATCTGGTATGCGATCGCCGCTAGAAGTACTACGGATGGCTGGGAAACTGAACGAAGCGATGCCGATGATTATGCAGGAGGTGTTTTAAATTGTGTGCTTTCGGTAGAGGAATTTGCTGCAGATGCGATCTCTATGTACCCTAATCCGGCAACGAACGAAGTATTTATCGCTCTAAAAGAAACCCTTTCAG
The DNA here is from genome assembly GCF_000746845.1 of Altibacter lentus. Lineage (GTDB taxonomy): Bacteria > Bacteroidota > Bacteroidia > Flavobacteriales > Flavobacteriaceae > Altibacter > Altibacter lentus. The sequence continues at coordinate 2,041,993 of NZ_KN050846.1, read as the reverse complement.
AAACATTAAGTGTTCGTATCGTGAACAGTTTGGGACAGCAATTACAACAGGTAGAACGTGCTCCAAACGGATCGAACGAGATCTCATTAAATGTATCTCAATTGCAAACAGGATTGTATTTCGTGACCATCGAAAGTGGTACTCAATCGACTACCAAAAAGTTACTTATTGAATAAGAATAGTATAATAATTATTGAAAAAGGGCTGTTTATAACAGCCCTTTTTTTTTACATCTGGAAGACCCAATCGGCCGGGTTCATTCGATCCCTGTTCTGGTAGATCAAGAATTTTAAAATTGTTTTTCCTGTGGCTGCATTGGTATAGACCGTTCCAATATTCTGTTTGGTACTTACTTTGTCTCCTTTTTTTACAGTTATATTGATCAAATTATTATATACCGTAATATAACTTCCGTGTTGGATATACACAGCCATATTGGCGCCCTTTAATTGCTGTATCTCCATTACTTCGCCGTTAAAGACAGCTCTAGCTTTTGCATTCGCTTCGGTAGCGATCTCCACACCACTGTTAAACGTAGTTACATTGGCTAATTGCGGATGTTGCTGTTTCCCGTACCGCCTTACAACGACACCCTTTTCTACAGGCCAGGGAAGTTTCCCTTTGTTATTTGTAAAACTTGCGGCCAACGCCTTGGCTTCGGCTGTAAGGGCGAAAGCCGTTGAAGACGTCTTTACAGCAGTTGTGGTAATAGATTCTTTATTCGATTTAGCTATGGCAGCGCGAATGATCTCTTCGATCTGTCTGTCGATGGCATCGGCTTCCTTTTGTTTGTCACGAATCTGCCTGGAAAATGTTCCCTCTTCTTTCTTGAGTGAAGCAATAAGTTCTTGATGGTCTTTTTTTTCACTATTCAGTTTTTCTCGTGCCAATCGGTTTTCTTCTATCAAGACCTGCTTTTTTTGTTTTTGTTCGGTTAGGTCCTTGTTCAAAATTTCAAGTAAAATAGTTTTCTCCTTGATACTCTCTCCTTGTTCTTTACGGTGTTTTGCATACTGCTTCATATATTGCAATCGCTTGTAGGCTTGTAAAAAGTTTTCCGAAGACAACAAAAACATGACTCTGCTCTGTTGCGATTTGCTCTTATAAGACTTATTGATCATCGCAGCGTAATCCTCTTTTAACACTTCCAACTCGTTCTGCAGCTCGGATATTTTTGTACGATTCTCATTGATCTCACGCGTTAGAAGATTCGCTTGTTGATTGGTCACCTTGATCAAATTCTCCCGCGCAGCGATGCGATGATTCAAATCCTCCACGTTGGTGAGAATGGATTTCTTCTTTCCTTGTGTCTTAAAGAGCAGCGAATTTATTTGCTTGATCTCTTCAAGAATTGTTTGCCGTTTTTCTTCGAGCTGTGCTTGTTTATTAGGCTGTGCTATCGCACTCCATCCTGTAAGTATACAGAAAAAGAAAAGCCCTAAAATGACCTGTTTGTTCATACTTTATAACTGAATTTCTTCATACCCTTCCGGAATAGTAAACGGAAAACTTAGCGAAACATTGAGGTCGATGTCTTTATAATTAAGTTCGATCTTTGTATTTGTGTCTTCTTCCGAAGCATTTATTAGAATATCAGAAGGATAAAAGTCATTTCCTATCTGTTGATACTCCCCATACCGAATAGTGAGCAACCGCTTTTCTGAAGGCTGGGATAGCGACCCCGATGCCACTTTATAATTCTGTGGGTGTAACAGCAAATAATGTATAAAATCCAAAGGTTGTTTCTTAGGGGCCACCTGGTATTTATTTTGATACACCTTGGAAGTGTAGGTGGCAGTATCAACGTTAAAAATAGACTGTCCCAAAAGGATCGCTTGTGCCTTCTCAAAATTGATCTCGGTTCCCAGCCATGTACTCAACAAGGAGAAATCTCCGTCAAAATAGGTGTTCCCAATGGTTTCATAATAACTAACGCGATCCGGGGTGATTAGCACTTTGGACAAAGTGATCCCTAGTAAAGAGGCCTTGATCCAAATGGTCTTATCCTTTTCCATACGCAAGCTCACGGTAATACTTTGCAACTTACTGTCGTCCTCGTACACCACTTGAAGTCGTGCCGCAAGGGTTGAGAAGTTAGGCGAAGCCATTTGGTGTGCAGCCATGATTTCCTTGACCGAAAGAGCAGCATTGGCGTTGTTACCGGCTCCTGCTCCTTTTCCTGCCCCGCAGGAACTTAGTAAATAGACGCAAGCAACTAAGAGTATAAGTGGGTACTTCATAGCATTAATTAGTGTCTTTAACTTGAGCGGCCTTTGTCGCGAATGCATCTGCTTTCTTTTGATCCCCTTTTTGGGAATACGCTATGGATAACTGCTCATAATAATCCTTTTCCATTTTTGGATCGTCTAAGAGGTAATCCAACCCTGTTTCCAGTTTCTCAATGGCTGTATCAAGATTCCCCAGTGCAATATTCGAGACACCGCTTACCAAGTATAAAAGGGGTTGGGAAGGAAATATCTCTAAAGCGTCCGCACTTAAGGTGGCGGCTTCGTTGTGTTTTTCAAACTGAATTTGCAGGAGTAAGGTGTTTTTGAGCAAATTGTAATTGTCCGGGTCCCCTTGTACACCTTTCTCATAGAATTTAAGCGCCGTTTCCCGCATCTCTTTGGAAAAATAATACCCTCCCAACTGTTCGTATACCTTAGCGTTATTTTCTGAAGAGAACAAGGCCACTACAGCATCCAGGTCTTTTTCATATTGAGGGTTGGTATTCACAAAATTTAGAAAATCACTTAGAACCCTGTACTTACTTTCATTGTCAATCTCTGAAGCTTTAAAGACAATTTTCATCGAGTTTAGTGCCTCTGTAGTTTGTTGTTTATCTAAATAGAACTTATAGAGCGCCAGATGTACCAGTTGTGAATCAGGTTTGTTCTTGAGCAATTCCTGAGCTGTTTCGAAAGCTTTTTGGGAGTTTCCCTGATCGCTGTATAAAAAGATCAAATTAAGATAGTCCTTTTCGTTCCTGGTATTGGCGATAACCTTTTCTTCCAGCTTTTCAATCTGCCCTGAAGTATCTCCGGTTTCACGATAGATCTGAGAGCGCAGCGCGTCGCGATAGTCACTCTCACCCCAAGTGTCATCCAGTTCATCCAGTACCATAAGTGCCTTGTTATATTGCTTGGTACGGGCGTACAGATTGGCCAGATCTTCCTTGTAATCGTCGTCATAGACCGTAAGCTTTTGTACCAATGGGATCGCCGCCTGATAATCCTGCTCGAGATAATAAAGGTCATAGAGAGCTTCGAGTACATCCAAGCGATCTCCTTCCGATCTCAATACCTTGTTGAAATTAGCCTCTGCTTCGTCATAACGCTTTAATTGGGTAAGGTTCTTTCCCATTTCAAAGTAGACAACGGCCTCGTTCTGGGCATCCTTTTGTGCCGCTTTTTCGGCCTTTGCCAATGCTTCTAGGGCCAGTTCATAATTCTCTATCCCCTTTTGCTTTAAAGCTTCAAAAAAATTCTCTTGAAATGCGTCACTTACATTGCCCAGATCATCGGTGGGTTGTTCGTCGGTTTCAGTTGGGATTACCTGTGCAAAAAGGAACTGCGGAACTAAAATAATTCCGAAGAGAAAAAAATACCAAATGTTGCCGTACTGTTTCAAAGTGTTGTTTGCGGTGTCTTCTTACTGTCTCAATTAATTTCTAACCTTTTGTTCCGGATTCTCCTGAAACCTATACTTATTGTTTCAATTCGCTATAATCCCCAATACTAACATTGTTGAATTTGCCATCGAAGGTTGCATGATTCCCTATCATTGCATTATCTAAAGTAGCATTTTTAACCACTGCGTATGTTTGGATTATACTATTTTTAACGTTACTATCCTCAATTATTGTGCCCTCTCCAATTGAAGCAAAGGGGCCCACGGTACAATTTTTTAAAGTTACTTCATCCCCAATAAAGCAAGGTTCTATAATGGTGGCATCCTGAGATCTGATTTTATTGGAGATTAGGACTTCGCCGCGTTCTGCCAAAAAGCCCAGCATACGCCGATTCGTCTCTACCGTTACTTCCTTATTGCCGCAATCCATCCACTCGTCTACCGTGCCTGTTTTAAATACTTTTCCTTCGGCCATCATCCTTTTGATACCATCATTGATCTGGTATTCCCCTCCGTTAAGAATATTGTTATCCAAAACATGTTGAAGTTCTTTCTTTAGGTCTCCCACCTCTTTAAAATAGTAGATTCCTATAACGGCCTGGTCGCTCACAAATTGAGTGGGTTTTTCTACCAACTCGGTGATCTCATTACGTTCGTTAAGATTGACAACACCGTAGGCTTCCGGATTTTCTACTTTCTTTGTCCAGATCACACTGTCTGCATCTTTATCAAGATCAAAGTTGGCCTTTATGAGCGTATCGGCATAAGCGATCACGGCAGGCCCCGATAGTGACGGTTCTGCGCACATGATGGCATGGCCGGTTCCTTTTGGATCCAATTGTCGATAGATGCTAGCTTTTGCCCCCAGATCATTTGCTAATTGTTTTAAACTCTCGACCACCTCTTCACCAAAGAATGCAGGATCACCCAAGATAAATGCGATCTCTTCGATCTCTTCTTCCAAGACGTTTACAATATCGGCTACTAAACGATGAACAATAGGTTTTCCTGCTACCGGAATAAGAGGTTTTGGAACCGTTAGAGTGTGAGGGCGAAGGCGAGAACCGCGACCTGCCATGGGAACAATGATCTTCATTACTGTATTGTAGGTTTAATTATACGTCATTATTTCAATCCGGTACTGCCAAATCCTCCGGATCCTCTTTCTGTTTCTTCCAGGACTTCTACTTCCTCCCAATTGGCACGTTCGTGTTTGGCAATGACCAATTGCGCGATCCGTTCTCCATTCTCAATGGTAAAATCTTCGTTGGATAGATTCACCAGGATCACGCCTATCTCTCCGCGATAATCAGCATCGATGGTTCCCGGTGAATTAAGGACCGTGATTCCCTTTTTCGCAGCCAGACCACTTCGTGGACGCACCTGAGCTTCATAGCCAATGGGAAGTTCGATAAACAAACCTGTCTTTACAATTGCGCGTTGCAACGGCTTGAGTGTGGAGGGCTCAGGAACACTGGCTCTTAGATCCATTCCTGCGCTGAAAATAGTTTCATAAGAAGGCAAGGCGTGTTGCGATCTATTTATAATTTTAATCTTCATCGGTTCATTATTCTAAGTAGTTCTTTTTTTTCAGCAAAAAAGAGCACGGACAAAAATACCAATAATAATACAGTCCCTATGATTAAATCTCCGTCAAATACATAAAAGGAAAGTGCAGAAAATCCAATGGACAACAGCAAGTAACCTCCTATTCGTTTTAGGTTGTAAGGGATCGCATAGAGTCGTTGCCCAAAAACATAAGATAGGACCATCATGCTACCGTACGCTGCGAGTGTAGCAATGGCAGACCCTATATAGCTTATATAGGGAATTAAAACAAAGTTGAGAACAATGGTCAAAATCGCTCCCACCACCGAAATATACGCTCCAAATCGTGTCCTGTCCGTGACTTTGTACCACACCGAAAGATTGTGATAGATGCCTAGGCATAGGTTCGCCAATAGGATGATAGGTACAATGGATAGCGCTTCCCAATAATCGGGGTTGGTGATCAGAATCCGCTTAAAGAAGTCTATATAAACAACTACGAACAACATGATAAGGCTCCCGAAAACCGTGAAATATTTGGTGATAGTCGCATAGGTACTCTTTGCGTTTGCACTGGCAGCATGATTGAAGAAGAAGGGCTCGATACCAAGGCGAAAGGCTGTGGCGAATAAGGTCATGAAGACACCTAGTTTATAGCAGGCGGCATATACCCCTACTTCTGCTTCGGCGATAGCTTCTGGTAATAAATATTTCAGCAGGATCTTGTCGAAGGCCTCGTTCACTGAAAAAGCGATCCCAGCAATGAGTACAGGAAATGCATATTGGAGCATTCGTTTCCAAAGCAGCGTATTAAATTTGAACCCGATACGCACATACAGCGGCAACAAGACGAGCAGCGTGATCGCGCTGGCGATAATATTTGCGATAAACACGTACATTACTTTGTTTTCTTCAGAATAGATGTCATTCCAAAAAGAGGCAGGATCTCCTTCGGCCCATCCGGGAAGCATTAAAAAGAAAAAGACATTGAACCCAAGGTTTATAAGCACATTGAAAATCTTGATCACTGCATATCGGGTAGGCCGCTCGTTGGCACGAAACCAAACAAAAGGAAGAACGGCCCATGCGTCGAGCGCCAGGATCAAGAGACCATATACTACATATTCAGTCTTGAACTCCAGTAGCCGGGCCAAGGGTTCACTAAAGAAAAGCGACAGCCCCAAGAACAACAGTGTTGTTACGGTAAGCGAAGTGAGGGCTGTAGACTGAACGAGATCACGTTGAGCAGATTCTTTGTTAATAAAGCGAAAAAAAGCCGTTTCCATTCCATACGAAAGAAATACGTTCCCCAAGATAAGATAGGACATGATGGTCGCATAGACCCCAAATTCTTCCGGGACCAGTACCGACGTATAGAGCGGGACGAGTATAAACGCCAGCGCGCGAGGCAGGATCGTGGCGAGGCCGTAAATAAAAGTTTGTTGAAATAGCTTTTTAAAAACGCTCAAGAGCTTAGATATTTGAACACAAAAGTATTGAAATTACACTTGTGATACGAAGAAATGTTAAGGGGTGTTCTTCGTGTTGCTTTGGGGGTAGGCAAGCATGGGTTTTTGCTCTATTTCTGAAATAAGTGTGTATTTAACTTCCCCTTGTTGCAAATACCCTATCACGGCTTCATCGTCCTTTAGATCGAATGGAAATGCCTTAGGCGGACTGTTCTTTGCTTCCTCGAGCGGGTCACTGTCCATAATAACATCCCCACGAACCATGTTTGTGAAATACCCAACATATTTGTTCCGGTTTTGAGGTGAAAGCTGTGCATTTGTTTTCTTATTTCTGAAGAAGAATGTCTGTATCACAACATCCTCTGAAAATGTTTCGAAGGTAATATGAAGTTGAATACCAGAGCCTCCTTCCGGGATTCCGGCAGTCCATGGCTGCGAATATGCCTCTAAGATCGAAAACGGCGGATCTTGGGTTAGTACATACGCTGAAGCTTCCTTTTTCGTGCTTTTACAACTATACAGGCCAGGTGCTATTGGAAAAAGGGTTAAGAAGTAGATAAAAAGGTGTCTATAGTTCATGCGATCGGATTCTTATTGGGAACATTGCTTCTGTCCCTAAAGATACAAAAAAGCCTTCTGTATAGAACAGAAGGCCTTTTCACATAAAGTAGGTCGTCTATTGTTAACCCGCTAAGGCTTCGGCTCCACCAACGATCTCCAAGATCTCATTGGTAATAGCGGCCTGACGTGCTTTGTTATATTGTAATTTCAATGCATCGCGTAATTCGGTTGCATTGTCTGTTGCCTTGTGCATGGCAGTCATACGAGCTCCGTGCTCACTCGCCACACTGTCACGCAAGGCCTTAAAAAGCTGGGTTTTCAAGCTCTTCGGAATAAGACCTTCTACAATGGCTTCTTTGGAAGGTTCAAAAATATAATCGGCCGAAGAAGTACTTGTTTCTGAAACTTCCGGAGGAAGAATGGGCAAAAATTGCTCTTTCATTACAAGTTGTGTCGCAGCATTCTTGAAGTGGTTGTATACCAGAATGATCTTGTCGTAACTTCCGTTTGCGAAAAGTTCCATCAATTTTTCAGCGATATCGGCTGTCGCTTCAAAGGAAAGGTCATCAAAAATTCCGTTATTATTTTGATAGATGGTCCCGGTCTTTTTCAAGATATCGTTCCCTTTCTTTCCCAAAGTCATAAAATCGACCTGCTTACCGGCATAGGTTTGGGCAGCCAGCTGCTTTGCTTCCTTTACGATATTACTGTTGAAAGCTCCCGCCAAACCACGGTTTGAAGTAATCGCCACAACCAAGACCTTCTTCACTTCTCGCTGATCGGAATACTTACTTCCCGTATCGCTGTCTAACGTAGCGCTAAGGTTTTGTAGTAATTCCGTAAGCTTTTCAGAATAAGGGCGCATAGCGGTAATGGCATCCTGTGCTTTCTTCAACTTGGCAGCAGATACCATTTTCATGGCACTGGTGATCTGCATTGTTGATCCTACCGATGATATCCTGTTTCTTATTTCCTTTAAATTCGCCATGTTTCAATTATGAATTGTGAATTAAGAAGTATGAGTGTTCATACTTCTTAACTCTGCATTCTTAATTATTTTTTATATTTCGCCGAAAGGTCAGCTGCTACGCTTGATAACACATCGATCACTTCATCGGTAAGCTTTCCGGCCTTCAAGGTGTCGAGGGTGTCTCTGTGTTTGGCATTCAACATTTCCAGATAATCTCTTTCAAATTCCTTCACTTTCTCTACGGGAACATTTCGCAACAAGTTTTTTGAACCTGCATAAATAATAGCGATCTGATCTTCTACGGTATAAGGATCGTTCTGAGCCTGTTTCAAGATCTCTACATTACGTCTTCCTTTTTCAATCACATTTAAGGTTGCAGCATCCAAATCACTACCAAATTTAGCAAACGCTTCCAATTCACGGAACTGTGCCTGATCCAGCTTCAAGGTACCGGCTACCTTCTTCATCGATTTGATCTGTGCATTACCTCCCACTCGAGATACTGAAATACCTACGTTAATCGCCGGACGTACCCCTGCGTTAAAAAGATCGGATTCCAAAAAGATCTGTCCGTCGGTAATGGAGATCACGTTGGTTGGAATATAGGCCGAAACGTCTCCTGCCTGTGTTTCAATGATAGGAAGTGCTGTTAATGATCCTCCTCCTTTAACCATAGGCTTCAATACTTCCGGAAGGTCGTTCATTTCTTTTGCGATATCGTCATCGGCAATGATCTTAGCCGAACGCTCCAACAAACGGGAGTGTAAGTAGAAAACGTCTCCTGGATACGCCTCACGTCCCGGTGGACGACGAAGCAACAACGATACCTCACGATATGCAACCGCTTGCTTTGAAAGATCATCATAAATGATCAATGCAGGACGACCCGTATCTCTAAAATACTCTCCGATCGCCGCTCCGGCAAAAGGAGCATATACCTGCATAGGTGCAGGGTCGGAAGCGTTTGCCGCAACAATAGTTGTATAGGCCAAGGCTCCTTTTTCTTCCAATACGTTAGCGATGTTCGCTACCGTAGACGCTTTTTGTCCAATCGCAACATAAATACAATAAACAGGCTCTCCTGCATCGTAAAATTCCTTCTGATTCAAGATGGTATCGATACAAACGGTCGATTTACCTGTTTGACGGTCACCAATTACAAGCTCACGCTGTCCTCTACCAACAGGGATCATCGCATCGATAGATTTAATACCTGTTTGTAACGGCTCGGTTACCGGCTGACGATAGATTACCCCAGGTGCTTTACGCTCCAGTGGCATTTCGTAAGTGTCTCCGGATATAGGTCCCTTTCCGTCGATAGGCTGTCCCAGGGTGTTTACAACACGCCCTACAATACCTTCTCCCACTTTAAGAGATGCAATTCGCTGCGTACGCTTTACGGTACCGCCTTCTTTGATCTCCTTAGAAGGACCTAACAATACCACCCCAACGTTGTCTTCTTCCAGGTTCAAAACGATCCCTTCAAGACCTCCTTCAAATTCCACAAGTTCTCCGTACTGTGCATTTGAAAGTCCGTAAACGCGAGCAATACCGTCTCCTACGGTTAATACAGTTCCTACTTCGTCTAATGAAGCGGTTGCTTCAAAACCTGAAAGTTGTTGCTTTAAGATTGCTGATACTTCAGCTGGTTTAACTTCTGCCATGTTGTTACATTATAGGTATAGTCTCTAGCTTGATCGCCAAATGACTACAATGATTTACTAAATTCTCTTTTTAAATTTCCTAACTGATTCGCGATGCTTGCATTGTACTGCAAATCTCCCACCCGAAGAATAAATCCTCCAATGATAGACGCATCAATTGAATTCTCGAGAGTAACACTGTCGCTCCCGGTCAATTCTTTTACTTTGGCCAATACTTTTTTCTTCAATTCTTCCGAAAGGGGTACGGCTGTGGTCACTTTAGCAACCTTCACTCCTTTAGAGTCGTTGTACAGGGCGATATAGCTTTCGGCCACGGCGTCCAGAGTTTCAATCCTTTTGTTATCCACTAATACCTTAATAAGGGATTTGGTTTGATCGGATTGGGCCGAAAATATTTTAAGTAAGGCCTCCTTTTTGTCGGATGACTTTACTACGGGGCTCTTGAGCACCGCACGTAATTCTTTACTGCCTGTAATGGTCGCGTGTACAGATTGCATATCCCCAAAAACCACATTGGCAAGATCTGCCTCGTTGGCCTGCTGAAGGACTGCTTTTGCGTATCGAACGGCTGCTCTGTTACTCATTTTGGCTTAGTTTAAAGTTGCATTATCAAGCATGTTACGAACCAATTTCAATTGCTTTTCATTATCTGAAAGTTCGGCCTTAACGACTTTTTCGGCAATTTCTATTGAAAGACTGGCCACCTGCTCTTTTAATTCTGAGATCGCAGCTTTCTTCTCGCTCTCGATCGCTGCTTGAGCGTTGGTAATTATCTTGTTCGCAGCTTCTTGCGCTTCATCTTTGGCATCGGCGATCATTTTGGCTTTGATCTCGCGTGCTTCTTTCATCATCGTCTCACGTTCTGCACGTGCACTTTGAAGCATCTTTTCATTATCTGCCTGCAGATTGGCCATTTCTAATTTTGCTTTTTCTGCCGAAGCTAATGCATCTTTAATGCCTTCTTCACGTGCATTAACAGCGTTTAAAATAGGTTTCCAAGCAAATTTGCGCAGCAACAAAAGCAGTAACACAAAAATGATGATTTGCCAAAAGAAAAGTCCGAATGAAAAGTCGTTAACTAATTTTTCCATATTTATGCCCGCAAAAGCGGGTATCTTTTTAATTCAACGTAATGACTAAATTTTTTAACAAACAGCTGTAACCAACCGTCACAGCCGTTTGTCAATTTTTTTGATTACCCTGCGAAAATCGCTGCGAAACCAATACCTTCAATAAGCGCCGCTGCAATCAACATCGCTGTTTGAATCTTTCCGTAAGCCTCAGGCTGACGTGCGATCGCTTCCATAGCTTTCCCACCGATCATCCCGATACCGATACCGGCACCGATTACTGCTAAACCTGCTCCTACAATAGTTGGAATTGTCATAATATATATATTTAAAAATTAAACACTCGTAATTATAAATGCTGGATTTCACCCTCGTGCTCTTCGTGATGCTCGTGGGATACACTCGCAAAACCGAAATAAAGGGCTGCCAACATGGTGAAAATATATGCCTGTAGCAATGCGACCAATAATTCAATAAGCATGATTGCAAATGCTAGTCCGAAGGACAAGGGTCCGCCAATCCAACTTTTGAAAATAAATATCAGCCCGATCAAGCTCATCATTACCACGTGCCCCGCTGTCATGTTGGCATACAAACGGATAAGCAGTGCGAACGGCTTAATGAACATTCCTAAAATTTCAATTAATACTAAAATTGGATATAAAGCCACTTTACCATACCAAGGCAAGCTTTTACCTAATGGATCCACTATATGTAGCCAATAATCTTTAGTTCCAGTAAAAGTTGTAATAAAAAATACAATTATAGCCAAAGCAGTGGTAACTGCAATGTTTCCGGTAACGTTTACACCAAGTGGCGTAAGGCCGAACATATTCAAAAACCATATAAAAAAGAATACGGTTAAAAGGAATGGCATGTATTTTTTGTATTTGTTCTCCCCGATGTTTGCAATAGCAATATCATCACGAATGTAAAGCACAACAGGCTCGAAAAAACGGCCAATACCGCGTGGAATACTTCCGTTTTTCGCGTAGCTTTTTGCAAGGCTGCGGAATAACCATACAAGTAAAAGACCAACCACAAGCATCATTAAAACACTTTTGGTAATTGAGAAATCTAAGGGTCGAACGTTTGTTGGATGATGCGATTCATCATAATTGATGGTTCCGTCAGCATCAGTCCTGTATATTTTGCTGTGGTAAAGTTTGTAGTAGTTTCCGTTTGACTCAACCACGCTTTTGCCATGATCAAATTCAGAAGACATAAAGGTGTGAAGCCCTTCATCCCAAAGAATGACCGGAAGTGGAAAACCGTAATGGTGGGTTTCTCCAGTTTCTTCATCTGTGGATCCGAAAAGATTAAAATCATGCGAATCCATCAGGTGGTGGTTTATAAATTCCTTTATTTCTTCTTTCTTGGTTTTAGTGGCCGGTAGGATTTCTTTAGCCTCCTTCACGTGCTCATCTTGTGCCACAGCAGAAAACGAAGTGATAAACAATAAAACTGAAAGTATTCTAACCAATGTGTTTCTTTGCATTTCCGAACAAATTAAAGTGTCCTTAAAATCGGTGCAAAAATAGGGTACTTTCGGAGAAAGAAAAAACTATTTTATTTCTTTTTTTTCCGCAAGAGCTAATCAGAATAAGACTGATTATTAAGCAGTTTCGAGAGATAGTAAACTTCAGAAATGAGACATAGAGCGTAAGGCACGAAAAACGCTGCAAATTCAACCCTTCCCATGGTATCGTCTTGTTGATAGAACGGATAGAAAAACAAGAAGAATACTAAAAATTTTATTCCGCTTCCCAGCATGAAGATAAAGCCGGTATAGGATGATTTTTTGTTTAAATTGGATTTCACCAACCATAAAATGATGGCGGCAAGCGCAAAATTGATGAGATAGGAAGGAATAATTCTTGCTTCGAACAGGGGAAGATCCAAATAGTTAAGAAGTCCAATATGAATAAAAAAAGCAATGAGCAATAATACAAACAGCACCCCAAGAAACACAATACCTTTACCTGTCATGTTCACCTTATGAATTCAACCGGTTGGTTTGTTTCACCACCAGAAAAAGGGAAATACCAACCCCGGCCAGGGTACAAACAATGGTGAAAAGTCTGCCGTCACTATACTGGCTGTCCAACCATTTTCCCAATTGCACAAAAAGATAGATGATGACTCCCATTTCAAGCGCTATGGCTGAAAGAATGGCCCATCTTTTTAATGAATTCTTTGGGTCTTTGGAAGGTTCCGGACTCACTCTGTTTTCGATTCTGCCTTAACCGACTGTACGCGCTGCGACCTGTCGAAAGGATGGTTCTGACCTTTGATATCTTTGTCGAGAGTGATGTTGGCTTCTGCTCCCAGACTCTTTTTGGTACTGCCCTTCATAGCGCATGTTGCATTAAAAGTGGCTCCGGGCTCTACCGCAAGTTTTCCTACTACTACCTGTCCCTCAATATGAGCCGTTTCCTTTAAGGATAGTGTGCCAGAAACGTGTAGTTCGCCTTCAAATCGACCCTCGATATCTGCGTTCTCACAGGTGAGCGTGCCATTGATGAATCCGCTTTTTCCAATCACTACTTTAGAAGGAGTGTTCACATTACCTTCAATTGTCCCGTCAATTCTGAAAAAACCCTGAGACTGGATGTCGCCTTTTAGTTTGGTTCCTTCATTAATACGATTTTGTCCTGTGGTGGGTTCATTCATACTCTTCTCTTTTTTGTCTGAAAACATAGTCGTTACTTTTGGGGATTACTATTCTTCTCTTCTTCTGAACTTCGGTTCAAATAGTCTTCGAGATTCTTATGAATCTGAATGGTCTTATAATTAGGTGTTGCTATTTCAAAGTAAGGTCTTTTGATCTTGTACTTTTTATTCTCCTTTAATATCTCTGCAAATCCTTTGCTGCCCATCTTGGAATTTAGACCATGAATAATCACAAACAGAGTATTGGGGTCGTAATAGTCAATGGAGGTGCTTAAGTTGGTATACCGGTACTCTTCGATGGCGCCGTCCAGCTTCTCTTTTAAGGCTTCCGCAGCTTCCTGTTCTTCTGAAGCGAACGTATAGACCGCTTTCCAGCTATTACTTTCTTCTTCGGGAAGAAACTCTTTATTGGCAAGCGTAGGCAGAATAGTGGCATAAATAAGCTGTGCTTGTTTTCCTTCTTCAGAATTAGGATAGTTCAATGAAACGTAATTCAAGGCTTTTTTATATGCTTCAAAACCATCCTTTCGAGCAATGGCTGTTGCTTTTAGCATTTCAAGTTTCGGAACAATATCATTCCCATTATAGAGATCTATATAGTCGTCACTGGTATCAATAACGTATTGATACTTCCCTGCCTCAAACTCTTTATACAGTGCCTTGTACTTAAACTCGGGGCTGGATTCGTCGGTTGCCAATTGCGTATTAGGATTCTTTAGAATTTCGGCATATCGCGAATTAGGGTGATTGTTAATAATGTCGTTCTTGTACTGGTCTGCCAAGTCGGTCTGTTCGGTTTGGTTATATATCTTGTACAAGTTATACTTTGTTGGAAGAATCAATCGTTCTTCCGGATTGAGCGTTAGTAGTTTCTCCAGACGATTTGCAGCAAGGCCGTATTCCTTGAACTTTTCCTTGTATATCAATCCTAATTGGTAATATGCAAAATTACGATCCTTTGCTAAACTATCGATCACGGTTTGATCGGTTGGGATCTTCGAAATATAGGTTTCTGGCTTGAACAATTCACTTTCTGAAATCACCACTGCCTCTACAACAGCTTCCTCTTCATTGCTAATGCCTGTTGATTGCTTGCTGGAACGTCTCCAGTTATCTTCCAGTTTTCGGTCTCCCCAGGTCTTTTTGAACTCTTGTCGTCCAAAGGCCAAGGTGGTGGTGTTATAGAAATAAAAGGAGCCTCCTGCCTGTGGGTTATTTCCAGAAGCTTTTCCCTGTTTCTTATAAAACTCTTTGTTGGCAAACGCTTTTTCCTGTTTCACATTAGCAATGGAATCAGCGATCGCTTTTTCTTTCAGCTCCTTAGTGTATTCAGTAAAATAGGCCAATTGCTGAGCCTCTGTCATATTAGCAAGCTGCAGTATACTATCATTGGTAGTGGCGATGTCCTCGTACTTGATCACATCGTCCAAATTCTCACGCTTCTTCTTCACACGACGCCAGGGACGCGTGTTTTCCTCCAAGAAGGTAAGGGTGCTGTCGTAATATGCTCCTGCGTTCTTATATTCGGCTGCATCAAAATTGATCTCTGCCAAAGTCTGGTAGTTCACAGATTGAAGCACGCGATCTTCCTTAAAATTCTTGATGGATTTATTGTAGAACATCACAGCCGTGTCTATATTCTTGGTGCTGCGATAATATTCCCCCATCTGGTTATAGATCTTGTCCAGAAAAGGCCGATTCTCGCGGTTCTTCTCAAGGTCTTGTAGTAACTCCAACAACGCAATTCGGTCCTCTTTGTCGTAGTTAAAATTCTTTGCTTTAGCGATGTAAGCGTTGATCATATATGCCCTTGGCGATTTTCTGTTGAGCTCGATCACTTCATCGAAAGCCAGGTTCGCACTATCCTTTTGCCCCAAGTGGTTGTACAATTGCCCTTTGATATATGCATAGCGTCCTTTTAGTTCATTGTCTTGCACGTATTCTGAAGCCATTTTAATATAGGGCACTGCTTCCTCTATAGAATCTAAGTTGATATATGCCTGTGCCATGATAGCAGCTCCGTCTGCCAATTCCTCATCGTCCAGATCGGCATTCTTGAACATATCCTGAAGCTCTTCCAGAGCTACATCCTCGTTCTTTAAGCGAATGTTGGTCTTCGCTTTCCACACTTTAGCACGGTTGATATTGTTACTGGTGGGGTATTTATTCAGAATAAAATTAAAAGCGTCCAATGCCGGCACGAACCGCTGATCGTAATAGCGTGATTTTCCCAATAACATATACGCTTCATCGATCTGTGGATTATATTCCTTACCGTCAATATAGATAGCGTGTTTTTGGATCGCTTTAGCCGATTTCTCCTCGGCGCGATTAAAGTCGGGGTTCTTAGAATCTCCCGGCAACATCGACTCTTCATCGAGCTGAATACGCTCGACGGGAAGGATCTCCCAAAAGTTATCGCGATAGGTAAGCGCAAGTTGCTCTTTCCCGTTCTCGAACGCTAACTCTCCATTGTATAATGTGTTATATTCGGCGGTCACCGCATGAAAATTGCGGCTCATAAAGGTGTTTTTCTTTCTGGAACAAGCTGTTAGCACAACCACAGCCAGCAAAATAAGTGTAATGGTATACTTCCCTTTCAAAATACTTTCAGTTTATATGATACTGTAACTTAAAAGCTTCGGTTTTAGTATGTAAAAACGCAGCGGAAGCGTAAAAATACGTTTCTTTTTAATATCTCATGGAGATTCGGTTAAAAAATCAATAAGAATCAGTGCTTCGGAATGAAAAGGACTATTTTTTGGAAGCACCTCGCCTGTACCTATTTTATCACGCTAAACCTATTACCTAATAGTGAGTTTTAGTACTTTTGCCAAAAATTTTACTATGAGTGCCTTCTATGCGTTACGTGTTTCAGAAATACAACAACAAACCCCCAATTCTGTGTCCGTTACTTTTAAGATCCCTGCCGAACTAAAAGAAACGTTTCAGTTTGAGTCCGGACAATATATTACCATAAAACACATGGCGAACGGAAAAGAGATGCGAAGAGCATATTCTATTTGTAATGCTCCGGGTGGCGATACAATAACTGTAGGGATAAAAAGAGTGGAAAATGGAGCCTTTTCGGTGTATGCGAATACCCGGTTAAAAGAAGGTGATATGCTGGAGGTAATGCCCCCAGAAGGGAAGTTCGTTCTTAATCCTCATCCTCAGTCCCAACATCATTATGCCGCTTTTGTGGCTGGAAGTGGGATTACGCCGGTGCTTTCCATAATTCGTACTGCACTTATAGAAGAACCCAACAGCACCTTTGTTCTTGTCTACGGAAACCAAACCTTACGAGAGACGATGTTCCACAGTGAGCTTTTATCACTTCAAAAACAATATCCCGATCGATTCTATTTACAGTTCCTCTACAGCCGAAAGCAGGAAGAGAATGCCATGTTTGGAAGGATCGAACGGTCTACGGTAAATTTTGTCCTGAAGAACAAGTTTAAAGACCGAAATTTTGAAACCTTTTACCTTTGTGGTCCCGAACCTATGATCGATGCTGTTTCGGCGGTGTTAAAGGAGCATGGGGTGAACGAAAAACAAATACGCACGGAACTGTTCTCCACTGCTGAAAAGGGACTGCTTCTTGAAAGTCATGATGGCAATACTACCTTGACTGTTACAGTAGACGATGAAACACAAACCTTTGTAATGCCTCAAAAGAAGTCGGTGTTGGAAGCTGTCCTGGATCAAAAGATCGATGCCCCGTACAGTTGCCAGGGAGGGATCTGCAGCACATGTATCGCTCGTATCGTTGAAGGCAAGGCCGAAATGCGGAAAAACCAAATTTTAACAGACAGTGAGATCGCAGAAGGTTTGATCTTAACCTGTCAGGCACATCCATCAACCCCCACGCTGGTGGTGGATTATGATGATGTGTAAGGAGCACTGAGGAATTAGAGCCGCGTCTTTTCTGAAGTAAGTTTATGGATTATAGCAACTCTTTGATTTTTGTGACAATCCGATCCGGAGCAATTGTTTCCATAGCATTTTCATACGCCGAAGGATATTTGTTCCCGTAAACCGATGTAGGGATCTTTGGATATTTGGAGCGGTCTGCCAACAACTGATTGGTTTCCGGCTGCCGAAAAGGAACGAAGCCGGCATACGGATGGGTCACGCCCCATAAGGTTATCACCGGAATCCCGAACATGGCCGCCAGATGCCCATTGCTGCTGTCCATGGAAAGCATAAGGTCCAGATTAGAAATGAGTGCAAGCTCCTCTTCAATGGTCAATTTACCTGCCACATTCGTGACACTGGGAAATAATAACGCCAAAGTGTTAAGGTCTGCGATCTCTTCTTTACCGCCACCAAACAAAAAGATGCGATACTTTTCACTTGCATCCAGCTTCTTTACAACATCCTTCATAAGCTCGAAGGGGTACACTTTGCTTTTATAGGCTGCAAAAGGTGCAATCCCTATCGCTTTTTGAGTGTGATTTCCCATAATGTCGTGTAATCGGGAGGTAAGCGGTTTACGCTCCGGGAAGACCTGTGTTTGGAGATCCAAAGGATATCCAAGTTGCGCAAAAACATCGGCATACCGTTGATGCGTGCTTTTTAGTGGGGTAAGGGCTGCTCCCTTTGCTTTGATCAATTTCTTCTTTTGGGCACGACCTTTATTTAAAGTAGCCGTTCTAACTCCCATGGCCCACAGGTATTTAGTGATAAATTTTGAACGTATCACATTGTGCAGATCGGCTACTGCGTCAATGCCGTTACTTTTCGCATCGCGGGCCAGATGAAAGAGCCCCAAACCTTTGTGTTTTCCGTAGACATCTGCCTCTAAAACCTCCACATTCGGGATATCATCAAAAAAAGGTTGGTAGAAAGGACGAGTAAGTACGGTGAGCGATACATTGGGATAGGTCTGTGCAAAGGTGCGAAGTACAGGAACGGTCATGGCCACATCCCCCATGGCAGAAAGGCGGATGACCAGTATGTGCTTGGGTTTAGACATGGTTGTTTTCAGCAGCAAAAAAAGGATTTATTTTTCTCCCCGTAATACAGGATTAAGCTCGTCGTCGTTGTACATTTTCATTTGTTTGTACACCTTCATATATTTTCTTCCGTGTGCAATATCGTCCAATAACTGGTCGATGGCAGTACTTAAGTCCACGCGTTGTTCCAAGAGGACGTTCAGTTTTGTTTGACACGCTTTTCTATGTGCTTCGGAAGCAGAGTTTCTGGTTGCTTCTTCGTTCATGTGATAGATCTTTAATGCCAAAATGGACAGCCTGTCGACACCCCATGCCGGACTTTCGGTATTGATGCGTGCATTTTCCTGTACCGAAACATCCTTGTACTTTTCCAAGAAATAACTGTCAATATATTCGACCATATCGGTACGGTCCTGATTAGAGGCATCGATCAATCGCTTCAATTTCAAGGCGGCTACGGGATCGATGTTGGGATCCCGAATAATATCCTCATAATGCCATTGAACTGTGTCGATCCAACACTTTCGGTATAACAAATGCTCCAAAAGATGGCTCTTCTCGTTATACGGGTTGGAAAATGGTTGTTCTACGGTATTCACAACATGATAGGTTGTGATCACTTCAGAAAAGATTTTATTGGCTTTTTCGCTAAACATAACTACAGTGTTCTATATTTTCAATACTAAAAAACGGACCCATTGGCTTCGAAAACCAAATTAAATACGGCCCTTGTGAAGGTGTATACCGATCCGCCCACAAAGGTATCATATTTTGTGAAAGTACGGGAATAGGGAGTGCTAATTGCTTATAAGAAGAAGAATAGTACAACAGGAAGCAGAACCGTTAAGGCCACAAGCAATTCTTTAAACCAAAACTCCTTTAGGTGTTCTATGTAGTTGGTAATAATTATGGCAGCCGGTGCCAATAGAAAAAGAACTTCGGCTCCCGTCTTTACGGGGCTGGCAAGGGCCATGACAATTGCGACTCCTGCCATAAAGACCATGAGCAAATAGTTGGGCCGCTCTTTTTTTGATACCGAAGAAAAAGAGATCACGCGATACACCCCTGTCCAAACCATAAGCGTAAGCAGCACCGTGGTAGGAATTAAAATCGAGGCTGAATTATAAATAGAAAAATCGAAGCTTATACTCTTGCGCCATGAGAAATACCAGTCAAAAGAATCATCCCACAAATATTTATAGGCAGTAACTACTATAAAGACTCCAAAGAACCCGACCAGCGGAATAAGCGTGTGTTTATAGGTAGTGTGCTTTTTCCGAAGGATGGCAATTATCAGTACGGCAAAGAAAAGAATGGCATAAAAATAGAAAAAGGCACCTATTGTGATCCAAAGGGTCGCATCCAGCACTTTCTTTTCGGTGTTCTTTTCAGATTTTAAGCTTAGAATCCTTCGCGTGGCGAGTAACAAAAAAACATTGGCAAGAAGTATATCTACTTCAGAAAAAACCGCAGGAAACATTACTAAAAAGCAACTAAAGAACAAGATCCCGTACGTGTTGGAGCGTGTGAGACCGTTTTTACGAATGATAAAATCTACAAGTAACATTGAAAAAATGCAAAGTACAATCACCACTATCGAACGAAGGGCAAAGGACCAGCTAAAAACCTCAGGAAGCCCATGAAGCAGGGTCACTAAGCATCCTAAGAATATAAAGATCCCAAGCAATAAATAATTCACGGGATTAGATTTGCCAAAAAAGCTTGTAAGCATGAAGGGTAATTTATACTTTTGCGTTATAAATATAAAGATATGACTTGGAAAGGGTTTTTTGAAGGAATACAATCATTTGCTGAAGATGTTTTGTTTTTACCCTATGATGCCTTGCGTTTAGGTGTTGATAGCTGGTGGATTTCTAATATCGTGAGTTGGTTGTTGATGTTAATTGGCGTTGTTGCCTTTATCTACTGGATGGGTCAATTGAAGAAATTCAATGACAATGGTGAGGAAGATAAAAGTTCGACATCTCATTCATATCTAGGATAGATCAAAACCGATATCGGTTCTATAATACATCCTGTCAAAAGATAGTTTTTCTATGTTTTGGTAGGATTTTTTTAGCGCTTTTCTGAAATCACTATCCAAAGAGGTTACTGCGAGAACCCTGCCCCCGTTCGTTACCACCGCTCCGTCTTTTACAGCCGTCCCCGCATGAAAGACGATTGAATCTTCAACAGAGGAAATACCTGAGATCTCCTTCCCTTTCTCGTATGCCTCCGGATATCCTCCCGAAACAACCATCACTGTGGTCGCTGCCCTCGCATCGACTTCAAGTGCAATACGGTGCAACTCCTTACGGTAAGCGGCTTCTAACAGATCAACGAGATCGGTCTTTATTCTGGGCAAAACGACTTCGGTTTCCGGGTCTCCCATGCGTACATTGTATTCGATCACATACGGCTCATCCCCCACTTTTATAAGTCCGATAAAAACAAAACCCTTGTAATCGATTTTCTCTTTTTTCAACCCCATTATGGTAGGTTTTACTATGCGCTCCTCTATCTTGTTCATTAAGGTAGTGTCTGCAAAAGGCACCGGCGAAATGGCTCCCATCCCTCCTGTGTTGAGACCTTTATCTCCTTCTCCTATTCGCTTGTAATCTTTGGCCGTAGGAAGAATCTTGTAATCCTCACCATCGGTGAGTACAAAAATTGACAGTTCTATCCCGTCCAGAAATTCTTCAATGACCACCGTATTACTTGCATCACCAAATTTTTGATGTGCCAGCATATTTTCCAGCTCCTGTTTGGCGTCATTGATGTCTTGTAGGATCAATACACCTTTTCCGGCAGCCAGTCCATCTGCTTTTAGAACGTAGGGAGGTTTTAAGGTGTCGAGAAATGCTTTACCTGCATTCAATGATTCCTTTGTAAAGCTGGCATAGGCAGCTGTGGGAATGGAATGTTGCAACATGAATTCTTTGGCCCGTTCCTTACTGCCTTCGAGCAAGGCTCCCCGTTTTGAAGGACCGATGAGCAGTATGTTTTTTAAGGCTTCTGTTTCTGAAAAATAATCGGCTATTCCTTGTACCAAAGGATCTTCGGGACCTACCACCACCATGCCTATGTCGTTCTTTAGTACACATTCCTTAATAGCCTCGAAATCGGTTACAGAAATGGGCACATTGGTCGCTATTCTTGCCGTTCCGGCATTTCCAGGTGCGACATAAAGTGTATCGCATCGATCACTTTGTGCGAGCATATAGGCAAAGGTATGTTCTCTTCCGCCAGAACCAAGTACTAATATATTCATGTTGTCAAGCCGTTTAATTCGGTTCAAAAATACGGGATTTTTATACGTTAACAATGATGGAACTGTCCTTTTCGAAACGCATCCGGTCATCCTAATTTTAGAAAAATAGCCGGATGTCTTTTTTTCGATATAGAGTTTCAGTACCTTGAGCTATTAATACTTTTTTCGGTTGAATCTTTTCGAACTTACGTTACGGTTAAAAGGTTTTCCCATTGCGGAAGCTAAAAAGCGATTGGCGAAGATCCAAGACATCTCCACAGACGATTATCCGACTTATTTGTCACGCCTAAAAAACGATATCGTCGCATATCATCAACGGGAAAATCCATGGTATCAAGAGTTTGCCGGATCCCGGCCTTTTACCGATTGGAACAGTATTCCCATACTTTCAAAAAAAGACTTACAACGACCCCTTACCGAACGCTTATCACATGGTTTTACACCACAGAACGTTTATGTCAATAAAACTTCAGGATCGAGCGGACATCCCTTTATTTTTGCCAAAGATCGGTTTTCTCACGCGCTAACCTGGGCAATTATCATGGACCGGTATAAAGGTCACGGCATTGTGTATTCACAATCGTTGGAAGCCCGTTTTTACGGGATACCGCTGGATCGCAAAGGATATCGCAAAGAGCGTTTGAAAGATTGGTTAAGCCGCCGCTATCGCTTTCCGATCTTTGACCTTTCAGACATTAAGTTAGAGGGCTTTCTGGAATCCTTCCGAAGAAAACAATTCGATTATATCAATGGCTACACAAGCTCTTTGGTGCTATTTGCAAAATTCCTTCAGAAAAAAGGAATTCACCTTAAAGATGTATGTCCGTCGCTGTGTCATTGTATCGTAACCAGCGAAATGTTGTTCGATGAAGACAAAGAACTGTTGCAACGTGTCCTTGGCGTGCCTGTCATCAATGAATATGGTGCCAGCGAATTGGACCTCATCGCATTTACCGGTATAGATAACCGGTTTTTAGTGAACAGTGCTTCGCTCTTCGTGGAGATCGTAGACTCGAACGACCAACCCGTGCCTAACGGTACAGCTGGACGCATCGTGATCACCTCTTTGTATAATCGTGCGCACCCCATGATTCGCTACGATATAGGAGACACAGGTATATTAGCTGCGGAGAGCACGCTTAAAACCCCTGTATTGCAGCAACTCATTGGCCGAACGAATGATGTTGCGATGTTGCCTGACGGAAAGACCATCCCCGGACTTACCTTTTACTATGTCACTAAGAGTGTGATAGAAGACGATGGCAATGTAAAAGAGTTTGTCGTGGAACAGACCAGGCCTTCCACCTTTAAAATAATATATGTTTCTGAAAGACTTTTGAAGGATGAGGAGATCGATACGATTAAGAACGCGTTGCACCAATACGTAGCACCCCAGCTCACCTTGGAGTTCGAGCGTGTTCCGGTGCTCGACCGAAGCAGCCGGGGTAAGCTGAAACAATTTAATACCTTGCTGAAGTAGTCACTGCTGTGCTTATTTCTTATTTTTGAACCAATAACGAACAGAGACCTCAATGAGAATTACGATTGTCGCCGGTGCACGTCCCAATTTTATGAAGATCGCTCCCATTATTCATGAGATCGAACGGCAGCAGGAAGCCGGGGCGTCTATATCGTATCGATTGATCCACACCGGTCAGCACTACGACTCCAACTTAAGCGCAACATTCTTTGAGGAGCTCAATATTCCTGTGCCGCATCAAAACCTGGAAGTTCATAGTGGTACCCAGGCAGAGCAGACCGGCGGAATTATGGTAGGATTCGAAAAAGAACTGGAAGAAAATCCTCCCGATCTTGTACTGGTGGTAGGCGATGTTACGTCAACCATGGCCTGTACCTTAGTGGCAAAGAAAGCTCATGTAAAAGTTGCACATGTAGAAGCAGGAATTCGTTCAGGGGATCGATCCATGCCGGAAGAGATCAATAGAATTGTTACAGACAGTATCACAGACTATTTCTATACAACTTCCCAACAGGCAAGCGAACATTTACAAAGCATAGGGACTCCGAAGGAGCAAATCCATTTTGTAGGCAATGTCATGATCGACACGCTAAAGAACAATCTACATCGTATCAAAAAACCCTCGTTTTGGGAGGGACTGGCCTTGGCGGCTAATGAGTATTACGTCCTCACGTTGCATCGCCCTTCCAATGTGGACGCTTTGGAGGCTTTCACTTCACTGCTTTCACATATTTTAAAGAATGCCAACGGTGCGCCGGTAATCTTTCCTGTTCATCCCAGAACTCAAAAATTATTGCGTGACACTTCCATGTCCTTTAAAAATTTACACTGTATAGAGCCACAAGGGTATCTGCACTTTATCTATCTGGTAAAACACGCCAAAGCCGTGCTTACCGATTCCGGGGGAATCACCGAAGAAGCCTCCATTCTTAACATCCCGTGCCTAACCTTTAGGGACAGCACCGAGCGACCCGAAACGATCACGCAAGGAACCAACACTTTGGTCGGTACAGATCCTGAGGCCATAGACAGAGCGTTTCGCACGTTGGAAGCCGGCCAATGGAAACAAACACAGCCCATTGAAAAGTGGGATGGAAAAGCTGCACAACGTATTGTAACGCATATCTTGCAATGCTATGACCACTAAAGACATCTTACTTGTCACAAACTATTTCCCCCCGGAAAAAGGAGCTGCGGCCAATAGAATGGAGTCCCTGGCGTATGCGTTAAAGAATGCGGCATACCATGTTCATGTTGTGTGTCCTTTTCCTAATTACCCTTCTGGCACTGTTTTTAAGGACTTCCGCGGAAAGCTATACCAAAAGACCGAAATGGAAGGAATGGTGATCCATCGCCTGTGGGTATGGCCCAGCAACTCAAGCAACAAAGTAGTGCGCTTGTTGTCCATGCTCTCCTTTGCTGTAAGTTTAAAATTATTTTTTCTTCTGAAGAAGCTTCCAAAAAAGATACTCATTCAATATTCACCCGTGTTTGTTGGGTTCACGGCTGTGTTTTGGTCATGGTGCTTTCAAAAACGAATTATATTAAACATATCGGATCTCTGGCCTCTTGCAGGTTTGGAAATGGGATTGTTAAAGAAAGGGTTCTACTATTCCATTCTGGAAAAGATGGAGCGTTTTTGTTACCGCAAAGCGCATTTAATCTTGGGGCAATCTGAAGAGATCCTGCAACACGTGGCTGTATTGGAGCCAAAGAAGAAAAGCTTCCTCTACCGGAACATTCCCGACTTCTCTGTTCCCGAAATTTCAGAAAACGATGGAAAAAGCACGATATCTCTCGTTTATGCGGGATTACTTGGGTTAGCGCAAGGAGTTAAGGCTATTTGTGAAAAAATTACTTTTCCTGAACACGTTACATTTCATATATATGGTTCCGGTCCGGAGGCTAACAGTATTAAAAACGCATCGTACAACCAAGTGATATATCACGGAGAAATATCGAGAGCAGCACTTCACAGCGTAATCTCCTGTTATGACATGGCATTCATTCCATTGACCAGCCGTATTTATGGTTCGGTTCCTTCAAAGATATTCGAGTATACACGTTTGGGTCTGCCTGTACTTTATTTTGCAGGGGGAGAAGGTGGTGATCTGGTGCGTGATCATGAACTGGGCTGGGTAATTCCTGTGAATAATATACAAGAGCTTCAATCTTTTATAGATTCTCTTTCTTTTGAAACACTACAAAAGCATCCAAAAACAGCGGTTCAGGAATCCTCTGTATCGGCATTTCAATTTAACAAGCAAATTGAGGCACTCATTCAGGCCATTGAAGCCGTTTAATACGCCTTCTCTTCGCCTCGCAAGGCATTGTAAATCGTTTGGAAAACAACTTTTAGATCTAAGAACATAGACCAGTTTTCGAGATAGAAAATATCGTACTTCACACGGTTGATGATATCATTATCACTTTCCACTTCTCCACGATACCCACTTACCTGCGCCAGACCTGTGATCCCCGGCTTTATGAAGTGGCGTACCATGAACTTATCGATACGTTCGGCGTACATGTGGGTGTGGCTTACCATGTGAGGTCGGGGGCCGACCACAGACATATCGCCCTTGAGCACGTTAATGAATTGCGGCAGTTCGTCTATACTGGTCTTTCTAATAATTCTACCCACGCGCGTAATACGTTCGTCCCCTTTGCGCACCTGGTGAATGTGGGCTAACGGATTGGGCTTCATAGAACGAAATTTATAGCAATAAAACTCCTGATAATCCAGACCGTTTCGGCGTTGTTTAAAAAACACCGGCCCCTTGGATTCCAGCTTTATGATCAATCCCAAAATGGGGGTGAGCCACGATAGAATCCCAACGATCACAATTAACGATAAGAGGATATCGAAACTTCGCTTAATAAACTTATTGAAAGGCTCGTCCATAGGAATTTTCCGAAGGGATAAAATGGGAAGAAAACCATAATAGCTAAAATCCAGCTTCTTGCTGTAGATCTCTTTATTATCCGGAAGGAATTTTAGTATCCGTAGGTTATTATCGGCAAAATCGATGAGTTTGATAAGGTCGCGGTTGCTTATTTGTGCTACGGAAGAATAGATCTCTTCGATCTTGTTCTCAATAATATAATCGAAGCAATCTTCGATGGTGGTCTTCTCCGGGCCGTGTAAATCGAACGTATGTTTTAGTTTATACCCATACGAAGGATTGTCGTTGAAAAATTTGCGTAACTGGTCGGTTTTTTGATTCAGCCCAATAATCACTACCTTTCTGGAATTACCTCCCAGCAACAATCGATACTTTTTAAGCAGGTAGTAGATAGTCAGTTTTACTATGGAGATCAAGAACATGGCCAACGCCACGTATTTTAAGATATCTATGGGTCTATTGTCCAGATCCTTATAAAAGCCAAAGAAGGAAAAAACAATTAAGAAAAAGACCACTCCCTGTTTTCCAACAAGCGACATGATCTTGGTCACGTGTGTAAAACGATATATTTCGTAGAAATTGGATTTAAGCGACAGGATGATCCAGGCAATGCTTACTAGCAAAACATATTTGATAAAAGGAATGGAATACCCAAAGAATTGATAGGCCAGAATATGAATGATGGCCAAATCGATCCCATATGAGATAGGTCGCAGAAATCCTGAATATCTTCCTCTTTTAAATAACATTGCTATTGCCTAATGTGCTTTGAGAAATCCTTATGTTCGCTTTTGAACAATTCTTCTTTTGAAAGCTTCTTAAAATATTCAAATGTTTTTTTCATCCCATGTTCTCGAGACACCTTTGGCTCCCATTGAAGTATTTCTTTCGCTTTACTAATGTCCGGCTGGCGCTGTAAAGGATCGTCTTTCGGGAGTTCTTTATAGACGATCTTTTGCGATGAAGCGGTAAGTTTCAATATTTCTTTTGCAAACTCCAGGATCGTAATCTCATGCGGATTCCCGATGTTTACAGGCAGACTGTAATCGCTTAAAAGCAATCGATAAAGTCCTTCTACCTGATCATCTACATAACAAAAAGATCGGGTCTGACTTCCATCACCGAAAACGGTAAGGTCTTCTCCGCGTAACGCCTGTCCTATAAAAGCCGGGATCACGCGTCCATCGTTGAGCCTCATTCTAGGGCCGTAGGTGTTGAAGATTCGGGCGATCCTTGTTTCAAGTCCGTGAAAGCGGTGATAGGCCATCGTAATGGATTCCTGAAATCGTTTCGCCTCATCATAAACGCCACGAGGTCCAATGGTATTTACATTTCCATAGTACGCTTCGGTTTGAGGATGTACAAGCGGATCTCCATACACTTCCGAAGTAGAAGCGATAAGGATACGTGCCTTCTTCTCCTTTGCCAATCCTAAAAGATTGTGAGTGCCGAGAGAGCCCACCTTCAATGTTTGGATGGGAATCTTTAAGTAATCGATGGGGCTGGCAGGCGATGCAAAATGCAAGATGTAATCCACCTCCCCGGGAACATGCACAAACTTGGTAACATCGTGGTGATAGAACTCGAAATCCTCCAACTTGAAGAGGTGTTCGATATTTTTAAGATCTCCGGTAATAAGATTATCCATTGCGATAACCTGATATCCCTCTTCGAGGAATTTGTCGCATAAATGAGACCCAAGAAATCCTGCCGCTCCTGTGATTAAAACTCTTTTCTTCATTGATGAATTGCTTTCCTGCCAATTGATATATAGGTAAATCCTTCTGCTTCCATATCGTCTACATTGTAAAGGTTTCTACCATCAAAGATGACCGGATGGCTCAATCGTTGCTTCAACTCCTTATAATTTGGTGTTCGGAAGATACTCCACTCTGTGCAGATCACCAAAGCTTCAGCATTATCCAGAGCCTCGTACATAGAGGCTGCATAGGTAAGCGTGTCTCCAAACTGCTTTTTGATATTTGGCATGGCCTCTGGATCGAACACTGTCAATTGCGCCCCTTGATCGAGTAGTGCTTTCATAATATCGATAGAAGGAGCCTCACGCACATCGTCGGTTTCCGGCTTGAAAGCAAGTCCCCAGATCGCTATTTGTTTTCCTTTTAGGTCGTTTTTAAAATAGGCTTGAATTTGCGGAACTAATATCGTTTTTTGTCTGGCATTCACCTCAATCACGGCATTTAAGATCTTAAAATCATAAGCCTCATCTCTCCCTGCCTTTTGAAGTGCTTTTACATCTTTAGGAAAGCAAGATCCTCCATAACCGATCCCGGGAAATAAAAAACGCTTCCCGATACGGCTATCGGCTCCAATTCCGGCACGTACTTGATCCACATCGGCTCCTACTTTCTCGCAGTAGTTGGCAATTTCGTTCATGAAAGTAATCTTGGTGGCAAGAAAGGCATTGGCGGCATATTTTGTGAGTTCTGCCGATTTCTCATCCATAACAATAATAGGGTTGCCGGAGCGTACAAAAGGACTGTAAAGCTTTTGCATCAATTTGGTGGCCCGTTCACTGCTGGAACCAATAATAATACGTTCTGGCTTTAAGAAATCGTCCACCGCAAAGCCTTCACGCAAAAACTCGGGGTTGGAGACCACGTCAAAATCACAACCGGCACGTTTCGCAATCACCTCCCTGACCCTATCGGCAGTGCCTACTGGAACCGTACTTTTATCTACAATTACTTTGTAATCCTTAATTAATGCACCAATTTCTTCGGAAACATTCAAAACATATTTAAGATCTGCCGACCCATCATCTCCTTCGGGAGTAGGAAGGGCAAGAAATATAATATCACCATGTTCAAGGCCTTCAGCCAAAGAAGTGCTAAAGCGCAATCTGTTGGCTTTAATGTTTCTTTCAAAAAGGATATCTAAATGTGGTTCATAAATAGGAACGACCCCGGCGCGCATTTTCGCAACCTTTTCTTGGTCGATGTCAACACATATAACCTCATTACCTGTCTCGGCGAGGCATGTTCCTGTCACCAAACCAACGTATCCCGTACCAATTACTGCTATTCTCATTCACTTGATCCTCTTACTACTTTACGGGTTCACGTTCTTTTAAAAACCCAATAAAAGCAAATGTTAGTAAAAAAATGATGGGTTGATTTGCACTTATAATAAACCCGCTGGCAAAAAAGCCTGCTATTAAATAGATAACCAACATGCCTATTAAAAAGGTGCCGGCGTTAAAAAACCGCATCATATCTTTTAAAAGCCACGCAAAAATACATATACCTACTATCCCAAAAAAGAAATAAATGTCAAAAAACTCCATTTCAGGTCGGTGGTTGTAGAATTCTGAGCCGCCTAGAATGTAGTTCAAAAAGCTCCATTTTGGCAAGACAACCTGGGAGATGGTATTGGACAATTCGATATTTCGGGTACTTGTAATACTTGTGATCAATCCCTGTTCGTGGTAAATCTCTACCAGTACTTTAAATTTATCGGTTATAAAACTACTTATCGCCCTATAAAAAACAACGCCCAAACAAATAATACCCACAAGGCCAATCCAAAACCACTTTTGCAGATACCGCTTAAAATAAAAAAAGTCGAATGCTAAAAGCAAGGGAAAGAAAAAATACATTTTCTTGGTTCCAAGCAGTAAGGAGCAGGCTACCGCTATAATTAATTTATAAGGTTTGCAGGATAGAAAGAGCGTTTTATAATAGTAAACCGCGATCATGAACATGAAATAGAAACTCGCCTGATTGTTCGAGTTGTAAATCCCCATGTAGCCATAGCGCTTAAAGCTAATGTAGGTGCGGAACACATGCACGTCGAAAATGGCGCCAACGATCATAAGACCGCAATTGATGAAAAAGAGTATTTCAAAAAACCGAAATAGCTTGTTGACTTTTTCCTCGCTCTTCAGCAAGGGAGCGAATATTAAAAACGTGATAGGTAAGAACAAGAGCCTGGACAGATAGACCAAATTCTCTCGAATGCGATACACGTATGCGCTGGTATCGTTGATGACAGCTTGGGACAGCAAGAAGGTAACGATCAAGACTCCAATGGCATACAACAGATAACGACTACGTTTCTCTTCTTTATACATTCTGAAAAAATAGGCGAGTACCACACCGTAGCACGCTAAAACAAATCCTTTTGAAATTGCCGTATACCGAACAAAATTGTCGTGTGAATTTAAGGCCAACTTTCTTGAGATGTCCCCAAACAAGAAGATGATCAAGGTCGCAATAAAAAGATAAAAGAGCACTTTTAAACGCTTGTCATCGATTGAAGCTAGGGTCATTTGTTAAGGATTTGCCGTAAGGCAAGGTAAAAAAATTTCGTGTTAGTGTACAGATACCGCCTAAACATTCTTTTTGGCTCCATAATGAGTCGATAAAACCATTCGAGTCCGCTTTTTTGCATCCACAGCGGCGCCCGTTTTATTTCCCCTACAAATACGGGAAAAGCACCCCCCACACCATAGAGTGTGGCATTGATCTTTTTACTGTGTTCAAACATCCACCGCTCCTGTTTTGGACAGCCCAAAGCCACAAATACCATGTGAGTATTAGAGGAGTTTATCCTTTCTACATAGACCTCATTATCCCAAGTCGCATTGAAGGGAGGAGAAACGGCAAACGTAATCTCAATATTCTTAAATTGTTCCCTCACTTTCTTTTGGAGTGCTTTCAAGACCTCCGGTGTTGCACCCACGAAAGCAACCTTTAGCGATTCTTCATTGCACCGTTGTAACAAATATGGAAAAAGATCCATTCCCGCTATGCGCTCTTGAGAAACTCCGTATAGCAACTTAAACATTTTGGCCACCGGAGTCCCGTCCGGAAAAGCCATGGTTGCAGAATTCACCACATGCTGAAAACCGGTGTCATCATACCCTTCGATGAGCATGTGTACGTTGGTAAGACAAACATAGCTTGGCGTATGCGATTTAGCGAGCGCCAGGAGGTGAGGTGTTTGTTCTTCAAGACTTCCTTGATTAATGTAGGATCTAATTATTTTCCGCTTCATGGGTCGCTAGAACTTCTTTATAGATGTGCATCAAAGAAGTGTAATTTTTCTCGTGAGTATATTTTGCTTCAAATTTTCTTCGGGCGTTCTCGTAGTATTTCAAAGCGTTATTTTGTTCAAAATATTGTATCGTCTTTCGAAGGTCTTCAGAATTGGAGACCTGAAAGAGCTGTCCGTCCAGGCCATCGTCTACGATACTATTGATGTTGTCTATGTTTGAAGCTATTACAGGGGTGCCGGCAGAAAACGCTTCAATAATGGTATTTGGCAGTCCTTCGAAGATAATAGAGGAAAAAACCAGTGCTTTGGCATGTCTTACTTTCTCACGCACCACCGAAGCGGGCTGTTGTCCCATAAACTGAATTGTAGTATTGGCACGTGCTTTAAGCTTCAATTCCAGTTCCCCCGTTCCTAAAATGAACAGTTTTAAATGAGGAAGTTCATTAAAGGCATCGATGAGAACCTCAACTCCTTTTTCTTCTGAAAGACGCCCCACAAATACATAGCCATCTCTTTCCTCTGGTGGAATGATCGCATGCGATGTGCCATCGGTGCTGTTGGGTTTTACAGCAATCTTATCCGGCTCCACACGTAGTGCTGAGCTGGTTATCATCTTTTTTGCGAAAGGCGTAAGTACAATGAACTTGTCTACCGTCGCGGCCCAAGTGCCAAAGACGTTGTGAGCGAACAAGGAAGCCGAGAGGGTTGCAGATTTAAGATAGGAGTCTTTAAAACATTTGTGCTGAATGGCCGGAAAGGGAAAGGTTTTGTTCTTACACTTTATACACACTTTGTGATCTCTTAAGAACATGGCATTAGGACATATCAAACGGTAATTATGCAGTGTCATTACCACCGGTATCCCCTGTCGCTTTGCCACATACAAAATGCTGGGAGTGGCTTTGTAGAAAAGATTGTGCACGTGAATAAGGTCCGGTTTAAATACTTCTAATTTCTTTTGAAGGATTTTTGCCGAAGAAGTGTTGTAAATAAGTTGTAACGGATTTACCGACGTATTGTCGAAAAAAAGGCGTTCGACCTCTACCCCATGGGACTTTAGGATCGCATACTCATTTTCGACCACCGTGTCCTCACCGCCGTCAAAATGGTATGTGTTATGTATCTGAAGAATCCGCAAGTGCCTCTGTATTATTAGTATATATGAATGTGCTAAAGAACGCCAAAAATAAAACTCCTGCATTAACCTGCAAAAAAGATTCGGTCATTCCGGAGGCTACAAAGGTTGCTATAAAAATAAGATACAGGTAATTTTTTTTGCGTTTTGCCGTCCATGCCGTATAGATAATAAACAGAAGGAACAAGAACAGCCCTATGAGTCCGGCCCGAACCGCGGCCTGCAAAAATATGTTATGAGCATGAAATGTTTTTCCTGCCACCAATAACTGATTTCTCATGTATACCTTATAGCAAAGGGTAAGTTGATCGATCTCATCTCCCACACCTACTCCCATAACAGGGTCATTCGCTACCACTTTAACAGCGCAGTCCCAAATTAAAAGGCGCATTCCGGTGCCCCCCCAATAACTATCCTCGGGACTTTCCTCGTTTTCGAAATTATATACTTCGGTCCAGCGCTCTTCAAAAGTTTGGCTGTTGAGCAGAAAAAACGTACACCCCGCCACAACAGCAACGACCACAGTAGTTGGAACTAAAAAATTGCGATGTCTTACAGCAGAGTATAAAGCGAAAGCAAAGAGAAACAGTGCCGTAACGAAAATAGACGTCCGACTTCCTAAGACCAACAAAGCCCCCGACAAGAAGACCATGAGCACTATGATAGCAATAGTATACTTTCTTTTGAATCTAAAGGACATATCTACAAAAAGCATATAACTACAGGCGATCACAGCAAAGGAGGCATATAGTGACAGCGAAAGATACTGAATGCTTATAACTGCTGTGGAAAGGCTGTTCCCTACCAGGTATTGCAATCCCTGCTCGGAATCTTCAAAGTAGACAGGAAGCTGTTTCAGAAGTGAAAGGAGGACTAAAACAGCCACAGAAGTGCTAAAACCCAGTAGTATAGCGTAAACGGTTTTCTTTGACAATGTGTAGGGCAGGGTAAAGAATAGTACAGGGAAAAACAGTAAAAATCCTTGCATGGTAAGTTTCCGTTGAAAGAAATCTACATTTTCAGAATAAAAAAAAGTAAGTAGGTACCATAAGAAATAACCTATGAAAATAAGGATTGCACCTATTCGCTTTTTAGATAGTGTAAGTTTTCCTGTCGCCAAATGAAGCAACCAGAACAAACCTAAGAGCCCCACCACAATGTTGGGTATTGCCGGTCCAAACGGCAATACGACAGCAAAGAGGAGCAGCAATAACCCCCATATCTTACGATTCAAGAGTTGGTACATCTTCTTTATTTTGAGAATTTAGCAAGTCTACTTCAATAAGTTTTACCATGAGCAGCATAGGAAATACGATCTCTATCACTTCCAGATAGTACTGAAACAAGAATAAAATAAGACAGTAATAAAAGATAAACTTCACAAAATTGGATGTTTCTTTCCTGGTGGTGGCCTTTCTTACCCTTCGTATGCTTGAAAAGAACAAGAAAAGGATTATCGATCCAAAAATAAACCCATACTCCAAAAGTACGGAGACGAGCGATGAGAATGGCTGATTTCTTGTACCGTCATTCCACATGGTATTGGCCAGATACTTCCTGTTCAATATCGGGAGCACATAATCGTGGTGATACTCGGTTTGATAATTAAATAGTTTTTTATAGGTCTTATTCTGAATAAAATCGCCATTGAGATAAAATGCCACCCGGCTGTTAAAAGTACCCGGCGAAGTCCCTAAGAAGAAGACTTTAGCATCACTGAAGAACAACCGTCGAGAACCGTCAAGAAAGGTGATGTAACGAGGGATATAGGTTCTGCGGTGTTCTTTCATCTTCTCGATCTCATATTTGTAATCGTATTCTTCAAAAATGAGTTCGGCGTAGGCAATATTAACCCTTATGTACTTAAAATTGGCAGGGTTAATAAGATAGACCACCGAAAAGAAACTTACGGCAATAAATACGATCTTGAGCGTGGTCGCTACGTTCTTCAGCAAATAGGGTAAAATGACCAATCCGAAAGCGATCACATAGATAAAGAGGCCTTGTCCGTAAAAGCCAAGGATCCCGCAAACAAAGAAAAAAGCAAAATTCTTATACTTCTTTTCGAAGAAATAGTAAGTCGCCATCAAAAAATTAATGACCGATAAACTGTGAGAACCAAAGCCCCCCTTACCGTACAATCCGGTGAACACATCTTCAGGATAATCTGCTGTTGCCAAGACCAGAACAGCATAGATGGCGGCCGAAATATTGACGATTACCAGAAAATAGGAGAATATTTTAATGAAGGATTTAAAGTAAGCCTTGTCTTTAAAGATATCCCGCTGCACCGGTTTGGCCGTGGCAAATATCAACGTAGTAATGATCAAATAGAGTGAGAAGACGAGGTTGTAAATAAAAAACCCTTCAATGATCATAGAAATAATTCCGGCAACTATAATAGCCAAACACGCCAGACCTACGGTTTTATTTAGGCGTAGTTTCAGCAGCAAAAAAAACAGAAATACAAGGATGGGATATGTAAACAGCAGTAGCGGCCTGAACAAGGTCAAACACAAGAAAGTTACTACGATAAATAAAAATTTCACGTGTACTGTTTTTGATTATTGGAACGCTACATCAAAAAAGTTAAGTTTGAATATCCTTCCTTCCTTGGCGTCACATACCATTCCAAGCCGAATCTCCTCAAATCTAAACTGTTCAAGCTTTATTTCACGCATAAAGACCAATTTACCTTCCCCGGGAACGCTTTTAAGATCCATATTTACCAAATGGTTGCCCTCTTTTTTGGGATATGCGTGAAAAAAGAGAAAACATGTGTTGCGATACCGCTCTGTATTTCCTTCATAGACGGCCTTTAGGGTGATTACAGAATCTTGTCTTTTATAGGTAAGTGACTCTAGTCGCACTTCTTCTTCCTCAAAAATATAAGGATGTTCAATAAGGCTGTTCTCTTGGGTTTCTTTATTGTATTCGTCAATTGTATATAAAGAAGTATCGTAAGGTTTTCCTCCTTGGCAGGAAACAAACAGTCCTATAAGGAAAAACAAAAAATACTTCATAGTGCGAATATAAGGATTAGCTTTTTTTAACCTTACCAATAAACAAATGTCTGTTGATCTCTAATTCTTCGTCCAGGTGGTATTCAAAATGTGATGAAAACGCCTCTTTAAACCACTGGACCGTATAAAAATCGGGTACAGGAGGTGTGGTATTGAGGTCTCCGGCATACAGCCCAAGCGGCATGAATTCTACCACTACATACCTATCGGCTAAAGATTCAAGTATATTAAAGATATGTTTTAGACCTATCTCCTGGGTTAAGATAAGATGGTGTGTAACGGCCAATGCCATGACCACATCTGCCTTAATGCGGTCTTGAATCCTGGCATCGGTAATACGGCCGTTAGGGCGCACAAAATCGTATACCAGGGGCAAAACATTATTAGATCCTTTATTGTTCTTGTATATCGCATCTACCGCATTCTTATCATAATCGGTGGCGATCACTCTTTCTATCTGGGAATTTGCCAACAGATGGTTCGCAAATTTTCCCTGGTTGGAAGCCAGTTCTATAAGGCTTTTGGCATCTTTTAGATCACTGTTAATAAGTTGAGTGATGCGTTGGAACCGTTTATTGGTGGCAGGGTCGATCTCATTGTGATAGTTCATCCAATAGGATTCGAATTTGCTGTTCTTTAGCCCTTTCATCAAGCGGCGCGCCTTTTTGATGCTGAAAATATTCTGAAAGTTATTCTTGAAGAAAAGAATGTACTTGCTGTATTTGTGCTTGCCAAACTTTTCCACGACCCGAAAGTGTCTTGCGTTGGCAAGTTTTCTGGCATTATAGTAGAATTTGAACACCAGATTCGACAACCACGATCCAAAGAATGTCGCGTACTTAAACCGAAGGTTGAAAAAATCCTTCTCGCTATAGTAGCCGTGAAACAACTGTATGCTTTGCGGCAGGTCTGAATACCCTTTGGTGTAGAGGTACGTGGGAATGTAAAAGGCGTTGTAAAAGCTTAGGTAGCCGGTCCATGATCTTCCGTCGTTGGGATCCCTTCTGAAAAAGCTTCCGAGGTCGATAAATTTTGGTGTCCCCATGTCGAATACCACGTTATGGGAATGGACATCAAAAAGTTCAAAATTATAGGATTGTGCAATTTCAGAAATATCCAACACCGTGTTTGCAGCGTCCTTCAGCATAGAGAACGACCATTCATAAGGATAATTCCAAAAAGATACTTTTTGATGCTCTACCACCAGGTTAAATCCTTCGATCTTAACATCGGAGATCCACGAGTTGATAAGAAGATCCTTCTCGATGAGCTCTTGCATCATCCCGCTGGAGAACATCTCTTGCACCTGCGATTCGAAGGGTGTATTGATCGCGCGAAAAACACGGTCCTTGTAAAAGAACAGCTGGCATACTTTATCAATTGAAAAGCCCACTGTCTTTAAATCCTTCACTTTCAACTCACTTTCTAAAATGGCTTTATCCATGTTCTAATCTTGAAAAAATGTAAGAGCGAATACGTTTGTAAATAAAAGTTCGCTCGTGTACTCTTAAATAAATAATTTACAAAATACCCCGATATTGAATAAGAGACCAACGTTGCGTAAGCCGCCCCGGTGAGACCGTACAATTCAATAAAATAGATATTAAGTGCAATATTAATAACTGCTCCAATAATAAGTCTAAGGCTTGCAAATTTCTCCAAATTCTCATTTAAATAATAACTCCAAGAACCATTACTTAAAAACACAAAGACAATCGACCAGATGTAAATTATCACGACCTCAACACTTTCCGCGTATTCATTTCCAAAAAGGAAGGTCACGATAAAGTTTGCAAATATCGTATACAATACTGAAACAACGATGGCAATTTTCATTAAAAGGTCATATAATTGCTGCAAACGTTCTAAAAATTCCTTTCTACTTCGTTTCCGAAGAGCTACCAAGGTAGGAAACACAGACTGTGTGATCGCTACAGTGACGAAAAGCCAGATACTGCTCAGTTTTACAGCCACACTGTACAGACCAACGGCTCGTTCGTCTAAGATCTCCTTGATCATGACCTGATCTATCTTAAAGTACAAAGCCGCAGCAATGGCTCCAATGATTAAAAACCAGCTCTTTCTTAGCAGATACTTAGACATGTCAAAACTAAACTTCCATTTTAAAGCTGAAAGTTTTTTATAGGAATAGCTTAGCAACAATCCAATGGCTATTAACACAGCCTCCCCTACGTATACATAGGCAAAGTTAATAAGGTCGGCCTGTGTGAGAATGAGTGTCACTTTGGCCACAGCAGCTATTCCCACAGCGACACTGTTGGTAATAACCACATATTTACTTTTTATTTTACTTTGAAAATAATAGTCGATACCGCTGAAACTCTTAAAGAACACAGAACAGGCGATAATTAACACTATACTGTTGGTAAGCGCATCGTTGTCGAGCCATTGTAGTGTGGTCCAAAGTAGTGCTAGCATGATCGCAAAGCCAACTATACGCAGAACAAAGGTTGTCCCAAGGATCTCATTTTGCCTTGGTATGTCTTTGACCAACTCCCGTACCACTATTTGATCTAAACCCATAGCCGCAACTGCCGTAAACAGATATACCATAGACTCGGCATAGCTCAAAACACCAAACTGCTCTGGTCCAAGGTATCTTGCCAACCAGATACCAATAAAGAAGGCGTCGAGAATTCGCAAACCTTTCTCCATAAGAAGCCATGCCGTATTTTTAAAATACTTGGCGTAGCGTTGGTTTAAGAAAGAAAGGTTGCTTAGCATCGTTATTTTAATGAAAGAGGTCCAATGTTAAGGGGTGGCTGTACCACTTCTAATGTTTCGGCATTTTGAAAATATAAGAGAATTGTTTCATAATCGGTGATTTTTGATGCAGGTATCTCAAAAATCAAATATTTGGTTCCATCCAATTCCTTTAAAGCAGGGCGGCCATACCAGATGTTTCGATCGCGATCTTTTAATTTTGCTTCATTAGATAAGTATCGCTTCTGAGTCTTAACTGGTTTCCCATGAAACTGAACTATATATTCTTCTCCGGTTATTTGTAAAGGTGTTTTGAGCTCTAAAATGATCTTGGTAACTGTGGAGGGCTTAGCATGGACATAAAACTTTGCTATCTTCAGACTATCCCAAACAGTATATTCGACTTGGGTAGCGGGTAGTCTGTCCATTAACTTGGGTGTTTTTAGTACGTATTCAAAGTTTTCACTTTGATTTCGCATCCAGATGCTATCGTTTCGACGGTCCTTAAATGTAAAGTCCTGTTCTTTAAGGTAGGATGCAAAAAACAAAGAAACTTTTTCTGCTCCAATGGAGTTGACATGAGCCACATCTTTGAAGTCTGAAAATTCCAAAGGTAAAGCGACGTATTGTTTATTAAAATTTAAATATGGAATGTCCAGGCTATCGCTCATTTCTTTGATTGCGGCTGTAAACTCATAGTAATTGCCATTGGGATCTTTATACCAATCCAGGTAAGGTGTAGAAACAAACATAAGCTCCACATTCTTTTCGGCTGTAAGACTGTGAATCTGCAGTATTAGTTCTTTCACTCGTTCCGGCAAAGAACCGGATACAGTGTCGTATACAAAAGTTTTAGTGTTGAAATCTCTAAAACTATTCTTGCTCTCGTCTTTCACGTGATGGCCGGGGTTATTCGTGTAGCCTCGAACAAATTCTGCCGCGGCCTTCGTATTGCCATTCCTATTAAAAAGTTTGTCGTTCCAGTCTTTATGATTTCGAATTGTCGGACTTAATACGCTGGAAAATTCACGAATTGAATATATTGACCTTAAATACTTCAATTTTTTCAGATTATTTTCCAGATTATCAAAAACTTCCAACTGAAAACCTTTGGCGGTGGGAGCATTGAGGTGATAGTTATTCCCCGGAAATACGTCCAACACGATTAACTTAGGATTATACCGCTCTAAGATATCGCTTAATAAGAAGGCTGTGGTCTCAAGATTCTGTGCCCCGCTTCCTAAGTTTATACTGTTCAGGTGTAACTCTTTATCGATAATTTCGGGATTGAACGCTGTGAATACATGAGAGCTTCCGCAGAAAAAAATATCCACCTCGTCCGCCTCATAGCGATCCAGTTCGCGCATTGTTCTGTTAAAATGCGTGTCGGTAAGGAACAATCGATCCATTACACCCAACAGAAGCACCAGAACGATGATCGTGAAAAGCGTAGATTTTAAGAGCAATTGTTTCATTAGTAATTAAAATTGAAAATAAATAAATTCTGATACTTGATCGTCTCCATAAATACCAAACAGAAGCAGAGAGAACACAACTACAAGGTATAAACTCCAACGCACATAAATGGGTCGGCGTGCAATATAATGCGCCATTGGTTTTGTTCTATGCCTAAGCTCAAAGAGCACCAACAGCACAATCAAAACTAATAATAAATATATTTCTGACTCCGCCAATCCCATCGTGCCCAACCCCCCATGAAAAAGTTTTCCATAATTTAGATCGACACTGTTCCTTAAGATTAGACCAGCCTCTCGCAAACTTTCCGCTCTAAAAAACACCCATGCTACACAAACAATAAAAAAGGTTACTAGCAAGGACCCAAAGGCGTATAGTTTGCTAAGTTTTAATTTCTGAAAGCCGTTCTTTAAATTCTCCCTTTGTTTCGTAAATGCTTTTTCCAGTACGATGATCACGCCGTGTATCGCCCCCCAGATCACGAAGGTGAAGGCCGCCCCGTGCCAAAGTCCGCTCACTAGAAAAACGATGAATAGATTTGCATAGGTCTTATAGGTTCCTCCCCTGCTTCCGCCCAGTGGAATGTACACATAATCCCGAAACCACGTAGACAGGGAAATATGCCAGCGCCTCCAGAACTCGGTGATGGATTTGGAGAAATACGGACTGTCGAAATTCTTCATTAGATCGAAGCCCATGGTGCGCGCGATCCCAATGGCAATGTCACTGTATCCCGAAAAATCGCAATAGATCTGAACGGCAAAAAAGAAGGTGGCGACAACCAATTGATAGCCGTCATAACTACCGGGGTCGCCATATACCTGGTTCACAAGTATCGCTGCACGGTCTGCTATCACCATTTTTTTGAACAACCCAAAAGCCATCAATAACAAACCCGATTTTACCTGATGGTAATTGAACTTATACGTTTTAAAGAACTGGGGCAATAGATGCGATGCGCGTTCAATAGGCCCGGCAACCAACTGCGGAAAAAATGCAACAAAAGTGAAGAAAGCCAATGCGTTGTTGGTAGGCTCTAATTTTCGTTTGTAAATGTCTATGGTGTAACTAAGCGTTTGAAAGGTGTAAAAGCTAATCCCTACCGGAAGGATGATCTGAAGAGGTGCAACTTCTAGGTCCTGTCCAAATAAGCGGAATGAGTCGACAAAGGATTCTATAAAGAAATTAGCATATTTAAAATAGGCCAGCAGACCAATATTCACCGAAATGCTGGTCCAAAGTAAAACCTTGCGCCTTGTGTTGCCGGTAGCTTTGTAAAGATACTTACCAACAAAAAAATCTACCAAGGAGCTAAAAGCGATCAAGAACAGGAACCGCCAGTCCCACCAACCGTAGAAGAAATAACTGGCAGCCAGAAGGAAAGCGTTGCGAACCGTTAGGTGTTTTGCAAATGTCCAATACAGCAAAAACACAACCGGAAAGAAGAGTGCAAAGTCTAAGGAGTTAAAAAGCATAGGTTACTCTTTTGCTAAGTACCATTCATACATTTTTTGAATGCCATCCTCCAACGCCACCTTGTGTTTCCATCCAAGCGCGTGCAATTTTGTAACATCTGTTAACTTGCGCAGCGTACCATCCGGCTTGGAGGTATTGAACTTGAAATTCCCTTGAAAGCCCACCGTCTTTTTAATGATCTCTGCCAGGGCTGCAATGGAAATGTCTTCTCCGGTTCCAATGTTGATATGTGTATTGCGTATTTCTGAAGGATCTTCGATCACCTGTTTAAAATCTACTTCTTCCATGATATAAACACAGGCATCAGCCATGTCTTGTGACCATAAGAACTCACGTTTGGGCCTTCCGGAGCCCCAGATCTCCACACTATCTTCAGAAACACCAAATTGTTGTAAGATCTTTTCCGCTTCCTGAAAATTAGGAACCCCCAGATCGTCCAGAATTGCCTGTTTGTTATTTTCTGAAAGTAACTTCGCCAAATGGATCTTTCGGATCAACGCCGGAAGCACATGTGATTTTTCAAGATCGAAATTATCGTTGTAGCCATATAGGTTGGTTGGCATTACTGAAATAAAATTCGTTCCGTATTGAATGTTATAACTTTCACACATTTTTATTCCCGCGATCTTGGCGATCGCATAGGGTTCATTGGTGTATTCCAGGACATTGGTAAGCAGTGAAGATTCCGGCATAGGCTGCGGTGCCTCCTTTGGGTAGATACACGTGCTGCCTAAAAAAAGCAACTTTTTAACACCATGCCGATAACTCTGGTGAATGACATTGTTCTGGATCATCAGATTCTCGTATATAAAATCGGCCCGGTATACATTATTCGCCACTATCCCTCCTACTTTGGCTGCGGCCAGAAATACATAATCGGGTTTGTGTGTCTTAAAGAAGGTCGCAACGGCCGTTTGATCTGTTAGGTCCAATTGCGCATGTGTTCTGGTGAGTATATTAGT
This sequence comes from Altibacter lentus, assembly GCF_000746845.1. Lineage (GTDB taxonomy): Bacteria > Bacteroidota > Bacteroidia > Flavobacteriales > Flavobacteriaceae > Altibacter > Altibacter lentus. Next base: position 1,999,978 of record NZ_KN050846.1, on the reverse strand, counting down.
ATACCCCCGGGCATTTAACGCCTTTACAATGGCGCTTCCTACCAATCCTCGATGTCCTGCCACATAATAGGTTGCATTCTTATCCATAGGCTTCTATTCGAAATAGTTCATGATCTTATAGCCGCCATCTTTTAAATAACTTTCTTTTCGCATCAATTTAAGGTCCCCGGCCATCATCTCGTCGACCAAGCCCTGAAGTTCATATTGCGGTTTCCAGCCCAGTTTTTTGTACGCCTTGGTTGCATCCCCTATTAAAAGATCCACTTCGGTGGGTCTGAAGTACTTTTCATCAACAGCAACTACTTCCTTCCCTATCTCAAGTGTGTATGCAGGATCGTTACATTTTTTTACAATTCCTTTTTCTTCCACGCCTTCCCCGGTGAACTCAAGCTCCACGCCTATGTGCTGAAAGGCCATTCTAACAAAATCCCGTACGGCCGTGGTCTTTCCGGTAGCGATCACCCAGTCTTCGGCTTCATCGGCCTGCAGGATCATCCACATCATCTTTACATAGTCCTTTGCGTGTCCCCAATCTCTTTTCGCGTCGAGATTTCCTAAATACATCTTATCCTGAAGACCTAAAGCAATACGTGATGTGGCGCGCGTAATCTTTCGCGTAACGAAGGTTTCTCCCCGAATGGGAGATTCGTGGTTGAACAAGATCCCGTTACAGGCAAACATATTATAGGCTTCCCTGTAATTTATTGTTGCCCAGTAAGCATACAGTTTGGCGACGGCATAGGGACTTCTTGGGTAGAAAGGAGTCGTTTCGGTTTGTGGTACTTCCTGTACCTTTCCGTATAATTCGGATGTAGAGGCTTGATAAATTTTTGTCTTCTTCTCTAAGCCTAGTATTCGTATGGCTTCCAGTATTCTCAATGATCCCAACGCATCGGTATTGGCCGTGTATTCCGGCATCTCAAAAGAAACCTGCACGTGACTCATTGCCGCAAGATTATAGATCTCGTCCGGCTGTACTTCTTGTATGATTCGGATTAGGTTGGTACTATCGGTAAGATCCCCGTAGTGTAAAAAGAAGTTTTGGTTCTCAATGTGCGGATCTTGATAAAGATGATCGATCCTGTCTGTATTAAAAAGCGAAGATCGCCTCTTGATCCCATGTACAATATAGTCCTTCTTTAATAGGAATTCGCTTAAATAAGCCCCATCTTGACCGGTTACCCCTGTAATTAACGCTACTTTCTTGCTCAAAATCTTACTTTTTCTATCGGTTGTTAAAAAATGAATGCCTTATAGGCATTCCTGCACAAAATTACAATAATTATTGTGTTAGTTAGCCCTTTGCTGATCTGCAATGAGCTTTTTCAAACTCACTTTCCAATGTGGAAGTATTATATTTCCAATGGCTTTTATCTTTTCCTTGCTCAATACACTATACACCGGTCGACGGGCCTTTGTTGTAAAGTGATCCGTACGCTGTAAGTGAACATCGCTTTCTGGGTATTCTTCAAAAATCATTTCGGCAAAATCAAACCAGGTAGCTTCTCCTTCATTGCTCAAGTGATAACACCCAAACGGCAGCACTGCATCTGTTATAATTTGCAGGCTCACCTCCGCAAGAACATTTGCATTGGTAGGCGTCCCGCGCTCGCCGATTGTAATGGTAAGGGCCTTTTGTTCATTCGCCAACCGCAACATCGTGGTATAGAAATTCTTACCGTATTGCGAATACAGCCAGGATGTTCTAAAGATATAAGCATCGGCTCCCGATGCCGTGATGGCAACTTCTCCTTTGCGTTTTGAAGCTCCGTACACATTGATTGGATTTGTAGGGTCTGTTTCGGTATAGGGTGTCCCTTTACTACCATCAAAAACATAGTCTGTAGAAAAATGCATCAAAGCCATGTTCTGTTCCTTACAGATAGCAGCCAGATGTCCCACCGCAATATGATTAGTGCGGTATGCCGCTTCAGGGTCTTCCTCTGCTTGATCGACGGCGGTATAGGCCGCGGTATTGATCACTAGGTCGAAACTATGGGTCTCTAAAAATGCTAAAACCGCTTCCGGGTCATCAATATCAAGTTCATCTCTGGTCGCCAAGTAAAGTTCAAGTTCGGGAAACCGGTGTGCCGCATCTGCGATACAGCGTCCTAATTGTCCGTTTGCTCCTGTTACCAGTACTTTTTTCATCGAATCACCTCCTTGAAGGTAGGAAGTTGCAGGTCTTTTTCTGAAATGATCAAATCTTCCTTGGGAAGATGCCAATCCAGCGATAAGGTTGCGTCATTATAGATGATACCTCCTTCGGAAGCCTTATCGTAATAATTATCGCACTTGTATGCAAACACCGAAGTTTCAGAAAGTGTTACAAAACCGTGAGCGAAACCTTTTGGGACGAACAACTGTTTTCCTTCCGAAGCATTTAAGATCATTGAAAAATGCTTTCCGAAGGTTTTAGATTCCTTCCGAAGGTCCACCACGATATCCAATACTTTCCCTTGTAACACCCGCACCAATTTTGCCTGCGCACCATTCCCCACCTGAAAGTGAAGCCCGCGCAGTACCCCGTATTTTGAGGTAGACTGATTGTCCTGTACGAAATTAATCGTAAGACCCGTGATGTCTTTAAACGTCTGTTGATTGTATGTTTCTACAAACTGCCCCCTTTCGTCCTTAAAAACAGGCGGAATGAGTATAAAACAGTCTTGCAAAGGTGTGTGTTTCAGTTCCAAATCGTATTACAATTGCATTAAATGTTTGCCGTAGCCGCTTTTTAACAAGGGTTTGGCCAATTCGATGAGTTGTACTTTAGAAATAAAGCCCATTTCGTAAGCAGCCTCTTCAATGGCTCCAATTTTAAGTCCTTGCCGTTCTTCGATCACCTCAACAAATTGTGCTGCCTGCATGAGAGATTCGAATGTTCCCGTATCCAGCCAGGCAGTACCTTTATCCAAAATACTCACACGCAATTTCCCGCTTCTTAAATAAGCGTTGTTCACATCGGTGATCTCGAGTTCGCCCCGTGCGCTGGGTTTGATGTTCTCTGCGATCTCGATGACACTATTGTCGTAGAAATAGATGCCGGGTACGGCATAATTTGATTTAGGTTGTTTGGGTTTTTCCTCTATCGACAACGCTTTTCCGTTACTGTCGAAGGCCACAACGCCATAACGTTCCGGATCGTGCACATGATAGGCATAGATGATCCCGCCATCGGGATCATTATTTGCCTGAAGGAGTTCTTTTAGGCCCGACCCGTAAAAGATATTATCTCCTAGAATTAGAGCTACCTTGTCTTTCCCTATAAAATCCTTTCCAATAATAAAAGCTTCTGCCAGCCCATTAGGTTGTGGCTGCTCGGCATAGCTGAATGTACAACCAAATTTGCTGCCGTCACCAAGCAGTTTTTTAAATAAGGGAAGGTCTTCCGGTGTAGAGATGATAAGAATTTCGTGGATACCGGCATACATAAGTGTTGATAGTGGGTAGTAGATCATGGGTTTGTCGTATACAGGCATTAATTGCTTGCTCACGGCAAGGGTGATGGGGTGTAAGCGGGTTCCGGAGCCACCGGCTAGGATAATTCCCTTCATAATCTATCTGTGTTTTTTAGGTACCATTGTACTGTCTTTTCAATACCGCTTTCAAAATTCTCTTTCGCCTGCCAGCCTAACTCGTTTTCAATCTTTGTAGCATCGATCGCATAGCGAAAATCATGACCCGGACGGTCACTTACAAAGCTAATCTGTTCTTTATACGGACTTTCTTTTGGTTTTAACCGATCCAGCAGGTCGCAAATGGTGTGAGCAATGTAGAGGTTTTCACGTTCATTTTTACCACCAATATTATAAGTTTCGCCCAAACGTCCTTTTTCTAACGCAAGATGGATACCGGTGCAGTGGTCCTTTACATACAACCAATCCCGCACATTCTTGCCATCGCCGTAAATGGGGATAGGCTCTCCAGCCAGGGCCTTGCGAATAATAGTAGGGATCAACTTCTCCTTGTGTTGGTGGGGACCGTAGTTATTGGAGCAATTGGTAGTCACAACGGGAAGCCCATAGGTGTGGAAATAGCTGCGCACTAAAAAATCGGATGAAGCTTTTGAAGCACTGTACGGACTGTTGGGTGCGTAAGGTGTTTTTTCGGTGAACTCTCCTGTCTTACCTAGTGTTCCGTAGACTTCATCGGTAGAGATGTGCAAAAAACGTGCATGTTCGAAATCGTTCTTTACTGTATTGGGTGCTTCCATCCAGGTCTTATAGGCGGCTTGCAGTAATGTAAATGTCCCCACAATATTTGTTTGAACAAAAGTGCCGGGCCCCGTGATGGAGTTATCGACATGAGATTCTGCAGCAAAATGGATGACTTTGGAGAATTGATGTTCTTCGAATAATGATTCCACCAAAGGAGCCTCACAAATGTCCCCCTTAATAAAATGATATTTAGAATGAGCGGCAATGTCCTCCAAATTTTTCAAATCCCCAGCGTAAGTGAGCTTATCCAACACAAAAACAGAGTCATTTGTGTTTTGAAGCGCATAGTGAACGTAATTTGAGCCAATGAAGCCCGCACCCCCTGTAAGTAAGACTTTGTTGTTATTCAAAATTAATTTTTAGTTGCGCCTAAATGGATATTTAACATTTTTGAACGCAGATTTTTATTGTTTTTCGGCTTCGTTGGTTTCGGCTATTCCCTTTACCTGAATATAGAGGTATCGAATAAATGCTGCTAAAAGAAACAAGGAAACCAAGAAAAAAGGATAAAGGAATTTTAATCTTCCATCGGTGAATGCGCGAACCTTCACAAGATCTGCATTGCTTAAAAGCACTACAGAATCTGTACTTTTTAAGAGTTCTGATTCGAGCATTTCCGTTTCTGTTTGCAGTTCCAGCTTTTTATCAAAAAGCTTATCAATCTCCATATTCTTTTCAACGACAAACTGCGCCGGAAGACCTGTAATGCTTGGGCGATCCTTTGCAAAGCTTTCAATAACCGCATCTATTTGAGATAACGTACGTTGATTGGCTACGATCCTATCCTTTACGTTTTCAAAATAGATTGCTCCCATTTCGGCAACAAGTTTATTTGCATTTATATAGGCTATGAGCTTATCCACCACATCCGGAGTGGCAGCAGGACCTGCGATTATTTCAATGCGGTGGTATTTGTATTCTTCAAGAAATGCCTGCGACTCCAGCATTTTTTCTTCTTCCTCTTCAAAAGGAACCACATCTACAAACACATCAAGACTTCTGTTATTTACCTCGTCGTATTTGTCTATCAAGTTATTAATATTTACAACTGGTGTTGATACCACAGCGATCAACTCGTTCCGTCCTTTATCAAAGCCATGCGCTTGTAGAAACAGAGAGTCCTTATCTTTAATCTTTCTATCTAATTTTTCCAGCGCATTATAAGCGTAATTTACGTTGTCGTTATTGATTTGAACAAGCAGTGTCGATTCTTTATAACTGCGTTTGTTGGCATCGGAATAAAATCCCCAGGCTGCGCCAATTATGATCAACACCACAACCACGATCCAAAATTTCAAAACAAACTGAAATGCCCGGAACAATAAGACCAAGCTCTTTTTAAATGTATTGGAAATAAATTCTAATACCGCCTTTAAATCCAATTCTTCAGACTTGTAATTCTCGTTATTCATAGTGATTAGTTTTTACTTAAAATTTGTTTTAATATTTTGTCGGTTATTAAATATGTAGGCTTCACTCCTGTAGTTCCCAGACCCCCTGAAGCAAGGGTACTCCCTGTTTCCAAAGGATTATCGGAAGCGTAATACGCATAGCGCACAGCAACATTGGAGTTTATGCTGCTTCGTATCTTAGAGGCGGCCTGTATCGCTTTATGATAGTGTGCTCCTTCCATTTCAAGTCCAATGACATTCCAGGTGGAGTTATGGAAGAACTTTAAAATATCTCTGTTCTGAAGGGAGGTCCCCAGTACGGTGATCATGGCTCCTGTACATACATGTACGTCATCGTCTTCGAACATAGACTTCTTTAACTTGTTTTTAAACGGATAATTGTCCGCTGTGCCTTCAAAGACGTGAGCGGATGGGATCATAATGTCACCTTTCCCGCCTTCCAAGATACCCGCTTTTCCCATAATCGAAATAGAGGCTACATTAAGAAAATAGCGTGTTTTATTCTTTTCGTAAGGTTTTAACAGTTCATCCATACTTTCATAGGCCTGTTCTCCAAATGCATAATCCATCACAATAATTACAGGTTGAGAATCTGCGGAAGCATTAGTGTTTCCAGGCAATTTCGAGGTATCGACAATCTGGACATCAATGTTTGTCCCGCTGGTATCTTCAATAAAGGTCATCCCGTTCTGCAACGCAGTCTTGGTTACTTTTTCACGTAATTTGACATTGGTGCTCTTACTTAGAGATTCAAATATCTCCAAAGGTTGCTTTTTCTTGAATTCTGAAGCCAAGGCTATGGGTGCATACAGACTGTTCATAACACTGTGCATATTTGCACTAATGATGTGAAGTGGTCGTGCGAGTAACCCTTTCTCATCGAGTGTTCGCTTAATATCCAAAGCCCAACGTTCGCCGTGGATATGATGGCCCAGACGCTCCCGAAGCACAGGACTGAACGTTATGATTCTTTTATTGTCGTCAATAACTTCTTCAATAGCAAATTTCCCTAAATAATAGATAATACTTAAAAACCTGTTTTCATCTTCACTACATGCAAATTTGGGGTAGATATCGTTCACTTCTTCAAACGTCCTGCCTAGAAAGTTTGCGGTGTGCGTGAGAGCAATCTCTTTGTCGTTCTGACTTAACTCCCCTTTCTTTAAAATGGCTTCTTCAAGTTTCTTCCAATCCCGTATCACATCACCCTTATCATTGATAAGTACCTGCTTCATGATCTTGTGGGACTCGATATAGAGAAATGTAAGGTGTGTGAGAATATCATATATCTCAGAACGTCCTCGTGTGATCTCTATATTCATCTGCTCTTCATCGATGCGGTAGCAATTTCGGCGTCGTTTTGCAGGAATAATCGCCTTAAAATGTGACTTCTTATATCCTTCATCGCTTGTAAGATTCACGAATCGGCATTCTTCTATACCGTAGGGCAGGCGGTCCATGACATACAACAATCCCTGAAGTTCTATTTTCTCTTCGGCAATAGAGCCATAGATCTCAGGTCGAAGGATAAGCAGTGCTTCGCGCAAGGTTTCTCCGGAAACTCCCATGGGTTTATAATACCCCCGATTAAAAAGGTGCCGCATGGTAATGTACATGCGCTCTATAGCCCCGGAACTCTCTTGGGCTCTTGTTCTAGTATGGGTATTGAGAGATTTCATGCTGCTGCAAATATAAACTAATTTTAACCTTGCATCTTTACAAGTTCGTCGGCTATCTTTCGATCATTGGACAATCGGGGAGTTTTGTTCTGACCTCCCAATTTCCCTAGTGATTTCATATATCTTGTAAAACTGTCCTTAGACAAAACCGTTATTTTTAATGGCTGAAGGACACCTCCATTAATCAAATCCTCGTAATAGCTGTTTTGCGCCTGCATCGACGCATCTATGACTGCTGCGACCTTCTGAAGCTCTTTCGGCGGTTCCTCAAATTCTATAAGCCACTCATGGTACGGTAATTCTCCTGTTTCGGGAGTGGTTTGCGGAGCTACGGTAAATTCAGAAATAGAAAAGCCAAATTGATCCATAGCTACATTCATTGCCTCCTCAACCTCTTTCCCTATCACGTGCTCACCAAAGGCCGAGATAAAATGCTTGATGCGTCCGGAGACAATGACCCTATAAGGCTTCAGCGAGGTGAATTGCACTGTGTCACCCACGTTGTAGGCCCACAAGCCGGCATTGTTAGACACGATCATAACATAATTGACATCCGTCTTTACGTCCCCGATCGTAAGGCGCGGAGGATCGTTATCAAAAAACCTTTCAGCCTCAACAAATTCGTAAAAGATGCCCGAGTCCAACAGTAGCAGCATTCCTTTCTGGGATTGTGAATCCTGAAAGGCAAAGAAGCCTTCACTGGCCGGATAGAGCTCAATGCTGTCCACACGCCGTCCAATTAATTTTTCGAACTTCGCCCGATACGGCTCGTAGTTAACCCCTCCATAGATGAACAGCTGAAAGTTTTCAAAGAGGTCTCCTACCTTCTTGTTCGTTGCTAGCTGAAGGCGTTCAAAGTACATCTGTACCCATGAAGGTATCCCGCTAATCACTGTCATGTTCTCGTCTTTTGTTTCCGCAACAATAGCATCTACTTTGTCCTCCCAATCTTCAATACAATTGGTCTCGAAGGTGGGAAGTCGGTTTTTTTGCAGGTACCCGGGGACATAATGCGCAGCGATCCCCGAAAGTCTTCCCAATTTTATTCCGTTCTCTTCTTTTAGCTTTGGGCTTCCCTGAAGGAAGATCATTTTACCGTCCACAAAACGTGCATTGCCTGTTTCATAGATATAGCATAAGATCGAATTTCGTGCGGCCTCAATGTGGTTGGGTATTGAAGCTTTGGTGAGGGGAATGTATTTGGCTCCGCTCGTGGTTCCGGAGGTTTTAGCAAAGTAAAGTGGTTTCCCCGGCCACAGGATATCGGGCTCCCCTTTTACCACCCTATGGATATAGGGAGTCAAATCTTCATAATCTCGTATTGGCACCTTCGTTGCGAAACTTTCAAAGCTTGTGATCTTTGCAAAATCATGGTCTCGTCCAAAAGCAGTATCCTTGGCGGTGGCGATTAGTTCTTTAAAGACCTTTTGTTGGGTCTCTATAGGTCGATGTGACCATTTGTGGATTCTACGAACCACATTACGCGCAAACAATTTAGCAGCAAAGGATTTTAACGACATAATTGTTTAATCAAAATCTATGAAATTAGTGGGATTGATGGGATAACCGTCGCTCCATAGTTCAAAATGAAGATGCGGTCCAGTAGAAAGTTCTCCTGTGTTCCCTGCAATGGCAATCACTTCCCCCGCTTTCACAAGTTCTCCCTGCTCTTTGTTGAGAGAAGCATTGTGTTTATAAACTGAAATCAAGTTGTTGGAATGCTCGAGAATAATCACGTAACCCGTTTCTGCAGTCCAGCTGGCAAAGATCACGGTCCCGTCTGCGGTTGCTTTTACGGGAGCGTCCTTTACAGTAACGATATCTACTGCGAAATGCTTCTGCTTAGGGTCATATCCTTCAGAAATAGCTCCTTTGGCAGGCGCGAAGAGTGCAAATCGCTTTTCTGCTCCGGTTATCAAGGGATTGTATTTATCCTCTTGAATTACTTTTTCCCGCAGTAAAGAATCCTCTCGGGAAGCCGAGAGCTTTATTTTAGAAAAATCCTGGTTGGCTGCTTCGATAATAGAATCTTTATTAAAATCGACCGTTTTAACGTCTCCTGTGAGCACTTTTCGTATTGAGGCAAGGTATTGTTCATTTACATTGATAACCTGCTGCAGAGAGTCTGTTTTAAAGGTTAGATCGGTAGCTCGCTTCTTCAAAGTAGTAGAAGAATAACCGGGAATGTATTCTCTTAAGGGAGTAAAAGCGATGATAACCGTAGTGACTGTTATCAAGAAAACCGCGAAGATCGTGCTAAATACAAAGACGTTTAAGCGATTTAGCTTGAAGGAGAAACGTTCTTCAAAAGTATCCTCATTAAGCACCACTAAGCGGTACTTGTGCAATAACTTCTTTTTAATCTTTTTAGCGCGTTGCTCTTTTTTTGCCATTGCCTTTACTTCTTGATGCAAATATAAAATAAAGTCCAGCGTCCCCATGCTAAACTTAGACTGAAAACGTTATATCTAAGTAATTCTTGTTACATTTGCCGTATAAATTTTATAGAAATGAATGCATTAGTACTCCCTTTAGCCATTGGCCCCTGGCAAATCGCCTTAATCGTAGTGATCGTGTTATTGTTATTTGGAGGACGTAAAATCCCCGAATTAATGCGCGGTTTGGGAAGCGGAATCAAAGAATTTAAAGACGCTTCTAAAGAAGATAGTGATGATAAAAAGATAGACGAAAAGAAATAAAATCCTTGTCGATTCTTATACAAAAAAGCCTGCTCATTACAATGAGCAGGCTTTTTTTGGCCCTTACTTTATTTTGGCCGACCTCAATATGGCTTCCAACTCGAACTGGAGGTCCCGTTTTGTTTCAGAAGGGGCATAGGTGAAGCCCTCCATGATAAGATATCTGTCGTTGGCCTCATCCCGTATAGCATAATTTAAAAAGGGTCCGGCCATATATTGATCTTTCACCTCCCAGGTCCCTTTGGTCTCATACGCAAACTTGCCATCGATCTCGCTGTTGAATAAATAAGGAGCATAGGCTTCCTCGGTAATAAATCGGCCTTCGTCCTCCACAGGTAAATAACCTGCGCCTATAGAGTCCCTGATCTTGATAATGTCGCTCACTACGGAATCCTTACCAATAAGCCCCATAGGAACCTCATATATGATGACATTTGTACTTCCGGACTTCAGGTCCTTACGAAACCAATAAAAGTCGTCAGTGGCAAGGGCCGTGCGGTAAGCCGAAGGCATTTTAAGAGAAACTCCCAACCTATCTTGAAGCGAGTCTAACTTCTTTAGCGAGATGTTGATTCGTCTTTGCTTTTCTGTGATCTCAGATGATTTAAAAGCCTCCAATATCTTATTTTTATTCTCCGTGATAAGTTCTGCCAGACGCTGCGGTGACTTTGCGGTTACAAAAACCCCTGTTTGTGGCTTGGCGTAGGGATCCTCCTTTATGGTAACTTCTTCGGCTGCACCAAGTGTCACATGCAAGAAAATTCGGTTCTTTCGTGCAAAACCGGTGTAGGTAGACGGCGGCATTTGATTGATGGAGTAGAGAGGCTCTTCTTGTGGGAGCCCATCTGCAGGCGCCGCCAAGAAATCCCTAATCACCCCGCCAACATCACCATTCCAGAGATCATTCTCGATGATCACTTGAAGCGAATTGATATTTCCCAGAGACTTAGGTAGAAAAGAAGTGTCCTTTTTGCCGTTATTATTGCATGAGAGCAGAATAAACGCAAAAAGCACTCCTAGAGATAACGATTTCATTGTAATTGATTTTGAAGGGAACTAACCTTGAGAAACCCTTAGTTTCATTCCCGGTTTTAGTTTCGTACCACTAATATCGTTCCATTTTTTTATATTCTGAACGGTAACGCCTGGAAATTTTTGTGAAATACTCCATAAAGAGTCTCCGCTTCGTACTGTGTACATCTCTACTTCTCCCTTTGCCGAAGCTTTTGCCTGGGAGATACTTCCGGAAGAGGCGGTCTTTTTTGTGTGGATGGTAAGCCGTTGTCCAACCTTTAAACGGTTGCTTCGCAGTCCGTTCCATCGTTTGATCTGACTCACTGATACACCGTATTTTTCGGCGATCCTGCCTAAATAATCCCCGCTACGTACGCGGTACTGAACACTATTGGATTCTTCAAAGAATTCAGGCAGCGGTTTTTCTCGGTCATTGAACTCTTTTTCAGCAAAAGCATAAACTGCCTCTTCATTGGCAACGAACTTTCCAACGGCATCCAGAGGCAATCGCAACACATAATTTTCATTTTCAATAAAAGGGATGATATCCAGCTTATACGACGGATTTAAAAACTGGAGTTCCTGCAGATCGACATTTGTGATCTTAGCCACCTGCTCTAAAGTGATCATGCGTTTCACGTGAAGAGTATCTGTAGCAACATAAGGAATGGCCGGGCCTTCACTTGTAAAGCCATGCTCTTTGGCAAACTCGAATATATACATAGTGGCCAGGAACGCCGGAAGATAACCTGCCGTTTCACGGGGTAAATGATGGCGAATGTTCCAATAATTCGTGTATCCGCCTGCACGACGCAATGCTTTTGCCACATTTCCCGGACCCGAATTGTACGCAGCTAAGGCCAGGTCCCAGTCACCAAGACTGTTGTACAGGCTTTTTAAATATTGACTTGCCGCTTCTGTAGCTAATAGAGGGTCGGATCGTTCGTCAACATAGGAGCTTACTTCCAAGCCATAGATCTTTCCTGTATTGTACATAAACTGCCAAAGCCCGGTGGCGCCTACCCGTGATTTTGCTCTTGGATTCAAGGCAGATTCGACGATCGCCAGGTATTTTAACTCCAAAGGAAGGTTGTGCTTGTCCAATGTCTCTTCGAACATTGGAAAATAGTAATCGCTCAATGCCATAAGTCTTCCCATGGTTCTTCTGCGATTCTTCAAGTAGTGTTTGATGACACTTTCAAGGGAAGGATTGTATTCTACATTAAAAGGCGTTCGGGCATTGAGTTGTGCCAACCGTTCTTTCAATACTTCGGTGGGTAGTTCTTCATATTCAACCGCTTCATAGGTTTGATTGGTTATGGTTCCGTAGACATCCTCGAATAATTCGGACTTATAGAGTTCCTGAAGCCATAGGCTGTCTACTATTCTGGCGCGTTTAAGGTCTTCCAACGCGAATACAACAGTATCCTTGGTCTTGGTAGCCACTACGGTAGTAGGCAACTCATCTGAAATTTGCTGCACCGTTATGGAATCGACAATTTGGATCTTCTTTGTCTTTAAAGAAGACGTTGTATTTTTCTCTTGGCCATATAATACTGCACCGACCAACAGAAACAACACAAAGGGGATGAATGTTTGTTTCATAATGAAAATAACGTAGGTTATTGGGCAAAATTTTGCTAAAATTAATGAAATGAGGTTTCTAGGCAAATTTTTAACACTCCAAACCTACTCATGTATCGCTTTTATCCCGGGTAATTCTTTGCCTTCCAGCATCTCCAACATCGCTCCGCCACCGGTAGACACATAACTCACTTTGTCACTAAAATTGAACTTTTTCACTGCCGCCACGGAATCCCCGCCGCCAACCAGCGAAAACGCACCATTTCTTGTGGCTTCGGCAATAGCCTCCCCCAATGCAATGGTTCCTTGAGCGAAAGGTTCCATCTCGAAGACACCCACCGGGCCATTCCAAAGAATGGTCTTGGATTGAGCGATAATCTCGGCAAACAAATCGTTGGTCTTAGGTCCTGTGTCCAAGCCCATCCAGCCCTGTGGGATGTCGTTTACCGGATCGATCTCTGTACTTGCAAATTCTGAAAAACTATCTGCAACCACGGCGTCTACCGGCAAATGTACCTGTACCTTTTTCTTTTTAGCTGCCTGTAATATTTCCAATGCCAATTTTTGCTTGTCTTCCTCCACCAACGAGCTGCCAATACTGCCGCCCTGCGCCTTGATAAACGTAAAGGCCATACCACCGCCAATAATTAAGTGGTCTATGGTGTCCAATATACTCTCGATGATGGTGATCTTAGAAGAAACCTTAGCACCGCCAATAATTGCCGTGACCGGTGATTCACCGTGCGTTAAGACTCTTTGTACATTCTCAATTTCTGATGCGAGCAATAATCCGAAGCATTTATTCTTCGGAAAGAAATCGGCTATGATCGCTGTAGAAGCGTGTGCTCTGTGTGCTGTTCCGAAGGCATCATTCACATAAATATCTCCCCATTGCGATAATTTTTTAGCAAAATTCCGATCTCCTTTTGTTTCTTCCTCATAATACCGAAGGTTTTCCAGCAGCAGGATCTCTCCGGGTTGCAGGGCATTCACTGCTTCTGCAGCTGCCGGACCTATACAATCTGAAATGAATTTAACCGTCACGCCTAGTATTTCAGATGCACTTTTTACAATATGTTGCAGTGAAAATTCGGCTTCCTTGTTCTTAGGCCTGCCAAGATGTGACATGAGAATACAACTGCCGCCATCCTCAAGAATCTTGATGATCGTGGGTTTTGCCGCCTCGATTCGGGTTGCATCGGTTACCTCCATATCGTCATTGAGCGGGACATTGAAATCTACCCTAATAAGGGCCTTTTTATTCTTAAAATCGAAGTCATTTACTGTTTTCATAGGCGCTATTTACAGCTGCAAATATACAGTATTGCAGACTCTTTTGTACTAGTAAAATTTGCGTAGTTTTGTGCATGGATTTTTCCGAAGTTATTGGTCAGAAGCACCTGCACTCACATCTTATTAAAACCGTTGAGAATGGTCGTGTTCCTCACGCTCAATTGTTTGTTGGTAATAGTGGAAGCGGCCTTTTGCCAATGGCGATTGCGTATGCACAACACTTACTTTGTCAAGCCCACGAGCCTGGTAGTATTGACCGGCAACATTGCAAGCAGAAAGTTGCTAAATTGGCACATCCCGATCTTCATTTCGTATACCCTGTAAACACGAACGATGTTGTAAAGAAGAATCCTGTTTCGTCACTTTTTTCTGAAGAATGGCGTGCTTTCGTTCTTTCGAATCCTTATGCATCGCTATTCGATTGGTTCCAAACGCTCGGCATAGAGAACAAACAAGGGAACATCAATGTGAGAGAAGCCGAAGAGATCTCCAAACGACTCTCATTAAAAGCGTATGAGGGTGGCTATAAGGTTATGATCATTTGGATGGCAGAGAAAATGAACACCGAATGTGCAAATAAGATCCTGAAGCTGGTGGAAGAACCCCCCGAAAAAACAGTCCTTTTACTCCTTACGGAGCAAGAGGAACAGATCCTTGCCACTATAAGGTCTCGTTGTCAAAGGCTGCATTTCCCGCTGCTTCCCGAAGAACAAATTGCCAAGGCGCTACAGACCAAACATGCGGTTTCAGAAAATGTAGCAAAGAAAATTAGTCGTCAATCTCATGGCGATTTCAATAAGGCGCTACACCTATTCCAACAGGATGGGGACGACAAGGTTTTTGAAAAATGGTTTGTACAATGGGTGCGAACGGCATTTAAAGCGAAGGGTAACAAGGGGTCTATCCATAGCCTCATATCGTGGAGCGAAACCATTGCTGGAGAAGGCAGAGAAACCCAAAAAAAGTTTCTCACATTTTGTTTAGAGCTTTTCCGGCAAGCCATGTTACAGAATTATAAGGCAGACAGCCTTATATTTTTCGAAGCGCAAGAACCCGGGTTTTCCATTCAGAAATTTGCTCCCTTTATTCACCAGAATAATATTTATGCTATCACACACGCATTGGAAGATGCGATTTATCATGTAGAGAGAAACGGCAATGCAAAAATTATTTTTACAGATCTCTCCATCCGGCTTACACGCCTTATTCATGCCCCAGAGCAAGTATAGGTATTATTTATTGTATGACCCACAAGCATAAGATCGCATTATTATTGTTCGGGCTTTATTTACAAGTTTTCTCGGGCTTTCTTTCATCGGACTATGAAATAGTCTTTACAAGCCCTAAAACAGTCTTAAAAGAGCTTAAAATCCCTATTTAGCCTTTCGATAACAGTAAATCAAGGAAGAATATTCCTTTGTTCTCCAAGCTGAGATATTAGATCGCAATCCAATTAAAAAAGGTCGAATTGAAAAAGACATCTTTTGTCTTTTATATTTTTCAGAAAGAAGGCTTACATAAAAGGAATCAAAAAGCATTGGCCTCACTTTTTCTAAATTCATTTCTTCCGAAAATAACGTCCGCATAGAATCACGGGAAAAATGCCACAAATGTCTGGGGGTATCATACGCTGCCCAAAACGACCCATAATATCGTGCATCGAAAGATCGGTAGTTGGGAACCGCAATAATCAAAAAACCTCCTGGCGCTACCAACGATTCGATTTTAGCAATAGTGTTCTCAAGGTCCGGTAGATGTTCCAAGACATGCCATAAGGTTACAACCTCGAACTGGTCTCGCGTAATTGCATCCCAGGTCTCAAGAAGTTCAATATTCTTTTGAAGGGATAATGCCCTGGCTGTTTCATTTGGCTCGACTCCCATTACATCCCATCCCTTACTCTTCGCTGCTTTTAAAAAATCTCCTGTGCCCGCACCAATATCTAGTAATCGTCCCTTGTCTTTATACAAGGAAGAGATCAAGTTTACTTTTTTACGTAGTGCGTATTTTTTTACTATTTGATATATGCTATCGAGCCAACTCGATCTGCTGTCCGTATGGGAAATATAATCTGAGCTTTCATAATACCCGGAAAGTTCTGAAGCATCCGGCTGCGGATGCGTGAAGAGTACATCAAGCCGGGTGTCGTGTCGAATCTCGAAAGGTTCCCCCGTAACAAGATGGTCTTTGGTGCGGATAAAAACAGAAGTGTCCTTTTCTTTAGAACTCATAATTTTTAGTGTTCCACGTGAAACATACCACCTAGCGCCCCATATATACTAGCATCACAGAAATATCATTTGGAGACACTCCGCTAATTCGGCTTGCTTGAGACACGGTGGTTGGTTTGATCTGTGTTAATTTTTCCCTGGCCTCATACGACAGCGATTTAAGGCGGGAGTAGTCAAAATTCTCCGGTATCTTTATGCCTTCCAACCTATTCAGTTTATCTGCATTGTTCTTTTCTTTTTCTATATACCCTGCGTATTTCACCTGAATTTCGGTTTGCTGAAGCACCTCGTGATCCAAATCATTTTCTAACACATAGTGTTCTACTTCCTCAATTGTCCTCATATCTTCCATAGTAATATTGGGTCGGGAAAAAAGTTTGAACATCTTATCACTTTGGGTAACCAATGCGGAATCCTTTGATTCCAGAATGGGGTTTATTACTTCGGGCGCAACGCTGGTCTCTTTAAAGAACTGAACAAAAGCTTTTGATCTGTTCTTCTTCTCTTCCATCTTTCGCATTCGTTCTTCTGTAGCCAGTCCTATCTCAAAGGATTTAGGTGTAAGTCTGAAATCGGCATTATCTTGACGCAACAAGGTTCGATACTCGGCACGGGAGGTGAACATTCTGTAGGGCTCTTCTGTTCCCTTTGTTATAAGATCATCCACTAACACCCCAATATAGGCCTCGTTTCTTTTTAAAATAAACGGATCCCGTTCCTGTACTTGCAAAGCGGCATTAATGCCGGCCATGAGTCCTTGAGATGCAGCTTCTTCGTATCCGGTAGTTCCGTTGATCTGTCCGGCAAAAAACAATCCCGAAACAATCTTGGTTTCCAGGGTGTGTTTTAGTTGTGTGGGCGGAAAGTAGTCGTATTCTATTGCATAACCCGGCCGGAAGAACTTGACATTCTCGAAACCGGCCACCTCCCGTAATGCTTTAAATTGCACATCTTCGGGCAAGGAGGTCGAAAAACCATTAACGTAATACTCTACGGTATCCCAGCCTTCAGGTTCTACAAACAATTGATGGCGGTCCTTATCTGCAAAACGATTGATCTTATCTTCAATTGAAGGACAATATCTCGGGCCAATACTTTGGATTGCTCCATTGAACATTGGAGATCTATCGAAGCCCTCCTTTAATAGTTCGTGTACATGAGTACTGGTGTAGGTCATATGGCAAGGACGCTGTTCTTTTAAAGGTTTTGTGCTGTCCAGGTATGAAAATTTTTCAGGGTTGTCATCTCCCGGCTGTACGATCATTTTCGAAAAATCCAAAGACCTTCCGTCAACGCGTGGCGGGGTTCCCGTCTTCATTCTGCCCGCGTCAAATCCCAGGTCGACCAGATCTTTTGTGATTCCGGTAGCAGCACGTTCACCGGCCCTGCCTCCTCCAAATTGCTTTTCACCAATATGGATCAATCCGTTTAAAAAAGTACCATTTGTCAGCACCACGGTCTTTCCTTTGACCTCAAGTCCCAAAGAAGTTCTTACGCCGGTAATGCGATCTCCTTCCACCAAGATCCCCGAAACCATCTCCTGATAAAAATCCAGATTCTGGGTTTGCTCCAGCATGATGCGCCAAGTTTCAGCAAACCGCATACGATCACTCTGTACTCTAGGACTCCACATAGCAGGGCCTTTGCTTTTATTGAGCATTTTAAACTGGATGGCCGTTTTATCGGACACTATTCCACTATAACCCCCCAGGGCATCGATCTCACGAACGATCTGGCCCTTAGCAATTCCTCCCATAGCGGGATTGCATGACATCTGGGCAATATTTTGAAGATTCATGGTGATAAGCAAGGTCCTTGCTCCCATATTCGCTGCGGCGGCCGCTGCTTCAGATCCTGCATGCCCTCCTCCTACTACAATAACATCATATTCCTTTTCAAACATATTTCATATAGTGTTCCACGTGGAACATTTTAATTTTAAATCACCTTTAATTTTAGGGCTGCAAATATACTGTAAATTCCTTAGAATCAACGCGTTAAAATTATAAAAACTTGATTATCAGACAACTATAAGAAGGTTCTGGACGCAAGAGCTTCTGTTTCACGCGCCCGCATCTTTTCCTGTTGTGGTTTTGTCTTGTCCTTATACCCGCACAAATGAAGTATGCCGTGTATCATCACTCTGTGCAGCTCATCTACAAAAGAATCGGAGTATTGTGTTGCATTCTCCCGCACCCGCTCTACAGAAATATAGATCTCCCCGTGCAGTTGTTTCCCAAAACTGTAGTCGAAACTAATAATATCTGTCAATGTATCATGATCCAGATATTCAAGATTTAGACGCAACAAATACGAGTCATCACAAAAAACAAAAGAGATATCTCCTTCTTCGCAACCTTCAGCGACAATTATTTCAGAAATCCACTTTTTTACCTCTTCGGGCTGTGTGATATCGAACCGGGTTTCAGAAAAAAAATCAATCATCTTTTGACTTAAAATAAAGCTGTACCTTCTCTTTATATCCCTGTCGCAAAGGTAGTGACTCTCTATTGAGAATCTCAGTCGCATTAAAATACTTCTTTACCTCATCCGGATTCAGGCGCAGTGTGTTTTCAAAGCTGTTTCTGTTGGTGCGTGATTCGCGACGCGACTCCTGTCCTTGTTCAAAATCCGCCTTATCTAGTTTTAATAGTTCGTATTTCAGATTAAGCATCTTTTCGAGTGTACGTTGATTGAAGCCTTTATCCAGCAGTTGTTGTTCGATGTCCTCCATCTTTCGAAGCAGTTCTCCTCCCCTTCCGTTCAGACCTTCTTTGCTTAGTTTGTCCTGCAGCTGTTGCCGCAAAAGCTGTTGTTGTTTATAAATCTCATAAAGTTCGCCGTTCATATCTTCGGTGTCTCCTTCACCGTCGCCATTTTCGCCCTTGCTGTTGCCGTTCTTACCATCTTTACCATCACCGTTACCCTCACCGCTACCTTCTCCTTGTCCTTCTCCCTCACCCTGACCCTGGCCCTCTCCTTCTCCCTGGCCTTGACCTTTTCCATCTTTTCCTTTTTGCATTCCTTCTTTCATCTTATCCCCCAAACTTTCCTGCTTTTGAATAATATCCGGCAGTTGGAATCCGCGACCCTGACCTTCTCCCTCACCTTCTCCTTGTCCCTGCCCGGAACCGGACCCCTGCATTTGCATGGCATTCTGCATCGTGTTCAGCAATTCACTTAAAAGTATCGCTAGTTCGTTGGCGCCGGTTACGGTGTACTGTTGACTGGCCAAGCCCTGCCGCATCTCGTTCTCTGCAAGCCGTTCTAACGCCTTGTCCATGTTGTATTGAACTTCAGTAAGAGATTCATTAATCGCATTACTGATCATTGGTTGTCTTAACGAAAGGCTAAACAAGCTGTCATCGATATGCTGGAAATTTTGCTTTAGATCGTTTTGTATAGTAAGTTTTTTTCCGAAGATAGGATTGCCGTAATCTGTTACTTTGAAGGCTTCCATTAAATTTTCCTGTTCAAATGAAAAAACCACCAAATTATCAAGGATCTGCCGAAGCATTTCTACATCTTCCTGTATAGTTTCCATTTGCCCCGACTGCATCTGCATTTGCATTTGCTGTCCCATTTGTTTCATTTTCTTGCCTGCGTTTTTCTGATTTTGTGAGGCACCCTTCTTGTCCTGTTCTTGTAATTTATCTGAAGCTTTTTGCTGTTCCTCATCTACCTGTTTCTCTCCAGATTTATCCTGAGGAATGTCCATAGGGTTCTTTAAAGCTTCGTTCTCCTTTTTAAGGGCATCCATCTCCTTCTTATAGGCCTCGAACTTTTCGTTGAGTTCCTCTTGCTTCTCCTTGGTATTCTTGTCTTCGGGAACATCTGCCAGCTTTTCCTGTTCCTCTCCTAGCTTATAGATCTCTTCTGCCAGCTTTTCTGCTTTTTTGGTAACATAATATCGTTTGGTCAATTCTAACAGCTGCTCCAAGTTCTTCTCTTGATTCTTATTTTGTTTCGCTAATTTTTCAAGTTTCTCTGTAAGATCCTCCTTTCTAATCTTTTCTTGAAGTCTTTCCAGCTCTTCCAGAAGTTTTTCATTCTCCTCCAAACGTTCTTCGTTCTCCTCCAGGCGTTCCTTTAATTGTTCTTTAAATGCATCCTTTTCTTCATTCTCCGGCTGAAAGTTCTCTAAATTATCCTTTAATTCTTTGGAGAAATTCTTCATCATCTGCTCCTGCTGTTTTTGTTTTTTAATAAAGTTCTCCAGCTTCTTTTTATCATTCCAGTTGAGCTCGTTCTTCTCTTTTTGGGTCTTTGAAATGTCCTCCAGTTTTTTTTCTTGATCCTTAAGCTCTTCTAACGACTTATCCAGCCCTTTAATAGAATTCTCCTGATTTTGAAGCTGTTCATTCTCCAGTTCATCTTGGGTAAGCTTCCTAAAGGAGTATACGGCAGATTTACTTGATTTAAAATTATGGATCGCATCATTATCGAACACTTCAAAATAATATTCGTAAGCCACCCCTTCGGTTAGTGAAAGTGTCCCCGGAAATGTATGAACAAATTGTTCGAAGTTCGATCTGTTCAACGGCAATTCGCTTGTCTTCTTTAGTTCTTCCTCTCCTTCAGGATAATATACGAGTCTAAGCTTTGTAAGACCGTAATCATCACTTACTCTGCCCAAAAAGAAGTACTGCTGCGAATCTGTACTATCTTGCTTAGACTGAACCGTGATCTCGGGATATTCATCCTTGATCACCCCTAGTGTAAAAGCAAGATTCTCGTAATTTTTAAGTTGACTGTTGGAGGTAGTGATGGCATAATCAAGTTTTGAAAAAACCCCTTTATTAAAAGAAAAGCGTTCCTTGTCTCCCTCAAAGGTATAGACCGTATCCTTGGTTTGAAGGTGAACGGAGCTCGTGTGCTGTGTTGCTACCTTCCATGTAACACGTGTCCCTTCAGGAATCGTAGCATTTCCGGTACTTTTCAATATTTCATCGCGCTTTCCTGTATACGCCGGATAGTCCAAAACCATTTCAAACCCTGTAAGAGAAGGTGTTTTGACCACAACCAAGGTGTATTCTCTGGAAGTGACCGAGTTGGCCGACACAGTAAAGTCTATGGCTTCTAAAGGCTGTAGGAATGTATATTCAAAATGTCCGGGTGCTGTTTGTTGCAGATAGTAGGTCTCATTATTATAGGCAATACTGGCGTTTTCCGGAACCAGCGTTCCTTGAGCACGCACTTTTAACGTAAAGGGTTTGTTCTCAATGGCCTGCAGGGTGTCATTCAAAATAAAAAAAGAAAATGGCGCGGGGGGCTCGTAGGCCGTATCGTAATTTACAACCCGCTTATAGCTGTTGGAAAAAAGACCTTCCTCTCCCAAGAGAGAAACCAAAATAAAAATAAGCACCGGTATGGCTGCATACTTCAAATATTTTACATTCTTCTTGAAGTTAACTGCGCCCGCAAATGGAATGGGCTGTAATGCTGTTGCTTTTTGGTCGATGCTGGCGGCAAGTAATTCACTCTCCCGAATGTTTCGGTTTAGCTGAATTACATTGAGAAGCTTGTCATTTACCTGTGGAAAATGACTTCCGATAATCTTGGAGGCTTCTTCGTGTGAGATTCCCTGTTGAAGCCGAAACAATTTCGCTAGAGGAAACGCAATAAACCTTATAAAAAGCCCTATTTCTACGCCCACAAAGGTCCAAAACAAAACTGTACGCCCGTTGGGACTCAACCATAAAAAATATTCAACCAGCAGTGTGATCAAAAAATACAAGACGCCAATGGCAAAAAAGAGAATGCTTCCCTTGATCAACTCATTGGTGTAGTATTTTTTAATAAACTGTTCCAGCTTTTGCTGAATAATGCTGAATGAACTCATTCGATGGGTGTATAGTATCAGAACTTCGAAAATACAATATTATTTTGTATCAAAAATAGCTCCAAATTGCCCCAATTCCTGAAGTATCTGAAATATCTTTTCAAACTTACCCTTCCATTTACATATTCCCGGTACATTTTACCATCCTCGTATCATTTCCACTGCGATAACTCCAGATAAGAAGGAGGTGCTTCCCGTGGTTGTTCTCTTACATAATTAGTACCTTTGTGCCTTTAATAAAGTTAACCCAAAAAAGATCCCGTAGCTTCGGGAAATATCTATGGCCAAAAAAGTTCGTGTACGTTTTGCTCCCAGCCCTACCGGTCCCCTTCACATTGGAGGCGTCCGCACCGCTTTGTTCAATTATCTTTTCGCTAAAAAACACGGAGGAGATTTTCTGCTTCGTATTGAGGATACAGATCAAACCCGTTACGTAGAAGGTGCCGAAGCCTATATTGCGGAAGCCCTGGAGTGGTTACATATCCCTTACGACGAAGGGCCCGGTAAGGATGCCGGTTTTGGTCCTTATCGTCAAAGCGAACGCAAGCACCTCTACAAACAATACGCCGATGCCCTTATAAAGACCGGTGACGCCTATTATGCATTCGATACCGCCGAAGCATTGGATGCGCAGCGCAGCGCACACGAAGCAGAAGGGAAGACATTTATCTACAACTGGCACAATAGAGCAAAACTAAGCAATTCATTATCGCTTTCTCAAGCAGAAGTTCAAACAAAACTTAACGCCGGTGAGCCTTATGTTGTTCGTTTTAAATCCCCGGAAAATGAAATCCTTCATTTACGAGATAGTATTCGGGGTACTATGGAAATAGATACCAGTATCCTGGATGATAAAGTATTGTTTAAAAGTGACGGAATGCCCACCTACCACCTAGCCAACATCGTTGATGATCATCTTATGGAGATCACTCATGTGATCCGTGGTGAGGAGTGGCTGCCATCCCTAGCATTACACGTACTGTTGTATCGTGCTTTTGGATGGGAAGCACCTCAGTTCGCACACCTGCCGCTTATCCTTAAACCGGAAGGAAAAGGGAAATTGAGCAAACGAGACGGTGATAAGATGGGCTTTCCTGTATTTCCTTTAGCCTGGAAAACGGACGAAGATGAAGTCTATTCCGGTTATAGGGAAGACGGATACCTGCCGCAGGCTGTCGTGAACATGCTTGCCTTCTTAGGCTGGAATCCCGGGACCGAACAGGAGATTTTTAGTTTGGCAGAACTTATAGACGCTTTCGAGCTCGAGCGCGTTAATAAGGCAGGCGCAAAGTTTGATCCTGAAAAGACCAAGTGGTTCCAACACCATTATTTTCAAGAGTTGGACGATGCAATCTTATTGGATATGTTTACCGGCTTTTTGAAGACGAAAAATGTTGCGATCCCAAGCAACCTTTCTACCATTGTATCGCTTCTGAAGGAGCGTGCTACCTTCGTGCCGGATCTTTGGGAACAAGGCAGTTTCTTTTTTGAGGCTCCTTTGTCCTATGACGAAAAAGCTTCGGTTAAAGCATTTAAACCGGGCACGCCCGAAATTCTTTCAGAAATTATCGCGCTTTTAAAAAACGAAACTGACTTCTCTGCCTCACGTCTTTCCGATACTATTAAAGGATGGATTACACAAAACAATATTGGGTTTGGCAACGTAATGATGCCTATGCGACTTGCATTGGTGGGTGAAATGAAAGGACCCGATGTATTTGAGATCGCAGCCATCCTGGGTAAGGATGAAACCATTCGCCGACTTGAAGCTGCAAAGAGCTCGATTGCTTAGAAATAGAGGATCGCTGCGATGACTATGGTCGAGCTGTGACCTTCGAATTCAGACCCATTGTTCTCGATCTCTTTATCATTGAGATTGTCAAGCATGTTGGTCACCCCATATTGATAATGTGCGCTTATACGAAAACTTTCCAGACCGCCGGTAATTCCACCCATAAGATGAAAATTAATCTTTGAAATATCTTCAATATCCCCTGCGGTAAGGGTTTCATAGCCGCTCACAACATAATCCTCAAAGCTGTCATCTTTTAAGTTCATTTTGCCGTTGACATTAAGCAATGGACCAAATTCCAAACTCAGATGATGCTTTATGATATTGTAGCTCCCCAAAAAATTGATCTGTGCCGATTGAATAATATATTCTAAAGGGCGTTGCTGAGCGGTGGTTGGTATACCTGCGCTAAAAGCATTGATCTTTACGGTATTATTGTAAAAGTTAATACCATAAATAAGGTCGAAATTATTACGGAAAGAGCCACGTGTTGTGAAACCTACCATGAATCCTTCTCCCTGACCAGTATCAAAATTATCCGTATTGATATCAAAAAGGGTCAAACCACCATTTAGGCCTAATCTGTTGTATTCTTCGTAGTTTCGTTGACTGTGAGCTTGTTGAATAATAAGTGTAAAAAAAGTAACAATAAGTAGGTTTTGCAGACTCATAATTAGGTTCGGTTGATAAGGGGTCAAAAATAGCTTTAATTTCGTATCTTCAACGAACTTATTAATTTAATATTTCAAACAACAATGGGTGGTTTTTTAATTTTAATGGTTCCGATAGGAATAGTTCTTTTCTTTTTATTGTTGTCCTCCTTCTTTACTGTAAAGCAGCAAACAGCAGCTATCGTGGAGAATTTCGGTCGCTTTAGTAGCATACGTAACTCCGGATTACAATTCAAGATCCCTGTGGTACAGCGTATTGCGGGACGCATCAATTTAAAGATCCAGCAATTGGATGTGTTGGTAGAGACAAAAACAAAAGATGATGTTTTTGTACGCCTTAAGATCTCGGTACAATTTCAAGTGATAAAAGAGAAAGTTTACGATGCTTTCTACAAGCTTGAGAATCCGCACGACCAGATCACTTCTTACGTGTTCGACGTGGTGCGTGCTGAGGTGCCTAAAATGAAACTAGATGATGTTTTTGAGCGAAAAGATGATATTGCCATTGCGGTAAAACAAGAATTGAACGATGCCATGATCAATTATGGATACGACATCATTAAAACGCTGGTTACAGATATTGATCCGGACGTACAGGTAAAGGCCGCCATGAACCGTATAAACGCGGCAGAACGGGAAAAGGTCGCCGCAGAATATGAAGCAGAAGCAGAACGTATCAAGATCGTTGCCAAAGCAAGGGCCGAAGCAGAAAGCAAGCGCTTACAAGGACAAGGTATTGCAGATCAGCGACGAGAAATCGCAAGAGGACTGGAAGAAAGTGTTGATGTGTTGAACAATGTGGGGATCAATTCACAAGAAGCTTCTGCTCTTATTGTAGTGACCCAGCATTACGATACCCTTCAATCGATTGGGGAAGAGACCAATACCAATTTGATCTTGCTTCCAAACTCCCCTCAGGCAGGAAGCAATATGCTAAATGACATGATCGCTTCGTTCGTGGCAAGCAATCAAATAGGAGAACAAATGCGCAAGGAGAACGAGGCAAAGGGTATTGGCAAAACCACTCGTAGGAAAAGAACACCGCCGCCGCCCCGAGCTGCCGAAGGCGATGATTTAAAGTACTAAAGAAAAAGCCCTTTTAAAAAGGGCTTTTGATATATATAAAGGGAAGCGTTCGTAAACTTACTCTTCCTCGTATTCCTTTTTCTTTACAGGTTTTATCCCCACTAATAGATCCACCATTTTAAGTACAAAGGCTTTTTTAGCGATAGAGGCCACGGTATTCGCTATTAGGTTGAAAGGAGAAAAGGTTTCAGAAACAGTATCTTTTGTTTCAGAAAAACCCAGCTTCAGCTCTTCTTTGTCAATTTGCGACTTAAGCTTAAGGTATTTAAGGTCCCTGTCTATTTCTTCAAAAGTAGTGTATCGTCTCATAAGCTCTCCACGGGTTGATTCTTTTCCAGTTGTTCCAATTCACTTTCGGCCATTTGTTTGGGCGTAAGGTCGTCTTCATCGTAGAGAAGCACAGAGAATTTATAGAGCATTTTTCGTTCAATTGTTTTCCTTCCAAAAGCATACATGAGGATAAGGATCACCCCATAAAAAGCACCAACGATAAAGAAGCCAACAGAAACTGTTCCTATACTGTTCCCTATTAGAAAGGCGGCCCCAACTGATAGAAAAAGAAGAACAAACAGAAAAATGCTTCCGAAGACCAATAAGTTCACCAACGAGATAGCTCCCTTCATGGAAGATTTAAATAGGCGGAGTTTATAGTACTCCGCCGTACTTATTCCATATTCCTGGAACTTATCGCTTATTCTTTCTAAGCTATTGGTGAGACGCTCGAAGGCCATCTTATGCTGTTACTTTTTTGGCTGTGGTTTTGGCTTTAGCCTGTGTGGTTTCCTTTTGGAGTTTCGCATTTTGTCTGCGTAGTGCTTCCAATTTGTCTTCCATTGCAACCAAGATATCATCGGCCTTATAGCTGGCAGAAGATAAGGTGTCTTCTAATTTCTGTTCGAAACTAAGTCGTGCCTGCTGCGCCTTTGTACTTAAGTTGCTGGTTGTTTCTTTGATCTGTTTGTTGAGTCTCTTCTGAGCTTTTTTGGTTTCCTTGCTGATCTTACTGCGAGTTTTTGATCCCTTATCCGGTGCATATAAAATTCCAATACCTGCTCCAATTGCAGCTCCGGTCAATAATGCTAATAAGGTTTGTCCTGTATTCGATGCCATAGTTATACTTGTTTTTAAATTGTTACTATTTAAATTGTCTCACAAAGTTACTTATAGCATCAGCTATTCGCTGTTAATAACCGGTTAATAGTTGATTTGCAACACACAAAGAAATCTTAAAATGATTCTTTTTTAGCCAATTATTCTTAAAATTAATCATAAAATAAATGGAAAGACACACTTTGGCATCTTTCCATAACTTTTAATGTGGAAGAACTATCAGGCCAGCTTAGCCCAAGAATCTCGCAGGGGAACTGTTCTATTAAAGACCAATTTATCTTCGGTACTATCCCGATCTACCACGAAATAGCCTAATCGTTGAAACTGAAAGCTTTCTTCGGCTTTCGCGTCTTTAAGGCTGGGTTCTACGTAGGCGGTGATCACCTGCAGCGATTCCGGGTTAATAAATTCCATAAAATCCCTATCCTTGTGAGCATCCGGAGCCGGCTCGGTGAAGAGGCGATCGTACAGTCGCACTTCGGCCGGGAGGGCATGAGCCACGGAGACCCAGTGTAGCGTTCCTTTTACCTTACGCATGGAAGCTTCGGTACCGCTTCCGCTTCGGCTTTCGGGATCGTAGGTGCAGTGGATTTCTGTAATATTCCCTTCGGAATCCTTTACTACCCGTTCCCCTTTTATAATATAGGCATTCTTCAGCCTCACTTCTTTGTCCAAGGTAAGCCGAAAGAATTTCCTGTTTGCTTCCTCCTGAAAATCCTCTCTTTCAATAAATAATTCCCGTGAAAACGGCACTTTGCGGCTACCGGCAGATTCGTCCTCCGGATTATTTTCGGCTTCCAGCCACTCTGTTTCACCTTCGGGATAATTGGTAATGACCAATTTCACCGGATCCAGCACGGCCATAACGCGAGGGGCCTTTTTATTGAGATCTTCACGCACATTGAACTCCAGATGGGAAACATCAATTAGGTTCTCTCGCTTTCCAACACCAATGCTGTCGGCAAAATTCTTTATAGAATCTGGTGTATAGCCGCGACGACGAAGCCCCGAGATCGTGGGCATACGGGGATCGTCCCAGCCGCTTACAACACCTTCCTCCACCAGTTTGGCAAGTTTGCGTTTGCTCACCACGGTATGACTTAAGTTGCGGCGTGCGAATTCACGTTGTTTGGGTCGTAATTTGTCGGCATCGTACACTTGATCCAAAAACCAATCGTACAACTCTCTGTGCGGCAGGAACTCCAGGGTACAGAAAGAATGTGACACCTGTTCGATATAATCACTTTCTCCGTGCGTCCAGTCGTACATAGGAAATATCTTCCAATTCGTACCTGTGCGGTGATGGTGTTTATGAAGTACTCGATACATAACGGGGTCGCGCATTAGCATATTGGATGAGGCCATGTCTATCTTCGCGCGCAGCACGTGTGCTCCTTCTCCCACTTCACCGTTCTTCATTTTCTCCAGCAATTCTAAATTTTCTTCTACAGATCGATCTCTATAGGGGCTTGCCGTTCCGGGTGTGTTGGGAGTTCCCTTTTGTTGCGCGATCGCTTCGGAAGTTTGAGAATCTACATACGCCTTGCCCTCCTTGATCAATTGAACGGCCCAATCGTAGAGCTGCTGGAAATAATCTGAAGCATAACACTCCTCAGCCCAAGTAAAACCAAGCCATTCGATATCACGCTTAATAGCATCTACAAATTCTTGTTCTTCCTTTGCGGGGTTGGTGTCGTCGAACCGTAGATTGACGGGTGCGCTGTATTTCTCTCCCAGTCCAAAATTCAAACAGATAGAAGAGGCGTGGCCAATATGTAAATACCCATTGGGTTCCGGGGGAAATCGAAAGCACAGATCACTTTTGTTGTGCGTTGTTCTTAAATCTTCTTCTATGATGTGCTCAATAAAATTGAGGGATTCTTTTTCTTCGGTCATAGTATAAAAAATATGTGCAAAGTTAATGAAAAACAACCCCTCAAACGCATTCCGTTGGCTCAATTTTCGGCGGTAGGAAGCTTGGAGAGTGGAAATTTCTATCTTTGCACAAAACTTGTTTATGAGCACCATTCGGTTAAAGAACATTAAGATCTATGCATTTCACGGGTGTTTGGTCGAGGAAGAGAAAATTGGTAGTGATTATCTGGTAAATCTCGAAGTAAAGGCCAATTTGGTAAAGGCGGCTACTACAGATCATTTATCGGATACTGTTGATTATGTGCATCTTCAGAAAATAATAAAAGAAGAAATGTCCATACGCTCTAAGTTGTTGGAGCACGTGGGACAACGCATTATTAATGCTATCTTTTCTCAACTCCCCTTGGTGGCGGGGGTAAAAGTAACCGTGGCAAAAGTGAACCCTCCTATTGGCGGTGATGTGGAGGAAGTAAGTGTCACCATGAAATCTGAACGGTAAATAGGTTTTTATAGGAATTTTCAGTTTAATCTTTTTATATTTGCCGAACCTATTTTGGGTAGAAGGGCATCATGGCCGAGTGGCTAGGCAGAGGTCTGCAAAACCTTCTACAGCGGTTCGAATCCGCTTGATGCCTCGAAAGAACCTTCAGTTATCGCTGAAGGTTTTTTTATTTAAAGTCTTCCACCGGAGGAATGGGGTTGTCTACAGGATGACCCTGCCCCGGAATGCGCTCCAGACCCGCTTTTACCTCATTAGGGAAGATCCCCTGAAGAAGGAGAAGGACACCAAAACCAATGATAAGAATACTCACCCATTTTTTGGTTTTAAAGATAAAGCGAGGGGTCATCTTGCTTTTAAGCTTCTTTGCAAGAGTTATTTTCAGTAGATCTGTAGCAAAAAAAGTAATGAGAACAGTACTTAAAAACAGGAGTACGCCGTTATCAGAAGAGGTAAGGGCGTTTGCCATGATGATAGTCCCAATCCACCCTGCCAACACCCCGAAATTTACAAAATTAAGCAAAAAGCCTTTCAGAAAAAGACCGCTTAAATTCTTCTTCACCTTGACTGCATAATGCTCTCTTGCGATCTTGATAAATGATTTAGCCGTTCTTATATAAGAAATAATCCCATAAGCGATCAATACAGCACCGCCAAAAATAAGCAGCCCCGGATCATCCTTTACTTTTTCCAGGATCTTACTGGTACTGTAATACGCAATGAGAATAAAAATGATATCGGCAAAGATGGCGCCAAGATCAAAGAACAATCCTGCTTTGAAGCCTTTAGTGATACTGGTTTCAATGAGTGTAAAAAACACCGGTCCTACTGCGAATGCAAGTAGAAATCCATAGAAGGCGGCGTACCATAAACCATCAAACATAGACAGTAAAAGTACAAATTATTTTATCCTCTATTACGAGGTTGGTACTCCTTTCGATGTCCCAGCATGGTAAAATCCAAATGTTTCTTTACAAGGTCTGCATTTTTCACTCTTACATATACTTCATCTCCAAGACGATACACATTCTTGGTGCGTTGTCCAATAACGGCATATTCATCTTTATCAAAGGTATAACGATCATCTTTTAGATCTTGAAGACGCACCATTCCTTCACATTTGTTCGAGATAATTTCTACATATACGCCCCATTCGGTCACTCCGGAAATAACCCCCAAGAACTCTTGGTCCTGATGGTCTTGCATATATTTTACCTGCATGTATTTAATACTGTCCCGTTCGGCATTGGAGGCAAGATTCTCCATATCACTCGAATGGCTGCACATCTCTTCGTACTTGTCTTCCTTAGCCGATTTTTTACCATCTAAATACTGTTGCAAAAGTCGGTGAACCATAACATCCGGATACCGTCTTATAGGCGATGTAAAATGTGTGTAATAATCGAATGCCAGTCCGTAATGCCCAATATTATTCGTGGTATAGATCGCTTTACTCATAGACCGAATCGCCAGGGTATCGACCAGATTCTGTTCTTTTTTGCCTTGAACGTCGTGCAGCAATTTATTAAGTGACGCTGCTGTAGTACTACGATTCTTGGTATTTAATTGATACCCGAAGCGTTTGATTATATTTTCCAGGGCTGCTATCTTTTCATCGTCCGGTTCATCATGAACACGATAGACAAAAGTCTTTTTCTGACTTTGTTTTCCCACGAACTCTGCCACACTCCTGTTTGCCAAGAGCATGAATTCTTCGATCAACTTATTGGCATCTTTACTTTCTTTAAAGTAGACCCCTTCCGGATTGTTCTTTTCATCTAAGATAAATTTAACTTCTACCTTATCAAAAGATATCGCTCCTTGACGCATTCTCTTTTGCCGAAGGATCTTTGCGAGCCGGTCCATTTCCAGGACTGCTTCTGCAATCTCTTTTTTAACGGTATAGTTTTTATTGGTGATAGAAATTTCCGAAGGGATTGTATGAGAATCAGCTTCAGGGTTTTCTATAATATGCTGTGCTTCTTCATAAGCAAACCGGGCATCGCTGTAAGTCACCGTTCTTCCGAACCATTGTTTTACCACTTCAGCCTTAGGTGTTATTTCAAATACAGCAGAAAAAGTGTATTTTTCTTCGTTAGGTCGTAATGAACAAGCGCCATTGGAAAGAATTTCAGGAAGCATAGGAACCACCCGATCCACAAGATACACAGATGTAGCGCGTTCGTAGGCCTCATCGTCCAGAACAGTACCCGGTCTAAGGTAATGAGATACATCGGCTATATGGATACCGATTTCATAATTTCCATGTTCGAGTTTGGTAAATGATAAAGCATCATCAAAATCCTTCGCATCTTTAGGATCAATGGTAAAGGTGAGATCCTTACGCATGTCACGTCGTTTATCGATCTCTTCTTGATGAATTTTGGTATCTAATTTATTAGCATACGCTTCAACTTCGGGAGGGAAGTCATACGGGAGTCCGTATTGAGCCAAAATAGAATGAATCTCTGTATTATGCTCTCCCGGCATCCCCAGTACCTTCAGTACTTTTCCATAAGGAGAATCGGCTTTTTCCGGCCAGTCTTCCATAGCCACTAGCACCTTTTCACCGTTCTTTGCATTTCCAATATTCGCTTTCGGAATAAAGATATCGGTATACATTTTATAATCGGTCACTTCCACAAAAGCGAAGTTTTCCATCACCTGGATGGTACCTACAAATTCGGTTCGTTTCCGCTCTAAGATCTTAGTGACCTCCCCTTCGGTCTTTCCTCCTTTTCTTCGCTTAAATACATATACCTCTACAGTATCCCCTTGCAATGCTTTATTGAGGTTCTTGTTCTTTACCAGAATATCTTCTTCCAGCTCTTCCACGATCACATAACCTTGACCGCGACCTGCAATGTCCATTTTACCGGTATAATAATTTTGAGATGGTGTTATTATATATTTACCGCGTTCCACCTCTTGAATAGTTCCTTTGCCTTGTAATCCTTTTAGTTTCTTGATGATCTGGTTACGACTGCTGGCATCATCCATTCCCAACTTTGCTGCTATCTGTTTGTAATTATAGGGTTTGGAATGGTCCTTTCTAAGGATGGCTAAGATACTTTCTGTAAGTGCTTCTATTTTTTCTTTCTTTCTTTTTTTATTCTTCTGAGGCATGGTTATCTATTAATGATGGTAAAAGTACATTATATAAAGCAATCAACTTCCCTTATTCACAAAGATTTAGTACCTTGGTAAGACAGCATCCTACATGATGAAAAACTTTAAAACCATAGCAATATTTACCTTTCCAAGCGAATATACCGTCTTACGGCATTTACTGGAACAACAGGAAATAAGGCACGTTTTTCTTCATGAAACCATGATTGGAGTGCTTCCTTTCCATTCCAACGCTTTTGGAGGGATCCGACTTCAAGTACATGAAGAGGACATCCCTAGCGCACAAGAGATCATCAATAAGCTCAACGATACTTCCTCACTACATATCGTTTAAATCTTCTTATCAACATTAATTACATATACATTTTTTCTTTTTTAAAATTTTAAAATAAAATGATGATGATGATAGCTTGTTGATATGTACAATAACTTTTATCCAATTGTTTTTGTATTTAAGTTATCGCTATTTTTTGAAGGGTTATCAACAGCTTTTAAGCTATCAACTCGTGTGATTTTTAAGGTTTTATTCGATGTCATTAACAACTGTCAACAAACACTATTGACAGTTATATTTTAATAAGATTTTAATAAGAATTTGTTAGGAATCGAAAAATGAAGTCTCATAAAACTAAGATAAAACACGACGCTAAAATTTGCATACTGTTTTAAAAAATCGACTATATACAAGTATTAAAATCTTGCAAGTTTTTTTACTGAATTTCTACGAACAAATATGAACATAGTTATTAACTTTATGTTTAGGTAAACATTAATAAATAGTAAACTTCAAGATTTACAATATCTTTGAAAAAAATACAGGCCATGAAAATAGCTATTGGAAACGATCACGCGGGAACCGCTTACAAGAGAACAATTGTTGAATATCTTCAAAAGGAAGGCCATGAGGTGATTAATCACGGCACAGATTCTAATGACAGTGTGGATTATCCCGATTTCGTCCATCCCGTTGCAAAAGATGTAGAAGCCAAAAAGGCCGATTTTGGGATCATTATCTGCGGAAGCGGTAATGGTGCAAACATGACGGCGAACAAACATCAAAATGTGCGCTCTGCGTTGTGCTGGACCAAAGAGATCACCGCTTTGGCTCGCGAACACAACAATGCCAATGTATTGAGCATTCCGGCTAGATTTACCAGTGAACCACAGGCTTTGGACATGGTAAAAACCTTTTTAAATACTGCTTTTGAAGGAGGAAGACACGAGCGTCGCGTCGCTAAAATTGCATGTTCGTAAATTTACGAGATGGATCATTCGCATGCCGCACATACCCATTCCCAGGACCTAAAAGGAAAAAAGCTCCTTTTATCCATTCTACTAAACATTATTATAACCATATCTCAGGTGATCGGTGGATTGCTCTCCGGCAGTCTTTCACTGTTAAGTGACGCCCTGCACAATTTTAGCGATGTACTTTCCTTGATAGTAAGCTATATTGCAGATAGATATTCAAAAAAAGAAGCCTCATTAGATAAGACCTTCGGTTATAAAAGAGCAGAGATCATCGCAGCGTTCGTCAATGCCGTTTCTTTGCTAATTGTTGCGGCCTATCTTATTTATGAAGCCATCCTTCGGTTTTTGGATCCGCAAGAAATCGAGAGCGACTTGGTTATTTGGTTGGCGTTGTTAGGAATTGTCGCCAATGGTTTTAGCGTTCTGTTGCTTCGGAAGGATTCTAAGGAAAACATGAATATGCGTTCGGCCTATTTACATTTATTTACAGATATGTCTGCTTCGGTTGCCGTATTAATAGGCGGATTGCTCATGATGTATTTTGGATGGTTCTGGGTAGACAGTGTGCTTACGGTGCTTATTGCTGTTTACCTGTTATTCATGGGATATTCCCTTCTGAAAAGTTCTTTCAGTGTATTGATGCTTTTCACACCTGAAGCTATAAATCTTGAAAAGATCAATGATGCGATCACTTCTTTTTCAGAAATAAGGAATGTACACCACATGCATGTATGGCAACTTAACGAGAATGAAACACATCTTGAGGCACATGTAGAATTTATTCAGGACATCACCCTGTCTGAGTTCGATGTAATATCAGACCGCGTTGAGGAAATGCTCTATAATAAGTTTGGTATCAATCATGTAAATTTACAACCAGAATATGAACGTGACGATCCAAAAGACATCGTTGTACAAGATTAATCCATGGAGATCACTGTAAAGACCTTTGAAGAGCTCACCGTTCCGGAACTATACGATCTTCTGCAACTGCGCAGCGAAGTGTTCGTGGTCGAACAAGATTGTGTGTATCAAGATATTGACGGAAAGGACCAGAAGGCGCTTCATATTATTGGAAGACATGACAACAAGCTTGTTGCCTATACACGCTGTTTTCCGCAAGGAGTGTATTTTAAGGAAGCGGCCATTGGAAGGGTGGTGGTGGCACAATCCTACAGAAAATACGGCTATGGTCACGAGATCATGCAAGCTTCGATAGCGGCTATAAAAAATAGGTTTGAAACAGAAAGCATTAAACTTTCAGCACAAACCTATCTTATAAAATTTTACGAATCCCACGGATTCACCACCACCGGCGAGGGATACCTTGAAGATGGTATTCCACACATTGCAATGGTTACAACTTAATTAAATTCTTTTGAAGGTTAAGGTCATCCAGCATTTCGTTCGTGAACTTGTAGTGGCCGCGACGTGTAATAATTCTAAATCTTTCGTTTCGCATTCGGGTTAAAACATCCAGAAAACGCCACTTCGACTTTAACAGTGTGGGCTTCTGAGATTTCAAACTAACCTCAAAATAATGCTTAATTCCGGCACGTTCTGCGACGATATCCGGAGTGATAATTTCGTCACTTCCCTTTTTTCGATACGACTTAGGAGTCTCGTAGCCTTCAATATCGGCCTTGATATTCTCAAAACCTTTGCTCTCTAAATACGTTACAGAATGTTTGATAACTTCTGTACTTTCTGCTTTATCAACTTGTACCATAACTCACAAAATACGTAGAAAAGAGGAGAATCCCTGTTAATGGGGTGTTAAGACTTTTTTGAGACCACACGCTTATTGAACGGAATTCGCAATTGAACTCCAAAATTCTCATCATCGGTATGGTCCGAAATGTCCAGTCCATATTGTATGTCGTCTACATTCTCATAGCTAAAAGTACCAAACATTCGATCCCATATCGACAGCATATTTCCGTAATTGGTGTCGGTCCAAGGAAGTTGATAATGATGGTGGAATTTATGCATATTTGGCGTCACTATAATGTAGCTCAATGTTTTATCCAGCCACAACGGCATACGAATGTTCGCGTGTGTAAAATAAGTAAATAACACGCTTAAGATCCTGTAGAAAAAATAAAATGAAATGGGCATTCCCATAATAATGACCGCCAGTAAGGCAAAAGATTCCCTAAGGATAAAATCCAAAGGATGATGTCTCGTTCCTGTAGTGGCATCCACATGCTTATCGCTATGATGCACGATATGCAATCGCCAAAGCGACGGAACTTGATGTAGCAAATAATGAACTCCGTATTGAGCGATAAGGTCCAAGACCATGATCGCCAGCAGGAGTTCTGCCCAAACAGGCAGATCAAAAAGATGTAATATCCCAAATTGATTGGCATCCAGCCACACGAAAATACCTACTGTTAGAATTCCGAAAACGGCATTGATGATCATCACTAGGACCAGCAATAGCATATTGACTTTGGCATGCTTCCATTTCTTGTACTTTTTTACAACCAGCGCATAATAACCTTCCAGAATCCAGAAAACCGCCAAGCAAAAAAATACCCATCCGGCTTTCATCCAGATGGGCATGGTTTCAAAAAAATTCAAAAAGGAATCCACTTTTATTTCAAGATGTTTCTATATCTGTTTTCATTGGACAGAACAGCGATCGCCTCTAAAATTTCAGGATTATTCTCTACCTGATAATTGTAAAGACCATCCCGATAAAAATAGCGCTTCAGTATTTCATCACTCAACAATGATTTGATCTCTGCTTTTTTTGCTACGATTGCTTTGTCCTTGGCTACTTCAATAGCCGCCATTAGCGCGTTATAACTACTGTTGATCTCCTTCTTAAGGTCATCATCTTCCGAGCGTCGTAATGCTTCGGCGAATTCCTTTTCGGTCTCTGTCTCATAGCTGAAATTATTTTGCTTCAGAAACGATAGAAAATCCTGAAAATCGGATTCAGAAAAAGTAAAGTTTTGCCAATCAGCCAACTGGTGACTATAATAATACTTAGTAGCGTAATTGAATATTACATTGTCTTTTAATAAAGCTGTAGTAATTGGGCTAAAAACGGCTGTTTCCACTTGTACATCGGGCATGATCCCACCCCCGTCATACACAGTGCGTCCGCCCTTGGTCTTAAATTTATTGTACTCTTTGGCATCTACCCTAATAGGATCGCCATTCTCGTCCCGGTTCCAATAATCCAGTGCTTGAATGCAACGCCCGCTGGGAGTGTAATATCTAGAAATAGTAACTTTTAGTTGTGTCCCATAGGTTAGTTTTTTAGGACGCTGTACAAGTCCTTTCCCAAAACTGCGCGCACCTACCACCACAGCGCGGTCCAGATCCTGCAGTCCCCCGGAAACGATCTCGCTGGCCGAAGCACTGCGACCATTCACCAGCACCACCAGGGGGATCTCAGTATCTATGGGATCCTGCATGGTCTTGTATGTCTTATTGTATTTTTCAATCACCGATTTAGTGGTTGTAATCACTTCTCCTTTCGGAACAAAGAGGTTTACGATATTGATTGCCTCATTAAGTAATCCGCCGGGATTTCCTCGCAAGTCCAAAATAATTTTTTTCGCGCCCTGTTCTTTCAGGTCTTCCAAAGCCGCTTTGGTCTCAACGGTCGTTTTGCGGTTGAAGGTGGTAAGTACGATATAGCCAATATCATTATTGATAAGCTTGTAATACGGGACTGCCTTTACATCTACAGCAGAACGTGTGATTGTTGTTGTGTTGGTTTTTCCTTGGCGGAGGTACGTAACCTCCACGGTCGATCCCGGTGCACCTTTCAGCAATTCGCCCGCATCATCTTCAAAATCGGCGAGACGTACATTACCAATTTTAATAATCTCATCACCCGCTTTTAGACCGGCCTTATCTGCAGGATAATCCTGATAGGGCTCTACAATAACGATCTTATCTTTTTCTGAACGCGCAGCTGCACCAATTCCCGTATACACGCCGGCATTGTTGATTCGCGCATCCTCGACGGCTTGCTCGTTCCAATATACCGTATACGGGTCCAGGTCCTCCAACATGCCCTTAATGGCTTTATCCATAAGAATGGCAGGAGTTACTTCGTCCACATAATTCATATTCAACTCCTTAAAGAGGGTTGTAAAAATTTCGATCTGTTTTGCGATCTCGAAGAAATCGCTTTTAAAACTTGCAGTAGAGACCAGAATACCAATTGCTAAAACCGGAATTAAGAGTCTTTTTTTCATCATCTTCATGTTAGTTCTTTTTTCTTCTTCGTATAAATCTACGGATTATCAATAGCGCCACCAAAACGATAAGGAATAAGGGCCATAGGTATAACAAACCTAAAAAGAAGATCGAGATACCGTCCCAGCCGCCTTTAAGCGCATTCAACATCTTCTGGCCGTACGATTGGGTAATACCTGTTTCTGAAGTGAGCTTATAGAATTCAATATGTATGGTGCTCATGGAAACACGACTTTGCAGGTATTGTAAACGTCCCTGCTTAGCTTCTATCTCCTCCCGAATGTTAGACAGTTCACGTTCAATTTCCAACATTTCCTTCACGTTCTTTGCCTGTTTCAGCAACTCGAGATAGCGGGTTTCCAGTTCGCGTTTCGCCTTGAGACGGGCTTCCAGATCCACAAATTCTTCGGTGACATCCTGTCGAGAAATATCCCGTTGATCGAAATAATCAACCCCTTCAGAAATACCATCGATAAACGATTGAAAGTGCTCCGTTGGCACACGCACCGTCATGTTCCTAAAAATGCGATTGTAGCCTTTCCCGCTATTGTCGTTCTGCACGATCGCCTTGAATTGTTGCGCCAGCTGAAGCACCTTCTGGTGCGTCTCATCCGGTTGTTGGGTCTCAAAAACAAGCTGGGCCGTTTTAATGATCTTTTGTTCCTGAACTGCTGTATTTTCTGAAATAGCTTCGGAAACACTTATTTCTTCAGCCATGGATACATCTTCGTAATCGGCCGCTTTGCTTTCAGCTTTCTCAAAACTGTCGCTCTCTCCGGAAGGCCCGCCGCAGGCCATAAAGAATAGAATTAAAAGGAAACTAATTGCTTTCATCGATGATCTTGTTAAGAATCGTGCGCATGGAACTTTCCAGAAGCACGTACTGTGGTTTATCTTTACTAATGTATAGAAATAACAACGCAAATTTTGGGCCGTTATTAGCGGCTAGCAGCTGTTTTTGAAGCCGATAGGCTTCCCGAAGCTGCCTTTTTATTCGATTTCGCTCCACAGCCGATTTAAAATTTCGCTTAGGAACCGCAAAAGCCGCTCGATTGGCAGCAGCTTCGGAGAGGGGCATATAGAAGGCCTTCAAGGGAAATTTTGTGACGGAGCGCCCCTCCAAAAACAGCACTTCGATGGCTTTTCGGCTTTTTAGTTTTTCGCGTTTTGGGAAACGAAGGTTCATCCTATAAATGTACAATAATACTGTATAAAAAAACCCGAATCAGAAGAACCGGGTTTTCATGTGAATTTTAAAAAAATTCTTATTCCATTCCGAAGGAATTATTCTTCGGATTGATATCTGCCATGCGCTGTGTAGCATCGATCACCATGATCTGTACTTTTTTACCATTGGTGATCTCAAATTGATATGTTGGATACGCCCACGCCCAATCCGGAAGTACGGTCCAATTTATTTGCGGAAACGGATTGTCCTTTTCGGCACGTGCCATCTGCAACGGAATATGGAAGACTTGTTCAGACCCGTCTTCGTAGCGTACATAAAGATCGATAGGCATTGGCATTAAGCCGATACGCTCTAGTTGAACGGTCGTTTTTCCATTTTCTTCAGAAACAGAACTAATTGCGTAATCAATGGTATTCGTGGTCTGCGTCCAATCGGTTAGGTACCAGTCTAACTCGAACCCGGACACTTTTTCGGCCACACGAATAAAATCGTTTGGCGTAGGATGCTTAAACTTCCATTCGCTGTAATAGCGCTTTAATGTTTCTTTTAAGTGTGCTTCACCAATAACATAGCCTAATTGTGCGAGGAACACAGCGCCTTTGCTATATGCCGAAATTCCGTACGCACGATTGCTGTGGTAACGATCTGCATGGGTAGATTGAGGCTGCTCCTTTCCGCTGGTCGCCAAAAAGCCATACCCTCTATAAGAACCGGCCTGCGGATTAGGATTCTTTTGATCCATAACAACATTCATTGCCTCATCAGAGATATAGGAAGTGAAACCTTCATCCATCCATTCGTGTTTTGCTTCGTTTGTTGCCAACAGGAACTGGAACCAGCTATGCGCCAACTCATGGGCGGTAACGCCTACCAGACTTTCAAATTTTCTTTCACCGGTAATTAAGGTACACATGGCATATTCCATACCACCGTCACCTCCCTGGATCACAGAATACTGCTTGTAGGGATAGGGGCCAATATGCTCGTTGAAAAAGGCGAGCAGCTCTGCAGTTTTAGGCTGAAGGTTCTTCCAGTTCTCCTTGATCTCCGGGTTGTTCTTATAAAAGAAATGCAGGTCGACCCCATTTGGACCTTTGTAAACATCATGAATGTATTCATCGTCTGCTGCCCAAGTGAAATCATGAACATTGGGAGCCACAAAATGCCACGTATATTTTCCATTCTTAGGCTTCATGGTCTTTTGGCCGGGCAGTTGATAACCATGACCAATCTCTGCGGGATTCTGAAGGTAGCCGGTCCCGCCAATAGTATAATCGGCATCAATAGTGATCTTAACATCGAAATCTCCCCATACCCCGTGGAACTCACGAGCAATATAAGGGTCAGCATGCCATCCCTCAAAATCATATTCTGCCATCTTAGGATACCATTGCGTCATGGAGAGGGCCACGCCTTCACTACTGTTTCTGCCGCTTCGGCGTATCTGCAAAGGTACTTGAGCATCCCAAACCATCTCGAAGGTTGTACTTTGTCCCGGCTGGATGGGCTTGTTCAACTGTACTTCCAGCACCGTACCAACGACTTCATACGTAAGTGCCATCCCATCTTGTGTTAATGAAATAAGCTTAATGTATCCTATTTCCGAAGGAGACAACTTCGAAATTCTATCTTTTACGCGATCATCGGGATCGGCGATGGTGCGCGAGCGCACGTCCATTTCACTTCCCGGCTGAAAGGCATTAAAATAAAGATGGTAGAACACACGGTCCAATGTATCGGGGGAGTTGTTCGTGTATACGAGATTTTGTGTCCCTTTGTATTGATAGGTTTCTACGTCCATATCAATGGTCATTTTATAATCGACCTTTTGTTGCCAATAGCCCAATGTGTTTTGAGATACGGCAGTTGTGACGATCAACAACGCAAGTACACTTCCAAATAACTTCTTCATTATCGAGACATTTTATCTGCCATGATCAAGGCGTTATACAAATTCACCATTTTACCTCCTTTAGAGATATTCGTGAAATTATCGGTATTGGAAGGGTCGCCGCCCAATACAACAGGGGTCTTAGAAGACAGACCGCTGTTCATAAGGATATCTTTTACTTGTTTTGCTGAAAGATTTGGGTAGTAAGAACGTATCATAGCTGCTACTCCGGCGACAGCAGGAGCGGCCATTGAGGTGCCCTGAAGGAATTCGTAGGTGTTTAAGGGTGTTGTAGACCAGATCTTCACACCGGGAGCAAACGCATCTACGTTCGATCTTCCGTAATTTGAAAAATCTGCTATCAGCTCACTTCCATAATCATAATTAAGCGCTCCAATAGTGATAAAAGTTTCACCCATTTCGGCTTCAACACCTTTTTGGTCATTAGGATACACTTGAATGGTGTCTAGGTTATACCCTTCATTTCCGGCAGCGTTCACGATAAGTACGTCCTTGTCTGATGCATATTTAATAGCATCCCAAACCCATTCCGGGTGTGGTGAATAATATTTTCCAAAACTTGTGTTGATTACTTTCGCACCGTTGTCTACCGCATAACGAATGGCTAAAGCGATATCCTTATCGTATTCATCACCGTCCGGAACGGCACGTACTACCATAATTTCTACGTTCTGTGCGATTCCATCCATGCCTATGCCATTGTTTCGTTGGGCTGCAA
This sequence comes from Altibacter lentus, assembly GCF_000746845.1. Taxonomy (GTDB): domain Bacteria; phylum Bacteroidota; class Bacteroidia; order Flavobacteriales; family Flavobacteriaceae; genus Altibacter; species Altibacter lentus. The sequence continues at coordinate 1,958,551 of NZ_KN050846.1, read as the reverse complement.
TAATACCCGCAACGTGGGTTCCGTGTCTGGCATCTTCTTTTTTAGGATCCGGCCCGTCCACATCTGCATTTCCGTATACCCTGTCATTGATATCGTTAGGATCATCGCCCAAGACCGTTCTAAAATCTTTTTCAAGATTAAAGTGTGTGTCCAGTCGGCCACCAAAGTAGTCAATGCCGCTTTTAAGCTCTTTCATAACAGCAGGCACAGATTCCCCAAATCCGAGCATTTGTGTAAGCATCGCGATTTGTTGTTGCTCTTGAGCCGATGGGTTTTGGATAGCCGCTAGATCTTCTTTGGTGTAGGTTTCTTTCCCAAGTTTTTTACTCATGGTTTCATGTGCAGGCGCTACTTGCGAAAGAATTTGCTCGTATTGCATCTTGTTGGCCAGCGCCTGTTGATATTCTTTTTCATATTCTGCCTTTGCTTTTTGAAACAATATGAAATCTGCACGGTCTGCTGCACTAACAGAAGCTTCGGTCTTACCTTCAAACTTAGGCCCCAATTTTTTTATGTAGCGAACATACTCCATGTTCTCTGCAACAATATCGCCAAGGAAATTCCATCCGTGGATATCATCTACATATCCATTGTTGTCATCATCGATCCCATTCCCGGGAATTTCATCATCATTTACCCAAATAATATTTTTTAGGTCTTCGTGTTCGATGTCAATTCCGCTATCGATCACCCCGACGATCACCGTTTCACCTTTGCGTTTCGGCAATAATTCGGTGTAAGCTTTGTTCACGCTCATTCCGGGGATGGTGTCCGTTAAAAGGTCTGCGGAGCTCCATGATTTTAATTGTATGTCGGTTAGGGGAGCCGATTTCAAAGGAAGGGTGTCAATATTCTCAACCGGTGTTGCAATAATGGGAGCAACACTGCTTCCGCAGCTGCTCAATAGGATCGCTGCAGTAGCAGCGATTAAAGGCATTTTAAAGATTTTCATAGTTTCAGTTTAATTAAAAATATCAGAACAGTGAAACACTTGGTCCATTCGGACGCCTTTATCGGTATGTTTTACTGTGATTATTGGATTGTGAGCGTCGTGCTCTAAAAATAAATAATAGTTATGGTTTGCCGCAGCAGTTAAAAACTTTTCTTTTTCAGGTAAGGTTAGCAATGGCCGGGTGTCGTATCCCATTACAAATGGTATTGGTATATGCCCCGCTGTTGGCAATAGATCTGCCATAAAAACGATGGTTTTTTCTTTGTATTTTATATGAGGGATCATTTGCTTATCGGTGTGTCCATCTGCAAAGAAGATACCAAAGTCAAGTTCATTCGCTTCAGCAAAGTCCGAATCGGTATCTGATACAAATTTCAATTGTCCGCTTTCTTCCATTGGAATAATATTTTCCTTTAAAAAAGAAGCTTGCTCTCTGCGATTGGGCTTAGTTGCCCATTCCCAATGCCGTGCGTTGCTCCAGAAAGTAGCATTTTTAAAAGCGGGTTCGTAGCCGGTGCGTTGTTTGTTCCATTGTACACTTCCGCCGCAATGATCGAAATGAAGATGCGTCATAAAGACATCTGTAATATCGTCGCGATGAAACCCGATCTTTTGCAAGGAAGTGTCCAGATCATGATCTCCCCAGCGATAGTAGTAACCAAAAAATTTTTCAGATTGTTTATTCCCCATGCCTGTGTCAATAAGCGTGAGCCTGTCGCCGTTTTCAATGAGCAAGCATCGGGCCGCAATATCGATCATGTTATTGGCATCGGCGGGATTTGTCTTGGACCACAGTGTTTTTGGAACTACGCCAAACATGGCACCTCCGTCCAATTTAAAGTTTCCGGCTTCTACAGGGTATAAATTCATTAGGCATTAAAAGAGACGCAAAATACTAAAACCGTTAGAGAATGGTGACTTCGGAATAAATTAATTATACTATTTTTAACAAAAACTTAGCGTTTAACCGAAGCGAATGCGCTTTATTTACCAAAATCAAAAAATATGCTCGAACTAGCCGGAATTATCATCCTGGGAATCTTGGCTCAATGGGTCGCCTGGAAGTTTAAAATTCCCGCCATTTTACCGCTTATCCTAATTGGCCTGTTTGTAGGTCCCATATCAACGCTTATTTCGGAAGATGGCTCCCAATGGATAAAACCTATATGGGATGGCAATGGATCGGGAGGTGGATTGTTTCCGGGAGAGAATCTTTTCTATTTTGTTTCCCTCGCTATTGGGATCATATTATTTGAAGGCGGACTTACCTTAAAGCGTGGAGAGATCTCCAAGGTAGGACCTGTTATTGGAAAATTAATAAGCCTGGGATCTGCTGTTACATTCGTAGGTGCAGGAATTGCCGCACATTATGTATTCGGATTAAGCTGGCGCGTTTCTTTTCTCTTTTCAGCCCTTATCATAGTTACCGGACCTACGGTAATCACACCTATTTTACGAAACATTCCATTGAAGAAGGATGTTTCTGCTGTTCTAAAATGGGAGGGGATCCTTATCGATCCTATTGGGGCCTTGGTCGCAGTATTGGTCTTTGAATTTATTAGTGTTGAAGGCGATTCCGGATACACAAAACAGGCGCTCATGGAGTTTGGAAAGATCATCGTGATCGGTTTTGCTTTTGGGGTCTCCGGAGGATTTGCTTTATATCAAGCGGTTAAAAGAAAGGTCATTCCACATTATCTGCTCAATGTAGTGTCCCTTTCTATGGTGTTGCTCATCTTCGTTGCGAGCGACCTCTTTGCACATGAGTCGGGATTGCTTGCTGTTGTAGTAATGGGAATGTTTCTGGGAAACAGCGACCTACCAAACTTAAAGGAGCTTCTGTATTTTAAAGAGTCACTAAGCGTGCTGCTCATCTCTATTCTGTTTATTTTATTGGCGGCCAACATTAGCTTAGAAGACCTGCTTTTGGTATACAATTGGAAAACAGCCATCCTTATAGCTATCGTGATCTTTGTACTGCGTCCCTTAGGGGTATTTTTGAGTACGATAGGTTCATCCCTCAAGACCAACGAAAAGATCTTTATAAGTTGGGTAGGTCCTAGAGGGATCGTGGCAGCGGGAATCGCTTCACTTTTTGGGACGAAGCTCGTAATTGAAGGCGTAGCAGGAGCTGAATATATAACCCCATTGGTTTTTGCCGTGGTTTTGATAACGGTTTTGTTAAATGCCACTACGGCACGATTCTTCGCTTCGGTGGTAGGGGTGTTTTTAAAGACTTCCGAAGGAGTTATGATTGTGGGCGCTTCAAAGGTATCAAGGCTCATTGCCACATATCTTCAAAAGAACGACAGGCACGTAGTATTGGTGGACTCCAACCGAAACAACGTCATGATGGCCAGAGAGCTGGGTCTCGATGCCATTACGGCGAACATTTATTCTGATGACCTTACGGACAACATTGAACTAAATGATGTAGGTTACTTATTGGCCATGACCGGAAACGACGAGATCAATAGACAGGCCATCAATCGCTTCGGAAAGGTTTTTGGAGAGAATGGAACCTATCGCCTTCTAACGGCAGAGGAGCTAATGAATCCCAACCAAAATATAAATGGCGAAGGAATCTTTTCAAAAACACATGATTATATTAAGTTTACCGAGGTGGCCAGAGATTTTCCTTCTATCCAAGAGATCCCTGTGGATTCTGAAAATCAATTCATGCGCATTCTGGGAATTATTGAAGATGCCGAAAATGCGATCGCTCTGTTTTTAAAGGATGCCAAAGGGAAGATCGAACTGATCAAAGATGCCTCCAGCATGCAAGTATCAGAGGATAGTAATTTGGTGTATTTAGGTAAACCTATGGATTTTGAGGACGTTATTAACGCAACGAAAGACGAAGCTGAAATAAAAACAAAGAAATAAAATGACGCACCCCCACGTTAGCCATGTAGTAACACTTTTATTTTGAAAAACACCTTTTTTATATTGCTTTTTTTCCTGATGGCTTTCTCCTTGTGGGGATGCAAAAAGGATGACGGAAGGGCTTGTACCACCTGTAATTCTCCTCAAACCGCCAACTTTGAAGTTTGTGATGATGGCGATGGAAACGCCACTGTTAACGGCGAAAATACCGGAACTTCTTTTGATGTGTATATTGCAGATCTCGAAGCCGCCGGAGCGACCTGTGGCGGCTAGTCGTTTAGCTTCAGGACGGCCATAAATGCCTCCTGTGGAATCTCTACATTACCAACTTGACGCATCCGTTTTTTACCTTTTTTCTGCTTCTCAAGAAGTTTTCGTTTTCGTGAAATATCCCCGCCATAACATTTTGCAGTTACATCTTTCCGAAGCGCTTTTACGGTTTCACGAGCAATGATCTTAGCACCAATCGCCGCCTGAATAGGGATGTCGAATTGCTGTCTGGGGATCAATTCCTTTAGCTTCTCGCACATTTTCTTACCAATGTCATACGCATTGTCTTTGTGCAACAAGGCCGAAAGCGCATCTACCCCATTTCCATTTAACAAGACGTCTACTTTCACCAACTGCGATGTTCGCATTCCAATAGGCGAGTAATCAAAGGAGGCATATCCGCGCGAAACGGTTTTAAGGCGGTCGTAAAAGTCAAATACAATTTCAGCCAAAGGCATGTCGAAAGAAAGCTCAACACGCTCGGTAGTGAGGTATGTTTGATTGGTTATCTCACCTCTTTTCTCAATACAAAGCGACATCACGGGACCAACATAGTCGGATTTGGTGATGATTGTCGCCTTTATATATGGTTCTTCTACTCGATTTAATGAGGAAGGCTCTGGAAGATCCGAGGGATTATTGACTAGAATTATGGTGTCCGGCTCCTTGTTTGTGTATGCATGGTACGATACGTTGGGCACGGTGGTAATCACCGTCATATCGAACTCGCGCTCTAAACGCTCTTGAATAATTTCCAAGTGCAGCATTCCCAGGAAACCGCAACGGAATCCGAAACCTAAGGCCGCAGAACTTTCGGGGATAAACACTAAAGATGCATCGTTAAGCTGCAACTTTTCCATCGAAGCCCGAAGCTCTTCATAATCTTCAGTATCAACAGGATAGATACCCGCGAATACCATGGGTTTCACATCTTCGAAACCTTCAATCATGTTGGTCGTTGGGTTCTTAGCGTCGGTAATCGTGTCGCCCACTTTTACTTCTTTCGCTTCTTTGATCCCTGTGATGAGGTATCCTACATCACCGGTTTTTATAACTTCTTTTGGCTGCTGTTTAAGTCGAAGTGTACCTACTTCATCTGCATAATAAGACCTGCCGGTAGCCATGAACTTTATATGCTGCCCTTTTCTAATCTCACCGTTGAGTACACGAAAATAAGTTTCAACACCACGGAAGGGATTATAAACAGAATCGAAGATGAGTGCTTGTAAGGACTCTTCCGGATTTCCTTTAGGGGCGGGGATTCTTTTTATTATAGCTGCTAGGATCTCATCGATCCCAATTCCCGTCTTTGCACTGGCCGGAATCACCTCATCGGCGTCACACCCTAAAAGATCTACGATATCATCGGTAACCTCTTCCGGATTGGCGGAAGGAAGATCCACCTTGTTCAACACAGGGATGATCTCAAGGTCGTTTTCCAAGGCTAAATATAAATTTGAAATGGTTTGCGCCTGAATACTCTGCGCAGCATCTACTACCAATAAGGCTCCTTCGCAGGCCGCTATCGAGCGGGAAACTTCGTACGAAAAATCAACGTGACCCGGGGTGTCTATTAAATTGAGAACGTAAGACTCCCCTTCATACACATAGTCCATTTGAATAGCATGGCTCTTAATGGTAATACCACGCTCGCGCTCCAGATCCATGCTGTCCAGCAATTGATCCTGTTTTTCGCGACTGGTCACAGAACCTGTTGCATCCAGCAACCTATCGGCCAAAGTGCTTTTACCGTGATCGATATGTGCGATAATGCAAAAATTTCGAATATTCTTCATAGCAATTCGTCTCAATTCGTTTGAGGCTGCAAATATAACTTAAAAAGACAGGAATATTCAATTAACCTTGTTTTCAGCTTAAAAATCTGAATATAGGATAATTCCTGTTAAAAAAAAATGCCATCTTTGTAGTGCAGCGGTCACAAATTCCACAACCATTTTTTAATACCCTTTCAATTATAATCAATTATGCAGGCTGCACCCTAACATGAAAGCAATTAGATCTTTTATGGTATTTTTGCTGTGTTCGATTCCCCTCTTCGCACAAGAGTATTCGGTTTCGGGGAAGGTGGAGAATGCTTCAGGGGAACCATTGCCATATCTTACCGTATTGGTTTTTTCAGAAAATAATACAACAATACCTTTTGCCGGGACCACCTGCGATGAACAAGGAACGTTTGTCATCACGAACCTGGCTGCGCAACCATATAGGATCACCTTCAGTTTTATTGGCTATGAAACGCAAGAGCAGTTCTTTGAACTCTCGAATAATACGACACTTCCCACCATAACAATGAGAGAAGCTACCGAAGCGCTGCAGGAAACTGTAATCACAGGAAGAAAGCCAATGCTCCAAAAGGAGCAGGGAAAATTAATCTTTACTGTGGAGAACAGTTCGATTGCCACCGGAAATACAATGGAACTGCTTAGCAAAACACCTAGCGTGTTGATCCTTCAAGACAAGATCACCATAAAAAACATGCCGGCAACTATTTATCTTAATGGAAGGCGGGTTTATCTATCTGAAACGGAAGTAGCCTCTTTCCTTAGAAACATGGATGCCTCAAACATAAAAAGCATTGAAGTGATCTCCAATCCTTCCGCAAAGTATGATGCCGAAGCTGTTTCTGTACTGAATATTATTACCGTTCGGCCAGTTTCAGTAGGATATAAAGGCTCTGTTGAAGGGCGGTATGAACAAGCTGTATACGCTAAATATTCGGTGGGTACTTCTCACTTTTATAAGAACGATTGGTTAGACCTTTTTGGAAGCTATAGCTTTAATCCAAGAAAAGAATTTAAAGAACAGTTTGATGAAATTCGCTTCTTCAATGTAGATGAAATCACCACCCGCTCTTTTTGGGAAACAAACTTCACAAGGACTACCAATTCCTATGCCCATCATGGTAATTTGATTGCAGATATCACACTCAATAAAAGAAACTCCTTCAGTATTGCTTCTAACATCTTCATTTCTCCAAATACGGCCTACCACAACACCGTATATGCTGAACTATTCAATGCACAAAGACAATTGGATTCAACCTTCCGAACAACAAGCGATTTGGAGAATGATCAAAAGAACCTGTCGTTCACTGCAGAGTATCGTGCGCTTTTGGATGATACAGGAACAAGCCTGACCACCACTTTGAATTTTATTGTTTACGACGACCAGCAGCACCAAAGTGTATTGACCAACTACTTTCTGCCGAATGGCAGCAGCCTTCGAAGCAATAGTTTTTTTACCGATGCCTTGCAGGACAGTGACATCGCAACCGGCGCCATCGATTTGAAAGTTCCCGGTGAATCACAGGAGTGGGAAACAGGTATAAAATACTCTAATATCGATTCGCAAAGCGGACTCGATTTTTTTAATACAAACAATAATGTGATGGAGTTCGATCCGGCCCTTTCCGACGAGTTCACGTATCTAGAATCCATCTTCGCCGGCTATATCAATTTTTCCAAACAATGGCAAAAATGGGATCTTGTTGCAGGCCTTCGTACAGAGGTTACAGCCGTCGAAGGAGATTCAAGATCTCTGGGTCTTGTGAACAATCAAGAATATCTAGAATTTTTCCCGTCCCTTTCCTTGCAATATACTGTAAACGACTCGAATTCTTTAGGCGTTAGTTTTGCACGCCGTATCGAACGACCACGATACCAAAGCCTAAACCCATTTAAATATTTTTTGAACGAAAACAATTTCAATGGAGGTAATCCAAATTTAATGCCTGCGATCGACTCCAAATTCACCATAAGCTATAATTATAAGAGCAAATGGTTTGTCGACGTCTATTATCACCATACAGACAATGCCCTAAGTACGTTGCGGTTTCAGGACAATGAGAATTTTGTGATGCGAACTGTCGACGCCAATCTCATTGAGGATTTTCAATATTCTCTGGACATCCTGCATGTTTCCTCACCTTTTCCCTGGTGGTACCTTAGCGCCTATCTTTCCGGATTTTATTTTGAAAATGAATTCTTTGCGCTAGAGAGCCAACAGGAAACGTATTCTAACAGCACATATGGTTTTTATGGGAACATAAACAATAATTTCACCTTGTCCAAAGATAAGAGCTTTACCGGGGATGTTACGGCGTTCTACTTATCCGATTTCATTTACGGCTCGTATGATTACGGCAACCAATTTTCCTTATCATTTTCGCTTCGGAAGTCATTTTGGGAGAACACAGCGAGTGTTAGCGCAGGAGTTTCGGACGTTTTCAACACCTACAATGTACCCGTCTTTTCAAATTATTACAACCAGCAAAACAGCTACTTTGCCAAACCCGAATCACGGTTGTTCCGAATGAGCTTCAAATATACCTTCGGAAATGCACGACTAAGGGATAATAATCGCGAAAGTAAACCTGAAGAAACAGACCGACTGGAGAAGAACTAACCGCTCCCAATTTCAGAAGTACTAAAAAAACAAAGTAAATTCCTTATTTTTGCAGCAGCTATGGCAAAGATAGGTACCATTGACGTGGGAGACTTCCCCTTACTACTCGCTCCTATGGAGGATGTGAGCGACCCCCCATTTCGAGCACTTTGTAAAGAACAAGGAGCCGATGTGGTGTATACCGAATTCATCTCTTCAGAAGGACTTATTCGAGACGCAGCGAAGAGCGTGATGAAGTTGGATATCTATGAGAAGGAGCGACCCGTCGGGATCCAAATCTTTGGTGCCGTTCTGGACTCTATGTTGCAAAGCGTCGAGATCGTTGAAGCGAGTGGCCCGGACATCATCGATATAAATTTTGGTTGTCCCGTGAAAAAGGTTGTGAGCAAAGGCGCAGGGGCCGGAATTCTAAAGGATATCGACCTCATGGTTTCTTTGACCGAAGCTATGGTAAAGCATACCAAATTGCCTATAACGGTAAAAACGCGTTTGGGTTGGGACCACGACTCTATACGCATTGTAGAAGTAGCCGAACGCCTGCAGGATGTTGGTTGCAAGGCACTTTCCATTCACGGTAGAACACGCGCACAAATGTACAAGGGAGAGGCAGACTGGGCACCCATTGCCGAGGTAAAGAACAACCCGCGAATGCACATTCCTATTTTTGGGAATGGAGATGTAGATTCCCCGGAAAAAGCAAAGGAAATGCGAGATGTATACGGACTTGACGGCGCCATGATAGGCCGTGCTAGTATTGGTTATCCGTGGTTCTTTAAAGAAGTAAAGCATTATTTTGAAACAGGAGAACACGCTCCTCCACCTACCATGACAGAGCGCGTGGCTGCTGCGAGGAGACACCTTCAAATGGCTATTGATTGGAAAGGGGAGCAACTGGGTGTTTTTGAAACCCGACGTCACTATACCAACTACTTTAAAGGAATTCCAAATTTCAAGGAGCATCGAATGAAGATGGTCACAAGTGACGATGCCGCTTCGGTCTTTGAAGCGTTCGATGAAGCTCTTGCATTATTTGGCGACTATCAGTTTGCCTAATTAAGAAGTTTTTCTCTAACCCTGCCAGAAGCGATCTTAGAAGCGATCAAGCCCAAGATCGTGATCGTAGCAAAAACCACCACCACATTTATCAGTTTTAAAGAGACGGGATAGGGAAGGGTGGCCGTAATATTAACAAATTCGAACTGTAGTTGCGCACCTACGGCAAGTACGCCGAGCAGAATTCCCAGCAGTCCGCCAAAGGTGGTCAACAGGGTGCCTTGTAAAAAGAATATTTTTCGAATATCCCGTAGTGTAGCACCTAAATTATACAGCGTTTTAATATTCTTCCGTTTATCAAGGATCATCATAATGATAGAACCTATCACGTTAAAAAGCGCAATAATAAGTACCAAGGTGAAAATGAGGTAGACGGCAATATTCTCAGTATTCAACATTTTATACAGGGCGTCGTTCTGTTGTATTCTATTCTTGATGATTATTTCTTCTGAAAATAGCGGCTTCAGTTGTTCACGAATGTTTTCTTCGGAAACCCCCGGAAGGAGTTTCAACTCTATCGACGACACCGCGGCACTATCCATTTGAAGCAATGTCCGCGCGAATTCGATATCGGAAAAAACATATTTCGAGTCCAGATCTTCGTTCACCTGATAGACACCGGACACTACGACCGACTGTTTTGTAAAGGCATTGGAAGGGTCCAGCGCATTGATCTGTCCGGTCCCCGGTGTTGGCACATAGATCTCCAAAAGATCGATGTAATCTTGAATACCAATGGAAAGTTTGGCGGCGGTTCCTAAGCCTATAACGACTTCCGGCTCTCCATGCGCTAACCAATTGCCAAAATACAATATGCTGTCAATAGGATTTACGGACTTATAGTTTGTGTCGGTTCCTTTTATATAGGCAATATGATTTTTTCCTTTATACTGAAGAAAGACACGCTCTTCAATAGTTTTTGAATAAGAGGCTACACCCAACATTTCCTTTAATTGCAGCTCTTTTTCTTCAGAAAAGGAAAGCGTCTTTCCCCGCGCAGGAAAGATCTTAAGGTCACTGTCGAACACATTTGTGAATTGTAAACTGAAATCTTTTAGTCCCGAAAATCCTGAAAGGACTATAAATAACGACATCGCTCCAACAACGACCCCAACCGCAGCGATACCGGTTATAATATTGATGGCATTATTGCTGCTTTTTGAGAATAAGTACCGCTTTGCGATGTACAAAGGGAATTTCACCTTAACTCTTTTTGCGTTTGGGTAAAATATTTGGATTTTCAATAGGGTTTTCGTCGCCTTTTACTGCTTTTTCAATTCGCTCTATGTATTCCAAGGAGTCGTCATTATAAAACTGGAGATCGGGCATTTTGCGAAGCTGGTGCCGCGTGAGTTGCGCAATTTGATGTTTGATCTTTGCCTTTAACACATTGAGATCCTTGGTGACGCCTTCGGCTTTATCTGCAGGAAACACACTCACATAGACCTTAGCAATTGAAAGGTCGGTTGTAACGGTTACTTTGGATACTGAAAGGATGATTCCCAACTGTCCTGCTTCCCGAAGCATGCTCTGTAATACATTGGCGAGGTCGTTTTGTAGAACGCCTGCAATTTTCTTCTGTCTGTTGCTTTCTTCCATAATACAAAAGTAGCATATTTAAAGGTTTGATATTTTTTTAATTAACGATACATTTACAATTATGAAGAAAATAGAACATCTTGGGATCGCGGTAAAAAATCTTTCCGAAGCCAATGACACCTATTCACGGTTATTAGGAAGCACTCCATACAAAACAGAAACAGTAGAAAGCGAAGGGGTGAACACATCTTTTTTCGTTTGCGGCGAAAGTAAGATTGAGCTTCTAGAAGCTACAAACCCAAATAGTCCCATAGCAAAATTTTTAGAAAAGAAAGGGGAGGGGATCCATCATGTAGCTTTTTACGTAGATAATATTGAAGCGGAAGTAAAGCGATTAAAATCGGAAGGGTTTCAAGTATTAAACGAAACGCCCAAACGCGGCGCAGACAATAAATGGGTTGTCTTTGTACATCCAAAGTCTGCGAACGGAGTACTGGTGGAGTTGTGTCAGGATGTGGATCCTATTGATCGATAACCTAATAATAACCTAAAATAGTTTTGCATTAAAAGCAAAGTGTTTTACATTTGCAGACTGTTTTAGGTCCCATAGCTCAGCTGGTTAGAGCACCTGACTCATAATCAGGGGGTCCATGGTTCGAGCCCATGTGGGACCACTTTTTTGTTTTTGGGCGCTAATTAAAATAGTGATTTTGAGATTTATAGTGCTTTGAATTTGCCCGAAGGCTGCGTTGAGCGAAGTCGAAGTGAGCCCATGCGGGACCACTTTAATTTAGACTCAGTATAACTAAAAGTATAATTTGGTCGCTGTCCTTTTTGTAAAGTCGGGAGCTACAAATCACAATCTAAGAAGTCCGTGAGGGACTATTTTTTTTGGTGAGCGTTATTTGAAGCCATGGAATTTAAAAGGATCGAGAAACCTAGAATAGCAGGAATAATTTAATAACTTGCAAATATTGCGGGAATAGTTCTCGATAAAGCATGTTATTTATTCAAAACGAAGCAATTAAATTAGAAAAATTGAGTTAATAAGTTTTGGATAAATTGAATTTTTATTTGATGTTAAAAAAAAATTATTACATTAGCCCCTGAATATGCGACCCCAAATCGTCATAAAAACCATCATGGTACTTTGTTTACTTACAAGTACCTCTATGCTTGCACAGCTTTCGGGCGGTGACTCAGGCACACCCCCTCCACCCAAAACCCCACCACCAGAATTACCTTTGGATAGCGGAATTATACTATTGCTTCTGGCAGGAATTTTTTATGGGGGTTACGTTGCTTACACACGATTAAGGTCTGCTAATAGCCGCTCATAAGTCGCTTTACGTATTTCCCGATCACATCAAATTCCAAGTTTACAAGATCTCCTTTTTTCAGCAAATTGAAATTAGTGTGATGATATGTATAGGGTATGATGGCCACACCGAAAGAATTTTTCTTGGCATCCACCACTGTGAGACTTACTCCATTAACAGTGATCGACCCCTTCTCTATGGTTAGATTCCCCAGCGAGGCATCATATTCAAAACCAAAATACCAACTACCATTCACTTCTTTTATTTCTGAACAAACGGCTGTTTGATCCACATGTCCCTGAACAATATGGCCATCTAAACGGTCCCCCAATCGCATGGCACGCTCAAGATTCACTTGACTGCCCAACGTGAGGCGACCTATGTTGCTTTTGTCTAAAGTTTCTTGTACTGCTGTAACGGTATACGTTTCAGGAGAAAGATCCACAACGGTAAGACACACTCCATTATGCGACACACTTTGATCGATTTTTAAATGAGAACTTAGCTCGCTTTTAACTTGTATATCCAAATTTCCATCCTTAGGGGAAAGGTTGGAGATTTCACCGATTGCTTCAATAATTCCTGTAAACATGCTTACAATTAGTTACATTTGTATTGCAAAAGTAACAATAAAATAAAGGGATTTACTACGAATGAATAAGCAAGATAAAATTGTACTGGGAATTTCAATAGGAGATTTGAACGGCATTGGAAGTGAAGTCGTACTCAAAACTTTTGAAGATTCTCGGATGCTGGAATTTTGTACTCCGATTATTTTTGCATCAGTAAAGCTAATGTCCTTTTTCAAAAAAGTGTACGAACTGGATATTTCTTTTCATGGCATTGATACTGTAGAAGATGTGGTTCACAAAAAGATAAACGTATTGAATGTTTGGAAAGAACCGGTAGATGTCGAATTCGGAAATGACGACAAGAAAATGGGGGCCTATGCTTTACAATCTTTGGAAGCTTCGGTTGCAGCACTCAAGGCGCAAAAGATTGATGTCTTGGTTACCGCACCTATAAATAAATCGAATATCCAGTCTGAAACATTTACCTTTCCGGGACATACAGATTATCTCGCAAAAGAGCTGGAAGGCGAGAGCCTTATGCTAATGATTTCCGAAGGACTTCGCGTTGGGCTACTCACAGACCACGTAGCAGTGAAAGATGTTTCCAAAACAATAACCCGAGAACTTATAGAGAAAAAAATCAATATTATCCACCGAACATTGATTCAGGACTTCGGAATTGAAAAACCGCGCATTGCCGTTTTGGGCATTAATCCACATGTGGGGGACAACGGAGTTATTGGGGATGAAGATGACAAGACCTTAATACCTACATTGGATAATCTGCGTAAAAACGGGAAGATAGTTTACGGCCCTTATGCAGCCGACAGTTTTTTCGGTTCTGGGAATTATAAGAATTTCGATGTAATTGTCGCATCGTATCATGATCAGGGACTTATTCCTTTTAAAACCCTTGCTTTTGGCTCGGGGGTAAATTATACCGCAGGACTAAGTCGAATCCGGACCTCCCCCGATCACGGGACAGCCTTCGATGTAGCAGGTAAGAATCAAGCCAGCCACGACTCCTTTAGAGAAGCAGTCTTCGCCGCCATCAATATCTACAAACAGCGCAACGAATACGAAGAAATAGCGAAAAATCCGCTGCAAACAAATCGTAGAAAACAGCTTTCAAAAAAGAAAGGATAAATTATTTTCCTATTCAATTAATTTTTTATCTTTGCACCCGCCTTATTGCTAAGGTGAAAGCGTAAAATTGGTGTGATCATGAAGGAATTGAAAGAATTTACCATCCCTTTCGTGGGATTGAAATTAGGAGAACATCACTTTGATTTTACCATCGGCCCTTCGTTCTTTGAGCATTATGAGTATGACGAATTTAATGACGTAGCCATTAAACTCGATGTTGTATTGATCAAAAAAACAACTTTATTGGAATTTACACTGTCTTTTAACGGATATGTAAATGTCTATTGTGATAGCACCAATGAGCCCTATGATCAGGATATTTCCGGAGAATATCATTTTGTGGTAAAATTTGGGAATGAATACAACGACGAAAATGAAGACCTGTTAATACTTCCGCATGGAAGCTATGAGGTAAACATTCAACAATATGTGTATGAATCTATTGTGTTGGCATTGCCGGCGAAAAGAATTCATCCGGGTGTTGAAGATGGAACATTAGAAAGCGACATACTTGTTAAACTTGAAGAATTAAGTCCGAAGGAAACAAAAGAAGAAAAGGCTCCCGAAGGTGATGAAACCGATCCACGATGGGACTCATTAAAAAAACTATTAACGGATAAATAAAATACAGTAATGGCACATCCTAAGAGAAAAATCTCGAAAACCAGAAGAGATAAGAGAAGAACGCATTACAAAGCAACAGCTCCTCAAATCGCAACCGATCCAACAACCGGAGAGGCTCACTTGTACCATAGAGCACACTGGCACGAAGGTAAATTATATTACCGCGGGCAGGTAGTGATCGATGCTACAGAAGAAGTCGAGGCATAATTTGCTTCCATATAATCTTTACAGACTCTCACACTCATGTGAGAGTTTTTTGTTTTTTCCAGGTTAAACTTCAAAAACAACCTCTTTTTGAGCCGTTTTTGATTAAATTTTAGTAATTTTCATTCCTTTTAAAGGGTTTCGACCAATTACCGAATCTAATTCAAATATATGAGTACAATCACAGCAGCCATCACAGCTGTAGGAGGCTATGTACCGGACTACGTTCTCACCAATAAGATCCTTGAGACGATGGTGGATACCAATGACGAATGGATTACCACAAGAACAGGGATTAAGGAACGCAGGATTTTAAAAGATAAAGATAAAGGCACCTCCTATTTGGCAATTCAGGCTGCCAAAGACCTACTCGCTAAAAGCAATACCAACCCTAAGGATATAGATATGGTCATTATGGCAACGGCAACTCCGGATATGCCCGTTGCGGCCACAGGAGTGTATGTTGCTACAGAAATTGGCGCAACAAATGCATTTTCTTTCGACCTAGTGGCTGCTTGTTCCAGTTTCTTGTATGGAATGTCTACCGCCGCCCGCTACATTGAGTCCGGGAAATATAAAAAAGTATTATTGTTGGGTGCCGATAAGATGTCTTCTATTATCGATTATGAAGACCGAACCACCTGTATCATCTTTGGTGACGGAGGAGGCGCATTGCTGTTTGAACCCAATACTGAAGGATTTGGAGTCTTGGATGAATATCTTCGAAGTGACGGTATTGGAAGGCAAAGTTTAAAAATTGATGCCGGGGGCTCTTTGTTACCTCCTTCGGCTGAAACCGTTGCCAAAAAACAACATTTTGTCTTTCAAGACGGGAAAACTGTATTTAAATTTGCAGTGTCGAACATGGCAGATGTAAGTGAGAAGATTATGGCACGCAATAACCTAAGCGGGGATGATGTCGATTGGCTGGTCCCGCATCAAGCCAATAAACGTATTATTGATGCCACTGCAAAACGCATGAGACTCCCGGAAGAAAAAGTGATGATGAACATCCATAAGTATGGGAATACTACATCAGCAACACTTCCACTTTGTATAAGAGATTACGAAAAACAATTAAAAAAAGGCGATAATCTTGTCTTTGCTTCTTTTGGAGGCGGATTTACCTGGGGCGCCGTCTATGTGAAATGGGCGTACGACCCAAAATAAAACAAACAGAACGATAATAAACACCAAAATTATGGATTTAAAAGACATTCAGAATTTAATAAAGTTCGTGGCCAAGTCCGGAGCTAGTGAAGTGAAACTAGAGACAGACGATGTAAAAATAACCATTAGAACAGGCAGCGAGAGCAAGGGAGAAACGACCTATATTCAGCAAATTCCCACCATGGCGGCCCCACAACAAACTGCACCGGCACCAGCCGCTGCACCTGCGGCCAACACTGCAGCCCCAGCAGCTCCTTCAGACGAATCTTCAAAATATATTACCATCAAATCACCTATAATTGGAACATTCTACCGAAAGCCGTCACCGGACAAACCAATGTTCGTTGAGGTGGGAAGCAACATAAATGCAGGTGATGTATTATGTGTGATAGAAGCAATGAAGCTTTTTAATGAGATAGAAAGTGAAGTTTCAGGGAAAATTGTTAAAATATTGGTTGACGACGCTTCTCCGGTAGAGTTCGATCAACCGTTATTTTTGGTAGACCCTTCGTAAATTGTCAAATCCCAAATCCTAAAGATTAAATTCCGGACCATACCTGGTATTTACTGTTTGCGGTTTGAAATTTCAATGAATTATGTTTAAAAAGATATTAATAGCAAATAGGGGAGAGATTGCACTGCGTATTATTCGTACCTGTAAGGAAATGGGTATTAAAACCGTGGCAGTCTACTCTAAAGCCGATGAGGAGAGCCTACATGTTCGTTTTGCAGACGAGGCCGTTTGTATTGGACCGCCACCCAGCAGCGAAAGCTACCTCAAGATTTCAAATATTATCGCAGCGGCAGAGATCACAAATGCCGACGCCATCCACCCGGGCTACGGGTTCTTGGCAGAAAATGCAAAATTCTCCAAGATATGTGAAGAACACAATATTAAGTTTATTGGTGCTTCTCCCGACATGATCGAAAGAATGGGGGATAAAGCAATGGCGAAGACTACCATGCTGGCTGCAGGAGTGCCCTGCGTTCCGGGTAGTGAGGGAATCATCCCGGATTTTGAAACCTGTAAAAAGTTGGCCAAAGAAACGGGA
Organism: Altibacter lentus; assembly: GCF_000746845.1. Lineage (GTDB taxonomy): Bacteria > Bacteroidota > Bacteroidia > Flavobacteriales > Flavobacteriaceae > Altibacter > Altibacter lentus. The sequence continues at coordinate 1,941,339 of NZ_KN050846.1, read as the reverse complement.
TATCCGGTTATGTTAAAGGCCAGTGCAGGTGGTGGTGGTAAAGGAATGCGTGCCGTTTGGAAGGAAGAAAACCTTCAGGCAGCGTGGGAATCAGCACGACAAGAAAGTAAAGCTGCTTTCGGAAATGACGATATGTATATGGAAAAGCTTATTGAAGAGCCTAGACATATCGAAATTCAAGTAGTAGGGGACAGTACAGGAAAAGCCTGCCATTTGAGCGAACGTGACTGCTCCATTCAACGCCGTCATCAAAAATTAACCGAGGAGACGCCCAGTCCGTTCATGACCAAAAAGCTTAGAAACGACATGGGAATGGCAGCTGTAAAAGCAGCAGAATACATTAAATACGAAGGAGCAGGAACTGTAGAATTTCTTGTGGACAAGCACCGTAATTTCTACTTTATGGAGATGAATACCCGTATTCAAGTAGAACACCCTATCACAGAACAGGTGATCGATTTCGATTTGATTCGGGAGCAGATTCTTGTGGCTGCTGGCGTTCCAATCTCCGGAAAGCATTACACTCCTAACTTACATTCTATAGAATGTAGGATCAATGCGGAAGATCCTTATAACGATTTCCGTCCTTCACCCGGAAAGATCACCGTGTTGCACGCACCGGGAGGACATGGGGTTCGTCTGGACACGCATGTGTATGCAGGCTATGTCATTCCGCCTAATTACGATTCAATGATCGCTAAGCTTATTACGACGGCTCAAACTCGCGATGAGGCGATCAATAAAATGAAGCGCGCATTAGACGAGTTTGTGATCGAAGGAGTAAAAACAACTATTCCATTTCATCGTCAGCTAATGGATCACCCCGATTATGTCGCGGGGAACTACACCACAGCTTTCATGGACAATTGGAAAATGGACGCTCCCGAAGAAGAATAATCCCGTATAATATTTCTAATAAAGAGCACCAAATCCATAAAAAATGATGGATTTTGGTGCTTTTTTGGTCTAAACAGGCCATTTTTTGTCCCTTTATCCATATTTCCAAGAAATAAGGATGCTTAAAAATAAGTTTTAATACAGTATCTTCACAGAGGACATATCGTAAATTAATTTGAAAATGAATCTTTCTTATTGGGAACGGAATACCTGGCTGCAAGAAATTGACCATGCGATAATTGGAAGTGGTATCGTAGGGCTAAGTTGTGCTTTAGCACTTCGGAAAAAGAATCCAAAAGCCAAGATCGTTGTCTTCGAGAAGGGATCTCTGCCCAGTGGAGCAAGTACTAAGAACGCCGGATTTGCCTGCTTTGGAAGTGTTTCAGAAATTTTGGAAGACCTTAAAACACATACCGAAACCGAAGTACTGCAATTAGTCAACGATCGTGTAGCGGGGCTTGAATTACTTCGAGAAACACTTGGGGATAAACAACTCGATTATGTCCAACATGGTGGATATGAGGTATTCACAAAGGATGATCCCGAATTATATGAAGAGTGTCTTATAAAGTTGCCTTACATTAATGAACTACTAAAAAGCGTGTTTTTGTCCAAAAATGACATATTTTCGATAAAAAACAATGAATTTGGCTTTAAAAACGTCCAAAATAAACTTATTTTCAATCAATTTGAAGGTCAGTTGGATACGGGACAAATGATGGTAACGCTGCTTCAAAAAGCCTCAAAAGAAGGGATTTTAGTGCTAAATTGTTCAAAAATAGAGTCATTTGAGCAAAAAAATGGTGAAATACTTCTAAAAACATCAAATTCTGAAGATATTTCAGTCGCATCCTTGTTCATCGCAACAAATGGTTTCGCAGCGCAATTTATGAATGATGATGTTCAACCGGCCCGAGCACAGGTTTTAATTACCAAACCTATAGCCAATCTTACGCTGAAAGGTACGTTCCATCTTGATAAAGGATACTATTATTTCAGAAATATTCAGAATAGAATCCTCCTAGGTGGAGGCAGGAACTTAGATTTCAAAGCCGAGGAAACTTCCGAAGCAGGCCTGACAGCGCTAGTGCAAGACCGTTTGGAAGAATTACTCGCCACAACCATCATTCCTGACCAAACGTTCGAGATCGACACACGATGGAGCGGTATCATGGGCGTTGGCGGCCAGAAGAAACCTATTCTAAAGGAGTTGTCACCTAATGTCTATTGTGGTGTTCGTCTGGGGGGCATGGGAGTTGCCATTGGTAGTTCCGTAGGACAACAATTAGCTAATTTGCATCATACATGAAACGATTTTTTAGATGGATTCTCAAAGGTATTGGATGGTTTGTTGTGCTCACCGTCCTTTGGGTACTATTGTATGGAGCCTTACCCGTACCCTATACCCCGTTAATGGGTATCCGTACTATTACGGCCGAAGAAGGATTAGACACGAAACACGATTGGGTGCCGCTTACGCAAATTTCACCTTACTTACAATTAGCCGTGATCTGCTCTGAAGATCAAAATTTTACAAAACATAACGGATTTGACGTAGAATCTATTAAAAAAGCATACGAAAGTAATAAAAAAGGGAAAAAGCTAAAGGGTGGAAGCACCATTTCGCAGCAAACAGCAAAGAACGTTTTTCTATGGCCTCATAGAAATTGGTTCCGAAAAGGGTTGGAAACATATTTTACTTTTTTGATCGAGACGCTTTGGACAAAAGAACGAATCCTTGAGGTATATCTAAACAGTATTGAAATGGGAAAAGGGGTCTACGGAGCAGAGGCAGCAGCGAATTATTGGTTTCGTAAACCGGCAAACAAACTTGGGCGTGAGGAAGCTGCCGCAATTGCTGCAATCCTTCCGAATCCGCAGAACTACAAGGCAAACCCAAGATCAAGATACATTCAAAATAGAACGACTTGGATTGTAAAACAAATGCGGAATTATGGTACTTTTGACCTAAAAGAATAAGACTTGAAATGACCGTGATAGAACTTAAATCTGCCCTAAGGGATCAATGTGTTCTCGTAGTGGAAAAGCGATTTCAGAAGATAAAACAATCGATTACCGACATTGAAGAATCTTTGTTGGAGGAGTCGAAGAACAGCAGTGGAGATAAGCATGAAACCGGCAGGGCCATGCTGCAGATAGATCGCGAGAATGCAGGCAAGCAGCTACAAGAGATCGAGAATCTTCAGTCTTTGGTCAAAAAAATTGACGTCAAGGCAACTTCAGATTATGCCCGCTTAGGAAGCCTTGTCTATACCAATCAAGGTACTTTTTTTATTAGCATTTCCATTGGCGCCGTAGAGGTAAATAAAACAACCTATTTTTGTGTCGCTCTTCATTCGCCTATTGGAAACTTCCTCTCCGGAAAGCGCAAAGAGGATAGATTTACATTCAACGAAAAAGATTATACAATTTCAAGTATAAAGTAAGCTAACGCCATCGTTGTTCTGTTTGTGTCGCATCCCAGATCTTTATTTTCAGGATGGCGGCCATGTCCTTAGCCATGGCGAACGCTGCATTGGAATCGTCTGACACATACGCCTCGATGTGTTTATTGGAGGCGTAAAACAAATTTACTTTATAGACTTCAAACCCCATGTGGGCTTCGGCAGTGATCACGCGTGCTCTGCTGGTCTTTTGCGTCTTAAATACCGAAACATACTCAATGGCAGGCAGCGGTCTCCATTTGCCAAAATCAAACGCCAAGATGGAGTGTAATTTTCTGTACCGCATTTTTTCAAGATCAAGCTCAATACCTTCTATATACGAGAGGCGTAATGCAGCACCTAAAAGCACAATGCCAAAGAGGGTTCCTTCATAGAACAGATAGACCGCTGCAATTGAAAGCACGATGGAAAATACAATTTTTGCAGGGGAGAGGGAAGGTAGATTTTTATAAGTCAATGGTGCTGTTTTTTTAATTCTTATGAGATCTGCTTTTTTGATTCTACCGTAATAGCAGATCCTTCAGCTAACATTACAGAGATCGGTTCTTGTTGATTGAGCATGGCAAACGCGGGACCGTAATTGGCGGTAAAATCAATATTACTTTCAAATGTAAGGATGGGATATTGAAGCCATCTGGGGTGTGTTACTTCGTACTCGTTCGTGGTATGATCGTTCACTTGTGCGTACCCCCAATAATGCTCGGTAATAAATTCGGCTTCACTTCCGGGTTCGATAGGTTTTGCGTTAGCTTCGGCAGTGCCTTGCAAAAACTGCCAACCACTATTCAACCGCCAATGGTAAGATACCTCCAGATGGCTTTTGTCCTCGTTCCATACATGCTTCATAGGATGTGTCTCATAGCGTTCCTTGTAAAAAGTGTTGGCCACCCAGGTGATTGCAGGTTTTGGAACGATCTCTTTCACGAAAACAACACCTCGCTTCCATTGACCCATTTCTTCTCGCTTTACGTAGAATCGCAGGTTTACCTCTTCAAAAGTAGTGTGATACGGAATTTTTAAACCGCGCAACCGGGTATTTACAAATAGAAAACCTACCATACTTACATAGCAACGACCTTTCCATAGGTCTAACTCGGTGCCAAAAGGAAGGTATTTTGTAAGTAGCGAAGGAGGAACCTCATAATTCGCCAAGAGCAATTTGCGCCATTCTGCAGTTAAAAAAGACATATTACGAAATTACGTCCTCTAAAAGGAATGATTCTACATCCAAGTCTTTATCTGTATGCAAAACGCTTACATCACCTGTGGTTTCAAGGATCACGGCCTTTGCCTGTTGAAGACTTAGCACGTTTGCTTCGCGAAGTTTACCCCGAAGCTCATCTTTGGTGACTTTGCTTCGTTTCAAGTTATCTTCCAAAAAGGCTCCGTTCCGCATGAGCAGGATGGGGGAATTGTCCAATGCATTTTGAGCAGCGTTACTTTTAAATTGCAGCAACGAAATAAGATAATTCAAAAAATATAGCAGACCAATAAGCAGACCGCCCACCAATAATTTAGGATTGCCGGTTCCAATACTCATAGCAAACAGATTTCCTATGGCAATGGTAGTGATAAATTCAAAGCCGGTCATTTTACTAAAACTTTTTAGTCCGAAGAACCGCGTGTACAAAATTAGAGCACCATAAAGGAGCAGTGTTCCTAACAATACAGAAGCTAATGACTCCCAAGAAAGATCTTTCGTAAAGTACTCCCAGCTCATAATATTTTATGTTGATATGAACTTAAAGATACGGATAATGCTGCTAGAAAGTGCCAAATCCAAAACAATCTTTATACCGGTCAATTGGGTAAGTATCTCTTCGGAATGGGGGTTTCCGGGGTTTCCGGCGTCCAATAAATGTTCACGACCCACCATCGATCACCATCGTGAAATAACTGTATGCTATTAATACCTCGCATAAATGGCGTCTCATCTGTTTCAGAATAATAGGAAGCGTAAGTGCTAAACACATGGGCAATGTTGCCGAAATGCTCTTCTATGCGAAAGATTTCTTTCTCGAAGAAGCCATTGTCCAGCAGCCACTGTTCGGACGCGGCGATATACGCTTCCGGGGTCATGTAACGCAACGAAGAAACTCCGCTGGCAGCCTTTCCGGTTGGGATGAGCTTTGCTTCGGAAGCAAAGAGAAACCGGAACAATTCCCAGTCTCGGTTATCTCCTTTTTCTCCTGAAATCACTGCGTATAACGCCGTGATCGTACTTTCAATGGTTTGCACTTTTTCCAGGTACTTTGGATCGTTCTTTTCTTGGGCCCACAGAGAACCGGCGGCCAACATAAGGAGAGTAAAGAAAATAAAGATTCTATACATGATATCGAAGATAAAGTGATGTCTCGGGCTCAATGGCTTCTGAATGAGTAAACCAAACGATCGTGTCCTTCATTTTTGACTGAACGAGATGATAGCTACCCTTAAAGTACGATTTTTTTACTACAACCTGAAGCGGGGTGGCCGACTGGCAGGGAATTAATTGATGGGGGAGAACGATCCTCACTGTTTCGGAAGCAGTTTCCGAAAATAACACCTTTTCGGGAAGTTCGGAAAAGTCCCCAAAAAACCCCGCCTGATAGGCTGTCTTAAGTGACTTAAAGAGTGTTTGGGGTGAAGCGATCCTGTCTAACGAACCGTCTTTCAGTATAAGGATCCTGTCTGAATACGTTAAGGCTTCTTCAGCATCATGGGTGGCTGTGATGCAGCTAATACCGTTCAGCTTTAAATAGGCAAACAAATTTCGTCGCAAGGTATTCTTTCGGAAAGTGTCAATATTGCTAAAAGGTTCGTCCAACAAAAGCAGCTGGGGGGTATTTGCCAGCGCCTTTGCTAAGGCTACCCTTTGCTTTTGTCCGCCGCTAAGATGCTTCACCATTGTCTTTTCGAATCCCACGAAATCGACTACCCTTAGTAACTCTTGGATGCGCGCATGGTCTTCTTCCTCTTCAAGCCTTGTGAGGTGACTGCCCACATTTTCCCATACGGTGCTAAAGGGCATGATATTGAATTCCTGAGCTACCAGCTTTATAAAAGCCTCCCCGGGAATAAGATGATGCTTAGGCCCTAAAAGAGGGGTTTCGTTCCATGAAAGAACTCCTTTTTCAAGGTGTAATAAGCCATAGATGATGTGTAAGAGCGTCGATTTACCACAACCGCTTTCTCCCAGCACGGCAAGATGTTCTCCTTTATTTAATTGAAAAGAAATATCCTTCAGAATTTCTCTGTCTGAATAGGAAAAGGATTCAATGGCGACGTTTAACATGCTAGATGATAAGAAAAGGTTGTTAGCTTTCCTAAAAAATAGAGAACTAACAACCTTTTTTAATGAGTTCTTAAGGGTTTATTCCTTCACTTTGTCATTCACCTTTTGCGGGAGTACCTCGTAGCCCATATTATAGAGTGTAAACCCAAAGATATCGGCGTATTCTTCTATGGTCTTACTAATTGGGGTTCCGGCACCGTGTCCTGCATCGGTTTCGATTCGAATAAGCACAGGATTATTTCCTGCTTGTTTTTCTTGAAGTTCGGCAGCATATTTGAAACTATGTGCAGGAACCACACGGTCATCGTGGTCACCCGTTGTCACTAATGTGGCGGGATATTCCACACCTGCTTTTACATTGTGAACAGGAGAATATCCTTTTAAATATTCGAACATTTCTTTGCTGTCCTCTGCGGTGCCGTAATCATACGCCCATCCTGCTCCCGCAGTAAAAGTATGATAGCGCAACATATCCATAACACCTACGGCAGGTAAAGCCACCTTCATGAGGTCGGGACGCTGTGTCATGGCAGCACCAACCAAAAGACCACCATTGGATCCCCCACGTACCGCAAGATAATCCGGGGAGGTATAGTTGTTATTTATTAAATACTCTGCAGCAGCGATGAAATCGTCAAAGACATTTTGTTTTTGCATCTTGGTCCCTGCCTTATGCCATTCTTTGCCATATTCCCCACCACCACGCAGATTGGGAACGGCGTAGATACCCCCCTGTTCCATCCAAACGGCATTGGTAATACTAAAGCTGGGGGTTAATGAGATATTAAATCCGCCGTAACCGTATAATATGGTGGGGTTTTTACCATCAAGCTTCAATCCTTTTTTGTGTGTTATGATCATGGGAACCTTTGTTCCGTCCTTAGATGTATAGAATACCTGTTTACTTTCGTAATTTTCGGGGTTGAAATCGATCTCAGGTTTTCTGTACAGTTGAGAAGTACCTTTTTCAATATCGTATTTGTAAATGCTTCCCGGGGTCACGTAATTGGTGAACGAATAGTATAGCTCGGTTTCGTCTTTCTTCGCACCAAAGCCTCCCGCACTTCCCACACCGGGAAGTTCTATTTCTCGAATACGTTTTCCGTTATAGTCATATTGATATACCTTAGAGACGGCATCTACCATATATTCGGTAAAAATGTAACCACCTCCGGTGGAGGCAGAAAGCACATTTTCGGTTTCAGGGATGATCTCGACCCAGTTATTAGGGGTTGGATTGTCAGCATCTGTGGTAACGATCTTCTGGTTAGGTGCATTGAGGTTGGTTACAAGAATAAGCTTCGTTCCTATATTGTCTAACACAAACGTATCACTGTCTGTATGGTCCAGAATGGTAACAAATTTGCTGCCGGGGGTTGACAGATCTTTTATATACAGTTTGTTCCCCGAAGTTGAGGTCTTGGCTGTTACCACCAGATATTTATTGTCTTCGGTGACATATCCATTCACATAGCGGTGTTTTTCCGAGGGAACACCACCAAAGACCAATGCATCATTTTGTTGAGGAGTGCCTAGTTTGTGGTAGTATAATTTGTGTTGATCGGTCTTGGCAGACAGTTCGCTTCCTTCGGGTTTGTCGTAGCTGGAGTAGTAAAAACCATCGTTACCTTTCCAGGAGAGGCCGCTAAACTTTATATCCACCAAAGTATCTTCAACCACTTCTTTAGTTTCAGCATTCATTACCAAGATCTTGCGCCAGTCGCTGCCGCCTTCGGAAATACTGTAAGCCGCTGTTTTCCCGTCTTCAGAAAAACTAAGTCCGCCAAGGGAGATCGTCCCATCCTCTTTAAAGGTATTCGGGTCTAGAAAAACTTCTGCAGTATTAGGATCCTCGCCAGTTTTATATCTATAGACCACATATTGGTTTTGAAGTCCGTCATTTTTATAAAAGTAGGTGTACTCTCCTTCTTTAAACGGAGCTCCTACTTTTTCGTAGTTCCATAATGACGAGAGCCGCTCTTTCAATGCTTCCCGAAACGGAATATTATCCAAATAGTCAAAAGTGACTTTGTTCTGTCTTTTTACCCAGTCCTCTGTTTCAGCACTTCTATCGTCTTCAAGCCAGCGATACGGATCGTTCACATCTACACCAAAATAGGTGTCGACGGTGTCAACTTTTTTGGTTTGCGGGTAAGTCACAGCAATGGATTCTTTTTTAGTTTCTTCTTTACAGGCCACAAAAATAAGTGCCATAGAAAAAGGGATAAGATATTTGTTCATCTTTTTAAATGGATTAAGAGCCGTAAAAATAGTAAAAACTACTCGTTCAAACAGTTATAATACTGTTAGAACCTTAAAATGGGATGTAATTTTAGCTAATACTGAAACAATGGGCGGTAGGCACGCCAATATTTATAAATAAGGATCGCATTAAAGACCGAGATCACAATGGCTACAATGACATCTGAAACATCCAAGAACAAATGGAAGAGCAGAATATTTATAGAGATAGGCGCAAAGAGGATCAAGGCAAAGGGAACCCATTTATTGATCAACAACAGAAGACCTACGGTGATCTCTAGGATCGCCACTACATAAAAGACATAGCCCGAACTCTTAAGAGATTCTAAAAAGTTTGCTGCCGCATTAGGCATTTCGAACATGGGCATAAAATCGATGAACTTATTCAAACCGAAAAAGAGAAGAATGAGACCCAAAAGTATGCGAAGGATTTTAGTAAAAGTTGAATTCATAGGGATGGCGATTAGTGTTAAACAACTAAATATAAACAAAATAAAAACACGCAGTGAATTTGTGTGCTGCGTGTTATACAAATTTTATAGCCTATATCAACCTATACCAGCGAATTTGCCACTAGATATTCGGCGATCTGAATGGCATTGGTCGCCGCTCCTTTGCGCAAATTATCACTCACGATCCACATATTAAGTGAATTTGGCTGCGTTTCATCCCGGCGAATACGGCCAACGAACACATCGTCTTTATCATGTGCGTACATGGGCATGGGGTAGGTGTTCGTATCCGGATTGTCCTGTACGGTTATCCCGGGGACCTCATGAAGGATGGATCGAACCTCGCCGAGTTCAAAATCGTTGTGAAACTCTACATTCACTGCTTCACTATGGCCGCCGGCAGTTGGAATTCGAACTGCGGTAGCCGTTACCGAAAAGCTTTTATCATCTAAGATTTTTTGCGGCTCACGTGCTAACTTCATTTCTTCTTTGGTATAGCCGTTGTCCTCAAAAACATCACAATGGGGTAATGCATTCTTGTGTATAGGATAGGGATAGGCCATTTCACCCTTAATGCCCTGTATTTCGTTTTCAAGTTGGTGTACGGCCTTGAGTCCGGTTCCTGAAACCGACTGGTAGGTAGAGACCACCACGCGTTTCATGCGGTATTTTTTATGTAACGGAGCAAGTACCATCACCATTTGAATGGTGGAGCAATTAGGGTTTGCGATGATCTTATCATCTTTAGAGAGAAGGTGAGCGTTTATCTCAGGAACGATCAATTTTTTTGATTGATCCATTCGCCAGGCAGACGAATTATCAATAACGGTTGTACCTGCAGCCGCGAATTTTGGCGCCCATTCAAGCGACGTCTCTCCTCCGGCCGAGAAAATCGCGATGTCCGGAACTGCGCTCACTGCCGCTTCCAAACTTACGATGGTATGTGGTTCCCCTTTAAAAACGACCTCGTTCCCAACAGATTTTTCCGAAGCAACAGGAAGAAATTGTGTCACAGGAAAATTGCGTTCTTCCAACAGTTTCAACATTACGGTTCCTACCATTCCGGTGGCACCTACCACAGCTAATTTCATACGTATTTCAATTTGGATTCAAAAATACAGCTTCGCAAGAAGAATTTTCAGAATAAAATGCAAAAAAAGACCCTTCTCCGGTCAGGAAGAAGGGTTTGGTTAAAACTATGTAGTGTAGCGGTCGCTAACGGTTATTTTTTTCTCAATTCGTCACGAATTTGCATCAATAGTTCTTCTTGAGTAGGCCCGGCAGGAGCAGCGGGTGCTTCTTCTTTCGGTTTTTTACTCTTATTATATGCTTTAACGATCATGAAAAGTACAAAGCCAACGATTATTAAATTAATAAGTGCATTCACCCATTTTCCCCACATGATGGCGTTTTCGGGTTTTTCTATGGTTCCATCGGCGGCAACGATAGCTTCAGAAAGCACAACCTTAAGGTCGGAGAAATCAACACCTCCCGTAAAGTGACCTACGATTGGCATCATAATATCGTTAGTAAATCCGGAAACTACGCCTCCGACAGCCGCGGCGAGGATAACGGCGACCGCTAGATCTATGACGTTGCCGGTCATGATGAAATCTTTGAATTCTTTTAACATGTCTTGATGGGTTTAGAGTTAATATCGACTAAGTTAATCAAAATTGTAAGTTCACATACAATAAGATGGACACAGCGCTCTATTTTCGATAAACGACTCGTTTTATTCGTTGAGAAATGGCTGTTAACAGTTCGTAGGGAATGGAACCAATAGCCGCAGCGAGTTCTTCGGCGGTAGGATTATTACCAAAAACGATCACCTCATCGCCTTCTTTACACTCGATGTTCGTTACATCCACCATGATCATATCCATACACACATTCCCCACGATTGGGGCTTTTTTACCATGTATGTTTACCCACCCTTTACCTTTTCCATAGGCTCTGCTAATACCATCAGCATGACCAATGGGAAGCGTAGCCGTCCTGCCGGCCTTTGAAGTAGTGTGTCCCATATTATAACCCACATTTGCTCCCTCAGGCAGCTCATGGATCTGTGATATCACCGTCTTTAGGGTTGCCACGGGAGTGAGATGTGTTCTTTCCTTTGGGTCGTTTCCAAAACCATAGAGTCCAATACCGCTGCGCACCATATCGAATTGTGCTTCGGGGTAATTGAGAATACCCGAAGTATTTAAAGTGTGTAACAACGGACGGTAGCCAATGCCTTGGATGACTGCTTCAGAATGATTTCTGAAAGCTTCAATCTGCCGAAGTGTAAACGTTCTTTGCTCCTTATCTTCGGTGGCCGCCAAGTGAGAGAACATGGAGCGTACTTTTACTGAAGCTGTTTCTGAAAGTTTTTCGACAATGAATTCGAGGTCCTCTTTTCCGAAGCCTAACCTATTTAAGCCTGTATTGAACTTAAGATGGATGGGATATTCCTTTTGCTGTTGTTTTTCGGCAAAAGCAATAAAATCGGTGAGCATTTTCCGCGAATAGATACTGGGTTCCATACAGCGCCGTACGATTAGATCGAAATTAGCAGGTAACGGGTGGAGGACCAATATAGGTGTCTCGATAGCCCCGTCGCGAAGTACTTCACCCTCCCAGGCATACGCTACGGCAAAATAATCGATGCCCAAAGCAACAAGTTCCTTGGCCACAGCAACACTGTCGCTTCCGTATCCATAGGCTTTTACAACAGCCAGCATCTTTGTTTTCGGGGCTATTTTAGAGGTAAGGTAACGGTAGTTATCGCCCAACGCGGTCAGGTCGATCTCCAGAAGGGTTTCGGTAGCTTTTGGCATGCTTAGGCTTGCTTTTTTGAAGGGATTTCTTCGGGATCCTTCACTTCGATCTTACTTACTTTTTCTCGAAGCATCGCTTTAAAGTACGCTGCCCTGCTTAGTGGTTCGTACTCTTCGGTCTCACCCAGCAGCACCAGATCATCGCTTTTTGATTTTCGATAGCTGTAATTGGCAAGATTTCCTGTTCGCGTACAGACGGCGTGTACTTTGGTCACATATTCGGCAGTGGCCATAAGCGCGGGCATCGGTCCAAAAGGGTTTCCCTTGAAATCCATATCCAAACCGGCGACGATCACGCGAACACCCCTGTTTGCAAGGTCATTACAAACTTTAACGATCTCGTCGTCAAAGAATTGAGCTTCATCGATCCCAACGACATCGCAGTTATCTGCCAAAATAGGAATATTCGCTGCGGCAGGTACGGGAGTAGACCGAATCTCATTGCTATCGTGCGAAACGACCATGTCTTCATCGTACCTGTTATCGACATTGGGCTTAAAGATCTCCACACGTTGCCGTGCAAATTTTGCACGTTTTAAACGCCGGATGAGTTCTTCAGTCTTTCCCGAAAACATCGACCCGCAGATCACCTCAATCCATCCGAATTGTTCTTTTTGATTTACAGTATTTTCGAGAAACATAGGTAAATTTTAGACGAAAACAGAAATAGTTGACGTTTACATAAAGGTTGCGTAAATTTATAAAAACAAAATAGAGAATAAGAGATTAATTTCAAAAGTTATGAAGAAGAAGCTGTACGAAGAGATCAAGACCTTGGCGTCACAAATTGCATCGCAGGATGCTTCCTTGGCAACAACAGGATTGAAGAAAAAAGTTAGAGAATTGTATGAAAAATTAATGGTCTTAGAGTATTTAGAATCTCAAATTGATGAAGGTTTTGAGCGAAGCAAGAAAGAAGGACTCGACTCTAAGAGCTTTCGCGAGGAGAACTGGTTTAAAGAACCCGAACCTGTTCCACAACCTGAGAACAAAGAGGAGCTTATCGAGCCTCTCATTGAAAAAATAAAGGACATTGTCGCACAAATGCCCGAGGAGTCGCAAGAAGTCGATGAACTTTTGGAGGAAGTAACGCCGAAGCCAAAATACATGAAAAATGATCTTGAAGAATTTGCACAGGCATACCAACAGACCCCCACATTCGAAAGAAAGGAACCTACAAAAGGAGGTGAGATCCCAAAGAAATCCTCCAATTTGGTTCCGGATGCCGGTATTACAACACACAGACCTCGGTCGTTAAACGATTCCGTCCCTCAGGGGCTTAGTATCGGACTTAATGATAGGTTGGCATTTGTCAAGCATTTGTTCAACGGGAACTCTGAAGATTATACCAGAGTCCTTTCCCAGATCAACACCATGAAATCCTTTGAGGAAGCCGCTACGTTCATAAAAGGAAAGGTGAAGCCCGATTATAACTATTGGCTTGAAAAAGAAGAATATTCAGAGCGCTTCATGCATCTTGTTGAAAAAAGTTTCAATTAATACGAATGGGAAAACTTTATATGGTACCAACGCCCATTGGCAATCTAAAGGACATGACCTTTCGGGCGGTTGAGGTATTAAAAGGGGTGGATCTCATACTTGCTGAAGACACCAGAACAAGCGGTAAATTACTCAAACATTTTGAGGTAGGCACCCAAATGCATTCTCATCACATGCATAATGAACACAAGACCACGGAAGGTATTGTAAAAAGAATAAAAGCAGGTGAGAACATTGCACTTATAAGTGATGCCGGAACCCCTGCTATTAGCGACCCGGGCTTCCTCTTAACGCGTGCTTGTGTGGAAGCAGGCATAGAAGTAGATTGTTTACCGGGAGCGACCGCTTTTGTGCCTGCGCTTGTAAACAGCGCTTTGCCGAACGATCGTTTTATATTTGAAGGCTTTTTACCAATAAAGAAAGGACGGCACACTCGACTTCAAGCCATTTCCGAAGAACAACGAACCGTTATCTTTTATGAATCTCCTCACAAATTGCTGAAAACACTGGCGCAGCTCATCGAGTATGTAGGTGAAGACCGGCCGGTTTCTGTTTCTCGGGAGCTTTCAAAACTCCATGAAGAAACGATACGAGGAAGCGTTAAAGAGGTGCTTCAACATTACACTGAAAGGCCCCCTAAAGGAGAACTTGTTATCGTATTGGGAGGAAAAAAATAATGCAAACCTTACTAAAGGACATACGGGCTTGCGAGATATGTAAAGCACATCTGCCGTTAGGACCACGACCCGTAGTGACTGCCCATCCCGAAGCAAAGATCGCTATTATTGGTCAGGCACCCGGAAGGAAAGTCCATGAGACCGGGATCCCTTGGGATGACCCTAGCGGAAAACAGCTGCGGAATTGGTTGAATGTCACACCCGAAGTATTCTACGATCCAAAACAAATTGCACTTATTCCTATGGGATTCTGTTATCCGGGTAAGGGGCGAAGTGGGGATGTTCCACCGCGACAAGAGTGTGCCCCTCAGTGGCATTCGGCGCTACTGCCGCTACTGCCTAATTTACAGTTGACACTTTTGGTGGGGATGTACGCCCAACGATATTATTTGAAAGCGAAAGCGGCATCAACACTTACAGAAACGGTAAAGAACTATAAAGAATATCTCCCGCATTATTTACCATTACCGCATCCTTCACCAAGAAATCGATTCTGGTTGTCTAAAAACCCTTGGTTTAACGAAACGGTGCTGCCGGAATTGAAACGACGGATAAGAGAAATAATACAGCACTAAGATCCAACCAAAGAAAACAGCTGCCTACGCATGCTTTCCTTTTTCCCAGCCGTGTTTGCCAAGGTATTGTTCGCCACTATCTACGGCGCCTTCTTCAATGGTAGTTCCCATCGAATCATTCCATCGGTTTAAGTAGCCGAACAAAGAAATAACGCCTAACATCTCAACGATTTCACCTTCATCCCAGTGCTCATACAACCTTGTTTTAATGTTCGCATCCACAGCATTTGGAACCTGGGACGCTGCCAGTGAAAAATCCAGAGCCGCACGTTCTGCTTCACTAAAGGCCGGATGGGTACGGTATTCCCAAATATTATCCAACTGTTCCTGCTCGGCACCGTAGCGTTCTGCAGCGCGAATGGCATGAGCCTGACAATACCGGCAACCTGAAGCATTACTGCTCACCCATGCGATCATTCGTTTTAGGGCAGAGGTGACGCGTCCTTCATTAGCCATGACTGCTTTGTTCAGATTAATAAATGCCTTGCTAATGGCAGGACGGTGTTGCATGGTAAGCACACTGTTAGGGCAAAAGCCTAAGGTCTCATTAAAAAAAGCTGCAAGGACCTTGGTCTCTTGATCGTGGTCGGGATCTAAGGGTGTAACGAGTGGCATACTATTTTTTGAAAGAATTAGTCTACCAAATTACGAACATCTTTCCATACAAAAAAGCTGCAGGACACCAAAGTACGAATGCCCCACAGCTCAGTCAACAAAAACAATCTTTTATCGGCAAAACAACACCCGATCCCAGATACCTTGGTGTTGTGTTTCACCGTTGGTCAATAACAGGGAGGCGTTTAGCCGAATCTCATAGGCACACTTCTTCAATGCCCCGAAGTTTCCGGTATAGCTTGAACTGCCGTGAGCTTCTTCCCCCGGAGTTGGGAATACGATAGGGTCGAAGGAATTTGAGGCTCCTTGTCCGAAGAATTGCAGTGATACATCGCCGAGGTTCGGATTTGCAGCGGTGTAGTTTACCGTGATCGAATTAGTGATCTTATTACAACCGCCTCCTATCAATTCCTGAAGGTCCAACGTGGCGATCCCCAGCTCCTTACTGCTTGTGGGTAGCCAAGAACCTCCTTGCGGAACATTGTCGTAAAGTGTATTGAAAATGGCTAAGGGACGGGAAAAACCGGCGGTGACCTTAGTAGCATCGTTTCCTAATTCCCGTTTCCACATACGCAATGCAAAATACCGGTTCTTCTCTAATGGTGCGGCACTGTTCCCGGGAGTGAGTCCAGACTTGTCTACGGTTCCACTCGCTAGATTGTTGGAGATAAGCTTTATCAACGATCCATTAAAGTGGATGTTAAAGCCACTTCCCGAATATTGCGGTGCCTGTATCCAATTTCCGTTGAACTGCACTTCCACTTCGTTCCCTGTGGGAGTTGGAGCACTCGTTCCATGAATTACATAGGACTCGTGCTTTATCACCGGAAAGAATTGCGTTAGGCGCGTAGCGATCTCGGTTTTGGCAATATCGGCAGGTGTAACATCTTTCCAGTTAGCTTCGGGAATGGTTCCAACATCAACCGAAGGGCTGTTCACTTTTGCATACTGAAATTTATACTCCACAGCTTGCCCGTTGAGCTTTTGCGATAAAGAACCCCGAAGGTCCAAAGTGCTGTAGAACGCTTGGTTGTTCAACCCGGCATCGGCTTTTCCGGTAGTTCTTCCCGTAGATGGGTCGATATTCAACACAGGATGATACTTTCGGGCATATCCAATTTGATAAAAAGCTGCCGGAGGATCCAACGGTGTGGTAGGAGCATCTTTCAAACATAGTTTGACACATAAACAATTACCTACATTCTTTCTGCTTGATTTTTGAGCTTCGGAAGGATTTTCGGCATAAATTTCAGATCCGCCCACGGAAAATTTGAAATAGATGTCGGGACCGTTATCAAAGCTGAAAGGAGGTGTGGTTTCCACATTGATCCAAGGCGACAGAAACGTCTTCTTAAAATCAATAGAGCGATAGTAAATACAGAACCTTCCATTGCTGTCTGTCGTGGCACTTCCTAATCGGTCGTCGGTTATAATATCATCGTCCATAGCGATAACCTCAATTCCGGGCAGCGGTTCTTGAGACTCACAGTTTCGAAGTGTTCCACAGATCACCCAAATGTCCAGTCGCAAAAGAATATAACACCAGATACGACGCAACAGGGTGTAATTGAAGCCCGCCACCAAACCATTGTTGGTTTCACGCCACTTGGGTTGAATAATATCTAATAACATGGCAAACGGTCGAAATCCTTTGGGTGGTTTGGTACTTTCCTGACCATATTCGGGAATAGCATCGTAATAAACAACAACCGCAATAAGTCCACCATTATAGCCGGTCTTTTTTGGATCGATGCTACATTCGTATGCGCCTCTTGCGTCTGTAGTGGTTTCTGCAATAAGACGTTTTTCACGGTCCTTAAGGTCTTTTTCTTCAAATACTTGAATAAGTTCTTTGCTTTGAGCAGCGGCATAGGCCGTTGAAGCATTGGTCTCTTCTTCCAGTTGGTACAGGCGTACCTGTGTAAATGGAAGGGGTTTCTGTTGATCGTCGCAAATTGCACTGTGTAATTTGCCTTTTAAAATGTAGTTCATGATATGGGTTTTATAAATGAATAAAAATACTTTTATGAACTGCTAAACTACACTCATTAGGTGCTGTACAACTACATGAAACAACTGATTATATGACAATTAAAACCTGTATTTTCTTGTAGGAAAAACCCTCAATCCGTGAATGATATTTTTTATATCCATTAGGAAAAACCCTTTTTTCATTTAGATTGAAAAGGATTTTTGTAATTTTATACAGCTCCCCAATAATCGCTTCGAGAATACATGCGCTGGACCTTACAACCAAAACCACCCACTCAAAAAGTTGAGCAGTTAGCCAATGCCCTAGGGGTTGAAAAACCAATCGCTTCGCTATTATTACAACGTGGCATTGAGACCTATGACGATGCGAAGAAATTCTTTCGTCCAAGTTTGGAGAACCTACACGATCCTTATTTAATGACGGATATGGAGAAAGCTGTTTCACGCATTGAAATGGCTGTAGAAAACAAAGAGAATATTCTTATCTATGGAGATTATGACGTAGATGGCACTACAAGTGTGGCCCTTCTTTCATCCTATCTATTAAGTTATTATCCCAATGTTGCCACCTATATTCCCGACCGATATGATGAAGGCTATGGTGTATCGTATCAAGGTATCGACTTTGCAGCCGATAATGATTTTTCTTTGATCATTGCCCTAGATTGTGGTATCAAAGCATTGGATAAAGTGATTTATGCTTCGGAAAAAAACATCGATTTTATTATCTGTGATCACCATCGTCCCGGTGATGCTCTGCCAAAGGCGGTAGCTGTGCTCGATCCGAAGCGTGATGATTGTAACTATCCTTATAAGGAACTATGTGGTTGCGGGGTAGGCTTTAAATTGGTACAAGCACTCGCCGCCCGAAGGAATCAAACGATTGAAGATCTATTGTTATATCTGGATCTGGTCGCGACGGCTATAGGGGCCGATATCGTACCCATAACAGGTGAGAACAGAATACTGGCCTACTACGGTTTAAAAGTGATTAACTCGAATCCGCGTACAGGCTTTAAAGCCATTCTTCAGCAGGTAAAAAAAGAAACGCTGAACATCACAGATGTGGTCTTTATTTTGGCTCCGCGCATCAATGCAGCGGGCAGGATGAAACACGGCAATCATGCGGTTAGATTACTAACGGAAACCAACGAGGCTCTTGCCGAACGTTGGGCCGGGGAGATCGAACAGTTCAACTCCGACCGTAAGGAGGCCGATCAACAAATCACCGAGGCGGCACTGCTAAAGATTATAGAGAACAAGGAACAGGACCGAATGACCACAGTTGTCTACGACGAACATTGGCATAAGGGAGTCATTGGTATTGTGGCCTCACGACTTACCGAAACCTATTACAGGCCCACCTTGGTTTTTACAAAAAGCGGAGATAAATTGGCAGCTTCGGCACGCTCGGTAAGGGATTTTGATGTGTACAATGCATTGGAGGCCTGTGCAGCGCATATAGAGCAATTTGGCGGACATAAATATGCTGCCGGGCTTACTCTATATGAAGCGGATTATGAGAAGTTCAAAGCGGCTTTCGAAGCGGTTGTTGCTCAAACCATTGACCCAAAACTTTTGATCCCGGAGATCCGTATCGATGCAGAGGTCGATCTGGAAGATATTACCCCAAAGTTCTATCGCATTCTAAAACAGTTTGCTCCATTCGGACCGGGAAACATGACCCCGGTCTTTATGTCGCAACATTTAAAAGATACAGGATGGGGAAAATGTGTTGGAGAAGACAAAACACACCTTCGGCTTACTGTGAGACAGGGAAACTCCGCTCCATTCACCGCAATTGGTTTTGGAATGGCAGACAAACAGGACGTGGCATGTTCAGGGGATGTATTCAAGGCAGCATATACCATCGACGAGAACGAATGGCAGGGGACGGTAACGCTTCAGTTAAAATTAAAGGATATTATTCCGTAAATTCTTTCAATTGCAGGGAATTGCCGTCAAATTCGCCATAAGTATAATGTGAGATCCAATCGCCGAGATTGATGTAGGTGGCTTTTTCAGAAAGGCGAATTTCCATGGGAAGATGGCGGTGTCCAAATATAAAATAATCGTAATGTTTTGCTTCGAGCTTCCGCTTTGCATACTGTGCGAGCCATTCCTCATCTTCACCTAAGAATTTTTTGTCCTCATCACCCGAAATCAATTTGTTCTTTACTGAAAGATACTGCGCGAGACGCATTCCAAGTTCGGGATGGAACCAACGGAACAACCAATTAAACACGGGGTTCGTAAAGACTTTTTTCATGCGTTTATAGCCCTTGTCACCCGGACCTTTACCGTCTCCGTGACCGATCAAGAACACCTTTTCATTAATAACAAATTCTTTGGGCTCCCGAAAGGTGGGAATGTTCAATTCTTTTTCAAAATAGTCGCGCATCCACAGATCATGATTGCCAACAAAAAAATAGATAGGGATGCCTTGGTCGCTCAATTCTGCAAGTTTGCCTAACACACGAACAAATCCTTTGGGAACCACAGTCTTATATTCGAACCAAAAATCGAAAAGATCACCTAACAAAAAAATAGCTGCGGCATCATCTTTTACCATGTCGAGCCAACGTACAAACTTCTTTTCGCGCGGAAGGCTTTCTGCCGGTGTCGGTGCGCCAAGGTGGTTATCGCTCGAAAAATAGATTTTCTTTCCGTGTGGGATCTGCATAGGTCAAAGATAGAGAAAAAAGCTCCTTTGGAGCATATTAAATGGAAAGGGCATGGAAGGGCACAGCTATTATGATCTACTCATTGTCAGACGCGAACCATTCCGCATAACTGGTCGCCGTTTCCTGAAGCTTCAAAGAATGCAGTCTGATTGTTTTGGGAAGTCTTGTCTTGATCTTTTCGGCAAAATCGATCACCATCATTTCACTCGTAGGTTGATAGTTCACCAGTAACACATTGTGTCCGCGATCCTGAAGCTCATTCGCCAATTCCACATGTGGGGTGTTCTTGTTAAACACGGTTGCATGATCGAATACATCCACGATCTCCTCCTTAACGATCTTTTTAAGGTCACTAAAATCGATCACCATCCCGTATTTTACGTTTCCGGTGTTGGAGATGGGGGTTCCAATAACTGTCACGGATAACCGGTAGCTGTGGCCATGTACATTACGGCATTTCCCGTCATAACCGTAAAGGGCGTGCCCGGTTTCGAAAGAAAATTGTTTGGTGATTCGTATCTTATTCATACAATGGGTTTGTGGGCAAAGATACAGCATTTCCAAAAATCAACATTTTTAGTTTTCGAATCGTTTTCTGAAGTATATTTGCCGGCTTTTTATACGTTATGACACAGGAAAAAGAATTGTTTGAGCAGCTGGATTTTGTTGAGAATCCGATATTTGAATCCATTATCACCCAGCTTTTAAAAAAGAAGTATGCGATCGTGGATGATTTTTTCGATGCTTCGGAAGTGATCACGCTTCGTGAAGCACTTTTGGAAACGTACGAAATTAAAGGATTTAAGAAGTCGGCTATTGGGAATTGGGTTCAGGAAGAGGTTGACAAGACCGTACGCGGGGATTTTATTTCATGGATCGATGAATCGAAAATGACACAAGCAGAAGAAGTATTCTTTCAGAAGATAAATACATTAGTGAATTACCTTAATAAAACGTGTTTTTTGGGGATCTTTCAGAAAGAGTTCCATTATGCCATCTACCCGACAGGAACCTTTTACAAACGACATTTGGATACTTTTAAGAACGATGACAGGCGAAAACTATCCATGGTGTGTTACTTGAACGAAGCCAATTGGCCCGCTTCCAATGGTGGAGAACTAACGTTGTATCCTACAGAGGATGCACTTGATATCCTACCGTTGCCGGGGCGTATGGTGATCTTTGAAAGCCAAACGTTAGAACATGAGGTAAAGGAGGTAAAAGCCTCACAACGCCTTAGCATTACAGGGTGGTTAAAAACCCGATAACTAGCGTTTCTTGAACTTTTT
Organism: Altibacter lentus; assembly: GCF_000746845.1. Lineage (GTDB taxonomy): Bacteria > Bacteroidota > Bacteroidia > Flavobacteriales > Flavobacteriaceae > Altibacter > Altibacter lentus. The sequence goes on along the minus strand of NZ_KN050846.1, from coordinate 1,919,835 downwards.
ATAGAGTACCACGACCACCAATAAGATACCGATCACTAAAAAGAGTCCGGGGCCGCCTAAAAATCGTAAAACATCCATATCGCTTTTTTTGTAAATGTATCAATTTTGCGAAAGCGGGCGATATTTTCTATTGAACTTTATAAATAGCGCCACAGCCCTGTACCCGATCCATATTAAGATCGCACCCCAAATACCCAACAACCCCCACTCCATGAAACGGGAAAAATATAGAAAGGGGACAAACCCTAGGAAGGTAGCTCCTATAAGTACGTTTCGCAGGTATTTCATTTCACCCAGCCCTTTAAAAATCGCATCCAGCGTAAAAGCCAGTGCATTGATTGGCTGACTTATCAATACCATAAAGAACATTCCATAGAAGATACTTAGCACTTGAGCATCCTTATTGAACAAAAGGCCCAATTGCTTGTAACACAAAAGCCCTATGAGCACCAGGAACACAGCTACGCCAAGATTGTAAAGATTGACACGTTTCGTAAGTACATATAATCCCGAATAGTCCTTTGCGCCCAATAATTTTCCGCCAAGGATGTTTCCCGCGGCACCATAACCGTCAATAAAGAAGGCGGAGAACAACCAGATATTAATTGCGATAGCATGGGCGGCAATATATTCTTTTCCTAAACCGGTGGCTTCTCTTACAGCCAGTAATAAGGCAATGTTAAGTGCCAAGGATCGTACAAAGAGATTAAAGCTCATGGACACCAAGCGACGAATCTCCGGGTGGAGCGGAAACTGCAATCGCAGCGAAACCGTTGTTTTCTTCAGTAAAAAAATAAGAGCTAACAATGCCATAACCCCTTGAGAGATTAGACTTGCCCATGCAGCACCTTTAATGCCAAGTGCCGGAATATACTCTTCAACACCGTACACCAGGATAAAATCCAATGCTATGTTCAATGCGGCGCCTAATGTAGCAATGATCATGGGCCAAAATGTGTTCTGTAGACCTCGAAAGAGTCCAAATACAGCAAAGGTGAACAAGGTGAGCGGGAAACCCCAAACACGAATGTTGTAATAATCGATACTGTATTGTAAGATAAGACCTTCAGCATTGAGCAACGTAAAAATCTCCTCTACAAAGAAATACGTGGAGCATAGCACAATAAGACTTAACGCAATATTGAAATAGATCGCCTGGGCAGGAAAGCTATCCAGATCACGCAGCTTACCGGCTCCAAGGTTTTGTGATACAATGGCCGAAATGGCACTGCGGCTTTGCGCAAGAATCCAAATGAGCATGGAAAGAAAAGATCCCACAATACCCACTGCAGCTAGCGACTCTGTGCCAAACTGCGGAATGTTCCCTACAATGGCAGCATCGGTGCTTGACAAAACCGGTTCTGCGATACCCGATAGAATGGCGGGTACGGCTAATTGCTGGATGCGTTTAAATGAGATGTTGGTCCTTTCCATGCGAAAGCTGCAAAATTAGCCATTCAAGACCAATTCATAGCAATAAAAAGGCGCATCACTTTGTTTCGGGAAATAGATGGAGCCCAATCGGGTGTAACCGCGTTGCTCGTAAAACCGTTGATTTCTTTTATTTAAGCTGAACGTGTCCAGACGTACAGAAGCGACATGATCCACTTTCGCTTTTGTTTCGGCGAAGTCCATAAGCTGTTGCGCATGCCCCCGGCCTTGATGGGAAGGATGCACCGCCAGTCGATGTATGTAATATTGATAAGTGTCCTGTGTTAGCCATTGCACATCATTATATTCCGAATCTTTTTCCGAAGCGATACAAATACAACCAATCACTTCATTTTTTTCGAGCAGGACGTATAACTCCTTTTGATCCAGGTCTTTCTGAAAGGCTTCAAGCGAGGGATATTCTTCATTCCACTGAAAGATCCCCTGCGCCTGCATATGCGCCGCACACGCCTGTGTAATTGTTATTATTTTCTCAATTTCTGAAGGTTTCGCGTGCCGTATCATATTTAAGATTTAATTTTGCAGCAGGTTCCGTCATTGGAAGCGGATGATTAAAGATAACCGAATTGGAAAAACGATGAAAAATATTTTGGTGCCCATTGGGTCTTCGGAAAACTCAGTAAGCAATTTACAATATGCCATTGATCTCGCAAAGGTGGTTGATGCGACCGTTTATGTGGTTTCGGTTTTTCAAGAATTGTCCAGAGTGGGCGGACTTTCTAAAGTGAATACCTTACTAAAGGAAGCTTCTGAAGATCGTTTGGAGGAAGTACTGTCTAAAGTGGATAAGAAGGGTGTTCCTGTGATCGCCCACCCCATAAAAGGAGAGGTCTTGGAAGGCATCAACCGTGTGAACCAGCAAATCCCCATTGACCTTATGGTTTTGGCTCCTCGAAGCAACTCTATTAAGGAAGGTGTCTTTTTAGGAAAGACCTCAGGCAAGTTGCTAAAGCAAACCAATCTCCCAATATTGGTAGTTCCCGAAGGGGTTTCATTTTCGGCTCCAAAGAAGATCCTGATGGCGTTTAAGAATGGCAATTTCGAGAACGATCAATTGCTGGAGCCACTTCAAAAATTCATACGTCAATTTGGAAGCGAAGTACATGTACTTCACGTAGAAACTCCGGAGAGTACGCCGGAAATTCTGGAAGTAACTAATAATTTGAAGCAACTGCAATCCTCGTACACCCAAACCGAGAATGCGACGACCTTTCAAGCGGTTCTGGAACATTTTCAGGGATTTCAGCCGGATATGATCTGTGTAGTGCGAAGAAAACGCGGATTCTTTAAGAAGTTATGGGAAAAGAATGAGATCATGAAAAAAGAATTTCATACAAGCAAACCTTTATTGGTTTTACCCGTACAAGATTAAAAAATTTATTATTTTCGCAGTTCTAAGTCGGGGGATTAGCTCAGCTGGCTAGAGCGCTACGCTGGCAGCGTAGAGGTCATCGGTTCGACTCCGATATTCTCCACTGAATAAAAAAAGCAACGTGAACACGTTGCTTTTTTGTTTTTATAAGGATATGTAGCAGCGTTTTGCACAATACCTCTGCACGGGAAACCTCCGGAAAGGCGGTAAAATATGTTTACTGAAAGAACTCAATTGTCTTCTCAACGGCTAGGGCCATGTCTTTTGGAAGTTGGTTTTTGTCCCAAGGATGGCTTGATCCAAATACATGATCGGCTCCATCGATTATGTGCAATGTACTTGCAGGATTCCATAGCTGTAAACGCTGAGCTTCTTTTACTGAAACGGTCGTATCCTCGGTCCCGTGAACAATAAGCATTGGTTTGCTAAGGGCGGCAACTGCTCGTTGAATGGTGAGGCGTTCTTCATGCGCCATAAAATCTTCGTAGAATTGCCAGTCATGCGGCATTTGTTGTTTGGTGCGTGCGTTCTCAATGTGGGTGCGCCCTGTGATCTTCCATTGTTGAAAAGCTTCGGTGTTTTCCTGAAAGCGTACCTTGAAATCGCTTACACCTGCCCAAGTTGCCACTTTTTGAATGCGCGGGTCTTCTTCAGCTTTAATAAGCGCGATTCCGCCACCTCGACTGTGTGCCAAAAGATGGATCTGTTCAAGGTCTACCGGCAGATGGTTCTGTCCTTCAGTAACTATAAAATTCAATACCCGATCCAGATCTTCTAATTCTCGGGTAAAATTATTTTGGGCAAATGCTTCCAGATCAGGAAAATCAATAGGCTGGGTGACGGTGCCCCCATTGTGTGAAAAATTAAATTTGAGAAAGAAGAACCCGGCTTTCGCAAAAGCTTCTGCTACCAGGTGCCAAGCACCCCAATCTTTGAAACCTTTGTAGCCGTGACAAAAGACGACCACCTGCTTAGCATGGCTTGAACCGTCGTGGTATATATCATACAAAATGGGTTTTTTGTTTTTTAAAGGAAGGATGTTATTCTTTTCAATATGCATACGAATCAATTTCTTTTTCGGTAAATGGAATATTGGGATCACAGATCTCAAAGATCAATTTATTTAACTCTTGGGTGAAAGATTGAAGGACTTCTTGTGTTATTAAAAAATCCTTTTGCTGACTTCTGGGTGAGGGTTTTGTAGCGAAGGGAAGAAAACCGCTCCCAAGATTCTTAAACGAAATAATCCCTGCGGTTCCTTTGGTTATAGGGTTTTCGTCATTAAGCATCAAGGCATAAGACAGCACTTGCAGCGCTTTACTATATTTATAGTCGGTTGTGATCGCTTCCCAGTCGACTACTTCCAGTTCCCCTTGCCGCACAAGACCTGTCTTATAATCCACAATACGCAGCGTGCCGTCATATTCATCGACCCGATCCACTTTTCCGCCAATATGTATGGGGAATTCAAGTCCAGGGACGGTGATAGGCACATTAAGGTCGTTTTCTACGGCGATTAATTTAATGTGGTGCCCGTTTTTTATTTCTGAAATTTCAAGGCTGATAAAGTTATGGATATATCGTTTTGCAACTTCAAAAACAATAAGGTTCTTACCGCTTGAAAAATCTCCTTCTTTAAAAGTTTTCTTAAACTGAAGCCTCACTTCGGCATCGATCTTCTCTTTGGCTTCGGTAAGGTGCTTGATCGTAAGCAATTGTCCAATAAGAGGACTGTACAGTTCCTGAAGGGTATCATGCACGATCGTTCCCAAAGTGTTCGATGCGACCGTCTCCTCGATCTCCTGAAACTCATTGACCTTAAGAACTTTTTGATAATAGAAATCCAGCGGGTTGCGAACGTAGGCAGCGAGCGCCGAGGGAGAAAATCCCTTAGCGGCTATGGCGCGTATCCGTTCGATGACCTCTGGTGTCTTGGCAATAGAAATAAGCGATCTGGGAGTTGTTTTCACTACCGGAGAAATACTGCTTTTTCTAATTGTGTGTTGCGGTTGTTTTTCGAGATCGAGTTGTAAGAGAAAGCGGCTTTTTTCGCCTAACGACAGCCCATCGGAAAACGAATTATAAAGCAGCGTGATATGTTGGGCACGGTGCAATAAACGGTAGAAATGATACGTATAGATCGCATCCTTTTCGGTATAAAGCGGTAAATTGAATTGTTTTTTAAGATCGTAAGTAATGAACGAGGCGTTGGATTTTCCTGAAGGGATGATGCCTTCATTTACAGACAGCATGATGACACGTTCAAAGTCCAGAACTCTAGTCTCCAATACGCCCATGACCTGCAAGCCGCTATAAGCATCTCCCTCAAAATCTAAGCTGGTTGTGGCTATAAGCTCATTAAAGAGCCGCTGCACTGTCTTACAGCTTTTAAGATGCGGGAACGCTTTGTTCAAGGCACTAATCTTTGTAAAAATTGTATGGATATGAAACAGAACGATGCGGTCGAGCCGATTCGTGCGCTCAGCATCTTTAAGACTGCCGATAAGAGTCAGACATGCATCAATGGCCTCACGGCTCTCATTTTTCCAATCTCCGAAAAGCCAATCTAAAAAAGCACGGTCTTCTTCATGCGCAAAGGATTTTAGGCGTTGTAAGGAAAAATGTGTAAGGTTCGATTGGACGATCTGTTCGATTATTTCTCTTGATCCTGAAATTAATTTGCTGACAAGAGGATCCTGGATGAGATTGATCACATCTTTATAATACAGCGTATCTAAAGACTTTGTGTGCAGAAGCAATAAGGAATCAAAAAACAAGGCTGCAGGGAACGAACGCAGTGGAGCACCCATTGTTACGTTTATACTAGGTACGGAAGCAGGGAGCGAGTGTAAAAGGGGAAGAAGGAGTGATTCGTCTGCGAGGACAATGGCCGTTTTGGAAAGCTCTTCTTCCGAAAAATCTTTCAGAATGGATGCTACGTATTTTACCTGTCCTATGTTTTTTTGAGCCTCTACAATATGAATGTGCTTAGGGGACGTGAAATTATCCTGGATGGAAGTAAATTCATTTGTTTTGAAATAATTCCATGATGATTTATACCTCCTTAGAAACAGCGAAGCACTGTGCTTTTTATCATTCATGAATACTACATCTGCATCCCAATAGATCTCAGACGGACCCTGGGTGAGTAGTGCTTGGATAATTTGTTGTTCGGCTGTGTTTAAGGCGTTGAAGCCTATAAATATATGCGGTTTTGATGCGTGTTTGGATAGGTAGAATTCTATATCTTCAGCTGCTTTGCGATACACGAGACCTTGATACCCTATACCATCCTTCAACAGTTGTTGGGTAAGGGACTCATAAAAATAAGGCAATTGCTCCCAAAATTTTAGATATGCATCAATGAGCGGTGTTTTTTCTTTGTCGACGTTCCATTTTTCCAGGGATTTAATGCTACCGAGGTAACTGAAAAAGGGAGCGGGATCCACGAGATACCGGTCGATCTCATTGAAATCATTCAGCAGGGTGGTTGCCCACGAAGAATAAGACTCGAAGTTTTCCTTTTCTGAAGCAGTATCGATGCTAAGATAGGCTTCAAAGCTTCTGAAGAGAAGTTCGGTACTATCGACGATTTTAACATCGGATAAGGTTTCAATAAATTCTTCAATACTTATAATCGTTGGCGCAAAGGTTGTCGTCCGGATTTTTTCCCGAAGGTAATTTTTAAGAAATCCTCCTGCGCGCTTACTGGGAAGAATTAGGGTTAAGGCCGCGAGATCCTCGTGTTTTTCTATAAGGGTATCAAGCGTTTCTTCAAGAAATGTTTGCATACCACTAAAATAAAAAACGCCTCCGTAAAAGGAGGCGTTTCTTCAGTATTTAATTAGCGTGTTTTCTTACTTGTTCAAAGAAATCTCAACACGTCTGTTTTGCTGTCTTCCGGCTGCTGTATTGTTTGTAGCAACTGGTCTTTCTTCACCGTAACCTTCAGAAGTCAATCTGTTGGCTGGCATACCAATAGTGGTTAAGTATGTCATAACTGAAGATGCTCTTTCTTTAGAAAGCTTCATGTTATAAGCATCAGAACCTCTACTGTCTGTGTGACCTTCAATGTGGAATACTGTGTTCGGGTATTCCTTCATTACGTCTGCAATGCTCTGAAGTGCAGAGTAAGACTCTTGACGGATGGTCGCTTTGTCGTAATCAAACAAGATCGTTTTAGAATACTCATTCAATTGCTCAATTACTTCTACAGTAACTTCAGGACAACCGTTGTTAGCTACAGTTCCAGGAACATCAGGACACTGGTCGTCTTTGTCAAGTACACCGTCACCATCTCTGTCTTGGTAAGGACATCCGTTGTTAGCTTTTGGTCCAGCTTCGTTAGGACACTCATCCTCAGCATCAGTGATACCATCACCGTCAGCATCTGGACAACCATTTAAGGCAGCGATACCGGGAACAGTAGGACATGCATCTTGAGGATCTGGGATTCCGTCACCGTCAGTATCAGGACATCCGTTGAACTCTGCTAAACCAGGAGTGTTAGGACATGCGTCATTTCTATCTTCAATGCCGTCACCGTCGGTATCAGGACATCCGTTGAATTCTGGTAAACCAGGAGTTTCAGGACACTCATCATCTTGATCGTAGATTCCGTCACCATCGGTATCTTTTCCACCGAATTTGAACATGATACCAGCAGAGTGCTGGAAATGCTGGATACCATAGGTATCTTCGAATGCATACTTATACGTAGACTGGAAGTTCAATGCAATGTTTTCAGCAACCCAAAGACGGACGCTGGCAATACCATTTGCAGTACCAAATCCAATATCGTCTACCCAAGTATAACCACCACCAACACCGATAGATGGATCAAACCATCCACCTTCGCCGTTGATCAAGTCTCTAAGACTGTACTTGATCTCACCGTCGGCAGAGTAATACGTTAAATCGTCAACGCGTACGTCACCGATCTTGTCAATTTTGTTAATTGCTCCAGCAGCAGTGAAGGTAAATCCACCTCCAATGTATCTACCAATAGATACTCTGGAAACAGAAGGCAAGATGCTCCAGTGGTCGTTTACGTTAAAGTACTCATCAAAGAGTTCTCCTTTTACGGCCATTCCGTTGATCATTGATGGAAGCCTTCCTTTGTCGTCAATACCAACTGGGTAAACATCAACAGCGTTTACACCAACTTCTACTGCCCAAGGATTGTTTTCGTCTTGTGCGTTTGCTAACCCAACTCCTAGTAACAGGAGAGTAGCAACAAAAAAAGTGTTAAGATGTTTCATATTCGATTGTTTAATTTTTAAGTGTTAATTAGAGCAAAAGTAAGTTGTTAAAACTTATAAACAAAAGCAAATCTATTAAAATTTTCACAAATACAATGCTTTAGGAGCGCAAAAAAAGGGCGTTAGCCTTTAATTATTTCCAGTTCTCTTCCCACTTTTTTGAATGCCTTTATCGCCTTGTCTAAGTGTTCTTTTGTATGTGCTGCGGAAAGTTGCACGCGTATACGTGCTTTTCCTTTGGGAACCACGGGATAGAAGAAGCCTATTACATAGATTCCTTCCTGCAAAAGCATATCTGCCATATTTTGAGAAAGTTGTGCATCGTACAACATTACAGGAACGATTGCCGAATCACCGTCTATGATATCAAAACCGGCATCTTTCATGCCTTTTTTAAAGTAAGCAGTATTTTCTGCCAGTTGGTCCCTAAGGCTTGTGTCATTCGCCAGCATGTCGAATACCTTAATTGATGCACCCACAATTGCAGGAGCCAAAGAATTGGAGAATAAATAGGGTCGTGAACGTTGCCTTAGGATCTCAATAATCTCTTTTTTGCCCGTTGTATAACCTCCCATAGCTCCTCCTAAGGCTTTTCCAAGAGTTCCTGTAATAATATCGATCCTGCCCATCACACCTTTTTCTTCAAGGGTGCCCCTGCCGGTTTCCCCAATAAAGCCTGCAGCATGACACTCATCGATCATCACCATGGCATCGTATTTTTCTGCAAGATCACAGATCTTGTCCAAAGGCGCTACCAGGCCATCCATAGAGAACACACCGTCGGTAACAATAATCTTAAACCGCGCTCCTTTTTTATTGGCATCGATCAATTGTTGCTCTAAATCCTCCATATTGTTATTCTCATATCGATATCGGGCGGCTTTACACAGTCGCACCCCATCTATAATAGATGCGTGGTTCAGTGAATCTGATATGATCGCATCTTCGGGACCTAGAAGCGGTTCAAAAACCCCACCATTGGCATCAAAGGCAGCAGCGTATAAAATGGTATCTTCGGTTTGATAAAAATCGGCGATCTTTTGTTCCAAGTCCTTATGGATGTCTTGTGTCCCGCATATAAAACGAACAGAGGACATCCCGAAACCATGCGAATCCAGAGTATCTTTCGCTGCCTGGATCACGTCTTTATGAGACGATAGACCCAAATAGTTGTTTGCACAAAAATTGATCACTTCCTCGCCGGTGCTAATTGTAATTACTGCATCTTGAGGTGAAGTGATAATACGCTCCTTCTTATAAAGACCGTTGTCTTTAATCTCTTGTAATTCTTTATTTAAATGGTCTTTGATTTTTCCGTACATAATGCATTGTTTTTTGGTAGTACAAAGTTAAAGTTTATTTACGAGTATCTCTGTTTCTGAAGCATAAACCAGCAACTTTTCAGTAACCTTAAATTGCATTGCTTCCAAAGCCGAAGCATAGTTCAGCAACTGATATTCGTGCGATTCAAGAGGTGTACCCGTTTTGTAATCTACAAGACTTACCGATTGATTTGAGTATATGTTCAACCGGTCCGGACGCACCAGTTCACCCGTTTGAGTAATGATCTCTCTTTCGGTTACCACTCGTCCATTGCCGGCAGCAAACAGATGCTCAAGTTGTGGATGACCAACAATGGCTGTCACCTGCTCTAGGAGAAGATCTATTTGTGCTGATGGAACGACAGACCGATGTCTCATTTCCTCGAACACCATCGCAACATCTTCTTGAGTTTTGATCTGTGCCATAGTATCGTGTAATAAATTTCCTGAAAAGAGTGCAGAAGCTGCATCGGTACCCCATAAGCTTGCATCACGCGAAACAACAACGAGGTCATGCTCTTCGGGAAAATGAACGGGGTAGGATGCTTTTACCGGTTTTTCGGAAGGGGGTATAGTGGCGGCAACGGATCTTTTTGGAGATCCAATGGTCACGATTGCAGAAGAGTCACTGTAGCCATGATGCGCTTTCAGAAATGCAGCAAATAATTGATTGAATTTTGTAGGGCCTTCCTCTTTCATAGCCGAAGGAGCTGTAGCGAAGACGTATAATTGTTCTATGGCTCGGGTAAGCGTGACGTAAAGCAAATTAATATTGTCTAACTCTAGCGTGTTCCGCCGTTCTTCATACAACTCGGCTCCGTCATTGGAGTAGGAGGCAACTTCTTTTTTGAAATTGATATAGACCTCGTCAAACTGTTGGTCTTCCCATGGATACCACGCTTTTGCGTTTTGTTCTGCATAAAGATCAACATCGGCATAGGGAAAAATCACTACCGGAAATTCCAGTCCTTTCGATTTGTGAATGGTCATGACCTGAACTGCCTGTACGCCGCTACTTGCAGGCAGTCCGGCAGTTTCCTTTTTAGAGTCCCAAAACGATAAAAAAGACGCTTTCCCGGCCTGTGGTTGTTGCTGAAATTCAAAAATGAGGTCCATAAAGCCAAAAAGATAGCCGTTGTCTTCGGTTGCCAGTTCAAAATTTTTGATGATGTATTCGCAGGATTCATACAAGGATAAGGAAGTGATCGCCTCAAAACTGAAGAAGATCCCATAAGTAGCGAGTTTCTGCTCAAACGAATAGGTGTCGAGTTTTAGAAGTGACCTGAAAAAGCGGTGTTTTTCTTCAGAAATCTTAAAATGCCCGTATAAGAAATTAAGTAAAGCCACCTTTGCCTCTTCATTGGCAGGATGCTGATGCATGGTTAACGTATTCACTAGACATTGAACAACAGGGGAAGTCGCCAGCAATAATGTTTCCGAAGAGATCACAGGAATATCCCGTTCCATTAAATAGGCAGCCACGGCAACACCCTCTTTACGGGTGCGGGTGAGAACGCAGATCTCCTCTTTAGCAAAACCGTTGCCAAGCACCTGTTGTATGGTTTCAAAAACCTTACGACCGTACAATTCGTGTTCTTCTTCTTTGTTTTCGGCTTCAATAAATTCAAATTGTATAAGTCCGCCGTCTTTACGCGTATACTTTTGCTTATTCCCTTGGCGGTATAATCCGGCATAGGAAGGTTCTCCCAGAAACTCAGCTATAAAACTAAAGAAGGCATTATTAAAAGCTATAATATTGGAGCAGCTTCGGTAGTTGGTATCCAACGACAGGACATTTTTTAAACCTCCGGCAAACGGATTTTCATTATTATACAGATCAATGAATTGTTCGGGAAGGCCTCCCCGCCATCTGTATATGGATTGTTTTGCATCACCCACCAGCATTAAAGTACCCTGTGTTTCTTCAGAATTTTGTTGTGATAAGGCATTATCGATCAATGGAATTAGGTTTTGCCATTGCATCGAAGAAGTATCCTGAAACTCATCAATAAAGAAGTGTCTGTACTTTTCTCCTAAACGCTCATAGATAAAAGGAGCCGGCTGATCTTTTATCTCATTATGAATTAAAGAATTGAACTCAGAAATAAGAAGCAGGCCTCTCTCTTCTTTAATAGCGGCCAGTTCTTGATTCACCAAGTTTATAACCGATAAAGGGGTGATGTTTTGAAGGATATTGCTCAATGCCAGATACGTATGTACCTGTTGTTTTGTGAGCTCAAATGATTCGATAATTTTTGGAGCAATAGCTTCTATCACGGGAATAATTTCCGGCGAATCCTTTATGACCCTTGTGGGGTATAACGGCTTTTCCCCTAATTCTTCCTGCCATTTTGTACCCCATGAAACCGAGGTGTCACTATTTGCCAGTTTCTGAAAATGTTTAGGCAGATAAGACCTGCTAAAATCATCAAATTGCAATCCGCTTTCTTCAATAAGCTGTAAAATTTCCGAAGCCGTCTCCACTAAAGCCGATTCCACTTTGTGTTGTTGGGCGAGCAATCGCTTTTTAAATTCATTAAAGTCTGTAAGTGACTTATCTTTAAGTTTTGCCACATGAGGCGCATCATTTTCGTTGACAATAACTTGTGAAGCGAGGGCAATATCCTTCGCAATATCCCAGGACTTGTCATCGTCTATTTTTTCTAAAGCGAAGTCGAGTAGTACACGGGTGATGAGCGCATCTTTTCCGGCCTTGGTGATAAGCTGGTCCACAGCTTCGGAAAGAAGTTGTCCTACCTCGAGACTTACTTCAAAATTTTGAGGAAGCTTCAGGTCACGAGCAAACGTTCGCAGTAACTGATGGTTGAAACGGTCGATGGTCACCACATTAAAACCGGCGTAGTGGTGCAAGAGATGCGTAAGGATGTTCGAAGCGCGGCGGTTTAGTTCAACGATACTGAGGCCTGTTTCATTCGCAAGTTGCAATAACATGGCAGAAGGTGAAGTAACCGCTTCCGAAGCGGCGAAAACGATCAAATTATCAATGATGCGTTCTTTCATTTCGGCCACGGCCTTGTTTGTAAAGGTAATGGCAAGCAAATGCGCATAGTAACCTTCGTTCTGCGACAAAAGGAGTTTTTTCAAATACTCCTTGACCAGAGTAAAGGTTTTACCACTTCCGGCAGAAGCATCGTAAATAGTGAATGAATGGTCTTGCAATAGATGTCTTTTCCACGAAGATATTAAAAAGCCAGTCGATACGAATGCTGCTATCGATAGAATCTATACTGAAATAAAAATCTTATAAAATCTATAACACTTTTCCGTTTTTTTAATCCGTACTTTTGAGGTAGTTAGTTAAGTAAGAACCAAAAAAAGAAACTATTATGTCTTTCGAATTACCAAAATTACCATATGCTCATGATGCACTTGAGCCACATATAGACGAAAAAACCATGAAAATACATCATGGGAAACACCACCAAGGCTATACTGACAAGTTAAATGATGCCATTGACGGAACAGACATGGAAGGTAAGACGATCGAAAATATTTTGATCAACCTAGACATGGAAAATAAGGCTGTACGGAATAACGGCGGCGGCTATTACAATCACAGTTTGTTTTGGGAAGTGATGTCTCCTAACGGAGGAGGAAGCCCCTCTGGAGAATTGGCAACAGCCATTAACAGCGCTTATGGAAGTTTCGAGGACTTCAAAGAAAAATTTGCAACGGCAGCGAAGACACAATTCGGATCCGGATGGGCTTGGTTGTGTGTTCATAAAGGAGGGAAAGTAGAAGTATGTTCTACTCCAAATCAAGACAACCCATTGATGCCCGGCATAGGATGTGGAGGAACACCTATATTGGGACTGGATGTGTGGGAGCATGCCTATTATTTAAATTATCAGAACAGACGCCCAGATTACGTAGAAGCTTTCTTTAACTTGATCAATTGGGAAGAAGTGGGTTCACGATACAAGAAGAATAAATAGAACACCCGCTCCATATATATAAAGCCGCTTTGCCAAAGGAAAGCGGCTTTTTTTATTACGTTAATTCTTTAAAGAATAATAGAAACGAAGACGTTCCAAATTAAAAAGGGTTGAGATATCAGTTTAGGCTTCCCACAAGCAGTTTTGAGGTTATAAACAACTCGCCATTCTTTTTAGTATAATGAAAAATTACAAAAAAGAATTGGCTCGTTACCCCTCCCGATAACTATCTGGATTTGGGGCATAAAAAAAGGTAAACAAGTGTTTACCTTTTTTTGCCCCAAATCTACCATGAACTTAACCTACTTATGCTATGGTATGGGTCAAATATATAGGATAATTTGATTGACAAATTCAACTTTTAGATTAAGAGCAAATATTTTCGTTGAACAGCACCCTCTTGTGTGATAAGTCCTATAAAGTTGCTAGGATAATAGGCAGCTTCGTATACATTTTAATGAATGATTGGTGATCAACGGTCATAGTGCTATCGCTTTTAAAAGTATTTCCGGTATATCTAATATAGCGCATATATACCCCGAAGTAATTGAAATTGTAACCGGCTCGCACTAACAAAGAAGTTCTAATATGAACCGTGGGGTAGCGCAATGCAACTGTTGTAAGATAAAGTTTAGTTGTATGAGAAAGGTACCCCGAAGTAATTGAAATTGTAACCGGCTCGCACTGACAAGAAAGTTCTAATATGAACCGTGGGATAGCGCAACGCAACTGTTGTAAGATAAAGTTTAGTTGTATGAGAAAGCTACTCCGAAGTAATTGAAATTGTAACCGGCTCGCACTGACAAGAAAGTTCTAATATGAACCGTGGGATAGCGCAATGCAACTGTTGTGAGATAAAGGTTAGTTGTATGAGAAAGGTACTCCGAAGTAATTGAAATTGTAACCGGCTCGCACTGACAAGAAAGTTCTAATATGAACCGTGGGATAGCGCAATGCAACTGTTGTGAGATAAAGGTTAGTTGTATGAGAAAGGTACCCCGAAGTAATTGAAATTGTAACCGGCTCGCACTGACAAGAAAGTTCTAATATGAACCGTGAGATAGCTCGCCACCCCGTTGCGATTTGGATAAAAATAAAAAGGTAAACCGAAGTTTACCTTTTTGCCCCAAATCTTACCATGAACTTAACCTACTTATGCTATGGTATGGGTCAAATATAGGACAAATAAAACTACTAAATACAGATTTTTCCTACTTTTGGATAAAGTGATTTTTATATTCGATTAACGGCAACTTTTGTGAGGTTTTTCTGCAAATTTTAGCCTAATAGGCACGCTCAGGGTTCCCTTCATAAAAATTAATGTAAGCTTTATTGACGACCCGATTTCCGCCGGGAGTAGGGTAATCACCCGTAAAATACCAATCTCCAAGGTTTTTAGGACACGCCTCATGAAGGTCGCTTACCGATTGGAAGATAAGTTTCACCTTTGCATTAATGGTTGCATCGCTAATGATCTCAGCGATCTTGTCCGATATCTCTTCATCACTAAACGGGGCGTAGAGCTCTTTCACGTGATTGATCACTTCGGTGTCCTGAAGTTCCAGTTGTGCTTTGCACTTGTAGTAAATCTCTTCTACAATTTTAAAAGTACCACGATCCTTATGTAGCTCGAGTGCGGCATTAAAAGCGACAAGATGCTCCAAACGAGCCATATCAATACCGTAGCAATCCGGATAGCGTATCTGGGGAGCCGAAGACACAACAACAATTTGTTTCGGATTCAAGCGGTCCAGCATCTTAAGAATACTCTTCTTTAAGGTAGTCCCTCTAACAATACTATCGTCAATGATCACCAAATTATCGGTAGGTTTCACAACGCCGTAGGTAACATCATACACATGCGCCACCAGATCGTCCCTGCTACTGTCGTCTGTAATGAAAGTACGCAGCTTTACATCCTTGATCGCGATCTTTTCGGTACGGATTTTATGGGCCTGAATCTGTTCCAAACGGGCGGTAGACAGATGACCTTCCTCGCGTAGGATAGCTTCATTCTTTTGTTTGTTCAGCTCGTTCTGTGCAGCATCCAACATACCGTAGAATGATGTTTCAGCTGTATTCGGAATAAAGGAAAACACAGAGTTTTCGGTATCGTAATTAATGGCCTCCAATACTTTAGGCATAACGAGGCGTCCTAGTTCCTTCCGCTCTTGATAGATCTCTGCATCACTTCCGCGGGAAAAATAAATACGCTCGAAGGAGCAGGATTTGCGCTCCAAAGGAGCTAATATTTCTGAAGTAGAAAAACTACCGTCCTTTTTTATGATAAGTGCGTTGCCGGGTTCAATTTCATTAATAGACTCGAATGGAACGTTGAACACGGTTTGAATGGCGGGTCTTTCTGAAGCCACCACGATCACTTCATCGTCCTTGTAATAATAAGCGGGTCGAATTCCGGCCGGATCGCGTAAAACGAACGAATCACCGTGACCCAATAACCCGGCCATGGCATAACCTCCATCCCAGTTTTTAGCCGATTTCCGGAGAATCTTTGTAAGGTTCAAATGTTCAGCAATATAAGGAGAGGCCTCGATCTTGGTCATTCCCTTCGCCTTTGCTTTTTTGTACAATTTCCGAACTGCATCGTCCAGGAAATGACCTATTTTTTCCATGACCGTCACCGTATCTGCCTTTTCCTTGGGATGCATTCCTAACTTGATGAGGTTGTCGAAAAGTTCGGTGGTGTTCGTCATGTTGAAGTTACCGGCAATAATAAGATTCCGGTGCATCCAATTGTTCTGTCTTAAAAAAGGATGAACGTTCTCAACGCTGTTAATTCCGAAGGTTCCATAACGCACGTGTCCTAAAAAAAGCTCTCCGATATAAGGAATGTGTTTTTTCTGTGCTGCAACATCTTCTTTGAATTCGGGATGCATTTTAAACTCTAAATTGATACGCTCGTTGATTTGGGCAAATATATCCTGAATGGGCTGTGCCGCATTTGAACGTACTCTGCTAATGTATCGCTCTCCGGGATTTACATCCAGTTTGATGCTCGCAAAACCGGCACCATCCTGCCCGCGATTGTGCTGCTTCTCCATCATCAAATACATCTTGTTGACACCATAGAAGGCCGTTCCGTACTTTTCCTTATAGTATTCTAACGGCTTAAGGAGTCGAACCAGTGCAATTCCACATTCATGTTTTAAAGCGTCGCTCATAGTGTGTTCCCGGTATTAGTAGTAAAGCTACAAAAAAAGCCCTGTAATTTCAGGGCAGCTTGTTATGTGAGTTGTATATCGAATTGTGTTAAACTTTTAAACTGTTGGATGCGCTGGTGTACTTCTTTCTTCGGAAGGTCGATCATACGTTCTGCCCCAAATTTCTCCACACAAAAAGAAGCCAAAGCCGAACCATAGATAATGGCTGTCTTCATATTCTCGTAGCTGTAATCCCCGGTTTTCGCCAAATAGCCCGAAAACCCTCCCGCAAAAGTGTCGCCGGCTCCTGTAGGATCGAAAACTTCTTCTAAAGGCAGGGCGGGCGCAAAGAACACATCGTCCTTATGAAACAACAATGCGCCGTGTTCTCCTTTCTTGATTACCACATATTTTGGTCCCATGGCCATGATCTTTTGTGCAGCGACCACCAATGAATATTCTCCGGTAAGCTGTCGCGCTTCTTCATCATTAATAGTGATAACATCTACTTTGGCAATCACTTGCAGTAATTCCTCCAAGGTGTTATCCATCCAAAAATTCATAGTGTCTAACACCACAAGCTTCGGATTGTTCATTTGGTCGATAACACTCAACTGAACTAACGGATGTAGGTTTCCTAACATTACAACCTCTGCATCCCTGTAGTCTGAAGGAACATTGGGGTTGAAATCTGCCAATACATTCAACTCTGTTACCAAGGTATCCCGGGAGTTCATATCATTGCGGTATTTCCCGCTCCAGAAAAAGGTCTTTCCTTCTTCCACAACCTCCAGCCCCGAAACATCCATGCCGTGGTTTGAAAGTAAATCGATGTATTCCTGCGGAAAGTCTCCGCCCACAACAGATACGATGGCTCCGTCCACACCAAATTGAGACGCGGCTAATCCTATATAGGTGGCAGCTCCTCCTAAAATTTTATCTGTTTTTCCAAAAGGGGTTTCAATGGCGTCGAACGCTACGGTTCCAACGATAACAAGACTACTCATACACAGCTTTTAAAAGAAGGTGCAAAGATACAGTTTTGTCTACAGAAAAACTAACGGTTACAGCGGATTACTTTCTCCCAAAATCGGCAGGGATTTCCCCCCAGGCTTTGGTTTCCCATTTCACGATCTTCGTGCTGTACGAATTATTCTTTAACCATTGTTCGGCTCGAGAGACAAGCTCAAACAAATAAGCATTCTTTGCAGTTTGTTTCAGCTTGGTATTGCACTTTTTACGTTTCACCCATCCCATGGCAATGCGCGAATCTGTGTAGATCATTCGGTCGCTCTTTTTTTGTTTCAGAAAAGCGAGTCCGTGTACGATCGCAAGAAATTCTCCAATGTTATTGGTTCCCTGCTGAAACGGCCCCTGATGAAACAATTGCTTGCGCGTTTGTGTATCTACACCGCGGTATTCCATTTTTCCTGGATTGCCACTAGAAGCCGCGTCCACAGCAATAGAATATAAATTGGGATCTCCGATCCTTGCGCGTTCCACGGGGCTGAGGGTTTTCTTTCGGGCTGTTTTTCCTTTATAGTCGGCGTATTCTTTATCGAAGGCAATTTTTGCTTCTGCCAGTGTAGAGAAGGATTTATACTGAGCACCTTTTACTCCTTCGATAGCGCGCTTGCATGCTGTCCAACTGTTGTAGATCCCTGCAGGATTCCCATACCACACCACATAGTATTTTTGAGTCTTTTTAGCCATGTTTTGGAGGAGAATGAGGGAGTGGAGGGGTCTGGGGGTTCAGTAACAGGCCTTCGATCACTTGAGGGAAATGAACACGCTCCAGTTGCTGTACTTTTTTGGCGACAGTTTCCGGATTGTCTTCTTTTGAAAGGGCCACGCTTTTCTGAAAGATGACAGCGCCTTCATCGTACTGTTCGTTCACATAATGTATCGTGATGCCTGTAACAGCCTCTTTATTGGCTACCACGGCTTCATGAACATATTTCCCATACATTCCTTTTCCGCCATAGTTGGGCAGGAGCGCCGGATGGATATTGATCACTTTGTGCGGAAATTCCTTCAGAATGTGTTCCGGAAACTTCCATAAAAAACCCGCAAGTACAATAAGGTGAGGTTGCAGTTCCTTTAAGGTTTGAAGCACTCCGTCTTCAGAAAGAAGAGAGGCTTTACTGAAAAATAAGTTTTTGACATTCAACTCTTTAGTCAGTTCCAAGACCTTGGCATCCTTCTTGTTTGAGAGGACAAGAACAACCTCGGCGACTTCTCCTTGCCGGAAGTACTGAATTATGTTTTGAGTATTGGTACCCTTACCTGAAGCAAAAATTACAATGCGCTTCTTCATGAAAAGTTTCTTTGGACGTTTAAAGAAGTAATTAATCTAATAAATAACAAAAGTAAGGTAATAGGGTTTTACTTCGCCCAAAATTGTTTAATTTGGTGATACATTTTAGGTATTAAATAGTGTTTTAAATTAAAAAATTTTATTTTTGCCACTTATAATTAAATTTAAAAAACAAGAATTATGTCAGACATTGCATCAAGAGTAAAAGCGATTATCGTGGACAAATTAGGTGTTGACGAAAATGAAGTTGTGAACGAAGCGAGTTTCACAAACGATTTAGGAGCCGACTCTTTAGACACGGTTGAGCTTATAATGGAATTTGAAAAAGAATTCGATATTCAAATCCCAGACGATCAAGCTGAGAACATTGCCACAGTAGGTCAAGCAATTTCATATATCGAAGAAGCGAAATAAAAAACTTCTTCTATGGAATTAAAGCGAGTTGTAGTTACTGGTCTTGGAGCCCTTACCCCTATTGGAAACAATATATCTGAATATTGGGACGGATTGAAAAATGGGAAGAGTGGCTGTGCGCCTATAACGTATTTTGATATTGAAAAATTCAAAACAAAATTCGCTTGTGAAATCAAAGATTACAATCCAGAGGATCATTTTGACAGGAAGGAAGCCCGAAAATTAGACCGTTTCGCCCAATACGCACTCATCTCATCCGATGAAGCTATCGTTGACGCAGGAATTAACCTCGATATGGTAGATAAATTTCGTGTAGGAGTGATCTGGGGAGCGGGAATTGGAGGTTTGAAAACCTTTCAAGATGAAGTAATAAATTTTGCAGAAGGGGATGGAACGCCACGTTTCAACCCCTTTTTCATTCCTAAAATGATCGCCGATATTGCTCCCGGTAATATTTCGATCAAACACGGTTTTATGGGACCTAACTACACCACGGTCTCTGCCTGTGCTTCTTCTGCCAATGCCATGATCGATGCACTTAACTATATTCGGTTAGGACATTGTGATATCATTGTCACGGGCGGAAGCGAAGCAGCGGTAACACCGGCAGGAATGGGTGGCTTCAATGCCATGCATGCACTATCTACAAGAAATGAAAGCCCCGAAACAGCCTCAAGACCTTTCGACGCTACCCGCGACGGATTTGTACTGGGGGAAGGAGCAGGAGCACTTATCCTTGAAGAATATGAACACGCAAAAAAGCGTGGGGCGAAAATCTATGCCGAAGTGGTTGGCGGAGGAATGTCCAGTGATGCCTATCACATGACGGCACCGCATCCCGATGGAATTGGGGTTGAGCGTGTAATGCTTAATTGTCTTAATGACGCCGGAATGAAGCCGGAAGATGTTGATACTATCAATACTCATGGAACTTCTACTCCTTTAGGTGATGTAGCCGAGTTGATAGCGATAAGTAAGGTGTTTGGCGATCACGCAAAGACCATCAATATCAATTCTACAAAGTCTATGACAGGTCATTTGCTAGGAGCAGCGGGGGCTATTGAAGCGATCGCATCCATCCTGGCCATGAAACATAGTTTGGTTCCTCCTACCATCAATCATACTACCGTCGACGAATCTATTGACCCTTCATTGAATCTAACGCTAAACACAGCTCAAAAGAGAGAGATTAAAGTGGCCATGAGTAATACCTTCGGATTTGGAGGGCATAATGCTTGCGTCCTCTTTAAGAAAATGGATGCCTAATTTCCCTCCATGGCCTCAATAAAGAACATATTTAATTCTCGTGTCGAAAAGCACGGGGATTTTTTTTATGCCATAAAAAAAATTCTAGGGTTCAAACCCAGAGATATCAACATCTATAAAGAAGCCTTTACCCATCGCTCTACCAACGAAAAGAACAGTGATGGTCACTCCCAAAATTATGAACGACTTGAGTTTTTAGGCGATGCCATGTTAGGAGCGGTGATCGCTTCACATCTCTTCAAAAAAGTGCCGGGCGGGAACGAAGGATATTTAACCAAAATGCGCTCCAAGGTGGTAAGCCGTGAACATTTAAATGAACTGGGCCGGGACCTTAATCTTATTAAATTTGTAAAGACCACCATACCTACACAACAATTTGGAGGAAATATACACGGGAACGTATTTGAAGCACTTATAGGTGCCATCTACCTCGACAGGGGATATCCCTACTGTGAAAAGTTCATCAACAAACGGGTGATCAAACCGTATGTGGATATTGAAAAGCTGGAAGGGAAAGTAATAAGCTATAAAAGTTTGTTCATCGAGTGGTGCCAAAAAAACAAAAAACGTTTCAAATTTTCGATCTACGAAGATACTGGGAAGGATGCATTAAAGCACTTTGCAGTAAAACTGCTTCTGGAGGATGAGGTCGTTTCAAAAGCCAGGGCAACTTCCAAAAAGAAGGCCGAAGAACGCGCCGCAAAACGCGCCTATTTTAAACTTCAGAAAAAAATTGACCGCCAGCGGGAATAATCTTTTTGAATACGCTGCAGATACCGTACTTTTATAGCTCGCACAGCTATGGTACATCACAAACTGGTTCTCGAAGATGATTTTAAGGAAACCTATTCCTTATTGGCCATTCACTGCAGTGAAGAAGCCTATAAGGTGGCCTATTTGATCAATCAATTTGTGGGTCTCAAATTACAAAGGAACAACCGCGATCTCGAATTTTCGAATAACGGACTTGAAGTATCCTTCCCGCGATTTATTTATGACAATGAAGAGCAGTATACTACCTACGATCTGGTCGCCAATAAATGTCGTTCGGTGGTAGCTAATGTGCACAGCTCGGGAGGGTTGTTTACCGAAAATGCTTCGGAAACAGTGACAACCCGTTTAATCCCTGAATTTAAAAAGGTAGATTATTTTCTGAAGATCATTTCCGATTTCGAATTAATTCCGCTTCGGAAACTCATTTCAGATATCAATGAAATAAAACAAGTGATTTCAGCCTATCCCGTAGATGTGGACTCGGTGAAATCCAAACGAAACTTAATATTCGACTAATGCCTACAGAGAAGAAAACAAAAATTGTCGCAACCCTTGGCCCGGCATCAAGCAGTAAAGAAGTGTTAAAGAACATGATCTTGGCCGGAACGAACGTGTTCCGTGTGAACTTTTCCCACGCCGATTATGACAATGTTAAGAACACGATCAAGACCATTCGTGAGCTGGGGAAGGAGCTGAAGATCTCACCGGCCATTCTAGCCGATCTTCAAGGTCCCAAACTTCGAATTGGCACCATGAAGGAGGAGGTTGTGGTAGAACCGGGAGACGAGCTCTTCTTTTGTACAGGAAAGGAATTTGAAGGAACACGCTCCAAGGTCTATATGAACTATGACGATTTCCCTAAAGATGTCAATCCGGGAGAGCGTGTCTTACTGGATGACGGGAAGCTTATCTTCGAGATCCTAGAAACAAATAAAAAAGATGAGGTGAAAGTGGTGGTGATACAAGGAGGCCCGCTGCAATCGAAAAAGGGAGTTAATCTGCCCAATACTAAACTGTCCCTGCCGGCGCTTACTGCAAAGGATAAAAAGGACGCCATTTTCGCGATCTCCCAACAGGTAGATTGGTTGGCGTTGTCTTTTGTGCGAAGTGCAGACGACCTTAAAGAACTACAAGCGCTTATCGAAGCACACAGTGAGTATAAAATACCCATTATCGCTAAGATCGAGAAACCGGAAGCTGTGGAGAACATAGATAAGATCGTCGCTTATTGCGATGGTATCATGGTGGCTCGTGGTGACTTGGGCGTGGAAGTCCCTGCCGAAGAAGTGCCGCTTATCCAAAAAGAACTGGTACTTACCGCAAAAAGGGCTCGTATCCCCGTGATCATCGCTACCCAAATGATGGAGACCATGATCACCTCCTTGACACCTACCCGCGCCGAAGTGAACGATGTTGCCAACTCGGTAATGGATGGGGCCGATGCCGTGATGCTTAGCGGCGAAACCTCCATTGGACGTTATCCGGTGGAAGTGATCAAGACCATGTCCAACATTTTGAAGAACGTGGAGAACTCGCCTTTAATACGGGTACCCCAAGAACCACCCCACGTAAGGACCAACAGGTACATCACAAAATCTATTTGTTATCATGCTGCTCTTATGGCCAATGAGATACAGGCACGAGCCATTTGTACTTTGACCAACAGCGGGTATACAGCCTTTCAGATATCGGCTTGGCGACCCGCGGCGCATATTCTGGTCTATACGTCCAACCGACGTATCCTTTCCAGACTCAATCTCTTGTGGGGAGTAAAGGCCTTTTACTACGACAAGTTTGTAAGCACCGACGAAACTGTAGACGACGTAAACAGGATCGCCTTTGAAAGCGGTTTCGTTTCCAAAGGCGATTATTTGATCAATCTTGCAGCCATGCCCATTGTTGAAAAAGGAATGGTCAATACACTGCGGGTGTCGCAGGTGAAGTAGCTTAATCCGCTACATCTGTTCGCTCTAACTTCATTGCATCTCCTTCTTGGGAAATGGTTACCGTATACCCAAACCCTTCGGTGCGATAGCTATAGATAATTTTTTCCAGCTGGTCATTTTCTCTGTTCACGAGAAGTTGACTGGTCCATACCCCACTTTTGGGTTTGGTCTCTTTGACGACCTCTTCGTTGCTGCCTTTCGGCTCCGGAAACGCGAACTCAGTTGGGATCTCGAACAACTGTTTAGCAATATAGAACGCCTCGTGCCACTGTGTGGTAGGAAGGAGCAAGCTGGCTGTATTTGAAGGATTGCTAGCCGTACCTCCGGTGGTTTCAGAAAAGGAAACCTTAGGAAATTGTTCTTTCAATGCTTCGGCGTAGGCTTTGGGCTTCATGTCCTCGTCGGGAGGAAAAAAACGGGACAAGTAGCCGTTAAAGGCATAACCGGAATGCTGATTGTATTCTACTTCATGCATACCGCCTTTAATACCTCCTACGGTCATGGTCGTTTCTTTTTCTTCGGAAATAATTTTCACCTTGGTCCCGTAAGGCATGACAGCAAGTTTCTCACTGTTTAGATTATTGTGCTGTCTAAGGGTAAGTCCGCTGGAAGCGGTAACATAAAGGTATTCGGGACTTGTCTCTTCTGAAGCTTCAGCGACAGCAAGATCTTCCGGAAGGGCTTCTGTTTCAGATTTTGTTTCGTTCTTGCAGGCGAAGAAGGCGAAGGTAAGGACCAACGCAACGATGGGAAATGCTACTTTTTTCATAATTCTGTGGGTTTCGTTACTATTAAATATTAAGTAGTCCTTGTCTCATCTAGAATGCTAATTTTAATTGTACATCAATGGTCTTTTCAACAGGAACCTTCGAAGATTTTTTCTCCTCGTTGTTGAGGTTCGACAAGGATATACCCAACAAACGTACCGATTCTTTCATTTTTTCTTGGAATAACAAATCTTTAACAGTCTCCATGATAAGGGATTGACTCGAAATATAAAGCGGGAGCGTTTTACTTCGTGTTTGGAGTGTAAAATCACTGTACTTTATTTTTAATGTTATCGTCTTTCCTGCCACTTTACTCTTGCGCAACCGCCGTTCCACTTCTGCTGCGATCTCTTCCAGGCGCTCCAGCATAAAGACTTCCGAAGAGATATTCTCATGAAAGGTACGCTCTGCCGCCAACGATTTTCGAGTGTGTTCGGGCTTTACTTTGCTTTTATGGATGCCCCTTGAAACATTGTAATAGTAGTTCCCGCTCTTCCCGAAATGTTCTTCCAAGTATTCCACCGACTTACTTTTAAGGTCCTTTCCCGTGAAAATGCCCAAGCGATACATCTTCTCTTTCGTTACTTTTCCCACCCCGTAGAATTTTTTGACATCCAATTGTTCCAGGAAAGGAACAACCTCTTCCGGAGGGATCGTTTTTTGTCCGTTGGGCTTGTTGATATCACTGGCGACCTTGGCGATAAATTTATTGATCGATATCCCGGCCGAGGCATTCAACCCTGTTTTCTGCTTGATCTTCTCCCTAATTTCCTGCGCAATGAGCGTAGCACTGGGATTTCCTCTCTTGTTTTCTGTTACGTCCAGATACGCTTCATCGAGCGATAGCGGTTCTACTAGATCTGTATATTCCAAGAAGATACTGCGAATGATCTTTGAGACTTCGTGATACCGTTCAAAATTAGATCTTACAAAAATAAGTTCGGGACATAATTTTTGCGCCAACACACTGCTCATGGCACTACGAACACCGTATTTTCTTGCTTCGTAACTGGCTGCGCTCACAACGCCACGTTTCGAACTGCCGCCAACAGCAATAGGTTTTCCTCGCAGCTCAGGCCGATCCAGTTGTTCTACACTGGCGTAGAACGCATCCATATCTACATGAATAATTTTTCGTATGGGAAGCACCATCTCCATCCCATAAAATTATAATATCTTAGTGAGATACAATTCTCAAACGATCAGTTAATGTCAAAAACTGCTATTCTCTTAGGGGCTACCGGATTAACGGGAGGTATCTTATTGGATTTCCTTCTGAAAGACGACACCTTTAATCAAGTGAAGCTCTTTTCAAGAAGCCCCGTTGTGCACAAGGACCCTAAAATTGAAGAGCACCTTGTCGATATGTTCAACCTCGAGGAGCATAGCGATTCTTTTACTGGAGATGTGGTTTTTTGCTGTATAGGGACTACCCAGGCCAACACACCCGATAAAGAGACCTACAGAAAGATCGATCACGGAATTCCGGTCACCGCTGCGAAGCTGGCAAAAGAGAATGGTATCGATACCTTTGTAGTGATCTCCGCTATGGGTGCCGATGTGAAAAGCAGTGTTTTTTATAACAGAACAAAAGGCGAAATGGAACGAGATGTATTGTCTAAAGGAATTCCCAACACCTACGTGCTTCAGCCATCCCTAATTGGTGGGGATCGTGATGAAAAACGTACGGGAGAACGAATGGCTCAATTTTTTATGGGAACCTTTGGATTCTTAATTCCGAAGAAATACAAAATAATACAGCCCGAAACTATTGCAAAGGCCATGCAGCGCCTTTCCAAGAGTGAAGCTGCCGAAACACGCATCACCTCCGAAAGAATCAAGGAAATTGCCAATGGTTGAGATCGAACGTAAATTTTTGGTCACTTCGGAAGCTTATAAGAAAGAAGCCTTTCGCAAAGAGCGAATTGTCCAGGGATTTTTGAACACACACCCCGATCGAACGGTTCGGGTGCGCATCAAAGGACCACTTGCCTTTCTTACTGTTAAAGGCAGATCGAATGCAGCGGGTACCATAAGATCCGAATGGGAAACCGAGATTTCCCTGCCAGACGCACAACATTTGCTCACGCTGTGCGAGCCCTCTATTATTGAAAAGATCCGTTTCGAGGTGAAGGTTGGAGCCCATATCTTTGAAGTGGACGAATTCCTGGGAGCGAACGAAGGATTGTCCATTGCCGAGATCGAGTTAGAAAGTGAAGACGAAACGTTTGCAAGACCTGATTGGTTAGGGGCAGAAGTAAGCGGTAAAATTCAATACTACAATTCACAACTAAGTTTGAAACCTTTTAAATTCTGGAAATAGTGAGACGATTCTTTATTCTTATACCAAGCACTGTGATACTTTTATTTACAGCCTGTAAACAAGAGTTTGATCCTTCAAAAAAGGCGAACACACTCCATAAAGTTTCAGCAGATACTGTCGCAACCGAAAACCAAAGATCGGTTGCAGCAGTCAAAAAGGAATTAACGACCCGGGGGTATCAGGTGTTCGATTATATAGATGCGAAAACGGGAGATACAACCTTAATGCAACAGTATTTTATCGCTTTCCTAAAACGGGGGCCCAACCGTTCACAGAACAAAGCAGAATCCGACAGCCTACAGGCCTTGCATCTTGCACATTTGGGGCGTATGTACGAAGAAGGCTATGCCGATATTTCCGGCCCTTTTGGGGATGACGGAGAGGTGCGGGGCATCACGATTTACAATGTACCAACCTTGAAGATGGCCGATAGTCTTGCCAATATGGATCCAATGGTAAGAGCAGGGAGACTTGTTATCGAGGTGCGTCCTTGGTGGGCGGCCAAAGGTTTTCCGCTGCGTTAGAGCGGGGCGCTATGAATTTCAATTTGCTGTCTAACGGTGTTTCCGTCTTGATCGGTTGCTGTGAGCATGTAGGTGCCGGGCGTGGGTGCTACGGCCAATTCGTGAAAGGTAGTGGTAGCCCCTATATACGAATTGTCAAGATACCAGTATACCACAGAATCGGGGATACGATGTGCCAACTTAAAGATCACTTCGTTCACTTTTTCATCAAATCCTTTAGGAAGGAGAACCGCTTCATTTTTCTTCGGAAAAATAAAATCCATGGTTTTTTCTCCTTCTTGTATACAGTTTTCGGTGAAAGAGGGCAGAGGCCGGTATTCGGGATGCAACGGGGCGTAGTAATACTCCATAAGCGGTGGCAGCACGAACCAGTTCTTCTGAACCATGTCTTCTAGCGCATAACACGATGTATTAACCTGTAAATTTTCCGAAGCATTTAAAAAAACCTGTTGATGGTAACTACAACTTTGGGTACGCAATCCCGCCTGTGGGATCCATTCTTTTTGAACCACGTCACAGTAGAACCCTGCTAGATGCCCGCTTTTTTCACACACCGAAACTTCGATGAGCGCATCGTAGGGCACCGTAAAATCATTGCTAGAGGGAAGGACATTCAATACATCAAACAGAACAGGTGCTGCCGCTTGAATTCCCGTGAGTCCCGGGCGCCCTTCCCCGTCGGCATTTCCCACCCAAATCCCGATTGCGTATCGGGACGTCACCCCCACGGCCCAGGCATCCTTAAAACCAAAGCTCGTTCCGGTTTTCCATGCGATTGGCTGTGAGTTACTAAAGAAATTCCAATTGATCTCACCTTCCGGACGATTGACCCCCTGGAGTGTTTTAAGAGTATGGTAAATGGCGCCTGCGTCAAAAACGTGAGGTTTCGCCTGTTTTTTTCCGAAGGGAATCATACCCCCCTTTATATAGATAGGTTTAGAGAATTCTCCGGCTCGGTATTCACTGGAGCTTTGGTTGAAATACAAAAGGGTGGAAGCCATGCCGGCATACGCATTGGTGATCTCCCACAAGGAGCTTTCGGCCCCTCCTAAAATGAGAGACAAGCCATAAAAATTGGCAGGACGATCGATACCATTGAATTGAATTTTCTTGAGTTGTCTGTGAAAACGTTCCAATCCAAACTCCCGAAGCATTCTCACTGCCGGGACGTTCAACGATCGGGATAAAGCTTCAGAAGCAGGTATGGCACCGTGAAATTTCTTGTCGAAATTTTCGGGATTATACCCATTAACGGTGGTGGGAATATCTGCGACCATTGTATTTGGTAGCATTTCGCCGGCATCTAGCAAAGCAGCATACAAAAAAGGCTTTAATACACTCCCCGTGCTTCGGTTTTTATCAATAATGTCCACATAATTATGATGCTCCAAAGATGTGGGAGCATTCCCTACATACGCTAATACCTCCTTTGTATTCACATCCAGAATGAGGATGGCCAGATTGTGAATTTGATTTTGTGATAGCGTATAATGATGTTCTTGTGCAATTCGATTCGCTTTGCGCTGAAGGGAATATGAAAGCGTGGTTGTAACAAGTTCTCCGGGATTCTCTTTCCGAAGTCGTTCTGTAAGATGAGGTGCGATTTCCGGAAGGAGGAAAGGTTTTCCGGGAAGGGATTCTTCCAATGCTAACTCGTAGGTGGTTTGATCTATGATCTCTTTCTGAAATAATTTCAGTAATAGACGATCCCTTTTCTTGCGCAACAAGACTTCATTCTTTCCCGGGAAGATAAGTGACGGGGCATTGGGTAGAACGGCTAAGGCCGAAGCTTGTCCCCAACTTAGCGAATGAGAAGGGATGCCAAAATAGCGCCACGAGGCTGTTTCCAACCCTACCACATTTCCGCCGAAAGGTGCATGTGAAGCATAGAGATTCAATATTTCTATCTTGGAATAACCGGCCTCCAAGCGGGTGGATTGAACGATCTCGATGAATTTTTCGGTGTAACTTCTTTGTGTGTTCTTTCGCGACAGTCTAATAACCTGCTGGGTGATCGTACTGCCTCCCCTACGGTTGTTGGTAGTGAGATTTTGCCAAAACGCTTTCGCCATAGCAACAGGATTGAAACCGGGATGCTGATAGAAATATTCATCTTCAAAGAGAAGGATGGCTTGCTCAAAGCGATAGGGAACTGAGTCCATTTTTGGGAATCGCCACTGGCCGTCCTTTGCGATCCGTGCGCCCAGCATCACCCCTTCTGAACTTTCTATTACAGTGGCCGTTGGATCATGGAACAAGGGTTTGGGTAAACAAAAGAGCCAGACCAGGAATACACAAAGGAACAAGAGGATCTTGAGCTTGTGTTTTTTAATAAAATAGCCTGTATGTAAGCGCTTGCTTTTCACAAAATCAATGCTTTATTGTGAGACCGTTACCCACATGCCCTTGTTTCGTGCATAATACGTATTATCGTACATGGCTTCCACCTGAGTTCCCGGCAAATAATAGGTGCCCAGATACGATGCATTGAGCTTCACCGTAAAGGTCTTAGATTTCTTTGCATCGAGATCAAAATAGAAATCTACACGATCATCCCTTATATCGACATAGCGGGCAGTGCCCTGGGCCCCACCTCCCAACCGGGTAAAACTGGTATTTACGATTTCCCACCCACTGGGAAAGATCTTTGTAAGGGCGACATGTTGTATGGGATCATTGGAAGTGTTGGTAACAACTACTTTTGCAGTGATCTCCGTAGCTTGTCTTAGATCTGATATATCAAGCGGTTTGCCTTCTCCGTCCAAATAACCGGACTGTATGCTCAAATTTCGTTTTTCGGCCAACTCTTCTCCAAGAGGAAGTTTCCCTTTTTGAATAAGGGTTACATAAACCACATTGCCTTTTTGGTTGGTCACCTTAACCAAATTGTTTTCCATAGCAATTCCAAGCGTTCTTTGTGCAACTGCTTTATCGGTTTTTATGGTGACCGATTTTCCGTTTTGAGTGTATGTTAGCTCTAGTGCTTTTCCTCCATTCTCTTCTACCATTTTCGCCATGGCCAATAATCCGTATGCTGTTTCCTGCGTACTGTACCATTGCTGTGACGATAACGACCTGGCTAAAGATACGGCCAGATCACGTTGGGCAGGATCCTTTAAAAGGACCATGGTTTCCAAAGCCATGGCACTATTTCTAAACGGAGATCCATACGTATAAGCATCGTTGCGATCGGGTTTAAAATTGATATTTGCTGTACCGGCGATCTGTTTTGCCACTTGTGCTTTTCCGGCGAGGGCATACGCAGCTGCCAGACGCCATTTCGCATCATTGCTGAGTCGATTGGATTCTCTTAGCCGGTTCATGGCGGCCAGTTCGGGTTTTCCGGCCAAGGCTAGGGTATATAGGCGGTACGCTTGTGTTAAGCTGGAATTGTAGCGTGTTTCGCTGTTGCGCCATTGCCGGGCTTCGTTTTGCTGAAAGCGCAGCCAATTACTCATAAAACTTATAGGCAGTGCATACCCTTTTTGCTTTGCTTCCAGCATAAAATGACCCACGTAGTTTGTGCTCCAGGCATCACTTTCCCTTTCTCCGGGCCAATAACTCAATCCGCCGCTGGTATTTTGATAGGCACCTAATTTTCTGATCGCAGCCTCCACATTTTTTTGGATCTCCTGTTTTTTATCGAAGGTGATATCAAATACATCCCCAAGGAACAACTGTGGAAATGCAGCTGAAGTCGTTTGTTCAACGCACCCATGCGGATAGCGGATAAGGTACTCCATCCGTTTCGCGAAATCCATGGGAGGAAGTGTAGAAAATTCCAGCAACGCTTCGTTGCTCCCGGCCACCCCAAACGTGTCGTACACAATATCTTTTGATCCGTTTTCTGAAAGCGTATAGGACACTGCTTTTTGAGAGATGGGATTGGGATTTTCAATATCTATCTCCACCTTATAGCTTGCGGTCTCTCCATTTCCGGAAGCAGTGACCTCAATCACCTGAACCGTATTGGTGGGAAGTACTTCAAATTCAAAAGCCACGATCTGCTCACCCGGTTCTTGAAAGGAAATACGTTGCTGTGTGCCGTTTATAGGGCGCAGTCCGTCACCAACTTTAACGCTAACGGAAGCATTCTTCACTTTGGGTTCCATCGCAAACACCGTGACCGGCAGGGTGACTTTTTCTCCCGGCGATAGTTTCCGTGGAAGCGAGGCAAGTACCATTAGTGGTTTTCTAACAGGAGTTGTGACATCGGTTTTTCCATAGGCACTGGTTTTGTTGTTCCCGGCAATAATCATAGTGCGTACAGAACCCACATAGTTGGGCATAGTAAGCTCATGTTTGGCCTTTTGCCCTGCTTTAAGCTCGAACGGACCCAAGTAGGTAACCACCGGCTTGAAACGATCTGCCTTTCTGTTCTTGGCGCCCGCAGCAGCATCTCCTCCGCCAATTGCATATATAGAATTCACACTACCGGAATACGCTCCAATCACATAGTCGTAGCAATCGAACGTTTTTACGCCCAAGGCTTCACGAGTATAAAAAGCTTCATGGATCTTTGGTGTTTCGAAACGAGTAAGATCTAAAAGACCTTCATCGACCATGGCCAATGTGTAGGTCATGGCCTTGTTTTTTTCTTCGGAAACGGTCACTGTAAATTTTTCTTTGGGTTTGAGAACCTTTGGAACCACCAATCTTGGGTTCAGTATGGTCGACGGGTCTTCAACCAACAAAGGTATAACGCCATACAACCGTATAGGAAGATCATTCTTTGTCTGTTCGTGCGGCTGAAGCAGCGATATATTCACATATACATTTGGAGCCATCTCCTTTGTGATTTTCACCGCCGCTTTGGTCTCTCCTTTTTTGGTTTTGATCCATTGCGTGGAAAGGACTTCGGTGCCATTCTCTATGCTCAAGAGCGCACGTCCTTCACTACCTGAAGGAAACGATATAATAGCTTCATCTCCCACGACGTACTTTTCTTTATTTGCTGAAAAAACCAACATCTTGGCACTTTCGGCATCTCCGTCCATGGGAGCATTCCACCAATTCTTATAAAAATAAGCAATCCTGCCTGTGGCATGTCCCGATGCTTTATCGATCACCCGAATAAGGTAGCGGCCACCATCATCCTCAGGAATATTGAGCGTGAACTTTCCTTTGCCGTCATTTCCGGTGGTCACCATCATCTCTTTAACAGGGCGGTGCACTGTGGCTGTTTCATATCGGGAAAGATTGTCATCGCCGCGGTTCCACCACCATCGCCATTCGATGCGAAACACCTTCACTTCCAGTTCTCGATTAGCGGCGGGATTTCCCTGAGCATCTACCGACATAAGGTCAAAGACCGTATTGGCACCTGTGTCGTATGAGCCGTAGCGCTGAGTTTCAGGAGAACGCAGTCCCACAAAATGGCTATAAGGGGCAAGATCCTTAGAGAAAACATCGATGGAAAAATCGCCCCCGCCTTCAAATATTTTGGTGAGAAAGGTAGCTTGCAACATGCCGGGAGCCTTATCGCTGAGTTCTATTTTTTTTGAAAAATCGACAATCCCTTCCGAAGAAAGCTTGCTATCGAGTACAGGAATCTCGACTTCATTAAATTCCCGCACCGGATCGTTAAAGGTGTACTTGGTAAACGATTTAAAAGCACTTTGAGTGCTTCTTAAGGTAGCGGTCATCTCGATCTTCAAGTTTCTGGCAGGAGCACCATGAAGCCAGGACCCTGTGGCTTT
This sequence comes from Altibacter lentus, assembly GCF_000746845.1. Taxonomy (GTDB): domain Bacteria; phylum Bacteroidota; class Bacteroidia; order Flavobacteriales; family Flavobacteriaceae; genus Altibacter; species Altibacter lentus. Next base: position 1,887,281 of record NZ_KN050846.1, on the reverse strand, counting down.
TCCGGTTATGGGTTCATTGGCCTCCAAAATGGCGTCGTCAAAATCCAGCTTGATCTTAAGCCTGTTGGGTTTAATGGTCGCCACTTTTAGTGTTCTGTTAAATGTAGCACCGCCAACGGTAATGAGGGCATTCCAATTACCCGATGGAGCAGCAGTTTCGGTCTTAATGGGGAAATAATAGAATCCGTTCACGGGATTTCCTGCAATATCACGATGCACTAATTTTCCGCGGGCATCGGTAACTTCCAGTGTAACAGGATGTTCTTTTGGTAACGGATTATCTTCGTCATTCAATACAAAGGTTAAATGAATACTGTCGCCGGGACGATAAACGCCTCTTTCTGTGTAAATAAAGCCTTTAAGTCCGCGTTGCAATTGCTGCCCCGAGACGTCAAAATTACTTAAAGAAAGAGCATTGCCATCTTCCAATTTGGCATAAGCGTAGTGATCGTCCTTTTGGGCCACTGCAAAGGCAACCGTTTTATTACTGTCATATAATGTAAGCCCGTCGCTTTCGGTGGTGATGGTTTCAATAAGTTGTTGTTGAAAATTGTATAATTTTATTTTCACGCCACCTTCCGGAGCCGTAGTAAGTAAATTGGTAGCTGCAAAATGATAGGACCTGTTATTGCCTTTTTTAACGATAAGTCCAAGATCACTGCCCAGTACATTTGCACTTACAATGCGGTCTTCATTATAATAGGCTTCGTGACAGGGATTATCGCGCTGTTGCCAGTTATAGGTAAAATTGCGCCAACGGTATATTTCATTATCCCAGTAACGTTCCTCGCGTTCATCTTCATCACCGGAAAAATTATCGGCATAGTCCTCTTCGTAATAATATTCCTCCTCTTCTATTTCATTATTCTGCGATTCGCTATTGGCACAATCATACAAACTGTACTCCTTAGAAAAACTTAGCTCTATGCGATACAAGGCACCCGGGTCTGCAGCGAAAAAATCGGATAGATTAATAGCATACGCCTTCCACAATCCATTAGTGCCAATACTGTTTTCCTCAAGGTCGATGGTCTTTTTAGCGACCCTTCTTCCCACACGGCGGATGTCGTAATAGTTGGGATTATTGAGATTAGATGCCTGCAAGAACTGAAGCATGTTGTTCTCAAAAATCTTCACGACCCTTACATCAACAGCTGTTAGATTCACTGCTTCAAAATAAATGGGGGTAGCGGCAGCGTTTGGTAAGATGCTTCCGCTGGACAAAAGGCGCACGGCAGGTTTTAACTGTTCGAACGAAACTAATTCAGAAAACTCTTTTTTCAGTGTAAGTCCTTCGGTATTTTTTATGCCTTCAAAAACCGTTACCCTCACTTCTCCTATTACCCTGTTAGTAGGATAGACGTGTAATAGATTTCCATCTACCTCAAAGCGCAGTTCACTGGCATTCTCTATAGTTATTAAACCCGCAAAATCCTGCTCTTCTTTTATAGGATCTGAAAAATTAATAGACAGAGAAGCTTGAGGAGCGACCGTACTCTTTAGATCCACCACTTTAAAATTGTTTCTTCCGGGAATAGGGAAGGTGGTGCTTCCTTTAGCGTCGCTGTCAATGGGGTCGCCGTCCCAGCGTATCTTTATGGCGCTGTCCTCTGCGGTTCGTTGAATGCTGTCTATAATAAAATTGAAGAATGTGGCCTGCCCCTCTACAGCAGACCATTTTATAGAAAGCTTCTTTTTCCCCTGGATGGCCGTCACCAGCTCCTTTGCTTTAGCCGGCGAGATAACATCGGAGGTTTGCAAGGTCCCTTCTAAATACTGCCATTGTTTGCTGTACGATTGAAGTGCCGAAACATCGACCTTAAAATTAGGAGTAATCGTTTTAAAGCTAAAGACATATTCCCGAAACTCTTTCTCTATATCCTCATAGAGTTTGTGGAGTTTGACTGAGACAGTATATTCGGTGTCGGGCTTGAGATATTCTGAAGGTTGAAAAACAAGGGTTCGACCATTCTCTATTGTAAGCACTCCTTCGGTCTTGGGAGTGATCTTTAGATAGTCTGAAGGGATCTCCTGTGTGACCTCATATTGCTGAAGCGGTTGTGCCAGCTCGATGCGTATGGGAGTTGTAATGGACTGATTTCCGTAGGTATTATAAGCAATATAGTCTTTGAACTTAAACAGATTATCAGTTTCTGAAGTATCATTTTTATCGCCGCAGGCGTAAAGTAAAAGTAGGGCGAAGATGAAAAATAGACGATGCAAAGCATTCATACACGATGGTTTAAAAGAGAAACTTAAAGTTACAAAAAGGGATGTTCAATAAGTATTCGATCGTCATGTTTTATCATGAGATGCTTTCACCCCAAAGTCTTATGACTTCGAATTTCTAAATTGAACGGTAAAGGAAGGTGGAGGTCTTTGAACGTTAGTAGCGCCGGATATCGTATAAGGAATACCGCAATTTGTGAATAGTTTAACAGCGAAGTACCATCAAATAGAGTTCGTATCGCGTTGAAATGCGTATTCCCGTTCCACTTTACAAACACGCACGGTGTATGAATCGTACCAATGGGATTTCCCCAATTTTTGAGCTTCAGTATGTGCCAGATTAGATTTCCAATCTCTTATTGCATTCAGGTCTTTCCAATAGCTAATAGTTATTCCTATCTCACTTCGCGCATGGTCCATCCCTAAATAACCTGGCTGGCGGGCAGCAAGTGTTTCCATGGCTTCCGCCATCTCGGTATAGCCGGCTGTATCGGTTGAATGCCGACTGGTAAAAATTACTGCGTAATACGGAGGGGTCATTTATTCGTCTTTATAAATACCAATTATAAGTTCTCCTGCGGCATTCATATGAGCGCGGTACATTCCGGCGGTATTAAATTCCATAGCTACATTCCCGTGTTTATCTATGGAGACAATGCCGCCGTCGCCGCCTAAAGCGGGTACCTTTTTCTGAATGACCTCGGCAGCGGCTTCCTGCAAGCTTAATCCCTTGTATTCCATTAGCGCTGAAATATCATGGGCTACCATGGCGCGTATAAAGAATTCTCCCCAACCTGTAGAAGAAACTGCACACGTAGCGTTGTTTGCGTAGGTTCCTGCGCCAATGATAGGAGCATCTCCAATGCGATTCCATCGTTTATTGGTCATACCCCCTGTGGAGGTGCCTGCTGCTAAGTTACCGTTCTTATCCAGAGCGACGCAACCCACTGTTCCAAATTTTGAATCTTTTATAAAGGGATCTGTGAACGCCGTCTTGCCGTCGTGGTCCAGTTCGGTCTTCTCTTTATCTTTTATACGTTGCAGCGACTGGAAACGGTTCTCTGTATAAAAATAAGTAGGGTCCACGAGTTCGAAACCCCGTTCCTGGGCAAAGGTTTCTGCCCCTTTTCCGCTAAGCATTACATGTGGTGAATCGTTCATTACCGCCAAGGCCAGATCGATAGGATTTTTTACCCGTGTCACTCCGGCAACGGCTCCTGCGTTCAATGTGGCGCCATCCATTACCGATGCGTCCAACTCATTTATGCCTTCGTGTGTAAACACGGCGCCTTTTCCGGCATTGAAAAGAGGCGAATCTTCCATGATATTAATGGTTTTGGTCACGGCCTCCATTGCAGTGCCTCCTTGCCTCAAAATTTCATGTCCAACACGAATAGCCTCTTCGAGTTTCATTTTATACGCCATTTCTAGAGAATCACTCATATTTTCCTTAAGAATGGTACCCGCGCCTCCATGAATAACGATCCCAAAGTTTTGGGAAGGATTCTCTGACTTATCTGTTAAATTGTCAGAAATTTCTGAGCTATTTGATTGATTTTTACAGCTAAAAAGCAACAAAAAACCGATTAAAAGTGTTAAAGTTTTGAAATTCTTCATATTATGAATTTAGGTAACTAAGATAGCGCAAAATCCTTTGTTTTCCGAAGCTGAAGCGAATAATTGTTGTAGGAAATTTTAATCATTTCTACATAAAATATCGACAAAAAGCACAATAAGTTCGACTAAATGCATTTTGTGTAAGAAAATTTTCTATATTTGAAGCAGCATCATGCCCCAAATTTGATGCCCCCCGTATTATGAACCTACTTAAAACCGGCCTATTGGCTATGGCATTTGTATGCTTTGCTACCTCTTGTCAGAAAGATGAGGGCGTTGCACCCGAAGAGATCAATTATTCTATCGATCTTAATCTCGCTCAGGAAACAGACTGGGTGATGGCAGAGGAAATCTTGGATCTTATTAATGCACACCGAAGATCGATTGGTCTTTCAGACATTCAAAAAGACCAACAATACGCTTCGGCCTATGCGGTCGATCATACGCAATACATGATCGACATCGAACAGATCAATCACGATAATTTTGGAATCCGTTCTCAGGCGCTAAAGCAAAGAGGCGCTCAAGTGGTGGGTGAAAATGTCGCTTATGGTTATGAAACAGCGGCCAGTGTGGTAAGTGCCTGGCTTAATAGTGAGAGCCATCGTAACATCATTGAAGGCAATTATACACACTCCGGTTTTGGTGTCATGCAATCAGATAAAGGACGTTACTACTTTACACAACTTTTCTATAGAAAGTAAAAGAAATCATTTCTTTTTCTTTTAAAGCATTTGCCGTATTTTTATGCAACTCATAAATATACGGCTATGGCTATTAAAGGACCTTTCAATTTAAATAAATGGGTAGAAGAAAACCGGGATCTGCTCAAACCTCCTGTAGGTAATAAGAATCTCTATACAGATGCCGGTGACTATATTGTCATGGTCGTGGCCGGACCCAATGCACGGAAGGATTATCACTATAATGAAACGGAAGAACTTTTCTATCAACTGGAAGGAGAGATCGAGGTACATGTGCAGGACGAAGGAAAAAAGCGTACTATGAGGCTTGGCCCCGGAGATATGTATCTACATCCGGCAAAAGTGCCACACTCTCCGGTTCGAAAGGCCAATTCCATTGGCTTAGTAGTAGAAGTTAAACGTGCCGGAACCGATGCCAAGGACGGATTGCTTTGGTTTTGTGATAATTGCAATAACAAACTGTATGAAGTATACTTCCCTTTGGATGATATTGAGAAGGACTTCCTAAAACACTTCAAGAAATTCTACGGCAGCAAAGAGCTGCGCACCTGCGATAATTGTGGTGAAACAATGGAAGCCGACCCGCGATTCACGCAAGACACATAATCCTGCTCAAAGTCCTTCGGTTTCATTTTACAATCTACGGCATATTGTGTACCTTCGCTGCTCACAAAATAGCGAATAAAAAACATACAATTTATGTCAACTGTAGCAACCTCTTTCGGGATTGAAGAAGCCCTGAAACAATTAGGAATTAAAGAAGTAAATAAAGGAACCTCCACCGGGAACGATTGGTTCTCGAACGGAGAAGAAATTGCTTCTTACTCTCCGGTAGATGGGAACTTAATAGGAAAGGTCACCACCACCTCAAAAGACGATTACGAAAAGGTAATGCAAGCGGCAACCTCCGCTTTTAAAACATGGCGTGTCATGCCCGCACCGCAGCGAGGAGAGGTCGTTAGACAATTTGGAGAAGAACTTAGAAGGCTTAAAGAACCTCTTGGTAAACTGGTTTCCTATGAAATGGGGAAAAGCTATCAGGAAGGTCTGGGAGAAGTACAAGAAATGATCGATATCTGTGACTTTGCAGTTGGACTTTCCCGGCAGTTGCACGGGTTAACAATGCATTCTGAACGTCCCGGACACCGCATGTACGAGCAATACCATCCTTTAGGTGTGGTAGGGATCATTTCGGCATTCAACTTTCCCGTAGCAGTATGGGCATGGAATACTGCGCTGGCTTGGATCTGTGGTGATGTTTGTGTTTGGAAACCCTCAGAAAAAGCACCATTGTGTGGTGTTGCTTGCCAAAGGATCGCTGCAAGTGTCTTTAAAAAGAACAACCTTCCGGAAGGTATTTCTTGTTTGATCAATGGCGATTATCGTGTAGGAGAATTTATGACCACCGATAAGCGAATACCCCTTATTTCTGCAACAGGCTCCACCCGAATGGGAAAAATAGTAGGCAGGACCGTTGGTGAGCGTTTAGGGAAATCGTTACTGGAACTAGGAGGTAATAATGCGATTATCGTTACACCCGATGCCGATATAAAGATGACGGTCATTGGTGCTGTCTTTGGCGCCGTGGGAACTGCCGGTCAGCGATGTACTTCAACCCGACGTTTGATCATTCACGAAAGCATCTACGATAAAGTTAAAGACGCAATCGTTGCGGCCTATGGACAATTGCGAATAGGAAATCCTTTGGATGAGAACAACCACGTGGGACCGCTTATCGATACAGATGCGGTGAAGATGTATCAACAAGCATTAGATAAAGTGGTAGAAGAAGGCGGAAATATAGTTGTAGAAGGCGGCGTGCTTCAGGGTGAAGGCTACGAAAGTGGCTGTTATGTAAAACCTGCGATCGCCGAAGCAAAGAACAACTTCAGCATTGTACAGCATGAGACATTTGCTCCTGTATTGTATTTACTGAAATACAGCGGCGATGTTGAGAATGCGCTCGAGATCCAGAATGGAGTGAACCAAGGATTATCCTCCGCTATCATGACCAACAACCTAAGAGAAGCCGAGCGATTCCTTTCGCATGCGGGAAGTGATTGCGGGATCGCAAACGTGAACATTGGAACCTCGGGTGCCGAGATCGGCGGTGCTTTTGGAGGAGAAAAAGAGACCGGTGGCGGACGCGAAAGTGGAAGTGATGCCTGGAAGATCTATATGAGACGCCAAACGAATACTATTAACTATACTACAGAATTACCCCTGGCGCAGGGAATCAAATTCGATCTGTAAAGAATATTTTGGAAAATAGCAATGAAACCGCTTCTTAGGGAGCGGTTTTTTTATACGTTTTAAACTGAAAAAGCGTTCTATTAGGACAAATATGAAACGCGTATATCTCATATTACTTCTTGGTAGCCTTATGGCGTGCTCTAAAAGCAACACCGATGATGCCATTACGTGTACCGAAGAATTCGTCTACGGTTTAAATGTAACGGTACGTGATGCCAATACCGATGTGCTTCTTACCGATGCTGAGGTTACCGTACAGGCACAAGACAATGATTATAATGAAATGCTGGAGTTCAATGCAGTTGTCTTCTTGGGAGCGGGCGAGCGACCCGGAACATACACATTAACTGTGGCAGGGATTAATTATGAAACTTTTATTAGCGACCCCGTTGCCATTGCCCTTACAGAGGACGAATGTCATGTGGTGCCTCAAGCCATTGAATTACGCATACAGCCCAATTAATTTCTTCCTTCTTCTTCAGGGTACAGCTTCCAGACAGGATCGCTTTGCCAGACTTCTTTTGTCGTCACATCCATAACAGATAACGGTCCTTTGAAGGCCGCACCGGTATCTATGTTCCACACATTGGCAAAGCGCAACGGCTGGGTCGAACCCATTCGGGTAGTAGGCGTATGGCCAATGTAGATCTCGGAGAATAATTTTAAGCGCTTCGGATAGCGATCGGATTCCGGGTGGATGTTAGGATCTAAAGAAGAGGCCATTTCCCAAAGTGTGCGATCCCAATAGACCGTATTGGGATAATACTCATGCTCTGGGCCGTGCAAATTTGTGAACCCGGCGTGAAGAAATAATCTGTTCTCTCTATCAACCCAGTAATTCCGAAGGTCTTCTAAAAATGCAATATGTTTTTTTATGGTTGCGTCGGAAAGATTTGCATAGCTTTTTTTACTGGATTCGCCTCCATGGAGTAACCACGTTGGATTGTTGTCGTCGTGCTTCAGAAAATTGTATAACAATTCGTCATGATTTCCTCGCAGGAAAAGACAGCTGTGTTTTTCGGCAAGATCGATCAAAAAGGAAATTGTTTCCGAAGATTCACTCCAGCCATCCACATAATCACCCACAAAAATGAGTTCATCTACCCGAGAGAGCTTTACCCTTTCCAGTACTTGTTCCAATGCGCGTAATCCTCCGTGTATATCTCCAACAACCAGTGTTCTCATCATTGTAAAAATAATACAATGAGTGCAAGAACAAAAAGGATAGCAAGCACAAAAAAGAATATTTTCCAGAAGGAATACGGCCGTTGTCCCGAAAGTACGCCGGATTGCCCATTTACGAAGAAATTGTAGCGTTTGCCTTTATATCTATACGCACTTATATACACGGGAAGCAGAATGTGTTTAAAGGTTTCTTCGCTTAGCGTCATGTTCAAGGAAGATACTTGTTGTGTATCGCCGCCAATATCACGTCGTACCCAACGGTGAGCGATCTTCTTTGCCTCTTCATTAGATTCAACATGGCCTTCCAATAAGGGGATGGTGTATTTTTCGGTGACAAAACCTGCGAGGTAACTGCTGTCGAAATCCTGTAATTTACTAAGGTCCCATCGGGCGATCTTTTGCGGGATTACCCCACTGCGTTGTTGAGAGGCCTTAATGAGGGTGTCGTCCACAAATCCGCTGACATTTCCCGAAACCGGAGTCCATCGTGTGCGTCTTTCCTGTCGCATACGCGTCACCGTTTTTCCATTCACCGTGGTTGTATACGGAACACTCACATAATAGTAGTCGCCTCGCTGACCGCTATATTGGGCATAGAGCTGCGCATCAAAGGTCCAGTAGGGCGCATACAGACCTTTGGTATTTTGAGGATCGATCGCAGCTTTTTTAAGATTGTTAGGGGCAAACCAAAGGCCGTCTACCCATTTTTTAAAACGGCGATGGGCTTCCTGTTGGTCGATTTGAAACGGTAAGACCGCACCGGGAACGATCCAGTCTTCCTTGTACATATCCTCAATGATGAGCGGGGTACTGCAATACACACAATGCAGCGATTTATAATTTTCTTCCACATGTTGGTTAGCGCCGCAATTCTTACAGTGCAACATGGTGATGGTTTCGCTGTGTGAGGCTGTTCCCAAAGCTTCCAGATAAGGTTTCAATTCCAGCTCTTCAAAACCGCTTTCGGAAGGAGGGATCTGTTGTGTATGCCCGCAGTAAGCACACTCCAGTTCTGTGGTACCGGGGGCATATACCAGTTCTGCACCGCAATTGATGCAGGATTTCTTAAGCTCTGATTTTTGTAAAGGAGTGTCTTGCATTTACTTTTTAGAGAACGTCTCCGCAGGCATCATGGATAGGTAAACAAATGATTGTATCACGTTTGTGATTCCTACCCAATATGCCTTTGGAACAGTATAACCATCAATTATTATCCCGGTAGGGGCGGTGGCGTATTTCCGCCCAAGAAAGCTTTCAGTTCTTCCACTTCGCTTAACGCTGTCCAGTTTTGCATTCCCTGTTTCCACACAAGCGTATCTTTATTCACGGTGCGGTTGGCGAATAAAGTTTTTAATTGTTCAAAAGAGACAGGCCCGGCCTGCTGGCCGTTGCTGGCATAGTAGTATTGCACCGAAGCCGGCATTGGCGGCGGCATAGCGCCCCCTTGTTGCATGGGAACTTGTTGTTGCCCTCCTATTTGCGGGTTCATCATTCCACCCATTTGCTGTGCGAGCACGAACCCCATCCCCATACCCATTCCGGCGCCGGCGGTTCCTCCTTCGTTTGCAGCTGCAGCCTCGATCGCCTTAGCGGTTTTAAATTTGGTCAATTTGTCAAGATCCAGCTTGTCGATACGGCTGTATTCAAAGATCTCCTTTTTGAGATCTTCGGGCATGGAAACATTTTCGATGTAGAATTTTTCCAGTGAAATACCAACACTCTTAAATTCCGGTTGCATCACTTCTTTGCAGGTTTCGGAAAGTTCGGTTGTATTTGCCGCGTAAAGTTCGATGGGCAGATTGGCTTGGCCTACTGTATCTGTGAAACGAGTGGCGATCAAACTCTTTAAATGTTCATTGATCTCAAAATTGGTAAAGTTATTGTCGGTACCAACAATGTCGACGATAAATTTACCTGCATCGTCAATTCGGAAGGCGTAGGTTCCAAAGGCCCGTATTTCAACCAAACCGAAGCGTTCATCCTGAAGTGTAATTGGGTTCTTTGTCCCCCACTTTTCATCTGTGAAGAGGTGAGTGTTTACAAAGTAAACTTCTGCTTTGAACGGACTGTCAAAACCGTATTTCCAACCTTTAAGCGTGGTTAGGATAGGAAGGTTTTGAGTGTTCAACGTATAGGTACCCGGTTTAAAGACATCGGCAAGTTGTCCTTCGTTCACAAAAACGGCCGTCTGTCCTTCACGGACTATAAGTTTAGCGTTGTTCTTTATTTCGTTCTGGTAGCGTTCAAAGCGATGACAAATCGTGTCATCGGTATAATCCAGCCACTCAATGATATCAATAAATTCGTGACTTAATTTTTCTTTGATCTTGTCGAAAATGCCCATGAGAGTCTTGCTTTTAAAGTTGGTGATTAAAGATAGGAAATTTCAATGCAACAAAGGTTAACTGTACTTTACCTTCCGAAGGATTCGAACTGTTTCCTTAAACGATTGGTATACATTTCCATTAATTTGTTTCAAATAATCTTTGGCTTCGTATAATTTTTCCTTGGCATCGCTAAAATCATTCAGATAACATATAAGATAGGTTGCCGGTAAACTTTGCAGATCTTTCTCTTCGGAAGGAGATAAAGGTATCTTCTTCTGAAGCTTCCGAAGCAAGGCATTGTTTGCATTGTAGATGTGAAACAGGGTTTTCTTGTTAAAGCGCGGGGGTTCAAAAATAAGTTTGGAGTCGATCTGGTGCGAACCGTTTTCTTTGAAGGTTATTGTCACCTCTTCCAAAGGATAGTATTTAAATTGATTGTTCAAGCCTAAGTGAACATACTCTGTGATCTTGAACTCGTCTTCAGAATAGACAATACTCACCTCATCCAATGCCGAATAGAACAGTCGAACCTGCTCATTGATCAATTCTATGTCTACTCTGGAGTAATAGGTGTTCTCTTTTACCTGTTTTGTGTAACCTGCCCAGCACACCACAAAAAGCTCTTTAAACACTTTGTAATGCGATTCCAGGTCGGCATGACGATGATTAATGAAATCGATGACCCCATCAAGTGTTAGTTCGATGTTGTTTTGTGCATTGGTCTCTATAGAGTTCACGATCTCGGAATTGACGTCCTCGATCACAATGTCAAAATTTTTTGGCATTGAGATACTGCCATCACGTAAAAAAATGGAGCCGCCCCAATACTTCCAAATATTCTTGCGCAACGAGGTAATTTTTCCGTTGGGTCGTATCGTGACCAATCCAACCACTTTGTCTTCGGGCAAATGAGGAAAGGCAACATTTTCGTAGACTATTAATGGCGCATGGGTAAGGTACGCATTAACCAGGTTTTGGATCTTACTATCGTCAAAGAAATCCACGCCACGGATCTCGTTGGTCTCATCCTCGACCCCAATTACTATGTACGAATTGTTCTTTGGGTTACTATTGCTTAATGCACAAATATGCTTTAAAAACTTCGCCTTGCCTTCTTTGCTTCCCAGATCGATGCTTCGCTTCTTGTCATAAAAACTGCTCTCATCGTTATGAGCAAGTAGATTTTTAATTAAGAGGCGTTTGTTGATCATTGGAAATATGTGTTTACTCGCTGCAGCGTAACATTTAAAAGTTATTCTTGCCGCTTATTTACAATTGTGCTACTGGCCTGGTCCAGACACATTACGGTAAGATCTGCGATGTTGACGTGAGGTGGTCGGGTGATTGCAAACCAAATAACTTCAGCAATGTCTTCTGCTTGTAAGGGCGTAAATCCTTTGTAAACATTTTCGGCGCGTGACGTATTTCCCTTGAACCGTACTTCGCTGAACTCGGTCGCTACCAAACCCGGATTGATAGCCCCTACCTTTATTCCTGTACCATTGAGATCTAACCGCATCCCTTGATTAATGGCATCCACCGCATGTTTGCTTGCACAGTATACATTGCCTTTGGGATACACCTCTTTCCCGGCGGTAGACCCGATATTGATAATATGGCCTGTACCTCGTTCGATCATTTTCGGGAGGATAGCCTTGCTTACATAAAGCAATCCCTTTACATTAATATCCAGCATAGCGTCCCAATCTTCTGTATTCCCATCCTGAATGGGATCAAGCCCGTGTGCGTTTCCCGCATTGTTGATAAGGAAATCTATTTCTGAAAAAGGATGCGGAAGGGACCCTAGCAATTCAAAAACGTCGTTTTTATTACGAACATCGAAAGACAGAAGATGAACCTGAGTGTGTTTGCCCACTTCTGAAGCGATCTCTTTTAAACGGTCTGTGCGTCTCCCACAGAGAATTAGATGTACACCATTTCTGGCAAAGAGCCGGGCGGTCGCAAGACCAATTCCCGATGTGGCTCCCGTGATAAGTGCTGTTTTATGTTTCATGCTCAATTTTTTCCTAAATGTAAAATTTCTTTAACATTTTTTAAAGTTAATTGGCAGTTAAATGCAGAGTTAATCATTGTTAACGACCGAGCGATAAACCCCATATGGAGTTAATTTTATACCTGTCTTGCTGTTGTAGCGAAGATTATGAAGATCACAATGACGGGATAACACCCATAACCTAAAAGATAAAGCCATGAAATTTATATTCAACCTTATAGCACTTACATTTATTGTAGTTGCGGTAAATGTATTCGACTTTGCAAAAAGTGAATTTCTTTCAGAAGAAGATAATAGCATAGAGCGAGTACCAGCTAATGAAGAGGACACTCCCACAGACGGAGCCATTTTGGGAAGCATAATAGCGCCCGATGCTCAGGTTGTGATCAAAGGTTCCAACGGGGAAGAGAAAATTATTGGAATGGCCGATTCCAACGGAGAATTCTTTATTAATGGATTCGATGCGGGAATCTACGACATCATCATAAAAGCACTCTCAAAAGATGAAATAAAGACCTATACTTTTAAAGACGTAGAAATTCGCACCGGAGAAGTTACCGCACTAGGAACCGTAACTTTGGAATAACAATAGGAAATACTAAGAAGACAAGGGGAAATAACATATTTCCCCTTTATTTATTTTAACCAATTATTAACAGGATTTTTATACAGAAATCTCCAATTTGCGTGGTTGTTAGAAACCAGATATATACCGCTAGATTTTTGAGTATGGAACAAACAAATACTGCCATGGATATTGGCGCATTGAATGAGAAAATTGAGAAGGAAAGTGCTTTTGTCGACATCCTGTCCTTAGAGATCAACAAAGTAATTATAGGTCAAAAACACATGGTGGAGCGATTGCTCATCGGTTTGCTTGGTCAAGGTCATATCCTGCTGGAAGGAGTACCCGGGCTGGCAAAGACTTTAGCAATTAACAGTCTGTCCAAAGCTGTACACGGCTCGTTCAGTCGCATCCAGTTTACGCCCGATCTGCTTCCCGCAGATGTGGTGGGAACTTTGATCTACAATATGAAGCTCAATGACTTCAGCATAAAGAAAGGACCCATTTTTGCCAATTTTGTACTTGCCGACGAGATCAACCGTGCTCCTGCGAAGGTACAATCGGCCTTACTTGAGGCCATGCAGGAGAAACAGGTTACCATAGGGGAGACCACATTTACCTTAGACAGGCCTTTTCTTGTAATGGCAACTCAAAACCCCATTGAACAGGAAGGAACCTATCCCTTGCCCGAAGCGCAAGTAGACAGATTCATGTTGAAAACGGTCATTAAATATCCACAGATAGCCGAAGAGCAACTTATTATTCGCCAAAATCTAAAGGAAGGATATGAGACCATAAATCCGGTAGTAACACTCGAACAAATAAAAAGAGCACAGGCATCGGTTCGTGAGGTCTATATGGATGAAAAAATTGAAAAATACATTCTCGATATCATTTTTGCGACACGTACTCCCGAAAATTATAGGCTCTCCGACCTGAAACCACTTATTAGTTTTGGGGCTTCTCCTCGGGGAAGTATCAATCTGGCCATGGCTGCAAAATGCTATGCCTTCATAAAACGCCGCGGATACGTGATTCCCGAAGATGTTCGTGCCGTTGTTCACGATGTATTACGTCACCGTATAGGGATCACCTATGAAGCTGAAGCAGAGAATATCACTTCGGAAGACATCATCAATAAGATCGTAAACGAGATCGAAGTACCGTAGCAGGTAATTCAAGACCGGACTTCGGCAGGCAGTTTTTCCAATTGCTATTTTATGATGGATTATAGAACCACCAATAAGCACCTCCAACCGCTTACGAAAGAAAATGGACACGAAAGAGCTTCTTAAAAAAGTACGAAAGATCGAGATCAAAACACGTCGGCTTAGCGACCACGTCTTTGGTGGCGAGTATCACAGTACCTTTAAGGGGCGAGGGATGACCTTTAGCGAAGTGCGGCAGTATCAGTTTGGAGACGATGTGCGCAATATAGACTGGAATGTAACGGCACGTTATAACGAGCCCTTTGTAAAGGTCTTCGAAGAGGAGCGGGAACTTACCATGATGCTCTTGGCCGACATTAGCGGTTCTGAATTCTTCGGAACGGATACGCAGTTTAAAAATGAGATCGTAACCGAAATCGCCGCTACCCTTGCATTTTCTGCAATGCAGAACAATGACAAAATAGGACTTATCCTGTTTTCAGATACCATAGAATTGTTCATTCCTCCTAAAAAAGGAAAGTCGCATGTCCTGCGTATCATACGGGAACTACTGGAGTTCAAACCTCAAAGCAAAAAGACCGACCTCGCTCAGGCACTTAAGTATTTAACAAACGTGATGAAAAAAAAGGCCATTGTGTTTGTTCTGTCCGATTTCATTACCGATGGTTATAAGGACACCTTAAAGATCGTGGCGGGCAAACATGATGTTACCGGGATACGCGTTTATGACAAGCATGAGGAGTTCATTCCTAATCTAGGGATGGTGAACATGCGGGATGAAGAGACCGGAGAACACCTTTGGGTGAATACTGCGTCTAAAGCCGTACGCAATTCTTATTACACTTATCACAGAGATCGCGTAGCGTATTTTGAAGACGCTTTTCTGAAAAGTGGCGCAGGTGCATTGAGTTGCCGGGTAGATGAAAGTTATGTAAAAAAATTATTAGGCTATTTCAAGCGACGCTAAATGACAAGAGGAACACTCCATATAAAACATGAATTGTCCCGAAACATCCTTCGGGCTTTCTTATGTGTCCTTCTGTGGATCACGGCACAAAATGTTTCGGCTCAAGTTCGGTCTTCTGTAGATAGCACTTCCATTAAAATAGGCGAGGAGATTCAATACACCATCGAAGTGGTTGCAGACACCACCGATCTGGTGGTATTTCCCAAAGGACAAACCTTCCTGCCCTTGGAGGTGATTGAATCCTATAAGATCGACACTACTTACGAACAGGCAAAATACAGGCTCATAAAAAAGTATGGACTTACCCAATTCGATTCGGGATCGTATACCATACCTCCACAGCGGGTGGTTATTAACGAAAGGACAGCTGCAACCGACTCCCTTCGTATTGAAGTTCGGGATGTTGCGGTAGATACCACCCAGCAAAAGATGTTCGACATCAAACCGGCCATGGATGTAGCAGATGCACCCTACGATTTTCTGAAAGTCTTGTATTGGCTGCTTCCGTTTTTACTTTTACTTGCGGTTTTGGGCTATGTGTTCTTCCGAAGAAAAAAAAGGAAAGAGGCCGAAGTAAAACAACTTCCTCCGTATGAAGAGGCAATCGTAGCTTTAAAAGCGTTGGATCATTCCGATCTTCTGAAGCAAAACAGATCCAAAGAATACTATTCGCAACTTACCGAGATCGTTAAGCGGTATCTCGATCGGGAAGTAGATGATGCGGCTCTGGAAAGTACGAGTGACGAGCTGATCGCGCGCCTTCAGTTGCACAAGGATGCAGGACATTTTGATTTCGACACTGAAACGATCAAGCATCTGGATGACGTATTAAAACGAGCCGATCTTGTAAAGTTTGCGAAGATGCAACAAGCTACGGGACAAGCCGAAGCCGACAGGAAAACGATAGAATCTATCATTACCGAGACCCATGAGGTGATCCCTGAACCTTCGGAAGAAGAACTGCTGCGCAACGAGGCCTATGCCGAGGCTGCAAGAAAAGAAGCGAGATCCAGAAAGAGAAAACGACTTATTGGGATTGCTGTCATGGTAGTCTTGGTGACCATCACGGTGAGTGGAGTTACACAGGGATGGGGAACCATGTGGGAAAACCTCTTTGGTACTGAAATGAGCGAACTGGCCAAGGGGCGGTGGATAAAAAGTGAGTATGGCAACCCTGCTGTCATTATAGAAACACCGGAGGTATTGGTTCGTAAAGAACTGTCTGTACCCGATGAGGTGAAGGATGTCGTGAGTGCTTCTCAGTATTTTGAGTTTGGCAACAAAGATGTTTTCTATATTTCTGTAAACACAACTACTTACAATTCAAAAATGATAGAAGATGAGGACATGGATCTGGATGTGGCCTTAGAAGGGGGGTTAAAAGGAATCGAAGCTCTGGGAGGGATCAATATTGTCACCAAGACCGAAGAATTTTCCACAGATAAAGGCATCACAGGACTTAAGGCATACGGCGAATTTGAATTATCGGATAAAAAGGATAAGAAAATTGAATACGAAATGCTGTTGTTCAAACAAAACAAGGGACTGCAGATCATTACGATAATCTATGAGAAGGATCTCAAACATGCCGAAAAGATGAAAGAACGCATCGTGCGATCTGTAGAACTAGAAATTATGGAGGGAGCGTCATGATGGGGAATAATTTCGAGTTTGTAAATCCGCAGTTCTTTTGGCTTTTATTGCTTCTGCCTTTATTGATAGGATGGTATCTATGGAAGCGTAAACAGCAAAATGCAGCTTTACATATTTCAAGCATCAAAGGGTTTAAAACCAGTAAAAATTGGCTTGCACGACTGCGACCCTTGCTTTTCATTCTTAGAATGATCGCCTTGGCCGCCATCATCATTGCCATGACCCGCCCTAGAACAGTGGACGAGTCTACCCGCATAAAGACCACCAAAGGAATTGATATTGTCATTGCCATTGATGTTTCTGCGAGTATGTTGGCCAGAGACCTGCGGCCTAATCGGCTGGAAGCTCTAAAGACAGTCGCTGCTAGATTTATCAATGACCGCCCCAACGACCGTATAGGCTTGGTAGAATACGCGGGCGAAAGTTTTACAAAGACGCCCTTAACCAGTGACAAGAGCATTGTACTTTCGTCTTTAAGCAGTATAAAGTATAATACCATAATAGAGGGCGGAACTGCCATTGGAATGGGACTGGGAACCGCAGTGAACCGTTTAAAAGATAGTCGTGCTAAAAGCAAGGTCATCATTCTTCTCACCGATGGAGTGAATAACAGCGGGGTGATCGATCCAAAGATCGCTAGCGAATTGGCTGTTGAATTTGGTATAAAAGTGTACACAATTGGATTGGGGACCAACGGCATGGCCCAGTCTCCCATCGGGATCCGGCCAGACGGCAGCTTTCAATACGGTAGCGTACAGGTGGAGATCGATGAAGAACTTTTAAAGGAAATAGCCAAAACCACGGGGGGACAGTATTTTAGAGCAACAAGTACTTCCAAACTGGAGGAGATCTACGAAGAGATCAATAAATTAGAAAAGACAGATATAGAGGAATTCAAATACCGTAACTACGACGAAAAATTTAGACCATTGGCCCTGTTAGCCTTTGGATTGCTGTTTTTTGAACTGTTGTTGCGCTACACGATTTTCCGAAGTTTTATTTAAATGAAAAGAAAGTGTATCAATTAGACGCATCCGCATACTTTTATTTGCTAGCCGCTATTCCTGTGGTGGTTCTGCTATTTTTGTTGGTGCTTTTATGGAAGCGAAATACACAACGAAAATTTGCAGACCCCACCTTATTGCAGAAATTGAGCCCGAACAAATCAGTGTTTAAGTCGGTGTTAAAAGTACTTATGGTTTGTTTAGCCCTTGTCTGCCTCAGTTTTGCTTTGGTAAACCCTAAAGTGGGGACGAAGCTGGAAACAGTAAAGAGAGCAGGAGTGGATGTGGTCTTTGCACTGGATGTCTCCAAAAGTATGCTGGCAGAGGACATTGCCCCCAACCGTTTGGAAAAATCAAAGCAACTTGTCACTCAGATCATCAATAGTTTGGCCGGAGATCGTATTGGGATCATTGGCTATGCTGGAAGCGCATTTCCGCAAGTGCCCATCACAACCGATTTCTCTTCAGCGAAGCTGTTCTTGTCCTCCATGAATACCGATATGGTCTCTTCACAAGGGACGGCCATCAATGAAGCGATCGAAATGGCCCAGACCTACTATAATGATGAAGAACAGACCAACCGCGTACTCTTTATTATTAGCGACGGGGAAGATCACGAAGGCAATGTGACCGGTATCGCAGAAGAAGCAGCGGCTATGGGGATACGAATCTATACCATTGGCGTGGGAACGGTGGAAGGCGGCCCCATCCCGATCAAACGAAACGGTACGCTACAGTACTATAAGAGGGACGAAAATAACGAACAGGTGATTACTAGACTAGGGGAAGCAACGCTTAAGGAGATCGCGGCAGAAGCAGACGGAGAATATATTGACGGCAGCAACACCAAGGAAGTGGTTGACACAGTGACAGCAATTCTTAACGGAATGGACAAAAAGGAATTTGAAGCCAAGCAATTCACCGATTTCAAGGACCAATTTCAGTGGTTTTTGGGAGGGGCATTATTTTTGCTGTTACTGGATGTACTGTTTCTAGAACGTAAGACAGCATGGGTAAGGAAACTGAATTTATTCAATGAAAAGAAATCCTAAAATAATAAGAAGTATGTTTTTTTCTGAAAAACGATCCGGGCGAAGCCTGTTCTTTTTCTTCGGAATGTTCTTCATGACATTTTATGGAGCGGCGCAAGTAGATAAAGAAGAGCAAAAATTGGTGCGAGCGTCACAAGAGTTTTTAAGCGAAGCCTCCAAAAATATGAAGGAGGATAATTTTCCAATGGCCGAAGCAGACTATCGCAAAGCGATTGCTTTGAATCCTGTAGATGAAACCGGAAAATACAATCTGGGGAACGCATACTACAACAAAGCCTTTAATTCGGAAGCTATGAACCGCTTCAAACAAGCGGCATCGGTTGCGACCACCAAACCCGAAAAACACAAAGCATTCCATAATCTGGGGAACACGTTTATGAACGCCAAACAATATAAGGAAGCTGTGGAAGCGTATAAGAATGCGTTGCGCAATAATCCTTCCGATGATGAAACGCGCTATAATCTGGCCCTTGCAAAAAAGATGCTCGAGGAAGAACAAAAGAATGGTGGCGGGGACGATGATAATAAAGAAGATAATAAGGACCAACAGGACCAGGAGAATAAGGACAACAAGGATGATCAAGGGAAAGATCAAGAAGGAGACGACAGCGAAGATAAGAAGGAGCAGGACAAAGGCGATCAAAAAGACGAAAATAAAGACGGGGAGGATAAGGAAGATAAAGGAAAACCCGAACAACCTAAGGATGGTGAGGGAGAAAAAGAACAGCCACAGCAGCAACAGCCGGTTCCCGGACAACTTTCCCCACAACAAATAAAGAACTTGTTGGAAGCAATGAACAACGAAGAGAAAAAGGTCCAGGACAAGATCAATGCAACAAAGCAAAAAGGAGCAAAAGTAAAATCGAATAAAGATTGGTAGTGATGAAGATCAAAAAAGGTATCTACATTCTATTTTTCCTCCTTAGCTGCGGAATGCTTCAGGCACAGGTGCAGTTTGAGACCAAGGTGAGTAAGACACGTCTCGGGATCAATGAGCGGCTGCGTGTAGATTTCGAAATGAATCAGGACGGGGATAATTTCAACCCACCCAACTTTCAAGGTTTTCGCGTCGTGGGAGGTCCTAATCAGGCGATTAGTAATTCCTATATCAACGGGAAACGAAGCTACTCCAAAACATACTCTTATTTTCTATCACCACAATCCAAAGGAACCTTTACCATAGGTCAGGCCACAATCGAGATCGATGGAGAGACCTACAAAACAACCCCGGTTCGGGTGGAGGTGACGGCGGCGGTAGAAGTACCAAAGGACGGTAATAACGCCGAATATGTAGCGAGTGAAAACGTACACTTGGTCGCAGAGGTGAGTAATTCTAACCCCTATCTCAATGAAGCGATCACTGTAACCTATAAAA
Organism: Altibacter lentus; assembly: GCF_000746845.1. Classification (GTDB taxonomy): domain Bacteria; phylum Bacteroidota; class Bacteroidia; order Flavobacteriales; family Flavobacteriaceae; genus Altibacter; species Altibacter lentus. The sequence goes on along the minus strand of NZ_KN050846.1, from coordinate 1,867,167 downwards.
TGTATGTCTCCCACGATGTGAGTATTACCAGCAGCTGGCGAGAGATCGATACGCCCAAGTACGCCGATTTTTGGAGTCAGAATATCGACAACCAGGGAAATTTCAAGATATACGAAGGCAAATACGAAGGAAAGGATTACCGCTATGTGATTCTAAGAACCACGGTGCTGTATCCGCAAAAAACCGGAAAACTCGATATCGAACCGCTTACGCTGGACGTGCCCATAGACGTGCAGAGCAACAGACGTGATCTTTTTGGACGTCGTTTGATGACGCGAGTCAACAAGACCATCTCTGCCGGAAACCGAACCATTAATGTAAAACCCTTGCCTCTTGAAGGTCGTCCAGACACCTTTACCGGTGCCGTGGGGACCTATAATTTTAATGTAAGCGCTAACAAGACCACCTTAGATGCTACTGAATCTCTGGAACTCACAGTAAAAGTTTCGGGAGAAGGAAATATCAAGTTGTTTGATTTTCCTAGTCTGAAACTCCCTTCGGCGCTGGAAGTGTATGAGCCGGAACGTTCGGAGAATGTACGCACGACCGCTTCGGGCATGAGTGGAAGTATTAGTGAGGTCTATACGGTCGTTCCCCAGTTCAAAGGCAATTATCCTATTCGGCCTATTACTTTTTCGTATTTCGATCCGAATACGCAGCAGTATACCACGCTTTCTTCCGAAGAGATCGTACTCAATGTGGAGAATGGACCGCTCACGGCCGGAGGCACCACTCCTTCTGAAGGGAACAATGGAAAAAAACCCGTGGTGCTTTCAAAAGAACAGTTTAAGTACATACAGCTTTCTGCGAATTTGCAGCCTATGAACGAGACCCCTTATTTTAAGTCTTTGTTATTCTGGTTGCTGCTGGGAGGCCCCTTATTGTTGATTCCAATATTTATCCTTATCGGCAAAAGACGCAGTGCACGCTTACAGGATGTAGAGGGCAATCGCTTAAGGAAAGCAGATCGTCTTGCCAAAAAATACCTCGCTGAAGCTAAGAAGCACATGCAGGATAAGGCGGTGTTTTATGAAGCCATGGAACGAGCACTTCACAATTACCTTAAAGCAAAACTCAATATTGAAACAGCCGAGATGTCTAAAGACAGGATCGCTCAATTATTGGAGGAACGAAATGTTTCAGGGACAACCATTTCGAGCTTCAGAGAATTGCTTAAAAGTTGTGAATTTGCACGATACACACCGGCTTCCAGTGGCACGATTCAACAAGATTACAATAAGGCGGTGGAAACACTTTCAGAAATTGATAAACAAATTCAGTAAAGAGGACATCCCATGAAAAAGATTCTAATAGTTCTTATGGTTCTTATATCGATCTCGGGCTTGGCTCAAAACGATGCGCTGTTCGACCAAGGGAAGGAATTGTATAAGGCTGAAAAATACCAAGGTGCGTTGGATTCGTGGATGAAGATACTTGAGAGGGAGCAACATTCGGCCTCTCTATATTTCAATATTGCCAATGCCCATTACAAGCTCAATAATATCGGGCCGAGTGTCTATTATTATGAAAAGGCACTTCAACTGGATCCCAACGACAGCGATATTAAGAACAATCTCGCTTTTGCAGAAAACGCCAGGATCGACGTAATAGAACCGCTGCCTCAAACCGTGTTCAAGCGTTGGTATCAGCGCATTTCCGGGATCATGAGCTTTGACGGTTGGGCCGCAACAGCCACGGTGTTTTCCATACTTTTTGTGCTATTGTTCCTCGCCTATTATTTTTCGGTTTCAGAACGAAGAAAACGTCTGTTCTTTACAACGGCCATCGCAAGCATCTGTGTTGTTTTTGCAACTTTGGTGTTGGCTTTTAAAACCTACGATGATGCGCAACGGTATCGTCCGGCCATTATTTTTGCTGAAGAGACCGAAGTGCGTAGTGAACCTACCATGGGGAGTGAGCCAGCTTTTTTGCTCCATGAAGGAACGAAGGTAATGATCAGAGACCGTGAAGGTGACTGGTTCCGTATCTCTTTAGCCGATGGGAAGGACGGGTGGATTCCCGCCTCCGAATTGAAGGAACTGTAAAACTTAGGCTTCAGGAAGCGCTTCTTCTTCCTGCTCTGTTTCGTAACGATCCACTTCTCTTAAAATATGCGGAAGCACCATGGGAGCCAAGGACGCTATGGGTTCATATAAGACAGATTCGGCTTTGCGCTCTTCAGAGATCACATATCCGCTTAAGCTCGAAGAGGCACTCACGAACATGAACACGACACTAAGGATAAAGGCGTAGGCCAATGTACTAAAGATACCTCCCAATACTTTATTAATGATACCCAACATGGCAAAATCGGCTATCTTGGTAAGGAACTTGCCGGCAAGAGAGATCACAAAAACGATCAAAAGGAAGGTCACGGCAAAAGCAACTAATTGTGTGGTTTGGGGACCCCAATCGAACCATTGCGAGATGTGGGCCGCGGCGAAGTCTGAAAAATACAAAGCACCGTACACTCCCGCCACGATACCTACAAGCGATGCCAAGGCTACAAACAGCCCTTTTTTAAAGCCGGAAAAGAAACCCATGATTAAAATAATCCCTAAAATGATATCGACTATGTTCATACAAAGTATTTCGGCTAAAGATACAAAAACTGTTTCGCAAGAAATGTATCTTTGCAGCTGCAAGGGAATGAGAGGCAAAAGCTTCTTTGAAAATATAGAATATGGCACGAGATGAAAAATTGAGAGAACGCTGGGAAGGGGTCGTCTCACTGCTTAGTAACCGCTTTGCCGATGGACAACCACTGGACCTCGACGCCGTTATTTACCTGGTGGGAGTTCAGGAATTGGGGCAGTTGCACCGTAAATTTAAGAAAGACGAAAAGCTGAACCTCATGCACATCGCTATCTGTAGGTTGTTAGAGCCTTTTGGATATTACGAATTCGACTATTTCGACGAGCAGGGATGGCCACATTACAAGATCGTGGAACAGCTACCGCCTCTTAAGGCAGGAGAACAAAGTGTATTGATGAAAGAAGCCATTGTCCAGTATTTTTTAGAAAAGGAAGTGATTGAATAGAAAATAAGTAGTTTTGCGCTGCTGAAGTATACGCAGGATCATGATTGAAACGATAAAAAAACACATTGCCGAAGTAGAGAAGTTCTCTGCGGCCAAAAAGGAAGAAATTGAGACCTTCCGAATTAAATATTTAGGAAAGAAAGGATTGCTTAACGAATTCTTCGCCGAATTCAAGAATGTGCCCAACGATCAGAAAAAAGAATTCGGACAGGTGATCAACACCTTGAAAACAGCTGCTCAGGAGAAGGTGAATGCCTTGAAGGAAGCACTGGAGAACTCTCAGGAAGTGGTGGGAGCGTATGGTGATCTATCGCGCCCGGGAGAACCTATTGCTTTGGGATCTCGTCACCCTATTTCCATTGTAAAGAACAAGATCATCGATATTTTCTCGCGTATTGGGTTCAATGTTTCTGAAGGTCCGGAGATCGAGGATGACTGGCACAATTTCACGGCGCTCAATCTTCCCGAGTATCATCCGGCGCGCGATATGCAGGATACTTTTTTCATCCAAACAAACCCAGATGTGTTGCTGAGAACACACACATCTTCGGTGCAGGTGCGTTATATGGAGAACAACAAACCTCCTATTAGAACGATCTCTCCCGGTCGTGTATACCGTAATGAGGCCATTTCGGCACGCTCACACTGTTTCTTTCATCAGGTGGAAGGCTTGTACGTTGATAAAGGAGTAAGTTTTGCCGATTTGAAGCAGACCTTGCAATATTTTACTACTGAAATGTTTGGCAAATCGAAGATTCGCTTACGCCCTTCGTATTTTCCCTTCACCGAACCAAGCGCCGAAGTAGATGTTTATTGGGGACTGGAAACGGAAACCGATTATAAGATGACCAAAGGTACCGGCTGGCTCGAGATCATGGGTTGCGGTATGGTAGATCCAAACGTACTGGAGAACTGTGGGATCAATTCGAAGGAGTATTCGGGTTTTGCCTTCGGAATGGGGATCGATCGCATCGCCTTGTTACTTCACCAAATACCGGATATTCGCATGTTCAGTGAGAATGATATTCGATTTCTGGATCAATTTAAAAATGCCGATTAATACCGAACAGGGCATCGTTTCATGAAAAAGGATATTGATTTTCACGTCGCACAAAAGATACAGATCGTTGCTGTTAAAGAATGGGACAAGGATTTTCTTGCACAGCACTGGAATGTCTATCTGCTCAATCTGCGCGAGGATACCATAGAGACGGTTTTAGTACTATCTCGCGGGAACAGCAGTGATAGAAAAACATCCACCCTGCGTCACGGACTCGGAGATATGGCCGGAAATACTGCGTCAAAAGTTGAATTGATCACAGACGAAGTCCTGAGCTTTAAAAACGAATATCTGGTAACTTTCTTTGCCGAAGGAAAATTGTTTGAGCGCTCCTTTACATTTCTACCCAATACCATTTCCGAAGCGACCAAAACACCCATACAGTTATTGGATGCACACGGAGTTGTCGCTACTTAAGTAAGTTTGTCGGTAAGTTTTTGAAAGACTTTTTTCGGATTCTTGTTTTCGTATAGTATACCGTAAACGGCATTGATAATTGGGGTCTTCGCCTTTTTCTTACCTTTTAGCTGGTTGAGGTTATATGCACTCTTGGTAGCATAATACCCTTCGGCCACCATGCTCATTTCCATTTGTGCGCTCTTGACCGTATACCCCTTGCCAATCATATTTCCGAACATCCTGTTTCGGCTAAAGACCGAATAACCCGTCACCAAAAGATCCCCTAAGTACGCCGAATCGTTGATGTCGCGCTTCATTTTGTGCACTTTCTTCACATAGCGCTTCATCTCCCGTATGGCATTGCTCATCAATACACTCTGAAAATTATCGCCATAGCCCAGACCGTGAGCGATCCCGGCAGCAATGGCATAGATATTCTTCAGCATGGCCGCATATTCGGTGCCGATCACATCGTCGCTGGTAGAACACTTAATATAGTCGCTGCTTAAATACTGTGCCACGATCTTGGCTTTCTCCTCATCGGCCGAAGCGATCGTCAAATACGAAAGTCGTTCCAGCGCAACTTCTTCGGCGTGGCAAGGCCCTGTGATCACACCAATATTATGAAAAGGGACGTTGAGATGGGTATTAAAATGATCGCCAACGATCAAACTCGTTTCGGGGACGATTCCTTTTATGGCTGAAAACACCACCTTCTCATCCAGCGAAACCGTTAATTTTTCGAGTTCGGTGTGTAAAAAGGCCGATGGGATCACAAAAATGAGGTAATCGGCATAAGAAACCATTTCATTGATATCATTGCTCAACCGAAGCTGCTTCAAATTGAATTCGACCGAGCTTAGATAATTGGGATTGTGCTGTTGTTTTTTGATGTGCTCCAGCGCGTATACGCTTCGCATGTACCAGCCAACTTCGGTGAGGTTCTCACAAAGCATCTTTACGATGGCCGTAGCCCAGCTTCCGCCGCCAAAAACGGCAAATTTTGGTGTGTTCGACATAAAGGAAATTTCAGTAATTCAAAAATAAGCAATAATAATGGATTGTATATAGCTGAAAAACAGAGGATTAAAATTTTGGCATAGCTTTTGGAATTTGGTTTAACGAATATTTAAATACAACGTTATGAAAAAACTTAAAGTAGTACTCGGATTTATGATGCTAACCATCCTCTTTACTTCTTGCTACACCGAAGTGATCGTAGAAGATCCCTATGTGGATGAAGTACCTTCCATAACGTTAAGCGAACTGGTTTCTTCCTACGAATTGTGGTACGTCGATATCGACAGGGCTACAGGAAGCAGCTATATCCCCTTTTTGCAAAAAGCATTTACCGTTTCATTCCGAAACGGAACACTCATGGCCAATAATAATTTAGTGGGTATTGGCGATCAGGGAAACGGATTCGGGATACCGGTGGGTTATTACGACACCTTCGATTTTATTTTGGATATAGACCACGACTTGGACGGGTTCTATTCCTTTGATGTTACGCAATTGAGCAATAACGAGATCGAGCTGTATTTTCCGCAGCAAAACGTATCGTACGTATTGGTGGGGTATCAACGAAGCAACTTCGACTACAATGCATTGTTCTACGATAATATCCATTATTTCCTGCAAGAATACGTCACCTGGGAAAAGACCTTTACCAGCGATTACGGAAACTTGAACGAGTTCGACAATGAAAACTTTGTACAGTTCCTGCCGGGAGGCGGTGACGGGAACTTCAGAAGCTCTCAAGACCCGAACGGGACAGACATTAACAATATTTATTGGGACTATGAAGGGATCTATAACGTGGACGATGTGCCCAACGACCGTTACCTGAAATATTTAACATTGGATTATGATTATCTGGGCAATGAATACTTCGATCTTAACGTTATAGATGACAACACGATCGAGTTATTTCACGATGCTTCGGGAACGCTCTACCGCTTTAGAGGCCGCGGATATATTCAGTATAAGAATAAAGACGGGAAGTTGCGGGAATCGAAGGCAACCATGGCCAAACAGATGAAGAAGATCAGTAAGTTCTAACACTAAAACGCATTGTAACCGCAATGCACAATAATACATCAACCCGTTAGGGAACAAACAATTTTTTGGTTGGTTATTTAGTTGAGGCCACAGGCTGCGAAGCATTACGCACGCAGCCTGTCCGGCCGAAACTATTAAGATGAAATTTTACATTTTCTTGCAAGTATAAATGAATGCCGCTCCAAAGGCAGTTTACCGGTGGAGCGGTATTGTTTTTTTGTATATTTATTTTTTCTCCCCTTTGACTGTTGATATAATTCCTTTAATTAATTTTAATTTTTTGCTTTCGCCTATGAAAACTTCAATTCTTTTGATGTGTTGTTTGGTTGTATCAACTATAACATTCGCCCAATTTGGTCCTCAGCAAATAATATCTTCTAACGTAGATGGTGCTCAAGCTGTTATTGCAGGCGATGTAAACGGAGATAGCGATATAGATGTTTTCTCGGCATCTTATTTTGACAATAAGATAGCATGGATGAGAATACGGGACAAGGGGTCTTTGGCTCTCAGCAAATTATTACCACCGATGCTGACCAAGCGAGGGATATTGCTGCGGCCGATATTGATGGTGACGGTGATTTGGATATTTTTTCAGTATCTCAAAATGACGGAAAGGTTGCTTGGTATGAAAATACAGACGGGCTTGGAACTTTTGGTCCCCAACAATTAATAGGTACTATCTCAATAGGGGTATTATCTCTCTCTGCCGCAGATTTTGATAGCGATACCGATATTGACCTTGTTGTGGCAAACGCAAGTACTGATACTGTGACCTGGTATGAGAATACCAACGGACAGGGAGCTTTTAGCGGCCCGCAACTTATTTCCAATACACTTGACGGACCTATTTCGGTCTATGCCGCAGATCTCGACGGGGATCTGGACCAGGATGTGGCAGTTGCTAATTTTACGGGTGACAGTATCGTATGGTTTGAGAACACTAACGGGCAGGGAACCTTTGGTCCGGCACAGGTCATTTCTTTAAATACAATAGCGGCCAGAAATATTAGCGCTGGTGATCTTGACGGGGACGGGGATATAGATATTCTATCAGCTTCTGAAGGAGATAATAAGATAGCTTGGTATGAAAATACCGATGGCATTGGGATTTTCGGAGCTCAACAAGTTATAGATATTGTTACTGGCAATGCGGCTTCGGTATATTCTATAGATTTCGATGGGGATAGTGATTTTGATGTAGTTGCAACGACCACTAATGCTATTGTTTGGTATGAAAACTTAGATGGGTTGGGTAATTTTAGCTTGGAACAATTGATTGATAACAGTGTGTCATTTGCATTTTTTGTTTCTGCTGCTGATCTAGATGGCGATAGTGATATGGATGTACTTTCTGGAGACGATAATGGTGTATTTTGGTACGAAAACCAACACCCTTTAGCAGTTGCCGATCATGAAATAGTGCCTATACGCTGGTATCCCAATCCCACAAGCGGGTTGGTTTATCTTCAGCATGAACCGGGGATACACATTCGTTTTTTTACACTTTTCAATACCTTGGGACAACGCATTTTAAGGGAAGATGGCATAACAGTGTTAGATCTTTCTTCTCTGGCGAATGGAGTATATTACGTAACTGTAGCAACCAATACTGGAACGATAACCACTCAATTGGTAAAGGAATAATTATTTATAAAAATTCATCTCATCCAGATAGGTCCAGACATTGTGCGGGAGCAAGGGGCGTATGTTCTTTCCGGCTTTGATCCCTTTTCGAATAAAGGTGGACGATACTTCAACAATGGGAGCTGCGACCCTTGTGATCCGGGGATGGTCCACAAATGCCGTTTCCAGAGTTCCTTCCGAGATTCTGGGATAGACGTACAATGCATACCGTTCTAAAATAACTTCGTAGTTCTTCCACTTATGAAACCCTTTCAGGTTGTCCTCGCCCATGATCAAACTGAAGTGATCCTCGGGAAATCGTTCTTCCAGATGTACCAGCGTGTCTACGGTATAATTGGGTTGCGGAAGGTCGAATTCGATATTGCTGGCCTTGAGTTTGGGGTAATCTTCCACGGCAATGCGCACCATCGCGAGACGATGGATGTCGTCGAGCAGCGTTTTCTTTTTCTTATGCGGATTGTGCGGCGTCACCACCAGCCATACCTCATCGAGATCACTAAACTCTACCATGTGATTGGCCAGGATGAGGTGTCCCACATGAATAGGGTTGAACGTACCAAAATACAGCCCGATGCGCTTTTCCGTTGTCATTCGCTTGCTTCGGAAGGGGTTTTTTTCTGAAGGAAATCGGCCACCAGATCATGCGACTCCTGCAGTGCCTTCTTCAAATTGTTGTTTTCAATGATATAGTCGAACTGGGGGGCGGTCGCCAATTCTACCGAAGCTTTTGCAATGCGCATATTGATACGCTCGTCACTTTCGGTCTTTCGTTTCTTTAACCGGATCTTCAGCTCGTCGATACTGGGGGGCTTCACAAAGACCGCCAGCGTTTGTTCGGGATATTTCTTCTTAATACGCAAACCGCCTACCACGTCAATATCAAAGATCACATTCTTTCCCTGCGCCCAGATGCGTTCCACCTCGCTTTTTAATGTTCCGTAGAAATTATCGCGATATACTTCTTCCCACTCGAGAAAATCACCGTTCTTGATGTGTTGTTTAAAATCCTTCAGACTTATAAAATAATAATCTTCGCCGTGTACCTCGTCGCCCCGGGGATCCCGCGAAGTCGCCGACACCGAAAAATCCAGATTGAGATCTTCCTGTTGCAGTAAATATTGTACAATAGTCGTCTTTCCACTTCCGGAAGGCGCCGAAAAAACAATTAATTTTCCTCCTTTTTTCATTACAATACGTTGAGGGCTTGTTCCTTGATCTTCTCCAGTTCATCCTTCATTTGTACCACCAATTGCTGCATGGGAGCGTAATTTGCCTTGGAGCCTATCGTGTTGATCTCCCGACCGATCTCTTGCGAGATAAAACCCAGTTTCTTCCCGTTGGAATCGTTGGACCGAATGGTTTCGGTAAAATAATCCAGGTGGTTCTTTAAGCGCACCTTCTCTTCGGTGATATCGTATTTTTCCAAATAATAGATCAACTCCTGCTCAAAGCGATTCTCGTCCACATCTTCTTTTAGTTCGCTCACTGCTTTGCGAAGACGCTCCCGTACATTTTCAATACGATCACCGTCCATGTCGATGATCTGTTTCAGCAAAGCCGAAATGTTCCGGATGCGTTGTACAAAATCTGCTTCCAGCGCACGTCCTTCGTCACTTCTGTATGCATTAATTCCCACCAATGCTTCATGGATGGCTTCAAGGATGGACTTATACTCTTCTTCGTCGATCTCATCCCGCTCTGTTTTAAGCGCATCGGGCATGCGAACGGCCATTTTCAATAATTCCACAGGATCACCGTCTACCACTTGAGCCAGCTGTTTGATATATTGTTTTACAACGGTCTCGTTCACTTCGGTATTAGTGGCCTCTCCCGTAATCTCAATAAAGAGATTAAAATCGACCTTCCCCCGGGTGAGTGCACTCGAAAGCTTGTTTCGCATGTCCAATTCTTTTTCTCGATAGGAAGAAGGAACCCTAACATTCAGGTCGAGGTTTTTGCTGTTCAACGATTTTATTTCAACCGTGATTTTCTTAGAGGGCAATTGTATCACCGATTTGCCGTAGCCGGTCATGGACTGGATCATAGAGTATGTTTAAAGGAGCAAAGGTAATAATTTTAGGTGGGCGGTACAGGACTTCCGGCACTTAATGAGCGAAGCGATTCAATTCTCTTGGAGAAATTGTAATGCCCTATTTTCGCTGTAATAAGCGTCATTGGTTTGGTGAAACCCAACGTGTCCGCCATGTTCGGGGGATTCCAGATAGATGTTACCGTTGTTGTTGGCAATTGCTGTTGGATAACAGTCCGGTGAAAGGAAGGTATCATTTTTTGCGTTCAGTAAAAGAACGGGGATGGTTATCTTCGGAAGGAATTGCAGGCTGCTGTTCTTTTGGTAATATTCATAGGCATCCTCAAAGCCGTGAGCCGGGGCAGTATATAGGTTGTCAAAATCGAGTAATGACTTAATTTTCTTAAGTTCCGAAGAGGTCATTCGTTCCGGAAACTGAAGCATTTTCGTCTTGTACTTCTTTTTCAAGTTGTAAAGGAAGGAAGTTCTGTAGACCCAATTGTAAAATTGGCTGAGGGACTCCAGAGATCCTTCTAAGCTTAAAGGTGTGGAGATGGCCACTCCTTTCTTTAATTGCTTCGGAAGGGTGTCACGTTCTCCTAAATACTTCAGCATAAGATTTCCTCCCAAACTGAAACCAATAAGAGCGATCTCATCGTAGCGGTCTAATGCTAAGATGTGTTGAAGGATAACATGCAGGTCCTGGGTAGTTCCGGCATTGTAAGAGGGATACAGAAGGTTAGGCTCGCCACTGCAACCTCTATAGTTCATGGCAACCACATCCCATTGATGTTTTACGAGCATCCGGGCCTGTCCTTTCATATACGTACGCTGGGCATTCCCTTCCAATCCGTGAAGTAATACAGCTACTTTCGAAGCGGTTGAGGAGGCGTAGGACCAATCAATATCCAAAAAATCACCATCCGGAAGATCGATGCGCTCCCGTTGTTGGACCAAAGTTGGAGATGGCCGAAGCTTCGCCGAATAAATGGTAGAAAAATGACCATTTCTGAACAAACGAGGAGCAATGTAAGAACTCTTTACTAAAGGCATGGAAAGCACTAATTTTAACAGAATCTAAACAAAAGAGCGCAGTTTAGAAGGCGAAAGTAGGTTAAATTTGCAAAAAAAAGAGCCATGTATACAAAAGAGTTTGAAGTGCGATGGAGTGATGTAGATGCCAACAGGCATTTGCGCAATAGTGCATATATTGATTTTATGAGTCATACCCGTATGAGCTTCTTTTTAGAAAAGGGTTTTGGGCAGGTTCAATTGGCGAAAATGAACCTGGGTCCTGTTGCACTGCACGAGCACATGTATTATTTTAAAGAAGTTTTTCCCGGAAAACCCGTGCGCGTATCGTTACAACTAAAAGGAATTTCAGAAGACGGTATGTTCTTCGAATTCTTACACAATTTCTATGATCCCAACGGGCGTAATTTGGCACGCTGTGAAATGTTAGGCGCATGGATCGATCTTACCACTCGCAAATTAACGCACCTCCCCGAAGATCTGTTCCATTACCTAGAAGGTTTGGATCACACAGATGATTTTAAGATTCTCACTAAAGAAGATACCAGAAAATATGGACAAACTCCGGTAGATTTTGGGGCTATACCGACAAAATAAAACTATTGAACTTTATTTTTTTGGTGTTGAACTGATGTCCATTTGGTCAATAATCCACTTTAAAACATGCGAATAGCTTTCCATGGTTTTCACCCAGTAGGACTCACTATGAACCGTGTGAAAATAGGTCATTTGTTGAACGACTTGCATGTAATTGTTTTGTCGTAACCAAATGAAATTGCTAAAAATAGTATCTGCAGAGAAAGGATTCAGTTTTTCCTTTTTGGACAACTCATGATTTATCAAGAAAGATTCTTTATTTACAAAGTAATTTGAATCATTCATAAGTGATAAAAAGCGGTTGGATTTATTCATCATAAATGCGTAAGAGATTAATTTTTGTAGAAACTTGGGGCTATTAAAGAAAACAGTATAAAGGAATTTTAATCGTGGTGTTGTACTCACCTTCCTTCCTTTTAAATGTTCTTTAAAAATGTCAAAATCGATACGCCTATCAAAATCTTCAAAATTGAAATGTGGCAAGATCATTCCATTAGCAGGACAGTAGAAAGTATTTTCTTCCCATTTGTGGATTGAATATAACGCATCAATAAAATTTTTATCAAAAAAATTATCTGAATCTAAAAGAATAAGCCAGTCGTTTTTGGCATAGGAAGCAGCAATGGCTTTATTTTTATAGCAGCCTCCCGAATTAACGGTATTTCTATGAATCTTAATTTTAGGAGCGTTTAATTCTCCTACTTTGCGGCTTAACTCTTCAAAATCATCACTGCCGTCATCCGATATAACGATATCGTCAACACGCTCGTCGAGGATGGGATAGCGAAGCGCATCCTGAATGAAATTTGCAGAGTTATAACAAGGGATGGCGATGGATATTTTTCTTTTCTCGATAGCTGGCATTTCTCTCCGAATAGACCTAAATATAGGGGAATATTACGAAGTAATCGGTCTGGAATTCCAGAACCTACGCGTTATTCTGAAATATTTTTCACCCGATGTGTTTAATTGTTTGATTTGTAGAACTTAAGAAATTCTGGGTTTTCGTGTCGATAAGAAAACCCCGATAAAGATCAATGCGGCCGCAAGTACACGCAAGGGCGTAAGTGTGTCAGATCCCACCAAGACCGCAATCAGTGTAGCAAGCAGTGGCTGTAAATAGATAAATGCCCCAATGGTGGACGGACTCAATTGTTTTAATGCGTAGATATTAAAGAGATAGGTAAGCACTGTGGTACAGATCACCACGAAGCCCAATCGCCAGATCGAGCTCCAATCCAGTGCGCCCCAAGCTACGCTAGAAAACTCTTGGATACCAATTGGGAGGTTCATAATTACTGCGAACAGAAAGAACAATTTCATAAGAGTGATGGAACTATACTTTGCTACCAGAGGCTTCACTAAGATAAGATAGACCGAATAGGATGCTGCATTCACAACAAACAACAAATTTCCTAAAGGAATGTTGGGAGCATTGGGTTGCATTTTGAGTCCGAAAAGGATCAACAATAGAGCACCTGCCAGCCCAAGACCTATCCCAATAGATTTGAGCCAGGTAATTCGTTCTTTAAGAAAGATGGCCGAAAGAATCAATAACAGTACCGGAGCCAGAGTTATCACTACCGAACTGTTTATTGGCGTAGACAAGCTCAATCCTTTAAAGAACATAAGCATGTTAAGGACCATTCCAAAAAAGGCACAGGCCACTATGCGAAACCAATCCCGGCGATCGACCTTTTCCGAAGGTAGAAAAAGGCTTATCGCCCAAAACACCAAGGCTGCTCCCGATACGCGAAGCAGTATAAACCCGAAAGGCTCTATCACGTGCGGCATTAGCCCTTTGGCGATGGTATGGTTGGCACCATAGATAGCACTTGCGGCTGTCGCTGCAAGTAAGGCAAGTACGCGTTTGTTCATCAATGCTTCTGTACAGATTTTTTTGCCGCTGCTATGGTCTTTTTACTATTGCCAATAAAAATTTGATCGTTATTGACCAACACAGGGCGCTTTAAAAAAGTATAATGCTCGAGCAATAAGTTTTTAAAATCCTCTTCCAGCAAGCCTTCCTCTTTGAGGTTTCGCTCTTTATAGAGGCGCGCCCTTTTACTAAAAAGGTCTTCATAGCTGCCTGCGAGGTTGTACAGCTCTTCTAATTCTTCTTCGGTGATGCCTTGAGTTTTGATATCCTGTTTAATGAAGGACTGCGGAAGTTCCAGTTCGTCTAAAATGCGTTTGCACGTGTCACAGGAAGAAAGGTAATAGATCTTTTTCATGACTTAATTTTTAAGTAAGTTTCGGCTTCTTTTCTTGGAATTAACACTTCAATGGGACCGGCGGCATAACTCGCGATGTCGTATTGATTGTATCGTAAAATTATGTGTTGGTCGGTAATACCAATATATTCGGGCAATGTAAATGTATCGTTCTCAAACCAGAAACCTGTAGTGTTTATATTTTCTGAAATTGGGATGCCGTTCGCTTCACGGAACTTTTTCTCAGCGAAAGCCTTGAAACCGTTGAGATCTTTAAAGAGTGCTTCGGAAGAAATTTCTGCTCCCGTTAGCGGATCTACATGCAGAAAAATAGTACTCCCATACCCGTGAGCCCCGCCGGTGAACAAATAGTTTTTCAGTTCGAAAGAAAGAAGATGGGGAGCGTGAAATGTTTCGGTCACCGAAACATTTGCAAAATAGGCGGCACCCATATCGGGAAATTCTGCACTGTGAATTCGGTACATCTCAATAAAATGAGTAATGGCTTCAGCAACAGTTGCGGCCTTGGGCTCCTCTTCGGGATCTCCCAAGTTCAGTGCCTTAATTATAAAAGTTTCGATCTTTGTATTGATAGTTTCAGCAATAGAAGACTCCCCCGAAACGATCACGTAGCTCACGGTTACTTCCGGACAAAACGCATCATCACACACGGCGACGTCTGCTTCCGTAAGATTGTTTGGGCTAACAGTGAGCACATTCTCTTTAGCACAACTCAAACCCATAAGGGACCACAGTAAAACGACCAAAGATTTGTTATTCATTCGTTAAAAATACTATAGATTTATTTATCATAACGGAATCATGTACTTTTGTTTTTCAAAATTGAAATTTATGAAGTTTAATACCAAAACAATTCACGGTGGGCAGGAACACGACAAAGCGTATGGCGCGGTCATGCCCCCTATCTACCAAACAACAACCTATGCACAATCAACCCCCGGAGGGCATAAAGGGTTCGAATATTCACGTACCCATAACCCTACCCGTTCTGCCTTAGAACGTGCCTTTGCAAGCTTGGAGAACGGAGATCACGGGCTGGCTTTTGGAAGTGGTTTGGCTGCCATCGATGCAGTGATGAAATTGTTAAAACCCGGTGATGAGGTGATCTCCACGAACGATTTATATGGAGGTAGTTATCGCTTGTTCACAAAAGTGTATGAAAATTTCGGCATAAAGTTTCATTTTATAGGAATGGAGAATGCCGCGAATATTGCAGACTATGTGAATGAGAATACCAAGCTCATTTGGGTAGAAACACCAACCAATCCAATGATGAATGTCATCGATATCAAGGTAGCGGCGAACATTGCCAAAAAACACGATCTGCTGTTAGCAGTGGATAACACGTTCGCAACACCATATCTGCAAAGACCGCTGGATCTGGGAGCCGATATCGTTATGCACAGTGCCACAAAATATCTTGGAGGACACAGTGATGTGGTGATGGGTGCTTTGGTCGTGCGTGATCAAGACCTGGCAGACCGATTGTACTTTATTCAAAACGCGAGTGGAGCTATTTGTGGCCCTCAAGATAGTTTCTTGATGCTACGGGGCATTAAAACACTGCATGTTCGAATGCAGCGCCACTGTGAGAATGGAAAAAAGGTTGCAGAATATTTACAAAACCATCCAAAGATTGAGAAAGTTTATTGGCCGGGATTCGAAAGCCATCCCAATCACAAGATCGCAAAAGAACAGATGGACGATTTTGGAGGGATGATATCCTTCGTGACCAAAGGCAATAATTACGAAGAGGCCATTCGTATTGTGGAGAATTTAAAGGTCTTTACACTAGCGGAGAGTTTGGGCGGTGTGGAAAGTTTATGCGGTCATCCGGCAAGTATGACCCATGCCAGTATTCCTAAGGAAGAACGGGAAAAGACCGGAGTGGTCGATTCGCTTATTCGACTGAGTGTAGGGATCGAAGATGCCGATGATCTCATTGATGATCTTAAACAAGCCATTGGCTAAGTCCAAGACGCATCTATCAAGACGCATCTATAATGATAAAGCCCCGAAATTTCGGGGCTTTTTATATAAAGTGAATTTTTTAATCGAGGTAATATATGTAACCAATGTTGAGCCAGTAGATCCAATCATTCGCTTTGTTTTCGGGAACTTCTACCACCTGGTTGTTCTCGAAAGACGGGTTTAGTCCATCCACCCAGTTAGAAAAGTAATATTGCCAACGGCTGTCGAGCATTAGATCGCTCAAAGGGGTTAATTTATAACGAATCCCTACGCTCATAACCACAGACCACGTGGAGTCACTCTCTTGCTGAAAGGAGTTAAAATACTTTCTCGGAGTGGTGATAGGCGTGTTTAGGGGGCCTAATTCGCTATACACCTCGGGATCATAATTTACCCAGTGCACACCAAAACTGGCAAACGGAGCTATCTTATAGCCACCGGCTGCAAAATCACGAATGCTTAACGGAAAATATTCTAATTGAGACCCAATATCAAATACGGTGGTAGAGCCTTTCATGGCTCTAAGTTGGTCGGCAGTAATACTTGTTTTGTCCGGATCTACCCATTTTCCAAGGTGTTCCAAATTGGTTTTGTGATAATCGATTTCATTTCGTAACTTAAAATGGTCATTGAAATACGTATCACGGGTATAACAGTTACAATCTGCGCGGTATGAAAAGTTTAGGTAGTGAATCAATCCCACGCCAAAACCGATATTTCCTGAATTGGTTTCTAGGTCGTTACGTTCTCCAAAGTCGGAATAAAAGGCAACAGGTCCTGTAATGATCCCAACCTCGTGGGAGAAGCCAAATTGGCTGTAAACTTCCTGCTTACAAAGCATCAAGAAGAAAAATACCAACAGCAATATTCTGGTATTCATTATGTTTTCGGTTTAGATTGAGACGTAACAAATATATAAAAACATCTGTAACAGAGAAATATTCTATTGTTTTTTAGTGTATTCGCAAAAAAAGCATTCGCTTTTTTGCCATATACATTATATTTGTTCCCTAAATAACGAAAACCTCGAAGATTAAGTATATTGAGTGGAAAGAACGTGATATTCAAGGAATAACGAGGATCCTTATTTTAAACGATTTTTTATAAATAGTAACAAATACAAGCAGATGAAACAAAGCATTAAAGACTTCATTTCCTACGTAGAAAAGTCCAATCCCAATGAGCCTGAATTCATGCAGGCCGTTACCGAAGTAGCCGAAACTGTTATCCCGTTCATAGAAGAGAACGAACAATACCAAAACAAGATGTTACTGGAGCGCATGGTAGAGCCGGAGCGAACCATTATCTTCCGTGTACCATGGACGGACGACAATGGTGACGTACAAGTGAATCGCGGGTATCGCGTCGAGTTTAACTCGGCTATCGGGCCCTACAAAGGAGGATTGCGTTTTCACCCATCGGTTAATTTAAGCATTTTGAAATTCCTTGGTTTTGAACAAACCTTCAAGAACAGCCTTACCACACTGCCTATGGGTGGTGGAAAAGGAGGATCGGATTTCAACCCAAAAGGGAAAAGCGACAATGAAGTAATGCGCTTTTGCCAAAGTTTCATGACCGAGTTGGCCCGTCATATTGGACCAAATACCGATGTTCCTGCGGGAGATATTGGTGTTGGAGGAAGAGAGATAGGATATATGTTTGGACAATACAAGCGCATTCGAAACGAATTTACCGGAGTACTTACCGGCAAGGGAAGGTCTTACGGGGGATCGTTGATTCGTCCGGAAGCCACAGGATACGGAAACGTATATTTTGCTAAGAACATGCTGGAAACACGCGGCGAAAGTTTCAAAGGAAAGACCGTTGTGATTTCCGGTTCCGGAAATGTAGCGCAGTATGCTGCTGAAAAAGCCATGCAATTTGGAGGAAAGGTGGTGACATTTTCAGATTCATCGGGATATATTTATGACGAAGAAGGAATAAATACCGAAAAGCTAGCCTTTGTTATGGAGCTGAAGAATGTGAAACGCGGAAGAATTAGCGAATACGTAGACAAGTATCCTTCAGCAAAATACCATGAAGGAAAACGACCTTGGGACGTATTGTGTGACATCGCATTACCATGTGCTACTCAAAACGAGTTGAACGAAGCTGAAGCAAAAACATTGGTAAACAATGGTTGTACCTGTGTGGGTGAAGGAGCCAATATGCCATGTACCCCGGAGGCCATTGCAGTGTTTCAGGATGCAAAGATTTTGTTCTCTCCCGGGAAGGCATCAAATGCAGGTGGTGTAGCTACCAGCGGGTTGGAGATGTCTCAAAACTCACTTAGATTAAATTGGACCGCCAAAGAAGTAGACGAACGTTTACATGCTATCATGAACGATATTCACGCGGCTTGCGTAAAATACGGAAAAGATGGTGATGGGTATGTGGACTATGTAAAGGGAGCTAATGTGGCCGGATTTGTGAAAGTTGCCGATGCAATGCTTGCTCAAGGCGTTGTTTAAGAAGCAGCATAGTTTTAAAAAGGAACTAATTTTCATTCTAATACATTCAAAAAAAGGCTGTCTAAAAAGGCAGCCTTTTTCATTCCAATCCTGCAATAAATAGTATTTTAGCATGTTATACTATCTGAAAAAACAATACCATTTATGAAGTATTTTGCTTTTCTCTTCCTCACCTTGTTTTCCGCAGTAAGCACAGCGCAAAATTTCGAAGACCAATGGGAAGGATATTTTTCTTACGCTTCGGTAATAGGAATTTCACAAGGAAATGGCAAGATCTATGCCGCTGCAGAGAATTCGGTGTTTCATTACGATTTAGGTTCCCAGGAGCTACAAACAATTTCCAGTGTCAATGGACTTTCTGCCGAAGCGATCTCGACGATCTATTACAGCGAGAATTTTGGAGTCCTCGTTGTGGGGTATGAAACAGGTCTCATTGAAATTGTAATCGACGGGGAGGACAATGTACTTTCAGTAGTAGATATTTTAGATAAACAGACCATACCGCCTAATAAAAAAAGGATCAACCATTTTAATGAGTACGAAGGGAACCTTTACATTGCGGCAGATTTTGGAATATCTGTCTTCGATTTAAGTGCATTGGAATTTGGAGACAGCTACTTTATTGGTCCGCTGGGAACTCAAATAGATATTAACCAAACTACCGTTGTAGGGGATTTTATCTATGCGTCCTCATCGCAGGGCGGGGTATTACGAGCTTTGGTTGACAATCCAGATCTAATTGATTTTGAAGAATGGTCTACGGCTATCAGTGGTTTTCATCGAGGGGTACAAGGCTTGGGAGATAAGGTGTATACGCTTCGTAATGACAATGCGGTATTAGAACTTTTTCCGGGAGGAGGTTTTGTAAATGTGGGAAACTTCAGTGAAGCCGTAGTTGGTTTCACAACGGTAAATGATCTGTTGACAATCACTACTACCAATACCATTCAAGCCTATGCAAATGGTTTTGTACAACAGGCTGCAGTCAATTCGGTTCCGGGATTCGAGTATGAATTACAAGCAGGAATTGCTGTTGATAACAATTTTTATTTAGGAACTACCCAGATTGGAATGCTTCAAGTGCCTTTTGGGACGAATACTGGAGAACAGATCTTGCCCGGCGGCCCTCTTTTAAATCGCCCTTTTGCGCTGGATGTAACACCGGGCCAAGTATGGGTCGTCTACGGAGATATTGATGTAAGCTATAATCCATTTCCCAGAACACGAGAGGGAATTAGTAATCTGCGTGAAGAAACATGGACGAATATTACGTATGATGACTTGTCTGCAGCGGTGGGCGGGGAGATCAACGATTTAGTTGAAGTTACCATTAATCCTTCTAATACAGATGAAGCTTGGATATCTTCGTTCGAGAGAGGACTGCTGAAAGTAACGGGTCTGGAGGACTTCTTACTTTACAATCAAAATAACAGTCCGTTGGAGGAAGTTTTTGTACCTCCGAACAATGATAATGCGGGAATACGTGTCTACGGTTCAGATTTCGACCGAAGCGGTAATCTTTGGACCTTGCAATCCTTTACAGACGATGCGCTCATAAAAGTATCTCCGGGAGGACAATTTCAAATTATAGATGTATCTACTATAGTGGACGGAGACAATGAAGTAGGATTCAGCGATCTTAAAATAAGCAGAGAAGGCTATGTGTTTTTTGGGGCTTCAAAAACCGGATTGATAGGATATAACCCGGCAAACGGACAGTTCAATAGCATTAGTGACGATGTTGGAAACGGGAACTTGGTTAGTACAGATATTCGCAGCCTTGCATTTGATAATCAAAATCGTCTGTGGATAGGATCCACAAGGGGGCTTCGTGTACTTTTCAGTGTTGGGAACTTCTTCAATGACGAAGCCAACAACGATGCGCAGCCCATCATCTTCCTGGAGGATGGCGTCCCGCAAGAACTGCTCTTTCAGCAATCGATCACAGATATTGAGGTAGATGGTTCCAATAATAAATGGATAGCAACGAGTACCACCGGGGTTTTCTATTTATCGGCTAACGGACAAGAAACCCTGCTTCGTTTTACTAAGGATAATTCGCCTCTGCCTTCCAACGGGGTCCAGGATATCGCTATTGATCCTTTGGACGGGACAGTATATTTTGCAACGACCAATGGCTTGGTTGCCTATAAAGGAACCTCCACTGCTCCTCGCGATAACCTCGAAGAAGTCTATGTTTTTCCTAATCCTGTGCGCCCCGGATTTAGTGGCAATGTGACCATCGACGGACTTACTGCGCGAGCGAATGTCAAGATCACCGACATCGAAGGAAATCTGGTCCATGAAGACACCAGTGAAGGAGGAAGTATACAATGGGACACGACCGCTTTTGGCAGATACAAGGTGGCTTCGGGTGTATATTTAGTCTTGATCACTACCGACGACGCCCTGGAAACCAAAGTGTCGAAAATCATGATCATTCGCTAATGGTTCTCACTACCCGCGCCATTGTACTTTCCGCTATAAAATATTCCGAAGCCGACCTTATCGTAAGTTGCTTTACCGAGCAAAGCGGACTAAAAAGTTATTTGCTTCGAGGGGTGTTAAAGTCAAAGAAAGGAAAACTGAAAGCATCTCAATTTCAGCCCTTGACACAGCTTGAACTGGTTGCAAACCACAGGAACAAGGGATCGCTTGAGCGTATTCAAGAAGCCAAAGTGTCACACCCTTACCGGTCGCTACACACCCATGTGGTGAAAAGTGGATTGGTATTGTTTCTTTCTGAAATACTTCGCAACAGCATTCAAGAAGAGGAACCAAACAAAGAGCTTTTTCAATATCTGGAACAATCACTCCATTGGCTGGATCACCATGACAGCATTGCAAATTTTCATATTCTGTTCCTCATTAAACTTAGTGCTTATTTAGGCTTTTATCCCGATGCCTCATCGATTGACCTTCACTATTTTAACTTAGCTGAAGGTAATTTTCAGAAAAACGCTTTTGGAGTGTATTCAGAAAAAGGCCCGCAAATAGCTACATTCAAGGCTTTCTTCGGCATAGATTTTGATGCACTACCGCAAATTAAATTGACCAAAAAAGAACGGGCCGAAACGCTGGATTTGGTATTACGGTATTACCAACTTCATATACAGGGTTACAAACAACCGAAATCTCTTTTGGTACTCAACCAACTCTATTGAATTTATGAACCGATCCTTACTCTTAACCGTATTTCTTTTATCCTTTTGCGCAGCTACCGCACAAACCATTCAAGTGCTAGAAAGTGACTCACAAGAACCCATTCCCGGGGTGGCAGTCTATAATACCGGTAAATCAAAAAGCGGAGTGACCGATTTTGACGGGATGGTGGATATCTCGGCGTTTTCAGAAAATGAGGTCATCTTTTTCCAACATATTTCGCATCTTAAGACATCTGTTACTAAGAGTAAAATTATAGCTTCAGATAACAAGGTATACATGACCACCGACGCCAGTAGCCTGGAAGAGGTAGTGCTTTCGGTATCAAAATTCGGCTTAAAGAAAAAGGAACTGCCACAACAGATCGTGACCGTTACCTCCGAAGATATCCAATTTCAAAACCCACAAACTGCCGCCGATCTTTTAGAAAACAGCGGACAAGTCTACGTGCAGAAAAGTCAACTTGGCGGAGGTAGCCCAATGATACGTGGATTCTCCACCAACCGTTTGTTGATCACCGTGGACGGAATTCGATTCAACACTGCGATCTTTAGAGGGGGCAATGTGCAAAACGTTATCTCCATCGACCCGTTCGCAGTAGAACGTACCGAAGTAGTACTAGGTCCCGGCGCTGTGGTATACGGGAGTGATGCGCTGGGCGGGGTGATGAACTTCTATACCAAACGACCTAAATTTTCTTTTGAAGATGGGATGTCTTTCAGTGGAAGCACCACCGCAAGATACGCTACCGCCAATGAAGAAAAAACAGGACACGTCGATTTCAACATAGGTCTTAAAGAATGGGCTTTTCTAACAAGTGTTACTTACAGTGATTTTGGCGATATGCGAATGGGGGAACACGGACCTGACGACTATTTGAGGCCGGAATACGTGGAGACTATAGACGGTACAGATGTAGTGATCACAAATCCCGATCCTAGAGTACAAGTGCCCACGGGATACGACCAGATCAATGCCATGCAAAAAGTGCGTTTTATGCCTTCGGAAAAATGGGACTTCGGCTTGAATCTTTTTTATACAACCACAAGCGATTATTCGCGATATGATCGATTGATACGAAGAAGAAACGGAATGTTGCGTTCTGCGGAATGGTATTACGGCCCACAAGAGTGGCTGGCAGGAAATCTGGAAGCCCGTAATACTGCTTACGAGGGCGGGATCTATGATGAGAGTATCATCACAATGTCTTATCAGCGGTTTAAGGAAAGCCGAAACGATCGTGACTTCGGGGAACCAACACTTTTTGAAACCGATGAAACGGTTCATGCCTACAGTGCTGCCTGGGATTTTGAAAAAGACTTCAGTAAGGGAAAGTTCCACTATGGGTTGGAATATGTATATAACAAAGTGAACAGTAACGGAAGCCAGACCGATATCACCACCGGGATCTCTCAACCTGATGCCTCACGCTATCCGGACGGCGCTACTTGGCAAAGCATCGCAGCGTATAGCAGCCTTCAGTATCAATTGGCTGAATCACTCTCGTTTCAAGGCGGCCTGCGATATAACCATATATTACTGGACGCTACATTCGATGAGAGGTTCTATGACTTTCCATTCGACGATGCCAACCTAAGCACAGGGGCATTGACCGGAAGTGCCGGGCTGTCCTGGCAAGCCAGTGAGATCCTGCGTTGGAAAGCAAACTTTTCCACTGCATTTAGAGCACCCAATGTAGATGATGTTGGAAAGATCTTCGACAGCGAACCGGGAAGTGTGGTCGTGCCTAATCCGGACCTCAAACCGGAATATGCATACAATGGTGAACTGGCCGCTACACTGTCTTTTGATAACGTAGTGATCATTGAGTTGGCAACATACATGACCGAACTAAAGGACGCATTGGTCCGCAGGGACTTTAGCCTGAACGGACAGACCCAAATCGAATATCAAGGGGAGTTGAGTGATGTACAGGCCATTCAGAATGCTGCAAAGGCAGAGATCTACGGATTTGAAGCGGGAATTGAAGTGAATTTCACACCGCACTGGAAATTGTCTTCTCAATACAATATTACCGATGGGTACGAAGAAGATGACGATGGAAGTCGAAATCCCATTCGTCATGCAGCACCACAATTTGGAAATACACGGCTCACTTTTGCAAAGGACAAATGGAAATTCAATGCTTCGGCAGAATACAACGGACAATTCGACTTTCAGGATCTGGCACCCAGTCAGGCGGCGAACGACTTTCTATATGCCAAGGATGCATTCGGAAATCCATATTCACCGCGATGGTATACCTTGAATCTAGCAGCACAATATGCCGTTACGGAAGCGCTTCAGTTAAATGCGGCTTTAGAGAATATCACAGATCAGCGTTACCAGCCTTACAGTTCCGGCATCACGGCTCCCGGCCGAAACTTGATTGTAGCGGCAACCTATGCATTCTAAGGAATCCTTAAAAGAGAAATAACGCTATCTTTGCCGCTCTAACCACTTTTTGATTGTTATGAGATGGATCACGCTTGACGATTTTATAGATATTTATTCAAAAGTAGCCCAGCGTGGAGGTGATTTTTTCCTGAGTAAATTTACACTGGACAAAAAATCCAGAACCAAAAGTGCCTTTGATGATACCTTTATACAATCCTCGAATTGGTGGATCATTCCGAAGGTGCGCAAACGCTGGAATACGCTTATTACCGGTGATCCGGATATCAACTATAAACAACATTTTATCGCTAATTATTGTCAGGAGCGCAGTGATCTTCGCCTCTTGTCCCTTGGCGCCGGCACCTGCTCCCACGAACTAGAATTGGCACGATACCCTCAGTTTGCAGAGATCGTTTGTGTAGATCTTGCCGAAAACCGTTTAGCACAAGCCAAAGAAATAGCAGAAGCGCAACAGCTTTCCAATATCCACTTTGTGGCAAGTGACCTCAATACGTATCCTTTTGCCGAAGAATATTTCGATATCGTTCTCTTCAATGCTTCGTTGCATCATTTTGAACAGGTTGAGAAACTGCTTACATCACAGGTGAACAAAACATTAAAACCCAACGGATATGTAGTGATCAACGAATATGTGGGGCCTGATCGCCTGCAATACCCTAAATATCAAATAAAGGCGATCAACAACGCTTTAAAAAGTATCGATCCCGAGTATCGTAAACGTTTTAAGACCCGTTTTCCAAAGAATCGCTATTATGGCAGTGGCGTTTGGCGAATGATCATGGCAGATCCCAGCGAATGTGTAGACTCGGCAGGGATATTACCTGCCTTACATGCTCATTTCATCACATGCGAAGAAAAAGGGTACGGCGGAAATATCCTTATGAGTGTTTTAAAGGATATCTCGCACCACTTTGTAACGCCAACGGTGGAACAGGAAGCGATGCTTCAAAGGTTGTTCGACCTGGAAGATACCTATCTCACATCCCATGACAGTGATTTCGTGTTTGGGGTGTATCAAAAGAAGTAACCATTTAATTTTTAGTTTTTCTGAAAAGGGATGTACTACAGCCTTTTCTTTAAAGCACATCTTCAATAATGGCATCGACCACCTCCGGATTGAGAAGGGTGGAAATGTCGCCTAACCGGTCAGTTTCACCGCAGGCGATCTTCCGAAGGATACGCCGCATGATCTTGCCGGAGCGTGTCTTGGGTAAACCTTTGGTAAATTGGATCTTATCCAGCTTGGCAATAGGGCCTATATGCTCGGTGATGATCTGGTTGATCTCCTTCCGAAGATTAGCAGGGTCCCGTTGTTCTCCGGTTTCCTTCAGAATAACAAAACCGTACAACGCATTTCCTTTAATTTTATGCGGAAATCCCACAATAGCACTTTCGGCAACAGCCGGATGTTCATTAATGGCGTCCTCGATGGGTGCGGTCCCCAGATTATGACCGGAAACAATAATAACATCGTCCACACGGCCCGTAATACGGTAATATCCCGTTGTGTCGCGCAAAGCACCATCCCCGGTAAAGTAATAGCCTTTAAAAGCAGAAAAATAAGTATCCTTATAGCGCTGATGGTCTCCCCAGATGGTTCGCGCCATGGAAGGCCACGGAAACCGAATGCACAATCGCCCACTCACCGAATTGCCGCTTAACTCATTTCCTATTTCGTCCATAAGGGCGGGTTGGATCCCGGGTAAGGGTAAGGTAGCAAACGTGGGGATGGTTGGAGTAGCATGGGGAATAGGAGAGATCATGATACCTCCGGTCTCTGTTTGCCACCATGTATCCACAATAGGGCAACGCTTTTTCCCAATATTGTCATTGTACCAATGCCAAGCTTCTTCATTGATAGGCTCACCCACGGTGCCTAAGATCTTGAGGGAGGAAAGGTCGTGGTTTTCAGCAAAATCCAATCGCTCTTTAGCCAAGGCCCGAATGGCCGTAGGAGCCGTGTAAAACTGATTTACTTTATGCTTTTCCACAATAGCCCAAAACCTGCTCCAATCGGGATAGGAGGGCACTCCCTCAAAAAGTACGGTAGTGGCTGCGTTTGCCAAAGGCCCGTAGACAATATAGCTGTGGCCTGTGATCCATCCTATATCGGCAGTGCACCAATACACATCCTTTTCTCTGTACTGAAATACATTTTTGAACGTATACGCACTGTATACCATATATCCTGCAGTGGTGTGTACCATTCCCTTGGGTTTTCCGGTCGATCCCGAAGTATAGAGTATAAAGAGAGGATCTTCGGCATCCATTGGTTCAGGTTCACAGTGATTTGAAGCGCTGTCGAGTAACGGTTGTAGCCACATATCACGGTTTTCTACCATCGGTATTTCTGAATGGGTGCGCTTGACCACGAGAACGGACTTTACGCCTTTACAGCTTCCCAGTGCCTCATCCACAATAGCTTTAAGGTCTATGGTCTTTTCACCTCGGAAAGCCCCGTCGCTTGTTACTACCAAAGTACAGTCGCAGTCATTGATACGGGTTGAGAGCGCCGTAGCCGAAAATCCTGCAAATACCACCGAATGGATCGCACCGATGCGTGCACAGGCTAAAAGCGCTACGGCCAACTCTGGTATCATGGGAAGGTAGATACAGACCCTGTCTCCTTTCTTAATTCCTTGATCCTTGAGGACATTGGCAAATTTACAGACCCTTTTATGGAGTTGTTTATAAGTAATATGCTGTGATGTTTCAGAAGGATCGTTGGGTTCAAAGAGGATGGCTGTTTTCGATCCGTGTGCATACAGGTGCCGATCGATACAATTTTCGGTGATGTTGAGTTTGGCGCCTTTAAACCAATTCACCCGAGGCACCGTTAGATCGAAATCAAGTACCTGCTGCCAACGTTCCTGCCATACAAAATTCTCTTCGGCTATTTCCTCCCAAAAGGTTTCAGGGTCCCGTACCGACTTACGATAGACTTGAAAATATTCTTCCAGATTTTTAATATGGTAATTACTCATGAGGCTCCAAAATCTATAATTTCCTCTAAGATAGCATTTTTTGAAAAAGATATTTTTTCTGAAGAAGTATTTGTAAATAGCAGAAAAACAATGATTAAAAAGGCATCTATATACATTAGGGGACAAAGAAAAAACCACCTCATCCAGCGAATAGGTTAAAGAAAATTT
Source organism: Altibacter lentus (assembly GCF_000746845.1). Lineage (GTDB taxonomy): Bacteria > Bacteroidota > Bacteroidia > Flavobacteriales > Flavobacteriaceae > Altibacter > Altibacter lentus. The sequence continues at coordinate 1,839,894 of NZ_KN050846.1, read as the reverse complement.
TTAAGGTTGGTAAGGTAGGTTTGTAAGAAAAATATCGTTTATTACGACAAAGTTGTTACCTTTGTGAAAAGAAAAAGGGAGCATCCCGCTAAGAATAACTCCCCTTTTGTTAGTAATCTTTGGCTTGTTTAGGTCATTTCCTTATGAGAGAAAGCCTAATTTAACTTGCAACCGTTATATGTCTGACGGTCTTTTGATTACCACTTGAAATTTTGGGAGAAGGAGTTTTGGAAGCTCCTTCGCTGTTTTAACTTTACACCTTATTAGTTTTGGAAGCTAATAAGTTTCCCGGTAAGCTATCTACAGTTTTTCCCTTATATTTTTAAGACCACTCTTTGAGTGGTTTTTTATTGGTTTTATATAGTATACTGATTAAAGCTTTTTTTGTTTTAATTTCATCAAAAATATATTTAAAAAACTGAAAAATAAAACGCTATAAGGTTGATTTTTATGTTTTTATTTCTCATACTGCCAAATCTTGGATTATTAGTTTTCATCTTCATCTAAAAATAAGTCTAATTGGTCGCCATGAGCAGGATATGCTCTTTCAACAAGTGAAACATATTTTTTCCAAGAAGTAGATGCTTTGGCAAGAGCTATGAGTCCCCCAAAAAATTCTCTAAGTTTTGGTTCTCCTATTTCATCTGTTAAAAAAGAGAAGTGCTTATGCTCTCTATAACCTTTATCGTTTTTGGGATTTATTATTTCTAATTCCTTTAATAATCCCGGAGCCATTCTATCATAAATATATTTGTTTGTCCATTTGCCTAAAACGCTTGGTCTTTTTTGAGCGTTTTCTGGCTTCCATTCCCATCCATTCAGCCTAAACCATTGTTTGTAGAGTTCAAGAGGAAATGTAACCTCATATTTTTTTGCTTCTTGCAAAAGAAATTTGTCTAAAATCTGTTGCAAGGCATTTTTTACTCTTACATCTTGATAGCCTGTCGCCTCGTCTACTAAAGCCTTTATTCCAATATTAGACAATCCAATAAGAAGTATTTCGCTCGCCCTTGCTAAAGGAAGTTGGCTGTTTGTAATTTTTTTAAATTCCCTTGCATCTAAATAAACTTTGCAAAGCCTTGGAAGTATTTCGGCATTGTATCCTTCAGTTAAATTGCCGTTTTTTGAAACGTATTCTATTGGGTTGAGCACCGCCTCTAAATCCTCGTCAATAAAGGGCTGAAGGTTTTTTGCGTCAATAAAAGCGGGCCTGTTGAGCACCCTTATATCATCCTTTGCTCGACCTCTTTTTGTTCGTCCAAATGCTTTAAAAACAGCCGATTGTGTTATTATTCTTGTTTCGTCATCTAAAACAGCAACATTTAACTCTCTTTTACCAATATTTATCTTCCCTTCATGAGTTGCTTTTAAAAGTTTATTCTCTTTCATAGTTGTATATTTTTTGAATTAAAACATCCTGCTTGACAACGCTTTCTTTAATTTTATTTGACATTCTTAAAGCTGTATCTTTAGTGACACCTAATTCGTTCCCTAAGTTTCTTAATGAGATGCTCATGTTTGTCCCAAGAATTAAATGTATTAGATAAAACCATTTTTGCAGGTCTACTTTTGTTTTGTGCATTGCTGTATTGACCGTTACTCTGTAAGATATATTACACGTATTACAATGGTATCTATTATCCTTTATTGGGGTTTGACTATTTGAAAGACAATAAGGGCATTCGGGTTCTCCATTCCATTTTAGCTTTTCTAAAAATCTAATACAACTATCTTCATTCGGAAACTTTTTATATATATCTTCTATTGTCATTATTAATGGTAGTGAAATTGAAAACAAATTTAAGTAAAAAATCACAACTTTACTACCATTAACTATGACATACAATATTTTTTTATTATATTTGTAGAGTAAAATGTTAGAAACCATGAATTTCAAATCACTACCACAGCTTTTAGACTACTTTAAGGAAGAAAGTACTTGTATTGAATACTACGAAGGTATAAGATGGGGTGGTAATCCTGCTTGTCCTCATTGTGGTAGCTTGAACCCTTATAAAACTACAAGAGGGTATAAGTGTAGTGATAACGAGTGCTACAAGAAGTTCACTGTTAAGGTAGGAACTATTTTTGAAAACTCTAAAATCTCATTTAGAATATGGTTTGCAGCGATCTATTTAGCTACTTCTCATAAAAAAGGAATCTCTAGCGTACAATTAGCTTTAGATTTAGGAATTACGCAAAAAACAGCATGGTTTGTATTGCATAGAATTAGAGAAATGCTGAAAGAGAAAGCTCCGAAAATGTTAGGCGAGAAAAATATGGTAGAAATCGATGAAGCCTATATCGGTGGCAAAGAAAAAAACAAGCATACGAGTAAAAGTCGTTCAGATGTATACCCACATTTGAAAAACGACGGGACTCCTTATGTCCCTAAAACTATGGTAGTAGGGCTTATTGAACGTGGGGGAGATGTAGTGATTAAGAAAGTTCCTAGAGCCGTTAATTACGAAATTCAGCCCATCATTGATAAGCATGTAAAAGCGGGTTCAGAGATTCATACAGACGAAAGCCATGTTTACCGCAATCTAGGCATTACCTATGACCATTCAACAGTAGTACATTCCGCTAAACAGTATGTAGTAGGCAATGTACACACCAACACCATAGAGAACTTTTGGAGTGTTTTAAAGCGTGGTTTGTATGGCGTGTATCACCAAGTAAGTGATAAGCATTTTGAGCGTTATTTAGACGAGTATGCAGCGAGGTTTAATACTAGAAATTTGACCAATCAAGAGCGTTTTGAGAATTTCTTAGTTCAAAGTGAAAGTGTTTTGAGATATAGGGATTTAATAAAATTTACCTAAGTGTGTGAAATTTTAACGCTTTGATAAGAAACACTTTATTAAATACCCAGTCTTAGATAATGTTAGCAAAACTCATTATTTATGTGGCATAAAAATTGTATGTTTAATATAAATTTAATACTTTTGCGCACTCTTATATAGATTTTTTTTCTATATTTAGAGTAGGGAAAAACTAAAACTTTTAATTATGGAAATTCGAGTTGATACTAATGGGACCATTCGTCTAGTTTCGGATAAACCATTGTCAGAGGAAATAAGAGCTAAAATCGTTAAGCGATTAGAGAATAAGAAGGAGACGTTAGATCAAATGACCGCTGATTATAAAAGTGGCAGATTTGACGAAATCTTTAAAACTATTTAGAATGCATTTATATTCAGAACGTGAGAGCCAAAATGGCTCTCATTTTTTTATTAAATCAAATACAGAATGTCAATACCTTCTTTTAATTAAGTCTACTGAAGAAGAGTATGAAGTAGATTTTTTAGAAAATCATATTCAAAACGCTATTCTAAACAAATTTACCATTGATAACTTTCCTAAATTTTGTGAATGCGATGAGTTAATATTGACAATCAGAAAGATTATATTCAATCACGTTAAAAATAATGATGTTGTTGTAAAAATAGAATTTGAACAGAATAATTCTAGAAGAAAGATAATTGACAAGTACTTTAAAGATAGGCCGTCATACATAAATGGTTTAACTCATATTGTCAATGGGAATGCGGTGTACTATTTCTTTAGCAATAAGAATATTGATTCAGCAGACCTTATAAAAAGCCTTGTTTCTGAATTTAACCCCCCAGAGGATAAAAATGACGAGGAAGAATAAAGAAAAATATAAAAAACCTAAGACTAAGGAATTACCTTTAAAAATAAACACTTCATTAGATGACGTTTTAAAAGTTTCCATCCCTAAAAAGAAGGAAAATAAATAGTATTGCATTTGGGAAAGCCCTTAATTGTAGTTCACATTTCTACAGGATGCAACCCGTTCTTACACTTAAATTACCAAAACTTGAATAGACTTTAACTAGCGTTCTGTGAAAATAGGTAGCAGTAAAGGGTACTAATCTCTTTGAAGTTAAAAAAGTTTTACTTTCCAAAAAAAATTCATCCGAATTTCTCTAAAGCCTTGTTTCTAGGCTTGTCCCCTAATGTATATAGATGCCATTAAAAAGTTTACAAACGCTTACAAATAACTATAAACGATAGTAAATACGTACCAACCGACTCGTTTTGGGAAGCTGTTTCATATTTGCAGTGTTGAATCGTTGGAGTGACATTATTGTGTACAGGTAATACAACTGGTGACGATTCAGGCTAAAAAGATCCGGGAGACACCCGGGAATTATCTTAACTGTTTAATCTTTAAATTTTAGAAATTATGAGCACACTTAGAAACAAAGTACAGTTGATTGGAAACTTAGGAAATGACCCCGAAATCCTAACCTTGGAATCCGGGAAAAAATTGGCAAAATTCAGTATTGCCACCAATGAGAGCTACAAGAATCAAAAAGGCGAGCGGGTTACCGACACCCAATGGCACAATGTCGTTGCCTGGGGTAAAACTGCCGAGATCGTAGAAAGCTACGTGACCAAGGGAAAGGAAGTGGCCGTGGAAGGAAAATTGACCACCCGCTCCTGGGATGATAAGGACGGCAACAAGCGATACACTACCGAAGTAGTCTGCAACGAGCTGTTACTGTTAGGAAGTAAGTAATAGTTCCTATTATGTAAGGAAAACCCCCGCTGCTATCTGCTGCGGGGGTTCTTTATTTAAAAGAAGAGTTCTTGCGCCAAACGGAATGTGTTTGCATGGGCTTCAATGATCGTCTTTATTTCGGGGGAATAGCCTCCGCCCATGCTTATTTGAAGCGGAATGTGATGTGCTTTACAAGTTTCAAGCACGTACCTGTCACGCTCTTTGCAGCCTTGCAGGGAACAACTCAACCGACCTAATTTATCGCTTTCTAAAATGTCTACCCCGCTTATGTAGAAAACAAAATCGGGTTGCTGTTCTTCTATAAGTTTTGGGAGTGTTTCTTGTAGGATTGAAAGATAAGCTTCATCATTGGTACCATCGGGCAGCGCAATATCCAGATCACTTTTTTCCTTTCGGAAGGGATAATTACCTGCCCCATGCATGGAAAAGGTGAAAACAGAAGGATCATCTCTAAAAATCACTGCAGTTCCGTTTCCTTGATGAACGTCCAGGTCTACGAACAATATCTTTTTTACTCTTTGATTCTGCAATAAATAACGTGCGGCAATTGCCTGATCGTTAAAAATACAAAATGCTTCGCCATGTTCCGGATATGCGTGGTGTGTCCCTCCGGCAATGTTCATGGCAATGCCATTTGTTAGCGCATGTTCACTACCTTCAATAGTTCCTTGTGTGATGACATATTCCCTGTTAACAAGGGCTTCAGAAAGTGGAAAACCTATTTTTCTAGCTGCTCTTTTATCCAAGGTAAGATGTTGCAGATCGTGTAGATAGCTCGCTGAGTGTACGGCCAGAATCGCCTCGTCTGCACTTCGGGACGGTGAAAAAAAATTGGCCTCCACACAGGTGCCTTCGTGCAGCAACTGGTCGTGTAACAGTTCGTATTTAGACATCGGGAATCGATGTCCTAAAGGCAGGTTGTGTTTAAAAATAGGGTGATACGCTATTTTGAGCATCAATTGATCGTTGCCCCGTTTTCAATGCCCTCCCCATCCGGATTGACAAACATGAGCTTGCCGTCCGGAGTTTCCGTCATAAGGATCATTCCTTCACTGTCTACCCCCCGCAACGCTCTAGGCGCCAGATTGACCAAAACAGTTACTTTTCGTCCAACGATCTCTTCCGGGGTAAAACTTTCGGCGATACCCGAAACGATGGTCCTCACGTCAATCCCGGTGTCTACTTTAAGCACAAGTAATTTCTTCGCTTTGGGCATTTTTTCGGCTTCCAGAATGGTTCCTACCCGCATATCGAGTTTTGTAAAATCATCAAACTGTATGGTCTCTTTTTGAGGTGTCACATCTTTTTTGGCAGCTTCATTCATTTTTTTACTGGCTTGAAGTTTTTCTAATTGTTCTTGAATTTGTTCGTCCTCTATTTTGCTGAAAAGCAATGTGCCTTTTCCAATAATGTGCTCCGGTTTTAACACGTTTTGATCTTTTGAAACCGAATCCCATGTGTGTGCGCTATCACCTTCAGAAAGACGAAGCATGGCTTTTAGTTTTTCCGAAGTAAAAGGCAAAAAGGGCTCGCTTAATACGGCTAAAGCAGAAGCCACCTGTAAAGCGACGTACATCACGGTTCGCGTTCGGGCTTCATCTGTTTTAATGGTCTTCCATGGTTCTTCATCGGCCAGGTATTTGTTCCCCAACCGGGCAACATTCATCAATTCCTGTTGCGCTTCCCGAAAGCGGTAACGCTCGATAGAACTGGCTATAACAGCCGGATAGGCCCGGAGCTCTTTCAGGGTTTGCGTGTCTGCTTCAATAAAGGTAGTAGGCTGCGGCACCTTGCCTTCATAATATTTATCGGTAAGCACCATGACACGATTGATGAAATTTCCGAAGATTGCCACCAACTCATTGTTATTACGGGCCTGAAAATCGTTCCACGTAAAATCATTGTCCTTAGTTTCCGGAGCATTCGCAGTGAGTGTATAGCGAAGCACGTCCTGCTGATCCGGAAATGCTTCCAGATATTCGTGCAACCACACCGCCCAGTTCTTGCTGGTCGAGATCTTATTTCCTTCTAAATTGAGGAATTCATTGGCAGGAACATTGTCCGGGAGGATAAAACTACCTTCGGCTTTGAGCATGGCAGGGAAGATGATGCAATGAAATACAATGTTGTCTTTTCCTATAAAATGCAATAATTTGGTTTCGCTGTCCTTCCAGTAGGGTTCCCAGTCTTTTCCTACTTGCCGGGCCCATTCTTTGGTAGCAGAGATATATCCTATGGGAGCGTCAAACCAAACGTAGAGAACTTTTCCTTCGGCACCTTTCACAGGAACGGGAATACCCCAATCCAGATCGCGCGTGACCGCCCGAGGACGAAGTCCGTCATCGATCCACGATTTGCATTGTCCGTAGACATTTGTTTTCCAGTCCTTTTTGTGGTCTTGTAAGATCCACTCTTTTAACCAGGATTCATATTGGTCCAACGGCAAGAACCAGTGTTTCGTTTCTTTGCGAACCGGTTTGTTACCGCTTATCATACTCTTCGGATTGATAAGATCGGTAGCGTTATGAGAGGTGCCACAATTTTCGCATTGGTCGCCATAGCTTTCTTCAAAACCACACTTGGGGCAAGTTCCCACAACAAAACGATCTGCTAAGAATTGACCGGCTTCCTCGTCGTAGAGTTGCTCTGTGATCTCTTCAATGAATTTGCCGTCTTCGTACAGTTTTTCAAAGAAGGCTGAAGCGGTATCGTGGTGTATTTTTGCAGAAGTTCGCGAATAATTATCGAAGGAGATCCCAAAGTCGTTGAAGGACTTTTTGATGATCGCATGGTATTTATCCACTACCTCTTGTGGAGTGATTCCTTCTTTTTTTGCTTTTATGGTAATAGGAACACCATGTTCATCACTCCCGCATACAAAGGCAACATCATTGCCTTGCATTCGTTGAAAACGGGCATAGATATCGGCGGGAACATAGACGCCGGCTAAGTGGCCAATATGAACCGGGCCGTTGGTATAAGGAAGTGCTGCGGTGATCGTGTATCGCTTCGGGTGCTTCATAAAATCTTTCTGAATGCCCCATTTTATTCGGGCAGCACAAAAATAAGGATTTTATCTTCGGAAGCGGTTATCTGTAAAGAGAAAAGTCTTCTGTTCTTAAAGTCTTTCCGAAGCCTTCTTACTACTATTTAATAATTAGGGATGCACTGTAAAATTGACCTCCCAAAGCGATTCGGTACAGATACTGGCCGTAACTCATTCTGCCCTTAACCGCAGCTTTCACATCGATACGATGCCTCCCCGAAAATAGTATCTCATTCTTCAGTGTGGCTATTTCTCTTCCGGTTATATCATAGAGTTTGATATCCACATGGGCCGTAGCGGGCATGTGAAGCTCGATGTAGGTACGGTCATTTTGGTAGACACCCGCATGCGACAGACGTGTTGTATTACCAAAGTCTGTAACAGACAAGCTCTCGCAGGAGAGTCCCAGATCGAGATGCTCGTACGTTTGATTGAGTAAGATGGTACTCACTACCGAAGGATCCAGACAGAACCAATCGGTTAAAACGGTGGAATACACATCGCGAAAATCGGTTGAAGGAAGGAGGTTGTCATTGTTGTCCCACACACTCAAATCCGGATGTTCCCCTACAAATCCGCTACCGTTCAAGCCGGGCCCGAACAGCATTACCGGAGAAGCAGCACCGTGATCTGTCCCGTTGGAACCATTCTCGTAAGGGCGACGCCCAAATTCGGAAATGGTCATGGCCAACACATTGTTCTGCATTCCCGTGGCCGAGAGGTCGTCAAAGAAATTCTTCATCGAATCCGCAAGATCTTCCAATAGGGTTCTATGGTCGTTCACCTGATTGGCATGGGTGTCGAAACTACCAAGGGTCACCATATATACTTTGGTGCCCAATCCTCCTTTGATCATTCGTGCAACGATCGCCAGTTGATTTGCCAATTGTTCATCGGCATAAGCGACATCGTTGTTCGAGGCCATATAGGCATCGTTGATCACGCCGGCATACGTAAAGGTGGTATTGGCAGTAGCCCGCATAAAGAGAAGTTTATCGCCGTATACGCAATCCGGGATGTCGAGGACATCGTGCAAACTTCCGTTTTGTGCTACATTGGCCAACTGGGCAGGATTTGCGACCGAAAAGGCATAATTACTATTTACCCCGTCAAAGATGAGGTTGCCTAAGCTTCCAATTTGTACTGCCGGAGGTGTTTCGGGTGGATTGATGAGGTAATCGGGATACAGGTCTTCAAAATAACGACCCCACCAACCGGTGGGCTCAAAATTAATATCGTCTGTAGAAGCCCAGATTTCCGAAGAACGAAAATGGGACAAATTCTGTTGCGGATAACCCACGCCGTGGATCACTTTCATATTCCCGTCACCCCAAACCGACTGCAAACTGTTCATATAGTTAGGAAGGGCGAAATCTGCATTTAGATTGAACAGGTCCGAGGTGTTATGTTTAATGGTTGGGCGAAGGTTTGCGTATGTTGCATAATCGTAAACAGGGACAACGGTATTGAGGCCGTCGTTCCCTCCTTTTAGTCGTATAAGAACCAGAATATTTTCATTCTCACTTTGAGATAAGGCTACGGAAAGCGGAGACGGCTTTGAAGCCGACACAGCACTATTGGCAAGTACCATGCCGCCGGCGCCCGCGAGTCCCAAAGCTTGTATAAAGGAACGTCGGTTCCAGGTAGCATGCTCTTGTTCGTGAACCTTTTTATCTTTCTTTGAAGCAGAAGGACTTTTAGGGATATGGTCATGATCACACATAGCAGTAGTTATTTAAGTTGAAATTCGGGCATGCGAGCAATATGCTTTAACAGCAGGAAGACTTGATAGGGCGCCTCGGACCAGCTGAGGTTCCAGATACCATCGTCATAGTAATTTTGAGGGATCTCCCACTTGAAAATGGTGGTTGCGATCGCATAATCACCTAGCGAATGCAAAGGTTTGGCCATAAAATGGTCTACCAGTACTTGCGTGATAAAATCAGGATCATTGCTGTCGTTAGTCAGGTCTCTTGCGAGATCGGTAAATGTAAAGTCGTACCCATTGTAGAAAAGATAATCCAGATATACTTCCATGAGTTGCCATCGGCCGGTGAGTGTGGACGTATTGATCCAGGTCTCATCCCTTTGCCAGCCTGAAACATCCGGCGGATCAAAGAGTTCTTGGCCCATAAGTCCCGCATAATAGATAAAAGCATCCATGATGGAATCGTCGTAGAAAAAACCTGTCTCGTTCGCGAAGGTGAACATGACGTCGAATGGGCTTTTAATCACAACTCCCAGCACGCGTTCATCAAAAAAATGTTCACTTTTAAACAATTGTTTTAAAACGGGTACCAATTCGAAATTATTCGTGACAAAGGTTTGGGCAAGCGGAATAATAACATTCTGTTCTACTATGGCGTCCACATCTGGACTCACAAAGAATTTATAGAGTTTTCTACAAATGTTTGTAGCGATCTCTGTACTGCGCTCCTGAAACAGGATGTTGATTACGTCCTCATAACCCCATGGCCCTGTTTGTCCGAAAATGGTCTTGTTTCCCGCATCGTGCGTGATCGCATCAAAATAGATGGCAGCTCCAGGTTCGCTCCAGTGATTATATCCTGTCAAGGCTCGGGATGTTTCGGTGATATCGGTTTCGGTGTAGCCGTTGCCCTCTCCCAGTGTGAACAGTTCGAAGAGTTCGCGGGCATAATTCTCATTGGGGTTGTTATTGGTATTCTCAAACCCGTTAAGATACACGAGCATGGTGGAGTTGATCCCTATAGCTTGTACAAAATCCTTGAAATTACCCAGACAGTGGGTTTGTAGAGTGTTGTAATACTGAAACAAATAAGGGGCGTAAAAATAGGTTTCGAGTTCTGTGACAAAATGATTGGCCCAAAAAAAGGTGAGTCTGCCTCGCAGTTTTTCTGAAATGAAATCGTTGCCGGTCTGTACACGCCAATCTTCGATGTATTGATTATTTTCAGCTTCGTAATTGGTGAAATCACTCACGGCATAATACCCCCAAACGGGTGCCGGGGTCACAGGCAGGCCGGCGGCGGTATCGACCAAGGAATCGATAAAATCCCCTGGGCTCATAGCCAAAACAGCATCTATTTCCGGTTGCGGGGCACCAAAACCTAGGCGTTTAAAAGCATGTTTTACTTTACCGGTGTTCCAAGGATTGGCTCCGCTGGGAACGTAAGGAATAAGGGTCGACGCATTGCAGGAGAAGGTAGCAATCGTTTCCATAGGCGATAGGTTTTGCAGGTTTGAGGCTTCTAAAAATACTGAATTATAGCCTTTTGAGTCCAATCATGTATAATTTTAACTAAAAAGTTTGTCGATTAATTGCACGGAAAAGTAATTTTAACACATGCAAACACCTCAATATTTGTCCCCCGGTGATCGGGTTGCTATCGTGTCAACCGCCCGTAAAATAACAGAGAAAGAATTGGATCCTGCCTTGGACCTTCTAAAAAAATGGGATCTCGAGGCTGTTTTAGGGAAGAGTATAGGTGCCGAAGCCAATCAATTTGCCGGAAATGATGAAATTCGCGCGGCAGACCTTCAGTGGGCGTTGAATGACCCTTCCGTAAAAGCGATCTGGTGTGCCCGGGGTGGCTACGGAACGGTACGCATTATCGACAGCTTGGATTTTTCAGCATTTAAAAAAAACCCTAAATGGATCATTGGCTACAGCGATATTACGGTCTTACATTCGCACATTCACAAGATGGGGATCGAAACGCTGCACGCTCAAATGCCGTTGAATATTGAAAAGAGGTCTGAAACATCCCGACAAAGTATTCGCGAGGTACTTTTTGGAAAGGAGTACTCCATTGCATATGCTTCGGAAGAGTCCTTAAACCGTCCCGGCAGGGCGAAAGCGCAACTGGTTGGTGGAAATCTATCGATACTTTATTCTCTCTGCGGAAGTGCTTCAGCAATAGATACACTGGACAAGATCCTGTTTCTTGAAGACTTAGACGAGTATTTATATCATATCGACAGGATGCTTCAGAATTTAAAGAGAAATGGAATGTTGGGGCATTTGGCCGGTTTGATCGTTGGAGGAATGAGCGATATGAATGATAATTCGGTACCTTTTGGGCAAACCGCAGAAGAAATCATACGGGAAGCCGTTTCCGAATACGACTATCCTGTTTGTTTTAATTTTCCGTCGGGACATATAGAAGATAACAGAGCCTTGGTTTTGGGAAGAGAAGTAGATCTTGTTATCACAAATAATAAAATAACATTGAGTTTCATCTAAAAAGCATTCTTGCCTTTGCGGGCAGTACTATGGCCACACACAACGAACTTGGAAAGATTGGAGAGCAACTGGCAGTAGAACACTTGCTGCGCAACGGCTATGCGATTTTGGAGCGAAATTTTGTATTTGACAAGGCTGAGATCGATATTGTTGCACAAAAGGAGGCAGATACCGTTGTGATGGTGGAGGTAAAGACCCGAAACAGCGATTTTTTTGGGGATCCGCAGGAATTTGTCACAAAAAATAAAATTAAACTATTGGTTAAGGCCGCAAACGAATACATGATTAGCAATGAGCTTGACCAGGAAGTTCGTTTTGACATTATTGCGGTGTTAAAAAATGAAAAGGTTGCAAAGATCCAGCATTTTGAAAATGCATTCTATCATTTTTAACACCGGTACTTTTAATTAAAAATCCTTTACAATTTAGCTCACCAGATGTTCTGGTGCCTTCATTTTAATGAATGATTCAATTTTATAGAGCAGAACGATCTGCAGAAGCAAGGCAGGGATCAAGAATATTAATCCGAGTAATACCGTAAAAATAAGTATAAAAAATACACCGCTTGCAATTTCCAAGCCTCCGGCTATCTGTGGCACTATCCCCATGGGTTTATGCAGACGGAGTAGTGCGAATCCAAAGATAAAACTTCCAATCCCGCGAAAAATGGATTGTGTTACCAAAACATATTCCATATAGAACGGTTCAAAATACAGGGATGCCATATCGTAACCATAAAACAGGATCGTGGTACCTATCAAGAAATAGGCGCCTATTTTCAATAAATAGTTATTGAAGAGGCTCCCGCTAATAACAAATCCCCACATAAAATAGATGTACGCCAGCATCACAATGAATTTCATGCTTATATATGCTGCCGGAGATAGAATAAGTTCATTTTCATAAAACCGTGCATAGTCCACGGCAAATTCCACAAATCCTGAAAGAAAATAAATAAGTCCGCTAATCCAGGCCAGTTTTATATAAAATGCTGAAACCCCAACCTCTCTATGTATAAAATTCTCTTCATGGGAAGGAGGGTCGTTTAGATTTTCCAAATTTTCACCTAAGGCATTCAGAATTGTTTTTAAGGTGAAACTTCTTGGGGTCACTTCCCCGGCTTCAATGCGTTGAATGGTTCGCACATTGATGTTGCACTGCTCAACCAGTTCTTCTTGAGTAAGCCCTTTTTGCCTGCGCAGTTCCAAAATTTTCTGACCAAGTTCGGGTTGTTTCATCTGTGTAAAATTTATGAAGCAATAGTACGATAGGAGTAAATATACTGCAATATTTTTAGGAGAATTTCACCCGACATTCACCCGACATTTGTTTTGTGGAAGGAATTAAACCGAAAAAGATTCGAAAGTCTTTAATGCCTTTTCTACCGAAGTAATACGATCGAAGGTTAATAACAACCGTAATCCATTTCGGGTTTCCTTTTCCTTCATCTTTACAGTTTGCGAATGACTTTGCACATATTGCAATACTTTACCAAAATTCGCGCTTTGGTAATACGCACTTTGTTGATCCCTTACAAAGTAACCTACCATTTTACCTTTTTTCAAAACCACCCGCTCTAGTCCCATGGCGATAGCAGCCCATTTGATTCGAACACTATCCAGCAAATCTTGTGCTTCTTCCGGAAGCGGACCAAACCTATCGATCACGTCACGCTCAAATTGTTGCAGATCTCTTTCAGTTTTCAACTCATTGAGCTTGGTGTAGAGGTTGAGTCGTTCGGTAATATTATTTACATAATCGTCCGGGAAGAGCAATTCGAAGTCGGTGTCGATGACCACTTCTTTCACAAAATTCTTTTTCTCATGTTCGGTGCCGGCATACAGGTCTTTAAACTCTTTTTCTTTTAGCTCGTCGATCGCTTCTGAAAGGATCTTTTGGTAGGTTTCAAAACCAATCTCATTGATAAAACCGCTTTGTTCACCACCCAGAAGATCGCCTGCGCCACGGATCTCAAGATCCTTCATGGCGATGTTTAGACCGCTGCCCAATTCGCTAAACTGCTCCAGCGCGGTAATGCGCTTTCGGGCATCATCTGTCATGGCCGAATAGGGTGGCGTGATAAAATAACAAAAAGCTTTCTTATTGCTTCGCCCTACACGCCCACGCATCTGGTGGAGGTCGGAAAGACCAAAATTATTGGCATTGTTGATAAAAATAGTGTTCGCATTAGGGACGTCCAGACCACTTTCAATAATGGTCGTAGAGACCAACACATCAAACTCATTGTTCATAAAGGCAAGCATGAGGTTTTCAAGCTTCTTGCCATCCATTTGGCCGTGCCCTATGCCCAGCTTGGCATCGGGGACCAGGCGTTGTATCATACCTGCTACTTCTTTAATATTTTCAATGCGATTGTGTACAAAGAAAACTTGACCGCCACGTGAGATCTCGTAGCGTATGGCGTCTCGTATGGTTTCTTCGGAAAAACGTATCACATGGGTCTCGACCGGATAGCGGTTGGGAGGGGGTGTGGTGATGACCGAAAGGTCACGCGCGGCCATTAAACTAAACTGAAGCGTTCTTGGAATGGGCGTTGCCGTAAGCGTTAAGGTATCTACATTCTCTTTTATGGTCTTCAATTTATCTTTAACTGCAACTCCAAATTTCTGTTCCTCGTCAATAATAAGCAATCCAAGATCTTTGAACTGCACCGTTTTGTTTACGAGCTGGTGCGTGCCGATCACAATATCCAGGGTTCCGTTTTTAAGGTCTTCCAGAACTGTACGACGTTCTTTCGCGGTACGAAAACGATTGAGATAATCCACCCGAACGGGCATTTCTGCCAAACGTTCCGAAAAGGTCTTGTGGTGCTGAAAGGCCAGAATCGTAGTAGGCACAAGGACAGCTACCTGCTTTCCGTTATCGACCGCTTTAAAGGCTGCACGTATGGCTACTTCGGTCTTTCCGAAGCCTACATCCCCGCATACAAGACGGTCCATGGGTCGCTCGTTCTCCATGTCGCGCTTCACATCCTCTGTTGCAGTCACTTGGTCCGGCGTATCTTCGTACAGAAACGAGGACTCCAGTTCCAATTGCAGATAGGAATCAGGGTCAAAGGCAAACCCTTTCTGTAATCGTCGTTTTGCGTAAAGTTCAATCAAATTGAAAGCAATTTCCTTAACGCGCGTCTTGGTTTTTTGCTTCAGTTTTTTCCATGCGGCACTTCCTAATTTATAGATTTTAGGAGCCGTACCGTCCTTACCATTGTATTTTGAGATCTTATGAAGCGAATGGATGCTGAGGTACAAAATATCGCGTTCTCCATAAATAAGCTTTATAGCTTCCTGTTGTTTGCCTTCAACATCTATTTTTTGCAACCCCCCAAACTTGCCTATTCCGTGGTCAATATGGGTAACGTAATCGCCTACTTCAAGATTGGTGAGTTCCTTGAGTGTGATCGCCTGTTTCTTGGCATATCCGTTCTTAAGCTGAAATTTATGATAGCGCTCAAAGATTTGATGGTCTGTGTAACAAACCACTTTGTTGTCATCATCAATAAAGCCTTGATACAATGGGAAGACCACCGTTTCAAAATGCGCTACTTTTTGTTGAGCATCCTCAAAGATGTCATGGAAGCGTTGCGCTTGTTGTTCACTGCTGCAAAATATATAATTGGTATACCCATTAGAAGCTTTGGTGTTCAAATCCTCAATAAGAAGATTGAATTGTTTATTGAAGGAAGGCTGCGGCCTTGTATGAAAACCTATCAAACCGTTAGTTGCAGGACTTTTCCCGGTCGAAATCACTACGTTAGTAAACCTCTTCAATTGCTCATTCAAGAGGCCCGATGTACAAAATAGCTCCTGGGGTTCACTTTGTTTGATTTCGCCTTTCGTTTCTTGATAGGCTACCGCAGCTTTTTGAAAGAGCGTATCGATGCTGTTGCTTAGCAGCTCTTCATTTTTCAGAAAAACAACCGTTTTGGAAGCGATATAATCTAAAAAACTCTCCCGTACACTCAAGGAGGTTGCGCTTTCATCCATCCTCTTATTTTCCACATTGGGAATAATGGAGATCTTTTTTACCTGTTCCAGTGAAAGTTGAGTCTCCACATCGAACGTACGGATACTGTCGACCTCATCTCCAAAAAATTCAATGCGATACGGCTCATCATTACTAAAAGAGAAAACGTCCAGGATCCCACCACGTACGGAGAACTCCCCCGGTTCTGTGACAAAATCGGCGCGCTTAAAATGATAGGCAAAGAGCACTTCATTCACAAAATCGATGGATAGGGTGTCGTTCAAGGCGATCTTAAGCGTGTTCCTTTCCAGTTCCTTTCTGGTGACCACCTTTTCGAACAAGGCTTCGGGATAAGTAACGATAAGCGCTGGTTTCTTTCGTGAGTTGATACGGTTGAGCACTTCCGAACGAAGCAACACATTGGCGTTATCGGTCTCTTCTATTTGATACGGTCTGCGGTAGCTTCCGGGATAGAACAATACATTCTGATCGCCTAACAAATTTTCCAGATCATTGAGGTGATAGGCGGCTTCTTCCTTGTCATTCAGAATAACCAAAAAAGGGAGTTCTGTTGCTTTAAATGCAGTCGCGATCACTAAAGATGTTGCTGAACCTACCAGACCGGTAATTTCGGTTCTTGCTTGAGAACGGGCAATAGCTTCCTCCAGTTTTCGGGTGGCCGAAGACTGTGAAAAAAGGGTAGAGACGAGTGCTTTACTCATGGTCGGCAAAGATAGGGTGTTCCGCTTTTTATTTACAAGTTCAAAAGAATATTTATCATTTTACTAACACTATTCTCAAGAGGCATTCCCTACTTTTAAAAAATGAGTATAAAGGAATTTGACGTTTTTGTCATTGGTACCGGCACAGCCGGAAAGAGTGTTGCATACGATTGTGCTGCGGAAGGAATGACCGTCGCCATTGCCGACAACCGAGAATTTGGCGGCACCTGTGCTAATCGCGGTTGCGATCCGAAAAAGGTGCTGGTGGGGATCACGGAAGCTTTGCATATAACGAAGAATCTTACCGGGAAAGGCATTACTTCTGTGCCCAAGATCGACTGGCAGGAGGTGCAAAATTTCAAAGCCGGTTTTACAGATGCTGTCCCTGCGAGTACAGAAAAAGCCCTGCGCAAGGCAGGAATAACCATGTATCATCAATCGCCGGTTTTTATAGATGAACAAACACTTTCGGTGGAAGGAAAGGCCGTAAAAGCAAAGAAGATCGTGATCGCAACGGGGCAACAGCCTTTAGAATTGAAGATCCCCGGAAGAGAACACCTTCAAGTAAGCGATGACTTTCTAGAATTGGCTGTGCTTCCGGAAAGTATGGTGTTCGTGGGTGCCGGCTACATTGGGATGGAATTTGCACACATTGCGGCACGCTGTGGGGTAAAGGTGACCGTCATAGAATTCAAAGAGCGACCTTTGACACCTTTTGAAGGAGACATTGTGGAACATCTTACAAAAGCTTCGGAAGCATTGGGGATCGATTTTGTTTTCAATGCTGAAGTAACTGCCGTGGAAAAACTACGAAAGAATTACCGTGTCCATTTTCAGAAGAACGGAAAAAAGCAGTCCCTTAAAACCCGAATGGTATTTAACACCGCCGGAAGAGTACCGTCTATTGCAGCACTTGCGCTCGAAAAGGGGAACGTTGCATACGAAAAGGGCGGTGTTTCCGTGAATGCGTTTCTACAAAACACGACCAATCCCAACGTATATGCTTGCGGAGATGTTTCTGCGAGCGGGTCCTTAGCACTAACCCCTACGTCTTCCCAGGAGGCGCGCGTTGTGAGCTTCAATATTATAAAAGGGAATACTACCAAAATGGATTTTCCGCCGGTACCTTCGGTGGTGTTCACCATTCCGCAGTTGGCGAGTATCGGACTCACAGAAGCTGAAGCAAAAGATAAAGGTTACGACATTCGGGTGGAATACAAAAGTGTACCGCATTGGTACAATGCCAAACGAATCAATGCAGATGTTTATGCCTATAAGACCATTGTCGATACCAAGGGCGATCTCATTCTTGGGGCACATATTATTGCACCTCACGCTGCCGAAATGATCAATTTATTTGTATTGGCACTTTGCGGTAAATTGAAGCCGGAGCATTTAAAGGCCATGATATTTGCCTATCCTACATGGGGGAATGATATCAAGGGGATGGTGTAATTCAGTTTACAGCGCTGCGTAAACAGGATATTAATTGCTGTAAATCGTCCTCGGTATTGTACACATTCGGGGAGACGCGAATCGCTTTTCCACGATAGGAAACCGAGATATTTTGAGCCGCGATACGTTGCTTCAAATTAGGGATGGACAATTCACCTTTGGTATAGATTCCGAAGAGATGCTGCGCTCTGAATTTGGGATCTTCAATATAAAAATACTTCTTCGGAAGCGTTTTCAAAACATCTTTCGTGATATTCCTGCAATAGTCCTGAATGACTTCCGGGGTCCATTCCAATAACTGACGAATACCTTCTGAAAGCATTGGCACCAATATAAAATTACTCGATTCGCCTACATCGAAACGCGTAGCCTTGGCTTTAAAGCGTTCGTTATAATTCACGAGATTGGAGAAATTCTCACTGCCTTCATGGTTCATCCAATTATTCTCGATGGGGATCCCCTCATAGAAGCGCTCCCCATAGTAAGCGACTCCCAAACCATACGCTCCTAATAACCATTTATAGCCACCGCTAATGAGAGCATCGGGAGCGATATCTTGCACCGAAAAAGGCAAGGCACCTACACTTTGAGTGCCATCCACAATGAGATAGGCGTTTACCTCGTTGGTGCGTTTTCGAAGCAGGGAGAGATTAAATAAGGTCCCGTCGGCCCAATGAACATGAGGCACGGCAACTACTTTTGTTCTTTCTGTAACAGCTTCCACTAAAGCTTCGTTCCAACGCTCGGCCCTGCCTGTTTCCACAGCCGGTGCAGTAACTATCTTGACCAGTACGCCATGAGAGGCCTCGAGTTGCTTCCAGGCATAATAGTTACTGGGAAATTGTTCCTGAAGGAGTATGATCTCATCACCTTTTTCAAAAGTAATATTTCGTATCACATTGGCAATCCCGTACGAAACAGACGGGATGATGGCAATCGCTTCCGGATCGGGAGCGCTAATTAGTTGCGCAAATCGTTCTTTCAATACCCTCTTTTCTGAAAAGAAATCGGCTTCAGAGATCTCGTAAGGGCGGTTCTTCTTTTTAAGATTTTCAATTCCGATCTGTGTTACCGATCTTAATTGAGGTGACATGTAGGCACCGTTGAGGTATATGTGATCCGGATCGAGATCAAAGCGGTCTTTTTGTTGGGCTATCATGAACGTTTTCGGTATTGAGAATATTTGATAATAGGGCTAGTATCGCGATTTTTAAATCCGTGTATACTGCTGCTCCCAAAAAGTACGGTTGCTACAAGAATGGCAGTATATGAAACTTCTTCATGAGCGCCCCAATTCGCTACGGCGATTGCCGCTAAGGCCCAAACGCCTACTAGGGCGAATTCGCGCATATTACGGCTCCAGGTGACCCAGAGATTGATACACCCTGCAATGCAGATCATGATAATTGCCCAAGTGCTTTCGGAAAATCCAAAACCTTCCCATCCTATTTTTACGAGATAAGCCGAAACATTCGCAATACTCGCTACTGTTACCCAGCCGCTGTAGATCACAAAAGGCCACCACAGGAAGGCAATGACAGATATAGGCGCATCCCACAGCTCCATATCGTTGTTAAGTACGATACGGATCAAGGAGTATAACAGGACAAATATGCACAGTACAGAAAAATTGATATAACCGTATAACCAAAAGATCACCCAAAGGCAATTTGCTATACAAGAAAGTACAAACCACCAACCTGTCTTTAAAATAAAAGCGTCGTCCCTAACGGTTGTAAAGAGACTTCTGCTTTGATACACAATAAACCCGAAAAGAAGAAGATAGATCACTCCCCAAATAGCAAAGGCGTAACCCGCTGGTGTGAAGAGGGTGGTAAGTGATTCTGAAACCGCTCCAATCGTGGTGTTGTTGATAGCTCCTGTGTTTGAGGCATAATTGACCAAAACAGTTGCCACAAAGGCAATGATATTTCCAATTTGTAAGGCTCTTTTCATTTTTTTTCACTTTAAGGGTTAGCTGAAACACATACAACCTGACCTTCAACGATTGCATATACAATGTCTTCCGGTTGCGGACGTATAATATGCTTTCCTGTAAAGGTACCAAAAGCCGGCAAAATAAATTGTCCTTTTCGTTTGTAGAAACATGCTAATTTAATGGATTGCCGCCCTACTCCCAGCAGTCGAATTCCCGGATGGACATGTCCTGCAATATTGAACAAAGCCTCGTTTGCCGTGGGATGATGTGTAAAGAGAAAATCATCGAGACGCAACTCATCCCTCACTTCCAGACCCAAATCCTGATATAAGTAGGAAGGAATGATATCATGATTGCCGCTTACCAAAATAATCTTTGCTTCTGTTTCCTGCACCCATTTTTCAAATTGTTTCCATTCGCTATTCTTTCTGCTGTGGAAAAGGTCACCCAAAAAGCAAACAGTCTTGGGAGAATAGATTGCCACGACATCACGTAGTTTTTGGAAATTTTCTTCTGAAGATTTCAATGGAACGGCAGCACCGTGTTTTCTGAAGTGGGTCACTTTTCCAAAGTGAACATCGGCGATCAAAAGCATATTTTGGCGTTCCCAGTAAACTGCCCCGCTTGGGTGTAGTATAAATTCCTGCTCGTGTATGTAAATCGATGCGGTCATTTTTCGAGTTGAAGGGTCATTCGTTTGATCCGGTCGGCTAATTTTTCGGAAGATAACTTTTCCCGTAATCGATCGGTAATGATAGGAAAACTAAATGGAGTTGGTTTCATACACGGCTTCCAAACGATGGTTTGCGTATTGATGCGTTCCAGGGCCTCTCGAAGTCGCCCTTCCTCCAACTGATGCTCGAAAGTTTCTCGAAACGCTTGTAAATACAGGAGGTTATTGGGTTCATAGTCTCTAAATACATCAAACAACAATTGAGAATTGCTTTGAAGGTGTTTGGTTTTAATGGTTTTGTTAGGGTATCCTTGAAAGACCATTCCGCTTATAACTGCAATATCCCGAAATTTTCTTCGGGCAAGTTCTGTCGCATTGAGACTCTTTTGTAGATCGTCAAAGAGGTAATCTGCAGAGAACAAATTATTATCAATTATTTGCTGTATGTCTATGGGGCGATCGCTCAATAGCTCAAAACCATAATCGTTATAGGCTAATGAAAAAGTAACGGGCGAAAGCAAACTAATACGGTAAGCCAGCAATCCGCTCATAGCTTCGTGAACAAACCGGCCTTCAAAGGGGTAACAGACACAATGGTATCCTTCTCGGGTTTTAAAACTTTCGATTAAAAACTCATGGGCTCCGGGAACAACCGATTCGCGACGTTGTCGTTTAAAGATAGGTTCCAGCGCCTTTAGTTCTCGGCTTTGAGCAGGGCGTTCTTCAGCAGCCATCGGCACACTGTTTAATTCTTCCCGCAGGATCTTACTCATTTGGGAAGAAAGGGGTAATCTTCCCCCCATAAAACTAACTACATTCGTACTGGTTTTTTTTGCGGCTCGTACTTGGGCCTGCATGTTTCGTAATCGCACCAATTCTAAAGTTCTTCCTGCAAAAACAAAGGTGTCGCCGGGCTTCATCTTGCCAATGAACCATTCTTCGATCGTGCCTATAAATCCGCCGGAAACATATTTCACGAGCAGCATGGCATCACTAACAATGGTTCCAATGGACAAGCGATGCATCATTGCGATCTGCCTGCTCTCTACTTTAAACAAACCTTGAGGTGTAACGGTCACTTTTCGGTATTCGTCATAGGCTTGAAGACTTTGACTCCCTATCGTGATGAAGTTAAGACACCATTGCCACTGGTCGTCTGAAATCCCTTGAAAGCAGAAAGTGGTTTTAATTTCTTTATAGATCTCCTTCGGAAAAAATCCATCACTTACCGCAAGTGTTAGGAGGTATTGTATCAACACATCGAAGCTTAAGAGATATGGAATCCGATCTTCCATTACGTCTTCTTGAACTGCTCGTTTTAAGGCCGAAGCTTCCACAAGTTCGAGTGCATGTGTGGGTAAAAAGTAAATTACACTGGCTTCGCCCGGACGATGATTGCTTCTGCCGGCACGTTGTAAGAACTTAGCAACTCCTTTTGGCCCCCCAATTTGGATAATAGTCTCTACCGGAGCAAAATCCACTCCCAGATCTAAGCTGGAGGTTGCAACCACCGCTGTTAGAGATTCGTTTCGAATGGCTTGTTCGACCCATAGCCGCGTGTCTTTTGAGATGCTTCCGTGGTGCATTGCGATCGCTCCTGC
This sequence comes from Altibacter lentus, assembly GCF_000746845.1. Classification (GTDB taxonomy): domain Bacteria; phylum Bacteroidota; class Bacteroidia; order Flavobacteriales; family Flavobacteriaceae; genus Altibacter; species Altibacter lentus. Next base: position 1,817,697 of record NZ_KN050846.1, on the reverse strand, counting down.
CAATTCCGGATACTCCGCCAATAGCTTCTGAAACCAGATCTCGCATTGCCCACGGGTGTTGGTGAAAATTAAGGTCGTTCTGCTTTTTTTAAGGATAGGAACAACTTCATCCAATAGGTGTAATCCTAAATGGCCTCGCCAGGGGAAGGTTTCCATTTTTTTGGGGATGATAGACTTAACGATGACCTTCCGTTTATTTTTCGCCTTTATAAGCACCGCATTCTTTCTAAAAGAACTATCCATTCCCAGCAGTACATCTTGTGCTTCTTCCAAATTTCCTATTGTCGCTGAAATTCCCCAAATTCGAAGCCGGGGACATATGGTTTTAAAACGGGAAAGCGCTAATTCCATTTGCACTCCTCTCTTGCTTCCCAATAGCTCATGCCATTCGTCTACCACAATCGCCTGAAGCGTTGAGAACGTCTTTGCATAGCCTTTACTCGCTAATAGAAGCATCAGACTTTCAGGAGTGGTAATAAGCAAATCGGGCATGTTCTTTTTTTGTCTGGCACGTTCACTTTGAGGGGTGTCTCCTGTACGTATTCCTACCGTAAGCCCGGTATCAAGTTCGTCTGCAAATCGTTGTGCAGCTTGTTGTATTTCAACTGAAAGTGCGCGAAGCGGCGTGATCCAGATGGCTTTTATGCCGGGGGACCTTTTTGTCTTATAATCGGGATGATCCTTTATGTACTGCAGAACAACGGGGATCCATAAAGAATAGGTTTTTCCGCTTCCTGTAGGAGCATTTAGAAGACCGTGTTTGCCTGCTAAGAACGCTTTCCATGTTTTTTTCTGAAAAGGAAAGGGCTTCCAGCCTTGCTGCCGGAACCATGTTTCGGCTATGTCTATCAATTCGTTCACTTCGGAATAAGGGCTTTTAGATCGTCTAACGTATTGGCTTCGGCAATTGGTTTGTCTTTCCTCCAGCGGACTATCCGCGGAAAGCGGGTGGCAATACCGCTTTTATGTCTTGTGCTTTCTGCGATCCCTTCAAAAGCGATCTCAAAAACGTGATGCGGGGTAACACTTCGAACCGGACCAAATCGTTCTAAGGTATTCTTCTTGATCCAGGCATCCACTTGCCTGAATTCAGCATCGGTAAGCCCGGAATACGCCTTTGCAAAAGTGACCAATTCTCCTTTATCCCAAAGTGCAAAAGTGTAATCTGTATAGAGATTTGCCCGTCTCCCGTGTCCGCGCATAGCATAAGTTAGCACAGCATCGATGGTAAAGGGATCGATCTTCCACTTCCACCAATCTCCCTTTTTTCGTCCCACCAAATACGGACTCTCTTTTTGCTTTAGCATGAGTCCTTCGCTACGCTTCTCTCGAGAACGGGCCCGCTCTGCGGCGGCAGCTTTCCAGGATGTGAATTCCATGGTGGTACTCAGGTAGAGTCCAATGGCATCACAATCACAATCCTCAATAAGTCTGTCTAGCAGCTTTCGTCTTTTTGAGAAGGGTTCGAGACGAATATCCTTACCCTGCCATTCCAACAGATCGTAAGCAACCAAGATAACCGGGGTTTTTTCAAGGAGTGCCTTAGAAAGGTTCTTACGTCCAATCCGGGTCTGTAAGGCATTGAAGGTTCCAATAGAACCGTTAGAAAAAGGAAGGATTTCGCCATCCAGAACAGTACCGTTTGGAATAACTTTTAAGAATCTTTGAAACTCGGGGTATTTATCGGTAACCAGTTCTTCTCCCCGGGACCACACGAATACTTCGTCGTTACGCAAGATCACCTGCGCTCTTATACCATCCCATTTATGTTCAAAACTCCATTGGTCGATTGGGTCCAATTCTTTCTGAAAATCATTCTCCACGGCATAGGCAAGATAGAAGGGGTAAGGCTTCGATAAGTAATCGTCTTCGTTCTCTTCCAGGATCAATTTTTTGTAAGTTGTCGTTTCCGGAGTCCAATCGCCCATTAGCTTGTATGCAAGAATATCTTCGTCGATCCCGGTGGCCTTGGACAAGGCCCGCGTCATTAGTTTTTGACTTACTCCAATGCGAAAACTTCCGGTAATGATCTTGTTAAATACAAAGCGTTCAAAATAGTTTTGCTGTAACCAGTTCTCTTGAAGGTACCTTTTTTTCCGGGCCTCAGGAAGGTCTTTTAGCGCACTTATTTCTGAAATATACTGTGACAATGATTTATCGGTTTGCCCTTCTGAAGAAGGGACTACAAGTGCGATCGTTTCGGCAAGGTCTCCAACAATGTGATAGCTCTCTTCAAAAAGCCATAGAGGAATCCCACTTATTTCTGTGGCCCATTGACGCAGCAGTGTTGTATTTACGGGGCGCTTGGGGCGTCGATGTGAGAGGATGGCAATGGTCCAAAGCTTGTCGGCATCGCCGGCTTTCAGAAAATAATCGGTTAAAGCTGCAACCTTTCGGGTAGTTTTATTGGTGCTGTCAAGTTTCTTGATAAGTTGGGCGAAGGCTTTCACGAATCCACCTCCGTTTCTTGTTTAGTTCCCACTTCGGCACCCTCCTCTTCATATTGTGTTTTTTCTGTTCGAGCGTCCAGTCCCATTTCTTCACGAAGATAACGCGCAAAGATATCGGTATAGCCATGCGTGGCGATCACTTTTTCGCAGCCTGTTGCCTTGATCGTTTCTAAAAGTCCTTCCCAATCGGCATGATCACTCAGCACAAAACCGCGATCGACGGCACGTCTTCGGCGGGCCCCCCGAAAGGTCATCCACCCGCTTGCCGAGGCAGTCTCGTACGGGACCATCTTCCTAATCCATGTACTTCCATGTGCGCTGGGAGGAGCGATCACCATATTCCCTCGAAGTTCTTCTTTTGTTGTATCACTGCCTACTTTTATGGTCTTCGGAAAGGTATAGAGCGAACGAAGAACGTTGGTCATATTTTCCACGGCACCATGGGTGTAGATCGCTCCAATAGAAGTGTCCAGATGTTTGAGTAGTCGCTGTGCTTTCCCTAAGCTATAACCAAACAACACAGAGGTCTTTCCTTCGGCTTTGTTTTCGGCCCACCAGGAATTGATATCGTCAAACACTTGCGCTTGTGGCTCCCAGCTAAAAGCGGGTAGCCCGAAGGTGCATTCGGTAATAAAGGTATGGCATTTTACCGGTTCGAATGCTTCTGCCAAACCATCGTCTTCGGTCTTGAAATCGCCTGTAAAGACCCAAATCTCGCCCTTGTATTCCACACGAACTTGCGACGATGCCACAATGTGCCCGGCGGGGTGCAGTGAAAATTTAACACCGTTGATCACAAAGGTCTCGTTCCACTGTTTGCCGGTGACGGAGATAGCGCCCAAACGATGTTTAATAATTGGAACATTGTTGGCGTGTGTAATATACTGTTGATGTCCCCAGCGGCTGTGGTCTGCATGCCCGTGTGTGACGATGCATTTCTTTACGGGACGCCACGCATCGATATAAACATCGGCTCGCTGGCAATAGATTCCGTTAGCATTAAAGACGAGTAGTGGTGCGGTCATGGATTCTTTTCAGTAGCAGTTTAAAATTACCATTTTGCGTTGTATTTATTTCAGAATTAAGAAAAGTTTAGCGTCCATACTCGCTTAAAAAAATGAACAAAATATGATAGGAATCATACGCAAGGCTGGCAAAAGTTCTATATTTGTGGTATAAAATTCTACTATGTCATTTACAGATCTATTTGAAAGCGGAGAACACGCGAGAAACTTGGGTCATTTTGCCTCTATTGCAAATATTGCGGCTATTAACGGTGCATTAAATCCTGAGGAAGAAAGATTGTTAAAGCGATTTGCCAGAAAATTGGACATTCGGGAATCGGAGTATCTTGAAGTATTAAAGAACCCTCAAAAATATCCTATCAATCCGCCAAACTCTGCCGATAAACGATTGGAGCGTATGCATGATCTGTTTGAAATGATCTTTGCAGACCATGAGATCGATGATCACGAACGTTTTTTAATCGAACGGTATGCTATTGGCCTTGGTTATTCTACCGAATTGGCACAAACACTCATCAAGCGTTCCATTGAAATCTATCAAGGAGGTTTGGATTTTGAAGACTACCGATACCTTCTCAATAAAAAAAAGAAGTAAAGTCCAACGTTTAACAGGTACGAAGTTTAGTTACTGCTTTGCTGCATGAACTCTTCGGCTTTCTCAACCATTTTTTTGCTTCCGCAGAAGAAAGGCACGCGTTGGTGCAAGGTAGTGGGTTGAATATCCAAGATGCGCTCATAGCCGTTACTAGCCTTTCCTCCTGCTTGCTCGGCAATATACGCCATAGGGTTGCACTCGTAAAGTAAGCGTAGTTTCCCGTCGGGGTTCTTGGATGTATTGGGATAGATATAAATACCTCCTTTGATCATGTTTCGGTGAAAGTCTGAGACCAGAGAGCCAATATAGCGTGATGTATAGGGGCGGTCTTCTTCTTCCTTCTGGCAGTACTTGATATAATCTTTCACTCCCTGCGGAAAATGGATGTAATTTCCTTCGTTCACCGAATAAATGGAACCGGTTTCAGGAAATTTCATGTTGGGATGTGAAAGGTAGTAGGTTCCAATAGCGGGATTCAAGGTAAATCCGTTTACACCATGTCCGGTGGTATAAACAATCATTGTTGAGGTCCCATAAACAATATAGCCCGCTGCCACCTGTCTGTTTCCGGTTTGTAAAAAATCTTCCAGGGTAACCGGCGTTCCTTCCGGGGTGATCCTTCTGTAAATGGAAAATATGGTCCCGACAGATACATTCACATCAATATTGGATGAGCCGTCCAGCGGATCTATTAACACGACGTATTTATTGTCATTCTTCTTATTACGCCCTTGGATAGTAATAAAATCGTCTTCTTCTTCACTGGCAATTCCGCAAACGATCTCGCGATTGGTTAGGGTTTTTATAAAGATCTCGTTAGCGTAAACGTCTAGTTTTTGCTGATCTTCACCTTGTATGTTGGTGTCTCCGGCCGCCCCCAGAATATCCACTAGTCCGGCTTTATTCACTTCATGGTTTACGACCTTGGCAGCTAACCTAATGGAATTGATGAGGCGCGAAAGTTCCCCCGAAGAGTACCTAAACTCGCTTTGGTTCTCAATGATAAATTCGCCTAGGGTCTGATTTTGTTTTGCCATGATGAAGGTTAATGGAATGTGAATTTGCTGCAAATATCGGGTTTTTTAAGAAATTGAACCGATATTTGTGCCTCAAAACAAGGCGTATGCAGATAACTATTCGAAATGCCAAGAAAGCGGACATGTCCAAGGTGCGTGAACTCATTGTAGAACTAGCCGTTTTCGAGAAGGAACCGGATGCGGTGGATGTTACTGTAGCAGATCTTGAAAAGGCCGGCTTTGAAGCCGAACCTCTCTTTCGTTGTTTTGTGGCGGAAGTTGATACAAAGATCGTAGGAATGGCACTGGTCTATTTTCGGTTTTCTACATGGAAGGGACGCGTACTGCATTTAGAAGACCTTATCGTGACCAACGCCATGCGAGGGAAGGGAGTGGGGGAAAAACTCTATGCTGCGGTGCTTGAATACGGACACTCTCTGGGATGTAAAAGAGTGCAATGGGAGGTCCTGGGATGGAATGAAGGAGCCATTAAGTTCTATGAACGTAGTGGCGCAAATGTGTTGCGGGATTGGCATGTGGTACACATGGATGAACAAGGGCTTACCAATTTTTTAAATACATAATAGTAGTTATAGACAGGAACGATAATAAATGAAAGTATTCAAATTTGGAGGGGCATCGGTCAAGGATGCCGAAGGGGTTAAAAATCTTGTAAACGTAATCAACATAACCGGGGAGAAGGATCTTTTGGTTGTGGTGTCGGCGATGGGGAAGACCACGAACGCACTGGAAACAGTGGTTTCTCACTATTTTTCAAATCCTTCGGAAATTGAAGCTGCTGTTATAAGCGTGTATGAGTACCACTTTGAAATCTTACAGGGATTATTTCCTGCGAGCGCTTCGGAAGTATTCGCAGATGTAAAAGAACTTTTTAAAGAATTGAAGGGTTTTCTGAAGCGTACCAAATCCAAGAACCATGCTTTTGTCTACGATCAAGTTGTGTCCTATGGCGAGTTGGTCTCTACCGCGATCGTTTCGGCATATCTTTCCGAAGCAGGCATTAAAAACACTTTGCTGGATGTACGAAGCTGCATTGCAACCGATGCCAATTACCGTGATGCGAATGTGAATTGGGAAGCGACCCAAGAACGTATTGGCAGTAAGGTGTCTAAAAAAGGAATTACGATCACTCAAGGATTTCTTGGCGCTGAGAACACCAACAACTTCACAACTACGCTGGGAAGAGAGGGGAGTGATTATACTGCTGCAATCTTTGCCTATTGCCTCAATGCTACGTCGGTTACAATTTGGAAGGACGTCGCCGGTGTCTTAAATGCAGACCCAAGGTTTTTTACAAACACAACCTTGTTACACCACATTTCCTATCGGGAGGCCATCGAATTGGCTTTTTACGGAGCATCTGTGATCCACCCTAAAACACTTCAGCCATTACAGCGCAAGGAAATTCCGTTGTATGTAAAATCGTTTGTAAGTCCGCTGGACCCCGGAACCTGTGTGGGCAAAGGAGTGGCTCTGGACCCTGAAACATCCTGTTTTATCTTAAAAAAGAACCAAGTACTCATTTCACTGTCGTCCTTGGATTTTAGTTTTATGATGGAGAATCACATTGGCGATGTCTTTAAATGGTTGCACGAATATAAAATGAAGGTAGAGCTCATACAAAACTCTGCCATTAGCTTTTCGGTATGTGTCGATAATAAATACGACACGCTTGAGCCGCTGCTGGCAAAGCTTCGGTCGAACTTCAAAGTAAAATGGAACGAGGGAGTTACCCTGTATACGGTGCGGCACTCAAGACCTTCAGAAATCGAATCCCTTGTTGAAAATAAAACGGTTCTTTTAAAACAAGAAAGCCGTGAAACGGTGCAGTTGGTCGTAAAAGAATAGTACAGATTGTTTCGCTATATTTGTGACTCGTAACAACCAAAACAACCTCCATGGGATTAGTCAATGCCAAAGAAGTAGCGAAAGCTATCAATGTCGATAAATTCGGCTTTTTAGGCACTTCCATGGGCTGGGTGTTAATGAAGCTGCTCAATATTTCTACCATGAACAAAATCTATGATAGGAATAAGCATTTGAGCGACCTTGAATTTATCAATGCACTCTTAGACGAATTCGAGATCAATTTTGAGATCCCCGAAGAAGACCTGAAACGGTTACCTAAGACAGGAGCCTTTATTACCATATCCAATCATCCACTAGGAGGTATCGATGGTATTTTACTGCTGAAATTGCTACTGGAACACCGTCCGGACTTCAAGATCATTGCCAATTTTTTACTACATCGAATCGAGCCGTTAAAGCCGTACGTCATGCCTGTAAATCCTTTTGAAGAGCGCAAGGACGCCAAAAGCAGCGTGATGGGTTTTAAAGCCTCCCTAACACACCTGCGCGAAGGGCATCCCTTGGGAATTTTTCCGGCCGGTGAAGTCTCTACCTATCGCGATGGTAAATTGGTGGTGGACCGTCCCTGGGAGGTAGCCGCCATGAAGCTGGTGAAAAAGGCTGAAGTGCCCATTGTACCCATTTATTTTCACGCTAAAAACAGTAAATTCTTCTATAGATTGGCGAAACTCAGCGATACGTTGCGTACCGCTAAATTACCTTCGGAATTGCTCACGCAGAAGGAACGTGTGATCAAGGTACGTATTGGAAACCCCATTGGGTTAGAGGACCAAAGAGAGCATGAATCGCTGGATGCATTCACAGAATTTCTTCGGAAAAAGACCTATGTTCTCGCGAATCCTTTTCAGAAGAAAAAATTATTGGATACACTTCCAAAGAATTTAAAGTTCCCTAAACCTCCCAAAAAGATTGCCGGTGCCATCTCGGTAGAGAAGATGGAAAGCGAGATTGCTGCCCTTCGTGCCGATGATAAGCGTTTGCTTATTAGTAAGAACTACGAGGTGTTCCTAGCGCAGGCCGATCGTATCCCCAGTATCATTCAAGAAATCGGGCGTTTACGCGAGATCACATTTAGAGAGGTAGGAGAGGGCACGAACAACGCAACAGATTTGGATAAGTTCGACAGCTACTATCATCACATGTTCCTGTGGGACAACGATGCGCAAAAACTTGCCGGAGCCTATCGTATGGGATTGGGATCGCAGATCTTTCCGCGTTTTGGGATCGATGGATTCTACTTGCAGGATCTGTTTCGTTTTGAACCCGAGCTTTATCCTATGATGAGCAAGTCCATTGAAATGGGGCGCGCGTTCATCATTAAAGACTATCAGCAGCGGCCCATGCCTTTATTCCTGCTTTGGAAGGGCATTGTACATACTACTTTGCGTTATCCGGAACATCGCTACCTTATTGGAGGAGTGAGTATTAGTAATAAATTTTCTGAATTTTCGAAATCGTTGATGATCGAATTTATGAAATCTAATTATTACGACCCGTATGTCGCTCAATACATCAATCCGAAAAAAGAGTTTAAAGTTAAATTGAAGGATGCGGATAAGGATTTTATTTTTGACGAAAGTGAGGCCGATCTTAATAAGTTCGATAAGATAATCGATGAGGTAGAACCCGGAAGCTTGCGTTTGCCGGTACTTATTAAAAAATACATCAAACAAAATGCAAAGGTAGTTGCCTTTAATGTGGATCCGCTTTTTAACAATGCAGTAGACGGGTTGATGTATATACGTATAGCAGATCTACCCGAAAGTACTGTGAAACCTGTGATGGAAGAATTTCAAGCTGAGTTGGAGCAACGATTTGCCAATGGGCAAAAAGATGAAGTAGCCGATTAGTTTACGTTCAAACTACTGTATTTGGACGTGATCAACATAAAGACTCCATAGACTATTAGCCCCACTGCAATGATGCCCATAATAGTTTGTCCGAAGGTATCCTGAAGGAAATTGAACACGTCTACTTTTCCTACATCAGACTTACTGCCCTGGTATGCCGCTCTAAAGAATAGATAGGCCATGATACCCGATACGATGCCGCGTGCGGTATGCCCTATTTTGCCAACATTTATTACCATTTTTTTAGCCTTTTCCTTAAGGTCACTCTCGTCCACGTGTTCCCTGAATTTTCCCGAATAGGCTTTATAGAACTCATAAAGAGATTTAATGAGTACAATAACGCCAATGACAATTAAAAGAGTAGTAGCATACGCAGAACTTAGAAGTGAGGCCACGATAGATTTGCCGTCGCTGCCTGCACCTATAACCCGTTTTATAGCACTTATAGCCAGCAGCCCATAAAATAACCCGCTCCCAAAATAGGCGATCCTTTTTACAACAGCCTTAGAGGCACTTGATTCCTGTTCGAAGGAGGTAAATGCTTGATACCATCGCCAAAACACATAACCGATTAGACCAGCGGCGATCGCGCCCAAAAGGACCTGTCCAAATACCTGTCTTGAAATAAAATCCAATACATTGCCACTATTCGCTTTTTGACCCCCTAAATTAAAAGCTGCGAGTGCCGTAAGACTTCCAATGAGTAAGTAAACCACCCCTTTGGTGGCAACCCCGAAACGCGCGAAGTTTCTTTTTTTATTAGACATGTTTGATTGAATGATTACTTCAGTAAGATATAAAAATATCAAGTGGCGGTGTCAGAAGGAAATCATAAAAGAAGTGAGAAGAAAATTGTTCTTCCGTTATTTCATGGGGCGTTTCTTGATCATTCCGCCTTTTGCATCCTTTATACTATGCATTACAATAAAGGCGTTCTTGTCGATCTTGTCTACCTCGGTTTGTAACTTTGCAAGTTCTAAACGGGTGATCAAAGTGTAAATAATATCAGTTTCTTGCAGTCTGTCCCCTCTTTTTCCGTACCCTCTTTTCCCTGAATAGATGGTGCAGCCCCGTCCCATTTTTTCGATAACCGCCAGTCTTATTTCTTCGCTGAAGTCTGAGATGATGGTCACCCCTACATACTCTTCGATCCCCGAAACCACAAAATCTACCGTCTTTGACGCCGCGAGATAGGTAAGCATTGCATACAGCGCTATTTCTACGGAAAAGATATAGGCGCCCACACTAAAGATAAGTACATTGAAGAGCAGGATAACGTCGCCAATGGTAAGCGCGGTCTTTTTGCTAATAAAGATTGCCAATACCTCGGTGCCATCGATTACTGCACCCCCTCGAATGGCCAGCCCGATTCCCGCACCCAGAAAGAATCCACCAAAGACCGCAATCAATAACTTGTCGTCTGTAACGGTTGGCGCTTCAATAAAATGCACCGATATTGCCAATATCGCTATGGCAAAGAGGCTGCGTACTGCAAATTGTCTTCCTATGGTCGAGAATCCCAGAATAATAAAGGGTGCGTTCACAATCACTAAGAAGGCCGAAAGGGAATATCCCGTGATCTCTGTGAGGATAAGTGAAATTCCTGTCACGCCCCCATCAATAAATTGGTTAGGAAGCAAGAATCCTTTAAGTCCAAAACTGGCACATATAACTCCTAAGAGGATCATAGCGCTGTCCTTGAAAAAGTGGGAAAGCTCAACCCTGGTTACTTTCAGTTCTTTTTCGAGCAATACACCCGTTAATGCTTCCGTTCTGTTTTTTAAACGGAAATTTGTAAGTCGAACAACAATATTTCGGATGAATGAACCCATGATGAGATGTAGGTGTAATTTTCACGAAACTACTAAAAATAAGAGGGTTTGTGCTACTTCAATAGGTTAATTTCTTTTAAAATATTTTAAGAGGCGAAACCTGAAGCTATTATCGATATTCGGGATTTTCAAAATTCCACCGGGTACCGTCGTCCCAGTCACCACGGGAATTTCCGTATGCAGGATAGCCTTCGGACGCTTTCAGCATTTTTGCCAAATGAAGGAGATTATAGGTCATGAAGGTAGTATTCCTATTCGTGAAGTCGTTGTTTTTGGCGTTGCTTGCTTCGTCCATATAACTAGGCCCGGGACCGGCTTCCCCGATCCAACCACAATCTGCTTGCGGAGGAATGCTGTACCCCACATGTTGTAAGGCATATAAAATTCCCATGGCACAATGCTTAATTCCATCTTCGTTGCCAGTAATGATACAGCCGCCAACTTTTCCGTAGAAATAATACTGCCCTTTGTCATTTTGCTTGCTGCTCATTGCATACAACCGTTCTATTAGTTTTGACGCTTCTGAAGATTTTTCACCCAGCCAAATCGGCGTTCCAATAATTAGAATATCTGCGGCATCCACTTTCTTCCAGATCTCCGGCCATGCATCGGTAGCGGCGCCGTGCTCAGTCATATCGAAATAGACACCCGGCGCAACGTCGTGATCCACGAACCTAAGGTATTCGACCGAAACACCCTCTTCTTTCATTATGTTCAAGCTAACATCCATTAAGCCCTTGGTATGGCTCATTCGCGGGGATTGCTTAAGAGTGCAATTGATATACAGGGCTGTAAGATTACTGAAGTCTAGTGCATGTGAAGTCATAAGAAAAGTTTTTGCGATCTTTAAAGATAAAGATTTTCGCATGTCGTTCCAAGTGAGGGAACTATGAAGGCTCAGCCGGGCTTTTAAAGCGTAGAATAAGATAACCGGTTATTCCAGAGAGTAAAGAGCCTATAAGGATTCCAATTTTTGCCGAATCTATAAAAACAGGAGATGTTGCAAAAGCAAGGTTCGCAATAAAAATAGACATGGTGAATCCTACTCCTGCCAAAAAAGCGACCCCAATAATTTGCCATACTGTCATTCCGGGAGGCAGCTCGGTTGCTTTTAACTTCACACCCAATATTGCCATTACCGTCACGCCTACACAATTGCCTACATAGAGCGCTATAACTATGGTAATTACCAAGGGAACCTCTATAACTGCAGCGCCCGCAAAAGCAACCCCTGCATTTGCCAAAGCGAAAATTGGCATAATGAAATAAGCCACCCAGTTATGTAGTTTGTGTTCCAAATGCTGCAGTGGTGATTGTACCTGGTCTGTCCAGTCTTCAAGATTGTCAATCTCTTCGATCTGTTTTTTTGAAAGCATTGACACATTAGGGTCTTCAGCATTTTCAATATTTTCAGCAATGACAACGAGTTTTTGAGTATACTCTTTTGCATTTATCTTATTCCGAATGGGGACGGTAAAAGCAAGCAGTACCCCGGCAATGGTGGGATGGACACCGGATTTCAGAAAAAAGAACCATACAAGAACACTCAACAGAACCAATACTGCTTTGGAATAGATCCTTCGATACGCTAGCACAATCAAAATAGCTAAAGGAATGGCAGCATACCCCAACATGGCCAGATCGATCTTTGCACTGTAGAACAAAGCGACCACCAATACTGCGCCCAGATCGTCCACAATAGCAAAGGCAGTTAAAAAGATCTTAAGACTTAACGGGGCTCTTTTCCCCAAAAGCTTCAGAATGGCTAGCGTAAATGCAATGTCGGTAGCCATGGGAATGCCCCAGCCATTTTCAGTTTCGGGATTTGTATTTAGCAGTAAAAAGACCGAGAGTGGAACGAGCATTCCGCCCAAGGCAGCAAAAAATGGGAACGCTGCCTTCCGAAGACTGTTTAGTTCTCCCAGGAGTAATTCGCGCTTGATCTCTAAACCTATCAGAAAGAAAAAAACTGCCATCAATCCATCATTGATCCATAACAGCAATGGTTTTTGTAGCGAAAACCCATTGGCTTCAAGACCTATTTGGTAATTCCAAAGGGATTCGTAGCTGTCGGCAAATGGCGAATTGGACCAAAGTATTGCGATGAGCGTCGCGACAAAAAGCAATATGCCACTAAAACTCTCAATCTTGACAAACTTTTCAAAAGGAGTAAGTAGTAATTTCTTAATCATCACGGTCAATTAGCAACAGCCATTCTATAGTGCAGGCCGATTAATAGCTTAAAGATACTTTTTTTATGGCAGAATCGATCATCTCCAGTGCCGTGTCGATAGTAGCCAACTTCGTTCGGAAAGAAAGCAATGCCATGCGTATCACGAATTTTCCGCCTATTCTTGTAGAACTTAAAAAAACCTGTCCGTTGGCATGAAGTTCTTTCAAAAGCGCCTGATTAAACCTGTCTTCTTGTGCGGTTTCCTTTGGGAACCAAAAATAACTTACAGACAGGTCCGGCTCTGGTCCAACCGCAAAACCACGGTTTACTAACTGCTCTCTAAAATATCGGGTTAGCAATAATTTTTCTTCCAAACATGAAATAAAAGGAGTAATGCCGTGTAATTGTAGCGGAAGCCATAGTCTCAGTCCGCGAAAGTGCTTGGTGAGTTCGGGCGAAACATCGGCAGGATTGATAGGGTTGTGCTCTTGAATGGCATCCTGCATGTAGTTGGCGGTATAGTGATGTGAATAAAAGACCGCATCCTTGTTCTTTACGAGAACGGCACCCAGCCCGTATGGAAGAAAAAGACTCTTATGAGGATCGATCACTAAAGAATCGGCCATTTCAATACCTTTCAGCATGTCTTTCTTCGATTCGGTAAGTATAAAAAAGCCTCCATACGCACCATCTACGTGATACCAAAGATCGTGTTCTTGTGCGATACACCCAATAGCTCGCAGCGGATCTATGGCCCCGGTATCGGTGGTTCCGGCAGAAGCGATGATCAAGAACGGGTGCAGATCATTTTCAAGATCTTCCGCTATCATTTTAGAAAGCGCCTCGGCTTCCATACGATGCTGTTCGTTGAGAGGGACATACCGAATGATCACAGCTTCCAGGCCAATGATTCTTAGCGCTTTTTGGATACAGTGATGCACCTGCTCACTTACATAGATCACACTGGTGGGGATACGATCAAAACGGACGCCATGATGATCTCTGGCAGCGGTCAAAGCGATCAAATTCGCGATAGAACCGCCCGAGGTTAGGTTTCCGACAGCTTCCTTTGGAAACCCAAAAACAACTTTCATCCAGTCGATTAATTCGTTCTCTATGGAAACGGCACCAGGGGAAGCATAATACATCCCGGAATATTCATTGGTCACATCTGCCATATAATCGGCAAGAGCAGCTGTAAAGATACCTCCCCCCGGAATGTATCCAAGATGCCCGCCAGAAGCAGCATTAATCCCTTTGGAAGCTACTTCTTGCTCGTATAATGCAAGTAGGGATTCAAAAGATCTAGGGGTAGAAGAAATAGCCAATGCACCTTTGGTTTCTTTGGCTGAAGTATATGCAGGATTTATGGAAAGCCCATTAATAAAACGATTGGCGAAAGTACTTAGCTGAGAAGTATAGTTATTTCTTTGTTCTTCTGAAGGTTCAAGAGCTTCTGAAGATTCTTGAAGTGCTTTAATTCTTTGGATAAGGGATTCCATAGTGTCTATTTGAGTAACGGTAAAGTTACTTTATATCCCCTACATGATAAAATTACTAAGAGTGCAAACCGTTATATCTTTTGCTTGCTAATATTTCAGCAGGTACCTTATGAGAGATACGTAGCTGCAAAGTCTTTACTGTACGCCTTTATTTCCTCTCGAGTGCTTCGGAAAGCAGCGGCAATTTCGGCCTCTGTTCCCTGTACTTTTGATGGGTCGGTAAAATTTTGATGCAACCGTTTGGCTGAAGGTGCAGGAATATAAGGACAGTGTTCGTTAGCATGATCACATACCGTAATAATAAAATCCCACGCGATACCTTCGTATTCGTCCACGTGATTGGAGGTGTGGGTAGAAATATCAATACCGTCTTCTGCCATAAATTTCACAGCATTCGTATTGAGGCCGTGTGTCTCTATGCCTGCACTGTAAATCTGCGCTGTATTTCCTGCAAAATGGGCAATATAGCCTTGAGCCATCTGACTTCGACAACTGTTTCCGGTGCAGAGAATTAAAACATTTTTCATATAATTAATTTTTCGTTCGTTTTTCCAATAAGATATTATCGTGCCAAACACCATCGCGCTTCGCAATTCTTTCGCGGGTACCCACCCTTCGAAATCCACAATGGAGGTGAAGGTTTAAACTGGTAAGGTTCTGTGGGAAAACAGAAGCTTGTAAGGTCCAGAATCCATTGGCCTCGCTATTTTCAATCAAATGTAATAAGAGCCTTCGGCCCAATCCTTTACCCTGATGCTTGGGTGAAATATAAATGGTATTTTCTGCAACACCGCTATACACAACCCTTTTAGATACAGGACTTAAAGCACACCATCCCAGTACAACGTCATTGTTTGTAAGTACAAATCGGCACCGATCCAGAAATTTTTCATTCCAGGCGTCCCAGCTTGGCACCGTCGTTTCGAAAGAAGCGAGGCCGGTCGCTAAGCCTTCTTTGTAAATTTCGGCCACTGCCGGAAAATGGTGTTTTTGTAGTCTAATGATTTCCATTTAACAGCAGCCGCTTTCGGGAGCGCAGCAAGTTTCGTGTGAAGCTGTCACAGCAGGTTCGGGAACCCCGCACACCTCTTTGGCTTTGCAATCGGTTTGTTTGACCCCCAAGTGCAGGTGTATCTCATCTTCCTGGATAGAATACCCCAACACGTACAATTGAGCCGTGTGAAACGAGTCATTTCCATATTCGAACCTTACTTCAGATGAAAGATCGTACGGTCTCATCTTTCCTACTTTCTTTAGAATGCCCAGTGCTTTATAGGTGCTCATAAAACTGGTCTTTCCTGCTTCCGAAGGACTTTCCCACAATTGGATAATTGTCTCTTTCCAGGCGTCGGTACCGGCTCCGCAATCTACAGAGTCGATCGCAATGTGTTTTACTTCGGTGATGTGATAATTCGCGGCCACATATTGTTTCGGGGCATATTCAAAGAGCAATGCTTTCTCACTATGCGCGGCTAATAGGTCTAATAGTTCCTGTGTTTTCATCTAATTGTGATTTTTAACAGCACGAAGCTGATGTTGTATTAAAAAATGAGGTAAATATTTTTTGCAGTTCTTTAAAGCGTTCTACGTCCAGGCAATAGCAGAGGTTTCGGCCTTCAAAATTTCCTTTTAAAAGTCCGGCTTTTCTAATTACCTGCAGGTGTTGAGAAATGGTAGGCTGTGCGAGACCAACCTCATCCACTATATCGTTGCAAATACAACCTTCCTGTTTGCTAATATATTGCAGGATGGCGACGCGAGCAGGGTGAGCCAATACTTTTGCGATCTCGGCGATTTCTATTTGTTCGGTTGTGTGAAGTGATATTTTTGTAACGCCCATAACTGTTAAAGTAATATTGCAATATTACGATGAATAGCTGTAATAAAAAAGTCTTTGAGGATATTTTTCAAAGACTTTATGATTTTTCTAGAACCAAGGCTTCTTACCCACCTGATAGGTTTGGTAGAATTCTTCATCACTTTTAGTTAAGTAAATGATCCCTTCTATAAGTCCGATGATAATTGGAATATAGATCGTAAAGGCTCCTACTATAATGCACATTAACGGAAATGAAATTACAAAGATACTTAACAGTATGATGCCCTCTTTGTTATATCCAAGAATGAACTTATGAACTCCCAAACCGCCAACAAATATGCCGAGAAGACCGGCTAACAATTTTTTGTTCTCACCGCTGTTGGTAGCTTGATTCCAACCTTCCTTGAATTCGTTGGTTGTTGATTTTGCTTCGTTCTCTGTGTTGTTCGCAGCATCGTCCATTGGCTTTTTTGTACTGTCGAAACCTTCGTTGGTATTGTTTTCTTCCATGATTTTATTGGTATTTAGTTGATTGTTAAATGTATAAAAAATTATTTAGCTGTCTATCCTTGAAAACCTATATTTTGAGTACTTACTTACGACCTATAAAAAAGCACTGTCCACCGGCTCCCACAATTCGATCTTATTTCCCTCAGGATCGAGGATCCAGCCAAATTTCCCATATTCGTATTCTTCCATCTCACCTACTACAGTTACTCCTTCTTTTTTTAGCACTTCTAATAACCCTTCAAGATCGGCAACCCGAAAATTCATCATGAACTGCTTTTCGCTGGGCGCAAAATACTTCGTGTCTTCCTTAAAAGGGCTCCATTGTGTAGAACATTTGTTGCCCGCTTCATCTTTCCACCAAAAAGTGCACCCATAAGCATCTGTATTTAATCCCAAATGCTCGTTATACCAATTTTTGATGTGATCCGGGTTCTTCGTTTTGAAGAAAAACCCTCCTAATCCGGTTACTCTGTTTTTCATATTGATTGTTTATGAGAATGATTTAAAACCTGTAACGATCTTATCTGCGATCACTTTTGCTAATTGCTCTTTACTTTCAACTGTCCATCCTGCGACATGCGGACTTATGAGCACATTATCCAAGGCAAGCAATTGTTTTAAGGCTTGCGGTAATTCTTCGGAATCAAACAACGACTCAAAAGATGTTTTTTCAAATTCGAGAACATCGAGGCCGGCACCCAAGATCTTACCACTTTGCAACGCTGAAACCACATGGGAGGTCACAACACTTTTCCCGCGGGCCGTATTAAGGAGCCAGAACGGTTTTTGAACAGCCGCAATGAATGTATTGTCTATCATTTTATCGGTAAGCGGCGTCCAGGGGGTATGCAAACTGATCACGTCTGCCTTTTTTTGAAGTTCTTCCAAACTCACCTGTCTTGCATTTTTATCACCCATATTGGGCTTGATGTCGTTACATAACACCTCGCAATCGAACCCTCTCAATTTCTTGGCAAATGCTTTTCCCATATTGCCGTAGCCGATAATACCTACCGTTTTCCCGTCGAGTTCAATACCGCGATTGGCTTCACGGTTCCATTGACCGGCCTTCACCTCTTTGTCGGCTTTGTTCAATTTATTGAAAAGAGACAATAACATTCCAAGGGTATGCTCGCCCACGGCATTGCGATTGCCTTCCGGCGCCGAAATAAGTTGAATGCCTCGGGATTCGGCATAGGGGACATCGATATTTTCCAGCCCGGCACCTACCCGAGCGATGAACTTGAGGTGGGTAGCAGCATCCAGGAAGGATCGATCAATCTTGAACCTACTTCGAATCACAATACCTTGATAGTTATGAATGGTCCTTTTGATCACTTCTTCTGAAGTGCTGTAGTCCTCCACATTTTCAAAGCCTTGTGCAATCAAGGTTTCAAGAAGCAAAGGGTGGTTTGTATCGATATGAAGGATTTTCAAAAGCTAAACTTTAGGGTACAAGCGCTTTGTCTTTTCGTGGGTGACATTACCGGTATGTTTGGTCGTATTCTTCTCAAACAGCAAAACATGTACTTCTTCTCCACCTTGTGTCTTGGGACAGTGTTCTACACCTTTAGGAACAACGATAAGTTCCCCTTCCCGAACGATCTCGGTCTTGTCCCTGAACTGCATTTCCAATGTGCCTTTTTGAACAAAAAACAGTTCATCCTCTTCTTCATGCTTGTGCCAAACGAAGTCGTCCTTCAGCTTAGCCAATAATACTTGCATGTCGTCAACCACCGCAATTTGATGTGGATGCCAGTGCTCGCTGAAGCGGGTAAATTTTTCTTGGATATTAATGACGTTCATGGCGTGAATTTACGTAAACAAGGTAATAATTTCTTCGGGGATTTTAATAGGACGATGGGTTTTTCCCTCTAACAGGCACCATAGGGTTTTGGCCTCCACGATGGTAGTCTTATCTTTTGGCCGAACGATCCTATAATGACGTTCACTTTTGGCACCATCATTCGTCTCGACCCAGGTGTTGATTTCCAGTTCTTCTCCTTCGAACGAAGGGGCTTTGTAGGAGATAAAATGATTAAGAACTACCCAAACATACTGATTGCGCATTGCTTCGGTAGTTTTTGAGGTCCAATGTGCTTCAGCCGCATCGAGACACCACTGTAAATAAGTCACATTGTTTACGTGCCCCATGGCATCAATGGCCGCGGCAGGAACCGTAAACCGATGCGAAAACATTTCCGACTTCAAAATCCGAGCACTACTTTAGAGATGTAAAAGAACAGGAAAATTCCGAAGATATCATTACTGGTTGTAATAAACGGACCGGTGGCAATAGCTGGATCGACCCCTCTGCGGTCTAGGATGATTGGCACGAAAGTTCCTACAAGAGCGGCAACTATAATCACCGATAGCATGGAAATGGCAATGGTAATGCTTACCAATTGATCTTGGCCCACTATGAATCCAAAACCAATGACCAACAGCCCTAATGCTGTTCCGTTGATGAGCGCCAGTCCTACTTCCTTGATAAGCCTGTTGAACAGACTTCCCTTAACATTGTCGTTGGCCAAACCTTGTACGATGATCGCGCTGGACTGCACACCTACATTTCCGGCCATCGCCGCAATGAGTGGTGTAAAAAAGAAAAGGATGGGAAAGCGTTCCAATGCCTCTTCAAAGCCTTGCATGATGTAGACACTGCCCAAGCCCCCGAAAAGACCTAAGACCAACCATGGAAGGCGTGCGCGGGTTAGTTCCCACACACTGTCGTCTGCTTCAACATCCTGAGAGATACCTGCTGCCAGCTGATAATCCTTTTCGGCTTCATCCTTGATGAAATCGACGATATCGTCAATCGTGATTCTACCAACCAGAATACCGTCCTCATCTACTACAGGAATCGCTTCCAAGTCGTATTTTTGCATGATACGCGCCACTTCTTCGTTATCGGTGTGTACGGTTACATAATCGACCTTTGGGATAAACACTTCGCTGATCTTGGTCTTCTCTCCGGCAGTGAGCAGGTCTTTTAATGAAAGCCTGCCTGTAAGTTTTCCTTCTTTGTTGGTCACGTAAATAGAATGAACTCTGGTGACATTCTCGGCTTGTCGCCGCATTTCCCGAACACATCCGGCAACCGTCCATGTCTCTTTTACTTGAACAAGTTCTTTTGCCATTAAGGCTCCGGCAGTATCTTCGTCGTAGTTAAGAAGTTCGACAATATCGGCAGCATGTTCTTCGTCTTCTATCTTCCTAATGACTTCTTTTTGGATATCCTCGTCAAGTTCTGCGATGATATCGGCAGCATCATCGGTATCCAGCTCTTCGAGTTCCTGGGCGATTTCTGAAGGGGAGAGACGATCTAAGATCTTTTCCCTAACATCATCGTCCAGTTCCATCAATGCTTCGGAAGTAAGCTCGCTCTCAAGTAATTTTATAATATAGGTAGCATCATCACTTCCCAGTTCTTCCAGAAGTTCGGCGATGTCCGCAAAGTGAAATTCTTGTAACAGCTCGCGTAAGGCATTGCCATCCTTTTGAGCAATGAGCTGCTCAATTTTTGCGATAAAGTCAGCTGTTATTTGAAATTGCATCCTTTTCCAGTTTTTGGGTGAGTTCAATAAATTGCGCTACCGTGAGTTGTTCGGGGCGTTGTCCAAAGATAGCATCTTCTTTCAATTTATTGGAGAGTTGGAAGGATTTTAAGCTATTACGAAGGGTTTTCCGGCGCTGCTGAAAGGCGATTTTAACAACGGTAAAGAACAGTTGTTCGTTACAAGCCAAGGTGTAGTTATCCTTTCGAACCAGCCGGAGTACGCCACTATCTACCTTGGGCGGTGGTTGAAAGACACCGGGAGGAACGGTAAAGAGGTATTCGGCATCGTAGAAAGCCTGTGTTAGAACCGACAGGATCCCATAGACCTTATTGCCTTCTTTGGCACAGATACGCTGGGCTACTTCTTTTTGGAACATTCCAGAAAATTCCGGGATACGATGTCGATGCTCTAAGGTTTTGAAAACGATCTGGGTTGAAATATTGTAAGGAAAGTTTCCCGTGATCCCAAAGGGCGCACCACTAAAAAGAGACGAAAGATCCGTTTTTAGAAAGTCGGCTTCTATGATAGTGATATTGGGTTCTTTAAAATGTGCTTCCAAATAGGCTACGGACTCGCTGTCAAGGTCCATAGCGATCACTTCAATATTTCTTTCAATAAGGTATTTGGTAAGCACTCCCATTCCCGGCCCAATCTCCAGGACATTGGTATAACCGTTTAAATGAAGCGTGTTACCAATCTTTTTGGCGATGGTTTCATCTTTCAAAAAATGTTGTCCCAGATGTTTTTTGGCCCTTACGTTCTTTTCCATTAGTGCTCGCTAATGATTTCCAGTTCGGTTCTAAATGCTACAAAGGAGCCTTCAAAGGGTTTGCCTTGTGCCCTAAGGGTTTCGGCATCTTCGGCATAGTACTTTTCCAGGGTAGCTTTACTGTCTGTTGTATACTGCACCGAATAGGTCATCCCGCCCATTTCTTCCTCTATTTGAACACGAGACATGAGTGCTTTACTGAACTTCCCTGTCTTCAGCATGGCAGGTATGTGTTCGGTCTGCATCCAATGAAGCCATTTCTTATGAACTGCTTCATCAATATTTATGGTGACATTATAGATATACATAGTAAATAAACTTTTTAAGTGGCTCAATTCACGGGATTGGCTCTTGGAGTATAGGATTCTAAAAACTCGTTGGTCTTCTCCAGTATCTCTTTCTGTTTGGCGATGCGATTCTTCATCATATAATTATAGGTCGCAAGAATATTCAAGTACGATTTATTATCATAAACCGAAATATCCTGTGGTGACCCGGCAATAAGATCAAAATGTTCTGCGACATAGGGATAATAGTAGTTGGAATAATTCTCTAGTGATGCCTTATCGATTCCTTCGGCCCAGGCATAGTACTCGTATAGACTAATGATCGCATCTCGCAGTTCAAGATTTTCAAAAAAACGGATATCCCCCGAGGTGACCATAGTATTATAGGCGGTTTTTTTGTAATATGCATTGTTATAGCTCAATACACGCAACCCTAAGTCATTAATAGACCTTAAATCGCCCTTATTACCAATCAAAGCGATCAGAGAATCGATATTTTCACTTAATCGTTCCGATGCTTTAATTGTCTGTTCAATATTTTCCCTGTTAAAACGTGCTTCTTGCACCACGTTTTCTACATGTCGATCTATAAGAAGCTGTTCTTTCTTTTCTTCGGAACAGGTGTTGAGTTGAAAAGCGATCAAAATTCCCACAATCACCACGATAAATTCCAGGAAATGATTGAGCCAGTCGATTTTTTTTGTTCCCCGCATCGTAGGTTTAATTTATAGCGTCCCCTCGTAACGTTCGGAATTTTTTACGTGCTTCCACAAAAAAGATGCTATCTGCAAAATTGAAGATGATCTGTTCGTAGAATTCCTTTGCCTTCTCCGGGAGTTGCAAGTTTGTTTCATATAATTTAGCAAGCCTGAAATGAGCGTCGTCTGCCAGGATATCATCTGCATAAAATTCAATAAGCTTTAGGTAATTCGCTTCGGCTTTAGAGAATTGATTCGTGCGTTCATACAGTTCTCCCTGTTTCAACAGGGCTTCATCTTCGATCTTCTCTCCCTTGTGATTTACAAGGATATCCTCCAGAACGGTGATAGCATCTTCATTTTTATTCTGAAGGGCCAGCAGATCTGCCCGCGCATATTTCTTCAAGGCAGTTTGTGTAGAGTCTTCCAGCGTATTGTCCCGAATCATCAAACTTAGTTGCATGGCATCATTTGCAATAAGTTGTGAGGCTGATTTCTTCAATACGTCCAGCTGCACCTGCGCCCATTCAAAATCTCCTTTGAAATAACTGGTTCGGGCTACTTTAAAGCGGGCTTCCTGCGCCAAGACATCGCTGTTTATCTTTTTCTGAATTTGTGAATAGTAGATGAGCGCTTGATTGAACTTTTCATCAAAAACCAAGATATCCGCCAATTCCATTTTTACCCGTGCCTCTTGATAGGCGGTCAATCGTTGTGCGATCAATTCTTTTAAATTGGTAATGGCTGTTTCTTTTTTACCAACCTTAAATGCTAAAAAATGATTGTACTCAATTTGAAGTAAATAGGTTTGTGGTCCGCGACCATAGGTGTCGAATAATTGCTCGAATTTGGAGGCAACACTGGCGTAGTCTTCAGGTTTGGCAGTGGCAAGCTCAATTTTCATGAGAAATTGATGTCCTTGTAATTTTGCTTCGGCGGTGGCGGCATTCTCAATAACAAAATCCACCATAGCTCTTGCATTTTCGTAATCTTCTTCAGAAATAGCAATCAGTGCCACGTCAATAATACCATTCAAACTTTCTTCGCCTTGTCGTTTGTAGATCGCTTTTTCCTGCGTAAAGGCTTTTTTGAATTCTTTTTGCTGAATGAACAACCAACTCAACAACTGATTGTAAATGATCTCCGGCTGCTGTTGTGACTTCTGAAGCAATGTCTTGCGCAATATCTCGTTGGCTTCGTTAAGAGGATCCTCATTGATATACAAACTAAAATTGCGTTGGGCCACCGCTCTGTACGCCGGATTACTTATCATAAGATCCAGATATTTGGAGAACATTTGCGCTAAATTCCCTTGTTCGCCATAGATACGTGCCAATTGCGCATTGAAATCCTTGGTAGGGTCTTGGGCCATAGCTTCTTCGTAGACCGTCACGGCCTCGTCCAGAAGACTGTGCCGGGAGAAGGCATCACCAATGGTGTAGGAGTAATTAGGATTTTCCTTAGCATATTGAACGGCTTTCGCATAATTCTCATTGGCCTCGGTTTCGTTGTTTTGCAAGGAAAAATTATAGCCTAATTCTACAAAGAACACAGGGTTCACGTTGCGCCGGTTCAAGCGGTCGGTGATGAGTTGAGCAGCTTCAGAAAAACGTTCCATTTGCTGGTTCGATTGTACCAATGCCATGAAGTAGTCCATACGACCCGGATTTTGCTCGTACAGTTTTTGGTATAAGGATAAGGCCTTTTCGTATTCCCCCTGCTCGAAGTAATTTTTAGCAAGCAGCTCATTTTGAGCAAAACTTGCCGCAAAAGTTAAAAAAAGGAAACATGTGATGAGATATCGCATTCGGTAAATATAACGATTTGCTTTCTGAAATGTATAGCAAAAATAAAGCCGTAGTTTTTCTTAAATCCAAGAACTACTGCAACACATCTTCCGAAGAAAGTTTAGTCGATTGTATCAAACCCGCAATAAGGCACCAATACTTTAGGAATCTTGATTCCGGAAGGTGTCTGGTAGTTCTCCAGGATACCGGCCAGCACACGCGGCAATGCCAACGCACTTCCGTTAAGTGTATGGACCAACTTATTTTGACCATCGGTATCTTTGAATCGAAGCTTCAGGCGATTGGCCTGAAAGGTCTCAAAGTTGGAAACCGATGAGATCTCCAGCCATCGGTCTTGCGCAGTGGAAAAGACTTCAAAGTCATAGGTAAGCGCAGATATGAAGCCCAAGTCGCCCCCACACAAACGAAGGATGCGGTAGGGCAGTTCCAGTTCGCGCAGGATCTCTTTTACGTGTTCCACCATGCCGTCCAGGGCAGCATAACTCGCATCGGGGTGTTCGATACGAACGATCTCCACCTTATCGAATTGATGCAGTCTGTTTAGGCCGCGAACGTGTGCGCCATAACTTCCCGCTTCTCTTCGGAAACAAGGCGTATAGCCCGTGCACGTGATAGGCAGAACATTGTGAGCTAGAAGATCGCCCCTAAACATATTGGTTACGGGCACTTCTGCTGTAGGAATAAGATAGAGGTCGTCGATTCCTACATGATACATTTGGCCTTCTTTATCGGGCAATTGGCCTGTACCAAAACCGGAAGCTTCATTCACCAAATGGGGTACTTGATATTCGGTATAGCCGGCGGCAGTATTCTTATCGAGGAAATAGGCGATCAAAGCACGCTGCAGGCGTGCGCCCTTCCCTTTGTAGACCGGAAATCCCGCACCTGTTATCTTCACACCTAGTTCAAAATCGATAAGGTCGTATTTTTTTGCCAGTTCCCAATGTGGGAGTGCTTCGCTGTCCAGAGTAGGGATATCGCCCTCCCGAAATACCTCTTCATTGTCGTTCTCATCGGTTCCTGCCGGTACGAGTTCGTTGGGAATATTTGGAATAGTGTACAATAGCTGTTGCAGGCGATCGGAAGCCGCTGTAAGTTTATCGGTAAGCTCTTTAGACGCTTCCTTAAGCTGTGTTGTTTTCTGCTTTAACAGATTTGCTTTCTGGGTCTCTCCACTTTGATAGAGTTTTCCGATCTCTTTTGAAAAGGTATTGGACTGTGCCAAGGTTTCATCCAATTGAAGTTGTGTATTGCGTCGTTCTTCATCGGCTTTCAACACTTTCTCAAAAAGGTCTTCGGCGGCAACGCCTCGTTTGGCAAGCGCTGCGATATATGCTTCTTTGTGTTCCCGAATCTCTTGTACCTGTAACATGTGTGGTGCTTTTAGGGCAGCAAATTTACGGAAATAGGCTTATTTATCGCTAGACTTTTTATCATATTCCCGCTCCATATAGTTTTTAGGTGAAGGGAGGATCCAGTCGTGATGTTTAAAATGGTACCATTTCTCTGCAGCGAGATCTACAGTAGGTTCAATTAGGGCAAAATAGGCGCCCCCGTTTACCCGTATACGCGCATCCATATAGACCTCTACATCTCTTCCGGCGGCGGCTTCTTTTTGCTCAATGCGTTGTGCCAATTGCCAAAGCAGATCGGGTTTGGACTGGACGGCCCGCAATTGTTTTTTTGATAAAAGTGTGTGATGCGGATAGCGAACCCGTTTTCCGGTCTCCTTGTCCACGGTCCATACTGAGAGACTTCCGCTTTTACTGCGCAGCATCATACGCCAGCTAAGGCGGTGCCCTTCCTCGGTCCAAAGGACATCATCTTTGAAGAACCAATGTCGCAGTGGTAGTGCCATTTGTACCATAAAATAGACTGAAAGCACACCGATTAGGAGTTTTTTATGCTTCGGAACAATGATCTCCCCTTTTGTATAGGGTGTTTTTTTGGGTAAGAATCGCTTCTGAAGTATTTCAGGAGAAAAGAAAAAAAGTGCAAAGGCGATCGACATATAAGGAAAGATGCCGATCTGAAATACGAATGAATTGAAAAGATGAAAGAAGATCGATATAATAAAACCAAGTAAGCGGGTGCGCTTCCACAACATTAGCGGAACGATAAGAAGGTCGAATAATATACCAACATAAGCGATCGACCAGTGTACCCAGTTTTCCTGAAGCAGACCACCAATAAGCCAATAATCGCTTTTGCCTTTCATAAAAAGGGCCGGCACCGAAGCATTTAACCAATCCGGGTACCATTTTGCAACCGATGCATACGTGTAAACGATCCAGACTTGAAGAATGAGGAACCACAATACCCATCTTGGCATAGACGGCGATCTTAGATCGGTATTTTGTTTAGCATCTAAGGAGAACCAACGATGTGCCGGAAGGAATACCATGATCCAGCACAGCAACATCATAAGATAATAATGGTTGTTGTAGGAGGTCTTTTGCATAAGATAGACGCAGGTCCACATGAGGGCATAAGCCGCCATACTGTATCGATACTTATATCCTAAGGTTACCATCACCCCAAACACTCCCATGAGCGCAAAGTAGTAATACATGCCGGGGCCGGGCAGGGGTTGCAGGAAATCGAAACCTATAAAATTGAAAGTGAATTCCGGTTCGACCAGGGTGCGGCGAACCCAGCCTGTGGCAATGGCGCCAAAGGCTTCAACAGTGATCAAGAAACCAAATATTACCCGAAAGAGGACGAGTCCGGTATTGTCAATATGTTTGAACAACCATTTATTCATGTTCCTCCAAATAGCTACGTGCAAATTGCTCGTCCTTTTCTATAGCCTGCTTCAGGCGGTCGACATCCTTAAAATGCGCTTCATCGCGAATATGCGTTAAGAATTCAATACGCAAGGGTCTGTTATAAAGATCTTTGTCAAGGTCCAGAAAATAGGTTTCAATAGTTGTTTCGGTGCCTCCCACCGTAGGATTTGTCCCGATGCTGGTTATACCATGAACAGTGATTCCGTCAATGTTCGATCGAACCACATATACTCCGTTTTTAGGGATGAGCTTATAATTTTCAGGAATTTCAAGATTTGCCGTAGGATAGGTTAAGGTTCTTCCTATTCGTTTTCCGCGTATCACGCTTCCCGTAAGCATAAAGGGATATCCTAAAAAGTTATTTGCCGTAGTGATATCCCCGGCAAGTAGTGCCTTTCTTATTTTGGTAGAACTCACTGCTACTTCGTCCAATTCCTGGGCACTGATTTCTTCGACCTCAAAATGATACGTTTTTCCGAAGTCGCGCAGATCTTCGATGGTCGCAGTTCGATTTCGGCCAAAACGATGGTCGTATCCAATAATGATCTTTTTGGCTTTTAATTTGTTGACCAGAATATCCCGAACATATTCAACCGCAGTAAGTCGCGAAAAGGCGTGCGTAAAAGGATGGATCACAAGGTGATCAAGACCAGTTTGTTGGAGCAATTCTTTTTTTTCAGAAATGGTATTGATAAGCTGAAGGTTGGTATCGGTTTGCAGCACCATTCGGGGATGCGGGAAAAAGGTAAGCAATACCGAATCCAGATCTTCTTTCCTGGCGGTAGCGACCAACCGCTGTAAGATAGCCTTGTGGCCAATGTGAACACCGTCAAACGTTCCAATGGTCACCACGGTTTGACGCTCGTTGGTAAATGCTGCTGCTGAAGAATATTCTTTCAAATCATTTTCCGTTAAAAGTGTTCATAGTAAGTGAAATTCCGGCCAATCCAAAGGATTCGATCACGTCGCAGCCTTTTTCCAGACGCTCTGGTAGTTGCTGCAGTTCTTGTTCGTCCCACGTTCCCAAGACATAATCGACTTGCCTTCCTTTGGAAAATTCGTCACTAATTCCAAAACGAAACCGGTTGTATTGGGTGGTTTGAAGTGTATTTTGAATATCTTTTAGCCCGTTATGCCCGCCATCACTTCCTTTGGTTTTAATGCGAATGGTGCCGAAAGGCAGATTGAGATCGTCTGTAATGACCAACAGATGCTCCAGGGGTATTTTTTCTTTTTCCAGCCAGTAAGCCACAGCTTTCCCGCTAAGGTTCATATAGGTATTCGGCTTTAAAAGAAGAAAGGAGCGTCCCTTCTTTTTGTGGGTGGTAACGTCTCCAAGACGTGCCGTTTCCCACGTAAGGGATTCTCGTGCGGCCAGGTGATCCAACATCTTGAAACCAATATTGTGACGTGTGTTTTCGTATTTAGGACCAATGTTTCCCAATCCTGCAATAAGAAATTTCTTCATAGGGTCGCCTTCGGTGTAAGGATGATCTTTTTTGGTTGCAAAAAGTTTCTTTAAAAAAGCAAACATAGCAATTGTTTAACTTCAGTAAAAATAAAAAAAGCATCCCGATTCCACGAGATGCTTTTCATTTATATTCAAGATAAGAAAGTTATTCCTTAACAGCTGCTACGTCGTCTGTTTCAGTTGCCGGAACATCTCCTGCTTCAGTTTCTCCTTCTTCTCCTTCTTCATCGGTTTCTTCCTCTTCAAGATCCGCAATAGCTGTTCTAGAAGTTCTAATCTGGCAGATAACCGTGTTGTCCGGGTGTAAGATCTTATAATCGTCTGTCTGTACCGCAGTAACATACATTTTTGCGCCAATCTTCATTTCTGTAATATCGGCTTCGATAAAATCCGGTAAGTTTTCAGGCAAAGCCTTGATGCGCAACTTACGTGTTACTACGCGCAATACACCACCATTTCGTACACCACGGGAATTACCCACAATACGAACAGGAATCTCCATCATCACTTCTTTATCGTCGTAGATTTGGTAGAAGTCCATGTGAAGGATTCGGTCATTTACCGGGTGGAATTGAATGTCTTGAAGAATGGCGTTCACTTTAGTTCCATCTTCTAAGGCAATTACAACTGTATGTACATCGGGGGTGTACACTAAGTGTCTAAATGCCAGTTCATCTGCTGAAAAGTGAATAGGCTTATCCCCTCCGTATACTACGCAAGGAACCTTTCCAGCATTACGTAAGGCTTTGGTCGATGCCTTGCCCACGCTTTCTCTTTGAGATCCGTTAATTGTAATTGATTTCATTGTAAAATATTAGTTATAAATGTGTTTTCCCGTTTAAAAGGGGTGCAAATGTAGGGATTTAATAAATAAGAGTAAAGAAAAATTCTAAAAGAAAATGCAGGGCTTCGCTTTACACGTTATGCCTTGTGACAAAGCCATTCCCGGGTCTTTCGCTTTTTCGATCAGTCTGCTTATACACGGCTACATCAAGAACTTAGAACTGATCGACTGATTGGTATGGACGCTCAACATGACGTCGGCAAAAAGATTTGCACAACTCAGTACCCGAATTTTTTTACTTTCTTGTCGTAATGGGATAGAATCGGTAACAATGAGTTCTTCCAGTTTCGATTTCTCCAGTCGATCGTACGCACTGCCGGACAGAATGGGATGTGTACAGATCGCGCGTACACTCAAAGCGCCGCGTTCCATCATCAGGTCGGCTGCTTTAGTAAGTGTTCCGGCAGTATCTACCATGTCGTCTACCAAGACCACGTTCTTGCCTTCCACATCCCCAATAAGTTCCATATGAGAGATCACATTGGCCTTTTCACGTTGTTTATAACAGATCACCACATCACTTTCCAAAGCTTTGGAATATGCATAGGCACGTTTGGATCCGCCCATGTCGGGAGAAGCGATGGTGAGATTGTCCAAGTTTAATTTTTTGAGATAAGGCAAAAAGATGGTGGAGGCGAACAAGTGGTCCACGGGTTTTTCAAAAAACCCTTGGATTTGATCGGCGTGAAGGTCCATGGTGATGATTCGTGTCGCTCCTGCCGCTTCCAGCATTTTGGCAACCAACTTCGCTGCAATAGGCACTCTGGGTTTATCTTTTCTATCTTGACGTGCCCATCCAAAGTAGGGCAATACGGCAGTAATATGTCTTGCAGACGAACGTTTGGCCGCATCCAGCATCAAGAGCATTTCCATAAGATGATCGCTGTTGGGATGCGTAGAACCAATAATAAAAACCCTGCTTCCGCGCACCGACTCCTCGAATGACGGTTGGAATTCGCCATCGCTGTAATGCGAAGTGATCACATTTCCCAGAGGAGTTCCAAAGGCTTTGGCGATGGACTCTGCGAGTACTTGACTTTGTTTACAGGCGAAAATCTTGGGTTCCGGAGTTTGCGTTGGCATAGCGTTGAATGAGATAGCGGTTGGTGAACTGCAAATGTAAATGAATAGCAATGCTTTCAAAAAAAATGATAGAAAGAATTACTAACAAATTACAATTTATTGTTTATTTTTGCCATCCGTTTCTTTCGGAGACTGCGTTGCGGTCCTATGCTCGAGTGGCGGAATTGGTAGACGCGCTGGATTCAAAATCCAGTGACTTCGGTCGTGTG
Organism: Altibacter lentus; assembly: GCF_000746845.1. Lineage (GTDB taxonomy): Bacteria > Bacteroidota > Bacteroidia > Flavobacteriales > Flavobacteriaceae > Altibacter > Altibacter lentus. The sequence continues at coordinate 1,787,517 of NZ_KN050846.1, read as the reverse complement.
GGTTCGATTCCCACCTCGAGTACAAAATCCCCTTACGATTGTTCGTTTGGGGATTTTTCTAAATACCCGTATATGTTTTTTGTTTATGCTATTTCAAGTTTGTGCAGAAACTATATCTATGTTGGAATGACTGATAATCTTGAACGTCGGGTTCAACAGCACAACGATGGCAAGAAAAAGACTACAAAGCCATACCTACCATATATTCTTCTTTATTCTGAAAGTATAGATAATAGGATCGATGCCAGAACACGTGAAAAGTATTGGAAGTCTGGAACAGGCAAAAGGCAGCTTCGCCAAATGAGGGAATCACTAAATAAATAACCTGGATTCAAAATCCAGTTCTTTCGAGAGTGTGGGCCTGCCTGTCGTGCCTTGGCAGGCAGGTTCGATTCCCACCTCGAGTACAAAAAGTGCTTCTTGTAAAAAGAGGCACTTTTTATTTTTTAATAAATTTCTGAAGATCTCTTCCTATAGCAGTAACCATCTCCAAAAAGTACAATCCTTCCGAAAGTGCTGAAACATCCAGCACGCTTGTATTTTCAGTAAACTCCATTACTTTCTTTCCCGAAACGGCATACACCGAAAGCGATTCGATCGCTTCCCCTTCCGAAGTAATAAAAAGTGATTCCGTCGCCGGATTGGGATACAACGTGAAGGTTTTCTTTTGATTATCGGGTATTGAGAGCGGAGCATTGGTAAACCACAACTCAAAGCCGGGTGCACTGTAAAGCAATAAATTTTTAACTCCGGAACCATCGTTATAAGCCTCGTACGTATAAGCCGCACCTTCCCAAAAATAACCGAAATAATCATCTTCCAGAGTCACATGGGAGGCCGGAGGATTGGTGCAGGTGCCACATAGGCAAATATCAAAAAAGTCCAATACCAATTTGTCATTGGAACTGTTGTAACTAAAAAAACCTCCGTACTCATTACAAACGATACCTGTAAAATTTAGATTGGAGTCAATCACTAAAGTAGGATTAATACGCGGGCTTACATCTTCTACATAAAAAGTATCACCAAGATCATAGCTGTATGATTTAAGATACCAAGTGTCGTAAAGCTCCGCATCCTGGGCAATGCATTGAAGGCTTAAGCACATTGCTACAAAAAGAGAAAAACAATTTTTCAAATCTACTCTTTTATAAATTTTTGAATAGCTTTTCCACTTGAAGCAGCTATTTCTATAAAGTATACCCCCGGCGATAGACTTGAAATGTCAACACGGTTTGACTCAGCTTTTAAATCAACCATTTTCTGCCCAATCATGGAATAGATTGAGATGGATTCTATAAGTATTCCCGTGGCAGCAATAATAAGTTCATCCCCCGCAGGATTTGGATAAAGGGAGAATGTAATCTCATTATGGTCTTTAACCCCCAGAACAGGTGAATTTTGAAAATTCATATATCCTGCGGCGGTATTGGTTGTATTTAGAAAAGCTCTTTCGGTCGTAGTGTCGTATGCGGTAAAGAACAAATTACCACTTTCGGCAAGTACTTTTTCATAATCTTCTTCGAATGTTATGTGGTCCGCGTGCGAACAATCGTTATTGGTCTTAGAAAAATTATCAATGTAATACCCCCCGTTGGTTGTATCTTCTATAAAAGTTCCACTAAATGTATTACAGGCTGCTTGGGCTGTGAACTCATAATTGGGCATAATCACCAAGGTTGGATCAATAGGAGGTTCAATCTCTAAAATATTTAAACTCTCCTCCATATCATTATAATAATTTCTTAAGTACCATGTGCCAGGAACAGTACCTTCTGACAGGAATGGTTCACGCTGAAATACAAGACCAAATCCGGGGGCAAAATCTAATTCCAAAAATTCATTATCATTAGGATCTGTGTAAAGCCAATAACTTACTATTCCTTCATAGCTATATTCACCACTAATGACACCGAAAAAAAAGTCCTCATTATTATTTTGCGTAGGAGTTCCACAGTCAAAATTGGTTCGTGTAAAGGAAACAGGAATAAAATGTGGATTACCACTGCCTTCCTCATATTGTCCCGAATATGAATTACAATTAACAGCACCCTCATAACTAAGGTCTGTATTTAAAATGAAGTAAGGATTATTACCACCAAAGTCTTCATGATTTATATACCAAAAAGGCCCTAAGTCTCCTACTGTTGCAAACATATACCATGTGCCATAGAGGTTGGGGTCTTGCGAAAAACTCTGGAAAGTACACCCCATCCCGAGTATGAAAAGTAACAGTTTTTTCATAGGCATAAAAATTAAAACCGGGGAGTTCGTTTAAAGATATGAAAATTCTCACATATTGCATATATTTGACGAAATCTAACACCCCCAAAACTCCATGTCCGATTTCTGGTTATATTTTAAACTGGGCTTAGAACACGTTCTCGACTGGAAGGCCTACGACCATATCCTATTTTTGATCGTGCTTTGCGCGGCTTATACATTCAATTCCTGGAAACGGTTATTGTTACTGGTCACCTTATTTACCATAGGTCATACCATTTCACTCCTTATGGCCAATTACAACGTGGTGAGTGTCTCAACACGCTGGATCGAATTTCTTATCCCGGTAACGATACTGGTAACGGCCTTATTCAATTTATTTACAGCAGGGAAAGAAAAGCGAGCAGAAAAACTGGGTCTCTTCTACATTGCAACCGTGTTCTTCGGACTTATTCACGGATTTGGATTTGCTTCGTATTACAAAATGATCAATGCGGACAATGACATACTCCCATTATTGGAATTTGCATTAGGCGTGGAAGCGGCTCAAATAATTGTGGTTATAATTGTATTGATCCTGGCGTTTATTTTTCAAATGTTATTCCGGTTTAATAAGCGGGACTGGGTATTGGTAGTATCTTCCATAGTGATTGGAATGATCATTCCAATGCTTATCGAAAACTGGATCTTCTAACACACAACAAACTTTTATAAACATTTAACAGCCAGAATTTTTGATAGGCTGTAACTTCGGCTTAATTTCGCTACTTATTATTTAATATGGCTCCCAAAAAACAGCACAAGTACGATGTTGCCTATCTTCGAATGGCACAGGAATGGAGTAAGTTGTCTTATTGTCTTCGGAAACAAGTTGGCGCACTTATTGTTAAGGATAAGATGATTATTAGCGATGGATACAATGGAACACCCACCGGTTTTGAGAATTTTTGCGAAGATGAAGAAGGGTATACAAAATGGTATGTGCTCCATGCTGAAGCGAACGCGATCTCTAAAGTAGCTTCATCTACCCAATCCTGTAATGGAGCAACATTGTATATTACCATGTCTCCGTGTAAGGAATGCAGCAAATTAATCCACCAGGCAGGAATTAAGCGGCTGGTTTATTTTCAGGAGTACAAGGATAATTCCGGCGTGAAATTTTTAGAGAAAGCAGGCGTTAGTATAACGCACATCACAGATCTAAATAGTTAGCCTATGGGCTTCGATAGAAAATATCTTCCTTTATTGATTGGTGCGGCAGTAGCCGCAGGCGTCTTTATTGGCTCTAAACTCAACTTTAACGATACCACCGAAAAGATATTTGCTACCAATTCAAAAAAAGACAAGCTTAACCGTCTCATCGATTATATCGACTACGAATATGTGGATCAGGTAAATACCGATAGTATTGTAGATGTCACAGTGAACGGGATCTTGGAAAATCTCGATCCGCATTCGGTCTATATCCCACGGGATGATTATGCCGACAACGCCGATGACATGCGCGGAAAATTCGTAGGCATAGGCATAAGTTTTTATACCTATAAGGATTCTATCGCGGTAATTAGAGCCATCGAAGGAGGGCCGGCAGCGAAAGCCGGGATCAAGGGAGGAGATCGCATCCTTTACGCCGATGGGAAAAAGATGTTCGGAGATAGTTTGAACAGAGATAGCATTTCTGCATATTTAAAAGGTGAGATTAACACCAAGGTCAATCTAAAGGTGTACCGGGCGGGAAAACCCAAGTTACTGGATATAAAAGTAAAGCGAAAGGAAGTCCCTTTGGTAAGTGTCGATGCGGCATATATGCTAACCGATAATTTAGGCTATATCAAGATCAATCGTTTTTCTGAAACGACCTATAATGAGTTCAAGAAGGCTCTTTCAGAATTAAAAGACAACGGTGCATCCCGCCTGGTGTTGGATCTGCGGAATAACCCCGGAGGCTATATTTCCACCGCCGAACGGATCGTGGATGAATTCCTGGAAGACGACAAGCTTATTCTTATTACTCGTAACAAAAGCGGCGAAGAGAATCATACCTTTGCAACACGTCGCGGGGATTTTGAGAAAGGGAAGTTGTACGTTCTCATTAACGAGAATTCTGCTTCGGCGAGTGAGATCGTGGCCGGAGCTTTACAAGATAACGACAAAGGGACGATTATTGGCAGACGTTCTTTTGGTAAAGGCTTAGTTCAACGTGAAATGTCGCTTGGTGATGGCAGTGCGGTGCGTCTCACCATTGCGCGGTACTATACACCTACAGGTCGTTCCATTCAAAAACCCTATGGGAATGGAAATGATGCGTATTACAAAGATTACGAAAAGCGATACCGCAACGGGGAGCTGATTAGTGCGGATAGTATTAAGGTGGCAGATTCCCTTCGCTATGTGACTCCTAAGGGAAAAGTAGTCTATGGCGGCGGCGGGATAATCCCGGATATCTTTGTCCCCAAAGACACCAGTGTGGAGAACGAAACCCTACAGTATTTATCCCGCAGCGGATTTATGAGCTATTTTATCTTCGAATTTTTAGAGCAGAACCGAAAGATCTTTGGTAAGATGACCTTCAAGGATTTTGTGAATTCATATCAAGTGGAGGATCAATTGGCTCAGGACTTTATTGCGTATTCTCGTTTCAGCGAAGCACAGATCGATATGGGGAAATATTCCGAAGAACTCAAAAAAGCGCTTAAAGCAAACATAGCACAACAACTTTTTGGCCCTAATGCTTATGAGTACATTCTCAATGAAGGCGATTTTATGATCTCAAAGGTACTGGAGCTAGAGGCGCGTTAATCCTATTTCTTCTTTTTTGCGATACGTTGTGACGTACGCAGGATCAATATAAGCAAGATGGCACAAGCCGCAGCTAACACGCTAATCACTGCCACACTGCTGTCACCTTCAAAGGGAGCACTGTAGTCGATCTTAGTGAGGTTGAAAATAATAAGACCAATGGCGATCGCGATAAGGATATAACTAAAGATTTTCATAGTACTTCGGTTTTGAACACCCCATGATTAGTTGAACAACTCTTGAATGTTCGAGGTAAATAATTTTACTGCAATGGCCAAGAGGATCACCCCAAAGACCTTTTGTATCACGGCAATTCCATTCTTTCCTAAAAAGCGCTGAATTCGTGCCGATGTCTTGAGCACGATAAAGATAACCACAATATTTACAATAATTGCTACAATGATGTTCTCGGTCTGGTATTCTGCCCGTAAGGATAACAACGTGGTCAAACTCCCGGGTCCGGCCAGAAGTGGAAATGCCAATGGGAAAATGGAAGCCAGATCGGGACTGGTGTGTTCTTCGTCCTTGAACAAGGTAATACCCAAGATCATTTCCAGCGCAATAAAGAAGAGGATGAGAGCCCCTGCAACCGCAAATTCGTTTACGTTGATCCCAATAAGTTTTAAAATGCTTTCCCCCAGAAATAGAAAAAGCGTCATCAGGATCGCTGCGATTATGGATGCCTTTCCGGAATTAATATGACCCGCTTTTTCACGTAAATTGATGATAATGGGGATGCTGCCAATGATGTCGATGACTGCAAAAAGGACCATGGTGGCCGTCGCTATTTCCTTAAAATTTAAATTCATGGAGAACCTTTCAATTTAGGCGTAAAATTAGTGATTCTCTGCGGGCTTTTGACAGGGAAGAAAGCAATTTTTAAATTGCGCTGTCGCATGTTGCCGAAGTGATAGCGGAGAAAAGTCGTCTTTCCACTTCTGAAACTTCAGTGGTGGCAGCTTTTTTTCTTCGGGAGGATATGCTTTGGATGCGCTATAAAAAGTATCTTTGCCGGATGTTTCAGCTAGGTAAAACAATCATTTCCGAAGACCTTATAGAAAAGGACTTTGTCTGCAATCTCACGGCATGCAAGGGAGCCTGCTGTATCGAAGGAGAAGCGGGAGCCCCTGTTACCGAAGCAGAAGTGGCCATACTGGAAGAGATCTACCCAAAGGTAAAACCCTTTCTGCGTCCCGAAGGAATTGCTGCGATTTCGGAACAAGGAACACATATTGTAAGTGCGAACGAAGAGTTGGAAACCCCCTTGGTCGGGGGGAAGGAATGTGCCTATGTCACTTTTACGCCCACAGGTACCGCAAGTTGTGGTATTGAAGATGCCTATAACGCCGGTGCGATCGATTTTAGAAAACCAATTTCGTGTCATCTGTATCCTGTGCGCGTTCAGCAGTATAGCGAATTTGCTGCTGTGAACTATCACAAATGGCCTATTTGCAATGATGCGTGCGTACTTGGGAAAGAGCTCAAAGTACCGGTCTATAAATTTGTAAAAGACGCCTTGATCCGCAAATTTGGAACGCATTGGTATGCTGAACTGGAGAAGGTGGCTCAAAAAATGGCGTAATCCGTCTCTTTACGTACTTGCTTCGGAAGGCTTCTTCAAGCCTATTCTCAACATTTTTTAGAAATCACCCGAACGGGTATTGGTTAGCAATCTGATTATTAGTACCTTAGTTTGATGTTAATCGATTACTAACCAATGCATCAAATTATGAAAAAATTACTCGTATTAATTACTGTGGCTTCTATAGGATTTGCCTGTGACAATCCGGTTTCTAAAAAGATCAAGGAGACAAAGGAGAGTGTTACTACAACCACAAAAGCCGTACAAGAAATGAGCAATATGCAGGAGGATATACAAGAACTTCAGCAACAGGAACCGCTCACAAACGACGAATTGAAAGCATGGTTACCGGAGGAGATCAACGGGATGAAACGCACCGCCTACAAGGCCGGTCAAATGGGCATGGCTCAGATTGCAAGTATTGAAGCTACCTATGGCAATGAGGATAAGTCCAAAACGTTTAAGATCGAAGTGATCGACGGCGCCGGACAAATGGGAGCAGCCATGACGGCCGCCATGCGAATGGCCTTCGCCTCTCAAGATTTTGAGGAAGAAGATGAGTACAAAACACGCCGAACAGTAAAGAAAAAGGGCGTAAAGGCCATTGAAGAATACCACAAGAACAACAATCGATCAGTAATAGAATTTTTTAAAGAGGATCGGTTCTACATGAAAGCTACTGGAACGAACATGGATATTGAAGCGACCTGGGAAGCGATCGACGAATTGGATGCCAACGATCTGGGATAGATATTATGAAATAATAAAACCGGCCGTTCCTGAAATTTTTTAGGAGCGGTTTTTTAATTCAAAAATTCAAAATTGACGTCCGGAATGTTAAATTTGAAAAAATGAAGTGTTTATATTTTGTTGAAAATTAATCGACGGAATTGCCTTTCAAAACCGCTAGTAAACTCCTGTATAATCGAAGTCCATAAGGGTTTTCAACGAGTATTTTTTAAATTGTTCATAACAATTGAAAGATAAATTAAACAGCTATAAATGAGGGATTTAAGCCATGTTTTTAACAAAACAATAGTAACACTCGTAAAAGAGCCGTGTTGAAAACTTTGTTGAAAACCCAACTCCCATTTTCGGTTTTTTGCCTTTTAAATTTTTCATATTTGTTAGTCCCTAGTAATCAGAAATAATAAAAATTTAAAACGAAGGACAATGAGCGCAGTAGAACCCATTTTACAAGAAAACAAGAATCGATTTGTAATCTTTCCAATCCAACATCACGATATTTGGGAATGGTATAAGAAATCGGAGGCTAGTTTTTGGACGGCGGAAGAAATCGATCTTCATCAAGATCTTACCGACTGGACCGGGAAACTAAACGACGATGAGCGCTATTTTATAAAACACATCCTTGCCTTTTTTGCAGCCAGCGACGGTATTGTAAATGAGAATCTCGCAGAGAATTTTGTGAATGAAGTGCAATACAGCGAAGCAAAGTTCTTTTATGGGTTCCAGATTATGATGGAAAACATCCACAGTGAAACCTATTCATTGTTGATCGACACCTACGTTAAAGACGATAAGGAAAAGGATCAATTGTTTAATGCCATTGAGAACTTCCCTGCCATCAAAAAGAAAGCAGACTGGGCGTTGAAATGGATCGAAAGCCCCAGTTTTGCGGAGCGACTTATCGCTTTTGCTGCTGTGGAAGGGATCTTCTTTAGCGGAGCCTTCTGCTCTATTTTCTGGTTGAAGAAACGAGGCCTCATGCCCGGCTTGACCTTCTCGAACGAGTTGATCTCTAGAGATGAAGGAGTACACTGCGACTTTGCCGTGCATCTGCACAATCAGCATTTGGTCAACAAAGTGCCAAAGGAGCGCATCCGCGAGATCATCGTCGATGCATTGAACATTGAACGAGAATTTATTACCGAATCACTACCGGCCAGCCTTATTGGAATGAACTCAAAGCTCATGACCCAATATTTAGAGTTCGTAACAGACCGCCTTCTGGTTGAGCTGGAATGTGAAAAAGAATACAACGCCACCAATCCATTCGACTTTATGGATATGATATCGTTACAAGGAAAAACGAACTTCTTCGAGAAACGAGTATCTGAATATCAAAAAGCAGGCGTCACTAACATGGACAAAGAGTCGAATAAAATAAGTTTCGACGCAGATTTTTAGAAGAGCATCCGCTTTCTCCCCAAGAAGCGGGCTTTTCGACATAAAATGCTGATTGAGTGTTGTTTATAAACTTCACCACGGCACCTTTTTTCAAAAAAAATAAGTAACCTCATAAAGTAGAACAGAATGAATGTAATTAAAAGAGACGGCCGCAAAGAACCTATCATGTTCGATAAGATCACCGCACGAGTGCGAAAGCTGTGTTATGGTCTAAATGAATTAGTAGATCCGGTAAAGATTTCAATGCGAGTTATTGAAGGCTTGTACGACGGGGTAACCACAAGTGAGCTGGATAATCTGGCAGCCGAAGTAGCGGCCACAATGACCACATCTCACCCCGACTATGCACGTCTTGCTGCTAGAATCTCTGTCTCTAACTTACACAAGAATACCAAGAAATCGTTCTCTGAGGTGATGACAGACCTTTATACCTATGTAAATCCGCGTACCGGAAAGGATGCACCATTGCTAAGCGATGAAGTTTACGAGGTCATCAAGAAAAATGCCGAAGAATTGGACTCCACCATTATTTATAATCGTGATTTTGGATACGATTACTTCGGTTTCAAAACATTGGAGCGATCTTATTTATTGAAATTAAACGGGAAGATCGTGGAGCGTCCGCAACACATGTTGATGCGTGTTTCTGTTGGAATCCATCTTGACGACCTGGCCGCTGTCAAGGAGACCTATGAGCTCATGTCCAAGAAATTCTTTACACACGCAACACCTACTTTATTCAATAGTGGTACACCAAAACCACAAATGTCATCTTGCTTCCTATTAACGATGAAGGATGACAGCATTGACGGTATCTATGACACACTGAAGCAGACTGCCAAAATCTCACAATCGGCCGGAGGAATTGGATTGTCAATTCATAACATCCGTGCAACCGGTTCCTATATCTCCGGAACCAATGGAACTTCCAACGGAATTGTTCCTATGCTTCGTGTGTTCAATGATACCGCGCGTTACGTAGATCAGGGAGGGGGTAAACGAAAAGGCTCTTTTGCCATCTACGTTGAGCCATGGCATGCCGATATTTTTGACTTCTTGGACCTAAAGAAAAATCATGGAAAAGAAGAAATGCGTGCTCGTGATCTCTTTTATGCCATGTGGATCCCGGATTTGTTTATGAAGCGTGTACAGGAGGACGGAGAGTGGACCTTGATGTGTCCAAACGAATGCCCCGGATTGTTCGATTGTCACGGCGAAGAGTTTGAAGCTTTATACCACAAATATGAAGCAGAGAACAAAGGGCGTAAGACCATTAAAGCACGGGAGCTATGGGAAAAGATCATGGAGTCTCAAATTGAGACAGGAACGCCCTACATGCTTTATAAGGATGCCGCCAACCGAAAGAGCAACCAAAAGAATTTAGGAACCATTCGTTCCTCTAATTTATGTACAGAGATCATGGAGTATACCGCGCCGGATGAGGTCGCGGTATGTAACTTAGCATCCATTGCGCTACCCATGTTTGTAAAGAACGGAGAATTTGACCACAAAGAATTGTTCCGGGTGACAAAACGAGTAACCAAAAACCTAAATCGCGTTATCGATCGCAATTATTACCCGGTTAAGGAAGCAGAGAACTCTAATTTCCGCCACCGTCCGGTAGGCCTGGGAGTACAGGGATTGGCAGATACCTTTATCATGTTGCGTCTTCCTTTTACGTGCGATGAAGCCAAAAAATTGAATCAGGAGATCTTTGAAACACTCTATTTTGCAGCTGTTTCTGCTTCTATGGAAGAAGCCAAAACAGATGGTGCTTACGAGACCTATAAAGGTTCACCTATTTCTCAAGGATTGTTTCAGCACAACCTTTGGGGAATTAAGGATGAAGAACTAAGCGGTCGCTGGGACTGGGCAAAACTTCGGAAAGATGTGAAAAAGCACGGCGTGCGTAACTCTTTGTTAGTAGCGCCAATGCCAACCGCATCAACCTCTCAGATCCTCGGTAATAATGAGGCCTTTGAGCCCTATACCTCCAATATCTACACCCGAAGAGTCCTTTCAGGAGAATTCATTGTAGTAAACAAACACCTGTTGGAAGACCTGGTGTCACTAGGATTGTGGAACGAGGACCTCAAAGAACAGATTATGCGTGCCAATGGCTCCATACAAGACGTAGATATCATTCCGCAGGAATTGAAAGAACTCTACAAGACCGTGTGGGAATTGAGTATGAAAGATATCATCGACATGTCCCGTCACAGAGGATATTTCATCGATCAGTCACAGTCACTCAACCTCTTTATGGAGAATGCGAACTTTGCAAAACTTACCTCCATGCATTTCTATGCTTGGAAGAGCGGTCTAAAGACAGGAATGTATTATTTACGTACAAAGAGTGCGGTGGATGCTATCAAGTTTACGCTTAAGAGTGAAACCAAAAAAGAACCGGTTGCAGCTGTTGCCGCAACCACTGCGGTGGATGCCACTTCGGCGACATCCAATCAACCGCTTACGCCCCAAGAATTACGCGAATTGTTAGCCAAATCTCGTACAGCCGATGAGGACGATGATTGTCTTATGTGTGGTTCTTAAATTTTAAGTGTTTTATGATAAAAAGGAAGGCGTTTCGCCTTCCTTTTTTTATGGATTCTTTTATATTAGCTTTTTTAAAGCTACGTATGGAAGAAATCTTGATCCCCGCAGTACATTGCTCTCAATGCGACACCCAATTAATCGAGAAGCAGGTATTCTGTACCGCTTGTGGTTACCCGGAGCGAGGCTCCGAAGCACAGCGATCTGGTTTTCATGCCAAACGCGTTATCGCGAATCAAACCTCTCAAAATGCATCCAAACGTATCAAATCTGCACGAAATAGTTTGTATGTAGTGGCCGGACTTTCGTTGTTTTGGGGGTTGATCTATTTTTTTCGCTTTGAAGACAGTGCGACCTTGATCGCAACGGGAATTTTAGCAGTGATCTATCTCGCACTAGGATATTGGTCCCAAAAGCGGCCGCTCATTGCACTAGTTCTTGGATTGCTGGTCTTTCTTACCATTGTGGTGATCGATGCGATCCTGGACCCGTCTACGATCTATAAAGGGATCATTATAAAAATTCTGGTGATTGGGTACCTTGCTAAGGGGATCAACTCTGCCATGCAACTTCGAAATATTTAAGATCCATCCATGGAGAGCCGTTGTACCCGTTGTAAGAACTTACTGCCTCAAACAGCGCGCTTCTGTGGTCATTGTGGCAATAGGGTCGTAACCCGACAAGCTGTGAAGGAAAGAAGGAGCATACAGCTCATCATCGCTTTTTACGGTGCCTATCTATTGTATGCTGTTATTGCCTATGCCGTTTATGCCGAAAGTGATTCCCTCTTTACCGAAATAGCACTAGAAAGTGTCTTTATACTGCTTACGGTATTGTTTACCTTCTTTGATGTCAGAAATGTCTTCTCTCTCTACAATGTCGTAAAAGTTGAGTGGAAAGGGGTGCTGTTCTCTGTTCTTTTTCCCTTCCTCACCGGGCTCAGTGTGTATTACAGCGTAGATTGGTTGAATACAATGCTCTATGATGAAGATACCAATTTGTTCTATGATTATATGTTTTATGACAGTCCCTTCTTTTGGGCCTTTGTGTTTTATGTGATCATTCCCCCAATCTTTGAAGAGCTGGCTTTTCGGGGTTTCCTGTTCAATCAATTACAGATCGTTACAACACCCAGGATCACTATTTTGGCAACAGCCTTTATATTTGCATTGATCCATTTTTCATTGCTGTCTTTTGTTTGGATCTTTCCCTTCGGAATTGTACTAGGGTATCTACGGCATAGATACAGCACATTATGGCTGGGAATGCTGATACATTTTATCCACAATTTGATCATTGTACTACTGGACTATTATTATTTTGAAGGATTATCCTTTTCAGAAATCTTATAAATACTGAAGCAGATAGCCTAACAAAGCCCCTAGTACGATCACCCAGATCACACTCACTTTTTGAAAGCGAAATACAAGAACAGAACTTATTGCCAGAATGAGCATCGTCCGCCAATCTACCAATGTCTCTGAAGCCATAATGTACAAGACGGCCAACATCACCGCTACGGCAGCTACATTCACACTATCTAAAAAGTAGCCCAGCAAAGACGAACGTCTCATCCTTGGCACCAACGGATTTAGGATCCAGACGAAAAGAAATGAAGGAACGAATATACCAGTGGTGGCTGCTACGGCACCCCAAAACCCACCAAGTTGATAGCCAATGAAGGTAGCGGTAGAAAGCACAGGACCGGGAGTGAATTGTCCTATACCAATGGCTTCAATGAGTTCGGGACGCGTTAAATAACCTGCCGTGACCAATTCGGCGTCGAGATAGGCGAAGAGCACATACCCGCTGCCATAGAGGATGCTTCCAACCTTCAGGAAGATCCAGAATATCTTAAGAGTTGACAGTTTTGCAAAAACTTCGGCAGAAACGAAACATATCAAGAACGGGGCAAATTGAGCGTGAGGGGATCTCCTTAAAGTGTCTTTCAGAAAAAAATAAAGGAGTCCTGTGATTCCGCCCAAAAGGAGTGCAACCACTTCATTAACGCCTAAAAGGGCTGCAGTAAGCACCAAAAACCCCAGAATTCCCAACTCCCAGTTTTTCACTGCCTTCTTGCCCAACTTAATAATGGCAGAAGCTATTATGGCGAGCACGGCGGGTTGAATGCCTTTTACAAAAGGGGCGACCTCCGGAAGAGTCCCGTAACGAACATATAAATAGGCAAGCGCGCCGGTTATTACAACAGCCGGCAGAATAAAACAAAGACCCGCCACAACAAGTCCTTTTTTACCGGCTCTTTCATGACCACAATGCATGGTCATTTCGGTAGAATTGGGCCCCGGAATAAGATTTGTTGCACCCACAAGATCTAAAAAATGTGCGCGTGTCATCCACTTTCTTTTAGAAACGACCTCTTGTTCCATCATGGCAATATGTGCCGCCGGTCCGCCAAAAGCGAAGCAGCCAAGTTTAAAAAAGACTACGGCTACTTCTTTAAGATTTTTTGAAGACGATATATTCATGCGGTTGCCGTTAGTTGGTGTGATACAAAATTCTGATTCTTTCAAAAAGCCCATTAAAAAATCCCGTTACTTGAAAGATGCTCAAGATAACGGGATTTTTTCAGAGGAATCATGCTAGTTACTCTTTGCTGTAACTCTTATAATACTCCTCCATTAGGTGCATTAGCGCAGTAACCAGATCTTTTGTTTCGAGCAACAGACTAAAATAAAGGGTCGTATTTTTAGGACTCGATTCTTCGGTACGAGTTCTTGTGATCTGCTTTTCGATCATTGCCGAAATGTCATCGAACGCTTTCTTCTTGCGAACAAGGATTTCTCCCAGTTTTTCAAACTCCCGGTTCTCAAAGATCTCTTCAATGTCCTTCAGCAGCGACTCGAACGAGTTGTCGATCTCTTGAAGGTCCTTGATCTGATTAAATCGAAGTGCCTTGTGATTGTTATGAACGTGTTTATAGCTCACTTTTGCAATGTACTCCAACGACTGTGTGACATCTGTGAGGTACCCGAGAATAAGGATATAGAAATTACTTCCGCGTACACTACCTTCGTCAAGATTCTTGATGAAGTAGAAGATATTATTACGAAGGTCATCCACCTCATCACTGAGTTTGGAAACACGCTGTTTACTCTTCTTGAGTTTAGAGCTTTCTTGTTTTGCAAGACCGGTAATAATGGAAGAATAGATCTTATTGGTCCTTGCAACTGCTTTCGCAACATTGTCGGCGCTTTCTTCGATGATCCCTTGAACGGTACTGCTTTCAGCTTTTTTCAATTCATCGTGTGGAACTACTTTATTGGATTTATTTTTATGAGAAATATAGTTTCTAATCAATAGTCCAATGGCCAACAACAATAGAATGGCGATCGCGGTACCTTTACCTAAATAGATTAGGTATGCCATAGTTCCGGCTGCTACAAACGCACTGAAAGCCGTAAAGAACCAGCCCCCGATCACATTAAGCACTCCGGCGACACGGTAGACAGCACTTTCACGTCCCCAGGCACGATCGGCCAATGAAGTACCCATGGCAACCATAAAGGTTACGTAAGTAGTAGAAAGTGGCAACTTCATTGAGGTTGCGATGGAAATAAGCACCCCCGCTACGACAAGATTTATCGAGGCGCGGATCATATCGAAAGCCGGCAATTCGTAGGTCTTATGCTTCGGAAGTTGTACCACGGGTTTCTCAAAACTCGCGCTAATCTTATCTTGTGTAGCCTGAGGTATCATGCCTCCCAAAGCCGAAACTAATTTGGTACTTCCCTTCACTACGGCACGTGACAGGACGTTCGGACTAAATTTTTCGTGACCTTCACCTTGTCTGGACAGCCCGATCTCTGTGTCGGTTACGGTCTTTGCCTTTTTCGAGAACCACAGCGTAAGTACCATCACCGCCCCGGCGATGAGAAGTAGAAATGGCTCTGCGGGGACCTTAGATTCCAAAATCTCCATGGAAAAGGTAGAGGCGGCCTCTCCCGAAGCGATCCAGGCTTCGTAGGAATGATAAGCGGCCATAGGCACTCCAATAAAGTTTACAAGGTCGTTTCCGGAAAAGGCTAAGGCCAATCCGAAGGTTCCCACAGCAATAACAACAATAAGGATGCTTTTCTTGAAAAGCTTCATAAATAAGAAGGAGAACAAGGTCCAAAAAACAAAACTACCGGCGACAAGCAGGAGCGTTTGCTCTTCGAGCACCCACTTGAAATCATCGTAATATGGCGTTCCTTTTAATCCTTTCAGAAAAATAAAATAGCCTATAGCTGTAAGTGCTACCCCGCCAAAAAGAGCACCAAAATTTTTGATCTTCTTCTCATAGTGGAAGGTAAATATTAAGCGGGAAAGCCATTGGACCAGCGCTCCAATGGTAAAGGCGATCACGACAGATAGAAGAATCCCCGAGATGATCTCGGTGGCCTTTTCAGTATTAATATAAGTTCCAAGATTTGCAATCGTTTCGGTGTCTGATGCACTAATTTTTATAAGCGCCATCACCACGGCTGCACCAAGTAGCTCAAATACAATAGAGACGGTTGTAGAGGTAGGCATTCCAAGGGTGTTGAAGAAATCCAACAGTAAGATATCTGTAATCATTACTGCCATAAAAATGATCATGATCTCTTCAAAATAGAACTCTCCGGGAACAAAGATTCCTTTACGGGCCACCTCCATCATTCCACTGGAGAAGACCGCTCCAATAAAGATACCTAAACTCGCAACGATCATAATGGTCCGGAATGAGATCGCTTTGGATCCAATAGCGGAGTTCAAGAAGTTTACTGCGTCATTACTTACGCCAACTACGAGGTCGGCAACCGCTAAAGCGGCAAGGGCAACGAGCATTAATAAATAAATGTTTTCCATGTTATCTAATAGTTATTAGTGGTGCAAATGTCACAATTAAATTAAGTTTCCTTGTTACCAAATTGTTATCTCTTTCGGTTTAAAAATGAAGGTCGAAACCAATCCTGAACTCAATAGAATCGGGTTCTCCGGAAGAAGTAGTGTAACTTACATCCGACTGTACTTTCAATTTATGGCCTACAATATATTTAGAAACCCCCACAGTGTATTGTTCGGGGTTTGAAGTTTCAGTAATAGCGGCATAATCCACAGTGGTAAATCGCCCTGCAATCTCATAATTCGACTCGAATACATATCCTGCTTGAAAATTATAAGCGTTTCCAACAAGAACGACATCTTCGGTTAAATTTCCTTCCTCATCCATTGCAGGCATCCCGTTAAGTTCTGTAGCAACAGGAGCATCTGCCTCTCGCGCCGCAAATTCACCCATAAAAGAAAAACCCTTGTACTTGAACATCGCATCCACGAAAATCGTCGAGATATCGGTTTCGTAGAAGCCGGTAGAGGTAAGCATATAATCGCCGAGATTGCTTCTCGTTTTTACGGCATTGTCATTAAAATCGTAGGTTACGCCCACCATTAATTTTGGAGATTGTTCCCGGCTCAAATCGCTTTGTATATAATCTCCTTTTCCTTTAAAGGTTCCAAAAGGGAGTACCTCCAGTCGACCGGTATATTGAAGGCCTCCAAGATTGCCGGTTGTGATATTTCGTCCCTCCCCTTGAGATAATGCAAATTTTTCGCGAAGTACAATCGATTCTGAAAGTTTTGTTTGATGACGTAATTGGATCCCTATATCTCGATCGATATTAAAACGACTGTTAAGTAATGACCGATCGATCAACTGAAGATTTGCCGAGGAGACAACACGCTCTACATTTCCCGGTAATTTAGTTTGACCCACCCATAGTTCGAAATTTTCGTAGAAATTCCACATCACCACGGCATCCAAAATATAGCGTGGGGCATCGCTTGTAAAACGGCTTGCTCCGGAGATATCTCTGTTGGAAAGCCCAAGCTCTATCTTATATTTTAATGTAGGGGAGAATGCAAAACCATCAAATTTTAATCGGGCTCTTCGAATAAGAAAATTATATTCGGGACTACCGTAGGAGTCACCGTCATGGTCCCATTGGGAACCGGCCCTAAACTGGATGCGAGGTGCGAATTTAACGCTCCATGAACTGTCCTTTGCAACTACATTCAACATTCCCTTGCCAAAAGAGGTTTCAGTAATTTCCTGAGAATGGGCTGTGTGCAGTACCAAAGATACCGCAGCTATCGCTAGGTAGTGAAGTCTCATTAAAAATCGTTTATAGTTTTTGTCGCTGCAAAGAACCTACTTCTATGTTAAGTTAACGTTAAGGCTACGTAAATAAAAAAAGAAATACTGCAAACCCATTTGATGGATATGAATTTTAAAGGTTTTTTAACAGTTCTCGCTCGCAACTATCTCACATTTGCGGTTATATTTGTCCAAAACCAATCCAAATTGCTTAAACAAATACCCATATTCTTTATAAGTATGGCGATGGTAGTAGCCATTCTTGCGCCGCCGGTGTTAACATTGTTAAACATGGATACGAACAATATTGTTCTGGTTGAACTCACCGAAGAAGAGCCGCAACAAAAAAGCAAAAAACAATTGGAAGAGAATAAGATCGTTCAGCGACTTCCTTCCTATATGTCGTTAGCGGCTTCTCAAAAACGCTCCAAATCATATATTTACTATAAGGAAGATACTTCTACCTATTTTTCGGAAATTTATTTGCCCCCTCCCGAAGTACACTCGTAATACCTTGAATTTCATTAATTTAGTACACGGTCCTGCATTTGGCAGTGACTGATCATTCATTTTAATACAACTCAATGAAGAAATTATTCGACTTTTCACATTTTCGAGGCGATCTATTTGGTGGAATTACCGCCGGGATCGTTGCCTTGCCTTTGGCACTTGCCTTTGGAGTAAGCTCCGGATTAGGACCTAGTGCGGGACTCTACGGAGCTATTTTTGTAAGTTTTTTTGCAGCCCTTTTTGGAGGGACTAATACACAAATTTCAGGTCCTACGGCTCCTATGACAGCGGTAAGTATGGTTGTGATCGCGGGGATCATTGCTGTAAATGACGGCGATGTTAACAAGGCATTACCTGCAATTCTTACTGTCTTCCTGCTCGCGGGGCTTATGCAAATTGGTTTGGGTGCTGTTGGATTGGGGAAATACATTAAATATATTCCTTATCCCGTAGTGTCCGGGTTCATGACAGCCATCGGGATCATTATTCTTTTCACTCAAATACTTCCTGCTGTGGGATACTACCCAAAGGAGGACATAGAATATGTTCAACAATTCAAGCCTATGGCCGAAGAGATGATTTTAGATAATATTCTGAAAGAAGAAGCGGGCGAAGGTATCTTGGTCTTAGAAGATTTTAGAGAAACCATCAAGCGTGCCGAAACGATCAGTCAGGATGACATTCTAAAAGAGTCGCAAACGCTTGCCGCATCTGAAGCATCCGGGGTGATAGGAGCTATTAAAATGATGCCGAAAGCCTTTCAGAATATAAACTGGCTGGAGCTAATGCTGGCATTAGGAACCATCTTCATTATTTATGGCTTTAAACGCATTACAACGGCTGTTCCAAGTACTTTGGTAGCGCTTTTGGTTGTTTCTGGAATTGCCTTTGGTTTCAATCTGGACTACCGACCTATCGAGCAGATCCCAAGCGGTTTGCCTATTCCCAATCTTGAGATAATAACGGGCTTTAGTCTGGGGTCTATAACTCCTTATATCTTTACAGCATTGACATTAGCGTTACTGGGAGCGATCGATTCTTTGCTTACTTCGGTGGTGGCAGATAATATGACAAAGACCAGACACAATCCGAATAAGGAACTGGTAGGTCAAGGAATTGGTAACAGTATTGGAGCCATTTTTGGCGGAATTCCCGGTGCAGGAGCTACCATTCGAACTGTCGTGAACATTAAGTCCGGAGGTAAAACCCGTTTATCGGGGATGATCGCAGGAGTACTGTTATTAGTGATTCTGCTATCGTTGGGTCCTGTAGCCTCTCAGATCCCGGCAGCCGTATTGGCGGGGATTTTGATCACCGTAGGGATTGGCGTGATGGATTATAAAGGGTTAAAAGCGATTCCTAACATGCCAAGAGCCGAAGTTGCCATTATGATCATTGTATTGGTGCTTTCTTCAGTGTGGAACTTGGTATATGCAGTAGGAATTGGACTTGTGATTGCTTCACTCATGTTTATGAAGAAGATGGGAGATCTCACATTTGAACGTTCTGATGTGAAACCCCTGCTGAAAGAGCAGAAATGGGATGATGAGCACAAATTTCCTGAAGCACTCAAGGAAGAGGTATTTATCAAGCATATCAAAGGACCGCTTTTCTTTGGCTCCACAAGCGACTTTCAACAATTGGCTACGCAAATACCATTCACAGCCTCGGCGGTTATTATTCGTATGGGTAGGATGCAGTATATCGATCAATCCGGACTGTATGCATTGGAGGATGTCCTGGTGGACCTGTCACAACGAGGGATAAAAGTGCTGTTTGTAGATGTACTGGCGCAACCAAGGTATATGATGGAGCGTATCGATATTATCCCGGACCTTGTGCCGGAGGAACAAATATTTCCAACCTTTAAAGAGTGTTTAAAGTGGATCAATGCAAATGTTAAGGATAAATATTAAATAAAAGATGAACTGTCAGATTTCTGACGTAAAAAACATATAGAAAAATGAAAGCACATACAAGAGAAACACAAGCCACTATGACTCCGGAAAAATCCCTTCAGTTTTTAAAAGAAGGGAACGAACGGTTTCAGAATAATTTAAGAGCAAATAGAAACCTACTTCAGCAGGTGAATGACACTGAGGACGGACAGTTTCCTTTTGCCACTATTTTAAGCTGTATCGACTCCAGAGTTTCTGCAGAGTTGGTATTCGATCAAGGGCTGGGAGATATATTCAGTATTCGGATCGCAGGGAATTTCGTGAACGAGGATATTTTAGGCAGTATGGAATTTGCCTGTAAGTTGGCGGGCACAAAATTGATTGTAGTCTTAGGTCATACCAGCTGTGGAGCTGTAAAAGGAGCTTGCGATCATGCACGATTAGGTAACTTGACCAAGTTGATAGAAAAGATAGAACCTGCTGTGGAGGCTGTTAAAGAACCTTCGGACGAAAGTAAACGAAACAGCAGCAATTTAGATTTTGTTGATCGAGTCGCTACTAAGAACGTTCAATTGACCATAGCGAATATTAGAAAAGAGAGTCCTATACTCGCTGAAATGGAAAAGAACAATGAAATAATGATCGTTGGAGGAATGTACGATATAAGCACCGGAGGAGTTACCTTCGATCTATAATATTTTCCACTGAAATAAAAAACCCGCAAGCAATTGCGGGTTTTTTTTATGACAGAGGCCACCCTTAGGTAGCCTCCACACTTCTAAAATCAAGTTGACAAAAACTAAACGATTTTATCAAAGTGTGTTACAAAGAAATAGCACGAATGTAGTTTTAGTGTCAAGGGAATATTAAAATAACATTAAGAAAAACACTCTATTATACATTTCCAATGTTAAGTTTTACATATCAAGTAATTGATTTACAGCCCAATATAAGTTTAATGTAAATTTAACGTTAACTAAACCTTTCTTTATTGTTACCAATTTTGTACATTTGAGTATCTATAAAAATCGTTACCATGAAAAAGTTGATCTTAGTATTTACAATGATATGCACCATGGGTGTTGTAATGGCGCAAGAAGCTCAAAAAAATGATTATGTCTTGAAAGGAGATCTAATTGAAGCGACCTTGTATCATGACAATGGTAAAGTCGCTCAAACAGGATTTTACAACTTAGAGAACAAATTGCAGGGGGAATGGATCAGTTATGATGCCCAAGGAAATAAAACAGCCGTTGCCTATTACAATAATGGTGAAAAGGCAGGAACTTGGTATTTTTATCAAGGAGCTACCATGAAACAGGTTACGTACAACGATGCAAAGATTGCTGAAGTTAAAACTTGGGAAGTAAAAGACACGCGCGTAGTTGCGAATTAACAACACAATATAAAAGAATAAAAAAGAGCTCCCGTTGGGAGCTCTTTTTTTTGGCTAATTCAAATAAAAATATAATTCCTTCTTACAATCTGGCATTGATCCAGGCCCATCCGGAGATGTCCACAGCGGTACCGCTAAACACATCATCCACAGGTGAACTTAATGGCACTCCGTCAATAATTACGTTTCCGATAGGTCCATTGTCGCGCATATCCACGTTAGTAGTATACCCTGTAAGTAATACATTGGTCATAGTAGCTCCAGACTCTTTTTTAAACTGTAACGCAGTTCCACCAGTACTGGAGATAGCCGTGAAGTTTGTAAAGGTTGGATTATTGTTTATCCCATCGGCTTCAATAGCTGTAGAGAATCCTTCAATAGCATGTAATACATAGGTATTGGTCACAGTACCATTCCATCCTTCGGTCCAGTCTACGGAATCATCTTCGTTGTTCTCAAAATACAAATTGGTAGCATTTACTGTTCCGCCAAAGAATTCAATTCCATCATCTGCGCCATTGATCACGGCCAAATTGTTGATACTTGTTTGGTCTCCAACAGCATACAGCGATACGCCATTGTACTGTGACTCCGAGTTGATCTGAGCTCCTGTTCCCAGAATGACCAGATAATCGATATTCCCGGAATCGTCGTTTGGATTATTACCTCCGTAAATGAAACCTCCCACTTCGGCCGTGGCATTTACACCTTCGGTGGTAGGAGCATCACCACAAATGGTCAATCCGCCCCAGTCGCCGGGTTGTGCAGATTGTGACGACATCACCACAGGATTAGAAGAAGTCCCGTTGATCTCGATGGCTCCTCCTTTTAGAACGGCAATATATACCTCTGTCCCACCATCACGTGCAGTGATCTTAGTTCCTGCAGGGATGATCAATTTTCCGCCGTTTTGTACGATATAGGCATTGTTCAATAGGTAACGTTGCGCAGGATCCAAGGTAACCGTGGTTGTTATACTACCTTCCAAGATTGCAAATTCAGAACCGGATTGATTAGAATTTACCCAGGCGAACATAGAAACATCTACGGTAGGTGGTGCGATATAGGTAGTATTGGGGTCTCCAATCTCACCGTCAATAATCACATTGGATAACGGACCATTATCTCTCATATCAATAGAAGTCTCATATCCTGTTAGCGACAGGCCTGTAATGGTGGCCCCGGACTCTTTCTTGAATTGTAAGGCCGTTCCTCCGGTACTGGAGAAAGCGGTGAAGTTCACCAACTTTGGATTGCCATTTACACCATCGGCTTCAACAGCAGTAGAGAATCCTTCAATAGTGTGCAGGACGTAGGTGTTGGTTACGGTTCCACTCCAGCCTTCAGTCCAGTCCACAGCATCGTCTTCGTTGTTCTCAAGATAAAGATTGTTTACAGAAACCGTTCCGCCAAAGAATTCAACTCCGTCATCTGCTCCATCGATCAAAGCTACGTTATCAATGGTCGTTCCACTTCCCACGGCATATAAGGTTAAACCGTTGTACTGTGATTCTGAATTGATCTGAGCACCGGCGCCTTGAATAATAAGGTAGTCGATATTTCCCGAACTGTCGTTATTGTTCGTCCCTCCGTAGATCAATCCACCTACTTCTGCAGTTGCATCCACACCTTCGGTGGTAACGGCGTTACCGCATAGTAACAAACCTCCCCAATCACCGGGCGCATTATTTTCAGAACGCATGATCACCGGAAGGGTGGACGTTCCCTGAATATCGATCTCTGCTCCTTTTTCAACCGCAATGTAGCGATCTTGGCCTACTTCAGAAACGATAACGGTTCCCGCAGGGATGGTCAATTTCACTCCCGATTTTACTAAAAAGGGGCCGGTCACGGAATATTCTACCGACGGGTCCAATACGCGGTCCTCGGTTAAGTTTCCTGTAAGATCTGTCGATCCAGCTGGATCATCGTCCACAGGAATTGTATCATCATTGCTGCTGCAACTTGCAAAAGTCACGGCGGTTAGAACAGCAAACATGGCTGCTATGTTTTTCATAGTTTTCATACGTTTTCTTTTTGTGTTATACATTAGTAATTTTAGAATGAATAGTTAAGGTTAAAGCCTATCTGGATTCCTTTCGTATAGGAAAGGACAGTTTCTTCAGTTTCTATTCCGGTGGTACTTGGGCGGATCAATTGTGTTCGCTCGATCTCCGGGTTTAAAAGGTTCTTTCCTGAAAGTCCTATCTTTAAATTCTCATTTAACTCTTTACTTAGAATAAGATCAAGCCGAACAAAACCTTTTTCAACAATCGCATCGTTGTAGTTGGTTTCACTGGCTGTTTGAATTTCGGGTGCTCCTAAGGCATACACTTTATCTGAAGCATAATTACCGGTAATGGCTGCTTCAAAAGGGGTTTCAGTATTGGTAGAAAAATTAAAGGTGGTATTCACGATCCAGTCCGAAGCTCCTTGAAGATCGGTCTCTGTCAGCCCCTTGTATCGAAAGGTTCTCACGAAGTTTCCATTAGCATCGAAGATCTCAAGCAGATCTTGTTTGTGCCACATGCGTGACGCATTTAGATTAAGCTTTAAGCTGGGCTGATCTTCTACATTTAAAATATTCACCCGGGTTTCCAATTCAATACCATATACCTCGGCTCTTTCTCCTGCGTTGAAATATGAGAATACGCCTGCCGAACCTCTATCCTGTACCTTGCTAATAGGATCCTCGATCTTTTTGTAAAATCCGGTCAATGAGAACAATTGGTCTGTAGTAGGAAAATATTCCCATTTTAAGTCATAATTGTAATTAATAGACGCTTCAATATCCGGGTTTCCTCGGGTTACCTGACCTACAGGAGAGACGTATTCAAAAGGAGCGATCTCCTTAAATTCGGGTAAGGTTGTCGTAGAACTATTTGCAAATCTAATGCTGTGATTTTCGTTTATGGCATATTTTAAGTTCACCGAAGGATACAAGCGGCGGTAATCCTTAGACTCACTTCCTAAACGCCCCGGAATGTTCCCCACATCATATCGAACATCGATGTCGTCCTTCTGGAAGCGTAAACCTGCAGAAACAGTAAATTTACCTACGGTGCCTGTTGCATCTATAAATCCGGCAACAGACTGCAAATCTCCTTCGTATCGGTCTGCTTGTAGCGTATTCAGTTTAAGGATCCCGTTCTCAAAACGCGACGCTGTAAAAATGTCTGAAATAGCATCGATGGATTCGGGATTGATCGCATTGGTGAATGCTTCTTCCACACCAAAGAATTGTGATTTAAAATCTCTTGTCTTATTTCTGAAGTTCACCCCCCCGGCCAATTGAAAAAGGTCGTTCTCGCCTTCATAAAAGGTATGGACATCGGCCAAACGACCGTTATACTCAATATCCTCTATACGCTGAAGACTTTTTCGTTGTTGAAAACCTCCGGTTCTTCCCAACTGAACGATCTCATCGTTGAAGTTCACCTCGTTACGGATACGCTTTGGCTCATCGGCTCCAAGAAAGTTATACCCTGCAGCCCAGTCTAGGGTGTTCATTTCAGAGAAGTCGTGCGTTCCGCTTAATTGTGTTACAGAGAGTAAGGTTTTCTTTAGATTTTGATCTCTAATAAATTGTCCAAGTCCTTCAGTGGGGTCTGTCTCCTCAAAGATCACGGCATTACCACTTCGGCCACCTTCAAAGACTTGATCCTGTACTTTGTTAATGAACAATGAATTGAAACGGATCACATGGTTCTCGTTGGCTTTTAGCTCAATATGTCCCAAACCTGAAGTTGTTAAAGTGCGTGACCATGTAATCGCATCGGGAATAATATCGTCTAAGAAGTTAGAGCGATACTGGCGGAAGGAACCGTCACGGTATTCATATTCGTCAGATTGACCGGCTGTGATAAGAACGCGCAAATTTTCTCCAAATTTCTTCCCGGCGGTAAGACCGAACGATCTGTTGACAGGTGCCGAGATCACTTCGGGACTCCAACTTTGCTGTGTGATCGCATCGCGGGCATTCACATCGCTTGAATAAAAGCCTAAAGTAATATCGCTGTTGTTTGGTGAAACTTTGAAGTTGTCGAAAACCCCTTCAGAAACCACGTTCGAATTTGCAGACCCGCTTATATTTACTGAAAGCAATTCACTTTTATTAAGTTGCTTGGAGCTTATATTAATGTTTCCTGAAGATTGATCTGCAGAGATGCCGGGAGACGTTGTTTTGCTTACTGAAACGCTTTCGATCAATCGTGTAGGGAATAATTCAAGATCGATGTTCTTGCGTTCTATATCGTCTGATGGGACAGGAAGCCCGTTTAAGGTGGTCGATAAATAACGGTCTCCCAAACCACGCACATAGACGTCACCTCCGGAGCCGTCGGTTTTGTTCACTCCTGAAATTTTAGTGGTAGCAGCCGAAGCATTACTCACTCCTAATTTTCCCATTTCTTCGGCGCCAATACTTTCTTTGATCTCCACCGCTTTCTTCTGTTCCAATAGAAGTGCTTCAACTCGTTCTCTACTGGTCTGTACTCTGATAAAGACCTCATCAAGTGCCGCGGCACTTACACCAAGAGCCGCATCCACACGTGTGAACTTTCCAGCTTCAACCGCAACGTCGGCAATTTCAAGTGTTTCGTACCCCACAAAACTGAATTCAAGGATATAGGTTCCTGCCGGGACATTCTCTAGAATATAGTTTCCGTCAAAATCGGAAGTAGTTCCTGTGGTGGTACCTTTAATTATAATATTGGCAAAGGGGAGCGGTTCTCCAAGGGCTTCTTTATCGGTTAAAGTTCCTTCGATCGTTCCGGTTTGCGACATGGCTAAAGCGCTAAAAAACAACGCGATAAGTAAAACTATTCTTTTCATTAATTATTCTTAATTTGTATGCCGCAAAGGAACCTCAATTGTACTGCCGGGCAGTTAGCTAAACGTTATGTTTCCTTTAGCTAATTGTAACATCAATGTTAGCTAAGTGTTAACAAGGACGACTGCTTCAGTGTATCCGGCAACAAAAGTAAAGGGGGTGCATTATGCCTGTGTTAATTCAGTTTTAAGAATGAAATAAATTTTACATTTGTTCCTTTCAGTATAATTTGTAACTCAAAAATCTATGATGCAATGGGAACGACTCTTGTCGCTGCGACGACAAGGGGATACCAATAAACGCTTGCGTATCGAACAGGACGAGACCCGATTGGGTTTTGAAGTAGACTATGACCGTGTGATCTTTTCGGCGGCCTTTAGAAGCTTACAGGACAAAACGCAGGTAATACCTCTTTCTAAAACCTCTTTTGTGCATACCAGACTTACGCATAGTCTGGAAGTATCTGTGGTGGGACGTTCCTTGGGGCGAACCGTTGGTAAAAAGATATTGGAGAAACATCCACAGTTGCAGACGGTGCATGGGCATCAGTTTAACGATTTTGGAGCCATTGTGGCAGCTGCAGCGCTGGCACACGATATTGGGAATCCGCCCTTCGGACACAGCGGCGAAAAAGCCATTGGGAATTATTTTCTGAATGGGAAAGGCAAGCGTTTTAAAGATCAATTGACGGACAAGCAATACCAAGATCTTGTAGATTTTGAAGGGAATGCCAACGGATTTAAGATATTGACCGAGACAAGGAACGGTGTGACCGGAGGTCTGAGGCTTTCTTTTGCCACCTTGGGAGCCTTTATGAAATACCCAAAGGAATCCTTACCCAAAAAACCAACTAAACATATAGCAGATAAGAAATACGGAGTGTTTCAGTCTGAAGCGGAATTCTTTCAAGAAATTGCAACCGATCTGGGGCTTGGAAATCGAAGCGATACCGGTCACCTTTCCTTTAACAGGCACCCTCTTACCTTTTTGGTAGAGGCAGCCGATGATATTTGTTACACCATCATTGATTTTGAGGACGGGATCAACTTAGGATGGATAGAAGAAGAATTTGCCTTAGAATATCTTATAAACTTGGTGAAGGAGCATATCAATACCAAGAAATATCAACAGCTTACACAATCTTCAGACCGACTGGCATACCTTCGGTCGTTAGCAATCAATACCTTGATCGCTGAAGCATCTTCAATTTTCCTCGAGAACGAAGAAGCGATTTTAGCCGGAGATTTTTCCGAATCATTATTAGAGAAGAGCCGCTTCAAAGCACAGATCGACGATATCTTGAAGTTAAGTATCGAGAAGATCTACCGAAGCCCCGAAGTGATCGAAAAGGAAATAGCAGGATATAAGATACTAACTTCATTACTGGATACTTATACAACCGCTTTTGAGAACAGTTATACCAATACCGCTACCCATTACGATACTTTAATTGTTCGTTCTTTCGAAAGGAATCATGAACCACTGCAGTCGGTGTATGAGTATTTAATGTTGTGCTGTAGTTTTATTTCCGGTCTTACCGATGGAAATGCATTACAGCTATTCAAACGAATACAGGGGGAACCCTGAAAAGTAATTTTAAAGTGAATACTGTTAATTTTGGTCAATACATTAGGTTGTTTAATTTTTTACGGTATTTTTAGAACAAAATTTTAATAGACTTATTTAATCATTTAAAAATCAGCATGAAAAAACTACTACAT
Source organism: Altibacter lentus (assembly GCF_000746845.1). Taxonomy (GTDB): domain Bacteria; phylum Bacteroidota; class Bacteroidia; order Flavobacteriales; family Flavobacteriaceae; genus Altibacter; species Altibacter lentus. Next base: position 1,759,720 of record NZ_KN050846.1, on the reverse strand, counting down.
GTGGTGGCGTTACTGGTTGTAACCCTTAGTGTCGCTCAAAATTTCGAAACCCAAATCACTTCTTACTTAACTGCGAACAGGGCACAATTAGAGCTTCAGCCGGAGGACATAGCAGATGTTCAAATTACTTCTAACAGTTTTTCAAAGAGCATGGAGCTGGAAAATGTATATGCTTCACAAAGGCACAACGGTATTGCCGTGTATAATTCCTCTTCTAGTTTTGCAATAAAGAACGGTCAGGTTATCTATGCGGGTGTCAATTTTACTTCCGGTCTTCGGCAAAAAGTAAATACTACTACCCCTTCCATTTCACCTGCTGCCGCGATATTAAAAGCAGTTGCCGCCTTAGGTCTTTCTAATCCTTTAAATCTTGAACTTCTAGGGCGTGATGGTAACGAATATCTGTTTTCAAATGGCGGTATCTCATTGGAAGCTATTCCGGTGACCTTGGTCTACCAGAAAACCAATGACGAGCGCCTGCGATTGTCCTGGGATCTAAGGATTTACCTGTTGGATGCGAGCCACCATTACAGTATGCGAATTGATGCTGTTACGGGTACCGTATTGGAAAATAACGACTGGGTGATAAGTTGTAACTTTGGAACTGCACCACACCGTCATGGAAGCCCCGTAGCAGTACCTCTTGAAAGTATATTGTTTAAAAAAGAATCGAATGTGGAGTTTTCTGTGGGAGGAGCACAATATCGCGTGTTCCCGCTTCCTTTGGAAAGTCCTTCGCATGGATCTGAGCAATTAGTGGCAGATCCTTCCAACGCTGTTGCTTCTCCATTTGGATGGCATGATACGAATGGAGCACCTGGAGCTGAATATACCATAACACGAGGTAATAATGTATGGGCTCAGGATGATATAAATAATAATAACGGCACCGGAGCCTCGCCAGACGGCGGTGCCGGTCTTAATTTCGATTTTCCTTACGATTTCAATACAGCTCCGGTAAACATGCTGGATGCAGTAACCACCAATCTTTTTTATTGGAACAACATCATGCACGATGTTTGGTATCAATACGGATTTGATGAAGCTAGTGGAAACTTTCAGGAGAACAACTATGGAAACGGAGGCGCCGGTAGCGACTCTGTAAATGCCGACGCACAAGATGGTGGCGGACTCAACAATGCCAATTTCAGTATTACGGTAGAAGGAAACAATCCAAGAATGCAAATGTATTTATGGTCTGCTTCAAACTACCTGGAACTTCTTACAATTAACAACGGACCTCTCGCCGGAGGACATGTAGCTGTAGCGGCAAATTTTGGGGCGGCGATTCCGGCAGCTCCGCTCACTCAGGATCTCGTTCTTGTTGAAGACGACGATGCAGGAGCTTCTACAGATCCAACCGATGCCTGCGACACTATTACCAATGGCGCAGCAATTAATGGAAAGATCGCTGTGATACGCAGAGGGGGATGTGAATTTGGCTTTAAAGCCTTGGCGGCTGAGACCGCCGGAGCTATAGCTGTGATCGTAGTGAACAACGAACCCGGAGATGCTATTGTAATGGGGCCTGGTGCCCAAGGAGGCAGTGTGACCATTCCGGCCATTATGGTAAGTAAGAGCGTGGGAGATGCGATAATAGCCGAATTACTTTCTGCAACCGTTAATGGAACTATTCAAGACGTGCCTCCGGGACCGCAATTGGATGGGGATTTAGACAATGGCATCATCGCACACGAATATGGACACGGGATCTCAACACGACTTACCGGTGGGCCCGCAAATCCTGCATGTCTCTTTAACGAAGAGCAAATGGGAGAAGGATGGAGTGATTATTTCGGACTTGTACTCACAATGGAGCCGGGGGATGCTGGAACCGATATTAGAGGTATTGGAACCTATGTTAATGGACAAAGTACAGAAGGAGGCGGAATTCGTGAAGCTCCTTATAGCACAGATTTTGCCATCAATGACTATACCTACGCCGATACCAACAACAATGTATCTCAACCACATGGTATTGGATTTGTTTGGGCAACCATGTTATGGGATATGACTTGGGATCTTATTGATGTATATGGTTTCGATCCAGATGTTTATAATGGAACCGGAGGAAATAATATTGCCATGCAATTGGTGATCGACGGACTTAAGTTACAAAACTGTAGCCCCGGGTTTGTCAATGGACGGGATGCCATTATAGAAGCCGATGAGATAACAAACGGAGGGGCGAACAAATGTCTTATTTGGAACGCTTTTGCGCGCAGAGGCTGTGGTTTTAGTGCAAGTCAAGGCAGCAGTAATAACCGTACAGATCAAGTTGAGGCTTTTGATCTTCCTGCAGAATGCTCTTTAGGGATTGAAGATTTAGAAGGCGTTCAAAAGAACTTTGTACTCTATCCAAATCCTTCTACTGGAACGATTAATATCGCTTCACGACGTCCTGCTGGAGATGTGACCGTATCCATTTTCGATTTAAACGGACGTACGGTATTTACACAACAATTGGAATTGCAAACCACCGGAACAATTCAAGCCGAAGGTTTGAACGCAGGAATGTATCTGGTAACCATTGAAGGTCAAACCGGAACGCAAACCGAGAAATTAATTATCAAATAAGGATAAATAGATTCAGAAAAAAGAGGCTTTCGGGCCTCTTTTTTTATAAATATTCTTTAAGGGATGTGATAATTTTTTCGGAAGTGATCCCCACATGTTCCTTGAGTTGAAAAACGGTACCGTGTTCAGGAAAAATATCGGGAATACCCAACATTTCCATAGTATTGGAATACTTATTCTTTGCAGCAAACTCGGCAATAGCGCTTCCGAAGCCTCCATGGACCACTCCGTCTTCCACGGTAATTATAGTTTGATATTTCTGAAAAACCGAATGCAATAATCGTTCATCCAATGGTTTGATAAAACGCAGGTCGTAAGCTCCTGTTTTTTCTTTTTCTGAAGAAGAGAGCGCATCTATGGCTTCTAGTACTTCCGAAGCAATTGTACCAATAGCCAATACCGCTATCTTATTACCCTCTTTTAAAGTGACGCCTGTTCCTATTGCGATTGCTTCAAATGGCAGCTGCCATTCTAATATATCTCCGTGACCGCGCGGGTAACGGATGGCGATAGGGTGATCGAGCCCTAATTGGGCCGTGTACAAGATATTCCGAAGATCGATGGCATTACGAGGCGCAAATAAAATAAGATTAGGCACACATCGCAGATAAGCTATATCAAAGATCCCATGATGTGTGGCTCCGTCCTCTCCCACTAGTCCCGCTCTGTCCAAACAAAAGATCACCGGAAGGTCTTGCAGACATACGTCGTGGATTAGCTGGTCATAGGCTCGCTGCATAAATGTTGAGTAGATATTGCAAAACACTTTAAATCCTTGCGTTGCAAGTCCCGCAGCAAAAGTTACGGCATGTTGTTCGGCGATTCCCACGTCGAAAGCACGATCAGGGTAGGCTTCCATCATTAATTTGAGCGAACTCCCGGTGGGCATGGCTGGTGTGATTCCAATGATGGTGTTATTTGAACGTGCCAGTTCAACGAGGGTTATTCCGAAAACATCCTGGAATTTTGGAGGGGCGTGTTCGTTATTCTTTGGCAGCAATTCACCGGTTTCTGCATTAAATTTACCGGGGGCATGGTATGTAACCTGATTTTCTTCAGCTTGTTTAAGTCCCTTCCCTTTTTTTGTGATGACATGAAGTAATCGTGGACCGGGAACTTTCTTTAGATCTTCCAATGTTTGCATCAATGCGGGTAGATCATGGCCATCTACAGGACCTGAGTATTTAAACTTCAGGGCTTCAAATATATTATCAGTGTCCGGTGTTTCAGCGAGGTTCACCTTTGTGAGATACTCTTTGAGTGCACCAACACTGGGGTCGATCCCAATAGCGTTATCGTTCAAGATAACCAACAGATTGGTATTGGTAACACCGGCATGGTTTAAAGCTTCAAATGCCATTCCGCTGGTGATGGAAGCATCTCCAACCACAGCGATATGCTGCCGGGCTGAATCTCCTTTTAATTGCGCTGCAATGGCCATTCCCAATGCAGCAGAAATAGAGGTACTGCTATGTCCGGTGCCGAAGGCATCGTATTTACTTTCAGTGCGTTTAGGAAAACCACTAAGGCCATTCCATCGTCTATTCGTTTGAAAGATGGATTTCCTCCCTGTAAGGATCTTGTGTCCATAGGCTTGATGCCCCACATCCCATATTAAGATATCTTCAGGCGTGTTAAATACATAATGCAAGGCTATGGTCAGTTCGACCACACCCAAACTTGCCCCTAAATGCCCTTCTTTAACGGCCACTATGTTAATTATGAAGTCGCGCAGCTCTTTCGCCAGTTGAGGTAACTGGGACGGTTGAAGATCGCGCAATTCTTTAGGGAACTGAATTGTTTCTAATAACTTCTTTGACACCTTGCAAAGATACATTTTGCTTTTGTACTTTTACTTCGCTTAAGGAAATTGAATGAACGAACTTACACCTTACGATGACACCTATTTTATGAAGCGCGCACTGCAAGAAGCTGAAGCTGCGTATGAGAAAGGAGAGGTGCCTATTGGAGCCGTTGTGGTGATCAACAACCAGATTATCGCCAGGGCGCATAATTTAACAGAAACTCTTAACGATGTCACTGCGCATGCCGAGATGCAGGCCATCACCGCAGCGGCGAATTTTTTAGGAGGTAAATACTTGTTAAATTGTACGCTTTATGTCACGCTTGAACCATGCCAAATGTGTGCTGGGGCTTTATTTTGGAGTCAGATATCGACCATCATTTACGGAGCGAGAGATTCGCAACGCGGTTGTATCGCCCTTAATACAAAATTACACCCTAAGACCACCATGCGAGGAGGTATCTTAGCCGAAGAAACATCACAATTGCTGAAACGCTTCTTTGTAGAGAAGCGGAATCTAAATTAAAAAGGCCCGCTAGTATAGCGGGCCTTTTTTCGGTCAGTTGTTAAGATATATATCTTAGTCGTGGATCACGCGCACCTTTGCGGCAACCATTCCTTTTCGTCCTTCTTCTTCAACATATTCAACTTTGTCACCTTCGTTAAGGGCTTCGCCATTAAGTCCGGTTACGTGTACGAAAATGTCTTTTCCGGTTTCGTCGTTGGTGATAAACCCGAAACCTTTTGACTCGTTAAAAAACTTTACTGTTCCTTCCATTGTAAATAAAAAAATAAATTAATAATGAACAAATGTACTATTTTTATGACCTCAAAGGTTAAGAAAATCTTAATTTTTTTTAAAACGAACTGATTTATAGCTTCTTGTCCTTGCTGTAATTTCGCATCTTCTCTATGTTCTCTTTGGTGAGCATATAGTCTTTTACATTCCTATGCTTCCAACGTCTGTAGATGAATACGGGCATGGTAATAAAAAAGGTCACTGCAATGGAGATCCCAATAAGAAACTCACCGGTTTTTGGATCTGCATCCCGGATATAAAATCCTGCACAGCACGTTACAATAGCGGCTAGAACTAAAAAAAGGAGGAGATATTTCATGTAAATTTATTTTCCTGAAAAGTCAATTAACTTTCGTCTGTAAACAGTTAATAGTTTCGATTTCGAAACAAAACCATAGTATTTTCCATCTTGAGTAACAGGTAGATTCCAAGCGCCTGTGTCCTGGAACTTCTTCATTACGTGGGTCATTTTGTCTTCGTCTAAGATAATAATAGCTGGCGGATTCTGCATTAGGTGTCGGGCTGTAACTTCATTATAAAGGGATTGATCGAACATTACAGGGCGCAGGTCATCCAGTAAGATGATCCCCTCCAGAGCACCGGTGTCAGGGTGAATTACCGGAAAAATGTTCCGATTCGATTTTACTACAGCTTGATGTACGATCTCGCCTAAGGTCATGTCGGGATAGAGTGTTGCAAAATTTTGCTCCACAACCGATTTGATATTCATCAAGGTTAAGACTGCGTGATCTTTATTATGTGTTATTAACTCACCTTTACGCCCCAATTCCATTGCATAGACCGAATGCGGCACAAAGTATTTGGTTATTGAATAAGAAATTGCCGCTGCGATCATTAACGGGAGGAACAGTTCGTAACCGCCGGTAACTTCAGCAATTAAGAAAATAGCCGTTAAGGGTGCGTGCAAAACTCCTGCCATGAGGCCTGTCATGCCAACCAAGGTAAAATTGCTTTCAGAAACAGGGGTAGCCAGCAGGTTGGTGGCATTTAGTATTTTGGCGAGACAATAACCCATGATGCTCCCCATGAACAGGGTAGGTGCAAATATCCCTCCAACACCCCCCGCCCCAAAGGTGAGTGAGCTGGCGATTACTTTAAAGACAACAAGTCCGCCCAGGAGCGCGATCATAACCCATACATTGGTAAGATCCAGATCGAAGAAGTTATTCTCTAATGCTTTTTCGGGATTTCCCTGCACTAAATTATTGATCACGTCGAAACCTTCTCCGTACAGCGGAGGAATAAAATACACGAGAATTCCTATACCCATGCCTCCAATTATTAAACGTTTTATTGGCGAACCGATCCTTTCGAAGAATTTCTGAAAGCGCTCATAGGTTTCAGTAAAATAAATGGAAACAAATCCTGCTACCGCTCCTAAGAGGATGTACAGCGGAATGTCTTTCAGTAAAAATTCATCTTCAATGCTAAAAGGGAGCAGAATATCATTTCCGAAGAAAAAATAGGAAGTAATGATTGCAGATACCGAAGCTAGGAGTAGCGGGATCAAGGATACCAGGGTGAGGTCCAGGCTGATTACTTCTATAGCAAAAATGATGGCTGCAATCGGTGCTTTAAAGATCGAGGACATGGCACCGGCCGCCGCACATCCTATCAATAAGGTGCGTGTTGCCTGATTCATGTGTAACAGGCGTGACAAATTAGAACTCAATGCGGCTCCCGTAGCAACGGTAGGTCCCTCCAGTCCAACAGAGCCTCCAAAACCAACCGTGATAGGAGCTGTCAATAAGCTTCCATACATTTGGAATCGTCTCATGATACCTTTTTTCTTGGCGATGGCGAATAAGGTGGCCGGAATACCCTGGGTGGGTCTATTGCGTATAATGTAGGTGAGGATGAGATAGGTGAGTGTTAATCCAATAATTGGAAAGATAAAATAGAATGCGCTATGATATTCCTTAATAAGTTTACCCTCAAGAAGTAGTTGAATAAAATGCGTTCCGTTTTTTATAAGGACAGCACCCATTCCCGAAAGAAACCCAACCAATATGCTCACAATAAGAATGAACTGCTTGTGCGAGATATTTTTCAATCGCCATATAAGGAATCGCGTGAGCAAAGTTCGTCTTTGTGCAGACATTTCTACGGTATTAAAAAATCCTGCCGAAGCAGGATACATTTAATCTTTTATCTTAAGTTGTAAACTAAGTTCTTCCAGTTGCGCGGTATCGATAGGGGCCGGAGCATCGATCATGACATCACGTCCTGCATTGTTCTTCGGAAACGCAATGAAGTCCCGAATCGTCTCTTGTCCGCCCAAAATTGCCACCAACCGGTCCAGTCCAAAAGCAATTCCTCCGTGAGGCGGTGCACCATACTGAAAAGCATCCATTAAAAATCCAAATTGCGCTTTGGCTTCTTGGGGGGTAAATCCTAAGTAATCGAACATAAGCGATTGAGTTTCCTTGTCGTGTATACGAATAGAACCTCCTCCAATCTCATTTCCGTTTAATACTAGATCGTAAGCATTCGCCTTTACTGCTCCCGGATCGGTTTCCAATAACTCAAGCTGTCCGGGTTTAGGAGAGGTGAATGGATGGTGCATAGCGTGGTAACGCTGTGATTCCTCGTCCCATTCCAATAAAGGAAAATCGACCACCCACAAAGGGGCAAAAACCTTTGGATCACGAAGGCCTAGCCGCTGTGCCAGTTCCATTCGCAGTGCACTCAACTGGGAGCGCACCTTATGCGCCTCGCCAGAAAGCACACAAATAAGATCTCCGGGCTTCGCGCCTGTGATCGCTGCCCATCTTTGCAGATCCTCTTGATCGTAAAATTTATCGACAGAAGACTTAAAGCTTCCATCTTCGTTATAGCGACAATACACCATCCCCATGGCGCCTATTTGCGGGCGTTTTACCCAATCGATAAGGGCATCGATCTCTTTTCGGGTAAAGCTGTTTCCTCCCGGAACGGCGATTCCAACGACCAGTTCTGCTTGGTTGAAGACATTGAAATCCTTGTGCTGTGTAGCAGCATTCAATTCGCCAAACTCCATACCGAAGCGAATGTCCGGTTTATCATTTCCATATTTTCGCATGGCCTCATCGTAGGTCATTCTTGGAAATTCTGAAACACCTACACCGTTGATCTCCTTGAGTAAATGGCGTGTAAGTCCTTCGAAGGTATTTAAGATGTCTTCCTGCTCAACAAAAGCCATTTCACAGTCTATCTGAGTGAATTCCGGCTGACGGTCGGCACGTAGGTCCTCATCCCGAAAACATTTTACGATTTGAAAATACTTATCCATTCCTCCCACCATAAGCAACTGCTTAAAGGTTTGTGGGGATTGAGGTAAGGCATAGAACTGCCCTTCGTTCATACGAGAGGGAACTACGAAATCGCGGGCTCCTTCGGGGGTGGATTTAATGAGGTAAGGGGTCTCTACTTCCACAAAATTCTTTTCAGACAGGTAATTTCTAACTGCCATGGTCACTTTATGCCGAAACACAAGATTTTCACGCACAGGTTTTCTTCGGATGTCCAAATAGCGGTACTTCATTCGAAGATCTTCTCCACCATCGGTTTCATTTTCAATTGTAAAAGGCGGTGTTAGGGACTTATTAAGTACTGTAATATTCTTGACAAGGATCTCTATATCGCCGGTAGGCATATTGGGGTTCTTGGACTCTCGTTCGATCACGGTCCCATCGATTTGAATCACAAATTCTCTGCCCAGTTGCGAAGCAATTTCCATAACCTCTTTTGAGGTACGTTCCTCATCGAAGATAAGTTGTGTGATACCGTACCGATCTCTAAGATCTACCCAGATCATAAAACCTTTATTTCTAATTTTCTGCACCCAACCGGCAAGGGTGACCTGTGTATTTATATGCGAGGCGTTTAATTCGCCGTTGCTGTGCGTTCTATACATTGTTTTGTAAAAATTAGGTGCAAATTTAGGAAGATTAAAGAGCAATTCGCACTATTTTTTAAACTTTACTATGCTCAGCCGCAAGATTTTGTTAAGAAACTGTTTGTTAATATTTCTCACTACGTTAAAAAATGATTAAATCTTCACTACCTTGGTAGGAACAATCAAAAACTTATAATTATGAAACAAAAAAACTCAAACAGCAGGATGCTCCTGTTTGTTCTTTTAATTTTTCCGTGTTGGGTGTTCGCACAGACCACTTTAAGCGGGAGTGTAAAAGAACCCGGCGGTAAGACTGTTCCCTTTGTTAATGTCATTGAGAAAGGAACCACCAATGGAACGACTACTGACATGGATGGAAATTTCACACTCGCTGTGAACAATTTGCCCACGACGCTTATCTTTTCATCTATTGGCTTTGAAACCGTAGAACAGTCTGTGTCAAGTACCACTCCAATCAGTGTTACCATTTCTGAATCTGCGGAATCATTGGAAGAGGTGGTGATTACGGGACTTGCAACATCGGTTAAACGATCCAACGCAGCCAATGCTGTTGCTTCGATTTCAGCCGAAGAATTAGCAGGAAGAACACCGCCACAAACACTCGATGGAGCCCTGGCCGGAAAATTCGCCGGAGCTTTGGTAACGAAAAGTTCGGGAGCTCCTGGAGGGGGAATTTCGGTTAAACTAAGAGGGGTCACCTCCATTAACGGAAATTCTCAACCATTATATATTGTAGATGGAGTGTATGTTAACAATAGCAGTGTCTCTGCGGCAGGATTAAATTTTGTGTCTCAAGCGGCTTCCGGAGGGAATGCGTCCAGCCAAGACAACCCTTCCAACCGTATTGCAGACATCAACCCTGACGATATTGCAAACATTGAGATCCTAAAAGGAGCTTCAGCTGCGGCAATTTACGGTTCTCGTGCTGCCGCCGGGGTGGTTATCATTACAACCAAAAAAGGGAAAAGAGGAGAAACAAAGGTTTCTTTTTCCCAGGAAGTTGGTTTTAACAGAATCATTAATTTGAAAGGACAGCGGAATTTTACTGCGGAAATAGCAGAAAACAGCTTTGGTGAAGGCCAAGGAGCATTGTTCTTAGCAGCCCAAGCGAACGGAACCTTGACAGATTATGAGAAAGAAATATACGGAGAGGATGGATTTATATCCAATTCTACCGTGAATATTTCCGGAGGATCAGATAATACTTTGTTCTATGCTGCTTTCTCTAATAATGAAGAAGCAGGTATCGTAAAGAATACGGGATACGACCGAAAGTCCATTCGGTTGAATCTAGAACATACCTTCTTTAAAGATCGGGCAAAACTTTCCGTAAATAGTAACTACATCAACTCTACGGCAGACCGAGGATTCTTTAATAACGATAACACAGGGACCACCATTGGGGTTGCATTAACGTCTACGCCGCCTTGGGCGCAATTGTTTCCTGATGAAAACGGAAATTATCCCGACAACCCGTACGGGGGTTCTAACCCTTTACAAACAAGAGACCTTGTGACCAACAGAGAAGACGTCAATCGTTTTATTACGGGAGGGACTTTAGATTTTGATATTTACAGAGCCGATAATTCTAACTTGAAACTTCAGCTTAGAGCAGGGGTGGATTATTACGAATTGGTCAATACAGCGATATTTCCCAAGGAACTTCAGTTTCAAAAGCCATCCAACGGTGGTTTGAATGGAGTAAGCGCTCTTACAACTACTGAGAACAAAGACGCCAACTATTCGGCATTCTTGGTACACAATTATTTTACCGATAATGAATTGAATTTCACAACGCAAGCTGGTTTAACAAAGCAAACGTTTAGTGTAAATACCGTTCGTAATATTGCCACCAACCTTCTAGCTTCAGAAACAAACCTGGATCAAGCAGCAAATATTTCAGTTGCCCAGTTTAGACAAGAGCAAGAAGATGCCGGTTTCTTTGTGCAGGAAGAAGTGAATTTTCAAGATAAATTTATAGCAACTGTCGGGGTTCGAGGAGATAAATCCTCTAATAACGGGGACGCCAATGAACTATTTTATTATCCAAAAGGATCTCTTGCTGTTAATTTTCATAATTTCGGTTTTTGGAATGATGGCTCCCCATGGAACCAGTTTAAAATCCGAGCGGCTTATGGTGAAGCAGGAAATTTTGCACCAAACGGAGCCTTATTTACTGCTTATGTGAGCTCTTTGATCGATGGTATACCGGGAATCGTAGTTCCGGGGACTTTAGGAGACCCAACGATCTCTCCCGAAAGACAAAAGGAATTGGAATTTGGTTTTGATACCGGATTGTTTGGGAACAGAGTAAATCTGGAATTCACGTACTACAATAAAAATGTCGATGACCTTATTTTATTGGCCAACAATGAATCTTCTTCAGGATTCGTTTCAAGATTTGCCAACGCGGGGAATTTAGAGAACCGAGGTTTTGAGATAGGATTCAATGCCGATGTGTTCCAAGGAGATGCATTCGAATGGAATACGGGAATATTGTTCTATAAGAATACTTCCGAGATCACTCGATTGGATGTAGATCCATTCAACTTAGGAGGTTTTGGAACGGGACTGGGAACTTTCAGAATTGAAGAAGGCGCTAGTGCCACTCAAATTGTAGGAAACAATGCCGATGGAGAACTAGTGGTTCTTGGTGATGCCGAGCCCGATTTTCAAATGACCTTTAATAACTCGTTTAGGTACAAAAACTTTGACCTGTCTTTCCTATGGCACTGGAAAAAAGGCGGTGATAACATCAACCTTACCAACTTATTGACAGATTTTGGGCAGACAAGTCCGGACTATGATGATTTTACCTTAGACCCTTCAGGACAACTTAACAACGGAGACTTTCGTATTTCAGCATTTAGAGGAGGTTTTGCAACACCGTTCGTAGAAGATGCGTCTTATTTGCGTTTACGGGAGATTGGTCTTTTCTATACGTTTTCAAACAAAGTACTGGAATCAACATTCAATGGTTATGTATCCAACATAAAAATTGGGTTCTCGGGAAATAACGTGATCAATATTTTTGATTATAACAGTTATGACCCGGAGGTTTCTAACTTTGGTTCCAATGGATTATCCACTGGGGTAGAGGTGACTCCGTTTCCATCCTCAAAACGTTACTTGTTTCACCTAAAAGTTGACTTTTAATCTAAAAAAATAACCTTATGAAAATTATAAAGATATTTCTAACACTTATTCTTACCGGTCTAATCACAGTTTCTTGTGAGGTAGAAGAAGGTCAGAATTTAAATGGACCCACTACCGACACGGTAAGTGATGACCTCTCCAGGGGGGAACTACAGGAGGCTATGGGAGGTGCCCTGTCTGACATGCGTGAAAGACTTGGAACGCAAGTCGATGCCATGTCTGTAGCTGGACGCGAATATTGGAGGATACAAAGTTCAGATCCTCGCTGGACCGCCGATTTGTTGACAGGTGTTTTGGACAACAATACATTCTATACCACGAATCCGTATGCCGCCAGATATGCGACCATTAAGGACATCAACCTGCTGTTAACTGGTTTGGAGAATACCACGGCCGATTTTTCGAATCAAGAGATCGCAGCCACTCGTGGATTTGCGAACACGCTAAAAGCGCATGAGTTATTGATGGTGTTAAACCATCAGTACAAGAATGGAATTCGAATTGATGTTTCGGATCCCGATAACTTAGGACCTTTTGTGCCTTATGAAGAAGCATTAACAACGATTTTTCAGATGTTGTCCGATGCTGCTGCAGATCTTTCAAATGGAGGTGGCGAATTTCCTTTCTCGATCCCTTCAGGTTTTGCAATTGCATCAACGCCTTCAGATTTTTTGCAGTTCAACAGAGCTTTAGCAGCGAGAGTTGAGGTGTACAGAGGAAACTATGCTTCGGCAAATTCCCTGCTTCAAAATTCATTTATGGATCTTAGCGGAAATTTGGATAAGGGGGTATATTTCACTTTCTCTTTAACAGGAGCAGACATGACGAACCCCTTATTTTTCGCGCTCAATTCTACTGTCGCGAATGCACGCATAGCACATCCCACATTTATAAATGATGCTTTGCCTGGAGATGATAGAGTGAACAAGGCGGTACTTCGGGATGAACCGCTTACATCCGATAACCTAACAGGATCTTACGATGTGTTCGTTTATCAAAGTAATGAGGATCCTGTGGCAATTATTCGAAACGAGGAGTTGTTACTTCTTTATGCTGAAGCTAACCACATCTCAAATCCTGCAGTTGCAGTGGCAGCCATAGACGTTGTTAGAACAGCAGCCGGTCTGGATCCGTATACCGGCGGAACAGCTCCTGCAGACCTTGTGGATGAGATCTTATACAACCGCAGGTATTCGTTGTTTGCTGAAGGAGGACATCGATGGATCGATCTTCGTCGATTCAATAGATTAGGAGTGCTGCCTATCGATAGGGCGGGAGATGCTATTTTTGAACAATTCCCGATTCCGTTAACTGAAAATCAGTAGGAATCCACCTATTATATAAAAAGAAAACCCTTTCCATCGGAAAGGGTTTTTTTATTACACAGCCGAAGAATCGGCAGGTATAGGTACTTCGGTTTTAGGTTTTGAACGCCAGTTTCGAATTCGCAGCTTCGCCTTGTGCACTATGTAGAATAACACAGGAACAATAATCAATGTCAAGAAGGTCGCAATGATCAATCCGTAGATCACAGACCATGCTAATGGTCCCCAAAAGATCACGTTATCACCACCAAAATAGATCTTGGGATCGAATTCAGAAAAGAGTGAAAAGAAGTCGATGTTAAATCCAATGGCAAGAGGGATAAGTCCTAATACTGTGGTGATCGCCGTTAGGATCACAGGACGTAAACGCGCTTTTCCTCCTTTAATAATAATGTCCTTCACTTCTTCTTTTGGAAGTAATTCTGAATCGTCCATCTTCAATTCTACCATGCGTCTGTCTATGAGCAACTGGGTGTAATCCAAGAGCACTACACCATTGTTTACCACGATCCCTGCCAACGAAATAATACCCATCATGGTCATCATGATCACAAAAGAGGCGCCTGTAAGAAGGATACCTCCAAAGACCCCAATAAAGCTCAAGAAAATGGCGATCATGATTATGGTGGGTTTCGAGATAGAACTGAATTGAAAGATCAATATAAGCATGATCAACCCCAGCCCCGAGAAGAAGGCGCCCATAAGAAAGGCCATTTGCTTGTTTTGCTCTTCTATTTGACCGGTATAATCGATCGACACACTCTTGGGTAATTCCTCAAAATTCGCCATCTCGGTTTGGATCTGGCTCACAATAGCACCGGCATCGGTATAACCCGCTTCTAATGCAGAATATACGGTAACCACCCGTTTTGTGTCCCTGTGTTTTATAGCACTAAAAGAAGAGGTATTCTTTTGTGTTGTTACTGCCGAAACCGGGATCTCCTTGATCTTTCCGGTTGCCTGATCCCGAAATGTGATGTTTTGATTAAAGAGCGCACTTTTGTTGTATTTATTTTCTTCATTAAAACGCACATAGATGTCATAATCTTCACCATCATTCTTATAGACACCGGCTTTTTCTCCAAATAAGGAACGTCGCAGTTGATTTCCAACTTGTCCTGCAGACACACCAAGTTCCCCTGCTTTTTCTCTGTCAACATACACCTGCATGGCCGGTTTCCCCTTGTTGACATCAATCTTGAGTTCGTCGATACCTGCAATATTTCGGGAGTTGATAAAATTTCGCATCCGTTCGGCCACTTGTATCAATTCATCATAATCACTTCCCTCAATTTCAATATTGATAGGGTATCCTACAGGAGGACCTGCGGCATCTTTTTCTACTGAAATAGCCACTCCCGGATAGATCCCTTTAAGGGTTTCCTGTACTTGCTTGCGAAGGGCTTCACTGTCTTCTCCTCTTCGGAATTTATACTCCCGCATGGTAGCTGTGATCTTACCACGATGAGGCATTTCTGCCGCCGAACCACCATCGGTTTGAGGATTTCCGGCACCTTCTCCTACTTGAGATACGGCAGATTCCACCATAAAGTTATAACCGTCGTCCATATAACGAGGCGCATTGAGCACGTCATAGACACGGGTCTCTATGTCCTTAGTGATCTCATTGGTTTTCTCAATATCCGTTCCTTGAGGATATTCTATATACACGATTATTTGGTTGGGTTTATTATCGGGAAAGAATTCCACGCTGGTACGCTGACTTGCAACCGAGGCTCCAAAAAGTCCGAACACAACGATGAGCAGTAAAAATGTACCTCCCACAAAAGCACCCGCCCGCCAACCGGTAAGTGCGAATTCTAGGAATTGTTTATACCTGTTTTCCAGTCTAGTCAAAAGGTTTCGCTGAAAATAGATAGCCCAACGCTTCAGAAAATATTTATAGATCCAGAAAAGCAGCGCTACGAGGATCATTAAGTTTCCAAGGGCGCTCATCTCACCGCCAAATAGAGAGATAAGAAGACCAATACCTCCCAAAATGATGGAAAGTCGGATGAGTTGTTTTCGGCTTAGTTCTTTTTCTCCGGTCTCCATGAACTGAGATACCAACATCGAATTAAAAAAGATAGCGACAAACAATGACGACCCCAGTACTACCGAAAGGGTGATAGGAAAATAGATCATGAATTCACCCATAACACCGGGCCACATTCCCAAAGGAACGAAAGCCGCCACGGTGGTCGCTGTTGAAATAATAATAGGGAAGGCGATCTCTCCAATCCCCTTCTTTGCAGCTTGAATGCGGGACATACCTTCTTCGTCCATCAACCTATATACATTCTCTACAACCACGATACCGTTATCCACGAGCATTCCCAATCCCATGATCAATGCGAACAGGATCATGGTGTTCATGGTGTAACCTAATGCCGAAAGGATCATAAACGACATGAACATGGACATAGGGATCGCAAATCCTACAAACAGTGCATTCCTAAACCCTAAAAAGAACATTAACACGGTGACCACCAGAATGATCCCGAAAATAATATTGTTCACTAAATCATCAACCTGGTTTATGGTCTTTACCGACTGGTCGTTAGCGATGGTGACTTCAACATCTGAAGGAAACACGTTCGCTGTTGCGTCGGCTACGATCTTCTCTATCTTTTGAGCTGCTTCCACCATGTTCTTTCCGGCACGTTTCTTCACGTCCAGCATGACAACGCCTTCCCCAAATTCGCGGGCATAGGTGGTCTTCTCTTCTTCCTTAAATCGAACAGTGGCGATATCCTTTAAATAAACAGCACCGTCCTGCGATTTTACTACAAAGTCATTTAATTGGTGCGGTTGTTCTACCTCTCCTAATATTCGAATGGTTCTTCGTTGGCCACTGGTTACCAGATTCCCGGCCGAAAGCGTCATGTTCCCATTTCGAATGGTATTGATAACATCGTCGAAGCTCACTTGCGCGGCCATCATTTTATAAATATCAACGGCAACTTCTACTTCCTTGTCTTGGGCGCCACGAATATCGGCTTGTTTGATCTCAGGAAGGTCCTCGATCTCATCTTCTAAATATTCGGCAAATTCTTTCAGTTTTTCAGTAGGATAATTCCCTTTAATATTAATGTTACTTATGGGAGCTTCTTCAGAAAAATTAAGGTCAAAGACATTTGGTTCTACCTTGGCATTGTTAAAGGTGGGCCAATCTTCACTGGCTTTTTCACTGTCTACTTCATCCTTTACCTTTTGTTTGGCTTCTTCGACAGCTATGTCTTCATCGAATTCAACTGTTATAATTCCGTAATCTTCTTGTGAGGTTGAGATAATCTCTACCACATTACTTATGTTCTTCAACTTATCCTCCAAAGGATCAACGATAAGGCGCTCAATGTCCTCGGCAGTATTTCCGGGATACGGGGTACTAATGTAGATCTTGGTTTCCTTTATTTCGGGAAAACTCTCACGGGGCATACTGCTATAGGCCGAAAAACCTAACACCAGAATAATCCCGATCATTACATATATGGTCGTTTTATTATCGATCGCCCAAGACGAAAGACGAAACTCTTTATCGACACTCTTTTGCTTCTTACTCATTGTTCTCTACACTTTTAAGTTCGACTAATTGTCCATCTTTTACACTACGGGCTCCTTCTTTTATAATGGTGTCGCCATCCTTTAAACCTTTAAGTACTTCCACATAATCTCCCTGAGTTTTACCCGTTTCTACGATCACACGTTTTGCGATCGCTTCATTGGAAGCCGCTGTTGTGGTCGTGACATAGACATACTGCTCACCGTTGGCATTTTCTGAAATAACACTTTGAGGCACCAGAATGGCTTCGGGATTTGTATAATCGTTGATCTTTACCTTGGCTGTTAGGTTGGGTTTAATCGTTCCATTCTTATTGGGAACATTGATCTCTATCTTAAACGTGCGGTTGTTGGGGTTAATGTAATTCCCAACTTGGGCAACCTTGGTCGTTACTTTTTCGCCTAATACAGGGAAATAGACCTCGACATCTTTATTTTCTGAAATATTTGGCAGATATCCTTCCGGAACGTCGGCTTGAATATACATATCACCAAGATTAACAAGTCGGAAAACGGAAGTTTGCCCCGCAGAAACCACAGTTCCCTGTTCGGTCAATACATCGTCAATAATCCCGGAAAAGGGAGCACGAATATTTGTTTTTGCCACTTGAGACCGCAGTTGATTCACCATCTTTTGCTGTCCTTCATAGTTCGCTTTTGCCTGTAGATATGCGATCTCACTGCCTATCTTTTGTTCCCACAACCGCTGTTGACGTTCGAAAGTAGTTTTAGCAAGATCGGCTTGCACTTCCATTTGTGCCAACTGCTGGGAAAGCCCTCCATCGTCAATCGATGCGAGTAATTGACCCGAAGAGACACGTTGCCCTTCTTTTACATAGACACGGGTGAGCAGGCCGGAATATTCGGGGTATAAAAGGATATTTTTCTTAGTCTCAACGCTCCCCTGAAGTTCCAAATAGTGATCGAAGGTTTCCTGCTTGGCAGCAAAAGCTGTAACTAATGGAAGTTTTTTTACCGTATCCAATCGAGACAATGCGGCATCGATCTGGTCTAGCTGCTGGTTGATCTCTTGTTGTTGAAGCACGATCTCTTCCCGCTTTGCACGGATCTCTTCCAAGTTTCCGGATTCGACAATGCTTTCCACCGATTTCGAATCACCCCCACAAGAGGTAATGGCCAAGGCAGTTACAAGTAGTATGAATAATTTTTTCATGGGTTTTTGTTTTCAGTGTGATTGGTTTATTCTAATGATTTTAATTGCGGTGTATTCAACAAGGTTTCTAAATTTGCCTTGGTATTGATTACTTCAAGCATGGCTTGAAAATATTGTTGTTGCGCAGTATAGAGCTGTGTCTGTGCCTGCCGAAGATCAAAACTCGTACTAAGCCCTTCGGTAAACTTTACTTGATTCTTTCCTTCGATGCGTTCGGCCAGCGAAAGGTTCTTCTTTGCGTTCTCGTAATTTTCAATGGCGAATTGGTAATTGCTCTTAGCCGAGTTCACTTCCAGCCTCACGGTTTGGATGGTTTGCTCCAATTGCGTCTCTGCCTGGTCCAAAGCTATTTTAGCACGTTGTGTCCTTGCTGCTCGCATCCCACTACTAAAAATAGGGATGTTCATGTTTACACCCAGAACAGACGACTGGAACCAGCGTTGGTCGTTATCGAAAAAGGTAAAATCGTTGCTGTTGGCCATGGTTCCATAATTTAAAAAAGCCGAAATACGAGGCAACGCCTTGCTTTTTTCCAATTTGAGCTCTAGGGATCGTTGCTCTGTTAGATTGTATGCGATCTTATAATCTACATTCTCTTCAACGTTCAGAGAACGGTCCAGAAATCCTAATTGAGTGTATTCCTGAGCAAGTTGATCTAAAGAATCTTCAAAGATCACAATGGCAGACACATCAATTCCCAAAGCTACATTAAACATTTGCCGAGCAATGCTTGCACTGCGCTGAGCATTGTTTAATTGTGTTTCAATATCGAGTAATGTTACTTCCAATTGCTCTACGCTCTCTTCCTCGGTGAGTCCATTCTCGTAGATCTTTCGGGTTTCAAAAAGATTCTTTTCGAGCGTGGTTTTGTTTTTTTCGAAGATGGCAATGAGTTCTTCGGAAAGCAACACACTTCCGTAGGCATTGATCACACCTTTTCTCACTTCCAAATTGGTTTTTTCTGAAGCATTTTCAGAATAATCCAAAAAAGCACGCGCTGCTTGTAAACCAACCAGGTAGCTGCCATCGAAGATAAGTTGATTGAGAGTAGCTGTGGCCGAAGCATTTTGCTTGGTGCCAAAGGTAACAGGCACGAAGGTGCCGGGTTCCCCACCGGCTATCTCTCCCGGAATTAATGTCACGGGTTGCTTCAAGTTATTTTGATAGGCAATATCTGCACTAATTTGAGGCAGTCCGCTGGCGGTCGTTTCCCATTTTTGCTTAATGGCTTTTGCAATATCACGCCGTGCATTTATAGCCGTATAATTGCTGTCTAAGGCAAAGGTGATCGCTTCCTGCAAATTAAAACTATAGGTTTCGCTCTGTTGTGCAGATCCAAAAGTATGGAGCAGCAAAAAAGCAGGTAGGATGAAAAGATACTTCATTAGTTAGTCTGTTGATTTATAAATTGATTGAGAATTTTAAGTCCGTTAGCTGTTACAATCCCTCTAAGGTGATATTCCAGATAATCCTCCATAAGCTTGGCTTTTGGAAACTGCGACATAGGGAATAATTGATCATCCTTAATGCCACTCACACCAATAAAATAGATACGTGAAACAAATTCAATATCCAGATTTTCACGGTACAGTCCCATGGCAACGCCACGTTTTAGGTTGCTCAGGGTGCAATCGGCCATTTTTTCGAACTGTCGCTGCTTTAATGTTGCATAAATTTCGGGATAGTACTTTTGTAATTGATATTGAGGCGAGGATTTTTCATTCTTGAGCTGCTGTAAAGCGAACTTCTTTATTTCGTAAAGTTCTTCAATAGGATTTTTTTGCAAAGCCTGTATATGATCAATCCCACAGGTGATCTCATGAAAAACAGCGAGTACTGCTTCAAGAACCAGTTCGGTTTTATTATTAAAGTGTGTATAGATCGTTTTCTTGGATATGCCCATTTCATTAGCGATATCGTCCATAGTAACACTCTTAAAACCAAGGTTCAAGAACAATTCTGATGCTTTTTGAATAATTTTTTCTTTCATAATCGACGGCAAATGTACAACGAGGAAACTATAAAAACAATTAAAGTTTCCAAAGTTTTACAATTATTTAACATTACACTCGAGCGAGCTTTACTAATTCATTTTATCATTTATTTATGTTTGTTCTCAGCATCAACTCGTATTTTAGCGACAAATTATTTTTTTGAATGGAGGTATTAAAGGAATACAGTCAGGCTCTCGAGAAACAATTACAAACTGCGGTTGGAGTTAAGGAACCCGTGCAATTGTACGAACCTATTCATTATATTATATCCTTAGGCGGGAAACGATTGCGTCCCATATTAACGCTGCTCACCTGTGATTTCTTCGGAACTGATTTTAACAAGGCGATGAATGCGGCCCTGGCGGTAGAATTATTCCACAACTTTTCCTTGATCCATGATGACATCATGGACGATGCACCCTTGCGCAGAAGCAAGCAAACCGTGCATGAGAAATGGGACCTCAATACGGGCATCCTTTCCGGTGATGCCATGTTGATCCTGGCCTATCAATTGTTTGAAGAATACGAAGCGCCTCTTTTTCAGGAATTGGCAAAGCTGTTCAGTAAGACGGCACTTGAAGTTTGTGAAGGTCAGCAATACGATGTCGATTTCGAAACCAGAGACGATGTGACCCTTTCAGAATACATTCAAATGATCGACTATAAAACCGCAGTATTGCTGGGTGCCGCGATGAAAATGGGAGCCATAGTAGCAAATGCTTCAGAAGGCTGCAAGGATGCGATCTACGCTTTTGGACGCAATCTGGGAATCGCTTTTCAATTGCAAGATGATTATCTGGATGTCTTTGGGAACCCAAAGACCTTTGGGAAGCAGCCTGGGGGCGATATTATTACAAATAAAAAGACATTTTTATACTTAACGGCTGTTTCACTAAGTGTTGCTTCGGAAGCGGAAGCCTTGCAGCATTTATACAGTATTTCTCCTGCAGATCCTTCGGATAAGATAGAGACCGTGAAGGGGATCTTTGAGATTTCCGGTGCCGCCGAAGCCATTCAGAAAGAAATAGAAATCTATACCAATAAGGCGTATGAAGTGCTGGAGACCATTCAGCTTTCGGAAGAAAAAAAACAAACACTGCGTGCCTTTGGCGATTGGTTGATGCAGCGAACCGTTTAAAAATATACTCTTACAAAAGGAAGCCAGGGGTTGGCGTAGATGCTTTTTTCTTCATCGTATAACACATCATACCGAATTCCGGCAGTAAAATTACCTGCCCGAAATCCGGCACCAAAAAACAAGGCAGGATACCAATACAGATCATTGGCTATACCCAAGCCGGCATCGTAGGAGCGGGAAACGTTCAATGCTTCAAGTTCCGTCGATAATTGTATCTCCGGAATTACATTGTAGAGTCCAATTAGGCTCCCGCCAACGATCGTGGTATTATAACGATTTTTTTGGGAGTTATAGGTAAAAGTCGTTCCCACGCCCAAAGCAAATTGATCATCGAATTGGTAAATAGCACTGGGAGCGATCGTTCCTCCAAAAAATCCATTTCCAAAGCTTAATCCCAGACCGCCTCCATAACGTACCTGAGACCAAAATGAAGGAGGTTCTTCTTGGGCGGATATTGGGAGGCAAATCAGCAATGTTAAAGCAGTTAGAAGTAAGCCGTAGTGGGTCGTTTTAAAGGCAATTTTCATTAGGAAATATTTAAGACTTTTCTATTATAAATATATACATTCCAATCAGGTAGTTTATGGATTTGTTGTACTTTTGTAACGTTTTTAGTAAAAAGACCATTTTATTCCTATTATGGATAGATTTTCATTTCTCAATGCGGTTCACCCGGCGTATATCGCAGAACTCTACGATAAATATTTACAATTTCCAGACAGTATCGAGCCTAGTTGGCGTGCCTTTTTTCAGGGGTTCGATTTTGGGATCGAGAATGGTTCTTTGGAAGCATTGGGAATTGAGCAGGAGGGGACAGACGGGTCTCAAAAAGTACTTAAAGAATTTCAAGTTCTTAAACTAATTGATGGATACCGAACCCGCGGACATTTGTTCACCAAGACCAATCCGGTTCGGGAACGCAGGAAATATACCCCTACTCTTGATATAGAGAATTTCGGACTTTCGGAAGGCGATCTCAATACCTCTTTTAAAGCGGGAGAAGTCCTGGGGATAGGTGAAACCACATTAGAAGAGATCATTCGTCATTTAAAAAGTATTTACTGCGATTCTATCGGGATCGAATATATGTACATTCGGAAACCGGAAGAGATTGAATGGATCCAAAAGAAGCTCAATGTTAACGATAATCAGCCAAAATTCTCTTCGGAACAGAAAAAACATATTCTCAAGAAATTAAACGAAGCTGTCTCTTTCGAGACTTTCTTACACACGAAATATGTGGGTCAGAAGCGGTTTTCACTCGAAGGAGGGGAAAGCTTGATCCCGGCATTGGACGCTTTAATCGAAGGCGCGGCAGAGCAAGGTGTGGAAGAGTTTGTTATGGGAATGGCACACAGGGGCCGTCTTAGTACATTGACCAATATCTTTGGGAAAAGTGCCAAGAACATCTTTAGCGAATTCGATGGGAAAGACTATGCCCAAGATATATTCGATGGGGATGTGAAGTACCATTTGGGTTGGACCTCAAAACGGAAAAGTAATTCCGGAAAGGAAATCAACTTGAATATTGCGCCAAACCCCTCCCACCTGGAGACAGTAGGAGCGGTCGTGCAAGGGATCGCACGTGCGAAACAGGACGATCACCATAAAGATAATCCTAAAGCAGTTTTACCTATTATAGTACACGGGGACGCCGCCATCGCCGGACAAGGACTGGTCTATGAGATCATTCAAATGGCACAACTGGATGGATACAAAACAGGAGGGACCATACATATTGTTGTGAATAATCAAATAGGTTTTACCACCAATTATTTGGATGCGAGATCCTCTACCTATTGTACCGACGTCGGGAAAGTAACTTTGTCGCCCGTGCTGCATGTGAATGCCGACGATGCCGAGGCAGTAGTTCATGCCATGTTGTTCGCTCTGGATTTTAGAATGGAATTTGGCCGTGATGTATTTATCGACCTGTTAGGATATCGAAAGTATGGTCACAATGAAGGAGACGAGCCCAGATTTACGCAACCAAAACTCTATAAGGCAATTGCCAAACACAATAATCCACGGGATATCTATGCCGAAAAGTTGTTTAAAGAAGGTCTTATTGACGAAGGATATACTGCAAAATTAGAACAAGAGTACAAAGACAAGCTGGAGGAAAACCTTGAAGATTCCAGAAAGGAAGAAAAGACCGAGATCACGGCATTTATGCAGGATGAGTGGCAAGGGTACATTTATGCCGAAGAGGATAAGATGATGGAAGAGGTCGACACTCGCGTCGATCTGGATACTCTTACTGAAATTGCTAAGGTGATCACACAATTGCCTAAGGATAAGAAATTCCTCCGAAAGATCTCCAAACTTATTGAAGCGAGACATACTATGTACTTTGAGGACAATAAGCTGGATTGGGCCATGGGAGAATTATTGGCCTATGGTACCCTTTTAAAGGAAGGCCATGATGTACGTATGAGCGGTCAGGATGTAGAGCGGGGAACGTTTTCACACCGCCACGCTGTTCTTAAAGTGGAGGAGAGTGAAGAAGAAATCGTATTATTGAACGAACTAAAAGGGGAGCAGGGAGATTTTTATATTTATAACTCGTTGTTATCTGAATTCGGCGTTGTAGGATTTGATTATGGATATGCAATGGCAAGTCCAAAAACGCTCACTTTATGGGAGGCACAGTTTGGAGACTTTAGCAATGGAGCCCAGATCATGATCGACCAATATATCTCTGCTGCTGAAGATAAATGGAAACTTCAAAATGGATTGGTGTTGTTGTTGCCTCATGGATATGAAGGACAAGGCGCCGAACATTCCTCGGCAAGAATGGAACGTTATCTTCAATTATGTGCAAAGGATAATATGTTTGTAGCAGATTGTACGACCCCTGCCAACATGTATCATTTACTACGCAGACAGATGAAAGTACAGTATCGCAAACCGCTTATTGTATTTACGCCAAAGAGTTTGTTAAGACACCCCAAGGTAGTTTCAACCAAAGAAGAACTTGCCAACGGTTCTTTCCAGACGATCATTGATGATTCCGAGGTGAAGGTTGCTTCGGTTACATCGTTGGTTTTTGTAAGTGGGAAATTTTATTATGATCTTCTTGAAAAAAGAGAAGAATTAGATCGTATGGACGTTGCCCTAGTGCGGGTAGAACAATTATTCCCATTACCTACAGAGGGCATGAAAGCGATCATTAAAAAATACAAGAACGCTCAGGATGTGGTTTGGGCCCAAGAGGAACCCAGAAACATGGGGGCGTATGCTCATGTGTTGATGCATTTTGAAGAAGCCAAGAATTTTAGAGTGTGCAGTAGAAAAATGTATGCAGCACCTGCCTCTGGAAGCAGTGTCCGTTCAAAATTGCGTCACGCTAAGGTGATCGAAAGTGTTTTCAATCGCGAAGTAGAATAAAAATAAAAACTCCTTTAAGGAAAATAGACATATTATGGCATTAGAAATGAAAGTCCCGTCTCCGGGAGAATCCATAACCGAAGTAGAAATAGCACAATGGCTCGTTGCCGATGGCGATTGGGTGGAAAAGGACCAAGCCATTGCAGAGGTAGATAGTGATAAAGCGACCTTAGAGCTTCCTGCCGAAGCCAGTGGAATTATTACACTAAAGGCGGAAGAAGGGGATGCCGTGGCCGTAGGCGATGTTGTTTGTTTAATTGATACTGAAGCGGCACGACCTGACGGTAAGGAAGAAGTAGAGACCTATAAAAACCCGGGTGATGAATCCGGTGGAGAAAATGCTGGACCGGACATCGATAAGCAGCATGCCCAGCAAAAGGACACTGGAGAGAAAGCAGCACCTAAAACCGAAACACCTTCTAAGCCCTCGACGCAATCACAGGCGCAGGATACAAAGACTTATGCAACGGGCACGCCCTCACCTGCTGCCAAGAAAATCCTTTCTGAAAAAGGGATGGATGCTTCTACTGTAAAAGGATCCGGCAGAGATGGAAGGATTACGAAAAGCGATGCCGAAAACGCAACGCCGTCCATGGGAACACCGGGTGCAGGAGGACGTGGAACGGAACGCAAAAAACTATCCATGCTTCGTCGTAAAGTAGCAGAGCGATTAGTGGCAGCTAAGAACGAGACAGCTATGCTTACCACGTTCAATGAAGTAGACATGGGGGCCATTTTTGAAATTCGTGAGGAATACAAAGAGAAGTTCAAGGAAAAACACGGCGTGAGCTTAGGCTTTATGTCCTTTTTCACTCTGGCGGTTGTCCGTGCCCTGAATCTGTACCCGGATGTTAACTCTATGATCGATGGAGACTACCAGATAAAACATGATTTTAAGGATATTTCTATTGCAGTGTCGGGTCCAAAGGGACTTATGGTTCCGGTAATTCGCAATGCAGAGAATCTCACCTTTAGAGGCGTAGAAGCCGAAGTAAAACGATTGGCGATTCGTGCACGTGACGGGCAGATCACTGTCGATGAAATGACAGGAGGGACCTTTACCATCTCCAATGGGGGTGTCTTTGGCAGTATGTTATCGACCCCAATCATCAATCCGCCGCAATCAGGTATCCTTGGCATGCACAATATTGTAGAACGTGCCGTAGTAAGGGATGGGGCAATTGCCATTGCGCCTGTGATGTTTGTAGCACTTTCCTATGACCACAGAATTATCGATGGAAGAGAGTCTGTTGGATTCTTGGTGGCCGTAAAAGAAGCACTGGAAAATCCTACAGAACTGCTTATGAATAATGACATAAAGAAGGCCTTGGAATTGTAGATATTAGGCACACCTTATATAAAAAACCCGATGCAAATGCACCGGGTTTTTTCATTAGATTAGTTAGTTGAAACTCTAATCAAAAACTTATTTATAAGAAACAAAATAATTTATAAGGTTCAGTAAGACGATGGCGACGATGAAAATGACCAGAAGAACCACAACAACTCTTTTGCTCCGATCCTTCTTATGTCTTTCTTCGCTTATCAATATCGAATCTTTCATATGGTAAAAGTGAGAAATTATTGACAAATTTGAAATACGTGTAAACACGTAAATTCGATAAATAATTGAAAAACAACAGTTATATAAGCTTATCGTGATGCTCTTTTGCCCAAATAAGGAGGCTGTTGGTCTTATGTTCCAAAGCAAGTTTTGAGATAATATTGCTTCGGTGTTTCTCGACGGTTCGATACGAAATAAAAAGAAGGGAGGCGATCTCTTTATTGGTTTTGTCGTTGGCTATTAGTTTTAATATCTTTTTTTCTGAAGGGGTCAAGTCTTTCAAAGCCTCATTCTCTGCATTGTGATCGCCCAAGAGTTCCTTTATCTTCGGACTAAAGAATGGATTGCCTTCAGAAACCATTTTAATACACGTTTCAATTTCTTCCAACGCAAATTCTTTAAGTACATAACCAAAGATATTTAGATCTTGAGCCTGTTCATACAATTCCTTCTCTTTGTGAAGAGTGATAAGAATAATCTTTGTGTCAAAACAATTCGTTTTACATTTTTGTGCAATTTCCAAGCCCGACATAAACGGCATTTGAATGTCTAAAATGGCAATGTCCGGACTTAATTTGGTGATAAGATTATACGCTTCGCGCCCGTTATTTCCACTTCCAATTATATTGTACTTTTTTTCCGCCAAAAAATCATTCAGCCCTTTCAACAAAAGCGGATGATCGTCTGCAATAATGATGGTGTCCTTTTTCATTATACGGGAAATTGAAACTCTAAAGTGGTCCCACCATTGATCTTGGATTGCACTTTCATTTGACCTTTTAAGAATTTGGTTCGCTCAAGTAATGTCTTTAATCCAAGTGAGCGTGTGTCTTGAAATTTTTCGGCAAAATCGAAACCTATGCCATTATCGCGAATAGAGATAACAATATTGTTGGTTAGTTTCTTGATGGAAACCTTACTCGCTTCAGCTCTGGCATGTTTTATCACATTGTTCAAACTCTCCTGTACGATCCGGTATATGTTCACCTCTTGTTCTGGGGTAAACAAGTTGTCTATATTATCTATTTCCGAAGAGATAAAAAGCGTGGTGTTCTCATCGATCTGGGTGAGTGTATGCTGAATTGCCTTGGTGATCCCCATCTCCTGAAGCTGGAAGGGATGTAGATCCCGGGATATAGTACGCACTTCATCAATGGCACTGTCGACCATTTTTTTGGTATCGTCATCACCATTGGAAACAACCTTGTTCTTTAACAGGAGCAGGCGCTGCCCAAGACCGTCGTGCAGGTCTTTAGAAATTCTTTTTCGTTCTTCTTCCTGAGAGACCAATAATTTCTGGCTGAATTTTTCCTGAAGGTCTTTGTTGTTCTTTAGATTTTGTTGATTTCTGAAAAGCAGGATCAATCCAAAGAGCAGCAGTACGGCCAAACTTGAAAAGGCGACGACTTTTTTAAAGGCCTCATTGTCTTTTTCCAATAACTGAATATTTGTGTTCTTTTCAACCAGTTCCTTTTCGTTCTTTTCGGTTTCGTAAAGCGTTTGGTAATAGGCCAAAGCGTTCGCAGTGCTTCGGTTGTAGATAGAATCGCTTATGGACGTGTACGCATCGCGGCTTTCCAGGCTTTTCTTATAATCTCCTTTTGCGGCATAGATCTTGGCCAACAAGCTATATGAGTCCAGGATCGCGTCCATATAATTATAGGATTTGGAACCCGCCAGTTTTAGGTTTGCGTATTTTAGAGCGACATCCAGCTCTCCCAAGGCAAAATGATAGTGAGCCAGCGCTCCGTAAAAACTAACCTGAGTGTTGAGGTCGTCTATGTTAACAAACCACTTTTGCAAGAGTCTCATTTGCTCGGTGGCTTTTTCAATGTCTTTCTCGGTGGCGTAATACTCTACTAGTTTTGCATGAACATAAATTGATTGAAGAAGATCACGTTCTTCGGAAGAAGATTGGTCTAAAATGGCAACCGCTTTGTTGAGGTATTCCAGCTGAAGCTCTTTCTCTCCCATCTTCTTAAAATCGAGGGCCTGATTGTAATATTCTAAAGCGATATAATCGTTGAGTTGAAGGTCCTGAAGTTTTTTAATGATGTTTTCACGCTCTTCAAGGGCTTTCTCATAGAATCCGTTCATGCTGAACATGGTAATAATCCCCTGCTGTGCATGTACCATATAGGGATAATCCTTTAGTGCCTCGTAATAATCGTATGCTTTTCTATAGCTTTCTCCTGCCGGAACAAAATTTCCCAAGTTGGAATACGCCTGCCCTCTAAAGAGATACGCGTCTGCCACATAAATAGAGTCGTCTTCTTTGGAGAAATTTTCTAAAGCCAGGGTGTAGTCTTCGATCGCCTCTTTAAGGTCTATACGGTAGTTGGCACCACCTCTTTTAAGATACAACCCTCCCAACAAAAAACTATCTTTAATTTTATACTTATGAGCCAAGACACCATTGATAACTGAAACGGCTTTCCTGGGCTTATTTTTTTTATTGGTTAAAATGAATTGCAGGTTCATGGCCTTGCGAGCGGCCTGCTCGATACTGTCGAGATCCTTCGCCAGATCTATATATTCCAGACTGTATTGTACAAAATTGTCGTCGTCTTTTCTGCGAAATGAATTTATAATAACCGAATCCAGCATTTCCAGTTTTATTAGGGGGTCACTTGCTGTATCCGCAGCCTTTTGGTAATACCCAATATCCTGCGAATACCCCAAATAAGGGTATAAAAAGCTAATGACGAGAAGAGCCAGGAGTTTAATCAAAATTCGTTAGGTCGTTAGGTAATATTTAAAAGTAACAAGTTTTTTTAAAGTAAACTGTTAATATTACGCTTTTTCTACTTGACATACAGACAATTTCGACCATAATCGATCACTGCTCTAGCATCTTTTAAAAAATCGGCACCTATAATCCCATGAACCGGCCCTTCCTCCACTTGTCGCAGGGCTTCGTTTACATGAGAGAGGTCGAACAATACAAAATCCACCTTCTTTGTAGACCAAAGGCCAATGATTATATGATTGTTACGTGCCACTTCAGTCTTCATATTAACGGCACCTGCTCCGGCTGCCGTTACATCACTTTCTTCATTATTTAGTTGAAAGTAATCGATACTCTCAAAACCAATACAGCTTGTGGAAGCCCCACTGTCCAGAATAAAGACCCCCGAATTTTTATTAATTTGAACTTGAAAGCAATAATGTCCCGATTTCAGTTTTTTCAAAGGAACTCTGTAAAAACCTTTGGTTTCTAATAAATTTCTTAGCTGCATTCCACAATTTTTTTCAAAGATAGGGAACAAAATAGTTAGCTTTGCCAACATGTTGACAGATACCCACACTCATTTATATAGTGAGGCTTTCCAAGAAGACCGTGATGCAATGATGGAGCGTGCCATTGGTGCAGGTGTGAAAAGGTTTTTTATACCGGCCATCGATAGCACATATACCGAAGCGATGTATACTTTGGAGCAGAATCACCCCGAAACGGTGTTCTTAATGATGGGGCTGCACCCTACTTCGGTGAAGGAAGATGTAGCAGCGGAACTTCGTCATGTCGAAGCCCAGTTCCAAAAAAGGAGGTTCTATGCCGTAGGGGAAATTGGAATAGACTTGTATTGGGATACCTCTACACTAGAACTTCAAAAAAAAGCTTTTCGGCATCAAATACAGCTCGCCAAAAAATACAAGCTCCCCATTGTGATCCATTGCAGAGAGGCATTCGACGAGATCTTTGAAGTCTTGGAAACAGAGAAGGATGATGATTTGTTCGGAATTTTTCACTGCTTTACAGGGACTTTAAAGCAAGCCCATCAAGCGATCTCTTATAATATGAAGCTAGGAATAGGAGGCGTTGTTACCTTTAAGAATGGTAAAGTAGATACGTTCTTGAATCAGATCGATCTAAAACACATCGTATTAGAAACAGATGCCCCGTATCTGGCGCCGGCACCACACAGAGGAAAACGCAACGAAAGCAGCTATCTTTCATTAATATGTAAGAAAGTGGCAGCGCTCTACCAATGTTCTGAAGCAGAGGTCGCAGCCGTTACAACAGCCAATTCGAAAGAAGTCTTCGGAATATAAAAGAATATAACAGTTTACTAGCCTATGGATACCAAAGCGAACATACTCCTAATATATACGGGCGGAACCATTGGAATGATCAAGGATTTTGAAACCGGTACCTTACGCAACTTTAATTTCAAAGACCTTTTAAAACACATCCCCGAATTAAAACTGCTGGACTGTACCATTGCAACAACAAGTTTCAAGCAGCCCATAGACAGCTCCAATATGAATCCCGGCTATTGGGCAGATATTGCCACGATCATTGAGGAACGCTATGAGGATTTTGATGGTTTTGTAGTCTTACACGGAAGTGACACCATGTCGTACACCGCATCTGCACTTAGTTTCATGTTAGAGAATTTGAGCAAGCCGGTTGTCTTTACGGGTTCTCAGTTGCCTATTGGAGATTTGCGCACAGACGCAAAGGAGAATCTAATTACATCCATTCAAATCGCAGCGTTGCGTGAGAAGGGCCATTCTAAGATCGCTGAGGTATGCCTTTATTTTGAATATAAATTATACCGTGCTAACAGAACAACCAAGATCAATGCCGAACATTTTGAAGCTTTTGCATCCTTAAACTATCCTGCACTGATTGAAAGCGGGGTAAACCTT
Source organism: Altibacter lentus (assembly GCF_000746845.1). Classification (GTDB taxonomy): domain Bacteria; phylum Bacteroidota; class Bacteroidia; order Flavobacteriales; family Flavobacteriaceae; genus Altibacter; species Altibacter lentus. Next base: position 1,728,666 of record NZ_KN050846.1, on the reverse strand, counting down.
GTTATTAATAATGAAGCATTATACCGGCCCAATAGAAGAAAGAAATTACGTGTTCATAAAGCGATGGAATCGAACATCCTTTTGGTAAAGATGTTCCCGGGCATTGATGAAACGACGATTTCACACCTGTTTAGTTATCCTGAAATAAAAGGACTTGTGCTCGAGACCTACGGTAGCGGTAACGTTACTAACGAACAATGGTTCATTAGCGCATTGAAGCGTTTGATCGCAAAGGGGATTCCTGTAATAAATGTAACACAGTGTTCGGGTGGAAGTGTGGCCATGGGCATGTATGAAACAAGTATCGAACTTAAAAGGATGGGAGTTATTTCTGCGAAAGATTGCACGACCGAAGCTGCGATAGCAAAGTTGATGTATCTGTTAGGTCAGAAGGTTTCTCCTAAGAGTTTCAAAACAATTTTTGAAACTTCCTTGCGGGGTGAAATGATATAAATTAACAGTCGAAATAGTTGTTTTGACCCGTTTTTTTTTGTTATTTGCCACCCCTTTGGCGAGACCGTCAAATGAAGGAAATAGAGAGGTGGCCGAGTGGTCGAAGGCGCACGCCTGGAAAGTGTGTATACGCCAAAAGCGTATCGAGGGTTCGAATCCCTTCCTCTCTGCGAATACATTTGCGAGTAAGAAAATTTGTCGAAGCTTGCTTCAGCAAATTTTTGCACGAGCAAATGAAAGCCGCGCAGCGGATGCTCATTAATGTATTGCCAGCATTTTAATTTGGGATCATCGGTTCGCCGAAAGCGAAGCGATACTCCCATCGAAGCTTGCTTCAGCAAATTTTTGCACGAGCAAATGAAAGCCGCGCAGCGGATGCTCATTAATGTATTGCCAGCATTTTAATTTGGGATCATCGGTTCGCCGAAGGCGAAGCGATACTCCCATCGAAGCTTGCTTCAGCAAATTTTTGCACGAGCAAATGAAAGCCGCACAGCGGATGCTCAGTATTAGGATGTCTATATTTCAAATAGAAAGCGCTAAAAAACAATGCGTCATGCATCTTGAAACGTGGGTTAGCTCTTTAAAATGTGACAGCTTGAACTTCGTGTAAGAGCGCGCCTAAAGAAATTAGCCTAAAATTAGGAGTAAAAACGACAAAATTAGTGTACTTTGTCTCTTTAGATTACGTTTCAACTTATATTGAAGGCATTACCTCGAAATTATAGTGATTACGGGCGTAGAACAAATTTTATTCTTGGAGATTAACTAAATTATTTTATATCTTTAAACCTTTAACTAAAATCAAACTTTAAGTCGATAGCAATGAAAAAATTATTTTCTATTTTGGCGATTTCTGCATTCGTTTTTGCGGGATCCATGAACGCAAATGCAACAGCTGCACAAACTCTGCCTACTAATGTACAGAGCTTGGTAACGGCGGCCACTGTAACTATTATTCAGGAGGAAGAAGCAGCGGCAGCTTCCGAAGAGTCTTTAGGATGGCATCAGGAATTGAAACAACGTTTTATTGAAGGAGGCCCGGAATTTATGGGAATCGTTCTTCTTTGTTTAATTCTAGGGTTGGCAATTGCTATCGAGAGAATCATCTATTTAAATCTTTCTACCACCAACACTCAAAAATTAGCCGAGAACGTTGAAGATGCTCTTAACAGCGGTGGAATCGAAGCGGCGAAGGAAGTTTGTAGAAATACAAAAGGGCCGGTTGCTTCTATTTACTACCAAGGATTAGATCGCGCAGACGAGAGTATCGATGCTGCCGAAAAGGCGGTAATTGCATATGGAGGAGTACAAATGGGTCAATTGGAAAAGAACGTTTCTTGGATCTCCTTGTTTATTGCCTTGGCGCCTATGCTTGGTTTCATGGGTACGGTAATTGGTATGATCTTAGCATTCGATAAGATTGAAGCAGCAGGAGACATGAACCCTTCCTTGGTAGCCGGAGGTATTAAAGTAGCATTATTGACCACAGTATTTGGTCTAATTGTTGCTATTATCCTACAAATCTTCTACAACTATATTATTGCAAAGATCGATAGTATTGTGAACAGTATGGAAGATGCATCTATCACCTTGATAGATATGCTCGTAGACTACAAAAACAAAAGATAATTATAAAAACCAATAGAATGGGTTTACATAAAATTTTAAAAATAGTAGCAATACTGCTAAGTCTGGCCGGTATCGTGTTTCTAGCCATGATCCTTTCAAAAGGAGGAGATGTGGTGACTCAAACGGGTGAGGGTGTAGACGGATATTTATACATTGCGTATATTACCTTAGCGATAACACTGGCGTTTGTTCTGGTATTCGTACTTAAGGGTGTCTTTTCAGGTAACGTGAAAAACACACTTATCTCCATTGGAGCTTTTCTTTTGATCGTTATTATTTCTTATGTCCTTGCCGATGGCACCGAGACAGAACTTAAAGATGGTCAAATGCTTTCAGCCAGTGGTTCGAAATGGGTATCTACTGGACTGTATGTCTTTTACATCATGGCTGTGTTAGCTGTTGGTGCAATGATCTTTAGCGGAATCAAAAAAGTTTCAAAATAATGGCAAGAAGAGCAACACCCGAAGTCAATGCGGGGTCTATGGCAGACATCGCTTTCCTACTACTTATTTTTTTCCTGGTGACAACCACCATTGAAAAAGACAAGGGGATTGCGAGACAGTTGCCACCCATGGAAGAAGTGGAGCCGGAAGATGTTATCATCAAGCAAAAGAACTTGTTTGTAGTGAATGTGAACAAGAGCGATCAATTGCTTGTTGAGGAAGAATTAATGGACCTTAAAGACCTCCGACAGGCAGCTATCGCCTTTTTGGACAACGGTGGTGCACCGGCAGGAGATCCTTTGTATTGCAGTTACTGTAAAGGACAGCGAGATCCTGCGTCCTCAGACAATCCTGATAAGGCAGTTATCTCCGTTCAAAATGACCGATTGACCTCCTATAAGATGTATATCGCTGTTCAGAATGAATTGGTAGCGGCATATAATTTTTTAAGAGACAGAGAATCGCAGCGTCTTTACGGTTGGAAATTTACCGAGGTTAAGAAAGCAATCGACGAAGGAAGTTTTCAAGGAGATGAAGAGGCTGTGCAGGAAAAACTAGAGAATATACAACAAATGTTCCCTATGAAACTGTCTGAAGCGCAACCAAAGAAGCAAGGACAATAAACAATAAAGAACATGTCAAAATTCACAAAGAAAAAAAGTAGCGAAGTACCGGCAGTTAATACAGCGTCCTTACCGGATATTGTATTTATGTTGTTGTTCTTCTTTATGGTGGTAACCGTTCTGCGGGACAATAATTTATTGGTTCAAAATACCTTGCCTAAGGCAGATCAGGTTGAAAAACTGAAAAAAGACCGTTCTATTTATATTTATGCAGGGAAACCCAGTCAACGGTACCAAGATAAATATGGAACTGAAGGTAAGATCCAGATTGGGGATAAATATACCGATGTTGGCAATATTAAATTCGCCTTAACCGAACTACGTGCTAAACTGCGACCTGAACTTCAGGATAAAGTGATGGTGGCTCTAAAGGTGGATGAAGATACCAATACCGGATTAGTTTCCGATATTAAACAAGAGCTTAGAGAGTTGAATATGTTGAAAATTATCTACATTACAACGCCGGGCAACGAAACCGAGAACTAAGTAACATTGCATCACTAATATTTGAACACCTTGATATATTCAAGGTGTTTTTTTATTTTGGATATTGGCAAATACAATTATCTTTAACCTATGTCTCGCAGTCAACTATATTACGCACTCCTTCTTACTCTTTTAGCACTGTCGAAGGGTATAGCACAAGACACATTAGTTAAAAAGGTAGACTCTTTGTATAGGGAAGATCAATTCTATCTTGGGATCACTTACAATTTTTTAAGCGCAGTGCCGGACGATGTTTCAATAAGAGGATTGTCCGGGGGATTACATTTCGGGTATTTTAGAGATATGCCTGTTAATAAAAGAAGGAACGTTGCTGTGGCCGTGGGAGCAGGACTGGCATTCGATCGTTTTGGACAGACACTTTTTATAGGTGAATTGGAATCTGAAGAGACCTTATTCACCGTGCTTAATGATGATATCGATTTCGATACGAACAGACTTAGTCTGGCTACCGTTGAAGTTCCTGTCGAGTTTAGATGGCGTACTTCCACACCCGAAATCTATAAATTTTGGAGGATCCACGCCGGATTCCGGGTGGGCTATACTTACTGGTATCGTTCCACCTTCAAGCAGCCCGGCAATGAGGTTATCCAGACCGATATTCCACAATTTCAACGAATACGTCTGGGAGCTACGCTAAGCTTTGGCTATAATACCTTTAACTTCTACGGGTATTACAACCTGGCTCCATTTTTTAAGGACGCTGTCACTACCGATGGGGAACCTTTCGACTTTAGCACTATTAAAATAGGACTGATGTTCTACATCCTATAACCAGAAAGAAACTAAAATGAGCTGTGGGATCAATCCCACGAAGAAACCTACAATTAATTCGGGGTAGGTGTGCGATTCAGTATGCAGTCGTGAAGAAGCGACCCATCCATTACTGAAAAAGAAAAACCCTATCCACAAAAGCATATTCACTTTAAAATGTATACTCAATGCGATAAGGAACATCGTAAGACCTGCGATACCCATCTGATGCAAGCTCAGTTTAAATTTAAAGAAGACCAGAAAAAGAGCCGTTATGGCCGAAAAAAGGATCCCAATGAAAAAGTAATACATTTCCGGACTGTCATAAGGATCAAAGACCATCTTGATAATGAGTAAAAGCAATACACTTTGGATCATCAAAGGGACCTTACGTTCTCTTACCTCCAATAGGTGTATGGATGCTACCACACCTATATTCTTCAGTAAAAAAAAGGTAATAAGAGGTATAAATAGGGTGATGATCGCAACAGCAGCCACCTTTGCCTGTATGAGCTCCGGTTCTACATATCTAGGAGTAATGCCAAAATAGAGCAGTGTTCCAAAGAGGGGCATGAGAAGCGGGTGCATTAAATAGGCTGCAAAGCGCAAGAAATAGTCCATTAGATCTCTTTTCTAAGCCGAGCCACCGGCAGGTCAAGTTGCTCTCTATATTTGGCGACCGTACGTCGTGCTATGGGATATCCTTTATCTTTTAGGATCTTTGCCAGCTTATCGTCTGTAAGGGGCTTTCGTTTGTTTTCTTCGGAAATAGTGATCTCTAGAATCTTTTTGATCTCGCGGGTTGAAACATCTTCTCCTTGGTCGTTCTTCATCGACTCACTGAAAAATTCCTTGATCAACTTGGTTCCGTAAGGGGTGTCCACATATTTACTGTTGGCAACTCTGGATACTGTAGAAACATCCATGCCTATCTTATCGGCTATGTCCTTTAAGATCATCGGCTTCAGTTTTCGCTCATCGCCGGTTAAAAAATACTCCTCTTGATGATGCATGATAGAATTCATGGTAACATACAGGGTTTGTTGACGTTGTTTAATAGCATCGATAAACCATTTTGCCGCATCCAATTTCTGCTTAATGAACATAACGGCGTCCTTCTGCGATTTCGATTTTTCCTTGGCGGCCTTATATCCTTTCAGCATATTGGTATATTCCCGTGATACATGTAGTTCGGGAGCATTTCGACCGTTTAAAGTGAGGTCCAATTCTCCATCTACGATCTTAATGGCAAAATCAGGTACCACGTGTTCTACAATTCTATTATTGCCCGAATAGGTTCCTCCCGGTTTTGGGTTCAACCCCTCGATCTCTTGGATCGCATCTCGTAACTGATCCTCTGTTATATCGTATTTCTGAAGTAATTTCTTGTAATGCTTTTTTGAAAAATGGTCGAAGCTTTCGTCTATTAATTGCATCGCTAAGGCAACCGGTGGCGACTGCTCTTTTCGCTTCAGTTGAATGAGCAAACATTCCTGAAGACTGCGAGCCCCCACCCCTGCAGGATCCAGATCTTGAACGATCTGTAAAACCTTTTCAATTTTTTCTTCAGAAGTATATACATTTTGAGTAAAAGCAAGATCATCTACAATATCCTCCAGATCCCTTCGAATGTAACCGCTTTCGTCTACACTTCCTACTAAAAAAAGGGCGATCTCCTCTTCTTCTTCATCCAGCCGATAGGTGTTTAGCTGCTGCATGAGATGTTGTGTAAAGGATGTCCCGGAGGCATAGGGGGTCTGCTTGTCGTCATCGTCTGCACTGTAATTATTGGCCGCCAATTTATAACTGGGGGTCTCGTCGTCACTAAGGTAATCGTCCACGTTGATATCGGTCTCGATCACTTCAGACCCGTCATCGTAGTCCTCTTCATACGAATCTTGATTGTTTAAATCATCATCAAACGTGTCTTCATCATCCTTTCCTCCTTCTAAGGCAGGATTTTCCTCCATTTCCTGTGCGATACGTTGCTCAAAAGCCTGAGTGGGCAATTGGATGAGCTTCATCAACTGGATTTGTTGCGGAGAAAGCTTTTGCGATAATTTAAAGTTTAGCTGTTGCTTTAGCATGATTGTTTATAGTGACATATAAAGTTAAAAAAAACCAGCCACTAAAGAATACAAGTTGCTGGTTTTAATAAAAGCTTGTGATTTATAACTAAAATTCGGCATTGCCGGGTGTTCGTGGGTATGGGATCACATCCCGAATATTGCCCATCCCGGTTACAAACTGTACCAGTCGTTCAAATCCAAGGCCAAATCCGCTGTGTACGGCAGTTCCAAACTTGCGCAGGTCCAGGTACCAGTATAATTCGTCTTGAGGAATACCCATAACTTCCATTTTTTGCTTCAAGACATCATAGCGTTCTTCTCTTTGTGAACCACCTACGATCTCTCCAATTCCCGGAAAGAGAACATCCATCGCCCGAACCGTTTTTCCGTCATCGTTCAATCGCATATAGAACGATTTGATATTTGCCGGATAATCGAAAAGGATAACGGGACATTTAAAGTGCTTCTCCACCAAATAACGCTCGTGTTCACTTTGCAGATCGGCACCCCATTCTTCAATGAGATATTTGAATTTCTTTTTCTGATTGGGTTTGGAGCGTTTCAATATTTCAATGGCTTCGGTATAGCTTACACGCTTGAAATTATTCTCGAGGACAAACCGAAGCTTCTCCCTAAGGGACATTTCACTTCGCTCAGTCTGCGGCTTGTTCTTCTCTTCGTCCAGAAGACGGTTCTCCAGGAACTCCAGATCGTCCTGACAGTTGTCCAGCGCAAATTGAATTACATATTTTATAAAATCCTCAGCAAGGTCCATATTGCCGTCCAGATCGCAAAAAGCTACTTCAGGTTCGATCATCCAGAATTCAGCCAAATGGCGTGAGGTATTTGAATTTTCTGCCCGAAACGTAGGTCCGAAAGTATATACTTTTCCAAGCCCCATAGCAAAGGTTTCGGCTTCCAACTGCCCGCTTACGGTAAGATTGGTTTCCTTTTCAAAAAAGTCTTGCTTGTAATCGATATTACCTTGTTCATCGAGTGGAGGATTCTTAGGATCGAGAGCACTCACACGGAACATCTCTCCCGCTCCTTCTGCATCGCTACCGGTGATGATGGGAGCGTGCATGTAATAAAACCCGTTTTTCTGAAAGTATTCATGAATGGCAAAAGCCAGTTTCGACCGTAAACGCATTACGGCACCAAATGTATTGGTACGTACGCGAAGATGTGCCTGCTCCCTTAGGAATTCCATGCTGTGACGTTTCGGTGAAAGTATTGTGCGCTTTACTTCTTCCGGGTCGGCTTCCCCAAGAACCTTGATCTTTGCAACTTGTATCTCAACAGCCTGTCCTTGGCCTTGACTCTCTACCAGATGTCCAATAACCTCGATAGCAGCACCCACAGTGATCTTTTTCAGAAGGGATTCTTCGAAACTTTCAAAATCGACCACACATTGTAAATTATGGATGGTGGAACCATCGTTTAATGCAATAAATCGATTGCTTCTGAAACTTCGTACCCAGCCGCGCACCATAATTTCGTGTAACGAGGGCTCGGTGCGTAAAACCTTGATTATTTCTGTATGCTGCATGTTCAAAAATTTTAAGGGCATAAAGATACTTCTTAGCTACAAAAGGAGCAACTAAAGCATAGCCTCATCTTCGTCCTCTTCTTCAGAATCGGGAATGATCTTCAATGCGGGTTGTCTAAGGGTTTCTTTGTTGGCAATGCTCTTCTCTAAAGACAAAAGCAGTGACGGGAGTAGTAATAAGTTGGCCAGCATGGCAAACAATAACGTGGCAGATACCAAGGCCCCTAACGCCACAGTGCCTCCAAAGCTTGAAATGGTAAATACCGAAAACCCGAAGAACAATACTATGGACGTATAGAACATACTCACACCTGTTTCCTTTAAAGCTGCGTACACCGACTTCTTAATGCGCCAATTGTTTGCAATAAGCTCTTGGCGATATTTGGCCAGAAAGTGAATAGTATCATCTACCGAGATACCAAAAGCGATACTAAAGACAAGAATGGTAGAAGGTTTTATTGGGACTCCAATAAAACCCATAAGACCTGCGGTTATTATTAAAGGGAGGAGGTTGGGGATAAGAGAAACCAAGATCATTCGTAAGCTTCTGAACATCCATGCCATGAACAATGCAATGAGAAAGATGGCCAGCGACAGCGAAATGATAAGATTATTGACTAAATATTTGGTTCCTTTTTGAAATACCAGCGCTTTCCCCGTTACGGACACATCATATCGATCCGGAGGAAAGATCTTATCGATCTTGGACCTGAGGTCTTCTTCTATCCTTTCAAAACGCTCGGTTTTGGTATCCTTCATAAAGGTAGTGATACGGGCATATTGCCCGGTGGAATCAACGTAACTTGACAAGAGATTGGTGCGATCTGCACTTCCCTTTGCATACGAAAGTAAAAAGGTGCGCTCCTGGCTGTTGGGTAGTTGGTAATATTCCGGGTTGTTATTATAATACGCCTGCTTCGAGTACTTTACAAGTTCGACAATCGAGAGAGGCTTTGCCAGTTCCGGGATCTCTTGAAGGTATTCTTGAAGCTCGTCCATGCGTTTTAATGTGGCAAGTTTCATGACGCCTTTTTGACGTTTCGTATCAATGAGGATCTCGAGAGGCATGATCCCTTCATACTCACTTTCAAAGAACTGAATGTCTTTGAAAAAATCTGCTTTTTTAGGCATATCCTCAATGATACTTCCCGAGATCTTGATGTTGTACATCCCTACAATACTCAAACAAAGAAGACATACCGCCGAAATGTAAATGGCGATACGATGGTTCTTTACCATGCGTTCCATCCAGTTTACGAACTTGCTTATCCATTCCTTGTTCAAATGCTTTAGGTGTTTGTACTTCGGAATGGCCATATAGCTGTATACGATGGGTATAATGAACAAGCTTAGCAGAAAAATGGCAATAATATTGATGGACGCGACGATCCCAAATTCTTTTAATAACTGACTATTTGTAAGGATGAACGTAGCAAAACCCGAAGCGGTCGTCACATTGGTCATCAATGTTGCATTCCCTACCTTGGCGATCACCCGTTGCAATGATTTTGCCTGGTTCCCGTGCTGTTTGATCTCCTGCTGGTACTTATTGATCAAAAAGATACAGTTGGGAATTCCAATAACAATGATCAACGGCGGAATGAGGGCGGTCAATACCGTGATTTCGTAATGTAACAGTCCCAATGTTCCAAAGGCCCACATCACACCAATGATCACCGTGGCCATGGAGATGAGTGTCGCACGTACAGATCTGAAAAAAAAGAAAAAGATAAGAGACGTAACCAACAATGCGGCGCCAATAAACATACCGATCTCGTCGATGATGTTTTGTGAGTTGAGCGTACGAATATATGGCATCCCCGAGGTATGTACTTCGATCTCGGTTTCCAGCTCAAACTGTTCTATTCTTGGAATAAGTACGTCAACAATAAAATCCTTTCGTTGGGGCGTATTGACAATATCCTTTTTTAAATAGACGGCTGTTCTTACCGATTCTTTGCCGGGGCTGTAGACCAGACCGTTGTAGAAAGGGAGTTTGTGGAACAGTTCATTCTTATATTTGGCAAGCGTTTCGGTTGTGAAAACGGTGTCTTGTATAAAAGGAACAAGCTGAAAACCTGCACTGTCCGTTCTTTTTTCCAGTTTCTGAAGGTCGCCTAAGGCGAGGGTTAGTTCTACTGCTTCAGAAGTGCGAAGGTCATTAGATAACTGTGCCCAGGCATTGAAGACTTTAGGTGTAAAAATGGCCGAATCCTTAATTCCGAGAACAATAAGGTTGCCTTCTTCTCCAAATTCAGAAAGAAATTTATTGTATTCGACATTGATCTCATGGTCATCCGGAAGCAAATTCGCTTCGGTGTAGGTAAAGCGCATGTGTTTCCACTGCAAAGCGAAGAATACGGTGATAAGTGCGATCGCAATAAGCAACAGAGTTCTATTCCGAAGAATAAATCGCGCAACCGTACTCCAAAAACCGATGCTGAAAAGTTTGTCCAATAGATGCCGTTTTGGGCTGTGCAAAGGTATGAATTCCCCAGAAGGATAAAATTCTTTTTAGCGGCGTTTTTTACAATTTGAGATAAAAAGTGAACTTAAAGGAGATGTTATCTTCAAATTTTGGCAAATGGTAGAAACCGTAGCGATAGGCGAAACTAAGACCGAAACCAAAGAGGAGTTTGTTGAGCTCAAAACCCGATTCGGAATAGACCTCGTCCAGGGTGTTGAATGTAATACCCAGATGCTCCTCGGGTTTTTCTAGGGTTCCCAACGCATGCCGGGTAATAAATACCAGTTCCGGTTGAAAGCGAGACCCGAAATTGAAACGTCGTAAACTGTGTTTTATCTGGAGCGTGGCCAGCTTGTCTGAAAAGAACTCTCCAAAATACATGGTCTCGAAACTGCGGCGTCCCGCCACCGAGAATCGTTGCAAGATCTCATCTTTGGTGGGACTGTTAGGATACGCATGGAACAGGTGTGTTAGCGGGATATCCCCCGTGGCATACGAACCCTCCAGCAGGATGTTGGTAGAGGAGAGGTCGGTGCGCTTTATGTAGTAATCTAGTTTTAGACCCAGTTTGGTATAATTGAAATCGCTCTTGGCGATCCCTTTCACACCTTGTGTTATCTGAGCACTAATTTTTGGAAATCCGTCAAAATACTCAATGCGGCCGTCCTTAGTAGTAAAGAAGTTTTGTTTTGGCGAGATACGTATGGCAGCAGTTACCTCTGCTAACTCATAATTGCCATAGGTTTGCTCGTCTGTTACAAATTGATAATTCTCAATTTGGTCGATCCTGCTGCGGGAAAGGCGTACTTCGGAAAGGATTTTAGGAGTGAACTCGTGTTGAACATTTGTTTGCCAGGTACGGTGCTTATAAAATTGGGTTACATTCACCAAGCGTGGTTCAAATACCGAATAAACACGGGCATCGGTCAAATAACTGAAACTTCCTATCTCATTGATATCATCGTTATAGTATACGTTGAGCCATGTATTGTGCGGGTCGTTGAGGCGAATACTTCCTCCAATACCAAATTTAATATCTTGATCCTTAAAACCGCGGGCGACATATCCGCCAATCTTGAAATGTTCAGATAAACGGTCGTTGGTTACACCGCCTACACCCAAGCGGATTCCTTCGTAATTGTTGTATTTTATTAAATAGCGCAGGTCAAAATCGAAGAATCCCAACGGATAGAAGCCCGTATTAAAGGGATTTTGTTTTTTTTCATTTCGTGTTGCGGTGGTGTCCTGTTCGGTCTTTATGGCCGGTTCTTGCGCATACAAGGAATATCCCAGTAAACATAAAAGGATAAGGTAAACATGGCGCATAGCGAACGGATTATTGGGGGTTAAAAGTAAAAAATATAGCGGCAAATCGCCGCTACATTGTGTTTTGTTTAACGTATAAAAACGAAGTCTAGACCGTCATGATCTCTTTCTCCTTTCGCGCCAATATCTCTTCAATCTTAGTGATATGTGTATCTGTCATTTGCTGAATATCGATCTCAAGGTTCTTTTTAAGATCCTCCGAAATATCTAAATCTTTAATTTCATTATTTGCGTTCTTACGATCGTTTCGCACACCGATCTTAGCTTCTTCTGCTTCGGCTTTTGCTTGTTTTGCAAGGTCACGTCGGCGTTCTTCGGTAAGTGGGGGTACATTAATGATCACGCTCTCGCCATTGTTCATAGGATTGAAGCCTAAATTAGCATGATGGATCCCTTTCTCTATCTCCGGGATAAGATTTTTTTCCCAGGGCTGGATGGTGATCGTCATTCCGTCCGGAGTATTTACATTGGCTACTTGGTTGAGGGGCGTAGGACTACCGTAGTAATCGACCATAACACTTCCCACCATAGACGGACTTGCTTTTCCGGCACGTATATTAACTAATTTTTTTTCTAAATGAGTGATCGCTTTCCCCATTGCTTCACGGGTACTGTCGATAATAAAATTGATTTCTTCTTCCATGGTTACTTTTCTATAATCAGTTTTCAAAAATTGCGCTATTTGAAACGCAGTAGTGGCAGCTGTTATTATAAATTCACTTTGGTTCCTATTTTCTCTCCGGAAACCACTTTCAATAAGTTTCCTTTTGTATTCATGTCGAAAACAATAATTGGCAATTCGTTTTCTTGGCTTAATGTAAAGGCTGTGGTATCCATGACCTTGAGTCCTTTTTTAAGCACATCTTCAAAGGTAATAAAATCGAATTTTGTAGCAGTGGTGTCCTTTTCCGGGTCGCTCGAATAGATACCGTCCACGCGCGTTCCTTTCAGGATCACATCGGCACTTATCTCAATGGCGCGTAATACTGCTGCAGAATCTGTAGTAAAGTACGGGTTTCCGGTACCTCCTCCAAAGATCACTACCCGGCCTTTTTCCAAATGCCGAATGGCTTTTCTTCGGATGAACGGTTCTGCTACTTCGTTGATCTTGATCGCTGTTTGCAAGCGGGTGGGTATTCCTTCGTCCTCTAGGGCACTCTGAAGCGCCAGGCCGTTGATCACCGTGGCCAGCATCCCCATGTGGTCTGCCTGAACCCGATCCATCCCGCGGCTGGCTCCCGCCACACCTCTAAAGATATTTCCACCTCCTATCACTATGGCTACTTCCACGCCCCGGTCAATAAGCTGCTGAATCTCTTCGGCATATTCTTTAAGACGCTGGGGGTCAATTCCGTACTGACGCTCGCCCATCAAGGCTTCGCCGGAAAGTTTCAAAAGTATCCTTTTGTATTGCATAGTGTGAGTTTACAGGGGCAAAAATAAAGAAAAATGTTGGATACAGTGTTTAAAATAAAAAACGCCTTCAAATAATTTTGAAGGCGTTTTTTATTATTGTGTGTAGGTGTACTACATCAAAGAAACACGTTTGAAACCAACCACTTCTACATCGCCGTATGTTTTTACATATTCGGCAACGCTCTTTTTATCGTCTTTGATAAAATTCTGGTCCAGTAACGCTTTCTCATGATCCAAGGTAGTATTGTCTGAAATAAAACGCTCGATCTTTCCGGGCAGGATACGATCCCAGATCTGTTCCGGTTTTCCTTCGGCCTTCAGTTCGGCTTTTGCGTCTGCTTCAGCTTTTGCCAATACCTCATCTGTTAATTGTGATCTTGAAATGAACTGAGGCACATTCTTCAATGTTTTCCCCAAACGGCCCAATTCAATATTCTCTTTTTCAATCGCTGCTATACGTGCTTCGGTTTCAGAAGCCACAAATTCCGGCGAGAAATCTTTATAAGACAAGGTAGTCGCTCCCATAGAAGCAACTTGCATAGAAACGTCTTTTGCCAGTTCTTCGGCATTATCCACATTTTTAGACAAACCGGTTAATGCACCGATCTTGTTACCGTGGATGTAACCTCCTACGAAAGGAGCCTCCAAGATCTCAAAACCGCCGATCTCGATCTTTTCTCCGATCACCCCGGTTTGCTCGATCAATTTTTCTTCTACGGTAATGTTGTCGAATTTTGCCTTTAAGAACTCTTCTTTAGAAGAAGTATTTAAGGCGATATCGGCCATTTTGTGCGCCATTTCAACAAAAGAGTCGTTCTTAGCTACGAAATCTGTTTCGCAGTTTAGAGAGACGATCACTCCTTTGGTGTTGTCATCGTTCACTTTCGCGATCACAGCACCTTCGCTGGAATCACGATCTGCTCTTTTTTCTGCGATCTTTTGCCCTTTTTTTCTAAGGATCGCGATCGCTTTATCGAAATCACCTTCTGCCTCGACCAATGCCTTTTTACAGTCCATCATTCCGGCTCCGGTTGCTTGTCTTAATTTATTTACTTCTGCGGCTGTTATGTTTGCCATCGTATTAAATGTTTAAGTTATGTATTAGTAAAAAAGTCGTTTAATTTATTTTCAGAAGAAAAAGAACCAAACGACTTTTATATGTTTATTAGGGTATTCTTTATTCTTCTTCTTTGGAAGCTGCTACAGCTGCTTTTGCTTTTTTAGCCTTAGGAGCTTTTGCTTCAGCCGGTGCATCCTCATCTTTTCCACCTTTGCGTTCTGCCAAACCTTCTATGATCGCTTCAGAAACAGAAGCCATGATCTTTTCGATAGATTTTGAAGCATCGTCGTTTGATGGGATCACGTAATCGATCTCACGGGGATCGCTGTTGGTATCCACCATAGCGAAAATAGGAATGTTCAGTTTTTGAGCTTCCTTCACCGCAATATGCTCACGGGTAGTGTCCACAATGAACAATGCCCCGGGAAGACGGCTCATATCGCTAATAGAACCAAGGTTCTTCTCCAGTTTTGCACGAAGACGATCTACTTGCAAACGCTCTTTCTTAGATAGAGTGTTGAAAGTTCCGTCTTGTTTCATACGGTCAATAGACGCCATTTTCTTGACCGCCTTACGGATGGTCACGAAGTTGGTCAACATCCCGCCGGGCCATCTTTCGGTGATGTACGGCATGTTGGCATTTCCTGCTTTTTCGGCTACAATGTCCTTTGCTTGTTTTTTGGTAGCAACGAAAAGGATCTTTCGTCCGCTGGCTGCGATCTTTGAAAGTGCTTCATTTGCCTCTTCCAGTTTTGCAGCTGTTTTGTAAAGATTTAGGATGTGGATCCCATTACGCTCCATATAGATATATGGGGCCATGTTCGGGTTCCATTTTCTGGTCAAGTGACCAAAATGTACGCCTGCGTCGAGCAGGTCTTTTACTTCTACTTTTTTTGCCATTTTTGTTTTAGTTTACGTTCTGCGTGTTTAGATGGTCAACCTTCCGGTGTTTTCTTAAGATATTTCTTCAGAAAACGTTGGCTTGATTTAGATACTAAACTAATCGCTACATCTTCCCGACATGCTTAGCAAGGCGAGAAGATGTAGCTAACAGCTTATTGATAATTAAATGTATGAACTTTGTTTCCGAATCAAGTTCGGAAGATACTTCTTAAAAAGAATTCAAGTTTCTTGAATCCTGAGCTCATCAGAGGATTAACGTTTAGAGAACTGGAATTTCTTACGCGCTTTCTTCTGTCCGAATTTCTTACGCTCCACCATTCTAGGATCTCTGGTCAATAGTCCTTCCGGCTTTAGGATTCCTCTGTTCTCATCGTTCAACTCGCACATAGCGCGAGAGATCGCCAAACGAATCGCTTCTGCCTGTCCTGTGATGCCACCGCCAAATACATTTACGGTAATGTCAAAGGTCTTGTCATTTTCGGTAAGTGCTAACGGTTGTTTTACTTTATATTGTAAAGTAGCGGTTGGAAAGTAGTTCTCCAGTTCGCGTTTGTTCACAGTAATGTTTCCCTTTCCTTCTTGAAGGTATACACGAGCTACAGCGGTTTTTCTTCTACCTATTTTGTGAATAACTTCCATTACTTGATATCGTTAAGGTTAATGGTTTTTGGTTTTTGTGCCTCTTGATCGTGTGATGCACCGGCATATACTTTTAAATTTCTGAAAAGCTCAGCGCCTAATTTATTTTTTGGCAGCATTCCTTTGATCGCTTTTTCTACAACACGTTCCGGATTTTTGCTTCTCATTTCAGTGGCAGTCAAACTACGTTGTCCGCCCGGATAGCCGGTATGACGAATGTACGTCTTGTCGGCCCATTTGTTTCCTGTAAGGTTGATCTTTTCGGCGTTTGTAATAATTACATTGTCACCGCAATCAACGTGAGGGGTAAAGTTTGGCTTGTGCTTTCCGCGAAGTAATTTTGCAACTTCACTGGCAAGACGTCCAAGGGTTTGCCCTTCAGCATCTACGTGTAACCATTCTTTGGTCACAGTCGCTTTGTTTGCTGATATTGTTTTATAACTTAGTGTATCCACTTTTATTAATTTTACCACCTGTCTTCACCTACAGGCAGTGTTAAACATTCCTTCTTTTGGATAAATCGGGGTGCAAATGTAGTATTATTTATTTGAAAAACAAGGGGTGTAAACTATTTTTCTATAAATGAATAAACACCTAAAAAAACACCAAATAGGAAAAACGCACCAAATGTTAAAATTATCTTAAAATCAAGGCCGAACTGTCACTTTTCGAGGAATTGTATGTCCTTTAAGGTATCAATCAACAACAACCAATCATCCATGTTCCTTAAAACCACCTTCTCACTGCTGTTGTGTATTGCAAGCAGTTCCTTCTCGTGGGCTCAAACAGAAACAACATCTGCAACAAACGAAAGCAAACCCGAAAAAAGAGTATATACCACACGATCCATTGAGGGAAAGGAACCCATTGTGATCGATGGAAAGTTAGAGGATGCTGCTTGGAATGAAGTAGATTGGACCACAGACTATGTAGAGTTCGAGCCTGATAACGGGACTCCTCCCACCGAACAGACAAAAATGAAGATTGCCTACGATGCAAGAAATCTTTACGTTGCTTTTCGATGCTATCAAAAGGATCCTTCAACAATCGAACGCCGTCTGGGGAGACGTGATGATTTCCCGGGGGATTGGGTAGAGATCAATATTGACAGTTATGGTGACGACCGTACAGGTTTTTCCTTTACGATTTCTGCCTCCGGTGTAAAAGGGGATGAGTTTATTTCCGAAAATGGGAATTTTGACGGAAGCTGGAATCCAATCTGGTACGTAGATACTCAAATAGATGCTGAAGGCTGGACTGCAGAAATGCGCATTCCCTTAAGTCAGTTGCGTTTTAGCGCGGCCGATGAACAAGTTTGGGGTCTTCAATCCACCCGAAGGTATTTTAATAACGAAGAGCGCTCCCTATGGCAGCCCTTATTGCCCAGTCCGCCGGGTTGGGTAAGTGAGTTTGGCGAACTACGAGGTATTAAAGGGATCAAACCTCAAAAACAGATCGAGATACAACCTTATACCGTGGCACAATGGGATACCTATGAAGAAGAGCAGGGCAATCCTTATAGAGATGGCAGCGATGGCCGACTTACCTTCGGACTGGATGCAAAGATTGGGGTGACAAACGACCTTACACTGGATGCCACGATCAATCCGGATTTCGGTCAGGTGGATGCAGATCCGGGTGCAGTAGCGCTGGACGGATTCGAGATCTTCTTTCAAGAACGGCGTCCTTTTTTTGTAGAAAATAAAAGCGTGTATGACTATCGTGTTGGGGGAGGCGCAGACAACCTGTTTTTTTCAAGACGAATAGGAAGGAGCCCACAGGGCTCCCCTTTTGGTCCTACCACAGTATATGCCGATCAACCCAACAACACCACCATTCTTGGAGCAGCCAAATTCAGTGGTAAAACCAAAGAAGGATGGACCATAGGAATTTTGGAAAGTGTGACCGATAAGGAATTTGCCGATGTGATCAATGAGGACGGCAGTGAGCAGGAAACCTTGGTAGAGCCTCTTACAAATTATTTTGTGGGTAGGGTTCAGAAGGATTTTAACGATCGGAAGAGCAATGTAGGGGCTATTTTTACGGCAACCCATCGGAATATGGATCCCAATGTTTCCTTTTTACATTCTCAAGCTTATTCCGGGGGACTGGATTTTCAGCATAATTGGAACGAGCGAAAGCACTATATTACTGGAAAAGCCACTTTTAGTCATGTACGAGGAAGTGCAGAAGCTATTACGGCAACCCAAACCTCACTTACACATTTGTTTCAGCGTGTGGATGCCGAGCACGTTTCCGTAGATCCCAATAAAACCAGCCTAACCGGTAGCGGAGGGAATTTTGAGGTTGGAAAAGGCGGCGGCGGCAACTGGCGTTATTACTTTGGAGGTAATTGGAAATCTCCCGAATATGAGCTCAATGATATCGGATTTTTACGTCAGGCAGATGACATTCGGCAATATTCAGGGGCACGATATCTTTGGAACAAACCTACCTCTTGGTTTCGCCAGGCGAACGTTCGTGCCGATATTTCGACGGCATTCGATTTTGAAGGAAATTACAACCGGATCCAGTATGAAGTTGCGGGTTATGTGAATTGGAAGAATAATTGGTGGAGTGAACTTGGAGGGGCACACAAGCCCCGAATATTTGTCAATACCTTCTTGCGTGGAGGGCCAAGATGGAGGTATAATGAAGAGAACTATGTGTTCTTTTTTTCGGGGACCGACCAGCGAAAGAAGCTGAGTTTTAGAGCCGGACATGTACATTCGAGAGCCACACAGGACCAATTCTCATTTTACAATTATGAAGTAGGAGCCCGCTATCAACCACTTAACAGCTTGAGCCTGTCTGTGGATCTCAATTATGAGGAAAGCCCCAGTAAAACACAATATGTTTCTCAAGCAGATTTTAATGGGACGACTCGTTATATTCTGGGGGAGATCGATAACGAAGCACTTAGTGCGACCTTGCGTGTGAATTACAGTATCAATCCGAACCTTACCATCCAATACTACGGACAGCCTTTCATATTTAGAGCGAAGTATTCCAATTTCAATTTTGTGAACAATTCCGTAGCCGAAGATCTCAACGAAAGAGTCTCCTTGTACGGGAACGACCAAATTCTTTTTTCTGAAGGAAGCTATCTGGTAGATGAAGATCGCGATGGTACGACCGATTACCAATTTGGAGATCCCGATTTTGCTTTTGTACAATTCCGGTCTAATCTGGTAGTGCGCTGGGAATACATTCCGGGATCCGAGATCTTCCTAGTATGGTCACAAGGGATCACCGGACTTGGCGATCCGGACAACCGGTTCTCGACCATAATCGATAATCAGATCCTTCAGCAGCAACCACAGAATACTTTTCTTATAAAAGCGACCTACCGCTTTGTGTTATGAGACGAAAAATAAAAAGGATTAATGCGCTTCCAGCCAGTTCTCGCCCACACCCAGCTCAACTTCTAGGGGCACTGAAAGTGGATAGGCTTTTTCCATTTCTTTTTTGATCAATACCTTTAGCTCTTCCAGCTCGGGTTTGTAGACATCAAAGACCAATTCATCATGCACTTGTAAAAGCATCTTGCTTTTATACCCTGCTTTTGTCATCTTTTCATGAATACGAATCATCGCGATCTTGATGATGTCTGCGGCGCTACCTTGAATGGGTGCATTCACCGCGTTGCGCTCCGCCGCACCGCGAACAACGGCATTACTTCCGTTAATGCCGTTGAGGTAGCGCCGTCGTCCCAATACGGTTTGTACGTAGCCATGCTCCCGGGCGAAATCGATCTGTTCACTTATGTAATTTCGAAGCTTAGGATAGGTCTTATAATAGGTGTCGATCAACTCCTTCGATTCACTTCGGGATAGGTCGGTCTGGTTGCTCAACCCAAAGGCAGACACTCCATAGATGATCCCAAAGTTCACCGTTTTTGCATTGCTTCGTTGCTCGCGGGTCACCTCAGCCAACGGAACATTGAACACCTTGGCGGCGGTAGAGGCATGAATATCTTCCCCGTTTGTAAACGCCTGTATCATGGTCTCTTCCTCACTTAGGGCAGCAATAATACGTAGTTCGATCTGTGAATAATCGGCTGCCAGCAATACGTGTTCCTCGTCACGAGGGATGAATGCCTTCCGCACCTCACGTCCGCGTTCGGTACGAATCGGGATGTTCTGTAAATTCGGGTTATTGCTGCTCAATCGGCCGGTCGCCGCTACCGTTTGCATATAATCGGTGTGAACCCGCTGGGTCGATGGCTCCACTTGTTCCGGCAACGCATCGACGTAGGTGCTTTTTAGTTTCGACAATCCGCGATATTCCAGCACATCCCGAATGATCTTATGGTCCTTGGCAAGATAGGAAAGCACATCCTCTGCGGTAGAATATTGCCCCGTCTTGGTCTTTTTCGGTTTATCGACGAGTTTCATCTTGTCGAAAAGGATCTCGCCCAACTGTTTGGGAGATGCGATATTAAATGTTTCTCCGGCAGCTTCATAAATGGATTTTTCGAGTTTTAGGATATCGTTGTCCAATTCCGAAGAAAGGTTCTTCAAAAATCCTTCATCCAGATTGATCCCTTCCAGTTCCATATCGGCTAACACGCGAAGCAACGGGATCTCGATCTCGTCAAATAGTTTTTGGGTATTCGCCTCGCCCAACTCGTTTTGAAAGTGTTCTTTAAGCTGAAGCGTGATGTCTGCATCCTCTACCGCATATTCGGTTTGCTGTTCTACAGGAACGTCCCGCATATTGCCTTGGTTCTTTCCCTTCTTTCCGATCAATGCTTCAATTGCCACGGGGGTATAGTTGAGGTAAGTTTCCGCGAGAACATCCATGTTGTGACGCATATCGGGATTGATAAGGTAATGTGCCAGCATGGTATCGAAAAGTTTTCCTTGAACGGAAACATTGTACTTGGCCAATACTTTGATGTCGTATTTTAAATTCTGACCGATCTTCTCAATAGCTTCAGACTCAAAAAAGGGCCGTAATTGTTCGATAAGTTCCTGTGCTTCGTCCTTACTTTCCGGGAAGGGAAGATAAAACCCTTTGCCGGTCTCCCAAGAGAATGCGATGCCTACAAGTTCCGCAGTTAAGGGATTCAAACCTGTAGTTTCTGTGTCGAAACACACGCTGTTTTGTTTTAATAGGTTCTGAAGAAAGAGCCTGGTGCCCATTCCTGCTTGCACGGTTTGATAAAAATGTTCGGTCGTATCAATCGTCTTTCGGGAATTGTATTCTTTAATATCCGAAGCAGGTTCGCCATCGCCGCCAAACAAGGAGAATTGACCACTTCCGGCAGTGGATTTGGCAGTTTTCTTAGCCGATTCTGAATTGGAGATCTGTGTGACCTCTTCTGAAGCACCTTCGGAAGAAAATAACTTTAGGAATTGTTCCTTTAAGCGTCTAAATTCCAGTTCTTCAAAAATCTGCTGAACCTTTTCTGCATCGGGCATAGACATTTCGTAATCCTTTTCATTGAAGGTGACATCGCAATCTGTATTAATGGTTGCCAATTTTTTGGACAGCAATCCTAATTCGGCATTGTCCTCTACCTTCTCCTTCATCTTTCCGGTGAGCTTATCGGTATTGGCTAAAAGCGCTTCCATAGAACCAAATTCGGCAATGAACTTCTTTGCGGTCTTTTCACCTACGCCTGGTAATCCGGGGATGTTGTCACTTGCATCACCCATCATTCCCAGATAATCGATCACCTGTTCGGGTCGTTCCACACCAAAGCGTTTCTTCACTTCGGGGATCCCCCAGATCTCGATGGCGTTCCCCATACGTGCAGGACGGTACATAAAGATATTTTCTGAAACCAACTGCCCAAAATCCTTGTCGGGAGTTACCATGAAAACCTGATAGTTCTGTTTTTCGGCTTGCTTGGCCAAGGTGCCGATGATGTCGTCTGCCTCCATACCTGAGATCTCCACACACGGAATGTGCATGGCCTTTATAAGATCCTGGATAATAGGTATTGATTGTTTGATCACATCCGGTGTGGCGTCACGATTGGCCTTGTAGGCCTCAAATAGTTCGGTGCGTTCCGTGCTTCCGTCCTTATCGAAACAAATGGCCAGATGGTCCGGTTTTTCTCTTCTAATCACATCGAACAAAGAGTTCATAAAACCCATGATAGCCGATGTGTCCTGCCCCTTCGAATTGATCCTGGGGTTCTTTATCAGGGCATAATATCCGCGAAAAATCAATGCATACGCATCAAGTAGAAAAAGTCTTTTTTGATTGGCCATGGGTTATACTATTGAAGAGTATAAAACTACAAAACTTCTTTCGCCAACCGAAATTAATTGAGATGCAATTCGTATTTTTCGTCATTGAATAAAAAACGTATGAATCCTATCTCGATTGCAATTCACGGCGGTGCCGGAACCCTTGTAAAAGGACAAATGACTTCAGAAAAAGAAGTTGCTTACAAGAACGCGTTAGACATGGCCTTGGAAACAGGATACGCTATGCTGCATGAGGGCGGAACAGCGGTTGATGCGGTTGAGGTCGCTGTGCGATCGTTGGAGGATTCTCCTCTGTTCAATGCCGGGAAAGGCGCTGTCTTTACGGCAGAAGGAACTCATGAGATGGACGCAGCAATTATGGAAGGCAAAGACCGAAAAGCCGGTGCGGTTTCTCTGGTAACAGGAATTAAAAACCCAATTGCCTTAGCTCGTGATGTGATGAACAAAAGCGAACATGTTTTTCTGGCCGGAGAAGGGGCCATGCAATTTGCGAAAAAGCTGGGGTATACTCTGGAACCTCTCTCTTACTTCTATGATGCACTCCGTTATCAACAATGGCAGGAGATAAAAGGAACCGATGGTTTTCAGCTGGATCACAGCCTGAAAAAGGATAGTAAATTCGGGACTGTGGGGGCTGTGGCCTGCGATAAAGACGGAACTGTGGCTGCAGCAACGTCAACAGGCGGGATGACGAATAAGAAATGGGGTCGCGTAGGCGATAGTCCTATGATTGGGGCAGGGAACTATGCAAACAACAAGACCTGTGCGGTAAGTTGTACGGGTAGTGGCGAATTTTTTATTCGTGGAGTGGTCGCTTATGACGTATCCTGTTTGATGGAATACAAGGGCTACTCTCTGGAGAAGGCGGCTTCGGAAGTGATCCGAAATCGATTAGGAGAACTGGGTGGAGATGGCGGATTGATAGCGGTCGATGCGAAGGGCAACATTGCTATGCCATTTAATACCGAAGGCATGTACCGAGGATGTAAAACTTCCGAAGGGCGTAAAGAAGTATTGATCTATAACGATTGAGCGTCTGTCACCGAAATTCCCAACGGCGATACCCTTACCTTTTTCTTCTTGATATTGAAACGGTCTCCGTTTGCCAATATATGTGTTTTCAAATTAGTGAGTGACATGGGGGATCCTTTGGACACCGATTTCCTGTTGTTGTGCTTCGCTTTTCGGGCGTTAAAAACAATCACCATCCCAGAGCCTACCACCTCAAAAGTATCTCCGTTCTTAATAATAAGTCCGGTGTCTTCTGCCAACCCTATACCTATGATCTTTGGGAATTTAGCAACGGCTTCTGCCAACCTTCCGAAGCGTCCTCTGCGAATAAAATGAGAATCGATAATAAGGTCCGGAATAAAACTCATGCCTTTGCCCATGCCTGTTGCGCCCTTGGTAAACGCTTCCTTGATGCCCCCGCCTGTGATCATTTCCTTGCTCATACACATGGCGCCGGCACTGGTTCCGGCAATTACAAACTTTTCGTTCTCATATCGCTCCAGCATGATCCTATGCAGTGTGGTACCACCAATTTCACGTGTGATGTTGGACTGATTTCCACCGGAAAACATCACACAGTCGGCTTCTTGTATGCGACGGATATTTTCGGGATCTTCAGACTGTGATCGTTCACGGATGTCCATCACATAAAGATTGGTACATCCTAACTTCCCAAATGCCTGCAAGTAATTTTCTCCAACCTCTTCGGGAATACTGGAGGCTGTAGGAATGATGATAATGGAAGCTTCTATGCCGCCACTTTCTTTCACAACACGCGACAAGATCCCTTCCTGTATAAATTCTAAGTGATAGATCTCACTCGTTTCAATGCCTTTGTCTTCGTTTCCGCCGATGGGGATTAGAATTCCTTTTACACTCATGCAGTCAATTTATTGACGGCAAAAATAGCGGTTTTGTTCTAAAAAATATTATATATTTATAATCTTTCACCTTTTAGAAATAAACTAACCCAATATGAGAATACGTGAGATTAATGCCATGCGCGGGCCCAATTACTGGTCGGTGAGACGCCATAAACTAATTGTTATGGTACTTGACCTAGAGGAAATGGAAGAATTACCCTCTAATAAGATTCCCGGTTTTGGAGATCGTCTTAAGGCAATGTTTCCCAGTATGTATTCTCACAGGTGCAGTGAAGGTTGTGAAGGAGGGTTTTTTATGCGGGTGGATGAAGGCACCTGGATGGGTCATATCATAGAGCATATTGCTCTGGAGATTCAGACTTTGGCAGGTATGGATACCGGCTTCGGAAGAACCCGCGATTACGGAGAAAAAGGGGTGTACAATGTGGTCTTTTCTTATATGGAAGAAAGTGTGGGCCGCTATGCAGCAGAAGCAGCGGTACGCATTTGTGAAGCATTGATCGCTTCCGAAGAATACAACCTGGAGGATGATATTCAGAAGATGCGGGAACTCCGTGAAGTTGAACGTCTGGGACCCAGTACTGGCTCCATTGTGGAAGAAGCTGCCAGTCGTGGTATTCCGTGGATCCGGCTTAATAAATACTCGTTATGTCAGTTAGGATATGGAGCAAATCAAAAACGTATTCAGGCGACCGTTACTTCAGAAACCAGTAGCATAGGTGTAGAGATCGCCTGCGATAAAGAAGATACCAAATACCTGCTGGAACAAGCCGAAGTAGAGGTGCCAAGAGGAGACATCATTAGTAGAGAGGGCAGTTTGAAAGAGGCCTGTGACTATGTAGGGTATCCTTTGGTTATCAAGCCCATTGACGGAAATCACGGCCGTGGCATTACGGTGGATATTTGTTCGTATGAAGAAGCCGTCGTGGCTTTTCACGCTGCAAAAGAAGTTTCACATCGTGTAATCGTTGAAAAATTTATTACGGGAGAAGACTACCGTTTGCTGGTGATCAATAATATACTGGTCGCAGCCGCCAAGCGTACTCCGGCGCATGTGATTGGTGATGGAAAATCGACCGTTCAGGAGTTGGTGGACAAAGTGAATGAAGATCCAAGAAGGGGCTACGGACATGAAAATGTCCTTACCATGATCACTATTAACGATCTTACCAAGACCATTATTAAAGATGCAGGTTATACGGTTGATTCGGTGATTCCCAAAGGGGAGCGTCTTATTTTAAAGGATACGGCAAACCTTAGCACAGGTGGAACCGCCGAAGATGTGACCGACATCGTGCACCCTGCAAACGTTTCAATGGCCGAACGTATTTCGAAGATCATTGATCTGGATATTTGTGGGATCGACATTATGACCACAGACATAAGCAAACCGCTCTCGGACACCGGAGGTGCCATCTTGGAAGTAAATGCCGGTCCGGGCTTTAGAATGCATCTTGCGCCAACTACAGGATTGCCTAGAAACGTTGCTGCTCCTGTGGTAGATAAACTTTTCCCGAATGCGGGAGATACAGGGCGGATTCCCATTGTGGCCATTACCGGTACCAACGGGAAAACAACTACTAGCCGACTTGTAGCTCACATGGCAAAAATGAAAGGCTATCGTGTAGGCTATACTACCAGCGATGGTGTCTACATCCAGAATCGACTCTTGATGAAAGGAGATTGTACAGGACCTGCTAGTGCAGAATTTGTACTCAAAGACCCAACTGTAAATTTTGCCGTCTTAGAATGTGCCCGGGGTGGCCTGCTACGCGCCGGTTTGGGATTCCACAAATGTGATGTCGCCATTGTTACGAATGTAGCAGCAGATCACCTGGGGCTGAAAGGAATTCATACCATAGAACAACTGGCAAAAGTTAAAGGGGTCATTCCCGAAACGGTACTTCCGGACGGGTATGCCATTCTCAATGCTGATGACGATCTGGTGTATGAAATGCGTAGAAGTATTAATTGCAACTTGGCACTATTCTCCATGGACGAGGAAAATCCGCGTATTCAGGCATTACAACGAATGGGTGGCATTACCGCGGTATATGAGAATGGCTATGTAACCATTTGCAGGGGGGCTTGGAAGATGCGGGTGCTAAAGGCAGAAAATATTCCCTTAACCTATGGAGGGAAAGCAACGTTCATGATCCAGAATGTGTTGGCAGCAATACTGGCTGCTCATGTACGAAACATAAGTATTGAAGATATGAAAGTGGCATTGGAAACCTTTATTCCTTCAGCCTCTCAAACACCCGGTCGACTGAACTTGTTCGAATTTCAAAATTTCACGATTCTTCTCGACTATGCCCATAACCCGGCAGGGATGAGGGCGCTTCAGAAATTTACAGATGCGCTGGAGGCAACTGTAAAGGTTGGTATTATAGCAGGCGTAGGTGACAGGCGTGAAGAGGATACAAACGAGATTGGTAGCATCGCTGCTGAAATGTTTGACGAGATCATTATTCGTCAGGATAAACGCTTGCGGGGCCGCACGGAAGAAGAGCTCATCAAGATGTTGAACGACGGGATACAAATGAAGGATCCGCATAAAAAGACAACCATCATTCCTTCAGAAAAGGAAGCGATCACCTACGCGGTAAATAATGCCAAGAAGGGATCTTTGATCATTTTGTGTAGTGATGTGATTCCTGATGCGTTGGATCTTGTGACCCGGTTTAAGGAGCAAGAGGCACGTGGGGAAGTAGTCTTTGCTCAATAAAAAAGCCCCTGCGCTGGCAGAGGCTCAACCACTCCTCCTCAAAAGCGGTTGTGTCTTTAGTTGGTGTTTTTATTGTACTCCGGAAGGAGGGATGTAGCTGGGAACCACATTCTCAATAGGTTCAATGGACATCAAATACGCGTACATGGCACGCAGGTCTTCGTCCTTCAATTCTCTGAAAGATTGCCAAGGCATCGGTGGCATAAGCGGTCGAGAATTCTCCATGCCCTTGAACTTTCCTTCGGTCATAGCTCGCTTAAATTGTTCATAAGACCACGAGCCGATCCCGGTATCATCGGGGGTTAGGTTTGCACCAAAACTTGTTCCCCAGGGGCCCACTGCAACCGTGAGATCATTATTCATGAGCATCCACTTCCCGGGTCCTATAACATTTTCCGGAACTTCGGGAACCGCTGCGTTGGCAGGATGACCCATGAGCCAACGATCCATATCTGGCACGGGACCTTGATCGGTCATTTTCTTTGGCGTGTGACAATGGTCGCATCCAATGATCTTGACCAGGTACTCTCCTTGTTTAATTTGGTCTGCTTCTGAAGTTTCCGCCATACTATCCACTTCTGTCGAGATGTAGGCAGCCTCTTCTTTTTTCTTGGACATACATGCCGTAATCGTGAAAATGAAAAAAAGCATGAGGATGGGCCGTAATGAGTTACGCGTTTTCATAATGGTTGGTTTTTAGATAAACATGTAAGTCTAGGTGGGTTAGACTACCAAATGAGGGGAGTATTAAAGGTAACAAAATAACAAACACCTTGTATCTATGATTTCATGGATTTTTGAAAGTATGGGAATTCATAGAGGGAACGTAGAAGGAGACAAAAAATAGAAAAGCCATCACGAGTGTGATGACTTTTCGCCCCAAATTTGATCGATAACCCAGGTTATCAACCTACTTATGTCATGTAAAATTACAAAAATAATTCAATTGAAAGCCTATTTAAGAAAATTATATGACTTTTAAATTCGTATTACGGCCTTTCTAAAATACTTGTTTTCAGTTTTTTATATCCAAAAAATACAATGTAGCCATAACATACAATTAACAAGATCAGTGCCCATTTAAAACCTACTTGATCTGTAATAAAACCATACAAGGGAGGTACAACCGCTCCTCCCACAATGGCCATGCATAACAGCCCTGATGCTTGAGGTTTTAGATCACCAAGTCCGCTCAAGGTGAGAGTGAAAATGGTTGGGAACATCACGGAATTAAAAAGTCCTACACCTAAAATACTCCACATGGCTGTCAACCCTTCCGAATTCATGGAAATAGACAATAGCAATATAGCGCCAAGCGAAAATAGTGTGAGGACCCTTGCCGGAGAGATCACTTTGGTGAGATAAGCACCTAGGAAACGACCAATCATGGCACCGCTCCAGTAGAACACTACAAACGACCCTACAATTGCCTTTGCGTCAATCTGCGTGATGTCTTGATGCAAGAGCCTTTCAGAGATATTTCGCATTAAGGGAGTTTCTCTAATGGTCGCGGCTAGGTTCATATCTAAAAAATAGTTCACCAGATAACTTCCTATGGCCACTTCGGCCCCTACATAGAGAAAGATGCCGATTACACCCAGTAAAACCATTTTATTCTTTAACAAGATGAAATATCCCGATTTGGGACTTTCCTGAATAAGCTTCGGAAGTTTTAAGAACACAAAAAGAAGAGAGAGTACTCCAATAAAAGCTGCAATCCACAAAAAAGGTTGTTGAACAGCATTCGCTTCAGCCGAAAAATAAGCTTGTTGTTCAGCTTCAGATAAAAAAGAGATCTCTTCAGAATTCTTTATCGTATCGCTCAACAAGAACAAGGCACCAACCACAGGAGCTATGGCAGTTCCAAGGGAATTGAAGGCCTGCGAAAGATTCAAACGACTGGCGGCTCCGGTCTCTTTACCCAACACCGAAACGTATGGATTGGCGGCCACCTGGAGGATGGTGATGCCTCCTGCTAAGGTGAAATATCCCAGCAAAAAGAAACTGAATACACGATAAGAGGCCGCTGGATAGAACAAGAGACATCCCACTGCCATGGTGACCAAACCTAATATTATTCCTTTTTTATAGCCTATGCGTGATAAGAGATAGCCCGCAGGAACAGAAAATAAAAAGTAAGCGATAAAAAATGCAAATTGAACCAACCCGGCCTGAAAGTAACTTAACTCAAAAACATCTTTTAATCTGGGAATAAGGCTATCCACCAATACCGTTATAAATCCCCATAGGAAGAAAAGAACTGTAATGATGATGAACGCCGTACGATAGTCTCTTTTTTGATCCATATCAGCACCTTATTTTTTATGATAAAAATCGACTGCTATAGCTTCATTTTCTTCGTTTTGATATTTCATCATCGTAAAGCCTTCATGGATACAATACGCGCCGGTTTCACCGTCTTTGTTCAAAGCAATGTAGGCGACCTGAAAATCCATAAAGTTCTCGTTCTTGATAACGATGCGCCTCACTGCCTCTTCGCATGCAGCTTGAGGCGATAGCCCATTTCTCATAAGTTCTACAATAAGGAAGCTGCCCACAGTTTTAAGGATCTCTTCTCCCATTCCCGTAGCCACGGCACCTCCTACTTCATTATCCACAAAGAGACCGCTTCCTATAATTGGGGAATCCCCTACGCGGCCCTTCATTTTATACGATAAGCCGGAAGTGGAGCAGGCTCCCGCAATGTCCCCATTTGTGTCTAAAGTTAACATTCCAATCGTATCGTGATTCTCAATATTTATAATTGGCTTGTACTCGCTGGTCTTCAACCATTCCTGCCAAGCCTCTCTAGCCGTATCTGTTAATAGGTTCTCTTTTTCGAAACCCTGTTCATAAGCGAAAGCTTCGGCACCTTCTCCGGCCAACATCACATGGGGCGTTTCCTCCATAACCTTTCGAGCCAATGCAGCTACATTTTTAGTCGTAGATACACACAAGACCGAACCGCAGTTTCCATCAGCGTTCATGACGCAGGCATCTAATGTTACATTGCCTTCGCGGTCCGGCGTGCCTCCTATACCTACAGTAGTGTTCTTTAGGTTCTCTTCTTCAACTTCCACACCTGCAATAGCTGCGTCCAATGCGGCTTTTCCTGCTTTTAAGGCTTTTCCTGCAGTAGCATTTGCTTCTGTGAAACGCCAGGTACAAATTGCGATAGGGGTAGGTTTTTTCGTCTGTTTCATAGCGGGCTTTTCAATTATTTCTTCGGAAGGATTCTTACAACTTATTGCGGCGGAACTGGCTACCACGCCTAAACCGGTTAGCGATGCATTCTTAATAAAGTTTCGTCGTTTCATAAAGGTCTATTTTATAATGATCTCGTCTACAAAAATCCATGCCTTCCCATCTAAAGTAGCACCCAGATGCCATGCGGGCAGCGCTCCTAGATTGGCCGCTTTAATCTTTAAATATCGACCGCTTTGACCTTTTAGATCGAATGAAATGGTCTTTATGTCAATGTTTTCTGAAGGAGTTTCCGAAGCGATGATTTCTGATATCTGTGGCGTACCAAAATTATGAGTGTCTGACACATAGCACTCGACTTTAGTAGGATAAAAGATCCAACTTCGCTGATCTTGTAAGAAATTAATTTGCACCATATCCAATGGTTGAATGCTCCCCAGATCAATTACCGCAATGAGGTCTGTATCTTGGTATCCCTGCCACGCACCAGTTCTAAAATCCTGCGCACCAAAAATTCCATCGATTAAGGCGGTAGGCCCGCCACCATTATACTCATTCGCATATTCGGTGTGCAGTTGAATGCTTCGGTTTGGGTCGATCATGAAGAATTTTGTGGAAATCACACTGCTTTTTATGCCGTTATCTTCAGCGTAGATATGAAGGGTACAGGCTTCCTTGATGGTGATAGGACTTTCATAGCGTTTAAAAGTGGTGTCGTTGATGCTATAATAAATAATTGCCTCTTCTTGTGCACTCCCCAAGGTGACAGTAGTTTCTTTTTTGAAGGTCACATCTCCCGAAGCAATGTAAGGAGCAGAAGTAATGGGGTGAACGTTGATCTCGGTTTTCGGGATCTCATTGTCTTTGGTGGCCCAGTTCGATGGTGTGTCTGTCATCTCGAACCTCAGGTCACCTCCCTTTATTAGTTCTTCATGCCATAGGTAACTGCGAGTGAGCGGGTCACCATTTAATGTAGCCGATGCAATGAATTTATGCTTCGGACTGTGATTAGTAGCTGTGATTGTAAATTGATTTCCATTTTCGAAGTGCATGGTAGCCTTTTCAAAAAGAGGGGTGCCTATAATGTATTGGTTGCTCCCCGGGGTCACCGGATAAAAGCCCAAAGAACTCAACACGTACCATGCGCTCATTTGCCCACAATCTTCATTGCCGGAGATCCCATCGGGACTGTTATGATATAAGCTTGTGAGGATTTCATGTATTTTTTCTTGCGTCTTATAGGGTTGATTCACAAAATTATATAGATATGCCATGTGATGACTGGGTTCATTCCCGTGAGCATATTGACCAATAAGGCCGGTAATATCGGCTTGATCCCTTCCGGAGGTGGTTGAAGTAGTTTCAAATAAAGTGTCTAGGTGATTGGAAAATATTTTCTTGCCTCCCATTAGCGTGATAAGACCGGCGATGTCTTGCGGAACGTACAAACTGTATTGCCATGCGTTGGCTTCGGTGTAATTGAAGTTAACCTCAAACGGATCGAAAGGAGCGAACCACGTATTTCGAAACCGTCCTTGCATGAAATTTGTTTTCGGATTGAAACTATTCTTATAGTACTGGGCACGTTCAAAAAATAATTTTTCGTCGGCTTCTTTACCCAGAGCCTTCGCCATTTGAGCTATCGTCCAATCGTCGTAAGCGTATTCCAAAGTTTTAGAAACCGATTCACTTTCGGCTTCCACAGGAATGAATCCGAAGCTTTTGTAAGACGCCAATCCCAAACGATCCTGCATGGCACTGTGTTTCATGGCTGCGAATGCTTTTTCAGCATCAAATCCGCGAATGCCTTTCAAATACGCATCTGCGATCACAGGAACCGCATGGTAGCCTATCATACAACCTGTGTAATTGCCGGAAAGGTCCCAGATAGGGAGGATACCGCCCTCATCGTATTTTGCAAGGAACGTATTGATAAAATGGTTGGTTCGTTCTTGCTCAATAAGTGTATAAAGCGGATGGGTTGCCCGATAGGTGTCCCAAAGCGAAAAGACCGTATAATAGTCAAATGCAGAAGTTTGATGGATTTTCAGGTCCATCCCTCGATAACGTCCGTCCACATCCTGATAAAGATTAGGAGCTACCATGGTATGATAGAGTGCTGTATAAAAATTGATGTTATGAGTGTCGTTCTCCGTTTCGATCACGATCTTTTCGAGTTGCTTTTCCCAGACAGATTCGGCTTCTCTTTTTAGTTGTTCAAAATCTTTATCTGCAATCTCGGCATCAAGATTTTTCTGCGCCCCTTCTATATCTACCGCCGAAATCCCAACGGAAACGACCACAACCTCATTCTCCGGATTTTCGACCTGAAATGCAGCTTTTGTAGGGGAAATTCCTTTGTTTGGAGGGTAGGTTACTGTAACCGGATGTGAAAATTTGATATGAAAATACAGACGCTGGTCTTTTGCCCAAGCTTCAGAAAAACGATAACCGTTAAATTCTGTCCTGGAAAGTTGTGAGAGGGTATGCCCTAAAAGCTTGTCGCGGTGTTCCAGATCCAGGATAACGAATTGGTTTTCCGAAGAAGGAAACGTATACTTATGCATACCGGCCCTTTTGGTAACGGTAAGTGCTACTTCTATATTTGTACTGTCCAAAATTACATGATAGTAGCCGGGAGAAGCTGTTTCATTGCTATGTGAAAATGGTGCCCTGTACCCTTTTTTTCCGTCTGCCCCGTTATGAAAGTTGATCTCGTTGGTAGGCATTAACAGTATATCGCCATAATCGCTCACGCCGGTACCGCTAAGGTGTGTATGCGAAAAACCATAAATATAAGTATCGCTGTAATGATAACCGCTGCAACCATCCCACCCATCTAGTCGTGTATCTGGACTTAGTTGCATCATCCCAAACGGAAGGGTGGCGCCGGGATAGGTATGGCCATGTCCACCAGTGCCAATAAAGGGGTTTACATAGGAGAGAAGTGATTTCTCTTTTTTTGAAATTGTAACAGAAGAAGTGTGTTTGCAACTAATGAGCAGCAGCATACAATAACCAAGATAGAAAAGCTGTTTCATAGGCGTTGACTTGCGAAAGATAGTGAAAACCGTTAAAAAAAAGTGAATCGCTAGAGCACCCTTTAGAAACGTAGTATCTTTAAAAATTAACTCAGTAACTTCCATGATACGTTGGATCATCTTTATTGTAATTTATATTCTAGTTGACTTATATGCCTTTCAGGCGATACGCACGGTAACGCGAAATGTCTGGCTTCATTGGGGTTATGTAATCGTATCTCTGGGTGTCTTGGCAATGTTTATTTATCAATTGACGGCAGGGAGCTCTACGCGTACTATGACTCCGGAGCGCATGTATGTCTTCGGGATCTTTTTAGTAGTCTTTATTCCGAAGCTGGTATTGATCATCTTTATGTTTGGCGAGGATATCTTTAGGGTTTTCGCCGGATTGTTCTCCAAACTGGGATTTTCAGATACTTCGGAAGGATTTCACATTCCTTCACGTCGTAAGTTCCTAAGTGCCATCGCCTTGGGAATCGCAGCCATCCCTTTCGTATCCCTGCTTTACGGAATGTACCAAGGAAAATACAACTACAAAGTATTGAAATACGCTTTGGAGTTCGAGGACTTGCCCGAAGGATTTGACGGGTATACCATAACACAAATTAGTGATATCCATAGTGGCAGTTTTGACAATGCTGAAAAAGTGCGCTACGCGGTAGACCTTGTCAATGCGCAGAAAAGCGACATCATCCTTTTTACGGGAGATCTTGTGAACAATTTGGCCGAAGAGATGCATGACTGGAAGGATACCTTTGCTTCGTTAACGGCCAAGGACGGTGTTTTTTCAGTATTGGGGAATCACGACTATGGGGATTATGTACGATGGGAGTCTCAAGAGGCCCAAGCTCAAAATCTGGCTGATTTAAAAAATTTACAACAAGACATGGGGTGGGACTTACTTTTAAATGAACATCGTACTTTAGAAAGAAATGGTGAAGCTATTAAATTAATAGGCGTTGAAAATTGGGGTGCCGGGGGTTTCAAAAAAGCTGGGGACCTCAATAAAGCGAGCGAAGGGATTGATGCCAAGGATTTCAAGATCCTCTTAAGTCATGACCCGTCTCATTGGCAGGAACAGGTAAAACAAGACGATCGTAACTTTCAACTCACATTAAGCGGACATACGCACGGAATGCAATTTGGAATTGAGATCCCGGGTTGGTTCAAGTGGAGCCCGGTAAAGTATCGATATGAGAACTGGGCAGGGATCTATGAGGAATTTGGTAGGTATATCAACGTAAACCGCGGTTTCGGCTTTTTAGGGTATCCGGGACGCGTTGGAATTTGGCCCGAAATTTCTGTGATACAACTTAAAAAACGACGCACTAACGCTTAATTTGTGGGAAATGCTATATTTGTAATACAATTGTTGAAGTAACACATTAAATAGATGTCAAAATTTGGGGAATTAATTGAAACGAGAGTTCCTGTATTACTCGACTTTTATGCCGAATGGGATGAGGCATGTAAAGGAATGCACCCGGTGCTAAGGGACGTGGCCGCAGCGCTAGGTGATAAGGCCCGCGTCATAAAGATTGATGTAGAAAAAAATAAAGAACTGGCCGATGCTTTGCGGGTGAAAGGACTTCCAACACTCATGATATATAAGAACGGAGAAATGAAGTGGCGACAGAGTGGTGAACAGGACGCCAATACCTTAATCGGTCTGGTAAAGGAGTTCGTTTAGAAAAATAATACACATCAAATAAAAAAACCAGAAGCATCAGCTTCTGGTTTTTTTATTTGTAAAAACTTGATTGTCAGGAACATGTAATTTATTTCTTACAATTTTGTTAATTATGATGAAAAAAATCGGCAAAATGTTTATTTTTTACGACCAAAGTTAATTTATTTGCGCAATATATTAACCCCACAAATCTAAACCTATGATACTTAGTATACCTCACACTTACCTTTATAAAAAAGGTTTGTATCTCACTTTCGCCTTATTTATTACCGTGCTAACTTATGCTCAAGTAGGGATTGGCACCACTGCACCGGATCCATCTTCTGTTTTTGATGTCACCTCCACAACTAAGGGACTTTTAACACCTCGTATGACCAGTGTGCAGAGAGCTGCGATTTCTTCTCCTGCTGAAGGATTACTTGTTTTTGATACCGATGTAGACGCTTTTTACTTTTATGATACGAAATCGTCTTCATGGAAAAAGCTTCTAAGTGACAGGCTTGAACGGAATAACTACAAACTAGTCAAAAGTCAGGCCGATTTCCCTACGCCGTCCGGTGGAATCATTACGCTTGATGAAAACACCTATTACGAGATCAATGGAACAATTGCTTTGACTAATTCTATCAATTTGAACAACGCCTATATTAGCGGACTTGATGCTGATGAAGATATTTTATCTTCTTCAGGAACTGTTTTTGTTGGTAATATGGGAGGTAGCGTTCGAAATATAACAATTACTGGGGGAGGAACGGCTTTCAATTTAACAGGAGGGACCTCACTATTGCTCCAAAACACAATCATTGATGGGATGAACAGCGTTGGAACAATCTCAGGACTGGGACTCTACTTCTCGAACATCGTTCAATATGTAAATAATACAAATGGAGTGACCTACAATAACATTGGAAACTTACTATTAAGCAATCAAGGATGGTTTTCATCCAACGCGGGTACCTATGAGAGATTAACAGGGTCCTTTGCTTTAGTACAAAAGGTAAGTGGTTTTAGCACGGTGAATGGTGCAGCAATAGGAGTTGATGTGAGTGGGAACCCTTCCGTTGGAAACGGGGTAATGTTTGGTACCGCTTTTTCCGGAACAAGCACACAATATGTAAAGCGATACACTGCTGGATCGTTTCCGGGCTATAACTTTACCAATGCATGGACCGTGAACTGCCCCGGGATCCCAAGGGAGTCGGACGATGTTGCTGCGGGTAACCTGTACTATAACGGAACGATCACCACAGGATTCGTACAATCTGTGACCAACAATAGTGAATTTAATTTAACCGGAAATTCAGGTAGTAATTCTACCACTGCGGTAAACCTATTTCGTGTCACTTCACCACAAAATAACCGGATCACGTATACCGGAAGAAAGACACGAACCTTTCAGTTCAATGCAGCCCTATCGGTTAGAGGGAACAGTGGTACAGGAGACTTTTATGCGTTCTTCATCAAAAAGAATGGAACGACCACCCTTACTGAAACGAACACCCTTTTTAGAGTGAACAACACCGCCGATATTTCCAGTAACTCGATCTCGGGAACCGTGGAACTCGCACCTAATGAATATATTGAGATCTGGGGGCAACGATTGGTAGGAAGTGGAACAACCTCCATTACCGTTTTTTCATTGAATCTCAGTATCAAGTAGGGTTTTTAACTAGAACTACAATAGGTAATTTAATGTAGCACAGACAGTTGTCTTAAGGATGTAATATTTAACATATTCTTATAACAAGCTGACACTTTGTAGTGTACATTCGCACGATTTTTTAAAACATTAATTGCCTTATGAATAACCCTTTTTCCTACTTATCGTTGGCGCTATTATTTATCTTGGTGCCCGTTATGGTTACCCAAACCACTGCCCAAATTGGTATGGGCACGACCACGCCAAATCCTTCGTCGATGCTTGAGATTAGCTCATCGAATAGCGGATTGCTCGTCCCCAGAATGACCACGGCACAGCGAACTGCTATTTCGACTCCTGCCAACAGTCTACTGGTGTTTGATACAACTATAAGAGCTTATTTCTATTATGATACCACAATCACCTCATGGGTGAAAATGGCTTCAGATACAGACAAAAGAAACAACTACAAGCTTATCAAATCAGCGGCAGACCTAGCTCCTGAGCTCACAGCCGGTGGTGGTACAAGATACCTCCTTACAGCAAATACCTTGTACGAAATTAATGGGACGGTCGCTCTGGCCGCTCCCATAGAAATGAACAATTCTTACATTACGGGACGCGATACCAACGAGGATATTCTTCTACGTTCCGGAGGTGTTTTGTTCACAGGAGCCACTGGAGGGAGCATACGTGGTCTTACATTGTCGGCACCGGGAGCGGGCGGAACTGTATTTCAACTTACTGGAACCCCTGCCCAAAATATCATCTTTAGAGACTGTGTGGTGGCAAGTTCGAACTCGGTTGGGACTATAAGCGGTTTCGGACTCGTGTTTTTAAGTATTGTACAGTATGCAGGTAATACCAACGGAATTACCTACACGAATATTAGTCGTTTATTGCTTAGTAATGAAGGTTGGGACTCCAATAATACAGGGACTTTCGAAACATTCACCGGGACTTTCGATCTGATCCAAAAGGTAGGAGGCTATAGTAATGTGCTAGCCGGGAGAACCGGTATACGAGTGACTGGTATTAGCTCTATTACCAGTGATGCAATTTTAAAGGATGTTGTATTTTATGGAGGAGGAACTTACGTAGTAGGAACATCTCCTTATGTGGGTTTTAATTTTTCCAAAAAGTGGACGGTCAATTCGCCTGGAATTACGGTTGAAAACGATGACGTAGCCACCGGAAATATTTACATCACAACACCGGCTACAACCAATTTTACGGCAACGGGGGCTGCAGGGAGAACCAAGATCTTAGGAACTACCGTGTCCACAGAACTATTTAGAACTACGGCTACAGTAAATAACCGAATTGCCTACGATGGTACAAAAACGAGAAAATTTAATATACAGGCATCATTCACCGTGGATGCTTTAGGAAGTAACAAGTTCTTTACCTTCTTTATCGCAAGGAACGGAGTTATCTTGACACCCACCGCCGTGTCGACAAAAGTAATCGGGGGCGGTGATGTGCGAGCTGTTTCATTCACGGGGACCACTACACTGGCACCTGGAGATTTTATAGAAGTGTGGGCACAGAATGATAGTGATACTACCGGCTTGATTGTTCCGTTCCTAAATCTTTTGATCAATTAACGGATAACGGATGTCTTAAGTCCGTTCGCGTTTAGAAATTCCAAGACCTTCGGTAAAGCGTACCGAAGGTTTTTTTGTGCTTTAATACTGTCGTGAAATACAACAATACTGCCGGGTTGGATATGCTTCAGTACATTCTGAAGACATACTTCTTCTGAAACGTTCGCATCAAAATCGGCACTTAGTACATCCCACATCACGATGTAATATCCCTTTTTCTGAAGCGCTTTCGCTTGAGACGAACGCAGTTTTCCATAGGGTGGACGAAAAAAGAGCTTGTTGGGGACCTTCTTATCTTCAGTTTTGAAGATAGCTTCAGCCCTAAGTACTTCCTGAAGATAGGCTGAGGTGTCTAACTTCCATCCGTTCACATGGTGAAAGGTGTGATTTCCAATGGTATGTCCTTCGGCAAGGATTCGTTGAAACAGTGCAGGGTGTTTCCTTGTGTTATCGCCTATACAAAAAAAGGTGGCCTTCGCATTGAATTGCTTCAGAATATCCAGCACCCAAGGCGTTACTTCAGGAATGGGGCCATCGTCAAAAGTTAGGTAAACGCTATTCGATTCTTGTGGAAACGCCCAAATTCTTTTTGGGTAGATCCACCGAAAGAATTTGGGCGTTTTTATAAAATAGGGTCTCACTGTTTAATTTTCGGCTTCTATCGCATCCATCAAGGCAGAGTCCAGGACCATTTGCATGGAATCTTCAACAGGTGGTTGCTTGTTGACATCCACACCTTCACTTTCATCATAGAAATGGCGGAACAGCTTTAAATAATCATTGAACTTTTGAGCCTCTTGCTTGGCAAATTCTTCAGTATCCATTACAATTAGAATATCTACCAGACTTCGGTATCGTTCCATATTACTTATGATCTCATCGGCCAGGGCATATTGACGATTCACTTTCATACCGCTAAAGAACAGCAAATGCTCCTGGTATTTTTTCGCTACAGATTCGTACACAGCACGTGCTTTTTTAGGGGCTCCCACTTCATAATAACCCAATACATAAGGCTCCAGCAATGAATAATATTCAAAATACTCCACCGGCATTTTTTCCATGGCGAGGTCCAGCACTTTTTCGGCCTTTTCCTCTTTGCCTTCATTAATGAGTGTTTCGGCTAAACGAGCAAGATTGCTGCGGTAGGTAATACCATTGCGGCGCGTTTCGGTGTCGTGATAAATATCGGGACTGCCACTATTGCCCCAATCCCAGCTCATGACAATATCGTACATTTTGTCGCTGTCAATTCTACCCATGTCGAACGGATTTCGTTTGTCTATTTCGGTCCTAATAGGAACCAGCTTATAGACCACTCCATCCAACTGAAGATAATCCTTCATCCACAGATAATCATCATCGCCAAATGCTCCTCCACTGAAATAGATAGGACGTTCCCAATTGTTATTGGCAATAACATCCAGCATCATCATTCGGTTTTTGTATAGGACATCCCCTTTTAATTGAATGTCGATATAGGGTACGATCTTATCTGCGTCCTCCGGAGCTACGATACCATTTCGTAAAACGGCTTCTTTGTCCACCGGGATGCGAATGATCTTTGACGGAAACGTGTTGGCCATTTGCCCGCTTTGTAATTCCACCTGCGTCGCCGGGCTGTCGTTCGCAATCCAGTTCATCCATGTCTTTATATCGATGGTATCTTGTTTTGTTTCCTGGAAGAAAAGGAAATCACGAGCGCCCACCCTGTATTTATCGTGGGTAAGCTGTGAAGGGATGGGATCACTACTGAAAGCCTTTTTCTTCATATCGTCTATATACCAATCTGTTTGGAACAGACTGGTATTCACGATGCGAACATCCTGCCGGTAGCCTTCCACATTCTGAATGTACCATAAAGCAAACGTATCGTTGTCACCAATAGTAAATAATATGGCATTTTCATCTACCGAGTCCAGATACATTTTTCCCATAGACTGAGCAGTATAGCGGTTGGACCTATCGTGGTCATCCCAATTTTGTGTTGCCAGAAGTACCGGCC
Source organism: Altibacter lentus (assembly GCF_000746845.1). Classification (GTDB taxonomy): domain Bacteria; phylum Bacteroidota; class Bacteroidia; order Flavobacteriales; family Flavobacteriaceae; genus Altibacter; species Altibacter lentus. The sequence continues at coordinate 1,688,796 of NZ_KN050846.1, read as the reverse complement.
CGGCCAGTGTGGTTGCTATAAGGACGACAGGGATGGCAATTTTTGGTTTTACGTAATCTTTAATCACTTCGTATAATGCGTAAACGCCGTAGCCTATCCATATAGCGAACACGTAGAACGAACCAACCAAAGCATAATCGCGTTCTCTGGGCTCAAATGGGCGCTCATTTAAATAGACCTTTAGGGCGAGCCCTGTAAAAAGGAAGAAGACCAGCAAGACCCAAAAGCTTTTAAGGTCGTTCTTGGCATGAAATACAAGACCTAAGATCCCAAGGATAAGGGGAAGGAAATAATACGTATTACGAGCTCGATTGTCCTTCATGTCACTAGGCAAATTATCTTGCGATCCAAGCCTTAGTTCATCAATAAATTTGATCCCGCTGATCCAATTACCATGCAGATCGGTGTACTGACCTTGAACATCGTCCTGTCTGCCTGCGAAGTTCCACATAAAATAGCGCCAATACATATATCCGAATTGATACTCGAACATAAAACTCATATTATCCCAGAACGATGGCTTTTCAATATCCAGAAAGGGACTAAAGTCCGTTAAGAAATTATGATAGTCTTCACTGTCCACCAGACCATTGGCATGAGCTTCCCTAAAGGCATTTACCTCATCGATTAATCGTTGTTCGCCGCGATATTCTCTTTTAATGCTAAAGTCCACTCCGCCTGTAAACTCAATATAGTTCGCATTGTGCTCCAGACTCCACATCCTGGGGAGAATTGCCTTTTGGGCATCGTCTGTATTTTGACTGGCGTTCTTATAGTTATTGACGATCACATATTTTCCAAGTGCTTCATCTTTTTCATATTTGGGTTTGTCGTCCTTATAAGGGTTGTCCGGATCCAGACCGACGTAGGCTTCAGTAAAAAGGGGGCCATAGAACAAATGAGTTTCGGGGTATTGCTCACGATTGTAATATGCCAGCAATTCCCGTGCGTTGTTTGGATTGTTCTCATTGATAACGGTTCCGGCATTGGCGCGAATGGGCAACATAAGCCAACTTGAGAATCCAATAAAAATAAAAAGTATACAGAGGAGCATGGTGTTGAGTTGCGCATACCCTTTTTTACGTGTATACTTCAGTCCAAAATAGAACAAAGCGATAAAAACGAGGCCGGCAATGACCGTTCCTGAATTGAATGGCATACCTATACTATTAACGAAGAACAATTCCGAAGCACTAAAGAACTTCATCGTCATTGGAAGCAAGAGCTTGAATATAAATAGCAAAATGGCAACAGTAACAAGATTTGCAATAATAAAATTCCTAGTGGTTACAGTTTTATAATTCTTGAAAAAATACAAGAACCCAATGGCGGGAATTGTAAGGAGTGCCATAAAGTGCACACCGAATGTAAGCCCAATCAAAAACGCGATAAGAATCACCCACCTATCGCCGCGTGGGGTATTCATTTCTTGTTCCCATCGCAATGCCGAATAGAATAACACTGCCATGATAAAAGCTGCGGAGGCATACACTTCAGCTTCCACGGCACTATACCAAAAACTATCGGTAAACGCAAAGGCTAAGGCACCTACGGCAGCACTTCCTAAAATAGCAACGGCGTTGTTCTTTGTAAGTTCTTGGTGTTTGGCAACGATATTCCTTAAAAGAAGCGTGAGAGACCAAAACATGAATAGTATTGTAAAAGCACTCGCGAAAACCGACATAAGGTTTATTGTTAAAGCGATGCTGGTAGCTTCCATCGCAAAAATGGAAAAGAAGGCCCCTAATAATTGATAAAGCGGAGCTCCGGGAGGGTGTCCTACTTCCAGATTACTGGAGGTAGTTATGTATTCGCCGGCATCCCAAAAACTGGCAGTGGGTTCCACAGTCATCCAATAGGTAATAAGTGCCACGGCAAAAACGAACCATCCTAAAATGTTATTCCATTTGGTAAAGTGAAAGGAACCCATATGTTTATATAATTTTGTTGGGACGAATTTACTAATAATATGATTAGCCCCAAATATGAAATAGTACTAACGTAGTTAGAATGCGGGATATTTTAAATAAGCGTATTGAAAAACATGCTTTTTTGCGAAAAATGTTTGTACAAGACAAAGTTTGTTTTAAATTTGCACCCTCCTTCACTCAAAAGTGTTGGAGCTTCGGAGGGCTTAGCCCTCATTTTATTGAAGTATTGGCCCATGGTGTAACTGGCAACACGTCTGGTTTTGGTCCAGAAGAGTCTAGGTTCGAGCCCTAGTGGGCCAACGATTTAACCCGAGCATTCGCTCGGGTTTTTTTATGAATATACCCGGGCTCTCACCTGCCTCTGCGGCAATCTGGCCCCATCGCTAAAAATGTCCACCGGACATTTTCTTAACGCTTGGTCCGGTTCGAGCCCTAGTGGGCCAACGATTTAACCCGAGCATCCGCTCGGGTTTTTTTATGTATATACACGGGCTCTCCACCTGCCTCTGCGGCAATCTGGCCCCTTCGCTAAAAATGTCCACCGGACATTATCTGAACGTCTCGACCGGTTCGAGCCTTTGTGGGCCAACAAAATGTTAATCCCGCTCATGAAAGATTTCAGGATTTTTGTTTTTAAGAATTTTCCCAGAAGATTGGTTTACTCCTGCCCTCCTCTGTACGAATATTTTCAGCACATGCTTGCAAAGCTCTTAGACTAAGAGTGTGTTGGTCAAATACTCAAGAACGATTTCTTCATTGAGGTGCTTTTATAGTTATTATTGAAGTTATTGCTGAAAATCAATCGTTTATAATTATGTTGTATCTTTAAAGGGCTCCCCGCACACACTTTTAAGGTATTACATTATGACACTAGAATGGTTTACAGTTTTCTTTTCGGTGGTGACCGCAGGTATTGGATATTATGCACGACACATTATTGAAAAAAGGAAAGAGCTTCAAAATGAAGTAAACGTAGAACGACGCGCAGTGTATCAAAAATTTGTAGATATCATTGTTGAAGATCTGCATTCACAGAGCGAACCGGACAAGCAAGATTTTAAGAAGGTCAATGATGCGATGTTCGATTTTTACAAGAAATATATGCTTTATGCATCTCCCGATGTTATAAATGCCATGGGGAATTATCGGCAGTATAATTTTGCATTACTAACGGGTAAGGAGACTATGAATCCGAGAGTCCATTATGAAAAACTTTCGAAAGTGCTGTTGGAGATGCGGGAGGATCTGGGTTTATCAAACAAAAATCTAGGGGACAATGGCGAGCGTGCTTTTAAGACGATGCTTATGGATTATCACGATTATTTTAATTGATTATTGTTTCAAATAAGGGACACTTTCCCTTAGCAATCGCCACGTGTAACCAAGATCACTTTTTGCGTCAAGATCGAATACCGAATAATATCGAAGCATATAACCTGGGTTTGCCGGGTCTACAGTAATAGGGATCAAGGTGTCATTTACATGACTTCTGTGAATGGCGAATCGGTTGACGACCATTTCCCAACGGCCGTTTCGGAATTGATACAAATAGTACTTATTGAAATTGGGATCCTTGATCTTGGCAGTGACTAGCAGGAGGTCGCTCTCAAACTCGTTGAATCGAAGACTTGACAAGGATGCGCCCACCGTTTCGGGAATTCGTATAGCAGGAATAGCTGCGTCTTCGAACGCGATCTCTGTAATGTCTAATGATTTATCCACTCCTTTCACATAGGCATAGAACGGTGTTTTTTTTGTAATGTAATTTGCCGTAACGGCACCTTTCGGAAGTATAGGTTCAGAAATCACGGGAGTTTCTATCACCGTTTCAGTCTCTGTATTCGGCTCCGGATCTCCTATTATATTTTTTGGCCCCTGAGTGGTCGAGCCGCCACAAGCTTGAAGCATTATAAGCAATATTCCACAGCCAATAGTTCGGGTCATCGTATCTTGAATGTGATCACCGGCATCTTGGCATGATTTACAAGGTCTTCGCTAATACTTCCGTTAAAGAAATGAGAAAGCCCTTTGCGCCCGTGGGTGCTCATTCCAATGAGTTGAGCGTTGGTATCCCTGGCGTAGTTCAAGATTCCTTTTTCTACGGAAGTGTCATTATAAATGTTCAAGGTATATTGACTTGCATTGGTCCCTTTCACAAACTCTTGCATCATCTTTTGAGCTTCAGCACTGGTTCTAAAATCATTTGGAGTGTTAATGTAGAGTAGATGCAGTGTAGCTCCTACCGCTTCAGCAAAATTCAACGCATCGTTGAAACTTCCTTTACATTCTTCAGCAAAATCTGTAGCAAATACAAAATCTTCAATATTGAACACAGGATGATTGTTCTTGATCACCAAAACCGGAATTTTAGAGGTGCGCACCACTTTCTCTGTGTTGCTTCCTATAAACATCTCTTTAAAACCGCTGGCTCCGTGTGATCCCATAACTATAAGATCGATGTCGTTTGCCGCAACCGCTTCGCTTACATCTTCATAGATCTCGGCATGACCTATAGCCTCGCGAACTTCTACATCCTGCAGATAAGGTTTTTGCAAGAGCTCTTCAAAATTCTTTTCCGCCAATTTTATGAAGTAAAGGGATTCGGGGAGACTTCCGCCGCTGCCCGATCTCGCTAAATGCAAAGGAAGATCCAAAGAGTGTAATAAATAGATCTGGCTCGCATGTTTTTTTGCCATTTGGACAGCGACCTGCAATGCATTTTCAGCTTGAGAAGAGAAATCGGTAGGGACTAAAATTCGTTTCATATAAAGTGATTGTTTCGATTAATTTGTAACTATTAAATTACAAAAATAAAACGGGTGTCGCCTGTTTTTTTAATATTAAAAATTGTAGTATATTTGCACCGAATTTGATACGTAACTAGCTGAGGGGACAAAAAAGTCCCCTCTTTTTATAGTTGAAAATGATGCGGGAAAAGGTAACACAACTTCTGGAACAGGCGTTAGAAAAGAACAAGTCTTTATTTTTAATTGATTACAGCATTTCTGAAGCGAATCATATTCGTGTTATTTTGGATGGAGATAAGGGCGTTTCGGTTGAAGATTGTATTGCAGTAAGTCGCGAGATCGAACATAATCTGGACAGAGAAGAAGTGGATTTTTCTCTGGAGGTAATGTCGGCAGGGGTTTCTGAACCTCTTAAATTACCCAGACAGTACAAAAAGAATGTAGGTAGAACGCTAAAACTTAGAACGAAGGACGACAATGCTTTTGAAGGCACGCTCGTTTCGGCTACAGAAGAGGCTATCACCTTGCAGTGGAAGGCCAGAGAACCAAAACCGGTTGGAAAAGGAAAGGTCACCGTACAAAAAGAAACGGTGTTACCCTATAAAGATATTGCGGAAGCAAAAGTGATGATAACATTTAATTAAAGGATGATATGGAAAATTTAGCGTTAATTGATTCTTTTTCAGAATTCAAGGACGATAAACTGATTGACAGAGTAACGCTTATGGCGATACTGGAAGACGTTTTTAGAAACGCTTTAAAGAAGAAGTACGGAAGTGACGATAATTTTGATATTATTATTAACCCCGACAAAGGAGATTTGGAAATTTGGAGGAACCGTGTCGTGGTAGCCGATGGTGAAGTTGAAGATCCTAACGAAGAGATCTCTTTGTCTGCAGCTCGTAAGATCGAGCCCGACTTCGAGATCGGAGAAGATGTTTCGGAAGAAGTGAAATTGATAGATCTGGGTCGCCGTTCGATCCTGGCCTTGCGTCAAAATCTTATTTCTAAGATCCATGAACACGACAACACCAATATCTATAAGCAATTTAAAGAGTTAGAAGGAGAAATCTACACCGCCGAAGTACACCATATTCGTCACAGGGCAGTCATTCTTTTGGACGACGACGGGAACGAGATCATTCTGCCTAAGGATAAACAGATCCCGTCAGATTTTTTCAGAAAAGGAGATAACGTACGTGGTATTATTGAAAGCGTTGAGCTGAAAGGGAACAAGCCCACTATCTTGATGTCTCGTGCAAGTCCGCTATTCCTTGAAAAATTATTTGAACAGGAAATACCTGAAGTATTCGACGGATTGATCACTGTTAAGAAGGTTGTTCGTATTCCGGGAGAAAAAGCAAAGGTCGCTGTCGATTCTTACGACGATCGGATCGATCCGGTAGGCGCATGTGTTGGTATGAAAGGATCCCGTATTCACGGAATCGTTCGTGAACTGGGCAATGAAAACATCGATGTGATCAATTACACCAACAACCTTAACTTATTCATCACCCGTGCTTTGAGTCCGGCAAAGGTAACTTCGATCAAGATCAACGAAGAAACGAAACGTGCTGAGGTGATTTTAAAGCCGGAAGAGGTTTCTAAAGCTATAGGAAGAGGTGGTCACAACATACGACTGGCAGGGCAGCTTACAGGCTATGAGATCGATGTGTTGCGAGAAGGAGCTGAAGAAGATGTGGAATTAAGAGAATTTTCCGATGAGATCGAAGATTGGATCATTGCCGAATTCCATAAAATAGGTTTGGATACCGCAAAAAGTGTTTTGGAACACGACATCAACGACCTTGTAAAACGTACCGACCTCGAGGAAGAAACCATTCGGGACGTAATAAGTATATTAAAAGAGGAATTTGAAGAGTAGTATAAAGATTAACTACTTTTATCATATATTAAGAGAATAACAGGAGAAAGCATTTTTATGGCTGAAGTAAAAACGATAAGGCTTAACAAAGTATTACGCGAATTCAATATCTCATTGGACCGTGCCGTGGAATTTTTAAGTTCCAAAGGACACGAAATAGAGGCACGTCCTACTACGAAGATCTCGGGAGAAGAATACCAAGTGCTATTTGAAGAGTTTCAAACCGATAAGAGCAAAAAGGTAGCTTCCAAGGAAGTAGGGGAAGAAAAGCGTAAGGAAAAGGAAGAGCTGCGTTTGGCGCGGGAACGCGAGTTAGAGGAAAAAGAGAAAAAAGAAGCTTCCAAAGTTATTAAAGCCGAGGCAAAACTGGGCGGACTCAAGCAGGTTGGGAAAGTAGACCTTGAGGGGGATAAGGCCAAAAAAGAGGACGTTGCCGAAACTGTTGCAGAAGTAAAAGAACCTGCTAAGGAAACGCCTAAAGCCGAAACACCGGTGATTGAAAAACCTGTTGCCGAGCAAAAAGAAGAAGCGCCTGCAAAAGTAGAGGCCAAAACCGAAACTCCTAAAAAGGAGACCCCAAAAACGGAAGAAGCTACACCCAAGAAGAACGATGTCGTTGAAACCAATTATAAGAAATTGGATGGCCCTAATTTTACTGGGGAAAAGATCGACCTTACCCAATTCAAAAAACCTGAAAAGAAAAAAATCGAGAAAAAAGACGATAAATCTTCTGAAAAGAAAGGACGTCGTCGTCGCATAAGCAAAGAACCTTCCAAGGGAGGCGGAAACTTTAGAGACAATCGAGGTGCCGGACGTAAAAGTGGTGGACGCTCTAATGTTCCTAAAGAGGAGCCAAGTGAAGAGGAAGTACAAAAACAAGTGCGAGAGACCCTGGAAAAACTTCAAGGGAAATCTTCCAAAGGAAAAGGTGCAAAATACCGAAGAGAGAAAAGAGACAGTCACCGTCAAAAAACAGAGGATGATCTGGCACAACAGGAAGCTGCAAGTAAATTACTTAAAGTGACCGAATTTGTAACCGTAAGTGAGGTTGCAACCATGATGGACGTTCCCGTTACAAAGGTAATTTCGGCTTGTATGTCCTTGGGAATGATGGTGACAATGAATCAGCGTCTCGATGCTGAAACACTCTCTATTGTTGCCGATGAGTTTGGCTATGAAGTAGAATTTGTTACTGCAGATATTGAAGAATCTTTTGTCGAAGAAAAAGATGCACCGGAAGATCTGGAGCCCAGAGCTCCAATTGTAACAGTGATGGGACACGTAGATCACGGAAAGACTTCCTTACTGGATTACATTCGTGAAGAAAACGTAATCGCCGGGGAATCCGGAGGGATCACTCAGCATATCGGCGCCTATGGTGTGCAACTCGAGAACGGTCAAAAGATCGCTTTCTTAGATACACCAGGTCACGAAGCCTTTACTGCGATGCGGGCAAGGGGAGCTCAGGTTACCGACTTGGCCATTATTGTGGTAGCAGCAGACGATGATATCATGCCGCAGACCAAAGAAGCCATAAGTCATGCGCAGGCAGCAGGAGTACCTATCGTGTTTGCGATCAATAAAATCGACAAACCAACTGCCAACCCAGAGAAGATCAAAGAAGGGCTGGCACAAATGAACTTGCTGGTAGAAGACTGGGGAGGAAAGATCCAATCGCATGATATTTCAGCAAAAACCGGACAAGGAGTACCTGAATTATTAGAGAAAGTATTGCTTGAAGCCGAATTACTTGAGCTAAAAGCGAATCCTGACCGAGCTGCCTACGGAACCGTAGTCGAAGCCTTCTTAGACAAAGGTCGTGGGTACGTATCGACCATCTTAGTACAGGGAGGAACCCTGAAAGTAGGAGATTACGTCCTTGCAGGCCAAAACAGTGGAAAAGTGAAAGCCATGCACGACGAGCGCGGGAACAATATCAAAGCAGCCGGGCCCTCAACACCTGTTTCTATTTTAGGACTCGACGGTGCACCTCAAGCAGGTGATAAGTTCAATGTCTTTGAAGATGAACGAGAAGCCAAGGCTATTGCTACCAAACGTACACAATTACAGCGCGAGCAATCGGTTAGAACACAGCGTCATATTACGTTAGATGAAATAGGACGACGAATTGCATTAGGAGAGTTTAAGGAGTTGAACATTATTCTTAAAGGGGATGTGGATGGTTCTGTAGAAGCCTTAACAGACTCCTTCCAGAAACTTTCTACTGAAGAGATACAAGTGAATATCATTCACAAGGCAGTAGGACCTATTACCGAAAGTGATGTATTGTTGGCATCTGCTTCCGATGCAATTATTATTGGATTCAATGTGCGTCCTATGGGCAATGCACGTCAGATTGCAGATAAGGAAGAAATCGATATCCGAACGTATTCTATTATTTATGATGCGATCAACGATCTTAAAGATGCGATGGAAGGCATGTTGTCTCCTGAAATGAAAGAGGAGATCACCGGTACCGCCGAAATTCGCGAAACCTTCAAAATATCTAAAGTAGGAACCATTGCAGGATGTATGGTTCTTAGCGGCAAGATTTTCAGATCTTCCGGAATCCGATTGATACGAGAAGGGGTAGTCGTTTATACAGGAGAACTGGAGTCCTTAAAACGATTTAAGGATGACGTAAAAGAAGTTTCAAAAGGATACGATTGTGGGATCCAGATTAAAAACTACAATGACATTCAGGAAGGTGATATTATCGAAGCTTTCCAGGAAGTTGCTGTAAAGAAGAAACTAAAATAATAACACATCCATACACAATAAAAAAACGCCTCCAACGGGGGCGTTTTTTAGTTTTAGCATGTAAGGAGCTCACCTTTTATCGTGACCCGTCATTTATGAATGGCGACATTTAAATGGCTGAAACACTGTAAAAAACACAGACGTTTTTTTGGATTTAAAAAATCTTGTCCTACATTTAGAATGCCAATAGGCTTTATTTTCTCCCCGGTGATTGTCAAAAAATGGAAACCAGCACAATGGTATTCCCAATAACGACAGTACTAATTCTAAACACCAAACTTATGAAAACATGTTTTTGCACCGCCTTGTTCGCATTCATCTTCATTACGATTAGTCAGGCACAGATCGTCTCTATTCCCGACACTCATTTTAAGAATAAACTTCTTACCCATGACCCTATCATCGATACAAATACAGACGGCGAGATACAGTTAAGTGAAGCTCAAGCACTCACCGGAGGCCTTTTTGTGAACGGAACCTTTGCCAACCCCGGTCAAATTAGCGATCTTACAGGAATTGAAGCCTTTGCAAACATTACAGAGCTGGATTGTTCTATCAATCAGATTAACGGACTTCCTTTGTCCGGAAATCTACTCTTGGAGAAAATAAATGCACGGGACAATTTGTTGGGGGCTGTTGACGTAAGTCCGCACACTGCTCTTATTGAATTAAATGTAGGGAGTAATAGTCTTATAGCGATAGATGTATCCAACAATACAGCACTTGAGGTGCTTTATTGCAACTCCAATGCTATAAAAGATATAGATGTTTCCGTTAATACGGCATTAAGGTATTTAGAAATATCCGCAAATCAAATTAGTGCTCTGGATCTAGAGACCAATTTAAATTTAGAAACCTTATCTGCAAATTTTAACCCCTTGGGAACATTGGACCTGAGCAATCAATCGCAGTTGGAGCGACTGGACTGTACTTTTTGTGAACTTACATCCCTTGATATTTCTAATAGTAACGATTTAGAAAATTTATATGTGCCCATCAACCAGTTAACTTCTCTAAACCTTTCGAATAAGCCGGTATTGGAGTTTGCAAGATTAAGTCAAAATCAACTTACATCGCTTGGCCAGATAAATAGTCCTTTACTTACCTCGCTCTTTGTCGATGAGAACGATCTATCAACGTTGGATATAAGTAACACAGGGGTATATCGAATTACCTGTAATGACAATCCCAATCTTTCGTATATCAATTTAAAGAACGGGATCAACCAAGATTTCGATACTTCTGGGTCTTCCAACAACGATTTTACGAACTTACCAAATTTAGAGACCGTATGTGTGGATGATGATACTTCGGCTTTAACTGTATTCATTGAAAACCAAGTGGGGCATGCTGTCAATTTTACTGAAGAGTGTTTACTGGGTGTTTCGGGATTAGAAGTGTCGCACGTGGTTTTGCACCCTAACCCTACAGATAATATCGTTCAAATTACATCCAGTTTTCCTGTAATAGAGGTTTCAGTATATAATTCCATTGGAGCGCAATTATTTCAGTATTCAAAAAGCGATGGTATAAAGAATATCGATCTTTCATCATTAAAAAGTGGATTATTCTTAGTGAAACTCGTGGATGCACAAAATCAAACAACAGTCGAAAAGATTATTAAAAAATAACTCATTAAAACGGTTAATATGAAACTAAAGTTCTTTTTTATATTATTTATAGTGGGTTCGACAATGACTGCTCAGGAAAAGTTCAGTTATGGATTTCACGGGGGAATAACCTATGCGGTATTAAAAACTCCGGGATTATCATTCGATGATTATTTCTCCACAAGTAATGGTTTGTTATTGGGAGTGCATGGTAATTACAATGTAAGTAAGCACAGTTCTTTTGTTGCAAATCTTACGTTTGAGCAAAAGGGTGCAACGACAAATTTTGCAGAAATAATTGATCCTTCTACCGACATGCCTTTTGGCAACAATGGTGAGATTAAGCTGAATTATTTGGTGGCCCCAATTTTATATAGACATACCATAGGTGGAGGTAAACTAAAGGTTTTTTTGAACGCAGGACTATTTCTAGGAATCCTGGTTGACTCGGAAACAAACAATCATCCCGTAGAAGAATTTGACACAACAGATTTCGGATTCTCAGGAGGTTTGGGATTCGATTATGACTTTTCAGAAAAGAAAAGAATTTTCATTGAGTTTCGGTCAAATATTGGATCGAAATCTATTAGTGCTTTAATGAATTCTAACAACACAAAATTGGAGTCTGGGAGCAATAATATTGTGCTCGGATTCACATTTCTGTAAATGATTTTAATATTTTAAAAAGCAGATTCTTATGAGAACAACAGTTTTGCTACTTAGTATAGTAATAGCCTTACAGATAGGGTGCGATAAAGCAGATGATAATTTTGTCCCTCACTTACCCCTTATTACACAGACGGGGGAGAACACATTTGGCTGTTATATTGATGGAAAGATACTCATTCCTAGAGATGGTGAAGGGACGTTTAACACGCCCGATCCCGGAATGCGATTTGTCGGATTGGGGAACCCGCCAAATTACGAATACATAGATATTAAAATTAGGGATTTTAAAAGTGGTAATGGAGGGCTTTTAGATATACATATACCAAATTTACACCAAATAGGTGAAGGAACTTTTCTAATTAACGAGAGCAATTGTGAGGATAGTGTATATGCACTAGACACAGTGAACATCCGATGTCGTTGGCTAGATGAGACAAGCCAATCTTATAAATGGTATTGTTCCTTACCCGATAGTGGCCTTCTTATTATTACGAGATATGATTTTGAAAATCGTATTGTGTCTGGAACTTTTAGTTGTCGAGCAGTAAATCGTGACGATCCCACAGACTTTATAGAAATCACAGAAGGCCGTTTTGATATAAAATGGGATGATTTACCGGGCAATTTCCCTTAGAGTTGACACCAACAAAAAAGGGCATCACTGCAATGACGCCCTATGCAAATAAATAAAACCGTTTTCACTCAATGTTTCACTTATTAACACCTTAAAATTATGAGAAATTTATCATTTCTACTCGCTTTTCTCCCCATTTTAACATTTATTCAGGCACAAAATCCACTCCCAACCAAGATCGACAGTATGTTGGTGGAGATTGATCAGTCGACATTTACATCAGGAGTATTATACGACAGGACAGTTGGATGGTCGAACCTTACATCATTTAACGAAGAGGATAAAATCGCAAATGCAGACTACTTTGAGCAGGCTTTATTGGACATGTATAAAGCGTCGAATGAACAGAAGTTTGTATCTCATTATGCTTTACGTGCTAATTATACTTCTGATACAATTTATGATGTAGTTGATGTGGGAATTCTAAATGCAACTTTTCATAAATTAAACTACAAACCAGAAAATGAACAGGAAGGTGCTTTAAACAAAGTTGAAGACCAATTTGAAAAAATTAATAATGATCAACCCGTTTTTATGGAAAAGCATGCCTTTGTTGCTTCGCCTTTAAAAAGAGGGGTTATTGGAAATACTATTACCTTTAAATTCGGCGATTCATTTTTGTTTAACGAAAGCTCTTCAGCACAACTTCAAAACCTTGTAGCAAATTTTGATACTAACGAAGATTTCTTAATCTTCGATAACGGACAATTTATTACGAATACTATTTCAGTAGATTATAATGAATCCGGTTATAAAACGATAACATTTGAAGCCACATTTAGCGATGGAACCTCAAAGATAACACAGGCAGCAATTCATGTTGAGCGGATACTTTACATACCACCTAATCCCCAGATTGAAAATGGAACAATAGATGCCGAGTTGCCTTTTCAGGGTTACGACGAAGCAACACCTAGACTTGGAAGATTAGATTATCGTATCTTTTATAGTACTCCTAATCCCGTCTTAATGAAGCCTATTATTATCATTGATGGCTTCGATCCCGGAGATAAAAGAAAAATTCAAGATACCGATCCTCACCCAGGAACCACCAATGAGGATCATGTTTCTATTGAAGAAATGATGAGCTATATAGACAGTTCAGGTATTCAGCATTTTTTAATACCTGAATTAAATTCTCTAGGATATGATGTAGTCATTGTTAATCACCCAAGTTATTCCAGTATAAGCGGAGGTGGCCAAATTGATGGCGGGGCCGATTATATCGAAAGAAATGCACTTACCCATATTAAATTGTACCAAGAACTGAACTCAAAATTAATTCAAAATAACAGCTCAGAGCAACTGGTCATTGTAGGACCGAGTATGGGAGGGCAGATCTCCCGGTATGCCTTGGCGTATATGGAGAAGAATAATTTACCGCATAATACACGCCTATGGGTAAGTGTGGACAGTCCTCATATAGGAGCTAACATTCCTATTGGTCTGCAAGCTATGGTAAATCAAGTAGCATCAAGTGGTAATGTCATGGCTCAAGATTTTGTGGACAATCAATTAGGTACTTCAGCTGCCAAGCAACAAATTATTGAACAGTTCAACGGCTGGAACGGCAATCAATTAAGACAAGAATTTTTCAACTCACGAGCAATAGGTCAAGGTTTTTCAGAAAATAGAGGGCATCCTTTTTTTGTTGAATTTTACAACAACCTATATAATAACAGGACAACGAATAATAGAGGCTACCCAGAGAATTTAAGAAAAATTGCGCTTGTAAATGGTGCTCTAACAGGAAAAAGGGATTTCTTTAATCCCTTTACTCAAGAATTCGATTCTTTTATAAACAATAGTCAAATAGGAGCAAATCTAAGAGCTTTTCAAACCGTTTGTTCTCCCTGGCCTATATGCTGGGATATTCATATAGGGAGTTCAGAAGCTTATAATATGCCTGGATTCAATGGAAATGGAAAGGTTTCTAGATTTAAGCTCCTTTTTAATGATCAATCAAAGTACGCTACCAATATAAACTCAAGAGGCAATATGGACAATGTTCCCGGCGGCTGGTTCCCAGGTTTTGATACAGTAGTTGGAGATAGGGACGGTACCGATCCCATAGTCCCTTCTGGTGGCTTTTGGGCATCTTGGGAAGGAATTTTTTCAACGATATCCTCAATTCTGTCCGACGTTGCGGGAGGTGCTGAATTAAATGTTTATAATAATGAGCACACACATTCATTTATACCCACAATAAGCTCCTTAGGGTTCTTCAATCCCGATTTTAATTGGCACGAGAGGTTAAATCGAAATCTGGCTTGTACCAACGAAATTCCTTTCGACAGCTATTTTGGTCCCAAAATCAACGAAAGACATACTTCCTTTACCGAAGAAAGCATGGCTTGGCTTATGGAAGAATTGGCAGGTAATCCGCAACCGCCTACCGTTTATTTGGAAGGAGCCGACATGAATGGTCCTGCGGCTGTATGTGCCAGTGGACCCGCCACATACGATTTTGACACTTGTGTGAGTCCGCCTGTAGAAAGTTGGGAGGTATCCGGTAATTTGCAGATCCTCACCTCCGACGATACTTCTGTTACGGTCCAAGCCATTAATGGTACTGTGAGCGGTAGTGGATTTATAAAGGCTATTTATCCGTATACTGAAGTTAAAAAAACAGTGTGGGTAGGAAATCCAACACAAGCTCCTGTAATTACTGCGCTCACTCAAAATTTTCCGGATTCTCCCGTGAATTATACGTTTGAGATCGACCCAAGTATTAGTACCGTACAGGGAACGGTGCTTGAAAGAGAATGGGGAATCTTCCCGACCTACATGGTACAGATTATGAATGAAGATCAGGTGATGATCACGACACCGTCAAATGAAGGGATATTGTTGGATTACTATTATAAATTCAGAAATGAATGTGGATGGAGTCCGCAGTCTGAAGCGCATGGTCAAACCGTTGAAGATCCTAATGGTGGCGGTGGTATCGAATCGGAAGTTATACTCTTTCCAAATTCTTCAGACCAGGAATTGCATATAGATTTACGCACTACTGCCAACGACACATATATTCTGGATTTATACGATCAATATGCTAATTTGCTGCATCATTCAGAATGTACCAATATTCTAAAGACCATTGATACCTATAGTTTAGATAATGGCATTTATTTTCTTCATATTTCCAATGGAGAAGAGCTTGTTATAAAACAAGTGGTCATCAATCATTAGTAGGATTGCTATACATGCAAAAAACGCCTCTTCAAGAGGCGTTTTTTACTTTCTGCGTTCAGGTTTTAAAATAAAAGCCGAAGGAAAATTTCGCTGTATCTCGACCAAGGCTCTATCAGCATCCAACCGGGTACCATAGTTTCCTACCCAAACCTTGTAATTGGGTGTTTCATATTCGATGGACGCCGGCCAGTTGGTATAGGAACCTCTGTATTTCTTGATCACATAATTTGCTTCAGTGAGCTCGCCATAATACAACTGAATAGTATACCCGTCTGATAACTTATTATCCTTTTCCAGCGACTTCTTCAACTCCAGTAATGTGGCGATTTTAGCATCTTGGTTTACGGTTAAAGTAGCTTGTTGGGCCAAAGCACTTCCGCTTAAAAAAAGAATTAGTATACTGAGGGTGAATGATTTATGTAGTGACGATATTTTCATGTATTTTTGTCTTTAATGCAAATGTAAACCTTAATAACTTTTAGAACGGCAAAATTATTATTTAGAATAAATATAAATTAATCATTAACACTTTATTTGCATTTCTAAAATCGACTTTAAAGCTTACTTTTGTGCCGTTATTTATGGTGCGTTTTGCGAGCTATTAACCAACATAATGGTAACCAATTACGTGCCAAACTATTGACAATAATTTAATCATTAGTATGAAAAAGGTGAATTACCGAAATCTACCCTCACGATTGTCACTTCTCTTGTTAGTGTTCTTACTAACGTTTTCAACTACCATTTTTGCACAGGAAGATAGTGCTAACGAGGCGGAAGCCACGGAAGCACAAACACCGCCAGCCGAAGGTGTTGGGGATGTCGCCGCAGGTGAAACTCTGTTCAAGGCAAATTGTGCTGCGTGTCATAAGTTGGATAAGAAAGCAACCGGGCCGGCCCTTAGAGGTGTTGCTGATAAATACGATAGAGAGTGGTTGTACAAATGGATTAAGAACAGTCAAGAGTTGGTCCAATCCGGTGATGCGCTTGCCGTAAAGCTTTTTGAAGAGAACAACAGATCGGTAATGACTGCCTTTCCGGCATTGACAAACACCGATATCGATAACATCTTAGCTTATACCAGTGCCCCGAAACCCGAACCAACTGTAGCTGAAATTCCTGTTGGAGGAGGAGGCGAAAGTGATGGTGGTGTTTCGAACAATATTATCTTGGGCGCTTTAGCATTGGTCTTCTTGTTGTTGGTGGTGATGTTATTCCTGGTGACAAGTACTCTAAAACGAATTGCAGAAGCAAATGGTGTTACCTACGAAGAGAAAGAGAAAAAAATGCCAATTTGGAAAGCGTTCGCTCAAAACCAGTTCTTGGTCTTGGTGACCTCTATCTTTCTATTACTGGCTGCCGGTTATTTTGCGTATGGTTGGATGATGCAGGTAGGTGTGGACCAAGGGTATGCTCCGGTACAGCCAATTCATTACTCACACAAAATTCACGCAGGAGCAAATCAAATAGATTGTAACTACTGTCACAGTTCGGCTCGAAAAAGTAAGCACTCAGGTATTCCATCGTTGAATGTCTGTATGAACTGTCACAAAAATATTGCAGAGTATAACGGCGAGGTAGATCCGGAAAATGGATATACCAAAGAGTTTTACGATGCCGAGATCCAAAAATTATACGCCGCAGTTGGCTGGGATGAGGCCGAACAAAAGTATACCGGTGAAGAAAAACCGGTTAAATGGGTTCGCATTCACAATCTGCCGGATTTCGCTTATTTTAATCACTCACAGCACGTTACAGTTGCCGGGATCGAATGTCAAAAATGTCATGGCCCTGTAGAAGAGATGGAGATCATGTATCAATTTTCCCCATTGACCATGGGGTGGTGTATCAACTGTCATAGAGAGACCAATGTAAATTTAGCGGGTAACGAGTATTACGCTAAGATTCATGAAGAACTGTCAAAGAAATACGGCGTTGACAAATTGACGATCGCGCAAATGGGCGGATTGGAATGCGGAAAATGTCACTATTAAAATTTTATAGATAATTACAAGTAACGATATGGCATCAAACAAGAAATACTGGAAAAGTGTTGAAGAGCTAAATGAAAACAGCTCTATTGTTGAGACCCTGCAACAAAATGAATTTGTAGAAGAAATACCTACAGATAAATTTTTGGGAGACAAGAATGTCTTGGAAGCAACTTCAACAACACGTCGCGATTTCTTAAAATATGTTGGGTTTACAACGGCTGCGGCTTCACTTGCTGCTTGCGAGGGACCTGTGATAAAATCCATTCCTTATGTGGTGGCACCCGATGAGATAGTGCCAGGGGTAGCTAATTATTATGCTACTGCTATGGCAGATGGTTTTGATTTTGCGAATGTCCTGGTAAAAACACGCGAAGGCCGACCTATAAAGATCGAGCGTAACGATCTTTCTAAAATGGGAGGCGTCAATGCCAGAGTTCATGCATCTGTATTGTCGCTATATGACGCACAACGATTGCCAACACCTTTGATCAACGGAGAAGAGGCATCTTGGGAAGAATTCGATGTTGCTGTAGCTCAAAAAATGAATGAAATGGCGGGTAAAGATGTTGTCCTGTTGACACAAACCTTTGCCAGTCCTTCCACAACAAAACTTATAAAAGAATTCACTGCCAAATATCCCAATGTTCGTCATGTAATTTACGATACCGTATCTTCTTCGGAAGCTTTGGATGCCTTCCAAAGCGTGCACGGAACTCGAGGTCTTGCCGATTACGATTTTTCCAAAGCTGAAGTAATTGTCTCTGTAGGAGCAGATTTCTTAGGCGATTGGCAAGGCGGTGGTTATGATGCCGGTTATGCTCAAGGACGTATTCCGAAGAATGGAAAAATGTCCAAGCACATCCAGTTTGAAGCGAACATGACGCTTTCTGGCGCCAATGCAGACAAACGTATCCCTGCAACACCGGGACAACAAATAGAGATTTTAAAGGCCTTGACCGGAGGTTCTGCAGTGGGATTACCTCCTGCTATGGCCGAAGCGGTTTCAAATGCCAAAGCACAATTGCAAAAAGCAGGTAGTAAAGGAGTGATCATTACAGGATTGCCAAACGTTGCCGCACAAAAGGCCGTTCTTTCCTACAATGCCAATAGTGAAGTGATGGATGCCACAAAACCTCGACTTACCGCCATGGGGAACAGCGCAGAGGTTCAACGCGTCATGAGCGCGGTTGCTGCTGGGGTGGTGAAAGGATTGATCACGGTAGGTGTAGACCCTGTATATTCATTCCCAGACAACGATTCTTTTGTTGAAGGGTATAAGAACTTAGAAATGTCTATGGCATTTGCCATGAAGTTGGACGCCACTGCCTCATTAGCGCAATTAGTAGCCGCCACGCCTCATTATCTGGAGTCCTGGGGTGATCTTCAAATGAAAAAAGGCAGTTTCAGTTTAATACAACCTACCATTCGTCCATTGTTCAATACGAGACAATTTCAGGATTGTTTACTGAAGTGGACTGCGAATCCGAAGAATTATTACGATTATATAAAAGAAACTTGGGCATCTGTTCTGGGAGGAACTTCATGGAATCAAGCATT
The DNA here is from genome assembly GCF_000746845.1 of Altibacter lentus. Taxonomy (GTDB): domain Bacteria; phylum Bacteroidota; class Bacteroidia; order Flavobacteriales; family Flavobacteriaceae; genus Altibacter; species Altibacter lentus. Next base: position 1,669,814 of record NZ_KN050846.1, on the reverse strand, counting down.
GCATGATGGTGTACTGCTAAGTGATGCTTCAGTTGAAACAGATACCACAGCATCTCCAACAGACCAGATTTCTGAAACGCTTGAGAGCAATTCTGCCAATGGGGCGCTGTCTTCAGCGTTACAAGAAGGAGACCTGTGGCTTACCTTATATACAAAAACCTCTCTAGGTGATGGCGCACAAGCCAATAACCCATGGTTGCAAGAAATGCCCGATCCTATTACCAGAACAACGTGGGATAACTATGTAACTGTTTCTGCAGAAGATGCTTCAGAAATGGGCTTAGAGAATAACCACGTGGCAAACGGAGGATTGAACGGAAGCTATGTGAACGTTCGTATGGGTGATGTGGTAATTGAAAATGTACCTGTAATAATTCAGCCGGGCCAAGCAAAAGGTTCTGTAGGATTGGCATTAGGATATGGGAAGAAAGAAGGAATTCAGGAAGAAATGCAAACCGGGGTGAATGCTTATCCCTTGTACAAAGATTTCTCTTCAGTTCAAAAAGTGAGCTTGGAAAAAGTTCCCGGTGTTCACGAGTTTGCTTGTGTTCAGCTTCACAATACTATGATGGGACGCGATATCATTAGAGAAACGTCTCTTGAGATATTCAATACTAAAGATGCTGAGGTATGGAATCCTATGCCTATGGTATCAAAAGATCATCAGGAAATTCCGGTAACCTCACCCGATGCAGACCTTTGGGAAGGATTTGATCGCTCTGTAGGACATCACTTTAACCTTTCTATCGATCTTAACGCATGTACCGGATGTGGTGCCTGTGTTATCGCTTGTCATGCAGAAAACAATGTTCCTGTAGTAGGAAAAGAAGAAATGCGTAAAAGCCGTGATATGCACTGGTTGCGTATTGACCGCTATTACTCGAGCGAGGAAACTTTTGAGAACGATTTTGAGAAAAAAGATAATATTTCTGGATTGGGAAGTTCTCTATCAGAATACGGTGAAATGGAAAACCCATCTGCCAATCCACAGGTTGCTTTCCAGCCGGTAATGTGTCAGCATTGTAACCATGCACCATGTGAAACCGTGTGTCCGGTTGCGGCAACTTCGCACGGACGTCAGGGACAAAACCACATGGCGTATAACCGTTGTGTAGGAACCCGCTACTGTGCGAACAACTGTCCTTATAAAGTACGTCGTTTTAACTGGTTCTTGTATGCAGAGAACGATGAGTTCGATTACCACATGAACAATGATCTTGGACGTATGGTACTGAATCCGGATGTGGTGGTACGTTCCCGAGGTGTGATGGAGAAATGTTCTATGTGTATTCAAATGACACAGTTGACCATTTTGGAAGCGAAACGAGATGGAAGAGAGATCAAGGACGGAGAGTTCCAAACTGCTTGCTCTTCGGCATGTGATAAAGGAGCAATGGTATTTGGAGATGTCAATGACCATGACAGCAAGATATACGAATTAGCGAACAATAATAGAATGTATCACTTACTTGAAGCGGTAGGTACAAAGCCGAATGTGGTGTACCAGACGAAAGTGAGAAATACAAGCGAAGTTTAAACTAACTAAGAAATAGTAAATAAAGATATGGCGTCGCATTACGAAGCACCTATTAGAAGACCCTTAGTTACAGGCGATAAATCCTACCACGATGTTACTGTGGATGTGGCTGCCCCTGTGGAAGGCAAAGCCAATAAATCTTGGTGGATAGTATTCACTATTGCCCTAGTAGCCTTTTTGTGGGGAGTGGGATGTATCATTTACACTGTCTCAACTGGAATTGGAGTCTGGGGATTGAATAAAACCGTGAATTGGGCTTGGGATATTACCAACTTTGTTTGGTGGGTAGGTATTGGTCACGCAGGAACCCTGATATCTGCGGTACTGCTGCTCTTCCGTCAAAAATGGAGAATGGCGATTAATAGATCTGCGGAGGCAATGACCATTTTCTCGGTAATACAAGCAGGTCTGTTCCCAATTATTCACATGGGACGTCCGTGGTTGGCTTATTGGGTATTGCCAATTCCAAACCAGTTTGGATCTTTGTGGGTGAATTTTAACTCACCATTACTTTGGGACGTGTTTGCGATCTCTACGTATCTTTCGGTATCATTGGTATTCTGGTGGACTGGTTTATTGCCCGACTTTGCGATGATACGTGACCGTGCAATCACACCATTTACAAAACGAGTATACAGTATTTTATCCTTTGGATGGAGTGGACGTGCTAAAGACTGGCAACGCTTCGAAGAAGTATCTCTGGTATTGGCCGGTTTGGCAACACCGCTTGTACTTTCGGTGCATACCATTGTATCTTTTGACTTTGCTACTTCGGTAATACCGGGTTGGCATACCACCATCTTCCCACCGTACTTTGTGGCCGGAGCGATCTTTTCGGGATTTGCAATGGTGAACACCCTCTTGATCATTATGCGGAAGGTATCGAACCTTGAAGATTATATCACCGTACAGCATATCGAATTGATGAATATTGTAATTATGCTCACCGGTTCTATTGTAGGGGTGGCTTATATTACCGAATTATTCATTGCCTGGTATTCAGGAGTAGAATACGAACAGTATGCGTTCCTCAACCGTGCTACCGGACCTTACTGGTGGGCATATTGGGCAATGATGACGTGTAACGTTTTCTCTCCGCAGTTTATGTGGTTCAAGAAACTACGTACCAGTATTATGTTCTCCTTCTTTATTTCCATTGTCGTGAATATTGGAATGTGGTTTGAACGTTTCGTGATTATCGTTACGTCATTACACCGTGATTACCTTCCGTCCTCATGGACGATGTTCTCACCAACCTTTGTCGATATTGGAATCTTTATTGGAACCATAGGCTTCTTTTTCGTGTTGTTCTTATTATATTCTAGAACATTCCCTGTGATCGCACAGGCAGAAGTAAAATCTATTTTGAAATCTTCCGGAAGTAAATACAAAGCATTACGCGAAAAGCACGGAGACGATGTAAAACATTACTCACCTCTAGTGCGTGAACCGAAAGCCAATACGGTGCAGATGGATGAAACGAGCACCGATTATACCGATACGGTAAGTGCTGGAGCGGTAGCCGACACAGAACTTCAGAAAGAAAAAACAGAAAGCCTGTTAGATAGTATAGGCCGTTTCGATCCTGCCACTCAAACACAAGACGATCTCAAACTAATAAGTGGTGTCGGACCTGTCATGGAACAGAAATTACACCAGTTAGGAATCTATACATTTGAGCAGGTAAGCCGAATGACAGACAGAGAATACGATTTATTGGACAGCATCATCGATGAGTTTCCCGGAAGAGCGAAACGTGACGACTGGGCCGGCCAAGCAGCTAAACTTAAAAACAACTAGTAGTATGGCATCTAAAGTAATTCACGCTATTTACACAGATGACGACATCTTAATGCAAGCCGTTAAGCAGGTTCGTGGTGAACGTTACCATATTGAAGAAGTATACACACCATTCCCGGTACACGGATTGGACAAAGCAATGGGATTAGCTCCCACACGAATCGCCATTACATCTTTTATGTATGGATTGGTTGGTCTGTCTGTTGCGATCGTGATGATGAATTACATCATGATTCAAGATTGGCCACAGGATATTGGAGGAAAACCAAGCTTTAGTTATATTGAGAATATGCCCGCTTTTGTTCCTATTATGTTTGAAATGACCGTCTTTTTTGCAGCACATCTTATGGTAATAACCTTCTACATGCGAAGTAAATTATGGCCGTTTAAAAAAGCTGAAAATCCCGACGTACGTACTACAGACGACCATTTCCTAATGGCGATCGATGCAGGTCATCACGATGTAGAAAAACTTTCAAAATTTTTGTACGATACTGGAGCATTGGAAATTAGTTTAATTGAAAATGACGAAGACCACTAATATGAAGAAGATCTTAAATATAAGCCTTACCCTTTTTGTGGCAGCTCTTTTGGTTTCATGTTTCGATTCCAACAGACCTAACTATCAATACATGACCAACATGTATGAGCCTGTTGGGTATGAAACCTATGGAAATTACGATATTTTTCCGGGAGGTCAGGAAGCTATGTTGCCTGCTGAAGGTTCCATTCCAAGAGGATGGCAACCGTACGATTACGAAAATTCTACGGCAGGTCTCGAACTAGCGAGAACAGAATTAAAAAATCCGTTGGAAGTAACAGAAGAGAACTTGGCTGCCGGAAGCCAATTGTATACTATCTACTGTGCTGTTTGTCACGGTGATAAAGGAGACGGCCAAGGCATCTTGGCACAGCGTGAAAAGTTTTTGGGAATACCAAGCTACGGTGATCCAGGAAGAAATATTACCGAAGGAAGCGTGTATCATGTTCAAATGTTCGGTCTTAATGCCATGGGATCTTATGCGTCGCAAACCAACGAGCTTGAGCGCTGGCAGATTACACAACATGTCATGAACCTTACTGCAGCGCTTAAAGGAGAACCTTTATTGGAGCCTGCAGGAAAGGATAGTTTGAATGTCAAAACACCACAAATGGTAACGACTTCAGGAATGTCTGAAGCTACAACGGGTGAAGGTGAAGATAATAATTTAGAGAATTAAGAGATTTTATAAAGATATGTATACGCTACCGAGTAAACTGAAACTTTTTGCGATCATTTTCATGGTCGTTGGAGCCATTGGTATTATTTCCGGCTTTCTCACAGCTCCAAGCACAACTGCGGAAGTTAAAGAAATGATGGCAGGGCATCATGAAGAGGGTCATGGAGAAGATCATGATACTGCTACTATGCACGATGTAACAGCCGGTTCGGCCACTGCCGGAGATCATGGAGATACTGCCCACGATAGCGAAGAAGCGCACCTTGAACATACATTACATCAAATGCAGAACCGACCTTGGTCTGCCTTGTACATTGCTTCCTTCTTCTTCTTTATGATCGCCTTGGGTACATTGGCGTTCTACGCGATACAATATGCAGCGCAAGCAGGATGGTCTCCGGTGCTCTTTAGAGTAATGGAAGGAATTACCGCATACCTGCCCATAGCTTCTGTAATCATCTTTGTCCTATTATTGCTTTCAGCATTTCATGTAAATCATATTTTTCACTGGATGGACCCCGAATTGGTCAATCCGGAAAGCGAACACTACGATAAATTAATCGCCGGTAAAAGCGGTTGGTTAAACGTTCCTTTCTTTTTGATACGTGCCGCTATTTACGTACTGGGATGGAATCTTTACCGATACATCTCTCGCAGAAATTCGTTGCGCGATGATACTGCAGAGGATAATCGATGGTTCAAGAAGAACTTTAAATTGTCAGCCGGATTCTTGGTATTCTTTATAGTGACCGAATCTATGATGTCATGGGACTGGATCATGAGTTTCGATCCGCACTGGTTTAGTACCTTATTTGGATGGTATGTATTTGCCGGAATGATGGTCTGTGCAATTACAGTGATCGCTATGGTAACCATCGTATTGAAATCGCAAGGATATTTGGAATTTGTGAATGATAGTCACATTCATGATTTGGCTAAATTCATGTTCGCTTTCAGTATTTTCTGGACCTATTTATGGTTCTCACAGTTTATGTTGATCTGGTATGCGAACATTCCTGAAGAAGTCACCTATTTTGTGACACGAATAGAGGACTATAATCTTCCATTCTTCGGAATGCTGGTAATGAACTTTATATTCCCGGTACTTCTTCTTATGAATAGTGACTACAAACGAGTAAACTGGTTTGTGATCCTTACCGGAATTGTAATTTTATTAGGACATTATGTAGATGTGTTTAACATGGTAATGCCCGCAACGGTAGGTACATCATGGTATATTGGCTTACCTGAAATAGGTTCCATCTTATTTTTCTTTGGACTGTTTGTATGGGTCGTCTTCACGGCACTTACAAAAGCACCGCTATTGGCAAAACGCAATCCGTTCATCAAGGAGAGTAAGCATTTTCATTATTAATTAAACGTATAGAAGACAGATAACGATGACCGCATTTTTAGTAGTATTAGTAATCATTCTTTTTGGAGTTGCTGCCTTGCAAATGAGCAAGATATTTAAAATGTCTAGAGGAAAGCAAACAGACACTTCAGAAATCGCCGACGATAAGGATAATAACATTAACGGTTACCTTATGCTTGGGCTTGTCTTGTTCACTTACTTACTCCTCATTGTATGTTTCTGGAAATGGGGCGATGTATTGCTTCCTAAAGCAGCTTCAGAGCATGGTACAGGAATAGACAACCTCATGTTGGTTTCTATGATCCTTATTTTCATAGTGGGGTTTTTTACTTTATGGTTGCTTAGTTACTTTGCTTTTAAATACAGAGGTAAGACAGGGCAAAGAGCTACCTTCTTTGCAGATAATGATAAACTTGAATTTATCTGGACCATTATTCCGGTAATTGTACTGGCAGGCCTTATTATCTACGGATTGTTTACCTGGACAGACATCATGAATGTGGATACCGAAGACGACCCAATGGTGGTTGAACTGTATGCTTATCAATTTGACTGGAGAGCTCGTTATGGCGGAAATGATAATACCCTGGGAGAAGCAAACGTTCGATTGATAGAAGGAGTGAATCAATTAGGTGTGGATGCTTCCGATCCTAATGCACAAGACGATATTGTGGTGAATGAATTGCACTTACCTGTGGGTAGAAAAGTAATCTTCAAGATGCGATCTCAGGATGTATTACACTCTGCATATATGCCGCATTTTAGAGCACAAATGAACTGTGTTCCCGGGATGATCACCCAATTCGCTTTTACACCAACCATCACAACTGCCGAAATGCGCCAAGATGAAGAAGTTGTTGCGAAAGTTCAAAAGATCAATGAACTAAGAAGAGAAAAAAGTGCAGCTTTAGCAGCTAAGGGTGAAGAGGCATTAGAACCTTATGAATTTGATTATCTGCTTCTTTGTAACAAGATTTGCGGAACCAACCATTACAACATGCAAATGAAGATCGTAGTGGAAACACAGGAAGAGTATGACGCATGGATCGCCCAACAAGCGACCATTGCCGAAGCTTTAAAACAATAATAAAATAGCTTAAAAAGATATGTCAGCACACGCACACGACCACGCAGTAGATCATCACGACGATCACGGGCATCATCATAAAGAGACGTTTATCACTAAATATATCTTTAGCCAAGATCATAAAATGATCTCAAAGCAATACCTAACTACCGGATTGTTTATGGGGATCATCGGAATTGCCATGTCACTTCTTTTTAGATTGCAACTCGCATGGCCCGATAAAGAATTTACCATTTACGAAGTTCTTCTTGGCAAATGGGGTGAAGGAGGAGTTATGGATCCAAGTGTCTATTTAGCTTTGGTTACCATACACGGTACGATCATGGTATTCTTTGTGCTAACGGCAGGTCTAAGCGGAACCTTTAGTAACTTGTTGATACCACTTCAAATCGGGGCACGCGATATGGCTTCTGGTTTCTTGAACATGGTGTCTTATTGGTTGTTCTTCCTTTCGAGTGTCATCATGGTTTTGTCTTTATTTGTTGAAGCAGGTCCTGCATCGGCCGGGTGGACCATCTATCCACCGTTAAGTGCATTGCCTCAGGCCATCCCTGGATCGGGAGCCGGTATGACGCTTTGGCTCGTGTCCATGGCGATCTTTATTGCCTCATCCTTGCTTGGTTCTTTGAACTATATTGTTACCGTAATTAACTTGCGTACAAAAGGAATGTCTATGACACGCCTTCCTTTAACTATTTGGGCTTTCTTTGTAACAGCGATCATTGGAGTAGTTTCCTTCCCGGTATTGCTTTCAGCAGCCTTAATGCTTATCATGGACAGAAGTTTCGGAACATCGTTCTTCCTATCAGATATTTATATAGCAGGTGAAGTATTGCATAACCAAGGTGGATCTCCGGTATTGTTTGAACACTTGTTCTGGTTCTTGGGTCACCCCGAAGTATATATTGTAATCCTTCCCGCTATGGGAATGGTTTCAGAGATCATGGCCACCAATGCCCGTAAACCCATTTTTGGTTACAGAGCGATGGTTGCTTCCATTCTAGCAATTGCATTCTTGTCCACGATTGTTTGGGGGCACCATATGTTTATTTCTGGAATGAATCCGTTTCTAGGCTCGGTATTTACCTTTACCACGCTTTTGATCGCAATTCCTTCCGCAGTAAAATCATTTAACTGGATCACAACACTCTGGCGAGGAAATCTACAAATGAACACCGGAATGCTGTTTTCCATAGGATTCGTGTCGACCTTTATTACGGGTGGTTTAACCGGTATTATTTTAGGTGACAGTGCTTTGGATATTAACGTGCACGACACCTACTTTGTGGTAGCGCATTTCCACTTGGTGATGGGTATTTCTGCCCTGTACGGATTGTTCGCAGGAGTTTATCACTGGTTCCCTAAAATGTTTGAAGGTCGTATGTTGAACAAAAAATTAGGATATGTACACTTTTGGGTAACTGTTATTGGAGCCTATGGGGTATTTTTCCCAATGCACTTCATTGGAATGGCTGGCCTACCAAGACGTTACTATACCAATACCAATTTCCCTTATTTTGATGATCTTGCAGATGTCAATGTAGTGATCTCTATTTTCGCATTCATTACAGCTGCAGCGCAAGTTGTCTTCTTATACAACTTTATCCATTCAATGTTCTACGGAAAGAAAGGACCAAAGAACCCATGGAGCGCCACGACTTTAGAATGGACTGCCGAAGTAAAACATATTCACGGAAACTGGGATGGTCCAATTCCTGAAGTACACAGATGGGCCTATGACTATAGTAAGCTCAATAAAGATGAATCTGATTATGTGATCCCCGGACAAGATTTCGTTCCGCAACACATACCCATGCAAGAGCATGAAGAAGAAATGCATCACTAATATACCTCAAGTACATTTAGAAAAATCCTCTCAGTTTTGAGAGGATTTTTTAATTAATTACGTGATTTCCCGTATTGTATTCAGCTCACAGTATCTTTAAATTTGTTGGAGGTTTAATTCTATTAATGTTCGAATAGAACATTAATATAAAGGATCCGAGAGCAGCAGTTCTCGGATTTTTTACTTTCCTCCTCTAGCCGGGTAGTTTTCATCTTTCACGAACTTTATCGCTTTTATCAACGCATCAAACTCTGGCCTTGCAAACGGCATTGTTTGTATCGACGAACTATAAAGCGTCCTGTCCGAATGTATAAGAAGCAATCCGGGTTCTGAAAACACTTCTGGCTCTTCTTCTTTGATCGCGTGCGAAATATAAAGACCAATGGTGCGAGCAGTGTCTTCATCCAATCCGTATCCCAAGGGTACATCCTCGATGTCCCATTTTTCATAGGTGTCTTTGGCCCTCTTCTCAGAATCCATGCTAATCGCTATCACATTCACACCCAAATCTGTAAATTCAGTAAGTTTGGTTTGAAGTCGTTCCAAATATTTTTTGCAGACTGGGCAATGAAGACCACGATAAAAGATCATCATTGTAAATTGGTCCGGACGTTGATCGGAAAGAACCCAGCGTGTTCCGTTTATGAGATCAATGGAGAGCGACGGTACTTTTTCGGTTGGTTTTATCATAACAGTTTTATTCTCAATATAATGCTTATCATTGCTATTGTCTCCCAAACCTTTATTAAATGGCTGTTAATTCATTGTGAAGAAATGTATTGTTCAAAAGCTACAAATACGGCACACTGTGAATCTTGTTGGTAAACACTTCGTATATTTGTGAAATGAACGAACACCTCGATCCATCCGGTGAGGATCTTTCTCCTCAGGAACTCGAAATTGAAAAGAAATTGCGCCCATTGTCCTTTGACGATTTTACTGGACAGGACCAGGCATTGGAGAATTTACAGGTTTTCGTTCAAGCGGCCAATTTACGCAACGAAGCATTGGACCACACGCTCTTCCACGGCCCTCCCGGTTTGGGAAAGACGACCCTGGCTCATATTTTGGCCAACGAGTTACAAGTGGGGATCAAAGTAACCTCAGGCCCTGTGCTGGACAAGCCCGGTGATCTGGCTGGGCTTCTCACCAATCTTGATGAGCGCGATGTATTGTTTATTGATGAGATCCATCGGCTTAGCCCCATTGTTGAAGAGTATTTGTATTCGGCTATGGAGGATTATAAGATTGATATCATGATCGAATCGGGACCTAATGCTCGATCGGTACAGATCAACCTTGCGCCGTTCACATTAGTGGGGGCTACAACACGGTCCGGATTATTAACGGCACCCATGCGTGCGCGTTTCGGGATCGCTTCACGATTACAATACTATACCACCGAACTGCTCACTACCATTGTACAAAGAAGTGCGGGGATCCTGCAGGTTCCAATATCCATGGAGGCGGCTATTGAAATTGCAGGCAGAAGCCGTGGAACACCTCGAATTGCAAATGCATTGCTAAGACGTGTACGTGATTTTGCCCAGATCAAAGGGAACGGCACCATCGATATCAAGATCGCCAAATTTGGTTTAGAAGCATTACATGTCGATGCACATGGCCTGGATGAGATGGATAATAAGATATTAACCACTATCATAGACAAGTTTAAAGGAGGTCCGGTGGGGATAACAACGCTTGCAACGGCTGTTTCTGAAAGTTCCGAAACCATAGAAGAAGTGTACGAACCCTTTTTGATCCAGCAGGGATTTATCATGCGTACACCGCGCGGGCGTGAAGTTACTGAAGCTGCCTACAAGCATCTCGGAAAGATAAAAGGAGGCACGCAAGGCGGATTGTTTTGAGCAGAATCGTCTACTTTATCATTTGAATACAAAGCATAAGCATACAGAACTGGTAAAGGCCGAAGCAAAGCGTCTCGGATTTTTTTCATGCGGTATCAGTAAAGCCGAATTTTTAGAAGAAGAGGCGCCGCGACTCGAGAATTGGCTCAAGATGAATCGCCATGGGGAGATGAGCTATATGGAGAATCACTTCGACAAGCGGCTTGACCCAACCTTGCTGGTTCCGGATGCCAAAAGTGTCATTTCATTATTACTGAACTATTACCCTTCCGAATTTCAAAAGGAGGACACCTATAAGATCTCAAAATATGCTTACGGAACGGATTATCACTTTGTTATCAAAAACAAGCTCAAACAGCTCCTCCATTTTATTTCTGAAGAAATTGGAGAGGTACATGGTCGTGCTTTCGTCGATTCAGCACCGGTACTGGACAAAGCCTGGGCAGCCAAAAGTGGTCTGGGATGGATGGGAAAACACAGCAATCTCCTCACAAAACAAGTAGGATCCTTCTATTTTATCGCCGAATTGATCCTTGATCTGGAATTGGAATATGACAGTCCCGTAACTGATCATTGTGGTGCATGTACCGCATGCATCGATGCTTGTCCTACTCAGGCCATCGTGGAGCCCTATGTAGTGGACGGGAGTAAGTGTATAAGCTATTATACCATAGAATTGAAGAATGAGATTCCACAACATGCAAAAGGACAGTTTGAAGATTGGATGTTTGGATGCGATATTTGCCAAGATGTGTGTCCGTGGAACCGCTTCAGCAAAAGCCATAGAGAGCCCTTGTTTCAGCCCAAACCCGAATTGCTTAGTATGAGTAAAAAGGAGTGGGAAGAGATCACAGAAGAGGTCTTTCAGAAACTATTTAAAGAAAGTGCTGTGAAACGTACTAAATTCTCAGGCCTCAAGCGCAACATTAAGTTCCTAAAAGATTAACGGCGAATCTTTCTTCATTTCGGGTAACCTCTTACCTTTGTAAGTACATGAGCCAACCATTATGAGTAAACAGAGCAGACGCCGTGAGGCACTTTTATATCACGCAAAACCGAAACCGGGTAAGATCCAAGTGGTCCCTACAAAGAAGTATGCAACTCAGCGAGATCTGGCATTGGCGTATTCACCGGGCGTGGCAGAACCTTGTCTGGAGATCGAGAAGGATGTCAATAATGTGTATAAGTATACAGCTAAAGGGAATCTTGTTGCCGTGATTTCGAATGGTACAGCGGTTTTAGGACTCGGGAATATTGGGCCGGAGGCCTCTAAGCCGGTGATGGAAGGAAAAGGGTTGTTGTTCAAGATCTTTGCCGATATCGATGTGTTCGATATTGAGATCGACACCGAAAACATAGACGAATTTGTTGCGACGGTTAAGAATATTGCACCCACCTTTGGAGGGATCAACCTTGAAGATATTAAAGCTCCTGAAGCGTTTGAGATCGAGAGAAGATTAAAGGCTGAACTCAATATACCGGTAATGCATGATGATCAGCACGGTACAGCGATTATTTCGGCGGCAGCTTTGCTGAATGCTTTGGAAATTACTGAAAAGGACATCGAACAGGTCAAGATCGTAATAAGCGGTGCCGGAGCAGCTGCTGTATCCTGTACACGCTTGTACAAGGCTTTTGGGGCTAAAGCTGAAAATATTGTCATGCTCGACAGTACCGGAGTGATACGAAAGGATCGGGAGAATCTCTCCGAAGAGAAAGCAGAGTTTGCAACGTCCAGAAAGATAGATACTTTGGAAGAAGCGATGCAAGATGCCGATGTATTTGTTGGACTTTCTATCGCAGATATAGTGACACCTGATATGTTAGTTTCCATGGCCCTTAATCCTATCGTCTTTGCCATGGCAAACCCCAACCCGGAGATTGAATATAACCTGGCAGTGGCGACTCGCGAAGATTTGGTCATGGCAACCGGACGAAGCGATCACCCCAACCAGGTAAATAATGTATTGGGGTTCCCATTTATCTTTCGTGGTGCGTTGGATGTGAGAGCTACAAAGATCAATGAAGCCATGAAGATGGCAGCTGTAACAGCTTTGGCCGACCTGGCCAAACAGCCCGTGCCGGAGCAGGTAAATATCGCTTATGGCGAGACCAAGCTAAATTTTGGCAGGGACTATATTATTCCCAAACCTTTTGATCCTCGTCTTATTGCTAAAATCCCACCCGCAGTGGCAAAAGCAGCCATGGAATCGGGTGTGGCAACAGAGCCCATCACCGATTGGCAAAAATATGAGGATGAACTTTATGAACGGATGGGGAGCGATAACAAGATTGTTCGGTTACTTGTTAATAGGGCGAAAACAAATCCCAAACGAATCGTTTTTGCGGAAGCAGATCATCTGGATGTGTTGAAGGCAGCACAGATCGTGCATGAAGAAGGAATTGGTTACCCTATTTTATTAGGACGGAAAGAGATAATCCATGAACTTATGGAGCAGATCGATTTTGAGGCAGATGTAGAGATCATGGATCCCAAAAGTGATGAACAAACCGAGAAGCTGAACGAATATGCTGAAAAGTTCTGGAGGTTACGAAGACGAAGCGGGATCACCCTCTACGCCGCACAAAAACTCATGCGCGAACGCAATTATTTTGGTGCGATGATGGTCAATGAGGGGGATGCAGATACCATGATCTCCGGCTATTCCAGATCATATCCTTCGGTAGTTCGACCTGTGCTGCAAACTATTGGAAGATTTGAAGGGGTGAGCAAAGTGGCCACCACAAACCTAATGCTTACCAAACGCGGGCCCTTATTTCTTTCAGATACATCTATCAATATCGATCCTACGGCCAAAGAGTTGGCCAAGATCGCACAAATGACCAATTACACCATGAAGATGTTTGGTCTGGAACCCGTTATTGCCATGATCTCTTATGCTAATTTCGGATCTTCAAAGGATCCGCATGCTTCTAAAGTTCGAGAAGCAGTGGCATTATTGCATAAATCTAACCCCGACATGATCATCGATGGAGAGCTGCAAACCGACTTTGCCCTGAACCCCGACATGCTTCGCGAAAAGTTTCCCTTTTCAAAATTGGCAGGTAAAAAGGTAAACGCTTTGATCTTTCCAAACCTCGATAGTGCCAACAGTAACTACAAACTACTGAAGGAGCTAAACAATGTTGAATCGATAGGCCCTATTATGTTAGGTATGAAAAAGCCCGTACATATTCTTCAGCTGGGAGCCAGTGTGGAAGAAATTGTGAATATGGCAGCTGTATCGGTAGTCGATGCCCAACAAAAGGAAAAACGAGAGCGGGACCTTAAAAACCGCCAATCCTAGTGTAGATTTTTTCATATTTTCAAGCGTGCCGACTCGAAATAATTATACTATATTTGAGCCATTAACTTTTTATTAACGAATGATTACCCACATTGAGGGCAGACTGGTAGAGAAGAATCCAACGGATGTAGTGATAGACTGTAATGGGGTAGGGTATTTAATACATATTTCGTTGCATACATTTTCCGAACTCCCCGCTAGTGAAAATGTAAAATTATTTACGCATTTGCAGGTTCGAGAAGATGCCCATACGTTGTACGGGTTCTCATCGGCTGCGGAGCGTGAAATCTTTAGATTGTTACTATCCGTTTCGGGTGTTGGGGCTAGTACAGCGAGAACAATGCTTTCATCGTTGTCACCTCAGCAAGTAACCGAAGCCATTGCGTCAGAGGACGTCGCAACAATTCAATCTGTAAAGGGGATCGGTGCAAAGACCGCACAGCGTGTTATTTTGGACCTAAAAGATAAAATTTTAAAAGTATACGGTTTGTCACCTATTTCTGCCGTTTCGAGCAATACGAACAAGAATGAAGCGTTATCTGCTTTGGAGACATTAGGCTTTGCTCGTAAACAAGCCGAAAAGGTTTGCGATAAGATTGTTCAGCAAAACCCGGACGCAACAGTGGAGATGATTATAAAACAAGCTTTAAAAAATTTGTAAAAATTGGGCGCAAAAAATTACGATTACAACCACGGCTTTATCAGGCTTTTTTTAGTTATAAGTATCATTTTTGGCAGTTTTACTGCAGCCGTTGCACAAGATTCTACGGCTACGGGTTCTTCTATGGGGCGTATTGACCTGCCCAACCCTCCCAGCATTCAAGATTTATATACCTACGACCCTATTACAGATCGTTATATCTATACCCAAACCTTAGGGAATTTTAACATCACCTATCCCATCATTTTGACTCCTGAAGAATACAGGGAGCTCATTATGAAGGAACAGATGAAAGCCTATTTCAAAGAAAAGATCGATGCTGCCGATGGCCGCAAAGAAGGTTCTGAAGAAGCCCAAAAAAATCTACTCCCTACCTTTTATGTGAATTCTAACTTCTTCGAGTCGGTTTTTGGCGGGAATACCATCGAGGTTATCCCGCAAGGTAGTGTAGAGATGGACTTGGGGCTATTGTATACCAAACAGGATAACCCTGCTTTTTCTCCACGAAACCGAAGCAATCTCTCTTTCGATTTTGACCAGCGTATTAGTTTAAGTTTACTGGGTAAGGTGGGAGAAAGGCTTCAGGTTACGGCCAACTACGATACACAGTCCACCTTCGATTTTCAAAATCAAATAAAACTGGAATATACTCCTACCGAAGACGATATCATTCAGAAGATAGAAGTGGGAAACGTAAGTATGCCGCTCAACAGCTCGTTAATTCAGGGAGCGCAAAGTCTCTTTGGAGTGAAAACACAGCTTCAGTTTGGAAAAACGACCATTACAGGGGTCTTTTCTGAACAAAAATCGGAAACACGCTCTGTCGTAGCCGAAGGGGGTGCCACAGTCACGGATTTTGAACTATATGCTTCAGAATACGACGAGAACAGACACTTCTTTCTGGCACATTATTTTAGAGATAATTACGATCGGGCCCTGCGCCAATACCCTTTCATTAACTCGAACGTACAGATCACAAGGGCAGAGGTGTGGATCACCAACAGGACAAATCGTACAGACGATGTGCGAAATATTGTCGCCATACAAGATATTGGGGAGTCCGATCCTACCAATATTGGGCTTACAGTGCCTCCCGGAGGTTTCATCAATAAGCCCAGAGGGTCTTTCCCGGATAACTCGAACAACGATTTTAATCCCTTCGGAATAAATAATCCCGGTGTGCCAACAGTACTCAATGAATCAATTCGCGACATCGCTTCGGTTCAGGCCGGTTTTAGTGGTGTTCCCGTAAGTGAAGGCACCGATTATGTGACGCTGGAGAATGCCCGAAGACTTACCCAAAGCGAATATACCTTAAACACACAATTGGGGTATATTTCCTTGAATCAACGTTTGAATAATGATGAAGTACTTGCGATCGCCTTTCAATTCACGGTCAACGGGAAGGTCTTTCAAGTGGGAGAATTCTCCAACGACGGGGTAGATGCCTCGGGAGGAGAGATTCCCAACAACGATCCAAATGAACCGCCGGTAGTAGGGATCGCCCAGAATTTGGTCGTAAAACTACTCAAGAGCAATATTACCAATGTAAACGAGCCAATTTGGGATTTAATGATGAAGAACATCTACCCATTGGGCGCTTTCCAATTGGAACAGGAGGATTTTCGTTTAAATATTTTATATACCAGTCCGTCGCCACTAAATTATATAACCCCGGTTCCCGGAAGTCAGTCTTGCGAGGCTCCTTTACCCAATGGTGAGATAAAGGACAATGTCCTTTTGGACGATATTTTATTGAAAATTTTCAACTTAGACAGGCTAAATACCAATGGAGACCCCCAACAGGGTGGTGATGGGTTCTTCGACTTCTTGCCGGGAATTACCGTAGACACACAAAACGGACGTATAATCTTTACTAGTGTAGAACCTTTTGGAGAGTATCTTTTTGATCAACTACAAGGGTCGGTTTGTCCCGAAAATGCCGGAAGCCCGGACTACGACATTCCTTCAAGTTATAATGCCAATCAGGAACGATATGTGTATAGATCCCTCTACCGAACTACAAAAACACAGGCAGAGCAGGATGACAGCGATAAGAATTTCTTTCAGTTGAAGGGTAGTTATAAGTCTACAGGGGCCGATGGGATTCCTATCGGGGCGTTTAACATTCCTCCCGGATCCGTTACGGTGACGGCCAATGGGCGTACCTTGGTGGAAGGTGTCGATTATACCGTGAACTATCAGCTAGGACGTGTTCAGATTCTGGATCCTGCCTTGTTGAACTCTAATACGCCTATAAATATCTCTACGGAAAATAA
Organism: Altibacter lentus; assembly: GCF_000746845.1. Classification (GTDB taxonomy): domain Bacteria; phylum Bacteroidota; class Bacteroidia; order Flavobacteriales; family Flavobacteriaceae; genus Altibacter; species Altibacter lentus. Next base: position 1,652,833 of record NZ_KN050846.1, on the reverse strand, counting down.
CACCCTATTTGGTCAGCAGACAAAACGATTTACCGGATTGAACGTGGAGCATAAGTTCAGTAACAAGTTTCAGATAGGGGCAACCTATTTAAATCTGAATGAACGCCCGTTAACGCAAAAGTCCAATTACAATGTTGAACCTATCAACAATACCATATTTGGTTTTAATGCGAATTATTCCACAGAAGTCCCCTTCTTAACCCGATTGGTAAATAAATTACCGAACATTGACACCGACGTGGCCTCTAATGTATCCCTGCGTGGGGAGTTTGCCTACTTAATGCCCGGAGCGCCTAAAGTTTCAGACTTCAACGGAAAGACCACGGTCTATGTGGATGATTTTGAAGCCTCGCAAACCGCACTCGATATAAGTAGTCCGCTTTCGTGGTTCTTGGGGAGTACACCTGTAGGGTTTGGAGGAGAAGCCGCTAATGGTAATCTTGCCTACAATTACAATCGGGCAAAATTAGACTGGTATACCATCGACCCTATTTTCTATAGTACTCAAAGACCGGACGGCATCTCGGATGACGACCTTTCGTCTCCTTTTACACGTCGTGTTTTCAGAAATGAGATTTTCCCTGAACAGGATATTATTCAAGGACAAACACAGGCGTTGTTCACTTTGGACCTTTCCTATTACCCCAGTGAGCGAGGACCTTATAACTATAACCCGGCGGCAAACGGGACTAATACATTGCCCAATCCGGAGACGCGATTTGGAGGTATTACGCGAGCCCTGACTACAACCGATTTTGAGCGTTCGAATGTAGAATACATTCAGTTTTGGATCATGGACCCTTATTACCATGATGATTCTATTATAGACGATGGAGAATTGTATTTCAACTTGGGGAACATTTCGGAGGATGTTCTTAAGGATGGAAGAAAACAATATGAAAATGGCTTGCCTGAAGACGGCGGCACCATGAATACAACGCCAACCGTTTACGGAAAAGTGCCAACCAACCAATCGTTGGTATATACGTTTGACACGCAAGGACAAGAACGTATCAATCAGGATATTGGATATGATGGTATCAACGATACCGGCGAAGCCAGTATGTTCCCGTTGTTTGGAGGCATGCCGGATCCTGCACGGGATAATTACTTGTATTTTCTTCAGGCGGAAGGGACTATCATCGAGCGATATAGACAGTATAACGGAACCGAAGGGAATTCTCCGGAAGTGGTCACGAACGACAATCGTGGATCTACCGCACAGCCTGATGTAGAAGATATTAACCGTGACAATACCATGAACACGGTAGACAGCTATTACGAATATCGTATCCCGATCTCTCGTGATATGAGTAGTGCCAACAATGAATTTATTACAGACGAAAAGATAATTACCGGATTAACCCTCCCTAACAACGATCAAATAGATGTGCGCTGGGTACAATTTAAAGTGCCTATCGATCAAGCAGATCGTGCTGTGAACGGAATATCCGATTTTAGATCCATTCGTTTTATGCGTATGTATGTAACAGGTTTTGAACAACCTACCGTACTGAGATTTGGGACCTTGGAGTTGATACGGGGCGATTACAGGCGTTACGCAAACACCCTGGATATCTCAGGAGAAGATCCAGATCAGGACGACACCTTGTTCGAGGTTGAGACCGTAAGTATCGAAGAGAACAGTGGGATCTACGTTCTGCCTCCGGGAGTAATACGCGAAGAATTGAACAACAACAACAATATCATACGCCAAAATGAGCAATCCTTGGTACTGAGAGTATGTGGCCTTGAAGGAGGTGACGGTCGCGGGGTGTATAAGAATTTCAATGTCGATATGCGACAATATGAGAATTTGGAGATGTTTATACATGCGCAAGCATTGGATAATGAGACTGTTCCTTCAGATGGGGATCTGGTGGCGTTCATCCGTTTGGGAACCGATTTAGACCAGAACTTCTATGAGATAGAGATTCCGTTGAATATTTCTCCCGAATCGTTAAGCCCGGAAGTGGTTTGGCCTATTGAAAACCGATTGAATCTGCCACTGCGTCTCTTACAAGAAGTAAAAACGAGAGCCTTGGGCGATCAAAATAACGATCCGTTACAAATTACCTATTTCAATCAGGAAGACCTCGATCCGGATTCTGCAGCAGGACCCGAGAACGATCTTCGAATTGGGATCAAAGGAAACCCCAGCTTCGGAAATGTACGAACGATCATGCTGGGACTTAAGAACCCCAATACCAATGAAGTGTGTGGAGAAGCTTGGTTCAACGAGCTTCGTCTTTCAGAATTAAAGAACGAAGGCGGATGGGCTGCTTTGGCTAATATGGATGCCAATATTGCCGATTTCGCTACTGTAAGTGCGACGGCGGGACGTAGTACTGTTGGTTTTGGATCTATTGAACAAGGGCCTAATCAACGCAGTCGAGAAGACGTGCAGCAATACGATGTTGTGACCAATGTGAACTTAGGGCAATTACTTCCGTCCAAATGGGGAATTCAGCTACCGTTCAACTATGGTCGGGCCGAAGAGTTGATCACACCTCAGTTCGATCCGGAATTTCAGGACATCGAATTGGAAACCCGAATAGACAATACCGAAGATGAAGCCGAAAAAGATTTGATAAAAGAACAATCTGTAGATTACACAAAAAGACAGAGCGTCAATTTTATCGGGGTTCGCAAGGATCGTACCGGTGATGGGAAGCCAATGCCTTATGACATTGAGAATTTTACATTCTCTTACTCATACAATCAGGTGGACCATCATGACTTTGAGATCGAAGAATCTCTGGATCAGAATGTACGCGTTGGTGCTACCTATAACTACAATTTTGTTCCTGTGACCGTAGAACCGTTCAAGAAGAATGATTCGCTTTTCACGGGTAAATACTGGCAGTTCTTAAAAGATCTCAACTTTAACGCACTGCCCACCAACATAACAGCAAGTTCAAATATTATTCGTCAGTACAACGAACAGAAATTTAGAGAATTAACGTTGCAGCCCGGGAATATTGGACTTCCAACACTATATCAACGTAATTTCTTGTTCGATTGGCAGTATACCTTGAATTACAACTTGACGAAATCCTTACGATTCAATTTTAATTCTGCCAATAATCGAATTGTAAATAATTTTATTGACGACGAAGGTGTAGTGGACAATTCCATTGGAATTTGGGACGGTTTCTTTGAAATAGGAGAACCCAACCAGCATTTCCAATCACTGCAGGTGAACTATGACCTTCCTTTTAGCAAGTTCCCATTTTTGAAGTTTATTCGTGCTACATATTCCTATACGGGAGACTTCCAATGGCAGGATGGAAGCGATCTTTTTAACAGTATTCCTATTACTTTGGCCGATGGAACCACCGAAACATTCGATCTGGGGAATTCAATACAGAATGCGAGCACACACCGTATCAATTCCAGCCTCGATATGAATAATTTCTATCGGTATATTGGTTTGACCAAGATAAAGCCCGGCCGAGCAGGTGCCGGTGATAACGGAGGACCTACCGGTGCCAAAGGCGGTGATATTCGCGGAGGCGGTGCCAAAGGAGGCAAAGCAGGAAAAGGCGGAGACGACAGTAAAGATGAAAGTGGCGGTAATAGCCTAATGAACAAGGAAGGACAAGACACTTCCACAGGAGGTAGTGGAGGGGCTAACAACGTTGGCGGAAGCTTAAGTGGCGGAGATAAAGCTGTAAACACTTTGATCGGACTCGTGACTTCCATTAAGAAAATTCAACTCAACTATCAGGAGAACAATGGGATCTTCCTACCGGGTTATACACCTTCCATTGGTTTTGCAGGGACCTTAAAGCCCACGGCCGGATTTACGTTTGGAAGTCAGGCAGAAATTAGAGAATTAGCAGCACGAAAGGGTTGGTTGACCTTATATCCAGAATTTAATGAGCAATATACCGAGGTAGAGAGCAGACAATTGGATGTGCAGGTAAATATGGAGTTGCTTCCCGATTTGAAGATCGATTTTAACGGAAGCAGGATTTATTCTGAAAATTATACCGAAAACTATATCGTGGAAAACGAACTGTATCGTTCTTTAACGCCTAATACCTTCGGAAACTTCAGCATCTCGACCTTACTTATTAAAACAGCTTTCAGCAGCAGTGATGAAACCAGTTCTGCAGCTTTCGACGATTTCCGAAGCAACCGATTGGTCATTGCAAACCGTTTGGCGACGGAGTATTACCAAACAGCAGATTTCCCGCGTGACGACGAAGGATATCCTATAGGGTTTGGTAAAACGAGTCAGGATGTGTTACTGCCTGCTTTCTTAGCAGCGTATAAAGGAAGCGATGCGTCCAATGAAAAGACGGGGATCTTTAGAGATGTGCCGCTACCCAACTGGGATGTGAAATATACAGGATTAATGAATCTGGAATGGTTCAAAAAACGTTTTAAACGTTTCTCGGTACAACACGGGTACAGAGCAGGCTATACTGTAAACCAATTCCAGACCAATCTGGATTATGACAGGAATGACCCTGAAGCAATCGATCAAGCAGGTAATTTCAAAAGTCCGGTGTTCTTGACCAATGTGAATTTGACAGAGCAATTCTCTCCGCTTATTAGAATTGATTTCGAAATGAAAAATTCGATTAAAATCCTAGCAGAGCTACGAAAGGATAGAGCTCTTTCATTGAGTTTTGCGAACAACCTGTTAACCGAGATCAAAGGAGATGAAATTGTTTTAGGATTAGGATACCGCATCAAGGATTTAAAAATAGGGACTAATTTTGGTGGGAAGAAGAAAATCCTTCAAAGTGACCTTAACTTTAAGGTCGATCTTTCACGACGCGATAATAAGACGATCATCAGGTATCTGGACATTCAGAACAACCAAACCACAGCGGGGCAAACAATTTACGGGCTTCAGTTCACAATGGATTATGCCTTGAGTAAGAATTTAACGGCCTTATTCTACTACGACCATACGTTTTCAGAATATGCCATATCTACGGCTTTCCCGCAAACAACCATTAGAAGTGGGATCACACTTCGTTACAATTTTGGAAACTAAATAACAATAACTATAAGTATTATGAGCGTACCTTCTAACCTAAAATATACCAAAGACCATGAATGGGTCGCTATTGACGGTGATATCGCTACTATTGGAATTACCGATTTCGCACAGGGAGAATTAGGAGACATTGTTTATGTTGAAGTAGAAACGGTTGATGAAACTCTAGACCGAGAAGAAGTGTTTGGTACGGTTGAAGCCGTAAAAACAGTATCAGACTTGTTCTTGCCACTCTCCGGAGAGATCATTGAATTCAATGAGAGCCTGGAATCGGAGCCGGAAAAGGTCAACTCCGATCCCTATGGCGAAGGATGGATGATCAAATTAAAGCTATCGGACCCTTCCCAAATCGATGACCTATTAGATGACGCCGCGTATAAAGAACTTATCGGAGCGTAATTCACTTCTAATAGTTGGGATTTTTTATACAGTGTTGGTCACTGTGGCCTTCTTGTCTCCCGCCACCGACCTTCCGGGTATTTCCGTGCCTTATTTTGATAAGTTAGTTCACATTATAATACATTGGATCTTACTTCTTATTTGGCTGTGGTATACCAAGTTAGCTGACCAAAGTCATATTTCAAACAAAATTATAGTGGTAGTTTTAATGACGTGCTTCTTATACGGTTGTAGTATAGAAGTGCTTCAGCTCTGGTTCACCACTTCGCGTAACTTTGACGTATTCGATATCGTTGCCAACGGAATAGGCAGTGTGCTAGGGCTGATTTCTTTCAGACTCCTTAGAAATAAGGAGGTGAAATAGTAATGTCACCTAAAAACACCGCATATGGAAATCAAGAAGAACCCTAGTTTCGACCTTGGCAGACGCAGTCTACTTTTCTTTCAGATAGGGATGATCGTTATGCTTTTTATTACATGGCAAGCCTTAGAATGGAAGAGCTATGATCGCCGCACCGTAGAACAAGGTCAGTTGGAGATCTCAGACGCTATTGATGAAGTCATCCCAATTACAGATCCTCAATACGTGCCACCACCGCCACCTCCTCCATCTATCACTCCCGTAATGATACTGCAAGTTGAAGACGAGGCAGATGTTGAAGAGTCGATCATTGAATCTACAGAAACCAATCAAAATGATGATATCGTTGACATCCTTGCCGTAGAAGAGATTGAAGAAGAGACGGAAGAAGAGGAAATTGTAAACGTGCCTTTTGCAGTTATTGAGAATGTACCTATCTATCCAGGTTGTGAAGATGCCGGAGATAATAATGCTAAGAAGAAATGCATGTCGGATAAGGTGGATGCCTTCGTTCGAGATCGCTTCCGTACAGATCTGGCCACAGAACTCGGTCTTGAGGGGAAACAAAGAATCTTTGTGCAATTCAAAATCGACAAACACGGAAATGTGACCGACGTGCGTGCGAGAGCACCACATCCAAAACTGGAAGAAGAAGCGGTAAAAATTATCAAGTCACTGCCAAAAATGATCCCGGGCAAACAGCGAGGGGTTCCTGTGGGAGTACTATACGGTCTTCCTATACTGTTCCAAGTAGCAGATTAGACACTTAGAATTACTTCAAAGTAAGGCCGGTACACTGTACTGGCCTTTTCTATGGCATAATAATTGATACTTAATAGATAGCTAAAGACAACGTGTTAGTGTTATTTCTGAAGGTGTCTTTCGATGATACGGTACTTTTTTCTGAAGCAAATCACCGAAATACTTTTTTTCGCACGTTAATTTTTATTTTCGCTTTAGAATACAATTGTTTTTATATATTTTAGCAACTGCATAAATACTCTATTATGGAACCTAAGAAAAACCCGAAAGCCGATTTAAGCAGAAGAAGCATGTTATTTTTCCAATTGGGAATGATTTTGATGCTCTTTCTTGCCTGGCAGGCTATCGAATACAAGACCTACGACAGGTCTTTAGAAACCGATACATTAGCGGTTAGTGATGAACTGGAAGAAGAAATCCCCATTACACAGCAAATTGAACCGCCACCACCGCCACCGCCACCGCCACCAGCTCCCGAAGTGATCGAGGTAGTTGAAGATGAGGAAGAGGTAGAGGAGACCATAATTAAATCCACAGAAACCAATCAAGAAGAAGAGATCGTAGAGATCGAAGAGATTGAGGAAGCCGTGGAAGAAGAGATTGCAGACGTTCCATTTGCAGTGATCGAGAACGTACCGGTTTATCCCGGATGTGAAGGTGCTAGCGGTAACAATGCAAAGAAAGCATGTATGTCTGAGCAAGTTGACAAATTTGTTAGAAAGAAATTTAATGCCGATCTCGCAGGCGATCTTGGACTGGAAGGTATCCAGAGAATCTTCGTGCAATTTAAGATCGACAAGAATGGAAATATTGTAGATGTAAGAGCGCGGGCGCCACACCCTAAATTAGAGCAAGAGGCTGTGCGTGTGGTAAGTTCACTTCCTAAGATGATCCCCGGAAAACAACGCGGAAAACCAGTAGGAGTGCTCTATTCATTACCTATTAGATTCCAAGTAGAGTAGGTTCTTTCTTGAATATAGAATAAAAGCCCCGAGCAATATGTCCGGGGCTTTTTTTTGTGGCACAACAGTTGTAATACATAAAGTACTACTAATCCTTAAATACAACTGTTATGAGATCACTTGTAAACATTTTTAAAAGCAACCAACCAAAAATGCTTTCTAAAAGAGAGGATAAGAAACGTATTAATATTAATTGGAACTCGAGATTGTTCTTCCAGTTAGGGATCATCGCAAGTTTACTTGCCGTTTTTGTGGTTATGGAAAGTACCATCGGGCTCACCCCCGTAGATAGAACCATCGCAGATGATTTCTATTTAGAAGAACCTCCTATCTACGATATTGTGATCCAGAATGAATCGCCCGCACCGGTAGTTCCTCCAAAGAAGGAAGTAAAGATTACTAAACCGGTCAAGAAGGTTCCGTTGGTGAATATTAAACCTATTGACAATAGTTCACCTGCGATCTCTGAAAGCCCGGCCGAACCTACAGACGTAACTCCTAAGGACCCGGTGGTGGTTGCCACACCTCCTGTGGCCGTCACACCTAAAGATACCAATCCAAAAAGTATTCTTGGCGTGGAATTCGCACCGGTATTTCCCGGATGTGAATCACAGTCTAATAACAAAGAACGAGTAGATTGTATGTCGTCTAAGATCAATCAATTTATTAGTAAAAAATTCGATGTCGATAAGTTTTCCGGGTACGATGCTAGAAATCCTTTACGTATTTCTGTGACTTTCAAGATCGATGAACAAGGTTATGTAACCGATATTCGCGCACGTGCCGCCGATAGCAAGCTGGAGAATGAAGCCAAGCGTGTAATTGACCAACTTCCAAAAATGCGTCCCGGAAAGCAAGGGGATGAGAATGTATCGGTTCTTTATACCGTGCCTATAACACTTAGAATTCAATAAAAAAAGACACACTATTCATATTTAACCGCTCACGATACTCCCGTGGGCGGTTTTCTGTTTAATCATGGAGCGCAAAGTAAAAAAACGTATCTTTCCGTTTTATTCCAAATGTCGTTATTCATGAAAAAACTTGCCCTGCTTCAGGTTTTGTTGATGTCCCTTATTGGTATTGCACAAAATAATACTTCCAGTTTTGAAAAATACCCCGTTTTCCCGGAATGTTCAGAAGTCTCAGTGAGCCAGTTGGAGGCATGTTTTAACACTACGCTGCAGCAGTTTGTATATAGTAATTTCAAAGTCCCTCAAGTAGTTGCCTCAGAAGATTACACGGGAGAAGTGATCGTTTTTTTTGAAGTGAACGCCGAAGGCGCCTTCAAGGTGCTTTATGTAGAAGCCTTTTATAACGAATTGAAAGAAGAAGCACGCAGGGTTTTTGATCTTCTGCCCACCATTTCCCCTGCTACATTTAGCGGCAAACCCAGCTATGTGCAGTTTACCATGCCTATTAAAATACCTTTGGTGATGCCTTCTGAAAAGGAAGCCGAAAATCCTTCAGCAAAACCAGATCAGTCTTCCGAATCGGAAACCATAACATCCTTAAAAGGAGAATACGATGCTATTGTAAACCTTCCTTATACGAATGAAAAATTCAGCAGTAATATAAACATTCCCTTGTCTCACCATCAATACAGTCTCTTCGACCCCGCCTTGAATAGAGTAGGGCAGAACAACCATACCGCTCAAAAACCATACGTTTACAGTGAGGTTAATACGTATTATAATTTCGAGTCCGCACAACAAAAATTACTAAAGAACAAAACATCTTGGCTGGGGAGAAAGTGGTGGAATGAGCACATGGTCACTATAAAGGGTGACGGTTACTGGCTTACCTTGGATCCCGGTGTAGACCTTCAAGTAGGACGCGATCTGGATACGGATATAGATACCTACAACAATACCCGATTGGTCTATACCCAGGGAGGCATTGGAAAACAGATCAATTTTTTTGCAGTTGTCTATGAGAGTCAGGGACGATTTGCCGATTATTTCAACAGGTATGCAGAGTCCATTAAACCCGATGGAGGCAACCCTGCAATCATTCCCGGAAGAGGAATTGCCAAAACATTCCGAAGTGATTCTTACGATTATCCCATAGCGACGGGCCATGTTTCTTTTACTCCTTCAAAACACTTTAATATTCAATTGGGACACGGAAAGAACTTTATTGGAGACGGTTACCGGTCGCTGCTGTTTAGTGATAATGCAAGTCCGTATCCTTTTTTCAAATTGAATACAACGTTTTGGAAACTTAAGTATACAAACACCTGGATGTCGTTGCGTGATGTCCGCTCCGAAGTAACACAAGATGGTTCCTACCGCACAAAGTACATGGCAAACCACTATTTAAGCTACAATGTGACCAAACGCTTGAACATAGGGCTTTTTGAATCGGTGATCTGGGAGAATGACAACGACAGGGGTTTCGATTTCAATTATGTCAACCCTGTGATCTTTTACCGAGCGATCGAATTTTCTACTGGATCCCGAGGCGGGAATGCGCTTATTGGCTTGAGCGCCAAATACAAGTTCACAGATCGTGTGAATGCTTATTCGCAGCTAATAATCGATGAATTTTCATCCGGAGATATTTTTGGAGGTGAGGGAAGCTATAAGAATAAGGTCGGGTACCAAATAGGTGCTAAGTATTATGATGCGTTCGGATTAGAGAATTTTTATTTACAAGCAGAATACAACCGCGTACGACCCTACACTTATTCACACAATTCGATTGTATTGAACTACGGCCATAACAATCAGTCCATGGCGCATACATTAGGGGCTAATTTTTCAGAATTCATTGGTATTGCGCGCTATCAATATGGAAGGGTTTTTGGCGATCTAAAGGTAATTGTGGCAAAACGAGGCCTGGAGGTGAATACCACAGAAGATCCTTTCTTCTATGGAGGCGATATCTACGGGACGGAAGATAACAGGCCTTCGGACCTTGGCAATGAACTAGGACAGGGTAATACCACCGATTTTTTTCATGCTGAAGTACAGGCAGGGTATCTTATAAATCCTTCAACCAATTTAAAGGTGTATGGGAGTGTGATCTTCAGGGATTTTAAACCGGAATTTAATACCGAGACCGTCTTTGAAAATCAAACCACCTGGATCAACTTTGGAATTCGCACCGATCTCTTCAACTGGTACTACGATTTTTAGTTATCGTTGTTCCCTGCTTCCAACTTTTCCTTTGGAATCCCATATTTATCTTGTGTTTCGGCATATAGCATTTCATGAAACTGTGCTGTCTTGATATAACCATCGCCATACCCTTTAGCATCATATTCTTTGGTAAGGTTTAATTTTGAAATTTGATCCTTACTTTTCTTAGACATGAAATGATAGGCGTATTGTTCGGTAAGATATCTCAGCATTCCTATAGATTCCTTTAGGTCGCTAAGTGTTGCTACAGGGCCGTGTCCCGGGATGATCTTTGTGTCCTCATTGATAAGCATTGTGATCTCATTCAAAGCTTTTAGAGCGCCATACACATCGCCTCCGTGAGCAACATCGATGTAGGGATATTTTCCGTTAAAGAACACATCGCCTGTATGGAGCACATTGCTTTCAGTAAAATAGACCAGTGCATCACCATCTGTATGTGCTTCATGTACGTGAAAGACCATGATTTTTTCCCCGTTGTAGTGAAAGGTTAGGTCTGTTTCGAACGTTACCACGGGTAGGATCTGTTGATCAATCTCTAGGTAATCCCCAACCTCACCTACCGATTTCTTGGCCATTTCTTTGGCGCGCTCATTTTCGCCTCCGTCTGAAGCAGCTTTTGTCAATGCTTTTTCATAGGCAGCATTGTATTTTTTTTGGGCCTGCTCCATTCCCACTTCCAAAAGTCTTTTTCGCGCATTTTCGTGAGCAATGATAGCCGCACCCTGCTGCTTAAAATTTGCATTACCTCCGGTATGATCACCGTGATGGTGTGTATTGATCAAAAACTGTATGGGTTTTGAACTTAGAGATCTAATCCGGTTAAGGATTATAGGGGAAGCCTCCGCAAATTGGTCGTCGATCATAAAAACGCCGTCATCGCCAACAGAAAGTCCAATATTGCCTCCCTTGCCTTCTAACATATAAATGCTTTCGGCAACTTTTGTAAGCTTTAACCCATCATTCTCGGCCTTTATGGCAGCAGCTTTTTCTTTTTCATCATCGGTGAGTTCACTCGATTTTTTTTGAGCAATGGCTGAAAGAGATATGGAAAAAATAAGGCAAAAGAATAAAATGGAATGTCGCATAACGGTATTTTTTAATTCACGGCAAATTAGTAAAAAAACTAGAAATATTGCGGTAACAATATGCAATATATATTGCGGAAAAATGCTGGGTAGTGTATCTTTGCAGCCTGAAATATCTAGGTATTCATTTAGGTGTTTCGCTAAAAACAAATAAGTGGCCATTACCCATTCACAGTCTGTATCGAAATCGCTTATAAGTAACTTTACCGAGATCACAAAGGTGCGCTTATCGGTTAGTGTTGTTTTTTCTTCAGTGGCGGGCTATTTGTTAGGGGCTGAGACTATCGATTTCTTTACATTGTTCTTGCTTGTTATTGGCGGGTATTGTATGGTGGGCGCCAGCAATGCCTACAACCAAATAATTGAAAAGGACTTGGATGCCTTGATGGATCGTACTAAAAACCGACCCATTCCGGCTGGGCGCATGCGCGTTTCAAGTGCCTTCATATTGGCCAGTGCCCTTACCATTACAGGTATCGTGGTGCTGTATATAATTAACCCTCAAACAGCCATGTTTGGTGCGATCTCCATCTTTATGTATGTGAGTTTGTATACACCGCTTAAAACCAAGACCCCACTTTCAGTATTTGTGGGAGCATTTCCCGGAGCTATTCCTTTTATGTTGGGATGGGTGGCTGCTACCAACGATTTTGGTATCGAGCCGGGCACCCTGTTCATGATACAATTTTTTTGGCAATTCCCTCACTTTTGGGCTATTGGGTGGTTCTTGTTTGAAGATTACAAAAAAGGAGGCTTCTATATGTTGCCTAACGGAAGAAGAGACAAAGGAACCGCCATACAAGTAGTATTGTACAGTATTTGGACAGTACTGGCCTCCCTTATACCAGCTGCAGGGGTTACGGGCGATCTTTATATTACACCGGTTTCGGCACTACTAATAGGTCTCTTGGGTGTAGGGTTCATTTATTACGCGTTAAGGCTATATAAACTTAAGACTGAAAAAGCGGCACGCCAGCTCATGCTTATTAGCGTAAGCTATATTACACTGCTGCAAATTATTTACGTACTCGATAAATTTTTAAGATAATGGATTATACCGAAGGAACCGAGGATAAGAAGATACGGAGAGCAAAGAAGATGATGTTGTGGTTTGGGATCATAAGTCTGTCTATGAGTTTTGCAGGTTTGACGAGTGCCTATGTGGTAAGCAAGGAACGACCCGATTGGTTGACCGATTTTGAAATACCAAATGCGTTCTATATTAGTTTGGTCGTTATCCTGTTAAGTAGTGTGACCATGCATTTGGCGAAAGTCAATGTCGGTAAAGAGAAGAATTCCTTGGGAATGTTCTTGCTTGTAAGTACGCTGCTTCTGGGAATAGGGTTTGTTTGGTTGCAGTTTTTGGGATTTTCACAGATCATTGAGAACGGGTATTATTTTACCGGAAGTGAAAGTACCATCACCACCTCATTTATTTACTTGGTGGTGCTTATGCACTTGGCTCATATCGCGATGGGCCTCATTGCTTTACTGGTTGTAATTTATAATCATTATAAACTAAAGTATACAGGTGGAAAGACCCTTGGGGTAGAACTTGCGGCCACTTTTTGGCATTTCGTTGATATTCTGTGGATTTATCTGTTTTTGTTCTTTTATTTCGTTCGATAATTCTACTTGTTTTAAAAGAATCACAGAGGCGTGACTTGCCCTAAATCTGTTGGATTTCGATAAATTAAAGGTGGATGTTTCGTTAGATAAAAATAATACCTATTTTTGTGCTTTATTTAACACCAAATTCTCAGTATGGAAGCTACTGTTGCTAAAACAGGTACCGAAGGAAAAACATGGGGTGGTGGTAACCAACCATTGAACGCCAGCTACGGAAAAATGATGATGTGGTTTTTCATCGTTTCAGATGCCTTAACGTTTTCAGGATTCTTAGCCTCTTACGGCTTTTCTCGTTTCAAATTCATAGATTCTTGGCCTATCGCAGATGAAGTGTTTACCCACTTCCCGTTCTTACATGGGGTAGATGCTCCTATGTACTATGTGGCTTTTATGACCTTTATACTTATATTTTCTTCCGTGACCATGGTACTTGCGGTGGATGCAGGTCATAAAATGCAGCAAAATAAAGTAATCCTCTATTTGTTCCTTACCATTATAGGCGGTGCTATTTTCGTAGGATCACAGGCGTGGGAATGGGCAACATTCATCAAAGGAGATTACGGGGCAGTAGAGACCAAAGGAGGTAAGATCCTCCAATTCTTAAACACCGAAGGCGAGCGCGTCGCAATCGCCGATTTTGCAACGAAGATTCCTACGGCTCGTAACGTTCATGAAGAAAGCAATGGGGTTTGGTACATGGCAGAACCTACTCAAACAACGTTTAGCTTTGAAGAAGTAAAGGCCGGATTTTTGGCGGATGAAAGTCTGTTGGTCCGTACTCAGTATCTGGACGAAAATGGTTTCCCAACCGTTTTGAGCAGGGAAGAATCAATTGCAAAAATTGTCAACGATGGAAAAATAGTGGTTGAAGGAGCAAACCTGAGACATAATGAGTACGGGACACCTCTTTTTGCCGATTTCTTTTTCTTCATTACAGGGTTCCACGGGTTTCACGTATTGTCCGGGGTTCTTATTAATATCATCATCTTTTTCAATGTAGTGATTGGTACTTACGAACGTCGGGGAAGTTATGAAATGGTTGAAAAAGTAGGATTGTATTGGCACTTTGTAGATTTGGTTTGGGTATTTGTATTTACATTCTTTTACCTTGTTTAAGCAGCAAATTCGTTAAAAATGGCACACGAACATAAATTAGAAATTTTTAGAGGACTTATAAAGTTTAAGTCTAACGAAGCAAAAATCTGGGGTGTATTCACATTCCTGTCAATTGTTACCATCATTGAAGTTGCTTTAGGTATCATTAAGCCCGAGGTGCTTATCGATAATCGCTTCTTGGCGATGAAATTGCTCAACTGGATATTCATCATCCTTACTTTGGTAAAGGCCTACTACATTACCTGGGACTTCATGCACATGCGCGATGAGAAGAAATCATTACGGCGCGCGGTGGTATGGACAGCCATTTTCTTGATCTGCTATCTTGTTTTAATACTCTTGATCGAAGGCGATTATATCTTCGATGTATACAAATCCAACTACGTTAAGTTCGATTTCTAAAAAATTCATCAAACCTTAAGAGCCCTGTTCATCAGGGCTTTTTTTATGCCTCAAAAACAAAAAATTAACCTCGAAAGGTTGCTAAAAGACTGCGCAGGCCGTATTTTTGCCATTCAAAAAATTGACTCATAAAAATGAAAAAGTATTTAGTTCTCGGGGTTTTGTTCTTACTACCCATAACGGCATACATTTTCTTTGCTTCGGGAGTCAATAACTTCGCGAAACTTCCTGTGCTTACTCCTGGGGTAACAGAGCTTACGAAGTTCCATACCTTGGAGGGAAATCCTGTAGTGTTGAAAGATCATATTACCGTGTTAGGTTTCTTCGGAAATGAGGTGGCTTCCAAACATGGCAACGCTTTCAATCTTATCCAGAAGATCTATAAGAAGAACGAAGGTTTTGAAGATTTTCAACTGGTCATTCTATTGGAGAAGGGGACTGAAATTGAAGCGAAAGCACTTCAAGTAAAGTTAAAAGAAATGGCCTCGATGTCTAACTGGAAGTTTGTATTTGGAAGTACCGATGCTATTCAGCAGGTATTCGATTCACTCAAGACCGATCATGTCCTCAGATCCGATTACAGTACGCCCTATGTCTTTATAATAGATAAGGATCGAGGACTTCGCGGAAGGGATGATGACGAAGATGTTGGGGTGTTGTATGGTTTCGATGCCCGCGATGTGGCCGAAATAAATAATAAAATGAGTGATGATATTAAGGTAATCTTGGCAGAGTATCGTCTGGAATTGAAAAAATACAAAGCAGATCGAGAGATTTAAGATTGATGAAAAATTATTCGTACATAGGCATTAGCTTGGTCATTTTGCTCTTCGGAATTTGGGCCGTTCCAAAGATCGTAGCTAATTATTCAAAACCCGATCTGGTTGTTATTGGCGATGTTCCTGCCTTTAGCTTTACCAATCAAAACGGAAAGACAATCACTAACGAAAACTATGAAGGAAAGGTCTACGTTGCAGAGTTCTTCTTTACAACCTGTCCGTCGATATGCCCGATCATGAATCGCAATATGGTGAAAATTCAGAATGAATTTTACGGAAATCCAAACCTTGGGATCGCATCTTTCAGTATCGATCCAATATACGACACACCGCAAATATTAAAAGAATATGCCGAAAGCTATGGGATCACTAACCCGAATTGGCACCTGTTGACGGGAGAGAAGGATGCTGTTTTTAAATTGGCCAACGAAGGTTTTAATCTGTATGTAGGCGAAGCTCCTAATGTTGAAGGCGGCTTTGAACACTCGGGTTTTTTCGCTCTTGTGGATCAAGAAGGTAAGATCCGTTCTCGTATCGACGAAAACGGGAATCCCATCATTTATTACGATGGTCTGGAAGAAGAAAGTATAAAAATGCTCATGGAGGATATTAAACAGTTATTATAGTATGTCACAAATTTCAACAAGTACTTCAAAAAAATACACCGTCTGGATTTGGATTCTTTCCATAGCTATTCCACTTGCGGTAGCAGTACTTTTTACTATTAGAATTCCCGGTGTTGAACGTCTGGGGTTTCTGCCGCCTATCTATGCATCCATCAACGCTCTTACCGCAGTCTTGTTGGTGACTGCCGTGATACAAATAAGAAGAGGCAACAGAATTGCTCACGAACGACTTATGAAGATAAATATAATGCTCTCCGTTATCTTTTTGGTAATGTACGTTGCGTATCACATGACATCAGATTCCACTCCTTTTGGAGGGGAAGGCGTAATTAGGTATGTATACTATTTTATTTTATTGAGCCATATCCTTTTGTCGATCGTGGTTATCCCATTTGTATTGATCACCTATGTACGTGCCATCTCAGGAAACTTTTTTGCTCATAAAAAGATTGCACGAATCACCTTCCCGCTGTGGCTCTATGTTGCGGTTACGGGCGTTATTGTGTATCTTATGATTTCTCCTTATTATTAGAAACATGAACCGAACCGGCATCCTTTTTTTCCTGATATGCGTACTGTGTGTACTGCCCGCTGAAGCGCAATGTGCCATGTGCCGTGCTGTTTTAGAAAGTGAAGAGGGTGGACAAGCTGCTAAAGGGATCAATAACGGGATCGTCTATTTAATGATATTTCCTTACTTGCTCATTGGCGGTATTGGATATGTGATCTACCGTAGCAGGCAGAAGGCAAAGACCGAAGCGTAATTCTTGTGTCGTCACTGGGTGTGAGAAGATTATTTTTTGTCAACTTTGTAACACATTGGTCGATCACTAGACAAATTAGCAATTACCCACTTTATGAAGAATTATATAGCCTTATTCTTTTTCCTTTGTTTGGGAGTTTCGAACTTCGCACAAGAGAAGAACTGGACGCTTAAAGAATGTGTAACGCACGCTCTTGAGAATAACATATCTGTAAAACAAAGCCTCCTTGATGTTGCTTTAACCGATGTTGAAAAACAGGATGCGATAGGTAACTTCTTACCATCCATTAATGCCAATGGGTCGGTTTCGAAAAACACAGGGTTAAGTTTGAACCCCACCAATAACGAATTGGAGAGTACGACTTTCTTATCAGCCTCGGGTTCTATTAACGCCGGATACACCTTGTTCGACGGTCTGCGTAATATTAGACAGGTACAACGCGCAAAACTTTCGGCTTTGGCAAGTCAATACAGACTTACCAAAATGCAAGATGATATTGCTTTATTTGTTGCAAATGCATATTTGCAGATACTATTGAACAAAGCGAACTTGGAAGTGATCAAAGCACAAAATCAAGTAACAATATCTCAAATAGAACGCACCAATGATCTTGTCGACGGCGGCGTGCTTCCGCGAGGCGATCTGTTGGAGATACAAGCAACCTATGCGAGCGAACTACAGCAGATCGCCATTGCCGAGAATGCACTTACCATTTCAAAAATAAACCTTGCACAATTACTATTGGTAGAGGATTATCAAAATTTTGACATCGCAGACGAAGATTTTACAATAATTGATGAAGGTGTTTCAGCACAGGATGTGACTACCATCATCACATCGGCGAAAGAAAATCGTGCTGAAGTAAAGATCGCAGAGAAAAATGTAGAATTGGCAGAAAAGGACCTTCAAATAGCCCGCGGGGCGTATTATCCAACCCTTTCAGCCTTCTTTGGATACAATACTCGATATGCAGATAATGACCCCTTGGAACGTGATTTTACGGAGCAATTGTATCTTAACGACGGAATTGGGTACGGCCTGCAACTTAATGTACCTATCTTAAACGGATTGTCGGTTCGTGGTAATGTGCAACGTAATAAGATCAATTTGCAGCGCAGTAAGTTTCAGTTGGAACAGGCAGAATTGGACCTGGAATCGAATGTCTACCAGGCCTATGTCGATGCAAAAGGAGCGCTAAAATCGTATGAGGCGGCGAAAGCAGCATTAGAATCACAAGAATTGGCTTTTCAATATGCCAGGGATCGTTATGACGTGGGATTGACCAATGCATTTGATTTCAGTCAGTCGAAATTACGATACGACAATGCACAAATTGAAGTGAATCGAGCGAAATACGATTATATTTTTAAACTAAAAGTACTCGAATTGTATTTTGGAGTACCCGCAACCGAATTAAAGTTCTAATTATGAAGAGAAAGACACTTATCATTATTGTTTCAGTAATAGCAGTGCTCATTGTATTACTTATTGTTGGTAAAAAGGCCGGCTGGTTCGGTAAAACCGGCAATGTAAAAGAAGTGGAGATCACCAAGATCGAGCCTCTTGATATCATTGAAACTGTCGCGGCTACCGGAAAAATACAGCCCGAGGTGGAGGTGATGTTATCTTCTGAAGTATCTGGCGAGATCATCGAATTACCCATAAAGGAAGGACAACAGGTAAAAAAGGGCGACCTATTGGTAAAGATCAATCCGGACCTTATTCAATCTGCTTTAAGCCAATCTCAAGCAGGTTTGCAAAACGTACGGGCGCAATTGTCACAGGCTGAAGCCAGTTTGCGAAATGCCGAACTTAACTATAACCGGAACAAGACCTTGTTCGAAAAAGGGGTGATCTCTAAATCGGAATGGGACCGCTCTGTAGCCGATTATGAAGTGGCACAGGCGAATAAGCAGTCGGCGTACTACAACGTTCAAAGTGCTGCGGCAAATGTAAAACAATCCAGAGATAACTTATCACGTACGTCCATTTTTGCGCCAATGGATGGTACCATATCAAAATTGTCTGTTGAGCTGGGTGAGCGCGTGGTAGGAACGGCGCAAATGGCCGGTACCGAGATTGTACGGGTGGCTAACTTGGACAATATGGAAGTTGAAGTTGATGTGAACGAGAATGATATTGTGAAAGTTTCCTTGGGAGATTCCACAATTGTGGAGGTGGATGCTTACCTAAAGCGCGAATTCAAAGGGGTCGTTACCGAAATTGCAAACTCTGCACAAAGCGCCTTGTCTGCAGATCAAGTGACTAATTTCAAAGTAAAAGTTCGAATTCTCGCAGAATCTTATAAAGATCTTACCGAAGGAAAACCCGAATTCTATTCTCCTTTCCGTCCCGGAATGACAGCCACAGTAGACATCATTACCAATAAGAAGAAAAATGTCATTGGTGTACCCATCAGTGCGATCGTGATCAAGAATGATACTAGCGACGTGAAAAAACCGGCCATGAGCGAAACTACTTCAGTGAACACCGAAAAATTTGAATGTGTCTATGTAAAGAACGGAGATGAAGCGAAGTTACGTGTTGTAACAACCGGCATACAGGACGATTCCAATATTGAGATCACTTCGGGGTTGACAAAGGACGATGTGGTCATTACAGGACCGTATAATACAGTTACCAAAACACTTAAATCCGGAGATAAGATAGAAGTGGCAGCTCCTGCCAAATTAGAAAAAGAAACAGAAGAGAACTAATGGCTACTATATTATGTCTTGAAACTTCCACCACAAATTGTTCAGTAGCGCTTTCAGTAAATGGAAGCGTTATTGCATTACAGGAAGATATGGAAGGAGGGTATTCTCATGCTGAAAAGTTACATCCCTTTATTGAAAGCGTTCTTGCCGAAGCAGATATCGAAAAGAACAAACTGGATGCAATTGCCGTTAGTAAAGGCCCGGGGTCGTACACAGGTTTGCGAATTGGAGTATCTGCTGCCAAGGGTTTGTGTATGTCCTTGGATATTCCGCTTATCTCTGTTGCAACCTTGCGGTCACTGGCATTGCAGGCGAACGATTCGAAAGCTCGGTTTTGTATCCCTTTGTTGGATGCAAGACGTATGGAAGTCTATGCTTCGGTATTTGAAAATGCTTCCGAGATTCGAGCGACCAAAGCCGAGATTCTTACCCCTCTTTCATTTTCAGAATATCTTGAAAAGGGAACCACTGTTTTTATAGGAAACGGGGTCCCAAAGTTTAAAACAATATGTCAACACTCCAACGCTGTTTTTATGGAAGATTATCTTCCTTCGGCAGCGCAAATGAGTTCAATTGCCGACGCTAAGTTCAAGAAAAACGATATCGAGGATGTCGCGTATTTTGAACCGTATTACTTAAAGGATTTTATTGCGGGATAATCTAAGTCGTAGAGCTACGATTTTGAATCACTTTCTGTTTTATATAAATGTACATCTCTTTGCGGAAACGGGATTACAATCTCGGCGGCTTCAAGCCGTGCCTTTCCTTCTTCAAGGATATGCCAGCGCAGATTCCAGAAATCTTCGTTCTTGGACCAGTACCGTACCGACAGGTTTACTGAGCTGTCTGCCAATTCTGAAACTACGACCATAGGCATCTTGTCCTCTAACTTTAATACTGTCTCCTGCTCCATGACCAGACCTAACAGTATGTCTTTCGCTTGTTTGATATCACTGTCGTATCCAATGCCAAAGATGATCGCTTCTCTGCGAATTCCTTCTTCGGTGTAATTTATGATCGTATCGTTGGACAATTTTCCATTGGGAATTATAGCGAGCTGATTCCCAAAAGTAGTTAAGTGCGTATTGAATATAGATATGGTCTTTACAGTACCTTCCACACCTTGTCCTTTTATAAAATCACCTACTCTAAAAGGCTTCAATAGCAGGATAAGCACACCCCCGGCAAAGTTTGCCAGTGAGCCTTGGAGGGCAAGACCTATCGCCAATCCGGCGGCACCAATGATCGCTACCAGACTTGCAGATTCCACCCCTAGTTGTGTTATAACTAATACGAATAACACGATCTTGAGCCCCCAATTGATGAGGTTTGCTGCAAACCTTTCCAAGGTGACATCAAACTCCTTCTTCGCAAAAAATTTGTTGACCAGGCGATTGATGAACTTTATCACCCACAAACCTATAAGCAACAATAGTACGGCACCAATTAATGAAGGTAAGAAGTCGATAAACTTTTCTCCGTATTCTTGAATGTAGGTATCTATATCTTTGAATTTTTCCATCGTTCTTTAAAAATTTTTAATTGTTTCAATTGCCTTTTCTACTTCCTTCACCGGTAATTTACAGGTGTTGTTCACACATACATAGATGTATGTTTCACCTTCCACAAAGCGTCCTTCCAGAAGATAGCCGTCCTGCTGTGTGGTACTTCCTGCAATTAGCATATTAGGGATGTAGTACGTGTGAAGCGCAGCTATTTGTTCTTCAGCTTCAGGGCCAACCACCACCACTTCAAAGTACTTGGATTGATAATTCCTGAGCAGGTCCATCCAGTTGGAAAAACCGGATGGGTATTGTTCCAGTTCAGGAAGGACATTCTTCAGCATTTGTTTGCTGGTCTCTCCGTACTTCGGTTTGTCGAAGTAATGGGACAACTTAAAGAGGTTCTTGGCCATAATGGAGTTGGAGGCAGGAATGACATTATCCCTGTACTCAAAAGTACGTGTCATGAGTTTGGCATCTTCTTTTGAAGTAAAGTAGAACATGTGCTTTTCTTCATCAAAGAAATACGAGAAGGTATAATCTGCTAGGCGTTTTGACCGCTCTAACCAAACAGCATCCATGGTTACCTCATACAATGCCAAGTATCCTTCTATCACCGCTGCGTAGTCCTCCAGATAGCCATTGATACTGCTTTTGCCGTCCTTATACGTGTGGTACAATGCGCCGCTGGATTGTAATTGGGTCGAGGCGATGAATTGCGCATTTTTTAAGGCAGCTGCTAAGTATTCTTCTTTCTGAAAGGCTTTATAGGCATCTACATAAGCCGTTAGCATCAGCCCGTTCCACGAAGTTAGTGTTTTGTCGTCCAGTCGGGGTTTTGGGCGTTTGTTTCGGAATTGGGAAAGTGTCTTTTTCCATGTTTCTTTCTTTTTCTGAAATGCTTCAGTCGTAAGTCCGAAATTTGAGGCAAACGTAGCATCGTCCTCATTCCGAAGCAATATATAATGATCTCCTTCCCATTTTCCGAAGCTATTAATGTTGTAATATTCACTAAAAAGCGTAAAATCATCCTTTAACAACGGTTTTAACTCTGCTTGTGTATAGATATAATAGGCTCCCTCTTCAAGCTCCCCCGAAACTGTTTCACTGTCGGCATCCAAAGACGAATAAAATGTACCTTCGGCTGTGGTCATTTCCCGCTGTATATAATCGAGCGTTTCTTGAACGACCTCCTTATAAAGTGCTTTCTTAGTAACCAAAAATGCATCACTGTACAGGCTCACAAGCTGCGCATTATCGTAGAGCATCTTTTCAAAGTGCGGCACATGCCAGCGCTCGTCCACGCTGTAACGCGAGAAACCGCCACCTATCTGGTCGTAGATCCCCCCGTAGGCCATTTGATCCAAGGTCAAGGTCACGAACGCAAGGAGTTCTTCATTTTCAGTTTGTACGGCTTCACGTAATAAATAATGATAGTTGTTAGGCATCATGAACTTTGGCGCTCTTTTATACCCGCCATATCTGTGGTCGAAACCGGCCGACCATTTTTCGATTACTTTTTTGGTATCATAGCTTGTAAAGTCAACAACGTCCTTATTAAAAGTGACAAGATCCATGCTCTTTACACCTTCTTCCAGTTTAGCGGCATATTCTTCCAGTTTGGCCGGTTCGTTTTCGTAGATCTCCTGTATTTTATTGATAGCTGCTATCCATTCTTCCTTTTTGAAGTAAGTGCCTCCCCAAACGGGACGACCATCGGGTAAAGTGATCACATTTAGTGGCCATCCTGCGCTACCGGTCATAAGCTGTACCGCATTGATATAGATTTGGTCGACATCCGGACGCTCCTCACGATCCACCTTCACCGAAATAAAATGCTGGTTCATCACCGCTGCAACAGTAGAATCCTCAAAACTCTCACGCTCCATTACATGGCACCAGTGGCAGGCCGCATACCCAATACTTACAATCATAAGTTTGTTCTCCTGCTTAGCTTTATCCAGTGTTTTCTCATTCCAACCGCGCCAGTTCACGGGATTGTGGGCGTGTTGAAGCAAGTAAGGACTTGTCTCGTCTATAAGTTCATTGGTATATTGATGTGTTTCCAAAGATTTTTTATTTGAAGAATTACACGATAAAAACAGAAGAGAAATAAGGACTACGGGAAAAAGATAGCGCATAGGTTGAAAAATAGAAAAACAAAAATACGCTTTTGATCATCAAAAGCGTATTCATGTAAAAAAGTCTTATAATTTAATTGACTTCAAATGTAATTTTCACATTCACCCGAAACTCGGTAATATCGTTATTGTTCACTATGGCACTTTGTTCGTGCACATAGACAGACCGGATGTTCTTTACGCTCTTGGCGGCATGTTTTACTGCATTTTTGGCAGCATCTTCCCAACTCTCATTGGAGTTTGCCAATACTTCTATAACTTTTAATACAGCCATCTTCTTAGGTTTTTATGTTAGTTACCTAAAATACAATTTTAAGTGCCAAAAGTTGTCAAAATATCGTTAAACCTTGCTCTGCAGAGAGAAAATAAACAATTATGCGTTAATAGCCTCTACTTTAGTGACACGCCCTTGTAGCATCTCATTAAGCATGGTCTCAATACCATTCTTTAAGGTAATGGTGGAAGAGGGACAGCCGCTGCAGGCACCTTGCAACAAGACGCGAACCGTTTTAGTCTCTTCGTTGAAAGAATCAAATGCAATATGGCCACCGTCACTGGCAACGGCCGGCCGCACGTACTCATCAAGGATGGCGATGATCTCTTTATCGATATCCGAATAGTTGTCGTTTGTCTCTTTGTTTACTTCGGAAGTTGTCGCTGCTGTGTTACTCTCTTTCTGAAGCATTTCATCCAAAAGTACAGGTTTGTCGCCTTCAATATATTTTCGAATAAACTCGCGAATTTCCATTGAGATTTCCTGCCATTCAGCAACATTGTATTTCATTACAGAAACATAATTCGCACTAATGAATATTTCCTTCACAAATGGAAAACTGAACAATTCCTTGGCAAGCGGTGCATGTACTGCTTCATCGATATTCTTAAATTCGAAAGTGCCGGTTACCAAAGGCTTATTAGCCACAAATTTCATAACCGAAGGATTTGGGGTACTTTCAGCATAGATAGTGACAGGCACCTTCTTAGGTGCGTTGGTTTCGAGAATAACCGCTTTACCCGAATTCAAATAATCGCTAATAGCCTGAGAAACTTCGATTTCTACATCTTTCCAAGTGACGATATTGTATTTTTCAATCGCAATAAAATTTTGAGAGATGTAAATAGTCTTCACAAAGGGCAAATAGAATAATTGCTGGGCTAATGGACTCGCAGCTGCCTCGTCAATATTCTTAAATTCGTAGCTAGTTGCCTGTGTTAAAAAGGAATTGACTACAAATTTTACAATATTTTCGTTATTTGTGGGTTGTATATGAATGTTAAAATCAGACATTTAATAGCATTTTTTGCAAAAATATAAAAAGAAAATCAATGTAATCAATATATTTGACGTCTTAACACCTACTTTATGAAGAAAATTTTACTCCTCCTCATGCTGGCATTTTCAGCAGTGTGTTTTTCTCAATCTATCGTAGTGAATGACCCTGCAGCGCCGGAAACATCCTATACTGCAGAAGAGTTGATTACCAATGTACTTATTGGTGGTGGTAGTTGTGTACAAGCTGAATTAACCTTTTTACAGGAGAACCCCGGTGGGGTCACAAATATTAATAACAGAAGTTGGGGTTATTTCGATGCAGCAGGTACAACGTTTCCTTTCTCCCAAGGGATCATCCTTTCCACAGGACATGCCGTAGATGCCGAAGGGCCTAATAATGCGAGTGGTACCACAGGAACCGGCGCAGGATGGTTGGGTGACAACGATCTAAAAATTATTTTGGACAATCAAAGTGGAGACAACGTAGGCACTAACAACGCCACGGTCTTTCAGTTTACTTTCGTTCCGGTGATACCTAATGTATCGTTTGATTTTATTTTTGCTTCTGAAGAGTATGAAGATGATTTCGAATGTGATAGTCAGTTTCGAGATGGTTTTGCCTTCTTGTTACGAGGACCTGGTATTCCGGATGATTCTGGAACTCCCTATGGTGGAACTAATATTGCCGCAGTCCCGGGATCGATGAATGTTCCTGTAAGTACGTTGTCCATTCATGCCGATACCTTTATGTGTGGTACTGAGATTCCCGATGTGAATTTCTTCCCTCAATATTATGTGAGTAATTCTGGTCCTAATAATTTAAACGAAATTTCATTCGATGGGTACACTACCTCATTGACCGCTCAAGCCACATTGACGCCCGGACAAACCTATGAGCTCAAGATGGTGATCGCAGACAGAGGTGATTCCAGTTTCGATTCTGCAGTATTCTTTAGAGCAGGATCGTTTGATATTGGAAGTGTCGACCTAGGCTTGGACCTCACGGCCAGCGACGGTACAGCTCGCTGCGTTGGCGAATCGTACACTATTGTTCCTAATATAACCGCACCTCCCGGAACTACCTATGAATGGCAATATGAAAGTCCGTTGGGCTCAGGAATCTTTGTGCCTTTTGTTCCTGCTGAAACAGCTCCAAATTTAACCGTTACCGCTACAGGACGATATAAACTCATCGTGGATTTTGCAGGAGTTTGTACTTCTGAAGGAGATGTATATATCGAATTTGTACCACCTCCAACAGTCAATTCCAACCCGGACCCTTTAGTGGTATGTGATGATGATAACAATGGTCTGGCCATGTTCACCTTACATGACGCCGATATGGATATTACTATGGGCGATCCTAATCTCACGGTTCGTTATTATGGTACGCAACTCAACGCAATCAACGAAATAGATGAACTGTTCGATCCATATACTAACGACGATCCATATATGGATGAGGTCTGGGCACGTGTAGACAGTAATATGAGTGCATGTTTTGAGGTTGTAAAACTAGATCTTGAAGTCCGCAACACGCCGGATATCATTGCTCCGTCTGCTCCGCTTCGCGAATGCGATTACAACAATCCTGGTGATGGTTTTGAGACCTTTGATCTCACTGAGGTTGAGCCTGAGGTTCTCAACGGTTTGGATCCAGCGAACTACGATATTTATTATTACGAGCAAGAGGTGGATGCCATTGCGGCGGGCGATAGTGTCCTTGCCATGCCTCCGGGTGATTTTTCAATGGCCATAGGCACTCCGGGAGCCTACCAGAACGTTGTTGCTTTTTCCCAGACGGTGTATGTTCTGGTGGTGGGTAATGCGGGCAGTGTTGATCCGGGTACGACCCCTGCTTCTACGGGGGAGAGCTGTTACAGTATTGTGGCGTTGGATCTTATTGTGGATCCGTTGCCGGTGGTTGTTCAGGCGGCACCTTATGAGCTTTGTGATGACGAGGTAGGGGGTAGTACCCCTACGGATCAGTTGAGCACTTTTGATCTTACCAGTCGTGTTGGAGAGATCACCGGTGGTAATTTGAACTATCAGGTGATGTGGTTTGAGACCTTGGCCGATGAGGCGTCTGATACGCCCATCGTCACTCCGGGAGCATATCAGAACCGTACGATCGCTCCGGCGACTCAGCCCACCCCCCAGACGATCATTGCGCGTGTGACCAACCAGTTTGGTTGTAAGAGACTCACTACAGTTACATTAGTAGTTTTACCTAATCCGCAAGCAGCCACTCCCACTCCTTTAGAGGTTTGTGATGACAACAACGATGGTTTTGCTGATTTCACGTTAACTGACAAGGATCTTGAGATCGCCAATGGTGAGACGGATGTTACGGTGCTCTACTACCAGACCCAGGCTGAGGCTGAGGCTGGTGTTTCCGGCACTGAGTTGCTGAGTCCTTATACGAATGATGATCCTTTTACTGATGTTGTTTGGGCTCGTGTCACTCGTATAGTGACGCCTCCCAGTACTTCTCCTGCCTGTTACAGTGTTGTTGCTTTGGATCTTATTGTGAACCTTCTGCCGGATGCGCCTGTCTCCGGTTTTGGGGATCTTATCTCTTGTGACACTACCGGTGGAGGCAGTGCGGTGTTCAATTTAGAAGACAACACGCCTTTTGTAACGGGCGGGACCCAGCTTCCTCCGGATTACAGTGTGAGCTACCATACGAGTTTTGCCGATGCCGATGGGGGCATCAATGCCATTATCAATACCACTGCTTATACCAGTGGCGGTGAGACGATCTGGGTACGTTTGCAGGAGAATGCCACGGGTTGTGGTCGTATCAGTTCCTTTGATCTGATCGTTGGGGTGTACCCCCTCATTAATGACCCTGCGGATAAGGCGGTGTGTGATGATCAGGCCAGTGGCAGTGATACGGATGGTGTGACGCTCTTTGATCTTACGTCTTACAATTCAGAGATCACGGGCTTTAACCCGGATCTTACGGTATTTTATTACGAGACCCCTGCCGATCAGGCTGCGGGTACGGCCATTAGTCCCGCCACTTCGTACGCCAATACGGCTACCCCTCAGACGTTGTATGTGAGTGTGTTCAACAGCACGGGCTGTGAGGCACGCACGACCCTTACCATTTCGGTGCTTCCGGTCCCTGTGGCGGCAGACCCTACCCCTTTGGTGGTGTGTGATGATGACAATGACGGGATCGCGTTGTTCGATCTTACGAGCAAGGATGCTGAGATCACCTCTGCCATGGGTGCTACGGTGACCTATCATGAGAGCCAGAGCGATGCCAACAATGGTGTGTTCCCTATCTCGAGTCCTTATCAGAACATTGTGGCCAATGTACAGCCTGTATGGGCGCGTGTGGCCTTCACCCAGGCCCCTAACACCTCGGGCTGTTATACGGTGGTTACCTTCGACCTTATTGTAAATCCGTCCCCTTTGGTACCCAACAGTCTTCCTTCCCTGGTGGCCTGTGATCAGGGGACCACTTCGGTCTTTGATCTTACGGTGTATGAGCCAACGCTTTTGGATCTTCAGCCGGTCTCTGATCCTCCTGTGAGCTATAGTTTCAGTTATCATACGAGTTTGGCCAATGCCACGGCGGGCACCCCAATGATCACTACCCCTACGATGTATACCAATACTGTGAACCCTCAGACCATCTGGGTTCGTTTGGAGAGTGGTGGCAACGGTTGTTTTGCCATTGTGAGTTTTACACTTCAGGTCAATACGGGTCCCTTGGCGAACGCTCCCACGCCTTTGTCAGAGTGTGATGACCTTGGGGAGCCTAATGACGGGGTCACCCTCTTTGACCTTACTGCCAAGAGTGATGAGATCACGGGCGGCGCTGCAGGTGTAGAGGCTTATTATTACGAGAGCCAGCAAAACGCATTGGACGATGAGAACCGCATTGTCCCTGCCACGGCCTATGCCAATACGAGTAATCCTCAGACGGTGTATGTACGAGTGTTTGATACCAATACGGAGTGTGAGAACTTTACCAGCCTTGAACTTCGGGTGGTTCCTAACCCTCAGCCCAATACGCCGGATCCTATCGAGAAGTGTGACTACACCGATGCTGGGGATGAGAAGGAGTTTTTTGATCTTACCATTCGTGAGGGGCAGATCAGTACCAACCCTAATGTTGTTTTCTCTTACCATGAGAGTTACCAGCAGGCGGTGGACAATGACCCTATTGCGGGTGATATCACCATGTATGAGAATTTGGAGAATCCGCAAACGATCTATGTTCGGGTGACCAACAATGCCAGTGTAGAGGCGTGTTTTGAGATCGTTGAGTTGCTACTTGTGGTCAATGCGCTTCCGGATGCGACAGCTCAGATCAGTGATCTGGTAGTCTGTGAGGTGGACAACGATGGTTTTGCTTTCTTTGATCTTACCGATCGGATCGATGAGATCTTGAACGGTCAGGACCCCCTTATCCATCAGGTTAGTTTCTATGAAACGCCGGGTGATGCAGCTTCGGGAAGCAATCCAATAGGAGATGTGACCAATTACCAGAATGATGGTAGTGTGAGTCCTCCGGGCCAGCCTATCTATGTCGGGATCTTGAACACCCAGACCACGTGTTACATTGCCAGTGAGCAGGACGCTGAGGGGAACTATTCTTTAACCTTCAACCTTCAGGTATTGGAGGGTGTTATTGCCAATGCTCTTAGTGAGCCGTATGTGCTTTGTGACCAGGAGGGTCCCAACGACGGGTATACGGTCTTTGATCTTCCTCTAATTGGTTTGGAGGTCCTTGGAGGCCAGCCTTATGATGTTGATTTTTATGAGAGTCTGGAACAGGCGCAGTTGGGAGATACGGCTAATGCGTTGCCGGATGCCTATACCAATATTATCAATCCGCAAGTGATCTATGCGCGTGTGACGCATCCTGAGACGGGTTGTTTTGATATTACCGAAGTTACCTTAAAGGTGGAGCAGCTACCTTTGGTGGTCTTGGATGAGACCTATCGTCTTTGTGTGGATGCCAATGGGAACCCGATCGATGCTGAGGAAGGGGGCGCTTCCCCGCCTGTGATCGATACGGGTCTGGAGGCTACCCTCTATAGTTTTGAGTGGCAGTTGGATGGGGTGACGCTTTTGGGACAGAACGGTCCCTCGATCATTGCCTTGGAAGGCGGTGTCTATACGGTGATCGTTACGGAGAATGCTACGGGTTGTAGTATGGAGGTCACCACAACGGTGATCGTTTCTTCGCCTCCCATTACCTATAGTGCAGAGGTGACCAGTGGGGCCTTTGCCAGTTCTCATACCATCGATGTGATGGTCACAGGCGATGGTGATTATGTGTTCCAGCTGGACAATGGGCCTTTCCAAGAGGAGAGTACTTTTACCGATGTGGACCCCGGGGTTCATGTGGTGACTATAAAGGATGCCAATGGGTGTGGTAGTGTGAGTTTGGAGGTTAGCATTATTGACTATCCTCGATTTGTCACACCGAATCAGGATGGGTACCACGATACGTGGAATATCATTGGCATTGCCGGTGGTGACCCTACGGCAAAAATTTATATATTTGACAGGTTTGGAAAGCTCTTGAAGCAGATCAGTCCGCAGGGTCCGGGATGGGATGGTACCTATAACGGGAATCCATTACCTTCGAGCGATTACTGGTTCGTGGTGGAATACAAAGAGAACGAAACACAAAAGGAATTTAAAGGCCACTTTACACTAAAACGATAGATCCATATTATGAATATTAAGACAACCTACTTATTACTTCTATTAATAATTGCCCCATTTGTTTATGCACAAGACGGGATCCCGGTGTATTCTAATTATTTTGCAGACAATTACTATTTATTACATCCATCCATGGCAGGAGCAGCCAATTATTCAAAGCTACGTGTAACTGCAAGACAGCAATGGTTTGATCAAGATGAGGCTCCCAATATACAAACGGTGACTTTTAATACTCGGCTTAATGATCGATCGGGAGTTGGAGCTATTCTTTTCAATGATCGAAATGGCTATCATTCACAGGCTGGAGCGTATTTAACATACGCACATCACATATCTTTCTCGCGAGGAAGTGACGTTGACCTTAATCAATTATCACTGGGATTGAGCGGAGGTTTCATTCAATCGAAATTAGATGAAACACAATTCGATCCTAACGATTTTGATCCAATTATTGCAGGGATCATACAGAGTACATCTTACTATAATATTGATGCAGGTGCGTCGTATAATTTTTTAAATTTTTCGGGTCATTTTACTATTAAAAACCTAATCTTTAAAAATAGAGGTCTTAACGATGAAGGATTCGAATCGAATAACCAAAGGCGATATATGATAGCCGGGTCCTATAATATAAGTAAGTACGGCTCTTATTGGATGTTTGAGCCCTCGTTCCTTTTTCAATTTCAGGAGCGCACAGGGGAACAAGCTATTGACATTAATTTTAAGGCGTACAGAGAGTTGGAAGAAGGAAGAATTTGGGGAGGTCTTTCTTATAGAAGATCTTTTGACGGATCGGAATATTTGGACGGCACTGAGATCAAAGATCAAAAGCTTCAGTATTTCACGCCTGTTCTGGGAGTTAATTATAAGAAATTCGTCTTCGCATATATGTATTCTTACCAAACCGGCACAGTACGATTTAGAAGTGGCGGGTTTCACCAAATAACCCTTGGGTATAATTTTGTGGAAGGCAAGATACGGCGTTGGTCACAAGACATGAGGTACAACGGAATGTTGCGACCTAATAATTAAAAAATGCCCCGTAATCGGGGCATTTTTTATTCCCAAGTATAATTTTTCTTACCGGCTTGTTTCTTCAATGCTTGTATCATGGCGTTTTCCAGCCCGTTTGCGGCATCCTTAGATTGGGAGACAACAAATTTTCTGCGTTTTTCATTCAGTTCTGAAATCTGCTTTTGAATACGTTCTCTTTCCGCACGCTGTTCGGTTATATATCTCTTAAGTTCTGAAGCGGTCTTTTTTTGTAACTCCTTCGGAAGATCCTCTTTTTTTAATTCAGCATAGCTAAAATCTGCTTCAGCTTCAGCATCTATTAAATCCCACGTAGCGTTTTTATACAAGTGTGAACTTTTTGTTACGGTCCTGCTTACCGCATTGGCTTTGCTGTATTCGGCCGCATTATCATCTTGCTCCATTTGTAAGGCCACTTTGCGTTTCCCGCTGGCTCCGTAAGGCACATACGTTTCATTTAACTGAATATTGAGCTGTAAGATGACATCGTCGTAAGGCGAGGCAATATGCACGGTCTCGACATTGTGATTAATGGCCATATAGTCTCCATAGCTAAGCTGGGCCCCGTCCTTCCAGTAGGAGGAAATTCCATGTTTGTAATCCCCACAAAAAATAGTATTAACGACCACGTTTTTTTCCTTCGCATTTAATGAAGCGTCCTTATAGTGGATATCTCCTTGGGTAAAAGGCTCGTTACCCGCAATGAAAATCATTTTCAAGTCGTCTGCATCATTCCCCCAATCCAACTGTTCTAACGAAGCCTGTATTACCGTGCCGCAGTATTCGCTTCCGCCGTTGGTAGTAAGTGAGAATAGTTCTTTTGACACATCATCAAGATCTTCGGTAAAACCAAGGATCTTTCGTATGTATCCCTCTCGTGCATTGAGATTGTCATTTCCATATTCGTACAAGGCGATTTGAAGTGAAGGTCTTTCGTTACGACATTTCGCATAGGAAAGCTCATTAACGATCTCCCACAACTGTGCTTTTGCTTGATCGATCAATCCGTCCATGCTATTGCTTGTATCCAGCAATAGTGCAACTTTTATATAGTGTTCTTTTGTAATTGGAGGGTGAGCTGTTGTAACTGTTTCAATGGAGCCAATACGCTTGGGCGTGTCTGCCTTACACGATAAGACGCTTATAAACGCCAGAATGAATGTGAAAAGGTGCATCGTTTTCATAAGGTTTTAGATTATATTTATAGAGTAAACATACTACCAAGGTATTTACTGTAAAACGTGAACTGAGGGAACGTGCCATCTCAGTTAGTTAAGTGGAATCGTCCGTTAGGGAAGTTAGTTTTTTGAATGAAAAAGAAGTCACTATGCGCCCGAGGGGGTTTTCGGGATTGGGGTAAAGTACGTATGTTTACGGTCAAATACGACGCATGAACCGAGCTTTTTACTTTTTTATCCTCCTCTTGTTTTCAGTAATAGCTGTCGCCCAGGGCCAGACCTTACGCAAGCAACAAGACGAGTTCACGCTCTCCGGAAAGGTTCTTGAAGAAGAAAACGATATGCCCATTCCAAAAGTGAATGTAGAGATCCTTGGGGGTAAATATACCACTACCAATGACAGGGGTGAGTTTACGATCACAGCCAGGATAGGAGATGAACTTATTATTAAAAGTGACGATTTTGAGACCGTTTACCACACTATACGCGATAAACAACAAGTAATGGTAAAGGTAAAAAAAGCCGAAAGTGAAGCCATGCCGGTACAGTCAACATCCAACGTAGCTTCCCGAGATCTTTTTAAACAGTATATTGATTCATCTAATTTTTTTCTGAAGAAAAATGCTCAAAAAAGCATAGAATATGTAACACGGGCTTTAGAATCTGTTAGGTCTAAAAAAGCTTCAGACGCCCAAAATGCCATAGCGTTTCTTACTCTGGGCAATATAAATTCCTATTGGGGACAGTACGATCTCGCTGTAGACAACTATAAAACAAGTATTTCATTCAATCCTGCTCGTAACACCCGAATAAAGTTGGCTTCCGCCTACATGGACAATAAGAATTATCAAGAAAGCATCACTTCCTATAAAAGTTTATTGCAGGAGTCGCTTTCTAATTATCAGCGCGTTGAAGTCTATGAAGGATTAGGGGACACCTATAAGGCGATCAATGATCCCGTAAAAAGTGTTTTTAATTATCAAAAAGCCCTTGATGTTGCCAACGCACACAGCATAACACCTAAGATCACCGACCTCAACTCGAAGATAGGAGAGGCCTATGCGCAGGGTGGAGCCGTTCAAGAAGCTGAAGCGTATTTTGATAATTCACTAAGTCTTGCCAAAAAGGAAAATAAGAAAAGGGCCGTTGCCGAGAAGAACAAAGTAGCCGATTTCTATAATCAGAATCGGAATTTCGACAAGGAGATAAAACTGCGAGAGGAGGCCTTGAACGAGATCAAATCTTTAGATGATGGAGATGTAGAAGAAGACCTGTCAAGTCCTTTGACGCCGCAACGTCAAAATTATAAGATCGCCAATGCCTATGTGGGCCAGGAAAGATACGAAGAAGCGATCCCTTATTTGCAGCGCAGTATCACTGAAGCAGATAAAAAAGAAGATCTACTCGTACAAAAGGATGCGACCCGAAAACTTTCAGAGATCTATCGTGATATTGGAGATTTTGGAAAAGCTGCCGAGACCTACGAACAGTATGTAGAGGTCGTAGACGAACTCTATGTAAAAAAAGAACAGGAGATTTCCCAGGCAGCACGCTTTAATAGAGAGATCGCTTTGAAACAGAATCGAATCATTAGCTTGGAAAATGAACGCAAGCTCAACGAAAGCCGATATCAGTTGGCTTTTGAGAATCAAGAGCTCATACAAAAGAATAATCGAGTACAACAGTGGGTGATAGGTTCCTTAGTTCTTATTGCACTATTACTGCTGCTGATCGCCTATACTCAATACAAAAGTGTCAAACAACAGAAGTATGCGAACAATCTTTTGGCATTAAAATCATTACGAACCCAAATGAATCCGCATTTTATTTTCAATGCGCTCAATTCGGTAAATAGTTTTATTGCCAGTAGCGATGAGCGTGCAGCCAATACCTATTTAAGCGACTTCTCTCAATTAATGCGCTCTGTTTTAGAGAACAGTGAAGAGGATTTTATCCCCTTGGCCAAAGAGATCGAATTGCTTGAATTGTACGTGCAACTGGAGCATATGCGGTTTAAGAACAAATTCGATTACGCCATCACGGTAGATGAATCATTACAGCTTTCGGAGTTCGTTATTCCGCCCATGCTGTTGCAGCCCTATGTAGAAAATGCGGTTTGGCACGGACTTAGGTATAAGGAAGATAAAGGCCTGTTAGAGATACACTTTGCACAGATCGACCCCGAAACTGTTTCAATAACCATTAGTGACGACGGGATTGGACGTAAAAAATCGAAAGAGCTAAAGACCGAGCATCAAAAGAAGCAAAATTCCAAAGGGATGGGTAACATTCAAAAAAGAATTGCAATCTTGAACGAAATGTATAAAGATAAAGTAGATGTTTCTGTCGAGAATATTTTTGAAAACGAAGAAGGAACACGCGTTGTTCTAATTTTAAAGAAAGACTAATGAAGTTACGTGCCATAATTGTTGAAGACGAAGAGAACAGTAGGGAAATTTTAAAGAATTACCTTACCAAGTACTGCCCCAGCGTTTCCCTTACAGGGGAGGCTTCGAATGTAGAGGAGGCGCTGCTACTTATACGAAACAATCCTCTGGATCTAGTATTCTTGGATGTGGAGATGCCCTACGGAAATGCCTTCGATCTTCTGGATAAGGTAGGGGACCGTCAGTTCGAAACCGTCTTTGTGACGGCCTATAACCATTACGCCATCGATGCACTCAATGCCCACGCATCGTATTATCTGTTAAAGCCTATCTCGATCGACAAATTGATTGAAGCAGTGGACTATGTCTCAGAAATAAAAGAAAAGGAAAACAGGCTGGAACATTCGGTACTACAGCCAAAGCATCGTCATGTCACCGGCAAGATCACCATTCCATTACAAAACGGCTTTGAGGTATTGCAGGTAGCAGATATTTTATACTGTCAAGCCGACGATAATTACACGAACATCTTTTTAAAGGACAGCAAAAAATTGGTTAGCAAGACCCTGAAGTATTTTGAAGATCTTTTACAGGATAATGGCTTTGCTCGTGTGCATAAATCTTATTTGGTGAACGTAAATGCCGTGACCGAATATAATAAAGGTAAAGGGGGAAGCGTGGTATTAAGTAACGGAAAGCAAATTATGGTAAGCCCTTCAAAAAAAAAGGAGCTATTATCGTATTTTGGTTAAAAATAGAATTTCAAATGATCATTAAAGCTGTTAACGGAAAGTACCCGGAGATCCCGGAAGATTGTTATATCGCCGAGAATGCTACTATAGTGGGCGATGTTACCATGGGAAGGCTCTGCAGTGTATGGTTCAATGCCGTAATACGAGGAGACGTCCATTTTATTAAAATGGGAGATAAGGTAAACGTACAGGACGGGGCTGTGATTCATGCCACATATAAAACATCCCCAACGACCATAGGTAACAATGTATCTATTGGTCACAATGCCATAGTACACGGGTGTACGGTGCAGGACAATGTTTTAATAGGTATGGGAAGTATTGTAATGGATGACTGCGTGATAGAAAGCAACTCAATTATCGCAGCAGGTGCAGTCGTGACAAAAAATACGGTAGTAGCATCCGGAAGTATCTACGCAGGTATTCCGGCGAAGAAGGTCAAGGATATATCTAAGGAATTGTTACACGGGGAAATTCATCGTATTGCTGAAAACTACGTGTTCTATTCGGGTTGGTTTAAATCTTAAAAATCTTTCTCTTCTACTGAAATGACCGCTGCGTACTCACGCAGTAAGAATTGCAAGGTATCTTTTGAAGCGTTTGTGAAGAACTGAAGCCTTGGAGCACCTGTTTCCTCGTTACTAAGACCATTTGTTTTTAGCAGATTCTTTGTTTGGCGCGCCACAGCCTCGCCCGAATCGATGATTTTTATATGCGACGGGACGATCTTTTTTAATTGTGGAATGATATAAGGATAATGACTACACCCTAGAACAATATAATCGACGTTGGCAGCGAGCATGGGAGCTGTGTGTTTTTGAAGTAGCGCATACATTTCGGGACTATCGAGCTGGCCGGCTTCAATAAGAGGAACAAGGCCTTCTCCCACAGTCTCTATCACTGAAATATCTTTTGTGAAGGTATGTGATGTTTGGTGAAACAGAGTACTGCTAAGGGTTCCTTTGGTCGCAAGGATCCCAATACTCTTGGATTGTGTTTGAAGCGCTGCAGGTTTTATAGCAGGTTCTATACCTATAATGGGGAGCTCATACTGCGTGCGAAGCAGATCAATAGCGTTTGTAGTGGCCGTATTACAGGCGACTACAATCATTTTGCATCCTAAGGCGATAAGGGCTTCTGTGTTCTTAATACTAAGGGCACGTATTTCGGCGGCAGATTTTTGTCCGTAAGGCGCATTCTTACTGTCGGCTAAATAAATGGTATGTTCATTTGGGAGTAAGGCGTGGATTTCCTTCCATATGGAAGTGCCGCCTACCCCGGAGTCAAAAATACCAATTGGTTGTGCCTGTTTCATAACCATAAAAATAAAAACTGCTCCCTATAAAGAGAGCAGTTTTTAATTATTTTTTCTGAAAAAAATGGAATTAGATACCCAATTCTTTCTTAACATCCGGCAACAAGTCATATCCGTCTGCGAGGATCACTCCGTTTCCGGTAGCAGAATCCAATACATATTGATATCCCTTAGCTCTGGCAACTTTTTGGATCGCTGCACGTGCTTTCTCTAAAAGAGGCTGAAAGATATCGATCTCTTTTTGCTGAAGGTCTTTTAAAGCTTGCTGTCTGTAAGATCCAATGTTGTTCTGCATTCCTTGTACTTCTTGTACGCGTTTTGCATTCTCTTCATCGGTTTTGCTTTCTGCTTCTCCTTCGTACAATTTGATCTTGGTGTCAAGTTCTTTCGCCATAGCTTTGATCTCTGTATCGTACGTTTTTTGAAGCTTCTCAAGCTGACTTTGTGCTGCTTTCATTTCGGGCATGATCTCTACCAAAGCCTGAGTATCGATATGAGCCACTTTTGACTGTGCATTCACAAAACTTGTAGCTCCTATAAAAAGTACTACTGCAACTGCAAATAATTTGAATTTTTTCATTGTAATTGTATTAAAAATTAAGTGTTATAACTATTAGGGTTTAAATTATTTTTAAATATTATCTTCCGCCGCCGTCACCGTCTTCTTCACCATCTCCGGCTCCCGGTGGATTGTTTCTGTTTTGTCGTGCTTCCAAGATCGAATCCTGTCTTCTTTT
Source organism: Altibacter lentus (assembly GCF_000746845.1). Lineage (GTDB taxonomy): Bacteria > Bacteroidota > Bacteroidia > Flavobacteriales > Flavobacteriaceae > Altibacter > Altibacter lentus. The sequence goes on along the minus strand of NZ_KN050846.1, from coordinate 1,615,057 downwards.
GCGTTCATCCAACAAGCGCTGTCTTCTGGTCTCAAATTCTAATTTTTTAGCTTCACGAATCGAATCACGCACACGCTTGCGCTCATCCATGATCTTTTCGCGCTCATCTTTCTTAGCTTCAATAGCCTCTTCGCGTTCGGTCACCGCTGCATCTTCTTCCATGGAAAGATCGTCCCGTGCTTCAATCTCACGCTTATCTTTCTTGTTAAGAGCTTCGGTTCTTTTTGCAGCTCTGTTAATGCTACGCAATACTTGATCGCTAATATCATTTCGCTCTGCTGCGAAAAGCATGACCACATCTGCAGATTTGTCAAAGATGAAATCGAATTTTTTAGCTTCGGCAATTTCTTGCACAATGTTGAATACCTGATCCTGAATAGGCTGCACCAATTGGCGCCTTTGGATCATTAGATCTCCGTTTGGTCCGAAACGATCCTGCTGGTATTGTAACATCTCGTCTTCCTCGATCTTTATTTCTTCTTCTCTTTCTTCCACCAACTCTTTGGTGAGCAAAACACGTTCGTTACTTAAATTGAGTTTCATTTGATCGATGGCTTTTTGCTTCTTCTCAATGTCCTGTTTCCATCGCTGTACCTTGCCTTCCAATTGTGTAGAAGCTTCTTTGTACTCAGGAACATTTTCCAGAATATATTCCATATCAATATATCCAATACGAACACCTCTCTGTGCTTGGGCTGTAAAGCTTATGCATAACATGACAAGTGCGAAAAAAAGTAACTGTTTCGTTTTCATAATTGCTGGTTGTTGTTTAAGAAAATATCGTGCCAAAGTTAAAATTGTTGTCCAATGATAAAATGTGTCTCCCATCCGTTTTTCTCGGTTCCACCAAGAATAGGATCGAATCCATATCCAAAATCAATCCCCAATAATCCAAATGCAGGCATAAATATACGTAATCCTACGCCAGCAGAACGCTTAATACTGAATGGATTATAGTTTCTGAACCCATCGTAAGAGCCTCCACCTTCTACGAAACCAAGTACATAAATAGATGCCAGCTGCTTTAAAGTAACGGGGTACCGTACTTCTAACGAAAATTTATTGTAAATGGTATTTCCGTCGGTGTCGGATAATGACTGATTCGGATATCCACGCAATTGAATGACCTCCCGACCGTCTAGGCTAAAGGCACCAAGGCCGTCTCCTCCCACAAAAAATCGTTCGAAAGGAGGAACACCCCGATCGCCATTGTAGGCGCCTAAGAAACCAAATTCGGTAGCGGTACGAACCACCAGATCTCCGGTTAGCTTAGTGTACCATGTTCCTTTGAATTTTACTTTATAGTATTCCAAGAACTTAAAACGCTCTTGGTCGATCTCTGCAATACGCTCTCGCGCATCTACAAAATCCACATCGGTAGAGGGAACTGCATTTAGCACCCTGCGTTCGTCCGACAATGCATCATAATCTACACCATTAAAAGCAGAATAGGGCGGGGTTAGTTTTGCCGTAATGCTGAACTCAGATCCAGATTTTGGGTAAATAGGATTCGTGGCGGTGTTGTTTCGGCTTAAACCAATGGTGTAAGCAAAGTTGTTTGAATAGCCATCACCAAAGGTAAATAACCCTGTGTTATAGTTTTTAAGATTGTAGTGTTGAAAACTCACTGCTTGCGACAGTGTGAAATAATCGTCCGGCCATTGTAATCGTTTGGCGATCCCTACAGAACCCCCGGTGATCAAGAAACGCCGATCTCTATCTGCTTCTCTATTTACGAAATCGTAAAAGTACTGCACGGTATGAGAGAACGAAGTGCTCAATTGCACGGGTTTCTTTCCGCCTAACCAGGGTTCTACTAAAGAAAGGCTGTAGGTCTGGTAAAAACTACTTGCCTGTGCCCGAAGCGAAAGCTTTTGTCCGTCACCCATAGGCAGTGGTTTATAAGCTTCACCATTGAAAATGTTACGTAGCGAGAAGTTGTTAAACGAAAGCCCCAGTGTTCCTACAAAGCCGCCGCCGCCATAACCTCCTTGAAGTTCAATCTGGCTCGCACCTTTTTCAACCACAGAATATTCCATATCCAGGGTTCCGTTGTTAGGGTCCACATTCTTGAAGTTAGGCCCGATCTGTTCGGGGTCAAAATACCCTAATTGACCAAGCTCCCGAATGGTTCTTACCACATTTCGCTTGCTGTAGATTTGACCGGGACGGGTTCGAAGTTCCCGATAGATCACATGATCGTTCGTCTTGTCATTTCCTACCACAGTTACGTGATCAAAATACGCCAGTTTTCCTTCTATGATTCGAATTTCAAAATCTATAGTATCATTACGCACCGCAACTTCCACAGGGTTGATACGTGAAAACAGGTAACCATTGTTTTGGTAGAGGTTGGTTAGATCGTTTGCTTCAGGATTTGTGGCATCTTCAATACGCTCTTGAAGGAGCACCCCATTGTAGGTCTCTCCTTTTTTTATCCCTAGTACCTGCCGAAGAATATTATCGGTATATACACTATTTCCTATGAAGCGAATGTCCCCGAAATAGTATTTTTTTCCTTCTTCAATGTCTAGATTCAAGGCAATAGTTTTTTCATCTTTTACAATGAGGGTATCATCCAGTATACGCGCATCGCGGTACCCATTGGCCTTATATTTTGTGATGATCGCCTCTTTGTCCTCCTCAAAGCCTTCTTCACTAAATTTTGAACGTTTGTAGAAGCGCAAGAAATTCTTGCGTTTTACATTCTTCATGGCCGCACGTAACTTCTTGTCTGATAGCTCTTGGTTGCCGTCAAAAGTAATAGAGGCTACTTTTACGCGCTCTCCCTTATCCACACGAATGAGCATGTTCTTCCCGTCTTCTGTGCCGGTAGAATCGATGTTAGGGGTTGTGGAGATGACTACCTGGGTGTTGAGATAACCGTCTTTTTTAAATCGGTTAACAATGTTGTTCTTAGTAGTGGTAAGTAAATTTTTTGTGATCTTGGTTCCGGGTTTCAGATCATTGTCTTTTAGGATCTCTTTTGTCTTTCCCTTTCGAAGTCCTTCGATGGTAGCTTCGTTCAATTTAGGAAGTTCTACAATATATAATTCGAGGTCAACAAGATCGCCCTCCAACTTCGTTACATAGAATGCGATGTCACTAAACAGGTTCTGTTCCCAGAGCTTCTTAGTAACAGAGCTCAATTTTTCTCCTGGAATAAATAAGCGATCGCCTTCTTTTAAGCCTGTAAAGGCAATTACGGTTTGTTCGTTGAAACTTTGTTCGCCCGTAACTTCAATTTTATTAATAGTATATTTCCTACCACTGTCCAACTCTTTTTGTTGGGCCGTAAGATTAAAAACCGAAAGTATTGTAAATACGCAAATACAATAACACTTTTTGTAACCAAATAATCGTGGACTCTTACGTAAGCTGTTCACTTGTTTTTCCAAATCTTCGTTCTCTGTTTTGATAATTTATGATTGCTTCAAAAAGATGGTTTTTTGTATAATCGGGCCAAAGTGTTTCGGTAAAGTACAATTCGGCATAAGCGATTTGCCATAATAGAAAATTACTGATACGCTGCTCACCACTGGTGCGTATCAATAAATCTACATCCGGTAAATTTCGCGTGTAAAGATGATTATTAATTACCGCTTCATCAATATTCGACGGCGAAATTAGGTTATTTTTAACTTTAAGGCTAATCTCTTTAATAGTTTTTGTAATTTCTTCTCTGGAACCGTAACTCAAGGCCAAAGTGAGGGTCATTTTAGTATTGTTCTCGGTCTTCTTTATAACATCCAGCAATTCTTTGTGTGCTTTCTTGGGAAGTGCCTCTAAGTTTCCTATGGCGTTCAATTTAATATCGTTTTCCTCAAGCGTTTTTATTTCTTTCTTCAAAGACGAAACTAATAACTTCATAAGAAGTTCTACCTCCATTTTTGGGCGATTCCAGTTTTCAGTAGAAAAAGCATACAGGGTTAGATAAGGGATGCCAATTTCACCACAGCCTTCTACTATTTCCCGAACCGCCTTAGAACCCTTTTCATGACCAACCGTGCGGAACAACCCCTTCTGCTTTGCCCAGCGACCATTGCCGTCCATGATCACTGCCAAGTGATGGGGTAGTTTGTTCTTATCGATTTGATCTTGTAGTTTCATTACATTTTAAAAATTACAATAGCAGGGTTTGCGTCCAAAGGTAAATGTTAGGGTCACTCCTGTAAACACGTACCAGTCATCGCTGTTAGTGTTCCCAAATGTAAGGTTTTCTTCGTCGGCCAAACCCTTTACAGGTTGGCTGCTGTCCAAGGCGTCTGTAAATGTATATCGCGCTCCTACCTCAAAACCCAATACCATTTTAGTGCCCACTGTGGCCTTAAACCCAACGACCATTGGGATTGCAACATTGCCTGCAGTGTCGTATTTAACAATGACATCGTCACTGCGTTTGTACAGAGCGTTGTATCCAAAATAGGTAAGTCCCGTATACAAATACGGTGTAGAGACGGGCTTGCCGCTATACATGTTAAAATCCCAGAAGGTATATTCAATTCCTAGAGAGGCTTCGGTGATCGTGTTTTCAAAAGAATAACCGCGCTGCTGGCGTCTGGTTTCGTTCGATTCTGCATCATCACCCTTTATATTTGCTACCAGAATAGAAGCCCTAAATGCGTGTCTGGCACTGCGATTCCATTTAAAAAGACCGCCAAATGCAAATGAATTTGGATTTATATAATTAGTCTTTCCCACATCACCTATATAATTAGACCCTCCCAGCATTCCTCCTATCTCGTAGGTTTGCGAATGGCCGATAAATGTGACTATCATAAAAAAAATGAGGGCTGTGAAATACTTCATATACCTTAAAAGTTTGCAAATATAGTAATAAACTTTGGGTCACCGCATTCGAAGCGGATTTGTCTCAGTTGATAAACAAAATTTAAGGTATTTTATTGTTTAGTTGCGTTTGTCTTCTCCCCACAATAATTTCTTCCGAAGCGTTTTTATAAAACTTTCTTCATTGAGCTCAACCATCTTTATGGTAAAAGGAGCTCTTTTAATGATCATTGTGGTTTCATTCTCTAAGGTAGCGATACGAGAATCCAGGGAAACAAGATACGATTTTTCCCTTCCTGAAACTTTTAGCGAAATTACTGTATCGTCTGAGACGACCAAGGGGCGCGCATTGAGATTATGAGGCGCGATAGGGGTGATTACCAGACTATTTGTGCTTGGCTCTATCACAGGACCTCCGCAGCTTAAGGAATATCCCGTGGAGCCTGTGGGCGTGGCCACTATAAGGCCGTCACTCCAATAGGAGGTAAGGTACTTATCATTGATATAGGTCTCCACCTTGATCATGGAAGTTGTATTCTTTCGGTTGACAGCCACTTCATTAAGGGCAAAGTTCAACGGCATGATCTCTTCGTTGTGGGGTTCGGTTGAAATAGTAAGTAAACTTCGTTCCGAAAGAGAATATTTACCATTCAGTATCAAATTAATGCTGTCTGTGATTTCTTCTTTCTGAAGCGTTGCCAAAAACCCAAGTCGTCCGGTGTTGATCCCAACAATAGGAATGCCTAGATCTCCTACATAGGTAACCGATTTCAAGATCGTTCCATCTCCTCCAATACTGAAAAAAAGATCGTACGAAGCATCCAGTGAAGTAAAGGTCTCAAAGCCCGAGAAATTCTTGGTGATGTCTTGATGTTCGTTGATAATGTCAAGAAAATTAGACTCGATCACGATAGTCACCTGCTTTTTTTGTAGCGCATCCAAGATCAACTGAATGTAGGTCTCAGAGTTTTTATGATAGAATTGACCGTAAATACCTATTTTCATATCATTACATGTTTAGGTATTTATTGAGATAATCCGATCGTTCTTTCAGATCTTCCAGGAAGGTATCCTCATCGTGACTGGAAACGACTTCATAATTGTATCTTCGAAAGGTCTGGACAATGGAATTCATTCCGGTGTGTCCAATTTTTATAGTAACCTGTACAACCTCGTTCTCGATTTTTGAAACAAAAGCCCCTAAGATCTTGGTATCATTGGATTCAACGATCTGGCATATCTCACTAAACGAATAATCCCGTATTCCCTTTTCAACTACAATAATTCCTCCGGCTTCATTTAAAAAGGGCGTATCGTTAAACAAATTAAGGATGTCGCCTAATTCGTAATAACCCAAGTATTCATTGTTCTTGCCCATTACGGGCATAATATTACTGTTATGCAGGGCAAACGCTTCCAGGATATCCAGCCAATTGGTATTGTTTCGCACGTAGAACCCTTCCACGGCATACGCATATTCGTGAATGGACTTTGTTCCGTCAAAACAATGTGCATCGGTTTCACTTAAACACCCCAAATAAGTGCCATCTCGTTCTACAGGAACATGGGTATAAGTAAGCTGATTGAAGGCAAGCTGCACCTCCTTTATATCAGAATCTATTGAAAAAGGCTGAATATCGTTAATGATGTAACTTCGTGTGTCCAATGGCAAATTTTTATGCAAATTACTTAAAATATAGACGCAAAACCGAGCATCAACTTTGTATTTTTGTGTGATCAAAGCTGAAACATGACGAAATTAAGTGTAAATATTAATAAAATCGCCACCCTTCGCAACGCCCGAGGCGGAAATGTCCCCGATGTGATTCAAGTCGCCAGGGACGTTCAGAAATTTGGCGCACAGGGTGTTACCATTCATCCAAGGCCGGACGAACGTCACATTCGGTATCAGGATGCATACGATCTTAAGCCGGTGGTCACATCCGAATATAATATAGAAGGAAACCCTATCGATTCGTTTTTGGGAATGGTACTGAAGATTCAACCCACACAGGTTACACTCGTACCCGACGCAGTAGATGCTATAACTTCCAATGCAGGATGGGACACTATCACGCATAAGGACTTTCTGGTCGAGATCATTTCAGAATGTAAAAGGAACAATATTCGGACTTCAATATTTGTGGATCCGGAATTAAAGATGGTAGAAGGTGCTTTTCACACCGGGACTGATCGCATAGAATTGTACACCGAAGAATTTGCCAAACAGTATGCGCTTGGTAATAAACAAGCGGTTCAACCCTATGTCGATTGTGCTGTTTTAGCACATCAGTTAGGCATTGGTGTTAATGCCGGGCATGACCTGTCACTGGACAATATTCGTTTTTTTAAAGAACAGGTGCCACATCTCCTGGAGGTTTCCATAGGGCATGCACTTATTTGTGAAGCACTCTACAATGGGCTTGAAAATGTGATTACAGACTATCTCCAAAAATTGAAGTAATGAAAGTACACTCACAAATAATAGGAGAAGGAGCCCCGCTTGTTATTCTACACGGTTTTTTAGGAAGTGGTGACAACTGGAAGACATTGGGCAGTCAGTTTGCCGAAGTAGGCTTTGAAGTGCATTTGGTGGACCAGCGTAACCATGGTCGTAGTTTTCACGATCCTGAATTCTCTTACGACCTTATGGCCGGCGACCTGTATCACTATTGTGAGGAACAGGGACTAAAGGAGATCATACTCCTGGGGCATTCTATGGGAGGTAAGACCGCCATGCATTTTGCGACTACCTATCCTGAAAAAGTGCAAAAGTTGATAGTGGCAGATATTGCTCCCAAAGCGTATCCACAGCACCATCAGGATATTCTAAAAGCTCTGAGTAGTTTGGATTTTTCTGAAATTAAATCGCGGGGAGAAGCAGAGGAAGTACTTTCAGCATATATTAAAGATATAGGTACGCGACAATTCTTGCTTAAGAACCTCTATTGGAAAGAAAAGGGACAGTTGGCATTGCGTATGAATTTACCTGTGCTTAGTAAAGAGATCGAGGAAGTGGGAAAAGCTTTGCCGGAATCGGCGCTGTTTTCTAAAGCCACACTCTTTTTAAAAGGAGAGAAATCTGGTTATGTGGAGCCTATGGATGAAATATTGATAAAAAAACATTTTCCGAAGGCAAGTATTCAAAGCGTTAAAAACGCCGGACATTGGTTGCACGCCGAAAATCCTTCAGAATTTTACAAAAAAGTGATAGATTTTTTATAACATTGCAATGATAGTTTTATTATGTATGCATAATATTCCATAAATGCCCATTAATATTGCGTAATTTTAAAGCCATCCATAAAACCAAACATTTAATCTAACTTAATTATTATGAAGAAAGTAGTACTTCTTGCTGTTTTTGTACTAGGAACAGCAATAACGTATGCCGGAGGATACCGTGTAAGTTTGCAGGGGCAAAAGTCTTTGGCTATGGGACATACAGGAGTCGCTGTTATCAATAGCAGTGAGCTTGTGTTTTTCAATCCTGCCGGGTTGGTCCACCTAGAGAACAAATTGAATATTTCTGCCGGGGTAAGCGGCGTGTTCTCGAATGTAGCTTATCAAAACGAAATGACCGGAGAATCTGCTGTGACCGACAGTCCAACAGGAACCCCGCTTTATTTATACGCATCTTATCAGGCCAATGACTGGTTGGCTTTTGGTATTGGAGTGTATACGCCCTTTGGAAGCACCGTTTCGTATGAAGATGATTGGGCAGGATCTCACTTGGTTAATAACATCGACCTCCAAGCGATCTTCATCCAACCAACGATCTCCTTCAAGATTGGTGATTACTTAAGTATTGGTGGTGGTCCTATTTATGTGACCGGTTCGGTGAACTTTAACCGTAACTTGAACAGAACACTCACCGATTTGGACGGAAACAGAGCTGAAGTGACTATAGATGCTTCAGGAATTAGCAACTGGGGATGGACTGCAGGAGCTATGTTCAAACTTAGCGAAGACCTAACATTGGGAGCAAATTACCGTTCTCAAATAAAATTAAACGCTGAAGGCGGGGACGCAGATTTCGAAAATGTACCTAACTCTCCTCTAACGCCTTTTCAAGATACTACCTTCGACGCTACCTTGCCATTACCTGCAGAAATGACAGTTGGAATCTCCTACGAGTTCTGTGATAAATGGTTGTTTGCATTCGATTTCAACAGAGCATTCTGGGACGTTTACGAGTCATTGGATATAGATTTTGCCAATGAGAATATACCGGATTCTCGCAATCTTCGAAACTATAAGAATGCGTCAACATATCGTTTCGGACTCCAATACGAAGCTACAGATATGTTCACCTTGCGAGCAGGGTACTATTTTGACGAATCTCCGGTTCGTGAAGGCTATTTTGCTCCGGAAACACCGCGTAACGATAGTAACGGGTATACTGCCGGACTTACGTTTAACGTAGGCGACAGCTTCCAGGTGGATGCTTCCTTCTTGTACCTTCATTTCAAGGAAGTGGATGCATCATACGACTACTATTTTGAGAATGGACAAGCAGCTCCGTTTAGCGGGCGCTATAAGTCCAATGCGTTTATTCCAGGTTTGGGTGTAACGTATAAAATGTAATTGAAAAAATTCAGAAAAGATGAAAAACACACTAAAAATATGTATTGGCTTACTTGCCATCGGGTTTGTAAGCTGTGAGCCAGAGTTCGATACTCCGGTGGACTCAGAAGGATTTTACAGTAGCGGAAGCGCAAATCTTTCAAACTTTGTAGCAGTAGGAAACTCATTAACTGCAGGGTATGCAGATGGAGCGCTTTATATTACAGGACAAGAAAACTCTTATCCTAATATTATGGCACAGCAATTTGCTTTAGCAGGTGGCGGCGATTTTACGCAACCACTTATGGCCGATAATCTAGGAGGGCTGTTGTTAAACGGAACCCAGATTCAGCCTAATCGCTTGGTGCTGTCTGTAGACGCAAACGGCAATCCGGGACCCGTAGTTTTGGAAGGGACCCCCACTACAGAGGTTACGACAAGTGCCACAGGGCCTTTTAACAACATGGCCGTACCAGGAGCAAAAAGCTTCCACTTAAATGCTCAGGGATATGGAAATCCTGCCGGTATTGCATCGGGAGCTGCGAACCCATATTATGCTCGTTTTGCTACAAGTGCAAATGCCAGTGTGATTCAGGATGCCGCATCGCTCAATCCCACATTCTTTACACTTTGGATTGGTAATAACGATATCTTGAGTTATGCTACTTCCGGAGGTACCGGGGTTGATCAAACCGGAAACCTTGATCCTACCACGTATGGTAGTCAGGATATCACAGACCCGAACGTATTTGCTGCTTCGTACAGTGCGCAAGTAAATGCATTAATGGCTTCAAGTACCGGAGGTGTATTGGTCAATATTCCCGACGTAACTTCCATTCCTTATTTTACAACTGTTCCTGTGCGCGCCATTCCTTTAGATGCCGCAACCGCCGGAGCTGTAAATGCCCAATTCGCTCAATACAATGATGTTATCCTTCCTACCTTGGTGACATTTGGTATTATCACACAAGCTGAGGCAGATGCTCGAAAGATAAATTTCGCTGCAGGTGTAAATTACCCTATACTTACAGACGATGATCTTACGGATGTAAGTCAGGTTTTGCAAGGACCTCCGGCAAATCTTCCTCCGGATCTTGCTAATTTGCTTGGACAGTTACGTCAAGCAAACGACAACGACTTGGTTGTACTTCCGGCATCTTCGGTGTTGGGAACTACACCCGATCCTAACAACCCTTTGGGTGTAATAGGGGTGTCTATCCCGCTCGGAGATTCGTTTGTATTAACGGAGGTAGAGCAAGGACGTGTTTCTGCAGCTGCTACAGCGTACAACGCCGTGATCGAAGGATTGGCAAACGCTAACGATTTAGCCTTTGTTGATGCAAGAGCTGCGCTTGCACAAGTAGCCGCAACCGGAGTTGCCTATGACGCAGGCGTGTTAACGTCAACGTATGTAACGGGAGGCGCCTTTTCTTTGGACGGAGTGCATCCTACACCAAGAGGTTATGCGTATACTGCCAACTTAATGATTAATGCGATTAACAGAAAGTATGGCGCTACCATTCCTCAGGTGAACATTGGAAATTACGGCACAGTGACGGCAACTAATAATTAAATTACCGAATAAGATATGTTAAAACCACCCACTTTTAGGGTGGTTTTTTTATCTTTATATAAAAGGAAATCATGAAATTTATTCTACGACTTTTATTAACGGCTGTCGCTGTGGTCATCTTGGCCTATGTACTGCCCGGTGTGGCTGTAGATGGCTTTGTGTCTGCTATAATAGTTGCTGTGGTACTGGCGCTTTTGCGATTTATTGTAAAACCCATACTGATAATTCTTACTCTGCCGGTCACGATTTTAACCCTGGGTCTTTTTCTTTTAATTATCAATGCACTTATTATATTGATGGCTGATTATTTTGTGGCTGGTTTTGCAGTGTCTTCCATATGGTGGGCACTCTTGTTTAGTCTTCTTCTTTCTTTTTTACAGTCTATCTTATTTTCTATGCTCGATGATGAAAAATAAGCCACTGTATAACAGTAGTTAAAAGCTTGTTGCATTTCATTAAATATCGTACTTTTGCACCCGCCTTCAAAGGAAGGACGAAAGAGACGTTATACGGAAAATTTTTTCAGAAAAATGAACATTACAAAAAAAGAAATTGATAGCCTGAATGCGGTAGTAACCGTGGAAATATCGAAAGAGGATTATTCGGCAAAAGTGCATAAAGTATTGGATAATTATCGTAAGAATGCCAATATTCCTGGCTTTAGAAAGGGACATGTTCCTATGGGAATGGTGAAAAAACAATACGGTACTGCTGTATTGGTAGAGGAAGTGAACAAGATCCTTCAAGACTCTTTGCATAAGTTCCTTACGGAAGAAAAGCTGGATGTTTTAGGAAATCCCCTTCCCAAGAATGAAGCAGAGATCGATTGGGCTTCCGACGATTTTTCGTTTCAATTTGATTTAGGACTTGCTCCCGAATTTAAAGTAGATGTCACCAAAAAGGCCATTACTAATTATAAGGTAATCGCAGACGATGCTTTCTTGGACAATCAAGTAAAGACGATTCGCAAACAATACGGTAAATTGATTTCTAAGGATACCGTTGCTAAAGGCGATGAAATTACAGGTACTTTTTTGAATGCTGACAAAGGTATTGACAAAAAGGCCACTCTGGAATTGGATAATATTGCCGGAAAAACACAAGGAAAAGCGTTGTTGGGGGCCAAAGTGGGCGATGAGGTTATATTGAAGACCAAAGGATTGTTCGCAGATGACCACGACAATCAGAAATATTTGGGGGTATCTCACGACGAAGCGCATGGTTTGGACGTGGAGGTCACTTTTAAGATCGAAGAAATCAACACCAGAGAAATGGGAGAACTCAATCAGGAGCTTTTCGATAAGTTGTTTGGTGAAGGGGTCGTCTCTTCAGAAAAGGAATTAAAACAGAAGATAAAGGAGGACGCCGAAAAACAATTTGAGCAACAAAGCGATCAAAAATTATTAAATGATGTGGTAGAGTCGCTTATTGAGAATACAAAGTTCGATCTGCCGGATCAGTTCTTACAACGTTGGATCCAAGTTTCAGGAGAAAAGCCAATGACCGAAGAGGCGGCAAAAGCCGAATATGAGCGAAGTGAAAAGGGATTGCGCTACCAATTGATCGAAGGAAAATTAAGAGCTGAACATAACCTTCAAGTTACTTTCGATGAGTTAAAAGATTATGCAAAGAACATGATCAAAGCTCAAATGGCTCAATTTGGGCAAACAAACCCTTCAGAAGAAGAATTAGATAACATTGCAGCGAGAATTCTTTCAAATGAAGAAGAGGTGAAACGAATGAGCGAACAGTTGAATACCAACAAGTTGCTTCAGTTCTTTAAGGAAAATGCAAAACTGAAGACTAAGGAAGTAAACTATGACACTTTCATTAAGGAAGCTTACGAGTAATTCAACAAGAAAATAGTTATATTTAGGCGTTGAATGGAATCATTCAGCGCTTTTTTATTTCAGAAAAAGAAAGAGTATTTATGAACTACGGAAAAGAATTCAAAAAATTTGCCACCAAGGATCAAGGGATCAACAGTATGTATTACGACAAGATCGTGAGCAGCATGATTCCGGTGGGTCTTACACCTAATATTATTGAGGAGCGTCAAATGAACGCAGTTGCGATGGACGTTTTTTCACGTTTGATGATGGACCGCATCATCTTTTTGGGAACGGGTATCAACGATCAAGTGGCCAATATTGTACAGGCACAATTGCTGTTCTTAGAAAGCACCGATGCTTCTAAGGACATTCAAATATATATTAACTCTCCCGGCGGTAGTGTTTATGCCGGTCTGGGAATCTACGACACTATGCAGTTCATTAAACCCGATGTTGCCACCATTTGTACCGGAATGGCAGCGTCTATGGCAGCTGTGTTGTTGTGTGCGGGAGAAAAAGGCAAGCGAAGCGGTCTTACCCATTCGCGCGTCATGATCCACCAGCCTATGGGCGGAGCTCAAGGACAGGCGAGCGATATCGAGATCACTGCCAAGGAGATTATTTCCCTTAAAAAAGAATTGTACAATATTATTGCCAAACATACGGGTCAAACCTACGAGAAGGTCTACGAGGATAGTGATAGGGACTATTGGATGAAAGCCGACAAGGCCTTGGAGTATGGAATGATCGATGAAATTCTCTCAAGAGGATAATTTCAGTTTAAGAATAAGAATTCAGAAATATGTCGAAAGAAGATCTAGAATGTTCGTTTTGTGGTAGGAAAAAGGCCGAAACCAATCTGCTAATCGCAGGTTTGGACGCCCATATCTGCGATCGCTGTATCGAGCAGGCGCATGGTATTGTAGTCGAGGAAGCGTTACATTCTACAAATAGTGAGCTTAGTAAGGAGTTGATGCTAAAAAAGCCGAAACTCATCAAAGAATTTTTAGATGATTATGTCATTGGGCAGGAACACACCAAAAAAGTAATGTCAGTTGCTGTTTACAATCATTATAAGCGTTTGTTACAGCCTAAGACCGATGATGATATCGAAATTCAAAAAAGTAATATCATAATCGTAGGGCAGACCGGTACCGGAAAGACGCTCGTGGCGAAGACCATCGCCCGTATGCTGAACGTTCCCTTGGCTATTGTAGATGCTACAGTTCTCACCGAAGCCGGATATGTTGGGGAAGATGTGGAAAGTATTCTAACGCGATTGCTTCAGGCTGCAGATTATAACGTGGAAAAAGCACAGAACGGGATCGTGTTTATTGATGAGATTGATAAGATCGCTCGAAAAAGCGATAATCCGTCCATCACCCGCGATGTAAGCGGGGAAGGCGTACAACAGGCACTGTTGAAATTACTGGAAGGAACCACTGTGAACGTGCCGCCCAAAGGAGGTAGGAAGCATCCCGACCAGAAGTTCATTGAGGTCGATACAGAGAATATCTTGTTTATCGCCGGAGGAGCCTTCGATGGTATAGAACGTCATATTTCCAAACGATTGAATATGCAGGCTGTAGGGTTTAGTGCTTCCAAAAAGGAAGATTCCCTGCAACGGGACAATATGTTGCGATATATCATTCCGAAGGACTTAAAAGATTTTGGATTGATCCCCGAGATCATTGGTCGTCTTCCTGTATTGACTTATATGGACCCCTTGGATAAAGGAACCTTGCGAGCAATACTTACGGAGCCTAAAAATGCCATTATCAAACAATATAAGAAGTTGTTTGAAATGGATGGGATCGATTTCGTGATCACTCATGAAGCACTTGATTTTATCGTGGAGCAGGCAATTGAATATAAACTAGGCGCGCGAGGACTTCGCTCTTTGTGCGAAGCGGTTCTAACCGATGCTATGTACGAACTACCCAGCACCGAAGATAAAACGCTCAATGTAACTAAAGAATACGCCCAGGAAAAACTAAGTAAATCCACTATTAAGAAACTTAAAGCGGTTTCTTAATAGTACTCTATTAAACGTAAAAAGCCTCTATTGAAAAATAGAGGCTTTTTACGTTAAGATCGCAATGCCTAAGGAGTTGCAATTACTGTCTTATGTTTAGTGTTCAATATTTTTTGCTGCATCAATTCCGCTTTATTCTTTAACGTATACCCCGCAACTTCAGTACTGTCATTACGTAGCCCTTGTGTTGTTCCACATGAAGAAATAACGCCACAAAACAATACTATACTACTTATGTAAATAATTCTTTTCATTAGCCCCAACTATGAAATTTTTATACGTCAAACGTACGAAGTAAGAAAAGGACTACCAAAACTTTTAGTTGAATGCACGAGAAATTCGTTGAAGTGCATTTTATAGGATAAAAAAATGTAATTAGCTTATCGGGGCTCTATTGTTTTGAGTTGTGCGTGAACTATACTGCACTACAATCACCCCTTAGCTGGTTTAGGGAGAGCAGTTCTTCCACATAGACCCGCGAGTTAGATAGACGTGGCACCTTGTGTTGACCCCCCAATTTATTCTTTTGTTTCAACCAGTCATAAAACAGTCGTTCTCTTGCACAGTGGATGGTTGGCGCCTTTAAGGTGGTGTTGTTAAATCGCTTTGCTTCGTAATCACTATTTACCTCTTGCAGGGATTTATCAAGAAGTTTTGAGAAATCCGTGAAATTAGATGGAGGGGTTTTAAATTCTATGATCCATTCATGTGCCCCTTTTTCCTTACCATTCATAAAAATGGGTGCGGCCGTGTAATCTACGATCTCGGTATTGGTTAGAAGGGTGGTCTTTCGCAATGCTGCTTCGGCATTCTCAATGATCAATTCTTCTCCAAAAGCATTAATGTGGTGTTTGGTGCGACCTGTTACTTTTATTCTGAAAGGATTGGTGCTTGTAAAACGAACGGTATCTCCAATCTTGTATCGCCAGAGCCCTGCATTGGTAGTGATCACTATGGCATAGTTAACTCCTTCTTCAACTTCACTAAGCGGAATGATCCGCTCCTCCGGGGAGCCGTAGGAATCCATTGGGATAAATTCGTAGAAGATGCCGTAATCGAGCATGAGAAGTAATTCTTTATTCGCATTCCTGTCTTGAATAGCGAAAAACCCTTCCGAAGCATTATAGATCTCATAATACCGAAAGGAATCCTTAGGCAATAGCTTGTTGTACTGTTCAATATAAGGGTCGAAACTAACACCGCCGTGAAAATAGACCTCCAAATTAGGCCAAACTTCAAAGAGGTTGGCTTTTCCGGTTGTCTCCATTACGTTGTTCAATAAAACCAACATCCACGAAGGGACACCCGCCAAACTGGTGACATTCTCATGGATGGTCTCATTCACAATGGCCTGCATCTTGACCTCCCAATCACTCATCAAAGAAACATCATTGCTTGGGGTGCTGCTAAATTCGGCCCAAAAAGGCATGTTATCGATCAAGATCGCAGAAAGGTCACCAAAAACGGTTCCGTTCTCCTCGTAAAGTTCTTTACTGCCGCCCAGTCGCAAGCTCTTTCCTAGAAAGAGTTGTGAATGCGGATTATTATTGAGGTACATACATAAAAGATCCTTGCTGGCTGCATAGTGACAGTTCTCAAGGGAATCGCTGCTCACGGGTATGAATTTGCTTTTGGCGTTTGTAGTACCGCTGGATTTCGCGAACCATTTTATAGGAGTAGGCCAAAAAATATTACTTTCTCCCTTCCTGGCACGTTGTATAAGGGGCTCGTTCTCTTCGTAGGTGGTTACCGGGATCCTGCTGGCAAATTCGCGATAGGTCCGTATGCTGTCAAAATCGTAGGTTTTGCCTATTTCAGTATGTTTTGCTTTCTGAAGCAAAGCGAACAATAGCTCATTCTGTACATCGATAGGGTATTTCAAAAAGAGCTCGATTTGATGAAATCGTTTCTTTAAAAACCAGGATGCAATAGAATTTACAATGGGTATTGGCATATATTTGGCCTATCTTTATGCAATAAAAATAACAATTTTCCTCCAATGAACTACGAAGGTGTCTTAACAAAAATGCAGACCGAGAATGGTTCTCCTATTCAGTATTATCTAGTTTTTGAGAATGATTTCCTTAATGTCAATCAGTTACTGGACAAAACAATTTCCATTAATTTTTTAAGATATCATTGTTTGAACTGCAGATTGGAGAAAAAAATATTCCGTCAAGGGTTCTGTTATGACTGTTTTTACGCTATCCCGCAAGCAGCAGACTGGGTTATGCGCCCCGAATTGAGCACCGCACATTTGGACAAGGAGGATCGCGATCTGACCTATGAAAAAAAAGTGCAATTACAACCGCATGTCGTCTATTTGGCAAACAGCAGCTCCGTAAAGGTGGGGGTTACAAGAAAAAGTCAGGTGCCCACACGCTGGATCGACCAAGGAGCACACGAGGCCATTGAAATCGTTGAAGTTCCAAATCGATATTTGGCCGGAATCACCGAAGTAGCCTTAAAAGATCATGTTTCCGATAAGACCAATTGGCGTACCATGCTTAAAAACGAAGTTAAGGATGAGGATCTGGTAGCATGGCGAAATAAACTGCGCCCCTTTATCCCCCATGAAGCAGCCGAATATTTTATTGAAAACAATACAGAGACGAACTTGCAATTTCCTGTCTTGCAATACCCAACTAAACTAAGCAGTTTAAATCTTGAAAAATCTCCTTATTTTGAAGGAGTTCTCAAAGGAATTAAAGGTCAATACTTACTGTTCGAGGACAATACCGTCTTCAATGTTAGAGGCAGTGAAGGCTATGTCGTTTCCATCGGGGTTCAGTAAGGCTAATTACCGTTAATCGAATCTTTCTTTTTCTTACCGCCGCCAAAGATACCACCCAAAATGTCTTTAACCGCTTGAGTCGTACTTTCTTGCGTTGTGGTTTTTGGCGTGGTAGTACCGCCCGTTGCTGTAGTATCCTTTGGCGTAGTTCCGCCGCCAATAATATCCCTTAAAATATCGGTTCCTTTATCCTTCAGGTCCTGCTTCTGCTTATCGATGAGTTTTTGGGTAAGTGTTTTTACGGCTGCTTCGGTGTTTAAAGAGATCTCCGGATTCGTAAATGTACCATTAAAACCCACAGGCAAGGCTACTGTAGTAGTCTCGGCATCCTTAGGATCTAATTTGGCGAGCAGTTTTGCTACATCACCACCTAAATAGCGCGCAGGAACATCCAGTGTAAGGTCGTAATCAATGGTTTTATCTAACCCGTGGCTTCCGGCGGCGGTCACTTTTATCCCTTTAATATCAAAATCGAAAGGTTTTACTTGAATCTTTCCGTTGTTGAAGGTTAGCGCTGTACTTAGGTCTCGCAGGCTCAACCGGTCCAAATTCAAAAAAGATACTTTTTCGCCCAATTTTGAAAGTAGCGGGGCTTGCTGCGGGTTCACTTCGGCAGTAATGATCTGCGCAAAAGCATCTCCTACCAAGCTCGTAAGTACGGGGGTAAGGTCGTTGTTTAAATTTCCGTTCAGCTTGATCGTGGTATTCAAGTCACCGTCCAGCGCACGAGCAATAGGAGCAAAAAAGGTTAGAAGTTCCAATTGACTAAATGATTGTGCAATATCGATCTTATTGAGGTCGAGGTTCATCGCAAAGGTAGGGGTGGTCCCTTTGGTGGATACATTCCCGGACAACGCAATATTCCCTCCAAAAAGCGAGGTCGTCACGTTACTAATGTTTGCCGTTTCTTCCTGTATGCGCAATGTCCCTTTTGCATTATCCAGCGTAAGGTTGTCGTAGATCAATTTTGTTGCTGAAAAATCCACGGTAGCATCGAGAAAGTCGGGTATTTTAATAGCATTCTTTGTTGAGGTTGCTTCGGAAGCTTTTGTGCCACTTTCTGAAGCAGTCGCTTCGGAACTCATAAAATCATTTAAACTGAAGGTATTGGACCGAAGGTTGAAACGCCCCTTTAAATCCTGTTTGGACATAAGGAAAGGGATAAGGTTTTGAATGGTCCCCGATGCCTGTATGTCGGTTTCCCCCGAAGTGGCCGAAAGGCCCTTAAGTTGAATATTGCCGGGGGTAAAGGCCAAGTTGGCATTAGAGATCTTGACAGGATTCTTAAACCCTCCGTCATTATATGTAAAATTTGTAAGACTTGCGGTTCCTTGGCTCTTTATGTTTTGGTACTGCTCGTTCTCCACAGAGTTCATGTCGAAATTGGTGGTCACATCTGCTTTAAATACACCACTGAGTTCCTGTTCCATTTCTACCGGAAGTACCTTCTCAATGTTCGCAAGGTTCAAGGTGCCTTTTAAGGCAAGGTTCACCAATGCGTTTTCTGTCAAGTTCCGAATGCTACCATTGGCTGTGAAGCGCTCATCATCGATCCTAAAGCTTAGTGCGCCAATGGTGAGATAGGTGTCTTTTACTAAGCCTGTATCGTTTTGAAGTCGGGCGTCTATGGAGATGTTTTGAACAGCCTTCGGAAGGTCGGGATATTTGAAGGATGCATTGTCACTGGCGATCTTAATGTCCATCTTCGGGATGTATGTATCGTCCACAACTCCCTTCAGCATGCCATCCACGGTAAAATTACCAGTGGTGGTAACGCCATCGAGCTCTTTAACGTATGTCTTGGGAATAACGGCAAGAAAATTTTTGAAATCGGAGGAAGGTGTTTTAAAGGTAAGGTCGATCTCGTTGTTCGTTTCGTTCACCTTTACAAAGCCGTTAAAGGTAAGTGGTAGTGCATTGACACGAGCTTCATTCTCCAGGAACGTATATTTTTGATTCTCAAGGTCCATTTGGAACACGGCGTCCAGGGCAACCTCGTTCTCACTTAAATATTCAATGTCTTCGATCTGTAAGGATACCAGTGCGGTAGTTTCTGTGTCCAATTCCGATTGGGCCAAAGAGAAATCCCCCGTTCCTGTATGGTTCACGTCCGTGAGCCTGATAAACGTTTTTGTTTTCTCGTCCAAATAGTTGATACGTGATTCTTTCAGCTCATACCGTTTCAGGTCGAAGGTAAAGCTATTGTTCGTTTGCGTGGAATCGGTAAGGGGAGCATCAGATTTTACAGCGATATCGTAATTGGTCTGTCCGGTGGAATCAACCCGTATATTGACAAAGGTTTTTTCAAAATAAAGCGCGTCTACGATAATGGGTTGGTCGCCACTTTTAAATAATTGTGTGATCCCCATATCGAGCTTGAGCAGTTCCCCGCTAGCCAGGGTGTCGCCCGCAAACGGGGCTCGGTTTACTACGCTAAAATCCTTGATGGTAAGTGCTGCGTCCGGAAAGCTTCGGAAAAGACTTAGATCGAAGTCTCCCCAGGCTACATCGGCATTAAGATTGTTGTCAATGGTTCTCTTCACCAGCTTTTCCATAGTGCTTTCAAAGAAAAGAGGTGAAAGGGCCAACAACAGGAGTACAACTCCTAAAAATATGCCTATGATTTTTAAAACCTTCTTCATATATACGTTAACTTATTTTATTAGTCTAATTCTTGCAATTCTTCTCCTTCTTTTAATTTGAATCGTCTTCGGAACAAATACACCGCAGCATATAGCAAGGGTGTGTCCAGTGCCGCCACGATCACTTTAAACAGGAAGCCGCTTAACAGCAGCATACCGAAAAGGGCCCAGTCGATCTTTCCGAAGCTACACAGGAGGAACAAAACGGTGAATGTATCTACAAACTGCGACAGGAAGGTGGAGAAATTATTCCGAAGCCATAAATGTTTTCCTTTTGTGAGGCGTTTCCAAAAATGGAAGATGGAAATGTCGATGTATTGCGCCATCAAATAGGCCATCATCGAGGCAAAAACCGCCACCGCGGTAGCTCCAAATACCTGATCGAAAAGGGCATCGCTAATAGGGCTCCAACTTGTGGCCGGAACCGCACTCGAAACATACACGATCAACAAAGAAAAGAACGAAGCAAAAATTCCTGCAGTCACCACCTGATTCGCCTTTTTTTTACCGTACACTTCACTAATAACATCGGTAATGAGAAATGTAACCGGATAGGGAAGAATACCTACAGAAATTTCAAAAGTGTACCAACCAAAAGCATCCCAATAAAAGAATTTTTGAAAAATTAGATTGGACACTACCAAGGAAGCGATAAACAATGCACCCAATATCAAATAAATACGTTGTGCTGCTAAGCGATCCTTAACCGTAAGTGCTGCCAATTATCCTTCCTTTACTCACAAATATAATGGTCAGTCTTTTTCTTTTCCTTAATTTCGTCTTAAATGTTAACATATCAAAATCAATAACTCGTTGCAGCACATTTATCTTTCTTTAGGGAGCAACCTTGGGAATCGTTTTGAATATTTACAACAGGCAGTAGACGCTATTTTTGTGGAAGTAGGGACTGTTTTGAAGATCTCCTCTGTGTACGAAACGCCCGCTCTTGGGTTTGACGGGGAAGCCTTCCTGAATTGTGTGATCCTTATCCAATCCGGGATGTCGCCGGCCAAAGTGATGGAAACACTACTAGAAATAGAAAAGGGAATGGGACGCGAACGTTCACCGGGAGATCAATACCTTTCCCGTCCTATCGATATTGATATTCTGTTAATCAATGACCTCGTGCTTGAAAGCAAGAAATTGATCGTACCACATCCTGAAATTGCAAACAGGAAGTTTGTACTGCAACCCTTGGCCGAACTTAACTCCAAGCTGAAGCATCCCGTTCTTCAAAAAAATGTGATCAAGCTATTAGCAGAAACGCCGGATAAGAGTGCGATTTCCAAACAATCCAAATGGCTCATACATCCAAAAAAGGACTACGATCTTTCAAAATTCAATTATATAGCCATCGAAGGAAATATTGGTGCGGGAAAAACGAGTTTGGCCACACAGATCGCATCCGATTTTAATGCGAAACTTATTCTTGAGCGTTTTAAAGACAATCCTTTTTTACCAAAATTCTACAAGGATCAACATCGGTATGCGTTCCCTTTAGAGATGTCCTTTTTAGCAGACCGCTATCAGCAATTATTGGAGGATATCAAGCAAATAGATTTGTTTCAAGATTGTGTAGTTGCCGATTATGATGCCTATAAATCACTAATCTTTGCTAAAGTAACCTTGCAGGAAGAAGAATTTGAGCTGTACAAAAAACTCTTTCATCTTATGCATAAAGAATTACCCAAACCCGATGTGTATGTCTACCTATATCAAAATACAGAACGACTTCTGGAGAATATCAAGAAACGCGGCAGAAGATATGAGCAAAGTATTGAAGCTTCCTATCTTCAAAAAATTAACGAAGGCTATTTGGATTTTATTAAGACGCAGCACAACGATACCATTAAGATCATTGATATATCCAACCTAGATTTTATCAAGAATCGCAAGGATTACCTCACCATACTCAAATCGATCGTATCGTAATTACAGGCGTTTTAGCTTGCTGAAGAAATCCCAGAGAACAACTCCTACACTTACCGAAATGTTAAGCGAATGTTTTGTTCCGTATTGCGGGATCTCAATCACCGTATCGCTGGCGGTCACAACGTTTTGCTGCACCCCTTTTACTTCGTTCCCAAAGATCACCGCATAGGTAAGCGAACTTTGAAGGGAAAAATCATGCAGGGACACTGCCGCCTCGGCCTGTTCAACCGACGCAACGAAGACGCCTTGCTTTTGTAATCGTTCCACGACTTCTAAGGTGTTCTCCACATATTCCCAGGGGACACTCTCTGTGGCTCCCAGCGCGGTTTTTTGAATGTCCTTGTGCGGAGGTTTTGCGGTAATCCCGCAGAGATAGATCTTTTCGATCAAAAAAGCATCGGCTGTACGAAACACAGCCCCAATGTTGTTAAGACTGCGAACATTGTCCAGAATGACAATAAGCGGGGTTTTTGATGCCGATTTGAATGTTTCGGCGTCAATTCGATCCAATTCGCTGTTCTTAAGTTTTCGGTGTTTCATCAGTTCAAAAGTAATTTTTTCAGAAGAAAAAACAGACCATTTGTTTTTAAAATATGTTTCTGAAAAACGTGTTCGTTGTTGATAAATGACGATAAATGGTTTCACATCCTTTCAATAATCCAATTGATATTTTTTATTTTTATCGTTCAAATCTCAGGGAATTACCTTGTAGCTCGAATTACCACTCCATGTCCAAGAAAGTCACCCCTTTAATGAAACAATACAACACCATCAAGGCGAAGTACCCTGATGCGCTGCTGTTATTTCGCGTTGGGGATTTCTACGAAACATTCGGGGAGGATGCTGTTCGGGCCGCAGGCATCCTGAACATCACCTTGACCGCACGAAATAATGGAGGTGATGATGTGGCATTGGCGGGGTTTCCTCACCATTCTTTGCATACTTATTTACCAAAACTTGTAATGGCCGGATGCCGGGTTGCCATTTGTGATCAATTGGAGGATCCCAAACAAACCAAGACCATTGTTAAAAGAGGGGTGACCGAGCTTGTCACCCCGGGAGTTGCGTTAAATGACGACATCCTGCAGTCTAAGACGAATAATTTTTTGGCCGCAATTCATTTTGGGAGTACGGATCTTGGGGTCTCTTTTTTAGATGTCTCTACGGGTGAGTTCCTTACAGCTCAGGGATCTGCGGAATATATCGACAAACTTCTTCAAAATTTCAATCCTTCGGAAATATTATTCAGTAAACAAAAGCGACGGTTGTTCGCCGAAACTTTTGGAGATAACTATCACATATTCCATCTCGAGGACTGGGTTTTTCAAAGCGATTATGCGCTGGAGAGCCTGCATAAACAATTTGAGGTAAAGAACCTTAAAGGATTTGGGATCGATCATTTGGATGCAGGGATCATTGCTTCGGGAGCCGTATTGCACTATCTGGGGGAAACACAACACAAAAAACTCTCCCATCTCACCAAGATCTCTCGCATCGCCGAGGATGAATACGTTTGGATGGACCGTTTTACCATTCGGAATTTGGAGCTGTATCATTCGCAGCATCAACAGGCGGTTACATTGTTGGATGTAATCGATAAGACCATTTCGCCCATGGGAGGCCGAATGTTGAAACGTTGGATGGCGCTTCCGCTAAAGGATTCAGAAAAAATTACACGCCGGCATGAGGGGGTAAGTTATTTGCTTGCCAATGAGCCCACGCTCCAAACAATTCAGCAGCATATCAAGTGCATAGGAGATCTGGAGCGACTGGTTTCGAAAGTTGCTACGGGAAAAGTGAATCCTCGTGAAGTGATTCATTTAAAGAATTCACTGGAAGCGGTAGTACCGGTGAAAGTAAAGGCCCTTCAGTCTGAAAACCAATCGGTACAGCGTATTGGAGAACAATTACAATTGTGTGAGTCTTTGCGGGAAAAAATCAAGGAAACCTTGAACGATGATGCGCCTGTACATATTCTTAAAGGAAATGCAATTGCTAGAGGTTTTCATGAAGACCTTGATGCCTTGCGTGCCATATCAACCGGCGGCAAAGAATATTTGGATGACATGCTGGAACGGGAAACCCGGCGAACAGGAATCACTTCTTTGAAGATCGCATCCAACAATGTGTTTGGATATTATATCGAGGTACGAAACACCCATAAGGACAAGGTGCCGGAAGACTGGGTTAGGAAACAAACCTTGGTAAGCGCCGAACGTTACATCACCAATGAACTTAAGGAATATGAAGCTAAGATCCTGGGTGCCGAAGAGAAAATTGCAATCCTGGAACAGCAACTGTACAACGATCTCGTGGAATGGATGCTGCCTTTTATTGGAGCTGTCCAGCAAAATGCCGTATTAATCGCAGAACTGGATTGTCTTTGTTCTTTTGCGACCCAAGCCAAACAAGCCAATTATTCCCGGCCTCTTTTGGATGATACATTCGACTTAGATATAAAAGAAGGGCGTCACCCGGTGATCGAAAAACAATTACCGCCGGACTCACCATATATTGCCAACGATGTCTTTTTAGATAGGGAGAATCAACAGATCATCATGATCACGGGACCAAATATGAGTGGTAAATCGGCGATACTTCGGCAAACCGCGCTCATTGTACTGCTTGCTCAAATGGGGAGTTTTGTACCCGCAACAGCGGTTCGAATGGGATGCGTGGATAAGATCTTTACGCGGGTAGGAGCCAGTGACAATATTTCAATGGGAGAGTCCACATTTATGGTCGAGATGAATGAAACGGCCAGTATTTTGAATAATATTTCAGAACGCAGTCTGGTATTATTAGATGAAATAGGAAGAGGGACCAGTACCTACGATGGTATTTCTATCGCGTGGGCCATTAGTGAATACTTGCACGAACATCCGTCTAAGGCCAAGACCTTGTTTGCAACACATTACCACGAATTGAACGAAATGACCGAGACTTTTTCCCGGATCAAGAATTATAATGTTTCGGTAAAGGAGCTTAAGGATACCGTACTGTTCCTTCGGAAACTGGTGCCGGGTGGTTCACACCACAGTTTCGGGATCCATGTAGCAAAAATGGCAGGTATGCCACCCGCTGTGCTGCACCGCGCCAATAAGATTTTAAAACGACTGGAGAGATCACATTCTTCGGAAGAGCTCACAGAAGAAATGAAGGCTTTATCCAAAGAAGAAATGCAGCTTAGTTTTTTTAAGCTGGACGATCCCTTACTGGAAGAAATTCGCGATGAAATCCTTGATATTGATATCGATACACTTACTCCTGTAGAGGCTTTGATGAAGCTAAACGAAATTAAAAGGGTGTTGCAGCGAAATGCTTCGGTAAAGATGAAAAAGTAAGCGAATTTAGAGCTCAATTTTTTTAAGAAATAGCATTGCTTTTGAAGTAAATATTTTAAATTTGCACCTCCTTGCCGCTGAGGCAGGCACACTTTGCAAAAAGTGTATTTTTGAAAAACGCGAAAATAGCTCAGTTGGTAGAGCGCCACCTTGCCAAGGTGGAGGTCGCGGGTTCGAATCCCGTTTTTCGCTCTTTACTAAGATTGCTGCTGAAGTGGTGGAATTGGTAGACACGCTGGACTTAAAATCCAGTGGACAGAAATGTCCGTACGGGTTCAAGTCCCGTCTTCAGTACAGATGAGAAAGAACCAGATCGAGAGATCTGGTTTTTTTGTTTTGAAAGATCCTAATGTCTGCAGACCGTGATTTTGAATCAAAAAACCGGTGGGTTTACCGAGCCGGTTTTTACTATTAAAGTGTTGATGTGTAATTCGAAAGGAAGAGACGTCCCGTCTTCAATACAAAAGCTTCTGTCTGGGAAATTTTTTATAGATCGTCACTCAGTATTTTTTTGATTTCCTCATCCACATCATTTTTGAGATCATCTGATGCAATACTCCTTTTGCTTATTCGGTAAGAAATATACATAAGAAAGAAAAGAATGGGTAGGATCGCCGGCAGGGAATACCAGAAATCGAATTCGTCGATATACTGGATCTTGTAATTGATAACCCCCGAAAGTTGGAATAGGAACATGGTGAGGGGTACCAAAATGGCATATTTCCACCAATTTCCGGATGTTAGGAACCAGATCCCGGTCAATAAGACGAACGTTATTTTTGTGAAAAGTGCATGCAAGTAGGCCTGTACGTTGCTAAATCCGCCGGAATCAACTGTGCCAAATGGGGTTTCCCACGTACTTGTCTCGGCAGGAGCATACTTATATATATAAAATAAAAAAGGTGTTGCTATCAAAAAAGTAGATAGCAACACCCCATTGATAATATTCTTTTTTCTATCCGTTTGGTGGAACTTCGTATTTGTCTTTGTCAATTTGTTGCTCATCTGTGCTTAATGCTTCTGGGGTGCAACTTGCTGCAAGAGCAAGTATCGCTAAAATAAACATAAGTTTTTTCATAATAACTGTATTTGTAGGTTAAATTCTTGACGAAGATATACAGTTATTAGCAAATTTCTAATAGTGCAAAGAAACTAAGTTTTTAGTACTTTTATCGATTTTATTTACTTTTTATCGATTATATGATGATAAAATTTATTAACAATTGTGTTTCCTAACGGGAAATAGAAAGCGAAAAAGAGGGCCATTCCAAGTGCGAATACGTGAGAACCGAAGATGCGGTCTAAAATATTGTTTGGGTAGATATAAGAGGTTTGTAAAGCATATCCTCCAAACTCAAGAACTCCCATAGCCACAAGTCCGTAAGCATATTGGGTGAAAAAATTGTACTCCTTTAAAAGTATCGAGATCGGTACCATATAGAAGATATAGGTGGGAACGATCTGCCACCAGTGAGTAAATTTGGCGATCTCAGTAAGTATGCCAATATAATTCATTAGGACGCCCCATACAAAATATACCAGAATGTAGATATATACTCTGGTTCTCTCAACCGAGCGCAACCTTTGGTACATTTGTGTCAAGGTGTCCTTCATAGAAAAAGTATTTTACAAATAGTAAATAAAAAGCCTCGCATCGCGAGGCTTTTTATCTTTTAATAAAGAAACATCTTACATGGCGTCATCATTGCCTTCTACTTCGTCCTCTACTTCCTGAGCAGCGTTCTCCATGGCGTCTCCGGTTTCCTCAGCAGCATTTTCAATTGCGTCTCCGGCGTCATCCATAGCATCTTCGGTATCGTCTACCATTTCTTCCATAGCGTCTTCCGCTTTTTCTTCTTTGGTCTCTCTACAAGAGTAGATAGAGAATACTAAGCTTAAAGCAGCAAATGATAAAATAAGTTTTTTCATAATTATTGTGATTAGTGATTAATATGAAGTAAATGTACTATATTTTTTAATTTTTGTATATCTCAGGATCAATTTTCATTCATGTCATCCGTTCCTTCCAACTCTTCTTCGATCTCTTCCCCTGCATTTTCAATGGCTTCTCCTGTTTCTTGCATTGCGTCTTCAATGGCCTCACCGGCCTTGTCCAGATTTTCTTCGGTGTCTTGCGCTGCCGCTTCAATGGCTTCTTCGGCTTTCTCACCTGTAGTTTCGCGGCAGGAATACGTGGCGAAAAGTAAGCTAAGCGCAGCTGCAGATAGAATTAGTTTTTTCATATTTGTGATTTTTAGGTTATTAACTTATAAAATTAAGTAATTTTTTAGTTAAGGACGCTTTTCACACAAATATTTCCATTAGGGGTCCGATCATAACATCAATAAAAGAAATATAGCCGGTCACACGTAAAGGCCTCTTATGGAAAGATGACAAAAATATGGAAGATATCCAATTAAATAGGAATAATTCCATGATATGTTTGGATAATTTCCAAAAAAAATGCACCTTTGGGTATGGATTCAAAATTGTCAATAGAAGCCAGACGTTTCAAAAAAGTGCGTGAGGAACTCAATCACACACAGCAGTCCTTTGCCGAACTCCTGCAAATTGGTGCGACTACAGCCGATATAGAACGAGGTAAAACGAAACTTAGTGGAAAAGTGGTGATGGAACTCTTGCGTCAATTCAACATCAATCCGTTGTGGTTGTTTGGTGAAAGTTTTACGCAACGTGTAAACCTAAATGGGGGTGATGTAAGTCCGAAGGTGATCACGCTCGATATGGAATCCAATGATACCATTCTTTTGGTGAATCAAAAGGCAGCCGCAGGATATCCGCATAACATTCAAGACGTTGACTGGTATGAAACGCTTCCTTCATTCTCCATTCCCTTGCCGCAATATCGCAATGCCACATATCGTGGCTTTCAAGTGGAAGGAGATAGTATGCTGCCAAATATTCGTCCTAACGAATGGGTCTTGGGGCGAGCAGTTCCCAGTATTTCCGAAGCGAACGACAGCAAGATCTATATTGTGGTTTTGCAGGATTCAGTGTTGGTAAAGAAACTGCAAAAAACGCCCAACAACCCTCAAAAAGTAAGGCTGCTTTCCTTAAATCCGGAATACCTTCCTATTGATGTAGAGGTATCTAGCATACAGGAATTATGGTTGGTGAACAGTAAATTGACATTTGGAATTGACGAAGCTTCGGAAAGCAGTTTACTGCAACAATTACAACAATCTATGCAAGAGTTAAAAGGGCAGATTTCTAATTTAAAAGCATAAAAAAGGCGACATTCCTGCCGCCTTTCTACTACAAACATTTTGTTTGATTAATTGTCGTCGTTGTCGGTTTTTACCTTGATCTTGGTATCACCATCATCTTCTTTGATCTTTACCGATTTTTCTTCGGTTTCCATCTTGATTTTGGTGTCGCCGTCATCTTCTTTCACTTTTATCTCAGCGCCTTCTGCCTCCATTTCTTGGATCAAAGCTTCGCTCTCAGTCATTTCTTCTTCTTTCTTTTCTCTGCAAGAAGTAAAAGAAGTGCCAATAAATAGCATGGTTACTGCAATAATTGCTAATTTTCTCATAATTATCTGTTTGATTTATTTAGTAGGGATTATGCGTCGTCTTCTCCGCCTAATCCTGTATTTTCTTGTGCTTCATTCACACTTTCCTGTAAGGTGTTTTCAACGGGATCTGAAGCGTCATCATCCGCCGTATCTTCTACATCGTCGGCAACGTCTTCAATATCATCTGCTTTTTTCTCTGTCTCTCTACAAGATAGGAACGCGGTACTTAGAACCACCAGCAGTGCCAGACTAACACTTATTTTTCTCATGAATAGCGATGTTTTGATTAATCGTCGTTACCAATTTTATCAATCTCTTCATTGACCTCTTCATTGATCTCTTTGTCAACTTCCTTGGCAGTGCGCTCTAAGATTCCTTCGGATTCTTCCACGGCTTCATTGGTTTCTACTTCTACTTCGCGTACTACTTCTTTAGTTTCTGTTTTGGTTTCTCTACACGATGTCGTGGCCAGAGCCGCTATAACGATCGCAATTGATAAGGCTGTTTTTTTCATTTTAAATAGGTTTGTGTTAATAGTTAAAACAAATCTACATGTTTTAACATTTGGTACTTGGTAAAGTTTTATTAAAGTTTCTAAATGAAATCTTATCTTTTTAAAACAGCATTGGAAGTAACTATAAGAAAATAAGGCTATTTGATTCTCTTGGCGGCTTTCAAATCTTTGAGGTATTCCATCACTTTTGCAGTGGCCCCTGTATTCTGATTCACAAAATGGCCGCAGATCATCCCGGTCTTGTCTCTAAATGATTGGTCCGCTACAAGTTTTTGTTCAATTTTTATATACGTTTCTGAAGAGTGTATCGAAAAAAGTCCGGCTAGTTGCTCCAGTCGTTGCGCTTCAGGAAAAGTTGAATAATTTTTTCCTATAATAATAGGAATGCCAAAAGTTGCCGGCTCGAGGATATTATGCAAACCGGTGTTACCCATGGCGCCACCAACGAAGGCAATGTCACCATAGCTGTAAATTTTTGTGAGCAGACCAACCGTATCCACAATGAGAACTTGATATTCTGAAAGGTCTTTTCCTTTTTTTTCTGAATAAAGCACGCTGGGCTTCGTTATTTTTTTTCTGAACGCATCGATCTTTGAAACTTCAATTTTATGCGGGGCAATTACATATTTTACAGTCGATTCAGACCTATTGATCGCGCCTAAGAGGACTGCTTCATCTTCAGGCCAAGTGCTTCCGAATACTACACACAGAGAATTTCCTTTAAATTGCTCCATGAAATCAAGGGCATTGTCCTGTTCAATTTGATGTGATACACGATCGAAACGTGTGTCACCACTTATGGTTACTTGAGTGTACTGAAGCTGCTTCAACAATTCTTTTGAGACCCTGTCCTGAACAAAGATATGTTCAAAACGGTGTAGTGCTCGTCTCATAAAACCACCGTACCATTTAAAGAAAGCCTGATCTCTTCGAAACAATCCCGAAACCAGGATCGTAGGTGCTTTCTTTTTGCTCAACGCCCAGAGATAATTGGGCCAAAATTCGTATTTCACGAAAATGACAAGCGAAGGATGGATGGTCTTCACGAATCGGGCCGCATTCTGTCGTGTATCCATAGGTAAATAGACGACAACGTCGGCCAATGGAGTATTTTTCTTGACCTCGAAACCCGATGGCGAAAAGAAAGATACCACAATCTTATGATCGGCAAATTCTTTTCGAACGGCCTCCATGATAGGCACTCCTTGCTCAAATTCACCCAAGGAAGCACAATGGAACCAAATGGTTTTATCTTTTGGATCGATATGTTTTTCGATCGTTTCAAAAGTGTAAATCCTACCTTGAATGAATTGCCGCATTTTCTTACTGAAAAACTGTGCAACCCACATATGAACGTAAGCAATTCGAGTTAAGAAGCTGTATAAAATGCGCATGTATATTTCCTGAAATGCTAAAATACGAATTACATTGTTTGCCGTTTTCAATTTTCGTAGTTTTACGGGAAGATTAGAAATCCAGAGTTCTTCAGCAGCATGAAAAAAATTCAAATGGTCGACCTTAAAGGTCAATACGAACATATAAAAGATAGGGTAAATGCTTCAGTGCTCGATGTGATCGAGTCCACCGCCTTTATTAACGGTCCCGAAGTACATCAGTTTCAGAAAGAACTGGAAGAATATCTGGATGTAAAACATGTAATTCCCTGTGCAAACGGGACGGATGCCCTCCAGATCGCCATGATGGGTTTAGGACTCAAGCCGGGTGATGAAGTCATTACTGCCGATTTTACTTTTGCGGCAACTGTGGAAGTGATTGCATTATTAGGGCTAACTCCGGTTCTTGTGGATGTGGATCCTGTAACCTTCAACATAGATGTAGAAGCAATCCGCAATGCCATAACTCCTAAAACCAAAGCAATCGTACCCGTGCATTTGTTTGGATTGGCGGCCGATATGGATTCTATCATGGAAATTGCCACGGCTCATGATCTTTACGTTATTGAGGATAACGCCCAGGGCATTGGTGCTACCTATACAAGTAAAGCTGGCTCCAAGAAAAAAGTGGGTGGGATCGGCCATGTGGCTTCTACCTCGTTCTTTCCCTCCAAAAATTTAGGCTGCTATGGGGATGGAGGAGCAATTTTCACCAATGACGATGCGCTTGCACATACCATACGCGGGATCGTAAATCACGGCATGTACATACGCTATCACCATGATGTAGTAGGTGTTAACTCACGTTTGGATTCCATACAGGCAACCGTTCTTCGTGCCAAGTTACCCTATCTCGATTCGTATAATGCGGCTCGTAGAAATACCGCCCGAAAATACACCAAGGCGTTTGCCGGAAACCCGAGGATAATTACCCCAACAGGTTTTTGTGATGCGGGTAATTCAATTTGTGAAGTATGTGACTGTCACGTATTTCACCAATACACATTGCGTATCATTGATGCAGATCGCGATGCTTTAGTTCAGCATTTGAACGATCACGATATCCCGTGTGGCGTCTATTACCCCATTCCGTTGCATTTGCAAAAAGCCTATGCAGATGAGCGTTACAACGAAGCCGATTTTACAGTGACAAATCAGTTGGTGCGAGAGGTGATCTCACTTCCTATGCATACAGAACTCGATGACGAGCAAATAGATTTTATTACATCTACTGTTAAAAATTTCATCGATCAACAATGAAAAAAATACTTGTAACCGGAGGCTTGGGGTATATTGGATCGCATACGGTAGTCGAACTTCAAAATTCCGGCTTCGAGGTGATCATTATAGACAATCTTTCCAATTCAAGTCTGAATGTGCTCGAAGGGATCACTTCGATCACAAAGAAGCCACCAATTTTTGAACGCTTAGATCTTAGAATAAAGGCAGATGTTATAGATTTTTTTCATCGGCATGAGCAAATTGCCGGAGTCATTCATTTTGCAGCAAGCAAAGCGGTTGGGGAAAGTGTGGAACAGCCCCTTCATTATTACGAAAATAATATAAGCACCCTTATCTACTTGTTGCAGGAATGCAAAGCTCACGGCATACATAACGTTATTTTCAGTTCTTCTTGTACCGTATATGGAGAGCCCGATAGATTGCCTATTACCGAGGAAGCTCCTGTGAAAAAGGCAACTTCGCCCTATGGCAATACAAAACAAATTAGTGAGGAGATCATTGAAGACACCTGTGAGGTAGACCCGCAATTAAAATGCATCGCCTTGCGGTATTTCAACCCAATTGGCGCACATCATTCTGCAATGATAGGGGAACTTCCCGTAGGGGTGCCACAAAACCTTGTACCGTTTATCACGCAAACAGCTGCAGGTGTGCGTAAAGAACTTTCTGTTTTTGGAAATGATTATGAGACTTCAGACGGCAGTTGTATTCGGGATTATATACACGTGGTCGATCTGGCGAAAGCACATGTTGTTGCACTAGAACGCCTGTTACAGAACAACAATACTTCAAATTTTGAGATCTTTAATGTAGGCACGGGTAAAGGGACTTCAGTATTAGAGGTTATAAAAGCTTTTGAAACCGTTACCGGAACGAAGCTTCCGTACAAGGTCGTAGAAAGACGCCCGGGGGATGTAGTGTCGGTGTACGCAGATACCACTAAAGCTAATGAAATACTGGGTTGGAAAGCTGAAAGGTCCATGGAGGATGCGTTATCTTCAGCCTGGAAATGGGAACAACATATTAGAAACATATAATACGATACTCATGAAAAAATTAATACTTATTGCGCTGTTGTTGAGTTTCTTCGGAAGCAGTGCTCAAGAAACTTTATTGCATTGCGGAAAAATTATAGATACCAAGAATGGCAAAGTACTCACGTCGAAAACCATTGTCGTTTCGGGCAAAAGAATCGTTCGCGTGGAAGATGGCTTCAGGAATCCGAAAGCAAAGGACAACGTCATTGATCTGAAAAATAAAACGGTTATGCCCGGACTTATCGATATGCATGTCCATATTGAAGGAGAGACGAACCCAAACCGATATCTGGAAGCTTTTACGCTTAATGATGCCAATGTTGCTTTCAACGCCGCAGAAATCGCCGAACGTACGCTGCTGGCAGGCTTTACCACCGTGCGTGATCTTGGCGGTAGTGGGGTAAATGTTGCCCTGCGAAATGCCATAGCGAAAGGCAAGATCGTGGGACCTAGAATCTTTACGGCAGAAAAAGCACTGGGAACCACTGGAGGTCATGCAGATCCGTCCAATGGACAAAAGAAGGAGCTTATGGGCGATCCGGGACCAAAGGAAGGGGTCGTCAACGGAGTGGCAGATGCCTATAAAGCAGTGCGTCAGCGATATAAAAATGGTGCCGATTGGATAAAGATCACCGCTACCGGAGGGGTGTTAAGTGTTGCGAAGAACGGCCAGAATCCCCAATTTACAGAAGAAGAAGTTGCCGCTGTGGTTCAAGCTGCCAAAGATTATGGAATGAAGGTCGCAGCTCACGCCCACGGAATAGAAGGAATGCAACGTGCCATACGTGCAGGAGTTACAACCATAGAGCACGGCTCACTAATGGATAAAGAGACTGCCGCCTTAATGAAACAATACGGAACCTATTTGGTACCCACTATTTCTGCAGGGAAATTCGTGGCCGAAAAGGCAAAGATCGATGGGTACTATCCGGCCATTATTGTGCCCAAGGCATTGGAGATAGGGTCTCAAATTCAAAATATGTATGCAATGGCCTATAAAGAAGGCGTGAACATTGCCTTTGGGACAGATGCCGGGGTCTTTCCTCACGGAGAGAACGGGAAAGAGTTTAGGTATATGGCCGAAGCAGGAATGCCTGCTATGGCAACGTTACAATCTGCTACCATTACCAATGCAAAAGTACTTGATATGGAAAACGAACTTGGCCAGTTGTCTGCCGGTTTCATTGCAGATATCGTTGCAGTCAATGAAGACCCTACTGAAAACATTCAAACAATGGAAAATGTAGTTTTTGTGATGAAAGAAGGTGTTGTCTACAAGAATTAACGCTGGTTTAACGAAGCTTTAACGTCCTGTGCTTGGGTTTGCTTCATGACCTTTGTTTCTTTGCAGCCAATGAAACGTTGTATTATGAAGTTGGTGACCATTAAAAGAAAAACAAGAAAAGAAAAGAGATTCACAGAACATATGGGAATGCTCACCGCAAAGGTGGTATACATTCAAAAAGCATTTTTACGTGTTCCGTTTAAAACAATCCACAAGTACCGAGAAACGTATTACGGAGAAATAAAGGACTGCAATGACTGCAGATTAAGTGCCTAATAAAAAGCCCTCAAGATGAGGGCTTTTTTTATAGGGTTGCTTTTTCAGTCTCTAAGGAAGGGTTAATCTTTTTTACCAGTCCCTGAAGCACATTACCGGGTCCTACTTCAATGAAGTGAGTGGCTCCATCCTTCACCATATTTTGAACGCTCTGTGTCCATTTAACGGGGGCTGTCAATTGAAAGATAAGGTTCTTCTTGATCTCTTCCGGCTTGGTCACTGCAAAAGTAGATACATTCTGATAGATAGGGCAGGCCGGGGCTGTAAACTGCGTTGCTTCAATAGCAGCTGCTAGTTCTTCTCGAGCGGGTTCCATCAGTGGACTGTGAAATGCGCCCCCAACCGGCAATAAAAGAGCACGGCGAGCGCCTGCCTCTTTAAGAGCTTCACAAGCGTTATTAACGGCTTCTATGTCTCCGCTTATCACTAACTGTCCGGGACAATTATAATTTGCCGCAACCACGATTCCTGTGGTATCTGCACAAATGGCTTCCACCAAATGATCATCCAATCCCAGAACGGCAGCCATGGTAGAAGGCGTCTCCTCACAGGCTTTTTGCATGGCCAGCGCACGCTTGTAAACCAACTCCAATCCATCACTAAATGCAATGGTCCTGTTGGCAACGAGCGCAGAGATCTCTCCTAATGAATGCCCGGCTACCATATCTGGCTGAAAGGCATCACCCATAACTTCTGCTAAAATTGTAGAATGTAAGAATATTGCAGGCTGTGTTACCTTAGTTTCCTTTAAAGCATCGGCTGAGCCTTCGAACATGATCTTGGTGATATTGAATCCTAGTATGTCGTTGGCTTGATCAAAAAGGTCTTTTGCTTTTGCCGAAGCTTCGTATAGATCTTGACCCATACCCGTGAACTGGGCACCCTGTCCCGGAAACATATATGCTTTTTTCATTTTTGATTGGTTTTTGAGGTTCATTGACGCTTCAGTACGCCGAAAGTGTAAAATTATAACAAAAATTCCCCTTTCCGAAGTTTCAGAAAGAGGAATTCACAGTACCCCCGCTTGAGCTATAGTTTCATTTTTCCGGTAACACCAATATCTTGATTGTCTCCGGTTAGTACTGCTCTTGCCATTTTAAAAAGAACGACCAGTCTATTTTCATCTGAATCCCAGTAGGCCGCTTCTTGCGGAACGAATTTTATCGCAGTGGTATTGGAATCTTCCGGCCCATTTAAATAAGCGTTATCGGCACTGTCGTAAATGTCCTCGATCGCTTCTGTATCGGTTATGATCTGTGCTTCACCATACACGCTTAGGAACTTCCTATCCCCGGGGCCGCTATATAGAAGTTGTACGGCGCTGTCGCGCAAGATATTTGCGTTGTGATCACTGTCCATTCCGCTTAAGAACCAAATGTTACCGTCATCATCTACTTTTTTTGTATCCATAGGGATGGCAGCCAAGGGTTGTTTTCCTAAATTGGTGACCATCA
Organism: Altibacter lentus; assembly: GCF_000746845.1. GTDB lineage: Bacteria > Bacteroidota > Bacteroidia > Flavobacteriales > Flavobacteriaceae > Altibacter > Altibacter lentus. The sequence continues at coordinate 1,578,811 of NZ_KN050846.1, read as the reverse complement.
TGGCTATACTAACGTCGTCCACAATTGAACGTAATTTTTCTCGGGCTTCCTCATTATATAGGTTCTCTTTACTCATAATTCTGGTTTTTCTTTTAAAGATACCGGTAAATAGTACGGATACTAGCCAAAGCTGTGCTAAAGTATTTTGAAAGTTTTGTTAAGAATATCGCGACAAGATCGCTTGAACTTGATTGAGATAACCGCTTCCGAAGAGATTTAAATGTACTAAGACATAATACAATTGCCAAAGTTGGATCCTGGATTCCCAGGACTTTTCGAGCGGAGCACAGTTGGCATAAGCCGAAAAAACGGTTGCGGGGAACCCTCCAAATAATTGCATCATGGCGAGGTCCATCTCTCGCGACCCGAACGCCACGGCAGGATCTATTACCACGGGCGTTCTATCCTCTGCGATAAAGCAGTTTCCATTCCAAAGATCTCCATGAATCAACGAAGGTCTGTGGTTGGGGATTGCTTCGGAAATTACCTTGTAAAATGCCCCCAGGTTCTTGAAGTTGTATCCTTTTTCGGAAGCATGCCGGAATTGTGGTTCCAATCGTTGCGTTATATAGAAATCTGCTGCTGTAACTTGCCAATTATTGTATTGCGGCAAGCTGCCGATATAATTTGAGTGGTCCAGCCCAAAACGTTCATAACTTTGTGAGTGTAATTTCGAAAGTGCTTCAGCGAAGGATTCCCATGTATCTGCAGTTGCATCACCGGAAGGGATATATTCCATTAAAAGATAACAATGGGTATCTACAGTATCGTGTCCAATGACTTTCGGGATCTTAAAACTGTTGCTTTGTCTTAATAGGTCCAAGCCTTTGGCTTCGGCTTCAAACATACCGGGATAGCGCAATGATTGGTTTAACTTCAGAACAAATTCTTCATCAGGAGTTTTGAGATGGTAGACCTTATTGATGTCTCCGCCGGACAGAGGCGTTACCGTTTTTATACTCAGGAAATACTTTGAAGCGATATGTTCCATGATGTGTTTCATGATCTCAGGAGAGCTGAACCGGCTGCTATTTCCGCATCCAAGTCTGATAGCTGAAGGCATAGGCATGGCGCTCGTCTTTTTCGTGATGCACTTCTTTGATCAATTCCCAATCGTTCAAAGGAATTTCAGGAAAGAAAGCATCTGCATCGAAACTTCCGTGAACTCTTGTGAGTTCGATCCTGTCTGCAATAGCCATACTCATCTTGTAGATCTCACCCCCGCCAATAATGAATGGCTGCGCATCTCCGCTTGCTTTTAAAAGAGCCTCGTCCAAACTATGGACCACGACCGCTCCGTCTTTTTGGTAAGCTTGATTACGAGTAATTACAACATGGGTGCGGTTGGGAAGCGGCTTGGGAAAAGATTCGAACGTTTTACGTCCCATAATAATGTGGTGCCCGGTGGTAAGTTGCTTGAAGCGTTTAAAGTCATCGGGAAGGTGCCAGACCAAGTCATTGTCTTTTCCCAATTCGTTGTTTTCGCCGGCCGCTGCTATTAATGTGATCATTGTACGTCTGGGGGAAGAGGATTTGAAGGTTTGTTTTTTTTTAATTCCGGTAGTTGTAGTTCGTTATCTACCTTTTGCTGAAGCTCGCTTATACGGGCTGCTTGCTTGGCCTTTAGTTTTTCCAGTTCACGGTCTTCCCATTCTTTTCCCATAAAGGAATTCATAATAAACACATTGAATACGTGGATAAGGAACAGGAATGCCCAAATAAGTATGGCCCATACAAACCAATTGTTAATGAAGAAATCGTTCCCTATGCCTAAGACAGGATTAATGATAATAAGAAATACCGAACCGACCAGAAAAACGATAAAATGTTGCATTAAACGTTTCTTCTGTTTTATCCGCGCCCGAGCATATTCGTACTGCTCTCGCTGTTCCGAATCGATTCTTTCTTTTTTATTGGTTTTTGAAAACATAGTTGGTTACTTTTATAGAATTGCCGTTTGTTGTGTTCCGGCAACAAACAGCTCACCGTAAATTTACCTAATTTTCATTGTTTAGACCCGTGTCTTATGGAAGATTTAAGAAAAGAGTTGCCTGTGCTCTCAAAATATACCTACTTGAATACTGCCTCTTCCGGACTTATTTCAACATCTTTAGTGCAATGGCGGCACGAACATGATCTAAAGTTAATGGTAGACGCAAGTGTTTTTAGAGATACACACAGATCCATCCTAGAGGAGGTGAAAAGGGAGGTCGCTCTTTTTTTTGATGCCTCACTTCATGAGATAGCACTTGTGCCTAACTTCTCTTTTGGATTGAATACTTTGCTGGAAGGACTCCCACAAAAACAAAAAGTACTATTGCTGGGTAAGGACTATCCTTCTGTAAACTGGGCTTTTGAGCATCGTGATTTCGATGTATGCTATGCTGCCATTGACGAGAATCTTGAACAAAATATAGAACGTGCCGTGGTAGAACATCAGCCCGATATCTTTGCGTTTAGCCTGGTACAGTATCTTAACGGCGTCAAGATCGACCTTAATTTCTTAAAGCAACTGAAGGCATACCATCCGGGGCTTCTGCTAATTGCAGACGGCACCCAATATCTAGGGACCGAGGTATTCCGTTTTTCTGAAAGTCCTATCGATATCTTGGGCGCAAGTTGTTATAAATGGCTTTTGGCCGGCTACGGAAACGGTTTCTTTATCGTGAAGGATGCCTTGCACTCTAAAATTTTTCCGTCGACGATTGGGTTTAATTCGGCTGAAGCAATGTTCAGTAAACGGGAAGAGATCTCTTTTATGAAACATTTTGAACCGGGACATCAAGATACGCTCAATTACGGAAGCTTGGGATTTGCATTGCGACAGCTTCAAGCGATCGGTATGGAAACTGTTTCAGAAAAAATCGAGGCTATTTCAACCAAAGCCAAAGAGCGATTTACACAATTGGGGCTGCTCGAAGCTACGGTAGTGCAGCGAGAGCAGCATTCTAACATCTTCTCTATAAAAGGGGATGAGGCGCTTTTTCAGAAACTAAAAAAGGAAAATATTATCTGTTCGCAACGGGGTCAAGGTATACGGGTTAGTTTTCATTTTTATAATACCGAGGCAGAACTCGATAAATTGGTGTCTATTATTACTTAAGCGACCACTTCCACACCTTTCCAAAAGGCTACATATCCTTCAATGGGTTTGGCCGCAGGGGAGGTTTTAGGATAATACCAAGCGGCATCCTTGTTCGTTTGTCCGTTTACCTCAATAGTATAATAGAAGGCTTCTCCTTTCCAAGGACAATGTGTATGTGTTTCGCTCTTGGTAAAGTACCTGGTATTGATAGCATCCGGAGGAAAGTAGTGATTGTTCTCAATGACCACTGTATTTTCACTTTCGGCGATGATGGTATTGTTCCAAATAGCTTTCATTGTCGAGTATTATTTTTTCCGAATGCCTTGTGTGGTAAAGGAAATTCCTTGTTGTCCGCGCGTTGAGATCATCACGGCTTCAAAGAAAGGTGCCAGTCTTTGCTTTCGCACGGCCCACTCAAATACAAAATTTGCCCCGCTGCCTCCGGCCTTGTCGTCTTCATTGACAACGATCTCGATGGTCTCCATTGGCTTGACGATCACAGGAAACTCCAAATAAGTGCGTATTCGCTCTCCGTGGGTGTTAAAGTAATCGGCTTTATAAAGATAGACGGTATCGATTAGACTAATATTGCGAATGCTAACTGTAGCCGTAAGGTCGAAAGTAAAATTTTCATTGCGTTGATAGATCTCCGAATAAACCGGAAGATAGGTACTTCCTTTCTCCAAAAGGCTGTCAGCTACCAGTTTGGTTGCCTTGCGCTCTGACCAATTGTTCTTTGGGGGATTGGAGACTTCTTCCTTTAACGGACTCTCACATCCTACCGCGGCAAGAAGTAATAATACAAGGAGATGATACTTCATAATTAATTATGCTTTAGGGTCCTTCATTTTTTTGAAGGCATAGTTCTTATAATAATTGTGGCTGTCTGTAAAAGAGGTTTCGATCCTCAATCCGGATGCTTCTGCCAACCAAGCTACGATTTTATCGGTATATTTTTGGGAAATTTCTGTATGAATAGTCTCCCAAGCATCAAAACTAATATCGAGATCTAGGGTTTCCAATCGAACACGTTGTGCCTCGGTGGCAACCAGATAGCTCTTTGCTGTACCGGTTTCAGGATCATATACTTCCCAGTGCTTGAACTTCGAAATGTCAAAGTTGCCTTCCAGTTCTCTGTTGATTCGAACCAGGAGATTTTTATTAAACGCAGCAGTAACCCCGGTTGGGTCGTTATAAGCATCCAAGATGGTTTGTGGATCTTTTTTTTGATCGAAACCCATGAATAAAATGTCGTCGCGGGACATCGTTTCCCCTAATTTAGTTAGAAACTGGATGGCTCTTGGGTGTAATAAGTTTCCAATATTCGAACCTAAAACCATGATCACCTTTTTGCGGGACTTAAAATTTTGCAATCGTTCGAGTACTTCAAAATACTCGCCGGTCTCTCCATCTACATTTACCTCCGGAATTTCTTTGGCTAAGGTACGGGTGAGGCCGTCTATAGCATTCTCACTGATGTCAATGGGTTTGTACGTAAATTCGATCTGGTTTTTTGAAAGATGATGTAACAATACCTTGGTTTTCTTTCCGTCTCCGGCACCTAATTCAATAAGATCGAAACCGTTTGCATCCCCTTTAAACAAATTGGCAATAGCTTTTGTGTGTAGCGTTAAGATCTCCAGTTCGCAATTTGTGAGATAATATTCCGGTAACGCCATGATATCCTGAAAGAGCTTATCGCCGGCCTGATCGTAAATGTATTTTGAATACAAATATTTAGGTTCGCTGGTGAGTCCTTCGAACACATCTTTCTTAAAGGGTGTATCTAGTTGGGTGGCGCTGGATAATATCATATAACAAAAGTGGTGATTATTTGGCCAGCCGTATTCCGGTAAATTGCCAGCGTAAATTCGTTTGAAAAAAATTGCGGTACGTAGGTCTGGTATGCTTTTTAGGCGTCGCTACAGATCCGCCGCGTAATACTTTTTGATTGACCATAAACTTTCCGTTGTACTCGCCAATGGCTCCGGGAGCTTTAGTATATCCGGGGTACGGTAAATAGGCGCTTTCGGTCCATTCCCAACGGCTTCCCCAGTTAAAATTATGTTGGGCGGCTTCCCATTCAAATTCGGTTGGAAGTCTGCATCCTTTCCACTGCGCATAAGCGAATGCTTCAAAGTAGGAAATATGCGTTATTGGCGCCTCTTTTTCTAGCTTCTGAAGGCCTTTTAGTGTGTATTGACACCATTCCCCGTCAATAGAATGCCAATACATAGGCTGCGTTATCTTTTCTTGCTGAAGCCAGTCCCAGGCTTCCGCATGCCATAAAAGGGGGTCTTTATACCCCTCCGAAGCGATAAAATCAATATAATCTTTGTTGGTGACAAGTTTACTTGAGATGGAATAGGGCTGCAAATATACTTTGTGTACTCCCAGCTCATTGTCATAGCAAAATTCGTTGGCAGTATCATGGCCAATTTCATAGATACCTTCTTCCATAGAGATCCATGCGGCGGGAGCCTTCTCAATAGGATTTTCTGAAAATGAACTGGAATAGGGAGGCAGCAACGGATTGTGACCTAGAATATATTTAATATCCGTCATCAACAACTCTTGATGTTGCTTTTCATGATGGATCCCAATAAGAAGGACCTCTGTAAGTTCTGAAGCTTTTTCCGTCTTCAAAAAAGCCTCAAGCTCGGCGGTCACATAGTGTCTGTAATCGTATACCTTTGCTACGCCGGGACGGGAAAGATTGCCGCGATCACTTCGTACCACCCGCTTGCCTACCGACTCGTAATAACTGTTGAAAACAAAGGCAAAATCTTCATGGAACAAGGTGTAGCCGGGTTTGTGAGGCTTCAGAATAAATTCTTCAAAGAACCAAGTGGTATGTCCCAAATGCCATTTGGGCGGGGATACATCCACAATGGGTTGGACCACATAATCCTCGATCTCAAGCGGTTTGCAAATTGCTTCGGTATGTTTCCGGGTTTCCAAGAAAAGGGAAACCAGATTTTCAGTTTCAATCATAAAAAAAGGAGTTGGTTCTTACCCACTCCTTAAAGATATTAAAACTAAAATGTAAAGATGTTTAGAGAATGTTAAAGCTAATTCCCTTTGCTGGCGCGCTCACGCTTTAATCGCTCCCGCTTTTCTTTTTTAGATTCTTCCACTTCAAATACAATAGGCAGAGAATAGAGTACATTTACGGTCTCGCCTTTTTGCATTCCGGGTTTCATCTGTGGAAGTAATTCCATCACCCGAACCGCTTCCAGCTCTAAGATGGAATGAGGCGCCCGTGCACGAATATTTACCACGTTACCTGTTTTATTTATCGTGAATTGTACAAAAATTCGCTGTTTCCCGGCCGGGAGGTCCAACGCTTCTGCCAGCGACTTGTTGAAATTTTGCATTACGTGTGCAGAAATCTTTTCAGACATACAATGCTTTAGCGCTATGTTATCTGAGCCGGTACAGCCCGGATAGACCGGAACATTTTCAATAATTGCAAATCCAACATTCTCGTTGGAAGTGTCTTCATTTTGTCCAAACGAAAGGCATGAGCCCAAAAGAAAGACACTTAATAGCAAGCGCTTTATCATTCTTATTTTCCTGTTTTAAATGTGAATGGCACTGTATATTTAATAGCCCGAGGTTTGCCGCCCATCATTCCGGGTTTCGTCATTTTGGGAATCGCTAGAATATTTCTTTTGGCCTCCGCCTGTAAAGCGGGCGTTCCTCCACTTACATTTTTAACCTCGACGATCCCTTTTTCATTGACGATGAATTCTACGATCACCTTACCCTCCACATTGTTCTTGTACTCTTCTGCAGGGTATTTGAAGTTCTTTGAAATATGCTGTGCCAATTTCTGATTGAAACAATTCTTGCGGACAGTGACACTGCCACTTTCGCAGCCGGGCCATATAGGTGGTATCTCACTTAGGGTTACCGTATTCTTTTGAATGTTTCCCCATTCTTCTTGGGCAAAGAGCGTGGTGGAAAATACGATGCAAATAATCAATAATACTTTTTTCATGTAGGATTTTTATTTTAAGTTCAGAGGACTAAATAGCAACCGCGCCTTTAATATGAGGGTGCGGATTGTAATCTAAGAGTGTAAAGTCCTCAAATTTGAAGTCAAATATATCTTTTACATCCGGATTTAGCAACATTTTTGGCAATGGTCTTGGTTCACGTGATAATTGAAGCTCAACTTGTTCCATGTGATTACTATAAATATGTGCATCTCCAAAGGTGTGCACAAAATCGCCTGCTTCGTAGCCACACACCTGAGCGACCATCATCGTAAGGAGTGCATAGGAAGCAATATTGAAAGGTACACCCAAAAAGATATCGGCACTTCGTTGATAGAGCTGACAGGATAATTTCCCGTTGGCAACGTAGAATTGGAAAAACGCGTGACAGGGCGGGAGGGCGGCTTTTCCGTTGGCTACATTCTCACTAAACGGCTTGGATGTATCGGGCAGCACACTGGGATTCCACGCACTTACCAACATGCGTCGGCTATCGGGGTTTTTTTTCAAAGTTTCGATGATTTCTTTAATCTGGTCGATCTCTTCGCTGTTCCAGTTCCGCCATTGATGACCATAAACAGGGCCCAGATCCCCTTGCTCATCGGCCCATTCATTCCAGATTCGAACGCCATTCTCCTGAAGATATTTGATATTGGTATCTCCATTAAGAAACCACAATAATTCGTAGACAATTGATTTTAAATGAAGTTTTTTGGTTGTAACCATTGGGAATCCTTCGCTAAGATCGAAACGCATTTGATAGCCAAACACACTTTTGGTCCCGGTTCCCGTGCGGTCTTCTTTAAAATTTCCATGTTCAAGGACATGCTTTAAAAGGTCGTGGTATTGCTTCATTTTGAAAATTGTTGGGGTTTAAAAATAACCAATTGACATCTTTTTGAAAACGAATTTAGAACGGATTTATTGATGAGTTATTAACCAATTCTCTAAAACCTTGTTAGACAAAAACTAAAAACATTCAAATTTGAATAAAAAAAGACCTTAAGGTGGAAGCGCAATATCAATTAAGTACCGCACCCTTGGAGTGTTTTCCTATGCACGCCATATTCCATTTTACAGGCCAAAGGTATGATCTTCCTAAAGCCTTAGCGTTTACCAAGGTGGTAGATTTACATTACCGTAATCGTAAATTTGTGGTGATCTCTAATCGTGCCATCACCAAAAAGATCAATACGGAGGTGTACACTACATACGTTTCAAAATCAGTCGTCGTCTTAGCAATTGTTTCAATGTCTGATGATGTTCGAGAAGAGGCCGTGGCAGAACAATCTTTATATGATGGTGCTTTTACCTTCTTCCATTCCTTAGAAGATGCCGTTCGCTGGGGCGAAACCGTAGTAAAAAAAGTTAGCCTATTAGCATTCCGGCGATAGTGGCTGTTAACAAGGCCGCCACTGTACCTCCAATGAGCGCTTTAATCCCAAATCGGGCCAGGGTCGTGCGTTGACTTGGAGCCAGTACGCCAATTCCCCCAATTTGTATTCCGATGGAGGCAAAGTTCGCAAAGCCACATAACGCGTAGGTGGCAATAACGATGGAGCGATAGTTAACGATAGCTCCGGCTTGCTTGAGCTCGCTCAACGACGCATACGCGAAGAATTCGTTCAAGATGGTCTTCTCTCCAAGTAATTGCCCTACTACACGAATATCTTCTGCGGGAACCCCTATGATCCAGGCCACCGGCGCAAACACATTCCCTAAAATATACTGCATTGAAAATCCGTCATAACGCCCTCCCGTACTGGCTGCGATCTTATCGTTTAGGCCTGTAGGGCCGCCAATCCAGTCGACGGTGATCCAGTTGAACACCGCAATCACAGCCGTGAAAACCAAAAGCATCGCACCTACATTTACCGCCAGTTTCAAACCTTCGGTCGTGCCGCGCGATATGGCGTCCAACACGTTGGAACCGATCTTATCTTTTGAAATATCCAGCTTGCGGTCCACTTCTTCAGTTTCAGGATATAACATCTTTGCAATGATGATAGCAGCAGGTGCCGACATGATCGAGGCTGTCAATAAATGCTTAGCAAAGATGATCTTTTCAGCATCGCTGTCTCCGCCCAAAAAGGCGATAAATGCTGCCAATACGCCTCCTGCTATGGTCGCCATGCCACCCACCATAAGGCAGAGCATTTCAGACTTGGTCATACGGTCCAAATATGGTTTCACGACTAAGGGTGCTTCGGTTTGTCCTATAAAAATATTGGCTGCGGCCGCGAGACTTTCTGCTCCCGAAAGGCGCATGGTCTTGCTCATCACCCAGGCAAATGCTTTTACAAATTTCTGAAGGATGCCCAAATAGTAAAGTAGAGAGGTAAACGCCGAAAAAAATACAATAGTGGGCAACACTTTAAATGCGAAGATATAGCCGAAGGTATCCATGTCTGTCACCAAGCCCCCAAAAAGGAATTCGGCTCCTTTTTCACTAAAATTGAGAAACGTAACGACTTTGTCCGATATCCAGTCGAAAAATGAGGCAACAAAAGAAACCTTTAGTACTAAAACAGCAAAGAGTACTTGCAGACCCAGTCCTGTTGCCACCAGTTTCCAATCGATCTTTTTTCGGTTACTGCTCAATAAAAAACAAATGAAAAGCAGAAACACCATCCCGAGAATTCCCCGCAGAACACTATTGGTACTAACCCCCATGCCAACATTGGGATCCAGGGCGATGCTGCCATCCTCGATCGCTTCGGAAACAACCTGTGTGACCTCAGTTTCGGTAGGAGCGGTAAAGGAATAAACCGTTTTATTTTCTGAAAACACCAGCATGGAGTCGGTTAGTTTTGAAACCCGATAGCGACGTATGGTATCGTTTGGCTGATCGTAGAAGAGGACTAATAAATTATTCTGAAAGATATAATCCCCGGATGCTTTGAGGTTATCCTTTGCTTCCAGCCGGTATTCGAAAGTTCCGTCTTTCAGTGTAAAAAAATCTGAAGCCTCATTGATCGTAAAAAGCGATTTACCGTCGTGCGATTCGATGGTAGAGAACTTCCATTTTTTTTCAAGTGTTTGTCCGAAGCCAACTGCTTGCAGAAGGAGCAGCATTGCGAGGAGTATGTAAGTGCGCATACGCTATTTTTGCCTTTTGGAGATTTCATCCCGAATTCGGGCCGCTTTTTCATAATCCTCATTAGCGACAGCCTCATCCAGCATTTGATTCAATTCTTTGGAAGTGAAGGAGGTGTAATCCTCGCCCGTGACCTTCACAGACTCCTTATCTTCTCCCATGATCAACTCTTCGATCACAACTTCTTCCGATTTAGCACTCTCGTCCTTTTTACGTTTGGGAGTGGTCTTTAAATAGATACCTGCCTTGTCTAAAATATTCTTATAGGTGAAGATAGGTGCGTTGAAACGAAGCGCCAATGCGATAGCGTCGCTGGTGCGCGCGTCGATGATCTCTTCTATCTTATCTCGCTCACAAATAATACTGGAGTAAAAGACACCATCAACCAGTTTGTGGATGATGACCTGCTTGACCACGATATCAAATCGATCTGAAAAATTCTTAAAAAGATCATGTGTTAAAGGGCGCGGTGGCTTGATCTCTTTTTCCAGCGCAATTGCGATCGATTGAGCTTCAAAAGCGCCAATGACAATAGGTAATTTTCGGTCCCCGTCCACCTCACTCAAAATTAGGGCATAAGCCCCATTTTGTGTTTGACTGTATGAAATACCTTTTATGTTAAGTCGAACTAAGCTCATATTTCAGAATCAAAAAAGCTGTTTAAACAAGGACGTTTCCTTCTCTAAACAGCCCTTTTTTCAAGGCACAAAATACTAAAAATTATGCGTTTTGTGCCTTAAAGGCTTTTAATTTTTCGGTGAGTTGAGGAACCACTTCAAAAGCATCACCTACGATCCCGTAGTCTGCTGCCTTGAAAAATGGTGCTTCAGGATCGTTATTGATCACTACCTTTACTTTTGAGGAATTGATACCCGCCAAATGTTGTATCGCACCGCTAATACCAATAGCAATATATAAGTTTGATGCGACCGGTTTCCCGGTTTGACCCACGTGTTCACTGTGTGGACGCCAACCCATATCACTTACAGGTTTTGAACAGGCGGTAGCTGCACCAAGGGTTTCGGCGAGTTCTTCGATCATACCCCAATTTTCGGGACCTTTTAATCCGCGACCTCCCGAGACCACGATCTCTGCGTCGGCAATGGTCACCTTGTCGGTAGCTTTATCAACGCTAACGACCTTTACTGAAAAATCATCCTCACTCAATTGAGGTGAAAATGCTTCAGACGTAGCAGCAGCGCTTTTTTCTTTTAACCCGAAGGCATTCTTTGCCAATCCAATCACTTTCACATGGGTAGTGATCTCGGTAGTGGCGAACGCTTTGTTGGTGAAAACACTATGTTTCACCTTAAAAGGAGAAGTGCCGGCGGGAAGTTCGGTCACGTTAGGTACGTAGCCGGCTTCCAGATTTACAGCTATTAAAGGAGCCATGAACTTAGCATTGGCGCTGGAGGTTAAGACCACCACTTTGGCATCCTCAGCTTTAGCAGCCTGCGCAATGACATCGGCATAGGCTTCCGCATTAAACTTCGATAATTTGTCGTTGGAAACTTCCAGGACTTTATCTGCTCCGTACGTTCCTAATTGCGATGCATCTCCTCCATTAACAGCGAGAGCTGTAACAGTGGTTTCCATCATCTCTGCGATACCTGTCGCATAGGAGACAGCTTCCAAAGCGATCTTTTTAAAATTTCCTTCTTCTGATTCGGTATATACTAAAACTGACATTTGATTTTTGATTTTAGATTTACGAAGATGAATGCTTTCGTAAATTATTGTTTTTATAGTTTAAAATTGTGGTGGTGAGTGAAGTCGAGACCTTAAATTACCTTGGCTTCGTTATGTAAAAGATTTACCAGCTCATCAACACTGTCCACCAATTTTACGGCACCTTTAGGCGCGGGTTTCTCAAAGTTTGTTGTTTGAGTTTCAGCCGAAGCGTCCACGGGTTCTTTCACGTTTAAAGGCTTTGAGCGTGCCTGCATGATACCTCGCATGTTCGGGATACGCAGATCACTTTCTTCCACCAAGCCTTTTTGACCGCCAATAACCAGAGGTAATGATGTGCTAACCGTTTCTTTACCTCCGTCGATCTCGCGTACGGCAGTTACCTTGTCTTCATTTACTTCAAGATTAATGCAGGTATTCACAAAATTGGCACCTGTTAATTTGGCAACCATCCCCGGGACCATCCCCCCATTGTAATCGATGGATTCACGGCCGGCAATCACAAGATCGTACCCGCCTTCTTTTACCACGTTAGCTAGTTGTTTCGCCACAGAGAAACCATCGGTAGCGGTGGTATTCACTCGAATCGCCTCATCGGCTCCAATAGCCAAAGCCTTGCGAAGTGTGGGTTCGGTTTCGGGGCCGCCCACATTCACTACGTGCACTGTCGCACCTTGTTTTTCTTTGAACCACATGGCGCGTGTCAATCCGAATTCGTCGTTTGGATTGATCACAAACTGCACCCCGTTGGTGTCGAATTTGGTATCGTTCTCTGTAAAATTGATCTTTGAAGTCGTGTCCGGTACGTGACTAATACAGACTAATATTTTCATAAATAAGCAGTATTTGTAATTGTAAATTTTTACATATTGGGAAGCAAACTTGGCTTCCGATTTTTGCGGTACGAAGATACAGATATATTTCGAAATTTTCCTGTGCGTGCATAATAAAATTTGGTTAAAACTTTATATTTATTATACCTTGACGTTTAAATAATAGTATTTTTGTCCTTCTTGTCTCATAAGTATATGAGATTTCAGAAAAAATGAATCTATTACAACCCTAAAGATACCCGCTATAGCGGGAAGCCGTATGAAAACACTCCAGTTCAGAGAAGCCGTTTGCGAAGCCATGAGCGAAGAAATGCGACGGGATGAAAATATATATCTAATGGGCGAGGAAGTCGCCGAATACAATGGTGCTTATAAGGCCAGTAAAGGGATGCTGGACGAGTTTGGCGCTAAACGTGTTATTGATACCCCCATTAGCGAATTGGGTTTTTCGGGTATTGGTGTGGGTTCTGCCATGAATGGCAACCGTCCTATCATCGAATTTATGACCTTCAACTTTTCACTTGTAGGTATTGACCAGATCATTAATAATGCGGCTAAAATGCGGCAGATGAGCGGTGGACAGATTAATATTCCCATCGTATTCCGAGGTCCGACTGCTTCTGCAGGTCAGTTAGCGGCTACACACTCACAAGCATTCGAGAGCTGGTATGCCAATTGCCCCGGTCTAAAGGTGGTTGTCCCCAGCAATCCTGCCGATGCTAAAGGTCTTTTAAAAAGTGCTATTCGTGATGACGACCCCGTGATCTTTATGGAAAGCGAACAAATGTATGGGGATAAAGGGGAGGTGCCCGAAGGCGAATACCTGATTCCTTTGGGAGTTGCAGAGGTAAAGCGGAAAGGGAAGGATGTAACGATCGTTTCCTTCGGAAAGATCATTAAAGAGGCTTACAAGGCGGCCGAAACACTGTCTGAAGAGGGGATAGAGTGCGAAGTGATAGACCTGCGTACCGTTAGACCTATGGACCATGACACTATCCTGGAGTCTGTTAAAAAGACCAATCGTCTGGTCATCCTCGAAGAGGCCTGGCCATTTGGCAATGTAGCCACCGAGATCACATACCGGGTACAGAGTTTAGCATTCGATTACCTAGATGCTCCTATTGTAAAGATCAATACTGCAGATACCCCTGCTCCTTATTCTCCCGTACTTTTGGAGGAATGGTTGCCTAACAGTGAAGATGTGATAAAAGCAGTAAAGAAAGTAATGTACAAGTAATTACAGCGAACTACATTTTTCAAGAATTAATTCGTTACCCAAATTTGCAAGGAGCACCTTATTATGAAGCACTACTTTTCTCTATTTTTTTTTCTGCTTTCTATAGTAGTTGTTGCTCAAACAAAAGTAAGCGGTGTAATTATAGGGGATGGCGGCGAACCTATTCCTTTTGCGAATGTTATATTCAAGGATTCTAATGAAGGTACGATCTCTAATGAGGATGGACGCTTTTACCTCGAAAGCGACGAAACCTATTCAACCGTGGTCTTTTCATTTATTGGTTATTCCAGCAAAGAGGTGCCACTTACCCAGCGTTCTACGTATAACATGACAGTGACACTGGGCGAAGAAGCCGCTGCGTTGAACGAAGTCGTCATTATAAGCGGGAATCAATCCAAAAAGAACAATCCGGCCATCGATATTCTTAGAAAGATATGGGAGAACAGGAGAGAGAATGGTACCAAGAAGTTCGCTCAATACCAGTATGACAAATACGAAAAACTGGAGTTCGATCTTAACACCATCGATTCTTCGCTAATAAAGAGCAGGATCTTCAACGGAATGGAATTTGTTTTCGATCAGGTGGATACTTCAAACGTGACGGGAAATACCTACCTGCCCATCTTTATTAACGAAGCTTTTTCAAAAGTCTATGGAGATAACGTACTCAACGAAGAGAAAGAAGTGCTGGAAGGAAACAAGAATTCGGGTTTCAGCAACAATCAAACACTCATCGCTTTCGTAAAAGACCTTTACAGCGAATACGACGTCTACGATAATTATCTTAAGTTCTTCGATAAGGCTTTTACGAGTCCGCTCTCACGTACCGGGATCGATGTCTATAATTATGTGCTGCTAGACAGTGCTTATCGCGGAAATAAATGGTGTTATAACATTGTCTACTACCCGCGTCGAAAGAATGAACTGACGTTTAAAGGCGATTTTTGGGTCAATGATACCACGTGGGCGATCAAGGAGATAAACCTTCAAGCCTCGAAAAGTGCCAATCTTAACTGGGTGCGGGAGGTCTATATCGAACAAGAGTTTGAGGTGCTGAACGATTCTATTTTTCTTATTACAAGAGATTATTTTTTAAGTGATTTCAGTCTTCGGAAGAAGGAAGGGGCGCGTGGTATCTACGGAAAAAGAACCACCCTATACGATAACTATGTTTTCGATATTCCGAAGGATAAGAAATTCTATAGCGAACAGGTAGATCCTTATCAATATGAGGTCTATAATCGACCGGACGAATTTTGGGAACAGAATCGAATGGAACAACTAAGTAAGGACGAAAAAGGCGTTTATAAGATGCTCGATACCTTAAAGACAGTGCCTCGGTTTAAGACCTTGTACAATCTTGGGGCAGTACTGGCGTCGGGATATTATGAGGTCAACAATTTTGATATAGGTCCCGTATTCTCTGTCTTTGGGTTCAATGAAGCCGAAGGACTGCGGATCCGTCTTGGAGGAAGAACGTACTTTAGTCAGAACGATCCATGGCGTATCGAAGGGTTTGGTGCCTACGGTTTCAAAGACGAGCGCTTTAAATATGGGATCTCCGCAAAATTACTGTTGGATCGAAGGACAAGACTTACGGTATTTGCCGGGAACAGAAAGGATGTGGAGCAAACCGGAGCCAGCCTTACCAATAGCAATGATGTCTTAGGGCGCAGCCTGGCATCCTCTTCACTTATTTCGGTGGGGGCCAATGATAGGTTGTCGCGTATTAATCTTACTACTGCCGGATTTTCCATCGAACCTTCCAAGAATTTAATCGTTCGCTTAACGGGGTCCTATCGTACGTTGCGATCGGCTACAGATACGTTTAGTATCGATTATTTCGTAAAGGAGGATGGAGCGTTCACCGGCGAAATACGAAGTGAGATTTCACAACCGGAAATAGAATTGGCCTTCAATTTTACGCCCGGGCGTAAAACTTCTGGCTATGGCGTAGAACAAACGGTGATCAATGACGGTGATTTCCCTAGTTTTTATTTAGGATATACATATGGTTTAAAAGATGTTTTTAGCGGGGATTTCGAATACCAAAAACTACAGGCGCTATACACACAGCCCTGGAATATTGGCGGATTGGGAAGATTATATTCTACCGTTGAGGTGGGAAAGACCTTTGGCGAGGTGCCGCTAAGTTTGCTCAATCCTATTCCGGGAAATCAAACCTATTTTAGTTTGTACAATACGTTTACACAGCTGGATTTTTATGAGTTTGTTAGTGATACGTACTCGTCCCTCCATTTACAGCATAACTTTGGCGGACGGTTGTTCTCCCGGATTCCCGGACTTCGCAAGTTGAATTTGAGGGAAGTGATAGGCTTTAGAGCGGTGTATGGAGAAATTTCCGACAAAAATATAGCGCTCAATGCTTCAGGGATACCTTACAGGGCTCCAAATGATATTTACTACGAGTATAGCTTCGGAATAGGCAATATATTTAGGATATTCCGCCTGGACTTCAACTTCCGAGGAAATTATTTAGACAATCCCGATGCCCGAAAATTTGGGATTACAGGCATCTTTGGATTCTCATTTTAGATTTTTTTGTACATTTAAGTAGATTCCCCGCATACAAACAACCTGTTTAGTGATTTACCTAACACATTTGTTTTCAAGCGAAGGAGTACCGGATATTGAGAAAACAGATTCCTAAGATCTGAAACTATTTTGATTTATAGTTTATATTGATTTAAGCGGGCTTGCAAATTATTTGTGAGCCCTTTTTTTATTCAAACCATTCTATTTGTGTATTTTTGCACTCCCAAAATCTGTACCCTTTAACATACATATAATGACCACTGAAAAGAAACGCACCTTCGATGTATTGATTGAAATTCCTAAAGGAAGTCGCAACAAATATGAATACGATTTTAAACTGAAGAAAATTCGTTTCGACCGGATGCTGTTCTCTTCCATGATGTATCCGGCCGACTATGGTTTTATTCCCGAAACCCTGGCTCTCGACGGAGACCCCTTAGATGTCCTGGTATTGGGGGGAGAACCAACGTTTCCAATGTGTGTGATGGAAGTAAAACCTATTGGGGTGTTTCACATGGCCGACGAGAAAGGACCCGATGAGAAAGTTATTTGTGTTCCTGTATCCGATCCTGTTTGGAATAGTTTGAATGATCTTTCTGATGTCAATCCCCATATCGTCAAGGAGATCGAGCATTTTTTCCAAGTGTACAAGGACCTGGAGAAAAAGCGGGTAGATGTAGGCGGCTGGGGAGATGCTTCTGAAGCCTACGACATACTCCACAAGTGTATTGATCGCTACGATACCAGCGATCATAAAATGAATAAAAACTTCACGATTTAATAAACGGCTCTTAATTAATTGAAAGCCCTTGTCAATAAGCCATAGAAGGATTTTTTAATTCCGCCTAATTTCCTACTTTTGCAGTCGCAAATTTGAAATGATTTCTAATTAACTAAACTATAATGGAACAGAACATTATTTATGTGCCAATTGCACTTTCGGTCCTCGGACTCCTTTTCATGCTCGTTAAAATGAGCTGGGTAAAAAAGCAAGCCGCAGGAAGCGAGCGCATGCAGTTTATTTCAAAAAGTATTAAAGAAGGTGCACTGGCATTTTTAAATGCTGAATACCGTCTTTTGGTAATATTCGCTGTGATCGCAGCTGTATTACTGTATATTGTTTCTACAATGGTAGAATCGACCAGTTGGATGATCGTACCAGCGTTTATCTTTGGTGCAATATTTTCGGCTTTGGCCGGGAATATAGGGATGCGTATTGCTACGGAAGCAAATACGCGTACCGCCGAAGCTGCCAAGACCAGCTTGCCTCAGGCATTAAAGGTGTCGTTTGGCGGTGGAACTGTTATGGGATTAGGTGTTGCCGGATTGGCAGTATTGGGTCTTAGTTTATTCTTTATGTTCTTTGTGAGTCAGTTCATCGTGGACGGCGGCGATTTCTACGGGCAGATGACCATCGTTCTGGAGGCCCTTGCAGGATTCTCTCTTGGAGCGGAATCGATCGCTCTTTTTGCTCGTGTAGGCGGTGGTATCTATACCAAAGCAGCCGATGTAGGTGCCGATCTTGTTGGTAAAGTAGAAGCAGGAATTCCGGAGGATGATCCCAGAAACCCGGCGACCATTGCAGACAACGTTGGTGATAATGTGGGGGACGTAGCAGGAATGGGTGCAGACCTTTTTGGTTCTTATGTAGCCACAGTTTTGGCCGCTATGGTGCTGGGAAATTATGTGATACGCGATATGTCCCTTGACGGACAATTTACCGATGCCTTTAGCAACATGGGACCCATCTTACTTCCTATTGTAATTGCCGGTGTTGGAATTTTGGCTTCCATTATTGGAACCTTCTTCGTGAAAATTAGCAGCAACGATGCGAAAGAATCACAAGTTCAAAAGGCGTTGGATATGGGGAACTGGGCTGCGATCCTTCTAACGTTGATAGCAAGTTATTTCTTGATCGACTGGATGTTGCCGGAGACCATGAACATGAAGTTCTTTGGCGAAGGATATAAAGAAATTGCCTCGATCAATGTATTTTATTCAGCATGTATTGGATTGGCAGTAGGGGCATTGATCTCCTTTGTAACTGCATACTACACCAGTCTGGGTAAAAAACCTGTAATGGATATCGTTAAGAATTCATCTACGGGAGCTGCAACCAATATTATTGCCGGATTAGCAGTAGGGATGAAATCTACTTTTGCTTCGGTATTATTATTTGCCGCTGCCATCTACGGATCCTACGAGCTGGCAGGGTTTTACGGTGTTGCATTGGCGGCTTCTGCCATGATGGCGACAACAGCTATGCAACTTGCGATCGATGCTTTTGGTCCTATCGCAGATAACGCAGGGGGTGTTGCCGAAATGAGCGAACTCGAGCCGCATGTACGCGAACGTACAGACATATTAGACTCGGTTGGTAATACAACAGCCGCAGTAGGAAAAGGTTTTGCGATCGCATCGGCAGCGTTAACTGCTTTGGCCTTGTTCGCAGCCTATGTAACGTTCACAGGTATAGACGGAATCAACATTTTTAGAGCCGATGTTTTGGCGATGTTGTTTGTTGGAGGAATGATTCCGGTAGTGTTTTCGGCCATGGCCATGAAATCGGTTGGAAAAGCAGCGATGGAAATGGTGCAGGAAGTACGTCGTCAGTTTCGCGAAATACCGGGAATTATGGAAGGAACCGGAACACCTGAATATGCTAAATGCGTGGACATCTCTACAAAAGCGGCTTTAAAAGAAATGTTGCTTCCGGGCCTTTTAACTATCATCACACCTATCATCATCGGATTGATCTTTGGCGCAGAGCCTTTAGGAGGTTACATGGCCGGAGTCTGTGTGAGTGGTGTAATGTGGGCAATCTTTCAGAACAATGCGGGAGGTGCATGGGATAACGCCAAGAAATCGTTTGAAGCAGGGGTAATGATCAATGGAGAAATGACCTACAAAGGCAGTGATGCGCACAAAGCAGCTGTTACCGGAGATACTGTTGGAGATCCTTTTAAAGATACGTCGGGCCCTTCTATGAATATCTTGATCAAATTAACGTGTTTGGTCGGATTGGTGATCGCACCAATTTTAGGGAATCACGGCACTGTAGATACGGATGCTGCGGAAAACATTTCCGAAGAAATGGTTTTTATTGATGAAGACGGAAATGAAACCATCCTCACCAATGCTGAAGCGAAGCAAAGCGGAAGTGCTGCTGTTATAACCAAGGAGGTTCAAGTAGAATTTTCTGTTGATGGAGATGTGACAACGGCCAACGTGACTATTGAGACAACTAAAGACGGTGAGACCACAAAAGATACTCAAACCTTTACAGGATCTGAAGCAGAAGTGAGAGCTAAGGTAGATGCCTTAACAGAAGAAGATGGAGAACCTACTCAAAAGAAGGTTGTTAAAAAGATCGAAAAAGAGACGAACTAATCTTCATTTGGTACAAATTCCTAAATTATACTTAAAACCCTGCTACTCGCAGGGTTTTTTTTTGGATTTCACTATCTTAGTCATACATGAACTACGAAGACCTTATTACTTTAGGGATTGCTTTTGGACTGGGATTGCTGGTAGGCGTTCAACGGGAACGCACAGACAATAAGATGGCCGGAGTTCGTACTTTTACGCTTATTTCTATCTTAGGCGTAGTCTCGGGCTTTCTCACACGAGAATTCGATAATCCCTTTATCTTACCGGTATTGGGACTCTCCATCACGGCACTTTTGATCATGGCCAACGTGATCAAAGTCAAAAAACTCAATGATATCGATATTGGTCAAACTACCGAGGTTGCTGCCTTACTTATGTTTGCCATTGGCGCCTATCTGGTCATGGGAAGTCAGGTGATTGGGGTTATTTTAGGAGGCACACTTGCTATTTTATTATATGTGAAGGAGCATTTACACAACTTTATCGATCGATTAAAGGACAAGGACCTGGCGGCCATTATGACGTTCGCCGGCATCTCGCTGGTGATCTTACCTATACTCCCTAACCAAACCTACGGACCGCTCGATGTGCTCAATCCGCGAAATATATGGTTTATGGTGACCCTAATCGTTGGGATTAGCGTAGTTGGTTATTTTATCTATAAGTTCGTAGGAAAAAAAGTGGGGATTATCTCCAACGGAATTTTGGGGGGGCTTATTAGCAGCACGGCCACTACGGTAAGTTATGCCAGGAAAACGGCCGACTCTAAAAATATTAATAAGATCGCAGCCTTTGTGATCACTGCAGCTTCAGCGATATCCTTTGTACGTGTCCTAGTGGAAGTTGGTATAGTGATACCTGAAAAATTACCACAGATCATGCTTCCAATAATTATGGAGTTTGTGATCATGGTACTGCTATGTTTTGGGCTTTTCTACATGATCAATAAGGATGGGGGTGATGACGAAATGCCCGAACCTAAGAATCCTGCTCAGTTTAAAAGTGCTTTGATCTTTGGATTGCTCTACGGATTCATTCTCCTTGCTGTGGCCTTTACCAAAGAAGAATTTGGTAACAATGCGTTGTACATAGTTTCGATCATTAGCGGTCTTACAGATGTGGATGCTATTACCCTTTCTCTCTCGCAGCTTATGAAAGGTGACGGATTAGAGGTTTCCACCGGATGGCGGCTAATCTTATTAGCAGGACTTTCAAATCTCCTTTTTAAAGGGATCATGGCAGCAGTATTGGGTACACGCCAGTTAGCAAAATGGGTTGCTCTTTCGTTTGGGATCTCGATCGTCACCGGATTGTTGATCTTGTGGTTATGGCCCGAATCTTGGCATTTTTAGTATGGGATGGTTCAAAAAAGATCCTCTTCAAATAATTGTTTTCCAAAGCTATGGGACCAGTTCCCACCTTTACGTTCGGGGAAGAGCATTGGAAGATGAAAATATCGATCTTTCCAAAAAAGGATTTTTCAGTTTACTGAAAAATTCGATAAAACGTTTTGAAACCGATGAGGTTGCCCATACCAAACTAAGAATCAAACTCCCCGATGACAGGGTCTTTTATACCACCACCGATGCGAAAGGCTATTTTAAATTTTCTGAAAGTATTCAAGGGCTAACGGCATTGTGCAATGAAGAACACTGGTTACTTATAGAACTGGCTTTTGAAAATGATCACCCGGGTTGGGTTATAAAGAATAACAACCGTTTCCCCGGCGAGGTCCTAATTCCGAATAGCAATATAGGTTTCGGCGTGGTGAGCGACATTGACGATACGATTATACACACCGGAGTGGCTTCTTTTTTAAAGCTGAAACTGGTATTCAATACCTTTTTCAGAAATGCAGAAAGCAGATCGCCTTTGGAAGGCGCATCACAATTCTATCACCTGTTACACCGGGGCAAGGACGGCGCAAGTGCAAACCCAATGTTCTATGCGAGTCATAGCCCCTGGAATCTTTACCGATATCTGGAACTGTTCTTGAAAGCAAACAATTTTCCAAAGGGACCAGTACTTTTGCGAAACCTACCTTCTCCATTTGCAAGGAAGGATCTTTCAGAAAAACCACAGAAGCAGCGAGAGATCTTGGATATTCTTGCCACCTATCCTGCCATGAAATTTATATTGGTGGGAGACAGTGGAGAGCACGATGCCGATATTTATATAGAGATCGCCAAAAAGTTTCCCGATCGTATCTTGGCAATATACCTGCGAAGTGTAAAGCACAAAAAGAAGGTGCTACGCGTAAAGAGTCTGTTTTCAGATTACAAGACCACCCCGGCGCTCTTGTTAGAAGACAGTACACAGGCTATTGAGCACGCCCGTTCACATGGCTTTATTCAGTAGATTTTTTAAAATAATCGTAGGTGGCTAATTGCGATTGTATAGCGGGTTTTACATGCGGGACATAACAGTTCTTCTGCTCAGCATCGATGATACGAGCCTTGACATTATCATTCCATTCGATCTCGAGCAGGTCTTTGATGGTCTTTTGATGTGAAGCTTCGTAAATAGGCGTCACCACTTCTATGCGGTGATTCAAATTTCGGGTCATCCAATCGGCAGAACCGATATACATCTTTTCCTCACCGTTATTACCAAAGACATACACTCTTCCGTGTTCCAAAAAACGGTCCACGATAGAGATGACCTCAATGTTCTCGCTCTGTCCTTTGATTCCGGGAACCAATGAGCAGATTCCGCGAATAAGCAATTTAATTTTTACACCGGCGATGCTCGCTCTATACAACAACTTGATCATGCCTTTGTCTTCCAGACTGTTCATCTTTAACATGATATAGCTGTCCTTTCCGGCATTGGAAAACTCGATCTCATTATTGACCAACTCGGTGAACTTTGAACGGGTAGTGAAGGGAGAAACCAACAGTCGTTTGGTTTTAGGTACAATGATGGTACGTTCAAGCACCAAAAAAACTTTGTTGAGTTCTTTGGTGATCTTTGGGTGTGCCGTCATTAAACCAAAATCTGTATAAAGACTAGCCGTCTTCTCGTTAAAATTACCGGTTGCAATATATGCGTAGCGCTTAGGTTTTTGTTCTTCGTCACGTTCAATATAGAGGATCTTAGAATGAACTTTAATGTCCGGGTAACTGTAAATTACCTTCGCACCGTGCTTTTCGAAGGTTGCACCCCATTTTAAGTTATTGTGTTCATCGAAGCGGGCTTTTACCTCAATGAATACAATCACTTTTTTTCCGTTCTTGGCAGCTCTTGTAATCGCATCATTTAACCGAGATTCACTGGCTGCGCGATAAATAGTAATCTTGATCTTAGTGACATACGGATCGTCTGCTGCTTCTTCCAGCAATTGTATCACAGGTTCGAAGGACTGATACGGGTAATGTAACAGTTGATCGCTCTTTTCGATAGCTTTTAGTATGGAGCCTTTTTTTAATACAGGATGTGGTAACGGTGCTAAGGTGTCGTTTGATAGATCTTTGTTGGTAGGATTGGGAAACGCAAAGAAATCCTTGAAGTTGTGATACGGTCCGCCGAAAACAATATCGGCGTTACTTGCATCCAGCGCATTCTTCAGTATTTCTACAAATGTTTTAGGCATCGCACTATCCACCAGCACACGTGTTGCTTGGCCGGTGGCCCGTTTTGGCAGCGATTGTTCTATTTTGTCTTTTAAATTCCCCGAAAATTCATCTTCAATATACAACTCGGCATCTCTGGAGATCTTTATGCAAAAATAGACGGTCTTTTCTTCTTTCTCGGGGGTTTGGTTGAGGTTGTACTTTAAAATATCATCTATAAACGTGATATAGTATTTTCCCTGCATCTTCGGAAAAACAAAGAAACGGGGTTCGTCCTTTGGGATCTCCACCAGTTGGTATTGTGTTTCTGAAACGATCCCGGCCAAGTACAGCGCTTCATTCTCTACAAATATCGGTTCCGAATGCTTGAAATCGAATTTTTTGGTATTCAGAGAATCTTTCAGTGTGTCGCAATAATAAGATTTGGCAATTTCCTTTTGTGTTGCGGTAAACTGTTTGTGATGGATCAAGAAGATATTTTCTTCTTCCAGATCAGGCATTATTTGCTTCTGAAAGATCTGTCCAAATTCATCTTGCTGTAGATCCACTTGTTTTTTGATCTCGCGAAGAACCTTATTGGGCTTGGTGATCAATTTCTTCCGAAGCGGTTTTTCAACACTTTTTATTTGTCGTATATCTGAAACACGTACCCGAAAGAATTCATCCAGATTAGAAGAGTAGATCGCTAAGAATTTGATGCGTTCGTAAAGCGGGTTCCTTTTATCTGCCGCTTCCTGAAGCACCCGGTGGTTGAACCGCAGCCACGAAAGATCACGATGATAGTATTTGGTATTGTAGAGTGATGCCATAAGTCACCGCAAAGTAAGCGATTAAAAAGGCTGTGAAGTGTAAGAGAAATGTTAAGTTTTAAATAAACCGTGCAGCTCTGCATCGATCTTGTTAATGACCTCTCCCAGATGCTCCGGATTGTCAACAAAATCAAGACTGTCAACATCCAGCACGATCAAATTGCCCTTGTCGTATTCGTGTACCCAGGCTTCATATCGTTCGTTCAAACGGCTTAGGTAATCGATACTAATGGTATTTTCATACTCCCGACCTCGCTTGTGGATCTGGTTTACGAGATTGGGTATCGAACTGCGCAAATAGATCAAAAGATCCGGTCCCTCGGTAACACTTTCCATAAGATCGAACAGCGAGCGATAGTTTTCATAATCCCTGTTGGTCATAAGGCCCATCGCGTGAAGATTGGGCGCAAAGATATAGGCGTCTTCATAAATGGTGCGATCTTGAACGATATCTTTCCCGCTTTTGCGAATATCCAGTATTTGCCGAAACCTACTGTTTAAAAAATAGATCTGAAGATTGAAAGACCACCGCTCCATCTGGTTGTAGAAATCGTCCAGATACGGATTGTCCTCAACGTCTTCAAAATGGGCCTTCCATTTATAATGTTTTGCCAGTAAACGAGTTAACGTGGTTTTTCCGGAGCCTATGTTCCCTGCAATCGCGACGTGCATAAATCTTACTGCTTTGGTGGTGTTAGTGAAAAAGTGAGAATATTAATTCCGTCATAAATATACAGTAAATCTTGACTAAGCTGCAAGTCTTTTATAGGGTTTTCGGGCAGTGTGATTTTTATGGGATGAATGGTTTTTTCTGAATTTTCCCCGGGAAGCATTTGTACCATATACAACGCATTGTCTTTTAAGGCCAACACATTTTCGTTCTGCTGAATGATCTTGTCGAAGTCCATAGCTTCCATTTCAGAAAGAATGCTTCCATAGACATTGAAAGCCCGCAGCTTGCGCTCGGTCAACATAAAACAATAGTTGAAATTACTAGCCTGTGACAATAATTTACCCGAAAAAGGCTGGGAAACGATTGTCTTTCTGCTACTTCTATAATCATACAGCTCGAGTTGTTGAGTATCTACATTAAAAATCCAAAGACGGTTATTTCCTGCGTTGGTCGCTGTACTTATGGTTACAAACTGAGGCAGGTTGTTAAAGTTGATGCGTTCTATCTCATTAAGCCTGTTATCAACAAAGACCACGGTATTCACAGTTTCGTAAAAGATCACGACCTTCAACGGGTTGATAATATCCACCGAACTTATTTTCCCCAACTGGAAATCACTAAATACATATACTCCCTCCGAACCTTGCTTATGAAGAATGTTGTCTTTAATGAAATACAGTTGCTTGTAGCCGTCAAATCCAACAAATCGGTCTGCTTGTAATGGGATTGTGGCCACCGGTTTTAGTTCTTGACCAAAAACACAGGGCAGGGAAATAAAAAACAGAAAAACGAACATTTTCATAGGAAACCCCAAGGTACAAAATGAACCGCTATAATAGTAAGTTTGTACCTTGCAACGTTGAAAAAAATCGATCGTCTTTTTAAAAACATTATATAACCATGCTACTAAAACACTTTTTATTCATTTTTTTTATGATTTTATCTTTCGGGTCCGCGGCCCAAGAGTTCAATGGGATCGCAACCTATAAGACAGATAGAAAAGTCGATCTAAAGATGAGCGATGATGCTTCAGATGCTGTGAAGGAGCAACTGGCAGCGCAGTTGAGAAAACAATTTCAAAAAGAGTATACTCTTACTTTTACAGCCAATGAATCACTTTATAAAGAAGTTGAAAGTCTTGAGAAGCCCCAAGCAGCTTCAACGGGAGGAATTAATATTGTTGTGCGGGGAAATACGGACGTTCTGTATCGAAATATTTCCGAAAACCTGTATCTCAATGCAACAGAGATCATGGATAAGCCCTTTTTAATAAGAGATACGCTACAAAAGCCACAATGGGAATTGCAAAAAGAGACCAAGAACATAGGGGAATACACCTGTTTTAAGGCAATAAGTTCGCGAGAAGTGACCGAGCAGATCTTCGATAGTGCTACTGACAGTCTGGTGGAGGTGAAAAAGAACCAAATCACGACGGCATGGTATACCTTGGATATTCCGGTGCTGCACGGTCCGGACAATTACTGGGGGCTGCCGGGTCTTATTCTGGAAGTGAACGACGGCGACCTTACCATTCTTTGTTCGAGGATCGTCATGAACCCCGAGAAGGGAATGGATATCGAGCGTCCAAAAGCTGGGAAGGAAGTGAGTCAGGCAGAATACGATGTAATTCGAGATAAGAAATCCAAAGAAATGATGGAACAGTTCCAGAGCAGTGGTCGTCGCGAAAAAGGCAAGAATGTTCAAATACGTATTGGCGGTTAGACCAATGTTGATGATTAAACTTTCGAACGGAATAATAGTCGAAGGATAGTGTAACAAAATGTGTACTTTGGTACCTAACAGTATATCCTAATATGTAATCTATGAAATTTCTTGCTCTTCTGGCACTTGGTTGCTGCTCCCTTACCACATTCGCTCAAAATATTAGTGGTCAAGCTTATTACGAATCTAAAACCACTATAGACATGGACAATTTTGGGGGTCGTGAGATGAGTGAGGATATAAAAAAACAGATCGCCGAGCGCATGCGTAGTATGTTGGAAAAGACCTACATACTTACCTTCAGTAATAACGAATCCATCTACAAAGAAGAGGAAAAACTGGAAGCCGGTGCTGGTAATGCAGGTTTTGGTATGATGATGAGCAGTTTCTCTGCAGGCCCTCAATATAAAAACATCGAGAAGAACATCTTGTTAGAGGAGCGGGAGTTCTTCGGAAAGCAGTTTCTTATCACCGATTCACTTACTACGCTCGATTGGAATATCGAGAAAGAATCGAAACAAATAGGTCAATACATTGCGTTCAAAGCAACTGCTGTTAAAAAGATCGATCCTAATGATGTGAGTATGGCGCGTCCCAGGAACAGGGACCGTGGGGCTACTGAGAAAAAGGAAGGCGCAGAGACGCAGGATACTACAAAGACCGAGAATGAGGATCCCTGGGAACAGATAGAGATCCCTAAAGAAGTGATCATTACGGCATGGTTCACACCACAGATCCCCATAGGAAACGGTCCGGCCGAGTACGCAGGATTACCCGGTCTCATCTTAGAATTGAATGTCTACAGAACCACATTGCTGTGTTCAAAGATCGTTATGAATCCGAAAGCGGCCGAAACCATCCAGCCACTTACCAAAGGAAAGGAAGTAACACGTGCGGAATTCAACCAGATCGTAAAAGAAAAGACCGATGAAATGCGGGAGAATTTCCGCGGTGGTGGAAGACGAGGCGGCGGGATGCGTTTTGGCGGACAGTGATTGCGGTTAAGGTTTCAGCAAGTAGCCCAATGAAAAAACATTACACCAACTAATTATGAGAATCCTCTTCGGAGCACTGCTGCTCCTTTTTTCCGTATCGCTTTCGGCACAAACTGTAAAGGTGCGTGGGTTTATTAAAGACAGTATTGGAGAACCACTGGAATTCGCCAATGTGATCGCTTCGGTCAAGGAGAGCGGCGATATTGAATCTTATGCCATTACCAATTACGAAGGACGCTATCAATTAGATCTGCCGGCCAACAATACGTATGTGCTGCGCGCGAGCTTCTTAGGGTATCAGACGAAAGAATACGAGATCTCTGTGCCGGAAAATTCAGAAACCATTCAGCAGGATATTGTTCTAAATCCCATAGCCGATGAACTGGACGGAGTTGAGATCGTCTACGAAATGCCGGTTGTTGTTAAAGGAGATACCATTGTCTACAACGCCGATTCGTTCACAACCGGTGAAGAGCGAAAACTTGGTGATGTGATGAAGAAATTACCGGGGGTGGAAGTGAACGACCAGGGCGAGATAGAAGTAGAAGGGAAGGCCGTGACCAAGGTCATGGTGGAAGGAAAGGATTTTTTTGACGGTGACTCCAAACTAGCCACTAAAAATATTCCGGCAGATGCTGTGGATAAGGTGGAAGTGCTCCGCAATTATAACGAAGTAGATCAAATGCGAGGCTTGGGGAATGATCAGGATAATGTTGCTATCAATATTAAGCTGAAGGAAGGAAAAAAGAATTTCTGGTTTGGAGAAGTGGCCGCAGGAGGAGGCATCGCGGGAGAGGATGAAACGGGATATCTGGTCCATCCGAAGCTCTTTTATTACAGTCCGAAATACAGCCTTAATTTTATTACCGACTTTAATAATATTGGCGAAGTGCCTTTTACTTTTAGGGATTATTTCAATTTTACGGGCGGGTTTAGAAATTTCAATCGCGGTGGAGGCACGAATTTCGAGATCAGTGAAAGTGACCTAGGCTTTGCTGTTGCACAGAACGATCGCGCCAATGCCATAGAGACTAAATTTTTGGCAGGTAATTTTAGCTGGGCCGCTACAAAAACACTGGATCTTAGTGGGTTCGCCATACTTTCAGACAATAGTACGAATATCGTGAACAATTCCATACGCCAGTACATCGCTTCCGGAGCCACAGAGAATACCAATGCCGTGAGCGATCAACAGAGTAAATTGGCGATGTTGAAACTAAGCGGAGTGTATAAACCCAACACGAACTTTCAAATGGACTACGATGCCTTGCTGAAAACTTCAAAGCAAACGGAAGATGATACTACACTTTCCACGGTCATGGGTCGTGTCAATAACATTTCCGAAGCAAAAGAGAATCAACCCGTTTCGGTGAACCAAAATGCCAATATCTATTATACGCTGGACGAGAAGAATATTTTTGCGGGGCAGGTACAACACCTGTATCAAGATGAGGATCCGTTCTATCGTGCTGTGCAGGATTCCATTCCCTTTCGCGGGATCTTTACCATGTTCGATCCCGCCGATCCAACCAACGAGACCTTTGATCCTCTGCAGCCGGCTGACCGATACAATATCAATCAGACTCGAAATGTAGTGACCAGTAAGCTGGACGCGAAGGTGGATTATTACTATGTACTGACCAATACCAGTAACCTGAACGTGACGCTGGGAAGTACTTTAAGTAATCAAAAATTCAAATCAGGGATCTTTCAGATTTTGGATAACAGTGCTGTGAATCCATTTGCTGCAACCGATTTCAACAACGATGTGGTCTTTGGTTTTACCGATGCATTTTTGGGATTGCACTATAAAGTAAAGACCGGAAAATTCATCTTTACACCCGGTCTTACCCTACATAATTACAATGTAAAGAACGAACAATTAGGAAGTACGATCACTCAAAATGACTGGACGCTCCTGCCGGACATGAACATCATCCTGGAATTAAAGAAAAGTGAAAGCCTTCGCTTCAACTACAGCATCAATGCGCAATACACCGATGTGAATGATTATGCCCAGGCGTATGTATTCAATAATTACAACCGATTGTTTCGAGGAAATCGGTTCCTGGAGAACGCGTTGTCACACAATTACAATCTAACATACTTTAGTTTCAACCTTTTCAATTATACCAATATTAGCGGATCTTTAAATTATTCAAGACGTATCAACGGCTTTAAAAGTAATTCAGAGATCATTGCGATCAACCAAGTGAGCAGCCCGTTCAATATTGACAGCAACTTTCCCGACGAAACTTTTTCGGCCGTAGGCCGTTTCAGTAAAAGAGTAAAGAAGTTGCAGTTCAATCTCACGGCAAATGCCTCTTTAAGTCGGTCGAACAATCTGGTAAACGACCAGGTGCGGGAGAGTGAAAGCTTCACACAGAATTATCGTGCGAGTGTGCGTTCTAATTTCCGGGAATGGCCCAACTTTGAAGTCGGGTACCGTCTCACATTGAACGATTATGATAACGGTGGCTTGCAGCAAACATTCCTTACGCAAAGACCGTACATGAATGCCGATATAACGTTCTTGAAAGATTTTACGTTGAGTGCAGAGTGGGATTACTATAATTATACCAACGACGCCAATACGGTAGAAAATACGTATTCCTTCATTAATGCCGACCTATATTACCAAAAAGGGGAAAGCAGCTGGGAATTCCAATTGCAGGCAACCAACCTGCTGGACACCGGTTTTATTAACAACGATAGTTTTAATGAAGATTTCAATACCACGAGTCAGTATTTTGTGCTCCCCCGTATTTTAATGTTCATCGTGAGATACGAATTGTAGTTTTTAGTATCTTTCTGAAAAACCTGTAACAATGCGAAATATCCTCCTAGGAATAGTACTGGCCTTGCTTATTGTGTTTGGGCTGCGGTATTGTGAATATCAAAAGGAAAATCGTGAGCAACTGGAAGCAAATACGGCACTTATCCAGAAACAGCTGCAAAATGTTGGGAAACTCATAGTGACCGAAGGAAACTACGCCCAAGTATTCACCTACGAAGATTGGAAGAAATTTTACATCGATGTACTTTCAGCGCGAAAGAAAGCGCTGGTCGTAGTGAATGCAAAAGCTACCATTGCGTACGATCTAAGTGCCGTAAAGACACAGATCGATGAGGCAAACAAGACGGTGACCATTACACACATCCCGGAGCCTGAATTGTCCATCAATCCTAACATCCAGTATTATGATGTACAACAAGATTATTTCAATCAGTTTGAAGCATCCGATTACAACAAGATCAAAGACAAGATAGAGGTATCGCTTCGCAAAAAGATAGAGGCGTCAGAATTGGTCACAAATGCCCAAAACCGCTTGATTTCTGAGCTTCAAAAGATCTATATCCTTACCAACTCGATGGGCTGGACGCTTCAGTACAAGGAACAGGTGATCTCTTCAGAAGCCGATTTGCAACAGATAGATTATTAATATTGCAACCACTTTAACTTTACAAGCCGGGGTATTTTCTCTCTAGATTATCCGCCAGACAATTAAAACCTGTGTTCTAACTTGAAACGGATCGGGACCTTACAACTTCTTGCTTAAACTGTGCCAGCCCCCGCCGTTCATGGCCTCGATACCGTTGCTTTTTAAGATGGCCGTGGCACTACCGCTTCGCATGCCACTTGCGCAACATAAAATAACGGGTTTATTCCATTTCTTTATTTCGGAGAGCTTGCCGGAAATCACCGGCAACGGAATGTTCTTTGAGCCGGGAATGGCCCCGCCGGCGTATTCTCCTCTTGACCGCACATCTACGATCACCGCATCGCGAGCGACGAAGTCTTCAATTTTTTTTGCTTTATTTCCGAATATAAAATCTAATAGTCCCATAATAAGTTTTCCAAACAGGAATGATATTAATTAATACCTATGTTTTGTTTCTCTATAAGAAGTAATCCGTCGTCGATCAAATGAGAAACTTTCGGTCTGCGCTCTTTTAACTGAATAAGATGCTGCAACACCGCTTCGGCTTTGGTACGTTCGTACAGCTCCAGAGGCAACAACCAATCGTAAGGATGATCCTTTTGCAAGGCTTCAAAAATCTCCATGCATCGCGACTTTATCATCCCATTACTGCGCATGTCACGAATCTCTTTGTAATAATCATTCAGCATTTTTTCTTCTTCGGAAAGTGTTACCCGAATGGTCTCACTGGAAGGATTGTGGGTCACCAGATCGAAAGAGCGATAGTCGGCGGCACCGGCAAAGGCAGATAAGATCTCTTTTCCAACGGCCATATCAAAATCTCCCATGTCCGGCCGAAACAACACTTCCTCTTTATAGCGCACCGTGCAATCTGTAAATTGAATAAGCATTAGTTCACCTCGCAGGTTTCGAAGTCCCGTAACATTCAAACCTTCTACAGTGATCCCGCTTTCAAATTCGAACGAAATTGGTTTTCCGTCATAGAAATTATAGGCCTGAAGATCTCTGGGACCCATATTTTCGATCGCAAGATTTATGCCTTTCAGTTTGCCCAAAGGCGACCGGAAGCCTTTACTGTGTCTGCTTACACCGTGCCCAATAACTTCCTTCTCACGATAGGACAATGCTGTTTCGCCTTCGGTTTCAAAGTAGACCACCTCATTGTCTTCATTTTGTATCATACGTGTAAAATGACCGCTTACCTGCAGCCCGGTGCTCAGTTCGATCGTGCCCAATTGTTTCGACTCGATCAATTTCTTGAGTCCCCGCCAACCGCCCTTACGAACGGCCATGGTGTTGGCAAACTCCTCCAAAACTTCTTGCAGATAAGCAAAATCGGGAGTTACGTACAACTGCGGTTGGGGTTTGGTTATATCAAAATCCTGATAGGCCGCTTCAATGGAATAAGGGATCTTTTTCACTTCATCTTTCATACACCAAACACTTTCGCCAATAGAAGAAAGCAAACCCGCACCGTAGATCTTGGGCGCTTCGACGGTTCCTACGAGACCGTATTCAACGGTCCACCAATGTAGATTTCTAATGAGCGCGATTTCTGAAGGGGTCACCTTTTTATTCTGCAACTGTAACACCCTGTGCTCTGCTGCTTCTATCCGTTCTGTCGAAATGCCTTCGGCTTCCTTCAAAATAGAAAGTTCCCGTACCGCATCATACATATCGGTATCGTGTGCACTCGAGATCGCTTTGGCACCTATCTCTCCAAAACGCCTTAGGTATTCTGCATAATCGGGACTGGCGATAATGGGTGCATGACCGGCCCCCTCATGAATAATATCGGGAGCAGGGGTGTATTCAATATTTTCAAGTTGTCGTATATCACTGGCGATCACAAGTACTTTATACGCTTGGAATTCCATGAAAGCATTGGGGGGTATAAATCCATCTACCGCCACCGCTGCCCAGCCTATTTCTTTCAAGATACGGTTCATGCCGTACATGGAAGGGATCTCGTCTATGGAAATACCTGTCCTTTTCAAGCCTCCTACATAGCTCTCGTGGGCCACGGCACGCAGGTAATCTACATTCTTACGCATCACATAACGCCACACTGCCTGGTTGATAGGGGTGTACTGCTCGTAATTTTGCGGTTTGATATATTGCTTGAGATGCGGGGGTAATCGGTCCAGCAACTCATTGGTTTCTACAACTGTGTTCATACGTTCTCAAAAATAGTATTTTTTTGGGCGTTACCCGCAGTTTTGAAGATTCAAAAAAGCGGGTCGGGCTTTACGCACTACAGGGTAGTTTGCTGCAATCCCTAACGCAAATTATTCACATAATTGCTATCTTGCATGGCCATGAAAATACAGACCCGAAAAGAAGAGATCATTGCTGTAGCCTCACAACTGTTTAAGGAGAAAGGCTATAGTGCCGTTTCTATGCGGGACATTGCGCAGGCCATGGGGATCAAAGCTGCAAGTCTCTATAATCACATCACAGGAAAGCAAGAGATCCTTTCCACCCTCATCTTGGAAGTAGCCCACGAGTTTACAAATGGAATGCGGGAAGTGCTGGAGAGACAGAATAGTCCGTTACAAAAAATACAGGAGATTATAGAGCTGCACATCGATATTACGGTAAATGCTTCCGAAGGCCTGGCAGCACTCAACAATGATTGGATGCACATGGAAGTTTCACAAGTGGAAGCGTTCGTGCAAATGCGGGAAGATTACGAGGAAAATTTTAGAAAGATCATCAAAGAAGGTATAGAAGTAGGTGAGATCCAGCCACGACACCCCGAAGTGATATTGTTCTCTATCCTCTCAACTCTGCGTACGCTCTACCTCTGGTATCAAAAACGAGGAAAGCTGGACGTCAATGTGTTAAAGAAAGATTTGGTGTCGGTTTTTCTGGATGGCATTGTAATAAAAAATTAACTTGCAAACCTTACTAACAAACGTTAGTTTTGTGTTTTTAATACGACAAAAGATACGTGGCAAAATTTTATAAGATCAAAGTAAAGGATATCTATAAAGAGACGGATGATTGTTCGGTCATCACGTTCGATATGCCTCAGGAACTTGCGAAGGAATTTACCTTCCAGCAAGGACAGCACCTTACCCTCAAGGCAGATATTGATGGGGAGGACATTCGTCGTTCTTACAGTTTATGCTCCAGTCCTGTCGACAGGCAATGGAAGGTGGCTGTGAAACAAATTCCAACCGGGAAGTTTTCTACCTATGTTAACAATACCTTAAAAGCGGGAGATACCCTTGAGATCATGGCTCCCAGTGGTGCGTTTGGGGTAGATGTACATCCCGATAAGCCAAAGAATTATCTTTTCTTTGCAGCCGGAAGTGGGATCACACCTATTCTTTCGATGATCAAAACACACCTCGCTTCAGAACCGCAATCCACTTGTAAGTTGTTTTATGTGAATAGAACAGCCAAATCCATTATCTTTAAGGAAGAATTAGAGCAACTTCGCAATACTTACTTCGGGCGACTGGAAATCTACTATTTCCTTACCAAAGAACGACGTGATATAGATTTGTTCAACGGGCGCTTTGACGATGATAAAATGAAGGTACTTTCAAAGACCTTCATTGATATACCCGATACCAGCGAAGTGTTTTTGTGTGGTCCCGAAGACATGGTGCATTATGTGAGTAACTATCTGGTGGAAGCGGGATTGCCTAAAGAACTGATTCATTTTGAATTGTTCGTAAGCGGACTTTCAGAAGAAGATAAAAAACGAGCCGAACGCCTAGCGCAGCAAAACGTCGAAGGAGTCGAAGTAACTATTGTAGACGGAGGAAAGGAATTTCAGTTTACAATGACCAACGATTACGACAATATCCTAGACGCAGCCTTAGGAGCCGGAGCCGACCTGCCCTTTGCATGTAAAGGCGGTGTATGCAGTACCTGTAAGTGTCAAGTCTTGGAAGGTACAGTGGAAATGAAAATAAATTACGCCCTGGAAGAAAAAGAGGTAGCCCAAAATTTTGTGCTGAGTTGCCAATCGGTGCCTACTTCCAATCGTGTAAAAGTAGATTTTGATGTGTAACAGCCTGTATCTTCAGGCGCAAACATACAGCTATGAGTGAAAATGAAGTAAAAAATTTGGAAGCGATCTTTGAAGCGCGGATCGCGCGTGATGAAAAGATAGAGCCTAAAGACTGGATGCCGGAGAAATACAGACAGACACATATTCGTCAGATCTCCCAACATGCACATTCCGAGATCGTAGGAATGTTGCCGGAAGGAAATTGGATCACCCGCGCACCATCCTTGAGAAGAAAAGCAGCATTGTTAGCTAAAGTACAAGATGAAGCCGGTCACGGATTGTATTTATATTCCGCCTGTGAGACCTTGGGGATCTCACGTGACGAACTTTATGAGCAATTGCATAGCGGAAAAGCAAAATACTCTTCTATATTCAATTACCCCACAGTTACATGGGCCGACATGGGCGCGATAGGCTGGTTAGTGGACGGAGCAGCGATTATCAATCAGGTGCCACTTTGCAATACCTCATTTGGACCGTATGCCCGTGCCATGGTGCGAGTGTGCAAGGAAGAGAGTTTTCATCAGCGTCAAGGCTATGAGATCATGCTTACTCTATGCAACGGTACACAAGAACAAAAAGAAATGGCACAGGATGCCCTTAACAGATGGTGGTGGCCCAGTTTGATGATGTTAGGTCCTACCGATGATGCTTCAGTACATACCGAGCAATCCATGAAATGGAAATTGAAGCGTAAGACCAATGACGAGCTGCGACAGCAATTTATCGATCAAACGGTACCTCAGGCAGACCTGTTAGGTCTAACTATTCCCGACCCCGACCTTAAATTCAATGAGGAAACGGGTCATTATGACTTTGGTCCTATTGATTGGGACGAATTCTGGCAAGTAGTTAAAGGACATGGACCTTGTAACAAAGAGCGGATGAACGCGCGGGTGAATGCATGGGAAGAAGGTGCCTGGGTAAGGGATGCCGCCATGGCATACGCCGAAAAACAAACAGCTAAGAAAGTTGCGAAAGCAAGTTAGTAATAATTTCAACATTAAATCTATGACTAAAAATTGGCCACTTTGGGAAGTATTCGTTCGCAGTAAGAACGGACTGGAGCACCGTCATTTTGGGAGCCTGCACGCAGCCGATGCCGAAATGGCAATGGAAAACGCAAGAGATGTGTATACACGTCGTAATGAAGGCGTAAGTATTTGGGTGGTTGAAAGTAAATATATTACTGCCTCCAACCCTCAGGATAATGGAGAACTTTTTGAGCCTGCTCAGGACAAGATTTACCGTCATCCTACTTTTTACGATCTGCCGGATGATGTAAAGCACATGTAATATGAAAAATGAAACATTATATCAATATATTCTTTGCATTGCAGATAATTCACTGATCCTTGGACAGCGTCTGGGGGAACTTTGTGGTCACGGACCGAGTCTTGAGACCGATATAGCGATCACGAATATTGCTTTAGACCTCATTGGTCAAACCAGAAGTTACTATCAATATGCCGCGAGATTAATCGATGAAGAAAAAACAGAAGATGATATCGCATTTCTAAGATTGGAGCGGGAATATAAGAATGTACTTTTAGTAGAACAACCCAATACGCACTTTGGATATGTGATGGCCAGACAGTTCCTGTTTGATGTGTATCATCTCATGTTTTTGGAGAAATTACAATACAGCAAGGATGACCAATTAGTGGCTGTAGCGAAAAAAGGCATCAAGGAAGTTAGCTATCATAAACGGTTTTCAAGTGATTGGGTAAAACGTTTAGGCGATGGTACAGAAGAAAGTCGTCAAAAAATGCAGGAAGCTGTGGACGATCTTTGGCGCTTTACAAACGAATTGTTCCTTATGACCGATGCCGAAAAAACTATGGCAGCGAACGGTATAGGGGTAGATATAGCTCAATTAAAAGAGGAATATTACAAAGAAGTGTCCGATGTGTTGAAGGAAGCCACGTTGACTGTCCCCGAAAATACCTATTTCACAAAAGGTGGCAAAGAAGGTATCCACACGGAACACATGGGGTATATTTTGAGCGAGTTACAATACATGCAACGCACCTACCCCAATATGACGTGGTAAATCACAACAAATACGACTGTTGTAGAAGAATACCCATAAAATGGAAAACATGACACTTGTAGCTCAAACCAATATTGAAGATCACCTTCGCCCGATTTTAGATAAGGTGTCAGATCCCGAAATTCCGGTGCTAACTGTATTGGACCTCGGAGTGATTCGCGAAGCGATAGAAAAAAAGGGGACCGTCTATATAAAATTGACCCCAACCTATTCGGGATGCCCTGCCATGGATGTGATCGGCGATGATTTAAAGGCAGCTTTTGCGGAGGCAGGTATGAATGCTAAGGTAGAATTGGTGCTGGCACCTGCCTGGACAACCGACTGGATAAGTGAGCAAGGGAAGCGAAAGATGGAAGCTTATGGAATTGCGGCTCCATTGGAGGAAACTGCCGATAAGGAAGCGCTCTTGGGGGATGCAAAAGTAGTGAAATGCACCAATTGCGGAAGTACCAATACTCATCTGGTGAGCCAATTCGGGTCCACGGCCTGTAAAGCTTTGTTTAAATGTGACGAGTGTTTAGAACCTTTCGATTACTTTAAATGTCTCAAATAATGCTGGGATTACGTACTACTATATACATTGTGCCCGAGCTAGCCCAAGCAAAGAAATGGTACGCCAAGGCTTTTGAGGTCGATCCGTACTTTGATGAAACATTTTATGTAGGTTTTTCTATAAAGGGCTACGAATTGGGGCTATTGCCGGAAGGAGGAGCTTCAGTTGCCCGGGGTGAGAACGTACTGTCGTATTGGGGCGTAGATGATATTGAAAAAGAATACAAGCGTCTCATTACATTAGGGGCTACCAAGCACGAAGAACCCACGAACGTAGGAGGCGAACTCATGGTTGCCTCGGTAAAAGATCCATGGAATAATGTAATTGGGTTGATCTATAACCCGTCTTTTAAAATTAACTAGTCTTCCTTTACTTCGGAAAAAAATTTCGAAGACTTGACAGGAAGCGAAAATAACAGGTATGAGCCAGGATTCAATTGAACTTAAAATTGAAAATAATACAGCGTGGATAACGCTCAACAGACCGGATGTGTTCAACAGCTTTAATCGTGAGATGGCGTTGCGTCTTCAAAAACAATTAGACCATTGTGCGTCCGAAGCTACTGTACGAGCGATTGTCATTACCGGAAGCGGAAGAGCTTTTTGCGCAGGTCAGGACTTGAAAGAGGTCACCACTCCCGAACTCAATCCCGGATTTAAAAAGATATTGGAAGAACATTACAATCCCATTATTCAACGTATTCGCACCATTGAAAAGCCAGTTATTGCAGCTGTAAACGGAGTAGCGGCCGGTGCCGGGGCAAATATAGCCTTGGCTTGTGATGTGGTAGTCGCTTCAGCAGGAGCAGGTTTTATTCAGGCATTCAGCAAGATAGGATTGGTGCCGGACAGTGCGGGAACCTTTTTCTTACCACGCCTTATCGGTTTTCAGAAAGCATCAGCATTGATGTTATTAGGAGATAAGGTCTCTGCCGAAGAAGCCGAAAAACTTGGAATGGTCTATAAGGTTTTTTCTTCGGAAGATTTTATTTCCGAAGTGACCGCCTTAGCTGAAACACTGGCAAAAATGCCAACCAAAGCCTTAGGGATGACGAAACGATTGCTCAATCAATCTATGACGAACGATTTAAAGGCACAGCTGGAAATGGAATCGAAGCTTCAGATAGAAGCGGCTCAAAGTGATGATTACAACGAAGGTGTAGATGCCTTTGTGAATAAAAGAAAACCAGAATTTAAAGGGAAATAAAAACTTTAAATGACAAACCGAAAAATTTAAAATGTAAGAGTGAATAAAACTTTCTTCTTTTAAATTTTACATTTAGAATTTATGATTAAAAAAGTTGGAATAATAGGCTCGGGTACCATGGGAAGCGGCATTGCGCAGGTTGCAGCTACTGCCGGCTGTGCGGTAAAGCTATTTGATGTTAATAGCGATGCGTTAAAAACCGCCGAAGCCGACCTGGAACGAATATTGGCTCGCTTGGTGGAAAAAGGCAGAATAGATGTCGGTGAAAAGAATAGAGTTCAGACTAACATTCAGTATGTGAGTAGTTTGAAGGACCTGGCAGATTCACACTTGACGATCGAGGCCATTGTGGAGAATCTGAAAATAAAAAAGAATGTGTTTCAGGAGTTGGAAAGCTATGTTTCTGAAACATGTATTATTGCTTCCAATACTTCTTCTTTATCGATTGCTTCAATAGCATCTTCCTTAACTTTACCCGAAAGATGTATTGGGATTCATTTTTTCAACCCTGCACCTTTGATGAAACTGGTGGAAGTGATTCCTGCGATCCAGACTTCAGAAAAAACCTTGCAAACAGCTGTACAGACCATAAAAGACTGGGGAAAAACCGTTGCCATTGCTAAAGACACTCCCGGATTTATCGTAAACAGGGTGGCACGGCCCTTCTATGGAGAAGCTTTGCGGATTTATGAAGAAGGTATTGCAGATTTTGCTACCATCGATTGGGCATTGAAGACCAAAGGTGGATTTAGAATGGGTCCTTTTGAACTCATGGATTTTATTGGGAACGATGTGAATTATACCGTAACCGAAACCGTGTTTGAAGCCTTTTACTACGACCCCAGATACAAGCCGGCCTTTACACAAAAGCGTTTTGCAGAGGCGGGATATCTGGGTCGAAAGTCGGGCAAGGGATATTATAATTACACCGAAGGAGCAGAAAACCCTACTCCTCGCGAAGAGGATGTGCTGGGGCATCGTATCTTCGATCGTGTATTGATAATGCTTATTAACGAAGCGGCAGACGCCTTGTTCTTGAATATAGCATCTGCCGAAGATATTGATAATGCCATGACCAAAGGGGTGAACTATCCCAAGGGATTGTTGGCCTGGGCAGATGAGAAAGGCATCGAATGGTGCGTTCAGAAAATGGACGCATTATACGCAGAATATCATGAAGACCGCTACCGATGCTCGCCATTGCTTAGAAAAATGAAAAGAGAAAACAAAACTTTTTATTAATGAAAAATGTAAAATCGCAAAATAGCAAACGTAAAAGTGTCTTGACCTTTATGCCTTTTAATTTTTACATTTATTATTTTAAATTATAATGGAAGGAGCCAAAATTCCATATAAAATGCTCTCTCAGGACGCTTTTAGTCAGTGGCTTGGAATAGAAATTCTCGAATGTGAGGTAGGACGGTGTAAGGTAGGCATGAGGGTGCGTCGAGAAATGCTGAATAGTATGAATAAGGCACACGGGGGAATTAGTTATTCTCTGGCCGATACAGCATTCGGTTTTACTGCCAACACACATGGAACGTATGCAGTGTCCATAGAGACCTCTGTGAATCACATTTCGGCATTGGAAGAAGGAGACTATCTTACGGCTGAAGCAACCCTCGATGAAAAGCGCACCAAACTAGGATTTAACATTATTGAGGTAAGAAGAGGAGATGAGTTAGTTGCACTTTTTAAAGGTGTTGTATATAGAACCACAAAAGACTGGACGGAATAAAATGTAAAACAGCAAAATTCTGAAATGTAAAAGTGAAAAGTAATTCAAAATACGATTTACAAGACAGGTTAGTTAATTTTACAACAAGTATCAAAACAACAAATCGAATTAAGTAGAAATATAAACCATAAAATGTTTAATAATAAAGTCTTTGCGCTTTAGCCTTTTGCATTTTGTATTTAAAATTTTGAGTTTGAAAGAAGCATATATTATTGATGGTATTAGAACGCCTATTGGAAGTTATCAAGGGTCTTTGAGTGCTGTTAGAACAGACGACCTAGGAGCCTTGGTCATCGCTGAGATCGCTAAACGAAACCTTGGCATACCTAAGGACGCTTATAACGATGTTATCTTAGGTTGTGCGAACCAAGCGGGGGAAGACAATAGAAATGTTGCTCGTATGGCGCTGCTGCTGGCAGGCCTGCCATTCACCGTTCCCGGTGAAACAGTCAACAGACTGTGCAGCAGCGGACTCTCCGCCATAATACACGCAAACCGTGCGATCAAAGCCGGAGATGGGGATCTTTTTATATCGGGAGGCGTTGAGAATATGACCCGGGGTCCGTACGTGATCGCTAAACCTTCATCGGCGTTTGGTACAGACGCAAAAATGTACGATTCAAGTTTTGGATGGCGATTTGTAAACCAGAAGATGCATGATTTGTATGGAACAGATGGTATGGGAAATACTGCCGAGAATCTGGTGGAAAAATATAACATCACTAGAGAAGATCAGGATGCATTTGCCTATGCGAGTCAGATGAAAGCTGCAAAAGCACAGGAAAGCGGTCGTTTGACAAAGGAGATTGTTCCGGTTGAAATTCCGCAGCGAAAAAAAGACCCCATTATCTTTAAAGATGATGAATTCATAAAACCGGGCACTACCAAAGAAATTCTGGCGAAACTTCGACCGGCCTTTAAGAAAGATGGAAGCGTAACGGCAGGAAACAGCTCCGGACTCAATGACGGTGCCGCTGCCACGATCATCGCATCCCAAGATGCCGTAAAAAAATACAATCTCAAACCCATGGCGAGAATTGTAAGTTCTGCAGTGGTAGGGGTGGAGCCAAAAATCATGGGGATCGGTCCGGTACAGGCTTCTAACAAGGCATTGGAGAAAGCCGGATTGACCATGGATGACATGGATGTGATCGAGTTGAACGAAGCCTTTGCATCTCAGGCCCTCGCATGTATCCGCGAATGGGGATTAAAAGATGACGATCCACGCATCAATCCAAATGGAGGTTCTATCGCCATAGGCCACCCATTGGGTGTCACCGGGACACGAATTGCCTATTCGGCAGCATTGGAGCTTCAGCTTACTGGTAAACGCTATGCGCTCATCACCATGTGTGTTGGGGTAGGACAAGGATATGCGGCGATTATTGAAAATGTAAACCTGTAAGTATGAAAATCC
Source organism: Altibacter lentus (assembly GCF_000746845.1). GTDB lineage: Bacteria > Bacteroidota > Bacteroidia > Flavobacteriales > Flavobacteriaceae > Altibacter > Altibacter lentus. The sequence continues at coordinate 1,536,715 of NZ_KN050846.1, read as the reverse complement.
TCATTATCGGCGGGAATGGAACAATTGGAAAAAAAGTAACCGAACGCTTTTCGGAAAAGCACGAGGTAATCATTGCCGGAAGAACTTCTGGAGACGTGACGGTAGATATCGCTTCGTCAGGTTCGATTGCTGAAATGTTCAAACAAGTTGGCAAAGTAGATGCTGTTGTGAACATTGCAGGTGATGCAAAATGGGATAATTTTAATAACTTATCGGAAGAAGATTTCTACATAGGCATTAAAAGTAAGATGATGGGACAGGTGAATGTGGTTAGATTAGGACGGAAATATCTTAATTCGTCTGGTTCTTTTACATTAACAACTGGGATCTTAGCAGATGAACCTGTAGATATGACCACCAGTGCTGCCATGGTAAATGGTGCGATCCAAAGCTTTGTGAAAGCCGTTGCCCTGGAACTGGAAAACGGACATCGAATAAATGTTATTTCTGCAAATTTGGTGGAAGATGCCTTTGAAAAATACAAAGATTATTTTCCCGGCAATACCCCTGTCTCCATGCGAAAAGTGGTGGACGGATATGTGAAATCTGTAGAAGGAAAAATTAATGGAGAAATAATTAGAATAAGAGCATAAGGATGAACAAAACACAACATTATGTAACAGGAAAATGGGTTGACGGAAGTGGAGAAGGGAATCCCATCCTCGATTCGATCACGGGAGAACATTTTACCAGTGTTACCACAGAAGGTTTGGATATTCCGAAGATCCTTCAGTACGGGAGGGATAAAGGCAATGTGCTTCGCAAGATGACCTTTCAGGAACGAGGGAATATGCTGAAAAAGCTGGCTTTATTTCTTACCAAAAAAAAGGAAGCCTTTTATGAACTTAGCTACCGTACGGGGGCAACCAAGATCGACAGTTGGATCGATATTGAAGGAGGTTTTGGAAATTTATTCGCCAATGCGTCCCTTCGGAAACTATTTCCTAACCAGTCCTATCACGTAGAAGGAGACCCTATCGATCTCTCACGAGGCGGCCGTTTTATGGCACATCATATCATGGTGCCCAGAGAAGGGGTGGCAGTGCATATCAATGCTTTTAATTTTCCCGTTTGGGGAATGCTGGAAAAATGTGCGGTGAACTGGATGGCAGGAATGCCCGCTGTCGTGCTTCCTGCGCCACAGACCGCCTATCTTACTGAAGCAGTTGTAAAGGAAATAGTGGCCTCAGGAATCCTTCCGGAAGGCGCCATTCAACTCATTAGTGGTACAGCCCGTAATATTTTAGATACAGTACAATCGCAAGATGTGGTGACCTTTACCGGTTCTGCAAGTACGGGAAGAAAGCTCAAGAATCATCCGCAACTCATTGAAGAATCTGTCCCCTTCACCATGGAGGCCGATTCTTTGAATGCTTCTATTTTGGGAGAAGATGCTGTTCCGGGAACCCCGGAATTCGACCTGTTCATCAAAGAGGTTCGGAATGAGATGACTGTTAAATGCGGACAAAAATGTACGGCGATCCGCAGGATCATCGTTCCCGAGAAACTAGTGGAAGATGTACAGATCGCTTTAGGAAACGCATTGGATAAAGTTACAATTGGCGATCCGCGACTCAAAGAGGTTCGTATGGGATCGTTGGTGAACGACGCACAACGCACTTCAGTAAAAGAACAAATTAACAAGATCGCTAAGACCGCACAAATTGTCTACGGAAATGTAGAAGAGGTGACAACCGTTGGTGCCGACGCGAAGGCGGGGGCGTTCATGAAGCCTATACTGCTTAGAGAGGACGATCCGTTAAAGAATGAAGCTGCTCATATCACGGAAGCATTCGGCCCCGTAAGTACCTTGATGCCTTACAAGAATTTGGAAGAGGCCATTACGCTTTCTAAGATGGGGAAAGGTTCGCTGGTGAGCTCTATAATAACCAACGATAATAAGATAGCAAAGGAATATACCGTTTCCGCAGCTACTCACCATGGAAGGATCCTGATTTTGAACAGGGAAAGTGCCAAACAGAGTACAGGTCACGGTTCGCCTTTACCCAACCTTATTCACGGCGGTCCCGGACGTGCAGGAGGAGGTGAAGAAATGGGAGGTATGCGAGGTATTAAACACTATTTACAACGGTGTGCTGTTCAAGGGTCACCAACCACCTTGACCGAAGTTACAGGGATCTATCAACCCAAAGCAGATTATAAAGAAATCAGCAAACATCCGTTTGCCTATCATTGGGAGGATATCCAGCCCGGAATGTCCCTTCAAACTCATAAACGCACGATCACAGACGGTGATATCGTCAATTTCGCAAACCTTACCTGGGACCATTTCTACGCGCATACCGACATCACTTCGCTGGACGGTAGCATCTTCGAAAAACGTACCGCCCACGGCTATTTTATTTTGGCAGCCGCTGCAGGGCTTTTTGTATACCCTAATAAAGGTCCCGTCGCTGCAAATTACGGCCTGGAAGAATGTCGCTTCCTGCGCCCCATTTACCACAACGATACGGTGTATGTGCGACTAACCTGCAAGCAGAAGATAGACCGTGATCCGCGAGGCAAAGAACTCCCTAGCGGAATAGTAAAATGGTATGTTGAAGTATTTGACGTGGAAGATGAATTGGTGGCCATAGCAACCATTCTTACCATGGTTCAGAAGAAGCAAACCGTTTTTACCGAAATGACTTCGGAAAAAATTGAAGAAATGCTTCAACGTCTTTCTGAAGATACAAAACCAAAATGGGGCATCATGACACCGCAACACATGATAGAACATCTCGAGTTTACGTACCGGATAGCTTCCGGAGAGGTACAGGATTTTGAGGTGGCCACTCCAGAAAAATACTTAGAGAAAACGCATGAGTCGTTGTACAATTATCAAAAATTCCCTCGAAACACAAATTTCCCCTTACTGGAGAAGGAAACACTGGAGCCTTTAAAACATCCCGATCTGGAAACAGCAAAAAAGAAATTTTTGGAAGCACGGGAAGACTACCTTGATTATTTTAAGGAAAATCCTGATGCTACATTAAAAAACATCGTTTTTGGTGACCTCAACAAATTTGAGTGGTATCTTCTGGAGCGGAAGCACCTCAATCATCATTTTGAGCAATTCGGATTAATATAAAACTAAAAAAACCTAAAATCTATCATTTGAACATGACACAACCATACGTAAAACAAAACATTGCTAACGGAATTTCAACCATTGAATTCTTTCATCCCGCGCACAACAGTCTGCCGGGGGATATCCTTCAAAAATTAGTGGATGAGATTAACAGCGCAGGTGCGAACGATGCAGTAAAGGTGATTGTATTAAAAAGTGGGGGTGACCGCACCTTTTGTGCAGGTGCGAGCTTCAAAGAGCTTATAAACATCAATGATGCGGAAACGGGACGTATATTTTTCAGCGGTTTTGCTAATGTGATTAACGCCATGCGAAAGTGCCCTAAATTTATTATCGGGCGTATTCAAGGGAAGACCGTCGGCGGAGGTGTGGGTGTGGCATCTGCCACAGATTTCTGTATGGCCTCGAAATTTGCTGCTATCAAACTAAGTGAACTGAATGTAGGTATCGGACCCTTCGTTGTAGGCCCTGCCGTAGAGCGCAAATTAGGTCTCAGCGGAATGTCACAAATAGCTATTGATGCCGATAGTTTTTACGATGCCGAATGGGCGAGACAAAAAGGATTATACGCTCAGGTGTTCGAATCTATCGAAGCTCTGGACGAAGCGGTTACTGCCATGGCTGAAAAATTATGCACCTACAACCCCGAAGCGATGAAGGAAATGAAAAATGTGTTTTGGCAGGGAACCGAAAACTGGGATGACCTGCTGGCGGAACGAGCGGCTATTAGTGGGCGGCTGGTGCTATCAGAATTTACAAAGGAGACATTAAAAAAGTTTAAATAATAAACCACAAAATGTAAAAGTTCAAAGTCTTCTATATTCACTTTTTACTTTATCATTTTACATTTAAAATGTATGATCTATTCCTTTAAAGGACATATTCCGGTAATTCACGAAAGCAGCTTTGTTCATCCGTTGGCTGCGGTCACCGGCAATGTGATTATTGGTAAGAACTGCTATATTGGCCCTGGAGCGGCCATTCGGGGAGATTGGGGAGAGATTATTCTGGAAGACGGGGTAAACGTGCAGGAAAATTGCACCATTCACATGTTTCCCGGGAAAAGTATCGTTCTCAAAGAAAGTGCGCATGTAGGTCACGGAGCGATAATTCACGGAGCGAACTTAGGACGTAATTGTCTTATTGGGATGAACAGCGTCATTATGGATGATGCTGAAATAGGAGACGAATGTATTGTTGGCGCTATGAGCTTTGTTAAAGCTGAAACTGTTTTTGGTAATAGAAAGTTGATCGTTGGCAATCCTGCGAAAGCGATAAAAGATATTTCCGATGAGATGATCGACTGGAAAACCGCCGGAACAAAATTGTACCAACAACTGCCACAAGATTGCCATGAAACACTGGAAGAAGTTGAGCCGCTTAGACAGCTACCCAAAAACAGACCGGTTCAAGAAAATTTTTATAAGACTTTGGAAGAATTTAGAGCCAAGAGTAAAGGAAAAAGACCATAATTTAAAAAATGTCACCCTAAGTTCGACAAAGGGCCATTGAAGCACGGAATTTTAATAATTATGAACAGAGTGGAATTTAAGATGCCAAGAATGGGTGAAAGTATCACCGAAGGGACCATTATTAATTGGTTGATTCAGGAAGGGGATGCTTTTGAAGAAGGGGATATTCTGGTAGAAGTAGCGACCGATAAAGTTGATAACGAAGTCCCTGCTCCCGCAGCGGGAACGATGCTGGAACACCGTGTTTCAGCTAAGGATGTGGTTCCCGTGGGGGCGGTGATCGCATTGTTGGATCTTTCTGAAACATCTTCAAAAAAGGAGAAGGTGTCAAACAAATCGGTGACTCCTTCCGCAGAAAAACAAAACGCAACACCAAAGGTTGTAAAACCCTTTTCACGAAATGCCGGGTCCTCTTCTCAATTCACGGTCAACAAAAATGTGTTTGTGAGTCCGTTGATCGACAGTATCGCTCGAAAACACCATGTGAGTTATGAAGAATTGGCACGTATTCCGGGAACAGGAAAAGACGGCCGGTTGCGAAAAAGTGATCTGCTTCAGTATATTTCAGAAGGAAGGCCCTTCCAATTCGCACAAATGGTTCCCGAAGTGTCAGGGTTTCAGGTACCGGATCTAAAGTTCGATAAGGGTACAGGGAAAATCGTTGAGATGGATCGTATGCGTCAAATGATCGCAGACCACATGGTCTTCAGTAAGCATACAGCACCTCATGTTACCGCCTATGTGGAAGCCGACCTCACCGAAATGGTGCAATGGCGGAACGCAAACAAAGAAGCTTTTCAGAAAAAATACAACGAAAAACTCACCTTTACACCTCTTTTCATTGAGTGTGTTTCCAAAGCGATACAAGCGTACCCCATGATCAATTCTTCTATGGAAGGGAACACGATTATCGTAAAGGATGCTATCAATATTGGAATGGCCACTGCTTTACCTAGTGGGAACCTAATTGTTCCGGTGGTAAAAAACGCCGACAAAAAAAAGCTTGAGGAACTTGCGGCGACGACAAACCTATTGGTGGCTAAAGCAAGGGATAATAAGTTAAAGGGTGATGACACCAAAGGGAGCACCTTCACTATTAGCAATGTGGGAACCTTTGGAAGCCTCATGGGAACCCCTATAATCAATCAGCCGGAAGCCGCTATCTTGGCCACCGGGATCATTAAAAAACGAGCTGAAGTGATGGAGCGCAAGGATGGTGATTCTATTGAAGTCCGTCACATGATGTATCTGTCCTTGTCCTTTGACCACAGGATCGTTGATGGGTATCTGGCCGGCTCCTTTTTGCGTCGTATCGCCGATGAGATGGAGCAATTTGATACAGGAAGGAAATTATAATAAGAACGGGAAGAAGTCGTAATTAATTAAAATGAGATTTTGGGTCACGCCCGTAATGAAAAGGATTAACAGAGTATTACATGAGTAAGATAGATAAAAGCATATTAAAGAAAGCCTTTAAAAATCTGGTCACAGCCAAGGCCATGACCGAGATCTATGAAGAAAATTTCAAGGTCGTTTCCAAATATGTGCATGCGACCTCAAGAGGTCATGAAGTGATCCAAACGGCTTTGGGAATGCAACTTTTGCCACAGGATTATGCTTTTCCGTATTACAGGGATGACAGCATGCTATTAGCGCTGGGAATGAAGCCGTACGATCTAATGCTGCAGGTTCTAGCCAAAAAGGACGACCCGTTCTCCGGCGGAAGGACTTATTATTCCCATCCCAGTTTACGAGATGAAGACAAACCTAAGATCCCACACCAAAGCAGTGCTACAGGAATGCAGGCAATTCCGGCTACGGGAGTAGCACTGGGTTTCTGGTATAAGGAATCGGAAAGTCTGCACGATCCTAATGAAGAACAGCCTTTTGTGATTTGTTCGTTAGGAGATGCTTCTGTTACTGAAGGAGAGATCGCTGAGGCCTTTCAAATGGCGGCCTTAAAACAGTTGCCTATCCTGTATTTGGTACAGGATAACGGCTGGGATATTAGTGCGAACGAAGCCGAGACACGCGCCCAGAATGCGTACGAATATGCGGCAGGATTTCACGGGTTAGAGGCAATTTCCATCGATGGCACCGATTTTGAAAGTTGTTATTCAACCTTGACGGAAGTAATTAAAACCATCCGAACTCAGCGCCGTCCCTTTTTAGTACATGCCAAAGTTCCGTTACTGAACCACCACACTTCGGGAGTGCGCATGGAATGGTATCGTGATGACCTGGATGAGGCCCGTAGCAGAGATCCGTATCCTAAGATGCGAGCTTTATTGTTGGAGAATGGTTTTTCTGAAAAAGAACTAGATACCATTGAGGCATCCGCCAAAAAAGAAGTAGCTGCGGCTCTAAAAAAAGCACTTAAAGCCGAAGATCCCAAACCTGAAGATCTGTTTACACATGATTTTGCTCCCACCGAAATTACAGAAGAGAAGGGGGAACGCTCGCCCATAGGGGCAGAAAAAGTGGTGATGGTGGATTGTGCCCTGTTTGCCATCGAGGAGCTTATGGCAAAGCATAAAGAATGTTTGTTGTATGGTCAAGATGTCGGCGGACGCCTGGGTGGTGTCTTTCGTGAGGCTGCAACTTTGGCGCAAAAATTTGGAGATAACCGAGTCTTCAATACACCTATCCAAGAAGCGTTTATTATAGGATCTACGGTAGGGATGAGTGCCGTGGGATTAAAGCCTATAGTTGAGGTACAGTTTGCCGATTACATCTGGCCGGGCTTGAATCAATTGTTTACCGAAGTGAGCCGAAGCTGCTATTTGTCGAACGGGAAATGGCCGGTATCTATGATCCTTCGTGTACCAATAGGAGCCTACGGCAGCGGAGGACCTTATCACTCTTCCTCCGTAGAAAGTGTAGTAACGAACATTCGCGGTTTAAAGATCGCGTATCCAAGCAATGGTGCAGATCTAAAGGGGTTATTGAAAGCCGCTTATTACGACCCTAACCCTGTGGTGATTCTCGAACATAAAGGGCTCTATTGGAGCAAGGTGCCCGGGACAAAGGGAGCAACCTCTGTAGAGCCTTCAGAAAATTATATACTTCCCTTCGGAAAGGCCTGGGTGCTTCAGGAAATTTGGAAGAAGGAAGAAGAAGAGACGCTTTCCATAATTACTTACGGAATGGGCGTACACTGGGCGATGAATGCTTCAGAAGCCTTAGATATGAAAGACCGGATTGAGATAGTCGATCTGCGCACGTTACACCCGCTGGATTACGAAACTGTTTTCAGGTCCGTTCAAAAATGCGGAAAATGTCTAGTAGTTACCGAAGAACCTTCAGAAAATAGTTTTTCAAGAGCCTTACAAGGGCGAATACAGGAGGAGTGTTTTCAACATTTAGATGCGCCTGTCATGGTGATAGGTTCAGAAAATATGCCTGCGATACCATTAAACAGCACACTGGAACAAACCATGATCCCGTCTACCGAGAAGGTAATAGATAAGATTAAGGAACTGCTGGATTATTAGGGTTGCGATTTTTTCTACATTACGCACTAAATAAGTAATAAAAAAAGGGAGCTTTAGAAGCTCCCTTTTCATTGGATAGTTAGTGGTTCAATGTTATAACTTTACCAATTTCACGGTCTTAACAGCCTCACCAACGGCTACGTTGGCAAAATAGGTCCCGGAGGTCTGACCGGATAGATCCACAACCATTTTAGTATTGTCGCCTTCAATATCCAGTATCTGCTGTCCCAGAACATTAAATACAGTAACTCTTGATACAGGCGTTTCTGCCTTAAACGTGACCATGTCGTTTACCGGATTCGGGTAATATTCAAAACCTTCAATAACAACGTCTTCTGTGCTCAATGTAGGATCGTATATTAGAAGATCGAAGGTGGCTCCAACAGGCATGGCTGATTGGTCTTCTGTATAAATGGCCCAATTGGTACCGGTGTACCAGACACCAAACGTTTTATCTAACACGACGTTGGAGGTATCTCCTGTCACTCCCCAATTATGTGTGGCAACAAAAACCGCATTAGGGTCACCGTCTAACAAGGGGTGTGAGATCATTGTCCAGTTAGCGGAAATGTTTCCTGCATCTGCCTCATGGCGCATGCTTTGCACTCCTTCTCCCTCTACCACAACAAAAAAGGCGGCATCTGTGGGAATAGCGGTGAGATCTTCGGCATAGATTATCCAATGATCTGTCCCTGGGGTATCATCATACCAAAATCCATAATTATGGTCGTTATAAACACCGTTTGCATTCCAATAGGTGGTAAGTAATGCAGTAGCATTGGGGTTTCCATTGAGGGCAGGATCGTTAAGAATCGTATAAGCCGTACTGGTTCCTTGATTACCTGCGTTGGAAATATGGGTGAATGCTTCGGTTCCTTGGGCAATATAAATATTGAATGAAACATCGGGTTGCATAGCCGAGTTATCCTCGTTGAAGACACACCATTTGTTTTGCGTGGTGCTGTAAAACGCTCCGGTCTTTTTGTCGTTATAGACCCCGGTTCCGTTAGACGGATTCCAATTATGGGTCACGAGGATCTTTGCTGTAGGATTGTTATTGAGACCGGGATGATCAATATAGGTCACTGCAGAGGCGATGTTCCCTGCATTTGCGGTATGCACGAACATGTGGGGTTGTGCGAATGCGATTGTTGTCCAGACAACAAGTAAAAAAGTAATGATTGTTTTCATGATAATTGATTTATAGTTATTATTTACAAGGCAAACCTACGGCCTAAGAAGCTGTAAATCAATAGTTAAACAATCCATTTTAAAAGAGTGTTTTTCCTCTTAATCAAAGGAAAAAACCTTAATATCTCAATGCTGGGAAAGAGGTAGTGAATGGTAATAACAATGCTCTAATTATATTGAGAAATTTAAGAACCTAGGTGGCTGCTGGAATTCAAAGAAGCTGAATGATAATTTAAGAAATAAAAAAACCCTCATTTAAATGAGGGTTTTTACTGTTACTTGATCATCGTGCCCGGAGGATACTTGGCCAGTATCTCATTGACAATCTTACGAATTCGTTCTTCTTTTTTATCAATATCTCGTGTAACGAGATTGGAAGTCCCCATGCCTTGCCATACCAACTCATTGGTTTTAGCATCGATAAGGTCTATGTAAAGAGTACCCTCCGTTCTTGTAGAGACAGAGGTGTTGTAACCATTGCCAAACCACCATGGATTCCATCCCCATCCGAATCCAAAATTATTATTGTATACATCGACGCGCTCGCGCTCCTTTGTGAAGATACTCACAAGCAGGTCTGGTGATTCCGATTTGTTCATGCCCTTAGCCATAAGCTCGGTATCTATTGCCCGAAGAATACGTTTCTTGTCAAGATCGGATATCTTGGCTTTATCGATCCCGGGCTTATAAAACGCATAGGTGTTATACGTGCTGAAATTTGCTTCTCGGTCATAATCGGTGGCAACCCTTACAGTAGAGCACGAAGCAACCACGAAAAGCAATAAGAGGGGTAAGAATTTTAAAACTTTCATAGTAGATCTTTTTATTTATAATAAGCTGTCATCAACAAAATTTGGAAGCGTTACAACGAGTTCCGGAGTCTGTTCCATCGCTCTTTTTATCGCAAAAATGGCTTCCTCATTTCGTGCCCAACTGCGTCGTGCGATCCCGTTATTTACATCCCAGAAAAGCATGGACTCCAGACGCCTCTGCGCATCTCTACTACCATCAAGAACCATACCAAATCCTCCGTTAATAACCTCGCCCCAGCCCACGCCACCACCGTTGTGGATGCTTACCCAAGTAGCGCCGCGAAAGCTGTCGCCAATGACATTATGGATCGCCATATCGGCAGTGAACCGGCTTCCGTCGTAGATATTGGAAGTTTCACGATACGGGGAGTCGGTTCCCGAAACATCATGGTGATCCCTCCCCAGGATTACGGGGCCGATCTTCCCTTCTGAAATAGCTTTGTTAAATGCTGACGCAATATTTATCCGGCCCTCGCTGTCGGCATACAGGATGCGTGCTTGAGACCCCACCACCAGCTTATTCTCCTGTGCTCCTTTAATCCATTTTATGTTGTCGGCCATTTGCTGCCGGATCTCCTCCGGAGCATTCTGCATCATTGTTTCCAAAACAGTGCTGGCAATAGAATCGGTTTTAGCAAGATCTTCTTTAGTGCCGGAAGCACATACCCAACGAAAGGGGCCAAAACCATAATCGAAACACATAGGGCCCATAATATCCTGAACGTACGAAGGGTATTTGAAATCAATGCCATTAGAAGCCATAATATCGGCTCCCGCACGGGAAGCTTCCAAAAGGAAGGCATTTCCGTAGTCAAAAAAATAAGTACCCTTGGCAGTATGCCGGTTGACGGCTTCAGCATGTCGACGCAGTGTACTTTGAACTTCTTCTTTAAATTTTTTGGGATCTTTTGCCATAAGCTCATTGGCTTCATCATAGGTCATCCCCACCGGATAGTACCCCCCGGCCCACGGATTGTGTAAGGAAGTTTGGTCACTTCCCAGATCGATATGGATGTCCTCTTTATCAAAATGTTCCCATACATCAACCACATTTCCATCGTAAGCAATAGAGACAGTTTCTTTGGCCTGCAAGGCTGTCCGTACACGGGTGCTTAAGGTATGGAGATCTGATATTACTTCATCTACCCATCCCTGGCTGTGTCGTGTGTGGGTTGCTTTTTTATTCACTTCGGCACAAACCGTAACACATCCTGCAATATTACCTGCTTTGGGTTGTGCGCCGCTCATACCCCCTAATCCCGAAGTAACAAAAAGCCCTCCTTGTGGCGATTTTTTGATCTTTCTAAAACCATTTAGAACAGTGATGGTAGTGCCATGAACGATCCCCTGCGGACCGATATACATATAGCTTCCTGCCGTCATTTGTCCGTATTGCGTGACCCCAAGGGCATTGAACTTTTCCCAATCATCGGGTTTGGAGTAATTAGGGATCATCATACCGTTAGTAACCACCACCCGGGGTGCCTCTTTGTGCGAAGGGAACAAACCCAGTGGATGCCCGGAGTACATCACCAGGGTCTGGGTTTCAGACATTTCTGAAAGGTACTTCATTACAAGTCTGTATTGTGCCCAATTTTGAAATACCGCACCGTTGCCGCCATAGGTGATCAACTCGTGAGGATGCTGTGCCACTGCGTGATCAAGGTTGTTTTGGATCATAAGCATGATCGCTTTGGCTTGTTCGCATCTTCCCGGATATTCGTTTATAGGCCTGGCATAGATCTTATGATTGGGCCGGAAACGATACATGTAAATCCTTCCGTATGTTTCCAATTCTTCTTTGAACTCCGGTAGGAGAGTACCGTGATGTTTTGGTTCGAAATAGCGTAACGCATTTTGTAAGGCGAGCTTCTTTTCTTCTGCGGAAAGGATCTCCTTCCTTTTTGGCGCATGGTTAATCGACGGATCGAACGGTTTTGGCTGTGGTAATTGAAAGGGGATTCCTTGTTGTATTTCTTCAGAAAATGTCATGAAATGCTTACAAATTTATGGTTACTGTATCGATGTGTCCGCAAAGCGCACTGTTCCTATTATTCTCGCTTTTTGCTATGAGTCTTTTGGTTGAATCCGTACGGGCAATGACGGCAGCCGCTTTCACAGCAATAACCTCTTTTTAAGTGGTATTGCTCGGTAAAACACCTATAGCCTTCAGGGGTGATATAATAATCACCTTCCTCAAGAGGGATATTTTTCTTTGGGAATAACATCTTACAAAAGTAACATTTTCTTACCTTGAACAAATGATAGTTGTGGTGAATCGTTTTTTGCTTCGGAAAAGTTTTTCGGGAATTACCCTGTGGCCTTTCATTATTCTGAAACATAGTGGTCTCCGGAAAGATTTAGTTTTTTTGAATCACGAACGAATCCATTTTCGGCAACAGGCAGAATTACTTGTACTGCCTTTCTATGTATGGTATATGTTGGAGTATGTTATTAGGCTTCTTCAGTATAAAGACCGCTACAAAGCTTATAAAAACATTAGTTTTGAGCGTGAAGCCTATACACATGAAAAAGACCTCGATTATTTAAAAAAGAGGTCTTTTTGGCGCTTTATCTATTTCCTGAATTAATTTTCTTTTTCCATAGTGGAGTTTGTATCACTTTTCTCCTTTGATAGCATTGCACTATCGTTTTGATTCGTTCTTTTCTTGGGAAGGTCTTTTTTGCTGGTCTCCATAATAGTAGCTTCTTTTAACAGGATCGAATTATTCTGCTCTGCCTGAAGCAATATCGTTTCAGCTTTTTCAGCATTAGATTGCAATGGTCCGGGTCCAACGGGCAGCCTTAAACCTACATGTTTGGATGTTACTTTGCCTGAAGCATCCTTGGTGTCTGCTCTATTGGCAACTAACTGCCATGAGAAAGGTACATTACTGGTCCCGCCTTGCAATTCCTTGACCGTAAATCCGTCCGCCGACTTATCGGTTACATATACGCCATTGCACTCTCCCTCTAAAGTAACGAATACTTTAAGAGGATGCTTATCATCTACAAATATGGCTTCTTTCAGTATAGGATCTATGTTAATCCGTGCTTCTCCATTCACTAATTTTCCTGTACCGTAATCCTGAAAAAGAATTTCCGGTGTTTCGGGCGCATACATGATACGTGGAATGCCTTGTGCATCATTTATTAGGGTTGAGACCGATCCCGGACCGATAATTTTATAATCGGTGCCGGAGCTTCCGGCGGCATTCGTATTGTGCCGCAAGCCTACAAAAGCATAGCTGGGTGTTGCATTGTTCACATTTCCGCCGCTAAAATAGCCGCCAAAATAACTGTCGGCAGCAGTAAGCACCGGTGGTGATCCTCCCGTTCCGGCAGCAGCGATGTTGTCGAAACCGGCGAGCACGGCCGTTGCTCTTGTACCGGTGTTTGTTGCATTCGTGGTAATATCATTATCGGTATCCAGAATAAATTGCCCCCCGTAATTCCCACGGTTCCCATTTACACGACTTCCAAGTCCTGCGTAACCGTATACGCCCAGACGAGTACCTGAAGCTGCAATTCCTGCGCCGTTAACTGGCATTACAATGTTTGTGCTATTGTTACCTACTGCGACTATACCAATACCGGTGGCGGCATTACTTTGAGCGTAAACTCCCGAATTACCGGTCCCTGCCACCCCCGATCCAGTTGTTAAAGTGGTAATACTTGAGCCGTTGTTTCCTACGCCACCTATACCTGTTCCCGTCGCGCTGGTTGAAAAACCTACGCCACCCATGCTACCATTCAATGTTGCACCGGTACCAGACAAACTTAAGAGGCCTGCATTGGAACCTGAAGCAACCAGACCCACTCCGTTCGTGCCTTGATTTCGTATATAGCCGCCAAAGCCAGAGTTGTGATTTGCTGTTCCAAACACGCCTACCCCGGCACCATCTACCTGTCCTTGAATTCCGGTGCCATTGGCTGAGTTATACCCCATGGCGCCCCGACCGGTTCCTGTGTTTTGTCCTATGACTCCGTTACCGACTCCTACACTCGCTCCAAAAACTCCAATTCCAGTAGCGTCGTTTTGCCCCTGCACTCCATATCCGGAGCTGGTACTAAAACCAATCACACCCCGACCTGTGCCGGTGTTGTCGCCTACAACACCATAGCCACCACCCGTACTGGCTCCAATAACCCCAAAACCGACGGCTGTATTTCCGTAAAGGCCTACACCATTAGTAGTCGCATTTTCGCCGTAGACGCCAATGCCATTTCCTCCGGTAGCGTAACCGTTTATAACCGATTCATCACTTGTGCCGTTCACTGTAAAGCGATCGCCAGCGATTGGCCCGCCGTTGTTGATGGCGATCTGCCCGTTTGCCAATAATCGAAGACGTTCTGAACCTGCCGTAGCGAATAATAAGATATCCGGATTGTTGCGATACATGCCGGTGTTGGGATCTGAACTCCAAGAGTAGATGGGGGATGCTGCAGTTCCGTCGGCATATGCCCATAGCCTGCCGCCATTTGCCAGCGTAGAGCCGCTGCTTATTTCAAATCGATCCAGCGAATTGGTTTTGATACGCATCGCCATATTATCGGAAGTTCCTAAAAAGTGCGTTGTATTAGATGTTCCCGGATTACCTAATTTTGTCCAATCATCACTAGGTACTGTAGCAGTTGCAATTCGAACCCAACTGCTTCCGTCATTGTAATAGTACCCGGGTGTAACATCGGCAACGGTGTTCTTGTTATAGACGACCATCCCCTGAATATTTGCTGACAAAGGGGACGGATTATTTGTAGCGAGAAGATCTACCCTAGGTAGTAGTAGTCCTTTGGTATTGGTGGTAGCATCTCCAATTTCCAACAAGGCGTCCGGATTGGGATTTGTATTTCCTATCCCTACTTGTGAATACAAACTAATATATGGAAGGAGTAAAAAAAAGAGGTATAAGTGCCCTCTGAAACAAAATGACATTGATCGTTTCATGGCTATTAATTAGGAAGTTGATCCATAAAGATAAAATGAATTGCTTACAAATGTCTTGTAGTCAACATGGTATTCGATAATGTGTCAGTATTATCGACAATTGTAAAATTTAATAGATTTGTGTGCTATAAAATCAGAAAAGCCTTCAGATTTCTGAAGGCTTTTCTTACAAATTGATAAGCGGGGGTTAGCTAGATCCTATTTTTTGATGACTTTTTTAGTAATAGAACCAACTTCGGTAGATACTTTAACAAAGTAAATAGCTGTCTCTAGATCGGATAGGTTCAACACATAATGATGGTCTTCTTTATTCATAATCTCAACCACTCTTCTGCCTCTTAGATCGAACACCTCAATATCATTTATCACAGCGTTCGGGGAATAAATCGTTACCACATCATCGGTAGGATTAGGATAGGTTGTAATCGAAGCTAATATACTTGCAGCTGTGTCTAATACAGTGTCACTTTCGAACATGAGTGTAAAGCGCTGATCGAACGTTCCTTTATTGCTTTCAAATTCATAAGTGGACTCACTTAGATTTGTAAGGATATTTGTTTCATTATCCAACAGATATACGGTAGTGGCTCCAATATGCATTCCTTCCATATTTTCAAGGGAGATGGTATATACTGCGTTTGCATTGACCTGACTGGCAAACCCCATGGAGATCTTGGTGCTTGGGTCAAAAGATTCTCTTGTTTGAATACCCAATTGAATAGGGTTATTGTCCATATGAGAATACAATGATATAGCAGTGGCCAATCGCTGACTGTCGTATCCGGCATCCCACTGTGGTGTTGCTGTAGGATTGAATGCAATCAATGCGTTGCTTCCTATTTCGTACTCGGCGTTACGAACGTTTATCCAAATCCTGTCGATTTCAAGCTCATCTGCCGGGTTACGCAGTGTGGTATTTCCTGAAGTAAGGCGCATACTGTTGTCGAAAGTCACAGCTCCTGCAGCCATTGCTTTAATAGCGAATCCTTGTCCGGTGGAAATAACACCATTAGGCGTTGTTGAAGCACCGGGATCGTTTGCTGCTTTCACCCCGCCGGATAAATTATACATAGAAATATCATCCATACTAAAGTTAATGCTTCCGGCACCGGGGATGCCTGGACTTGGAGCTGTTAAATGCTCCCAGAAATAGATCTCATTGATCAACGGGTTCGCATTGATCAGATCGATCGCAGAGATCGCAGAAGGGTATGGGTTTGCCAAAACGTTAGGCGTTCCGTCGGGATTACTTCCCAATCCGTTAAAAAATATAGGTCGGCTTACAACTCCATTATTCAATGTCCCTTTAGTGTATGTCATTGCATAAGTGTGATTTGCAGGGTCGGTATAACCGGATTGCGGACGAACAATATATCCTTTTCCTACATCAATACTGCCAGAATAGGAAGTCCAAAAATTGTTATTGTCATCAGCAAAGTTAGTTCCGCCGGCCGGAACCCCGGGATGAGGGATAAAATTCCCCGGATTCTGGTTCAGTACTAAAAATGCATTAGTGAAGACATCATTTCGCGTTTCAGCCGTCATGGGACTACCCATTACCATAAAATCGCGGGTTTGTAGGATGGGGGTTTCTAATGCAACACTAATACTGTTTCCATTGTTGTTCACAGTGGCCGTATCATCGGTTTGCACGACACTTCCGGTATGCTCTACTACAAGACTTCCGTTCACAGTGATATCTTTAGTTATATTAATATAATCCCCGGCAGAGACCGTTAAGGTTCTGGCAGCGTCCACTTCACAAGTACACGCATCAATGCTGGTATTTAAAGGGTTTAAGATATCGGTAGTTTTATAATCTGTACTAATTTTAGCATTCGACCCAATACCCGGGGCTCCATTGCTCCACGATCCGCCTCCTAAGTAAGCGGTTGTTTCAGCAGCAACTGTAACCGTGGCAACACAGGAAGCTTTATTTCCATAGTCATCTTCCACGGTAAGCGTTACATCGAAAGTAGATCCCACATCGTCACAGGTAAAGGTGGTCTGGCCGGTCAAAGTTCTGCTTACTATGCCTTTATTGTCCGTAGATCCGCCGTCTACATCCAGGGCCGAAATTGTAACAGATCCGGTATTCTTATCAAGGGTAGCGGTAAAAGGTTGACATACCACGACTGGGTCTACATTATCGTAATTTGGATCCTTCACAACAAAGAGTCCGCGGTCGTAATTACTAATAATGATATTACCACTCTCAAAATACGGATATACGTTCCATGCACCGTTAAAATTCGCCGTATTATTTGGCGTGTATGTATCGAAATAGGCCACCTCCTGAATGTTTTGATTTGCAATGTCTGAAATTTTGATCACACGCATCCCGGCAGAATAATTTGCTATATAAAACCGATTCCCGCGTACATAACCGTTATGGTCAATTGCCAGAGTAGCACCAAAATGCTGAAAGTGTTCTACCGGATTATCTAGGTCGCTAAAATCGAAGATAATGGTACGCGTGTTATTACCTGCGTTACCTCCGGAATATTCATCCTGTTCGTCACCTAATAGGAAATACCGTTGATCTTCGGTAAACCATCCCTGGTGCGTGTATCTTTTATAGCTATAATCTAAGTTAGAGATATGCTGAATGTTGGCTTTATTAGTAACGTCCAGGATCACCACCTTGTCCTCGTTACTGCCAATGTAGATCTCACGACCTGTATAATCTGTGTCCGGGCCGTTATAAGTAATTACCTGTGCATCATGGCTATAACCCATGCCCGCATAATATGCTGCGAATGTCGGGCTTGTTGGATTCTGAATGTTCAAAACAATTGGGCCACCGTTTCCGTTCGCATTGGCACCTAAAATATAAGCGAAGCCTGAATCTTCGTTAATGATGATGTTATGCGCTTTTCCGAAGCCATTATAATGTGCATCATTGGTAAAAACACGATTCTTGTTTTCGCTTAACCCTCTCAACCGTTTAAGATCGAACACCTGCATACCATGATTCGATGCTTCACTTACAATGAAAGCATGGTTTTGATATACTTTAACATCTCTCCATGAACTGCTTGACGTATGAGTAGGAAGTTTCCCTAAATGGCGAAGGCCTCCGGTAGCGGTAACTTCTAAGAAAGCGGTACCATTATCCAAGCCAACAATAGCATATTCCTTTCCGTCTTGAGGGTCGGTCCATCCCCATGAATCATTCCCGGTTGAAGAGGCACCAAGTCCCAATGTTCCGGTAAGTGGTTTATACGCTTTAAGGTCAAGCCCATTACAGGGATAGCCGCCGGCAGTTCCTCCCGAACATGGGGCTTGCGCCATGATGATCATACTGTTAAGTAAAATGGCAAGTAGTATTAATTTTTTCATTAGATGAGGGTTTATTGTGATGATTCTTTTCAATATTGATTTTAGTCGATAAATGTAAATTCTACAGTACAGGGCAACCCTACACCTACATGACCTCTACCATCTCCGGAATTACCGGAATTCTCAAAATGGTCAGCAACGAATATATCTATTTCTAAACTAAAATAGTAAGATTGTCCCGCCGTTAGATGAACGTAAAGGATCGTATTCGTGTCATGCTTTAGTTGCTCGTAATAAGTACCGCCTCCAATGCCTCCATTGTATAATCCATAAGAATGGGTGTAAACTACATGGGGAGTTCCGTCAAATGTAAATCTGAAGAGCCCTTCCATGGTGGCCATCTCAATATTTCCTGAAACAGGCAAATTGATCTTTCCGGCGGCAAAATTGGTATTCACTTTAATTCTATAAGTTCCGGTATATTTTGGAACGAAATATTTGTCGGCTCCTAATCCGGGAACTTCCGCCCAGTCTGATGAAGCATTGTTATAGGAAGTGCTGCCGGTTACCGTCCTAAAATCCAAAGTGGTTTGTTCGTACAAAGCCGAATCCTGCCGCAGGAATTGAGGGTTCCATTGTGTTCCGCTCCATGCGTAGATACCCGGTGAAACATCGTTTGCTCCAGTTGTTGTAGTGGCAGTGTTGAAAACAATGGTTCCGGCAACTAGTGCACCACCATTCGGGTTTACAACAGGCGCCATAGATGCAGTGGATGTTAGTGCAACTTTTGGGAATACAAACCCGGTAGCATTATTATTTTGCAGATCCAGCATTCCTTGAGGAGCACTCGTTCCAATTCCTACTTGCGCCAAAACGGTATTTATTCCGAAGAACGAAAGGATTGTAATAAGAAGTAAGTAATTATATCGTTTCATAATGATTTCGGTTAAATTATAATTGGGTTGTGGGGACATCTTAGTTTTCATCGATATACGATATTTCGACAAAACAAGGGATTTCTGTACCCACATAGCCTCGTCCATCTAATGCACCAATCAAGTTGCCATTCCCCTCTAATCCGGGGGCATCATATTGATCGAATTCTAAGGAAAAATTATAGGTCTGCCCGGCGGTTAGGTTTACATATATAGTTTTAAATGTCTGCCCCCAAATATTGGTGAAATCAGTTCCGCCATTATAAAAAGCATGGTAGGTTGAAAATGATTTTACGGGGATAATATGTGGTGTTCCGTTAAAGGTAAAACGAAAATCCCCTTCCGCAACGGCAGTATTTACATCGCCATTATTAACCATTTTACCGCCACCGTAGTTCACTCGTACCTCAATGCGGTAAAGTCCGGAATAGGCTGCTGTAAATGATTTCAAACTAAGTGGCCCTAATCCGGGAACCGATTGAAATCCTAGGGAGGATGAACTTCTAAGAGAGCTTGTTTGCTGGTGAAGTTCGTGCTGTCGGATAAAGAAATGCGTTACCCATTTAGTGCCATCCCAGGAATAAATACCCGGCTCAACATCGTTGGCACCTGTGTTGGTGGTGTTCGTATTGTAGATGGTGGTTCCAACTGCTAAAGCACCGCCAAGCGGATTTACCACAGGGGCTGCTACATTGGTAGCGGTCAATGCAGCACTGGGGTAGACTACTCCGTACTGCGAACTGTTAATATCTAAAATCCCATTTGGAGTTGTAGTACCAATACCCACTTGAGCCAAAGAAAGATGACTCATGATAAGGAAAAGTATACAAAGGAATTGCGTTGTAGTTTTTTTCATGTTAGTCAGTTTTATTAGTCTCTTACGTAAGTGAATTCAACATAACAAGGTACGTGGTCCGGAATACCAATATATCCCCTACCTGTTCCTGAATCGCCGTTATTTTCGAACCCCGGCGAAGCCAATTGGTCGAATCGTAGACGCCAAGAATAGTTAGTTCCGGCAGTAAGTGTTACATATACAAAATAAGAATGCTGTTGCCAGATCGCATAGTAGCGCGTTCCTGAAGTGGAATACACACAGTTGGTTTTTGCGGGAATTAAATGGTTGGTCCCGTTAAAGGTAAATTGAAAATTCCCTAATTGTGCCGCGACATCGGTGCTGGTTGCTGACAGATCTCGTACATATCCTCCACCGTAATTTACGCTTACTTCAATTTTATAAGTTCCTGTATATTTTGGAGTAAAAGTTTGTGCCGTCATACCGGGGATGTTCTGATAACCTCCTGTGGATTGAGGTTGAAACATTGAGGTCTGCTTTACGATCTTAGATTCTTTCTTCGGAAATTTGTTAAACCATTCCGAACCGGTCCATACATAAATCCCGGGCACAACATCTCTGCTTCCAGAAGTTGTAGTGTTAGTGTTATAAACAACCGTTCCGGGAGCTAAACTGCCGCCTTGGGGATTTAACACCGGTGCAGCGATATTCGTTCGGGTTAAGGCAACACGCGGAAGCACAACACCTAAATTGGGACTGTTCACTTCTAAAATACCATTGGGAGTTGTGGTGTTAATACCTACAGTTTGTGCTGTAGTTTCTTGGGGGGCGAATAAAGCTAATGACAAGAATAAAAAACTTAGCTTTATAGCATAAGTAGGTCTCATAATGTACTTTTTATCAATTTGGTTACGACAAGTATACGTAAGAAAACCGATTAAGGTTCAAAATATTCGACCAAAAGCATAAAAAATTAACATT
The DNA here is from genome assembly GCF_000746845.1 of Altibacter lentus. Classification (GTDB taxonomy): domain Bacteria; phylum Bacteroidota; class Bacteroidia; order Flavobacteriales; family Flavobacteriaceae; genus Altibacter; species Altibacter lentus. The sequence continues at coordinate 1,515,713 of NZ_KN050846.1, read as the reverse complement.
TATAGGAAAATACACACAAATAAGCAACCCTTTGTGTGTATTTCCCTCTTTAAAAGTGACTTAGGTCACTATTTTTCTTTTGAAACAGCAGCAGTTAAAGATGGTTTTGAGTCTGCGGGTGAATATTCCTTCATTTGCTTGGATTCCAATACATCTGTTTCAACCGGAGATGGAGCATCCGGGAAACGCAAATCACTATAGTTCGATCTTTCGTCTATAGCGCCACCGCCTTCGTTTTTACGATTTGCAACGATATGCCATGAAAAGGGAACGTTGGCAGTACCTCCTTGAAGCTCATTGACCACAAAACCGGTGGCCGACTTGTTTGTAACATACACGCCGTTACAATCTCCTTCTAATTGAATGAAAACTTTTAGCGGATGGCTGGCGTCCACTACTATATTCTTTGAAAAAATGGGGTCAATAGAGATACTGGCAGTACCGTTTACCAATTGTCCCGTTCCATAATCTTCAAAAAGAACTTCGGGCGCTTCAGGAGCAAACATTACCTTTTTAGTGTCACCCTCTCCATCTACAATGGTGGATACAGTACCATTTCCTATAATCTTATAATTGGTTCCGCCTATCCGGGCTCCGGCATAAGCATACGATGAATTACTATTAGATCCGCCACTGTAAAAGTACCCGCCATAATAAACATTTTGATTCCCAATAGGAGTCGTGGTATTTGTAACGTACCCTGCCAATTGTGCACGGGGATCCCTTGAATCCGGAAGCAGAGGGTCACCGGTATAGTTGGATTGAAAGCGTCCGGCTTCGGTAGTACCGTTGCTTGTAATAGGACGTTCTGTTAAGGCATATAAAGCAAGATCTGTAGCGTTGGTGTTCACACCAACATTCATGACCGTGGAAGAAGAGATGGATGTTGTACTACCCGATACAGCGCGTAGCCCCATATTGGAAGCCGATGATACTATTTTATCGGTTACGGCCAGAACACCATTGGCACCATTGAGGCCTGAACCCCATCCTATGATTCCTCCTGTTAAAAAGGCACCACCTGTATAGGCCGTAGTTGCATACATACCGTGTGTATTGGCGGCATATCCAAATACACCCAGACCTGTACCACTATTTTGACCGGACAGTGCATCGCCGCTACCACTTTCCAGAGCCATAACGCCACCCCCGGTACTGGAAGTTTCAGTAACAATACCAAAATCAGATCCATTATTCACTCGTAAGGCCACATTGTTATACGGGGCATTTCCGAGACCAGCATTTCCTGCGCTTGAGAAGCGAAGCCGCTCGGTGTCATTTGTACGTAGAACAAAATCTGTATTATCGGTAGTACCAATAAAGTTAATTCCTGCGTTCGTTCCGGCATTACCTTCAAGAGACCAGTCCTTTCCGCCGGTTCCTCCCATGGCAATCCATCTTGATCCGTCCCAGTAATAGAATCCTGGAAGAACTTGTGTACTTCCCGCGCTGGCATTGGCCGTGTTGTAGACCAGCAATCCGGTAGCGGGACTCGTGACCGGAGCAGCAGAATTGGTTGCGTTAAGTGCCACCCGGTTGATCAAGATCCCTTTATTGGTATCGGCAATTTCAAGTTGTGCACTGGGATTGGGTGTGCCGGTCCCCAACCCAATATTATCATTGGCACCATCTACAAACAACGCATTTGTTTCATTGGCGGTTTCAATGCGGGTATTCATATCCACACCTGTGTCGTTGATAATTAGAGCATCGTTAGCATTCTCTTGTAAGGATAGAAATTCTAATCCACCGGCTCCAAGATTCAATTGGTCGTCGGTGCCACGAAAAATCCCTGTATCCGAATCAATATCCCAGGACAATAAAGGGGTGGTCGCCGTTCCGGCAGTGAATGCTCGAAAAAGTCCGCTGTTGGTGATCTCCAATCGCTCAATGTTATTGGTGCGAAAACGAAGACCCACATTATCTATAGTTCCAATAAAATCGGTGGCGGGATTGGTTCCTACATTTCCACCTTGTTTCCAATCCTTACTTAGTATAGGGATCCAAAGACTTCCGTTCCAATAGTGAAAACCCACACCGGTTGTGGTGTTGGTATTGTATACAAGAAGACTTTCGGTTGCGCCGCCGGTAATGGGAGCGATGGTTGCTAAATTTGCGATATTGACCCGCGGGACCAAAAGGCCTTTATCTGCGGTACTTATATCTAAAATTGATCCAGGTTGAGGTGTCGTAGTGCCGATACCTACCTGTGCTGTCGAGAAATTTATACAGCAAAAGAATAAGAAGGTGACCGTACAAATTTTAGGGAGTAATTTTTTCATCATAAGTTTCTTGTTAGGAAATTTCCTACAATAATATGATAATAAATCGCTGAAATACAAAATTAATCGACGAACAACATAAAAGTTTAACAAAATCCGTAAGAATGTGTTAATTTTATCTGGCGTTGTAGGCGAATTTTACGCAGTGTTCATTAAAAGATTAATTGTCTGATACATAAAATATTAGGTATCTTTTAAAGAGTTATTGCTATCCAATGTGTTTTTTGCGTTATTTGTAAAATATTCGAATCTCGATAATCGCCAGGGTTGTATGACACTGAATTCCATCCTTTTTTCTGAAACTCCGTCAATTCCAACTCAAGAAATTCATTTGCCCGTTCTTACTGCTAGAGAATGCACCCTTTCCATTTTAAGGGAAGATCAACTTCACCCTATCATTTCAGGAAATAAATACCGAAAACTAAAATATAATATAGAAAAGGCCCGGAATGCGAACTGTACGACTTTGCTTACATTTGGAGGGGCTTACTCCAATCATATCGCTGCCGTAGCCGGAATCGGTGCTATGTTTGGTTTTAAGACTATAGGGATTATTAGGGGTGAAGAACTTGCAAAAAAGTATGATAGTAATCCCACACTTTCCTATGCTGAAACACAAGGAATGAAACTGGAATTCATTTCACGGGAGATATATAGACAAAAGGAAGATGCCGGTTATATAGAATTGCTTCGGAAGAAATATACGGAAACTTACATCATTCCGGAGGGAGGGACGAATTCATTAGCGGTACAAGGATGCGCCGAAATACTCACCTCGGATCATGAAAAGTACGATGTAATTTGTACATCGGTGGGAACGGGAGGCACTTTGGCAGGTTTGGTAGAGTCATCCTATTCACATCAAACCGTGCTAGGATTTTCGGCATTACAGGGAACATTTCAGAAAAAAACAGTGAAACAATATACGACGAAGACCAATTTTTCGATTACCGATGCGTATAGTTTTGGTGGTTACGCCAAAATAGATGAACAATTGATTCGTTGTATAAATAACTTCCGGGAGGATACTGGGATATTGCTGGACCCGGTCTATACGGGTAAAATGGTATTTGGTATTCTGGACTTGATAGAAAAAGGGTATTTCAAAAAAAATAGCCGTATTTTAGCGGTCCATACAGGCGGTTTGCAAGGGATACCCGGAATGAACCAACGATTGAAACAAAGGAACTTACCTCAAATTATTGTTTAATATGCTATACAGAATACTTACGATCTTGTGCATCACCTTACTTCTTGCCACTGGTTGTAAATCGAAAAAAAGGGTAACTGAAACCCGTAAAAAACCGCGTACCGAAAGAATTGTGGTGGAACGAAAAACGACAGAAAAGACTACATCCTCACTTGAGGAAACGCCTAAGACCGAGATCATTGTTCCAAAAAAGGATGCTTCCTATGCCGAAATCGTTTCAGCATATATCGCCAGCTACAGCACCATTGCAATGGAAGAAATGTTGCAGTATGGAATTCCGGCCAGTATCACACTGGCACAAGGTATTTTAGAGAGCGGTGCAGGAAGAGGAGAGCTTACCAGTAAAGCGAATAATCATTTTGGTATAAAATGTCATAAGGAATGGACCGGTGACCGTGTGTATCACGACGACGATGAGCTCCAAGAATGTTTCAGAAAATATAAGGACCCTAAATATTCATTCAGGGATCACTCCTTGTTCCTTACACAGCGCAGTAGATATCAAGATCTCTTTAAATTGAGAAAGGACGATTATAAGGGTTGGGCGAAAGGACTTCGGAAAGCAGGCTATGCGACCGATCCCAAGTATCCTGAAAAATTAATTAGTATCATCGAGCGTTATGATCTCACCAAGTTCGACAATGAAGTGCTTGGTACCAATGCGAATTTCTTGAACCCCGATGATTCAAAGATCGGAACCTATGCGGTGCAAAAAGGAGATACATTATATAGCATCGCACGCCGATTCAACATTACCGTTGATACGTTAAAGGAATACAACGGACTCGTTTCTGATACGATTTCTATTGGTCAAGTATTATATTTGCACCCTGTAAAGAATCACTAAGTTTTCTATGATCTATAAAAGAAGCAGCGCATTGTTCGCTGAAGCACAACAATACATTCCCGGCGGAGTCAATTCTCCGGTACGGGCCTTTAAGGCCGTAGGCGGAGATCCCATCTTTGTTGAAAAGGCGAAAGGAGCCTATTTGTATGATGCCGATGGAAACAAGCTTATCGATTATATTAATTCGTGGGGGCCCATGATCCTGGGTCACGCACATCAACCCGTAGTGGATGCCGTGATCGAAAAAGCCCAACAAGGAACATCCTTTGGAATGCCAACCGAGATAGAAACCTCTATTGCCTCCTTGGCTGTGGCTATGGTGCCAAATATTGACAAGATACGTTTTGTGAACAGTGGTACCGAAGCATGCATGAGTGCGGTTCGTCTGGCAAGAGGGTTTACCGGAAGGGACAAGATCATAAAATTTGCCGGATGTTACCACGGTCATAGCGATTCCTTTTTGATTCAGGCGGGGAGTGGTGCGGTTACTTTTGGCAGTCCTAATAGCCCCGGCGTTACTCAGGGTACGGCAAAAGATACCCTGCTTGCCAGATACAACGATATCGGGCACGTACGGGAGATCATTTCAGAAAATAAAGGAGCGATCGCGTGCATTATTGTTGAACCGGTGGCCGGCAACATGGGATGTATACCCCCTGCGGAAGGATTTCTTGAAGGATTACGCGATCTTTGCGATACCAATAATATACTCCTCATCTTCGATGAAGTAATGACCGGTTTCCGATTGGCGAAAGGTGGAGTACAAGAATTGTATGGTATCAAGGCCGATATTGTAACTTTTGGAAAGGTAATAGGAGGCGGGCTTCCCGTGGGTGCTTTCGCGGCACGCAATGAGATCATGGAATATCTGGCCCCCTTAGGCCCCGTTTATCAGGCTGGAACCCTTAGTGGGAATCCGTTGGCGATGGCCGCCGGACTGGCTATGTTGCAGGAATTGAACGCGAGCCCCGAGATCTACACTTCACTACAGGAGAAAACCGAATATTTACATCGAGGACTGGCCAAGGTTTTGGCGCAGCACTCAATACCTCATACTATAAATAGAGTAGGTTCGATGATCTCGGTCCATTTTTCTGAAATACCTGTAACAAATTTTGAAACAGCGGCACAAGCCAATAGTAAAGCGTTTAAAACATTCTTCCACGGAATGCTTTCTGAAGGGATCTATATTGCACCCAGTGCTTTTGAAACCTGGTTTCTTTCCGAAGCACTTACCTACGAAGATCTGGATGCGACCATTGCGGCATGTGGCCGAATAGCACCCCGTTTAACATAAAAAAGCCCTCCATGAAATGGAGGGCTTCTCTTTTAATAGCAAATTGGCTATAACTTTTCTATGGTAAGCCACTTTTTATACTGGGCTTCCGTCAAAGTTTTTCTGGCGCTTTCTTTTAAGGCCTCTTCATATTTTTTCTTGCTTGTAACAACGTCTGCATTGTTAGAATCCTTTCCTACAATATATTTTCTATAATTGGATTCATATGCCGTATACGCTCTAAACAAAGCTCGTTGTTGGTCGCCGTTCAGATCTAACTGTGACGTAAGTTGGTCTGCTTTCTTTTTAGCAACCACTTCCGGTCTGTCTTGATCCTGAGATAGTGTTTGTGCGCTCATGGCACCTGTACCAAGTACGAAAATGAATGCAAAGGCAACAACTTTAAATAGATTTTTCATTGTTTCTAAAATTAAATTTAAGGTTACTAAAGTAACTAATTTAGTAACAATTAACCAAGAATTACGCCAAAAAACTAATTTGACTATTTATTTTTTGAATCGCCTTTCTTTTTTGCATGTTTTTTCAAGCCTCTTCCTCTGTTCGCCGACATTTTCTCCCACTTTTCATATTGAGGTTCGGTTAAAATCTTCTTCATTTTAACTTTATAAGCGATCTTTTCTTCCATCATCATCGCTTTATGCTCATACAACTCAGTAGTGGTCATTTCAGTTCGATCTTTACGATCTGCAGAACGCGCTTTCCTTTTTATAGCTTCTTCAAGCGCCAATGATTTTATCTCTTTTTGCTGGGCTTCAGAAAGGTCTAATGCCAAGGTGAGTTTCTTGGTTTGTAGATCTGCCGCCTGTTCGGGTGTAAGATCCTTCATTTTTTGTCTCATCTCCTTACGCATCTCCTTTTTATCGGTGTCCGGCGTTTGTGCGATCATGGTCATGCTTATAAGCAATGTTAGTGCTATGATTGTCTTTTTCATTGTATTACGGTTTAAGATTTATATATAGCTATGACCTTTTTATTTCAGATTGGTTTAAAAGTGTTTTTCTGAAAAGTAAAAAACATTAAAAAAGCTGCCAAAGGGCAGCTTTCTCTATATTAATCAAATATCACCTAGTCTTCAATCGCCTGAAGATAGTCCAGTAACATTGCTACTGCTTCGTCGTGTACAATGGTACGCCCCAGCTGTGGCATACGATAGGTGGGAAGCGTACTTTGAATACGTGCCTCTATCTCTCCGCGATTCGGGAAGATGGCAGTATCATCGAAGGGGGTTTCGTAGCGAAAATCCAGATTGAAGTTGTTAACGGTTCCGCCCGGTTGGTGACAATGTGCACAATTTACGTCGATATAGGCTCTCCCTCTCTCAAAGATATCGTAGGTTGCATCATCTGTCCAATCGGGAAGGATAGTGACACTCGAAGCGCTTGGAAGACCTTCTAGCAGACCATTGTTGGCGAAATAATCCAACTGGTTCATGGAGGTATAGCTGGGCACAAAGTTCATACTTCGCAATTTCATTCCAATAGGGAAGGTTGTACCATTATTGTTATGACAGGTAAAACAATCTTGCTTTGAGGGGATCAAATAATCGATATTCTGGGTATTCCCGTCGCTGTCTATCCAGCTTATAGGGATCTCGCTGCCTGTTTCGCGATAGACGGCTTCGGTCTGGGAAGCATTCCAAATATAATCACCAACTTCCCATGTTCCGGAAATTTTCAGAAAGATACGGGTCTCAATGAGCTGTTTTCCAAGGGAAGGGTCGCGATCGTCTATATTGTAATAAAAGGTTTTGGCTATCAATGTATTGTCCGGAAAAACAGGTAGGAAGTTGCCGTCGTATTTCAGCATTTTTCCTTCCGGTAAACGAATCAACCGCTGTTTGGCTGCATAATCGGTAAAAAGGGTACTGTTTATCTCATACAATTGTACACCGGTAGCAGGGCTAATGTTTGACAAGTTTCCTGTGAAGACGCCCATTTCAGAAAGATTAGTCTTGAATTCTAAGGGAGTAAGTGCTGTAGTCAGCTCTATCGTATTGCTCTCGGCAGATTCGTTTCCAGCAGCATCCACAGCGGTCACATAATATTTGTAGGCCGTATCCGGCATAAGACCGGTGGCGTTATAAGTCGTGATCGTTGGTCCCACCGAAACAACCGTCCCGGATATCTCTTCATACACTCGGTAGCCTGTAACTGCAATATTATCGGTCGCTGCTTCCCAATCCAGTTGCAAGGACATGTCGGTAACATTCGTCGCTGTTAAATTCAACGGTGTAGAAGGGCTTTCGCCATCTCCGCTCACTTCATCATCCTTTCCGCAGGAAATCAAGGTTACAAATAGTCCCAAGAGAACTAAAAGACTGATATTCTTCATATTTGTTCAATTTTTTGCTAAAAATAGGAAAATCAACCGAAAGTGAATTCCTTCAACGGTTAAAATTCTAACCTTCGGCAAAATATAGTTTCCCTCAACAAAAACCCCATTTCCCTAAAACGACCTTTTTCCATTAGATACACTGCCGTAGTTTCGGAAGGAATTTAAAACCACACACAATGAGAACTAAATTGATCTTACTCACATTTCCGCTGCTGCTTGCAGGTGCTATATTCACTGTAATTACTTCTGAAGCGGATTCCTACCCGGAAACAAATCGACTCCTGACTCCTATTGACGGTTGTGTATTCATGACTGTAATGGGGGAACAATCTTCACAGGATTTCGATGTCTTCAAAACAGACGAGAACCTACAATTATCTGTTCGCGACGGACTCTCTTGGCTTTCTGAAGCACAATTGCCTGGCGGAGGTTATGGCGCCGGAAGCCACAACGCACAACATATTAGGGATCCTCATGCCGTACCGGCAGATCCTGCTACGACCGCCATGGTTGGGATGGCATTTTTACGAAGCGGTACAACGCTTCAAAAAGGGATGTACGCCAACAACCTTAAAAGAGCAATGAATTTTTTGCTGGAAACGGTAGAAAATAGCGGAAAGGACGATCCTTATATCACAGATGTTCGCAACACTCAAATCCAATCGAAACTGGGTCAAAATATCGATGCCGTGATCACGGCACAATTCCTTTCCAATCTGTTGGATCGCGATCTGCAAGGAATGGATAAAAAACGAGTGGCACGTTGTCTTGATATTTGTGTAGCCAAGATACAGCAGGGTACCGATGCTTCAGGGAAACAGACCGGAGCAGGTTGGGCAGGTGTTTTGCAAAGTGGTCTGGCCAATAGCGCATTGGAAGCGGCAGAGTCGGTGGGTGCCGATGTCGATAAGGCGGTCTTAGAGCGCACCCGAACTTATCAAAAAGACAATTACGATGAAAAGACCGGAAATGTAAATACCGAGGACGGCGCCGGTGTAATGCTCTATGCGGTAAGCGGGAGTGTTCGAGCCAGCGCAAAAGAAGCACGTAAAGCCGAAGAGATGCTCAACAAGGCCAAACGAGAGGGTAAAATTAAGACAGATGCTCCTATTTCTGTGGAGAATCTTAAAAAAGCAGGCTTTTCAGAAGCAGAGGCAATCGATTACAATACTTCCTATAATGTCTATAAGGCCGCAAAAGAAACTGCCCAACGCGAAGACGTACTAAATGGCTTTGGGAATAATGGAGGAGAGGAGTTCCTGAGCTTCTTACAAACCGGAGAATCACTTTTGGTGAATCAAGACAAGGATTGGAAGAAATGGTATAACGATATGAGCGGGCGTATCCTGAAGATCCAGAACGAGGATGGAAGTTGGAACGGACATCATTGCATCACGAGTCCGGTGTTTTGTACAGCCACAAGCATTTTACTTCTTACGGTTGAAAACGATATTGAATACCTGAGCAAGGTAGGCGAATAAAATAGGATTTAGGTTGGTGGAAGACACCGTTCTCCCTTATTAAAAGGTGAGGGCGGTGTTTTTATACTAGTTCCACAAATAATCCTTCCCCTGTCTTTTCTACCTTTGCGAGCTTATTCTTTGTGAGATGCTTGATGCTCTTGTCCCACTTTTTGTTGCTCAACCCGCTTTTTTCTTTTAATGCGTTAAGGTCTATGGGCGAATGTGTTTTTAGTAGTGCAAGGACCGCTTTCTCTTCTTCGTTGAGCTCGACCTGCACCGCTTTCTTCTCCGGGCGCATTTGCGGGAAGAACAGTACCTCTTGTATAGAAGCATTGTTGGTCAAGAACATGACCAATCGGTCCATTCCTATTCCCATTCCCGAAGTTGGCGGCATCCCGTACTCTAAAGCGCGTAAGAAATCGAAGTCGATGAATTGGGTCGCCTCATCATCGCCTTTTTCGGCAAGTTTCAGCTGGGCTTCAAATCGTTCTCTTTGGTCGATTGGATCGTTCAACTCACTGTAGGCATTGGCGATCTCTTTTCCGCAGACCATCAATTCGAATCGCTCGGTAAGCTCGGGATTGTCGCGGTGCTCCTTACACAATGGACTCATCTCTTTGGGGTAATCGGTGATAAAAGTAGGCTGTATAAAATTACCCTCACATTTTTCACCAAAGATCTCATCGATCAATTTTCCTTTCCCCATGGTATCGTCCACTTCCACCCCCAGTTTTTTGGCGGCGGCACGAATCTCGTCCTCCGTTTTTCCGGTGATATCGAATCCGGTATACTTCTCAATGGCATCGGCCATAGTGATACGCGGGTAGGGCGCTTTAAAATCGATCTCGTATTTTCCAAATGTCGCTTTTGTGGTTCCATTCACTTCCGTGGCACAAAATTCCAGCAGTTCTTCACAAAAATCCATCATCCAGTTGTAGTCTTTGTACGCCACATAAATCTCCATAGCAGTAAATTCCGGATTATGCGTACGATCCATTCCTTCATTTCTGAAATTCTTAGAGAACTCATAAACACCATCGAAACCTCCCACGATCAATCGCTTCAAATACAATTCATTGGCAATACGCATGTACAACGGAATATCCAAAGCGTTATGATGGGTCACAAAAGGGCGTGCCGCAGCACCTCCTGGAATAGGTTGTAAAATTGGTGTTTCAACTTCAAAATAATTGCGTTCGTTAAAGAAAGTTCGCATGGCGTTGAAAAGCTTGGTGCGTTTCTTAAAGACCTCCTTTACATGTGGATTCACGACCATGTCTGCGTATCGTTGACGATACCGTTGTTCAGAATCGGTGAAGGCATCGTGCACTACTCCTTCCGAATCAACCCGGGGCTGTGGGAGTGGTTTTAATGCTTTGGAAAGGAGTGTGAACCTTTTAACCAATACTGTTTTTTCTCCCACCTGTGTCGTGAACAACTCTCCTTCCACACCCACAAAATCACCAATGTCCAATAGTTTCTTGTAGACCTCGTTATAGTGTGTCTTATCTTCACCCGGACAAATCTCATCCCTGTTGAAGTACACTTGTATGCGTCCTTCGGCATCCTGTAACTCTGCAAACGAAGCTTTCCCTTGTATACGTCGTGACATTAACCGTCCCGCAATAGTAACCTGTTTTCCTTCTTCAAAATCCTTTTTTATGGTTTTGGAAGTGTGGGTAACGGGATATAAGGCCGCCGGATATGGATCGATGCCCAAGGCGCGCAATTGATTCAGTTTTTCTCTTCGGATGAGTTCCAGTTCAGAAAGTTGCATGCTTATTAATTTAAGCTGCAAAATTAGCCTATTTGTTAATTTTATTTCCTAAAAGAATCAAAAAATACAGCTATTCCTGTACTTTTTGTGTTACATGGGCAATGGTGGAACGCAAATTTTCATTTTCAGGATCCAATAACAGTGCCTGGTGGTATACCTCGAGTGCTTCCTGAAATTTTGAAAGGAAATATAACTTGTTCGCCAAACCCATAAATACTGAAGCTTCCGCAGGGTAGAGTTTTGTGTTGATTCTTGCAACCACCGTACTTTCCCACGTCTTCCCTGCAAAGAATAGTACGTTCGAATAGGTGGTAAGCTCGTACGGGCTGCCGGTAGTTTCTTTTAATTGTGGAAGTAGCTCCAGGATCTTTTCTTCAACATCTTCCGAAGCCATTTCAGAAATGAGTTGATGGACCAGATGTACCGTCCTGTATTTTGGCACATATCCATTTTGGACAATGGCAGCAATATCCTCTTCTAAGGAAGCCACCGGAGATTCCACAATACGGTTGACCTCTTTGCCGTCCTTGTAGAAGATAAAGGTAGGTACTCTGTGGATATTAAGACCTTCTTCTTCCCCGCCCGGACTTTGCTTGTAATTATCCTGTTCGTTGTGTACAGCTACGACTGTAAGTCGGTCCAAGGGAAATTGTGCTGCTTCCAAGATCTTATAAAAATGTGGCACTTCGCGTTTACTGTCGCCGCACCAGGTACCCATAAATGCCGTGATGGTGTATTGAGATAGCGTTTCTTTAAAGCTATCTACTACAACGGTATTAGGATGGTAATTTTGAAAATTCTCTACATACCATGAAGCATAGGAATTTTGGGAAAGAGCCTCATTATTGATCTTTCCAATAAGTAAGGGTGTTGTACCTTCGGTCGCGATCTCCTTATTAAACGATTGCCCCAGGACCGTGATGCCGGACCATAGGATTAAAAAACTGAAAAAAAGGAATGTTCTCATCGATGTTCAAATTTTGTGATTAGATCACCGAAGATTCAGAAAATGAAAAGAAAATGGAAAGATCTACAGGGTTGAAAAGAGGACTAGACCCCCGGTTGAAATTGCACTCCCTGCGGAAAAAGCTGCTTCACTTCCTCGCGGGAGGTGACCTTCAGTTTTTTGTAGAGGTTGTTGATATGGGTCTTTACCGTACTTACACTCACAAATAACAAAGAGGCGATCTCTTTATTGGTCTTATTTGCAAGAATAAGTTCGAGCACTTTCTTCTCTTGCTCGCTAAGGGTAGATTCTTCGGAAACGGACCGTTGTTTCAAGCGGGCTATCCTTCGGAATAAATAAATATTAACCGCCAAAGATACCAAAGCAAGAATTCCCGCAAGATAGAACCACAGGTTGTTGGCTGCCGGTTTTTCTGAAGCAACCAAGAAACGATCGGCTGCTAATTCGCTTTCGTATTGCCGGGTATAGGGAGCGTTCGGGTACTTTTCTTGTAATCGCAGTAATAGCTCGTTATAATAGGAGTTGGTTTTTAGATCTTCCAGATAATAGGCGTACAGATTATGGGTGCGATCTGAAAGAAAAGCATAGCTGTACAGTTCGGCCAAGGGTTCCTGTAGTTGTTCTCCATAATTCTGGAAGATGGTGAACCACTTCTTTGAATTCAATTTTCTATTGGCTTCACTTCGGTAACTCCCAAACGCAAAACGCATATCGTGTTTTAAGGAATCAATTCTTAAGAAAGCGCTGGCGCGTTCATCTTTAGAAATTACCCTGCAGAACATTTCATTGTCGAAAGAGAACGGTAGGAATACGGCTGTAGAATTATTAGCAATAAAAATGATCTCTTTGCTATTAATACAATGCCCGTCAAAATGCGTGGTCGCTTGTATGTCATCGGAACAGGTGTCGATATGAATACGATAGATCTTATTCTCCAATGACAGGTTATTGCCCGAAAATGAAAAGAACCCTGTGCTGTCTGCTTGGGTCTTTGCAAGGATCTGTTCCGGGTAGACACCCGAGATCTTACGGTAATCCTCCACGACCGATAGGTAAATATCGGCATCCACACGTTCTGCAGCTACATAGCCGGTAAAAGTGTATTGCGCCAGTGTTGTGGAGGCACACAATAGGAAGCAGGAAAGAGCACAAATTAAAAAGCGCATGGTCGTTTTAAAAGACTAATATAGTGACTCTCCGGTTCTCAACCAATAGCTGTAACAAAACCAATAATCAGCTACTTATAACTAAAGTATTAATCGTAAATTTGTATTCATGAGTATTTGGAGAGTATTGCTTTCTATCCTTTTTCCGCCTTTAGCGGTGATCGATAAAGGTTGTGGTTCGATCTTAATCGTGTTGATCCTAACGATCTGTGGGTGGATCCCGGGCGTTATCGCTGCACTAATAATCTTAAATAATCCGAAATAATGACAGTATACAAATTACTTTTAGGAGGTATCATGGCCCTGTGTTTGGTGAGTTGTCAATTTACCGAAACAATGGAGCTGCAAGAGGACGGTAGCGGTCGTATGACGCTCGAGATGGATATGAAAGAGATGATGGCCTTTGGCGCAGGAATGGACAGTACGCTTACCAAAACCGACACCATCATTTCATTCAAAGAGGTACTTGCAGAGAAAAAGGACAGTATTGCACGCCTTCCGGTAGCACAACAAACACAATTGAAGAAAATGGAGAACTTCATGATGAAGCTCTTTATCGATCCGGATACCAACGATATGTTCATCAATATCTTTACCGATTTCAAAAATGTGAACGAAGCGAACGAATTGATGAACGGACTGGGTGAATCCTCGGGCTTCATGCCCGGAATAAAGCCATCTTCAGAAGAGAAACAAACAGATTCTGAAGATTTTATGGGTGTTTCCTATTCGTTTGCAAAGAATACCTTTGTGAGGGATGCCTTCATTAAGGACAAAGTAAAACATCAAAACCAGTTGGATAGTTTAAAAAGTTCCGAAATGTTCCTTTCGGGGACCATGTATACATTGCGTTATACCTTTCCGAAGAAAATAAAGCGATCGAGTATTGAGAACGCCAAATATTCAGCAGACGGAAAGACCATTGAAGTAGAGCGGAGCTTTTTGGATTATATGAAGGATCCGGATATTTTGGACCTTAAAGTAGTATTAGAAAAATAGATTTGAACAAACACATAGAGATACAAGAACTGGGCAGAAAGGATTACAAGGTCACCTGGGACTATCAGGAACGGCTTTTTAAAGAGATCCTTGACATCAAGATCAAGAACAGAAGAGAGGGCACAACGCTGGAAACACCTAATTATTTCCTGTTCGTGGAGCATCCACATGTATATACATTGGGGAAAAGCGGGGACATTTCCAATTTGCTTATTTCTGAAGAGAAATTGAACGAGATCGACGCTACCTTCTACAAGATCAACCGCGGCGGGGACATTACGTACCACGGGCCCGGCCAGATCGTGGGGTACCCTATTATCGATCTGGAGAATTACTTTACCGATATCCACAAATACCTTCGATTTTTGGAGGAGATGGTGATTCTCACCCTCGCGGAATATGGCCTGAAAGCCGAGCGCTCTAAAGGAGAGACCGGGGTTTGGCTGGATGTTGGTACACCCTTTGCCCGAAAGATCTGCGCCATGGGTGTTCGTGCCAGTCGTTGGGTGACCATGCACGGTTTTGCACTCAATGTAAATTCGAATCTTGGCTATTTCGACCATATGATACCCTGCGGAATCAAGGGGAAAGCCGTTACCTCCCTCCATGTGGAATTGGGAAAGAGCGAAGTTTCCATGACTGAGGTAAAGGAAAAGTTACTGAAGCATTTTATACGATTGTTTGACGCAGAGGTTTATATAAAAACCGCCCCCACTTTCAAGTAGAGACGGTTTTTCAGGGAACATTAGTTGCCGGGATTAACGGCTAAATGCCGTAAGTAAACTGCTACTCAAAACTTTACCGCTATTATTGTAGTCTTCTTGTTTTACCATGCCCACGCCTTCGGCAATCCATTGCGTTGCAGTACCCCTGCGGTTCATTCCCATCTTCATTTCTGAGGTATAGGAGATCACAAAACAATCGAAGGTTCCGGCAGGAGTGGTGACATTTTCTTTTCCAATCACCTTACGATCTTTCATCGCAACATTCATGTTCATATTGATTCCTCCCATATCGATCTTCATTTGCATATCAGCATCGGGTAAGGATTGCCCTACCGAAAGATCGTTGGGAAGGTCGATATTAGTGCCACTAATGTCATATTTCATCTCCCCGAATTGCTCAAAAATCTGTGGATTCATCATGGATTTGAAATCAATGGAGACCATATTATCTCTGCAAATGATGTCGTAGGTAGTTTCGGCAATGAGTGCTCCTTTATCATCCTTAATTGTTGAATTGACGGAAGCCACTTCCGCATTACCATTATTATTCACATTGATAACCGTATAATTTACGACTGCGGCCGTTTTTCCTTTCTTATCGTAGGTTGTTATTTGAGATGTAACACCTTCAGAAAAAGGATAGAATTTGCTGCACTCAGTTTGAGCGAGGGCAAAATTCATTGAAAAGAGCGATAGTAATAGTACAAATAAAGTTTTCATATGGAGTATTTTACAGTGATTAGATTCCGCATTTTTGTACAAACATTGATTATTTAAACATCCTTCTGTATAAAACGATGAACAAGGTCAAACCCATCCATTTTTTCCTAATATCTAAACTTTAATTGTGATATGGATCCGACATGCCTATTTAGATTAAACGGCTATAAGTTACTTAAAGATACGCAATTATATAGAAATTAGAGCATTTGCCTTGGTGCTCTTGTAACCAATATGTGTTTCTTGATTACAACCTATTTTAGAATATAAATCACCACTTCTTTGGGTCCGCCTTGTACCACTAAACTGTTGGCTCCTTTTTTTGAAGCGTTCCCGAGACGGGCAACGGAAGATCCAAACACCGGAAAGCCATTTAATAGTTTCCCTGCTTTTGTATAGACGTATACTTTGTTCTCTTGCATTTCTGTAACTGAGACATAGGTCTCCCTATTTGCATTGAACACTTCGGGGCGTGAATAGATTCCAAAAGGAAGTTCAATTAGTTTTCCGTTAATGCGAAGCTTATTGTCGTCCATGGTGACCTTGGTTGTTCCTTCGATCAAAAAGGAATAGCTGCTGCTCACGTCCAGGGTTTGGGTAGAGGTCTTGCCGTTTTGATCGATCTTTATCTTAGATCGATCCTTTTCGATGACAACAAAGGCATTATCTTCTTCGGCGATGGGTAGTTCAGAAAAGTCGAACTTTTTGGACACATTCACACGAGGTTTCCCAACCCTGCTTAAAATATTGAGTGTTCCGTTGGATTCGGCGATCACGATATAATCCTTGTTCCCCATGCGTATGTGCTGCGGTGTGAGTACGATGTCTGTCTTTGCCTTTTTAAATGTGAATCCATTTACAATTTTGCCGTTAGAATCATACATCAGCACATTTTTTCCTTGGGTCACCAAGAAGCGGTATTTTCGGTTGTTATCGTAATCAAAAACAGCCAGTGGTTGTGTGATATTATCTTTGAACTTCAGCGGGAAGGGAGCAACGGCATTTCCGTTTCGGTCCAGGACGTGAAATGTATTCTTCGTGACAAAGGCAAGTTGTTTTTTCCCATTCCGAAGTAAATCGACCTCATGGACCTTTCCAAGGATGGGACCTTCCAGATTTTTTGTCCAAAGGATCTTCCCGCTTTCAGAAATAAGATAGAGTGTGTTACGAATATCCTGAACCACAATGTCGGTTCCCTGAGTACGGTGATTGCTAAACAATTGAGGAGGGCCAAGCAGCTCATAATCCAATTGAGCACTAACTTGTTGGGTAATGCCTCCCGGATTTTCGATTCCTTTTGAAAGTTCCTTGCATACTAGATTGACATGTGCGAAATCACGGTCATAACTAAATTGAAGTGCAGCAAACGGAAAGTTTTTGGGGGATACCGAAGCGATCTCAGATTTCACTGCAGGATTGAAAAAAGAAGCGATCGCCGTGGAGATCGCTCCGTTCATTTTATAGATAAGAAGCGAAGAAGAGGTGCTTAACCGCGCTGTTGCCCGTTCAAAATATCCAGATTTCTGTAAAACGGTATTGCTGTGAAAAGCCGTGATGATCTCTTGTGCAGCAGCCTCACTTTCAGAAAAAATAAAGAACTGGTCCAGTTGGAATACAAATACCGGAGCAATATCATTCACCAAAGGAGCAAAGGCATCTGTAAACAAGGCTGGTTCACTAAAACTACTAATGGTTTCTTCCCGAAAGCTACTGTGCTCAGACATATATTTCAATAAACTTTCTTCAGTTAGCATGGGGTCAATACTTTTTATGGCAATGGCCTTGCTTTCTGAAAGCTGTATCAAGCCGATCTCATTGACCGATTCGAACAGAGGGTTCACAGTACTTGTATTCTCAACCCCATTAAATGTGCGGAGGTTGTTGTAAAATTGTTCGGCATCATTATAGGTAAAAGACACCGCTCCAACTGCATCTTTTGGGATCACCTTGGCGATCTCATTTTGTCTTGGCAAAAGACCTTTAAATACCGAGAGCAATTGAGGAACACTATCGCGTGCCAACGCCACGCCGGTTGCAGCAATACCATCTGGGGTGAATTGTGTTTCCAAAGCTGTCCAAGAGGCAAAATTGACCAACGTACTGTCGTTTAGCGCAACCGTTTCCGCCCGTAGCATTGTGGTAACCTCCCCCCCGGAATTAAGTGTAGCGATCTTCTTGAACGTAGGATCCTTTTCGGTAGTGCCTTCGAGGATCTGCTGGAGTACGGTCTGGGAAGAGGAAGCGATAAAGATACTGTCTTGCACAGCAGTAAATGCCACCTGGTCGCTAAGGGTAACCCGTTGTAATGAAATATTATTGTAAGTGAGGGTCTCCACACTTATATTCTTTAAAGAATCGGTTTTAAAGAGTTGAGGTGTGTGGCGAGTGATAAAAGTATACACCGTGGTGCTGTCGGTAGGGGTATTGATACAAAATAAACTTTGAGACGCGGGTTTAAGATGGTGTAGCAGGGAGTTCGCTTCGGAAAAGTAGCGATAGGGCTGCGTGTTCTTATAGGCTGAAAATAAATTGTTACTGGCCAGATCCCTTTTAAAGGTCTCAAACGCTGCTTGCCCCGCAGAAGAATTCCCTATGGAGATAACCAAGACCGGATCTTTGGGGACAAAATCAATGAGTTCCTTTTTATCTGAAGCACTATCACCGCAACCCCAAACAAGCAGTGCCATGAGCACTAAAAAGATGTACTTACCTATGTTCATAACACAAAAATAGACAACAATACGAGGCATTACGGTGAGAAAGAAAAGAGTTTATTGACGTGTTTTCAACAAAGACACATGCAGGCGGCCATTTGCTACAGAAAGGCACAATATCCGTTAAAGTTTTAGTTTTAATTGTTCGGGAAGTAATTTGAAGCTTTTCCGGTGGTATGGAGTTGGGCCGTATTCCTTGATCGCCTCGCGATGCTCTGCCGTTGGATAACCTTTATTCTTTTGCCAGTTATAAACAGGGAACTCTTCATGAAGGATGTGCATATATTCGTCACGGTAGGTCTTGGCGAGGATGGATGCCGCGGCGATATGTAAATATTTGCTGTCCCCTTTCACCACACATTGGTAAGGGACTTTGCGGTACGGTTTAAATCTGTTGCCATCTATGGCAATAAATTGAGGTGTTGTTTTTAATTGGGCGATCGCTCTGTGCATACCCAGGATTGAGGCATTAAGGATGTTAATTTGATCGATCTCCTCCATCATTACATGAGCCACGGCAAAAGAAAGGGCTTCGGTTTCGATTACCGTTCTTAGGAGGGCCCTTTTTTTTTCTGAAAGCTGCTTTGAGTCATTCAGGAAAGGGTGGTGAAAATCGTTGGGAAGAACGACAGCCGCCGCCGTGACCGGCCCCGCGAGGCAACCACGTCCGGCTTCATCGGTTCCGCATTCTAATAAGTGTGAATGAATTTTTAAGGATAGCATGGAAAATTAAAAATACGGAATTCCGTTTAAAAATATACCTTTGCTATGAAAGAAAACAATACATGAGATCAACACTTTTGCTATTACTTTTGTTAGGTGCTTCGGCATCAGTGTATTCTCAAACGACGCCTTCAGATCCGGTCGAAAAACCGCCAATCGATCTCTACCGGATCATTTCAGCAGATCGTGATACAACCTATGTGGATACGACGCTCTCTATTCAGAAGGAATATAAATTCAATTACTTAAGGGAAGACACATTCGAACTGGTGCCGTTTTCTAATGTAGGACAAACCTACAATCGCCTGGCGTATAATTTCAATTCAACCCATTTAAAACCGCTATTCGCAGCCCAATCACATCATTACAATTATATGGAGGTGACCGACATGTCCTATTACCATGTCCCTACACCCTTAACGGAACTGTACTTTAAAACGGCATTCGAGCAAGGGCAGCAGTTGGATGCATTTTTTACGGTAAACACTTCTGAACAGTTTAATTTTTCCATCGCGTACAAAGGCGTGCGCTCGTTGGGAAATTACCAGAATATTTTAACAAGTACAGGAAATTTTAGGTTTACTACAAATTATTACACCAAAGACAAAAGGTATCGCCTTCGTACACATGTGGCTGCGCAAGATATTTTAAATGAAGAGAATGGTGGTCTCACACCAAACTCTATTGTATTGTTTCAAAATGACGACCCCCAGTTTGAGGATAGAGGACGATTGGATGTGCTTTTCGAGGACGGAGAAAATAAATTGGAAGGACTTCGGTTCTATGGTGACCAGGAGTATGATCTTATCTCAAAAAAAGACAGTCTTGATTATTCAATAGTAACGCTGGGGACAAGCATCATGTACGAGGACAAGTTCTACCAGTATAAGCAAGGAACGGCTTACTTGGGATTTGGTGAAGCGTACAACAGTACCAATTTGAAAACCAAAGTAAAACTGGAGGATTTTCAAGCCAAGGCATGGGCGCGCTTCGACAACTCGGTATTGGGAAGTTTAACGGGTTTTGTGGGTTATACCGATTACAACTATGGATACAACGCTTTACTCATACTCGACGATGGAATTATAACGAACCGCTTAAAAGGATCGATCGTCGAAGCGGGAGCTGTCTATAAAAAGCAATATCGCGGATTTGAGCTCCACGGAAAGGGAGCGATCAATGTTTCCGGGGATTTTGACGGTAATTACCTAAGCGGGGCGGCATCGTTCGCATTCGACAAAGAGAATAAGGCCGAAGCCTCCATCACTATCCATTCCGTAGCACCCAATTTTAACTTTCTTCTTAATCAAAGCGATTATGTCAATTACAATTGGCAGAACAATTTTGACAATGTAAAAACACAGGAGTTAAAGTTCGAACTTCAATCTAAGAAATGGGCAGATGCTTCTGTGAGCTATACAGGAATTGATGATTATACTTATTTCAAGATTCAACCCAACGATTCTACGCCTACACCCCAGCAATATGGTGAGCGGGTGGATTATTTAAAAGTGAAGGTAGAACGAGCGTTTACGTATGGGAAATTTGCTTTGATGAACACTTTGTTATATCAAGAAGCGGTTGGTGGTGACGAGGTTTTCAACATTCCTCAATTCGTTACACGCAATTCGTTATACTACCAGGACCATTGGTTCAAGCGTGCACTATTTTTGCAAACGGGGGTCACTTTTAAGTATTTTACGAGCTATAACATGAACGGCTACGATCCTGTATTGGCCGAATTTTATGTTCAGAACAATGAGGAACTGGGAGGTTTTCCTTTAGTGGATCTTTTCTTCAATGCGAAGATACGCCAAACACGAATCTACTTTAAGTATGAACACGTTAATGCCTTGTTCACTAATAAAAATGATTATTTTTCGGCTCCGGGATACCCGTATCGTGATCCGGTAATCCGCTTCGGATTGGTCTGGGATTTCTTTTTGTAATTGCTGCTTACGTCAAATAGACAACGGCTTTTTCTGTTGGTCACACTGAGCTTGACTCAGCGTACGTTTACATCGCCTTAATCTCTAAGCAATCCTCTTGATATAACGATCTTTTGTATTTCACTCGTGCCCTCATAGATCTGAGTGATCTTAGCATCCCGCATCATACGCTCCACATGGTATTCTTTCACATAACCGTTACCGCCGTGCACCTGCACCGCTTCAACCGTCACATCCATCGCTACCTGCGAAGCATATAGTTTTGCCATTGCACCACTCATGTCGTAGTTGTTTCCTTGGTCTTTGTCCCAGGCCGCTTTCATGACCAAATGACGCGCCGCAGTAATAGACGTATGCATATCGGCAAGTTTAAATGCTATGGCCTGATGGTTGCAGATCTCGGTCCCGAAAGCCTTACGTACTTTGGAGTATTCTCGAGCCAGTTCATAGGCACCGGAGGCGATCCCCAGTGCTTGCGCAGCGATGCCAATTCGGCCGCCACTAAGTGTCTTCATTGCAAACTTAAATCCGAAGCCATCTTCTCCTATCCTGTTTTCCTTAGGGACTTTAACGTCATTGAAGATCAATGAGTGGGTGTCGCTTCCTCGAATTCCTAACTTATCTTCTTTTGGGCCGATCTCAAAACCATCCCAGCCTTTTTCAATAATAAGGGCATTGATCCCTTTATGTCCTTTTTCCTTGTCGGTCTGTGCAATTACAAGGTAATAGTCTGCCGTACCGCCATTCGTGATCCAGTTCTTAGTACCGTTCAAGACGTAGTGATCTCCTTTGTCAATAGCGGTTGTTTTTTGCGAAGTAGCATCACTTCCGGCTTCGGGTTCACTTAAACAAAAAGCACCGATAGATTCACCCGTTGCAAGTTTGGTAAGGTATTTTTGTTTTTGCTCTTCCGAACCGTAGGCCTGAAGACCGTAACACACCAACGAATTGTTCACCGAAACAATAACCGATGCAGAAGCATCGACTTTGCTTAACTCTTCCATGGCGAGTACATAGGAAACAGTGTCCATACCGCCACCGCCGTATTTTGGATCTACCATCATTCCCAGAAATCCTAATTCCCCCATTTTCTTTACCTGTTCATGTGGAAATTTTTGATGCGTATCACGCTCGATCACCCCGGGTAATAATTCGGTTTTGGCAAAATCACGAGCTGCGTCGCGTATCATTAAATGTTCTTCGGAAAGACTGAAATCCATAGTGCTAAACGAGTTATCTATTTATAAAAAAGAGCTGCAAAGATACCTTTAAAAAAGGAAAACTCAAATGATAAATACCAATTTAAAGGCAAATGACGCTTGCAAAATGCTTTTGATTACAAAGGATTGGTATTTATGAGTTTTGAATGGTACTTTTATTGAAAAATTTAGAAATTGAAAAAGGAGCTGTATCACGTATTGGGAGTTATGAGCGGCACATCGCTGGATGGGATGGATCTTGCTGAAGTATCTTTTTTTCTGAAAAAGGATGGTACTTGGGCGTATACGCTGGGGGAGGCTGAGACAGTTCCTTATCCCGAAGGCTGGAAAAAGCGCCTGCAAAAGGCTGTTGCGTATTCTGAAGCACGATTGCTTCAGTTGAACGAGGACTATACCCGGTACCTTTCAGAAGTCATAAACCGCTTCATCAAAAAACATGATATTTCAGGTCTGGATGCGGTGTGTAGTCACGGTCATACCATTCTGCATCAACCGGAACAAGGGCTTACTTTACAAATTGGCAATCTCCCGAAACTGGCGCAAGAATTACAACAAACGGTTGTCTGTGACTTTAGGGTGCAGGATGTCGCTTTGGGCGGACAAGGCGCACCTCTGGTTCCCGTAGGCGATCGATTGCTTTTTTCAGAGTACGACTACTGCTTGAACCTGGGCGGCTTTGCAAACGTTTCTTGTGAACGCGATAAAGAAAGAGCTGCGTACGATATATGCCCCGTGAACATTGTGCTGAACCGATATGCCGAAATGGAAGGACAAGCGTACGATGCGGGAGGCATGCTGGCGGCTTCAGGAACGTTGGATCGCGAATTGCTCGATACGCTCAATGCACTGGAATACTATAAACGGTCGGCACCTAAATCACTGGGAATTGAATGGGTACGGCAACACATATTCCCTGTGCTAGCTGCTTCAGAAGCAACGCCAAGGACCATTTTGCGAACCATGACAGAGCATATAGCCATGCAACTTGCGGCTCAGTTTTCAGAAAAAAGTACCGTCCTTATAACAGGAGGAGGTGCCTACAACCAATTTTTGATCGAAAGATTGCTGTCCCATGCGGCTTTAAATGTTAAGATTCCTGAAAATACACTTGTTGAGTTTAAAGAAGCTATTATTTTTGGGCTTCTGGGAGTGTTGCGGCTTAGAGAAGATATCAATTGTCTCGCCAGTGTTACAGGAGCGGCCAAGGACCACTCTTCAGGGATTATATTTAAATAGAGGATGGAAAAGGAAAAAACGAAAAAACCCGATCAGGTGGTATTCAACGAAGAAACAAATTCGTACGAAGCCGGGATCAAGCCTTATGCGACCAATGTGGGAGCACCGGCGATAGTGATGGAAGACGTAACTACTTGGAAGAATGCGAACGTTAAAAAGGTGAACCATCATTTTAAGACGCAGTTCGAAGCGATTAAAGCAAGCTACCAAGAGATGATGGACCAGTTTGAATATAACAATTTGATCTATCGAGCAAAATTCAGTTTTGAGCCTGTGGTAGGAGAGCAGTATCTCTATGCCAATAAAGGAGAGGAGCCATTTCTCTCCATCATTGCACCTTCCGAATGCAATTTTAAGCATTTAGGCAGTTTTAAATTGACCACCGATAAACTATGGGAACGTACGGATTCACCTGTGCGTAAATAATTCACTTCCTTGGTTTAAAATAAACTTAAAATAATACAAAGCCTATTGCATTTTTTTATATTTGCCTCTTAACTTACCCATTGAATGAAGGAGCTACTTACTAAGTACGAGAATAAGGAACCCGAGATTGTTTTTCATTGGAATGACCCAGAGACTGAAGCCGAAGGCTGGACAGTAATAAATTCGCTGCGCGGTGGTGCTGCCGGAGGCGGAACACGTATGCGGGAAGGACTTGACATGAACGAGGTGCTGTCCTTGGCAAAAACCATGGAGGTGAAATTTACCGTATCCGGACCAGCCATTGGGGGCGCAAAATCGGGTATTAACTTCGATCCGCATGACCCTAGAAAGAAAGGTGTGCTGGAACGCTGGTACAAAGCTGTTTCCCCTTTGCTGAAAGCATACTACGGAACCGGCGGCGACCTTAATGTGGATGAAATCCATGAAGTGATTCCTATTACCGAGGAAAGTGGGGTCTGGCATCCTCAGGAAGGTGTTTTCAACGGGCATTTCTCACCTACCGAAGCAGATAAGATCAATCGTATTGGACAATTGCGTCAAGGAGTGATTAAAGTATTGGAAAATATAAATTACTCTCCGGATATTTCACGTAAATATACCGTAGCCGATATGATCACAGGCTATGGTGTTGCCGAAGCGGTGCGCCATTATTACGACATCTACGGTGGAAATGTAGAAGGAAAACGTGCTGTGGTTCAAGGCTTCGGGAATGTGGGTGCTGCCGCAGCCTATTATTTGGCCCAGATGGGTGCCAAAGTAGTGGGCATCATCGATCGAGCCGGGGGTATCATAAAAAAGGAAGGGTTTACTTTTGAAGAAATAAAACAATTGTTTCTCCAAAAGGACGGAAATACGTTGAAGACCGCCAACATGATCCCCTTTAATGAGATCAATGAAAAAATATGGTCTTTGGAATGTGAGATATTCGCCCCTTGTGCCGCTTCCCGATTGATCACCAAGCAACAGATCGCCACCATGATCGAATCCGGTCTGGAAGTAATAAGCTGTGGTGCCAATGTGCCTTTTGCCGATAAAGAGATTTTCTTCGGACCAATCATGGAATTTACAGACGAACGGGTAAGTCTTATCCCGGATTTTATTAGTAACTGCGGTATGGCACGGGTGTTCGCATACTTCATGGAACGCAAGGTGCAAATGACCGATGAGGCTATTTTTAATGATACCTCAATGACCATCAAGAATGCCATTAGAAATACATTCGATAATAACAGTACAAAAACAAACATCAGCAAAACAGCTTTTGAAATTGCTTTGAATCAACTAATTTAGAAAGTGGTACGCCACAATCTCACTCGCTATGGAATCAATCATCATTTTAATTTTTGTAATTGGCTATCTCTCCATCACCCTGGAGCATCCTTTAAAACTTGATAAAACAGTGCCGGCCTTGATCATGGCGGCCCTTATTTGGGCGGTACTCGCCATTGGATTTCACAGTGGGTGGTTCGATGTGATCAACACAGAGGAGGAGGCCTTTAATTTCTTAAGTGGCGGCGAAGTGGCTGCCGAAGGTTTTAACGGCACCTTGTTGCACCACCTTGGAAAAACCGCAGAGATCCTGATCTTCTTGATTGGAGCGATGACCATCGTAGAGATCATCGACCTGCACCGCGGATTTGAGGTGTTGAAATCTGCCGTGAAGACAAAGAGTAAACGCAGACTCCTTTGGATCATTGGGGTGTTAGCTTTTATACTATCGGCTATTATCGATAACCTAACCGCCACCATCGTATTGGTTACCTTACTTCGTAAACTTATTCATGTAAAGGAAGACCGTATCTGGTATGCGGCCATGGTAGTGATCGCTGCCAATGCCGGAGGTGCCTGGTCACCTATTGGAGATGTTACCACCACCATGTTATGGATCGCCAATAAGGTAACGGCTGCCGGACTTATTGAGTTCGTCGTGCTGCCATCCATTGTATGCTTTGTGCTGCCATTCTGGATTGCAAGCTACCTAAAACCCTTTAAAGGATATATTGAAGTAGATGATAGTCCCGAGGATGAAGAAGCCGGAAGGCTGTTAAGCAGTCGCACGATGCTTTTCCTAGGGCTTGGGATGATCGTTTCAGTGCCGATCTTTAAAACACTTACACACTTGCCACCATATATAGGAATGATGTTGGCCTTGGGTGTCGTTTGGTTGGTTTCAGAATACATCCATCCCGAAGAGGATTTCAGCAAAGAACGCAGACATCTTTATTCGGCACATAAAGCACTTTCCCGAATCGAAATCTCAAGTATATTGTTCTTCCTGGGGATCTTATTGGCCGTGGCAGGTTTGGAAACTATGGTGTACGGAGTGGTAGACGGGGAAGCCGTGGGAACCCTTCGCTATCTGGCAGAAGTACTGCAAGCTGCAATTCCTAATCAGGATGTGGTTGTGATCCTTTTGGGTATCCTCTCCGCAATCATCGATAATGTACCGCTGGTAGCAGCTTCTATGGGAATGTATGAATCTCCTACCGATTCGGTGCTATGGCACTTTATTGCGTATTCGGCCGGTACCGGAGGAAGTATGCTCATCATTGGTTCTGCCGCAGGGGTTGCCGCTATGGGTATGGAAAGGATCGATTTCATTTGGTATCTTAAGAAAATAGCTTGGCTGGCCTTTATAGGGTTTATTGCCGGTGCTGGTGTATTCTTGTTGTTCGAGCGGGTGATATTTCATCACGTGTAACAATTTCTGGTATCATATCACGTTATTCAATTAAATTAAAAACAATCTATGCTAAACTTCTTTATTCAGGAGGGTGTCGACCCCGCCTTACAAGAATTGGAACCTGAAGTAACCGAAAAGACACTGTCTATCATGGAACTCCTTATGAATGGAGGCCTTGGAGGACAAATTATTATAGGAGTACTTTTTGTCCTGCTCTTTGTTGCAGTATACATCTATTTCGAACGCTTGTTTGCCATCAAGGCAGCTTCTAAAATGGACAGCAACTTCATGAATCAAATTCGGGATAATGTGGCTACAGGCAACATTCAGGCAGCGAAGGTACTGTGTGCGCAGCAAAATAGTCCTGTCTCACGTCTTACCGAAAAGGGGATCTCACGTATTGGAAGTCCCTTAGAAGATATCAATACGGCTATTGAAAATGCCGGACGCCTGGAAGTTTACAAACTGGAGAAGAATGTAAGTATTCTGGCAACCATCGCCGGAGCGGCACCCATGATAGGGTTCTTAGGAACGGTGATTGGAATGGTACTTGCTTTCCATCAACTGGCGACAAGTAGCGGACAAGCAGAAATGGGAACACTTGCCGAAGGGATCTATACAGCCATGACCACCACGGTGGCAGGACTTATTGTAGGGATCATCGCCTATATTGGTTACAACCATATTGTCGTGCGTACCGATAAGGTCGTTCACCAAATGGAAGCGAATGCTGTAGATTTCTTAGACCTGTTAAACGAACCTGCATAATGAATTTACGAGGGAGAAATAAAGTAAGTGCCGAGTTCAGTATGAGTTCCATGACAGACATCGTTTTCCTGTTACTGGTGTTCTTCCTGCTCACGTCTCCGGCCGTGACTCCGGACGCACTGGATCTTATCCTTCCTAAAGCCAAAGGGAAAAGTTCCAATGTGCAAAAAGCTTCCGTGAGCATCACGAAAGATGGAGCATATTATGTAAATAAAGAACGTGTTTCCGAATATAACATCGAAACCGAACTAAAGAACGCCCTCGCAGGGCAGGAGGAGCCTACCATCATCCTTCGGGCCGAAGAAGGCGTGCCAATCGAAGATGCCGTCTTCGTCATGGATATCGCCAATAAGAATAATTTTAAGGTAGTACTCGCTGTTCGTCCCAATTAGGGCGTTACCCCGCCGCCGGCAGGGTCAGGCTTTCGCTGCTACACGGTAGCTTAGCTCAATCCTTAACGCGGTCCCTATCAGTAAAAAATGGCATAATAAATGTAATTACTTCAACGATCAAAATTTGAGACCTTGAGCCTTTTAGACACCAAACATAAAAGAAAGAGCATGACGATCACGGTGGTCCTCCATCTCATCATACTCTTGCTGCTTTTTTATGTAGGGATGACCTACTTGGATCCGCCTTTGGAACAGGGAATTGCGGTTAATTTCGGGACGACCGATGAGGGCAGCGGAAACATTCAGCCTACCGAAGCGATCAACTCAGCTCCCAAGCGATCCGAGCCGGAACCGGTTGCTCAACCCAAATCCGAGATCAAGGAGGAAGTCGTTACTCAGGATAACGAGGACGCACCCGTGATTAAAAAGGAAGAGACCAAGAAGGAGCAGAAAGAAACACCCAAAAAGATCGAGCCTAAAAAGGAACCGCCAAAAAAACCCGATCCCAAACCCGATAAATCGACCAGCGATGCACTCTCAAGCCTAATTAACGGTCCAAAGAGCGAGGGTACGGCAAAAGGGGGTGAAGGAGACGACAATAAGCCCGGGGATAAAGGAGATCCCAATGGTGACCCCAATGCAAGCAGCTATTACGGTACCGGTAAAGGTTTGGATGGAGACGGGAATTACCTCTTAGGAGGCCGAAAAGCACTCAACAAAGAAAAATTTGTACAGGATTGCAACGAAGCCGGAATTGTGGTGGTAAGTATTGAGGTAGACCGAAGCGGAAGAGTTATAAGTGCAACTCCCGGTGTGAGAGGTACGACCAATAACTCTGATTGTCTTAAGGAACCGGCGAAGCGGGCAGCCCTGGCCACACGGTTTAATGCCGACGATAAAGCTCCGGCAAAACAGATAGGGAAGATCATCTACCGATTCAAACTTTCTGAGTAAATTTAGGGCCTCTAAACCCTGTATACCTATTAACTATACTAAGACCATAGCGTGGTTGTTCGAACAGCTTCCCATGTACCAGCGCGTGGGACAATCGGCCTATAAAGCCAATTTAGACAATACCCTGCAGCTGGCAGACTACCTCAATCACCCAGAAGGTAGCTTTAAAAGTATTCATGTCGCCGGGACCAATGGTAAAGGTTCCACAAGTCACATGTTGGCTTCGGTCTTGCAGGAAGCAGGATATAAGGTAGGTCTCTATACCTCACCGCATCTCAAGGACTTTCGCGAACGCATAAAGATCAACGGGACCATGATCCCTAAACACAAGGTCGCCTCCTTTGTAAAACAACACAAACCCTTCTTTGAGTCACACAGTCTTTCTTTTTTTGAAATGACGGTAGGATTGGCCTTCGATCACTTCCGAAGCGAACAAGTAGATATTGCTGTGGTGGAAGTAGGGATGGGAGGACGTTGGGACAGCACGAACATAATCACCCCGGAAGTTTCAGTAATCACGAATATTGGTTTAGATCACACCCAATTCTTGGGAACCACCTTGAGACGGATCGCCGGAGAGAAAGCTGGTATAATAAAGAAAAATATACCTGTGGTGATCGGGGAACGACATGAGGCTACTACAACTGTATTCGAGCAGATCGCTGGAGAGAAAAATGCACCAATAGTTTTTGCCGAAGACATCCCGTATCGCGACTATGCTTCAGATCTTAAGGGGACCTATCAGCAAAAGAACAAACACACGGTGATCACTGCGTTAAGAATCCTTCAAGAACAAGGATGGAACATTTCTGAAGAATCCATTATCAAAGGCATGGGCCGAGTGGTACGTAATACCGGTTTGATGGGAAGGTGGCAATTGCTAGGTACACGCCCAAAGATCATTTGTGACACGGCCCATAACAAAGATGGGATTCGGCTGGTACTCGAACAACTAAAAAAGGAAGTCTTTCAACAAATGCATATCGTTCTGGGAGTCGTGAACGACAAGGACCTTGATAGTATACTTCCGCTCTTTCCTACAACAGCCCGTTACTATTTTTGCACTCCCAATGTTCCCAGAGGTATGTCATCAAAAATCTTAGAGGAAGCCGCCAAGAATTATGCACTGTTGGGTATGGCCTATGCGAGTGTGAGTGAAGCACAGCAGGCCGCACTGAACAATGCCATGCCCGAGGACCTTGTTTTTATAGGAGGAAGCACCTTTACCGTCGCCGAAGTTGTGTAGCTAGTTTTTGGTCTTGAACCGCTTTTTCTTCTTTTTATCCGGATTAGTGAACAGCCGTTTTAAGAATCCATCCCGTTTGGTCGGCGGGCAATCCAATAATTGACGAACAGAAGGAGAAGGAGTGTCAAAACGGGCTTTTGAGATTGAGTTAAAAGAGGAGTCTTTATTTATTTTCTGAAAAAATTCTGCTACAATGGGTAAGGCTGCATTTGCTCCTTGTCCCGTAGCAGTGGTTTTAAACCCAATGCGGTGATCATCATGACCCACCCAAGTAAGAGCCACCAGGTTAGGAGTAAGTGCAACAAACCATGCGTCTTTGTTCGATTGTGTCGTACCAGTCTTGGCGGCGATATCATTAGGTAAGCCATAGGTGCTTTTTAAGCGCTGTGCTGTTCCGGACGTAGCTACGGCTTGCATCATGGAGATCATGAGTTGTTGATTGGTTTCCGAAAAAACAGGAGTCGCGGTTTCTTCCGGCGCGAATTGGGCAAGAACCGTGCCTTGGCTGTCCTCAATTTTCCGTAAGTAGTACGGGGTCGCAGCAATGCCTTTATGGGCAAAAGCGGTGTAGGCACTTGCCATTTCGAGCAATGATATTTCAGCAGTTCCTAACGCTAACGAAGGCACTTCGGGCAAGCTGGTTTTAATACCTAAGGCAGAGGCCATGTTGATCGTATTTTGAATACCGGCTTTTTCCAAGATCTTTACTGAGACTGTATTGATCGATTTACTTAAGGCGGCTGTCATGTTGTAATTCATATATTTTTCGTCCACATTACCCGAATTAGACGGAGACCAGCCCTCCATATTTTCATATACTACTTCCTGTGCCGAAAAATAATCGCAGGGCGATACACCTTGTTCCAGCGCTGTTACATATACTATAGGTTTAAAGGTAGACCCTACTTGTCGTTTGCTTTTGCTGATATGATCAAACTTATATTGTTCAAAATCGACACCGCCCACCCATGTTCGAATCGCTCCTGAAACAGGATCCAGCGATAACATGCCGGTATTCAAAAACTTTAAGCTGTGTTTAATGCTGTCGACGGTACTGGCCATGACAGTTGAATCTTTGGGAATGCCGCGCCACCACATTTTCCTTGGTTTCTCCAAAGAATCGCTAATAGCATTCTCTGTGTACCCTTGGTGTTTCAGTCGCTTGTAATGATAAGATCTTTGGATGGCATCGGTGATGATCTTTTTATTCGTTAACCACGGAGCCGTATTTCCGTATTCTTTTTCAAAACTTTTCTGAAGTTGCGTCATGTGCGTTGTCACGGCTTCTTCGGCATACAGTTGCAAGGTCTTATCAAGTGTGGTGTAAATTTTTAACCCGCTTGTATACAAATTGAGTTTTGTGCCGTACTTTGACTGCTCTTCGGTCCATTTCAGCAGATGATTCCGCACTTCTTCTCTAAAATAGGTGGCAATACCCCGTTCCTCATCGTAAGCACCGTAGTTAAGCTTTAGGGAGTCTGAAACGAATTTTTGGTAGGATAGGTCACTCAAAAATCCGTATTTTTTCATTTGAAAGAGCACTGTATTTCTTCTGGAGCGACTTCGTTCGGGATGATTTCGAGGATCGTAGGTAGAACTCGCCTT
The DNA here is from genome assembly GCF_000746845.1 of Altibacter lentus. Taxonomy (GTDB): domain Bacteria; phylum Bacteroidota; class Bacteroidia; order Flavobacteriales; family Flavobacteriaceae; genus Altibacter; species Altibacter lentus. The sequence continues at coordinate 1,483,989 of NZ_KN050846.1, read as the reverse complement.
TAAGGTTCCTATAAGCGTGGCTGCTTCAGAAACAGAAAGCTCCTTTGTGTGTTTGTTGAAGAATTTTAATGCGGCACTCTCAATACCATAGGTATTACCGCTAAACGGTACAGTGTTGAAATACAGCTCCAAAATTTCTTCCTTATTGTATAATCGCTCCAAACGCCGGGCGATAATGATCTCTTTGGTCTTCACCACCGGGAGTGTTAAAAACCCGTAGTCCTTTCTGCTGAAGAGATTTTTCGAAAGTTGCTGGGTGAGGGTACTGCCGCCTCCACTGCTGGCATCTTGCAATAAAATGGTTTTGAAAAAGACCCTTAAGAAACTTTTTAGATCCACTCCGGAATGTTCGTAGTAACGCACATCCTCGGTTGCGATCAAAGCATCGACAGTATGCTGCGGAATTTGGTCGAAAGCGATGGGTTGACGATCTGCCAGATAGAATTTACCCAACAATTCATCGTTGACATCGTATATTTCTGAAGCTTTATATTGTGATAACTCCTGTAATTCTTTAGATGACGGAATAGGGCCCCACCCTCCAAAATAGACTGTAGCCACAAACAGACTAACTAAAAGCATAAGGATTCCTATACCTTTAATTAGATAGCCTAATGGCTTTTTAAGTTTCTTCGTGAAGTGCATTTATGTCCTTTGGGTGCTGCAAAATAAAGCAATAGAAGGAGGGACTCACAGCGTTTTAACGTAACTTTATAAGACGTATTGGAGGTGATGGAATAAAATGCTGCATTTTTTACTTTTTTTCACATTATTAATTTGCGGGAAATAAAAACTAACTTATATTTGCAACCGCTAACAAGTGGGGCAATTAGCTCAGTTGGTTCAGAGCACCTCGTTTACACCGAGGGGGTCGGGGGTTCGAATCCCTCATTGCCCACATCAAGCACAATCCCGATGAGAAACTCATCGGGATTTTTGTTTTCAAAATTCCCGAACTGAAAGTTCGAGGGAATTGAGAAAATAAAAATCTATAGTGCGCAGCACTTGGGGTTGTATTTGCAGTCGTGGTTTCATTGTAGGGATCACAGCGTAATCCCTAAAATTCCCGAACTGAAAGTTCGAGGGAATTGAGAAAATAAAAATCTATAGTGCGAAGCACTTGGGATTGTATTTGCAGTCGTGGTTTCATTTTAGGGATCACAGCGTAATCCCTAAGATTCCCGAACTGAAAGTTCGAGGGAATTGAGAAAATAAAAATCTATAATGCGAAGCACTTGTGATTGTATTTGCAGTCGTGGTTTCATTGTAGGGATCACAGGGTAATCCCTAAGATTCCCGAACTGAAAGTTCGATGGAATTGAGAAAATAAAAATCTATAGTGCGAAGCACTTGGGATTGTATTTGCAGTCGTGGTTTCATTGTAGGGATCACAGGGTAATCCCTAAGATTCCCGAACTGAAAGTTCGAGAGAATTGAGAAAATAAAAATCTATAGTGCGTAGCACTTGTGATTGTATTTGCAGTCGTACAGAGAGTATTTAAATAACTGAATATTTGAATTAAATTATAGGATAAGATGTTTCGGGGATTTTTTATTTTCGATATCTTTGAAGATCTGTAGAGGGCCATTAACTCAGTTGGTTCAGAGTGTCACGTCGACAACGTGGAAGTCATTGGTTCGAATCCAATATGGCCCACGAAAAATCCATCCTGAAAAGGATGGATTTTTTTATTTACGAAGACAAACATTTCTACTGTAATAGTTCCAGAATTCGCTCTAAGGCCATCCCTCTTGAAGCTTTAATAAGAATGAGGCTGTCCTTTGGTTTTATTGACGGGAATGCTTTTTTAAACGCATCGAACGTTTCAAAACGATGTATAGACGATGCAGTGGTCTTTGTTTTAGCAAAATTACTGCCAATGAGGTATGCCTCTCCAAATGCATGTCGTTCCAGATAAGAAGCGATAAACTGATGTTCGGTTGGGGCGTCATCACCTAATTCAAACATATCACCCAAATACATCACTTTATTGGCGCCTTTAGCCTGTTTCATGTTTTCAAGAGCCGCTAACATACTCGTAGGGTTCGCATTATAGGCATCCATAATAATAGTATTGGTTCCTTTTGCGATGAGTTGTGATCTGTTATTTGTAGGAATATACGCTTCTATTGCCTGTTTTATTTTTTCTGAAGAAACACCAAAGTGTTCCCCCATACTTATGGCTGCGGCGATATTATGAAAATTATAGGAACCGATAAGATTGGTTTGGATCTTCAGTTTATTATACGCTACCACCAGTTTATTGGATGCTTCCTTTAATTTAATAGTCATGTCCTGTTCGGATTCGCCAAAGGTGACACGGCGCATTTTTCTTGTGAGTTCAAGTTGTTTTTCATCCTGTGCGTTCACAAAGACCGTCTTTTTGTGGGCATTGAGGTATTGATAGAGTTCAGATTTACCTTTAATTACTCCTTCGATACCACCAAAACCTTCTAAGTGAGCCTTTCCAAAATTTGTGATATACCCGAAATCCGGCTGTGCGATCTCGCAGAGTGCGGCTATCTCTTTCCTGTGGTTTGCCCCCATCTCAACGATACCAATTTCCGTAGATGCATTCATGGTAAGTAAGGTGAGCGGTACACCAATATGATTGTTAAGGTTGCCTTTGGTAGCCACGGTATTGAACTTTTGGGATAAGACAGCATTGATGAGTTCTTTGGTAGTTGTCTTACCATTGCTCCCGGTAAGTGCAATTACAGGAAGTCCTAGTTTCTTACGGTGGTAAGCAGCAAGTTTTTGTAAAAGAGCAAGTGCATCTCCGTGCAGAATGGTCTCGCCTGTGTTCTTGTGATAGCGCATGTCATCGACAACTACCTTGTAAGCACCTTTGTCCAAAGCTTCTTGAGCAAACTCGTTTCCATTGAAACTATCGCCTTTAAGCGCAAAGAACAAGCATTTTTTAGTGATGACACGTGTGTCTGTACAAACACCCGAACTATTTAAAAAAGTTTTGTAAAGAGATTCTATTCGCATGGATTAAAAATACTAAAAAAGCCCTTTGAGCATAATGCTCAAAGGGCTTTCTTTTTAAAATATATATTGCTTAATTTCTTGGACGTTTTCCTTTTTTGGATTTTGATCCTACACGCGACATTGCACATCTGAATCCGATATAATCGGTTGCCATGTCCTGAGGGAAATAACGACGTTGCGCCGGATCTAACCAATAATCACGATCTCTCCATGAGCCTCCTTTGTAAACGCGAACCTCGTTGTCGATCAAAGTGGTTCTGCTGGAAGATTCATCGTACTTTCGTTCCAAAGTACCGGTGCTGTCTGCGTATACTTTGTGCTTAGGAGAGTTGTACATTCGCTTCGTATCTTCTTCTTCTCCTTCACTGTCATCTGCGAACGACTGATAGTATCGTGTTGAGCGTTTATCACCATCGCGATAATCTCTGTTATCACTGTCTGAGAAATTAGTTCTTAAGTACGTTTCAGTTTCGTCTACCGGAACCTGCAGGATTTCTCCGGGAAGATTTCTTGCTATAATTTTTCCGTTACTCAATGTGTCATAGACAATAGAATCTGCGGTGATTATCTTTACCTTTCCATCTTTGTCAATGGCATTCTTGGTATATACGTTTCCGCGATAATAGTTAAAATCGTTGAACTCATCATCAACAATAGGACGATATACATCGGCCACCCATTCTGCAACGTTTCCGGCCATGTCGTAGAGTCCGTAATCATTAGGTTCGTAGGACTTTACTTCCGCAGTGATATCAGCTCCGTCATCACTCCATCCTGCAATACCTCCGTAATCACCATCACCTTGTTTGAAATTTGCCAATTGATCGCCACGAGTTCTTCTGGAACCGGAACGTGTGTATTGACCATCCCATGGATATTTCTTTCTACCTCTGTATACATTGTAACTACGTAATCCAACAAGGCCTAAAGCGGCATATTCCCACTCAGCTTCAGTTGGAAGACGGTAATCCGGTAAAAGCAATCCGTCTTTTCTTTGAATATACAGGTTGGTACTGTCTTCACTTCTTTTCAGCAATGCTTCCGAACGCTTACCACCACGAGTAATAGAATCGCTTCCGCCGTAGGTTTGGGTAGGGGCATTTAGATAGGTATCTGTGTTGAAAGTTTGACCGGGTTCTACATCATATCGGGCATTACGAGCAGTAATTCCCTCTTCTTCCAAGATAAGTTCGTTCACGCGATCTGTTCTCCAGTTGCTGAACTCTACGGCCTGGATCCAACTCACACCAACTACCGGATAATCGGCATAGGCTGGGTGACGAAGGTAATTATTGGTCATTACTTCATTATAACCCAAACGGTTTCTCCACACAAGGGTGTCGGGCAGTGCTCCTTCATAAATTCTTCTAAAGTTTTCGTCTTCCGGAGGAAATACTCCTTTGATCCAGTCTAAGTATTCCAAATACATCAAGTTGGTTACTTCAGTCTCGTCCATATAGAAAGATTGAACGTGCTGCTGTGTTGGGGTGTTGTTCCAATCGTGCATAGGATCATCCTGCACTTTTCCCATAGTGTATGTTCCACCTTCAATAAAGACCAAACCGGGGCCGGTTTCTTGTTCCTTTGCTTTAGGGTTGTACTGGAAACCACCTTCTTTGGCGTTCATTTTCCAACCGGTAGCCCTTGAACTGTTTTTGTAGTCTCTAGACTTGTTGCAACTTACTAAAAGTGATACTGCAATTACTGCAATAAATAGCTGTAATGCTAGGTTTTTTCTAAAGTTCATAGTTTCAAAATATGAAAAAATTGGGTTCGCAATATAACAATTAACGATAAAAGTGCAATAATATTTTACACATTAATGCACTGTAAGGTTCGACCGCCTAAAAGCGACCGTGATAGTAACGTACTACTTCAATATTTATTATGTGCAAATGTTAGCATAAAAAAGTTTAAAACAAAAACAATACTAAGTGTATCTTTGAAGCGTTATTGCTTATGATGAAAAGAAAATTATTTTTACTGCTTTTTATGGCGCTGCCATTCAGTATACTGGCGCAGCAAAAAAACTTCACAATAAATTGGGAAGCTTCAAAAGAAGATTCCTTTGTCAACACTATAAAACGAAATAACGGTACTGTTATTGCCAGGGAGCAGATCGCTACCATAAATCTCACGGTCACTAAAACCCGGCTCAACTACGAACAACAGTGGCGTGATACAGGTTTTGCAGATCCAAATTCTGTTTCTGTCACCGGTATTCAATATGAGGCACTGTCGGCCGATGAATTGAAAATGATCGATGTGCAGCAAGTCCCTAAAGAACTTACGTACACCATTGAAAGTTCCAGAGGAGGAGATGTTATCTATACCATGCTTTCAATTTCTCCGGTGGTCAATGGTAACAGCGGACTTCGGAAAGTCCGCTCCTTTTCGGTATCTTATAATTATAGAAGTGAGAACCGTTCTGTTAATAGAATGCCCTTAACAAATTCGGTGTTGGCGTCCGGGAATTGGTACAAATTCAAGATCGAAGAAACCGGCGTATATAGAGTAGATAAAAGTTTTCTGGCCGATCTGGGTATGAATACCGACGGGATTGATCCCAGGAATTTGAAAATATACGGTCATGGTGGGAGGGCGCTTTCGCAACTAAATGCAGACAATGAGCCCATTGATCTGCCGGAGACCGCTATACAAGTAATAGGTGAGGAAGATGGTTCTTTCGATGCCGGAGACCATATTCTATTTTATGGAATCGGGACAAAGGGGTATGATCTTCAAAATGATACCAATGAGAATCCGTATGCCGATGAAACCTATTATTACGTGACGGCCGATGGAAGTCCCGGAAGACGCGTTCAAACACTAGTAGAGCCAAGTGCACCGGCGAACAATCCACCCATCACTACATTTCACGATTACAAATTTTTTGAGGAAAATGAAGAAAGCCCTTCTAAGCTTGGACGACGCTGGTTTGGTAATCGTTTTGATATTGAGAGTGAACAATCGTTTGAGTTTACCTTTCCAAATATAGTATCCGGAGCGCCACTTCATATTAAGGTAAAAGCGGCCGCGGCGGGAGAAAACAGCACCTCAATGGCTTTAACGATCAATGGTAGCAGCCTGAACCCTTTAATGTTTTCGGCATTAGGGTCTACACTTTACTTGTCTACTGCCAGTTTTGACACCATGGCAGATCAAGTGGTCATTCCTGCTTCGTCAGAAACCGTGACCGTTGATCTTACGTACAATAATGGAGGTAATCCATCAAGTATCGGGTACTTAGACTATATAAGCGTGGAAGCTTTACGCCAATTGGTGGGTGTAGACGGTCAATTGCAGTTCAAAAATAATTCGGTAAGAACCCTTTCGGGCATTAGTGAGTACCAAATTGGGAATGCATCACAGTTTACACAAGTATGGGATGTGACCAATCCTGAAGCAATTTCAGCAAAACAAAATGAGGGCAATAGTTCTTCTTTCGTTTTTAAAGCTGCTATGGGAGAACTTAGAAACTATGTCGCCATCAACCCAAACGATTATTATTCGCCCAGCAAAGGAAGTGAGACTCGTGTGGCCAATCAAAACTTAAAAGGGACGATTTTTTCAGATGGGTCCGGGAATTTTAAAGATGTAGATTACATAATCGTTACGGCACCTTTCTTAATTCAACCGGCTTTGCGCCTTGCTAACCTTCACCAAACAGTCAACGGCTTAAATGTTAAGGTGGTTACTACCGACCGTATTTATGAAGAATTCAATTCTGGGAAACAAGATATCGCCGCCATTCGAAACTTTGTTCGATACGTCTACAAGAATGCGTCTTCCCCCGATAAACGGTTGAAGTATCTGTGCCTGTTTGGCGACACTTCGGTGGATTACAAGAATAGGTTTGCTAATAATAACAACATTGTTCCCACATTTCATACGCTTCTAAGCACAAGTTCATCCAATTCATTTATGAGTGATGATTACTTCGGAAACTTAGATAGTAACGAAGGAACCATTGGTGGAGAAGTCCCTATTCCTTTTACTAACGACAGACTTATCGATCGTGACAAATTGGATATTGCTGTGGGAAGAATGATTGCTGATGAGGTCCTCGTAGCAAATCAGCTGGTGGACAAGGTGGAAAATTATCTCTCTAAGAGCTCTTACGGGAATTGGCGTACTAACTTTGTGTTGATCTCAGATGATGTGGATGAAGAGTATGAGTACGAAGATTTAGAAGTGAACCTCGATCGATTGGGGGACACCATCTCCGCTGAGAAACCATTTATTAATGTGAAGAAAATTCACAGTGATGCCTATCAGCAGGAAAGCTCGGCAGGCGGCGATCGCTATCCGGAAGTTAAGGAAGCCATCAAGAATGCTATTGAAGTAGGAGCGCTGGTAGTGAATTATTTTGGACATGGAGGTGAGGACGGCTTGGCAAAAGAATTTATTTATACGAAGGAAGTGGCCACCGGACTCAGAAATAAGGATCGCTATCCCTGCATCATTACCGTAACTTGTGAATTCACAAAGTTTGATAATCCATTTCGTGTCACGGCGGGAGAACTTACCTTCTGGAATCGAGAAGGGGGAGCGATTAGCCTTATCACAACTACAAGGTCCATCTTTGTTTCATTGGGTGTGGAGTTCAATCAAAAACTGGCATCCGAACTCTTCGGATTTGGCACTACCGATTATAATACCCCTGCCGAATCATTACGTCGTTCCAAAAACAGAATATCGAATAACCTAAGACGTGTGGTGTTTTACATAGGAGACCCTGCATTACATCTGGCTTTTCCGGCTCCGGAAGTACGTTTAACCGAGTTGAACGGAGTACCCATTGGCCAGGCGACAGATACACTTAAAGCCTTGGGACGCGTTCGTATGAAGGGTGAAGTCGTGGATGAATCCGGGGCCTTACTTTCAGACTATAATGGGGTGGTGGAGGTAAAACTTTTCGATAAGAAAGTTCAACGGCAGACCTTAGGGAATGACGGTGTGCGTGAAAACCCGCCAAACGGTCCTCTGCTCATTTTGAATTTCACCACCTTGGGTGAGATCCTTTTCAACGGTCAAGCAACGGCTACCAATGGAGTCTTCGAATTTGAGTTTGTAATGCCGCGAGATACTCAAATACCTATAGGCACGGGTCGTCTTAGTTTGTATTCTCAACAAAATAACGCATTGGTCGATCAAACGGGTTATAATTTAGACCTTCAAGTGGGAGGGTTAAATGAAAATGCTGCCGAAGATAATGAAGGGCCGCTTATAAGGTTGTTCATGAACGACGAGAGTTTTGTATCCGGTGGGGTTACCAACGATTCACCTATATTGATCGCAAAACTGGAGGACGAGAACGGGATCAATACAGCGAGTGGTATCGGGCATGACATGATCGCTATCTTAGATGGTGATGAAGCGAATCCTTTTGTGGTCAATGAATACTATCAAGCCGAGGTCGATGATTTTACGAAAGGAAAAGCGACCTATAGACTCAGGGATTTGGAAGAAGGTTTACATACCCTAACCTTTAAGGCTTGGGATGTGTATAACAATAGTTCTACAGCCGAGATCCAATTTATAGTAGCGGGAGATGACTCTCTGGAAATTACTCGGGTGTTAAACTATCCAAACCCTTTTGTAAATTATACCGAATTCTGGTTCAATCACAATCGTCCTTTCGAGCCGCTTGAAGTACAGGTTCAGGTCTTTACGGTTACCGGAAAAGTGGTCTGGACAAAGAATCAAATGGTCACTACCGATGGGTTCCTGTCGCGTGATATTGTATGGAATGGACTGGATGATTTTGGGGATAAAATTGGAAAAGGAGTCTATGTATACAAGATTACAGTGAAATCTACGTTAACCAATCAGCGGGTTGAAAAATTCGAAAAACTGGTTATCCTTTAAATATTAAAAATTATATTTGTCAAAATTTATACCTCATGAAGAAATTTCTGATACCAATATTGGTTGGTTTAGTAGTATGTAACCTTTCAGCACAAGACAATTCCACAGAAGAACAACGAGTTATCACCACAGCGGTGCCTTTTATACTAATAGCAGCCGATGCACGTGCAGCAGGTTTAGGAGATATTGGGGTAACAACGTCAGCAGACGCATTCTCACAACAGTGGAACCCGGCAAAATATGCCTTTGCCATTTCAAAGCAAGGGGTTGGGGTTACTTATACACCCTACCTTAGCAAATTGGTAAATGACATATTTTTAGGAAATCTTACCTATTATAACAGGATCAACGAGCGTAGTGCGGTAGCGGCAAGCTTGAGATATTTCAGTACCGGAGAAATCGAGTTACGTGAAACGGCAGATCAGGAGCCATTGATCGTAAATCCTAACGAATTCTTGTTTGATGTATCCTATTCGCTACGCTTAAGTGAGCGTTTCTCAATGGCTGTTGCAGGACGTTACATTAACTCTAATTTGAGATTCCCTTCACAAACTTCAGGTGACGCCAGTGCGGCAAGCACCTTTGCTGTGGATGTTGCAGGATATTACCAGAGTGAGGAAATTGCTTATAACGATTTTGACGGAAGATGGAGAGCCGGATTTAATATTTCTAACTTAGGACCAAAACTTAAGTACGACGAAACAGGACAAGAGAACAACCTTCCAACCAATCTTGCATTAGGAGGTGGTTTCGACTTTATCTTAGACGAATACAATAAGGTAGGTGTGTCTCTTGAATTGAATAAACTACTTGTTCCTACACCGCAAGATTTTGACGGTGATGGTGATATTGATGCTGAAGATGACCAAGAGTACGAGCAAATTGGTTTCTTTGAAGGAGTTTTTAAATCCTTTAACGATGCTCCCGACGGCTTTAGCGAAGAACTGAAAGAATTCACCTGGGCTTTAGGTGCCGAGTATTGGTACAACGATGTGTTTGCTTTCCGAACAGGATATTTCAACGAAAGTGACGTAAAAGGATCTAGAAAGTTCCTTTCTTTAGGTGCCGGCTTTAAGTATACTGCAATTAACATCGATCTGTCGTACCTTTTCTCTACTTCAAATGTAGTAAGCCCTTTAGAAGGGACACTCCGTTTCGGACTTACCTTCAATTTTGGGGATGAGTATGACGAATATTAGAAATGAAAAAAATAAAGATTGAAACTCATTTGGAGGTCTATGATTCGCTTCTAGAACTTCCAAAAGACATACAAGATCTTATGAATAAGGCGCAGCAAGCTCGTGAAAAGGCTTATGCGCCTTATTCGCGTTTTATGGTAGGTGCGGCGCTGCAACTGGAATCCGGTGAAACAGTCACAGGAAACAACCAGGAGAATGCAGCCTTTCCTTCAGGTCTTTGTGCAGAGCGCGTGGCCGTATTTCATGCAGGGGCTAATTATCCAAGGCAAACCATCAAACATATAGCACTTACAGTGCGGTCCCTAACGCATACGGTGAATACCCCTACACCTCCCTGTGGTGCATGCAGGCAAGCCTTGGCCGAATATGAAGTAAACCAGAAAAATCCCCTCGCTATCTATTTTATGGGAGAAACAGGACCTGTGGTAAAGGCTACTTCGGTCAAAGAACTACTGCCGCTTATATTCGACAGCTCTTATCTTTAATTATTCGACTAAAATTAAGAGATAGCTGTTTTGTAGTCCTTCAGAATATAGTATTTTTGTTATTCGTGCAATAGATTCCGTAATGGAACGATGACAACTGGTACATGAAAAAAATCACAAAGCAAACGTATCTTGACTGGTACGAACACATGCTCTTTTGGCGAAAGTTCGAAGACAAACTGGCGCAAGTCTATATCAATCAAAAAGTAAGAGGCTTTTTGCACCTTTATAACGGTCAGGAGGCTGTTCTGGCCGGATCCTTACACGCCATGGATCTAACCAAGGATAAAATGATCACCGCTTATAGAAATCACGTACAGCCTATTGGCATGGGCGTGGATCCTAAGCGTGTCATGGCAGAGCTTTACGGGAAAGCCACCGGCACCTCGCAAGGATTGGGAGGTTCTATGCACATATTCTCAAAAGAACACCGTTTTTACGGCGGCCACGGCATCGTAGGCGGTCAAATTCCATTGGGGGCAGGAATCGCTTTTGCCGACAAGTATTTCGAGCGTGACGCTGTGACGCTTACCTTTATGGGAGATGGAGCAACAAGACAAGGAGCACTGCATGAAACCTTCAATTTAGCCATGTTGTGGAAATTGCCGGTAGTCTTCTGTGTGGAGAATAACGGTTATGCCATGGGAACATCTGTGGCCCGTACGGCAAATCACACCGATATCTGGAAATTGGGTCTTGGATACGAAATGCCCTGTAAGCCCGTAGATGGAATGAAGCCCGAAGTAGTTGCCAAAGAAATGGACGAAGCTATTGAACGAGCACGACGCGGTGACGGACCTACCTTCTTGGAGATACGTACCTACAGATATCGCGGTCATTCCATGAGTGATGCACAGCATTACCGCACCAAGGAAGAAGTCGCAAAAAAGCAGGAAGAAGATCCTATCTCGTATGTGCTCAACAAGATCTACGAAAAGAAATGGGCCACGGAAGCCGATATCAAAAAAATAGACAAACGCGTTAAGGACTTGGTGACCGAGTGTGAAGAATTTGCCGAGAATTCACCATATCCCGAAAAGAATGTGATGTACGATACCGTATACGAACAGGAAGATTATCCATTTTTACCTCACAAACTATAAGCTATGGCCGAAGTAATAAACATGCCGCGATTAAGCGATACCATGGAAGAGGGAACCGTAGCCAGCTGGTTGAAAAAAGTAGGCGATACCGTTGCTGAAGGGGATATTTTAGCTGAAATCGAAACCGATAAAGCAACCATGGAATTCGAATCCTTCTATGAAGGGACCTTGTTACATATTGGTATTGCTGAAGGGGAAACAGCTAAAGTAGATACCTTGCTGGCGATCATTGGCGATAAGGATGAAGATATTTCCGAGCTTGTAAAAGGTGGTTCATCGGCTTCTGAAGCGAAAGAAGACAGTTCCAAAGCTGAAGCATCTTCAAAACAGGAAGAAAAACCTGAAACTGCTTCCGAAGAAAACAATACCGAGGATTCTGAAAGTTCAGACGACGGAAAATCCGAGCTGCCCGAGGGTGTGGAGATCATTACCATGCCACGCTTAAGCGATACCATGGAAGAGGGAACGGTGGCGAGTTGGTTAAAGAAAGAAGGCGACACCGTAGAAGAAGGTGATATTCTTGCCGAAATAGAAACCGATAAGGCCACTATGGAGTTTGAATCCTTCTATGCCGGAACCCTTTTAAAAATTGGTATTGCTGAAGGAGAAACAGCGAAGGTAGATGCCTTGCTCGCTGTAATCGGACCTAAAGGGACCGATGTTTCAGGTATTTTAGAGAATTACAAAAAGGGACCTTCTAAGAAATCCGCTTCAAAACCTTCAGAAAAAGAAGAAGCATCACAACCTTCTTCCGAAGCAAAAAAGACTTCAGAAACAACCGAAAAGAAAACCGAGAAACCAGCACAAACCCAACCGACAACTAGCCAAGATGGGGGTCGTATCTTCGCTTCTCCTTTGGCTAAAAAGATGGCAGAAGAGAAGGGGATCAATCTAAGCAGGGTACGGGGCAGTGGCGAGAACGGACGTATCATAAAGAGTGATATCGAGAATTACCAACCCGCAACGGGAGGCGCAGAAGCCTATACCCCGGTAGGAGAAGAACGTTTTGAGGAGATCAAGAACTCTCAAATGCGAAAGACCATTGCGAAACGTCTGGGAGAGTCAAAATTCACAGCACCGCATTACTACTTAACCATAGAACTGGATATGGATCATGCTATTGCGGCACGTACGGCGATCAATTCAAATCCGGAGGTCAAGATATCTTTTAACGACATGGTGGTTAAGGCATGTGCTATGGCGCTTCGTAAACATCCTCAAGTCAACAGTCAATGGACAGGAGAAGCCACCCGAATAGCAAAGCATATTCATATTGGGGTAGCCGTAGCTGTGGACGAAGGCTTATTGGTGCCTGTATTAAAGTTTGCAGACCAGATGACCTTTTCGCAAATAGGTGCTAACGTAAAAGAACTGGCCGGTAAAGCAAGAAACAAGAAAATCACTCCGCAGGAGATGGAAGGAAGTACCTTTACCGTATCCAATCTGGGGATGTTCGGTATTAAAGAATTTACATCTATTATCAACGCACCCAATTCCGCAATCTTATCGGTCGGGGCTATAGTGGAGAAACCTGTGGTAAAGAACGGAGCCATCGCAATTGGCAATACAATGACCGTAACTTTGGCCTGTGACCATCGTACAGTAGATGGTGCTACGGGAGCACAATTCTTACAAACCCTGCGACAATATATAGAGAATCCGGTAACCATGTTTGTATAGAGCTATGTTGCCATGAAAGCCGTCCCGCTATTTTCTAGTGTCATGAAAATAGCGGGATTTGTGTATATTTAGAATATGAAGAAGAACATCATTATTACAGGAACGAGCCGAGGTATTGGTTTTGAAATGGTTCAATTGTTTGCGAAAGAGGGGCACAATGTATTGGCACTTTCTCGAAATGAAACGCCGGTCTCCGGTTTGAATTTGAAATCCTGTAAAGCAATTTCATTTGATATTACAAATGTCAACGATCTAGAAAAGGTGACAACTTACGTAAAAGAAAACTGGGGTCATGTCGATTTGCTTATCAATAATGCCGGTTATTTGGTAAATGCTCCTTTTGCTGAAATAAGCATGGAAGCGTTTCAAAGATCTTACGAAGTGAACGTATTTGGTGTTGCTGCGTTGATCCAAAAAATGTTGCCCTTTATGAAACATGACGGTCATGTCGTGAACATTAGTAGTATGGGAGGGGTGCAAGGAAGTGTGAAATTCTCGGGACTTAGTGCGTATAGCAGCAGCAAAGGAGCCCTTTGTACACTTACTGAGCTTTTAGCAGAGGAATATAAAGAGAAGGGTCCTTCCTTTAATGTGCTTGCACTTGGTGCCGTAAAGACCGAAATGCTGGAAGAAGCTTTCCCGGGATACGAGCCGCCAGTCTCAGCATTGGAAATGGCACAGTATATTACAGAGTTTGCCAAGAATGGTCATACGTTCTACAACGGAAAAATCCTTCAAGTGTCTAGTTCAACCCCTTAATGAATGACCAAAATTCTTAGCACATATCTGCCGGAAATTGCTGTTCAACCCGTATTTGAACTGATTAAAGTTAACAATGTGCATTTAAAGATTGTGAACGAACGAGTAACGCGGCACGGGGATTACAGGAAGTTGCCCAATGGCCATCATCAAATTACGGTAAACGCGAACCTCAATAAATATCGTTTCTTGATCACGCTTGTCCACGAGATCGCACATTTGGTGGCTTTTCAAAAATATGGTCGAAGGATCAAGCCCCATGGAAAAGAATGGAAATTTACCTTCCAACAGCTCATGCTGCCATTTTTAAGACCTGAAATTTTCCCACAACAATTATTACCCCTGTTAGCACTTCATTTTAAGAACCCGAAAGCCACGAGCGATACGGATGCTACGTTGGCCTTGGCTTTAAAACAATACGACCCTGCCAACGATAAAAACTATATCTTTGAAATACCTCCAAACGGACTTTTTAGGTTACATAATGGAAAGGTATTTAAACGCGGTAATAAAAGAGTGAAACGATACGAATGTCTGGAAGTAGCTACGGGGCGTGTGTATTTGTTTAACCCTAATGCCGAAGTTGAATTTATACAATAAAAGAATGAATACAAATTATTATGCCGTGATCATGGCCGGAGGAATAGGCTCACGGTTCTGGCCGGTGAGCACTACTGCATTTCCCAAACAATTTCACGATATGTTAGGAACGGGGCAAAGTCTGTTGCAAAAGACCTTTTCTCGATTGAATCGCCTCATTCCGTCTCAAAACATCTATGTACTTACCAACGAACGATACTTAGATCTTACACTCGAACAATTACCGGAGATCAATGCCTCGCAGGTCGTCCTTGAGCCGGCAATGCGAAACACAGCACCTTGCATTTTGTTATCGGCCTTAAAGATCCAAAAGGAGAATCCGGATGCGCTCATGTTGGTTGCTCCCAGTGACCATTGGATAGAAGATGAAGCTGCCTTTATTGAGGATGTGCAAATGGGCTTTGACGCCTGTCAACGTCAGGATATATTGCTTACTTTAGGCATACAGCCTACTTTTCCCAATACCGGATATGGATATATTGAAAGTGTAGAAAAAGCAGCAAGCCCTATTAAAGAAGTAAAGCAGTTTCGGGAAAAGCCGGATTATGAAACGGCAAAGCAATTTATTGCAGACGGAAATTTTTTATGGAATGCCGGAATCTTTTTATGGAGCGTTAAAAGTATCGTTAAATCTTTTGAACAGCACATGCCCAAAATGCATGCTCTTTTTGCTGAAGGCATCTCGTCCCTTAATACAGAGGCCGAGTCGTCTTTTATTGCAGCGAAGTATGCCAATGCCGATAATATTTCGATCGATTACGGTATTATGGAAAATGCAACGAATGTATTTGTAAAAGCGGCTAGCTTTGATTGGAATGATCTGGGTACTTGGGGAGCCCTGTACGATAAAATGACTACTGAAAGTACAGAGAATGCTGTAGTACGCGCTATCCCACACCTTAAGAATACGAATGGAAATATGATCTATTCTGCTTCAGAAAAATTAGTGGTAGTGGATGGTATTAGTGATTATATTATTGTGGATAAGGACGAAGTGTTGCTTATCTTTCCGAAGAAAAAGGAACAAGACATCAAGGCCTTGCTTCAGGAAGTCGCGCAAAAGTTTGGTGAAACATACACGTAATTTATGAATACTTCAGAAAATAATAATGACATAAAAGTAACGCCCAACGACGAGCAGTTCGATAATGTAAAATTAACGACCTGGGAAGGGATCAAGAAGTTTCTGAGAGAGTTGCTAGACATTCGGGGAGATACAGATCGTGATGCGACCATCGAGGCAGTTAAAAAGGACATTTCCTTTAAAGGACATACGGCATGGATCCTTATATTTTCCATCTTCGTCGCTTCGATCGGGCTTAACGTAAGTAGTGCGGCTGTGGTGATCGGTGCCATGTTAA
Source organism: Altibacter lentus (assembly GCF_000746845.1). Taxonomy (GTDB): domain Bacteria; phylum Bacteroidota; class Bacteroidia; order Flavobacteriales; family Flavobacteriaceae; genus Altibacter; species Altibacter lentus. The sequence continues at coordinate 1,467,936 of NZ_KN050846.1, read as the reverse complement.
TATCCCCGTTGATGGGTCCAATTGTGGGTGTGGGACTTTCAGTGGCGATCAACGACGTAGAGACTTTGAAACGTTCGCTCATTAATTTAGGTGTCATGGTGTTTCTTAGTGTATTGACTGCCTTTTTATATTTTAAGCTGTCACCACTTACCGAAGAGACCCCCGAACTACTGGCGCGTACCTACCCGACCATCCTAGACGTACTGGTAGCGATCTTTGGCGGATTGGCCTTGATAGTCGCAAAAACGAAAAGCGGGACCATTGCGAGTGTGATCTTTGGTGTGGCTATCGCCACAGCGCTTATGCCGCCTTTATGTACGGTGGGATACGGACTGGCCATTGGGAACTTGCAATACGCCGGTGGTGCCCTGTATCTGTTTTCGATCAATGCTACTTTTATAGCACTTTCCACTTTTATAGTTTCTAAACTACTGCGTTTTCCATTGGTTCGCTATGCCAATTCAAAACGCAGAAAACGAATCGCTCAAGTAGCATCACTTATTGCCTTGGTGGTGATGGTTCCCAGTATTATTTTGTTCTTGAATCTACTAAAGGTCCAAGTGTACGAAAACAGGGCGAAAGAGTTTGTAAAAGAAACGATTACCTATGACGGGGCAGAGATCGTAAAAGCCACACAAGATTTCGAAACTCAAACCATCGATGTATACCTTATTGGTCAGCCTGTTCCACAGACCAAGATCAACGAGTGGAATGCAACCTTAAAAGAAACCGAGCAATTAAGCGATGTGAACCTTCGTATCTTTCAGGGAACTGATCAAAGTGGTGCTTTTGCTGAAAAGCTTTCAGGGGAAGTAAAAGCAGGGATACTGGAAGATCTTTACGTAAAGAATGAACAGGTAATTAGAGACAAGGATGATCGTATCTCGTTCCTGGAGAATGAGATCGCTAATTTGAAGATCAAGAATGTTCCATTTCAGGAATTGAGCGAAGAAGTGAAGATCAATTATCAGGATATCGAGACCTTCAGTTATTCTAACAAGATTACAACCAATTTTAAAAAGACCGATACACTACCTGTAATCAATGTTAAATGGAAGAACGGTGTTTCCAGCAGGTCACGACGTGAACAAATGAAACGGCTTGAGACTTGGCTTAAGTTTAAAATGAAGCTGGACACTATAAGTGTTGCGGAATACCCTTAAATAAAAAAGGCACTCGATCGAGTGCCTTTTTTATATTTTGAATGAATGAAGTATTCCTATCGTTTAATGAACTTATAGCTTACAGCCTGATTTTCTACTTCAAACTTGGCAAAGTATACGCCGGTTTTAAGAGCAGCGACACTAATACTGTTTCCGGTGCTTATCGTAGTTTGGTTAACCACTTTTCCGGTAATGTCTACAATACTAACAGGCGTGTTCTCCAGCCCCTTAAGTGAGAAATTAAGAATATCACTGGTTGGATTCGGGAAAACGCGTATTCCTTCGATCTCAAAGTCTGTTACGGCCAACGGATTACTTCCTTCTACAACGATCAACGTTTCATTGATGTTTGGATTATCGATGGCATCCACAGTTCCGGAAGGCCAATGAATTACGATCTGATCGATGGTCGTGCTGGTCCCGATCCCGAAGTGTCCCATTAATGAGTTCATGTGACTAAAGCCTTGTCCCGAACGGATCTCACGTATTTGCATTCCCCAGTCTCCATAGATCTCGATACGGGCACCAATACCATTCAAATTACTTGCAACACCTTCCAGAGCAACTTTGATCCAGTTATTCGAGTTCCCGTTATTGATCCATAGATCACCATCATTGGCAACATCTAAGAATCCGTCGTTGTTGAAGTCGCCTATGGCGCCTTCGTCAAAAGGAAGATCAACACCTGTAAAGGTTAAATTACCGTTGTTCAAGTACAGTTCTCTTGATAGTTCAGAAAAAATATCGACAAACCCGTCGTTGTTAAAATCACCCGACTGGTTCTCCCATGCGCCTAAATCGTTTGCATTGATATTGGTTGTGGCGATAATATCTGTGAACACCCCGGTGCCGTCGTTAAGCATAAAACGGTTCTGGAAATCATGATTTACTATAAATGCATCGAAGTCACCGTCATTGTCGAAGTCCTCAAATACCGTTGCCCACGACTGTGCATTATCGCGCATATTAATATCCTGCCCGTTCTCTGTGAATGTGCCGTCCCCATTGTTGGTGTACATGGCGTTATCTCTGTTAGGGTCGCCCGGAGAAGCACCCCCGCGACACTTGGTGAGATACATGTCTTGATCACCGTCGTTATCATAATCCACCCAGATAGCGGCATAGTTCCCGGGTCTGTCTAAGGTTAGAAAAAAGTCTTGATCCAATGTCATAGTTTGTCCGCCGTCGTTTCTATAAGGATGGCTTTCGTCAATATCATGACAAACAAAAGCATCTATGTCTCCGTCGTTATCTATATCGGAGAATGTGGAACGCTGTGAAAAAATGAATTCAGGTCTTGCATCTTCGGTATAAGCGGTTCCATCAGAATTTGCAAATAAAAAGGAAACTCGTTGTCCGTTTCCTAACAGAAGATCGTTGTAACCGTTTCCGTCGATATCGGCTGCTGCAACGCTCCAGTTGGGAACATTTGCAATGGGCATGGTGATAAATGTAGATATAAAGCTGCCATCAGGTTGCTGGTAATCAATTCCAATTCCGTTATCGCTAACACGAACATAATCATCGAGGTAGTCACCGTTCATGTCCACGCCTACTTCAGAATAATCAGGGTAAGAACCAATAGCACTATTTTGATTGGTAAAAGAAACCTGCGCCATTAGGGACGCACTACACAAAAGAAATGTGCAGAAAAGTAAAGGGTTTTTCATAGTAGATTAATTTTAATGACGCTAAAAATAAGTTAAAATATTTGATAAATACAAAGTTACAGACTAAAAAATTAATTCTCTTTATTCTGAATTTCTCGTATTTTTCGGAATAAATCTGAAGAATAGACAAAATCTGTGACATCTTCGTTGTCAGTTTTAAAGATATCTTCATTTGTACCCTGCCACACCAGTTGTCCGTTTTTCAGAAGGACAATGTTTTCCCCAATTTCCATAACCGAATTCATATCGTGAGATACAACGACAGTCGTAATGTTATATTCGTGTGTGATCTCTTGGATCAAATTATCGATTACCGTTGCTGTTTTGGGGTCTAGACCCGAATTTGGTTCGTCACAAAAAAGGTATTTAGGCTTATTTACAATAGCCCGGGCGATCGAAACCCGCTTTTGCATACCCCCGGAGATCTCCGCCGGGAATTTTTTATTCACATTTTCAAGGTTTACACGAGCTAAGACCTCATTGACCCGGTGCAACATCTCACTTTTTTTCTGTTTGGTGAACATTCGGAGGGGGAACATAACATTCTCTTCTATGGTCATAGAATCGAAAAGGGCTCCTCCTTGAAACAACATCCCTATCTCTTCCCGAAGCGCTCGTTGCTCCTCGTCGTTCATGTGCTGTATTGCTTTATCTTCGTAATAAATAAAACCTTCTTCAGGTTTAAAAAGCCCTAATAAGCATTTAAGCATTACGGTTTTTCCGCTACCGCTCTGGCCAATGATAAGGTTGGTCTTGCCTTTGTGGAAGACAGTAGAAATACCCTTAAGGATCTCTTCTTCGCCAAATCGCTTATGTACATTTTCAACTTTAATCATTAGCTAAGGAGTAATTGGGTCACTATATAATTTGATAATATGATCAACACACTAGTCCAAACAAACGAATTGGTACTTGCCTTTCCAACCTCTAAGGCGCCACCTTTCATGTAATATCCCTGCCAGGAAGGAACCGTGGCCAGAATAAATGCAAATACAAAGGTTTTCACGAAGGCATAGGTAAGATGAAATGGATCGAAGGAATCCTGCAATCCTGCAACAAACTCCGGGGAAGAGGTAAATCCGCCGTAGACACCCGCTACATAACCGCCCATGATGCCCAGAAACATGGCGATCGCTATTACGAACGGATACAGCATGAGCGCAACGATCTTTGGAAAGACCAAATAATTGAGAGAATTGATACCCATTACTTCTAACGCATCGATCTGTTCGGTAACACGCATCGAACCAATACTTGAAGTGATAAAAGATCCTACTTTCCCCGCCATGATGATAGAAATAAAAGTAGGGGCAAACTCCAAAACGACCGATTGTCTTGTGGCAAACCCGATCAAGGATTTTGGGATCAAGGGATTATCCAGGTTCAATGCCGTTTGTATGGCAATCACTCCTCCCACAAAAAATGAGATAAACGCCACAATTCCCATAGAACCAATTACCAGATCGTCTATCTCTTTAAAGATAAGCTCACGCAATACAGAGCCCTTGGTGAAACTGCTGAACACCTTTTTAAGCATTAAAAAGTAGGAGCCGATGTCTTTAAGTTGTTTCATTGGCAACTTAACTTTTTAAGTGATTAGGAGATTGGATCATCAAATGGGTCATGAACAATGGGTTGATTTTGGGAGTGTAAAATATTTAAAAGTTAGTTCTGCTAAAGTAACAAAATTAACCGACTGTTGATCTATAAGTACGAAGAGGAAACTACCGGGTTTCCAATAATTCCATGATTTTATGAAAAACACCGGTGTTCTCATACACGCCGCCAAAAAGTCCTGCACCGGGCCCCTTGGCGAATATTGGAATTAATGTGGCAGAATGACCTGTGGTTGAAAACGAAGGTTTGATCTTATTATAATCGCCTGTATCTGTAGCAAGTGTAAACCCACCGGTCTCATGATCGGCAGTAACGATCAACAAGGTGTCGGGATTTTCTTCTATGTAAGCCAAGACAACCCCTATGGTCTTATCAAAATCCAGTTGTTCGGCGATCAGATAATCGGCGTCGTTCGAATGTCCGCCCCAATCGATCTGAGATCCCTCCACCATTAAGAAGAATCCATTGGTGTTTTTAGAAAGATGCTTCAGTGCAAGTTGTGTCGCTCCTGGTAAAAAATCGCCGCGGCCTTCCAGCATAGTAGGCAATGCATCTTTGGCCAGAAGGATCGCTTGTTTTTTTTCTGAAGGTTGCTTTGGAAGCGATTGTGTGCTAAGCTCAAAACCATGCTGTTCCAATTCGGAGATTAGGTCTCGCCCATCTTGTCTTTCAGAAAAGAATTTAAGTCCGCCACCGGCAAAAAAATCTACATCAGATTGCGGCAAGAACGTGGCAATTGCTTCGTAAGATCTTCGGGAAGCAACATGGGCATAAAAACTGGCCGGCGTGGCATGTGTGATGCTTGAGGTTGCGATCAACCCTGTGCTCATATCTCTTTCAGAAACAAGTTCCACAATGGTTTTTGCGGCTAAGGTATCTTGTGTCATTCCTATTGCGCCGTTGTATGTTTTGATCCCGCTTGCATATGCTGTGCCGCTTGCTGCCGAATCGGTGATAAGGTCGCTGGAAGCAGAGGTCTTTAACAATCCAACAACGGGGAATTGTTCGAAATTGGAAGGCTGGTCACTGTAAAAGAAACCAGCAGAAACCTGACTCAAACCCATACCATCACCTATAAGAAGGATGATGTTCTGTGGTTTTCCGGTGGTTGCATTATTAATATTATCGGAGGGTATTTGTGCAAAGAACGATGCACTTTTCAGCAAAAAAAGCAAAGCACAAAGTAGGGATAGAAGATGATTCATGTTTGGTATTCTTGAGGACTTCAAAAATACGCAGAAAGAACCGGGCAGCTGTTAAGGGAATGTTAGATATTATTAAAAAACCTTCTTTTTAATATTTTTCCAGCGAAGTGCTCTAATAAACGCCCCTTCATCTTCTGAAACTATATACGCAAGCTTGTCTCGCTTTGCTCTGCGATAACCTTTTAGGGCATCCACATAAATTGAGAAACGCTTCTTTTTCCAAGCCAGTTTGGCCGACGCGATATTGGTGAGAGTCCATCCATATCGCATTTTGTAAAAAGCAACCCCTTGCTTGACCGCCGCATCGACGCTGTAATTTGCTCCCGTGTGTTTTAAGTGTTTGACGTGAAGGGAAGGTTCGGTTATTACACTCCAGCCATGGTATTGTGCCAATAGTTCGTCTACAGTATCCCAGCCAATAGAAATTTTGAGCCCGCCAATAGCCTCAAAACAGGAAGATCGATATAACTTGATAGGACCTCGTGTTTTTGTTTTGGCAGATATATTTTCAAATTTCCAGCCTTGATTCGTCTCAATGTAGAGATTGCCTGAAGCGATTCCAATACAGTTATCTGAAGAAAAGAGGCGTATCATTTCTTCAAAATAGTTTGGAGGCAAGACAATATCGCCATCAAATTTTCCAATAAGATCATAATCTTCCTCTAGAATGGAGAGTCCCTTATTAAAGGCTTGAATTACTTTGCTTCCCGGGGAATGATTTTTAGCAGATGTGTTATAGACTGAAGAAATAAAAGGATATGATTTTGAGAAGGAATCTATGATTTGCTGAGTATTGTCAGTTGAATTATCATTGACGATAACGACCCTATCGGGAACATGCGTTTGTTTTGTGAATGAGCTAAGACAGCGCTCCAGATACTTCCCTTCATTATACACTGGAATGACCACACATATTTTCATTCGATAAAAATATGTATTAAAGAATATATTAATTTACCTTCTTTCTGCATATACCAAATAATAACGGGGAGTAAAGCGACGGAGAATAGGCCGGATTCCGATCTTTTTAACAGGATTGGTAAATTTCTCACGTTTCTTTATGGTCCAACCCGCTTTTTCCAATAACCAATCAAATTGCCAATCTTCAAATTCATGATAATGACGATCTCGTTCATCGGTCTTGCTTTTATAAGCCGAAGCAAACCATAAAGTGAGCGGTACGGAAGCAACCAGTTTCTTAGCTTTAATATCCTTGATTACATTATATGGAGAAACCAGATGTTCAAAAATCTCAAAAGCTGTGACCACATCGAAACCCTCCTTTTGGACTGCCAAAGTATTCGTATCCAGATCTTCACCTTGGGTGTTCGTTACCGAATAACCCTGTTGTTTCATGATATCTGAAAAAGGATTTTCCACGCCAAGGTCCAAGATCTTGGCAGATGAGGGAATTACTTCCTTTAAAAAACGCAGCGTATGCTTATATCTCTTTTTTGGGTACTTTCCTTCGTACATACTTAAACTCTGTAGACTATAGCATTGATGTTCATGCCGGCGCCTACACTTGCAAAGATCACGATATCGCCTTCTGAAACACTGTGTGCTCCAAGTTCCTTTCGACGAACCAGGTCATACAGTGTTGGAACAGTGGCCACACTAGAATTACCAAGTTTATCGATGGTCATAGGCATCACATCGGGTGGTGGCGTTTCTCCATACATTTTATAGAAGCGTTTTACAATGGCGTCATCCATCTTTTCATTGGCCTGATGAATAAAGATCTTTTTAAGTTCTTTAATATCGATTCCCGCATTGTCCAGACACTCCTTCATTGCCGAGGGGACATTATTTAAGGCAAACTCATAGATCTTCCTGCCATACATTTTTATATACCGCCGCGCATCGGTCAATTCTTGATTGTTCGATTCTCCAAAATAGATAAAGTGCGCCTCGTCGTAAGTAAAGGTGGCACTTTTATGAGAAAGGATACCGTGTGATCCTTCATCGTAAACTACTACTGCTGCTCCGGCACCATCACTGTAAATCATGGAATCACGATCGTGCTGGTCGACAACTCTCGATAAAGCTTCAGCGCCAATAATAAGGCATTTCTTTGCCATGCCGGCTTTAATAAAGGCATTAGCTTGAATCACAGATTCTACCCAGCCAGGGCACCCGAAGAGCATATCGTAGGCCACACAAGCAGAATTCTTGATCTTAAGATTGTGTTTTACCCTGCTGGCAATGCTCGGTACCGTATCACTTTGTACAGAGTCGTGCTTGACGTCGCCATAATTATGTGCGACGATGATATAATCAAGTTCCTCTTTATCGATACCGGCGTCTTCGATAGCTTTAATTGCAGCAAAGGAAGCAATATCGGAGGTGGTCAAACTATCTTTAATGTAACGGCGTTCTGCAATTCCCGTGATCGCCTTGAACTTCTCGATGATAACATCATTCTCGTAATCGAAACGTGTGCCATCTTCATTAAAGAAACGATGATTCTCGAAGGCGTCATTTCTGGCGATGCCTTCGGGGATATAACTCCCAGTACCTTTTATGATAACACCCATGTTTAATTAAATTTTGACTAAAATACTGAAAAGTACGTAGGTACCCTTGTAAAACTTACTGAAATAAATCCTTCTTACAATATTGAAAAATTTACATTTCTTACTACGCCTCCATATAGGCCTCAATGGCATCACAGGTGCAAATAAGATTTCGATCTCCGTATGCATCATCCACACGGCGTACCGTAGGCCAAAACTTATTATCAAGGATATGGTCTAGCGGATATGCGGCTTCTTTTCTTGTATACGGGAATTCCCAGCTATCACCTGTCACCATAGTAAGGGTGTGTGGCGCATTCTTTAATATATTATTGGGTTCATCCTTGTCCACAGCGTCGATCTCTTTGCGTATGGAGATCATCGCATCACAAAAACGGTCCAATTCTTCTTTGCTTTCACTTTCTGTTGGCTCTATCATTAAGGTACCTGCTACAGGGAAGGACACTGTTGGCGCATGAAACCCATAATCCATTAGTCGCTTTGCAATATCGGTTACCTCAATGCCTTTTTCTTTAAACGGACGACAATCAACGATCATCTCGTGAGCTGCTCTTCCTTTCTCTCCGGTATAGAGAACATCAAATTGTCCCTTAAGTCGCTCTTTAATATAGTTAGCATTAAGGATAGCGTATTGGGTAGCTTTCTTCAAGCCGTTCTCTCCCAGCATACAGATATAGGCGTAGCTAATCAAACATGCGAGGGAACTACCCCAAGGTGCTGCAGAGATTGCTGTAATGGCGTGTGAGCCTCCGGTTTCTATGACCGGGTTTGAGGGTAAAAACGGCACCAATTGTTGTGCAACACAAATAGGGCCTACACCCGGACCGCCACCTCCGTGAGGGATGGCAAAGGTCTTATGCAAATTCAAATGGCACACGTCGGCACCAATCGCCCCGGGATTGGTCAATGCGACTTGGGCATTCATATTCGCCCCATCCATATATACTTGTCCGCCATTCTCATGGATAAGACCAGTAATTTCGCGGATGGCCGATTCGTAAACCCCGTGAGTGGAAGGGTAGGTTACCATGAGACACGAAAGATTTTCTTTGTGCTCAATGGCCTTGGCACGCAAATCATCGACATCAATGTTGCCGTCTTCCGTTGCTTTTGTCACTACTACCTTCATTCCTGCCATAACGGCACTGGCCGGATTGGTACCATGTGCTGAAGAAGGAATCAAGCAAATATTACGGTGTGCATCCCCGCGAGATTCGTGATAGGCACGAATGACCATTAATCCGGCATATTCACCTTGAGCTCCCGAGTTGGGCTGTAATGAGGTGCCGGCAAAACCTGTGATCTCGGTAAGTTGATTTTCTAACTTCTTCAACATTTGTTGATATCCTTCTGCTTGTTCAACAGGAACAAATGGATGCATATTTCCCCACTGTGGGTCACTTAAGGGTAGCATTTCGGCGGCAGCATTTAGCTTCATGGTACAAGAGCCAAGAGAGATCATGCTATGGTTCAATGAAAGGTCCTTACGCTCTAGTTTCTTTATGTAACGCATCAACTCGGTCTCACTGTGATAGGTGTTGAAGACCTCGTTTTGAAGAAACAGGGTTTTTCGGTTTACTTCCTTCGGAATTTTATTCCCCGTTAGCAACTCGGTCACTTTAATGGTCTCCTTGTTGAAGGCTTCAGCAAAAACCTGAATAATTTTATTGAGATCCTTAAGAGTCGTGGTCTCGTTCACCGAAATCGATACTGTTTCATTGTCCGGATAATAGAAGTTCACTTCTTTTCCTTCTGAAAGATATTCGATCTTAGTAGCATCAGTCTTGATCGCAATCGTATCGAAATAAGTATCGTTTGCTTGGTAGAAGCCCAGACGCTCCAGTGCATCGGCAAGTGTCGCGGCAGTATTGTGGACTTTACTGGCGATATGTTCCAATCCCTTTGGACCATGATAGACTGCATACATTCCGGCCATTACAGCGAGTAAGACCTGTGCCGTACAAATATTGGAGGTAGCCTTGTCACGTTTTATATGTTGTTCCCTTGTTTGAAGGGCCATGCGTAACGCACGGTTACCGTCTGTGTCTTTGGTTACACCAATAATACGACCCGGGATACTACGCTTGTATTCATCTTTTGTGGCAAAATAAGCCGCATGTGGTCCTCCATATCCTAAGGGTATTCCGAAACGCTGGGTAGTTCCCACAACTACATCGGCTCCAAAATGCCCGGGAGATTCTAATTTCACTAAACTTAAAATGTCTGCGGCAACAGCAACTTTTATCTGTGCTTCTTTGGCTTTTGCTATAAAATCTTTGAAGTTGTGGACACGACCGGTTCTGCCGGGATATTGTAGGATTACACCAAAAAATTCTGAAGAAAAATCAAAGGTTTCATGATTGCCAACAACCAGTTCCACGCCTATGGGCGTAGCTCGTGTCTTTAATAGATCCAAAGTTTGCGGAAGGATCTCTTCCGAAACAAAGAATTTTGATGCATTGTTCTTCTTTTGCTCTCGTTCCCGCACCGCGAATAACAAGGTCATTGCTTCGGCTGCAGCGGTGGCTTCGTCCAGAAGTGATGCATTGGCGAGTTCCATGCCTGTAAGATCGGTGACCATGGTCTGAAAGTTCAATAAGGCTTCCAAACGCCCTTGGGCGATCTCTGCTTGATAGGGGGTGTAAGCCGTATACCAACCCGGATTTTCAAGAATGTTCCGCTGTATCACCGGAGGGGTAATGGATTGATGGTATCCTAAGCCAATATAGGTCTTGAACACTTTGTTCTTTGCTGCTAATTCGGTGATGTGCTCCAGATATTCATTCTCGCTCATAGCGGTGTCGAGCTTGAGTTCCTTTTGAAGCAATATCTCGTTAGGGATGGTCTCCAGAATAAGTTGCTCAAGGCTTTCTGCACCAACGGTTTTTAGCATTTCAGGGAGGTCACTTCTTCTAGGACCAATATGTCTAAGGGCAAAAGAATCTGTATTCATTTGTTGCTATTAAATTTAAGGTGCAAAACTACATATTTTAATGGACAAAAAAGGCTATTTTAACGTTGAGCAACCATAACTTTTCAACCAAAAATCCGGGTTGCTAACACTTTGTCTATTTTTGTAGTATGAAGGGCCTTAAGCGTGTTTTTAGTTTTTACATTCAAAGCAGTATTCACGTTGCTTTGGCCGTACTCGCACTGTTCTTGGTCACCCAAGTTGAATTGGAGCTGGAACTGCAGTTTTCGTTGCTGGGCTATGTTTTTTTTGGGACGATAACCGGTTATAATTTTGTAAAGTATGCCGCGATCGCCGGGTTGCACCATCGCCGGCTCACAGATTCATTAAAATCGATACAGATCTTCTCCCTGGGTTGCTTCGTATTATTGCTTTATTTCGCGCTTCAGCAATCGTTTCAAGTGCTCGCGGTTTCTACCATATTTGGCATCCTTACACTCCTGTATGCTATTCCGTTGATCCGGAAAAAAAATTTGAGGAATTTCAGCGGAATAAAGATCTTTATTGTGGCTATTGTCTGGGCAGGCGTCACCGTGATCCTGCCGGTGATCGCTTCCGAAGAAACCATTGACCTAGGTGTATGGATCAGTACGCTACAACGCATCATGATCGTTATTGCACTTACAATTCCGTTTGAGATAAGAGACCTTCCGTTCGATAAAAAAACCTTGGGAACCCTGCCGCAACGAATAGGTGTTTTTGCTACAAAGACTTTAGGGAGTGTACTTTTAGGTGTCTGCTTTTTGATCGAGTATTTTAAAGAGGACGTGTTCTTGCCCTATGCGGTAAGCTTGTTGATCGTTTGTGTACTAACGGCTGTTTTGATCCTTTTTTCTGAAAAAAAACAACCCGCATATTACGCATCGTTTTGGGTAGAAGGCATTCCTATTGTGTGGTATTTGCTATTACTATTGGCGATCCAGATCTTGGCCTAGACGTTGTTTAATGGCTTCTTTTTCTGAAGCTGTGAGTGTTTTAAGATTAGCACGCTGAAAAAGGTGCGTGAGTTTCGTGTTTCTTATGGCGTGCTGTCTGCAAATGCGACAATATATATGGTGTATTTTCATCGAAAGCCGTTCCCAAAAACCTGCCTCTTTATATTGAGCTTTATCGCATACGTGGGTTGCTTCGTTGCATTTCATGTGTATCTTCATACTACTATAACCAGTTTTTTTGTAGGCAATCGGCCATGGCAGTACGTGCCCTGTGAATGATCACCCAAAGGTTAGACGGTGTGATATTAAATTCATTACATATAGCCTCTGTGTCGAAACCATCTATGGTCTTCATCTTGAAAATGGTCGCCTGACGATCGTTGAGTCCTTCTAAGCAATTTAAGATCGCAAGCCCCAATTCCTCATTTTCCATTGTGTCTTCGGCAGTTTTATCCGAAAGGTCCTCTACGCGCTCTTCAAGCCAGTCCCCTTCGGCATCATCATCGGAATAGGTCATACGTACCTCTGCCTTGCCTTTGCGACTATTGGACTTACGATAATGGTCTATAATCTTTCGTTTTAAGATCGAAATGAGCCACGTGCGCTCACTGGCCTCACCTTTAAAGTTCTTTTTAGACTTCAAGCCGGCAAGAAATGTTTCTGAAATAAGGTCCTGCGCCATTTCATGATCGTTCACACGTACAATGGTGTAATTGTAGAGATAATCGGAATAACGGTCAACCCATAAATTAGGGTCCAATTCGACTTGAGACATACCTTAGGCAACTAGTTTTACCAAAAATAGAAAAGTTTCGCTAAGTAATTGAAACTATTAACGTTCTATTAATCCGGCCCGCTTGAGCAGGGCTTCAGGGTCGGGTTCCTGCCCTCTGAATTTAACATATAATTCCATGGGATCCTGCGTGCCTCCTTGGGAAAGGATAAATTCCTTAAATTTATTCGCGATGGTTTTACTGAAAATGCCTTCTTGCTGAAAATACGCAAAGGCATCGGCATCCAACACTTCGGCCCATTTGTAACTATAATACCCGGCAGAGTACCCACCCTGAAAGATATGTGAAAAGGAAGTGCTCATGCAATTCTCCGGAACGTCGGGATATAATTTTGTGAGCGCGAAAGCGCCTTTTTCGAATGCTTTAACATCTTTAACGTGGGAAGGATCACTGCCATGCCATGCCATATCCAGCATGCCAAAACTTAATTGGCGCAAGGTCTGCATACCTTCGTGAAACGTAGCCGATTCTTTGATCTTTTCAATATAGGTCATCGGGATCACTTTGCCGGTTTCGTAATGGGTAGCGAACAGTTCGAGGGTTTCTTTTTCGTAACACCAGTTTTCCAGAATCTGGCTGGGTAATTCCACGAAATCCCAGTAAACACTCGTCCCGGACAGTCCTTTGTACCGTGTGTTCGCCAACATGCCATGAAGGGCATGTCCAAACTCATGAAAGAGCGTTGTCACTTCGTTAAATGTTAGGAGGGAAGGTTTGCTGGAGGTAGGTTTTGTAAAATTACATACAATCGAAACATGGGGTCTTTCGTTCACGCCATCACGAATCTCTTGAGATTTGTACGAGGTCATCCATGCGCCTCCTCGTTTTCCAGGTCTAGGATGGAAATCGGCGTAGAAAATTGCAACCGGCTCATTGTTGTTGTCTGTAACACGATAGGTCTTTACATCCGGATGATAGACGTCTATATCGTCAATAGGGTTAAACTGTAGGTCGTAGAGCCTTTCTGCCACGGTAAACACACCATTGATCACATTCTTTAGTTCAAAATAAGGTTTTAATTTTTCATCGTCAAGATTAAAACGCTCCTGCTTTAGTTTTTCGGCATAATAGGCACCATCCCATTTCTGTAATTTGTCAATCCCGTCCCGTTCCTTTGCGAATGTTTCTAATTCACTAAACTCTCTTAAGGCAGCCGGTTTGGCCTTTTCCAGAAGTTCAAGGAGGAAGGACTGTACCTTTTTGGGTGTCTCTGCCATCCGTTCTTCAAGTACAAAATGTGCGTGTGATTTATAGCCCAGAAGTTGTGCTCTTTGATGGCGAAGATTTACGATGGTCAGCACGTTTAACTGATTGTCCAGTTTATCATTGTGAAATCCTTTCGCTCCAAAAGCGATGGCCAGTTCTTTTCGAAGTTCGCGCTTATCGGCATACATCATAAAGGGAATGTAACTGGGGTAATCCAAGGTAATGACCCAGCCGTCTATTCCTTTTTCGGAGGCTGTTTGAGCCGCTGCTTCTTTAGCCCCGTCGGGAAGTCCGGAAAGGTCTTCTTCATTTGTGATTACCAGCTGAAACTTGTTGGTTTCGGCCAAGACGTTTTCTCCAAAAGTTAGTTTCAGCTTAGCAAGGTCTGCATCGATCTTACGAAGGGTTTCTTTGTCTTTTTCTGAAAGGTTGGCCCCGTTGCGTGAAAAACTTTTGTACTGCTTATCCAAGAGCATTTGTTGCTCGGCATCGAGCCCTAACGAGTCTTTTTCTTCATATACGGCCTTCACTCTTTCAAATAAGGGTTTATTGAGTAAAAGATCGTTATTGAAATTAGAAAGGAGCGGTGAGACTTCCTGAGCGATCTTCTGAATATCGTCGTTCGTTTCTGCGCTATTCAGATTAAAAAAAATGCTGGTCACCCTATCCAACTGCCGTCCCGAATCCTCAAGCGCTTCCACCGTATTCTCAAAAGTGGGTGGCATTGGATTAGTTGCAATGGTTTCGATCTCCGACTTCGTTTTTTTGATCAATTCCTCAATGGCAGGAAGGAAGTGCTCATTCTTGATCTTTGAAAAAGGAGCTGTGTCGAAAGGGTGTAGTAGGGGATTCATGTAATATGATGTGTATTAAAATAAATAGAGAAGGAGGAAGTCCATGGTATGTTTATGGATTTATTTTCTTGGCACCTTCTTCAACTTTTAGTCTTAAACCTTCTTTGTAGGCGAGGACCTTGTCGAGCATACAACTGTCGCCGGAAGCGATGATCTGAGCCGCTAGGATACCTGCATTCTTAGCGCCGTTGAGGGCAACTGTCGCAACAGGAACGCCGCCCGGCATTTGAAGAATAGACAAGATAGAATCCCAGCCGTCGATTGAGTTGCTCGACTTAACCGGAACACCAATAACGGGTAGTGGCGAAAGTGATGCGATCATACCCGGAAGATGGGCTGCACCACCGGCGCCTGCAATAATCACGGCGATACCCCGTGTATGGGCATTTTTTCCATAGTTGAAGAGTTTATCGGGGGTGCGGTGTGCCGAAACGATATCAACCTCTACTTCTACGTCAAATCCTTTAAGGATGTCGATCGCTTCCTGCATGACCGGCATATCGCTGGTACTTCCCATAATGATTCCTACTTTACTCATATCTGTAATTATTTGCTAATAACGTTAATAGTTTTCTTAACTTCTTCGGCGACCAGTCTCGCTTTGCTGAGGTTTTCATCGACTATAGTCACGTGGCCCATTTTTCGAAACGGACGCGTCTCTTTTTTACCATAGATATGCGGTGTAACCCCTTCCATGGCTAAGATAGATTCTATATTTTGGTATTGTACCTCGCCGGTATGACCTTCTGCGCCTACTAAGTTCACCATCACTCCCCCCACCTTGCTGTCGGTCCTGCCTAACGGAAGGTCCAAGATAGCACGAAGATGCTGCTCAAACTGATTGGTATAAGAGGATTCGATGGTGTGATGTCCGCTGTTGTGAGGACGTGGTGCCACCTCATTGACCAGAATATCATCGTCTTCGGTCTGGAATAGTTCTACCGCTAACAGTCCTACGTGCTGGAACGCCTCGGAAACGTGGGTGGCAACGGTTCTTGCTCTGGCCGCTACAGTTTCGTCGATACGGGCCGGGCAGATCACGTATTCTACTTGGTTGGCTTCCGGATGGAATTCCATTTCGACCACCGGATAGGTAGTTACAGCACCCGAAACATTGCGCGCTACGATCACGGCAAGTTCATTCTTGAAGGGCACCAGTTTTTCAGCGATGCAGGCAGTGTCCGGCAAGGGAATAACTGCTTCGGCATCTCTAATGATGCTCACCCCTTTTCCGTCGTAGCCGCCTGTGCAACTTTTCCAAACGAACGGAAAATGCAATTCCTTTCGGACGATCGCTTCATTGAGTTGGTTCTTGTTGTCGTAGACTATAAAGGGAGCGGTGGGTATCTTATGGTCTTTGTAAAACTGCTTCTGAATCCCTTTATTTTGAATGTTTTTTAGAGTTTCAGAAGAAGGAAACACTTTTTTTCCTTCTTTTTCGAGTGCGGCCAAGGCATCAACATTCACATTTTCGATCTCGAATGTGAGTACATCGGTCTTTTTTCCGAAGCGGTACACCGTATCGTAATCCATGAGATCCCCTTGTTCAAAATGGTCGCAGGCAATACGGCAAGGCGCCTGAGCACTGGGATCAAGGACATGGGTTTTAATATCGAACTTGCGCGTTTCGTAGAGCATCATTTTGCCCAATTGGCCGCCGCCAAGAATTCCTAAAGTGAAGTCTGAAGAAAAAAAGTCTGTCATAAAGGTTTCTTTGCACAAAGGTACAATCTTCTTTGCAATTGTTATCTTTGCACTTTTAATTATGTGGCGATTTTTATCATCATTATTCAATCGTAAACAGAACCCTTCAGAAGGAGCGCCCATAACAGCCATTTCAGAAGGAAACGAAAGATCAAAAACGAATATGAAGAATATAGTATTGTTTGGCCCACCGGGGGCAGGAAAAGGAACACAAGCTGAAATTTTAAAGCAGAAATACCAACTCGTACATATTTCTACAGGTGATGTATTTCGATATAATATAAAGAATGCGACCGAGCTGGGAACCTTGGCAAAATCGTACATGGATAAAGGACATCTGGTGCCGGATACGGTTACCATCGACATGTTAAAAGCCGAAGTGGAAAAGAACCCGCAGGCAAACGGTTTTATCTTCGACGGATTCCCACGAACCGCAGCACAGGCTGAAGCATTGTCTCACTTAATGGACGATATGAATTCACAGATCAACGCCATGGTCGCTCTGGAAGTAGACGACGAGATCCTGGTAGGACGCCTTTTGGAAAGAGGAAAGGTAAGTGGAAGGGCAGACGATGCCAATGAGGCCGTAATTCGCGAACGTATTGCAGAATATTATCGCAAGACCGATATTTTAAAGGAATATTATCAAAACCAAAACAAATACCACGGCGTAGACGGTGTGGGCAGTATTGAAGATATTACTGAACGTTTGAGTAAAGTAATTGATAAACTATAAACCGATAAACGTAAAATTCAAGAGTTGAGTCAAATAGTTCTTGAATGTTACCTTTTGTATTTAATACTTTTATGACCGAAGGCAATTTTGTAGACTACGTAAAGATCCACGTAACTTCCGGAAAAGGAGGAAAAGGAAGTGCGCATATGCGTAGAGAGAAATATCTGCCTAAAGGTGGCCCCGATGGTGGTGACGGCGGACGTGGAGGTCATGTGATCATTCGAGCCGATAAGAATCTATGGACCTTATATCATTTAAAGTTCAAGCGTCATTTTCGGGCAGGACACGGGGAATCCGGAGGTAAACAAACTAGCACAGGTGCCGATGGGGAAGATGTCTATGTCGATGTGCCTTTGGGAACGGTTATTCGAGATACCGCCACACAAGACATACTTTTTGAACTTACCGAAGACGGGGAAGAGCGTATTATTGCCAAAGGAGGTAAAGGAGGTCTGGGGAATGACCACTTTAAAAGTGCGACCCGGCAGACACCCCGATATGCACAACCGGGGCTGGAAGGCGAAGAAATGGATATCACCTTAGAGATGAAGGTTCTGGCCGATGTAGGGCTGGTAGGGTTTCCCAATGCTGGAAAATCTACCTTGTTGTCGGTCGTGACCGCTGCCAAACCCAAAATCGCCAATTACGAATTCACTACGCTGAAACCGAATCTGGGCATTGTAAAGTATCGTGACTATCAAACCTTTGTCATGGCCGATATTCCGGGGATTATTGAAGGTGCTGCCGAAGGAAAAGGACTGGGGCATTATTTTCTGCGTCATATTGAACGTAATTCTACGTTGCTCTTTTTGATTCCCGCCGACGCTAAGGATATTAAAGAACAGTATGAGATCCTACTGGACGAGTTGCGACGTTACAACCCCGAATTGCTGGATAAACAACGCCTGGTCGCTATCTCCAAAAGTGATATGCTGGATGAAGAACTAAAGACCGAGATGAAGGCTTTGCTGGATAAGGAGTTTAAAGGCATTCCCTATCTTTTTATTTCTTCGGTGGCGCAACAAGGCTTAATAGAACTCAAAGACAAATTGTGGGCGATGCTTAATGCCTAGGACAGGGGAATTTTAACCCTTTGTTAAAAACTCTTGGCTGGATTTTTGCGTACTTTTATTGAAAGATTTGCCATGAGAAACCTATTTCTTTGTTTTTTTGCCCTATTGCTAATGTCCTGCGGTGCCGCAGTTGCAATAGATTACGACAAAAAAGCAGATTTCAGTTCCTATAAGACCTACGCTTTTTACCCTACTATCGATTCTGGCTTAAACGATCTTGATGATAATCGAATAATGAAGGCTGTCGACAGCGTACTGGCACAGCGACCAAACTTTAAAAAAACAGAAGATCCCCAACTCTTGATCAATTTTTTTGCGAAAGAATACCTCTCAAATTCAAGGAATACGATAGGTATAGGTGTTGGCGGAGGAGGCGGTAATGTAGGAGTGGGTGTAAGTGGCGGCATTCCTATAGGAGGCAAAGAAGTAAATCAAACACTTACCATCGATTTTATTGACGCTCAAACAGATCAACTGGTATGGCAGGCCGTTGTGGATGGTTCCTTCAAAGAAAGAGCGACACCTGCCCAAAAAGAGAGCTATTATTACACGGTGATCTCTAAGGCACTTAAAAAGTTTCCTCCTAAGGAGAATTAATTCCATACGCAATCCATTTTTATATAATGTTAACAATGAAAAATTTCATTTCCTTCTTAATCCTTTGTAGTGTTCTCACGCCGGCAATCCATGCCCAAGATACTTACTCCCAGGCCGAAAACTACTTTAAGCAGGAAAAATTCAGTAAAGCACAACCTATTTTCGAGCGATACCTCAAGGAACATCCGGACCATCGTAAAACGCAAGAATACCTGGGAGACATTGCGGGATATAAGAAAGACTGGGATACGGCCATGGAATACTACAAGTCGCTGGTAGATGCAGACCAAAAGAGTGCTAATTACCATTTTAAATACGGTGGCGCCATGGGGATGAAGGCTCTTGAGATAAGCCGAATCCGGGCAGTAACGTATATTGGAGATATAAAATACCATTTTGAGGAAGCGGCTAAATTGGATCCCAACCATATAGAAGTGCGTTGGGCTCTTGTGGAATTTTACATACAGTTACCCGGCATTATTGGCGGAAGTGAGCGGAAGGCCATAAAGTATGCAAACGAGCTCGCCCGAATTTCGCCTGTAGATGGCTTCTTGGCCAATGGCTACGTGGCCGAATACAGCGATCGTCCCAAAGACGCAGAACGTTTCTACAAAAAGGCCATTGAGGTGGGTGGGTCTGAACATACGTATGAGAAGCTCGCCAACTACTACGAAAAGAACAACCAGCCTAAGGAGGCGTTAGAAACGACCTCCCGCTCGTTGCAGGTCCACAAACGCAATCAGTTGAACTATCAAATTGGCAAGATAGCGGCTCAATACAATCTCGATGCAGAACTCGGCATTAACAGTTTACAGGCATATATCAAGAATCACTCTGCCAAAGACGGTGTTCCCAAGGACTGGGCCTACTATCGATTGGCACAGATCTACAAAAATTTGGGAAAAAAAGCAACGGCCCTGCAATGGATAGACAAAGCATTGGCCGAGCGACCCAATTTTGAAGAAGCCAAAAAAGAGAAAGAACGTATTCTGGCCTTGTAAATTTTTTTGGGCAATCCCTTACTTTAAGTAAAAGTAAGGGCGCGCTTTTGGCTGTAGTTTTGCTGTGCAAAAGCTACCTGCCGCAATCGCTATTGCGATTTAGAATATATATCTTTACAAAAAAAATAGAGCGAATGCGCATACATTTTATAGCCATAGGCGGTAGTGCCATGCACAATTTGGCAATGGCCCTGCATGATAAAGGAGATCAGGTAACAGGGAGTGATGATGAAATATTCGAACCCTCCAAGGGTCGATTGGCAAATCGCGGACTTCTTCCTCAAACCTATGGATGGTTTCCTGAAAAGATTACTAAGGAACTGGACGCCGTAATCCTTGGAATGCATGCCAAGAACGATAATCCGGAGTTACTTCGTGCCAAGGAATTAGGCATAAAGATCTACAGTTATCCGGAGTTTCTCTATGAGCAGTCTAAGCACAAAACCCGTGTAGTTATTGGAGGTTCGCACGGAAAGACCACCATTACGTCCATGATCCTACACGTACTTCAATATCACCACAAAGAGGTCGATTATATGGTGGGAGCTCAGCTGGAAGGTTTCGACGTCATGGTAAAACTTACAGATGACAACGATTTCATTGTACTGGAAGGAGATGAGTATCTATCCTCACCCATCGATCGCCGTCCAAAGTTCCATTTGTATAAACCCAACATTGCCTTGCTTAGTGGCATTGCATGGGACCATATTAATGTCTTTCCAACATTTGAGAATTATGTGGAGCAGTTCGATGTTTTCCTGGAGCAGATCACAGACGGAGGAGCAATCATTTACAATGAAGAAGACCCTGAGGTAAAAAAAGTAGTGGGTCGCACCGCCAGTCTTATAAAAAAGTACCCTTACCGTACGCCTTCGTATACCATCGAAAACGGCCAAACGCTTCTCGAAACCCCCGAAGGACCTATGCCTATAGAGATCTTTGGAAAACACAACCTAAACAATCTGGAAGGCGCCCGATGGATCTGTCAGTTGATGGGGGTGGATGCTAATGATTTTTATGAAGCCATCGCCACTTTTGGCGGAGCGAGTAAACGACTAGAGAAAATTGCCGAAAGTGGCACTGCAGTGGCTTATAAGGATTTCGCCCATTCGCCCAGTAAGGTAAAGGCAACTACACAGGCTGTAAAGGATCAATACCCCGATAGAAAACTAATAGCCTGTTTAGAGTTACACACCTACAGCAGTTTAAACCCCGAATTTTTAAAGGAATATCAAGGTGCCCTGGATGCGGCAGACAGTGCCGTGGTGTTTTATTCACCGCACGCAGTGATGATAAAGAAACTGGAAGAGATAAAAGGGGAACAGATCGATGAAGCTTTTGGACGGGATGATCTTATGGTCTTCACAAATCCCGCCGATTTCAAGACGTACTTGTATTCACAGGACTTTCAAAATACTGCGCTTCTACTTATGAGCAGCGGTAATTACGGAGGTCTGGATTTTAATGAAGTAAAGACATATTTTTAAAGAATACAATAAATTGATTCTTACTTCCGTTAAAAAAGGACTAACCGTACCGCCTATAATAGAGTTCTACCTAACCATTAAACCTTAAAAATTATGCTAAGAATATCGTGTTTTTTAGTAGTGCTACTATCTTTATTCACGTCATGCAAAGATGATGATTCCTCGGTAGAGCAATCAGATACGGAAAATTTTTATGCCTTAAAAATTGGCAATACTTGGACCTATAATTATTTCAGCAGAATTGGAGACTCAAACGATTTTGAAAATTTAAATGTAACAGAAGAGGTAGAGATCACAGGTACCACAACCGAAAACTCAGAAACATATTTTGTTTTTACGAGTACAACAACCGGGGATACTACCAATTGTCCCTTATGTCCTGACGAAGGTGTTACCAATCAAAAATTGAGAGACTCTCTTGGGTTTCTCGTAGATGAAACAGGAACGATCTACTATTCCAGAGAAAGTGTAAGTGACTATTTAATAGATGAATATGATTGGGGGAATGTCTACGGCGTTTTACAACCGGAGGACTTTTCGATAGAAGTCCCGGCGGGACAGTTTACTTGTTTAAATAATGAGTTGTATGCCATATTAAATGATGGAACTACTTCCCAAGGACGCGATGAGATCTACTATTCAGAAGGTATAGGTTATGTTTTTAGAAAATCTTCAACCGTTAATAACCCACAACATATTTTGGAAAAGCGACTTATGAGCTATGAACTGATAGAGTAGCTTTAGTGATATATACTATCAATAAATCCGGCAGCACTTTCGCCGGATTTTTTTATAAGTGCTTCTTTGGCATTCTGTTGATCGGCTTCGATCTTATCCTGCGATAATTTAAATTTTCCCTCCCACTTTGTAATAGTAATTGCAAAAGCTTGAATGTAATTCACGGCGCGGTCCATCCGTTCATTGTCCCGTTCTAAAATAAAACGTTGTTGGGGACCTTCTAA
Organism: Altibacter lentus; assembly: GCF_000746845.1. Lineage (GTDB taxonomy): Bacteria > Bacteroidota > Bacteroidia > Flavobacteriales > Flavobacteriaceae > Altibacter > Altibacter lentus. The sequence goes on along the minus strand of NZ_KN050846.1, from coordinate 1,445,424 downwards.
AAACTTAGTCATAGCGATCATGGTCTCTTTAGCGGCTTCAGGGTCGTTGATCAAACTCACGGTACCCGTTATATGGGCGATGATGTAATTCCACGTGGGTAATTGCTCTGTTGTATAGATGCTGGGAGATATATAGGCATCAGGACCCCGAAAGACAACGGTAACCTCGGCACCCTCTTTAAGGGTTTCAACCTGCGGATTGTATTTATCAATATGAGCGATCAACGCACCGCTTGCCTGATTATAGATGATTGGGATATGAGTAATAAAAGGCTTGCTTTCGAGTGCAGAAACGAGCATTCCCAAAGGATACGCCCGAATAAGGGCGATCATTTTTTGAATATCGGTAGATTGATGATAAGGCGGCGGATACATGACAAGGTTTTCTATTCAAATTAAAATTAAAAATACAACTACGCTTTGTATGCTATACTGTTTACGATAATATTTAAAATATTTAAAGAAAAATTTTTTATAGCAGGAATCAATTATTGATAGGCCCCTAACAAAGCGGTCGCTGCACACCTCTCTAAAGTACAATCCCCAATTTGGCATAAACGACAGTTTAGGAGCTTGTACCCGTTTCAGTCGGGTCCTCAAACACCAAATTGGCGTAAGTGATGGTCAAGATGTTTGTATTGCATTTGCCCCCACTGTGCGTTGGTGAAATGACCAAATCCGGGATGCGGTTTCCATGATTCACGGTTGCGTTCAGCATAATATTCGGCCATAAGGTCCAACAGATATTGCTTTTCCTTGTCAAAATCCTTGGGCGCCGTCACTACAAATTCTTTTGCCGTCCGCAAATTCTTCTTCCAGGGTTTATCATTGTACAGCAGCGGTTTAAAGCTTTTGATCATCAACTTCATTAAAATATTGGGCTTTTTAATGGTCGTTTTTTCAAGCGGGATCTCAAAAGGTTTTTGTGAATGGTGCAACATTTGAGCTGCATCCATACTGCCCCATTGGCGTTCTGACGAAGGACTTAATTTTTCAATGCGTGAGAGGAGTTCATTATAAGCATCTTCTTCAAATATTGATTTCATCGATTAAAAATTTAGTGAATAGGAAAGGTACGAACAAAATTTTAGTTTTATATCTTTGAAATACTTCAGCCTTCTATATACTAGTTGGTAACAACTCCCCGATACTATTTTTATTCAAATCGTATTCATTTTTCAGAAACGAATAAAATATGGGGAAAACGTCATCACCATTTTCGATAAAACATTGGAGTGAAAAGGACCGACCACGGGAAAAATTACTTCAAAGGGGGCATGCTGTTTTAAGTGATGCCGAGTTACTTGCGATCCTTATTGGATCGGGAAGTCGCAATGAAAGTGCCGTAGCGCTCTGTAAACGTATATTGGCGTCGACAGCGAACAACTTGAACGAACTGGGTAAGCTGGAATTAAGCGATCTCTTGCAGTTCAAGGGGATTGGAGAAGCAAAAGCTGTTACCATCTTGGCAGCCCTAGAATTAGGACGCCGTCGTCGTATGGGAGAAGCACTTCAAAAAAAGAAGATAAATTCCAGTACTTCGGTTTTTGAACTGATGCAACCCATCATTTCAGAACTTCCCCATGAGGAGTTCTGGATCATTTATTTGAACAATGCCAACAAGGTCTTACAGACCGCTCAATTGAGCAAAGGAGGTATTACAGGGACCTTGGTGGATGTGCGGTTGGCCTTTAAGAATGCCTTGCAGCTGGGAGCTGTAGCACTTATACTAGCACATAATCATCCGTCAGGGACGCTACACCCAAGTCAGGCCGATAAGGATTTGACCCAGAAACTCAAAAAAGCAGGAGAAAGTTTGGACATTAAGGTATTGGACCACCTTATAATTACCGAAAAAGCGTACTTTAGCTTTGCAGACGAAAACCTTCTATAAGTGTCCATATTATTAGTTTACACCCAAAAGGTCACACCCAGGATCACCTACATCTTTAAGCATATTTGTACCAGAATCCTAGGGTTGGAGGTGAATTTTACATCACAGATCGAAGATTTTATAGCTTTTGACGGAGCAAAACTATCGTATGGGAAACAACCCATGGGAAACGAACTTTTTATTCAAAGTCATGGTCTGCTCACACAGCAAGGTATCGACAGTGAGGAAATTACCGTAAAAGAATGGGAGGCGACCAAATGTTTTTTTGCAACAGGAGAAAAGAGCGACCTGCCGTTCGATATCTTTTCGGCCGGATTTTACCTGTTGAGCCGTTTTGAAGAATACCTCCCGCATGTAAAGGATGGAATGGGCCGTTACCCCGCCAACGAAAGTTTGGCGTTCAAAAACGGGTTTCTCTCTCAACCGGTAGTGGATATTTGGGCCTACAAGTTCAAAGCCGTACTCTTACAACAGTTTCCGAGCCTTATCTTTTCATTTAAGAGCATGACGGTTCACAATCTGGTAAAAGCGCGACAACCCTATGCGTATAATCAAAGGGGGGCGTTTCGCTCGTTGGTTGGCTACGGAAAGGACCTTTTAAAATTTAAAATGTCACGATTCTTAGAGAGGACACGGGTGATCTTGGGCCTACGGCAGGATCCCTTCGACACCTTCCAATGGCTTATTTCTGAAGCTCGAAAAAGCACGAATAAATTAACCGTATTCTTCTTGTTGGGCGAAGCCACCGTATTTGAAGAAAGCATCAATACCTACCGCCAGAAGTTCAAGATGTTGCTCAAGTATGTTTCAGATTATAAGGAGGTAGGTCTTATCTTTTCTTTTGAAGCATTGCAGGATTACGAGATGTTGCGCAGTGAGAAGAAACGCATCGAGAGCATCACCAACCGAAGCTTACAAAGCTCTATGAACGCCCAATATTTGGTAAATCTACCCGAATTGTACCGCAATCTGGTGGAACTGGAGGTGCAAAAGGATTTCACTATGGGCTATGAGAACGAACCGGGATTTCGAGCAGGTACTTGCACACCGTTCTTATTCTATGATCTGGACTACGAGATCAAAACACCTTTGATCGTTCACCCAATTACTGCGTCCACGAGATCGTTCAAAAATAAATATGCGTCCGATATCACAAAGAAGATAGACCAGTTGTGGGCTGCTGTAGCCGAGGTACACGGTACGTTTTCCATTGTTTTCACCAATAGAGATTTTACGCCAACGATCGGTAATACGATATGGCGTGAGCTATTCTCCAAAAAATTAAATCCAGATGCCTAATCCTTCCGTTACCGATATTTTCTTCGATCTTGACCATACGCTGTGGGATTTCGACCGTAACTCGATGCTGGCATTTCAACGGGTGTTCAAAAAACACAATATCGACATGGATGTGAAACATTTCGTAAAGATATATGAACCTATTAATTTTGAATACTGGAAACGTTTTCGGGAAGATCGAGTTACTAAAGAAGAATTGCGCCGTGGCAGGCTTACAGACACCTTCAATTCCTTTAAGATGCCTATGCCCTTGGAATTGATCGACCTAATGGCCGAGACCTACATTGTAGAACTACCTGTAGACAATCACTTGTTCGATGGGACCGAAGAAATTTTGGCGTATTTATCTGAAAGATATGTGCTTCATATCATCACCAACGGATTTCATACTGTACAGCATTTAAAACTCAAGAATAGTGGTATCGCTCCTTATTTTGAAACGGTCACCACTTCCGAAGAGGTAGGGTTAAAGAAGCCCCATCCTGTTATATTTCAAAAAGCACTCGAGAAAGCGGCTGTACAACCATCGGTGAGTCTCATGGTTGGCGATACGTTTGAAGCAGATATCTTGGGAGCCGAAGCTATTGGAATGCATACATTATTTTATAATTACCGAAATGAAGTGGTACCTCAAGGTTACAGAGCGATCCATCGCTTGCCGGAAATTAAAAAACATCTGTAATCATAATATTTACGTATTTATTACCGTTACTTACACGAACAATCCCCAGTCATGAAGAAGAACCTATTATTGCCGGTAGCGGCTGTATTTTTGAGTTTCCTGTTGTTTGCCTGTGTCAAGGACACCGATTTCGATCAGGCCGAGGATATTGCCCTTACACCTGTTGTTGAACTAGACCTTATCTATTTCAACCTAACAGCATCCCATTTTTTCGATTCTATCAATAACACCCCTGTACTCACCGTCACCGATACTACAGACATTCGCTTTCTGGACGACGCGCAAATTCAGGAAAGTTTACGAAGAGCCGAGTTCTATTTTAAATTCACCAATGGAATACCTAGAACGTTTCAGGTCGATTTTCAATTTTTAAGTGAAACCAACGACACGACCTACACCACACAAACCAATGTAATACAAGGAACCCCCCAAGATCCTGTTATTACAGAGTTTGAAGAAGTGGTCGAAGGGGATGATATCACACGGTTGACCGCAGCCTCCAAAGTGGTCGTATCGGTTACTATCCCGTCCTCCAACCAAACTTTGGAAGGCACCTTGAACCTACAATCTAAAACTACCTACTACCTGGAATTTTAATACAATGCGAGATCTAATAACATGTATCATCGCCTTATGGGCGTTCACGACTATTGCACAAAACAAGCAGCTTATCTATGGTGTTGAAGAGATTCCTCAATCCTTACTGCTCAATCCGGGAGGGAAAGCACCTCAAAGAATGCATTTTGGGATACCATTCTTGTCTCAGCTGCACGTTAACGGCGGTGCTTCAGGTGTTTCGGTCTATGATATTTTTGGGAAGTCTGATGTAGACATCAACACGCGCATACGTAACAAGATCTTTGAAATGGAGAACACAGATTTCTTTACCGCCACAGAGCAGTTGGAACTTATTAATTTTGGTTGGCGTGCTAAAAATGATATTTTCTTCTCCGGCGGAATCTATCAGGAGTTCGATTTTATTCTTTATTTCCCAAGAGACCTGGCAATCTTGGCATGGGAGGGAAATAGAGATTACTTGGACTATGAATTCGATCTGGGAGAGGTGAGTACCACAGGAGATTTTATGACTGTTTTTCATTTTGGTGCCAATAAGCAAATTACAGATAAACTCACTATAGGAGCCAGAGCTAAATTATATTCCAGTATGATTAGCTATCGCAGTACAAGCAACTCGGGTACCTTTGTCACTCGATTGGGAGATGGCAGTGTTAATATTTACGAACATACAGTACAAAATGCCAATGTTACGGTGGAGACCTCCGGAATCGCCTCTTTACGGGACCTGGACGGAGCTTCCCAAGTAACCAATGAGATATTGGGGAGAGCCTTTTTTGGAGGGAACATTGGACTGGGTATCGATCTGGGAGCAACTTACGACATTACCAATAATCTTACTGCCAGTGCAAGCGTCTTGGACCTTGGAACCATTTTCCATTCGAACGATGTGGAAACCTATCAGGCAAGCGGAACGTATACGCTTGATGGTATTGAACTTATTTTCCCGCCCTTGGCAGACGGACAAGGAACCTTGCCGTATTACGATGACCTTGAAGATGAGATCGAGCGGGAAATCCCAATAGACACCTTGACCAATTCGTACACCCAAATGCGTCCGTTAAAGCTAAATGGCGGACTCACCTATAAATTTGGGCGTATTGTTGGAAAAGGGAAAGAATGCGATTGCAGAAATCCCGGCGGGAGTATTGACAGGAATCAGTCTGTAGGGATACAGCTATACAGTATCTTTAGACCAAAGGCCCCTCAAACCGCGGCAACAGCTTTTTACTATAGACGGTTCACCGACTATCTTTCGGCGAAAGCAACTTATACGATAGATCCTTATTCCTCGTCAAATGTTGGTTTAGGACTGGTTGCAGACATTGGTAAATTCAACTTTTATATAGCTGCCGACAATTTGCTTCGGTACGGAAACCTTGCAAAGGCAAAAAGTATATCTTTGCAATTAGGGTTTAATATAAAATTTGACGAAGAATGAGACGATATGGCCTTCTTGTATTATTAACACTTTTATTTTGTATTGAGGGGAACGCTCAAAAAAACATTTCAGACTATCCATATGTCGTGGTTCCTGCTTTTTTTGAGTTTTTAAAAGAACCCGATCAATATCAAATGAACTCCCTTACAAAGTTTTTACTTAATAAAGAAGGACTCAATGCCGTTTTTGAAACGGAACTGCCCAACATTCCCCGTTGCGATGCGCTTTGGGCCGATGTAGAACTCTCTCCCGGATTTATCTGGACGCGAACTTATGTAATATTGAAGGATTGCAACGGAAATGAGGTGTATAGAAGTGGAGAGGGGCGAAGTAAGTTCAAAGAATATAAGAAAGCATTCCAGCATTCGCTTCGAAATGCTTTTGAAATATTCGACCCTAGTGCGGCTGTACTCGATACAGCTTCAGAAATAAGTACAACTCCTAAAACACTACCTGCTTCAGAAAAAGAAAAAGAAGCGCCAGAAAGCGTTACTGTGGTTTCTTCCGAAGCTGCACCAAAAATTGGAAGCAGCAATGCAACCTACGTGTATGGCGACTATACCTTGAAAGCGTTAGAGGGGGGCTATTCCATTCTCTACAAGAATGAGAAGATAGGCGAATTGGTCCCTACAGCACGGCCTAATAACTTTCTGGCCAAGACGAGTATGTTCAATGGGATTGGATATATCGTGGACCAGGGAATTATAATTGAGCGTGAAGTAGAAGGGATGGTAGAGCTGGTTCCCATGAAATTCGAAATGGTTAAGAACTAAAATACGAGGACCTCAATAGCCGTATTTGTCTTTCCAAAGTGATTTAAGGTAGCTTCGCAATGTGTTTTCTTTTGTGTTTGTACCCGGATCATAGAGCGTAGTACCCTTGATCTCCTCCGGCAAAAATTCATGAGCCACGAAGTTCCCTTCATAATTGTGTGCGTATTCGTAATTCTTACCATATCCCAGATCCTTCATTAGTTTTGTTGGTGCATTCCGAATGGAAAGAGGCACCGACAGGTCTCCGGTTTGTCGTACTAATTGCTGCGCTTGGTTTATAGCCGCATAAGAAGCATTGCTCTTTGGCGAGGTCGCTAAGTAAATGGTACACTGACTCAAAATAATACGGGCTTCAGGATATCCTATGATATTTACCGACTGAAATGCAGTATTTGCCAAAACAAGCGCCGTTGGATTGGCATTCCCAATATCTTCAGAAGCCAGGATCACAAGACGCCGCGCAATAAACTTCACATCCTCACCGCCTTCTATCATTCGGGCCAACCAATACACAGCTGCGTTGGGATCACTGCCCCGAATGGACTTTATAAAAGCCGAAATGATATCGTAATGTTGTTCTCCCGTTTTATCATACAGCACCGTATTCTTTTGCACTTTTTGCTGTACCATCTCGTTGGTCACCACGATGGGTTCACGCTCTTCTGAAAGTACTACAAGTTCAAGAATGTTGAGCAGTTTACGAGCATCTCCGCCCGATAAACGAATAATAGCCTCTGTTTCCTGCAGTTCAATCTTTTTTTGGACAAGTAGCGTGTCTTTTTCAATTGCGCGCTTTAAAAGAGCCTCCAGGTCGTTTTTGCTGAAAGCTTCCAGCACATAGACTTGACATCGCGATAATAACGCGGGGATGACCTCAAAGCTTGGGTTCTCGGTAGTGGCACCAATAAGTGTGATCCATCCCTTCTCTACGGCCCCTAGTAACGAATCCTGTTGCGATTTGCTAAATCGATGTATCTCATCGATAAATAGAATGGGGTTTTTGGTCGAGAATAAGGTATCACTTTTCTTTGCTTTTTCAATGACTTCCCGAACGGCTGCTACCCCACTGTCTACCGCACTTAACGTATAGAAGGGTCTGTCGGTTTGTTGGGCGATGATCGAAGCAAGTGTGGTTTTGCCTGTTCCCGGAGGTCCCCAAAAGATGATGGACGAGAGCATGCCGGAGGTCAATTGAGCGCGTAATGCTCCTTTGGGGCCAATTAAATGCTGTTGGCTCAAATAGTCTTCTAAAGATTTCGGTCGGATGCGTTCTGCCAGTGGTGCACTCATAGGGCAGTAAAATTACAATTTTTATACTTTCGCGAACCTGACAATTTATCATACATTTGAGGAAGGGAGCATTTTTTGAATAGGGAAGAATATGGCGACAAAGAATCAATTGTATTTTTCGAACGAAGTGATTGGATATCCCATTCTCTTTGTGGGTATTCTTTGGATCGTGTTTTGGGCCGAGATGCGCTTTGGATGGAATTTTAACTTTTTGGGGATCTTTCCCCAACGTTTGGAAGGATTACGCGGGGTTGTTTTTGGTCCCATGGTGCACAGCAGCCTAAAGCACCTATTTAATAATTCAGTCCCGTTATTAGTGCTTACTACGGCGCTGTTTTATTTTTACCGAAGTATCCGCTGGAAGGTGCTGGTTTTCGGTTTATTGATTACGGGGGTACTTACATGGCTTATTGGCAGACCAGCCTTACACATAGGAGCGAGTGGTGTAGTTTATATGTTGGCAGCATTCCTGTTTTTTAAAGGTGTATTCTCAAAGCAATTTCAGCTCACAGCCTTAGCCTTTATCGTTGTTTTTCTCTACGGAAGCTTACTCTGGTATGTGTTTCCCATAGATCCGAAGATCTCATGGGAAGGTCATCTTTCAGGTTTTGCCGTGGGGATCGTTTTTGCTTTCTTGTTCAAAGAACACCCCATTACCAATAAAAAATACGAGTGGGAGCAGCAAGACTACAACGAAGAAGATGATCCTTTTTTAAAACATTTTGATGAGAACGGTAATTTTATTGAGCAGCTTCCCGAGGAAGAAGAGCCTTTGGAAGAGTCGCCACGTATTACTGTGCGTTATACACTTCGGAAGGATGCTTCCAAGGATACCGACGTTTAGTTGCCCATTCGCTGGCGGACCACTTCATACAAAAAAGCGCCGCAAGCCACCGAAACATTCAAAGAATTGATCTCTCCCAACACCGGCAATGAAGCATTTTCATCCACCAGTTGCAATACAGATTTTGAGACCCCTTTCCCTTCAGACCCCAAAATGAGCGCAAGAGGCTTGTTGAGTTCCAAGGCATACAGGCTCTTTTGCGTCTTCTCCGTAGCGGCTACCGTAGTAATGCCGGAGCCTTGAAGGTAAAAGATGGCGTCTTTAATGTGGTCTACCTTACAAATAGGAATATTGAAAATAGCACCCGCAGATGTTTTTACGGTATCGCCGCTTACGGGCGCTCCGCCTTTTTTCTGAATGATCACGGCATCCACACCGGTACATTCTGCAGTTCTAAGGATAGCTCCAAAATTTCTAACATCACTTATTTGATCGAGAACCAAGAATAAAGGGATTTTTTCAGAGGCAAGCACTGCTTCTACGATCGTTTCCAATTCGTGAAATGCGATAGGGGAGGTGACGGCCACCACGCCTTGATGGTTCCCTCGTGTAAGTCTGTTAAGTTTTTCAACCGGAACGTGATTGATGGTGACGCCTTCCTTTTCGAGTGCGTTGACGATCTCTTCCAGTTTTGTATTGGGACTGTCTTTTTGAATGTAGACCTTGTCCAAAACAACCTCAGACTTTATTGCTTCTATAACTGGATAGATACCAAAAATGGTGCTTTCTTTTTTGCTCATAATAAAAAAATACCGCTGCTTGCTATGGTGCAAACAGCGGTACAAAATTAGGTAAATTTTATGGGCTTATTGGTTCAATGGCCACTCATAAAAATAAGCATGGCGTTCAAAGACCAAAAAATCTTCAAAATTAGAAGGATCATCCACAACGTGACCATCTGCATCCACACTGCGACCTCTAAAATACACACTTCCCGTTTCAAGATCTGTTACCGGAACACCTAAGGCTGTAGCCACATCTTGTTTCGTAAAGATCAATTCGGTAGGGAAGGAGGTAATGGTAGCTAACAACGCATCTGTTTCCAAAGGAGCAGTAGAATCATTACTATCAAAACCTACATATACCTCATGAGAGAGGATGTTTGGGTCCTGAGACCGGTATTCGATACGGACCTGATTTCCATTATCTTCTGCCACGAGGGTAAAGTCCCAGAAATTATTTCCTATGATCCCTTCAAGATCCTCGTTGCGATCTTGGATGGCGACATACGGATAATTGGACAGATCGTTAAAGATCGTATCGCCAAAAGGCGTTTCGTCGTTGTTGCAAGAAGAAAATGATACTCCTGCAAGAATCACACAAATGATTAAAAAACTAAATTTTTTCATATCGATAGATTTTAATAGTCAAGGTTAAACGTTGTGCCTTCAGCCCACCACACTTTCTCGCCTACTGAGGCTTTTTGTACTGCATCCGGATTGTTGTTGTTATTCACGTAAATCGCAGGATACAACATACTGTTGGTAAATGTTCCGGGATTGGGCACTACGGAAGGAGCAAGATCTGATGGATAACTCGTTCTGCGGAAGTTATTATAGATCTCTACACCATTCCCCCATGCAGATTTGTAATATTCGGTAATGATCACATCCAGTTTAGCCTCATTTCCTGAAGCAGCATTGTAGCGGGCAATAGCATCACTCACATAAGCGTCAACATCGGCTTGTGTGGGTTCAGGCGCACCTGAAGGTATTGCGAAGGATTGAAAGTTCATTACTTTGCTAATAGAGGCCCTAATACCATTTTCCATTGCAGTTAAAGCCGCACCACTATTATTATTAAGCATGAGCTGTGCTTCAGCAATAAGAAATTGAGTAAATGAGTTGGTCATGATAATAGAAGATCCGGCACCTGCAGCTCCTTGAGTGGCACTTGTTTGACCCGTACTTCCATCGTTATATTTTCCTCCTACGGGATACAATCCATGAACGGTAATGTCTCTAAATTCTGAAGCAACATTTGGTCCGGCATCTCCGTGTTCCCGACCAAAGATTTCTCCGTTTTGTAAGTAGAAATAATAATTAAAGCGAGGATCATCTTGCATTCTGCGAATAAAAGGTGCAGACATATAGATTCCGGCGCCACCTACATATTGCGACTGAAATAACGGATGTCTGCTTTCCGGTTCATCCTGAGTGTCTGAATAATTGAACTGAAAGTCCTGGTTGTTCTGGGAAATAAAATTTCCTCCACCTATTACTTGATTGGCTTGACTGGCTGCATTCGAATTGTTAAGTCTGGAATTTACCGCCAACTTAAGAAGGAGTGAATTCGCAAGTCGTTTCCAGTTGTCCATATTTCCTCCATAGAAAATATCAGAAGGTAGATCGACACTACCACCTGCGTCTATACGCTGGATAGCATTTAAAAGCAGTTCTCGAGCATCGGCATAGATCGCACTTCCTGCATCACGTCCCGGATTAAAGTTGTCGCTACCCTGTAACGCTTCAGAATAAGGAACGTCACCAAAAGTGTCGACCAAGGTAACAATTACATAGGCTTCCATGATCTGTGCCGCTGCGATAATATTATTTCCGTTAATATCTTCAGTTTCCAGTGCCAGTGCCAGTTCTTTCAGCTGTTTCGTTTCAATAAGACAGTTTGCATACGCATTGACCCAAACACCGTTAAATGAATCAGAGTCATACTGATTGGCGTAAAAAGGAGAATTCCGCATCAACTCCATACGTGTCACAGTTGCAACGTTGAATTGCAACCCTTGAAAGAAACTGTTGAATCCCAATTGGCTTGCATTGAACAAGAATTCAATATTCGCTTCGTCAGCACCAAGATTACTTGGGTCCTCGGTAAGATTCGTATCTATGGTTTCGCATGATACTGTAAACAGCGTTAGCAGTATTGCGATGATTTTTATGTGAATATATTTTTTCATGATATGTTTTTTTAGAATGATGCTTTTATACTAAGACCGATTCTTCTTGAAGAGGGGCTGGTTCCACCTTCAATACCGGCACCGTTACTATTCACCCCTGTTCCTATCGAGTTCGTGTCTAGATTGATACCATCCGGTGCATTTAGTGCTTTATAGTATAAGTTCTCACCAACAACAGCGACTGAAAAATAACCGAAAGGTGTTTTATCCAATGCTTTGTCTGTAAAACGGTACGTAAGTGCGACCTCCTGAAGACGAATAGTAGTTCCGTCAAAAATCCCGAATTGATCCGGGCCGTTGTTGTATTCGTTAAAGAGCGCATCTCCTGCGCTTATTACTACCTCATTAGGTTCTCCCGTAGTAGTGTTAATTCCCGGAAGTACATAGCCCACATTTTGTAGACCATCACCATCCGTAGTTAACCCTCGACCCAATAAGGATCGAGCCGTCGTTGAATACACATCACCGCCCTGTCTGTATTGTACGTTAGCCGTTAATGAAAGATTCTTAAACCGTATGGCAGTGAACATGGACGCTATCCAATCGGGATTAGGATCACCAATTATAGCAATATCATCTGCGATCTCGTATTGACGTCCGTTGGTTAGATAGTTTCCGTTTTCATCGGTAGCAATTACCTCTCCTAATATAATATTGACAGGTTGACCTTCGATAAGGTAATTTCCTACCGTTCCAAGAGTAGTAACTGCAAATCGATCTTCTTCCAGTTTCGTCACTTCAGATTCGTTCTTTGTAAAGTTTCCACCAATATCGAAAGAAAAATTATCGGTTTCGATCGCCGTAATATTCAATTCGAGTTCAATTCCGTCTACCTGAAACTCATTAACGTTTCTGGGAGAGACCGTGAAACCTGTTGAGGGGTCCAGATTTCTTGTAAAGATAAGATCGCTTGTTACTCTTTTGAAGTAACTTGCATCGAAAGAGATCCGGTTTTTCCAGAATTTAGACTCAAAACCGAATTCGTATTCTTCAATCAAGGCAGGACCCAGCTCACGGTTGGCTAATGTGTTGCTGATGGCATCCGTATTAATAACATCTCCGTTCGCAGTCACAAATGTATTGGAGTTGGAATCGATCGTTTGAATGGTTGGATACGGGATAAAGCCCCCAAATAAACTTCCACCAGGTACATTGAAGTCTGCAGAGGTCCCGTAATTGGCACGAACTTTAAAATAATTAAGGACATCACCCTTTAAGGCTGTAAAGGCCTGTGTTGGTATAAAAGACAAGCCAACACCGGGGTAGAACTGTGAGTTATTTTCGAAATTAGATGTCCAATCGTTTCTTGCACTGGCCGTTAAGAACAAATAATTATTATAATCTAAGGTCGCTTGGGCTAAGATACCGGGTCTGTTTAATGCATACCTGCCAGAGGTGGCCGATTGTTCTTCGAAGAAGTCATGCTCTAAAGCGTCAAAAACGGTTTGTCCTGTGCTATTTGTAGCTTCTAGAGCTTCTTCAGTTCTACTAATATCGACACCGACATTGGCACTTATTCCAAATCGGTCTTGAGCAAATCGCTCCTCGATGTTCATTAAGAAAGCATGCGTGAAAAGTGTTTGTCTTCTCGCACTGGTGGTTAGTGCACCTGTAGTATTTGAAGCATCGGTACTTCCTCGATTAATATAGATCTTTCGCTGTTCAACGCTAACATCTGTTCCAAAGCGATACGTTGCCGACAACCATTCCGTAAGATTAAAACTGGCTGATACCTGACCGTAAATTCTGTTTACATCTTCTTCTACACCAGAGTTGTTAATATACCAGTACGGATTGGAAGCACCGGAGTCGTTTTGAAAGTTGATCTCTTGACCCGTGAGAGGGTGCTGTGATGGCCATCCGGCCAAGTCGATACTTCGAGGTGTGTTGAGCAGTCCTGTAAAGATGGGCCCTGTAAACGGAGAAGTAAAATCAACTCGTGAGTAATTTAGGGTAGAAGAAACGTTGATCTTATTTGCCAAGTTTCCGTTACCACCCACAGATAGTGTATTTCTGCGAAGTGTATTGCCGGGTAAAAAACCTTGATCATCCAGATTCCCCACAGAGAGGTTGTATCCAAAATTTTCGGTCCCGCCGTTTACGCTGGCATTGATGTTTTTTACAATTCCGGTTCTAAAGAAGTTCTCTTGAGATTTATAGTTTTTGTAATCAACTCTGGAATCTACTTGGTCCGGAAATCCATCATTAAAAACCGGGCTATTGAGTGAATAAGGGTGCGAGACCTGTCCTTGAGCATCCACGTTTCCGTAGTCCCATCTGCCAAAAGTTGCGCCCCAGTTTCCGAAGAAATTGTAGTAAGCATCATAATACCCTTGACCGCGCTCGTCTGTAAAATCGGGTAGACTTGCAATCTCGTTATAAAAAGTAGAAACAGTAAGTGTGACTTCCGTTTGTTTGTTTCTGTTACCTCCAGCGCTACCGGCTTTTGTTGTAATCACGATCACCCCGTTTTTACCATCGGCACCATAAAGAGTGGTTGCACTTAACCCTTTAAGAACGTTTACAGTCTCTATGCTGTTTGGATCGAGGTCCAAAGAACGACTCGTTCCGGAAAATCCGCTTCCGTTTGTATTCGAATTGAATCGAACACCATCAACTACATAAAGTGGTTGGTTGTTACCTGTAGAAGTAAGACCTCGAATAGTGATACTCGACCCGGCTCCTGAAAGACCACTGGCATTAATAATGTTGACACCCGCAGCTTTTCCTTGAAGAATTTTGGTGATATCACCGGTGGCCCTTTGTTCTATATCCTCTGCGGAAATAGATGTTACTGCATAGCCTAACGCTTTTTTCTCCTTTTTGATACCCAGAGCGGTCACGATCACTTCGTCCAGCTCTGAAGCGCTTTCATTTAGTGTTACGTTGATCGTGCTCCTAGCCGGAGTTACTTGTATCTCCTCCGCTGTGAAACCAACGTATGAGAACATTAAGATATCACCGTTGCTGGCCATGATAGAATAGTTTCCGTCAAAATCAGTTTGGGTTCCTGTTGAAGTGCCTTTTAAGATAATGTTTACACCGGGTAAAGGCAGCCCGGAATTGTCGCTGACATTACCTGTGATCGTCCTTTCTTGTGCAAGAGCTGTGAACGAGATACTAAGAAATGTCAAACAAATAATCCAGAATAGTTTTGTTTTCATATTCACCGTTTTAGAATGTAGTACAAATGTGGTGATTATATGATTTTAATGCAATTAAATATCATAAAATGTTAAGGAAAAACTATAAAAAGAGAAGTTGTAGTGAAGAACATGTATGTTCTGTGCGTCCCGCATAATCTAAATAAATAAAAAAAAGCCGTTAGTATTACTAACGGCTTTTGATATTAAAATGAATGCTACTTATTGGTTTACCGGAGTAGCAGTAAACAGTGTTGGAATTGGGCGTGGGGTATTAGGATTCACATCCAATTCAGTTTGAGAGTACAGAAAACGTTCTGGTAATTGTGACCCTGTTTTAAGAGGCACTCCCAAAATGTTATCAGTTCTTGTTAGATCATGCCAAGTTTGAGGAGAAGGATATAAGGTAATGTACTTCTCTTCTAAGATGTGCAATAATAATGTTCCTCCAGTTGCCGCAGAGGGAGGGAATCCTCCACCATACTGAGCATCTAAAGCAGCTCTTACGGCATTTAAAGTGTTTTGCGCCAAGGTATTATTGCCTGTTCTTTGAGCAGCTTCCGCAAGGATCAATTGTGTTTCATGCCAAGAGATAATTGGTAATGAAGCGTCTTGTGCCATCAATTGACCTTCCGACGTTCCAAAATTTCCGTTCTCTTTGTAGTAGAAGTCGTATCTCGCAGCTTCTCCAGGTGTAGGTAACATACGGTTAGCCGATCCATTAGGATCAATAAGCTCTTGCAAATAACTTCCTACCGGACTAGTGTTTGCTGGTCTGGCAAGTACAGTAAAATTATACCATAGATTCTGAGAACCTGTTGAGCTGGTGTGAGTAGAGAAATAGTCTCCGCCTACGCTATTGATACCAGCTTGAGCAGCTGTAAGAGCCATTGGGTAATTTTTAGAGATCATGTAGTATCTCGCTTTGAATGAATTCGCTACTCGTCCTAATGTTGAGGTCGTGCTTGTAGAACCATTACCATCTGAGATATAGAGCGTAGATCCTGAACCTGCAGCAATTGCTTCATCCAATAGAGTTTGCACATGAGCTAGAACAGAGGCTTGGCTATCGTACACAGGGAAGTCAATTCCATCTACAGAAGCTTCGCTATCCGGAACAGCACCAAAAGATGTCGCCAACTCACCTAAGAAATAGGCTTCAAGCATAGCGGCAGTTGCAAAGGCATCATTGTCTTCTTCTATTAGCGCCTGTTCTTTAGCCAATCGAACGCTTCTTATTCCTTCTACATAGGTATTGCTCCAAAGTGCGTCAAAATCGGTTGGTGTAAAACGATATTGCTCGTATCCAATCCACTGTGCATCTGCACCTGTGATAGAGTTCGACATGATTCCAGCATATCTGGAAGCATCACTCTCTGCAAGATATGTAGCAACTAGTTCCGCTTGAGAAATCAAGTTTACAGTAGGTACGGAACCTACAGTGTTCGGGTTATCTTGGTAATTTGTTTCTGTAACCAATTTCTCGCAAGAAAATAGGAGCACCGAAATGGTTGTTAGAAGCAAAATTGATTTTATATTTTTCATCTTTCTATTTTTTTAAATTATAGTCCTAAACGTAAGGTAAATTGATAACTAGCTGTAGACGGGTTGGTAAAGTATTCCAAACCTCTACCCTTAGAAGCACCAGTTAAGTTATTATCTGGATCAAAACCTTCAATATCAGACCAAGTTACTAAATTTCTTCCTGAAACCGCAAGGCTTAGAGATTCTAAACCAACGTGCTCGATCAATCTTGTTGGGAATGAATAAGAAAGTGTAATTTGACGTAACTTCACATACGAAGCATCTTCTACATATAGCTCTGATGAACCGTTAAAACCACTTGCTGTTCCTCCGTTATACCATGCTTGATCCAATAATACAGTTCCAGCTCCAAAGTCATCTAAATTACCACGAACGGTATAACTTCCATCAGCGTTTTGCTGCGCATTTGGAAGATCAGCAATGGCTACCCCTTGGAAGTTTACAATTGTAGCTGCATCAGCTGCAGAAACTGTAACTTCATTAGCAGTAATAGAGGTCACACCAAAGTGGTTCAATACCCCTAATGTACCATTCCATACATCCATTCCCTGACGGAAATCGAATAATGCTGATAGTTCAAATCCTTTGTATGCGAACTCTGTTCCAAGACCACCGATCCAATCTGGGTTCGGGTCACCAAGTACCTGCTCACCTTCTGTTGAGATAACAGGAAATCCAAAGTCGTTTAATTCTAGATTGCCATTCTCATCTCTCAATAAAGGTTCTCCTGCAAAGACTGCAAAAGGTTGACCATCATAAACTGAAGAAGCAGAACCTGTAAATCCGTTAAGTACGGTTAACAACTCACCGTTTCCATCAGGACTCATTACTAAGTTATCGTTCATACTGTAGTTGGCGTTGATCTTCCATGAGAAATCATCGGTTTTGATGATTGTTGCACTCATATCCAATTCTAATCCTTTGTTTGTGATCGTTGCAGCATTACTTGTAAGTGCCGTAAATCCAGAAGATGGAGCAACTACTCTGTCTAAAAGTACGTCTTCGGTCTTACGATCGTAATAGGTACCGTTAAGAGAAAGACGGTTGTTGAAGAATCGTAAATCTACGCCTCCTTCAATTTCTTTTACTCTTTCTACCACTAGATTTGGATTTCCTTGAGTGTTCTCCAAAGAAGAAACACTTCCATACTGGTCTCCCGATAAGGCATCTCCCCATGAGGAACCAACACCGCCACCAACAAATCCACTACTTAATGAGTAAGAAATTGGTGCAACAGCTACTTCACCGTAAGAAGCTCTTAATTTACCGAAACTTAATATGTTGTTATCACCTATGGCTTCAGAGAATTTCCAACCTAAAGAAGCAGCAGGATAATAGAAATTCTGATCCGGTAGGGTAGAAGATCTATCCATACGACCCGTTAAGTTAAAGAGTACTTGGTTAAAAATCTCACCTTCTACTAATACGTAAGCACCTACCTGCTTCGAGTAATCTGTAAAGTTAAAGGCTGCAATATTTTCTGCAGCAGCATTACCAACATCAATTAAATCTGATAAGGTAATAAATGGATTTACAAACGTAGTCGCCGTAGCTGCAAACTGCTCTAATTTATTGTCTTCATAGGTTGTACCGACAATCCAGTTGAAATTAAAGTTATCTGAAATATCGTGGTTAACACTTAAGAAAGCCGTTGCGTAATCTGAAGATACAAATCGCTCGTCTTGTCCAAAGAAGCCCTCCCCAGTTGTTGGAGTACCGGTGATACTATTTTCGTTCGTTCCTGAATTGAACGGGAAAAATTCTCTTCTTCTATCTCTATAGGAGTCTTTGTTATATCGGGCCGTTAAAAACACATTGTCACTAAATTTGTAAGTGATTTCGGGTGACATAGTGATACGATCTACATTGATAGTATTCACCTGTTCGTTCACTGTCCACAACGGGTTGTTATATACTGGAATTGGTCCAAGAGGAGTTCTATAGCCTCGTTGCGCATTGATAATAGCATTCCCTTGCGCATCAAATGCAGTTCCTTTATAATCACGGTTGTCAAAATCTGCAGGAGTTCTTAACAAACCAAGATATAATCCGTTTAAGTTCGATCCAGATTGAATCGCATCTGCCTCAGTCTTCACATAAGAAGCTGAAACTCTTGCTGAAAGCTTATCTGAAAAGTTTGTTGTGTTGTTAAAACGCATTGCTCTACGAACGTAGTTGGATCCATTCTTAATGATACCTTCTTGATTCCATTCGCTAGCACTAATATAAGTATTCCCGTTTTCTCCTGAATGATCCAAACTAAGATCGTTCTCGAAAGTTAGACCGGTTCCGATTACCGCATCGAAATTAGACTCCAAAAAAGTTTCTCTGGATCTCTTTTCAATGATAGGATAATAAACTGTACCATCTAACGCTTCAAATCTTTGTAAACTACTAGTATCTACTAAGTCTGGTCCACCCGGACGACTTGCGATAAGATCACCCCAAGCACCATTGAAACTAGAAGCCATACCGTTAGTTCCTTGACCATATTTACTCTGAAGATCCCAACGCTCGTTGACTTCATCTACATAAATACTTGATTTGTAATTAAGGTTCCACTTTCCTGCGGCTCCTCTACCAGATTTCGTTTTAATAACGATTACCCCGTTTGCAGCACCGGTACCATAGATGGCAACCGCAGAAGCTCCCTTAAGGACGCTTACAGATTCGATGTCTTCTGCAGGAATATCGTTCAATCGAGATTGCTCCGATACACCAGCTACACCAGCTCCAAAATTAAAGTTGTTAATTAAAACCCCATCAATAACATAAAGTGGTTCGTCATCACCTTGAATGGTGTTCGCTCCACGAATCTGGATAAAAGCTCCAGCTCCGGGATCACCACTACCTCTAACAACGTTCACACCTGAGGTCTTTCCTGCCAAACCTGTGGCAACCCCAACTTCACCCGATCTTGTGATGCTTTCAGATTGTACGGTTGTTGTTGATGTAAGGTCATCATCCTTCTTACGTGTTAACCCGATCGCATTAATGATTACCTCGTTCAATACAGCCGCATCCTCTTGAAGAAGGACGTCTATATCGCTTGAGGCTCCTGTAATTGGGCGTTCAACCGTAGTAAAACCAACGTAACTAAAAACCAACGTCTGACCAACACTCGCTTGAATCGAGTAATTTCCGTCAAAATCGGTTTGAGTACCGCTGCTTGTACCTTTCACGACGATGTTAACTCCAGGCAGGGGCAGACCAGTATTGTCGCTCACCGTACCGGAGATTGTTTTTTCTTGTGCGAACGTGAGTTGCACGACAAACGCCAATAATAGCGTTAAGATTCCACTAAACTTTGTTCTCATTTTATAATTTATTTGAATTAGCCAATGCCAAAAATCATAATAAAAAGTTAATTACACAACTTTTTAAACCTAAATTTTGCTTTTAAGCCTCAGGGAATGCTTTATTTATAGGCAAAAAAAAGACCGTTACAATGTAACGGTCTCTTATGTGTAATGTGTGATTAAACTATTGTTGTTTCACATTAAAAGAAATAGGGGTTCCTGAAACAATCTCGTCCGTAGATGTCACTACCAAATCAAGATCTTGAATTTCAGTAGTCAAATTAACATCGTTTACTGTAACTACAAACATTACTTCTCTCTCGTTTGCAGGAATAGTGATGGTTGCAGGGAAAGAGACGCTCGCTGCGCCTACTTCTGAACTACTTGCTATTGAAACAGAAAACGTAATCCCTTGTGATGATGCTACCGATGAAAATGCGCGCACTTCCTTTTCGGCTGAACCACCGACAGGTACGTTGATATTTGGACCACCTGTACCTCCAACAAGTCCAACAACGGGATCTCTGTTAGTTTCATAATCATTATAGTCTGTTTCACAAGAAACCGTCAATCCTGTTACTAACAATAGGATAATTATTTTGGTTATATTTTTCATACGAATTGAATTTTATTGATTAATATCCTGGATTTTGTACCAAGTTTGGATTTGCGTCCAGAGACTCCAGTGCCATAGGTAACTGAAATTTGTTACTTCCTGCAGGTAAGGTCAACACCTCTGATGGTGTCCCGGAACCGTCGGCTTCATCTCCGGCAGCTGTTCTTTGAACAGGTAATCCCCAACGCTTAAGGTCTAAGAATCGCTGATATTCGAAAGCAAATTCCAATCTTCTTTCAAGACGAATAGCATCGCGTAAAGCAGTTCCGGTTTCTCCACTAGGAGGAGTAAGGTAACGCTTGGTGCGAACTGCATCTAAAGCTTGTCTGGCTGCTGGTTCATTTCCTAAGTTGAAAAGTGCTTCGGCTTTATTAAGTTGCGCTTCCGCAGCACGGAAAAACTTATAGTCAACTTGTCCGTTCACTTGACCTTCTCTTCCTAATAGTTTCTTGATCGCATTGTATTGCGTTCCGCCATTAGATCCAGGAATAATATACGCTTCTTTACGGATATCATCATCTGCGTACAAGTTGAATAACTCAAAAGATGCAACATATTCAGGAATAAGGCTTGTTAGAGAACCTTGGCTCCAAGTTACTCCAATGCTATTTCCTAATACGCCAACTTCATTTGGAATGTAGAATGTTAATCCGTCTCTGCTTGAGTCTTCCCAAACTGCCACTACATTGTCACGAGAAGCGACTGGAGTAGAAACTGCATTTGCTGCGTTCACTGCATTTTGCCATTGTCCCATGTATAAATATACTCTAGAAAGCAAGATGTTAACAGCGTCTCTTCCCATTCTTCCTTCCGGGTTCGTGGCGTTGATACCTGCTGCAGCCTCTTCCAAATCCTGTGCGATAAGCGCATACGTTTCACTTACTGTAAGACGAGCAGGTTCGATAAGTGGATCTGCTTCGGTTACATAAGCAACACCTAAGCTTCCGCCGGCATCTCCAGACTGCGTCGGGATTTTTGCAAACATAGCAGCAACATTGAAATGTGCCAATGCACGAAGCGCTTTTGCTTCAGCCACAATATTTGCTTTATTCTCACCTTCGAAATTTTCAGCATAGAAAAGTATCTGGTTTGCTTTATAGATAAGTGCATACGCATTTCTGTAAAGTCCTAACATGGTACTTCCAGCGTTGTAGTTATAACGGTGTAGGTATTGCTTAGAAAAACGTCCGTCTTGAGATATAGTAACATTGTCTGCTAATACATCCGGGGCGCTAAGCATGGACCCAGCATCACTACTGCCGTAAAATGATCCGGCGGTTAGCGAGACATAAACGCCACGTATACCATTTTCGAAATCCTGTGCAGTGATGAATGCTTGTTCAGTTGCAAATTCATCGAATGGAATCTGATTTAAATCCTTATCACAAGAAGCAAAGGTTCCTGCGAATAGGATTACTGTGATTAAAATTTTGACTGTATTTTTCATATTATCTTTTATTAATTTTAGAAACTTACGTCCAGACCTAACTGAAACGATTGTGTATTTGGATAGCTATAAAGGGTAGCTTCTCCCGGAGCAACAGAATTAGCAAAGCTAATAGTTTCTCCAGAGGATAGACCAACTTCAGGATCTCCAAAGAACTCAGTAAATGTTAAAAGGTTTTGACCTTGCACATAGATTCTGAATGAATTAAACGGAGTTCTGTCCAATGATGTTGACGGGAATGTATAGGAGAAAGTCACGTTACGCAAACGAATGTAATCTCCTTTTTCCAAGAAACGATCTGAATTGATCTCAGTTACTTCATCTCTGTAAATAGGGCTTGGGTTCACGTTGGTGTCACCCGGTCTTTGCCAATAGTTGAAAGCTTCCAAAGCTTGGTTGCTTTGTACATTGACACCATCTGAAACTAAATTTGATTTTACGAAGTTGTTAATGTAGTTACCTGCTTTAAATACAAAGTCAGTTCTAAGACCAAATCCTTTATAATTTACGTTACTGAAGAAACCTCCTTCTTTATCAGCGATGGTTGATTTACCTTGGAAAACTCGGTTATCGAATTCATCTTCCGGAAGATCGCTTGCAAAATAAGTATTACCGTCGGCACCAAAATACAATGGGCGTCCGGTTGCTGGATCTACTCCGGCATAACGTACCAAGAAGTGCTCGTTGATCTTTCTTCCTTCACTGTAACGAATGTTAAAAGCGTTACCCGGTGTAACATCTTCACCGTCCGGTAATTCTAATACTTCAGTATCAAGGAATACAATATTTCCTCCTACGGTCCAAGTTAAGTCGGTAGATCTAAAAATATCTGCCTGTAACGACAATTCAAGACCAGAGTTTCTAATTTTTCCTAAGTTTCCAAAAATGGCACCAACACCTGCTTCATCTGCAGTTGGAACACTAAATAGAAGGTCTTCTGTATCTCTGATAAAGTAGTCTACAACCCCACGGACTCTTCTGCTGAATAGATTGTACTCCAAACCAACGTTTGTGGTTGTTGTAGTTTCCCATTGAAGTTCCGGGTTTCCAATATTAGATAAGTTCGTGGCCGACCCTCCTGGGTACGATCCAAACTGAACTGTATTTAAAGCCGCATATCGCGTAATACCATCACGGTTACCTACAGTACCGTAAGCACCTCTAATTTTAAGATCGTTGATGGCATCGATACCAAAGAATTCCTCTTTAGCGATGTTCCATCCGGCACTGGCACTGTAAAAAAGACCGTATTGGTTGTCAATACCGAAATTTGAAGAAGCGTCATATCGTGCAGAAGCAGAAAGAAGATATTTCTCATCGTAATCATAATCTGCAAATAAACCATAAGAAATCAAAGCAAGTTTATTTCTGGTGGTTGAAGCAGCAGTTGGCATGTTTGCATTCGACTGCGTCGATAATTCAGCAGATGGGAAACCGATACTTCTTAATGAGTAACCATTGTTCTCGTTGTAGTTATATTCAAATAACCCCAAAAGATTTAGGTGGTTGTTGTTCGCATTTAAGTTGTAGTTCAATCTATTGCTAACAGTGATATCATAACGATACGCGCCTGTATCCAATTTGTTTCCTGGATTGTCTGCATCACCAATTAACGAGTCTAATATACCTCCCGGCTTCGAATAACTTTCAGTTCTTCTGTTCAAACTGTTGATGGCTACTGCAAAACCATAACTAAGGTCTTCTGTAAACTTTACTACAGCATCTAAGCTAGATATCAAACTGTTTTCGATAGCCACTGCCGGTTCAGACAATAAAGCTCCTCGAACGTTGAAAGAAGTACTTGTAGGACTATATAATGGATTACCATTTTCGTCCAATACTACATTACCGTCTTCGTCTAAAACGAATTCTGTTTCGTACGGGTTGTAGTCATACATCGCACGGAATGGGTTTTGTACGTTGTTTCTATCTCGTGGCTCATCACTGGTAGAACGGGCATAACCAACATTCACCCCAATACTTAACCACTCCTTAGCGTCAAAATTAACATTCAAACGTGAGTTGATTCTTTCGAATCCATCCAATTGATCGATAATCCCGGTGTTTCTGTCATGACCTACGGAGAAATAATAATCTGCTTTTTCAGCTCCACCAGAGATGGAAACATTATTATTCTGGATATATCCTTCTTTAAGAATTAGATCTTGCCAGTCGGTTTGATTGTTGATCAAAAATTGACGCTCAGCACTTCCAGGCTCTGTAGTAACACCCGGCAAGCTTGAAGCTGCTATAATTCCAAGCGCAAACATTTCGGCTTCGTATTGCAGTTTTTGCTCGGCATTCATGATGTCGAAATTAGGATCGATTCTGGAAATGGTTCCAAATCTAGAACTGAATCGCACCACGGCATCTTTATTACGATTACCGCTCTTGGTAGTAATAACGACAACCCCACTTGCTCCTCTGGAACCATATCGCGCGGTAGTTGCAGCATCTTTTAAGATCGTTACGTTTTCAATATCTTCATTGGCAATGTTACCAAGGTCATCTTCTCTAATAATAGCACCATCTACAACATATAGAGGTGAAGAAGCTCCTGCGGTAAGCGAACCTACACCACGAATACGTACAAACGCTCCCTGGCCTGGTTTACCGTTTGCGGCAGTTACCTGAACACCCGCAGCTTTACCTTGTAGCAAGTTGTCAATACTTGTAGTTGGAGCTAACTGGGAAATTTCTGAAGCCGATATGGAAACCACAGATGAAGTTTGAACCGTTTGATTACGATTCGAATATCCCGTTACCACAACAGTTTCAAGAACCGATCCTGCCTGCATTTCTACATTAATTGTGTTGGAGGTCCCAACCACAACTTCCTTGGTCTCAAACCCTATATAACTAAATGTAAGAGTTTGTCCAACATTTGCATTAATGGAGTAGTTCCCGTCAAAATCAGACTGAGTTCCGGTACTTGTTCCTTTAATGATGATGTTAGCACCTGGCAAGGGAAGACCTACATCATCCGTCACCGTTCCTGTAATTGTTTTTTCTTGTGCAAAAGTGAGCTGCACTACTAACACTAACAAGAGTGTTAAAATTCCACTAAACTTTGTTTTCATTTTATGATTTATTTGAATTAGCCAACGCCAAAAGTCACAATAAAAAGTAGATTAAACAACTTTTTAAACTTAAAATTTATCATTTTTTAAAGTTTTCTTTACTTAGGGATGTTAAAAAATTAAAATCTGGAAGTGAGGCTTAGATGTATTTTAGTATTTGCGAAGGCAAAATCTTGTTGAGTGCCACTCCCGTTGGCGATATTGAATTTAAATATTCCTGCCTTGGTCCGCATTCCTAAACCAATTCCGAAACTGTACAGCCGCTCTTCCTGTGTAAAGAATTGATTTTCAAAATATCCCAGATCGATAATACTGTGTATATATATGGAGGGAGTAAATGCATAGCGGTATTCGGTATTTAACACCGAAAATAATGAAGCATCTATGCTGTTCTCGTTAAAACCACGAATACTGTTGATCCCTCCAAACCGAAACAACTCGTTGGTTAAGTAGGTGTCGGATATTAAAAAGCTTGTAGTGTTCTGTATATAGATAGAATTCTTATTGTTCAAATTGAATATGTGTTGAGCGCTTACGCTAATTCGCTGTTGCGATTCTGTCGTTCCTCTTAGTTCCCGACGACCTATTTCGGTATCTAAGGATAAGAATGTTTTAACGGGAAAAAGATAACTGTTCTGCGGTTTTGTGTAAGCCAATCCGGCAATGGCAAATCGTGAGGTGTAATCGTCTACGGGTGTTCCGGCTACGGTCGTTTCGAGCAAATTACTGGATTCATAACCTTTATAGCCTATGTATGTGGATGATGCTGGATTTATCTGGTAGGTTACCCTTGCCTGTTGCTGGGTAGTAACAAAAGTGCTGTCCCTTTTAAATATTTGGAGTTCGGCGCCTATCCCGAATGGGGTCTTGAAGAGGTACGGCATGGTGACCCTTGCCCGAAAGTTCTGTTGTTCGTTGCCATCGGCTTTATAATTGATGAGCAACTGCTCCCCAAAGTTTAGGTTGTTATTCAGTTCCAAATTCAAATACCCGTTAAATTCCAGTCGCTGGGTGTCTTCATTGGTAGCGAATCCCAAAATACCGTCAAACAAATTGTTGTTTTCTTTTTGTAGGTAAAAATAGACCGTGGTATTATTTTTTCTGAAGAGGGCCTCCGGAGGTTTGATCGTAGAAACAAATCCCAGTCCGTTCAATACATCGTTTTGGGCTACTAATTTTTTTTGACTAAAGCGTTTTCCTTTCTTTACCCCGGCAAAGTAGGTGAGGTAAGATCTAGGAAACTTTTCATACCCCTTGACAACAATTGAGTCGATCGTTCTAACATTTCCGGTGTTAATAAGGAGGTCTGCGGTAAGGGTGCCGTCTTCGGTTTTAGTGATATTGGTTAGACTCGTTCGAGTAAAGGGATCGCCGTTCTCTGCTACTAGGGTGTTGAGTTTTTGGAGGGATGAAGATAGCTTCGGAAAAGGAAGCGTGAAATAGGTTTCGGTTACATCCTGGGAGATCTTCTGAAGGATTTTTTCTGAAACTAGGGTGCGCTCATAGAATATTTTGATGGTCTTGTACCTTCTGCCAAGAAAAAAACGAGCTGTATGGACACTGTCGTTCTCCTTCCGAAGCATTTGCAACTCACTTTCTATATAGCCTATATTTTGAAATCTTAGAAGCAGGGAATCTGCTTCGGCCACAAGCGATCGATAATCCAGAAAACGGGACTGAAATCCCAGGCTGTCCAGAAGCGATGTATTGACCGTTTCTTCGGCCTCTATTTTCAGTTCCAATTGCTGAGCATCTGCTGCCCAAAAAACAGCAGTATATATATTAAGGTATAAAATAAGGAAGAGGCTCTTTTTCAACAACTCACATTTTAACTTGTAAAACTAACGTTTCATCGCCGGTTTTAATATCTCTTCTGCGAAATAATAAAACCGCTTGTAAAATTACTTTAGGAACGTTTGATTAATTCAATTTTATTTCTACCTTTGCAAGCCCTTAAAAAGAGGGATTTTATATTTAATAAAGTATAATTAAAAGTTTATATGCCAACAATTTCACAATTAGTACGAAAAGGAAGAGCCAAAATAACCAAGAAGAGTAAATCGGCTGCTTTGGATTCGTGCCCTCAACGAAGAGGTGTGTGTACGCGTGTATATACCACTACGCCTAAGAAACCTAACTCTGCGATGCGTAAAGTAGCAAGGGTTCGGTTAACAAATGGTAAAGAGGTAAACGCTTACATCCCTGGTGAAGGTCACAATCTACAAGAGCACTCGATAGTATTGGTTAGAGGTGGAAGGGTAAAGGATTTACCGGGAGTTAGATACCATATCGTTCGTGGCGCTTTGGACACCGCTGGTGTTGCAGGGAGAACACAACGTAGATCTAAGTACGGAGCTAAACGCCCTAAGAAGTAATTAAAAAACTTTAAAGAGAAGACATGAGAAAAAGACAAGCCAAAAAGAGACCCCTTTTGCCGGATCCAAGGTTTAATGACCAGTTGGTAACACGTTTTGTGAACAACATGATGTGGGACGGAAAAAAGTCGGTGGCTTTTAAAGTGTTCTACGATGCAATCGATATTGTAGACGAGAAAAAAACAGACGATGAAAAAACGGCATTAGAGCTTTGGAAAGATGCACTTTCCAATGTAATGCCTCACGTAGAAGTTCGTAGTCGTAGAGTTGGTGGGGCTACCTTCCAAATTCCTATGCAAATTCGTCCGGATCGTAAAATTTCTACCGCAATGAAGTGGTTGATCCTTTACGCACGTAAGAGAAACGAAAAATCTATGGCGCAGAAGTTGGCCGGCGAGATCCTTGCTGCCGCTAAAGAAGAAGGCGCTGCGGTTAAGAAGCGTACCGATACGCACAAAATGGCCGAAGCAAACAAAGCATTCTCACATTTCAGATTCTAAAAAATGGCACAAAGAGATTTAAAATTTACAAGAAATATAGGTATTGCTGCGCATATTGATGCCGGTAAAACCACAACTACAGAGCGTATTCTGTACTATACCGGAGTAAGTCACAAAATTGGTGAAGTACACGATGGAGCAGCTACGATGGACTGGATGGAACAGGAGCAGGAACGAGGTATTACTATTACTTCGGCTGCTACTACCTGTACCTGGAAGTTCCCTTTGAAAAATGGAGAACCTGTAGACGAAACAAAAGATTACCACTTTAACATTATCGATACTCCTGGTCACGTTGACTTTACTGTGGAGGTAAACCGTTCCTTACGTGTATTGGACGGATTGGTATTCCTTTTTAGTGCGGTGGATGGTGTAGAACCACAATCTGAAACGAACTGGAGACTTGCCGATAATTACAAGGTGCCACGTATTGGTTTTGTTAACAAAATGGACCGTCAAGGATCTAATTTCTTGGCTGTTTGTCAGCAGGTAAAAGACATGTTGAAGTCTAATGCTGTACCTATTGTATTGAACATTGGGGACGAGGCAGACTTTAAAGGGGTGGTCGATTTGGTTAAGAACCGTGCGATCATCTGGCATGACGAAACCTTAGGAGCTACCTTCGATGTGGTGGATATACCTGAAGACATGAAAGAAGAAGCAAGAAAGTACCGAGGACTTCTTATTGAAGAGGTTGCTGCCTACGACGAAAACTTGCTTGAGAAATATATGGAAGATGAAGATTCTATTACCGAAGAGGAAGTGCATGCTGCACTTCGTGCTGCGGTAATGGATATGTCTATCATTCCAATGATCTGCGGATCGGCGTTTAAAAACAAAGGAGTTCAGTTCTTATTGGATGCCGTTTGTCGTTACTTGCCTTCTCCCGTGGACAAAGAAGGTATTATTGGGATTAACCCGGATACCGAGAAAGAAGAGATCCGTAAGCCGGATGTATCTGCACCTTTTGCAGCCTTGGCATTTAAGATCGCTACCGATCCTTTCGTAGGTCGTTTGGCATTCTTCCGTGCATACTCTGGTCGATTGGATGCCGGTTCTTATATCCTGAACAACCGTTCCGGTAAAAAAGAGCGTATTTCTCGTATCTACCAAATGCACTCTAATAAGCAAAATGCTATCGATTATATTGAAGCTGGTGATATTGGAGCTGCGGTAGGGTTTAAAGATATTAAGACGGGAGACACCATGTCTGATGAGAAACACCCTATTGTTCTGGAAAGTATGAACTTCCCGGATCCTGTAATTGGTATCGCAGTTGAGCCTAAAACTAAGGCAGATGTTGATAAGTTAGGTATGGCTTTGAGTAAATTGGCGGAAGAAGATCCAACATTTACCGTTCGTACCGATGAGGCGTCAGGTCAAACCATTATCTCTGGTATGGGTGAGCTTCACTTAGATATTATTGTAGACCGTTTGCGTCGTGAATTTAAAGTAGAGGTAAACCAAGGTCAGCCACAGGTTGAGTACAAGGAAGCCATTACAAAAATTGCAGATCACCGCGAAGTGTATAAGAAACAATCAGGTGGTCGTGGTAAGTTCGCCGATATCGTATTTACATTAGGGCCAGCCGAAGAAGGAAAAGTTGGACTCGAATTCGTGAATGAGGTAAAAGGAGGAAACGTTCCTAAAGAATTTATCCCTGCTGTTGAAAAAGGATTCAAACAGGCCATGGTAAATGGTCCATTGGCTGGATTTGAAGTGGATAGCATGAAAGTTACTTTAAAGGACGGATCGTTCCACCCTGTGGATTCGGATGCGTTATCTTTCGAGTTGGCTGCTAAAATGGGCTTTAAAGCCGTTGCTAAGAAAGCAGGAGCTGTAATTCTTGAGCCAATTATGAAATTGGAAGTAATTACACCTGAGGAGAACATGGGTGATATCGTTGGTGACTTGAACCGTCGTCGCGGTCAGGTAAATAACATGAGCGACAGAGCTGGAGCTAAAGTTGTAAAAGCTGAAGTGCCACTTTCTGAAATGTTCGGTTATGTAACCACATTAAGAACCTTATCATCAGGTCGTGCCACATCAACAATGGAATTTGCACACTATGCTGAAACTCCTTCTAATATTTCAGAAGAAGTGATCGCAGCTGCAAGAGGAACCGCTAACGTATAATATTTCAGCAATGAGTCAAAAAATAAGAATCAAACTAAAATCTTACGATCACAATTTAGTGGACAAATCTGCTGAAAAAATCGTGAAGACCGTAAAAAGTACCGGTGCTGTAGTAACGGGTCCAATCCCATTACCAACACACAAAAAGATCTTTACCGTATTGCGTTCACCACACGTAAACAAGAAGAGTAGAGAGCAATTCCAGTTGAGCTCGTATAAGAGACTATTGGATATCTACAGCTCTTCTTCAAAAACAATTGACGCTCTAATGAAATTAGAGTTGCCAAGTGGTGTAGAAGTAGAGATCAAGGTATAGTGCTTTTGCTGGAACAGTATAGTTTCAGTAACATGTCCGGAGCTGCGTGCAATGGAAAAACGGAACAAAATACATTCAGGGTTGAATTTATTTTGACCCTGTTTTTTTCTGAAGGAATTCCTTCAGCATAAATAAATAAGTGAATAATTAATAACTAATAATAATTAAATATGTCTGGGTTAATTGGAAAAAAGATAGGGATGACCAGCATCTTTGACGAAAACGGAAAGAACATTCCGTGTACCGTGATCGAAGCAGGACCCTGTATTGTTACCCAAGTCAGAACCAAAGAGGTTGACGGGTACGAAGCTCTTCAACTTGGTTTCGATGACAAGAAGACTGTTACAAAAGCTGCCGAAGGGCACGCCAAAAAAGCAGGAACCGTTGCAAAACGCAAAGTCGTGGAATTCCAAGGATTTGAAGAAGATTACAAATTAGGTGATACGATCACCGTAGAGCACTTTATTGAAGGTGAGTTCGTGGATATTTCAGGGACATCTAAAGGTAAAGGATTCCAGGGAGTTGTGAAACGTCACAACTTTGGTGGAGTTGGACAGGCTACACACGGTCAACACAACCGTTTAAGAGCTCCTGGTTCCATTGGTGCAGCATCTTATCCTGCGAGAGTATTCAAAGGAATGAAGATGGCGGGCCAAATGGGTAATGAAAAAGTGAAAGTTGAAAATTTAAGGGTTTTGAAAGTAGTTCCTGAAAAGAACTTACTTGTGGTTAAAGGATGTGTTCCCGGCCATAAGAACGCTTATGTAATGATTCAGAAATAATGAAGGTAGCTGTATTAGATCGTAACGGAAAAGACACAGGCAGAAAGGTTGAACTTTCTAAGGATGTGTTCGGAATTGAACCTAACAATCACGCTGTATACCTGGATGTGAAACAATACCTGGCCAATCAGCGTCAAGGAACTCACAAGGCCAAGGAACGTGCAGAGATTGCCGGTTCAACACGAAAGATAAAGAAGCAAAAAGGAACTGGTACGGCCCGTGCGGGTAGTATCAAGTCTGGATTGTTTAAAGGAGGTGGTAGAATGTTTGGTCCACGACCACGTAACTACTCCTTTAAATTGAATAAGACATTAAAGCGTTTGGCGCGTCGTTCGGCCCTGAGTATCAAGGCAAACGACAAGGCAATCGTGGTGTTGGAAGACCTTAATTTTGATGCACCTAAAACAAAGGATTTTACCTCGGTTTTAAAGACCTTAGGCCTTGAAAACAAAAAATCTTTGTTTGTGTTGGGAGAGTTAAATAATAATGTATATTTGTCGTCTCGCAATTTGAAAGGTACTGAAGTTATAACTAGCTCAGAATTAAGTACTTATAAAATTATGAATGCAAACAGCGTTGTGTTGTTTGAAGGTTCTTTGGAAGGAATTGAAACAAACTTAAGTAAATAGAAACAAGATGAATATCTTAATAAAACCTATAATTACGGAAAAAGCTACACGTGATGCAGAAGACAAGAATGTTTTCGGATTCGTAGTAAACCCAAAGGCGAACAAGGTAGAGATCAAAAAAGCGGTGGAAGCTGCTTATGGCGTTTCTGTTGAAAAAGTTCGTACAATAAATGTCCGCCCTAACAGGAAGACCCGATATACAAAAACGGGGATCCAAACTGGTAAAACAAATGCTTATAAAAAAGCAATTGTACAGGTGGCGGAAGGTGATACAATAGATTTTTACAGTAACATCTAAGTTCGCTTAGATTTAATTAGACAAACATGTCAGTAAGAAAATTAAAACCTATCACCCCAGGTCAGCGATTTAGAGTTGTAAATGGATTTGACGCCATTACAACTGATAAGCCGGAGAAAAGTTTATTAGCTCCGAATAAAAGATCTGGTGGTAGAAACAGTCAAGGAAAAATGACCATGCGCTACATAGGTGGTGGTCATAAGAGAAAATATCGAATTATCGATTTTAAGCGTGACAAAGCAGGAATTCCTGCAACTGTTGCGACCATTGAATACGATCCTAACCGTACGGCATTTATCGCTTTATTGAATTACCAAGATGGTGAAAAGCGTTATGTAATTGCACAAAACGGTCTACAAGTTGGTCAGAATATAGTTTCCGGTGAGAGCGTAGCTCCAGAGATTGGAAATGCTATGACGCTTGCCAATATTCCATTAGGTACAATCATTTCTTGTTTAGAATTACGTCCTGGTCAAGGAGCTGTTATGGCACGTAGTGCCGGAGCCTTTGCTCAATTAATGGCGCGTGACGGGAAGTATGCTACTGTTAAGTTGCCTTCAGGGGAAACGAGACTAGTTTTAGTTGCCTGTATGGCGACCATTGGTGCTGTATCAAACAGTGACCATCAGTTGTTAGTGTCCGGTAAAGCAGGGCGTTCACGATGGTTAGGTAGAAGACCTAGAACCAGACCGGTAGTAATGAACCCTGTGGATCACCCAATGGGTGGTGGTGAAGGTAAGTCTTCCGGAGGTCACCCGCGTTCTAGAAACGGTATTCCTGCAAAAGGATACAGAACCCGTTCTAAGACGAAATCTAGTAACAAATATATAATCGAACGTAGAAAGAAATAAGCTATGGCAAGATCGTTAAAAAAAGGACCTTACGTTCACTACAAGTTAGAGAGTAAAGTACAAGAGAATGTGGAATCAAACAAGAAGACCGTTATCAAGACTTGGTCACGCGCTTCTATGATCACACCGGATTTTGTTGGGCAAACCATCGCAGTACATAACGGACGTCAATTTGTTCCTGTGTATGTAACTGAGAATATGGTAGGACATAAACTAGGAGAATTTTCACCTACTCGATCATTCCGTGGTCATGCTGGTGCAAAAAACAAAGGAAAAAAATAATAGGCCATGGGAGTTCGTAAAAGAGAAAGAGCAGAGCAGATCAAGGAAGCAAAGAAGACAATGTACTTTGCTAAGTTGAATAATTGCCCTACATCACCAAGAAAAATGCGCTTGATGGCGGATCTTATTCGCGGGGAAAAAGTAGACAAGGCACTAAATATTTTGAAGTTCAGTTCAAAAGAATCATCACGTCGTTTAGAAAAGCTTGTACTGTCTGCCATTGCAAACTGGCAAGCGAAAAATGAAGATGCTTCTTTAGAAGATGCAGATCTTTTCATTAAAGAGATCCGTGTGGATGGAGGAACGATGTTAAAAAGACTTCGTCCTGCACCTCAGGGTCGCGCGCACAGAATTAGAAAACGTTCCAACCACGTAACATTGGTTTTAGGAGCTAACGATAACACACAAAGCAATTAATAAATGGGACAGAAGACAAATCCAATCGGGAATCGCCTAGGTATTATTAGAGGATGGGAATCCAACTGGTACGGAGGCAACGACTATGGTGATAAATTGGCCGAAGACGATAAGATTAGAAAATATGTTCACGCTCGTTTAAGTAAAGCTAGTGTGTCTAGAGTGATTATTGAGCGTACGCTTAAACTTGTAACCGTTACTATTACCACTGCCCGTCCCGGTATCATTATCGGTAAAGGTGGACAGGAAGTAGACAAGTTGAAAGAAGAGCTTAAAAAGATCACGGGTAAAGAAGTACAGATCAACATCCACGAGATCAAACGACCAGAATTGGATGCGTACTTAGTAGCGGCAAGTGTTGCAAGACAGATCGAGAATCGAATCTCGTACCGTCGTGCTATCAAAATGGCTATCGCTGCTGCCATGCGTATGAACGCAGAGGGTATTAAGATCCAGATCTCAGGACGTTTGAACGGTGCAGAAATGGCACGTTCAGAATCGTACAAAGATGGACGTATTCCTTTATCTACATTTAGAGCTGATATTGACTATGCTTTAGTTGAGGCACACACTACCTATGGTAGATTGGGTGTTAAAGTATGGATTATGAAAGGCGAAGTATACGGAAAGAGAGAGCTTTCTCCTTTGGTTGGTTTGACCAAAAAAGGCGGAAAGAGCGGAAATTCCACAGGACGAGCAGGCAATAACAAAGCCCGTCGTAGAAAGTAATTTTTTAAATAGAAGAAAATGTTACAACCTAAGAGAACAAAGTACCGTAAAATGCAAAAGGGCCGTATGAAAGGGAATGCTGGTCGTGGTAATCAGCTTGCCTACGGAACCTTTGGTATCAAGTCTTTAGATTCAAACTTCTTGACAGCACGTCAAATAGAAGCAGCGCGTATCGCCGCTACCCGATATATGAAAAGAGAAGGTTCTATCTGGATCATGATTTTCCCGGATAAACCAATTACAAAGAAACCTCTTGAAGTACGTATGGGTAAAGGTAAAGGAGCTGTGGAATATTGGGCAGCCGTTGTAAAGCCGGGTCGAATTTTGTTTGAAGTTTCTGGAGTTCCTTTAGAAACAGCCAAAGAAGCATTGCGCCTTGCAGCTCAAAAACTTCCTGTGAAAACGAAATTTATTATGTCTAGAGATTATCAAGCTTAATTTTTACAAAGATGAAACAATCAGAGATAAACGAAGCGTCTACAGCGGAGCTACAAGAGAAACTTGCTGAATCTAAAAAGGCATATACAGATCTTAAAATGGCACATACCATTTCACCGTTGGAAAATCCAATTCAATTGAGAAGACATAGAAGAACTATGGCCAGAATTGCGACAGAACTAACTAAAAGAGAAGTACAATAACGGTACGAAGCTGAAAGATGGAAGAAAAAAGAAACTTAAGAAAAGAACGTATAGGAGTAGTTACCAGTAACAAGATGGAAAAATCCATTGTTGTTGCCGAAGTAAAGAAAGTAAAACATCCTATGTACGGAAAGTTCGTTTTAAAAACGAAGAAATACGTAGCACACGACGAAAAGAACGACTGCAACGAAGGAGATACTGTAAAGATCATGGAGACACGACCTTTAAGTAAGACCAAATGTTGGAGGTTAGTAGAAATAATTGAAAGAGCGAAGTAATCATGATACAACAAGAATCAAGACTAAAAGTAGCAGACAACACCGGCGCTAAAGAAGTGCTAACTATTAGAGTGTTGGGCGGTACAAAAAAGAGATATGCTTCTATTGGAGATAAAATTGTAGTGACTGTTAAAGAAGCTACTCCCAATGGAAACATTAAAAAAGGTGCCGTTTCTACTGCAGTAGTGGTACGTACCGTGAAAGAAGTAAGACGTCCCGACGGATCGTATATTCGTTTCGACGATAATGCATGTGTGTTGTTGAACCCACAAGGGGAGATGAGAGGAACACGTGTGTTTGGTCCCGTGGCAAGAGAACTTCGTGACAAACAATTTATGAAAATAGTATCATTGGCACCCGAGGTGCTTTAATACGAATCAAGATGGCAAAGCTTAAAATAAAATCAGGGGATACCGTAGTAGTTACGGCCGGAGAACATAAAGGTTCCGAAGGGAAAGTACTTAAGGTGCTCCTTGATAAAAACAAAGCAATAGTAGAGGGAGTAAACACAGTGAAAAAACATGAGAAGCCAAGTGCGGCGAACCCTCAAGGTGGAATCACAGAAAAAGAAGCTCCTATTCATATTTCAAACCTATCGCTGGTAGATCCAAAATCTGGAGAACCAACACGCGTAGGGTATAGAATGGAAGATGGTAAAAAAGTACGATTTTCTAAAAAATCGAATCAAGTATTATAGTTATGGGATATACACCAAGACTTAAGGAAGAGTACAAGAGCAGAGTAATTAATGCTCTTACAGACGAGTTTGGATACAAAAATGTAATGCAAGTACCAAAACTAGAGCGCATCGTTGTGTCTCGTGGCGTAGGTGCAGCGGTTGCAGATAAAAAACTTATCGACTACTCTGTAGATGAATTGACAAATATCACGGGGCAAAAGGCCGTTGCGACAATCTCCAAAAAGGACGTTGCAACCTTTAAGCTTCGTAAGGGAATGCCTATTGGTGCGATGGTAACATTGCGAGGTGAGCGTATGTACGAGTTTTTAGACAGACTCGTTACGTCTGCACTGCCAAGGGTACGTGATTTTAACGGTATCAAAGCCACAGGTTTTGACGGAAGAGGAAACTACTCTTTAGGAATTACCGAGCAAATTATATTTCCTGAGATCGATATCGATAAAGTAAAAAAGATCGAAGGGATGAACATTACTTTCGTTACTTCTGCTGAAACCGATAAAGAAGCGAAAGCATTACTAACAGAACTAGGATTACCTTTTAAAAAGAACTAAGAGATGGCTAAAGAATCAATGAAAGCCCGCGAGGTGAAAAGAGCTAAAATGGTAGCAAAGTATGCTGAAAAACGCAAAGCTTTAAAAGAAGCTGGCGATTGGGAAGGCCTGCAAAAATTACCAAAGAACGCTTCTCCGGTACGTCAACACAATCGTTGTAAGTTAACCGGAAGACCAAAAGGGTATATGAGAGTTTTTGGAATTTCACGTGTAATGTTTCGTGAAATGGCCAATCAAGGTCTTATCCCTGGTGTTAGAAAAGCAAGTTGGTAAAATTATAAACTGGTAGCAGGTTTGTCACAATAATCCCGATAAGAATCAGGATTGAGACGAAAACCATTACCGCAAACAAAAGGAAATGACAACAGATCCAATCGCAGATTATCTAACACGAGTTAGAAATGCAGTAAAGGCAGGACACCGAGTAGTAGAGGTGCCGGCTTCAAATCTAAAAAAAGAGATTACAAAGATCTTGTTTGATCAAGGTTTTATCTTAAGCTACAAATTCGAAGATGATAAAGGACCGCAAGGAATTATCAAGATCGCTTTGAAATATGATAAGCTTACAAAAGATCCGGTGATCAAGAAGATTCAAAGAATTAGTAAACCCGGTTTACGTAAATACGCAAGTTCTAACGAGATCCCTCGTATCCTAAACGGTTTGGGTATTGCTATTGTGTCTACTTCAGCAGGAGTAATGACAGGAAAGCAAGCCAAAGCTCAAAACGTAGGTGGCGAAGTATTGTGTTACGTATACTAACAATAAAGACAAGAAGAAATGTCAAGAATAGGTAATAACCCGGTAGCAATTCCAGAAGGAGTTACAGTTGAAGTAAAAGACAATGTAATTACCGTTAAAGGAAAATTAGGTGAGTTAACTCAGGAGTATTCTGATGTGACCATCAAAGTAGAAGACGGTAATGCATACGTGGAACGTCCCAGTGATGCAAAGAATCACAAAGCCAAACACGGGCTTTACAGAGCATTGATCTATAACATGATAGAAGGTGTATCTAAAGGATGGACAAAAGAATTGGAACTTGTAGGGGTTGGATATCGTGCCTCTAATCAAGGTCAGAAATTAGATTTGGCGGTTGGTTACTCTCACAATATTGTGTTGGAAGTCGCTCCGGAAGTAAAGGTGGAAACTGTTTCTGAAAAAGGAAAGAACCCCATCGTTAAATTAACCTCTCACGATAAACAATTGGTAGGACAGATCGCGGCTAAGATTCGTGGTTTCCGTAAGCCGGAACCTTACAAAGGAAAAGGTATCAAGTTTGTTGGTGAACAATTAAGAAGAAAAGCAGGTAAATCTGCATAATAAATAGAGTTATGGCATTATCAAAACAAGATAGAAGAAATCGTCTACGTTTTAGAATACGTAAAACTATTTCAGGAACAGAACAACGCCCGCGTTTGGCTGTTTTCAGAAGCAATAAAGAGATTTATGCGCAACTTATCGACGATGTGAACGGGAAAACCATTACCGCAGCATCTTCAAGAGATAAAGACATTGACGCTGCAAAAGCAAATAAGACCGATGTAGCGAAATTAGTAGGAAAAGCCATCGCTGAGAAAGCGCAGAAAGCAGGTGTAGATACCGTAGCTTTCGACAGAGGGGGTTAT
The DNA here is from genome assembly GCF_000746845.1 of Altibacter lentus. Taxonomy (GTDB): domain Bacteria; phylum Bacteroidota; class Bacteroidia; order Flavobacteriales; family Flavobacteriaceae; genus Altibacter; species Altibacter lentus. Next base: position 1,407,470 of record NZ_KN050846.1, on the reverse strand, counting down.
CTATATCACGGAAGAGTAAAATCATTAGCTGAAGGAGCACGCGAAGGCGGCCTTAAATTCTAAGTAGTATGTATCAAGATTATAAAAACGTAGAATTAGTAAAACCAGGAGGTCTGGAGTTAAAAGACCGTTTAGTAGGCGTACAACGTGTTACTAAAGTAACTAAAGGAGGTAGAGCCTTCGGATTTTCGGCTATTGTTGTAGTTGGTGATGAGAACGGAGTGGTAGGACACGGTCTTGGAAAATCTAAGGATGTGGCAAGTGCGATTGCTAAGGCGATCGAGGATGCCAAGAAGAACCTTGTTCGTATTCCTTTGAATAAAGCCACACTGCCTCATGAACAAAAAGGTAAGTATGGTGGTGCTCGTGTCAACCTATTGCCCGCAGCTCCTGGTACAGGGGTGATCGCAGGGGGTGCTGTACGTGCGGTATTGGAAGCAGTTGGAGTACACGACGTATTGTCTAAATCTCAAGGATCTTCTAATCCACATAACGTGGTAAAAGCAACGTTTGATGCTTTATTGCAATTGCGCAGCGCACAAACAGTAGCAGACCAACGAGGAATCTCCATGGAGAAATTGTTTAAAGGTTAAACCAAAGAAAAATGGCAAAGATTAAAGTAACAAAGGTAAAGAGTGCTATCAATCGCACACAGACCCAAAAGAGAACGCTTGAAGCGTTAGGGCTTCGTAAAATCGGCCAAACGATCGAGCATGAGGATTCGCCAGCGGTTCTTGGTATGATAAAAAAAGTTAATCACCTGGTTTCAGTAGAAACTAAATAAGATAAAGACAATGGATTTAAGTAACTTAAAACCTGCAGAAGGTTCGGTTAGTAACAAAGGGAAGCGCGTTGGGCGCGGTCAGGGTTCCGGAAAAGGTGGAACAGCAACCCGCGGTCACAAAGGGGCGAAGTCTCGTTCTGGATATTCCAAAAAACTTGGTTTTGAAGGAGGGCAAATGCCATTACAGCGTCGTGTGCCTAAGTTTGGGTTTACTAACATTAACCGTAAAGAGTACCAGGGAATTAACTTGGATACACTTCAGCAGTTAGTAGATGATAAAAAGATAAAAGATACTGTAGATTTTGAAACCCTGGTTGGTTTAGGTCTTGCTGGTAAGAACGATATGGTGAAGATCTTGGGAAGAGGAGAGTTGAAAGCAAGTTTAAAAGTATCTGCTCACAAGTTTACTGCCTCTGCAGCAAAAGCTATTGAAGCTGCTGGTGGTGAAGTAGTAACATTGTAATCCAAGAATACCGATGAAGTTTATTGATACCATAAAGAACGTATTTAAAATAGAGGAGTTGCGTAACCGCATCACGGTAACTTTAGGATTATTATTAGTGTATCGTTTTGGTGCACAGGTTGTGTTGCCGGGCATTGATGCCTCTAAGCTTTCTGAGTTTGCCGGAAAATTTGATGCCGGTGGAATTGGAGGACTGCTTAATGCGTTTACCGGAGGTGCTTTTGCAAATGCTTCGGTTTTTGCATTAGGGATCATGCCTTATATCTCGGCGTCGATTGTGGTTCAATTAATGCAGATCGCAGTTCCTTACCTTCAGAAATTACAGAAGGAAGGAGAAAGCGGCCGTAAGAAGATCAATCAAATTACACGCTGGTTAACTATTGGTATCTGTTTGGTACAGGCTCCTAGTTATTTGTTTGGATTACCTGCATTAGGTGTTCCTGTGGAAGCTTTTATATTGGGTCAAACCCCAATGTTTTATGTGTCGTCAACGATCATTCTTGTAACAGGATGTATCTTTGCCATGTGGTTGGGTGAGAAGATTACGGACAAAGGTATTGGAAACGGTATCTCTATCCTTATTATGGTGGGTATCATTGCTACCTTGCCACTGTCTTTTGCGCAAGAGTTCGCTTCCAGAGTGTTAGAGTCGAATGGTGGTTTAATCATGATCCTAATTGAATTGGTGATCTGGTTCGTGATCATTCTGGCATCTGTGATGCTTGTAATGGCGGTACGAAAGATCCCGGTGCAATATGCCAGAAGAACAGCTAGCGGAGGATACGAAAAGAACATATTTGGTGCGAGACAATTCATTCCTTTAAAGCTGAATGCTTCTGGGGTAATGCCAATCATCTTCGCACAGGCGATCATGTTTGTTCCTTCTGCAGTGGCGAGCCTTTCAGAAAGTGAAACAGCGCAATCGATTCAGGCAGCATTTAGTGATATCTTCGGATTGTGGTACAACATCGTGTTTGCGGCGTTGATCATTATCTTTACCTATTTCTACACCGCGATCACGGTACCTACCAATAAAATGGCAGATGACCTGAAGCGTAGTGGTGGGTTTATTCCGGGGATAAAACCGGGAACTGAAACAGCAGAATTGCTGGACCGGATCATGTCACAGATCACCCTACCCGGGTCCATCTTCTTAGCGTTGATCGCTATCTTCCCCGCATTTGTGGTGAAGTTGATGGGAATCCAGCAGGGCTGGGCATTGTTCTACGGTGGTACATCACTACTTATTATGGTAGGGGTGGCTATCGACACCATGCAACAAATCAATTCGTACTTGTTGAATCGTCACTACGACGGTTTGATGAAGTCCGGTAAAAATAGAAAAGCAGTAGCATAATTATGGCAAAACAACCCGCAATAGAACAAGATGGAACGATTGTAGAAGCATTGTCAAACGCGATGTTTCGTGTGGAATTGGAAAATGGTCATATAGTAACTGCGCATATTTCGGGTAAGATGCGTATGCACTACATTAAGTTGTTGCCCGGAGACAAAGTAAAATTAGAAATGAGCCCGTACGATTTAACCAAGGCTCGAATAACATACAGATATTAAAAATTACGAATTGCGAATTGAGAGTTCATTATTGAATCATATCTAAAATCGTATATCGTAAATCGCAAATAGCTAATTATGAAAGTAAGAGCATCAGTAAAAAAAAGAAGTGCCGACTGCAAGATTGTTCGCAGAAAAGGCAGATTATATGTAATTAATAAAAAGAACCCTAGGTTCAAACAAAGACAAGGATAATTATGGCAAGAATCGCAGGTGTAGATATCCCGAAACAAAAAAGGGGTGTAATCGCGTTAACGTATATCTTCGGAATTGGTAAAAGCCGAGCGAAGGATATATTGAACAAAGCCGGAGTTAGTGAAGACAAGAAAGTAAGCGAATGGAACGATGATGAAATCGGGGCAATTCGTGACGCTGTTGGATTCTTCAAGATCGAAGGTGAATTACGTAGTGAAGTCCAGTTAAGCATCAAACGCTTAATGGATATTGGTTGTTACAGAGGTATTCGTCACAGAGCAGGTCTCCCATTAAGAGGTCAGCGTACGAAGAATAACTCAAGAACAAGAAAAGGAAAACGTAAAACAGTTGCTAACAAGAAAAAGGCAACTAAATAATCCCTAGAGATATGGCAAAAACTAGCTCAAAAAGTACAAAAAGTACAAAGAAACGCAAGGTTAATGTTGAGTCTGTTGGTGAGGCACATTTGAACGCTTCCTTTAACAACATCATTATCTCATTAACAAACAAGAACGGAGACGTAATTGCTTGGTCATCGGCCGGTAAAATGGGCTTTAGAGGATCCAAGAAGAACACACCTTACGCTGCACAATTAGCAGCCGAAGACGCTTCTGCCGTAGCACACGCTGCAGGGTTGCGTAAAGTAAAGGTATATGTGAAGGGTCCGGGGAATGGTAGAGAGTCTGCTATTCGTTCCATCCACAATGCAGGAATTGAAGTGACCGAGATCATCGATGTTACGCCAATGCCGCACAACGGATGTCGTCCTCCAAAAAGAAGAAGAGTATAATTATAAATATCAACCAGAAGGAGCAACAAAGCTAGAGGATAGTTAAGACCTTAATTTAGTTTTTCCTTCTAAACAATTTAAACATGGCAAGATATACTGGTCCAAAAACTAAAATAGCCCGTAAATTCGGCGAGGCTATCTTCGGAGAAGATAAATCCTTCGAAAAGAGAAATTACCCTCCGGGGCAACACGGGAATAACCGTCGTCGCGGAAAGAAATCTGAATACGCGATCCAATTGGCTGAAAAGCAAAAGGCAAAATATACCTATGGTATCTTAGAGCGTCAGTTCAGAAATATGTTTAAAAGAGCGACAGCTGCTCCCGGCATTACCGGTGAAGTATTGTTGCAATTGGCAGAGTCACGTCTTGACAACGTAGTGTACCGAATGGGTATCGCTCCTAGCCGTCAGGCTGCAAGACAATTGGTGTCTCACCGTCATATCACCGTTAATGGTGAAAAAGTAAACATTCCTTCCTACCAGTTACAGGCAGGGGATGTAGTTGCTGTAAGAGAGAAATCAAAATCTCTTGAAGCTATTCAAAATTCGTTGGCGAACGCAAGTCATGTGTACGAGTGGATCACCTGGAACGGCGAGAAAATGGAAGGAACATACGTGTCCATCCCACAACGTCTTCAGATCCCCGAGAACATCAACGAGCAGTTCATCGTCGAATTATATTCTAAATAATCAAAACACACGAGTCGCACTATGGCAGTATTTAGTTTTCAGAAGCCTGATAAAGTTATCATGATTAATTCAACCGATTTCGAAGGGAAATTTGAATTTCGTCCTTTGGAGCCAGGTTACGGATTAACCGTTGGTAACGCATTAAGAAGAGTACTACTTTCTTCATTGGAAGGATTCGCAATCACTTCGGTACGTATCGAAGGTGTTGATCACGAATTCTCTACGATCGCAGGAGTTGTGGAAGATGTAACCGAGATCATCTTGAACTTAAAACAAGTTCGTTTTAAAAGACAGATCGATGAGATCGATAATGAGACCGTTACTATTTCTGTAAGTGGATCAGATCAAGTAGTAGCTGGAGATTTCCAAAAATTCATCTCAGGATTTCAGGTGTTGAACCCGGAATTGGTGATTTGTAACATGGAGAAGAAAGTGAACCTTAATTTCGAGATCACGATCGAGAAGGGAAGAGGATATGTTCCTGCCGAAGAGAATAAGAAAGCAAATGCTCCTCTTGGAACCATCTTTACAGATTCTATCTACACGCCTATAAAAAATGTGAAATACAGCATTGAGAATTTTCGTGTAGAACAAAAAACCGACTACGAAAAGTTAGTTTTCGAGATCGTTACAGACGGTTCTATTCATCCTAAAGATGCGTTGACCGAAGCAGCCAAGACCTTGATCCACCACTTTATGTTATTTAGTGATGAGCGAATTACCCTTGAGGCTGACGAGATCGCGCAAACCGAAACCTACGATGAGGAATCATTGCACATGCGTCAGTTGCTAAAAACAAAGTTGGTAGATATGGACCTTTCGGTGCGTGCGCTTAACTGTTTGAAAGCTGCTGAAGTGGATACCCTTGGAGACCTTGTTTCGTACAACAAGAACGATCTGATGAAATTCAGAAACTTCGGAAAAAAATCATTGACCGAACTTGAAGAGTTGGTGAATGTGAAAGGACTAAACTTCGGGATGGATCTTTCAAAATATAAATTAGATAAAGATTAATACGTCATATTTTGCTCCTCAAAACGGGTTGTAGCAAGATGATGATTAAAAAACAATGTCATGAGACACGGAAAGAAAATAAATCACTTAGGTAGAAAAACAGCGCATAGAAAGTCTATGTTGGCGAATATGGCCTGTTCCCTAATTGAGCACAAGCGAATCAACACTACCGTTGCAAAAGCAAAAGCGTTGAAGCAATTTGTAGAACCTGTGATCACTAAATCTAAAGAAGATACAACGCACAACCGTCGTATCGTAATGGCAAAATTACGTCAAAAGGACGCCGTTACCGAATTGTTTAGAGATGTGGCCGTAAAAGTGGGAGATCGCCCGGGAGGATACACCCGAATCATCAAATTGGGAAATCGATTGGGTGACAACGCTGACATGGCGATGATCGAGTTGGTCGATTACAACGAATTGTACAACGCTGGAAAAGCTAAGAAATCGAAGTCTACACGCCGTAGTCGTCGAGGAGGTAGCTCTAAGGCCGCTGCAACAGCTCCGGCTGCAAAAGCAACTGAAGCTAAAAAAGAAGAGGAATAAATGAGTACTCTCAAATAAATTCAAAAAGGGATAAGCAGACAATGTTTATCCCTTTTTTTATGCCTGCATTGTACAGGTTTATCTTTTAAAGTATTTTTGCAAAACATCTTGAAACAATGAAATACCAAACACGAAAAAAAGCACTAATCTTATTGGCAGACGGCACGATCTTCTATGGAAAGGCCGTTGGAGGAAAGGAAGGCTCTGCCTTTGGTGAAGTATGTTTTAACACCGGTATGACCGGCTATCAAGAGATCTTTACAGATCCGTCTTATTTTGGACAATTGATGGTCACAACCAATGCCCACATTGGGAATTATGGCACCCACAAAGATGAAGTAGAATCTGAGGGGATCAAGATCGCCGGACTTATATGCCGTAATTTTAGCTATCACTATTCACGACCTGCAGCAGACGATTCTTTAGAGTCGTTCTTGGACCAACATAATCTACTCGCCATAAGCGATGTGGATACGCGTGCACTTGTAAGTTACATTCGCGATAATGGCGCAATGAACGCTGTGATCTCTACAGAAGTAGATAATATTGATGGCCTGAAGGAACAATTGGCCAAAGTACCGGATATGAAGGGGCTGGAATTGGCGTCTAAAGTTTCTACTAAAGCACCTTATTTCTTCGGAAAGGAGGACGCAACCTATAAGGTCTCTGCCCTGGATATTGGAATTAAAAAGAATATCCTTCGCAACCTTGCCGAGCGTGATTGTTACATCAAGGTATTTCCTTACAATACATCCTTTGAAGAATTACAGGCCTTTCAACCCGATGGTTACTTCTTGTCCAACGGTCCGGGGGATCCTGAGCCATTGAACGAGGTGATAGCGACTACTAAAAAGATCATTGAATCGGGCGCACCGCTCTTCGGAATATGTCTGGGGCATCAAATCTTGGCCTTGGCAAACGGTATCTCAACCTATAAGATGCATCACGGCCATCGAGGAATCAATCACCCAATTATGAACCTGCTAACCGGTAAAGGGGAGATCACCTCGCAGAATCACGGCTTTGCGATCAATCGTGAAGAAGCTGAAGCACATCCGGAGATCGAGATCACACATCTTCATCTTAACGATAAGACAGCAGCCGGTATCCGTATGAGGAATAAACCGGTCTTTTCGGTACAATACCATCCCGAAGCAAGCCCGGGACCTCACGATGCTTCCTACCTTTTTGATGACTTTCTAAAAAACATTAAATCTCATAAATTACAAACAGCATGAGCATCATTATAGACATCCACGCACGACAAATATTCGACTCACGGGGCAACCCTACCATTGAAGTAGATGTCATCACCGAAAATGGATTCATGGGTCGTGCTGCGGTTCCTTCGGGCGCATCCACGGGAGAGCATGAGGCAGTAGAAATGCGTGATGGCGGAGATGAATACATGGGGAAAGGTGTCTTGAAAGCTGTTGAAAAGGTGAATGGAAAGATCGCCGGAACACTTTTGGGTATCTCTGTTTTCGAACAGGCACTTATCGACCAGATCATGATCGACCTGGATGGTACTGCCAATAAGTCGAAACTAGGAGCGAATGCTATTCTGGGTGTTTCTTTGGCCGCGGCAAAAGCTGCAGCGAACGAACTGGGAATGCCATTATATCGTTACGTAGGAGGTGTGAGTGCAAAAACACTTCCCGTCCCTATGATGAATATTATCAATGGGGGTTCTCACAGCGATGCGCCCATTGCGTTTCAGGAATTTATGGTCATGCCTGTAAAGGCGAAAAACTTTACACATGCCATGCAAATGGGAAGTGAGATCTTTCATCACCTTAAAAAAGTACTTCACGACAGAGGTCTTAGTACTGCGGTGGGAGATGAAGGTGGTTTTGCTCCCACGCTCGCAGGGACCGAAGATGCGCTGGACACGATCAAACAAGCGACTTCAAAAGCAGGATATACACTTGGAGAAGATGTAATGATCGCTTTGGATTGTGCTTCGGCAGAATTCTATAAAGACGGATCATACGATTATCGCATCTTTGAAGGCGATAAGGGTACTGTACGCTCATCTAAAGAACAAGCCGACTATCTGGCCGACCTTTGTTCCAAATATCCTATCATCTCTATTGAGGACGGTATGGACGAGAACGATTGGGACGGTTGGAAATATCTTACTGAAAAGGTGGGAGATACGGTTCAACTGGTAGGTGACGATCTTTTTGTTACCAATGTAGAACGCTTGTCACGGGGTATCTCTGAAAAAACGGCCAATTCGATCCTAATTAAAGTAAACCAAATTGGTACACTTACCGAAACGATCGCTGCGGTGAATATGGCGCACAATGCCGGTTATACTTCAGTCATGTCTCACCGAAGTGGGGAAACTGAAGATTATACCATTGCAGACCTTGCTGTAGCACTTAATTGCGGGCAGATAAAGACCGGTTCGGCTTCTCGCAGCGACCGAATGGCGAAGTATAATCAATTGCTTCGAATCGAGGAGGAGTTGGGAGAAGTTGCATATTATCCCCAGCGAAAAGCATTTAAGGTGTAATTCGCCCCATAGCTTTCAGTTTACAAGAGGAACGTAACACATATTTAAGGTTTTTTTAACCTAACAAGTGTTAGTAGTTGTTACAAAATCGTTCAATATTTTGTAATTTTACAATTCCGAATTTTTATAAAATCAATTTAAGTATATGTCAAAAACTGCCATCCTCGAGATCGACGGAAAAAAGTACGAATTTCCAATTGTTGAAGGTACCGAGAACGAACTCGCAATAGATATAAAATCACTTCGTGGGGACACGAATGGAATTACGACACTCGATCCGGGGTATAAGAATACAGGATCTTGCGAAAGTGCCATTACGTTTCTCAACGGTGAGGAGGGAATCCTACGTTATAGAGGGTATGCGATCGAAGAATTGGCAGAAAAAGCCGATTTCTTGGAAGTAGCCTATTTGCTAATTTTCGGAGAATTACCAACCAAAACCCAACTGGAGAAATTCCATAATGATATCAAAGCACAGTCTCACGTTGATGAGGATGTGAAAAAGATCATCGACGGCTTCCCTAAATCGGCACATCCCATGGGAGTGCTTTCATCATTGACTTCGGCATTGGTGGCGTTTAACCCTTCTTCAGTAAATGTAGATAGCGAGGAAGAAATGTACAATGCTATTGTTCGTATCCTTGCCAAATTTCCGGTGTTGACCGCTTGGGCATACAGAAAACGGGTAGGACTTCCTTTGGATTATGGTGATGACAATTTGGGCTATGTGGAGAACTTCCTTAAAATGATGTTCAAAAAGCCAAGTGGTGAATACAATTCGAATAAGGTAGTTGTCGAATCTTTGGATAAATTATTGATCTTACATGCAGATCACGAACAAAATTGTTCTACCTCTACCGTGCGTATTGTTGGTTCTTCTCATGCAGGACTCTTCGTTTCTATTTCAGCTGGTATTGCAGCACTTTGGGGACCACTTCACGGAGGTGCAAATCAAGCGGTGATCGAGATGTTGGAAGCTATTAAAGAAGATGGTGGAGATTCTAAAAAATTTATGGCTAAAGCCAAAGATAAGGATGATCCTTTCCGACTCATGGGCTTTGGGCATCGAGTGTACAAGAATTTCGATCCGCGTGCTAAGATCATAAAAAGATCTGCAGACAATGTGTTGGATGCATTGGGGATCGACGACCCTGTGTTGGATATCGCCAAAGGACTGGAAAGAGAAGCACTTGAAGATTCCTATTTTGTAGATCGCAAATTGTATCCTAATGTCGATTTCTATTCAGGTATCATCTATAGAGCATTGGGTATTCCGGTAGAGATGTTCACCCCTATGTTTGCCCTAGGACGTTTGCCGGGTTGGATCGCTCAATGGAGAGAGATGCGATTGCGTAAAGAGCCCATTGGGCGTCCGCGACAGGTATATATAGGAGAAAGTTTAAGATCTTTTAAGGACATTAGCAAGCGCTAAATACCTTTGTATAATTATTTAAGAACCATCCGGTAGCAGCGGATGGTTTTTTTTATATTTACCATTATGATTGAGTTACACATCACAGACGAGATTTCAAGACTAAGAGCTGTTGTTCTAGGAAGGGCAGACAGCAATGGGCCTGTACCTAAACTGGAAGATGCTTACGATCCTAAATCGGCAGAGCATATTGCAGCAGGGACGTATCCAAAAGATGAGGACATGGTAAAAGAAATGGATGCGGTTGCTAAGGTTTTTGAGAAATACAACGTGAAGGTGTATCGTCCTGATAAAATATTGGATTACAATCAAATCTTCTCACGCGACATTGCTTTTGTCATAGACGATAAGTTTATTAAAGCGAATATTTTGGAAGACCGCTCTCGTGAGATCGATGCCTTGCATCATGTGATCGAACAGATCGACGCTTCGAAAATCATCGAATTTCCCGAAGATGCCCATATAGAGGGAGGTGATGTGATGCCCTGGGGAGATTATATTTTTGTAGGCACGTATTACGGTGACGATTATGCAAAATATATTACTGCGCGAACGAACATGAAAGCCGTTACGCACCTTCAAAAATTATTTCCACATAAAAAGGTAAAATCATTTAACCTTCGAAAATCCAATACTGTGGCCAAGGACAACGCCCTGCATTTAGACTGTTGTTTTCAACCGCTTGGCAAAGGAAAATGCATTATCCACAAAGAAGGGTTTTTAGAAAACGATGAGTATGAATGGTTACTGGATTTCTTCGGAAAAGAAAATTGCTTTCATATTACCAAAGAAGAGATGTATGATATGAACAGCAATGTTTTTTCCATTAGTCCTGAGGTGATCATTTCAGAAAAGAACTTTACCCGCCTCAATACGTGGTTACGTTCACAGGGCTTTACCGTAGAGGAAGTGCCATACGCCGAAATATCGAAGCAAGAAGGCCTCCTTCGCTGCACAACCATGCCTTTAGTGCGTGATCCCCGTTAGTTTGTGATCTTCTTTTCGACCTAATTCAAAAATGGTATGAGAGAAGGATTAGTGTTTTGGGTAGCTTTATTGTGTACACCTATGTTGTTTGCGCAGGGGACTATTGATGGGTTTTACAGAGGAAAGGGAAATGCAACAATCGTTCTTGGAGGCGGTTATAAAAAAGGAACTGCCTACTTCGCCGGGAATGAAAAGCTCGACATTGACAGAGAAGAATTTTATGTGAATCTTTTTGGTGCCTTTGGAATTACAGATCGTTTCGATGTACAAGTTTCGGTGCCTTATAGTGAAATTGGTCCTAATCAATCGTTTCAGGATATCCAATTCTTCGCCAAATATGCATTCTTTCAACAAAAGAAACACGCTACTACCTTACAGTTAACCGCTGCCTTAGGTTTTTCCACGCCTATTTCAAATTACGCCATAGGGGGTCTCAATGACATTGGGCAACAAGCAACGATCGTAGAGCCGAAGGTTATGTGGCATTACCAGTACGATTCCGGTTGGTTTGCGACCTTGCAAGCCGGATATGCTTTTAAATTTGATGAAGTTCCCGATGCGTTGCCTGCGACACTGAAATTGGGCAAAGCATCCCATACCTGGTATTTTGACGGATATTATGAATCTCAGTATTCTTTTGGAGGCATTGATTACCGCGGTACACCGCGACCACAGAATTTTAAGGAGTTTGCGGTTCATTATCATAAGATCGGCGGGACGGTATACAAACCGTTTTTTAGGAATTTTGGAATTTACGTAAGTGCTTCGTATGTGTTTTCCGGAAGGAATATCTTTCAAGGACCCGGCTACGGATTTGGGCTGGTATATGATGTAAAGTAAGATTGTTTAATTTCTACCCAAAGAGGATAGTGGTCTTTTTGATCAGGCGCACCCTGTGGGTTCCCCGGCCTGATAAATTTAATAACCCTCCTCAAAAACTATTTGACCATTGTGATTAGTGTAAAGGAATTTGATCAAAAATTGGAATAGTTTTTTCATAGAACGATATCACGAAGAATGAAAAAGACAAATAGGTATTTCTTCTTTTTCAAAATTATTATTTAATATTAAATACCTCGGTTTTTACACTTAAATTTGCACCCTAAATCACACACATTTGGCACAACAGATCACCAATACCATTTTAATGATACGCCCCGTGGCGTTTCGTATGAACGAAGAGACTGCGGTCAATAATTATTTTCAGGAAGATATTGACCTTAAAAACAGTGAGATCAATACAAAAGCTCAGGAGGAATTCGATGCTTTTGTAGCAAAACTGCGTGCTGTAGGAGTTCGGGTGATCGTAGAACACGATGATCTTAAGATGGATACTCCGGATTCCATATTTCCTAATAACTGGGTGAGTTTTCACGAAAATGGTGTGGTAGCCTTATATCCAATGTTCGCAGTAAACCGTCGTCGTGAAAGACGAGAAGAGGTTATGGACCGTTTGGAAAGTGAAGGATTTATTATTGATGCGTATATGGATTATACCAGTGCAGAAGAGGAGGAGCTTTTTTTGGAAGGCACCGGAAGTCTTTTGCTGGATCGCGTCCATAAAAAAGCGTATTGCGCCTTATCACCACGAGCCGATGAAGAGCTGTTGATAGAGTTTTGCGAGGATTTCGATTATTTTCCGGTGGTTTTCACTGCAAACCAAACAGTGGACGGACAGCGTATGCCTATCTATCACACCAATGTCATGATGGCGCTTGGGGAAAATTTTGCCATTATTTGTCTAGACACAATTGATGATAAGGCTGAAAAGAAGAATGTGGTGCATCACCTTCAGGAAGACGGTAAGGAGATCATAACAATTACTGAAGCACAGATGCATCGCTTTGCAGGGAACATGCTTCAAGTGAGAGGAACGAATGATTCAAAATATTTAGTGATGAGTTTGGCGGCCCATAAAAGCCTCACTTCAGATCAGGTCGAAGCCATTGAGAAGCATTGTGAGATCTTGAGCAGTGACCTGGAGACCATAGAGACATGTGGGGGTGGCAGTGCACGCTGTATGATGGCCGAAGTCTTCCTCCCGGAAGAGAAATAAAATATATAGTTAAGCGGCTGCCTTAGCAATATTCCGTATCATTCCTCCAAAGATAAAATAATGGAAGGGCAGTACAGAATACCAATAAAGCCTTCCCCATAATCCTTTGGGTCGGAAGGTGGCAGTTTGATGCAACACATTTTCGTCATCTATACAGAATTCTAACCAGGCTTCTCCGGGAAGTTTCATTTCAGCAAAAAGGAGCAGCCGTCTTTCCTCCTTATCGGCATAGATCACCCTCCAAAAGTCCAGTGCATCTCCCGAATAGAGTTTATCGGGATGGGTGCGTCCGCGTCGTAAACCCACACCTCCAACAAGTAGATCCATAAAACCTCGGATTTTCCAGAGCCAGTTTCCATAGTACCAGCCACGTGTTCCGCCAATGGACCAAATATTCTCAAGGACTGATTCCGGATTTGTGAGCGGGAGTTTCTTTTCATCCTTTAAACAACCGTATTTGGGCACTTGAATGTACCCTTTGAGATTGGTAAACCGCCCGGCCACCAATGAATCCTTCCAGCTCGAGATCACGAGGTTCTGCTCGATCTTTATAAAAGCTTTTTTTATGGATTCTTCATAAGAGATCGGTTCAATGCCTAATAACTCCTGTAGCTTATTATCCTTGGCGACCACTTCCATTTTCATGCTGTCTACAAGATTCACGGCAAGTTTATAGGATGTGCTGGTTACAAAATACAACCAATAGGAGGAGAGTCGTGGAGACATCACAGGCACAGAGATGATCCATAGCTTTAATTTACGCACCTTCGCATAAATGAGCAGCATCTTTTTGTAGGTGTAGATATCGGGTCCTCCAATATCAAAAGATTGATCGTAGCATTTTGGATTTAAGATCACTCCAGACAGGAACGCAATAACATCACGTATCGCAATAGGCTGGATGCGGGTCTTCAACCATCTGGGTGCTATCATTATGGGAAGCTTTTCGCAGAGGTCCCTTATGATTTCAAAAGATGAACTTCCGCTGCCAACGACTATTCCGGCGCGGAGTACGGTAAGATGATAATTACCTTCGTATAGAATGTCTTCTACATTTTTACGAGAAGATAGGTGTTTGGAAAGTTGCTCTTCATTCACGATACCACTTAAATAGATCACCTGCTTCACCGAAGTGCTCGCCATATACTTATTGAAATTAGTAGCGGCCGTGGCCTCCATTTCATCGAAGTTGTTAGTAGAAGCACTCATGGAATGGATGAGGTAATAAACCACATCAATATCTTTTGGGAAACGTTCAATCTCCACTTCTTGGACGAAATCAACCTCATAAATCTGTACCCGTTTTAATGTTTCGGTATCTAAGGAGAATCTGTTCTTGTCCCTGACACAGCAAATCACTTCGTGGCCCTTTTCTAACAGTGCAGGAAGAAGCCTCATTCCTATATATCCGTTGGCGCCTGTGAGTAGTATTTTCAAAATATTTTTGTTTAAAGATAGATAATAGTTGTTAAACAAGTGGTTAAAGTGGCGTTAACAAGATTCCTTGCTGGTAAATAATTTGATTACCTTGGTTGTGTAATTAACAGTACGGTTATGAAAATATTGAAAATTGTTTTACTGGTAGTAGGTTTGGTCCTAGTTATTTTGGGACTTTACAACGCTTTTGTACCACAGGAAGTCTTGGATATTGGCCCATTGGAAGTTTCAGCCAAGGAAGGGTTAAGCAATCAGACATTGGGAATGATCGGTTTGGGGGTGCTGGCACTGCTTGGCGGAACGATCCTGAAGAACAGGCGTTAATTTACGGGTCTTCCAAGCGGGTGGGTAAAGCCTTGGCTTTAGCGTTGAGAACTTTCAGCATAAAAGCATGAATGGCAGTATCTTTGGATCTTGCCAGTACTTTTACGTAATAATCATCACGATACACACTGTATTCTTCGGCTTTACCTTTATATAATACTAATTTGTAGAAGGGAATTACCAATGCATAGGATTCTAATAGGGACCGAAATCCTACAATGATGCCCTTTGGACGTAACTCGATATTACAAACGTTTCGGTTGGAGTCGAGAATGAGCAAGTTGTGAAGGTGGAGGCTGCAGTCCGTAATTACAAGACGCGGGGATCCTATGCCTTGTTGTTTAATTCGCTCTTTTAACGTAAAAGGCTTACCAAGTTCTTCGTCAATTTGCTTAGTGATCGCCTTGTTATTGTAAGATACATTCAAGATCATTCTTTTAAAAGCTTTTCTTTTAAAGATACCATATTACGGATAATCCAAACGTTAAATTTCTTGTATCTTTGCACCCGAACACCACACATGTCTTTCCGAAGAGAACCGCGAAAATCACATTGTAGCAAGGTGTTCTTATTGTTCCAAAAGGTATGAACTTACAAGACATCTTAGAAAAGGAAATACAAAAGGCCGTTACAGAGATCTACGGTGTTACACTGGAAAGCGTTGAATTCCAGGCAACTCGTAAGGAATTTAAAGGCGATATCACCGTGGTGGTATTTCCTATGTTGCGCGTCATTAAAGAAAATCCCGTTCAGATCGGAGAGGCGATTGGAGCGTACCTTCAAGATAGTGTAGAGGCGGTTTCCGGTTTTAATGTGGTGAAAGGATTTCTCAACGTGGTGTTGAGTGATGCTTATTACCTTTCTTTTTTTAATGGTATCGACGACTTTACTTCCTTCGGAAAGGCTCCGCAAGGCGATTTTACCATGATGGTGGAATATGCTTCTCCCAATACCAACAAACCTCTGCATTTGGGACATATCCGCAATGTATTGCTGGGTTATAGTGTGGCAGAGATATTAAAGGCCGCTGGACGAAAGGTGTATAAAACACAGATCATCAATGACCGGGGGATCCATATTTGCAAAAGTATGCTGGCGTGGAAACGCTTCGGAAACGGGGAAACACCCCAATCCGCCGGTTTAAAAGGAGATAAACTGGTAGGAAACTATTATGTGAAGTTCGATCAGGAATACAAGAAAGAAATTAAAAAGCTGGTAGCTGAAGGTCTTTCCGAAGAAAACGCCAAAACTGAGGCGCCTTCACTGGTGGCCGCACAAGAAATGCTTCGCCGGTGGGAAGCGGGCGATCCTGAAACGATAGCGCTTTGGAAGATGATGAACGGTTGGGTATATGAAGGATTTGATGCTACCTATAATGCCATTGGAGTCGATTTTGACAGCTATTATTACGAAAGCGATACCTACCTTCTCGGTAAGGATGTGATCGCTGAAGGATTGGAAAAGGGTGTTTTCTATAGAAAGGAAGATGGCTCTGTGTGGTGTGATCTTACCCAGGACGGGTTGGATGAGAAGATCGTGCTGAGAAGTGATGGAACTGCCGTCTACATGACACAGGACATTGGTACTGCCATACAACGGGTAAAGGATTTTCCGGATATCAACGGAATGATCTATACGGTGGGAAATGAACAAGATTATCACTTTAAGGTGTTGTTTCTCATCTTGAAGAAACTGGGATACGAATGGGCCGCGAACCTGCACCATCTTAGTTATGGAATGGTTGACCTTCCTTCGGGTAAGATGAAAAGCCGGGAAGGCACTGTCGTGGACGCCGATGATCTTATTGCAGATATGGCACAGACAGCCCAAGAGATTAGTGAAGAACTAGGTAAGATCGACGATTTTTCTGAAGAAGAGAAGAAAGACCTGTACCACACCATTGGCTTGGGTGCTTTAAAGTATTATATTCTGAAAGTGGATCCTAAAAAACGTATTTTGTTTGATCCCGAAGAGAGCGTCGATTTTCAAGGAAATACCGGTCCTTTTATTCAATACACCTATGCGCGAATACAGTCTATTTTGCGAAAAGCGGGTAGCTTGCCGGTGCCATCGGCTATAAACGGTTTTGCGCTTCAGGATAAAGAAAAGGAAGTACTAAAACAGCTTCAGCTCTTTCCTGAGGTCATTCAGCAAGCAGCCGAACAGTACAGTCCGGCCTTGGTTGCCAATTATACGTACGACCTGGTGCGTCTTTACAATTCGTTCTTTCAGAACGTCCCGATCTTTGGAGCCGATACAGAAGCTGAAAAGGAATTCCGTATTCGACTCTCCCATGCGGTGGGTGCTGTGATAAAGACTGCTTTTGAAGTGTTAGGCATAACAGTTCCCGAACGTATGTAATTATTCGAAGAATCGAAAGCCAATCACTTTATCTTTTCCTTCGGCCTTATCTACATTCACAAAATAACCGATCGTGCCTTTCTCAAAGACCAAATTGGCCTGGAACTGGTAGATCTCACCAATTTCGTCCCTGTCTTCAGACACGCCGAAAGGCTGATAGGCTATGAGGTCGCCGTAGATTATTTCGTTATTTTTAATCGTTTTCTTGACGCCCTCACCAATAGAGATGGGGATGTCGGCATCACTTTTTAAAGCATCGAGTTTTCCAAAATCCCCGGCTACAATACTTTCAGAAAAGCGTTTGAAATTGCCCGACTTGGTTACGAGGCTTTCGAGTAATTCTGAAGGATAGAAATACGAAGCCGAATCTTTTTTACTGTTTATAAGGTCCACACTTATCCCGCTGTATGATTTTTTTTCTTCTTCGGAAAGACCTTCAAAAACCAGTAACGCTATATTCCCCGATGTGACTGTGGGCGGCAAGGTGTCAATCATTTTGCTGTTTGATACCACAATGTTGAACTCTTTCTTGGTTCCCTGGGCCACATCGAAGCTACTCTTTTTGGAATAGGCGGTGGTAGCACTGTAGATCTCCTCTACAGAGTTAAGGCTCTTTTTTTCTGTCTCTGAAGCACAACTTACCATTGCGAATATCAGAAGGATGGTAACTAATGATCTCATAATTTCTATTTTTTATGTAGTTCGTATTCTAATGCAATGCGTACTAGACCGGCCGTATTCCGGGCACCGGTTTTAATTAGCATATTCCGACGATGGGTCTCCACCGTTCCAAAACTTATAAATAATTTATCTGCGATCTCTTGTGTGGTACATTCGTCCAGAATAAGTAGCAGAATTTCCTTTTCCCTTTTTGACAGTGTTGGAAAAGGACTCTCAAGGCGTTGTTTGCTTCCGTTGGCTACACTATTTACCACAATGGCATTCACGGTGTCATCCAAGTACATGGCGCCACCATGAACGATCTTGATGGCATCAATGACTTCTTCCTGTCCGGCGTTCTTAAGCACATATCCTTTGGCGCCGCTGCTAAGCATGAGTTTAATAAGGCTGCTCTCTTTATGCATGGAAATGGCAATAACCTTAAGGTGCGGAAACTCCTTCAATAAATGCTTACATGTCTCAATACCGTTCATTTCCGGCATATTGATGTCTAAGAGCACCACATCGGTTTTAACCTTAGGGATCAAATCGATCGCATCTTCGCCACTTAAAGCTGTTCCAACCACCTTGATCTCTGGTTCATCTTTTAGTAACAATTCCATTCCCTCTATGACCATTTTATGGTCATCTACTATAAATACGTGTATCATACGATAGGAAGATTTATGGTTATGGAAGTTCCTCTGCCTGGCTGTGTGTCCCAATTTATGGTGCCGTCCAGATATTGAACCCTGCTGTTTATGCTTTTAAGCCCGAGTCCGTCGTTCTCTACAGCTTTTTGATGATCGAAACCCTTACCATCATCTTCTACAATAATATTTACATTTCCATTGTATCCTATTATCTGAATAAGTATGGTTTTGGCTTCGGCGTGTTTTCGAATGTTCGAGATGATCTCCTGTAACAATCGATAGATCATGATCTCTCGTGTAGGTTCCATTTTTTCCGGCAGTTTGCTCACCTCTAATGTTACCTCATACCCTTGCTGGTGTAATTGTTCGCTCATATCTTCCACGGCACCTTTCAGCCCGGAGAGCGATAAAGCGTGTGGCATCATATTGTGGGAGATCCTTCGGACTTCCAAACAGGCTTCGTCTATGAGTGCATTGGTTTTTCCGGTTAGGTTGAGTTGCTCCAATTGTTCGATTTCACGCTGAATGGACGAGAAATGCGCTTTTACAGTACTAAGGAGTCCGCCCAAACTATCATGAAGATCCTTCGCAATACGTAGTCTTTCGGCTTCTTGTCCTTCGATCATACTGCTAAGAGCCAATAATTTGTTTTTTTGCTGAAGTTCTGTGATGCGTTGTGTTTGAAGGGTTTCTTTTTGATGCGCAATAGTCTTTTGATATTTTAAACGCTTTCTGAAGAATAAAAAGGAAACCAGCAATAAGATACCCAAGGCGATTAAGCCGATAAAGATCTGTGTTTTTTGTCTTGATTCTTTTTCGATCTGAAGGTTTTGCTCTGCGATCTTCCGTTCCTTGATCTCGGTATCGTATTTTACTTCAAGCTCTGCAATGTTCTTTTGCATCCGTTCAGAAGAGATACTATCCCGCAGTGAAGCTTCCAGGATCTTATAGTTGTAGGCGTCCTTAAAATTTGATGCAGCTACGTTGATCTCCGCCATCTTGGTATACAGGTAAATGAGGACTTGGGGTTTTTTAACACTTGTAACCTTTTGGATGGCTTCTTCAAGAAAAGGGATGGCAAGTTCCGGGCGTCCCATTTTTGCATAGGTATCCGCCAGAGCCATTGTATTGAATGCAAAGGAATTTATACTGTTCAAACTATCGCTGATAGTGATGGCTTCTTTCAGCCTTGGTATGTTGGAGGGATCGGTCCTTTTTTCAAAAATACTTTTTATAGGCATGTGACCCGCCGGGGTATTGGGATGTGCTTCTTCATAATAGGCTGCCAATCGTTCGGTATATTTTGCAAGTTCCAAAGGGGCATCCACCTGAGAGAAATGATCCACGAGGATGTACAATACAAATCGGTTGGAAGGCGTATTTCCTGCTTCATCTGTGAGCAATCCCATTTTACGGTAATATGCTGTTTGGCCTTCCACATCACCCAACATATCTTGTAGTAGACCTTTGTGGTAATAGAAGTTCCAAAGGAGATCTCGATTCTCCGGCTTTTCTGCCATGGGTTGTGCCGCATTGAGGTGAAACAATGCTTTGTCCGGTAAATTTTGGAAAAGGTAGGCATTCGCCACCGAAATATGATATTCGATGGTCGCTCGCTCATCCTGTAATTTTTCTGCCAGCTCGAGGCCCAGTAGTTTTATCTGTAGCGCTTGGTCTGTGAGTCCTTTTTGAGATAATTTTTGACTAAAGCGCGTGTATAGGACCATACGCCCCAGATCTGTGCTGTCCCGTGAAAGCGCATATTCGAAGAGCGCTTCGGCACCGGCATGATCCTTCAGTATGATCGAATTGATGAAATGATATGCCTCCTTTTTTTCTTCATAGGGCTTATCTGCAAGTGTCTGTAGCGTGCTGTCAATTCGTTGTTTGATATCTTCTTGCGTCAAAGCCAATTGCGGCATTCCAAGGAAAACCGCAATTAGAAAAAGAAAACAATAGGTTGAATTGGCTAGCATACTCAAAAGATATAAAATTTTAACGAGTGTTTTTGCGATTCTCCTAACGAGACTTCATAGAGACAACCAAGGTAAATTCACCCTCACTCAATCCATCTGCGCCTGTAACTCCAATCACAACCCGATATGGATTGTTTATGGCGACCAGGTTGGTCACTTTTCGGGTGTGGTCCTGCGGCGCTTTCCCGCTAAAGTTTCGTTCCTGCTTATGGTCTGCTTCACAACGAATGCATCGTGGCAGATTTGGTACGAGATCGTTACTGTTAACACCAATTTCGTAAGCATATACACTAAAATTGGCAGTGGGATCCTTAGGGATCACCGTTACCTCCATTTCACTGAATTTCGGAATGATTCCCGTAAAAAAGAGATGTTTGCCCGTAAACTTACTTTTCTGAGTCTCAGGAAAGCAGGCGTTCGAACTACTCCATGCCCAGGACAGGTCGTCTAGGACTATTCCTTCTGAAAGATCCCCCGAGTAGGCAACCTCTTCATTTGGTACGGGTTCTATGGCATATACTTTAGGCTGTGCCTGAAGCATATAGGTGCAAAGCATCAGTGCGATAATCAATAATGTTTTCATATACAGAAGATAAGGGAGTGTTGCCACTCCCGGATGAATGTTTCCTTATGCTTTTTTCCCGTTGATACGGTATTTAAACTTGTTTCCTACCGAAAGGTTCTTCATGGCGACAATAATGATCTTACCTCGAACATTGTTAAGGGTGAAGGTTTTCACTTTTCCATTCTTATCGTTTGGAAATTCATACGTGGCCTTTTGTGTAGTCACTCCATCACGCCCTTGTACACAGATCACAACCCCGGTTTTTGCCTTTCCATCGTATTTATTGATAGTGATCTCCACCGAATCATCAAATGAAGGCGGGGAGACAAAGGTACTTTTGGTTTGTCCGGTAATGCTTCCGGTTTCATTCCCACCATCCAGTTCCAGCAGACGGGGTCCAATGGTCGCACCGCCATTGGCCGCGATCCAATTCCAAACATTCTTGATTTTTTGTACTTCGGCCTTAAACGGGATGAGCTGGATGTTCGGCTTCCAGGGACCCCATTTTTCCCAGGTCTTTTCGGCTAATTTCACTCCTTGGTTGCAATTTTGTGCATTCGTTTGCATGCTGAATGCGAAGAGTGCGATGATAACGATGATAGTTGCTTTTTTCATGATCAATATAATTTAATGGTTATTAATGGTTTAACGTGTTCTAATGTATGGTGTCTTAAAAGAAATGCTATCTTAGAATTCTTAGAGGGGTTGAAAATGTATGAATTCCGGTAGGATCGACTTTTTCCTTAGCAGCCGTTAAAAAGCTGCGATCTTATATTCAAATTTTCCGGAAGCCTCTTTATTCTTGATGGAGATACTTATAATTTTTCCTTTGATCGCTTCCAAGACAAAGGTTTGATCGCTTTCTTCACCGGTAAACTGAAACTGATGAATATTCTGTGTCGCTCCCTTTTTATCATGAGCGCAGATCACAACCTCGGCGACTGCTAGTTGTTGTGTATTCTGTATGGTGATGGTAATGGATTCCTTCGGAATAAGAGACGTGATATATACTCTCTTTTTGAGTCCCTTAATGGTTCCTTGTTTTTGCTTTCCGTTTATAAAAAGCAACTTGGGTGCGTCACTCTTAAAAGACAAGGAATTGAGGGAACTGCCCAAGGAGCCTTTTAGTGTATTAAACTCGTCAATGATAGCATCAGGGTTGGTCAGGGCTTGTTCCAGTGTTGCTTTTTCCCAAAGAGAGTTGATCATTCCCAAGCCTTCATTGCATTCCTGTGCACTGGTGGTGAAGGAAATTGCCAAAGCAATTATTCCAATGTGTAATGCCTTTTTCATAGAGTGAGATTTACAGGTGTAACATACTGCTAATCTACTGTGTATCTTCTGTTAAGACATCAAAGAATTCTACTAGGAATTAAAAATATATGATTTCAGGGAGCCTTAAAGCGTACCGCGGTTAGAAGAGGACCTGCACAGATACATTGGGCGTAAAACCTAAGGAGACTTCCTTTACTTGATTGATTCGTGCGTTACCGGACGCATCGGTATCCAAGGCATACCGAATGTTCAATGTGTTTTTTTGGTTCAGTAGGTTCAATACGGCGAGATTGATCTTAGCATCAACACTTTCTGAAAGCTCCCAGAGATATTCAGCAGAAACATCGGTACGGTAATAATTCGAGAGACGTTGTGTATTAGGCTGGGCGTAGATGATGGTCTCCTCCCCATCAATGACCTCAATGGCGTCATTGTCCCGCGGAAATGTATTAGGCTTCCCGGTATGGTAATTAAAGCCTAAGGCAAACTTCAATCTCTTGAGAGTATATGAACCTGCGGCTGTAAGCGAATGCCGGATATCCAGATTATGAGGAAAAGGATCGGGATAGAGGGTTGTAAACGTATAGTCGTTCTGCATGTATAAATAGGTAAACCAGGCACTAAAACGATCTGTTTTCCGATTCAAGGTAAACTCGGCTCCCTTTGATGCATAACTTCCCTGTGCGTCGACAAACTGAAATTGATTTTGAAATCCTTGATTGGATGCGGTTATACCATCTACATGTTTGTAAAAACCCTCCAGATTCACAAACCATTTGCTTTTTTTGAACACCAGACCTGCCGAAAATTGCTTGCTTTGTATGATAGGCGTATCCATTTCGTTTGCTAACACCCACCGTCGCTTCTCAATACCTAGAAAATCGCTGTCGAAATCGATACGTTGGGTGACAGTTTGACTTTTGAGTTCGCCCAGCGCTTCCAGCGCAAATCCCCCTCCTAATTTTTGATGTGCGCTAAACCTGGGTTCCGGGAGGAATCGATCAAACTTTTCATAATAATTGGCGCGTACGCCACCTCTTAAAATCGTATTCTTACTGGAGGAGGTATAGATGAGGTCTGAGAAAAGCACATGAGACCGTAGTACTTTTTTTTCGTAAATTCTGAAACGGGGTAAATTGACATCCTGTAGGTTGGCGATCCCTGTTTCCGAAAAATGATATCCGCCGTCAAGGTGAAGGGTTTCACTTAAGCGATATGAACCATCCAGTTTAAATCCGGCGTCGATCACCTCGTTCTCCTGAAGCTGTACCTGCGTCGTGAAAATGTCATTATTAACAGCATCCAGCAGGTAATAACTGCCGTAGACCAGGGCGGTGGTTTTGAGGTCTCCGCTCCAGGTACGCATCCATGAGAAGCCCCCCAACAGACTTCGCTGTTTCAGATTGCTGGTCTTGGATGCCGAAGAGGTTTCTAATGTTTCGGTGAAATCAAGCTTATTGTCCACAGTAAAAATGGTAAACCGCAGTCTGTCCTTTTCTGAAAGATCCCAAAGGAATTTAGTACTTATATCATAAAAACTAAAATCCTCCGTGACCGAAAGACTCCCCGGCGCAAACGGATTCTCCTGATTGGTAATCTCGGTATCCTGAAAGATTTTTTCAGAGTAGGTCTTATATACGGGTGTTTCAAAAAGCGAGTTGATAGAGTGCCTGCCGGAGAGTTGCATGCTGCTTCTTTCGGAAACTGGGATGTCCAGATAAAAGTTGCCATTGATGAGATTCACGCCCAATCCGCCTTCAATATTTGAAGTGACCTTGTCTTTAGAGCGCATGTCGATCACCCCCGAAACACCTTCACCATACCGCGATGGGGTCCCGTTTTTATACAGCGTGACCTCCTTAGTGAGATCGGGATTGAAAGCCGAAATTAATCCGAAAAAATGACCACTCTGGTACATTTTTATATCCTCGTAAAGAATTAGGTTCTCATCATGCGTCCCACCCCGAATATTGATGTTAGAAATGGTCTCATCTGCACTTTCAACACCCGGAAGTGCTTGTGCGATCTGCAACACATCATTTTCAACCTGCCCGGGTAACAACCCGAAGTTTTCGGTTTTCAGGGTGATGGAACCGTCACTACTTTTTTGGATTCCTTGGGTGAACAAGGTTTCCAGTGTAATGGTAGTAAGTGCGGTTACGGAAGGTAGTAACAGGATCCCGAAACAATCGCCGGTAAGTCGATCTGCTAGAATTTCGGTGGTTTCATAGCCCACATGAGAGATGCGGAGGGACGCACCGGGGGATGTTTCAGCCAGATAAAAAATCCCTTCAGAATTGGTGACAGTAGCAAAGCTGCCGTCTATAGTCTGTACTGTCACATCTGAGAGCGGAAGGCCTGTTTCGGCATCGTAAACCCTTCCGCAGTGAAGTGCTTCACCGTTTTTAAGCGTGGCCGTGATGTAACGATCGTCAATACGGGTAAATCGCAAAGGGGTGTTTTGGGTAAGATAGCGCAAGGTGTTCTCCAGCGAGTTCTCTTTAGCCGGAGGGATGATAACAATTCCTGAGACATCAGAGGTGGCATAAGAAATACTCACATTGTAGGCGGTCTCCACTTGCTCGATAACCGAGGTTAAAGGAATTTTTTGGGGATTCTGGGAAAGCGTTCGTGTACACCACAAAAGCGCTAGGACTGTAAGCAATGCAATGTTCTTTCTACTGACTGCCTTGTGCATAAATTAGTACTTCCCCATTAGTAACTGTATACTGTAATTGTAGTGGTTCACATACCGATTTCAATGCGAGTTCAAGGTCGGAATGTGTAAAGCTTCCTGTGAAGCGCCGTGATAAATCCACATTGGTTGCCGAAATGGTAACCGGATAATAGCGTTCTATTTCCTGTAAAAGTACGCCAAGCGTAATGTTCTCAAAATGACTTTCGTCAGTGATCCAAGCAGGAGCTGTCGCATTACTAGGTGTGTGTACCACTAACGCTCCTTTTTCCACTTTTAGTTTATTACCTGCAGGTAATTTGACTACCGTATCATTAAAAGCTACACTTACCAATCCTTCGTAACAATTGATGTGAAATAATGAATCGCGTGCAAATACATTGAATTGAGTTCCTAAAACTTTTACAACACCCTGTGATGTATTCACCGAAAAGGTATTCCCTTTTGAAACTTTGAAATACGCTTCACCAACAAGTGCCAGACTGCGTTCTTTTTTCCAGTCATTTTTATTGTAGACGATTCTGGAATCTGCATTGAGTATTACTTCTGAAGCATCGGGCAACAGCACAGATTCTTTTTGTGCAATGCCAGTGCTCACGGTTGTGTCCAAGGTGTTGAGATATAAATATCCGGCACAGATCACGGCTACAACTGCTGCGATCTTTAAAAGCGTCTTGATAGGGTGTAATTTTTTTACAGAGGACTGTTCACCTCGCCGCGAAAGGATCGCTTCAAAATTAGCGGTACTATCAAACTGAGGTGCCTCAAAACTTGAAGTGGCTTCCGATATTTTTACATAAGAGGCATACTCGGGAGATGACCTTAACAGTTCGATCTCTTCCGAAGTAGCTTCGCCATTCAGATATTTATGTAAAATGTAGTGTTTATCCATGATTTGCGTATATCATACCTACTTATAAAACAGGGATGCGTTAAATTACCCTACCTGTTATTCTATATATTTTCTATATCGTTTCGTAAGGCCGCAAGTGCCTGACTCATACGTTTTTCTACAGCTTTCACCGAGATGTCTAAGATCTCGGCGATCTCCTTATATTTTTTGCCTTCAATACGGTTCATTAAAAAAGCCGTGCGTTGTGCTTCGGTAAGATCTGCAATGGCATTTTCAATTTTTTTGAGATATTGTTTTTCCTCCAGTAAAAATTCCGGGGATTGATCATTTACCTTTGCCGGCTGAAGGGCTGCATGTTTCAATACCACCTTTTTATGTGCTACCTCATTGAGGAACGCATTGTTAGTGACCGTGTATAAAAAGGATTTTGCTTTCTCAAAAGGGACCTTGGCACAATTTTGCCATAATTTTATAAATGCATCCTGCACAAGATCATCTGCCTGAGCTGTATTTCCACATTTAAAATAGATGAAATTCCAGACCTGTTTTCCGTGATCTTCGTATACTTTCGTAAAAATATGCTCCTTACAAACGTCTTGGTGTTCTTCCATAGAGGTGAGGTGTTGCTCAAAGATATTCAAAAAAGTTTTTTATTTCCAACGTAGGGTAATTTAAAAGTTGTTTGTTCTATTAGTAAACAGCCCAAAAAAAAATTGCTATGAAAAATTTAATTAGAATTCACTTTTTGCTCCTTCTCTCTTTAACCCTTCTTTTCGGTTCCTGCCAAAAAGAAGAGGACGAATTTATTGATGAGACCAACGAAGAAACCATAACCGCTAATTCTACAGTGACGCAACTGCTTATTCGTTCTTCTGAAAATGCAGGCGACTTTGATGATATTATCGACGGAAACAGTTGCGCAAGTGTGGTGCTTCCCGTCACCGTTTTTGCCAACGGACAGGAAGTCGTTATTACCGATGAGGATGATTACGATATCGTGGAAGCTATTTTTAATCAGTTTCCAAATGATGAGGATACACTGGAGATCCAATTCCCCATCACCATTATCTTAGAGGATTTCACACAGGTTGTCGTTAATAGTCAGACCGAGTTGGACGCCATCATCGCGGCCTGCGATGGAGACATTGACGATTCCATTGGGTGCGTGGATTTTGTATATCCTATTACCTTTTTTATCTACGATTCCAATCAGCAGCAGATCGGGACGACCACAGTCAACAGCGATATTGAACTTTACCAGTTCTTAAGTAACTTGAACAGTGACGAATACATTAGTATTGATTTTCCCATTTCGGTGATCGTGAACGGAGAAGTACTTCCTGTAGTGAATAATCAAGAACTTATTGATATTATAAGTAATGCAGATTGCGACGATAGCAGCAATGACGACCCCATAGATAACACTCAGTTTGTCAGCGATCTCACTTCGGGGGTATGGTATATTACCTATTATTTTGATGATTACGATGAAACTTCCGATTTCAACGGATACGAATTCAATTTTTCAACAGACAACACGGCAACTGCCACGAATGGGAATAACACTGTAAACGGAACCTGGAACCTTACCTCCGGCAGTACCCCGGACCTGGAATTATTCTTCGGGACCAATGATCCCTTAGATGAGTTGGATGACGATTGGGATATTATTGAAGCGACTTCAGAGATTATACGTCTCAAAGATGTGAGCGGAGGTGACGGCAGCACAGATTACCTCACCTTCGAGCGAACACCAAACGATGGCGGGTCAAATTCCGACGTGAATGAACTTATCACACAATTAACCACCGGAAACTGGTATGTGAATCTCTATGACGATGACGGTGATAATGAGACCTGCGATTATGTGGACTATACGTTTACCTTCAATACCAATGGAACAGCGACTGCTACAAGCAGCTCTGCAACAAAGAACGGTTTCTGGAGCGTGGAAAGCAGCAGCAACAGTACACTGGACCTCATTCTTAACTTTGAATACGACAACGAGGACGACCCTTTTGAGGACCTCAACGACGACTGGGATGTGCTCGGGTTTGATGCAACCTTTATAAATCTTCAGGATATAAGCGGCGGTAACGGCGGAACCGATCTTCTCAACTTCGGAAGAACACCTTATGACAACTGTAACGGCGGTGGTGGAAATGCCCAAACCTTACGGGATATTATGACCGACGGCCAATGGTATGTGCAATCCTACATAGACGATGGTGATAATGAGACCGGAGATTACAATGGGTATACACTCACCTTTAATACCAACGGTACCGTAATGGCGCAGAACAGTTCTAATACCTTCAATGGAACTTGGGCCATTACCCAAGACAGCAGCGGCCTTGATTTTGTTTTAGACTTCGGCACGCAAGTACCCTTCGACGAGTTCAATGACGATTGGGATGTGCTCAACTTCATTTCGACACGCGTAGAACTCGAGGATGTGAGTGGTGGAAACGGAGGAACCGATACCCTTGTTTTTGAAAAGATATAATTCAGAATAATAAATTAAAAAAGAAAAACCATATATGAAAACTTTGAAAAAGAAAATGATCCGTCTAGTAGTAGTAACCTCCCTATTGACCGCTGTAATCGCTTGCAGTCCTTCCAACGACGACTCCGCGTCTAATGATGCAAGTGCCCAACAAACAGCAGCGATTGCCCGAACCGGCACCTGGGAGATCACCTACTTCTATGACACAGACCAAGAGGAAACCGGTAATTTTAGTGGCTATAGTTTTAGTTTCAATGTGAACGGAAGCTTAGTTGCGGTTAATGGCAGCACTACAGTTACCGGTACCTGGTCTGTTACAAATTCCAGTAACTCCAGCGATGATGATGGTAATGATGACGATGATGACGATTTTAATATATTCTTTGCCTCGCCTCGCGAGTTCGAAGAACTAAGCGATGACTGGGATATCATTTCTGTGACACAAACAAAGATCGAATTGATCGATGTGAGTGGAGGAAATGGAGGGACCGATTACCTAACATTTGAAAAGCAGTAACTCCTCAAGTTTTGTTTTGCCCCAAAAAGCCGGCTGGAATTTTTTCAGTCGGTTTTTTTATTCTGAAAAATCTACGCTCCTTCAATCGGGACGCAGCGTAGCCAAAAGGTTCTCAAGGGTTACACGCTCTTCGGAAGGATTTAGAATAACACGCCATGGTTGTCCATCGTGAGATGCTACAAGAACGGCAGTACGCATTACGCGTTGTGTGTTATGGGTTTCTGAAGCTTCCACCAAAGCTTCTGCCAAAGAAGCGATCTTTTGAAAACTCTTTTCAGAAAGAATACAACTAAAAGGAGTGCCACCGCTATAATACCCCGATGAACTTTCCGAAGCGGTCACAGGATCGAAACGAACCTCATTTCTGGAAATGTGGTAGGTATTGTTGTTCATATCGGTATACGTATACACAACCGAATTTTTAAAGGAGGCACATCCCGAGTTTGTTACAGCAAATAATAGTAGCATGACAGCTATGGACCCTCTCATTTTTATTTTTTGTAAAGTTTTTTTCCGGCTTCTTCATATTTATCACCTGCTGTCCAGAAAGGGGTCACAGGATCGTTGGCGATCTTACGGCCGGACAATACATAAGCGCTAAAAAACTTAAGCAGATAATCGTAATCGAGACTTTCGGCCTCATCTCCCGGACGGTGGTAATACTGGGTGACAGTACCATTAAAAGCTGTAAAGCCTAAGCTAAAAGTAGGTGCGGGTATCCCTTTGGCAGCAAATTTTACATTATCACTACGGTCAAAAAGGCCTTGCTCCGGAGCTGGGTCGTCAATGGCGGTAAGACCAAAGGCTGCGGCTGCTTCTTTTATATGCGGACCGGCTGAGGTTCTGTTCAATCCAATGATGGTCGCGAGGGAAGTATCATTATAGCCTGCATTATCACTATTAAAACAATAGACCATTTGCGACAGCGGAAGGACCGGATTTTCCACATAGTATTCACTCCCCAACAGGCCTTTTTCCTCTCCCGTGAACAAAATGAACAAAGCCGATCGCTTGGTAGGATATTTGGCAAGATTTTCGGCCATGCTCAAAACTGTTGTTATGCCCACAGCGTTGTCACGTGCCCCATTATAAATAACATCTCCGGTCTCGTCCGGTGTTCCTATGCCCACATGATCGTAATGACCGGAATAGATAATATATTCATCTTTTAACACAGGATCTGTTCCCTGCACCATGCCCACAACATTTCGCGTTTTAATAGTTTCGATGGAAGCAGCATCCATCATTAACGTGGCTTTTACAGTACTTTTTTTACTGAGAGCAGCCGCATACGCGCCCTCTTTATCCCAAACCCATATATAAGGCAAGGAGTTTGTTTTATTTTCCTCTTCAGCTTTTGCATTTAATAGGCTGATCCGGGAACTGGTAAAATTGTGCTCTATGAATCCCCACAGGTTCTCGTCGGTTGAAAGAAGTTCAATAACCCCTGCCGCGCCTGCTTTTTTTGCTAAAGACATCTTAGTTTCTCGTAAGCCGAAAGCTGCCCGGGCATCGGAAGCTTCAGCACTCCCGGATTTTATAATCACCAATTGTTTTTTTACATCCTTTCCAAAGTAATCGGCTTCCAGACCATATCCCAGATAGATCGCATTTCCTACAAATTGAGTGAGTACTGCTTCGATGGGAACTTTATTTTCAATGAGCATTCCGTCTATTTTGAGATCGACGGACTTAGGAGGGCTTGTCTTCTTCAAGGGGAATTCCTGATAAAATGTTCCTTCCTTCGATGCAGGTTGTACGCCATAACCACGCATGGTATTTGCCAAATAGGAAGCGGCGATCTTATTCTCTGCCGTACCTGTTTCTCTGCCTTTTAATAGGTCATCTGCCAAGAAGTAGATATGCCCTTCAATGGCATTCTTATCCACTGTATTTTGAACAAGTTCCTTATCGGTTTGAGCTAGAAGGGTGCTGCTGCATAGAAGAAGTAGCGTACTGAATAATAATTTCATGAGTATGTTTTAAGGGTTATTCATCTAAATGGTAGATCTCCATAATATCTTTAAGTATGGTGTCGAAATCGATCTTAAGGTCTATTAATGTTCCGGTATGTATATCTAAAACCCATCCGTGCACACGTATGTCTCTATTTCGATACGCCATTTGAACATCGGCTGTTTTAATGACATTTACACATTGTTCCTGGACATTGAGTTCTACCAGACGGCGGTATTTTGCCTCTTCATCTTCTATGGCGTTCAACTCTGTGCGGTGGAGGCGGTAGACATCTCTAATGTTTCGTAACCATGGATTCAAGATCCCCAGATCTTGTGATTGCATAGCGGCTTTCACCCCGCCACAACCATAGTGTCCACAAACAATAATATGATCCACCTTAAGGTGATTCACTGCGTAATTAATCACAGACATGGCACTTAGGTCTAAGTTGGAGACCATATTGGCAATATTCCTTAAAATAAAAGCTTCCCCGGGTTTAGCGCCCATGAGCTCTTCGGCTGTCACTCGACTGTCACTACATCCAATGTAGAGCACTTCGGGGTTTTGTCCCTCACTTAAGATTTTGAAATAATTGGGATCGAGTCCAAGTTTTTCGTTCACCCAAGCTTGATTGTTTTTAAAGATTTGATCGAT
Source organism: Altibacter lentus (assembly GCF_000746845.1). Taxonomy (GTDB): domain Bacteria; phylum Bacteroidota; class Bacteroidia; order Flavobacteriales; family Flavobacteriaceae; genus Altibacter; species Altibacter lentus. The sequence goes on along the minus strand of NZ_KN050846.1, from coordinate 1,375,983 downwards.
ATTCATACATAGATTTCGTGATCAATATTTTTTAAAGATAGGTAAAGTTTGAAAATAGCCGCTTCGGAAAACACAGAATCTAAATTCTTTAAAAAAAGTCTCATTAAAAAAGGCCGATCCCAAAGAACCGGCCTTTTGTTAACGTTTAATAATACCTAATTAGAAGGAGTTTCCATCGCTGCATCTTCCTCCATACCGGCTTCCTCTTGCGCTGCTTGCATTTCCATTTGGGCAAGTACTATAGGAGTTCTATCGTAATACGCATATTCTTTTACGATCTTTCCATCTGCGAATTGTGCGGTGAGATGGACAGGCATTTTGTAAGATTGGTTGTTGGCACTTAAAGTGCCTTGCCACACACCCCAGTAGTTAACCCACGTCTCCCCGTCATCGGTAACGACCATTTCGGAGTCGCCTTCGTCTTTGATAAAACCATAAGAGGAGTACTGGGCAGTTGATTCCTTGAACGCATTTGCATTGTCGGTAGCCGATAAAAATTTATCGGTGGTATTGTGATAGATCTTTGCCGTGTCGGCATAATGAGTTTGGTAACCTTCCCAGTCACCGGCCTCATACGCAGCTATAGCCGCTTTTAAGGTGTCGATTTCTGGAGATGACTGTGTATACCTTGTTGGTTGTTCCTTGCAGGATAATAACGTTAAAAAGCTTACAAATAGTAATCCGAAAAATTTAATTGTTTTCATAGGGTTGATTGTTAATTAGTGTTAATTGAAAAATCCATTCTATAAGTAGAAGTAAAATTCGATGCGTAGCTGAGGACTAAATAATTGGCAAACAACAGGTTAAATATACATAATTTAGTAATAAATCACCTACGTAGTTCTACGTAATCTATTTTATAAGCCGGAATTAAATATGTGCGGGGGAGATAATTAAACGTATCTTTGAGCCTCTTATAGAAATGACGTTACGCTAAATTGTCATTTTGTAAACAATTTATATGTCATTTAAAACACTTGGGCTTTCCGATGCCCTGCTGAGATCTATCAGCAAAAAAGGATATACTTCTCCAACTCCCATTCAGCAAAAAGCCATCCCCAATATACTAGAACGTAAAGATATATTGGCCTCTGCACAAACCGGTAGCGGAAAGACAGCTGCTTTCGCCTTACCGATGCTCCAAATTTTAAACAATCAGGCGCAATTGAGACAGCGCCCTGTAAGGGCCTTGATCCTTACGCCAACTCGAGAATTAGCAGCACAAGTGTATGAAGAGTTCAAAGAGTACGGAGAGTTTACTTCCTTACGTGCTGCAGTGATATTTGGAGGCGTAAATGCGAATCCGCAAATACGGACCCTTCGGCAAGGAGTAGATATTTTGGTCGCCACTCCCGGCAGATTGCTGGATCTACAAAATCAGCGGGCTGTATCACTCTCCAATGTTGAGGTTTTGGTTCTCGATGAGGCCGATCGTATGTTGGATATGGGGTTTCTTAGGGATATAAAAAAAATTATTGCGTTACTTCCGGCAAAGAGGCAAAACCTGCTTTTTTCGGCAACTTTTTCAAAAGAGATCAAGGAATTGGCAAATACTTTTTTGCATCATCCTGTGCAAGTAGAGGCCACTCCGGAAAATACTGCAGTAGAAATCATCGATCAAATCGTATACCGAACCGACAAAAGCAAGAAGACCGATCTTGTGATTAAATTGATATCTGAAGGAGACTGGCAACAAGTCCTTATCTTTACACGAACAAAGCACGGTGCCAATAGGTTATGTCAAAAATTAGACAAGGCTGGGATTAGTGCAGCAGCAATACATGGTAATAAAAGTCAGGGTGCACGCACCAAAGCACTGTCTGGTTTTAAAAGCGGAAAGGTGCGTGTTCTCGTTGCAACAGATATTGCTGCGCGTGGGCTTGATATACCGTTACTGCCTCATGTCATCAATTACGAGCTCCCCAACATTCCTGAAGATTACGTACACCGCATAGGGCGTACCGGAAGGGCAGGCGCATCGGGCGAAGCGATCTCTATTGTAAGCGTAGATGAGAATGAGTATGTGGCCGGTATCGAGAAACTGTTAGGAGAACCGTTGCAAAGCGAAACGATCTCCGGCTTTGAAGTGACCGAATCCCTTTCAGAGGTATTGGAACGCAAGGCAGAGAATAAAGCACAAAATCAACGCGGTCGACAGAACAGTAATAAAAAGAAACCTCAGCCCAAGGGCGGAGGTTTTAAACGTCGAGGAAGACGTTAATGCAAAAAAAAAGTGACGGTCTATTTCGTTCCGGCCGGAATATAAGAAAGGTCTCTTCGCATATAGCCATTTAATGTTTCAACTCGCATGATGGAACTTAACAGTTGCTCATAAATCTTGTTACGCTCTTCGCCTAATATTTCTTTGTTTTCTTTGCGAATTCGCTCGTAGTCTTCGGGGCTTTTAGCAGAAATAGCTACTAGGATGAATTGTCCGGGAGCTCCAAAACCACTCCGGTAAACGCGATAGTGTTCTGGTGAATTTTTCTTGGCATAGAGCTGTTTAAACTGCATGGCCAGGTCCAATACCTTGTTAAAATTTTGTGGTGTTGTATACCAGAATTCTAGTTTTCTGAACTCCAGGCCGTCTTCGACAATGTCTACCCCCCCCGGCATATAGGAAAGGTCATTATCAAGATGGATAATGTAATCGCTATGAGTATCGTAACAGTTGTCGAAATTGTCGAACAATTGATTGAATTCCTGTTCTCCCATCTTACTCTGTAGTCCTGAGAATCGACTCTTATCAAGATCGGCCATATTGTCTATCGGGGATAAATGGAAATACCGCAAATCGTCGGTAGAAACAGTATACCAATGGGCAGTGTCAATATTAAATTTTTTACAACTGTTTGCAAGAATGCTACAATACTCTTCATAATCGGCAACTTTAGCCGGATACACAGGATCTTCGTGAACCCAGAAGGCCTGTGAATTTGCGTCCTGTGCGTATTGTGTTTCAGTAAAAAGCAAAAGTGCGATCAATACTAAAATAATGGATTTTGGTGATTTCATATACTTCGAATTAGTGTTGGTGTGGTGCCGCTACAAATCAATACGCAGCAAATAATAAAAAAGCATTCTGTGATGAACCTTTTATACCGTCACCTTTTCGTGACGTCTTCTATCCTGTGCGATTTTAAGTCATACTACCTTTATTTCAAAGATGTACTGCAAGGAAACTTCCAATTAAAGATACAAAAGATTTATATATCCGGTATGCTTGTAATGGATGGAGTTATGTTTTCCTCGGAATAAGGGCGGCTGCCGTCATTCTTTCAGCAATTCGAGATCGCTCATATTTGGCCCTCCAAATCCAAAATTTAAACAGAGTAATGAAATTAGGGTTTCCGAAGGATTTAAAATAGTCTCGAACCTACTTCCCAAGGTATAGGACAATACAATTTTATCGGTTAATTGATAAGCGATCGTGCCCGCGTATTGAAGATCGTTGTCTTTTTCTTTTCTGAAGAGTGCATTGCCCATTGCATCGAAGCCCGCAGGAATGGTAGCGCTTCGTTGCCGGCCCACCAACTCGAATTGAAGGGATAAGCGTTTAAATTCGCTCACTGCAGAAAGACCGTAGTCCCATGTGTGTTGGTAGGTAAAGGTGTTGGGAAAATAACGATCGTAAAATTCATCCAGATACCATTCATAACGAAGTACTCCGAGTACTTGCAGAAAATCTAACGTACGTGAAAAACGATAGGAGGGCGTGAGCCATATTGCGTTTTTAGGAAGGTAGGAGAATTCAAAAGAATTGGTAGGAAAAACAAGGAGGGAAGCCAAGGCAACATCAATGGTAAGACCTTGACGGTTTTTTAAGTAACTTTCAAAATTAGACAGTAGAAGCTTAGTTTTTACGGCATTGTCAACTATTTCCTTGTATTGATCGATAAAGGGGTCGGGATGTTCCAGATCAAGCTCTGGTAAGAGCCTACTTTCTTTGGTTATGTTCTCTAAAATAGCTTTGAGATCGTTGTCTGAAGTTAAGCTGCTATAAATTTTAAGTTCGCGAATTACAACGGCATCCATCCATAATAGGAATTCGGATTTGTTGGCAACCTTCCTGTTCTCAGTGATATCGAAAGCCTCGAGCTGAATGCGCCCTTTTAGGGTATTATCCTTCTGAATCGCTTCAATCGCTGCCCTGGTGGTTTCTTTATCCGCAGTATTCGGAAAAAAGAAAGAGGTACGATAACCAAATCCAATTCCGTTGGTCGTGGTGCTGTCTCCAAGGACGAACGATTGTGTGGATGCTAAAGAAAAGGACGAATTTCTAAGCAGTTGATCGGCAAGTGTTTCAGGATACAAATAATCCATGAGCGATAAACCGTGGTTCGTGGTCCAGTAGGGTGTAAACTCTAGCGCAAAATTGGCAGGAATGACAGCCTCGTTGGTTTCATTCAGAAAATTTGAATACAAGGCCGTTTCTAGGGTTTGATATGATTTAGGCTGTAGGATCACTTTGGGTTGCAACTCCAAAATAGTCGCTGCTGGAGCGGAAGGTGTTGTAAGTGGCTCCAACACCTCTTGTGCAATCAGGGTAAAGGGAAGACAACAAAATAAAACAGCTATCCTTTTCATGGTTTCGGAAATCTAATAAAAAGCACAATGGTAGGATTGTTCTCTTCACTCTTATCGTTGTGATGGGCTACAAGGGGTGTGTCGTTCAAAGAAAAGGACAGGCTAATCTCATCTTCGTTTGGATTCAAATTGGCAATTTCGGTAAGGCAGATGGTAATCCTTCCTCGTAATTGGGCTCCTGTCCCAATAGAAACAGTACCCGAGTTTTCGATCTCCGGATTTCCCAGATGGGGTTGATAGACCAGTGTTTTTCCCAAGTTGCCGTCTGAAATATACGTAACGGTAAGAAATACCTCAGTTGAGTCCTCCACGGGATATGAAAGGTCTCGGTAACGATAAGTTTTGCGCATAGTGTTAATTTTATATATGGAAAATAATGTATTAACAACCAGCCAATCGATTTGAGGAGCTTTTACAGCATGACTAAGGTAATTAAAAACTTTTAAAGGCTGCTTATCTTTCCACAAATCCTACTTTGTAACTCCCTTGTCAATTAGTATCTTTGCACCTTCATACGCCCAACCTATTGAAGCGGGTGTGTTGCAATCCTAAAGAGAAAGAAAATGTTCGATAATTTAAGTGATAAATTAGATAAAGCCCTTCACGTATTAAAAGGCCACGGAAGCATTACGGAGGTAAACGTTGCAGAGACTTTAAAAGAAGTTCGCCGTGCATTGCTTGACGCCGATGTTAACTTTAAGATCGCTAAAGAATTCACCAATACGGTCAAGGAAAAAGCCTTGGGTCAAAATGTTTTGACCACCTTACAGCCGGGACAATTAATGGTGAAACTGGTAAAGGACGAGCTCACCGAACTCATGGGAGGTGAAACGGCCGGAATAAATCTGCAAGGGTCACCCAGCATTATCTTAATGTCCGGACTTCAAGGTAGTGGTAAGACCACATTCTCCGGAAAACTGGCTAATTATCTAAAAACCAAGAAAAGCAAAAAACCGTTATTGGTAGCCTGTGATGTATACCGTCCGGCTGCGATCAATCAGTTGCACGTTGTAGGAGATCAGGTTGGAGTAGAAGTCTATAGTGAAGAGGGGAATATGAACCCGGTAGAGATCGCCCAAAATGCGATAGCACACGCCAAAGCCAACGGGCACAACATTGTGATCGTCGATACGGCAGGTCGTTTGGCCGTAGATGAACAAATGATGACCGAGATCGCCAATGTTCATAAAGCGATCCAGCCTCAAGAAACATTGTTTGTAGTAGATGCGATGACAGGGCAGGATGCTGTTAATACTGCCAAGGCCTTTAACGATCGTTTAAATTTTGAAGGTGTTGTACTTACAAAATTAGATGGAGATACCCGCGGAGGGGCTGCAATCTCTATAAAGAGTGTGGTAGATAAACCCATAAAGTTTATTGGTACAGGCGAAAAGATGGATGCGATTGATGTATTCCACCCTGCTCGTATGGCCGATCGTATTTTGGGGATGGGAGATGTTGTTTCCCTTGTAGAACGCGCCCAAGAGCAATTTGATGAGGTGGAAGCGCGTAAGCTTCAGAAAAAGATCGCAAAGAACCAATTTGGATTCGATGATTTTATAAAGCAAATCCAGCAGATCAAAAAGATGGGAAGCATGAAGGACCTTGTAGGGATGATCCCCGGTGCCGGTAAAGCTTTAAAGGATGTGGACATAGATGATGACGCTTTTGTTCATATTGAAGCCATTATTCACTCCATGACCCCCGAAGAGCGCAGCACACCTGCTGTGATCAACGGCAGCAGGAAAAAGAGAATTGCAAAAGGAAGCGGAACTTCGGTAACTCAGGTAAATCAATTGCTGAAGCAGTTTGATCAAATGAGTAAAATGATGAAGATGATGCAAGGGGGCGGAAGCCGCAAGATGATGCAAATGATGGGTAAGATGAGATAACTAAGCAGAAATACTATAATCCATATATATACGCCCATGACCATACTTGACGGAAAGAAAGTATCAAACGACATTAAAAACGAGATCACTGCCGAAGTGGCTAAAATGAAAGCCAATGGTGAAAAAGTACCACATCTTGCCGCAGTGATTGTAGGTGACGACGGAGCGAGTTTAACTTATGTGGGCAGTAAGGTACGGTCCTGTGAGCGTGTGGGTTTTGAATCGACCATGGTGCGACTACCGCATACGACGAGCGAATATGAATTGCTTCAAAAAATTAAGGAGCTTAACGAAAATGACGACATTGACGGTTTTATAATCCAATTGCCGCTTCCGCCGCAAATAAATACCCAAAAAGTGTTGATGGCAGTGGACCCAAGTAAGGATGTGGATGGTTTTCATCCGGAGAATTTTGGCAAAATGGCATTGGATATGAGTACTTTCATACCTGCAACACCCTTTGGGATCTTGGAGCTTCTAGAGCGTTATGATGTCGATACAAAGGGTAAGCATACGGTAGTAATAGGAAGGAGTCATATTGTGGGGCGTCCCATGAGTATTCTAATGAGTCGTAAGGGTTGGCCCGGTAATAGTACCGTCACGCTCACCCATAGCAATACAAAGAATATCGCTCAAATCACCACCCAGGCCGATATCATTATATCTGCTTTGGGGGTACCCAATTTTCTGAAAGCAGAAATGGTAAAAGACGATGTGGTTGTAATAGATGTAGGTATTACCCGCGTTGCCGACGAATCTCATCCGAAGGGATATGTGATCACGGGGGATGTAGATTTCCAGAATGTGAGTAAAAAGGCAAGCTTTATAACGCCGGTACCCGGGGGTGTAGGCCCTATGACCATTGCGATGTTATTAAAGAATACATTGCTCGCCAGAGAACAGCGTAAAAGTATTTAGATCCCCTGTCCTTGTTCAAGCTTCCAGTCTAGGTAGCGGTGCAGGTCACTTTCAATCCATCCGATCCCTATAGACAGAATGGCCAAGTCATCCAGATACCCGATGCCGGGAATAAAATCGGGCACAAGGTCCATAGGATTCAATACATAGAGTAGTGCCATCACAATGGTGGCAATAGTGAACCACGGGACATTGCTGTAACTTCCTTTTTTTATGTCCTTTACCATAGCCATCATGAGCTTTCCAATTTCCAAATACTTGCTCAAAGGACTGGATTGACTAAGCTTTTTTGAAATCTGTTCTTGATTGTCCATGAGAATTTCCACATCACCATCCTCAATCTTCGTAATTTTTTCTTTGGCGTAGGATTCGGCTGCATCGTTTGAAGCTTCAGTTTTGGACTTATTTTTTTTGAATAGCATAGTTGTAATTGTTAGAAGAAGAAAGGTACTTGAATTGCTTCAGAAATTATTTTAAAGAAACGTTATAAAATACCGGAAAGAGCCAAAGTTTTGTGAAGAAAAATTAGAGCTCTTCTTCCCCGCTGTGCACTTCTTTACCGTACTCATTTTTATAGATTCGTAGAACAATCAAGAACAAACTAATAAGTAGGGGACCAAATATCAATCCTATAAATCCGAAGAGCGGTACTCCTACGATCACCCCTATCAACGTAATTAAAGGGTGTACATTGTCCAGCTTCTTTAATACATACAATCGGATGATATTATCTGTGGAACCCACAATCACAAAGCCATAGATAAGAATTCCCCACGCCTGGAAGGTATGTCCGGCAGAAAGGGTAAGGATAAACACCGGTAAAATACCCAATAGTGTTCCAACAAAGGGGATCATGGAGCCAATAGTAACGATCACGAACCAGAATAAGGGATCTTCGATCCCAAAGATCAAAAACCCAATAAGAGCTACCACACCTTGTGCGACAGCTACCAAAGGGATACCCAGCGCATTGGATCGCACCATCATTTGGGCTTCATTTCCAATTGTTTTGAGATTATCACGGTTAATGGGAATAAACTCGTATAAAGACTCGCGCAATTCACGTCTGTTGGTAAACATATAATAAAGAAGAAAATACATTAAACCAATAGAGATGAACATGTTAAAGGTTCCTCCGGCAAAATTTTGTAAATTTTCTGAAAGCCAAGAAGAAACCGCACCGGCATCGATCTGTGAATTGAGATCATACCCAACCTTTTCTTCAATGGATGCCAGTTGTTCTTTGAATGCCTTCACGACACGTTCCGAATTTTTAACGGCATTACTGATCTTGTTGGTAAGCATAAGAACGATCCCGGTTACCGGAATTAAAATACCAACAAAGGACAGGAGCATTAGGACCCCGGCAGCAAGATCTGGGTGCCAGCCTTTTCTCACTAAACGAGCCATCCATTTACGCATGAGCACATAAATTGTGATAGCGCCCAAAACACCCGATAGATAAGGCATCATCTCTCTAAAAATAAGTCCGCCCATAAGGAGAATAAGCAGCAGGACAAATATTTGTCGGATGACTTTCGGGTTGATGTATCTCATAATATTCTATTTGGCAAACAATTGATCGATGTTCTTAAAAGCCTTGAATTCTAAGGCATTTCCAGAAGGATCCTTAAAGAACATGGTAGCTTGCTCCCCGGTTAATCCTTTAAATCGGATGTAGGGTTCAATGATAAAAGTAACATTATTTTTTTTGAGTTTTTCTGAAAACTCGGTGAAAGTTGCCATGTCCAATACGACCCCAAAATGTGGAATAGGAACATCTTTTCCATCTACAGGGTTAGTTGCGGCTTCTTCTGAAGCGATTTCCTTGTAATGAAGCACTAACTGATGGCCAAAGAAGTTAAAATCAACCCAGTGATCGCTGCTGCGTCCTTCAGAAAATCCAAGAATATCTCTATAGAAAGTTCTGCAAGCATGGAGATCATGTACGGGAATTGCGAGATGGAAAGGTGCTAAGATCATTTGGAATACAATAGGATTTACGAATAGTTATTGGCTTTTAAAAACTTGGCAATGAAGGTTTCTGTGTGTTCTTTAAGCATGTTTAGGGACGACTCATCCTCGTAATCCAAATAATGTGTAACAAAAACGATTCTGTTTCTAATAAGCACTGCTGTCATGGAGACCCCCATGGTTCGGGCTTCATTTTCATTGGCAATGTTCATTAATAAGATAAGGGTAGAGGAGTTGTGGTTTAATCTGTATTTTTCAATGAGGGTGGGTTCACTCACCTCAATTTTTTTTGCTGAAAATGCCTCACTCTCATTTACCGTCTCCATTGTTTTATCCAAGAAGCCGCTGGTCATCATCGTCATGATCTGGTTCATTTCGTCGACGGTCATGTGATAATTCTTCGCCATGTTGGTCGCGTAGATCTGATAATAATTATCGTAAGAAACAGTTCCGAAGTTCGCTGCGTTCCGGCACAGTGCATCTTCAATGTAGTAACCCAGTATAGTGTTTTCCGAATCATTAAACTGATCCACAACAGAACGTACGCTCGGATTGTCGTAACATTCGGTGAGACCGGTGATTTCAGGGAAGCACAGGCTTAGATCGCCAAAGGTAGCTTGGCTCTCACAGTTCGATCCAACTTGTTCGTCGGTTGGAGCAATAGTGTCCTTCTCTGCATTGTTCTTACAACCCATAAAGGTTGAAGACAGTAAAAGAAGTAAGATGATTTTTTTCATGTCCTTCCGGATTTGATTTTTACAAGAGAATAGAGAGTTTATCCTATAAAAACTCTTTTCACATAACGTCCTTACCTCTTTTACTTTCAGTTAAAATCTGAATCCACCAAAAAGCCTGTTTGTGCACCCGAAGGTACAAAAATATCTGTAGCACTTCTTCAAGTAGATAAGGTCTAATTAGAGCGCAGGCATTTGATGAGTTGTTCTTTGTTCATTTTAGAACGTCCTTCGATGCCAACCTTCTTTGCTTGTTGGTACAATTCATTTTTTGTCCACTCTTCATAAGGTTGTGCTTTTCCTCCTTTTTCCCCTGCGTTAGGTGTATTGGCGATTCGGGCTGCTTTTTGCTTGCTGTACCCTTTATCGCGCAAGGCTTCATATTGATCTTCATTTTTAATTCTTGGATCTGGCATAAGTACTAAATTTAAAAACCCTCACAAGGAGGGTTTACGTTATTAATTGTTTGATTCGGCTACATCGGTATCTTTTCTATATTTCAACAAGCCTATTCCTGCAAAGAAGAATACAACTCCTAAAATAATTAGAGCCCAGGGACTAAGCCCTACGCTTGCACTTCCAAAGGCACCAAGTACGCCCATTACTAAGGAGATTCCGCCTCCTATGGTCAAAATAAACCCCAAGATTTTAATCATAACATTTCTGGTTTTGGTTGTTGTTATGATTAAAAGTAGGAGATAGAAATTACATGCCGATAGAACTTAACAAAACCTTGGTATAGTTTTTAGAGAAATTTAATCTTCGGCATCCCAACCAATCATAAAATATTTAAAAGTTGCCTCATCCGGAATTTGAGTCACTTCTATTTTCGCATTGGAGTCATACCTTAAATTTTCGGGAAGTTGTTTCTTGTCAATGGTTATAAAAATATCGCTGTTCTCTAAGAAAACTACCACGGCATTTATAGTCGATTCAATAGCTGCAATCGTATAATTTTCTTTTACCGTTTTAAACGTACTGTTCATGTTAAGCCCTTTTTCGGTCTCGTAGCGTTCATCGAACACTTGTACATTGGTAATAACAGATGTTGGGTCGCTTTCGTTATCGGGAGATAGTAAAAGTAATTTTTTGCCTCCTTTTTCGTAGATCTCTACTTCTCCTTGCGTTCCTAATGCATCGGCAATAGGATTCAAACGCACAATGGAATCTTGGGCAAAAATAGAATCGATCTGTTTCATTTGTACATTTTTGGTAAGATTTCCAATGGCACCTTGCTTAATGAGGAAAGGATCGTTGTCTTTTCCGCATTGTACAAATAAAAGGGTCAGTAATGCTCCTAAAAATAGGGTCTTTTTCATATAAAGTTTGGTTCTTTTTGAGTTATTAACGCATCATTTTTCCGAGAATTCCCAACACGCTGCGTATTACCGTTGGGCTCGTAAGGGTTCTTACCAAAGGATTTTGAGTAGTGCGACGTCTTCTACTGCCTGAAGATCGCGTCGAGCTCCGCTCCACAGCTTCTTTCTCCCGCCGTGCCTTTTCTCTGGCTTCTTCTTGATCGGCAAGTTCTATCTTCTCATTAAGAAGTTCGTAAGCACTTTCACGATCAATCGTTTCATTATACTTTTTAATTAATTTAGAATGCCCGGTCAATTCTTCCAGTTCGGTATCTTCCAGTATGTCCATGCGCGACATAGGCGCACGGAGCAGGGTAGCGGCCAGGGGAGTGGGGATCCCTTTTTCATTCAAGGCCGAAACAAGGGCTTCTCCAATTCCTAAGGAAGTGAGTACTTCATCGGTTTTATAATAGTTGGAGATGGGGTAATTTTCTGCCGTAAGCTTGATCGCTTTTCTGTCTTTGGCTGTAAAAGCACGAAGCGCATGCTGCACCTTTAGTCCTAATTGACTCAATACTTCATCGGGCACATCTGTAGGGTTCTGTGTGACGAAATACAACCCAACTCCCTTGGAACGAATGAGTTTAACGATACTCTCAATTTGATTCAATAAGGCTTTACTTGCTTCTTTAAAGATCAAATGCGCCTCATCTATAAAGATGATCAATTCCGGTCTTCCGGTATCTCCCTGTTCGGGAAAAGTGGCGTAGATCTCGGCCAACAGCGAAAGCATAAAGGTAGAGAACAGCTTGGGACGGTCTTGAATATCCGTAAGTCGCAGGATATTTATGTAGCCGAAACCATTCTCGTCGATACGTAAAAGATCGTCTGTATCGAAGGATTTTTCACCAAAGAAAAGATCGCCGCCCTGTTGCTCCAATTCAACAACCTTGCGCAGGATGGCCCCGGTTGAAGCAGATGAGATCCTGCCGTAGTCCTTGGCCAGCTCATCTTTTCCTTCTTCGGTGGCGTATTGTAATATTTTTTTAAAATCCTTGAGGTCCAGCAATGGTAACTTATTGTCATCACAATATTTGAAGATCACAGAAACGATCCCCGACTGGGTGTCGCTTAGGTCTAAAATGCGCGACAGGAGAACAGGCCCGAATTCACTTACCGTGGCACGCATGCGCACCCCTTTCTGTTCGGATAGGGACAGTATCTCCACCGGAAACTTCTTCGCTTCAAAGGGGATACCTATTTTTTCATGGCGTTCATCGATCTTCGCATGCCCCGGGCTGGGTTGTGCAATACCGCTAAGATCTCCTTTCATATCCATTAAAAGCACCGGAATGCCTTTTTCTGAAAGATTTTCGGCTAAAACCTGGAGTGTTTTTGTTTTTCCGGTACCCGTAGCCCCGGCAATGAGTCCGTGACGATTCATGGTCTTTAATGGAACTTTTACAAGTGCATTTGTAATAGTCTCCCCGTCCAGCATGGCCGCACCCAAAGTAATAGCCTCCCCTTTAAAGGTATTTCCTTCAGTAATGTGGTCGAAAAAAGTTTGCTGATCTGCCATCCTTTAAATTTTCGATAAAAATAACAATTGTCACACTGCCAGTGAAATATTCCGTACTTTAAAATTTTAATTTTCGAACAAATGAAACTTTTAGTGTTAAATCGTGTTGTGCTTTTCCTTTTCTTCGGAATGGCAAGTTGTAACTTTTCAGAAAAAAATACAGAACCTCTTCCCGATTCCGAAGCAGAAACACAACAGATTATATTTCATTCTTCTCATGAACCAACAAAAGCAAACGTACCCTTTAGCGATGTGGTACAGGTAGGTAGGCTCTATTTTCTTTCGGGCCAAATTGGAATGGACCACAGTACACGCGAACTGGTTGAGGGAGGTATCGAATCCGAAACCACTCAAACCTTAGAGAATATAAAAGATGTATTGCAACAGCATGGTCTGGCGCTGGGTGACGTGGTTAAAGCGACCGTTATACTGGCAGATATGGAAGATTTTGATACCTTCAGTCGAATTTACAGTCAATATCTACCACAAAAGCCGGCTCGAACTACCTTCGCTGCAAAGGGGCTTGCCAGAGCTGCTAAGATTGAAATAGAGGTGATCGCAGTTAAAAAAGAAACGAATCCTTCAGACTAAATTGTTTTAAAGCAAACCTAATCGATCTTTTCAATATAGAAAGTGGATGAACCCGCAGACCGCATCGAAGCTGAATTGTTTGCTGCGGACTGAACGATTTTCACGGTGATGATATCATTCGCGTTTAACGAGAGACTTTCATTGAGATGCAAGGAAGCTGCTTCGTGATTCCCAGCAAGTCTCATGTAAGCTGTGGAAGCATAAGAAGCCACCTGTATGTTATTCACCGCGATGTAGATCTCCGGAGCTTTTCGTCCATCGTTCGAGGTGCTTTGTATCGACACATTCACATTCAACTTATACCGTCCGGTCTCATTCACTTGCAAACGATTTCCCGAAAAACTGAACAAACTCGAATTATCGTTCCACTCCTCATTTCCGAAGATAGGAAGATCAATGATCGTTGCCGCATTGATGTCTGTGGAAATATTGGTATTAGAATATTTAGCCGATTGGCCCAGCTTTGAGGTTCGCGTACCACGATCGTGAATTGATACCCATTGAGGCCCAACTGTGGTTCCTGCATTATATTCGAAGGTATTGGTGTTGCTGTTATAAATGATTAGGCCTTTTGCGGGAAGTAAAATTTGATTCCGGTTGGTCGTGGTCAAGGAGGGGAGCAACATTCCTTCAGAAACAGATTCTACTTGAAGAATAGCCGAGGGGTCTACTGTCTCTGTGCCAATTCCAATTTGGGACATACCTAAGAAACAAAGAAACAAGAAGCCAATGGTAGTAGAGAGCGTGCGGTTCATCTTACAACTTCTTTTCTACATAAAAGGTTGTACTTCCGGTGCTTCGCAGTAACACAGACCCCGAATTTCCGGCACGTCCAATCCCTACCGTCACAATATCATTTGCGTTTAACTCAAGGACCTCCCGAAGGTGTAAAGAAGATTGTTCGTGATTGTTGGCACTTCTCATATAGCCCGTGGAAGCGTATGCTCCTGCGGCCGTGCCATTAATATAGAGACGCATTTCAGGCGCGTTCCTGTCGGTCGCGGTATTATTAGCTATAGACGCATTTATAATGAACTCATAGCGACCCGCCTGCGTAATGGTCAATTGGTTCCCCGAAACCACGTACAAGCCGGTATCATCGTTCCAAAGGGAATTGCCAAATACCGGAAGGTTAATAACGCTTGCCTGGTTTATATTGGTCGTAATATCTGTGTTGCTATATTTAAGAGAGCTGCCCGGAGCGGTGGCAGAAGTACTTATCAAGCTCAAGGCTCTCCAAGCAGGAGTCGAAGAGTTATTTGAATTGTATTGAAACTCGTCCGAATCGGTATTATAGATCATAAGACCATTGGCAGGATTGGCTATCGAATTTCGCTGCGCCGTGGTCATACGAGGCGTCAATATACCTTTGTCAGTTGCTGTAATATCGAGAGCGGAAGAAGGGTCGGGGGCGGTGGTGCCAATTCCTACCTGTGCAGTGAGAATCGGTGTCCAGTAAAGAATCACTAAGAGTGATCGTAACATCTTAACTTTCATATAGCGGGGGAGCAAGAGTTTTAAAAATGTACGTAAAAATAGAATTGTATGTTTTTACGTGAAAGTAAGAAGGGTTTTTTTCGTTCAAGAGAGTGCTTTTTGGGATGACCTACTTTGTAGAGATCAATTCTATATCGGGTTGTAGGAAATGTAGGAAAAGCTGTTTGCGGATAAATCGATGGTTTTAATTCGGAAAAAGATGCGATGCCGCAACTTTAGTTTTTTTGTATCCCCTGCGTACCTAACGACTTAAAAAATGTACCTTTGCAACCTATGCAAAAAGAGACGAAAGAACTTGTAGATCTTGGACTTCTGCTTCCGTTAATGGAAGAGTTCTACACCATTCAGGGAGAGGGGTTCCATAAGGGGACCGCAGCTTATTTTATTCGTATCGGGGGATGTGATGTCGGTTGTCACTGGTGCGATGTGAAGGAGAGTTGGAATGCGGCGCTTCATCCACCTACCGCTGTTGAAACTATTGTAGGGAACGCCGTAAAACATTCAAATACTGTTGTGGTTACGGGAGGGGAACCACTTACATGGAACATGAATCCCCTAACCGAAGAATTGAAAGCAAAAGAAGCAAAGATCCATATTGAGACCTCGGGTGCTTATCCGCTCACAGGTCAATGGGACTGGATTTGTTTATCACCAAAGAAGATCAAACTTCCAAAGGAAGAGATTTACGATGTGGCAGATGAGCTTAAGGTGATCGTTTATAATAAAGATGATTTTCGCTTTGCCGAAGAACAAGCTGCAAAAGTTTCCTCAAAATGCATCTTGTACCTACAGCCCGAATGGAGCAAGCGCGAAACCGTAATCCCATTAATAGTAGACTACGTCATGGCAAATCCCAAATGGAAGGTCTCTTTGCAGACGCACAAATATTTAAACATTCCTTAGGTAATAAGAAACGTATTCTTAAAGTGACTTGAACGGTATTTCAATGTAGGTGCTGTCCCAACCGATCATAAGTGTGGTCCCATCGGTATCAGGACGAAAGACCATGGACAATGATTCTGTAGGTGCAACGGTTTCTCTGGCAGGAACGGCAATGCGGGCAACATCTTTTTCTTTTTTATAGCTGTACGCACCCCAGGCATTGGTGTCGCTGTTTATAATGACGGTCCAGACCTCCTTCCCCGGAATGGTATAGAGGGTGTAAGATCCGGGTTGCAGAGTGCTGTTGCCTAACATCATGGGTTTGTACAGTGTAAGTTCGGTTGCTTCATTAGCTCCGGTACGCCATACCTTATCAAAAGGTACCAATTCGCCAAAAATCACACGCCCCTTCTTAGAGGGACGGCTATATATTACACGCGCCATGGGAGGCGCATTCCTGTCGGCTCTGGCAATGGCAAGATCCAATGGGCTGGCGTCCATCTTGGGGAACGCTTGCGCTTCCATGGATTGAGAGAAGGATATGGTAGTGAAGGTGAGAAAAAGAAAGGTATAGAATGTCTTCATAGATATAGGTCAAAATATTTAACGATTGAAATTTATTTTTGATTGTAAAACCACAACTTTAATGCCAATATAACGCTAAAAATGTCGCTTCAAGTATGTAAGGTGGAGGAGATATTTTTGGGTTTTATAAGAAGCATATAAGAGCTTTATTTTTTTCACAAGATTTTGTTAATAACTTGACATCTATAAGTGGCCGAATCCCCATATTTTAATGGGGGTTTTGTTATATTTGTTCGTTATTAAGATATTGAACAAAACGACCTAATTTTTATGAGCGAAGAACAGAAAAAAGGCAGCTATGGTGCCGACAGTATTCAGGCGTTGGAGGGAATGGAACATGTGCGCATGCGTCCTTCCATGTACATTGGTGATGTTGGTGTACGAGGGTTGCATCATTTGGTCTATGAGGTAGTAGATAATTCCATCGATGAAGCGATGGGAGGCCATTGTGACACTATTCATGTGTGGATCAATGAAGATAATTCCATCACAGTTCAGGATAATGGACGAGGGATTCCCGTTGATCTGCATAAAAAGGAAGGTGTTTCGGCATTGGAAGTTGTTATGACCAAAATTGGTGCGGGAGGAAAATTCGACAAGGACTCTTATAAAGTTTCCGGAGGGTTGCATGGTGTTGGAGTTTCTGTTGTAAATGCATTGTCTGAAAACTTAAAAGCTACCGTTTATCGGGACGGAAAGATCTGGGAGCAAGAGTATGAACGTGGTAAGACCATGTATCCCGTTAAATCAGTTGGAGATACTAACGAGCGTGGCACTACAGTCACCTTCAAACCGGACGAAAAGATTTTTCAGCAATCCCTGGAGTACAATTACGACACATTGGCAAGCCGTATGCGTGAATTGTCTTTTCTGAATAAAGGAATTACTATTACATTGACCGATAAACGTCAAACGGATGAGAAAGGCGAAATCGTGACCGAAACATTCCACAGTGAAGAAGGATTAAAGGAATTTATCCGGTTTCTGGATGGGAACCGAGAACCGTTGATCGCAGATGTGATCTCTATGGAAGGAGAAAAGAACGACATTCCGGTAGAAGTTGCCATGGTGTACAATACATCGTTCAACGAGAATCTACACTCCTACGTTAACAACATCAACACCCATGAAGGTGGAACTCATTTATCCGGTTTTCGTCGCGGATTGACCACGACATTGAAAAAGTATGCCGATGCTTCAGGAATGCTGGACAAGCTGAAGTTTGAGATCTCGGGAGATGACTTCCGTGAAGGACTAACAGCGATCATTTCAGTAAAGGTAGCCGAACCACAATTTGAAGGGCAAACGAAGACCAAATTGGGGAATCGTGAAGTTACCTCAGCTGTGAGTCAGGCGGTTTCTGAAATGCTGGAGAACTACCTGGAGGAAAACCCCAACGACGCTAAAACGATCGTGCAAAAGGTGATCTTGGCGGCAACAGCGAGACACGCAGCCAGAAAAGCACGTGAGATGGTGCAGCGAAAGACTGTGATGAGCGGTGGCGGACTTCCCGGTAAACTATCCGATTGCTCCGAACAAGATCCTTCAAAATGTGAGGTATTCCTTGTAGAGGGTGACTCGGCAGGCGGAACGGCGAAGCAAGGCCGGGACCGTAACTTCCAGGCAATACTGCCACTTCGAGGTAAGATCCTGAATGTAGAAAAAGCAATGCAGCACAAGGTGTTCGAAAATGAAGAGATCCGGAACATCTATACCGCACTGGGAGTAACCATTGGTACCGAAGAAGATAGTAAAGCACTTAATTTAGAAAAACTGCGCTATCATAAAGTAGTGATTATGTGTGATGCGGATGTGGATGGTAGCCACATCTCCACGCTCATCCTTACCTTCTTCTTCCGTTATATGAAGGAATTGGTTGAGGCCGGTTATGTTTATATTGCTACCCCACCATTGTACTTAGTGAAAAAAGGCGCTAAGAAGGCCTATGCTTGGACGGATAAGGAGCGGGATGCCTTGAATGCAGAATTTGGCGGAAGCGCGAACATTCAGCGTTATAAGGGTCTTGGAGAAATGAATGCAGAACAATTGTGGGATACAACCATGAATCCGGACTTTAGAACCTTGCGTCAAGTAACGATCGATAATGGGACCGAAGCAGATCGTATCTTCTCTATGTTGATGGGCGATGAGGTTCCTCCTCGCCGTGAATTTATTGAAAAGAATGCCGTGTACGCCAATATCGACGCATAAGCGACACATTTTATCTAAACGCCCGGAAATCTCCCGGGCGTTTTGTTTTTAAGAGAATCTTATTACATTTTAAAACAGATAATTGTACTTTTGCAAAACATTTCGAAAAAGAATTTTTTCAGAAGAAAAAACAATAACTATATAAATCTATTTACATGAAAGTAACAGTTGTAGGAGCAGGTGCTGTAGGTGCAAGTTGTGCCGAATACATTGCAATAAAGAATTTTGCCAGTGAAGTTGTTTTGTTGGACATAAAAGAAGGATATGCCGAAGGAAAAGCGATGGACCTTATGCAAACGGCTTCTTTAAATGGCTTTGACACCCGAATTGTGGGTACAACAAATGATTATTCTAAAACTGCCGGAAGTGATATCTGTGTGATCACTAGTGGGATTCCTCGTAAACCGGGAATGACCCGTGAGGAATTGATCGGGATCAATGCAGGTATTGTAAAAACTGTCGCTTCAAGCCTTGAAAAACATTCTCCGAATATGGTCTTGATCGTGGTGAGCAATCCAATGGACACCATGACCTATTTGGCGCATAAAGCCACAGGACTTCCAAAAAACCGGATCATTGGTATGGGAGGTGCTTTGGACAGTGCCCGATTTAAGTATCGCTTAGCGGAAGCTTTAGAGGCTCCCATTAGCGATGTAGACGGAATGGTCATCGGTGGGCATAGTGACACCGGTATGGTGCCATTGACACGTCTGGCAACGCGAAACAGTGTGCCGGTCTCCAAGTTCATTTCTAAAGAACGTTTACAACAAGTTATGGAAGACACCAAAGTGGGCGGTGCAACGCTTACTAAGTTATTGGGAACTTCTGCATGGTACGCTCCCGGGGCAGCCGTTTCTTCGCTGGTTCAGGCAATAGCATGCGATCAAAAGAAAATGTTCCCTTGTTCTGTGATGCTGGAAGGCGAGTATGGCATGAACAATATTTGCATTGGCGTACCTGTTCTGTTAGGAAAGAATGGAATCGAAACGATCGTGGAGCTGGAACTTTCTGAAGAAGAAAAGGCGCACATGAAAGAAAGTGCTGAAGGCGTTCGTAAAACCAACGATTTGCTGGAAGTCTAAATTTATTAGGAAGCAGTATCTAAAAGGCCGCCATACGCGGTCTTTTTTTGTTAAACAATTAAAAAGAAAATAATTGTCATTTCTTTTTTGAAAACCTATATTTGCACGTTTTTAAAATTATTTAAACATTCATAGAATGCAAAACAAAGGACTAATTACAGTATTTGCGATATTATTTGGACTGGTGAGTTTGTACCAACTTTCCTTCACATACATTGCAAACAAGGTTGAAGATGAAGCGAAGGTGTTTGCAGATGCCAAGTACCCTAAGGAGCAGTCGGAGGAAAGAGATGTGGCCGAGGTTCAATATCTGGATTCTGTGGCGCAGGAGCCCGTTTTCTTGGGAATTGACTACAAGACCGCAAAAGAAAAGGAACTTAACAAAGGACTGGATTTAAAGGGCGGTATCAATGTGATCTTACAGATTTCTGTAAAAGATATCTTGAGAGGTCTCGCAAACGATTCTAAAGATGCCGCATTCAATCAGGCCTTAGCCAACGCGACTGAACTTCAGAAACAAAGTCAGGATACGTATTTAGAATCTTTCTTTACCGCATTCGAAGCCCTTCCGGGTGAGAACAGGCTAGCGTCTCCAAGTATTTTCTTCAACAAGAATCTGGAAGAGGAGATCAATGCCGAAATGACCAATGATGAGGTAAAGCGTGTTATCGAAAACAAGATCGATGAAGCCATCGTCTCTGCCTTTGAGGTATTGAGAAAACGTATCGACAAATTTGGTGTTACACAACCCAACATTCAGCGTATTGGAAACTCTGCGCGTATCTTGGTTGAATTACCAGGAGCGAAAGATATTGAAAGAACCAAGGACCTTCTTCAGAAAACAGCACAGTTAGAATTCTGGGAAGTCTATAAAAGTGAAGAAATGGCCGGTTTCCTTATGGAAGCTGAACAAAAAGTAGTGGAGTTGACCAAAGCTGAAACTCCCGAAGAAGAAGTTCAGGATAGTACTGCAACCGAAGATGACGAGATCAACGAACTTTTAAAGGGAGAAGATGTTACCGATACTGAAGGTGATGTGTTAAAAACGAACCCGATCCAGGCACGAATAATCTCTCCGGGATTCCAGGGAACGCCTATCATCGCAACTTTTGCCTTAAAGGACACAGCGGTTATCAATAGCTACTTGCGTATGCCACAGGTGAAGAACCTTCTTCCTGCCGATAAGCGTACTACTCGTTTTGTTTGGGGAAAACCTGAATTCAATGAGCAATTGAATCAAGATGTAACTTCTTTATATGCCTTAAAGGTTGGAAAAGATGGAAAGCCACCATTAAGTGGCGGTGTTGTGGTAGATGCAGCGCAATCGTACGATCAAGTAGGACGTGTTGCAGTTGATATGCAAATGAATGGTAAAGGGGCGAAGATCTGGGAGGAAATGACAGCAAAAGCGTTCAATACGCAAAGTCAGATCGCCATCGTACTTGATGATATTGTATACTCTGCTCCCGGAGTAACTTCGGGACCTATTTCCGGCGGACGTAGCTCCATTACCGGAGATTTTACAATTACCGAAGGACAGGATCTTGCAAACGTTTTACGTGCAGGTAAATTACCTGCTTCGGCAGAGATCATTCAAGGAGAAGTCGTAGGGCCTACCCTAGGACAAGAAGCGATCGACAGCGGTATCATTTCTTTTGTACTGGCATTGGCGTTTGTATTGTTATGGATGATCGGTTACTACGGTAAAGCGGGTCTGTTTGCAGACGTCGCTCTGGCAGTGAACATCCTGTTTATATTCGGGATCTTAGCGGGACTTGGAGCCGTGCTAACACTTCCCGGTATCGCCGGTATTATCTTGACCATAGGTATGTCTGTGGATGCGAACGTACTTATCTTTGAAAGGATCCGTGAGGAACTGGACAAAGGAAAAGCTCAAAAAGATGCGATCAAGGATGGTTTCAATAATGCCTTGTCGTCCATTTTGGATGCGAACATCACAACAGGTCTTACCGGACTTATCCTATTGGTCTTCGGAACAGGACCTATTCAAGGCTTCGCAACCACGCTATTAATTGGTATCCTAACCTCTCTGTTCACAGCGATCTTTATTACACGATTGTTTATTGACAGTTATACCAAGAACGGTAAACCATTACCCTTCTCAACAGGTGTTACCAAGAATCTATTCAAGAATGTTAATATTAAGTTCCTTGAGAAGCGTAAGATCGCTTATGTGATCTCCGGAATTTTGATCTTGATCAGTTTGGGATCATTATTTACTGTAGGATTGAACCAGGGTGTTGATTTTGTTGGAGGTCGTACCTACACTGTTCGTTTTGCCCAAGATGTAGATGCTGTTGCTGTACAAGAAGACCTTATCGAGGTCTACGGAAGTGCCGAAGCAAAAACCTATGGAGGGGATAATCAGTTAAAGATCACTACAAAGTATAAGGTGGACGATAGCGGTAATGAAGTTGACCAGGAAATTGAACAGATGTTGTTCCAGGGATTGCAGCCTTACCTTCCTTCAGATATGACCTTTGATGATTTTACCTCAGATCAAGAAGATAAGACGGTAGGTAGAATGGAATATTATAAAGTAAGTCCTACCATTGCAGATGATATTAAAAAGTCATCGTTCTGGGCAGTACTGGGATCTTTGATCGTGGTCTTCCTATACATCCTATTGCGTTTTAGAAGATGGCAATTTAGTTTAGGAGCCGTAGCTGCGGTATTCCATGATGTTTTAATTGTATTAGGGATCTTCTCACTTACGTATCGAATTATGCCATTTAGTATGGAGATCGATCAATCGTTTATTGCGGCCATCCTAACGGTTATTGGATACTCGCTGAACGATACGGTCGTTGTTTTTGACCGAATTCGCGAGTATTTTAACGAGCATGGTACCTGGAAGATGAACCGTGTGATCAACGCTGCATTGAACAGCACCTTAAGTCGTACCTTGAATACATCGCTAACTACCTTGATCGTATTGTTGTGTATGTTCTTTATTGGAGCTGAATCAATTCGCGGATTGTTATTTGCGATCATCGTAGGTATCGTAGTAGGTACTTATTCATCCTTGTTCATCGCAACCCCGGTGATGTACGATACCGTGAAGAAAAAAGGAATTGATCTTAGCGACAAGAAAAAAGAAGAGCCTGTAGAAGCGGTTTAAATCGTTCTCTGCTTCGGAAATAAAAAAATCCCTTCGAAAGTTCGAAGGGATTTTTTTATGATTTCTTCCGCGATGTTCTTTTCGGAAGCAGCTATTTTTTAAATGTTATTTCTAATTCAATCGGTTCCATTCAATACGATCTCCTTTTTCAAGCCCCCATGCGTCACTAAGACCTGCATTGATTTCTAATACATATATTACCGGTGCTTCTGAAGGAAGCGAAGTTTCATCATAGGGCTGGGCATTCTTCCGGATGGTGACGATCTTATTATCTTTATTAATGTAGAGGATGTCCAAGGGGAACTCGGTATTCTTCATATAGAAGGCGCGACGTTGTTCCTCGTCAAATACAAAGAGCATTCCCTGCGAATCGGGCATAGATTTTCGGTACATCAATCCGGTTTCGGTCTGGTAGGCATCGTCTGCGATCTCGATATCCAGCCGTGCAACAACCGAATCTGTCGCAGCTTTACGAAGCGTCAACTCCCCTTCTTTAGTAAAGGTAACTTCTTTGGTAAGTACTTTTTCCTTTTCTTTTTCCTTGCAGCTTAGCGGGAACAAAAGAACACCGGCAACCGCTACTGCGATCCAATATCGTTTCATGAAGTATAAGGCTTTTTTGAGGATTGTATCATAAAATAAATTCCTGCGATAATAAATGGGATGCTTAACCATTGTCCTGTTGACAAAGCATTTCCGAGGGCACTTTCAAAGCCACCCTGACTCTCTTTCACAAACTCTACTAAGAACCGAACCGTCCATAACAGGATCAAAAATAGTCCGAAGATATATCCCAAAAAGTTTCGTTTATTGGTTTTCCAGTAAATGTACCAAAGCAATAGGAATACGATCACGTACCCTGCGGCTTCATACAATTGAGCAGGATGTCGCGGGAAATCTTCATTCAATTGCTTAAAGATCACCCCATAATCACTATGGGTCGCATCCCCAATGATTTCAGAATTAATAAAATTCCCGATACGCACAAAAATACCGCCACAGGCTACCGCAATTACCACACGGTCCAGGATCCAAAGCACCGGCTTCTTCAATACTTTTTTGCTGTAGATAAACATGGCGATAATAATCGCTATGGCTGCACCGTGACTTGCCAGTCCTCTAAACCCTGTGAATTCAAATTCCGGGACTGTTTGAAAGGGTAGAAATACCGAAAGCGGATCTTTACTGAAAATTTCGGGTTCATAAAAGATCACGTGGCCCAAACGAGCTCCAACCAATGTGGCAATGACGGTATAGATAAAGAGGCTGTCCAGTTTTTCTAAGGGAATGCCTTCATTCCTGAATATACGCTTCATGATGAACCAGCCTAATGTAAAGGCTATCACGAACATCAAACTGTAATAACGGATCATGAAAAAACCAAGATCGATACCCTCACTTGGATCCCAAACAAAACTTAAATACTGCATGGTTTGTTTTTAAAAATGCCCGATAAAGATAACAAAATAGGCGAGGGAAGCTTAGTGGTTTTGCGTATTTTCTTTTTCTGAAGGAGGGACAGGATCATAACCCGAACCACCCCAGGGATGACAGCTTGCTATGCGTTTTGCAGACAACCAGCCACCGCGAATCAATCCGTGTTTTTGTAAGGCTTCAATACTGTAATGCGAACAGGTAGGGGTGTATCTGCAACTGGAAGGCAAAAGAGGGGATATAAAAAATTGATACCCGCGAATCAACAGTATGAATGGGTATGTAAGGATACGCTTCACCTAGTTCAAAGAAAAGGATGTGCCTTCTTTACCGTCATTAAGCTGGATACCTACCGCGGCAAGCTCATCTCGAATCCGGTCACTGGTGTCAAAATCTTTATTGGCTCGTGCTCTGTTTCGCAGTTCAATGAGTAAAGCTACCGCACCATTTAGTTTTTCGGTTACCTTCGAACCTTCACTTGCAGCGTCTTCCAGACCCAGTACATCAAAGATGAAATTACTCATGGTTTCCTTAAGCAATGTTCTATCTGCTTCGGAAACAGAAGCGGAGCCATCCTTAACCGCATTGATGAACTTTACGGCTTCGAAGAGTTGGGCGATCAATATAGGACTGTTGAAATCATCGTTCATGGCAGCATAACAGGATTGTCGCCATTTGGCAATTTCCAAACCGTGGCTGCTAGCTGTAGGAAGGTCATCGATACTGTGATAGGCATCCAACAGGCGCTGAAACCCTTTTTCTGAAGCTAATAATGCCTCGTTGGAAAAATCCAGGATACTTCTGTAATGTGCTTGGTACATGAAGAATTTGGCCACAGTAGGGGAAAAGGCCTTACTGAGGATATCGTTCCGGCCCGAAATCAATTCATTGGGTAAAATATTATTTCCGGTCGATTTGGACATTTTCTTGCCGTTAAGGGTCAGCATGTTGGCATGCATCCAGTAATTTACCGGCGATTGCTTTGTAGAAGCTTCTGCCTGTGCGATCTCACATTCGTGATGCGGGAACTTTAGGTCCATTCCGCCGCCGTGAATGTCGAACTGATTTCCAAGATATTTTGTGCTCATCGCAGTACATTCAAGGTGCCAGCCCGGGAAACCATCACTCCAAGGAGATGGCCATCGCATAATATGCTGGGGTTCTGCCTTTTTCCAAAGTGCAAAATCCTGGGGGTTTTTCTTTTCAGACTGAGCAGCCAACTCTCGTGTATTGGTGATCATATCTTCCAGCTTTCTTCCGCTCAATTTCCCATACGCGTGGTCCTTATTGAATTTCACTACATCAAAATAAACAGAACCGTTCTTTTCGTACCCATACCCTGCAGCAATTATCTTTTCAACGATCTCGATCTGCTCAATGATATGACCGGTAGCCGTTGGTTCAATACTGGGAGGCAATGCGTTAAAAAGTGCCATGATAGTATGAAAGTCTACGGTGTATTTTTGCACCACTTCCATGGGCTCCAGTTTTTCAATTCTGGCCTTCTTTAAAATAGGGTCGTCACCGCTTTCGCCATCGTTTTCCAAATGGCCGGCATCTGTGATGTTTCGAACATAGCGAACTTTGAAACCTAGGTGCTTCAGGTATCGAAAAACAAGGTCGAAAGAAAGGAAGGTACGGCAATTCCCCATATGTACATTGCTGTACACTGTTGGACCACATACATACATTCCCACCGCTCCGGCATGGAGCGGGACGAATTTTTCTTTGGTCTTACTTAAGGAATTGTAGATGTAAACGTCCTGTTGTTCGTAACCTTTCATTCGGTGCGTTTCTAGCAATTAAAATTCGGTGTCTAAATGGATGTAGTCTAAGAACTCTCTTCGTGTTTGCGGGTCTTTGAACTTTCCTCCAAACTCGCTGGTAACCGTACTGCTGTCAATGTCACGTATGCCTCGTGAGTTGACACACAGGTGTTTTGCGTCGATCACACAGGCGACATCTTCGGTGCCGAGCACTTTTTGTAGTTCTTCAACAATTTGCATTGTTAATCGCTCTTGAACCTGTGGTCGCTTTGCAAAATAATCCACCACTCGATTCATTTTTGATAGTCCAACTACGGTTCCGCTGGAAATATAAGCGATGTGCGCTTTACCTACAATGGGTAATAAGTGATGTTCGCAGGTAGAATATAGGGTGATATTCTTTTCTACCAACATTTCGCCGTATTTGTATTTGTTCTCAAAGGTAGAGGCCTTTGGTTTTCGATCGGGATGTAAACCGCCAAAAATCTCTTGAACGAACATTTTTGCCACACGAGTAGGCGTTCCTTTTAGACTGTCGTCTGTTAGGTCTAACCCAAGAGTATTCATGATGTTTTGAACATCTTTCTTGATAAGGGCAATCTTTTCAATATCACTAAGCTCGAAAGCATCGGGACGCAGCGGGGTTTCAGTGGAAGACCCAATATGGTCATCTCCCTGTGCTTCAATAGCTCTAAGCTGTTTTTCTAGATCCATATACATAATAATTCAGTATGCAAAAATACAAGGGGCAAAGATACGCATTCAACGAATGCTATAAAAGATTTCAATGTCACTATTTTTAAAAGTGAAGGGGGCGGTTTCATAAAATTTTCTTAATTTTCGCACCATATACCCCATTTTATGAAAAACACAGTGTTATTCCTCTTGATCCTTATGATTTCGACGATTGCCGTCGCTCAAGAACCTTTAGAAACTAGTATCGATCCTTCAGAAATATCCTTTGCTCCAAAAGAGGTCCTTTCCAGTGCCGTATTTGAGTTTAATTTTGAAGAAGAAGCCGAGATCACATATCATATTTTTAAAGATGAAATTGAAGTTTTTTCCGAAGCAATACAAAAGGGTCTTAATCCTCTTGTGAAGAAAGTTGATCTTTCGGCCCTGCCTTCTGGAGCCTACATCGTTAAAGTAAAGAGTTCAGGCGTAGAATTAAAACAATTTGCTATTACTAAGCAGTAATCCCCAAACTATGAAATTTTTAAAATTACTTTTTCTTCTTTTTTTTCTGGGATTCACGATGCCATCACAGGCTCAGGTATGTGATATTTTAATCCCTATTTGTACTGGTCAGGACGGTTTGCAGAATAATGCGATCGACCCGTCACCTATTACTATCAACACTACCTGTCAAACACTGGCCGGAACGAGAACTCTCTGGTTTCTGTTGGTAATTGACCAACCCACTAATTTCACTTTTCAAATTGAACCTACCGGCAATGTCGATTACGACTTTGCAGTATGGGTGAATGCGGACTGTGCTAATTTAGGCGTTGCAGACAGGGGGAGCTTCGATGCCCCCGGGGCCGGCGAATATGACACCGGTCTAAACCTAACCGCCACCGATTTATGTGAAACTGCTGCGGGGGATGGCCAAGTTCAGTTTTTATCATTAGTGCCGGGAGATGAAGTTATTATTGTGGTAGATAGATTTTCTTCTACGCCCGATATCTTTGACCTTACTTTTGGAGATCCCGATGCTTTTGACTGTTCAATTGTTTTAACTGAAGCGTGTGAGGGTGAAACTGTAACATTCGATGCTTCTACGACAGGGGCACTTAGTTATGAGTGGTCCTATGAAAGTCCTCCGGGTTCTAATATCTTCGTGCCATTTGTTCCTGCCGAAACAAATCCTACACTTTCTGTAACACAGTCAGGAAATTACAGAGTCGATATTGAATTATTTGGAGGTGCTGTAAACACCGAATTTTATGAAGTCGTGTTCTACCCTCAGCCGGTAATTGCTAATCCACCGAATGATATTTTTCAATGCGCAGATTCAGGTACCGGGATTTTCGATCTTACTGTAAACTCTCCTTTGGTTTTAGGAGGGCAGAACCCCGCAGAATTTACTATTACATATCATAATTCACAGGCTGATGCAGACACAGGAGCCGCGCCCATTGGAACACCCGCTGCGTACCCGATAGCAACCCCTCCGATTGAAACCATTTTTGTGCGTATCGAGGATATGTCGGGAATTTGCTATGCTACAGATTCCTTCGATTTGATTTTTTCTACAGTAACATCGGGAGCAATAACACCCAACCCATATTTTGTATGTGATCAAGATAACGATGGAATGGAAACTATCAATCTTTCGGCAGTTTTCAACACTATGGTGCTAGCCGGACAAAATCCACTGGATTTTACTGTAAGTTATCACTCCAGTCAAGCTGATGCCGATAATGATGTTGCTCCGTTGCCAACACCCTATACTGTCACGACCGCAAATGCAGGTTCGACTATTTATATTCGAGTTGAAAATAATGACGAAACAACCTGTTTTGATACTAGTCAAAATTTTGTCATCAACATGGATACTCCACCCGTTATCAATATGATGCCGGACCCTTTAGTGGTATGTGATGATGATAACAATGGTCTGGCCATGTTCACCTTACATGACGCCGATATGGATATTACTATGGGGGACCCGAACCTCATAGTACGATATTTTGGAACCGAACTTAATGCCATTAATGATATTGACGAGTTATTTGACCCCTATGCTAACGACGATCCATATATGGATGAGGTGTGGGCACGTGTGGAAAGTACGATGAGCAGCTGTTATTCTATCGTAAAACTAGATCTTGAAGTCCGCAACACACCGGATATCATTGCTCCTTCTGCTCCGCTTCGCGAATGCGATTACAACAATCCTGGTGATGGTTTTGAGACCTTTGATCTCACTGAGGTTGAGCCTGAGGTTCTCAACGGTTTGGATCCAGCGAACTACGATATTTATTATTACGAGCAAGAGGTGGATGCCATTGCGGCGGGCGATAGTGTCCTTGCCATGCCTCCGGGTGATTTTTCAATGGCTATAGGCACTCCTGGAGCCTACCAGAACGTTGTTGCTTTTTCCCAGACAGTGTATGTTCTGGTAGTGGGTAATGCGGGCAGTGTTGATCCGGGTACGACCCCTGCTTCTACGGGGGAGAGCTGTTACAGTATTGTGGCGTTGGATCTTATTGTGGATCCGTTGCCGGTGGTTGTTCAGGCGGCACCTTATGAGCTTTGTGATGACGAGGTAGGGGGTAGTACCCCTACGGATCAGTTGAGCACTTTTGATCTTACCAGTCGTGTTGGAGAGATCACCGGTGGTAATTTGAACTATCAGGTGATGTGGTTTGAGACCTTGGCCGATGAGGCGTCTGATACGCCCATCGTCACTCCGGGAGCATATCAGAACCGTACGATCGCTCCGGCGACTCAGCCCACCCCCCAGACGATCATTGCGCGTGTGACCAACCAGTTTGGTTGCAAACGCCTTACGACCTTGACTCTGGTGGTGCTTGCCAACCCATCTTCGGCCACTCCCACTCCTTTAGAGGTTTGTGATGACAACAACGATGGTTTTGCTGATTTCACGTTAACTGACAAGGATCTTGAGATCGCCAATGGTGAGACGGATGTTACGGTGCTCTACTACCAGACCCAGGCTGAGGCTGAGGCTGGTGTTTCCGGCACTGAGTTGCTGAGTCCTTATACGAATGATGATCCTTTTACTGATGTTGTTTGGGCTCGTGTCACTCGTATAGTGACGCCTCCCAGTACTTCTCCTGCCTGTTACAGTGTTGTTGCTTTGGATCTTATTGTGAACCTTCTGCCGGATGCGCCTGTCTCCGGTTTTGGGGATCTTATCTCTTGTGACACTACCGGTGGAGGCAGTGCGGTGTTCAATTTAGAAGACAACACGCCTTTTGTAACGGGCGGGACCCAGCTTCCTCCGGATTACAGTGTGAGCTACCATACGAGTTTTGCCGATGCCGATGGGGGCATCAATGCCATTATCAATACCACTGCTTATACCAGTGGCGGTGAGACGATCTGGGTACGTTTGCAGGAGAATGCCACGGGTTGTGGTCGTATCAGTTCCTTTGATCTGATCGTTGGGGTGTACCCCCTCATTAATGACCCTGCGGATAAGGCGGTGTGTGATGATCAGGCCAGTGGCAGTGATACGGATGGTGTGACGCTCTTTGATCTTACGTCTTACAATTCAGAGATCACGGGCTTTAACCCGGATCTTACGGTATTTTATTACGAGACCCCTGCCGATCAGGCTGCGGGTACGGCCATTAGTCCCGCCACTTCGTACGCCAATACGGCTACCCCTCAGACGTTGTATGTGAGTGTGTTCAACAGCACGGGCTGTGAGGCACGCACGACCCTTACCATTTCGGTGCTTCCGGTCCCTGTGGCGGCAGACCCTACCCCTTTGGTGGTGTGTGATGATGACAATGACGGGATCGCGTTGTTCGATCTTACGAGCAAGGATGCTGAGATCACCTCTGCCATGGGTGCTACGGTGACCTATCATGAGAGCCAGAGCGATGCCAACAATGGTGTGTTCCCTATCTCGAGTCCTTATCAGAACATTGTGGCCAATGTACAGCCTGTATGGGCGCGTGTGGCCTTCACCCAGGCCCCTAACACCTCGGGCTGTTATACGGTGGTTACCTTCGACCTTATTGTAAATCCGTCCCCTTTGGTACCCAACAGTCTTCCTTCCCTGGTGGCCTGTGATCAGGGGACCACTTCGGTCTTTGATCTTACGGTGTATGAGCCAACGCTTTTGGATCTTCAGCCGGTCTCTGATCCTCCTGTGAGCTATAGTTTCAGTTATCATACGAGTTTGGCCAATGCCACGGCGGGCACCCCAATGATCACTACCCCTACGATGTATACCAATACTGTGAACCCTCAGACCATCTGGGTTCGTTTGGAGAGTGGTGGCAACGGTTGTTTTGCCATTGTGAGTTTTACACTTCAGGTCAATACGGGTCCCTTGGCGAACGCTCCCACGCCTTTGTCAGAGTGTGATGACCTTGGGGAGCCTAATGACGGGGTCACCCTCTTTGACCTTACTGCCAAGAGTGATGAGATCACGGGCGGCGCTGCAGGTGTAGAGGCTTATTATTACGAGAGCCAGCAAAACGCATTGGACGATGAGAACCGCATTGTCCCTGCCACGGCCTATGCCAATACGAGTAATCCTCAGACGGTGTATGTACGAGTGTTTGATACCAATACGGAGTGTGAGAACTTTACCAGCCTTGAACTTCGGGTGGTTCCTAACCCTCAGCCCAATACGCCGGATCCTATCGAGAAGTGTGACTACACCGATGCTGGGGATGAGAAGGAGTTTTTTGATCTTACCATTCGTGAGGGGCAGATCAGTACCAACCCTAATGTTGTTTTCTCTTACCATGAGAGTTACCAGCAGGCGGTGGACAATGACCCTATTGCGGGTGATATCACCATGTATGAGAATTTGGAGAATCCGCAAACGATCTATGTTCGGGTGACCAACAATGCCAGTGTAGAGGCGTGTTTTGAGATCGTTGAGTTGCTACTTGTGGTCAATGCGCTTCCGGATGCGACAGCTCAGATCAGTGATCTGGTAGTCTGTGAGGTGGACAACGATGGTTTTGCTTTCTTTGATCTTACCGATCGGATCGATGAGATCTTGAACGGTCAGGACCCCCTTATCCATCAGGTTAGTTTCTATGAAACGCCGGGTGATGCAGCTTCGGGAAGCAATCCAATAGGAGATGTGACCAATTACCAGAATGATGGTAGTGTGAGTCCTCCGGGCCAGCCTATCTATGTCGGGATCTTGAACACCCAGACCACGTGTTACATTGCCAGTGAGCAGGACGCTGAGGGGAACTATTCTTTAACCTTCAACCTTCAGGTATTGGAGGGTGTTATTGCCAATGCTCTTAGTGAGCCGTATGTGCTTTGTGACCAGGAGGGTCCCAACGACGGGTATACGGTCTTTGATCTTCCTCTAATTGGTTTGGAGGTCCTTGGAGGCCAGCCTTATGATGTTGATTTTTATGAGAGTCTGGAACAGGCGCAGTTGGGAGATACGGCTAATGCGTTGCCGGATGCCTATACCAATATTATCAATCCGCAAGTGATCTATGCGCGTGTGACGCATCCTGAGACGGGTTGTTTTGATATTACCGAAGTTACCTTAAAGGTGGAGCAGCTACCTTTGGTGGTCTTGGATGAGACCTATCGTCTTTGTGTGGATGCCAATGGGAACCCGATCGATGCTGAGGAAGGGGGCGCTTCCCCGCCTGTGATCGATACGGGTCTGGAGGCTACCCTCTATAGTTTTGAGTGGCAGTTGGATGGGGTGACGCTTTTGGGACAGAACGGTCCCTCGATCATTGCCTTGGAAGGCGGTGTCTATACGGTGATCGTTACGGAGAATGCTACTGGTTGTAGTATGGAGGTCACCACAACGGTGATCGTTTCTTCGCCTCCCATTACCTATAGTGCAGAGGTGACCAGTGGGGCCTTTGCCAGTTCTCATACCATCGATGTGATGGTCACAGGCGATGGTGATTATGTGTTCCAGCTGGACAATGGGCCTTTCCAAGAGGAGAGTACTTTTACCGATGTGGACCCCGGGGTTCATGTGGTGACTATAAAGGATGCCAATGGGTGTGGTAGTGTGAGTTTGGAGGTTAGCATTATTGACTATCCTCGATTTGTCACACCGAATCAGGATGGGTACCACGATACGTGGAATATCATTGGCATTGCCGGTGGTGACCCTACGGCAAAAATTTATATATTTGACAGGTTTGGAAAGCTCTTGAAGCAGATCAGTCCGCAGGGTCCGGGATGGGATGGTACCTATAACGGGAATCCATTACCCTCGAGCGATTACTGGTTCGTGGTGGAATACAAAGAGAACGAAACACAAAAGGAATTTAAAGGCCACTTTACACTAAAACGATAGATCGACAAGATCAAATTAAAAAAGCCTGTCTAGTTAGACAGGCTTTTTTAATATATTACTATTGGGATGGATTAAAGATTCAATCCTAAGGTAAAGACAATATTACTCTGCGTTGTATCTATCAAAACAGTGTCTGTAAGACCAACCTTATATAATTGTTGGGATCTGCTTTGTTCCGATCGAGCGTAGGATATATCGAAAGTATAATTTCCAAAATTATACCCTACTCCTAAGGAAAAACCTGATAGATCTTCCACAGTTACTTCATCTTGGTACGGACTCTCTTCGTATCTAACCCCACCACGCAAGCTTAGATTATCAATTCTATATTCTCCTCCCAAACGATAGGTTGAAGCATCCTTTAATGTTTCTCTAATGAAGGCATTTTCAGCAATAAAAAAAGGATCATTTTTCGGACTGAACTCTGTATTGGCATAGTCTTTATAGCTATAGTCGAAGCTAATGAGACCTTTTTTGCCGAAAACCTGAGCTATTCCAATAGCAACCTTCCCCGGGGTTCTCAAGTTGTAATCTTCGAAGACATTTATAACACGAGGATTCACAATCTGGTCTATGGTTACACCCTCTTCCACACGCTCGGTCTCTAGGTATTGTGTGGTTTCTTCAGAAATAACATGCCATGTAGGGGTGTCATAAGAAAGAGAAATACGGGAGTTATCTGCTACTTTCAGAATTGCTCCTATTTGAGCTGAAAAACCGGAACCTAAGACCGAAAGATTATTCTCAAATCCAACTTGGGTTACAACGCTTCCGGGGTTGTTATTGGATTCGTATAAATAAGTATATCTGTCAAAATCGATAATATGTGTGTTCAAATTAATTCCGAAGAAAAGATTGTCGTTATATTGTGTGGCAAAGTTCATGGTGTACTTTCCGTTATAACCTCTCGTTAAATGTGCATATTCTTGATTAAAGGTTCCTGAAGCAATATTTGAGGTATATTGTGTATTCTGTGAATTGGTTGGATCGACAGGATCAAATATAAATCCCTGATAGCCAAGAAATGCATTTTGAGCAGCAGTGCCTTGCGTTTCTCCCAGAAATGTATATAAGTCGGAAATGGTTTCTGAGCCCTGTAGTTGTAGAAGGTCAAGAGGAATCCCTTGTGCTTGTGCTAAGAAGAAAGAGCCTATAGATGTGTTTCCGGTACCTTTTGAAAAGACCTCATTATCGAAATCGTTGGTGCTAATATAATTGAGTCCCAGCGTAAATTTTTTCCAGGGTGATTCTTCATCTGCATTATTAAATACAAAGACCGCTCCTGCCTGATTTAAGTTCGCATCGGCATCAAAACTTCTAATACGGCTGTTAAAATAGGTAGCATTGTTCTCGATGTCCTTGATATCTAAAGAAATCGATATGCTATTTGTGAGGAAAACAGCGCTTCCGGCAGGATTTATTGCCATGGAGGAAACATCCCCTCCCAAAGCGTTGAAAGCTCCACTAAGCGCATTGAACCTGGCGGTACCGTTTATATTTTCGGTACCGTAACGCAAGGCATCGGTAATATCTTGGGCGTTTGAAACAGTCATAGAAAGGACTGTTATGAGTAAGAAAGAAATTCTTTTCATAATGAAGTTATAAAAAATGATGAAATGATTTTATCCGCGACCGCCACCTCTGCGTCCGCCGCCACCTCTGCTTCCGGAGGAACGCGAACTACCACTCGAACTTCGTATGGTTCCACTGGAACGACTTCCTCCCGACGAGCGGGAAACATTGGGTCTGCTCGATCTGTTATTTCGGATCGTATTAGAGTTCGACCGGGACGTGTTTGGACGATAGACATTATTGTTTCTAGATGTATTTGTTCTAGGTCTTGTGATCGTTGAGTTACGACGGATATTTGAAGTACGGTCACCATTAAACCTTGAACTGCGGCGTGTGGAATTCACGTTAGATCGGCGATTCAATTCAGATCTGCTGTAAGAATCTCTACCGTTGGTAGCGTTGGAGCGTCCACGGGTAGAACTTCTGCCCAAACCGTAATCTAAATTTCTCCGACCACGGTTATAAGCAATATTGTTGTAGCCTCCATAACCGTAATACGGATTATAGTATCCGCCGTAATAGCCACCATAGTAAAAGGGGTGCCCCCATCCATAATAGCCGTAGAAAGGATAGCCCCAGCCAAAGCCAATGTTCCAGTGCGGACGGTGCCAGTAATAGGGATAGCCCCAATAGCCTCCGTACCATGGATTATACCATCCATGACCATACCATCCAAATCCGCCATTGTCGTATACGTTGATGGTGATATTCTCCGGGTTATCACCCCAAGCGCCATATCCTTCTTCATAGTCTGACTCCTCTACAATAATATAACCATCCTCATCGATACTTTCGGTGGTGGTGTAGGCTTCAATGTCTGTAAAAATTAGATTTTCTTCGGGAAGGTCTTCAAATGCTTTGTCCTTCGATTCAAAATACTGTTTGTAGTAACTCGATTTTTCGCTGGAATCCTCGGCTGTTGTGGTGGTTACTTCAGTTTCAGAATTATAAATTCCGTCCGAATCGCCATAACCGTTATTATACGTACCGCAAGCGGTTAGCAGCACTGCGGTTATCCCTGCGAGTGCAAGAGAAAATGATTTTTTAAAAGAGGTATATATAATTTGCATAACAGCGGTAATTTAAATTGTTGGACATTATAAAAATAGTTAGTTTTGCCGAGAAGAACTAACATTTAACATAAGCACAAGATTTGTGCCAAACTACCTGCTATGGCTGATAAATTGACGACTCGCGCTGAGGATTATTCAAAATGGTATAATGATCTGGTGCTAATGGCGGATCTTGCTGAGAATTCGGGGGTTAGGGGATGTATGGTGATCAAACCCTACGGTTTTGCTATCTGGGAACGAATGCAGGCAGAACTGGATAGAATGTTCAAGGAAACGGGACATCAAAACGCTTATTTCCCATTATTTATTCCGAAATCATATTTCAGTAAGGAGGCGAGCCATGTAGACGGATTTGCAAAGGAGTGTGCTGTGGTAACGCACTATCGATTAAAGAATGCTGAAGACGGCAGTGGTATTGTAGTAGATCCTACAGCAAAGCTTGAAGAGGAACTAATTGTTCGCCCAACTTCCGAAACCATTATATGGGATACCTACAGGAAATGGATACAATCGTATCGTGATCTGCCGCTTTTGATCAATCAATGGGCCAACGTAGTGCGTTGGGAGATGCGAACTCGCTTATTTCTTCGTACGGCAGAGTTTCTGTGGCAAGAGGGACATACCGCACATGCGACCGAAGCTGAAGCCATTGCCGAGGCTGAGCAGATGATGAATATATATGCCGACTTCGTGGAAACCTATATGGCTGTGCCCGTCATTAAGGGACTGAAGACCGAAAGCGAGCGATTTGCAGGTGCTTTGGAAACCTATTGTATTGAAGCGTTAATGCAAGACGGGAAAGCGCTGCAAGCAGGTACTTCTCATTTCTTAGGGCAGAACTTTGCAAAAGCGTTCGATGTTAAATTTGCCACCAAGGAAGGCAAGCAAGAATATGTCTGGGCTACCTCTTGGGGCGTTTCTACACGATTGATGGGAGCATTGGTGATGACACATAGTGACGACAATGGTCTGGTAATCCCTCCTAACTTAGCGCCAGATCAAGTAGTGATCGTTCCTATATATCGCAATGATGAACAGTTTGACGCAGTAAGCAATGCTGCCAATGAGCTCATGGGATCGCTGCGCGCAAAGGGAATTCGTGTAAAGTTCGATAACAGGGATACCCATAAACCAGGGTGGAAATTCAACGAGTACGAATTAAAGGGAGTTCCTGTACGTATTGCCATTGGTCCAAAGGATCTGGAGAACGGCACCGTGGAAATAGCCAGGCGGGATACACTAACCAAAGAAGTGGTGGCGCAGGAAGCAGTGGTAGAGACGGTCGTTTCGTTAATGGATACCATACAAAAGAACTTATTTCAGAAAGCAAGCCTGCACCGTAAGGAGCATACCACAGTTGTTGAAACCTATGAGGAATTTAAAGAGGTGCTGGAAGCCAAAGGAGGCTTTATATTAGCGCATTGGGACGGTACTGCCGAGACCGAAGAGAAGATAAAGAATGAAACAAAAGCGACGATCCGCTGTATCCCTTTGGAGGGAGCTTCGGAAGCGGGACACTGTATGGTTACAGGAAAACCATCGTCTCAACGGGTGGTTTTTGCTAAGGCCTATTAAAATTTTCAAAAAAAGTTTATTAGGATTTGCGGCATTAAAAAATAGTTGTATTTTTGCATCCGCATTTGAAAATAAATGGTCCGTTCGTCTAGGGGTTAGGACGCCAGGTTTTCATCCTGGTAACAGGGGTTCGATTCCCCTACGGACTACAAAGAATTAAGTTTTAAAAAAAACAACATGGCGAATCACAAGTCAGCACTAAAAAGAATTAGAAACAGCGAAACAAAACGTTTACGCAATCGCTATCAGCATAAGACAGCGCGTAACGCCGTGAAGAAATTCAAGGAGACTACTTCTAAGAAGGAAGCAGAAACTATGTTTCCTGAGGTTGTTTCTATGATCGACAAGTTAGCTAAGAAGAATATCATTCACGATAACAAAGCAGCGAACTTGAAATCTCAGTTGGCAAAGCACGTAGCAGCGCTATAAGCTGTTGATCGTCTAAAAATTAAAACTCCTTCAGTTTTGCTGAAGGAGTTTTTTTGTTTCCCTATTTTCCTTTGTTATTGAACCGACTTAGGCACCAGCATTTTATAATCTCCGTCATTTCTTGCTATATCGCGGACAATAGAAGATGAGACATGTGAGTATTGGGGGCTGCACATTAAAAACACCGAATCGACACCATTCACCAGATCATTGGCTTGTGCGATCGTTTGTTCATAGGTGAAATCGGTAGTGTTCCTTAAGCCCCTAAGGATACAATTTGCCCCTTGTTCTTTGCAAAATGCAGCGGTAAGGCCCGTATAGCTCATTACCTTAATTTTGCTGTTTCCCAGAAATGTTTCAGAAATAAAAGCCATACGCGCCTCAAGAGGCCACATATATGTTTTGGCTTCGTTCACACCTATCGCAACGATGATCTCGTCAAAAAAAGGTAAGGCACGTTCAATAATATCAACATGCCCAAGAGTGACAGGGTCGAAGGATCCGGGAAATACAGCACGCTTCATAGGTTAAAGATACTTAGTTTTTTACAAATGCTTCTTCAATGAGTATTCCGAAGAATTCGGTCAAACTCATTCCGGCTTCCCGAGCTTGCTTTGGAATGATACTTTCTTTCGAAAGTCCCGGAGTGGTATTGATCTCTAGAAAAAAGGGTTTTCCATTTTGAAGAATGAACTCACTGCGTGTGACCCCTTTCATGTTCAGTAGTTTATAGATACGTTGTGCTTCGGCCTTTACTTTTTCTGTTTCTTCTTCGGAAATGCGAGCGGGCGTGATTTCTTGGGATTTACCCAAATATTTGGCTTCGTAATCAAAAAAGTCATTTTCTGAAACGATCTCGGTAGCCGGAAGCACGATCACTTCATTGTTATGTGTGTAGACACCTACCGAAACTTCCACGCCAATTAAAGCGGTTTCTATTATGATCTCGTTATCCTCCTCGAAGGCTTTCTCGATGGCAGGAAGTAACTGCTCCATATCATGCACCTTGCTTACACCAAAGCTGGAACCCGCTCTGTTCGGTTTTACAAAACAGGGAAGTCCGACGATCTTTACAATTTCTTCTTTATGAATTTCATTTCCTTTATTAAGGTAATAGGATTTGGCGCAGGATACTCCAAACCGTTGTAATACCGAAAGACAATCTCGTTTATTAAAACTAAGTGCGGCTTGATAGAATCCGGTACTGGTTTGAGGGATATTCAAAAGCTCCCAGTAAGCTTGTAAATAGCCGTCTTCGCCGGGGGTTCCGTGTATGGTGTTGAAAACGGCATCGGGGATGATGGTGGTTCCGTTTACCGTAAAACCAAAGTTAGATTTATCGATGGCGTGTTTCGTACCTTCCGGAGCAAGGTAAAACCAACCCTCCTTTAGAAGGTGGACAGGGTAAACGTGATAGCGCGAAGTGTCAAGTGATTCACACACCACACCGCCACTTAATAAGGAGATCTCGAACTCACTGGAATAGCCGCCCATAGCGACTGCAATATGTTTCTTTGCCATAACAAAAATATAAAACGGACGTTTAACAAAAATATCACTAATCAATAGAACTATACTAACTTTAGGTTTTATATTTTTGTCGTGTTAACTACAGCTTATGTCGTTTATTAAATTCCTGTTCACCAAAACCTTTTTAAAGCAATTGCTCTATGCGGTCTTGGTACTTATCGTTTTATCTTTCTTGATCTTATGGTGGCTTCGCGGTACTACCAATCATGGTGAAACTATAGAAGTTCCTAACCTAGCCAAGATGTCATTGGACGATGTGGAAGCGCTTTTGGATGAGAACGATCTGCGGTTTGAGATCTTGGATTCGGCTAACTACAACCCGGATTTCCCTAAATACTCGGTGATTGAACAAATTCCAAAAGCGGGGAAATTCGTAAAAGAAGACCGTAAGATCTATTTATACCTCAACCCTTCGGGATACCGGAAAGTGGTGGTTCCTCCCGTGGTTGGAAAAACACGCCGACAAGCAGAACCTACCTTGCTGGCGATGGGCTTTGAGATTGGTAAAATAAGCTACAGACCATATATAGCTAAAGATGAAGTGTTGGAGCTTCGGCATAAAGGAGAAAAACTGGAGCCCGGGACCGAGCTTCAGATCACCGAAGTGATCGATCTTATTTTGGGAGATGGTTCGGGAAGTTTGCGGCAAGAGGAAGATTTGGACGAAGGCGACGGTCTTTCCGAAGAAGGCACCGAAACAGAAATTGAAAATGAAGGAGATGGCGAATGAACCCATTAACGATCCCGAAAGTGATGATCTTTTTGAGCATTATCGGTTTGTAGCAGACAAAGGGCAACAGCCGTTACGGGTCGATAAATACCTTATGAACAGGGTTGAAAATGCCACCCGAAATAAAATTCAGAAGGCAGCAAAAGACGGAAACATCTATGTGAACGATGTTGCTGTAAAATCCAGTTACAAAGTAAAGGGGAATGATGTCGTAACCGTGCTTTTCGAGCACCCTCCCTACGAATATCTACTGGTTCCAGAGAATATACCAATAGACATTGTTCATGAAGATAATGAAGTGCTGGTGGTGAACAAACCTGCCGGAATGGTAGTACATCCCGGACATGGGAACTATAGCGGCACCCTCATTAACGCCCTTACCTATCACTTCGAAAATCTTCCTAACAACAGCAGTAACCGACCCGGGCTCGTTCATCGCATCGATAAAGATACCAGCGGATTGCTGGTCATTGCAAAGACCGAAGAGGCCATGACGCACCTGTCCAGACAATTTTTCAATAAATCGACAGAGCGAGAATATGTGGCCTTGGTTTGGGGAAATGTTGAAGAAGAGGAAGGAACGATCGAAGGAAACATTGGACGGCATCCAAAGAATCGATTGCAGAATACTGTTTTTGAAGGGGATGAGGCCGAAAAAGGCAAACCGGCTGTAACACATTATAAGGTCTTGGAGCGCCTGGGATATGTAACCCTGCTATCCTGTCGTCTTGAAACAGGACGTACACACCAGATACGGGTGCATTTAAAACATATTGGACATACACTTTTTAATGACGAACGCTACGGCGGCGAGAAAATATTAAAAGGGACCAGTTTTAGCAAATACAAACAATTCGTCGAGAATTGCTTCAAATTATTACCCAGACAAGCGTTGCATGCCCGCACCTTGGGATTTGAGCATCCGGTGACTGGGATAGTACTTCGATTTGAAGCGCCTATTCCGGAAGATATGGAACAATGCCTTGAGAAATGGCGGCAGTATGCCAAGCATGTGATCGAATAATCAACCCACATTATTATACCATTGGAACTACCAATGCGATAGGCTGTTTATTTACTCGTTTCTTACTATTTTTGAAAAAAAGCATTTGTTATGAAAATTGTCGTCTCTCCGGCCAAATCCCTTGATTTTGAAACCAAATTACCCACAACACGAGGCACGCAACCACAATTCCTGGAACAAGCCGAACAGCTCAACTCAAAACTTTCCAACAAGTCGAAAAAAGCAATTAGGGAACTTATGAGTATTAGCGATGCACTCGCCGAGCTCAATTACCATCGTTATAAGGATTTTTCTACACCGTTCACTAAAAAGAATGCCCGCCCGGCGGTCTATGCATTTGCTGGGGATGTTTATCAGGGATTGGATGCCTATTCCATTCCTGAAGCTAAGATCGACCTGTTGCAAGACAGCCTTCGAATCTTATCGGGGATGTATGGAATGCTCCGTCCGCTGGATCTCATACAGCCCTATCGTCTGGAAATGGGCACCGAC
This sequence comes from Altibacter lentus, assembly GCF_000746845.1. GTDB lineage: Bacteria > Bacteroidota > Bacteroidia > Flavobacteriales > Flavobacteriaceae > Altibacter > Altibacter lentus. The sequence continues at coordinate 1,334,383 of NZ_KN050846.1, read as the reverse complement.
CTAAAGATCAACAGGAAAAAGAATCTGTATGAATTTTGGGGTGACGCGATCACAAATGCACTCAATGACGAACTGGAGGACAACGAGCTGTTCCTGAATCTTGCGAGTCAGGAGTATTTTAAGGTAATCAATATCAAAAAACTAAAAGTGCCTGTAATTTCGCCGGTGTTCAAGGATTTTAAGAATGGTGAACTAAAGATCATTTCATTCTTCGCAAAAAAAGCTAGAGGAAGCATGGTACGGTATATCATCGATCATGATACCAAAACCCTACGTGGTATTAAGGGTTTCGATTACGATGGATATGCTTACAGCGAAAAGTATACAGAAAACGAGAACGAACCCGTCTTTATTCGGTAACTGAGCTACATAATGTCAAAAAGGTTGCAAAAAGACTCACTTTTCCATCATGTTCATCCCTATGCACCGTTTATTCCCGAAGGAGCCACAAAACTTATAGTAGGTACTTTACCGCCACCTCGCTTTACAACCGGGGAATTGAAAGAAGGGGATGTAGATTTTTGCTACGGAAGCCGAGACGGACAACTCTGGCCTATTCTAAATGCTATCTTTGATCTGGACCTAAGTTTTGAGACCACGACTGAAGCGGTAGTACAACGAAAACAATTCTTGATCGATAGGGGCATCGGGATCTGCGATATCGTTGCTTCAGCCAAACGCGAAAAGATCGATGCTTCAGACCTTGGGATGCAGGATGTCGAACTTCGTGATCTCATTTCGATCCTAGGACAATTCCCTAATATAGATACCTTGCTCTTTACCGGCGGAAATAGCAAGAACGGACCGGAGTACCTTTTCCGAAGGTTGTTAAAACAGTATTCCATTCCTTTTAAGATAAGTACTTCGGAAATCCCCAGAATTCATCATTTTAGACATCCCGAAACTTCCAGACCAATCACTACAGTATCCCTGACGGCACCTTCGGGAGCTGCGAACAGAGCTGTTGGTAGTTTGTTGGCTTACAAGGAGATGAAAAAAAGGTACCCCCACAAAACGACCTTGGATTTTAGGATAGAGCAATACCGGTCCTATTTTTAGAATGTTAAATTAAAGTAAAATCGTACAATTCTACAGACTCTCATTTTCCAAAGGGTCTTGAGTTTTGTATTTTTACTGAATTGATAATAACCTAAAAATAGATTCTATGAAGAAGATTTTTACTTTACTTTTTATGCTTACGCTTAGCTTGTCCTTTGGACAAGTCTTGAATGAAACTTTTGACGACGCCACAGGCTTCACGACCAGTTCCGGATTTTTCTCAGACGGAACAGGAGATTACTTTGGTCTTGCCGTGGCCGATGACTGGGGTGCAGGAACTACCCCTTCACAACTAAAGGCCTATACCGGCTTTACCGGAGCCTTTTTAACAGGAATGGACCTGGATGGGGAGGGCGCTACATTACCTATTGTAGTGGACTGGACCGGACTGGATATCACAGGTCTGGGAGGATTAACCTTTAACGGGGAGTTCGCAGAGTTCTTTGATTCACCCGGCGATATCGATCCAAACGATTTTATACTCGTTGAATATCAAATCGATGGCGGTGGATATCAAAACCTTATTGCTTTTGAAGGAGCAGATTTTAGTACTTCCGTCAATGGAATCTTTAGAGAAGATACCAATTTTGATGGAGAAGGTGATGGTGCTGCATTGGGAGATGCCGCTGCTAATTTCATGAAAACAATCGCAGGAGCCGGGACAACGCTGGACTTGCGCTTAACTGTTTCTGTAGATTCCGGTGATGAGGATTTTGCTGTCGATAATTTTGTGATTACAGGAACCCCTACTACCGATACGACACCACCGGTGATTACGTGCCCAGCAGATATCATGATGGATAACGACGCAGGAATTTGTGGTGCCATAGTGACCTTTGCAGATGCTACGGCCACAGACGATACCGATCCTAATCCTGCAGTAACCCAAACGGCCGGTCCTGCCAGTGGTTCTGAATTTCCGGTAGGGGATACCGTGATTGAGTTTACCGCCACAGACGCATCGGGTAACTCCAGTATCTGTACCTTTACGATAACTGTGAACGACGTCGAAGGACCCGCGATATCATGTCCGTTGGATGTAACTGTAGATAACGATCCCGGACTTTGTGAAGCAGTAGTGAACTATGCTATTCCTACCGCAACCGATAACTGTCCGCAACCACCAACCCCCGGTACTTTAAGCACTTTGTTTACAGGAGGGAATGGTTCCTTCGGAAATATGTTCGATATCAATGCACTAAGCACCGTGGTGATCAATTCTTTTGATGTGAACATGGATACGGGAGCCGTATTAGATGTAGATGTTTATGCAAAAGTAGGTACTTGGGCAGGTTCTGAGGATTCCCCGGGAGACTGGACCTTGATAGGCACTGCAACTGGCGTAGTTTCTAATGGAGACGGTGTGGCAACACCATTAAATTTAACTCTAAACTACACCATTCCATCCGGTGAGACCCACGCATTCTATGTAACGCCAACTAATGGAACCACGGGACAAGGGTTTAATTATACCAATGGTACCACGACGGGTGCTGTATTTGCGAGTGATGCGAATATTGAATTCTTAGAAGGTGCGGCAAAAGCCTTCCCTTGGACAGGAACTACGTTTGCACCACGTATCTTCAACGGAAACATTATATATGAAACCGGAGGATTGAATGTACAACTGGTTTCCGGTCTGGGAAGCGGTGCTGCCTTTCCGGTAGGAACAACGACCGAAACCTATGAAGTAACAGATGCTGCGGGAAATACCAGCATGTGTTCGTTTGATGTGACGGTAGAAGATGTGGAGGCACCGGTCATTATGTGCCCTGCAGACCAAACGGTTACCGCAGATACATCTGGGACTTATACGGTACCGGATTATGTAGGGGACGGGATCGCCACGGTCACAGAAAATTGTACTGCAGATCCTACAGTGGTTCAATCACCATCCCCGGGAACTATGGTTACAGCCGGAACAACATCGGTCTCTATTATTGTAACAGATGATGCAGGAAATCAAGCAGTTTGTGTTTTCAACTTGATCGTAGAGCCAAACCTTGGCATTGATGATGTCGCATTGGCCAATGTTAGTATGTTCCCTAACCCTGCTACAGGTGTGGTTCGTGTAAATACCGAAGTAGAGAACATTTCAGTATTTAATGTGCTAGGACAGAAAGTGCTGGTATCACGATCCAATACGTTTGATGTAAGCAGTCTTCCTTCCGGATCCTATTTAGTAGAAATTACTGCTGAAGCCGGAACCGCAACAAAACAACTTATCGTCGAATAGACCTAGTTGCGATATACTAAAAATCCTCCCTTAAAAAAGGGAGGATTTTTTTTATGAAATCATGTTGACCGGCACTGTTCTATAAGAGCTTGCGATAATTGAAAAAAAGGAAACCTATTTAATTACAGATAAACACCTCTCTAATTCTTCCTACAAATAGGAGGCTGGGAGGGGATGTAATACAAGATTATAAAATATAATCCTACATTATTCTACCACAGTACCTTCAGACTTACTACTTTCAAAAAGTAAAGATCTTTAAAGGTGCATTGTTGCTAACAACCATATAATGCTGCACCCCTTGAATTGAGATTTCAGCTATATCCTTTGCATCCCAGTGAATATAAGGATCGTATGCTTCGGAATAGGAGAAACCGCCCTTTCCGTCACCCAATAATACATAGCCGTAATTGCTGTCGTAGCGAATGGTCTCCACTTCGGCATCGTAAATGGCACCAATGCCCATTACATCCATTTTTCCGTCGTTATTATAATCCTTGGGAAGAAAGGCCATAGTGGGTCCCAGTTGTGCTTCATTAGGTAATTTGTGCAGTTTAAAGGCGCCGTTACCAAGATTTTCAGCATACATACTTTCAAAGGCATGAGCCACAAGCTTATAGGCATCTTTTAATTTGTCCTCGCCGTAGATGTCCTTCATTTCCAAACTAGCAAACTCTTTAAAGCTCTGGATCTTTTCTAATAGAAATGGGTTCTGTTCGCTACTGCATTGTTTCCCCCGAACGGGAACCAGCCTTCCGTCATTGATCTTACTTAAAGCCACATCGAAGCTTCCATTGTTGTCAAAATCCTTTCCGTAGATATAAATAGGCTTGTCTTTCTTAGGCTGAAATTTATTGTTCTTTCCAATATTCCCTAACATATAATCCATATCGCCGTCCCCGTCGAAATCGGTTTCGGAAATACTAAACCACCAACCTTCGGAAGTATCGAGTCCACTGGTCTTTTCAGATCTTTTAAAACGGCCGTTTGTGTTATCGAAAAATGTAGGGCCCATCCATTCGCCAATGACCATGAGGTCGAGATCACCATCGCTGTCGTAATCGGTAAAAAGCGCGTCTGACACCATTCCAATGGCCTCCAGATCTTGATTGGCAGGGGTGATATCCTTAAAGATGCCTTTCTGGTTCTCAAGCAGGTATGATCCCGGGGCCAGTGGATACTTTTTTGAAACCACATTGCCACCTACAAACAGGTCCAGATCCCCGTCTTTGTCGAAATCACCGGCGGCGATGCTCTTACCGGAACCTAGCATTTTAGGGAGTGCACTGGTCTTTTTAAAGTTTCCTTTGCCGTCATTTGTATACAAGCGATCCTGAAGTAAGGGATCATTTTCTGAAAGTTCATATCCGGCACTTACCACATACAGGTCGAGATCGCCGTCTGTATCTGCATCAAAAAAGAGCGCATTGGCATCTTCGTATTTTGCTTCGGATCTCCACAGGGAGGCATTTGCTTCAGAAAAGGTACCGTCTTCCTTCTGAAAGTACATTGCTGCCGGGGCTCCGGCTGCGTTTCCGACGAAAAAATCGTCCAAACCATCATTGTTGAGATCACCCGTGATGATGCCCGTACCTTTTGAAGATTGTTTTTGAGGTAGTAATAGCTGCAGGGAATAGTCATTAAAATCGTTCTCCTTATGCGCATAAGAAATTCCCAGAGCACCCGGGTCGACTTCCTTTTTAAGACGTTCCTTGCTACGGAATGTCACCGACTCGTTCTTAGCAGTGTTGTAAGAAATCGCAAGTCGCTGGTTGGCCTTAACGTTAGTGGTTTTTGAAACCTTGCCGTCGGGCCATGCTACGAGAATTTCTGTTATTTCGGGATGATCGCCAAGCCCAAACTGAAGCACCTTGGAGACAGAAGACTCAAAACCCCGCGTAAGGTATTGTTCCTGGATTTGTGCCTTATCACCATGTTTTACAATAACCTTGGCGCCGATCCCCAACGGATTGTTAGCAGGACCTGCAAGTGTGACTTGGAGGTAATTGTTGTTAGCATTGTTTTTGTAAATACCGGCAGCATCGTAAAGGTTATTCGTAATAAGATCAAGGTCACCGTCGTTGTCCAGATCTGCATAGGCCGCACCATTAGAATATCCCGGATCGTTTAGACCCCATGCTTCGATCTTTTTGGTGAAGGTGAGATCACCGTTATTTTGATAGATGTAGTTGTTCAGTTTTTCTGAAGGGATCATATCCAGAACTTCTTCCAGTGGCATGGCTTTGCCACTTTCCATAATGGCATAGAGTTGTTTTCTCACGTCCTGATTGGTATAATCCTTATCTACTCCATTGGTGACGAATAGATCCTTAAGGCCGTCATTGTCGAAATCGGCGATCAAAGGAGCCCAGCTCCAATCGGTTTTGGTAACACCGCTCATTTGGGAGGTTTCTTTAAATTTTCCTTGTCCGGTATTATAGTGCAGTGTATTTGCCATGTAGGTATGATGGTATCCAATATCTACCATTGTAAGGAAACTTTGGGTATCCATGGAGGCCATGTTTTCTTTGCTGCGTGCGTAATTTTCAGAAAGCATATCGACCGTGATGAGGTCCGGGTAGAGGTCGTTGTTAAGATCTGCATAGTCTGACCCCATACTATTCGTGGAAATATGGTCAAGCCTCTTCAGGATCTCATCTTTGAACGTACCATCCTTTTTATTGATATAAAGTACGTCGGGCTCCAAGAAATCGTTGGCCACGTAGATATCCTCCCAGCCATCTTCATTAAAATCGGATATTACCGCACTCAATCCCCAGGCCTTGTTGTAAAGACCGGCTTCACGAGTTACCTTAGTGAATCGGTTGCCGTCATTTCGGTATAACTGGTCGCTGGTAGTCTCTTCAATTTGTCGTTGAATATCTCCGCTAATGGTGCCGTTATTTTGAAAATCGTAACGGTGGTTCACAACGTAAAGGTCCAGGTCTCCGTCCCTGTCATAGTCTATAGGGTACGCCTGTGTGCTGTACCCCGGGTCATCGAGACCCCAAGCCGCGGCTGCTTGAGCGAATGTGCCATTTTGTTGGTTGATAAAAAGAAGATTACGCCTGGTGGCATCGTCCTTTAAAGATCCGGCCTTACAAACATAGATGTCCAGATAGCCGTCATTATTGATATCCAACATGGTCACACCGGTGGAAAAGCCCGAATAATCCTGTGTTTTGGCTGCAACCGTGATATCCTCAAATTCAAAATTACCCTTATTCTTGTACAGTTTATTGGGTCCGAAATTGGAAACAAAATATATATCTTCCAGCCCGTCATTGTCAATATCTCCCACGGCTACCCCAGCACCGGTGTAGATATACATATAATTCATAAAGTTGAAGTCCACGGTTTGTGTGATCACATTCTTGAAGGTGATACCCGATTGGTCTTCTGTGACTTTGGTAAAGAGGGTGGTGGCGCCATCGGTGAGCGTTCCGTCTTTTTTTGCTTCGGAAGAAGAACGATCACAACCTGTGCAAATCAACACACCGAGAAAAAGGAGTATGAAATATTTCATAATGAGAAGTATATAATAACAAATATATCAAATATGATCACATTGCATTATATGAAGAAAAAGAAACATCAAAGAAATTTTTAAAATCAGATATTAACTAAAAAGGTATATTTATGAAAATTTTAAGAGGTATAGAAAGGTTATTTCACCAAAATAAAGGCTTGCAAACTCCTAATGTTTTAAAATTCCAAACCGTTCGATAAAAATTAAACTTTATAATAAATGTTAGGGACCAACATATTAAAACGCTTAACACGAAGCATTGATGGAATGTCTTTGGCGCTTTTTAGAATTTGTTTTGGTCTGGTCATGCTTTGGGAACTCTTTTATTTTATTAGGATTGATTTTGTAAAAGTCTTTCTCATCAATCCGCAGGTGCAATTATCATATGCTTACACTTCTTTTATAAAACCACTTCCTGAGCCTTTATTGGATCTGCTAATAATTTTTTTAATGATCTCCTGTATGTTTATTGTATTAGGAGTCCATTTTAAAAAGGCAATGATTTTCTTTTGTGTGGGGTTTACCTATTTATTCCTGCTTGACAAGGCATACTACAACAATCATTTGTACATGATCTGTCTGTTATCTTTTTTGCTCATCTTCGTCCCGGCAGATAACGTTTTGTCCTTCAAAAAAAGGAAAGTACCGAATAAGATTGAGCCCCAATATTGGCATCTTTTGATCCTAAGGTTGCAGATAGCTATTGTTTATTTTTTTGGGGGAATCGCAAAATTGAACTATGATTGGTTAATTAGTCAGCAGCCGGTACGTATTATATTATTGAATAAAGCTGGGAAAAGCCAACTTGCCGAATTTTTTAATGGCGAAGCAGGGATCTATTTCTTCACCTATGGAGGACTCCTTTTTGACCTGCTTATTCCATTTCTTCTATTCATACCTAAGACCAGATTGATTGCAATCATCGCCGCTTTATTATTCAATATATTGAATGCTTGGCTCTTTGATGATATTAATATATTCCCGTATTTTATGATGGCGGCTCTCGTCTTATTTTTGGACAGTGAAAAGTTAGGGCGCTATATACGAAGAAAAGACCTGAGAATTCGAACAAACGTTTCAGAAGCAACTCCAAAGCAAACACTGAAGCGACCCATTTTTGCTTTTTTAATACTTTACTTTATTGTACAACTAATAATGCCGTTCCGTCATTTTTTGTATCAAGGAAATGTAGAATGGACCGGTGCGGGACAACGTTTTTCATGGCGTATGAAAATACAGCATAGAAGCATTAAAAATTTAGAATTCAGAGTCTTTGATATGCAAAACAAAATAATTTATCCGGTGGATATGCGTGGCTATGGATTAAATAATGACCAGATAAATACAATTGCTTACGACCCTAGCGCAGTTTTACAGTTCGCCAATTTTTTGGAAGAATATTGTAAAGTATACAAGGGTATGGATCATGTTGAAGTAAAATCCAATGTTTTTGTGACCTTTAATGGCAGGTCTCCACAGCATGTTTTTGATCCCGAAGTGAATTTATTAACCTTGGACGACAATCCCTTTAAAATACATAATAACATTAGAAAATTACAAGATAACTAACTCCTATGAGCCGCATAACTTCTCCCGTAAAATTGATTTTCAAACAAGGAATAATGAAATGCTTTAATAAGAAATTATTACTTCTTTTCGGAATCGTATTTTTTTGTAATTGCTCTTCGAACCTAGAGCAAAATATTCCATTTGAAGGTCCTCTTTTTTCAATGGTACCTCCTGAGCAGTCAGGGGTGACTTTTGTAAATACCGTTCCTGAAACGCCCGAAATGAATATTTTAACCTATCAATACTTGCATAATGGGGCCGGTGTAGCGATTGGGGATATCAATAACGATGGTCTTCCCGACATTTTCTTTACCGCAAATTACGGCCCGAACTTTCTTTACCTTAATAAGGGCGATTTAAAATTTGAGGAAATTGGGAAATCGGCGGGAGTGGGTGGAAAAGTAGGTTGGTCTACAGGCTGCACCATGGTCGATATTAATAACGACGGGTTCTTGGATATTTATGTAAGTCGATCTGGAAATCTGGGTCCAGAGCAACGTAGAAATCTTTTATTTGTAAATAATGGAGATCTCACGTTCACTGAAAGTGCCGCCACATACGGACTGGACGATCCCGGCTATTCTACGCAAGCAACATTTTTTGATTATGACAAAGATGGAGACTTAGATATGTTCATGCTAAATCATCCCATATCTCCTGCTTTAGATATAGATTTTGATGCTCTGGCCACAGAAAGGAACAATGCATCTGGCGACCGCCTGTATAAGAACAATAATGGACGTTTTGAAGATGTAAGTGAGACCGCAGGAATAATAAGTAATAGCATTGGTTATGGGCTTAGTGCTTCAGTTGGAGACCTTAACAACGATGGCTGGCCGGATCTGTACGTATGTAACGATTATTTAGAACGTGATTATCTGTACTTCAATAATCAAGATGGGACTTTTTCAGAAAACCTGAAAAATGCAACACGACATATTTCAAATTTTTCGATGGGTTCTGATATTGCAGATTTCAATGATGATGGATTTTTGGATATCATGGTAGTGGATATGGTAGCTGAAGATAATTACAGGATAAAGACCAATATGTCCGGCATGAATCCCGAAAAATTCTATAGAGCGGTTAATAATGGATTTCATTATCAATATATGACCAATACGCTACAAATGAACAATGGAAATGGCACCTTTAGCGATGTAGCCAAAATGTCGGGAGTTTCGAATACCGATTGGAGTTGGGCTCCGCTCTGGGCCGATTTTGATAACGACGGTAAAAAAGATCTTTTTGTAACCAATGGGCTGCGAAAGGAAGCGCGTAATAATGATTTTGTGAAGAAAAAGACCCAATTGTTAAAAGCCATTGAGGAACAGCCCGAAAAACAATTGGAATTCATTAAAAAAATCTTAGATGAAATGCCTCAGACAAAGGTCAAAAACTATATGTTTAAAAATGAAGGTGATCTCTCCTTTAAAAATAAAACCGATGATTGGGGATTTTCAGAGCCTTCGTTTTCAAATGGAGCAGCGTACGCAGATCTGGACAACGACGGCGACCTAGACTTAGTTATATCGAACATAGATCACACTGCATTTTTATATGAAAACAATAGTGAAAAATTAAAAGAACATCACTTTTTAAAAATAAAATTAAAGGGCCCCAAGGGGAACCCCTCGGGTTTAGGTACTCGTATTACCATAAAGGCAAATGATACTTATCAAATGAAGGAACATTATCTCAGTAAAGGCTACCAGTCGTCAATGGAAGATAAGATCCATTTTGGAGTGGGATCATCCAAAGTAATAGACTCCATTTGGATACAGTGGCCGGATGAAACAGTACAACTTCTTACAAATATTGATGCCAATAAAGAAGTTGATGTAGCTTATAAAATTGGTGAAACTGCTGTCATACCTAACTTAAAGAAAGGCAAAAAGACTGTGGTAATAGAAGAGGTTACTTCAAATATAGATTTGGCCTTTAGGCATGTGGAGAACGAATACGACGATTTTAAGAAAGAAACATTGTTGCCGCATAAAATGTCAACACTGGGTCCGGCAAGTGCAGTAAATGATGTGAACGGAGATGGTCTGGACGATCTTTTTGTAGGAGGTGCCAATGGGTACGCAGGAGTGCTTTTTATTCAAGAAACGAATGGATCCTTTAAGAAACACCAAGAATCAATTTGGAATACAGATGCAGCATATGAAGATATTGCAGCTGTCTTTTTTGATGCAGATACAGACGGCGATCAAGATTTATATGTGGTTAGCGGAGGAAACGAATTTGATCCCGATTCTGCTAAACTACAAGATAGATTATATATAAATGATGGGAAAGGAAACTTTCAGAAGTCCAAACAGGCACTTCCTACAATGAAAACCAGCGGGGGCTGCGTGACGGTAGCCGATTATGATAACGATGGGGATCTAGATTTGTTTGTGGGAGGAAGAGTTGTGCCAGGAATGTATCCCAAGGCACCAAAAAGCTATTTATTAGAAAATAATAACGGAGTATTTACTGATGTAACAGAAAAAATAGCTCCAGACTTAGTTCATGCCGGGTTAGTGACAAGAGCACTTTGGACCGATTTTGATAATGACGGTAAAAAAGACTTGATTGTAACCGGAGAATGGATGCCCATTACGGTGTTTAAAAATAACGGGCAGAAATTTAATAATGTAACGGAAAAGCTAGGCCTTCAAGACACCAATGGTTGGTGGTATAGTATTGCTTCCGGGGATTTCGATAACGATGGTGATGAAGATTATATAGTAGGTAATTTAGGGCAGAATTATAAATATCAAGCCAACAGCGAAACGTCATTCGATATTTATTATGATGATTTTGATGCCAATGGAACAGGGGATATTGTTTTAAGTTATACTGAAAACGGAAAGGATGTCCCGCTGCGAGGTAGAGAATGCTCGTCGCAGCAAATGCCTTTTATCAAAGAGAAATTTGGAACCTACGACGAGTTCGGGAAAGCAAGTCTTAACGACATTTTTGGAGAACAAAAACTGAAAAACGCACTGCATCTCACATCAAAATCTTTTGCAAGTATATACCTTGAAAATACAGGAGATAGCCAGTGGTTAATAAGACCTCTCCCTAGAATGGCGCAACTTTCTTCTTTAAACGGCATTCGTACCAGTGATTTCAATAATGACGGTTTTTTGGATGCAATTGTAGCGGGAAATTTATATGCTTCGGAAGTGGAGACGCCTAGAAACGATGCCGGTAACGGATTGATTCTTTTAGGTGATGGAAAGGGGAGTTTTAAAGCAGAACCCTGCATGAACACAGGTTTCTTTGCTCCTAATGATGTAAAAGAGCTTCAGTTTATCAATATCAAGGGGAAGCCTCACATTATTGCAGTCAACAATAATGATTTACTTCAATTTTTTCAGCTTGAAAAATCGTAGAATTCGCTGCTTCATCTAAAGGGATCCAGATACTATGTATTTCGTGAAGTTGCTACGAATAAATTTGTTGTATGGTCGGCTAAATTCAACCGCTTGACGATTAATATTCAATATCTTATTTTTTTTTTTGGGTGAAAAAAAAATGTAGTATCTTAACATCGTTTTAACAATAATCAAATTAATCTAAATTATGAATTTATGAAAAAATTTACTCTAGGGATTGTGCTTAGTGCAATCTTATTATTAACAGGCACTCTGCAAGCCCAAATCTCGACCTTCCCTTATACGGAAAGTTTTGAAGCGGGTCCAGCCGGATGGGCAACTGACGGAGGAGCTAATGACTCTTGGGCTTTGGGAACACCAGCCAAGCCGGTCATTATTGGTGCTTCCGATGGTACACAAGCATGGGTAACCAACTTAACAGGATTATATCCAGCTAACCATCAAGCAGCCATCGTAAGTCCTGTATTCGATTTTTCAACAGCTTCAGGACAGCCCAACATTACTTTGGATGTATGGTGGGAATCTGAATTTAGTTGGGATGGAGCAGTACTTCAAACTTCTACTAATGGTGGTGGTACTTGGGCCGATGTAGGTGCTTTTGGCGATCCTAACAATTGGTACACCGACGGAACCATCAATGGATTACCGGGTAACGAAGATGGATGGACAGGACGCAACGGAACTGGACCTACCGGAGGTAGTAATGGATGGAGAACAGCCGTACACCCCTTGAACGGGATGTTAGGGCAGCCTTCTGTTATTTTACGTGTTCTCTTTGGATCTGATAGCTCCGTTAATGATGACGGATTTGCATTCGACAATGTGCGTATTACTTTGGGAGATCCTCCGGTAATCGCTTGTCCGCCTAGCACAACGGCCGATACAGACCCCGGACAGTGTTCAGCGGTGGTGAACTTTACACCTGCCGTTGCCATTGACCCAGAAGATGGGCCAGTAGCAGTGACGCAAACCATGGGACCTGCCAGTGGTAGTGCATTCCCTACTGGTGTGACTATTGTGGAATTCTCTGCAACCGATAGCGACGGGAATGTTTCTTTTTGTCAGTTTACGGTTACAGTAACAGACAATGAAGACCCTGTGGCTGTTTGTCAGGATATTACCGTAGAATTGGATCCTGTAACCGGTACTGCTTCAATTACGGCAGCAGATATCGATAACGGATCTTCAGACAACTGCGGAATCGTTAGTTCAACCGTGTCACCAAATATGTTCACCTGTTCTAATGTAGGTGATAATACAGTAACTCTTACTGTTACAGATGCACAAGGAAATTCAACCATGTGTACTGCAATCGTAACTGTAGAAGATAATACAGCTCCTGTCATTGTATGTCAGGGAGAGCCGGGAATCGTTTCTGTAACAGAAGATTTTGAAGCGGCTACTATTCCTGCAGGATGGTCTACTGTAATTGTAAATGGTTTACAAGACTGGACGTTTGGTTCAGGAGCAATGCCGGGAACAACAGATTTTCCAACCAATGCAGCTATCTTTGATGATGACGCAGCGGGTGGCACAGGTGATAACCACGTGGCCCATTTACTGTCTCCGATATACGATCTTTCAGCTTCTGTAACTGCAGACCTGTCTTTCGATTATGCATTAGGTGACTTTGCAGGTTCCGGATTACTAAGAGCCGAAGTTTGGGACGGTGCTGCATGGCAGCAAGTGTTCTTGGCTGATGGAATGGATATTCCACCGAGTCCGTCGGGCGTGATCGATGTTTCTGCTTTCGCAAATGCCGATTTCCAGGTTCGTTTTACATACGATGATGAAAATTCAGGATGGAACTGGGGTGCCGGTGTGGATAACTTCCAGTTAGATTACGAACTGGCTACTTCACCACCGTTCGACGTAGTACTTGATGCTAGTGGAAACGCAACTATCGATGCATCCATGTTATTGACAAGTGTCACTGAAGCATGTAGCTATATAGTAACCGTTGGAGGTCCTGCCTCTGCGATGAACGTAACCGAATGTGGTAATGCACCCGAAGGTATTCCTGCCGGAGCTCCCGGAACAACTTCAGGACCAATGAACCCTTCTATCGCTACAGTGACAGACACAGGAGTTATTGGAACTGATTATACTTTCGGAAACATTGAAATGAATATTCAACATACTTGGGCGTCCGATATCGACATGACATTGACCTCTCCTTCCGGAACAATTATCAATGTAATGATGGATCGCGGTGGCAGTAGTGGATTGGATGTAGCTGCAACCTTAGTGTTTACAGATGCATCAACCAATGACGTTACTATGTGGTCGAGTGGTGTGCCTGCAGCAGATTATCAAGCTGAAGGCGGATTGTTCAATACCGTATTTGCCGGTGAGCCAATCGATGGTGATTGGACGTTGAACATTACTGATGATGCCGGTGGCGATTCAGGAACATTGAACAGCTACTGTATTACATTCGCTCCAATTGTTGACACAACAGTTAGTTTTGACTGTTCACAATTAGGAGAGAACCAAGTGGAGGTATTTGTTACTGATAACAGCGGGAATTCAACTAGCTGTATTGCTACAGTGAATGTTATCGATGCTACAGCACCTGTTATTACGTGTGTGGGACCAACGGTTCCTGTAATTACAGATACAGTGTCTGATACACCTGCATTGGCAATTCCGGATAACGATCCGGTGGGTGCTTCTACTACTATTACAGTAGCAGATGATTTTGTAATCACCGACTTGAACGTTGCTATGGATATAACCCACACATGGGTAGGAGATCTAATTATCACATTAGAATCACCTGCGGGTACAACTGCCGTACTTGTTGACAGAATGGGTACTACTACGGGTGGTGTTGGATGTTCTTCGAACGATCTTGAGATTACTCTTGATGATGAAGCTACATTGCCAATTGAAGACGAGTGTCAAGCTGGTCCTCCTGCTGCTTCTGGTGATTTCACACCAAACAACCCGCTTTCTATATTCGACGGAGAGAGCACTGTGGGTGACTGGATACTTACCATCACCGATAATGCTGGTGGCGATACAGGAACCTTAAACTCTTGGGGCCTTACTTATAGCTACGATGGTACACCAACTTTAGCCTTCCCAATTCTATTGGGTGCTGATGGAACTGCTACCATTGATCCATTGGATCTCTTGGCTACAGTGGACGAAGCTTGTGGTATTTCTACTGCTGCTGCTGATATCACTATGTTCGACTGTTCGGATATTGGAAGTATCATCGATGTAACAGTGTTTGTTTCTGATGCGAGCGGTAATATCGCTTCTTGTGTTGCACAAGTAGAGGTATTCGACCAATTGGCACCGGAGATCACTTGTCCTGCAGACCAGACCGTAGATCCGGGAGCAGACAACTTGTTCTATACTGTACCGGATTACTTCGCTACAGGTGAAGCCACTGCAACAGACAACTGTACCGATCCTGTAACGATCACCACACAAGACCCGGCAGCCGGCACTCAGTTGGCCGATGGTGTCTATACCGTGACTCTTACAGCAGAGGATGAATATGGTAACGTAGCTACGTGTACCTTCGAGTTGACTGTTGAGACCGTTCTAGGTGTGAACGATACATCGTTAGACAATGCAATTGTGATGTATCCAAATCCGGCACGTGATATCTTGACCATCTCCAAC
>NZ_KN050846.1:131393-1318952 GCF_000746845.1 Altibacter lentus | reverse complement strand
ACGGCGACTTACCGTTTAACCATTTTTTGTTCCGTTGGTCTAATAAAGTGGCAAAAGCCTAATAATTAGCATATTTTTAAGATACTAACTCTAAATATGTTAATATTATGAAAAGAATTACTATGTTTTTAATGGCACTGTTTGTCACGTGTTTTACGTGGCAGATGGGTGCGCAACAATTTTCGTCGCTTTCGGATGCGTATGAGTCAGGGTTGACTCCTACTCCGAAAAACACAACTGAAACCTCAAGCTACTCAATAGTTACTGAGACACCTGTGAAAGCTATCACAAGTACGTTTAGTGATAGAGCAAGCTTTCAAGGGGCATGTAACGTTAATCTCACCTTGGAAGATTTTGCAGGTGGACCCGGCGGTATTTCGGGATGCGGTGATGTTCTTAGCGATGCCGGAGGACCTTGCTATGCTCCCGGAGAGATACAGTCCGGATTCAATATCACAAGTGACGGAGCAGCCGCTTCGAGCCCTAGGGTGTATTATGCCGAAGCAGGCTCCGGATTTGGCAATGATGTTGATGTGGTAGGGGCAAACTTTTTCGGGGATACCTTTGTCATGAATTTTACAAGCAACGTCAATGCCTTTGGTTTTGACGTCGTTTCTCTTGCAGGTGGCACGTCTGTCGATATTAGCGTTTATGGAGCTAGTGGATTATTGGCTACGTATACCATAAGTCCTTTAGATAACGCGACTTCCTTTTTTGGATTAATTGCAGATGAAGTAATAACCAGTGTTGAGATATTTGATGCTGCGGGTGGAGCTGAAGGCATTGGGATGCTTGAGTTTGGGTTCAATAATGCCCCTACCATCGCATGCCCACCTAATGCTATGGCCAATACCGATCCCGGTGTGTGTGGTGCCGTTGTGAATTTCACAGATGCCGTGGCAATTGATGCCGAAGACGGTCCTGTTCCGGTAATGCAAACCATGGGTCCTGCCAGTGGGAGTGTGTTCCCCGTAGGAGATACCATTGTGGAATTTACGGCTACAGACGGATGTGGTAATTCTTCTACCTGTCAGTTTATAGTAACAGTGGTAGACAATGAGGTGCCGACCATCGCTTGTGCGCCGGACGTTACACAAACCAACGATGCCGGCATGTGTGGGGCCAACGTTACCGTTACGCCACCAACGCCTATGGATAACTGTCCAACTGCATTAGCTCCTGTAATAGCCGGTCCTGTTACGCAATTTTTGGGAACTTCCGGTTTATTAGATACGCCTTCAACCGTTACCGGTCTAAGTAATTCAGTTGGTGGAGATGTTAGTATAACTGCCGACTATGACGGGGACTGGAATTCTACCGTTGAGGATTTTGAACTTCTTGGTCCAGATGGATCTACCATTTTCTTCAACGATGCCCAAGGCGGCCTAGATTGTGTTTTACAATCAGATACTTTTACAGTAGCAGAAGCCACCTGGAACGGATGGATTACAACCTATGGTAATGATCTTACTTTTACTCTGTTGGCAGATTCTTCTGTGAATCCTACCACTCTATGTGCTAATAATTTTTACCAGTTAACAATTACTCTAGGACAAGGAGCTACCTTAACCAATGACTATAATGGAACAGCCGATGCTTCAGACTTCTATCCTGTTGGGACTACACCAGTAGTTTGGACCTTCACCGATCCAAGTGGAAATTCTGTATCGTGTACTCAGAATATTACAGTAACCGATGACGAAGCTCCTATGATCGTCTGTGAGGGCGAACCGGGCGTATTCAATGTCACTGAGAACTTTGACGGCGCGACTATCCCGGCAGGATGGACAACCGTTATCGTTAACGGTTTACAGGACTGGACCTTTGGTTCAGGAGCCGTACCGGGAACAGCAGACTTCACAACCAATGCAGCTATCTTTGATGATGACGCAGCCGGTGGCACAGGTGATAACCATGTGGCCCATTTACTGTCTCCGGTATACGATCTTTCAGCTTCTGTAACTGCCGACCTGTCTTTCGATTATGCATTAGGTGACTTTGCAGGTTCCGGATTACTAAGAGCCGAAGTTTGGGACGGTGCTGCATGGCAGCAAGTGTTCTTGGCTGATGGAATGGATATTCCACCGAGTCCGTCGGGCGTGATCGATGTTTCTGCTTTCGCAAATGCCGATTTCCAGGTTCGTTTTACATACGATGATGAAAATTCAGGATGGAACTGGGGTGCCGGTGTGGATAACTTCCAGTTGGATTATGAATCCTCCACTGCACCACCTTTTGATGTAACCTTAGATGCCAACGGAATGGCAACCATCGATGCTTCTATGCTCTTGGTAAGTGTTACTGAAAACTGTGGCACCTGGATAGCGACCGTAGGTGGTCCTGCTTCAGCAATGACCGTTACAGAGTGTGGAAACGCTCCCGAACCAATACCTACAACAGGAACTTCCGGACCTATGAACCCTTCTATTGCTTCTGTAACAGATGCCGGAGTTATAGGAACCGATTATACATTAGATAATATCGCAGTAGATATTCAACATACGTGGGCAAGTGACCTAGATGTGACCTTAGTATCACCGGGAGGTACTTCCATCGATGTAATGTTGGATCGAGGTGGCAGCACCGGATTGGATACCGCAGCCACACTTATATTTACCGATGCTTCCGGAAACGATGTTACCATGTGGACAGGTGGTGCCCCGGCAGCAGATTATCAAGCTGAAGGCGGGTTGTTCAATACGGTTTTTGCCGGTGAGTCTATCACAGGCGACTGGACATTGAACATCACCGATGATACAGGTGGCGATTCAGGAACATTGAACAGCTACTGTATTACATTCGCTCCAATTGTTGACACAACAGTTAGTTTTGACTGTTCACAATTAGGAGAGAACCAAGTGGAGGTATTTGTTACTGATAACAGCGGGAATTCAACTAGCTGTATCGCTACAGTGAATGTTATCGATGATACCGATCCTGTTCTTATCTGTATGGATGCTACTATTGAATTAGGTGCCGATGGAACTGCTGTGGTAGATCCTATGGATCTTCTTGGAGTGGCTCCTAGCACCTTCAATGCTATGGTGATTGGTAGTGACACAGGAACTATTGGACCTTCTGAAACTACAGATTTCACCATGACAGTAGCAACAGCCGAAACAGTAAGTTTTGATTGGGATTACACGATCACCGACCTTCCAGGCTTCGATAGTTTTGGATATTTGGTAAATGGTACGTATACACAGTTGACCGATGACGGCATCGGAAACCAGTCCGGTAGTGCATCAGTAACGCTTGCGCCGGGAGATGTGTTTGGATTTAGAAGTGTAACCGATGATAACTTTGGCGGTGGTAACGAAACAGTCGTTAGCAACTTTATGCCAGGGTTTACCGGACAATTCGATCCGGCCAACTGGACGCTCAACTTATCGCCAGGGTCTAATGGTGACGCCTTCTTCGTGGAAATACCAGGAGGACCGTTATCCTTTGATGCGTGTGGTATCACTGTATTGGCAGTGGATGTGACCATGGTAACTTGTGCTGATATCGGAACGCCTATTACGGCTACCGTATTTGCCAGTGATGCCAGTGGAAACATTGCTTCTTGTACCTCTGTGATTACCGTGGTTGACCAATTGGCACCGGAGATCACTTGTCCTGCAGACCAGACCGTAGATCCGTGAGCGGACAACTTGTTCTATACTGTACCGGATTACTTCGCTACAGGTGAAGCCACTGCAACAGACAACTGTACCGATCCTGTAACGATCACCACACAAGACCCGGCAGCCGGCACTCAGTTGGCCGATGGTGTCTATACCGTGACTCTTACAGCAGAGGATGAATATGGTAACGTAGCTACGTGTACCTTCGAGTTGACTGTTGAGACCGTTCTAGGTGTGAACGATACATCGTTAGACAATGCAATTGTGATGTATCCAAACCCGGCACGTGATATCTTGACCATCTCCAATACGTCGAATATCGTTCTTGAGAAAGCAACGATCTACGACATCAATGGTAAGCGCATCAACACCATCGACCTTCGCGGTATGCAAGGGGAGAAAGTGATCGATGTATCTGCCTTGGCATCCGGAGTATATGTGGTAGAGATCGCAAGTGAGCAAGCAAGTGTTGTAAAACGACTCATTAAAGAGTAAGCACTTATTGTATTAAATACAAAAGCCCCTTCTCGAAAGAGAAGGGGCTTTTACTTTATTAAGGTTGCTTATCGGATTATGCTCCTTTTTCTTGATTTCCTTTTACGGTTTTTGATCGTAAATTGAATTTTTTACGTTTTGGACGTAGTTTTCCAAAAGTTCCCAGAATAATCTTTCCGCGTTTGGTTTTTTTATCTCCCTTTCCCATTACTTTTTATTTTGCTGCTTTTTAATGGTTTTCTCGTCAATATCAAACTTATTAGTCTTTTGATTTATATTCCCCGTTGGGTTGGTGGGGGTTTTCTGTTCGGTTTTTCTTTCAAATTTCTTAGCCATAATAGTATTCTTTTAAATTCACTTATTAAAATAGCCAATTGGTATCACAAATAATATTAAGGACTTGCTAAAGTGAGGTTAAATTTTTCTAATGGACGATACAAATTTCGGAATTGCCTCGACCCCTTTGTCTTTAAGAAGTGAAATAAATGCACTGCCTATAATGGCACCCGAGGTATGTTCTATCGCTGCTGAAAATGTTTGGGCATTATTGATCCCGAATCCTACTATTTGCGGATTTTCAAGTTTCATTTGTGCGACACGTCTAAAATAATGTGTATGCATGTCGCCAAAGCCTTGTGTGCTTCCCGTTGTGGCGGCACTGCTTACCATATAGATGAAGCCGCGGGATGCCGCATCGATTTCACGTATTCGGGTATCGCTTGTTTGTGGAGTGATCAAAAAGATATTGAGAAGACCATACCGGTCGAATATCGATTTATAATGATTGGTGTATTCTGCCAATGGTAGATCGGGAAAGATGACACCGTCGATCCCAATATCTGCACATTTTTTACAGAATGCTTCTACCCCATACTGAAGTACAGGATTGAAATAGCCCATTAGAATCAACGGAACGGAGATTGTTTCGCGTATTCCTTGAAGCTGTTCGAACAAGACGGCAGTGGTCATTCCATTTTGCAATGCCTGTGTAGAACTGGCCTGGATTGTGGGACCGTCTGCCAAGGGATCGCTGAACGGCAATCCTATTTCTACCATATCGACTCCGTTGTCTTCCAATGCTTTTAAAATGGGTACTGTATCATGTACCGAAGGGAACCCTGCCGTAAAATAAATGGACAGTATCTTTTTGTCCTGCCGTAATCGTTGTTCTATTCTATTCATTTGTTTTCAAAATGCGTTAGGGACCTGCCTATTGGCAGGCTTGTTGAGGCGGCATCCCCCCAAGTTGCTTGGGGGATATAGCCGAAAGCCCGCCCCGCTGGTCGCTTTTAACAAAGTGACAGCGGGGAACGCCCTACTTTAAATTAAAATAATCAATATAGGTGGCGAGGTCTTTATCACCCCGCCCGCTTAGGTTCACCACAACAACATCTTCTTTTTTAAAGGATCGTTGTTTAAAGATCGCCAAGGCGTGACTTGTTTCTATGGCGGGAATGATCCCTTCCAGTTCGCTGAGTTCTCTGCCTGCAAGCATCGCCTCATCATCTGTGATGGATATAAATTCTCCGCGACCACTAGCGAACAAATGTGCGTGCATAGGGCCAACACCCGGATAATCCAATCCCGCCGAAATAGAATACGGTTCTGTGATCTGGCCGTCGCTGGTTTGCATTAAAAGGGTTTTACTCCCATGGATGATCCCAATCTTTCCCAACACCGAAGTGGCTGCGCTTTCCCCGGTATCGATTCCTTTGCCGGCGGCTTCAACGGCAATAAGACCTACCTGTGTGTTGTCGAGATACTCGTAATAGGCTCCGGCTGCATTACTGCCGCCACCCACACATGCCACTACATAATTGGGGGTTTCGCGCCCTTCTTTTTCTAGAAGCTGTTGCTTGATCTCCTGAGAGATCACACTTTGAAACCGAGCGACCATGTCCGGATAGGGGTGTGGTCCTACCACACTTCCAATGATATAATGTGTATCGACGGGGTTATTGATCCAATCTCGAATTGCTTCATTGGTCGCATCCTTTAGGGTCTTACTGCCACTGGTCGCCGGAATTACACGGGCTCCTAGCATCTTCATGCGGGCTACATTGGGTGCCTGGCGCCGGATATCTATTGCGCCCATATATACAATACACTCCATACCCATTAAAGCACATACCGTAGCGGTGGCTACACCGTGTTGTCCTGCGCCTGTTTCGGCAATGATACGTGTTTTCTTGAGGCGTTTTGCCATTAAGATCTGGCCGATGGTATTATTGATCTTGTGGGCACCCGTATGACATAGGTCTTCACGTTTTAAATAGATCTTTGTGTTATATTTTTCTGAAAAACGTTTGGCAAAATAGAGTGGGGTAGGCCGACCCACATACTCTTTCAATAGTTGCCCAAATTCTTGCTGAAACGAAGGTTCCTCAAGTATTGCTATGTACCTGGAACGAAGTTCTTCTACGTTGGGATAGAGCATTTCGGGAATGTACGCTCCCCCAAACTCTCCATAGTAGCCCATATCATTTATATTATAGGTCATCGATAAATTTTTTTAAAATAGCTGTGTTTTTTCTTCCGGGCTCATCCTCGAACCTACTGTTCACATCAACGGCATGCAAGGGAAGTTTGGACCTGTTTATTTTATGTATCCTCCCCAAGTGTTCCGGACCAATTCCTCCACTTATTATAAATGGTTTTTGTGAGGGATACGCTTTTAAAACGCTCCAGTTAAATGCTACCCCATTCCCTCCTCTATGGTCACCTTTGGTGTCGAATAGATATTTGTCTACCACCTCCTCATACGGTAAGACTTCGCTGCAATTGAAGGTGCTCGTAATCCCAAAGACCTTCCATATTTCTATCTTTTCTGTATGCTTCTGAAGGATCTCTTGACGCAACTCGCGGCAGAATTGAGGGGTTTCATCACCGTGTAATTGAATTGCAGTGAGTCCATACTGCGTTAGGGTTTCTAAAATAGTAGTAATATCAGCATTCACAAAAACACCTACGCGGCCCATGTGTTTTGGTATGTCCGGGAGTTTTCCCTCCCAATATCTCGGGCTTTGCCGGTAAAAGATAAAGCCTATATAATCCGGCGCGAGCGAAACCACTTGAGCGCAATTGTACTTCATGCCACATACTTTTATACTTACTTTTCTCATACCAAAGATTTCATGAATTGTTGTACTTCGTTTGCGGGGTCTTCCGATTTCATGAATTGTTCACCAATAAGAAAGCCCTGGAATCCATGTGACCGTAACTTTTTGATATCTTCCGCCGTCCGAATACCACTTTCAGAAACTTTTACAAAAGTGGTAGGGATGTAAGACGATAGTGCAACACTTGTAGCAAGGTCTACCTCGAATGTCTTTAGATTCCGATTGTTGACTCCTATCATGTCAATCGTAGGGTGGAGCGATCTTTTAAGCTCTTCCTCGTCGTGAACCTCTAGTAATACGTCCAGCGAGAGTGTTTTCGCCAAGGTAGAAAGTGCGATGATCTCTTTTTCTGAAAGACAGGCGGCAATAAGTAAGATGGCATCTGCTCCATAGGCCTTGGCTTCGTAGATTTGATAACCATCAATAATGAATTCCTTCCGAAGCAATGGCAACCCTACCGCAGATCGGGTCAAAAGCAAATCATCTAACGACCCCCCAAAAAATGGCGTGTCCGTAAGGACAGAAATTCCGCTTGCTCCGGCTTGCTCATACGCCAAAGCGATCGATTGTACCTTTGCGGTTTCATTAATGACGGATCTGCTGGGGGAACGTCTCTTAAATTCAGATATGATCCCTGTATTGGACGTGCGAAGTAATTGAGCCAAGGATCGGGGCGTTCGCGTAAATAAGTGAGAACGTTCCAATAGCGCGACAGGAAACGCATGTTTTTTAGCAGCTACTTCACGTTGTTTTTGTGCGATGATGGTATCCAGTATATTCATAAACCTTTGTCCATTTGTTGTAATTGTTGCAAGCAGAGAAGTGCTTTACCGCTTTCCAGTGAATATTTTGCCTTTTCGAAACCTTCGTTGAGTGTGCATTGTTTCATTTCGGCAATCGCCAGTGCCGCATTGGCACACACTACATTTTGCTGAGCATCTGTTCCTTTTCCTTTTAAAATGTTCATGAATAAATTAGCTGATTCTTTTACCGAGCTACCCCCGTATATATCAGGTGCAGCCAAAGATGTGACGTTAAAATCTGAAGCGTGAAGAATGGTCTCTGTGCTTCTGGTGATCACTTTTGCAGGACCGGTGAGTGAGATTTCATCGTAGCCGTCCATAGCGTGCACAATGGTATAATTTGTAGTGCTCTTTTGATAGATGTACCCGTACAGGCGAGCAAGTTCAAGATCGTACACACCCACCAATTGATTGTTTGGCTGTGCGGGATTCACCATTGGGCCAAGCATATTAAAAAAGGTCTTTACTGCCAATTCCTTTCGTATGGGGGCCACATGTTTCATGGCGGGATGAAAGAGTGGCGCGTGCAGGATGCAAATACCGGCCTTTTCCAAGCATTTCTTTAAATGCTCTTCATCATTACTAAAGGTAATGCCAAATGCTTCCATGACATTACTGCTTCCGCTTATGGAAGAGACGCCGTAGTTGCCGTGCTTGGTCACCAAAACTCCAGCGCCTGCTGTTACAAAGGACGCAAGTGTTGAAATATTAAAGGTGTTCTTTCCGTCACCGCCGGTGCCACAAAGGTCTATAGTATTGTAATCATCCATCGCAACCTTAATGCAAAGGTCCAGTAAGGCTTCTCTAAATCCTGATAATTCGTCCAGAGTGACACTACGCATCATATACACAGTGAGGAATGCCGCGATCTGACTTTGGTTGAATTTTCCTTCGGAAATGGCCACCAGAACATCACGAGCTTCGTCTTTGGAGAGCTGTTCATGACTTATAAGTCGGTTTAAGAGTGCCTTCATATTAATTATCTATCCAGTTTTTAATGATCTGTTTACCCTTTGGCGTAAGTACGCTTTCGGGGTGGAATTGTACCCCGCGAACGTCGTAAACTCTGTGCCTTAACGACATGATCTGACCGTTGGGGTCTTCAGAAGTAATTTCAAGAACACTTGGAAAAGCCTTTCTGGAAACAACCCAAGAATGATACCTGCCTATCTCCAATTCACTGTCCAATCCTTTAAATAGCTGCTCGTCCGTTACCAAAACTTTGGCCTTGGTGGCAACTCCATGGAAGACCGTTGCCAGATTCTCTAAGGAGCCCCCAAAGACTTCTCCAATTGCCTGTTGGCCCAAGCACACCCCGAGGATGCTTTTAGTGGACGCATATTGCGAAATGAGTGGTTTTAAAAGTCCGGCTTCGCCGGGTATTCCCGGTCCGGGGGAAAGGAGAATCTTATCGTAGGACGCCACTTCTTCTAATTGAAATTGGTCGTTTCGTTTTACGGTGACCTCACAATTCAGTTCTTCCAGATAATGCACCAGATTATAAACAAAACTGTCGTAGTTATCAATGACTAATACTTTCATTCTATAATGTTTCTGCGAGCTCCATCGCTTTTGTGAGCGCTCCCAATTTGTTGTATACTTCTTGTAATTCTTTTTCTTCATCGCTTTGGGCTACAACGCCGGCTCCTGCCTGATAATGTAAATGGTGGTCTTTGCTTAAAAAAGAGCGGATTATGATGGCGTGGTTGTAGTTCCCATTAAAGTCCATAAACCCTATGGCCCCTCCGTAGAATTCACGACTGGTCTTTTCGTACTTCTCTAAGAGCCGCATGGCGTTGTGTTTTGGCGCACCGCTAAGTGTACCGGCGGGAAACGTATCTGCTACGATCTGCATGGTAGGCGTGGCAGCATTTTTTTTAGCACTTACTTTGCTTACCAGATGTATCACATGGGAAAAGAATTGTACCTCCCGGTAGGTCTCTACGGTTACGTTCGTTCCGTGACGGCTAAGGTCATTACGTGCTAAATCCACCAGCATCACATGCTCACTGTTTTCTTTGGTATCTAATGACAGTTGCTTTGCAAGTTCAGCATCTTGCTCATCATTGCCGGTGCGTTTAAAGGTGCCGGCAATGGGGTGGATTTCGGCGCTTCCGTTCTTAACGACCAGCTGTGCTTCGGGAGAACTTCCAAAGATCTTGAATTTTCCGTAGTCGAAATAGAAAAGATACGGACTGGGATTCACGCTTCGCAGAGCTCTGTACACATTGAATTCGTCACCGCTAAATTTTTGAGAAAATCGTTTGCTGGGAACTATTTGAAACACATCTCCGCGATGGCAATGCTGTTTGCAGGTACGCACTAATTCTTTGAACTCATCATCTTTCAGATTTGTAGATAAGCTCCCTTCACGGTGAAAAGGATATTCAGAAAAATTCTTGGATTGCAGAAGCTGCTCTATCTCGGGGATATTGTTTTCAGTTTCATAACAGTGTGCGAATATATAGGCCTCATTGTTAAAATGATTTATCGCGATCACGTTCTTGTAAATGGCGTAATACAGATCCGGAATGCCTAGTGCGTTCTCTTTTTTTGAAACTGAAACTGACTCAAAATAACGAACCGCATCATAAGCGGTGTAGCCAAATAGCCCGTTATTGATGAATTTATGTGAGGTGTCTGCTGAAGCGAACGAGCCTGCAAATAGCTCTAGAACCGTAGGGATATGTATGTTGGATGTAATAGTTGTTTCGATGATTTTTCCATCGGGAAATTCTTGTCGTATCATTTCATCTGCGACCCTAATCGATGCAATTGGATTGCAGCAAATGTAGCTAAAGCTGTTATCGTTGGCATGATAGTCACTACTCTCCAGCAGGAGGCTGTTTGGAAATTTATCCCGTAGGCGCAGGTATACGGACACCGGGGTTAAGGTGTCGGCAAGACGTTTTTTGGAAAAAGTTGTAAAGGTGTATTTCATAACATAAAAAAAAGGCTTGTCGCGATTGACAAGCCTTAGTATCTTAATTACATACGATAGTGCTTAACTCACGACGATTGACGTAAGGTATTCCACCACCAAATATGTACTGTGTTTGTGATCATAATTTCGATTCAAATATAGAAATGAATTTTTGAAACACAAGCCTTTCTTACTTAAAATTTTAGCAAGACATCCAATTCGAAATTATCGGATATGGTATTATCTCCTAAACTATCAAATATACTTCCGCTACCATAACGAACACCATATTGGGTACGGTCTATTTTTAAACTTGTTCGTGCTGCGGTTTCACCCATGATCAATTCGAAGGTAATGGGATTGGTTGCTCCTTTAATAGTGAGGTCTGCGTTGACTGTATGGACATTGCCTTTCTTGGTTGCACTTTTTATCACTAGCGTGGCTGTAGGGTAGGTTGCAACTCCAAAGAAGTCGTCACTTTTTAAATGTCCTTCAAGTTTGGCTCTGTTCTCTCCGCTCAGGTCGGTGTTTTTTAGGGAGGTCATATCCACGACGAACATGCCGCCTATAAGATCATCACCTTCTACTTCCAGATACCCTTCTTTTAAATTAATGGTTCCTGTATGGGAGCCCAGAATTTTTTTTCCTTTCCATTCAATGGTACTTTCCTTAATATCGATTCTTTTTTTCATAGGTGTAGTAAAAGCAACTGTGGTAGCTGCAACGGTTAAAATTAAAACTGATTTCATGATTGTTTTCATAGCTGTAATGATTAAAGAGTTATTTATTATTAGGGTTTAGTGTTCGTCCTTTCGTAGTTTGTCCAATAATCTGTTGAGGGTATCAAGTTCGGTTTCAGATAAGTTATCGAGGAGCGCCTTGTTATTTCCTTCGGTAAGGGGATCTAATTCCTGAAGCGTTTCCATTCCTTTTTCAGTGATGAATATTTCAACCTTTCTGCGGTTGTTCTTACATATTTGACGTCTTACCCAGCCCTTTTTTATTAGTTTATCCACGAGGCGCGTAGTGTTGCTGTTCCTGTCTACCATGCGCTCCTGAATGGTCGATAAGTTGGCGGGATTTCCTTTCTGACCCCTTAGGATCCGCAAGACATTATATTGTTGTATGGAGAGATCATACGGTTTTAGTATAGCCAGAATAGTTTCTTCTACCATGCTGCTGGTATAGGCCATATTGATCACCGTCTTTGTGGGGAGTGACATGGCTTTGGATTGTATGACGTCTTCTATCTTCATATTTGTTATTACAATATTTGTATATACAAATGTAAGGTTTGATTTTGAATTACAATGAATTTTAACAAAATTTTGCATGCACTTCGAATAAGCGTTCGATTTAACACAAAACGAAGTGTTAAAAGCAGTGGGAATTGACAGTATTTTAAATATTTTTAGGTCGTGAAAAAAATCCTATTCAGTTTAATGGTTATGGTGTGTATTGCCTGCGGAAACAATACAAAAGAAGATACTACCGTAACAGCTTCAGAAGTAATTGAAGACAAAACGGCGGTGGTTTCTCCCGGAGAAGGGCCCATACCCACAGTGGATTACGATGGACTGGAACCGTACCTTACTAAGGATAACGATTCTACCTATGTGGTTAACTTTTGGGCAACCTGGTGCAAACCATGCATTAAGGAAATGCCTTACTTTGAAAGAATACAAGCCGAATATGCCAAGGAAAAAGTTCAAGTTGTTTTTGTAAGTTTGGACTTTCCCGATAAACTAAATACCCAGGTGATTCCGTTTATTGAAAAGAATAATATCCAATCCAAAGTAATACTGTTGGATGACAGCGATGCGAACTCCTGGATACCCAAGGTCTCACAAGAGTGGAGTGGAGCGATCCCTGCAACGGTAATATATAAAGGTAAGGAGCGTAAATTCTATGAACGTTCCTTCTCCTATGAAGAACTGAAAAAAGAAGTAACATCAATTTTATAAAAATAACAATGAAAAAAAGATATTTAAGTATTGTCCTCTTCCTTGCATTAGTGAGTGTAGCGGTATTAAGTAGTTTTAAGAGCATACAGCCTGCGGCCGTCAGCAACGGATATACTATTGGGGATGTGGCTACAGATTTTAAATTGAAGAATGTCGACGGAAAGATGGTCTCGTTATCCGAATATAAAGATGCGAAAGGATTTATCGTGATCTTTACCTGTAATACCTGCCCTTATGCTGTGGCAAGTGAAGACAGGATCAACGCTTTGGATAAGGAGTACAAATCAAAAGGGTTCCCGGTGATTGCTATCAACCCCAACAACCCCGAAGTACAACCCGACGATACCTTCGCAAAGATGCAAGAAAAGGCAAAAGAAAAGCAATTTACTTTTCCTTATCTGTATGACGAGAGCCAGTCCATTTTCGCTAAATACGGTGCCACAAAAACACCCCACGTATATTTGCTTCAGAAGGAAAAAGGGAAACATATTGTAAAATATATTGGAGCGATAGACGATAATGTGCGTGATGCCAGCGCTGTTAAAGTACCCTTCTTGGCCAATGCCGTTGACGAATTGCTCGCCGGAAAAGAAGTTTCGGTGAAGGAGACCAAAGCTATTGGTTGTTCTGTAAAGCAATAAGTATTTGCTTGCAAAACCTATCACAACTGACTTTTTTTCTGAAAGGTCAGTTTTTTTATGAGCAGTAAACTCGAATTAGTATTTTTACAAAAAATAAACAATTATGGATTTATCACAGTCCCAATGGAAAGCACAACTAGAATCCGATGACAATGCTGTCATTATGGATGTAAGAACGCCACAGGAAGTGGAAGAGGGTTATATTCCAACAGCGATTCATCTGGATATAATGAACGCGGGAAACTTCATGGAAAAGACCAAGAGTTTGGATCCAACCAAGAATTATTATGTGTACTGCAGGTCCGGTGGTCGCAGCGGTCAAGCCTGCGCCATATTGAACTCTCTTGGGTTTAAGAATACCTATAACCTTTTGGGTGGTTTTTCTGAATGGGAAGGTGATACAACGGTATAAATCACACCTATGAAAATATTTGCCTTATTATTTTGTATCCTTCTAAGCTTTCAGAGTTGTAAGGAAAAAAACGAAACAACCATAGGGTTGGAGACCGGAACCTCTAAGACAGAGCAGACAACCATTCAAGTGGTGTCCCCAAATACGTTTCAAAAGCAAATTTCGCAATCGGAAACCCCGCAAATAGTGGATGTTCGTACGCTTGAAGAATTTGAGGATGCTCATTTGGCCGGAGCTGTGAATATATCTGTCACGACCGGGAACTTCCAAGAGAAGGCAGCGGCACTAAACAAGAACGCTCCTGTATATCTTTACTGCCGCAGTGGGGGCCGAAGCGCCCGTGCCGCACAAGAGTTAGAGGAAATGGGATTTTTAGAGATCTACGATCTTGAAGGAGGCATTACCGCATGGCAGGCTGCGGGACTGCCCACACAGTAAAACAAGCATCTTAATATTTTAACACATTGATTTACTTATAGTTAAATTAATGTGAAACAATATTTTCTTAACATCCATACGGGGTGATACTACGTAAATTAGTGTAATCTTAAATGGATTGTTATGAAAACAAAAGATCAAATACTACACGATGAAATGCGCAAACTTATTAAACGAAGTTGTGCAACTCCCGCCAATTTGAGTAATGATTTCTACACATTTCAGAAAACACTACTGAAATTTTTCTTTAATGCAGCAGATGTCACCATCGACTACGATACCGAAACTATTTCACTTTGGACTTCTAGCAGTACGCAGCCCATTACTGAAAAATTGTACGATATGAACGATGCTATTGCCATCAAGATCTCATATACTAATTTGGAAGAAACACTCAAAGGGTGTCT
This sequence comes from Altibacter lentus, assembly GCF_000746845.1. GTDB lineage: Bacteria > Bacteroidota > Bacteroidia > Flavobacteriales > Flavobacteriaceae > Altibacter > Altibacter lentus. Next base: position 1,304,124 of record NZ_KN050846.1, on the reverse strand, counting down.
GGAGAACGGACACCGTCAAAGTCGCTTTTACCAAACACTGTTGTTTCATTATAATCATGTAAGCGACGCTATTACAAACCCTGCCATTAGTGCTTAATTATTAACGATATGCCTCAATTAATTTTATACAGTTTCCGAATCGTAATGCTCGCTGTCGCACTGTCGGCATTAGGGATTCATTATCTGCTTCACCCTTTATCACAACCCGTGGTATTGTTACTCTACGGAATTGTTTTCGTTCTGGTAGCACTGTCATTGGTTCAACCTCACTTAAAGAAACTGACAGACCAATAACCGATTGTGGAAAGGAATGAACAGCTCGTGCTGTTTCAATTTTATTAAAAAGTAATTCATCCAAAATGGACTCTTAAGAGTCCATTTTTTTATTTACGCCTTTTTCTTAACAATCAAGACGGGAAATATGGTAGTTCAGCGGAGGTTTTGATCTGTAAATCGAACTTCTTCTTCAATTTCTTTAACAGACTACAAATTTTACTACATTTAGTTGTTTGATTGAAAGCGAATTGCGTTCATTCAGTTTAAAGATCCACTTGAAATTTAAAACCCCTGCATAATGAAAAGAACCGTACTCCTTTTTTTTATAAGCCTGCTGGTTGCTGAAGCCTATTCGCAGATTAGCTATGTTGGCAAGCAGTACGACAATGGGAACATCCATTATACCGGTGCTTTCATGGGAACGGAAGAGACCGGACTCTGGAAATTCTATTATGAAAATGGTGAGTTGGAGTCGGTAGGATATTATGCCAATGGAAAAAAGACGGGTGAGTGGAAAAATTATCATAAGAACGGACGTCTGGAATCTATTGGAAATTACAGTAACGGAAGGAAAGCTGGTGAATGGAAATACTTCGATGTGTATGGAGAACCCCTTGAAGAAGCCGTTGCCACTGCCCAAAACGATAAAAAAATAATTGTTCCGTATGCGCCTCAAAGTGAAGAGAACGTGATCCAAAATACAGGGTCGAACAGCGTGCAGATCATTCAAGCAAGTGTGAGTGGTCCGGCTGGAGATACTGCCGTACAGGAGAACTTTGACAAAGAAGAATTCATGTTAACACAAGGTTTTGAGCCTGTTGTTAGCACATCTAAAACCCCCGATGCACAAAACACGAACGATCTCCTAACCCAATTAGAAGAAAAGCAAAAAGCCTTAGAAAGTGAAGCAGCCTATGCACAATACCTTCGGAAGGAATTAGAGGACCGTTTATACCGTGTTAAGAAACTAGAAGCCATTATCTCTATGAATAACGAAGCAGCCAATAAGGTTGCTGCTTTGCGCGATGATGCGCTCAAAGAGAATGAGGTAAAAGAAGAAGCCTTAAAGGCTGCCGCAAAGAAAGAGGCCGAGCTCAAAGAGGTGGCCAGACTCGAAGCAGAAAAGAAAGAAGCTGCCATGCGGGAGGCGAAACTTATTGAAAATACCTTAAAAGAAGCAGAAAAGCGGGAAGCAGCTCTAAAAGAAGCGGCACGAAAAGAAGCCGAACTGAAAGAAGCAGCCTTACGCGAAGCCGCATTGAAAGAAGCGGCCTTGGCTGAAGCTGCTGCCAAGGAAGTTGCCTTAAAAGAGGCAGCAAAGAAAGAGGCGATGTTAAAAGAACAGGCGATCAAAGAAGCGGCCTTAAAGGAAGCAGCGCTTCAGGAGGCTGCCAAAAAGGAGAGCGAATTGAAGGAAGCAGCTCGAAGAGAAGCCGAATTACGCCAAAAAGCCTTGGAAGAAGCAGCCCTTAAAGAAGCTGCTTTAAAAGAGATCGCCCGTATCGAAGCCGAACAAAAAGAAATGGCGCTAAAAGAAGCAGCCAAGAAAGAAGCGGCTTTGGAAGAAGCAGCCAAGAAGGAAGCGGCCCTTAAAGAAGCGGCGCGTATCGAAGCCAAGCAAAAGGAACTGGCCCTCAAGGAAGCAGCACAGAAAGCTGCGGCTTTGGAAGAAGCAGCCAAGAAGGAAGCGGCCCTTAAAGAAGCGGCGCGTATAGAAGCCGAGCAAAAGGAACTGGCCCTCAAGGAAGCAGCCCAAAAAGCTGCCGCATTAGAAGAAGCAGCTAAGAAAGAAGCGGCTCTTAAAGAGATTGCCCGTATCGAAGCCGAACAAAAGGAGCTGGCCCTTAAGGAAGCAACACAGAAAGCTGCCGCACTGGAAGAAGCAGCCAAGAAGGAAGCAGCCCAAAAAGCTGCCGCACTGGAAGAAGCAGCTAAGAAAAAAGCTTCCGAAACAGAGATACCTCAAAAAGAAGAACGAAAGACGATCACTTCCGTAGAGAAGACTGTGATTTCTTCCGAAGAAAAACCCGTGTCTGGTGAAGTAACAACAGCAACAGAAAATCAGATTTTTTATAAGGTTGAAAGGGGAGACTATCTGGGTCGGATAGCGAATCAATTCAATGTTTCCATTAAAGAACTTAGAGAATGGAACAATCTTAGCGGCGATAATATCAGGATCGGACAACGATTACGGATACTGGCTGCGGATGTTGACACGAATAAAGAAGAGACTTCCGACACACCGAGTGCCGAAATAACGACGGATGCGCCAACAACTGTGCTTCCAAAGGCAACCGATGGAATTGTTAAGGAATTTGATCGTGATGGTAAAATCCTTGAGAGCGGACGGTATAAGGACGAGAAGAAGACAGGAGAATGGAAGTACTATCATAAAAACGGAAAAGTTCTGTATATGGGCCATTTTGAGGAAGGCGTGGCGACAGGAAATTGGAAGTACTATTATGAAGATGGCACTTTGGAATCGGAAGGATCCTATATCGATGGAGAGAAATCAGGGAACTGGCGTTACTATTTTCAAGATAGCACGCTCAAATCTGAAGGAGACTTTACGAAAGGAAAGATGACGGGGACTTGGATCAATTATCACGAGAACGGTATAATGGAGTCTTCGGGAACGTTTACAAACGATAAGAAAACTGGAAGATGGGAGCACTACGACGAAAGCGGAGCCCTCATTAAAACACGGTTCCACTAATAGGAAACCTTACATATATAATACATCCCTGCCTTATGTGCAGGGTTTTTTAATACTTGAAAATATTATGACAGCTACCTAAATTGCAAGCTTTACTTTGTAGTTGATTGTATTTACTCAGGAAATCTTTAAGAAGATAGTTTTGTGGATATTCGAACTGACTGAATATAGATAAAGTCATATATGTCGATAAAATTAAAATATTTCGACATATATTTGTAGTGTGTCGATGCCGTCGACATAGTTGCTCTTAAATGTCGATGCTATGTACAGTCCTGAAAAACCTTATAATGCACTTCCGCTTCTGCCACCAAATGTTGAGGTAGAAACAAAGAAGATCTTAAAGCAGGCTATAGCTTCCAATAAAATACTGGCAGAGCTAAAAGGGCGGGCAGATGAAATTCCCAATCAGTCGATGCTGGTAAATGCCATTACATTACAAGAGGCAAAGGACAGTTCCGAAATTGAAAATATTGTAACGACTCAAGATTCATTATACAAAGCATTCACTTCTAATATTTCTTCAACAGACGCACAAACCAAGGAAGTTTTAAGGTACCGTCAGGCACTTTGGGAGGGATATAAGGATTTGAATAAAAGACCATTATCGACCAATTCATTTATTAAGATCGTGCAGACAATAAAGGAGAACGGTTCTAGTATAAGAAATGCTCCCGGAACTTCTATAACAAATAACAATAAAACCATTTACACCCCGCCGGAAGGAGAAGCATTAATTCGAAATTTATTAAAGAACCTTGAAGATTTTTTACATAGAGAAAATGATATAGACGCTCTAATTAAATTGGCTATAATGCATTATCAATTTGAAGCCATACATCCTTTCTTTGATGGGAACGGCAGAACGGGTAGGGTTATAAATATGCTATATATCGTGGAGAAAGGGCTTTTAGATACACCAATTCTATATTTGAGTAAATACATCATTGAAAACAAAAATGATTATTATTCTAATCTTAGAAATGTCACAGAAAGGTCTGCTTGGGAATCGTGGATCCTTTTCATGCTAAAGGGGATAGAAGAAACAGCTCAATATACTTTAAATAAAATAAACTCCATTAATCAGTTGATGCATGAAACAATAGCCTTTTCTAAAGAAAATCTTCCCGCACGTGTTTATTCCAAAGAATTGATTGAGTTGTTATTTGAACAACCCTATTGTAAAGTAAAATATCTTGTGGATAGAGATATTGCAAAACGTCAAACAGCAGCTGAATACCTTAATGAACTTGAAAAGATTGGAATTCTAAAATCTCAAAAAGTAGGAGTAGAGAATATTTACTTAAATGTGAAATTGGTTGAGGTGTTAAAAAAATAAACCCATTCGAGCCATTCCTAACCATTGCATTTCGAAAAAAGCACAGTTGTAGCTGCTTTTTTTCTCTTAAAGAAACCTCTTGGTTGCTTTGCAAACAAACCGTCTTCAAATAAAAAGTGCTCAAAGCTATGCTTTTATAAGGCATTTTTAATTAAATCCGTTGCAGAGATTTCTCCGTGGTCGTAGAGTGGGAGGGATTATTGTTCCCACCTTGCCACTGTTGCAAATACAACTTGCTGTTTTTTCAAAACGGGTGTCTTAAAACAACAAAACCCGCTCAAGTAAACTTGGCGAGTTTTTAATGTTTCAATTCACAAGCAAGTTGTGATTTTCGTGGAGCCGGAGGGAGTCGAACCCTCGTCCAAACGTGCAATACTACTACTTTCTACATGCTTAGTTTTCATTTGGATTTTCGTGGGCTTGCCGGTCGAAAACTACCAACGCACCCCTTAGCTTCATTTCGAGATTCGCAAGCGCATCAAAGCCCTGCGCGAGCTAGGTCTACTTTTACGAAGCCACTGGATCGAACGCCGTAAACCAAGGCCTTCGAGTGACTTCCTGCTTGTCCGCCTTGCGGACCGAGGCATTATCCTACTGTAATTCGGATTATGCAGCTAGGGCGTAGTTATTCTCGCCGTTTAAAAAGTGTGAAAAATGAGATTTACGAGCTGTTTCCCAGCGCTCGACATGCTTATAGTACCATTAGACCCGCTGTCAAAACCAGTCGGCCCCTATTTTTATCAAAGATCATTTGGCGGGCTCCCGTTGCTGGCGCAACGCGACCGGGCTTTCGGTGTTACACGCCTGCCCGGCCAAAGCCTGGCGAAGGCGGGGTAACCTACCTCAATCCCTACCCGAAATGGAACGCAAAGATACACTAAAATGACTATCTTTGCGACCCTATTTAACATACAAAAAGTATTCCAAATGCCTATAACCTTTGCTATCATCAAAGAACGTAAGAATCCACCCGACAGACGTGTCGTTTTTTCACCTCAAAAGTGTCAAGAAGTCATACAAGGTTTTCCAAAGGCTAAACTTATTGTTGAAGCTTCAGAGGTACGGATCTTTCCCGATGAGGCCTATCGCGAAGCCGGATTTGAGGTTAAAAAAGATATTTCCGAAGCAGATGTCATGCTGGGCGTAAAAGAAGTGCCTGTCGATGCACTTATTCCCAATAAAAAGTACTTTTTCTTCAGCCATACTATAAAAAAACAACCCTATAACCGTAAACTGCTCAAAGCCATTTTAGACAAAAAGATCGAGCTGTACGATCACGAGACCATAATTAGAAAGACCGGTGCCCGGCTCATTGGATTTGGTCGCTATGCAGGATTGGTAGGAGCCTATAATGGTTTTAGAGCCTTGGGAATGCGAGACGGATTGTTCACCTTGCCGAAGGTAGAAACATTACCCGACCTGGAAGCAGTAAAAGCAGCCTTGGATACCATCACCCTTCCCAATATAAAAATCATTCTTTCCGGAACCGGAAAAGTGGCCAAGGGAGCCAAAGAGATTCTGGACCATTTGAAAATACGCGAAGTCACCGATGCGAAATATTTATCTAAAACTTTTAACGAGCCTGTGTACTGCCTTATCGATGTGATGGAATACAACAAACGCAAGGATGGCAGTAAAGGTTCAAAAACCGAGTTTTATAAGGATCCTTCGGGGTATGAGAGTGATTTTATGCGTTATGCCAAAGTAAGCGACCTCTTTATTGCCGGACATTTTTACGGTAATGGAGCGCCTTATCTTTTTACCCGCGAAGATGCGAAACATCCTGACTTTAAAATACGGTTAATAGCTGATATATCCTGTGATATCGATGGCCCCGTAGCCAGTACCATTCGTGCTTCTACCATTGCAGAACCTTTCTACGGCTACGATCCACAGACTGAAACAGAAACAGCGTTCGATGCCCCCGGTGCTATTACAGTGATGGCGGTAGACAACTTACCGTGTGAACTCCCTAAAGATGCAAGTGAAGGTTTTGGCGAGATGTTCTTAGAGCATGTAATTCCTGCCTTTTTTAATGGTGATGCCCGTGGGATATTGGAGCGTGCCCGTATCACCACCCCTCAAGGTACACTAACCGAACGGTTCGCCTATTTACAGGAGTATGTGAATGCTGCGAGCTAGCGTTTGCGAAGTACAATAAAACTATTGGTTTGAAGGTTGACCACATCGCCAAAGAATTCTTTTAAAGTTGGATATGCTTCGGTGACGAAGCTTTGATGATTAAGGGCAAATGTAAAACGAAGGTACAAGGTGTTATCGTTTTGAGAAAAAAGCATGGTACCGTTACCCAAATTCTCCGGTAATTGGACACTTTTATTCTCCGGCAATCGCTCTATTTCAAAACTCTTATCTATCGTGATCGCCAGAGTATAGTGAATGCTTCGGGGGTAACCAAAATCAATAGGAAAACTTCGATCCTCTGCCAAAAAAGGATTTTCTTTAAATTCGGATTGTAAAAAGAACGGATCGATAAAAACTTGATCACCAACTACTTCGGGTTCGTATACGGCGTCATAGTCCAATGTAAGTTCTTTAGTAGGATCATTTTCGTTGGCAACAGAGAGATTACGTATTTCTACGCCTCCCAGTCTCGATTCTTTGCCGGTTACATAAAGGGCGTGAGAAGTTTCGTTAAGTTTTTGTTTTTCGAATATTTCAGAATAACCGCTGTGAGTTTCGGTGACGCTAGCTACTACATCATTTTCGGCCGATACCAAAATCTGAGCTTTTATATACAGTAGGTTTTTAGGCTCAGGATCTATCGATTTCCAAAAACTCCCGGTTTTAAAGTCCATAACTCTCCCTTTGTCATTCAAGGCTTTAAAGGGAACCATGCCAAATTTCAAGTCTTTATAGGTTGCATCTAAAATATATTCTTCATTGTCAATCTTCACATATGCCATTACATAATTGAAATCTGTGAGTACCGGGTATAACGGGTTAGGAACTTTAGTGTTACGGGTGGCACTTAGAAAGATCTTTGCATCCAGTTGAGCAGCATTCAGCGCATTGATTAACGCCAGGTTGATCTCACTGTTGTTCCCTTTTTGCTCTCCATAGGCTTCTTTCACACGAATATCGGAGTATATTCTGTATTTATTATTCCATGTAAAGTGATCTTGTATATAATAATAAACGGCTTTTGCTCTTTCTAGAGCATCGCTAATGCCCAATAAATGTTGTGGCAGTGCCTGCTGAAAATAATTTTCATACCGTAACTGTCGACCCATATCTTTCTCAGTCTTAAATTCGTTATCGACATCGTCCCAGGTCTTTGTATAATAGGAGGTATCTCCGTAGAAATCGGTTATTTGCTGTAATTCGTACTCTATGCGAGACCTGTAATTGTCCGGGGACAACATATAAGCCTCTTCTTTAAGCGACGGGATATCTTTCATGACATACACAGATACTTCACAAGCAGCAGCTTGCTCTGTCCCGCGAAAGTCCAGGCAATTATTTTTAACTTTTACATCGTTCACGTCAAGTTTCTGCGAACCGTACAGCGAACGTTTATAGACCAAATTCCCGGGTATGGAAGACTCAAATTCACTATAAATCTTTGGCAGTTCCTCTTGAAAATCCCAACCTTCAAAACCCCAAAAATAAGGAGATTCAATTCTGTACGAATACTCCAAAATACTACCATCTTTAACATCCGGAAAAGTAAATTTTGTCACATTCCAATATTCATTAAGGTCCGATTCGTATATTTTATCTTCACTAACAAAGCGTTGGAGGTCGCCATTGTGGGTCATCGCTTGTAACTTTCGCACTCGTTCCTTGGAGGACTTGTTCGTATACCAGGGAATTTCAACAGTTGCCCCTTCAAACTTTTGTGCGTTGAGCACTTTTATTTTACGGTGTACTTCCTTGATAAGCGTGAGTCTGTAATCCACCATTTCAAAGAAATTTTTACCTCTTTCATACAACACAACAGCTGCTGCTTCAGGTTCTTTATCGTACGTTTCCAATGAAAATTCATTTAGGGTGGGACTGCCAAAACTATGAACGTTCCTTTGTTGGGAATATACTTGTGTGCACAAGAGGTGAAGTAAAGTGAAACTCAACAATATGGTTTTGTAGTGGAGATGTTTCAAATATGGGTTGTTTTTGGATTTATTTCTCATTGCTTACCCTTTTAACACAATTGGATTGTTATACTGTATATCGATCAATTCTGAATAAAAACTTTTAAGTGCTTCATAGGAATCTATAACAAAATGATAGGAGTTGGGCAGAAAATCTATTGGTGCTCCTTTCCTTTGCTAGGCCTAACGAAAACAGAAAAACAGATAGGATGAATACACTTTTTGTAAACTACATTAGGTGCTTTTACTGGGCATTAAAATAATGTTTATTTTGGAAAATCAATACGTTAAAACCAATGAATTCTGCCAGTATCCCATTTGAAATTTTCAGAAATCACAACTACAAGAAAACCAATTAAATACGCAAAAAGGTCCCATGGGTCGAAGACCGAACCCACGATCGTTCTTAGCACTAAAGACTTTATTTCAAATAATTCAACGAGATCAAACCACTGTAACAGCTCGATACCAATTGCGAAAAGAAGCGTTGCTATGGCAATCTTGACGGAAGAGCCTTTCAGAAAAATCCTTACAAAACAATATATAAGCAAAATCACCAAAACATCACCTACAAAGCCTCGTATAAACCAATGGAAAGTATACACGGCTATACAGATCTCAATGGTCAAAAGGATCAAAAAAAGGAGTAGGTATTTTTTACTGAAGCCCATAAATGATTTAAAAGGTATAAAATTGAAAAATAAAAAGTAGAAGCACGAAATTTAACTGAAAAACTTCGTGCCTCCATCTTCTGCCTTAGTCATTTCCCCAGTCTATCTTTCGGGAAGCGAACATAATAATTGCTAAGATTACAAACAGTCCTATACTTCCCACCAAGAGCGCATAGCTTTCCAACTGTATGATAACATATATAAATCCGTAAAGGGAAGCCAGGGAGGCACATACCAGCAACGGAAACTTAAAACCGCTTAGAATAGCACGGGAATAGAGGGTAATGAGTGCCAGTACCGCAACACCGGCTATGGCATACGCCTTTAAAAAACTACTGTGTTCCGAAATGGAAATAAGCAAGGTGTAGAACATCACCAGCGCCAGACCGATCATTACATATTGAAAAGGATGAATATAGATCTTGCTTACTATTTGGATCAACAAAAAGACAAGCAGGGTGAGCCCAATAACCATGAAACCATACTTAGCTGTGCGTTCACTCTTTTGGTATTCGTCCACCGGAATGATAAAGTTGGTGCCAAACCCAAATTCTGAAAGATCCGGCATACCGTTATAGAATTCCTGCTCAAATTGGCGATTGATCTGAAACACTTGCCAGTCGGCGTGAAATCCTGTTTTCGAAATTTCCTTAGTTCCATCATCCGGTAAGTACCTGCCGTCAAAACTAGGCGAATGCCAGTCGGAATCCATCACCGCAGTGGTCTTTTTTCCTACGGGTATAAACTTAAGACTTTCACTTCCATTAATTTTTAGGTCGAAAGAAAAGGATATGGGCTCTTCATTTTCGGGTGTAAGAGTATTTAAAGGATCACTTTGTATGGTGTTGAGGTATTGCTGATCGTATCGAGGGCTCATTGCTACAGTTTCGGCTCCCAATTGTACCTCCAGACCACTTCTAATGCCATTGAGATTTGAACTGCGTAGGATTACCGTGATCTTCTCCCATAGAATATCTTCCTTGGTAATATCCTGCGCCGTGAGATCAATGGACGGAAAAGTACCTTGGGCCGAAATATCGGCTGTGTACACCACCGACTCATAGATGCCTCTTTTAAGTGGGTTGGAATCTACCGTAGACGCTATATGCAGCAGGTCGGGAAGGAGATACGCATTTTTTACTATTACCTCGGTCTTGGTTTCGTACGTCTTTGTTTTTTCGACAAAAACCTTTTCTTCCTTGTAGGTCTTATACGGGACCTTAAGAACAGGACCGGAAAGCAGGATCTCATTGCCCCACTTACTATTAATCTCGCGTACTACCTCGGCTTGTCGGAAGGATCGTTCGGCGATGAGCGACTTCACAAATTCCAAAGGAATAAGAAGTATGAGCAATAAGAATCCTACAATAAGCATTCGTGCCGTGATAGAGTTACGCAGCCAGTTTCCAAATTTATTTCTTTTTTGTTCCATAATAATGTGTGTTAGATAAATGATGGTATGAGTACCGTTGTTGTAATTGTTCCAGGTTGATACGTTGTTCTTCTGAAAAGATCGAACCCTTGAATTCGTCAAAGGATTGCTTCAGTAATAATTTATAGTCATAATGATGAAAAGGTCCAAGCTGTTTCCCTATTCTGAAGGAATCAAGATAGTAACCGGCGTATTCGGGAAGTAGGAGCGTACCCAAAAGAAGAACGCCAAGTAAATAGGGTGTTCGTTTCCCGTTTCCGAAGCAAAGATATTGCAAGGCAATCTCGTCTTCTACCCGTGTACTGAAACCGGTGAGCACATGGTAGGCGTCATGACGTTCTACTTTTGGGAGCAGTTCAAAACCATTCTTCAGTAAAAAGCTGCCTAAACGATACCCAAAAGTGGTGGAGGGGAGTTGTAACAATTGTAGGGTAGTGATTTCCCAGGGCACCTTCTTTTTAAAGCGACAGTAGATGATCCGGGTCTTTTCAAATAACCAATGGATCAATTTTTTTCTTTGTTCTATCATAAAGTACTTTGTATTTCAAAGTAAATAATTAAATTTTTTTAATCATTTCTTGATCAATTTTTCAAGAGCTTCGATATGTTTTTTGAACTCGGTTTTTCCCAGTGGGGTTGCGCTATAGCGGGTATTTGGTTTTCTTCCAATAAATTGTTTTTCGACTAAGATGTACTCGGCTTGTTCCAGCGCTTTGATATGGCTTGCCAGATTTCCGTCGGTTAGGTCCAGTAATTCCTTCAACCTATTGAAATCGGCATCGTCATTTACCATGAGAATAGACATGATCCCAAGGCGAATCCTATGGTCAAACAGTTTATTGATGTTGTCTATAATACCCACCTTATCTCTTTTTTTCCTGTACATACATGATGCCTCCGTAGATGATGTGAAATACACCAAATCCCAGTACCCAGAACCAGAAGCCATACCCCGGAAGTGCCGCACAAATTAACCCTAGAACAATCTCGGCATAGCCTAAATATTTTACGTTGCCAATGGTGTATTTTGACGCATTTACTAAAGCAAGTCCGTAAAAGATAAGCATAAGGGCGGCGGTAAGACCATAATGCTGACTGTTCAGTTTTATCAATATATACAAACCTCCTGTGACCAATGGTATTAAGAAGTTGAGTAAGAGTCTGCGTGTGGTGGTATCCCACACCTTTACCTTTTCTCTCTTGGCTTTCCTTGAAGTTAGAAGATAGGCCGTAACGATACTCAAAATAGCTACAGAGGCCAGCAGTGCCAGTAATAGTTTAAAATCGAAACTATGCAGATAGAGGTTTTCTCCCGGTTCGGGAAAAATGAATACATAGGCAATAACGGCACCCGTAATGGCATACACGCCTGCGAAGATACCCGATAGGCCACTAAGCGAAATAAATCGTGAAGAACGGTTCATGAGATTCTTGATCTCAGAGATGTCTTTTAAATAATCCTGCTCACTCATAATAAAGTACTTTGAAAAACAAAGTAAAGTATATTCTCTGAGCTGGCAAAATAAAGTTATGTTAATTTTTCGAGGAAGGCCGGTCGTAAGAATTAGTGAAAAACCTGTTGAAAAGTGAGGGGTTTTCCTCTTGTATTGCACAAGTTCAAGTTGCATCTTTGTGAAGCTTAATTAATTGAGGAGTTAATAATAGCGAGTATGAAAAAAGGGCTGTACTACGAAGTCAGCCTTTTTTTATTTTGTCCTTTTAATTCAAAAAAGGGAAAAACCCTGAACATAAAACAGAAAAAACCCTGTTGCCTTATATCTTACGTTCGTTGCATCTTTGATTTTAATAATAGTTCATTATAAACTAGCCATACCATACCCGTAAAAAATCGTTAGTGCATTAATTGGGGAGTTAATAAAATACGATTGTAGAAAAGTTGCTCTTCTGAGCAACTTTTTTTTTGTCCAAAAACAGGAAAAACCCTGTGCAAAAAGGGTTTTAATCCCCTTGTTTGCCTTCCATCTTCTTCCCATCTTTGTATAGCTTAATTAATTGGGGAGTTAAAAAAAGCGATTGTAAAAGGGCTACTCTATCTTGAGTAGCCCTTTTTTACGATGTTATTTGAATATTGCCAAATTCAAGAAGACTGAGAAGTCGGTTCCTTTTTAGGAATGGGCTTCTCATTTTATTTGTATTTTCGAATGATGAACCCGGCAGAGACGTACATACTTTCCAAAGAAGAACCGTTCCGGTCAATACTGCTTCATTTACAACTAATTGTTGAAACTACGATCCCTGAAGTTATATTGAAATACAAATGGCATCTGCCGTTCTATTATCTTGCGGGGAACAATATGTTTTGCTATCTCAATCAGTCCAAAAACTATGTCGATCTTGTATTCACTCGAGGTGCCCACTTGACGCAGCATACAGATAAGCTGGTTTCTGAGAACAGGAAATGTATGAAATCCCTACGATATTTCAATATGGAGGATATCAATGATAGGGTATTGATCGATCTGCTAAAAGAGGCCTATGCCTTACGAGATCGTCCCATTTATAAATGATTGATCGTCTTTCTGATGGCTACCAGATCAGTAAGTAATTTTTCCAGTTTGTCAAGGTCGAGCATATTGGCCCCGTCGCTTTTGGCATTGGCAGGGTCGAAGTGAGTTTCAATAAAAAGGCCGTCAACTCCGGTGGCGATCCCTGCCCGTGCAATCGTACTGATCATTTCGGGGCGACCTCCTGTAACTCCCAAACTTTGGTTAGGCTGTTGCAGGCTGTGAGTGACATCCAGAACTACGGGTGCATAGGCTTTCATGGTAGGGATTCCCCTAAAATCAACGATCATATCCTGATACCCGAACATAGTACCCCGATCGGTGATCATGACTTGTTGATTGTTACAGTCTGTGACCTTGGTCACGGCATGTTTCATGCTTTCCGGACTCATGAATTGTCCTTTCTTTAAGTTGACGACTTTCCCTGTTTCGGCAGCTGCGACCACAAGATCGGTTTGACGAACCAGGAAAGCAGGGATCTGCAACACGTCTACATAGGCCGCGGCCATTTCCGCATCGGAAACCTCATGGATATCGGTAACGGTGGGGACGTCAAATTCATTGGAAACTTTCTGAAGAATCTTCAGTGCTTTCTCATCACCTATCCCGGTAAAACTATCGATCCGGCTACGGTTGGCTTTTTTGAAACTACCTTTAAAAACATACGGGATCTCCAGTTTATTGGTAATCGCCACGATCTTTTCGGCGATCTGTAACGCCATTTCTTCGCCTTCAATAGCGCAAGGCCCCGCTAATAGGAAAAAATTGTTGGACGTTGTGTGTTTTATCTTTGGGATGTGATCAATATTCATTTAGTGCGTATTAAGGGAGCAAAGATAGTAAAATAACCATTTCGTGGGTTGCGTAAGGGACTCGCCAAAGGCGAGCTAGTTGAGGCGGCATCCTCTCCAACCACCTCTGACAATCAAAAAAGGCAAAACGAGTGGGAGAGATACAGCCGAAAGCCCGACCCGAGTTTTCCTGAGTGTAGTGCTGCACTATTTCAGTAAGGTTGTTTTAAAAAGGGAAACGAGGGATACGCCCAAAAAAGAATTAACGCTTTCTTATGTTGTAATCAGTTAAGAAACACTACTTTTGCACCGCCTTACCGAGAGGGGGTAAAAAAGCGGTTGCTTTTTTTGATAAAACACTGTATCTAAAACCATTACCCGCCAAAGCGGGCATCTGCTATGAATATTAAAAATATTGCCATTATTGCACACGTTGACCACGGAAAAACCACCTTGGTTGATAAGATCATGCACCATTGTAGCCTTTTTCGTGAGAACGAAAACACCGGTGAACTTATTCTGGACAATAACGATCTTGAGCGTGAGCGAGGGATTACGATCACTTCCAAGAACGTTTCCGTGGTGTATAAGGACACGAAGATCAATATAATCGATACCCCCGGTCACGCCGATTTTGGAGGTGAGGTAGAGCGAGTTTTGAACATGGCAGACGGCGTGCTATTGCTAGTGGATGCGTTCGAAGGACCCATGCCACAAACGCGTTTCGTACTTCAAAAAGCGATCGATCTTGGTTTAAAGCCTTGTGTGGTGATCAATAAAGTGGACAAAGAGAATTGTACGCCCGAAGAGGTGCACGAGTCGGTTTTTGACCTTATGTTCGAACTGGGTGCCGAAGAATGGCAGCTGGATTTTCCAACCGTGTATGGTTCAGCCAAGCAGAATTGGATGAGCGAGGATTGGAAGGACCAGACCAATTCTATAGAGCCTTTATTAGATATGGTTTTAGAACACATTCCTTCACCAAAGGTTGAAGAAGGTAGTGTGCAGATGCTTATCACATCATTAGATTATTCTTCATTTACGGGTCGTATTGCAATTGGTCGTTTACAGCGTGGGGTTTTAAAAGAAAATATGCAGGTAACCCTGGTAAAACGTGACGGATCCACGACCAAGTCGAAAATTAAAGAACTTCATACGTTCGAAGGTTTGGGACGAAAGAAAGTTTCGGAAGTGCACGCCGGTGACATTTGTGCATTGGTGGGATTGGAAGGATTCGAGATAGGGGATACAGTGGCCGATATTGAGAACCCAGAAGCGTTGAAGACCATTGCCATCGATGAGCCTACTATGAGCATGTTGTTCACCATTAACGATTCGCCTTTCTTTGGGAAGGATGGAAAGTTTGTGACCTCACGCCACATCAAAGAGCGTTTGGAGCGTGAACTTGAAAAGAATCTGGCCTTACGGATGCAGCCTACGGACAGTGCCGATAAATTCATGGTATTTGGCCGTGGTGTATTGCACTTGTCGGTATTGATCGAGACCATGCGTCGCGAGGGATATGAATTGCAAATTGGTCAGCCGCAGGTGATCATCAAAGAGATCGACGGTGTGAAATGTGAGCCGGTGGAAGAGATGACCATCGACCTTCCTGAAACGGTAAGTGGCCGTGCCATCGACATGGTAACCTTGCGTAAAGGGGAAATGTTGAGCATGGAAGCGAAAGGAGACCGTATGATCTGTAAGTTCACCATTCCGTCACGTGGGATTATCGGACTTCGGAATCAACTGTTGACAGCCACTGCCGGTGAAGCTATTATGACCCATCGTTTTCTTGAATATCAGCCGTTAAAAGGAGGAATTCCGGAGCGCCAGAACGGAAGTTTGGTTTCCATGGAGAATGGTTCTGCCATTCCTTATTCCATCGATAAATTACAGGATAGGGGTCGTTTCTTTGTACACCCTAACGAAGATATTTACGAAGGACAGGTAATCGGGGAGAATACACGTCAGGATGATATGACCGTGAACATCACCAAGACCAAGAAACTATCGAACGTTCGTTCTTCCGGAGCCGATGATAAAGCGCGTATCGTTCCGGCGATCAAGTTCTCTTTGGAAGAGGCATTAGAGTACATCCAGAAAGACGAATATGTAGAGGTGACGCCAAATCACCTGCGTTTGCGAAAGATCTATTTAAAGGAGACCGACAGAAAGCGAAATAAGCTGTAAATAATGTAGTGCTTTGTTCCAATAAACTGCCCGTTTTTTAGTTTATTTGTAACCTCAAGGTGAGGAACCGAGCAATTTTAAGTACGTATTGATATGAATTTTCTGTATTTCGATCCGGGATTAGGTGCAATGATCGTTCAAGCTATTGTTGCAGTAGCGGCCGGAGTGATTTTATTTTCGAAGAATGTGATGTATAAGGTGAAGGCTTTTTTTGGATTGCTGAAAGAGGAAGACGATACGTACGACTCCATCGATGTTGATGAAAAGGACACCGATCTACATGACAAAACACACTGAAAATTTACATCAAGCTTCCTTTAGAGATCCTTCTGGCTACATGTTCCATGACGGGGAACAGCTAAGAAGACGTATTCATCCTATTTATTTTCCACAGTACCGGGCGCTTACCGATAGTGGTTTCTACAGCACGCTTATAAAAAAAGGGCTGTTGATCCCACACCGCGAGACGCAGGCAGTCGAAGACGGTATTGTGATTACTCCTGAAACCATCCCTTTTATTACGAATCCGTATGAATGGAGTTTCAGTATGTACAAACATGCTGCCTTGCACACACTGAAGCTTCAGAAGTATGCACTCTCCAAAGGATTTATTCTGAAGGATGCTTCGGCATATAATGTCACCTTTCACAAAGGAAAACCTATATTTATAGACACCCTCTCATTTGATTTCTACGAAGAAAATACACCCTGGCGTGCCTATAAACAATTCATAACTCATTTTTTCGGTCCTCTGGTGTTGGCCAAATACTACGGCACCGAAGTCTTTAAAATGATGCAGACCCATATCGATGGTATTCCGGTATCCCTCATAGCGTCCCTGCTTCCGGGGAAGAGTAAACTAAGTTCCACCGTTTTTACCAATATCCATTTGCTGGCAAAGATGGAACGCAAGCATAGTGAAGATTATAAGGCGGAGACCAAACTTGCTTCCCTGTCTAAAAAATCGCAGGAGAATATATTGGAGAGCCTTTTTGACTACATCAAGAAACTGGATGTAAAAGAAGCTTCCGAATGGGGCGATTATTATACAAAAACAAATTACGATGCCATTGCTTTCGAGGCAAAGAAAAAATTGATCCGGGAATGGGTACTGCCCTTACGGCCGAAACGACTCATTGATGTTGGCGGTAATGACGGAACCTTTGCAAGAACCATCACCGATACAGTATCGCAGGTGATCGTTACCGATATCGACAGCAATGCGGTAGACCATAATTATAAGCAAGTACAGCAAAATAAAGAGGAGAACATGCTGCCCTTTGTTTGTGATGTGTTGCAGCCTGCTCCGGGAATTGGGTTCAACAATACCGAACGCAGTTCTCTTTTAGAAAGATTAACGGATTTTCAACCCGATGTGACAATGGCCTTGGCACTCATCCACCATATCACGCTTTCCGGAAATGTCCCTTTTGAGAAATCTGCGGAATTCTTCGCAAAGTTCTCCAAGAATCTTATTATAGAATTCCCAACGCGGGAGGATTCCTGGGTAGAATCGTTGTTGGTGCGAAAGCGGGAATTTATAAACCATTTCGATTTTTATAACGAAAGTAATTTTGAGGCCGGGTATGCACAGTACTTTCAGCTTGAAAAGAAAGAAGCCGTAGCCGGAACAAAGCGTATCTTGTATTTGTTTAAAGCGAAGTAAATGGCAACTCGAAAGAAGCAGAACTTTTTACAAAAATTTTTAAGTGATACCAGAGAGTACCCGGCTTTAGCTGCTGTGGCCGCCGGTTTGTATCCTGTCTTCTTCTACTTTACCAATAATTATACACTTATCAATACCTGGGGGCATGTGGGGTATTTTACGCTCTTCTTTTTAGTAGTGCCTGTTATCGGGTTTTGGTTAATCCATAAGCTATCCAAGCGGTTTGTTCCAATTCGATGGCAAAAATACATTCTCCCTTTTTTGAATGTTTTCGTTTTTTTGTTTTTACTGAAAGTATGTCTCTATGCAGGTTTGCAAAAGAAAATGACATTGGGGATCTTGGTCATAGCGGCCTTGTTCTCGTATTTTCTGTATAAGCATCTTAAAAAGGTTATTGTCTTACAGTTGTTATTGGCCCTCATTGCCACATTTACACTAATCCCCACGATTATTTCACAATTAAACTATTCGAAAGAATGGATGGAACAACCGGATGCCATCGAACAGGCGATCTTTACCAAGCGTCCTAACGTGTATTTGATCCAACCGGACGGTTATGCAAATTTTTCGGAGATCGATCGCGGATATTATAACTTAGACAACAGCAAATTTGAAACCTATCTACTTTCAAATGGGTTTAAGAACTATCCAAACTTCCGAAGTAATTATCCTTCTACCTTATCTTCGAATAGCGCCACTTTTGTGATGAAGCATCATTATTTTAATCGAGGGGTCAGCTTCAGCGAAGCAGTCAATGCCAGAAACGTGATTATTTCGAACAATGCCGTTCTCAATATTTTCAAACAGAACGGATACAAGACACATTTTTTAGCAGAAATGCCTTATCTGCTATTGAACAGACCGGAGATTGGATACGATTACGCCAACTTTAGTTACAAGGACATCTCTTATATAGGTACCGGACTGGGCGTTCGCCAAGATATTCTTGAGCCTTTAACAGAAACGTTACAAATGGATCCGGAAAAACCGAAGTTCTTTTTTATTGAGATCTTTAATCCCGGTCATATCCATGGGCGCAAAGCCGATTCGAAAGGGGTGGAAGGCGAACGAATGTTATGGGAGGAAAGCTTGAAGAATGCCAACGGGATGCTCACGAAAACAATCGATATTATTTTAGATAAAGATCCGGAAGCATTGGTCGTGATCATGGCAGATCACGGAGGATTTGTAGGTATGGAATATACCAACCAGATCTATACAAAGACCCAGGACAGAGATCTTATTTACTCTATTTTTACAAGTCAGTTGTCCATTCACTGGCCAAACAATGACGCCCCTGAGTTCGATACTGAAATAAGAACACCCGTGAATCTTTTTAGATATTTGTTTTCCTATTTGGCAGACAACAATACCTACTTAAACCACCTGCAAGAGGATGAAAGCTTTGTGATTATTAACGAAGGTGCCCCAAAAGGGGTATATTCGTATATAGATTCAGAAGGAAACATAGTTTTTAAAAAAATATAACCTATTTACTCGGTACATAAATATTCGGAACTAGAGAAAGAAAGTTGGGACGAATTTATCAGGTCGGCTAAAAATGCAACGTTCTTGTTTGAACGTGATTTTATGGACTATCACAAAGATCGTTTCACAGATTTTTCGTTGATGGTCTATAAGGACGACGTCTTGTTTGCGGTATTGCCGGCCAATATTGCAGGGGAGGTTGTCTATTCGCATCAAGGCCTCACTTACGGTAGTTTTGTGCTTCAGAAGAATGCAAAACTACTGGATGCCTTCGAGGCATTCAAGGCGCTATTAAATTATCTTTATTCCAAAGGAGTGCACCATTTAGATATGCGTGTTATCCCATCCTTCTATAATCTAATGCCTTCGGACGAACTGGTCTACTTCATGTTTCGTGCCAATGCAAAACTGGTAAAAAGGGATGCACTTATGGTCATTGATTACCGCCACAAGTTGCGATTTCAGAAGAACAGAAGGGAAGGCATCAATAAAGCTGTTAGAAATGGGCTCACCGTGTCTGTAGATACTAATTTTGAAGGATTCTGGAACGAGATCCTTATTCCAAATTTAAAGAATAAGTACAATGTGGCACCGGTCCACAGCCTAGAAGAGATCCGGTTATTGGCCCAACGTTTTCCTCAACAGATTCAGCAGGTAAATGTATATAAAGGGACCAAGATCGTTGCAGGTACTACAGTGTTTTTAACGAAGACCACGATCCATCCGCAATATGTTTCAGCAAATACCGATAAAAATTCCTACGGAAGTTTGGATCTGGTATATGACTTTGTAGTGAATAATTTTAGTGAAGGTAAGTGGTATTTTGACTTTAATACCTCGAGTGAAGAAAATGGAAAGCTCTTGAACAGCGGGTTGTTGTTTTGGAAAGAAAGCTGTGGCGCACGTACTTTTACAGCCGATAATTACGTTTTGGATATAGCAAGTTCTAAAGACCTAACACTTCCCTTATTATGATTCCTTTTTTAGACCTTCAGAAGATCAATAGCCGGTTTGAAACTGCATTTACTGAGCAGTTTCAACTGTTTTTAGAATCCGGTTACTACATTCTTGGAGATCAGGTACGCGCTTTTGAAGAAGAGTTTGCAACATATTGTGGGGTCAAGTATTGTATTGGTGTAGGCAACGGTTTGGAAGCCCTGCGCTTAATTCTGGAAGGCTACAAACAGTTAGGCATACTAAAGGAGAAGGACGAGATCCTGGTGGCTTCCAATACCTATATTGCCACTATTCTGGCCATTCAACAAGCAAACCTCAGCCCGGTCTTGGTAGAAGCCGAAGCCAAAACCTTTAATTTTGATATCACCAGTCTGGAACGACATATTTCTGAAAATACTAAGGGAATAATGCCGGTACATTTGTATGGACAATTGGCACCCATGACCCCTCTGCTTGATTTCGCAAAAAAGCATGATCTTGTTGTTATCGAAGATGCCGCACAGGCGCATGGTGCTAAGAACGAAGCCAACCTATTGGCAGGTAACCTTGGAGATGCAGCAGGCTTCAGTTTTTATCCTACAAAGAATTTAGGTGCCTTGGGGGACGGAGGTGCGGTAACAACCAACGACCAAGAACTTGCAGCGGTAATTCGAAAGTTACGCAATTACGGAGCTTCATCTAAGTATATCAATGAATTGAAAGGATTCAACAGTAGGTTAGATGAGGTGCAAGCTGCCTTGTTACGATGCAAACTTCCTTTTCTTGATAAGGACAATGACGTAAGACGCCGTATTGCAAAACGGTATTTACAGGAAGTTAGCAATCCAAAGATCAAATTACCCTATTACAGTGGCGCAGAAGATCATATCTTTCACCTCTTTGTTGTGAGCGTAGGAGATAGGGAGTCGTTTATGGAGTATATGAAAAAAAGGCAAATAGGAACACTTATACACTATCCGTTGGCACCGCATCAACAAGAAGCACTCCAAGAGTTTTCCGGCTGTTCCTTCCCTGTTACCGAAAAGATCCATCGTGAAGTAGTAAGTATTCCCATGAGCCCTATACTTACACATGAAGAAGTAACCAAAGTAATTTCAGCATTAAATTCCTACTAATTGAGAATTCCGGCCTTTATACGTGAGAATTTATTATTAAAGATCACCTCTTTGAATACCGTTGTGATTGGAATTCGATTGGTTGTTTCCTTTTTTATCCAACGCCTCTTGGCGGTATTGGTAGGAGAGGAAGGTATCTCGAAGATAGGACAACTGCGCAATATTACTCAATTGCTTACTTCCCTTGCCTCTTTTGGTATTTTTAGCGGCGTGGTAAAATATGTGGCCGAATATAAAGAGGACAAGGAACAACTGCAAAAATTATTTTCTACTTCATTGTTGTTTGTACTAATTGGAACAGTTGTGACGGCACTCCTTCTTTTTTTTGGTGCCAATGCCATAAGTGAACGACTTTTTACGTCGCAAGACTATGCTTACCTTATAAAGATTTTAGCGGTTTTAGTGCCGGTAATAAGCGTACACAGGATCTTTACAGGGGTGGTGAACGGCTTGTCCATGTATAAGAAGTATGCCAAGATCGATCTTTTTGGGTATTTGGCAAGTGCGGTCCTAATGGTTTACTTTTTGTATGAATATAATATTGACGGAGCTCTAATGGCGATCGCACTAACACCGCTCATTCAGCTTACGGTATTACTGGTAATATTTACAAAAACATTAAGGGAGTATATTCAATTCTCTAAACTTCGCATCAAGACTTCTTTTGCGAAAGGCCTTTTGGCATTTTCGTTAATGTCTTTCTTTTCCTCTGTTTTACTGAATTATGTGGAATTGGACATTCGCACCATGATCATGACCAGGATCACCGAGGCCGATGCCGGTATTTGGACGGCTATGACCTTTATTTCGAAGAACTATATGGTATTTTCCGGAAGTCTGTTTACCTTATATGTTCTTCCGAAGTTTGCCAGCATTACTACCGAAAGAGCTTTTAAACGTGAATTGTTCACCATTTATAAGACACTCCTGCCGCTTTTCGGTATTGGAATGATCGTGATCTACGTACTCAGGGACTACATTATTCTATTGATCTACCCCGATTTCACCGAAATGGCTCCTTTGTTCAAATGGCAACTTTTAGGGGATTTCTTGCGATTGGCGTCCTTGGTACTGCTACATCAGTTTTTAGCAAAGAAGTTGGTGCGAAGTTTTATTTTTTCTGAATTGATCTCACTTGGACTTTTCTACGGATTGTCCTATTACTTCGTTGATATTTACGGTGTGGAAGGCGTAGTCATTGCGCACTTTCTTCGTTATATTGTCTATCTTTTGGTCGTGTTGTTTTTAGTGTTACGTTACTTTAAGAAACAGAAACGAAAAACGGAAACTCCTTCAGATGCTTGACCCTAAAACATCATACCGCCAAGTGTTGAAAGCCACTTCATTGTTTGGAGGGGTACAGGTCTTTTCTATTGTGATAGCCATTATCCGTTCTAAAGCGATTGCTTTGCTTATTGGCCCCACCGGGATGGGTATTGCCAGTTTACTGAATTCTACACTTCATCTGGTAAATGGTCTTACAAACGCCGGTTTGGGGCAAAGTGCCGTAAAGGATATTTCGTTTGTGGATGGCGGGAATGACCTTCAGAAAACATTTAGAACTATTCGAATACTCCGAAGACTGGTTTGGTTTACCGGTCTCATAGGAGCTTTGTTAATGATACTCACGGCACCGTTCTTAAGCGAGTTTGCTTTTGGAGACGGGGCCTACACCTATGCTTTTGTATGGTTGTCGCTAGCCCTTTTATTTAACCAACTTACTACAGCCGAACTGGCAGTTTTACAAGGACTTCGGAAATTACAACGCTTAGCCAAAGCCAATCTCATTGGGAATTTTTTGGGATTGGTTATCACCCTTCCGCTGTATTACTATTTTAGACTTGACGCCATTGTACCGGCGATCATTATAGCAGCTTTAATAAGTTTACTGTTTACTGTTTACTTTTCCCGAAAGGAAGGAAATACAACAGGCAAACTTACTTCTAAAGAAGCACTCTTAGAGGGTAAGGAGATGATTCGGTTAGGGGTTATGTTAAGTCTAAGCAATATGATCACTCTTGGCGTTGCCTACCTGGTACAGGTATTTATCAACAGTGAAGGAGGTATCGATGAAGTAGGACTTTACAATGCTGGGTATGTGATCCTCAATTCTTATGTTGGATTGATTTTTACAGCTATGGCAACCGATTATTATCCGCGTCTGGCCGCCATAACTGATAAGATCGATGCGGTTCGTAAGACCGTATTTGAACAGGCATTTATTGCAATTTTGATCATAACGCCCATAATCGTTGTCTTTCTTATGTTGGCACCCTATATAATTGTATTGTTGTATTCCACAGAGTTCACACCTATTGTAGCCTTTGTGAGTTGGGGCATCTTAGGCATGATCTTTAAAGCGGTATCATTCTCGATGGGATATGTAATTATTGCCAAAGGTGACTCTAAACTGTTTATCAAGACAAGTGTGGCTTTTAATACCTTATTACTTTTAGGGAATATATTAGGATATTATTACGGAGGTTTAGAAGGGTTGGGAATAAGCTTCTTTTTATACTATATATTTCATTTTGTTCTGGTAAGGGTCATTATAAAGTACAGGTACGATTTTTATTTTGATAAAGGCTTTTACCCTATATTTATCGTATGCATTGCTTTATGTGTAGCTGCTTTCTGTTTAACATTTATAGAATATCCTTTGTTAAAATATGCTCTGATGTCGTTAGTGGTTATACTATCAACGGTGTTTTCTTATGTCCAACTGGATAAAAAACTGGATATTAAGGAGTTGTTTTCTAAAATTCTGAAAAGAAAAAAATGATTGGATCCATAAAGTCAATATATAAAAGAGCCAAAAGGAGAACTAAACTATACTGGTCTATAAACTGGTATAAAACCCTGTATTTTAATTTTAAGATGTTCCCATGGGAAATCGCCAGAAAACTGCCGGTAATTTTCTACGGACGTATAAAATTCACCCACTTATCCGGTGTCGTAAAAATTGAAGCTCCCATAGAACGAGGAATGATAGGATTTGGACAATCCTTTGAGTTTCCAACGACACGAAAAGGCACTGCAGAACTATCGCTGCAAGGCATATGGGTGTTTAAAGGGCATGCGCATTTTGGCAAAGACTGTACTGTATTGATACGTGATGGAGCCTATTGTGAGTTTGGTCATATGGGATGTCTGGCGACGAATGTAAAAATGATGTGTACAGAAAAAATTGTACTTGGAAATTGGGCAGGAATAGGATACGAATCACAGATCATGGATACTACGGCACACCCGATGATGAATACCAAAACAGGAGAATACTATCCTTTGAGCGGCCCTATTACTATTGGGAACTATAACTCCTTTTCTAACAGAATCACGGTTATGCCAAATACCAAAACGCCGGATCATTGTGTCGTGGCATCAAACTCTTTGTGCAATAGAGACTACACTTCATTGGGTAATTATATTCTATTGGGAGGTATTCCCGCAAAACTTATTAAAACCGATTACGCGCGTGATTGGGAGGGTGAAAAGGAAACGCTCTTAGATATAAAAATGCTTTGGAGAAAAAAAAGCAGATAAAACGATTGCCTTAACGAAGTTTTCTAATGGGAGTGCCTGCATAGACCCCTTTTTCATCTACATTCTTGTTGACAAAGCTCAAAGCTCCAACGGTAAGATCGCTTCCAATGATAATTCCACCTGCTATTTTGGTACCGGCACCTATATATGTATTGTTGCCAATGATGGTTCCGTGCACGGTGACGCGTTTATGTGTAGAACCTAAGGTGATCACGTTGGGTCCCAGAAAACAATTTTCCTTTAAGAGTACATTGGAGGTAAGGATGGTTCCGTACTTTATGGTAACATTGTCCTCGACCAAGCAATGGCTTCCCATGCGAATTCGACCTTGCACCGTTACATTCTTTCTGATCTCACAACCAGCATCAATTTCGCAGTAGCTGCCAATAACGCTATTGTCTCCAATCTTTACACCTTTGTGTAAAATAGTATAATTCGCTATCGAAACATTGTTCCCAATTTCTACACCTTCTTCTATGACGCAAAAGTGACCTATCTTAAAATTTTCACCTGTTTTAAAATCTGATGAAATAATATTTGTACTCATACAATAAACCGTATTTATTTAAAGCGCTAAACTGCCTTCGATTTCTTCTTGGAGTTCTTACCGTACAACAAATCTACATAGAGTTAAAGGATTTGTTATTTAATTTTTGTCTTTTTATAGCATCTTTAAAGGATAAATAATTATAAGAATAAGGTAAGGAATACGCTAATCTAACGTACGATCTCCTTTTTTCCAGATGTCCACATACTGCCTGGAAATAGCTTTATAATCATGTTCTCTCTCAATAAACAGGCGCGCGTTTTTACTTATTTCCTTGATCTTTTTTCTGTTATTAAGCAAATTCTCTACCTTTTTAACAATAGCTTCGGCATCAGGGAGGACATTAACGCATACTTCATCTTCTTGAAGATTATATTTGGTTAAGAATTCTTCTTCGGCACCGGTAAACACTACCTTTCCTTTTGCCATGGCTTCCAGCGCATTGTACCCTTGGTCAAAACTCAAAACTTGATCAAAGACAATGTGGGCTTTATTATAGGTGTTGATGTAGACATCGTATGGTAAATTCTCGGCAATTGAAATTTGAATCTCTTCTGAATGGCGCTCTTGAAGGATCGCGATCGCTTCTTCAAAATACGCAATCCCTTTGGTATGATAGTTCTTTCGGTTGATCCCCAAAAAGATTATGATCTTATCTCTAATTTCCAGATCAATAGGCCTTATAGTGTCTGTGTTGATGGGGTTGGGGATAAAGCCCAAATATTTGGGGTGGTCCTTCAGCGGGATATGGTAATCCAGATCTGAAGCGATCACTCCTTCAATTTGCTCAAATACAAATTCGTGAAGTTTTTGAAATGGCGGAGTGACATATTTCAGAACGTAGTCGTACACCGAAGCAGGGACTTCTTTGGCCAGGTACCCTTTTAGGATGGAGTAACGGTTGGTGTTCTTTAAGAGATGTTGAACATGCAGATAATCATTTCCGCAGGAGAGTAAATAAAGTGAACTGTTGTTTTCTTTTAGAAATCGAATCATCTCAATTTCATGACGCGGCATCGCGTCGAACGGACTCTCATTGATTAGTTGTACAACGTCAAAATTTTTGAGTTTTTCTTTATTTTTAAAAAACTGCTTTTTTACACTCCACGAGGTAATATCGAACCCAAAAATGCTATAGATCCCAATCTTTACTTTTCGAAGTAAACCCGTATTGAACGAGCGCTTTAATAGAATATCTGAAGGGTATCCCTTAAAATGATCTCCTGTAGAAATAAGCGTCACATCATGCCCTGAAGCTAGCAAACCTTCCTTTAATGAATTATGAAGTCTGCTGTATTCACCTACTAAGAGTATCTTCATTTTTATGGTATATTTGATCTTATTAACCGCATCAAAAATACCATTTCTTAATGACGCAGCACGCGCCCAAACGCAAATTTAAAGTGTGTTTAGTTTCTATTTCCTTGGCAGGAGGGGGTGCAGAACGCTCTTGTGCGATGCTTTCTGAAATGCTTTCTGAACACGGGCATGAGGTTCACATTGCCATTTTGAATGATGCTATAGACTATCCGTATGCTGGAAGGATCTTTAATCTGGGGCGTTTGAAGGGTAAGAAAGAAACCACACTTAGAAGGTTTTTACGAATTCGAAAACTAAGACGTTACATTCGCAAGGAACGATTCGATATTATTATCGATCACAGGGGGAAGAACGACTACAGAAGAGAGGTCTTCTACGCTAAATATGTGTACAAAGGGGAACGATTATGCTATGTGGTTCACAGCGCAAACCCTAATTTGTATCTTACCGAATATCCCGGAAAGGCTGCGGAGATGTACAATAATAATTTGTTGACGGTAGGCGTTTCTTCAGCCATTTGTAAACATATAACCAAAAATTTCGGCATTCGTAATTGTAAAGTCATTCACAATGCATTCGATCCAAACTGGAATGCTTCAGATGACAACATTCCTGCGATCCTTCAGAATAAAAAATACGTCCTTAGCTATGGGCGTATCGAAGATTCGGTAAAGGATTTCTCTTTTTTAATTGATGCTTTTTCCCTTTCCGAAGCCTACAAAAGGAATTGTTATCTGGTGATCATGGGAGAAGGCCGGGACAAGGCGATGTTGCAGCAAAAGGCTGCCGGCGTGAACGGTGGATCGCATATATTGTTCCTGCCGTTTACCAACCTTCCTTTTTCTTTTATAAAACATGCCCATGCCGTCACCCTTACCAGTAAGTATGAGGGGTTTCCAATGGTCCTGGTAGAATCGCTTAGTGTTGGTGTGCCGGTTATTGCTTTGGATATTGTTTCAGGTCCTTCCGAAATTGTACTTCACGAAGAGAACGGTCTGCTTGTTCCAAAAAGGGAGGAATCGTTATTTGCACAGGCAATTTCCCGTATGTGCTTTGATGAATCATTATATTTGCACTGTAAATCCCGGGCAAAGGAAACGGTTGAAGCTTTTTCAAAAGAACAGATCGCAGCTAAATGGGACCAATTATTACAAGATGAGTTATAAAAGCGTTCATGATATTACTTTATTGAGCATTCCTAAGATCATCGATCCGGAAGGGCGTGGAAATTTATCGGTCATCGAAAAGGACGTACTTCCCTATGCTATAAAGCGCGTCTACTATCTATACGATGTTCCCAGCGGTTCCACTCGCGGAGGACACGCACACAAGGAACAATTGGAGTTTTTGATCCCTATTAGCGGTAGTTTTGATGTGATCCTGGACGACGGAACCAGCAAAAAAACCTTTTCGCTCAATCAGCCCTTTAAAGGCTTGCTTATTCCCAAGGGCATCTGGCGTGAATTGCAAAATTTTTCTTCGGGAGCTATTTGTTTGGTGATCTCTTCGGGCGAATTTCTTGAATCGGATTACATTCGGTCGTATGACGCTTTTCAATTATTTAAAGGAAGTCAATCGAAATCCTAAACTTTCAGCAAAGGCTTTACTCTTTAGCAATAAGCGCAATATTGTCTTGGGCTGTTTGAGTAAATAGCGTTGACGGGCCGTGAGGTTCTTATTGTCCAGTGCAGTTACATATTTTTGAAAGGATACTTCGTCACCGGCCAACCTGTGTTGTATGGCAAAGCTGTATCTGTTAAGATCAAGATAGCGTTTAAAGTAGGGATCTTCTGCTGCCCGATCTTCATAAAGCGATGGATCCATATAGTTTCGCGTGCGTGTGGGCAGATTTGAAATGCGATTGCTCCCGTCCAAATTGTGCCGCGCCGTAATTTTGGATGAAAAGACCAAAGGCGATCGCAAAGCTGCCCGAATCCACAAATCGGTATCTTCACCTGCGCCGTGTGTAATCGTTGCGTCGAATCCATTTAATTCCTGAAAGAACGTTTTTTTAAAACAAACGGCAGAGGTCCACGCCAAGGCATCCATGAGACTGTATTTAAAATAATTGTCAACCGGGCCTTTCCAGGAAACAGCAGACTCTAAAATAGGAGAGATCATTGGGGTGATCAAGGTACGATTGTGTTTTTTTTCGTAGGCGGTAGCATACCAACGTGCCTCAGGGAAATCTTCAATAAGGCTGTTTAAATTCTCTAAATGATTGGAGTGCCAATAATCGTCTGCATCCAGGAAGGCAATATGTTCTGCATTCGCTTTGGCAACGCCAAAATTTCGGGTGCGCGCCACCCCTTCGTTGTCTTTACTGAAATACCGAATCCGTGGATCATCGTAACTCGTGACAATAGCTTCACTGCCATCTGTAGAGCCGTCGTTTACAATTACCAACTCAAAATCCGATTCACTTTGTAAAAAAACACTACTAAGCGTTTTTTCTATATCACGTTCCTTATTATATAACGGTATGATAACTGAGAATTTAGGCACGGGTTTTCGATTTTAGATCAATATAATGGTGTAGGCGATAGAGGTCGAACCATAACAGATTGGGGTGAGCAGAATTAAAATTAGCTTCCATTTTTTTTGAGAAAAAAGAAATACTCTTCTGAAATACGGCGAGAAGCCTCCATCTTTTAAGGGTAAGATAGCTCTTTTGCAGGGGCCGGTTGTTGTTTTTTAGAGATCCCTTTTCTTCAAGCATTACCGTTGTTCGAACGGCTTGTAATGCTTTTTTCAAAAAAACCGAATTCTCTTCCAGGCCAAGATGATACACCGGATTGTCAATATGAGTTACAGGGATGTCCCGCTCTTTCAAAAGTTGTTTGAAAAGGAGGTCCATACCATAAGCTTGTTCCTGCAATAGTGTATTTATCGAAAGGAACACCGCTTTCGGGATCATAAAACACCCCGAATTCACAGTTTCGTATGGATTTTCGTTACGTTTCTTTACTGAAAGACTTTCCCGTTCACGTCCGTATTTCCACCGAAGCATCTTTTCGGGCTCGGGAGCTTCGGCTGTATAAGTGATTCCGCCAAATACGATCCCGTCGGCGGGAAGTTGTTCAAGGAACTCTTTGATAAATGAAGCTCGCTGCGGCATCACATCGGCATCCAAAAATAAAAGTGTAGAATACAGGGCACTTTCTGCCAATAACTGGCGTACGGCTGTACGGCCTAGATTGGATTCTAATACCACGTACTTCGAAAATGGTAAGGAAGCGATCTCCTTATTTTCGTCACTCGGACTGGGAGAAGCATCCTCCATTACAACCACCTCAAAAGCAACCTCCGTTTCTGCCAATTGCATGCAAAGCGAAGAAACCAAAGGATAACAGTTATAATTGTATGTAGGGATTAATATTGAAATCATAAGTGATCGCGCTAATTTACAATTTAAAGACCAACAGCATAAAGTTTTTGAAAATTAAGTACCTTGGAGTCTCTTAAATTTTTAGTCTTAAAGGAAATGTCGTGTAACCGCTTTTTACTCATGCTGCTCGCCCTGTTCGCTTCTATGTATACCGTGAACGCACAAGAAGCATCGTGGTTCTATATTGTAGCCAAAGATTCGCTTACCTCGCTTGAGTTTACCAAACAAAAGAACGAATTACGTTATACCGGAACGGATGTTCGATTATCCGGAATTTTTGACGAATTCACTATTTCGACCTTTAAGAAAACCGCTAGGAACACAAATTCATTAAATAGAGATCGCACTTTTTTTGTGATCGCCGAACCGCAAGGATTGTTGGATAGTTTGCTGATGCGTGCTTCATACCTCTTTGAAAATGGAAAGGTTATCCCAATCGAAGATCGTAAGATCTTCGAGCCTAATGACTACGGACTTACGAGTACAATAGCCCAAAACAAGGGATTGCCCGTACTTTTGGACTATTTGGATTTTTTGGGATTACCGCAAGCGTGGTATTATACAACAGGTTCCCGAAAAACAGTGATTGGGATTTCAGACGCCACAATAGACACGACCAATGCAGAATTCAAAGGAAAGATAAAAGTGTTTCGAAGTTCAATGCCTGTGAACGGTCATGGAACCGGAGTGTCTTCTATTGCAGCAGGTCAAGGGGATAATGCTTATGGGGTTCCCGGGGTTTGCTATGACTGTAGTATCTATGCGACCAATTATGGAGATTTTAGAAATTTTGCAGAATTAGAAGAGCTCTCAAAAGCTGGTGCACGCGTAATTAATTGCAGTTGGGCAGGTTCTTATTATTCTGAAAATGGAGAACAAACTATAAAGCGCATGTTCGAAAACGGAACAATTGTAGTTGCAGGGGCAGGCAACAGAGATTATTCCAAGACCAAAGGGGTGAAGCTGTATTATCCCGCCTCTTATGAGCATGTGATATCGGTTTCATCTGTTATGTACAAACACGAAACACCTATAGATAATATCAAGTACGAGAAGAACGGAAATCCCTATGCCGAAAATATCCGGGGGTATATTGGTCGTACTTTAGGTTTTCAGAATAAAAAAGAGTTCCAAGACCCTATAATCTATGATCTTGGTGTGGCTACCTTAAATGCTGAAGTAGATCTCTTGGCCCCTACAATGGGGGTATTCCGACTTCCAAAATATGCCTACGAAGATACAATAGAATATGTGGGGTCTGAAGCTACTTCAACTGCAACCCCCTTCGTATCTGGAACCATTGGATTGATGCTATCCTTGAATCCGTGTTTGCCCGTAGAAGAAATTGAACCTATTCTGAAGCTAACATCCACCAATATCGACCATATTGAAGCCAATAAACGTTTTAAAGGCTTGTATGGTGCCGGAATCCTCAATACAGGTAAAGCCATAAAATTGCTTCACGATCTCTATACTGATGATGCTATTGCCGTAATTAGTGATCAGCATTTGTCACGGTGGAAATTTCAGGTAAGGGCTTTCTCTGAAGCTGTGCACATCAAAGAACAGTCTTTTACCCAAAGTGCAAATTTTATGCTTACGGCCAAAAATAAAATAGTGGTAGGGGCAAATACCGTCTTGCGACCCGATCGTGACGGGAATATTCACTTAAAGATCGATGCTTCGCTTGAGAAGGAGTGTGATCTCGAACTTCGAGAGGACTAATTTAAACTGTTTTTTGAACCACCTCAAAGATCTGACTTTCGTCGCATTTCAAAGTTTTTGAAGGGTATTTCAACAGCAATGCGTAGTCGTGAGTGGCCATTAGAATGGTATTTCCATTCTTGTTTATCTCCTGAAGCACTTCCATGACCTCCACACTGGTCTGCGGGTCTAAATTCCCGGTGGGTTCGTCTGCTAGAATAAGCTCCGGGTCGTTCAATAAGGCCCTGGCAATCGCTACCCTTTGTTGTTCACCACCCGAAAGCTGATACGGAAACTTAAAGGCTTTTGTTTTCATTCCTACCTTGTCCAATACGTCATTGATCCTGGTTTCCATGGCTACCTTGTCTTTCCAGCCTGTTGCAGTTAGCACAAACCATAGATTATCTCGAACCGTACGGTCGTTAAGTAGCTTAAAATCTTGAAAAACGACACCCAGTTTTCTTCTTAAAAAAGGAATATCCTTCTCTTTTAATGTGGGGAGATCATAACCCACGATGGCTCCTTCCCCTTTTTGTAAAGGAAGGTCCCCATATAGGGTTTTCATAAAACTACTTTTTCCAGTACCTGTTTTACCAATGAGGTAAACGAATTCTCCTTTTTCAACTGTTACGTTTACATCAGAAAGTATAAGATTCTCTCTCTGGAAAATCGAGGCGTCCTTTAAGAACAATACAGGTTGCGACATAGTGGAATTTTTAGCAAAAATATCTAAATAAATTTAGTTACTACTGCTGGAAAGTTTTTCTTTTAATGCATCGATCTCTTTTTGTTGCTCCAACGTATAGAGTGTTAGTTCTTCTAGTTTCTGAAGCAGTAGAAGATTCATTTCCTTCAAAGACATTCCTTCTCTTTCCATCACCTCAGCACTGGGTACACCGGGAAGATGATGATGCATCTCAATGTATTGAGCGACTTCACTTAGAGAAGGAAAGGTGTAGCCGGGATGTAACAGTGAGACTCCGTTAAAATAAGTTTCAAATACATAATCCGGGGTTACGGCACCGTCGAGATCCACGAGTACTTCCTGGGTATGGATCTTTCCTTTTACCGTGAGGAGTTCGTCCGGTGTTTCGGTTCCAATACCAATATTGCCATTTTTTTCGGTGAGGTTTTTAAACGGATTTCGTTGTGCGAGCGTCGCTGTGCTTAGCAATACAACGACTATAAGAAGTATATTTTTCATGAAGTGAATGTTTGAACGAGCGATAGTGGTTTAAAAGTACAGCTTTTTTAGGAATGTTAAATCTCCTTCTTATAAAACATACTTATCACAAGATTGTTGCGTTATTAACACAATTGGAAGCTGCCGAAGAAGACGCATTTAAAAAAATAAATGATCCAACAACACACATTTTTTTCTTTGGCGCTATTGTTGATTTAAATGTTAAAAACTTGAACAGACCTTCTTTGCTGCAATGTGCGAAGCTGTATCTTTACGGAAGCAAAAAAAAACATAACAAAATGCTGAAAAACCTCACAATCTCAACCCTTTTCCTACTTTCGACCTTAACTTTTCACGCACAGCAAACTGCTGTATTCACCAACGAGTTGGTCGATTTCAACAAAGCGGTAGAACTGTACAATAACAATCAGTTTTTAGCGGCACAAAGTCTCTTTTCCAAAGTAAAGGCTGCAGCACAGGACGAAACCATTGAAGGCGACTGCGCTTACTATATTGCTAATTGTGCTGTGCGACTCAATCAACAGGATGCCGATGCGCTCATGGAGGAGTTTGTGGAGGAATATCCTACCAGCATTAAGCGAAATGATGCCTATATCAATGTGGCGAACTATTATTTCGAAAATGGGAAGTATTCGTATGCACGAAAATGGTATGACAAAGTAGACGAAGCCGGTGTCCCAAGAAGTGAACGGGATAAATTCTATTTCAATAATGGCTATGCTTACTTTCAGAATAAAAGATACAGTGAAGCAAAGAAATACTTCAACAGGGTAAGTACTTCCGAAAAATATGGCGTACAGGCCAAATACTATCTGGGCTTTATCGCTTATGAAGGCGATGATTATGAAGAGGCCAACGAACTTTTTGAAGAGGTCAAGGACGAAGAACGCTATGCCGAAGGCTTATCGTATTATCAAGCCGATATGAACTTCAAACTCGGGAAGTTCCAGAAGGCCATTGACATGGGTAAAGAACAATACGATAACTCAAACCCGCAGGAAAAAAGCGAACTTTCTAAGATCATAGGAGAAAGTTATTTCAATCTCGAACAGTATGCCGAAGCGATCCCGTACTTAAAAGAGTATAAAGGGAAACGGGGCAAATGGAACAACACAGATTATTATCAGTTAGGCTACGCCTACTACAAACAGGGCGACTATCAAAACGCCATTAACGAGTTCAATAAGATCATTGACGGTAAGAATGCCGTGGCACAAAACGCATATTACCATCTGGCAGAAAGTTATTTGAAGCTCGACCAGAAACAGCAAGCACTTAATGCGTTCAAGAATGCTTCAGAGATGGACTATTCTGAAGAGATCCGGGAAGATGCATGGCTCAATTATGCTAAGTTGAGCTATGAAATTGGTAACAGTTACAAAAGTGCTCCTCAAGTGCTTCTTTCATTTATAGAAACCTACCCAAATAACAAGAACAACGAAGCGCTCAAAGATCTACTTATCGATTCTTATATTACGTCCAAGAATTACAAAGCTGCCATGGAACTGTTGGAGAACAATAAGTCGTTCGAAAACAAACTCGCCTATCAAAAGGTAGCCTTCTTTCGCGGCACCGAATTGTACAACGAAGGAAACTATGCCGAGGCTAAGAATTTTTTCAACCTCTCCTTAAAAGAACCTCGGGATCCTGTATATACAGCAAAAGCCACATTCTGGAATGCCGAAAGCGACTACCAGCTCAATAATTTTGAAGAAGCTCTCATAGGGTATAAGCAGTTTTTGCAATTACCCGGTGCATCCAAAACTTCAGAAATGCAAAACAGCAAATACAATCTCGCGTATGCCAATTTTAAATTGAAGCAGTATCCGGAAGCGATCACCAACTTTAAGGGCTATGTAGAATCTTCCACGGCCGAGGGAGCCCGCAAGAAGGATGCATACCTGCGTTTAGGCGATAGTTATTTTGTTACCAGCCAATATTGGCCGGCTATGGAAAATTATAACGAAGCGATTCGTTTGGGAACTGCAGACGAGGACTATGCTGCCTTTCAAAAAGCGATTAGTTTTGGTTTTGTGGACCGCACACAAAGCAAGATCGACGGACTGCAGGAATTTGTTGTCAAGTACCCACGATCGGTCTATCGCGACGATGCATTGTATGAGTTGGGTAACACCTATGTGGCACAGGAAAATAATAACGCCGCCATTGCGGCTTACGACAAGCTTATAAAGGAATTGCCAAAGAGCAGTTTTGTGGCACGCGCACTTCTTAAAAAAGCATTGATATTGGACAACACCGGCAAGAGCAATGATGCCTTGGCATTGTTCAAACGAGTGGCCAAGGACTTTCCTTCGACGCCCGAAGCCTTGCAAGCTGTGGCTTCGGCAAAGATCATTTATATAGATCAAGGAAAGGTGGACGAATATGCTGCATGGGTAAGCACCTTGGATTTTGTGGAGATCGAAGATGCTGAGGTCGATGATGCTACCTATCTAGCGGCAGAGCAACCTTATCTGGAGAACAAACCCAAAGTGGCAATAACTCGCTTTGAAGGGTATCTGGAAGAGTTCCCGAATGGCCGACATGCATTACAGGCGCATTTTTATTTGGGTCAGTTGTATTTTGCTGAAAATGCTTCGGAACGAGCCATTCCGCATTATGCATTTGTAGTAGGAAAGGAGCGAAGCGAATTCACAGAGCAGGCATTGGCGCGTATTTCTGAAGCATATCTCGCAAAGAAGGACTATGAGAATGCGATTACATATCTGAAGCGTTTAGAGGTGGAAGCAGACTTTCCGCAGAATATCATCTTTGCGCAGACCAATAGCATGAAAGCCAGTTACGAGCTGAAACAATATACCGAAGCGGTGGCCTATGCAGAGAAGGTACTTCAGAATGCAAAGATCGATAATGCTATAAAGAGTGATGCTCAGGTCATTATAGCCCGTGCTGCCATGAAGACCAATAACGAATCAAAGGCACGTGCCGCCTATGCCGAAGTTGCCAAGATCGCTACCGGACAGCTTGCCGCCGAAGCACTGTACTACGATGCGTATTTTAAATATAAGGAAGGAATGTTTGAAGCTTCCAATACGGCAATTCAAAAACTCGCCAAAGAATATAGCGGTTACAAATATTTTGGTGCAAAGGGACTTGTGCTCATGGCCAAGAACTTCTATGCTCTGGATGATGCCTATCAAGCGACCTATATTCTGGAGAGCGTGATCAAGAATTTTGTAGAATTTACCGATGTAGTCGATGAGGCCAAAACCGAATTAGCGGTGATCAAAGCCGCAGAAGCAAAAACGAATGCCTCGGTAGAAACCGAAGGAAACTAAGCCCATTTCATTAACAACATACCTATTTCACATGTCAAAGAAACGCATAGCCTCACATCTTGTATTGTTCCTCATGATCTTCCCTGTTCTATTGTTCGCACAGGAAGACGATCTGGGCACCGAAGTGGTGAATATCGTAAAACCCTACACACCCACAATTTCCGATGCTTTTAAAGTGAAGGAAACACCTGTTTTAAACGACTCGGTTACCACACAGAAGAAAGAGGTCATCTATACAATTTTTTCCGTTCCGGTAGCATCTACCTTTACACCGGCTAAAGGGAAAGCTACAACGGTAGAAAAAGCGAAACCTATTAAATTGTTTGATAACTATGCAACACTTGGTTTTGGTAACTACACCAGTATCCTGGGGGAGTTATACAGTAATTTTGAAATAAGCAGGACCGACAATGCCGGCTTCTTTTTTAGGCATAATTCTTCACAGGGAGATATCGACGGAGTGCGCTTAGAGAACAAATACTACGATACGAGTCTGGACGGTAATTATACCAGCAGACAGCGGGATGCTTCCTACAATCTGGAGGCCGGCATCCAACACCAACTCTTTAATTGGTACGGCCTGCCGGAAAGTTTTGATACCGCCCCAAACGAGTTCATAGCAGCGTTCGATCCGCAGCAGACCTATTTCAGCGGGTACGTAGGCGGAAACATAAGCCTGGACGAATCTATGTTCGAAGGGCTTTCGGCGAAGGTTCGCTATTTGGGAGATGCTTATAGTTCTTCAGAATTCAATATTAGAGCACAACCGGAATTCGAATTTCCTCTTACCGATTTCACCCTTACTATTGATGGCGATGTGGATTACTTGTCGGGAAGTTTTGAACGTAATTATTTTGCGGAAATTCCCATTAATTACAGCTTCCTCAACGCCGGGATAGCTCCATCTTTGGTGTATGTCGATACAGACCTCACCCTTTCACTGGGCGTTGCTGCTTACGCGAGCTTGGATACCGAGAACAGTGACACAAATTTTTCTATCGCTCCGCTGATCAATGTGTCTTACAGGTTGGTCGATGAACTACTTATTGCCTATGGTGGTGCCGAGGGCGGTTTGGAACAAAACAGCTATTTCTCGTTCAAAGAACAAAATCCGTTTGTCTCCCCTACCTTACAAGTGATGCCCACGCAACAACTGTACAACGCCTTTGGTGGCTTGAAAGGTAAATTGTCTAACTCAGTGGGCTACAACTTACGCGCTTCCTATGGGAAGGAAAACGACAAAGCTTTGTTTGTTATGAACCCGTTAAACGATATCGCACCCACAGAAGCCTACCAGTACGGCAACTCGTTCCAGGTGGTCTATGACGATGTAAACACGCTATCGATCTTTGGAGAGCTAAAAGTAGAAATGTCCGATGTATTTACCTTGGGTATTAGCGGCGAATATCTAAGTTACACAACGACCAACGAAACTCAGCCGTGGAATTTACCGGACCTTAAAGCGACCGTTTTTTCCAATTTCAACATCACCGAAGAAATTTACGGCGGGGCTTCGCTGTTTTACGTAGGGGAACGAATGGATCGGATCATTGCCTTCAGTCCGTTGGTGGATCCTTTTCCAACAGAGGTCACACTGGACGGCTATCTGGATGCCAATGTTCATTTGGGGTATCGCGTGAACGAACGTTTGTCCATTTTTGTTAAAGGCAGTAATCTGCTAAGTGACAATTACGAGAAATGGTACAATTATCCGGTGCAGGGTATCCAAGGCTTGTTGGGAGCCACATACAAATTCGATTGGTAGGACAATCGGTACAAATAATTTATTTCTTAAAAGCATCCGTTAATATCTGGATGCTTTTTTTATTTTTACTGAAAACCCAACCGAATGAAACATTTTCTCTATGGCAGCCTGCTGCTAGTATGTATTTCTTGTGCTCCCGAAAGAATAACCGCCGATCTGCTGGTGAAGAATGCCAATATATATACCGTGAACCACGGTTTTGATACGGCCACCGCTATCGTGGTTCAGGATGGAAAAATTCTGGAAATTGGATTAAAACCCGAACTGGAACTGAAATATAATTTTAAAGAGACCTTCGACGCTAAAGGAAAGACCATTGTTCCGGGATTGATCGATGCCCATGCGCATCTCTTCGGTCTTGGACTCAACTTACAGGATGTGGATCTGGTAGATACGAAAAGTTTCGATGAGGTTGTGGCTCGTGTGGTGGCCTTTCAGAAAGAACACAACAAAACCTATATAATTGGCCGAGGCTGGGATCAAAACGACTGGGAGGTAAAGGAGTTTCCCACCAGAGAGGTGTTGGATTCCTTATTTCCGGATACGCCTGTATCGCTAAGACGGATCGATGGTCACGCCATGCTGGTGAACAACAAAGCGTTAGAACTTGCGGGGGTCACTGCTAATACCAAGGTTCCGGGCGGTGAAGTGATTGTAAAGGATGGCGCGCCCACAGGTGTATTGATCGATGGTGCGATGCAGCTGGTTAGTGCTACGTTTCCGAAGGTCACAAAAAAAGATATTGCCGAAGCCTTATTGGATGCAGAAAACTTGTGTTTGGAAATGGGTCTTACCACTGTTAACGATGCCGGTCTGTCACGAGAGGTCATTGAAACGATCGATAGTCTGCAAAAGGCCGGAACAATGCAATTACGCGTATACGCCATGGTTAGTGGCGGTACGCCATCTATGGATCACTATTTGACTGCGGGTAAGCTCAAAACCGACCGATTGAACGTGAGGTCAATTAAGATCTATGGTGACGGCGCTTTGGGTTCACGTGGTGCCGCCATGCGTGAACCGTACAGCGATCAGCCCGGACATTACGGATTGGTGATCACCAACGAAGCTCAGTTACGCACGTTAGCCGATCGAATTTCGGCGGCAGGTTTTCAAATGAATACCCATGCTATTGGAGATTCGGCAAATGTTTCGGTGTTACGTGTCTATTCTGAAGTGCTCAAAGATCAAAAGGATCCTCGCTGGAAAGTGGAACATGCACAGATCGTCACCCCTTCCGACTTCGATTATTTTTCAGAAAAGATCATTCCTTCGGTACAACCTACACACGCGACCAGCGATATGTACTGGGCCGAAGATCGCGTGGGGCCGGACCGTATCGA
Organism: Altibacter lentus; assembly: GCF_000746845.1. Taxonomy (GTDB): domain Bacteria; phylum Bacteroidota; class Bacteroidia; order Flavobacteriales; family Flavobacteriaceae; genus Altibacter; species Altibacter lentus. The sequence goes on along the minus strand of NZ_KN050846.1, from coordinate 1,264,730 downwards.
AGGTGCTTATGCCTATAAATCGCTCTTAGAGCGATCAGGGACCATAGCGTTAGGCACAGATTTTCCTGTTGAAAGGGTAAACCCCATGTATACCTTTTATGCTGCAGTCGCACGAAAGGATTTAACTAATTACCCCGCAGATGGCTACCGTATGGAAGAATCGCTTACCCGTGAAGAGACCTTAAAAGGAATGACACTTTGGGCGGCCTATTCAAATTTTGAAGAATCTGAGAAAGGAAGTATTGAAAAAGGAAAATTCGCAGACTTTACAGTGCTGGAGCAGGATATCATGACCATTCCGGCAGATAGTATCCCAAAAGTAAAGGTGAATGCGACTTTTATCAACGGACAAAAAGTATTTGAACGAAGCAATTAAGATCTAAAATTTCAATCGTTACTTTCCACCTTTGGCTTGAAGATCGGCGATACACAAGGGGTCTAATGCAGGTACACTGTTGCGTTGGTTAAACCGAGCTACGATCGCGCGACCATTATTACTTTCAAAATACATGAGACATTCCTCAACGACACAATGCTTAGAATTGGACGGATCCTCATGATCGGTATGGATATCGTCATTTTGAAGGTTCACCAGCCCTAAGATATGTCCTAACTCGTGTTGTATGGTTGTGGACTCTAAGGTAGCCAGATCGATGGTAGGATTGTTAAGTACCAAATCCCGTAGCGTCTTTTCGTAGATGACAATGGAAGTGTTTTGATATGCAGTACCTAAAGTTACAGTAGTTTGGGTATCGTTGGATGACGATCCGTTCGCAAAGAAAATATACACAGCCATGGTATCACCTTCTGTATAGACCGTTCGGTTTTCGTCCTCTATATCTCTAATTTCTTGAATTGTGAAAGGTGCTCCTTGAGATATATCGACATTGGTTTGCACGATGGAAATTCCACCGGGTTTGTTTAAACGAGTTTCCAAAAAGTCTTGAAGTTCGGCAATCGCCACATTGCTGGGGCGGTAAGTTTCATTGAAAGCCAATTCTACTGTAAGGGTGCTGTATATATCGTCACTTAGCAGATCCTCTGCCGAAACCCCCAAAGGTTTTCTGTTTTCAGCTTTAAAATCTTCAACAGGAGGTGTCTCATCATCGCTCTTGCAGCTCATTAAACCGAGGAACAACAACACACACAGTAGGGGGGTATAGGGTGTAAAACGCATATCTATTTTTTTGTACTTTTAGCAAACATAATCTTTAAAAGAATCCTATGAAAATCCACTCTTTGTTTTTAACGCTTTTTTGTGTGATTTGTTTTTCGGCAAATGCACAGGTGGATGATTTTCAACAGGACATTATGGATCTTTTAAACAACAATGGTACCAATCTTCAGTTTGAAGAATCGTATGATACTACGTTCAATACCCTGCAAAAGCAATTTATTTCAGCCAATGTTCCAACCGCTTTTTGGGAGCAATTGCGGCAGGATAAACAGGAAGCGATACAGGAACTTATTGCTTTTACTACCTTCGCCTATCGGAAATATTTTACCCGGCCGGAAATTCAGGAAATGACTGCTTTTTACAGCACCGAAGCTGCCCAAAAGCGATTCATTGAAAATGCTCCCCTTTCTGAAACAGAAACGGAAACAATCAACCAATTCTTTCAATCCGACGTTTGGGCAAAGCACGAGACGCAACAGCAGTCACTTTCAAAAGATCTCTCCGAAATTCGCAAACACTGGAGCCGCGATCTTTTTGCTAAAAAGATGAGTGCGCTTGTTAAGGCGGGTTTTATTCCGCAGCAGTAAGCCGGGCCAGGTAATCGTAATGGTCTCCTCTTGTTACGATCTCAAAATGTAATCCGTTCGATATGCACGCCTCTTCAAAAAGTCCTTCATCCAGATAGAGCCAGTCAAACCATTCGCTTGTCTCACCCTTATAGCTCATGGTAAACTCCAATTCGCCGTAATAATGTGTTCCCGGAACCCAAATACCACCTTCCTCTCCGGTGTCGTACATATATTGCAGATCGCTGGAATCGATAAGGATCTGCCCTCCGGGGGCCATTAGCGATTTTAAATGCTGAAGGTATTGCGATACCTGAGACAGAGTGCCGAAAATCCCAGTACCGTTCATGAGCAGTAACAGGGTGTCAAAAGTAGCTCCTTGAAACTGAAGCAGCGGTGTACACTCCGCATTTTGAACACCTCGCAGGCGGCTTACTTTCACGGCTCCTTCAGAAACATCTATGGCGGAAACCCTGTGATCTTGCTGCTGTAAATACAGCGCATGGCTCCCGGCACCGCATCCAATATCAAGGATCGTCCCTTTGGCAGCCTTTAGAGCCGCTTGTTCTATTAGCGGCATTTCGGTGTAAGACCGAAAGAGATAAGGAAGCGGTAAGGCGTCTGCCTCACTAATATTTGTTTCCGTGATAATATCTTCACTATAATTTCCGTGGTAATAATCCAATAAGGCAGCGCCTAGAACATCCTTCATACCAGAATTGTTGTATTTTTGAGCCGCTATGGAAGATATCCTGAAACAACTCCCGCAACGCGCCAAAGATACGCATAACGAGAACAAAAAGTTCTTCGTGAAACTGAAGAAAAAACCGCCCAGACAATTGGATGAGCTCATGGTAGAATTGCACGAGGAGGAGTTTCGGCGTACCGATTGCCTCACTTGTGCCAATTGCTGTAAGACCACGGGACCTTTGTTCACCAATAAGGACATTGAGCGTATTGCTAAGCATTTTAGAATGAAACCGCAGCAATTTATCGAGACCTATCTGCGACTGGACGAGGAGAATGATTATGTGTTGCAAACCGTTCCCTGTGTTTTTCTGGGAGCCGATAATTATTGCAGCATCTACGATGTACGCCCCAAGGCGTGTAGAGAATTTCCACACACCGACCGGAAGAAATTTCAGCAGATCTCCAATCTTACCTTAAAGAACGTAGCGATCTGTCCGGCGGCTTTCAATATTGTTGAAGAAATGAAGAAGCGTTTGCCTTAAACTTAAGGATAGAGCATATACTTTTTCCGCATCGCATCATAGGCTTCCAGGTCACGTAACCAGGTGGCTCTAATTTCAGGATAAGTGTAGCCTTGCTCTATCTGTCGCTGAAGTGTTTCAGTTCCTGCGAGCTTAGTGAAAAAATCGGTAAAGAATTCTTTCTTTTTCCCGTAACCAACATACGCTTCTATAAGCCATTCCAAATTGAGCATGTCCAGACGTGGCTGTTCTCTTAGGTCTAGCCCGTTGCAAAGCTGCCCTTCGAATTTTGGATGCTTTGCACCCTCATTGGGTTGTGGCGTGAACTGGAAAGGGAAATAAGCACTTGGCAGCGCAGGAGCTCCAAAGACCTGAAACTGCATGCTTGTACCCCTGCCGGCACTTAGCGGTGTCCCTTCAAAGAAACAAAGACTCGGGTATAGGTTTATGGCTGTATCATTGGGCAGATTAGGGGAAGGTTTTACGGGAAGTGAGTAGGGTGTTCCATGTGTATAATTGGAAACAGGAATTACCGTCAATCTGCAGGTTAGATCATTGGACAACCAACCTTCACCATTGATCATTTGCGCATATTCGCCAATAGTCATTCCGTGAACTACAGGTACGGGATGCATCCCTACAAAACTCGAATGCTCTTTTTCCAGAACAGGCCCGTCGATATAATGACCGTTGGGATTAGGTCTGTCGAGAACAACCAGTGGAATATTGGCTTCTGCACACGCTTCCATTACATAATGGAGCGTCGAAATATAGGTGTAAAAACGAGCACCTACGTCTTGAATGTCAAAGACCATGAGCTCTATGCCTTGCATCTGTTGCTTGGACGGCTTCTTGTTCGCACCATATAAGGAGATAATTGGAATTCCGGTGCGCCGGTCGATCCCGTCTTTCACCAATTCACCCGCATCGGCCGTACCGCGAAAACCGTGCTCAGGAGCAAAGACCTTTTTTACCTGAATATTCTCGGCGATCAAAAAATCGACCAAGTGGAGAGATTTGCTGGGTTTGGTAAGCATGGAGGTCTGATTCGCCACAATTCCCACAGATTTGTCCTTTAATATAGGAAGATAGGCATTCGGACGGTGAGCCCCGGGCATAAAATCCTTAGACATCATTTCAGCAATGGTAACAGTATCGTGTATCACGATTTCCTGCTGTGTTTTCTCAAGGGTATCCCCCGAAGCGTTTGCCTTCTCCTGGTTATTCTGACTTCCGCAGGAAAAAGAAACCAGAAGCCATAAGAAAAATGTATTTTTGAAAAAAGTTAATCGCATATCGTTACCCGTGAATTTCGAATTCTTTATCGCTCGGCGCATCATTGCGGCCAAAGACTATAAAAGTAGTATTTCGGCACCAATAATAAAAATTGCAATTACGGCGATCGCCTTGGGAATTGTAATGATGCTGGTGTCCATCGCCACGGGTGTCGGACTCCAAAAAAAGATACGTGAAAAGGTCTCTGCCTTCAATGGCGATATCATTATTAGCAACTTCGACACCAATATGTCCAATGATTCTCAAATTCCCATCTCGAAGAATCAAGATTTCCATCCTAATTTCACAAGCGTAGCGGGCGTGGACCACATTCAGATCACAGCTTCAAAAGGCGGTGTGATCCGTACCGAAACCGATTTCGAAGGAGTGGTGGTCAAAGGCGTTGGAACCGATTACAACTGGCAGTATTTTGAGGATTTTTTGCGGGAAGGAAGACTGCCCGATTATTCAAATGGATTAAACGCCGAAGTACTGATTTCCCAATACCTGGCAAACCGCCTGGAGTTACAGTTGGGAGACAAGATCGTTACTTTTTTCCTTAATGATGACACCTCCAAAGCGCCCCGTAGCAGAGGGTTCGATATCGTTGGAATCTATAACAGCGGATTTCAACAATTTGACGAGCAATTTGTCATAGCCGATATACGCCACATACAACGCCTTAACAAATGGGAAGACGACCAGATAGGCGCTTTTGAAGTATTTGTGGAAGATTTCGACAACATTGTTCCCATAGGGAATGCCGTCTACAATCAAACATCCAGCACCCTGGATACCCAAACCATACGCGATAAGTACGGCTCTATTTTTGAATGGCTGGATCTGTTCGATTTCAATATCGCGCTCATTATTGGTATCATGATACTGGTAGCAGGTATTAATATGATCACCGCTTTGTTGGTCCTTATTCTGGAACGTACACAAATGATAGGCATCCTAAAGGCACTGGGGAGCAGTGATTGGAGCATTCGTAAGGTGTTTATCTACAATGCCATGTACCTAATTGGCGTGGGGTTGTTCTGGGGAAACCTCATAGGACTAGGTCTGCTTTTCGCCCAGCAGCAGTTTAAATTATTTCCTTTGGATCCCGACACTTATTACGTTACCGAAGCTCCTGTCTATCTGGATATGGGGTACGTCTTGGCCCTAAATGCCGGAACGTTTGTATTGTGTTTGTTCATGCTCTTGATCCCTTCGTATATCATTGCAAAGATCTCTCCTGTAAAGGCCATTCGTTTCGAATAGTAGGGCGTTTCCTTGGGTGCTTGTCGTAGAGTCCGGCGCACCCAAGGACCGGGCTTTCCGCTATATCTTTCCCTAGCAAGCCAGGCTTGCTATAGAAAGGATGCCGCTTCAATCCCTAACGCAAATGCTTGCAGTGTAACTGCCGAAATCATACCTTTGCAGCCGCAAACTTCTAAAGGAATAAGAAGTTGCTTTCATCAAGAAAATAAAATGGAATACGCAAAGAATATATTAGAGACGATCGGGAATACACCCTTGGTAAAGATCAATAAACTCGCCGAGGAGATCCCGGCCCTTGTTCTTGCCAAATACGAGACCTTTAATCCCGGGAATTCGGTCAAGGACCGTATGGCTGTAAAAATGATCGAGGATGCCGAAGCAGACGGCCGCTTAAAGCCCGGAGGGACTATTATTGAAGGAACCAGCGGGAATACAGGTATGGGACTGGCCCTAGCAGCCATCGTAAAAGGGTATAAAATGGTTTGTGTAATAAGTGATAAGCAAAGCAAGGAAAAAATGGACATCCTGCGCGCCGTAGGCAGTGAGGTAGTTGTATGCCCCACCGATGTGGACCCGTCAGATCCGCGTTCTTATTATTCTACATCAAAGCGCATGGCCGAAGAAACTCCCAATAGTTGGTATGTGAATCAGTATGATAACCCCAGCAACACCAAAGCACATTACGAAAGTACAGGTCCGGAGATCTGGCGACAAACCGATGGAAAGATCACTCATTTTGTTGTAGGAGTGGGTACGGGAGGTACGATTAGCGGGGTTGGAAAATATTTAAAGGAACAGAACCCTAATATTAAAGTATGGGGTATCGATACTTATGGCAGTGTCTTTAAGAAATATCACGAAACAGGCATATTCGATGAAAAGGAGATCTACCCTTACGTCACCGAAGGAATTGGAGAAGATATACTCCCAAAGAATGTAAATTTCGATATCATCGACGGATTTACCAAAGTAACCGATAAGGATGCGGCGGTCTATACCCAAAAACTAGCACGGGAAGAAGGAATGTTCTTAGGGAATTCGGCCGGTGCAGCCATGAAGGGCGTTTTGCAACTTAAGGAACACTTTACCAAAGACGATGTGGTTGTTGTTCTTTTTCACGACCACGGCAGCAGGTATGTTGGAAAGATGTTCAACAACGATTGGATGCAAAAGATGGGCTATCTTGACTAAGGCATACAAATTTTATAAAATAGAATCCTGCTTTTTTAAGCGGGATTTTTTATTTTTAGGGGAATGAAAACACAGGCACAGCGATTGTTTCGGTTTTTGCGTACTAAGCCGGTACCGGTAAATACCCGTGAGATCCTTGCGCTGGAGCGAACAAAACTCGCTAATGAGCGTACGTTACTGGCCTATATAAGAGCATCTCTTTACCTGCTGTTAGGGGGTCTGGCACTCTTACAGTTAAAGGATTTTGAGAGCATTCACTGGTTGGGTTATGTCGCTTTGGTAGTGTGTGTGGTCTTTTTGACCATTGGGATCGTACGTTTTATCATCTTGAAACGCAGGTTGTATAAATGGAACCGTATCCTCTTTTCCGATACGATCTCGGAAGAGTCAACAACAGCATCGACCCCGACCGAAGAAAAATAAGTTACTCTTACTTCAACTCCCCACGCTAATTCCGGATTCATGAAAGAAGAATTCCTGCATTATGTGTGGCAGTTTCAGAAATTTGACAACCACAACTTGAAGACCACCCAGGGTCATTCGCTGCAAATTGTTTCACCCGGCAGTCATAACCACAATTCGGGTCCCGATTTTTTCAATGCACAGCTCGTGATCGATGGACAATTATGGGCAGGAAATGTAGAGCTTCATATAGAATCTTCCCTTTGGTTCCTGCACCAACACCATAAAGACCCTGCGTACGATTCGGTGATCCTGCATGTCGTTTGGGAGCACACTTCCGAAGTATCAAGAAAAGATACCACACTAATTCCCACATTGGAATTAAAGCACCGTATCCCGAAACCAATGCTGGGGACGTACAAAAAACTATTTTCGAACGATACGAAATGGATCCCGTGTGAGCAATCGCTGACTGAAATCGATAGCTTTATGTATGTGCATTGGCTGGAACGCCTTTATGTTGAGCGATTAGAGAGAAAGTCACAATTTTTAATGGAACGGGCCTCTCAATTGAACAATCATTGGGAGGCATTGTTATTTGAGATGTTGTGCAAGAATTTCGGACTTAAAGTTAACGGGACCGCTTTTTTGAGCATTGCACAGTCGATTCCGTTTTCCCTGATCCAAAAATGCAGCGATCAGTTATTGTCGCTGGAAGCTATATTGCTGGGTCAGGCCGGGTTACTTGATGCAACTGCGGAGGCTCCGTATGTAAAAGAGCTAATAAGTTCTTACAAATACAGTAAGCGTAAATTCAAACTTTCTAATGATGGGGTCATCGCCCCTAAATTCTTCAGGTTACGACCTTCAAATTTTCCAACCGTTCGGCTGGCACAATTGGCGGCCTTGTATGTAAATAACGGTCAATTGTTCTCGAAAGTGATCGCCATACGCGAAGTCCAGCATCTGTACGAGCTGTTCACGATTGAAACAAGCGAATTTTGGAGAACACATTATACCTTTACCTCTAGTTCCCAATTGCGAAGCACCCAACTTACTAAAAAATTCATTAATCTATTGTTTATAAACACAGTGCTTCCCATGCGGTTCGCCTACCTTCGTTTTTTAGGAAGTCACCCTTCCGAAGAAATCCTGCAACTGGCCGGGGAGCTCCCTCCCGAAGCAAATACCATCATCCTCAGGTTTCAAAAGCTTGGCCTTGTTGCAACCAATGCATTAGAGACTCAGGCATTGCTTCAGCTTAAGGAATTATATTGTGATGCGCGTCGATGTTTGAACTGTGAAATTGGCAACGCTATTTTAAAAGTTTCGAATAGTATTCAGTAAAAATTGTAATTTGCACACATGTTACAGCTCGTGTACAGAATTAGGCATTATTTTGAGAAACGTGGGTTCTATGTAAGTTCCCGTTTGGCAGATCGTCTGGGGATGCGGGCTAAGAGCGTACGACTCTTCTTTATTTATGTATCCTTTGCAACCATGGGTGTGGGCTTTGCCATCTATCTCACCATTGCATTCTTATTGAAGCTAAAAGATCTTGTATTTACCAAACGAACATCTGTGTTTGATCTATGACAAAGTTATTTCAATCTAAGATAGCAGGTGCGTTGGTGCTACTCATCACCGTGGTGTTTTCGGGTATCTTCGGATTTCGATTTTTCTTCGATTACGAATGGATCGATGCCATGTATATGACTATCATTACCATAACCACGGTTGGTTTTGGTGAGTTACACCCCTTAAGTCCGGCTGAAAAGATATTTACGTCGGCCCTCATAATTTCAAGTATCTTTATTGTGGGGTATGCGATTACTGTTATTTCTGAATACATTCTCAGCAAGAACAACATTGGTAATTTAAGACAAAAAAAAGTGGAAAAACAAATCAAAGCATTACGCGATCACGTGATCGTTTGTGGTTTTGGAAGAAACGGAAAACAAGCCACACAAAAATTACTGGCCTATAATCAAAAGTTTGTAATTGTAGAACGTGACGAAGACCTTATTGAGCGATTTAGCGATGACGAGCACTTGTTTGTAAGCGGAAACGCTATTGAAGATGATGTCTTGATCCATGCAGGTGTCGAACGTGCCAAAACACTTATTTGTGCGCTACCCAGTGATGCCGATAATCTTTTTATAGTCCTGTCTGCGCGCCAAATGAATCAAGGATTAAAGATCATTAGCCGGGCGACAGAGGAAACCAGCTACAAGAAATTAAAACTGGCAGGAGCCGATAATATCATTATGCCCGATCGCATAGGAGGAGACCACATGGCGTCTTTAGTGGTTGTTCCCGATTTGATAGAGTTTCTCGATAACTTATCTGTTTCGGGGGAGCAGGACAGTATGAATGTCGAACAAATACCTTTTGAGAAGATGTGTCCCGACGGTGTAGAACATTCCATTAGCGAACTGGATGTACGCAAGAAGACGGGCTGTTCCATTATAGGATACAAATCGCCGCAAGGAGAATACATCGTGAACCCGGAGCCTTCTCTAGTCATTAAAAAGAATTCCAAACTTATTCTTATTGGCAGACCCAATCAAATAGATAATTTAAAGCGATTATATAACGTTTAAGGTTTCGTTAACAATTATCAGCTCAAAAATTTGAATTCGTGTTTTTTTTTAGCATCTTGCTTAGCTTAAAAATAGTCTCACTAAAAAACCCATTATGAAGAAACTTCTTCTTTCCCTATTTACAATATTCACCCCACTTTTATCCTTTGCTCAAGAACAAAGTACTTCCGAAAAGATCGACGCTACTTTTCGCGATTATACCGGATGGTTTGTAGAGGGAATATTCTATGAGATACCTTTTTCTGAAGAGTTCAAGATCCCATGGGTGCTTATTGTGCTAATTGGAGGTGCGGTCTATTTTACGATTTATTTTAAACTCATCAACTTTACCGGTTTTGGCACCGCTATCAAAGTTGTGAGAGGAAAATATGAAGATATTGAAAAACACGGTGTAGATACGTTGTACGGCGATATGACCGATAATGAAGGTGAGAATATCATTGAAACCATTCGGGACGATAGTGCCGATGGTGAGGTTTCCCACTTTCAGGCCTTGACCGCAGCACTATCTGCTACGGTAGGTCTTGGAAATATTGCGGGAGTTGCTGTGGCACTGTCCATAGGAGGGCCCGGGGCAACTTTTTGGATGATCCTTGCAGGGTTACTGGGGATGGCTTCAAAATTTGCCGAATGTACCCTCGGGGTAAAATACCGCGATGTTGGACCGGACGGAACAGTATACGGAGGTCCTATGTACTACCTTACAAAAGGACTTCGTGAAAAAGGTGCCGGAGTGCTTGGTAAAATTCTCGCGATCCTCTTCGCTATCTTTGTGATTGGTGGTTCGTTTGGAGGTGGAAATATGTTTCAAGCCAATCAAGCAGCGGCACAGTTCATAAAATTATTTGAAATAGAGAATGCCAATGGCGGAATGTATTTTGGATTCGTTATGGCGATCCTTGTAGCAGTCGTGATCATTGGAGGTATTAAAAGAATTGCAAAAGTAACCGAAAAGGTGGTGCCGTTCATGGCGGGGATCTATGTGTTGGCGGCCCTGATTATATTAGGTGCTAATTTCACCCTAATCGACGATGCGTTCAGCCTCATCTTTACGGGAGCCTTCAGCGGACTAGGAATTGCCGGGGGGCTTATTGGAGTTATGATACAGGGAATCCGTCGAGGGGCCTTCTCCAACGAAGCCGGGGTAGGATCTGCTGCCATTGCGCACTCTGCTGTAAGAACAAAATATCCTGCCAGTGAAGGAATCGTTGCCTTGTTGGAGCCGTTTGTAGATACCGTGGTGATCTGTACCATGACGGCACTGGTAATCATTATCACAAATTTCGACGGTGGGTTCATGGAATATGGAACACCTATCAACGAAGGGGTGGAGTTGACCGCTGTTGCGTTTGACAGTGTGATACCCCATTTCTCCATCATTCTTACGATTGCAGTGATCTTATTCGCGTTCTCGACCATGATCTCTTGGTCGTATTACGGGATGCAAGGGTGGAAATATCTCTTCGGAAGAGGTCGTGTTACCGACCTTGTTTATAAATTCTTATTCCTGTTCTTTGTGGTGGTTGGTGCCTCTATTAGTTTGGGAGCCGTGATCGATTTTTCAGATGCGATGATCTTTGCCATGGTAGTACCAAACATTATTGGGGTTATCTTGTTAACCCCTGTGGTTCGAAAAGAATTAAATCGCTATATGAGTGCTATTCGTAAAAAGGCAGAAGCGATCGATGATGGTGCGGAAGACTTGAGAAAGCACATGTAACAAAAGTAAAATAATATGAAGCTAAGATCCCACTTTACGTTTTCAAAACAGGAGCGAAGTGGGATTTTGCTTTTAGTTAGCTTGATCGTTGGAGTGATGGCCGCTTATTATTTTATTGATACTTCGGAAACATCACATCTGGATGTTTCTTCAGCCAAAATAATACAGTTGCAGGAGGAACTGGATTCCCTGCGAGCTGTAGAACTGGAACGTCGAAAACCGAAACAATACCCCTTCAATCCTAATTTCATTACCGATCATAAGGCGTACGTGTTAGGAATGACACCTACAGAATTCGATAGACTGAAACTGTTTCGGGAGCAGGATCAATGGATTAATTCTGCCGCAGATTTTCAGCGGGTGACAAAGGTATCAGATTCGTTATTAGCCGTCCTGCAGCCCTATTTTAAATTTCCGGACTGGGTGACCAACCCAAAACCGTCCTATGCAAAAAAGAAGACCTATAACACCCCAATATCCTATGCCGAAAAGATCGATTTGAACGTCGCTACAGCCGCCGAACTACGTGAAGTACATGGTATAGGAGAAGCCCTGTCGAAACGCATTGTGAGCTACCGAGAGAAACTGGGGGGATTTGCAGGGGATATAGAGCTTTACAGTGTATATGGCCTCGATAACATGGTAATTAGGAGGGTGCTCGATCAATTTACGGTGAAAACCCCCAGGTCACTCGCGAAGATGAATCTCAACACTGCTTCGGCTTCAGATATAGCAACAATTCCGGGTATTTCTTTCGAATTGGCAAAACGCATCTGGGAATATCGAGAATTGCGCGAACAGATTTCAGATTTTTCAGAATTGGAGAAAATAGAAGGACTATCAAACCAGAAGTTACAGCTAATTCAATTATATTTGTCCGTTGACTAAAGCGGACATACACGTCCTTATCCCTAAACCCAAAACAGCTTATATGAGTAAGATGTACTTCACAGAAGAGCACGATTTTTTCAGAAAAAGTTTTCAGGATTTTTTACAAAAAGAGGTGGTACCCCATATTGAAAAGTGGGAAGAGACCGGGCATATCGAACGCTTCATTTGGGAAAAGTTTGGAGAGATGGGCTACTTTGGTATCAACTATCCTGAAGCGTACGGCGGTATGGATCTGGACCTGTTCTATACAGTGATCTTTTTGGAAGAATTGCAAAAGATCAATAGCGGCGGATTTGCTGCCGCAATGTGGGCGCACGCCTATCTGGCGATGACACATTTGAACAAGGAAGGCAATCATGAGCAGAAGCAAAAGTATCTGACCCCAAGCATTACCGGTGAAAAGATAGGCTGTCTTTGTGTTACAGAGCCCTTTGGTGGTAGTGACGTTTCCGGGATGCGAAGTACTGCGGTAAAGAAGGGGGGGCATTACATCTTGAACGGTTCAAAGACATTTATTACCAATGGGGTATACAGCGATTATTTGATAGTAGCCGCCAAAACCGCACCCGACCTGGGAAATAAGGGTATTAGTATTTTTGTCGTAGACAGAGATATGGAAGGAATTTCTGCCACTAAACTAGATAAATTAGGGTGGCGAGCCAGCGATACAGGAGAAATTGCTTTCGATAATGTGAAGATCCCTGCTGAAAATCTCATGGGAGAGGAGAATCAAGGTTTTCCTTATATCATGCAGCATTTTGCATTAGAGCGCCTAATCATGGGGATCAATGCGCATGCCAGAAGCGAGTTCGCATTGGAATACACCATTCAATATATGAAGGACCGTATGGCTTTTGGGAAAAGCATTTCCAAATTTCAGGCCTTGCGTCATCGGGTAGCACAGCTCACCACCGAAGTGGAAGTATGTAAGACCTTTAATTACGTTACAACAAAGCGCTTGAACGATGGAGAATACGTGGTAAAAGAGGCCACAATGTCAAAATTGATATCCACCAAAGTATCTGATGAGGTCATGTACGAATGCCTTCAATTCTTGGGAGGATATGGTTATATGGAGGAGTATCCATTGGCCAGGCTGTTTCGTGATAGTAGGCTGGGGCCTATTGGAGGAGGAACTTCGGAGATCCTGAGAGAGATCATAGCCAAGATGGTGATCGACGGAAAAGCATACAAGAAAGCCACTTGATCCAGAACAATAAGGGTTCTTAACCCATTGTGGCAGATCGTGGTATTTTTAATCTAAGGAAAAATATTGAATGAAAAATTCCTTTTTTAGGCATATTACCGGTATACTGATCTTTTGTGTATCCACAAGTGTCCTGGCGCAAATAGATCTAGAGAGCAAAGTTGTTGATTTTGCTACCTATCTTCCAATCGAGAATGCCAGTATCTATATTAAGAATACAACCATAGGGACGGTAAGCAATGTTGATGGTAAATTTCTTCTCGTTGTCCCGCAAGAACATGTGCAGGATACCCTGGTGGTCTCGTCCATTGGTTATAAGAGCTTTGAAACGGTGATCAGCGAATTCGACACAAGTATGGATATATTCCTAACAGAAGATGTCGCTTCTCTGGATGAAGTGATTCTCGTGGCAGATCCGCGCCCCACTACCGGGAATGGCGTAGTGCAAAAGGCCATCGAACGATTGTCCCGAAACCTGCCGGGGACACCCTATTTGCAAAAGGGGTTTTTGCGGCATAAAGAGCGTAATAAAAAGGAATACAAATGGCTTATAGAAAGTGCTATTACCGTCTATGATTCCGGATACGCTTCGGGAGCCGAGGAACATTTTAAGATCAACGTAGATGAAATTAGAAAGAGCTATGATCTCAGGGAGGTCGATAGCCTGTATACATATACTTCTTACTTAAAGAACCATCCGCCCTACATCGACCTTAAATCAAAACAGCTTCGGCGTGACACCATAGAGACTTCATCGCTAGTTGAAGCTATTAAATGGAATGACCGACGTGTGAACGGATTGGACAATCTTTTTAAGGGACGACTTAATTTTCTGCGCAATGCTACCGTGAGAAACGCACTTTTTGGTGAGAATCTTTTGGAAATGCATCAATTTGAGGTGGATACTGTCTTGGTGGATGATGGTAGAAAATTATACAAGATCAAGATCTCTAAAGGAGAGGATTATGTAGGTCTAAATACCCGAAATATCTACAATGAGGGGTATGAGCCTAGAGGTTGGTTGTATATCTACTGGGACAATTATGCCTTTAAAAAGATCGAGTACGAGCTCGTGGCCGCATCTCCTGCTCAAAAGGCACGAAGCAAAAGCCTTTTTGATACTCAGATAAATCATAAACTGGTAATGACCTATCTGGAATACAACGATAAGATGTACCCAAGCTATGTGTATTACGAAACACCCAAACTGGTGAATGTTGGGGACCGATCTTCCGATCAGCAAAAAAATCTGGAAGAATCCGGCAGGAGCAAGGACGAGCAATACTATTATACGATACAGGAAATTGTCTTCACAAAGATCATTCAAGACCCCGAACTTATTTTTGAAGCACTACAAACAGAATGGTCTCAGGATATCTTTACTTCCCGACCTTATAACAAGGAGTTCTGGAAAAACTATAATGTGCTCTTGGAAAGCGAAGAAGAACAGAAGCTCATTCAGGACCTAAGTAAAAGAGCTACCTTATTCAAGCAATAATTTCAATAAAAAATTAGTGCATTATAGTTTATTTCTAAAATAATATGATTAATTTTGCCCCTCCAAAAGAGAGGAGGTGATGTCACTATGTTAATAATACCAGTAAAAGACGGAGAAAATATCGATAGAGCGCTAAAGAGATTTAAGCGTAAATTTGACCGTACAGGAACGATGCGCCAATTGCGTAAGCGTCAAGCTTTCACAAAACCCTCAGTAGAGCGTAGAGCGCAAATTCAAAAAGCACAATACATTCAAGGACTAAGAGACGCGGAAGAGATCTAGGTCCATTCCGTTCCTTTCATACAATAAGATCCGCCGGTTCCTTCCGGCGGATTTTTTTATATCCCTAAATTACAATTTGTATCTTTAGCAGAGAATCCAACAATCCTCTATGCCCTTTTCAGATTTTATTGATTACTTAACCTTAGAAAAGAAGTATGCTGCTAATACAGTAGTGGCATATACGCACGATCTTGAGTGTTTTTTAACTTTCGCCCGGGCAGAATTCGGTTATAGTACTATTAAGGATGTGAATTATCCAGTGATACGCAGCTGGATTGTTTCGTTGGTAGATACAGGTATTTCAAACCGAAGTGTGAACCGAAAGGTTTCCTCTTTGAGAACCTACTATAAATTTTTACTGAAGACCAAGCAGATCGAGATCAACCCCCTGCTGAAGCATAGAGCTTTAAAGACAAGTAAAAAACTACAAGTGCCCTTTTCAGAAAAAGAAGTAACACAGGTTTTAGATGCTTTGGAAACTGCAAACGATTTTGAAGGTGTTCGAAACAAGCTCATGGTCGAATTGTTCTATTCTACAGGAATGCGTCGAACCGAACTCGTGCACATTAAACTAAAAAATATATCCGCGACAGAAAAAAACCTTAAAGTGCTGGGTAAAAGAAATAAAGAGCGCATTATCCCGTTATTGCCTTCCGTTTGTTTAACGCTCTCAAACTACCTTCGGTACAGGGAGCAGTTGGAGCATATTTCAGATCCCGAATATCTTTTCCTTTCCGTTAAGGGCGTTAAAATATATGAAACGCTTGTCTACAGAATAATAAATAGCTATTTTAGTAAAGCATCGGAAAAAGTAAAAAGGAGTCCCCATATTTTACGGCATTCTTTTGCAACACATCTTTTAAATGAAGGAGCAGATTTAAACGCAGTCAAAGAACTGCTTGGGCATTCGAGTTTGGCCTCTACGCAAGTTTATACTCACAACAGTATTGCAACACTCAAAGAAGTGTACAAGAACTCGCATCCCCGAAATTCAAAATAAGTACGAACTTTAATTCTATCGCGTATGAAGGTAAATGTGCAAACCCCAAATTTTGCGGCCGATGTAAAATTGATTCACTTTATAGAGCGTAAGCTAAATAAACTGGAGCAATTCTATGACAAGATTGTATTCGCAGACGTGTTTCTGAAAGTTCAGAAGACCAGTGAAAAGCAAAACAAAATCGTTGAGATTTTACTCAGTGTTCCCGGTGACGATCTTATCGTAAAAAAAGAAGCCAGGACCTTCGAGTTAGGTACCGATGAGTGCATTCATTCGCTGGAGAGACAGCTCAAAAAACGCAAGCATAAACAAAGAGCGTATTTATAAGATTATTTTTTAAAAAAAGTTTTGTAGAAAAAATAAATTCTATACATTTGCAGTCCGTTAGAAATAGCGGACTTTTTTATGGCTAAAAAGTCGTTCAAAAGCCGATGTAGCTCAGCTGGCTAGAGCAGCTGATTTGTAATCAGCAGGTCGTGGGTTCGAGTCCCTCCATCGGCTCTCTGAAAAAGAGAAAGTTCTTTAAAATAAAGGGTTTGGGGAGATACTCAAGCGGCCAACGAGGGCAGACTGTAAATCTGCTGACCTAGTCTTCGCAGGTTCGAATCCTGCTCTCCCCACATAAATTTTAAATAAGCAGAAGTCAAAAGCTCGCTTTTGTAAAAGTGCGATTTAAAGTTGTGTTCGGAGTCACCCGAACAGGATCACAAACCTTGGTTAGTAATCCACTTTGAAATTTTGATAATACCATTCTGAAATAATTTCAGATAAACGCGGGAGTAGCTCAGTTGGTAGAGCGTCAGCCTTCCAAGCTGAATGTCGCCGGTTCGAACCCGGTCTCCCGCTCCAAAGAGTGGAATGTCGTCACGCCGCAAGCGTGATCTCCCGCTCCAAAGAGTGGAATGTCGTCACGCCGCAAGCGTGATCTCCCGCTCCAAAGAGTGGAATGTCGTCACGCCGCAAGCGTGATCTCCCGCTCTAAAGAGTGGAATGTCGTCACGCCGCAAGCGTGATCTACCACTCTGAAATTTACGAGTTACGGTGTGCGGTTTACGAATCGTAAATCTAAATCGGCAATCGTAAATCATTTTGCCGGTGTAGCTCAGGGGTAGAGCGTTTCCTTGGTAAGGAAGAGGTCATGAGTTCAAATCTCATCATTGGCTCAACGTAGTACGAAATTGAACACTATTATATAACTAAGATTAAATTAATACAAAATGGCAAAAGCAACATACGATCGGTCCAAACCCCACTTAAACGTAGGGACTATTGGACACGTAGATCACGGTAAAACAACCTTAACTGCTGCTATTACAAAGGTAATGGCAGATGCTGGTTATTCAGAAGCTCGATCTTTTGATCAAATTGACAACGCTCCTGAAGAAAAAGAAAGAGGTATTACAATTAACTCTTCACACGTAGAGTATCAAACAGCAAATCGTCACTACGCACACGTTGACTGTCCTGGTCACGCGGATTACGTAAAGAACATGGTTACTGGTGCTGCTCAAATGGACGGAGCTATCTTGGTAGTTGCTGCTACCGATGGTCCTATGCCACAAACTCGTGAGCACATCCTATTAGGCCGTCAGGTTGGTATTCCTCGTATCGTTGTATTCATGAACAAAGTGGATATGGTAGACGATGAGGAGCTTTTGGAATTGGTTGAAATGGAGATCAGAGATCTACTTTCTTTCTATGAGTACGATGGAGACAACGGTCCTGTGATCGCTGGTTCTGCATTGGGTGCTTTGAACGGAGAGCAAAAGTGGGTTGATACTGTACTACAGTTGATGGAAGCTGTTGATACATGGATTGAAGAACCAACACGTGAGATCGACAAGCCATTCTTGATGCCTATTGAAGATGTATTCTCTATTACAGGTCGTGGTACTGTTGCTACTGGACGTATCGAGACCGGAGTAGCAAACACTGGAGATCCTGTTGAGATCATTGGTATGGGTGCTGAAAAATTGACTTCTACTATTACCGGGATCGAGATGTTCCGTCAAATTCTAGATAGAGGTGAAGCTGGAGATAACGCTGGTATCCTTTTAAGAGGTATCGAAAAAAGCCAGATCTCTAGAGGTATGGTAATCTGTAAGCCGGGATCGGTAACACCACACGCTAAGTTTAAAGCTGAGGTTTACGTTCTTAAGAAAGAAGAAGGTGGACGTCACACTCCATTCCACAACAACTACCGTCCACAGTTCTACGTACGTACAACAGACGTAACTGGGAACATTAGTCTTCCAGATGGTGTTGAAATGGTTATGCCTGGTGATAACTTGACAATTCATGTTGAGCTTATCCAGCCAATCGCAATGAATGTGGGTCTGCGTTTTGCTATCCGTGAAGGTGGTAGAACTGTAGGGGCTGGTCAGGTAACTGAGATTTTAGACTAATTAAGTCATACTATAAAAAGTACAGGTGTCCCGCCCAAAGCGGGACGCCTTGACTTTTATTACGGGTTTACTCGCTTGCTTGTTTGGCTCATAGATGTTAGAGCTTTATGCTTGATAAGTGAATCAAAAAAAAGAGTGATTGTTTTTGAGCTGGCTCTTTTTATAATACGGGTTTAGCTCAGTTGGTAGAGCACTGGTCTCCAAAACCAGGTGTCGGGAGTTCGAGTCTCTCAACCCGTGCAAGTAATAGTATTAATACCTTATACAAATGGTAGATTACATAAAAGAGTCTTATAACGAGCTAAAGAACCACGTAAGTTGGCCTACTTGGGCAGAAGCACAGCGCCTAACGGTGATTGTGGCGGTCTTCTCTGTAGTGCTTGCACTTGCTGTGTGGGGTGTTGACACTGTGTTTAGCAGAATTATAAGTCTATATTTTGAATGGATCAAGTCGTAACTATAATGACTGAAACAAAAAGTACAAAAAAGTGGTATGTCGTCCGTTCGGTAAGTGGACAGGAGAACAAGATCAAATCGTATATCGAATCTGAGGTAAAGCGATTGAATCTTGAAGATTATATTGATCAGGTTCTCGTTCCTACCGAAAAGGTGATTCAAATTCGCAATGGTAAGAAAGTGAACAAAGAACGTGTTTACTTTCCGGGATATATTATGATCCAAGCGAGTTTGGCAGGCGAGATTCCACACATCATAAAATCAATTAACGGTGTCATCGGGTTTTTGGGTGAGACCAAAGGCGGTGACCCCGTGCCACTCCGTCAATCGGAAGTGAATAGAATGTTAGGGAAGGTCGATGAGCTTACGGTCAAGGACGATAATGTAAATATCCCATACATCATAGGAGAAACCGTGAAGGTTATTGACGGACCGTTCAATGGTTTTAATGGTACCGTTGAGAAAATAAATGAAGAAAAACGCAAGCTTGAAGTTATGGTAAAGATCTTCGGAAGAAAGACTCCATTAGAACTAAGCTATATGCAAGTTGAGAAAGTTTAAATTGTTACACGCTATATAATAGGTTGTTTCTTTGGCTTCCACTATAGAAAAAACCGCATTAAAAATTAGAAAATGGCAAAAGAAGTAGGTAAAGTAGTAAAGTTGCAAGTTCGAGGAGGTGCCGCTAACCCGTCGCCCCCAGTTGGACCCGCTTTAGGTGCTGCCGGTGTGAACATTATGGAGTTCTGTAAGCAATTCAATGCGAGAACTCAAGATAAGCAAGGAAAAGTATTGCCAGTACAGATCACGGTGTATAAGGATAAGTCTTTTGACTTCGTCATTAAAACACCACCCGCTGCTGTACAGATCCTTGAAGCCGCTAAGACCAAAAAAGGTTCTGGCGAGCCACACATTAATAAGGTAGCAACGATCTCTTGGGATCAAGTTAGAGCGATTGCAGAAGACAAAATGCCCGATTTGAATGCATTTACCGTAGAGTCTGCTATGAAAATGGTAGCCGGAACTGCAAGATCTATGGGAGTGAAAATAAAAGGTGCTGCACCTTTTTAATCAAGAAAAAGAATCTATAAAATGGCAAGATTAACAAAAAAGCAAAAAGAAGCAAATGCTAAGGTAGAAGCGAAAGCGTATACCGTTGCTGAAGCTTCCGCTTTAATAAAAGAAATCTCCAACACCAACTTCGATCCTTCTGTGGACCTTGCGGTGCGTCTTAATGTAGACCCTCGTAAAGCGAATCAAATGGTGAGAGGCGTGGTGACCTTACCTCACGGTACAGGTAAAGATGTGAAGGTTCTAGCCTTGGTGACTCCAGATAAGGAGGCCGAAGCAAAAGAAGCCGGAGCAGACTATGTTGGATTGGATGAGTACCTCGATAAAATCAAAGGAGGTTGGACAGACGTCGACGTTATTGTCACGATGCCTAGTGTAATGGGTAAATTAGGTCCGTTAGGACGGGTATTAGGACCACGTGGTCTTATGCCAAACCCAAAGACTGGTACAGTAACAATGGATGTTGCTAAAGCTGTTTCTGATGTAAAAGCCGGTAAGATCGACTTTAAAGTTGATAAGACAGGAATCGTACATGCAGCAATTGGAAAAGCATCTTTTGATGCCGACAAGATTGCAGGAAACGCAAGAGAATTATTAACAACCCTCGTGAAACTTAAGCCTCAGGCGGCTAAAGGTGTCTACATTAAAAGTATTTATATGTCTAGTACTATGAGTCCTAGCGTGGAGATCGACACCAAAAGGTTTTCTGATCAGTAAAATTTGACAAAATGACAAGAGAAGAAAAATCACAAGTAATTGAAAATTTAACTGCACAGTTGTCTGAGAACCCTATTATCTATTTAGCAGATATTTCAGGGCTTGACGCGGGGAACACTTCAAATTTACGCCGTGCTTGCTTTAAAGCCGGAGTGAAGTTGGCGGTAGTTAAGAACACGTTACTTTCAAAAGCAATGGAAAGTTCAGATAAGGATTTCGGAGAATTGACCAGAGTACTTAAAGGGAACACTTCCTTATTGTTTTCTGAAACCGGAAACGCACCTGCAAAAGTAATCAAGGAATTCAGAAAAAAATCTGACAAGCCTTTACTAAAGGGAGCGTATATTGAAGAAGCGATCTATATTGGCGACGATCAATTGGATAGATTGGTGGACATCAAGTCTAAAGAAGAGCTTCTTGGCGATATCATCGCATTGCTACAATCACCTGCTAAGAATGTTATTTCAGCATTGAAATCGGGTGGCGGTACAATCGCAGGTATTGTGAAAACCCTTTCCGAAAGAGAAGGATAATACATTAGCACTAATTAAATTATATAAATTCAAAAATTATTTTAAAACGATAGAAAATGGCAGATTTAAAAGATTTCGCAGAACAATTAGTTAACTTAACAGTAAAAGAAGTTAATGAGTTAGCTACTATATTAAAAGATGAGTACGGTATCGAGCCTGCTGCTGCAGCTGTAGCTGTTGCTGCTGGTGGTGGTGCTGCCGGTGGTGATGACGCTGCTGAAGAAAAGTCGGAATTCGACGTAATTCTTAAAGCAGCCGGAGCTTCTAAATTAGCAGTTGTAAAACTGGTAAAAGAACTTACCGGAGCTGGTCTTAAAGACGCTAAAGAATTAGTTGATAATGCTCCTTCTCCAATTAAGGAAGGTGTGTCTAAAGACGAAGCTGAAGCGTTAAAAGCTCAGTTAGAAGAAGCTGGAGCTGAGGTTGAGCTTAAGTAAGCTCCCTACGTTCCAAACCTTAAGGTTTAGGTCTTCGGTCCCGATCAAAATCGGGATGGAAAGACCTAAACCATTTTGCGTATATAGAGGTTGATTATTTCCAGTATACGCACTCACAGTTTTTTTAATTAAAATTCCGTCCATAGATGTCAGCAACGCAAACTGAAAGATTGAATTTTTCCTCTGTTAAAAATAAGCCGGATTATCCCGACTTTTTGGACATTCAGATCAAATCCTTCCAGGATTTCTTCCAATTGGAAACCAAATCAGAAGAAAGAGGTAATGAAGGGCTTTATAAGACCTTCTTGGAGAATTTCCCAATTACCGACACCCGTAACCAATTTGTTTTAGAGTTTTTAGATTACTTTGTAGACCCGCCACGGTACTCCATTCAAGAGTGTATCGAGCGTGGACTTACCTATAGTGTGCCCCTAAAAGCACGTCTAAAACTATATTGTACAGATGAAGAGCACGAAGATTTCGAAACCATCGTGCAAGATGTGTACTTGGGTACTATTCCCTACATGACTCCAAGTGGTACGTTCTGCATCAATGGTGCCGAACGCGTTGTTGTTTCACAGTTGCACCGATCTCCCGGTGTTTTCTTTGGTCAATCGTTCCACGCCAACGGAACCAAGTTGTACTCTGCCCGAGTCATCCCTTTTAAAGGATCTTGGATAGAATTTGCTACCGATATCAATAGCGTAATGTACGCCTATATCGATAGAAAGAAAAAATTACCCGTAACCACACTTTTTAGAGCCATTGGTTTTGAACGGGATAAGGATATCTTGGAGATCTTCGATCTTGCTGAAGAAGTAAAGGCTTCCAAAACAGGTCTTAAAAAATACCTGGGACGTAAATTGGCGGCCCGTGTGTTGAAGACTTGGCACGAGGACTTCGTGGACGAAGATACAGGCGAAGTGGTTTCCATTGAACGTAACGAGATCGTTCTAGATCGTGATACGGTATTGGAAAAAGAACATATCGATGAGATCATCGATTCTGGTTCAAAAACCATCTTGCTGCATAAAGAGGATAATCACTTAGCAGACTACGCGATTATTCACAACACCTTGCAAAAGGATCCTACCAATTCTGAAAAGGAAGCGGTAGAACATATCTACAGACAATTACGTAACGCCGAACCACCCGATGAGGAAACCGCTCGCGGTATCATCAACAAGTTGTTCTTCTCAGACCAGCGCTATAACCTGGGCGAAGTTGGACGTTACAGAATGAATAAAAAGTTAGGTCTTGATATTGCCATGGATAAGCAAGTGCTTACCAAGGAAGATATTATTACCATTGTGAAATACTTGATCGAATTGATCAACTCCAAAGCAGAGATCGATGATATTGATCACTTGTCTAACCGACGTGTTAGAACTGTAGGTGAGCAATTATCACAGCAATTTGGTGTAGGTTTGGCACGTATGGCTCGTACTATTCGTGAGCGAATGAATGTACGTGATAACGAGGTGTTCACGCCTATTGATTTGATCAATGCGAAGACCTTGTCTTCTGTGATCAATTCTTTCTTTGGAACGAACCAGTTGTCGCAATTCATGGACCAGACTAATCCGTTGGCCGAGATCACACATAAGCGTAGACTTTCAGCCTTAGGGCCCGGAGGTCTGTCGCGAGAACGTGCCGGATTCGAGGTACGTGACGTTCATTACACGCACTACGGAAGACTGTGTCCTATTGAAACACCGGAAGGACCAAACATTGGTCTGATCTCTTCACTTTCAGTGTATGCGAAAGTGAATAACCTAGGATTTATCGAAACACCGTACCGCAAGGTAACCGATGGGAAGATCGATCTTAAGAACCAGGCGACGTATCTTTCCGCAGAAGAGGAAGAAGAGAAATTGATCGCACAAGCAAACATCCCGATCACCGATGACGGAACGATCGATACCGATAAGGTAATTGCGCGTATGGAAGGTGACTTCCCGTTAGTAGACCCAAAAACGGTTCACTATACAGATGTTGCTCCAAACCAGATCTCTTCCATCTCTGCATCCTTGATCCCATTCTTGGAGCATGATGATGCAAACCGTGCCTTGATGGGATCGAACATGATGCGTCAGGCGGTACCATTATTGATCGCAGACTCTCCTATTGTAGGAACAGGGTTGGAGCGTCAGGTAGCTTCAGATTCTCGTGTATTGATCAATGCAGAAGGTGACGGAGAAGTAGAATATGTAGATGCCAATATGATCACCATCAAATACGACCGTACCGATGAAGAGCGTATGGTAAGTTTTGACGGCGACAGCAAAACATATAATCTTGTAAAATTCAGAAAGACGAACCAAAGTACTTCCATCAATCTAAAACCTATCGTTCGTAAAGGAGATCGGGTGAAGAAAGGACAAGTACTGTGTCAGGGATACGCGACCGAAAAAGGCGAATTGGCACTGGGTAGAAATATGAAAGTAGCCTTTATGCCGTGGAAAGGGTATAATTTTGAGGATGCGATCGTTATTTCTGAAAAAGTAGTTCGGGAAGATATCTTTACTTCAATTCATATCGACGAATATTCTTTGGAAGTTCGTGATACTAAATTGGGGAATGAAGAATTGACCAATGACATTCCAAACGTTTCTGAAGAGGCCACAAAAGACCTTGATGAACACGGGATGATTCGTGTGGGTGCCGAAGTGAAGCCTGGTGATATTCTTATCGGAAAGATCACACCTAAAGGGGAGAGCGACCCAACTCCTGAAGAGAAATTACTACGCGCCATTTTTGGCGACAAGGCAGGGGATGTGAAAGATGCTTCGTTGAAGGCATCACCATCGCTACGCGGTGTGGTGATCGACAAGAAATTGTTTGCACGTGCTATTAAAGACAAAAGAAAAAGAGCAAAGGACAAAGAGGATATTGCTGCACTGGAAGCAGAATACTACGCTAAGTTTGATGCTTTAAAAGATGTGCTGGTTGAAAAGCTTTTTGCCATTGTAGGTGGAAAAACGGCTCAAGGAGTTATGAACGACCTTGGTGAAGTGGTATTCCCGAAAGGTAAGAAGTATACCTTGAAAATGCTAAATGCAGTCGATGACTATACGCATTTGGTAGGAGGTACCTGGACCACAGATGATGAGACCAACGCGTTGGTAGCAGATCTAATGCACAATTATAGAATTAAGGAGAACGATCTTCAAGGAAACTTACGTCGTGAGAAATTCACGATCTCTGTTGGAGATGAACTTCCTTCCGGAATCTTAAAGCTTGCTAAGGTATATATCGCTAAGAAGCGAAAACTAAAAGTAGGGGACAAGATGGCGGGACGTCACGGGAACAAAGGTATTGTTGCACGAATCGTTCGTGAAGAAGACATGCCGTTCTTAGAAGACGGAACTCCTGTAGACATCGTACTGAACCCGCTTGGGGTACCATCACGTATGAACATTGGTCAGATCTATGAAACGGTTCTTGGATGGGCCGGTCAAAAATTAGGGCGTAAGTTTGCAACCCCAATCTTCGACGGAGCTACCTTGGATCAGATCAACGAACTCACAGACGAGGCGGGGATCCCTAGATTTGGACATACGTATCTATTTGATGGTGGAACTGGGCAACGTTTCGATCAACCGGCAACCGTTGGGGTGATCTATATGTTGAAACTAGGCCACATGGTAGACGATAAGATGCACGCACGTTCTATTGGACCTTACTCGTTGATCACACAGCAACCATTGGGTGGTAAAGCTCAGTTTGGAGGTCAGCGTTTTGGAGAGATGGAAGTTTGGGCATTGGAAGCCTATGGTGCATCCAGTACACTACGTGAAATATTGACGGTAAAATCTGATGATGTTATTGGAAGAGCGAAAACCTACGAGTCTATCGTAAAAGGTGAAGCAATGCCGGAACCGGGTCTGCCAGAATCTTTCAACGTGTTAATGCACGAACTGAAAGGTCTTGGATTGGATATCAGATTAGAAGAGTAAGGAATATTCCTTTCCGTTGTCTTCCGAAGAAAAAGGAACGAGAACGGAAAGGACATCCAACCCTTCAACCGGAGTGAAAAAACACTCCAAAAACAAATAAAAACAAAGCATAGTATACAGCATTATGGCAAGAAATAAAGAAAACACAGTGCAGAAATTTAATAAGATTTCTATTGGTTTAGCTTCTCCCGAATCCATTTTAGCGGAATCACGTGGAGAGGTCTTAAAACCTGAAACGATCAACTACCGTACGCACAAACCAGAGCGTGACGGACTTTTCTGTGAGCGTATTTTTGGTCCTGTAAAGGATTACGAATGTGCCTGTGGTAAATATAAGAGAATTCGCTACAAGGGGATCGTATGTGACCGTTGTGGTGTAGAGGTGACCGAAAAGAAAGTACGTCGTGACCGCGTGGGGCATATCAACTTGGTAGTTCCCGTTGCGCACATTTGGTACTTCCGTAGTTTGCCTAACAAGATTGGATACCTTCTTGGATTGCCTTCTAAGAAGTTGGACATGATCATCTATTATGAAAGATATGTTGTTATCCAGCCCGGTATTGCAAAATATGAAGACGGAGAACCTGTGAAGAAGATGGATTTCTTAACGGAAGAAGAATATCTGGCGATCCTGGATACACTTCCACAGGAAAATCTGTACCTAGAAGAAAGCGACCCAAACAAGTTCATTGCAAAGATGGGTGCAGAGTGTTTGATCGATCTTTTAAACCGTATCGATCTGGACCAGTTGTCGTACAACTTACGACACAAGGCGAATAACGAAACCTCAAAACAACGTAAAACCGAAGCTTTAAAGCGACTTCAAGTAGTAGAAGCTCTTCGGGATGCAAATAAGAACCGTGAGAATAAACCGGCCTGGATGATCATGAAGGTCATTCCTGTGATCCCGCCGGAATTGCGCCCGTTGGTGCCATTGGACGGTGGTCGTTTTGCGACTTCCGATCTTAATGATCTGTACAGACGTGTGATTATTCGTAACAATCGTTTGAAGCGACTGATGGAGATCAAAGCACCGGAGGTGATCCTTCGAAATGAGAAGCGAATGCTTCAGGAGTCTGTAGATTCTTTATTCGACAATACACGTAAGTCTTCTGCGGTGAAAACCGACAGCAACCGACCGTTGAAATCACTTTCAGATTCATTAAAAGGGAAACAAGGACGTTTTCGTCAAAACCTTTTAGGAAAGCGTGTGGATTATTCGGCACGTTCGGTGATTGTGGTAGGACCCGAATTGAAATTGTTTGAATGTGGTCTTCCTAAAGATATGGCAGCCGAGCTGTACAAGCCATTTGTGATCCGTAAATTGATCGAACGAGGGATTGTAAAAACTGTGAAGTCTGCAAAGAAGATCATCGACAAAAAAGAACCTGTTGTTTGGGACATTCTGGAGAATGTGTTAAAAGGACATCCGGTGTTACTTAACCGGGCTCCTACACTTCACCGTTTGGGGATCCAGGCATTTCAGCCAAAATTAATTGAAGGAAAAGCAATACAATTACACCCGTTGGTGTGTACTGCGTTCAACGCCGATTTCGATGGTGACCAGATGGCAGTGCATTTGCCGTTAGGACCGGAAGCGATCCTCGAAGCACAATTGTTAATGCTCGCATCTCACAATATCTTGAACCCTGCCAACGGATCTCCCGTAGCAGTACCTTCTCAGGATATGGTATTGGGATTATATTATATGACCAAATTGCGTAAGTCGACACCAGACATTAAAGTGAAAGGTGAAGGCCTAACATTCTACTCTGCCGAAGAAGCGATCATTGCTTACAACGAGAAGAAAGTAGAATTGAACGCAGAGATCAAGATACGAACCAAGGATTTCAACGAGCAAGGAGAACTTGTGAACCAGATCATCACAACCACATTAGGTCGTGTGATCTTCAATGAGCAAGTGCCGGAGGAAGCCGGTTATATTAATGAAGTATTGACCAAGAAATCCCTTCGGGATATCATTGGTCGTATTTTGGAAGTAACCAGTGTTCCTGCTACTGCGACTTTCTTGGATGAGATCAAAGGCTTAGGATATAAGTTCGCGTTCGAAGGGGGATTATCTTTCAGTTTGGGAGATATCATTATTCCTGAAGAAAAGCAAACCATGATCGATGATGCCAATTCTCAAGTAGAGGGCATCATTGCTAACTATAACATGGGATTGATCACCAATAACGAACGCTACAATCAGGTAATTGATATCTGGACCGCGACCAACGCCGAGTTGACCGAACTGTCTATGAAGCGTATTCGTGAGGACCAACAAGGATTCAACTCTGTGTACATGATGCTTGACTCCGGAGCGCGTGGTTCGAAAGAACAGATCCGTCAGTTGACCGGAATGCGAGGATTGATGGCCAAGCCAAAGAAATCGAACTCAGGTGGCGGAGAGATCATTGAAAACCCGATCCTTTCGAACTTTAAAGAAGGGTTATCCATTCTGGAATACTTTATTTCCACACACGGTGCTCGTAAGGGTCTTGCAGATACCGCATTAAAAACGGCCGATGCAGGTTACTTGACCCGTCGTTTGGTCGATGTGTCGCAGGATGTGATCATTAATATCGAAGATTGTGGTACGCTACGAGGAATTGAAGTTTCTGCTTTAAAGAAGAACGAAGAAGTAGTAGAATCACTTCGGGATAGAATTGTGGGTCGTACTGCATTGAACGATGTGTTCAATCCGTTGACAAAAGAATTGTTAGTGGCTTCCGGAGATCATATTTCTGAAGCGGTCGCTACCAAGATCGAAAGTTCACCGGTAGAAAGTATCGAGGTGCGTTCGGCATTGACATGTGAGGCGAAAAAAGGAATATGTGCTCAGTGCTACGGAAGAAACCTGGCGACCAATAAAATGGTACAGCGAGGAGAAGCCGTAGGTGTTGTGGCAGCGCAGTCTATTGGAGAACCTGGAACCCAGTTAACGCTTCGTACGTTCCACGTGGGAGGTATTGCAGGGAACATTTCCGAAGAAAACAAACTGGTCGTTAAATTTGACGGGATTGCAGAGATCGAAGAATTGAAAACTGTAAAAGGGGAAGATTCTGATGGAAAGACGGTAGACATTGTGATCTCTCGTACTTCAGAAATAAAACTCGTTGACAAAAAGACCGGTATTGTATTAAGTACCAATAACATTCCTTACGGATCGACCATTCATGTAAAAGATGGTCAAACCGTAAAAGCAGGCGATGTTGTGTGTCAATGGGATCCTTATAACGGTGTGATTATTTCAGAATTTGCAGGTAAGATCAAATACGAGAATATCGAGCAAGGGATCACGTACCAAGTGGAGATCGATGAACAGACCGGATTCCAAGAGAAGGTAATTTCAGAATCAAGAGATAAGAAAAAGATACCAACCCTACAGATCCTTGGGAAGAAGGACGAAGTGATTCGTTCGTACAACCTTCCTGTGGGAGCTCACTTGATGGTAGATGACGGCGATAAGATCAAGATCGGTAAGATCTTGGTGAAGATCCCTCGTAAATCGGCCAAGGCAGGTGATATTACAGGAGGTCTTCCACGTGTGACCGAGTTGTTCGAAGCTCGAAATCCGTCGAATCCTGCTGTAGTAAGTGAGATCGATGGTGTGGTTTCCTTCGGAAAAATTAAACGAGGAAATCGCGAGATCATCGTAGAATCTAAGCTGGGTGAGTTAAAGAAATATTTGGTGAAATTAAGTAACCAGATACTGGTGCAAGAGAACGATTACGTTCGTGCCGGAATGCCTTTATCTGATGGTTCTATCACTCCTGAAGATATCTTGCGAATCAAGGGGCCTTCGGCGGTACAACAGTATTTAGTGAACGAAGTTCAAGAAGTATACCGTTTACAGGGTGTAAAGATCAACGACAAACACTTTGAAGTTGTGGTGCGTCAAATGATGCGTAAAGTACAAATTGTAGATTCCGGGGATACTACGTTCCTAGAGAATCAATTAGTACACCAGGATGATTTCATTGAGGAGAACGATAAGATCTTCGGGATGAAAATTGTTTCCAACGCAGGAGAATCGGAAAATTTGAAAGAAGGTCAAATGATAACTTCCAGAGAATTGCGTGATGAGAACTCTATCCTTAGAAGAGCCGATAAAGCTCTGGTGGAGGCACGTGATGCCGAAACTGCAACGGCAACTCCAATTTTACAAGGAATCACCCGAGCTTCCTTACAGACAAAATCATTTATTTCGGCGGCTTCCTTCCAGGAAACCACTAAAGTATTGAACGAAGCGGCTGTAAGCGGTAAGGTAGATGATCTTGAAGGATTGAAGGAGAATGTAATTGTAGGTCACAGAATTCCGGCCGGAACAGGTATGCGTCGTTACGACCATATTATTGTAGGCTCTAAAGAAGAGTTGGAAGAAATGACCCGCGAGAAGCAGGAAGTTAATTATAACTAATAAGAACAATACGAGCGCTCTACGGAGCGCTCGTCTTTTATAACATAGTATACGAGTATGGCAGATCAAAAAAAACCAAAACAGCAACAAGGGCAGATCAATATCGAATTGGATGAGACCGTTGCCCAAGGGATCTATAGCAACCTGGCGATCATTAATCACTCTGTTTCAGAATTTGTAGTGGATTTTGTCACGATCATGCCCGGTGTGCCAAAGAGCAAAGTAAAGTCTCGAATTATATTGACACCACAGCATGCAAAACGGCTGGTAAAGGCATTGAACGACAATGTGCAGCGTTTTGAAAAAGCCCATGGGGAGATCAAGGACTATCAACAGCCTTCGATTCCTATAAATTTTGGCCCCACAGGCGAAGCATAATTTTAAAACCTCACTTTTTGTGAGGTTTTTTTATACCTCTTCCTTTCACCTTTAGTATTATTCACCGGACTATTTCCCGAAAATAAAGTTTAAACATTACCTAAACTCGAGAAAAAAGCATGTTAAAAACTTCTTTTCTCATGTTATAAAATGCATTTAAACGAGTTTATCGCATCTTACAACGAATATAACATTCTGTCTAGTAGGAAAATACTTCATTTGTTATACATTTGTCTCAAATCATAAGAGCCCCAATTGGTTATAACACCAATTCTTGTGACGAGTACCCAAATACCCTACTTATGAAAATAACTGTACCTACCATTCAGTCTGGCACATCATATTTGGTGATCCTAAGTTTCAGTTTCTTGTTACTTACCGCCATCGGTCTTGGACAAACCCAAGCGCCTTCTGTAACGAATGGTGTTACTTTTCAATGGGACGACACTCAATCGCTCTCAACCGATCCCGCTACATTAAGTTCTATTACCATCAATGGAGAGGTATTCCAATCTATTGCAGCACCTTCTTCCTATGCTTTGACCCGATTGGGACCCAATGGGCATAGTCCTAATAAGGTAATTAGAAATGGGACAATCATCAATAATTCCAGTGCTACCATAAATTGGTCGGTAGATGCATTGGCTGCTTTTCAAGATAAAAATCTTAATCATTATTTTCAGGCCAATCCAAACGGCAGGGATATTTGTAATGACTTTTCCGCAGTAAGCACAACCGATGCGCAACTCCAATCGCTCTATTACAACCCTGGGATTCCTTCCAACCAAGGAGGAATCATTGCGATTACCGAACGGAACGCCAACAATTGTTATTACATTGCTGTGTATGGAACACCGGTAGGAGGAGGTGCGCAACAGTTCTTGGGAGATACTTTTGTGCGATCGTATCCTACAAACCAAAGTGGTCCTTTGTTCAATGCACCTCCCGCCGGTGTAGATTACTGGAATTCGGGAAGAGTAGTGGAGAATAACGGAACCATAGGTATCGCTATTTTCTTATTGGAGGATCTGGCCCCGGTTGGATCTGTAATTACCCGAGTCGACCTCCTTGCTTCAACCGCAGACCATGGTGATGGAAAATTTTTCATCCTACAACGCTACGCGGTTCCTAAGACGGAAAGAAGTTGTATGAATGAAGAATTCAACGGAACTGTGGATGGGATTAATATACCCAATGGTTCTACATTTTCACTTGCCTCGGGACCCACGCCGGCAGGACAATCTTTCACATTTAATCCGGATGGCAGCTACTCCTATGTTCCATCTGTTGGCTTTACAGGGGATGTAACTTTTGATTATTCGGTATGTTTGCCGGCTCCAAATGCAGGAACCTGCGATACATCCACAGTCACCATAACATATGAGTCCGGACCGGGAACAGGATGCGAATGTTCCTCTGGTAATGCAGATGCCCCGCTCTTACAAAATTAAATACGCTTGTGTTAAAACATATTATGAACTAAATCATTGATTATGAAAAATACTATTGCTCTTTGTTTGATTTTCCTTTCGGCCACCTTCATGGGCAATGCTCAGGTAGGTATTGGGACAACGAACCCTCAGGAAACACTACACCTTGCAGGAAGTGGCAGTACGATTCGCGTGGAAGGGTTAAGCCACGTTAATAACAGCAGTAATTTTGGAGGTTCCTCCATGTACAATGTTTTGGTGGACCAAAATGGAACCATGGTATTAGGGAATTTATCCGGAGAAATTTCTTCCGACTCAAATATCGAGAGTCCGGTAGTTGTGCAAACGACGGCAAATTCAGGTTTGAATGCCTCACAACTCTACAAGAAGAATTTCACCTTAACCCAACGAGCATTGGTAGTGATCACATATTACGTGGCGCTCGATTTTCAAGGATATGATGGGATCACCAAGATAGATGATGGTAGAGCAAAAGTGGCACATAATTATTTTTATCTTGGGAATGGTACCACACCCGACACCTCAAAATCCTACGGAATGACAAGTGTTGTATATTCAAATGTAAACTGTGATACGGCAACAGGATTTATATACAATTCGCGTTCCATGACCATTGCGCTAGAACCGGGTACCTACAGTGTACATTTACACGGCGCTGTTTTTGGGGGTGGTTTGGTTTCCGATGCTGCCTTTCAAGTAGCCTTTGGAAACGGAGACAGGCTAGACATACAGGCAATTTACCTGTAAGTAACTATTTTACAGTACTATGTTTTTCGAATTCGCTCACAAAATGTAAATGAACATTTGGGTATTTAGACTGTGTCATTTGTAATGTAAATGCCGAATCGGCAAAGAAAACAAGTTGTCCGCGTTTATCCTTAGCCAGAAATTTAGACTTAACACGTTTGAAATCTGCGAACTCTTCACTCTTAGGATTCTTTGGGTCAACCCAGCAGGCTTTGTGAACATTTAGATTCTCATATGTACATAGGGCACCGTATTCATGTTCAAGGCGGTATTGGATAACTTCAAATTGAAGCGCTCCCACAGTTCCTATCACTTTACGACCGTTGAGTTCCAGGGTAAACAATTGAGCAACACCTTCATCCATTAATTGATCGATCCCCTTCTCCAATTGCTTGCTCTTCATGGGATCTGCGTTGTTGATATACTTGAAATGCTCCGGAGAAAAACTGGGAATCCCTTTGTAGCGCATCTCTTCCCCTTCGGTAAGGGTATCACCTATTTTGAAGTTCCCGGTATCATGTAGACCAACAATATCACCGGGATAAGATACATCAACGATTTGTTTCTTTTCAGCAAAAAAAGCATTCGGACTTGAAAATTTAAGTTTTTTATTGTTCCGAACATGCAAGTACGCTGTATTTCTCTCAAAGGTTCCTGAAACCACTTTTACAAACGCCAAACGATCTCTATGTTTGGGGTCCATATTTGCATGAATTTTGAATACAAATCCTGAAAATTCTTTTTCTTCAGGTCGTACCAATCGCGTATCGCTCTCTTTAGGTCGGGGCTTTGGAGCAATTTCAACAAAACAGTCGAGTAGCTCACGTACTCCGAAATTATTCAAAGCAGAGCCAAAGAAAACCGGCTGAAGGGTACCTTCCAGATATTCATCACGATTAAAATCAGGATACACTTCATAAACAAGTTCTAGTTCTTCACGGAGTATATTCGCAGCTTTTTCTGAAATGATCGTTTCGAGATCCGGGTGATTGACATCGGCAATTTCAATGGTCTCTTCAATATTTTTACGACTGTCACCGCTAAATAGATTTACATTTTTCTCCCAAATGTTGTAAATACCTTTAAAATCGTACCCCATTCCTATAGGAAAACTAAGCGGTGTAACCCGAAGATTCAGCTTTTGCTCGATCTCGTCCAGCAATTCGAAAGCATCTTTCCCTTCCCGGTCGAGCTTATTGATAAATACGATCATGGGAATATTGCGCATCCGGCACACTTCTACAAGTTTCTCTGTTTGTTCCTCCACACCTTTGGCTACGTCGATCACAACGATCACACTATCGACAGCGGTAAGGGTTCTAAAAGTGTCTTCTGCAAAGTCCTTATGTCCCGGAGTATCTAGAATATTGATCTTTATTCCTTCATATTCAAATGCTAAAACCGAAGTCGCCACCGAAATTCCTCTTTGCCGTTCTATCTCCATAAAATCACTGGTAGCTCCTTTTTTTATCTTATTGCTTTTAACGGCACCCGCTTCTTGAATCGCACCTCCAAAGAGAAGTAATTTCTCTGTTAAAGTGGTCTTTCCGGCATCGGGGTGAGAGATAATTCCAAAAGTTCTTCTTCGTTCAATTTCGCGTTTTAGTGACATCGATTCTATAAATAAATATGGGCAAAGATACACCTAGTTTTATGGTTTATAAAACTAGAAATACGTTTAAATATTTGTGACTTATAACGTCACATTTTTGATCTCAAATTTAAGATAGTTTTAAGGGTTTTAATTCTTCAAACACAACATTGATTTTGAAGGAAAAAGATGAAACATTTCTCAAAATTCCTACGACACTCTAGAGCTGGATTCCTACAAAAATAAAAACTGTGAACTATCTTAAAAAGAGGTATATACGTATAAACACGTATATACTTTTCCTACAAAAATGACCATTAAATCTGAAAGATTTGTGTAGTTCACCGAATATTTTTTACCGTTGAACTAATAGTTTAAATTTTGTAAGAATTTAACATTTTTTCCTACGTATATTTGATTTAAGAAATTCAAAATCAATGCTGTTGGGGCATTTTTTTTTGCATTACTAATAACCAAATTTTACAGTCATGAAAGTTTTAAAAAGAGCATCCTCATCGGATATTTCAAAACTATTTTTTTCACCTATTGTAATGTTGTTGTTTATTGGCCTTTTTTCTTTCTCCGGCCTAGCACAAAATTGCAATGCCGAACTTAGGGTTTTGAAGAACCGTACCGCACGTTCTGCCTCCGAAAATGATGGCACTCAATTTACCTTACAATTGGTTAATAATGCAACTTCTGCTCAAACCTTTACAATCTTGGCCGAAAGGTCAAATAAATCTTTTAAAGTAAAGGGTAAGGTCCCAAAACGACTGGGACCCAATTATACGCTAAATACTACAATCCTTCAGAATAAAAGGGCAACTCAGCAAATTACTGTTGCAGCAGGCGCTACCGCTACCTTCCAAGTATTGGTAACAGTGCCTCAAAATACCCCTGTTGACCATTGGGGTGGAATAGATGTGACAGCGACAGCTGCTTCTTGCTCCAGTAACGGAGTTTCAACCTTACTAAGATTATATGTTAGAGATGCTTCCGTAGAATAATCTTCGGAAAAAAACTAACCACAATATAGGCTACCACCTAAAATCTAATTTTATGGAAAAGCATTTACTCACGAAAAGAATATCCATCAGAAAATCGGCGCTGTTATTCACAGGGCTATTTCTGTGTAGCGTGTTTTCTCTTTTTTCTCAAGAGATCATTCTAAATAAGGTAGCGACAGAAGCCACCTTATGTAATCAATTTGATGTTACGTTAACGGTCATAGGAGATCCGCCGGCAATTGCTCAGGAGGTTATCCTTGTGATCGACCGTTCGGGAAGTATGGGATACGATATTCCCAACGATCCAAATGAATCGATCGATTACGCCAAGAACGCAGCATCTGCTTTTGTAAACAATTTGTTCCTGCCTGCTAACAATCCTACAGGGAATAACCGTGTAGCAGTAGTTTCTTACTCAACTTCTGCCACCTTGGATATCGGTCTAACAGGCGTAGGTGGTCAGCAAGCAATTTTAGATGCTATCGACGACCTGGTCGCCAGTGGAGGAACTAATATTGCAGGAGGACTGGATGTTGCAGATACCCATCTTACCAGTGCGGGAAACTTCAATTGTGAAACAGCACGAAGTATTCTATTGCTTACCGATGGTGTTACCAACCGAAGATTGAACGGGGTAACTACTTGTAGTAGCAATCCTTCAGGGCCATTCCCTGCCAATAATACGGCCTGTATGAATGATGCCATCAATGAAGGTGTCGGCGCCCAGACGACCACAGTAATGGGTGAAGTATACAATCAAACGATCTTTTCCGTAGGACTTTTTGGAGGAATTGATAATTCCGACGGACAAATTCCTGCGACATTTACATTGGATCAAATTCAGAACGGCGGTTTATTCACTACTGAAAATGCAGCCGATCTAACCGCAATCTACAATCAAATATTAGGGCAATTGGCGTTCGCAGCTAAAGATGCGATTGTTACCGATGTACTGGGTGCCGGATTTCAGTTGGTGCCCGGCTCTATAAGCCTACCGGCCGAAGCTACCTATAATGGTGGAACCAATACCATAACATGGGACATAGGAAATGTTTCTAATGAAACACTTACGCTGGAATATACTATTGAGGCTTTTGGAATGTCAAGTTGTGGTATTCAAAATTCAGGAATGAGCCAGATGACATACGAAAACTCCGAGTGTGATCCGGAAGTCATGCCTTTTCCCAATCCGCAAGTTTGTGTCCCTTGTCCGGTCATTTCAGACCCAACACTGGAGCAAGTGGACTGTACCAACGAAGTAAATTATTCGGCAACTTTTGATCCAGGAACCTGTACGCCTTTTTCAGTGGCATTCGAATGGGAATTCTTTCTAGATAACGTTTCCGTAGGAACAGTAGCAGGAACGACTATGGGAGATCTTTCCGGCACTTTTGTGTATACCGGCGCAGGTTCTTTCATTGGCGATTTCAGAGCTGAGCTGACCTATAACGGAACCTATAATAATAACTGTAATCTGCCTCCTGTTATGGTAGATTCAAATATTCAGGTCTATTTACCACCGGCTGCTCCCGTGAGTGGAGGTGATCAAGCTGAATGTGCCGCAGAGCCTACCATTCAAACTTTAACAGCAACAGCCAATGTGCTGCCAAACCAAAGTGTGGTTTGGTACGACATGGCTCAAAATGGAAATGTCGTAAATCCTATTTTGAATTCTATTGGTTCGGTTACCTATTATGCTGAAACAGTTGATTCAATAAGTGGTTGTTCCAGTACTACCAGAACCCCGGTGACATTAACATTGTATAATTGTGCCATTACTATTGAAAAATCCGCTACGCCGGATGACCCGAACAATTGTAATCCCATAGCACCAAATGAAAGCATTGCATATACCTTTACTGTAACCAATCAAGGAGATGTTGCCATCACCGGCGTTGAAGTAAATGATCCATTGATCGACCCAATTAATCCAATTCCGGGTCCGGATAGTGGTGATACCACCAATCCCGGAGTGTTAGACGTAGGAGAGGTTTGGATATATTCTGCTTCCTACACGGTGACACAAGCAGATATTGTAAATGGGCAGGTAGACAATACCGCTACTGTGGATGGAACCGTAACCGGATCCTCTTCTTCTTTCAATGTAGACGATCAGGATTCTGAAACTGTTGTTTTATGTCAAAATGCTGAAATATCCATTACAAAAGCGAGTACGAGCGCCACAGGTAATTGTATCAATTTTGAAGAAAATGATATAATAGTATATACTTTCGAAGTTACTAATGAAGGAGATGTAGACATCACGAATGTTGTAGTGACCGATCCTGTTTTGGGTGGTGTCATTGCCGGACCTGCAAATGGTGATATCAATAATGATAACATTTTAAATGTTGGTGAGATATGGAATTATGCGGCAAATTATGCAGTGACTCAAGCAGACGTTGATAATGGTTCTGTAGTTAATATAGCTGAAGTTAATGGTAATACAGCACTGGGAGCAGTTAATGATCCAAGTAATCAGGTAACTGTTTTAATTTGTCAGGCTGCCGACATAGCCATTGTAAAGACAAACGATCAAATCCCCGGACAAGGCAACTGTGTTGATCTGGCGGAAGGCGATACGGTAACTTATACCTTTACGGTCACCAATGAAGGAAACCTGTCGATTGACAATGTAGTGGTGACTGATCCGCTGGCAGGTCTTTCGGCCATTGCCGGACCAAGCGGCGATACAGGAGCCGACGGGATCTTAGGTCTGACGGAAGTATGGACCTATACAGCTACCTATGTAGTGACACAGGCCGATGTGGATGCAGGACAGATCACCAATCAGGCGACGGTCAACGCACTGGCGATGAACCCGGGCAACACTCCGGTGAGCGATCTTTCAGGATCAACCACCACTACGGATGATGCTACGGTGATTCCTATTTGTCAGGCTGCCGACATAGCCATTGTAAAGACAAACGATCAAATCCCCGGACAAGGCAACTGTGTTGATCTGGCGGAAGGCGATACGGTAACTTATACCTTTACGGTCACCAATGAAGGAAACCTGTCGATTGACAATGTAGTGGTGACTGATCCGCTGGCAGGTCTTTCGGCCATTGCCGGACCAAGCGGCGATACAGGAGCCGACGGGATCTTAGGTCTGACGGAAGTATGGACCTATACAGCTACCTATGTAGTGACACAGGCCGATGTGGATGCAGGACAGATCACCAATCAGGCGACGGTCAACGCACTGGCGATGAACCCGGGCAACACTCCGGTGAGCGATCTTTCAGGATCAACCACCACTACGGATGATGCTACGGTGATTCCTATTTGTCAGGCTGCCGACATAGCCATTGTAAAGACAAACGATCAAATCCCCGGACAAGGCAACTGTGTTGATCTGGCGGAAGGCGATACGGTAACTTATACCTTTACGGTCACCAATGAAGGGAATCTGTCGATTGACAATGTAGTGGTCACTGATCCGCTGGCAGGTCTTTCGGCCATTGCCGGACCAAGCGGAGACACAGGAGCCGACGGGATCTTAGGTCTGACGGAAGTATGGACCTATACAGCTACTTATGTAGTGACACAGGCAGATGTTGATGCAGGACAGATCACCAATCAGGCGACGGTCAACGCACTGGCGATGAACCCGGCGAACACTCCGGTGAGCGATCTTTCAGGATCAACCACCACTACGGATGATGCTACGGTGATTCCTATTTGTCAGAATCCTACCATAGCTATCGTTAAAACTCATGATCAGAATCCAACTGGAGGTAATAATTGTATTGATCTTACAGTTGGTCAAGATATAGAATATACGTTCACTGTAACTAATGCCGGAAACGTAAGTCTTTCAGCAATTTCAGTTATCGACCCATTACCTGGATTGTCTGCTATTACTTTTGTAGGAGGAGATGCAGATAATGATACGGAGCTTGATTTAAATGAAACTTGGGTCTATACAGCGACTTATACAGTAACACAGCAGGATATTGATCTAGGCACTATTACCAATCAGGCAACTGCTACAGGAACACCTCCATTTGGCGCGAATGTTAGTGACCTTTCAGGAAGTACTGTTAGTACAGATGATCCGACTGTTATTGAAATATGTACCAATCCTGCTATTGCTATTGTAAAAGCAGCGAGCTATGATGATGGAGGTGATTGTTCCGATCCGGGAGAGCTGATCAACTATACGTTCACTGTCACCAATGAAGGAAATGTAAGCCTGTCAAGCGTTGTTGTGACCGATCCGCTCTTGGGTGGTGTTGTCGCAGGACCCGATTCAGGAGATACCGATAATGACGGCGAGCTGGATGTCACTGAAACATGGATCTACACCGGTAGTTATGCCATCACTCAGGATGACATCGACAATGGAGAGGTGCTTAACCAGGCTACGGCCACGGGTGTTGCACCGGATCAGACTCAGGTGATGGATCTTTCAGGAGCTACGATCACTACCGATGAAGTAACGACCACGACCTTGTGTCAGAATCCTGCTATTGCTATTGTAAAAGCAGCGAGCTATGATGATGGAGGTGATTGTTCCGATCCGGGAGAGCTGATCAACTATACGTTCACTGTCACCAATGAAGGAAATGTAAGCCTGTCAAGCGTTGTTGTGACCGATCCGCTCTTGGGTGGTGTTGTCGCAGGACCCGATTCAGGAGATACCGATAATGACGGGGAGCTGGATGTCACTGAAACATGGATCTACACAGGTAGTTATGCCATCACTCAGGATGACATCGACAATGGAGAGGTGCTTAACCAGGCTACGGCCACGGGTGTTGCACCGGATCAGACTCAGGTGATGGATCTTTCAGGAGCTACGATCACTACCGATGAAGTAACGACCACGACCTTGTGTCAGAATCCTGCTATTGCTATTGTAAAAGCAGCGAGCTATGATGATGGAGGTGATTGTTCCGATCCGGGAGAGCTGATCAACTATACGTTCACTGTCACCAATGAAGGAAATGTAAGCCTGTCAAGCGTTGTTGTGACCGATCCGCTCTTGGGTGGTGTTGTCGCAGGACCCGATTCAGGAGATACCGATAATGACGGGGAGCTGGATGTCACTGAAACATGGATCTACACAGGTAGTTATGCCATCACTCAGGATGACATCGACAATGGAGAGGTGCTTAACCAGGCTACGGCCACGGGTGTTGCACCGGATCAGACTCAGGTGATGGATCTTTCAGGAGCTACGATCACTACCGATGAAGTAACGACCACGACCTTGTGTCAGAATCCTGCTATTGCTATTGTAAAAGCAGCGAGCTATGATGATGGAGGTGATTGTTCCGATCCGGGAGAGCTGATCAACTATACGTTCACTGTCACCAATGAAGGAAATGTAAGCCTGTCAAGCGTTGTTGTGACCGATCCGCTCTTGGGTGGTGTTGTCGCAGGACCCGATTCAGGAGATACCGATAATGACGGGGAGCTGGATGTCACTGAAACATGGATCTACACAGGTAGTTATGCCATCACTCAGGATGACATCGACAATGGAGAGGTGCTTAACCAGGCTACGGCCACGGGTGTTGCACCGGATCAGACTCAGGTGATGGATCTTTCAGGAGCTACGATCACTACCGATGAAGTAACGACCACGACCTTGTGTCAGAATCCTGCTATTGCTATTGTAAAAGCAGCGAGCTATGATGATGGAGGTGATTGTTCCGATCCGGGAGAGCTGATCAACTATACGTTCACTGTCACCAATGAAGGAAATGTAAGCCTGTCAAGCGTTGTTGTGACCGATCCGCTCTTGGGTGGTGTTGTCGCAGGACCCGATTCAGGAGATACCGATAATGACGGGGAGCTGGATGTCACTGAAACATGGATCTACACAGGTAGTTATGCCATCACTCAGGATGACATCGACAATGGAGAGGTGCTTAACCAGGCTACGGCCACGGGTGTTGCACCGGATCAGACTCAGGTGACGGATCTTTCAGGAGCTACGATCACTACCGATGAAGTAACGACCACGACCTTGTGTCAGAATCCTGCTATTGCTATTGTAAAAGCAGCGAGCTATGATGATGGAGGCGATTGTTCCGATCCGGGAGAGCTGATCAACTATACGTTCACTGTCACCAATGAAGGAAATGTAAGCCTGTCAAGCGTTGTTGTGACCGACCCGCTCTTGGGTGGTGTTGTCGCAGGACCCGATTCAGGAGATACCGATAATGACGGGGAGTTGGATGTCACTGAAACATGGATCTACACAGGTAGTTATGCCATTACTCAGGATGACATCGACAATGGAGAGGTGCTTAACCAGGCTACGGCCACGGGTGTTGCACCGGATCAGACTCAGGTGACGGATCTTTCAGGAGCTACGATCACTACCGATGAAGTAACGACCACGACCTTGTGTCAGAATCCTGCTATTGCTATTGTAAAAACGGGAATGTTCGTGGACGGGAACGGAAACGATTGTGCAGATGTAGGTGAAGCGATTGATTATACTTTCACAGTAACGAACGAAGGGAATGTAAGTCTTTCCTTTATTGAAGTGTCAGATCCGTTGTTGGGAGGTTTGATCCCGGGGCCGGATAGTGGAGATGTCGATGCTGATGGTGAATTAGACGTAACTGAAACGTGGATCTACACAGGTAGTTATGCGATCACACAGGATGATATTGATGCGGGAGAGGTGATCAATCAGGCAACAGCTAAAGGTGTTGATACCAACGGCGGTACCGTCTTAGATTTATCAGATGATAACAGTGTGCTTGAAGACGATCCTACAGTAACCCCTCTATGTCAATCACCCGCTATTGCAATTATAAAAGTAGGTGTGTTCAACGATGACGACGGAGATAAGTGTGCGGATGTAGGTGAATCTATTGATTATACATTTAGTGTTAGTAACCTCGGAAACGTAAGTCTGTCAAACGTTGTTGTGACCGATCCGCTCTTGGGTGGCGTTATTGCAGGACCCGATTCAGGAGATACTGATAATGATGGAGAATTAGATGTAACTGAAACTTGGATATATACAGCAGAATATATGATCACACAGCCCGACATTGATGCAGGGCAAGTAACCAACCAAGCTACGACTGAAGCGACAGCTCCAGATAATAGTGTTGTGATGGATCTTTCTGATGAAAGTAGTGTGGATGGTGATGATCCAACGATTACAGATCTTTGTCAAAGTCCTGCCATAGCCATTATAAAAGTTGGAGTCTATAATGACGCCGATGAGGATGGATGTGCCGATGTTGGAGAAACTATTGATTATACATTCTCTGTCACCAATCAGGGTAATGTGAGTCTTTCTAATATAGTGGTGGACGATCCATTACTAGGTGGTTCAATCCCAGGTCCGGATAGCGGAGATACAGATGGTAATGGAGAGTTGGGAGAAACTGAAACGTGGATCTTTACTGCCAGTTATGTAGTGACACAGGACGATATTGAAGACGGAAACGTAACGAATCAAGCGATCGCGTCCGGAGATACTTCAGATGGTGATACAGTTACAGATCTTTCAGATGATGATAGTGTTACTGAAGATGACCCTACCGTGACACAATTATGTCAATTAGCATCGCTTTCAGTAGAGAAATCAGGTGTTTTCAATGACGAGAACGGAAATAATGCTGCCGATGTTGGTGAGACAATCACATACTTCTTCAGCGTTACAAACACAGGCAATGTAACTTTATACAATATTGTATTGACCGATGAGTTGCCGGGTATTGTGATCTCTGGCGGTCCTATTGCACAGTTGAACGTTGGGGAGACCGACAGTGATACCTTTACTGCGGAGTATCCTATTACGCAGGCTGACATAGACGCTGGCGAGGTTATTAATCAGGCTATTGCTACGGGTCAGACCATTGGAGGTTTGGATGTATCGGACACTTCGGATGATCCTAACGATCCTACCAATGTTGATCCTGATGGGGACGGAGAGCCGGATGATCTAACGGTTACGGTGCTTCCTGGAGTTGGTGGTGTTACCTTTGAGATTTATAATGGTGTGACCCCTGATGGAGATGGATTGAACGATTACTTTGTGATCGATGGTATAGAGGATTATCCTGAGAACAATGTTAAGATCTACAACCGTTGGGGTGTTCTTGTTTGGGAGACCGATGGTTATGATGATGGTGACAATGTCTTTAGGGGTGTTTCCAATGGTCGTTCTACCATACGTGAGGAGAAGGAGTTGCCTACGGGTACGTATTATTATGTACTGACCTTCACGGGTGATAATCCTGGAGAGAGCAGTTATGCGGGTTACTTATATATAAACAGATAGTGAATCAAAGAATTCCCGGGAGTGTTAAGGCTTCCGGGATCATAAAATACTTAACTATGAGACACAGTTATTTTACAGTCATGATCTTACTTTTGCTAGGTACCTTTACAGGTAGTGCGCAGCAGGATCCCCAGTACACACAGTACATGTACAATACGCAGGTGGTGAACCCGGGTTATGCGGGTTCTAGAGAGGCCTTGAGTTTTGGGTTGTTATACCGCACCCAGTGGGTTGGTTTGGATGGCGCTCCCAAGACGGGTACCTTTACGGTGAACTCTCCCATTGGTTCTTTGGAGAACATGGGTCTTGGTCTTTCCATTGTACGCGATGAGCTGGGTCCTTCGATCGAGTCGAACGTTACCATTGATTATTCCTATACGATCAACACCTCTGATGATGGTAAGCTTGCCTTTGGTCTTAAGGCTGGTTTGGATCTGTTGGATGTTGATTTTACCAAGCTTAATATCGCCGATCCGGGCGATGTCTTTGAGACCAATATAGACAATAGGATACAGCCACAGATTGGAGCTGGTGTTTACTACCATACCGAGAAGTTCTATGCGGGGTTATCGGTTCCCAACTTTTTAACGACCAAGCACTTTGATGAATCGACCTTGGATGATATTCAAAACGGAGGCTTCAATGGTTCTATTACGGCCGCGGAGCGTTTGCATTATTTCTTGATTGCGGGATATGTGTTCGATCTAAATGAGAACTTGAAGTTCAAGCCTGCCACGTTGGTCAAGGCAGTGAGTGGTGCGCCTTTGCAGTGGGATGTTTCTGCGAACTTTCTTTTGTATGAGAAGGTTACCTTGGGAGCTGCCTATCGTTGGAGTGCTGCTATGAGTGCGATGGTTGGTTTTCAGGCATCGGATGAGATCTTTATTGGTTTTGGGTATGA
Source organism: Altibacter lentus (assembly GCF_000746845.1). Lineage (GTDB taxonomy): Bacteria > Bacteroidota > Bacteroidia > Flavobacteriales > Flavobacteriaceae > Altibacter > Altibacter lentus. The sequence goes on along the minus strand of NZ_KN050846.1, from coordinate 1,220,102 downwards.
TTACCAGACCACCGACATAGAGGATTTCAGTGACGGGTCTTATGAGCTTATGGTTCGTTTTGATCTGTTTAAGAAACCTGAACGTGTATTGACACCACGATTCTTTTAAATTAAAACATTTGGGGCATGAACACATTATTACAGAAAGTATTATTAGTAGCACTGGTATTTTGTTATACCGGTGCGTCTTTTTCACAGAAGAAGCAAGTAGAGCAGGCCAACAAGGAGTTTGACAAGTATTCGTACATCGATGCTCGTGAGATCTATTTGAAGGTAGTAGAGGATGGTTATACCTCTGCCCAGATCTACAAGAACTTGGGAGATACCTATTATTGGAACAGCGATTACGACAACGCTGCCAAGTGGTACCTTCGTCTTATCAATGAGTACCCGGGTGATGTGGACACGGACTATTACTACCGTGCCTCACAATCGCTCAAGAGTTTGGGTCAGCCTGAGGCTTCCAAGAAGTACATGGATATGTACATTTCCCGTGGGGGAGATCCGGGTATCGTTCGTGCGAGCTCTACGGATTTTTTGGAGTATCAGGTAGAGTTGGAGAAGGTCTCGATCAACACCGATGGGTCTGACTTTGGCCCTTCCTACTATATGGACAAGTTGGTGTATGCCTCTAGTTCACGTACGGAAGGCTCTAAGATCGCCCAGTGGACCGACCAGCCCTTTTTGGATCTTTTTGAGGCCGATATGGACGCTATGGGCAAGCTTTCCAATGCAAGTTCTCTAAGCGGGGATGTTAACACGCCCTATCATGAGTCGACTCCTGCCTTTACCAAGGATGGTAATACGATCTATTTTACGCGTAACAACTATATCGACGGTAAGAAGGGAAAGGACAAGAACAAAACGATCCGTTTGAAGTTATACAAGGCCACCAAGAGTGGTGACAACTACTGGACCAATGTTGTTGAACTTCCTTTCAACAGCAAGGAATATTCTGTGGCCCACCCGGCCCTTAGTCTGGATCAGAAGCGTTTGTACTTCTCCTCAGACATGCCGGGCACGATGGGGATGTCGGATCTTTGGTATGTGGACATACTGGGTGAGGATACCTACGGTACGCCTGTGAATCTTGGTCCTGGGATCAATACCGAGGCCCGGGAGTCGTTTCCCTTTATCAGTGAGCGCAACAACCTGTTCTTCTCCAGCGATGGTCGGGGCGGTCTTGGAGGCTACGATATCTTTATGGCACCCTTGGATGGTGAGACTGTGGGGAAGGTCTCTAATTTAGGGGAACCTGCCAACAGCAGTCAGGATGATTTTGGTTTTATTATTCAGGAAGACAAACGTATTGGTTATATGTCCTCGAACCGTGATGGTGGCCGGGGTAGTATCGACGATGAGATCTATCGTGTACAGGAGAAGTGTGAGGTTGTGATCACCGGCACGGTGTTCGATAAGGATAGCAAGGCGCTATTACCGGGTGCAGAGGTGACGCTTTTGGATGGTAACAATACAGTGGTGGAACAGGTGATCGTTGGTCAGGATGCTGCTTATAGTTTTACGGCCGACTGTGAGAAGCAATATTCGATACGGGGTAGCAAGCCTCAGTATGCTCCTTATGAGAAGGTGATCCTCACGCCCGCCGAATCGGGGAGGGTGGAAGTTCCTGTGCCGTTGGCATTGATCGATCCGTGTCCTCCAAATGATCTAGGTTGTCGATTAAAGCTTGAACCGATCTATTTTGATCTGGACCGTTATAACATTCGTCCCGATGCTGCTGTGGAGCTGGCCAAGATCTTGGCAGCGATGCGTCAGTACCCGGAGCTTGTCATCCACATAGAATCGCATACAGACTCACGTGCTTCGTTCAAGTATAACGAACGACTCTCTGAGAATCGTGCGCAGTCGACCCTAAACTGGTTGGTGGAGCGAGGTATTAGTAAGAGTCGATTAACGGCTAAGGGATATGGGGAGCGGCAGCTCACCAACCGATGTTCGGACGGGGTGGAGTGTACCGAAGAGGAGCACCAGCTCAACCGCCGATCGATGTTCATTATACAGAACTAACAACACTGTCTTACAAGAAACAAAAGCGTTCAAAATCACTTTGAACGCTTTTTGTTTTTAGTCGTTCGTAACTCGATTATTTCCCAAATACTATGCAACTAGAGAAGTTTTAGTTTTTAACAAAGTGAAAAGCGTTCTCACAAAAATTATTTTAAGGGCGCCTTACGTCATGGGGAGCTACGTGTATATACGTAGTTACTTTTCCTACAAAAAAAATCGTTAATAAATTGAATTTTTGGTAGTTCAACGAGAATACATTACTGTTCACCTAAAACATGAATTTTTGTAAGACTTTAACATTTTTTCCTACGTATATTTGATATTCCTAGTAAAGAAATTGATTGCAGTTGGGGCAAGATTTTCTTCGAGAAAAACGTATTAAAATTTAGAGTGTATGCAAAATATTACTTCTTTTTCAGCAAAAAAGAGAATAGCTAATGGGTTGATTTTAACCTTTTTGTTATGTTCTCTTACTTCGGTATTTGGTTATCCAATACCCGATTACGAATCAAAATTTACTCATACAAATAAACAACTGTCGTATGTTGCGTCAAGTTACAATACCTTCAACATGGAGAGTATTGCTTCGATGACAAATGATACATGGTTATTTGAATGTGGTGATGACAAGCGAGTAGATGAATACGGTTTTAATGCAAACTGTAATCAAACTACCACAGCTACCATTCCAAATTCCGGAAGCGTATTTCAGTATGCTGTTGAAATTGTTTATAAAGGAGGAAATCCTGGATCTAGCATACAAGTAAGAGATTCTAACAATGTGAATCACACATTGCAAAGATCGGTTCCTTTTGGTTCTAGTTCCAATATCTGGGTATATCGAAAGATAATCCAGGGAAATACCAACAGTATAACCTACACTAATAGCGATAATAAATGTAATCTCCAATCGGTAGTGATCTATGCGTTTAGAAATGCACCCGGATCACCCGGCAGTTCCGGAGTATTCACTAATAGAAGTGGGTATAACGATATTCAAACCATTAATATTTCCGTTCCTTCATTTCCGGTAGCAAGAGATCTTGTAATAGAGACTCCTATTTCTGAAATGACCACAGATGGAAGATACTTGTTATTAAAAGCTGAAGCTGGTGGCGTAACGGATCAAATTTTCCTGTATGGACCCGATGCGTCTTTGCCTCAAGCATCATGCTGTTTAACGATCCCGTCTTTAATCCTTAGAAATGTTCCCGGTAATGTAACACAAGTGACGCTAACTGTAGACACTCGTAACGGACAAAACGGTCAGAGTGTAAATGGTCAGTCATGGGTGATCGCTGCGGGAGTAAACGTTGATGCTTTATGTGGCAACGATCCAGATATTGCACTTATTAAGACCGGTGTTTTTAATGACTTGAACGGGAACGGTTCTGCTGAAGCTGGCGAGACTGTAAGCTATAATTTTACAGTTACCAATACCGGACAAACTCCTTTAAGTGACATTACAATCACCGATCCTTTGGTTTCGGTATCCGGCTCTTTAGCTTCTTTAGCCCCTGGACAATCCAATAACTCTGCCTTTACTGCTACATATACAATAACAGCCACCGATGTACTTAATGGATTCGTTGAGAACCAGGCTTTGGTGGAAGGATGTTATCAATATGAGCCCGTTGATCCCGATGGGAACTGCGATGGCCAAGTAAATTACCTTGAGCTACAATACTTAGGAAATACCTTCAATGCTCAAGTAAAAGTGGTTGAGCATGACGGTCAAACCGTTTTTAATAGTGTTGTACAACCTGGAGAGCGATTTGAGTTCTTCGGACAAGACCCGCCACAAAATACATTTGGACCGAAAATTGACATCTATATTAATAATGTACATGTTCAGGAAATCCATACTAGCTGTTCACAACCTATTGGGGTAGGTTCGGTTTTTGGTGATTTTGAAGTTACTGCAGGAAGTAGTAGAAATGGTGGTCCTTTTGTGCCCGTGACCGGAAGTGGTTGTGTGGGTATTGCAGACGATCTTTCAGACGATAACAGAAACGATCAGGATGATCCTACCGTGGTTCCCTTACCGGGACCGCCGCCAACAACAAGAGATTGTAACTGTTCGCCCCTATATAAAGACTCAGACTTTAACAACCCTGCACTTGTTTCAGGATCGAACCTGCAAGTGGGTGCTGTGTATAGGTTTTCGAATGTGTTTCCCGGAAACCCTCACGGAACTACCATCGATGCACTTGTTAAAATTGTAGAATTTACAGGTGGGGCTTCCCTTTTGAATATAGATGTGACCTCTTCGGGATTACCTGAAGCATTTCAGCCAAGAATTAATAGTACCAACAATTTAAATCAAAGTGTCCTATTCGACATCACTTTTGTCACGTCTGGTGGAAGCTATGGAGATGAAGTGGATATCTCTTTCTATGCGACACCTTTAGATATCGATGGCGATGGTCAATCAACTCGGGAATATGCCGAGGTTACCTTACCCGACGCTTATTTTGTGAGTAACAATACGGTTTTGGATCTGGCACAAACAGCCACCGTGGTTCGTGGAACTGCGAATACGGTTGTTACAGCTCCAGGAGGAGATGTTTCACTGGATCCTCGATTTACCTTTAGTACCTATTATGAAACAAAATCATCGGTTCAATACCGAATCGGTAAGATTGACGGTAACGATGACCGCTATTACTCGCTTAACATTAGTTGTGCAGAGTATACCGATCCAAATTCAGTAATTGTTACCTATCCTGTGATCTGCGGAAATGTAAGCGATGACAATGGAAATCCGTTACAAAATGTTGAGATTGATGTAACCGGAAATGATGGAAGCGCACAAACGGTTTTTACAGATTCCAACGGAAACTATAAGGCAATTGCTCAAATTCCTGAAGCATTGGTTGATGTAACCTACGAGATACGTGAGAACGATCCTGCAGGCTACATATCAATTTCTGATGTGGATGGTGCAAATGATAACTTAATCACCAGAACTATTGATCTGGAATCTTCCTGTGGAAATGATTTCGTGGATGGTATTGAAGTGGTTCTTACCCTTCAGTCTAAAACAGACATCTTATGTAATGGAGACACAACCGGATCAATCACCGTTGCTGCTTCCGGAGGAATTCCACCCTATACTTATACCTTAAATGGAGGAATACCGCAAAGCTCGCCAACTTTCAATAACCTTGCGGCAGGTGTTTATACAATTGGAGTATCCGATTCTCTTGGAAACACAGATGCTATTAGTGTTACCTTGACGCAACCCGAACCGATTAGTATTCAGATTACAAAAATGAATGCAACAGCTACGGGTGGCTGTATTAACGGACAAGCAACTGCTAATCCGTCGGGAGGTATTCCACCGTATACCTACCAATGGAGTGCGAGTGCCGGAAACCAAACGACTCAAACGGCAACTAACTTACCTGCCGGAACACATACAGTGGTCGTAACCGATGCTAATAACTGTACGCTTCAGCAGGGAGTGGTAATTGACTGTGTTCCAAATTGTGACGCTGTAATTACCGTTGATGAAGTGGTAAATGTATTGTGTACTAACGATATGACAGGTAGTGCTACCGTAAGCGCAAGTTCTGTGATGAATCCGGGAGCTACATTTACCTTTACGTGGAATACCGTTCCTCCTCAAGTAGATGCAGGTGTGAGCACCAGTACTGTTTCAAATTTAGCAGCCGGTGTATATACTGTAAGCGTTACTATTGATGGAACCTTGTGCCAGCCGGTACAACAAAGTGTGACAATCACACAACCTTCCACCGCACTTAATGTAACCGCTACATCCACAGATGAGACCGGTCCAACAACAGGTGACGGAACAGCTACTGCGAATCCAACAGGCGGAACACCTCCTTATACATACTCATGGAGCCCCGGAGGTGCAACAACACAAACAATCACCGGACTTAGTGCCGGAACCTATACCGTTACGGTAACCGATGCGAACGGCTGTACCGCAATGGCTTCAACTACTGTAAATCCAGGATCTTGTCGGGATTTGGCAGCAAACGCCTCATCCACTCCTGTATCATGTAACGGAGGCAGCGATGGAACAGCAACTGTTGGTGTAACAGGTGGATTAGGGCCCTTTACATATTCATGGAGTCCGGGAGGCCAGACGACACAAACTATCACAGGTCTCACCGCAGGAGCTTACACAGTAACTGTGACCGATCAATCTACGTTATGTACAGCGACAGCTACCACAACCGTTAACCAACCAAGTCCGCTGAGTTCCGGTATTGCCGTAACTAATGTGGCTTGTTTTGGAGACGACACAGGATCACTGGATCTTACCGTTACCGGAGGTACACCACCCTATACTTTTGTTTGGAGTCCGAATGGTGAAACTACCGAAGACTTATTCGATCTTACAGCAGGGACGTATTCGGTTGTGATTACCGATGCGAATGGTTGTACAAAGACCGATAGTGCTATGGTGATGCAACCTTCCGAAGCATTATCCATAAACATTACCTCACAAACAGATATATTATGTAGCGCGCCAAGTTCAATAACGGTTGCTGCAAGTGGTGGAACACCACCATATTTATATGCTTTAGATGGCGGAACCCCTCAGGCATCCGGAACTTTTAACGATCTTTCCGAAGGAAGCCATACAATTAGTGTGGTAGATTCGAATGGTTGTAATGCCTCTGTTGCTGTAACTATTCTGAAGAATTGTACAGTTGCAGTAGATGATATCAATGACACTTTTGTAAACACTCCTGTGGATGGAAATGTCCTTACCAATGATTTTGATCTTGAAGGTGATACGCAAACGGTTACTACCACTACGGTAACTACTGTTCGCGGCGTTACTGTAACGATAGATCCTGTTTCCGGAGCTTATACCTACACACCTCCAACCGATTTTGTTGGAGAGGATAGTTTTGTGTATACGATCTGTGATGATGGTAATCCGCAAGCGTGTGATAGTGCTACTGTATATATAGAAGTAGAACCAAGAGATGGATCCGAAAACGATCCGCCGGTGGCTAATGCTGATACAAATGCAACACAGAAAAATGTTCCCGTTGATGGTAATGTTCTTCCTAACGATTATGATCCGGACGGTGACCCAATTACCATAACGACACCAAGTGTTACAACTGCTCAAGGTGTAACAGTGAATATAAATCCGGACGGGAGTTATACCTATAACCCACCATTGGATTATGTAGGTGAGGATACTTTCGAATATACAATATGTGATAACGGAACGCCTGCACTTTGTGATACCGCAACAGTGACCATTCAGGTATTGGATACAACCGATAATATTACTACGGCAGTAGACGACGCATACTTTACACAAATAGGTGTAGCTGTTTCTGAAAATGTTCTAGATAATGATACAGATCCTGAAGGTGATGACCAAACAGTAGATGTTGCCATTAGTCCTTCCGGCGGACCAAGTAATGGTACCGTGGTTTTAAATGCAGACGGAAGCTTTGTTTATACGCCGAATGCCGGATATTTTGGACCCGATAGTTTTATATATTCGATCTTTGACAACGGAACTCCTGTTGCTACAGATTCAGCTACCGTCACTATTTTAATTAGTCCGTTTGTCAATACAACGGTTGCTGTGGATGATATTAATGATACCTTTGTCAATATTCCGGTAAGTGGTAATGTACTAACCAATGATTTTGATCTCGAAGGCGATACTCAAACCGTAACTACTACTACTGTAACAACGGCTCAGGGAGTTATTGTCACGATCGATCCTACCACAGGAGCATATACGTATACACCTCCAACCGACTACATTGGTGAAGATACTTTTGAATATACTATCTGTGATGATGGAAACCCTCAGGCTTGTGATAGTGCTGTGGTTTATATCGAGATCGAACCGGTCGATGGACCAAATAATGATCCCCCGGTAGCGAATGCTGATACGAATACTACGCAAAAGAATGTTCCTGTAGACGGGAATGTACTTCCTAACGATTATGACCCTGACGGAGATCCTATAGTTGTGACGGCCAATACCGATCCTGCCAATGGAACAGTGGTTGTGAACCCCGATGGAACCTATACTTATACACCAAATGCAGATTTTGTAGGAGAGGATACCTTTACCTATACTATTTGTGATAACGGAACACCTGCACTTTGTGATACCGCTACGGTGACTATTCAAGTATTGGATACGACCAATAATATTACCACAGCAGTGGATGATTCATATTATACAACTGTGGGAATTGCAATTAGTGCGAATGTTTTGGACAATGATACCGATCCTGAAGGAGATGATCAAACAGTAGATGTTGCCATTAGTCCTTCCGGTGGACCAAGCAATGGTACTGTGGTTTTAAATGCAGATGGAAGTTTTGTGTATACTCCTAATGCCGGATATAACGGTCCTGATAGTTTTGTATATTCTATTTTCGACAACGGAAGCCCTGTAGCAACAGATTCTGCTACAGTGACTATTCTTGTTGGCTTTATCGGAAACGATATTTTAGCTGTTGACGATATCAATAACACCTATGTTGACCTGCCTGTAAGCGGTAGTGTTGCCACCAACGATGAGAACCCTGACGGTCCTGCGGGCACCGAGGTGTTCACATTGGTAAGTGGTCCTGTCAACGGTAGTTTGGTATTCAATCCTGACGGAAGCTATACCTATACTCCTGATGCGGGATACGAGGGTGAGGACACCTTCGAGTATCAGGTGTGTGATGGAGGAAACCCGATCGCCTGTGATACGGCCACGGTGTACATTGAGGTATTACCTGTAGGTAGTCCTGACAATGAGCCTCCTGTTGCCAATGCCGATACGAACACGACCGAGGTAGATACTCCTGTGAGTGGTAATGTATTGGTGAACGACTTTGATCCTGATGGCGATCCTATTGTTGTTACGGCCAATACCGCTCCTAGCAATGGAACGGTAGTTGTGAATCCTGACGGAAGCTATACCTATACTCCAGACCCTGGATTTGTGGGCGAGGATACCTTTGAATATACTATTTGTGATAACGGAACACCTGCACTTTGTGATACCGCTACGGTGACCATTCAGGTGATCCCTAACAATGGAAACATTACAGTTGCCAATGATGATGCCTATAATGGTTTTATAGATCAGCCTATCAGTGGTAATGTACTTGATAACGACAACGACCCTGAGGGCGATGCTCAAATGGTCGATACAGGGTTAACACCTGTAAGTGGTCCTAGCAATGGTACGTTGGTGATCAATGCCGATGGGACGTTCACCTATACGCCAAATGCCGGCTTTACAGGCACCGATCAGTTTGTGTATGCGATCTTCGACAACGGCGCACCTGTGGCTACCGATCAGGCGACTGTGTACCTAACTGTTGGAGATCCCGGAAATGATGTTTTAGCTGTTGACGATATCAATAACACCTATGTTGACCTGCCTGTAAGCGGTAGTGTTGCCACCAACGATGAGAACCCTGACGGTCCTGCGGGCACCGAGGTGTTCACATTGGTAAGTGGTCCTGTCAACGGTAGTTTGGTATTCAATCCTGACGGAAGCTATACCTATACTCCTGATGCGGGATACGAGGGTGAGGACACCTTCGAGTATCAGGTGTGTGATGGAGGAAACCCGATCGCCTGTGATACGGCCACGGTGTACATTGAGGTATTACCTGTAGGTAGTCCTGACAATGAGCCTCCTGTTGCCAATGCCGATACGAACACGACCGAGGTAGATACTCCTGTGAGTGGTAATGTATTGGTGAACGACTTTGATCCTGATGGCGATCCTATTGTTGTTACGGCCAATACCGCTCCTAGCAATGGAACGGTAGTTGTGAATCCTGACGGAAGCTATACCTATACTCCAGACCCTGGATTTGTGGGCGAGGATACCTTTGAATATACTATTTGTGATAACGGAACACCTGCACTTTGTGATACCGCTACGGTGACCATTCAGGTGATCCCTAACAATGGAAACATTACAGTTGCCAATGATGATGCCTATAATGGTTTTATAGATCAGCCTATCAGTGGTAATGTACTTGATAACGACAACGACCCTGAGGGCGATGCTCAAATGGTCGATACAGGGTTAACACCTGTAAGTGGTCCTAGCAATGGTACGTTGGTGATCAATGCCGATGGGACGTTCACCTATACGCCAAATGCCGGCTTTACAGGCACCGATCAGTTTGTGTATGCGATCTTCGACAACGGCGCACCTGTGGCTACCGATCAGGCGACTGTGTACCTAACCGTTGGAGACCCGGGGAATACTATTTTAGCGATAGATGATATCAACGATACATTCGTTAATTTACCTGTAAGCGGAGACGTAAGTACTAATGATGACAACCTCGACGGTCCTGCGGGTACCGAGGTATTCACATTGGTAAGTGGTCCTGCCAACGGTAGTTTGGTATTCAATCCTGATGGAACATATATTTATACTCCAAATATTGATTACGTAGGAGAAGACTCTTTCGAGTATCAGGTGTGTGATGGAGGAAACCCGATCGCCTGTGATACGGCTACAGTAACAATTGAAATTGTAGACGATCCAATCATAGGGAATGATCCTCCAATTGCAAATAATGACACAAATGTAACCGAAGTGGATGTTCCTGTTTCAGGCAATGTAATTGTTAATGATTACGATCTGGACGGTGATCCTATTGTGGTAACTACCAATACCGCTCCTAGTAATGGAACGGTGGTTGTGAATCCTGATGGAAGCTATACCTATACTCCAGACCCTGGATTTGTGGGCGAGGATACCTTCGAATATACTATTTGTGATAACGGAACTCCTGCACTTTGTGATACCGCTACGGTGACTATTTACATCATTCAGGATTTGAATAATATTACAGTTGCCAATGATGATTCTTATTACACTGAAATGGATCAGCCTATCAATGGTAATGTACTTGATAACGACAACGACCCTGAGGGCGATGCTCAAATGGTCGATACAGGGTTAACACCTGTAAGTGGTCCTAGCAATGGTACGTTGGTGATCAATGCCGATGGTACGTTCACCTATACGCCAAATGCCGGCTTTACCGGCACCGATCAGTTCGTGTATGCGATCTTCGACAACGGCGTACCTGTGGCTACCGATCGGGCGACTGTGTACATCTTAATTGAAGAAACTCCCGCGCCTGCGATCGCGATCGTGAAGACAGGAGAGTTTATGGATGGTAACGGGGATCAGTGTGCAGATCCAAACGAAATGATCAATTATACTTTTACAGTAACAAATGAAGGCAACGTTCCTTTATTCAATGTATCGGTTACTGATCCATTATTGGAAGCACCAAACCCAATAGTACCGATCATTCTAGTCTCAGGAGACGATGGAGATGGTATATTACAAGAATCTGAAACATGGATTTATGAGGCTACTTATTTGCTTACACAAGCAGATATTGATGCCGGTCAGATTACAAATCAAGCAACTGCCGAAGGTACCGATGAAGACGGAACCACTGTAAGCGATCTTTCAGACGATACAAGTGTATTGGAAGATGACCCTACTGTGACCGTAATTTGTCAGAGTCCTGCGATCGCTATCGTAAAAACAGGGATCTTGAATGATGATAACCAGAGTGGGTGTGCAGATCCAGGTGAGAGCTTAGACTACACATTTACTGTGACCAATGAAGGAAACGTGAGTTTATCTAGTATAAGCGTAACAGACCCATTATTGGAAGCGCCAAACCCGGTTGTGCCAATTGTATTGGTGTCCGGAGATGATGGTGACGGAATTCTACAAGTCACTGAAACGTGGATCTACGCAGCGACTTATGCTATTACTCAGGCAGATATTGATGCCGGACAAGTAACGAATCAGGCAACTGCTTCAGGATCGGCTCCGGATACTACTGTGGTTACAGATCTTTCAGACGATACAAGCGTGTTGGAAGACGATCCTACTGTTATAACTGTTTGTCAGAGTCCTGCTATAGCGATCGTTAAAACAGGTACTTTAGTAGATGATAATCAAAGTGGATGTGCAGATCCTGGTGAGAGCCTGAACTATACCTTCACGGTAACAAATGAAGGAAACGTAAGTTTAAATAGTATCAATGTCACTGATCCATTGTTGCAAGCACCAAATCCTGTTGTACCTATTGTACTTATATCCGGAGATGACGGGGATGGTATCCTACAGATTTCTGAAACGTGGGTGTATACCGCAACCTATGCGATCACACAAGCCGATATCGACGCCGGACAGGTTACGAATCAGGCTACTGCCGAAGGTACTGCGCCAGATGCAACTGTAGTGACCGATCTTTCGGACGATGATAGCGTACTGGAGAATGATCCAACGGTAACCGTTGTATGTCAAAACGCAAGTATTGCATTGATCAAGGAAGGAAGTCTTCCTCCAAATCCGGATCAGGGAGGCGGATGTCCGGTAGAAGGTGATATTATTACCTATACTTTCACCGTAGTCAATACCGGTAACCTTACACTGGATAACGTTATGATTACAGATCCACTACCGGGTATTGTCTTGGTAGGAGGTCCAATAACCCTGCCGGTAGGTGCTTCAGATAATACAACATTTACAGCAACCTACGCAGTTACACAAGCGGATGTCGATGCCGGACTGGTAATGAATCAAGCGACTGCTACAGGAGAGACTCCTTCAGGAGGGACAGTAACGGATCTTTCGGATGATACAAGTATCTTGGAAGATGATCCTACTATTGTACAACTTTGTCAGTCTCCATTTATTGGACTCGTGAAGCAAGGTGTCTTTAATGATGAAGATGGAGATAAGTGTGCCGATCCAAAGGAGACTATCAGCTATAGCTTTACGGTGTATAACCTCGGAAATGTGACGCTCACAAACATCTCAATTAGTGATCCGTTGGTGAACGTTCAAGGAGGACCTATTACATTGGCGCCGTTTACATCTGATGGTACTACGTTTACAGCAACTTATTCAATCACACAAGCCGATATTGATAACGGTTTTGTTGAGAACCAAGCGTTGGCTCGTGGGTTCACGCTCCTTGGAGATGAAGTGACCGACCTTTCGGATGATAACAGTGAGTTCGAAGACGATCCAACAACAACAGATCTATGTCAGGAAGCAGGAATCGCTCTTATTAAGGTGGGAACTCCGGTAGATGAGAATGGAAATGGTTGTGTGGATCTTGGAGAAACTATTGTCTATGACTTTGTGGTCACCAACCTTGGGAATGTGATGTTAACCAATGTCATAGTTACCGATCCAATGGTGACTGTGATAGGAGGACCAATTTCTATTGCGGCCGGACAATCAGACACCGAAACATTCTCTGCAGTTTACACTGTCACTCAAGACGATGTGGACGCAGGAGAAGTAAACAATCAGGCGACAGCTTCGGGTGAAGCTCCTAATGGAACAATTGTTACCGATCTGTCGGATGACAACAGCAATTTTGAAGATGATATTACCACTACGGTGTTGTGTCAGGATCCAAAAATGTCTGTCACCAAATCGGGAGTGTTCAATGATGAGAATGGTGATATGATCCCACAAGCAGGGGAGACCATCAGTTATGTTTTCAGCGTTACAAACACAGGCAATGTAACTTTATACAATATTGTATTGACCGATGAGTTGCCGGGTATTGTGATCTCTGGCGGTCCTATTGCACAGTTGAACGTTGGGGAGACCGACAGTGATACCTTTACTGCGGAGTATCCTATTACGCAGGCTGACATAGACGCTGGCGAGGTTATTAATCAGGCTATTGCTACGGGTCAGACCATTGGAGGTTTGGATGTATCGGACACTTCGGATGATCCTAACGATCCTACCAATGTTGATCCTGATGGGGACGGAGAGCCGGATGATCTAACGGTTACGGTGCTTCCTGGAGTTGGTGGTGTTACCTTTGAGATTTATAATGGTGTGACCCCTGATGGAGATGGATTGAACGATTACTTTGTGATCGATGGTATAGAGGATTATCCTGAGAACAATGTTAAGATCTACAACCGTTGGGGTGTTCTTGTTTGGGAGACCGATGGTTATGATGATGGTGACAATGTCTTTAGGGGTGTTTCCAATGGTCGTTCTACCATACGTGAGGAGAAGGAGTTGCCTACGGGTACGTATTATTATGTACTGACCTTCACGGGTGATAATCCTGGAGAGAGCAGTTATGCGGGTTACTTATATATAAACAGATAGTGAATCAAAGAATTCCCGGGAGTGTTAAGGCTTCCGGGATCATAAAATACTTAACTATGAGACACAGTTATTTTACAGTCATGATCTTACTTTTGCTAGGTACCTTTACAGGTAGTGCGCAGCAGGATCCCCAGTACACACAGTACATGTACAATACGCAGGTGGTGAACCCGGGTTATGCGGGTTCTAGAGAGGCCTTGAGTTTTGGGTTGTTATACCGCACCCAGTGGGTTGGTTTGGATGGCGCTCCCAAGACGGGTACCTTTACGGTGAACTCTCCCATTGGTTCTTTGGAGAACATGGGTCTTGGTCTTTCCATTGTACGCGATGAGCTGGGTCCTTCGATCGAGTCGAACGTTACCATTGATTATTCCTATACGATCAACACCTCTGATGATGGTAAGCTTGCCTTTGGTCTTAAGGCTGGTTTGGATCTGTTGGATGTTGATTTTACCAAGCTTAATATCGCCGATCCGGGCGATGTCTTTGAGACCAATATAGACAATAGGATACAGCCACAGATTGGAGCTGGTGTTTACTACCATACCGAGAAGTTCTATGCGGGGTTATCGGTTCCCAACTTTTTAACGACCAAGCACTTTGATGAATCGACCTTGGATGATATTCAAAACGGAGGCTTCAATGGTTCTATTACGGCCGCGGAGCGTTTGCATTATTTCTTGATTGCGGGATATGTGTTCGATCTAAATGAGAACTTGAAGTTCAAGCCTGCCACGTTGGTCAAGGCAGTGAGTGGTGCGCCTTTGCAGTGGGATGTTTCTGCGAACTTTCTTTTGTATGAGAAGGTTACCTTGGGAGCTGCCTATCGTTGGAGTGCTGCTATGAGTGCGATGGTTGGTTTTCAGGCATCGGATGAGATCTTTATTGGTTTTGGGTATGATTACCAGACCACCGACATAGAGGATTTCAGTGACGGGTCTTATGAGCTTATGGTTCGTTTTGATCTGTTTAAGAAACCTGAACGTGTATTGACACCACGATTCTTTTAAATTAAAACATTTGGGGCATGAACACATTATTACAGAAAGTATTATTAGTAGCACTGGTATTTTGTTATACCGGTGCGTCTTTTTCACAGAAGAAGCAAGTAGAGCAGGCCAACAAGGAGTTTGACAAGTATTCGTACATCGATGCTCGTGAGATCTATTTGAAGGTAGTAGAGGATGGTTATACCTCTGCCCAGATCTACAAGAACTTGGGAGATACCTATTATTGGAACAGCGATTACGACAACGCTGCCAAGTGGTACCTTCGTCTTATCAATGAGTACCCGGGTGATGTGGACACGGACTATTACTACCGTGCCTCACAATCGCTCAAGAGTTTGGGTCAGCCTGAGGCTTCCAAGAAGTACATGGATATGTACATTTCCCGTGGGGGAGATCCGGGTATCGTTCGTGCGAGCTCTACGGATTTTTTGGAGTATCAGGTAGAGTTGGAGAAGGTCTCGATCAACACCGATGGGTCTGACTTTGGCCCTTCCTACTATATGGACAAGTTGGTGTATGCCTCTAGTTCACGTACGGAAGGCTCTAAGATCGCCCAGTGGACCGACCAGCCCTTTTTGGATCTTTTTGAGGCCGATATGGACGCTATGGGCAAGCTTTCCAATGCAAGTTCTCTAAGCGGGGATGTTAACACGCCCTATCATGAGTCGACTCCTGCCTTTACCAAGGATGGTAATACGATCTATTTTACGCGTAACAACTATATCGACGGTAAGAAGGGAAAGGACAAGAACAAAACGATCCGTTTGAAGTTATACAAGGCCACCAAGAGTGGTGACAACTACTGGACCAATGTTGTTGAACTTCCTTTCAACAGCAAGGAATATTCTGTGGCCCACCCGGCCCTTAGTCTGGATCAGAAGCGTTTGTACTTCTCCTCAGACATGCCGGGCACGATGGGGATGTCGGATCTTTGGTATGTGGACATACTGGGTGAGGATACCTACGGTACGCCTGTGAATCTTGGTCCTGGGATCAATACCGAGGCCCGGGAGTCGTTTCCCTTTATCAGTGAGCGCAACAACCTGTTCTTCTCCAGCGATGGTCGGGGCGGTCTTGGAGGCTACGATATCTTTATGGCACCCTTGGATGGTGAGACTGTGGGGAAGGTCTCTAATTTAGGGGAACCTGCCAACAGCAGTCAGGATGATTTTGGTTTTATTATTCAGGAAGACAAACGTATTGGTTATATGTCCTCGAACCGTGATGGTGGCCGGGGTAGTATCGACGATGAGATCTATCGTGTACAGGAGAAGTGTGAGGTTGTGATCACCGGCACGGTGTTCGATAAGGATAGCAAGGCGCTATTACCGGGTGCAGAGGTGACGCTTTTGGATGGTAACAATACAGTGGTGGAACAGGTGATCGTTGGTCAGGATGCTGCTTATAGTTTTACGGCCGACTGTGAGAAGCAATATTCGATACGGGGTAGCAAGCCTCAGTATGCTCCTTATGAGAAGGTGATCCTCACGCCCGCCGAATCGGGGAGGGTGGAAGTTCCTGTGCCGTTGGCATTGATCGATCCGTGTCCTCCAAATGATCTAGGTTGTCGATTAAAGCTTGAACCGATCTATTTTGATCTGGACCGTTATAACATTCGTCCCGATGCTGCTGTGGAGCTGGCCAAGATCTTGGCAGCGATGCGTCAGTACCCGGAGCTTGTCATCCACATAGAATCGCATACAGACTCACGTGCTTCGTTCAAGTATAACGAACGACTCTCTGAGAATCGTGCGCAGTCGACCCTAAACTGGTTGGTGGAGCGAGGTATTAGTAAGAGTCGATTAACGGCTAAGGGATATGGGGAGCGGCAGCTCACCAACCGATGTTCGGACGGGGTGGAGTGTACCGAAGAGGAGCACCAGCTCAACCGCCGATCGATGTTCATTATACAGAACTAACAACACTGTCTTACAAGAAACAAAAGCGTTCAAAATCACTTTGAACGCTTTTTGTTTTTAATAACATCCACCTATTTCGTACTTTTGGAAAAAGAAGAAATTGCTATGAAGGAAGAACTAGTCATCCTTGTCAATGAAAAGGATGAAAAGATCGGGTTGATGCCTAAGATGGAAGCACATGAAAAGGCATTGCTCCACAGGGCTTTTTCGGTATTTATCTTTAACAAAAAAAAGGAATTATTGCTACAACAACGCGCGCTTACTAAATATCACTCGCCGGGTCTGTGGACTAATACATGTTGCAGTCATCAACGAGATGGCGAAACGAATTTGGAAGCCGGAAAGAGAAGGTTGTTCGAGGAAATGGGTTTTACTACAACCTTAAAAGAGACCACTTCATTTATCTACAAAGCTCCTTTCGATAACGGATTGACCGAACATGAATACGACCATATATTAATTGGAGAATACGACGGAACTCCAAACATAAATCCAAAGGAAGTAGCATCATGGAAATGGATGTCCTTGGAAAGTGTTCAGGAGGATATCAAAGCGAACCCAGGACAATATACTGCCTGGTTCAAGATCATTTTCGATAAGTTCTATAAACATATAAGCGTATGAGTCTAACGGTATATCGCAAAGCGCATTTTAATGCCGCACATCGCTTGTTCAAGGAAGGATGGAGTGACGCAAAGAATCTTGCCGTTTTCGGGAAGTGCAGTAACCCCAATTATCACGGCCATAATTATGAGCTTGAAGTTGGTCTTACCGGAACTATCGACCCGGAAACCGGTTTCCTAATTGATCTTAAGCTTCTTAAGGATATTATTAAGGAAGAAGTGGAAGATGCCTTTGACCATAAAAACCTCAATCTTGAAGTGCCGGAGTTTAGATCGTTAAATCCAACCGTAGAAAATATAGCCATAGTCATTTGGGAAAAGCTTCGGAAGCGACTGGAATCTCGTTATGAGATCGAAGTAAAACTCTATGAAACACCAAGAAACTTCGTTGTTTACAATGGGTAGCGGGGCTGCCTTATATCCTCTAAAATTTACACCTATACTTAAAGAGAAAGTATGGGGCGGAGGGAAATTGAAAACACTTTTCAGAAAAGAGAAAGACGGGAATATTGGAGAGAGCTGGGAACTTTCCGGGGTGAAAGACAGTGTTTCTCACATACGCAATGGAAGCCAAAAAGGCAATTCACTTTTGGATCTAATAAAAGAACACAAAAGCAACTTGGTGGGTGAAAAGGTTTACGATCATTTTGGAGATCAATTCCCTCTATTGTTCAAATTCATTGATGCAAAGCAAGATCTTTCGGTACAGCTACACCCGGACGACGATCTTGCAAAGTCACGCCATAACAGCTTCGGAAAAACCGAGATGTGGTACATACTTCATTCAGAACCCGATGCACGATTAATTTTGGGATTCAATGAAGCCATGGATGTAGAAAAATATCAAAAGGCACTTTCAGAAAATACTATTACAAGTATCCTTCATTCTGAAAAGGTTCACGAAGGTGACGCTTTTTTTATCCCACCGGGAACAGTACACGCCATTGGGGCAGGGGTGGTGCTCGCCGAGATCCAGCAAACGTCCGATGTCACGTATCGTATCTATGATTGGGATCGGCCCGACACCGACGGGACTTATCGGGAATTACATACAGATTTGGCGGTAGATGCTATCAATTTCGAACCGCATACCACCAAAATTTCTTATTCCGAAGAAAAGAATACACCGGTTCTGCTAAAACGTGTTCCTTATTTTGAAACCAACAAACTGGATCTCTCCGGGACTATGGAGCGTGATCTTTCCGGCATCGACTCATTTACCGTTTATATGTGTGTAAAAGGCAGTGCTATCTTCAAAATGGGCGCGCATACCGAGACCGTCGAGACAGGAGAAACGATCCTAATCCCCGCTGTGGCTACTAACCTTACCATCGTTACTGATAAGGCTATATTTTTAGAGGTTTATATCCCGTAATCTGCAAGTAAGTAGTACTTTTGCATAAAATTATTTATAAAAATGGCAAGTGTACGTATTTTAAAAAGAGACATTAATTATGTGTTAGGCGATATTATTGAAGCTGTCTATATTTGGGAGCTTACCAATCCTGATAAGGACAATAAGAAAGCCGAGGCGATCATCGATGAGGCGATCAACACGTTCGACGAATTGATCGAGAAAGTGAATGCAAAGGATGTCGAGAATAAAAAGAAACATTTTAAAGCGATCAATCAAGAGCTGGAAGATCGCGGTAGAAAATTGATCGATAAAATCAATGCGCTGTAATTAATTTCCAGCCTGTTTCCGCTCAGTAATATAAGACTCTAATTCGATCCCGTATTTAGAGTCTTTTATTTTTGGGGTAAGCGACTTGTAAACAGTATCCAGGTACTTCACATTGGCATCGAACACTTCGTTGAGCATGAGATACGGCGCCAACTCATAATCATTGTTGTTAATGGCAAAATTTACAGTCGCAAGGTATTTACCGGTGACCGTACTTTGTTTGCGTTTTCGTATTACTTCAAGAAGGCTGTCGTTCCCGCTCTGTAAGGCCTTAAACTCTTGCTCGATAAGATCCAAGTTTCTGTCGGCATAACGCTGCTTCAATTTTTTGTATTCTGAAAGTTTTGCTTGGTTTTTAGACCCTGTAATTACAGCACCCGAATTGAAGTTCTTTAAACTTGTGATAATGTTGACCTCTCCCGGTTCTGCAAAGAAAGGTAGTTCTTTGTCCAACAACGATTCATCTTTGATGCGAAGGCTCAATACATATACTTCCGGACTTTCTATAGTTTCTGAAAAACTAAAGATTGCTTCGCCGTCTACGGTAACAGAGTCTACTGCGACAAGGCTGGTGTCCTCTATTTTCTGAAGGAGAATCGTTCCTTTCCGAAGCCCTTTGATTTCTCCGGATAAGTACATTTCATTTGCATCATTATTGCAACTTGTAATGAGGAAAAGAATAGCAAGCAGGGAAAACAAATAGTTCATGAGGCATGATTTTTAAGCGGGCAAAGATGCATTTTTTTTGAAAGAAATCCTACGCCGAAGCCGCCAATTGCATTAAAACCGTACATAAGATCGCACCCACCGTTCCAATGGCATAACCAAACACGGCCAATAAAACGCCCACCGTGGCTAGTGAAGGATGAAACGCCGATGCGACAATGGGTGCAGAGGCCGCGCCACCTACATTTGCCTGACTTCCCACTGCCAAAAAGAAATAAGGAGCCCTAATGAGTTTCGCTACTAAAATGAGCAGCCCTGCATGAAAGAGCATCCAGACCAGACCAATAACAATAAGCATTGTATTGTCGAAGATAAGCGTGAGATCCATTTTCATACCAATGGTTGCTACAAGAATATAGATAAACACACTGCCTAACTTGCTCGCGCCGGCACCTTCATAACTGCGGGCTTTGGTAAATGAAAGCAGTACTCCAATGAGGGTGGTGATGCTAATCATCCAAAAGAAACTGGAGTCTAGGAAGGTAAATACGTTGCGTTTAATGCCCTTTGGTATGTCCGCTACAATATCTGCGAAAAAGGCACTGAGATAATCGGCCCCGAAATGTGCAAAACTCACGGTTCCAAATGCAATGGCACCAAGAATCATTAGGTCGGTGAGGCTGGGATTTCGTTCTACTTTTTTAGTGTAACTAGAAACTTTTTCCTTTAGACTTTCTATAGCACTTGTATCTGCCTTAAGCCATTTATCGATTTTGGCTGATTTCCCAATACCGACCAAGATGATCGCCATCCAGATGTTTGCCACAACAATATCTACAAATACCATCCCACCGTACAAGGCTTGATTGTAGCCATATATCTCCAGCATAGCGGTTTGATTGGCACCACCGCCAATCCAGCTTCCGGCAAGAGTTGAAAGTCCGCGCCAGACAGCGTCGGCTCCTTCGCCTCCCACAGCTTCAGGAGAGATAGTTCCCACAATAAGAACGGCGATAGGTCCCCCAAGTATGATTCCGGCGGTTCCTGTTAAAAACAATATCAACGCCTTCGGTCCCAAATTAAATACTCCTTTCAGGTCTATGCTCAGTGTCATAAGAACCAGCGCGGCCGGCAGCAAATAGCGGCTTGCCATATAGTAGAGGCTGGTACTGTTCTCTGTGACTTCACCGGACTCGGATAAGGTGACCCATTCCGGAGCGATCACTCCAAATGTAGTGAGTAAGGCGGGTATGAAATAGGCCATGAACAAGGCAGGAACTACCTTATAGAAAGTATTCCAAAAACCTTTTTCTTTATGTGAGGTATAGAAAATGATCCCTAATGCGATCATCAATATCCCAAAAACTATGGTGTCACTGGTAAATAGAGGCGTGGTGTCCTTGATAATTTCGGTGGTTGTATCTTGCATGCGCTGTGTTTTGCCGCAAAATACAATTTATTAAGGAAATGATTACTGTTTTACAAAATTGGAAACTATTTCAATAAGCTCGGGCATGACAGGACGATTAAACTCGTTGTATGATTTTTGATTTTCAAGATCATCACCTTCAATCTTTTTAAAGATATGGTTCATCTTAGGGAGGATCACCAATTGTGCACTGGGCTTGGCAGCATGTAATTTTTCGGCTTCGGAAACTTGAACCTGAATATCTTTATCGCCATTGACTATAAGTACCGGGATGTCAAGCTTTGCAATCTCTTCCTGGGGGTCGTATTGCATCCAATCGAAAATAAAGGGCTGTATGGCAGGACGAAAGATTGAAGCGAGTAAAGGACTGTAATTAGTAGCCACACCATTAACACGAAGGTCGTCAAAAGAAGTTCGTGCATTATCTTTAAGTGCCGGATTCTGTTTGGCTATTTGATCCACAATAACGTCGTCGATCTCCTGTCCGGCACCTGCCAGCGAAATAAAACCGTCTGCACCACTTTGTGCAGCTATCATTCCCACGAGAGATCCTTGACTATGACCGGCAATAACTATGGAAGAGAAACGGGCATCGTTCTTGAAATGTGTAAGTACCGAAACAGCATCTTCAATAAAATGAGCAAACCTTATCTTTTTTTCGTCCATAGCTCCCATCTTCATGATCTTTACCAGACGTTTATCGTACCTAAAAGTAGCAATATTATTGGCATACAATCCTTCAGCTAAAAAGCGCAGCGAATTGTTCTTTGAAAGTCCTTGATTGCCATTTCGATCTACAGGGCCGGAACCTCCCAACAGGATCACAAGTGGAATGGGAGAGCTGGTTTCAGGCAATAATAAAGTACCTTCTACCAGGGGAGGGATGCTTATCTCCTCACTAATGTAGTTTATTTCTTGACTAAATGTATTTCCGAAGATAAGGAGGGCAAAGACAATAATGAGCTTATTCATGTTGCTTTTTTGTTTTTTTGAACTCTAAAATTACCATTAAATTGTTTAGCGAAGTATCTTTGTGTAAAATTGTTGTGTTATGAAACCGTGGTTACTTCTCATTATTTTTCTCATGTTTCCCATTATGTCTTCCGCAGCAGACTGGGGTCGCACCGGACACCGGGCGACTGGAGAGATTGCACAAGAATACCTTACAAAAAAGGCAAAACGAGCGATCGAAACCTTATTGGACGGGAAATCCTTGGCACTGGTCTCGACCTACGCCGATGAGATTAAAAGTGACGCACTTTATAAAGAATATGCACCCTGTCACTATGTCAACTTTCCTTTTGACAGCACCTACGATACCCACCCAAAAAGCGATAAGGGCGATCTTTACAAGGCCATCCTTACGTGTGTTGAAATACTAAAGGATACTGAGACACCAAAGGATAAAAAGGCTTTTCACCTTAAGTTACTGGTTCATTTTATGGGCGATCTCCACCAGCCTTTACATGTAGGGATTGCCGATGATCGTGGCGGAAACCAATTTCAGGTACGCTGGTTCGATGAAGGCACCAACCTGCATTCGGTTTGGGATGAGAAGATCCTTGACAGCTATGAAATGTCCTATACAGAATTGGCGGCAAATACCAAACGTTTGTCCAAAGAGGAAGTAGCGAAAATTCGTCGCGGGACGATAAAGGATTGGATGAACGAAAGCCGAGAACTATGTGTACAGGTCTATAATACGACCGCGGCGGGACAAGACCTAGGATATGGCTATATGTACCAATATGTAGACGTGGTGAGAGCACAGCTTCAAAAAGGGGGAATTCGTTTAAGCACTTTATTAAACGATATCTTTGGGTAACGTCAACCCATATTTTTCTACTTGATTTTTCTGAAGGTAAGATTAATCCTGGGAGCGACGGCTTTTTTTGTCTTCGGAATCTGATGTTGCCAGTAATGTTGTGTTGTCCCTTGCATTAGGAAGAGACTTCCCGGTTCCAAGATTATTTTTTGCTTTAGCTCTTTCTGAAATTTGTGCCGAAGGTGAAACATTCTGGGAGCTCCCAGACTCACCGAAGCGATCACGGGATCTGTCCCCAGTTCTTTTTCATCATCACTATGCCAACCATTGCTATCCGTTCCGTCACGATATAAGTTGAGCAATACTGTAGTAAAGACACTGCCACTCACGGTTTCGACCTTCTTTTTTAGGTTATGTAGTGCTTCTGAAAAAGGTTTCGGATACATTGTTATGTTCGAATAGGTGTATTTCTTGTCTTGCTCTCCGTATAAGGCCGTTAGCCGGGGTTGTGGATGGCTTTTTCCGAACACCGTGATGGTTTCTTGAACCCAGTCGGTCTCATTGAGCAGTATTTTAAAATATTCTGAAGCCTCTTCCGAAGAAAGAAAACAGGGATCATACCAAATGTCTGCATCAGGGATCTGAAGCTGTTTTGAATTTCTTTCCTTTTCCGAAGCAAAAAGATTCATACTACACATATTGATAAGCCCAATACATGAGCACGAATTGTAATGGAATTCGTAACCACAACACCCATTTTGGAAGCTTTAGAGCAGCTTTCTCATTTTGAAGCATGTGTATGTGCACCGATAAGAACAGCAGAAGCATTACTATAATACCCCATGCTGCATAAATCTGTGTGTCCGGATTTAATAACATTAACCCCAGTACCATTTCGGCGATACCGCTTACCAGCACCATAGTCGAGGTTGCCGGTAAGTACGGAGGCATGATGCGTTCGTATATTTTCGGACTGCGAAAATGATTGAATCCCGCAATTAGGAGCAGAAATCCGAGTAAGTATTGATGCCAGGGTAACATTAATTATCGTTGTTGGGCAGGTTCGAACTATCCGGAACTAAGAGGGAATCTTTTTTAGCCTCTTCTTGAAGTAAGGAGTCCAGAGAAGGTGCTCCGTCTCCAATTCCACCGTCTGCTTCTACCGGGATCATTACCTCTGCGTCTTTCTTCTTTTTGTCGGTACAGGCGGCTATGGCTATAAGGACAAAGATTGCTAGAATTTTTATTTTCATAGTAGGTTTTTTCTACCTCAAAAGTACTGTTTTAAAATCAAAAAACCCCCTCTCTTTCGAGAAGGGGTTTTCATTTGGTTGGTTAATATATAGGCTTGTGAGTGCTTACTCTTTAATGAGTCGTTTTACAACACTTGCTTGCTCACTTGCGATCTCTACTACATACACTCCGGATGCCAAGGCAGATACATCGATCACTTTCTCCCCTTGCATACCGCGAAGGTCGATGGTGTTGATGCGCTTACCATTGATGTCGTAGATCTTTGCTTTCTCAAGAACGATATTCGACGTATTGGAGATGGTCAAGATATCACGTGCCGGGTTTGGATACATCACAATTGCATTGTCTAACGATGTATCGTTCACACCTAGAACGGTCTCAACAGTCAACTCGAAGGTACACGTAGCTACGTTACCATATTCATCCTCTGCTGTAAGAGTCACGGTATAGACACCATCGGCCAACTGAGTGCCGGCTGCCGGGTCTTGTGTGGTGATCGTTACAGGATCGGTACAGTTGTCTGTTGCAGTGGCTTCACCTGTAGCGAAGTAATCCGGTACAGTATAGAACAAGTTGTCTGCTCCCGGATCTACGGTCTGGTCTGCAGGACAAGTGATCTCCGGTGCCAATTGGTCAACCACGGTAATCACAGAGGTACAAGAAGCAATGTTTCCACTGGCATCACTGGCAAATACGGTAGCCGTAATAGGCGTTCCGATATCAGCACAAGTTACCATGGTCACATCCACTGCCAATACAGTGATACCACACGCATCAAAGGATAACGGTCCTCCTGGTATTTCCACGAAGAAGGCGTCACCATTAGACCCTGGCGATAAGTTGAGCGTCCAGTTGGCCGGATCGAATTGTCCGGTAAACCCTGGCATAAAGTTGCTAACGACTGTTTCGTTACCACCGCCAAAGTTATCATCGGTTACACTTCTAAATCCAAACACATCTCCCGGCGCAAGCGTTACTGATGCACTACCGGACTGGTTTCCGATGCCGTCATCGGTCAACTGTGTATACGTACCATTTACCAAATATCCAAAACTATCGAAGCCTGGAAGGTCGGTGATCGTGTAATCCCAATCAAAACTTACTGTTTCGGCTGTTGCTACTGTCATGGTGAAATCTGTAGTTTCAGAAGGTCCAATAGTTCCTGTG
Source organism: Altibacter lentus (assembly GCF_000746845.1). Taxonomy (GTDB): domain Bacteria; phylum Bacteroidota; class Bacteroidia; order Flavobacteriales; family Flavobacteriaceae; genus Altibacter; species Altibacter lentus. The sequence continues at coordinate 1,194,388 of NZ_KN050846.1, read as the reverse complement.
TCACTACCAATCACCATAGCATTGAAGGTGCTAGGAGCCACTCCAAGAAGATCCATAGGATCTACCACAGCAGTTCCATCGGCACCTAATTCAATAGTAGCATCCATACAGATAAGAACAGGATCGGTATCATCGATAACATTCACTGTAGCGATACAGCTAGTTGAATTCCCGCTGTTATCAGTAACAAATACCTCCACTTGGTTCTCTCCTAATTGTGAACAGTCAAAACTAACTGTTGTGTCAACAATTGGAGCGAATGTAATACAGTAGCTGTTCAATGTTCCTGAATCGCCACCTGTATCATCGGTGATGTTCAATGTCCAGTCGCCTGTGATAGACTCACCGGCAAAAACCGTATTGAACAACCCGCCTTCAGCTTGATAATCTGCTGCCGGGGCACCACCTGTCCACATGGTAACATCGTTTCCGGAAGCATCGGTAAATATAAGTGTGGCTGCGGTATCCAATCCGGTGCTGCCACCTCGATCCAACATTACATCGATGGAAGTACCTCCCGGTGATACTAAGGTCACATCTAGGTCACTTGCCCACGTATGTTGAATATCTACTGCGATATTATCTAATGTATAATCGGTTCCTATAACTCCGGCATCTGTTACAGAAGCAATAGAAGGGTTCATAGGTCCGGAAGTTCCTGTTGTAGGTATTGGTTCGGGAGCGTTTCCACACTCTGTAACGGTCATTGCTGAAGCAGGACCACCTACGGTCGCTATCCAGGTGCCACAGTTTTCAGTAACACTTACCAAGAGCATAGAAGCATCGATGGTTGCCATTCCGTTGGCATCTAAGGTTACATCAAAAGGTGGTGCAGTGGAGGATTCATAATCCAACTGGAAGTTATCCACACCGGCACCCCAGTTCCATCCTGAATTTTCATCATCGTATGTAAAACGAACCTGGAAATCGGCATTTGCGAAAGCAGAAACATCGATCACGCCCGACGGACTCGGTGGAATATCCATTCCATCAGCCAAGAACACTTGCTGCCATGCAGCACCGTCCCAAACTTCGGCTCTTAGTAATCCGGAACCTGCAAAGTCACCTAATGCATAATCGAAAGACAGGTCGGCAGTTACAGAAGCTGAAAGATCGTATACCGGAGACAGTAAATGGGCCACATGGTTATCACCTGTGCCACCGGCTGCGTCATCATCAAAGATAGCTGCATTGGTTGTGAAGTCTGCTGTTCCCGGTACGGCTCCTGAACCAAAGGTCCAGTCCTGTAAACCGTTAACGATAACGGTTGTCCATCCTGCCGGGATAGTCGCGCCGTCAAAGTTCTCAGTGACATTGAATACGCCCGGTTCGCCCTCACAGACGATCATAGGAGCTTCGTCATCGGTTACTGTAATATTCTGAGTACACGATACAGAATTTCCACTTGGATCGGTGAAGGTCCAAACTACTGGTGTAGTCCCAACAGGATAGAAGTCTGAAGCATCGGCTGTTCCATTATAGTCATTGGTTAAGGTAGCTCCTTGTCCTAGAGTAATTGTTAACTGGTAAAAATTATTAGCACATAGAGTGGTAGGATTCACAGAAGAATCTGCCAACAGAGTAAAAGTAAGATCATTACCATAGGTTGTAATCCATCCGTTCCAGGTGGCTTCTGCTACTGTAAAAGTATCTGATTGTAAAACACAATCTAGGCCGCCTTGGGCATCGTTGAAGAAAATGGTAGATCCATCTGGACCAAGAAGTTCAAAATCCTCAACGGTAGAATTCCAGTCCCCGTCATAGTCGGCAGTTATACTAACATCTCCACCAACTGAATTACTTAGACCGGTAACGGTTGAAGGCGTATCTAATAAACCGGAAGTTCCCAAAAATTGCGTAACAGGACCGGCTATTACAGGAGCTAATGCAGTTGGACAGTTATCCATAGGCGTTGGTGGCGTAACGGTAACGTTGGCCCCACACATGCCGGCATCGTTGGTTTGTGTAACGTCCGGCGCACAAGCGATGGTCGGCACCTCATTGTCTACCACTGTTACTATAAACTGACAGGTAGAAGAATTACCACATCCGTCTGTAGCCGTAAATTCCACAATGGTATCTCCTACGGGGAACACACTCCCACTGGCAGGACCCATGGTTTGCATTACCGGAACAGGACCGTCTTCGGCATCAATTGCCACGGCATCTGTGAAATTCACAACGGCACCACACACACCGGGATCGGTATTGGCCATAGCATTAGGTGGGCATGCGATGGTAGGGGCATTATTGAACCCAAACTCAAGCATCCCAATGCCTTCAGCTCCACCCGCAGCATCAAATATCTCAACACTGGTTATTACTTCATCTGCAATTAATCCAAAAAAGGAAGTCGCGTTATCTAAAGGACTTATGGTATACGTAGCCAATAATCCACTAGCTCCATAAACGCTAATATCGACAGACGTGCCACCTGCAAGAGAAACGACGTCAAAACCAAAGGCATTGACGTTGCTTGTAAAATTCATGACAAAGGTATCCCCGAAAAAGTTTGCCCCTACCACATCAACATCATTGCCAAATCCGGAGCCTGCTTCGGCATAATACACCCTAGGGCTCGAAGCGGCTGCTCCGTCACTTGTGATATTGAATCCGGACTGTATCTCTCCGGGAGCATAGCAAGGTCCTCCGGCATCGCTAAGAACATCACCGCATCCCGAAATACCGCCGGGTCCACCTGCAAAATCTTCCAAGGTGAGATTAACGTTACATGCCCCTTGAAAGCTTGCTCTATCACTAAACGTACTTGTGATAGCTTTCACAGGTGTCTCAGTAACTATTGAGTAGCTTGAGGTTTCAGTTGTGTTTTTCGGAGTAGGAGTCAACCCTGACTCATACGCATCCGAAAGCGACGAAAATTGTTGCGCACCCATCTGCCACGTAAAACACGTGACAAACAGTGCCATTAAAAACATAGTAATTCTTTTCATAATATTAACATATTTAGAGTTAGTATCTTAAAAATATGCTAATTATTAGGCTTTTGCCACTTTATTAGACCAACGGAACAAAAAATGGTTAAACGGTAAGTCGCCGTAAAATCTTACAAAATTTGTTCGAATGAGGGCATAAAAAAACCGCTCATTTACGGAGCGGTTTTTTTATAGATTCAGAAAAATTTATTTTATCATTTCATAACTGCGCTTAATAAAGGCGGTCATTTCTTCTCCTTTTAAAAGGTTCTTGCTCAACTTTGCCAGGTCCAAGGCTTGTTTTACCAATCGTTCCTTTTTCTTTTGGGTCTTGGTGTTGAGAATCTCCACCACCAACTCATGATTGGTATTTACAACAAGGTTGTACATGTCCGGCATAGTTCCCATCCCAAACATTCCGCCGCCGGTTTGTTGCATTTCTTTCATACGTCGCATGAACTCCGGTTCGGTGATGATAAAAGGATTGGCCTTGCTGTCCATCGCTTCCAATTGTACTGAAAATTTTTCCGAAGGAATCGTCGCAGTCAAGAATTCCTTGAGCGTTTCTTTTTCTTCTTCGGAAAGCTTTGAGATCGCATCCTCGTCTTTTTTGATGAGGTTGTCTACGTGGTCACTGTCCACGCGTACAAATGTCAACTTCTCATTAGACGATTCCATCTTCTGAAGCAAATGCGACACAATAGGCGAATCGAGCAATAATACTTCGTACCCTCGTTCTTTCGCTGCTTCAATATAACTGTGCTGCTCTTCTTCCTTGGAAGCGTAGAGCACCACTAGGTTTTCATCCTTATCCGTTTGGGCATCCTTGATCTTCTCTTTTAATTCTGCCAAGGTATAGTGTTTCCCGTCTACCGTAGGATAAAGTGCAAATTCCTGCGCCTTTTCGAAGAATTTTTCTTCGGTTAGCATTCCGTACTCGATCACGATCTTAATATCGTTCCATTTCTTTTCGAAATCCGCACGATCTGTATTGAACAAACTCTTTAGTTTATCGGCCACTTTACGGGTAATATAGCTGGAGATCTTCTTCACAGCTCCATCTGCCTGTAAATAGCTTCTAGAAACGTTCAACGGAATGTCCGGACTGTCGATGACACCACGGAGCATCGTTAAAAATTCCGGAACGATGCCTTCTACGTTGTCGGTCACGAACACCTGATTCTGATACAGTTGGATCTTATCCTTCTGAATGCTCATGTCGTTGGTCATTTTCGGGAAATACAAGATCCCGGTAAGATGGAACGGGTAATCCACATTTAAATGAATGTTGAACAACGGTTCTTCGAACTGCATAGGATATAGTTCGCGATAAAACTTTTTGTAATCCTCTGCTTCCAGATCGGTAGGTTGTTTGGTCCACGCCGGATTAGGATTGTTGATGATATTATCCACTTCCCGGGTAGGGGCCTTGTCTTCCTCTTTAGCGCCCTCAGGCTTGGGCAAGGTTTCGGTCTTGGTTCCAAATTTAATTGGGATTGGCATGAATTTATTGTACTTCACCAACAGCTCGCGAATGCGGGATTCTTCCAGAAATTCGGTAGAATCCTCGGCAATGTGAAGGATGATCTCTGTTCCCCGTTCTTTCTTCTTCGATTTGGTGATCGAATATTCGGGAGAGCCATCGCAGGTCCAATGCACCGCAGGTTCGTCCTTATAACTTTTGGTGATGATCTCTACTTTGCCGGCCACCATGAAAGCTGAATAAAAACCGAGTCCGAAATGTCCAATGATACCGGCATCTTCCCCGTTCTTATCTTTGTATTTTTCCAAGAATTCTTCCGCCCCCGAAAAAGCGATCTCGTTGATGTATTTTTCAACCTCCTCTTGGGTCATCCCAATTCCTTCGTCAATGATGTGAAGTTGTTTCTTTTCTTTGTCGATCTTCACTTCAATCTTAGGGTTACCGTACTCCACATCGGCCTCACCGATACCGGTGAGATGCTTCAGTTTAAGCGTTGCATCTGTAGCGTTGGAAATCAATTCCCGAAGGAATATTTCATGGTCACTGTATAAAAACTTTTTAATGAGCGGGAAAATGTTTTCTACCGCTACGTTAATCGTTCCTTTACTCATATATGTTCTTTTTTAAAATGTTTATAGCCAACAACTGTTAGTCAAATAAAATACCAATACAGGTCTCCCTGCCACCTTGTCACACCCCTGAAACTTTAACAGAACATTTTGTTTAACAATATTAATTAAAACTTAAACATTAAGTATCTTTGTACTGTGCAACCGGGGGCAATTTTCAGCCCGTCTGCGATACATCTATTAATATGACAGCAAAAAAAACAACAACGATAAAAGCTTCCGAAGAGAAGATCATAGCGGCCTATATGGATATGGTGCTACTCAATGAGACCGAGCCAAAGAGCGTTTATAAGTTCTGTAAACAAAACAATTTTACAGAAGAAGAATTCTATGCATTCTACGGTTCGTTTGAAGGGCTTCAGAAAAAAATATGGGATCGTTTTTTTCACCATTCCATAACATTAATAGAAAAGAGTAAGGACTACGACACCTTGTCGAATCAGGACAAGATGCTCACCTTCTTCTTTACCTTCTTTGAAGTATTGACCGCCAACAGAAGCTATGTTCTTTTCACGCTAAAAGAACAAAAAGACATGATGAAACAATTGTCGCAGTTAAAGGGATTGCGTACACGAATAAAAGGTTTTGCGGCCGGACTTATTACTGAAAAGAACGACGAAAAACAACTTAAGATCTTAAAGAATTCGGTTACTGTATTTTCTGAAGGAGCTTGGATACAAACCCTGTTTCTTATGAAGTACTGGATGGACGATAACTCTCCAAAGTTTGAAAAAACCGATATTGTGATCGAGAAATCTGTTAGGGCCATTTTCGATGTTTTCGATACTACACCTTTAGAAAGTGTCATCGATTTCGGGAAATTTTTGTGGAAAGAACGAATGGCCTAAGATGAAGACAATAGACACCATCCCTACCAACAAGATCCAACGAGCTTCTAAGCTTGTTACCACCGGCGTAAAAGTAGGAGGGAACTACTTAAAATATTACGGTGAAAAGATTATCAACCCCGAACTAAACCGAGATAAGCTCAATGAGAGCAATGCCGAAGATATCTACGACGGACTTAAAAGTTTGAAGGGTAGTGCCCTTAAAGTGGCACAAATGCTCAGCATGGAAAAAAACATCATGCCTAAGGCGTATGTTGAAAAATTCTCTCTGGCGCAGTTTCAAGTTCCACCGTTATCGGCTCCTCTGGTTCGAAAAACATTCATGTCTTATTTTGGTGCCGCTCCGGAAACCTTGTACGATAGTTTCGATGCGGTTTCTGTCGCTGCAGCCAGTATTGGACAGGTGCATAAAGCCACCAAGAACGGGAAGCATCTTGCTGTTAAGATCCAATACCCCGGGGTAGCCGACAGTATAAGCAGTGATCTTGCCCTAGTAAAGCCGGTTGCGATAAAGATGTTCAATTTAAAGGGCAAGGATTCTGAAAAATACTTTAAAGAAATTGAAGGAAAGCTATTAGAGGAGACCGATTATCTTTTGGAAGTGCAACAAAGCAAAGAGATCACCCAAGCCTGTGCTGCTATCCCTAACCTAACATTCCCCATTTATTACGAAGAGATGTCCGGAGAACGTATCATTACTATGGACTGGATGCATGGGGAGCACCTGTCGGAATTTACGAAACGCAACAATCAAAAAGATGTCGCAAACAAGGTGGGTCAAGCGCTGTGGGATTTTTATATGTTCCAGATGCACGTTCTTAAAAAGGTACATGCCGATCCGCATCCGGGGAATTTCTTAGTGGATGCCAACGATACATTGATCGCCATCGATTTTGGTTGTATTAAACAAGTGCCCGAATCGTTCTACGTTCCTTATTTTGAACTGGCAAAACCGGAGAATATCAATAATCCCGAGATCTTTCTTCAAAAGATGTATCAATTGGAGATACTGAAGGAATCCGATTCACCGGAAGAGATACGGTTCTTTTCTGAATTGTTTCACGAATTACTGAGTCTCTTCACGTTGCCGTTTCACGGGGAGCATTTCGATTTTTCAGATACCGAATTTTTCGGAAGGATCGCACGACTTAGCGATAAATACGCAAAAGATACGAGCTTGCGAAAGATGAACGGGAATCGTGGATCGAAGCATTTCTTATATATCAATCGAACTTTTTTCGGTCTGTATAATTTATTGCATGATCTGGGCGCGAATATCCAAGTAAATAATTACAGATCATTTATTTAAGAAAAATTTAACGCAATTTGTTTAATTAAACAGATTAAATATTAAACAGAATTTGTATATTTACAGTATAAATCGTGGGATAATAGAATTAGCTATGAAAAAGTAAATTGTGTCTATTATTTTATTGGTTAGGTTGTTAGAGAAGGGGAGCGTTTACGCTCCCCTTTTTATTTCTTGATCTCTTCCGAAACCTGCAAATCATTCTTATCACGATTCTTTACATAGGTTTCTAACCACGTGTCCTGTTCCCAAAGCAAATGAAGGATGCTTTCTTTGGCTCTATATCCATGGCTTTCTTTAGGTAGCATCACTAATCGAGCGGGGGCTCCCAGGCCTTTTAGGGCGTTGAAATAGCGTTCGCTTTGTAGTGGGTACGTTCCCGAATTATTATCGGCTTCCCCATGTATAAGGAGTAATGGAGTTTTCATTTTATCGGCATGCATAAAGGGAGACATATTATAATAAGTTTCCGGAGAATCCCAATAACTTCGCTCCTCGCTCTGAAATCCGAAGGGAGTCAATGTACGGTTGTAAGCACCACTTCGGGCGATGCCGGCAGCAAACAGATCGCTATGGCTCAATAAATTGGCCACCATAAAGGCTCCGTAGCTATGTCCGCCCACACCCACACGCTCACGATCGATATACCCCATAGCATCCACGGCATCGATAGCAGCTTTTGCATTCCCCACCAATTGCTCCCTGAACGAATCGTTAGGTTCTTCCTCACCTTCTCCCACAATAGGGAAGGCGGCATCGTCCAGAACCACATAGCCTCGGGTTACCCAATAGATGGGACTTCCGTAATACGGATAAATAAATTCATTGGGGTTGGTAGTATTTTGTGAAGCACTGCTCTTGTCTTTGAACTCTCTGGGGTACGCCCACAAGATCATCGGTTTCTTTTCTTTTTTACTTGTGTCGTATCCAACGGGGAGATATAGGGTCCCTTCCAACTCCAAACCATCATCACGTTTGTACGTAATCACTTCTTTGTGTACGTTAGCCAAACTTTTATAAGGGTTTTCAAAATCTGTAACAGGCGTCAAACTATTTTTCTTATAAATGTTTCTGAAATAATAGTTAGGATATTCATTTGGGGATTCTATACGCACCAACAATTTGCCTTTTTTCATGTCCACAGCAGCGCGAAGGGATTCTTTTTTATCGGTATAAGGAGATTGGTACAATCGCTTGGTTTCTTGAGTCTTTAGATCGAACGCATCCACAAACGGAAACTGACCTTTTTCAGAAAATCCTTCGCCAATTAAAAATGCTTCACCGTCTATGATCTCCAAGACATCGCGGTTATATTCATTTTGTTTCATGACAAAATTACCCGGATCGCTGTATTGATCCTGATAATTTCGATCGGAAATGATCACAGGTGTAGATGCCGCATTCGATGGATTGAACAAATAAGTTTTGGTATTACGGTCGTTCCACCAATAATCATAACCCACGGCAGTCTCATCATCTCCCCATGAAATACCGGAAAAACGATTTATGGTCTTAAAGATCTCACGTCCTTTTCCGGTAAATGGTTCTGCCACTTCATATACAACATCTCTATAGGGTACGGACGTTTCAGGATCTCCGCCGTCCATAGCTTCCACCCAATACAGCGTGGCCGGTTTGTCTGCCCGCCAGCTCATATTTCGCTTTCCGGTACGGGTAGCCATGAATCCTTTGGGGCGTACTTCATCTAAGGGTACCTCATTGACTTTTTTTATGAGGTCACCGGAGATGTTATAAACCAGTTCATCATACGGAAATCGATAGTAAGGAACGAGGTATGAAAACGGTCTTTTCAGTTTGGAGATCAATACATAATTACCATTAGGAGAAAAGCTGATACTGCTGTACATTCCGGCCGGCAAGAAGGTTTTTGAAGTGCCGCTCAGAGACACTGTCGTTAATTCTGAAAGGGCCAACTGTTCAAAATTCGCTTCATCGTTTGGATTCTTTAAAAGATCTTGATAGGTTCGGTTTTGTGCTTTTTCACCACTGCTCACAGAGATGGTAGGCCCTTCAGGAACAGCTTCATCCGGGTTGATTAATTCTTTTTTGTTCTTCGGAAGCATTTTTACCAACAACGAAGTGTTGTCCTTAAACCAATTAATAGGATCTCCCATGTTAGCGTTCACCTTTGGCTCTGTAAGTTTGGTAGCAATACTATTCTCTATATCCAGTACCCAGACTTCCACTCCAATTGCGGTGGTATGAAGGAACGCGATCTTCTTTTGGTCCGGTGACCAATTAAAATAAGAGAAACGGCCGTTTTCGGGTAGCCCGGAAACAGTTCTGGAGTTGGTAGCAGTAGCTTTTTTTAGTTCAATATTATTGTAATAATTTGTTCTGCTACCAATATTTGTTTTCGGATTGATACGCAAACCTGCAAGACGCATTTCGCTCTCTGAAAGTTCGGCAATACTCTTATATGCATCCCGGTACAGTAATACCACGTTTTCGCCTTCATCATCCATAAGCACCGAAGGTGCGAGAGGTGCATCGACAAGTTCTAATATTTCTTTAGGAGGCTTTTGGTAGCCTGTGTTTTCTTGAGCTGACACAGGCGCAATAAAAAGGAAGAGAGCGAGAAGAATAGTGAATTTTTGCATGGGATAAAATTTTTCCAAAAGATACTCAAAATATGTATGGAAGCAAGGGGTTATTATGCATGCATATTTTTTCATACGTAAATGTGACGCTTCATTTTGTGCGAATAAGTATCTTGCTACTCTGTTTTAACTTCAGTTTATGTATACTTCAAAAATAACGGGACTAGGGTCCTATGTTCCCGAAAATGTGGTTACGAACGATGACCTTTCAAAAGTAATGGATACAAACGATGCTTGGATACAGGAACGCACCGGCATCAAAGAGCGACGTCATATAAAAAAAGGAGATGGTAACACTACTTCTGTTATGGGCGTTAAAGCGGCTAAGATCGCTTTGGAACGAGCGGCATTAGTGCCAAAGGACATCGATATGATCATTTTTGCCACACTAAGCCCGGATATGTATTTTCCGGGAGGCGGCGTGCAAGTGCAAGAGGCGCTGGGGATGCGAACCGTACCGGCACTTGATGTTCGTAACCAATGCAGTGGTTTTGTCTATGCATTATCGGTGGCCGATCAATTTATTAAAACAGGAATGTACAGACACGTGCTCGTTATCGGCAGTGAAAATCACAGTGGCGGGCTCGATTTTACAACTCGCGGAAGAGGTGTTTCGGTGATATTTGGTGACGGGGCGGGAGCTGCGGTCGTATCGCGCAATGAAACCGGTAACGACGGAATATTATCGACCCATCTGCATAGCGAAGGCAAACATAAAGATGAATTGTCGTTGCAAGGGCCGAGCACTCAATACTGGGTTCCCGAGATCATTGAGAAAAACCCTCAGGAAGATATTCCATACTACCCTTATATGAATGGAACTTTTGTGTTTAAACATGCGGTGGTGCGTTTCTCTGAAGTGATCAAAGAAGGATTGGAGGCAAACAAGCTTTCGGTGAGTGATATTGATATGTTGATCCCGCATCAGGCAAATTTGCGTATTTCCCAGTATATCCAGGAAAAATTCAAACTTCCAAATGATAAGGTCTTCAATAATATCCAAAAATACGGTAATACAACGGCGGCATCCATCCCTATTGCGCTAACGGAAGCCTGGGAACTCGGCAAGATTAAAAAAGGAGATCTGGTCGTTCTGGCTGCCTTTGGCAGTGGTTTTACTTGGGGCAGTGCAATCATTAGATGGTAAAAAAATGTAGCTAAAAAAAGAAAAGCCTTCTGAATATCAGAAGGCTTTATTCACCTAATAGGTTTAAAATTTTAGAAGGCTAATTCAAATAAATTATAAATGAGTATTAGGTTTATTATATAGACTAAAAAAGTGTGCCAAACGTTGCACGAGGGGTCCCACTTTAACGTAATTATAACAGTTTAAAAGATCCCGCCGCTTCCATCTTTCTCACGATCGTCACGATTCTTTCTCGATTTGGCGCGATATTTACCACCACCAAAACGGTAATTAAGTCCAACAAAAATGGTATTGCTTTCCCAGTTGAACTCAACTGATTGACGGTATGGCAGCTCTCCGTCGCCGGCGAACTTCATAGTGTCGAAAATATCGTTGTAATTAATGCTGAAAGTCCCTTGACCATCCCACAGACTGTAGCGAGCTCCAATATTTACGAAGTACATAGGGTCTACATCAAACTGAAGTGTTCTCGCTTTGCCACGGTAAAATCCAAAGGCGGAAAACGTCAATTTTTCAGTAACACTGAAATTATTGAACATTCTAAAGTTCCACGCCATATTATTTACTTCATACGATTCAAGAACAATATCATCTACAGTGGGATTGTCGTCTTGAATAAGACGTTCTGCGATCCCCTTCTGGGTCTGATTGTATAGATCAAAACTCGTATTGAAGTTCCACCATTTGGTTGGTCGATAATTGCTGCTAATCTCAATACCGTACGCTGATGTAGCGTCAAAGTTGTCGTAAGTAAGGATTACCTTATTAAGATCGGTGCGGTCTATAAACAAGGCTCTGTTGATCTCATCTTCGATTGCCCGATAAAAGACTCCTCCTGTGATACTGCCTTTTTCAAGGCTTCGTGTATAATTGGCTTCCATGGAGTTGGTAAACTGAGGCTGTAAATCTGTATTACCAAAAGAGGAGATTAGAGGAGTGCTCCATTCCCTTATTGGATTTACCTGGTCCAGACCGGGACGATCCACGCGTCTGCTATAACTAACTTGAAATTGATTCTTTTCGGTAGGGGTATAAGTGACATATGCAGAGGGATACACCTGTATGTAATCGTTCGTAAACGAGCGAACCGCATTGGTGTCTGCCAGTACCTCTACCGTTTCCACACGCGCTCCTACTTGATAGGACCATTTTTCAAAACTTTTTCCGTAGGTAGCATACGCCGAATAGATATCTCTGGTAAAATCAAAATCGGTGCTTGGCGTGTCCACTAGAATTCCTTGCGAATTAAACGTTTGCCCGGTTGATCTGTAATCGATATTGGTTTCAAATAAACGCGCTTCCAAACCTATTTCCAGTTTCGATGATTCTGAAAGCGGATTGATGTAATCTAAATTTACGGTTAATTGGTCTCTTTCGGTTGCTACAAAATCGACATAGTTATCGATAGGGGAGGCTCCCATGAACATAAAACGAGCAATCTCATCGTTGGTAAAAGTGTTGTAATCTGCTTCCAGCTCTATATTATGACCTTCTTTGGCAAAATCTAATTTGTAGTCGAAATTGTATTGCGAAGAGCGGTTTTCATTATCGTTTAGGAAGTTCTGAGTTTGATTGAGTGCCGGGGTATCGTAGTATACAATATCAGTGATCCCTCGCGTATTGCCGTCAAAGAAATTCTGGTTGGTAAAAAAAGATAAGGTGTTCTTTTCATTCAGGTAAAAGTCGACTCCGGTCTTTACCAGATTTGATTTTCCACTGTCTAGAAATTCGAAGAACTGCCTGTTGTTCTCTTCAGGACGAAAAATGGTTCCGAAATTTTCATTTTTTGAAACGTTGTTACTGAAGTTCCCGTAAAAGTTGAATTTACCATTTCGGTAGTTCGTATTAAAGGCACTATTGAACTTTGCCTGCTCTTCGTAGGTAAGGCCCACGCTCAGGTCCCCGTTAAAACCAATATTCACATTTTTATGAAGAATAATGTTGATGATTCCGCTCATACCTTCAGGATTGTATTTTGCCGAAGGGTTTGTAATAAGTTCTATCTGTTTGATGGAATTGGACGGGATCTGTTTCAAAAGTTGAGCGACCGGTACGTTAGACAGCTTCCCGTCTACCATCACCCGGACGTTCTCGTTTCCGCGTAGCGAAATATTCCCGGTCTGTTGATCTACATTTACTGACGGAAGGTTATTCATAATATCCGATGCTGTCGGGCCCGATGTGGTAAGGTCTTTCCCAACATTAATGACCTTCCTGTCCAGTTTTTGTTCGATGGTAGATCGCTCGGCTACAATGGATACTTCATCCAGAGCTGCGACATTTTCTTCCAGAACTATGGTGCCCATGTCAACCATTCGGTTTTGACGGGTAATTGTAATTTCGGTCTCTACGGTATTATAACCAATAAATTGAATAGAAACGAGACTCTTCCCTTCGGGAATGTCTTCTATGGTAAACACCCCACTATCGTCTGTTACACCTCCCGTAACAATGGTGCCGTCTAAGGTTTTGATCGCTACGGTTACATACGGCAAGGGCTGCTGTAGTAATTTGTCGATCACTTTTCCGGTGATCTTTCCGGGCCGTTCGGTAGTGGGGTCATTGAATGCAGAAGAGGTTATGCCGCAAAGGAGCATAAGCATTAAAAATAACTGTTTCATTTCTTGATTGATTTGTCCTCAATTTGCATTGAGAGTTCGTTAATTGATTGATTGATAGATGTATTTTTTAAAACTTGCTACCTTGTATAACATATATTTAATGTCAAGAAGGGTCGAAAAATTTAAAAAACTATAAATAAGACGCACCGAACAAAATCTTGTTACAGTGTTTTTTGATTTTAACAAAAAAAAACAAGCCCGAAGTCTAGAACCTCGGGCTTGTAACTCTACTGCTATTATTAACACTAACCATCAACGTAAAATTTTCGCAGTAAAGCGAGAAATATTTCTACTCTATAGACGAAGCGTCTCTCGAAATGTTACAGTACTTTACTTTTTTAACGAACTTTTGTGAATTCATAACCCCGAGACATTGTATTTTTCAAAAAAAAGAAGCTATGAAACACACTCTTGTACTTGGCGCCAGTCTTAATCCGTCACGCTATTCCAATTTGGCAATCCATAGATTGGTAACACGCGGACATACCGTAGAAGCTGTAGGCTTGAAAGAGGGTGAGGTAGCAGGTGTGTCGATCACGACACAAAAAGAAGACTTTAAAGACATCGACACGGTTACATTGTACCTTAACCCCAAACGCCAGGAAGAATATTACAACTACATTCTTTCCTTAGCTCCCAAGAGGGTAATCTTCAATCCCGGTACCGAAAACCAAGAATTCTACGCATTGCTTCGGCGTAACGGAATAGAAGTTGAAGTTGCTTGTACCTTAGTGCTTCTGGGTACGAATCAATATTAATCCTAAAAAGGTAAGGGCTCCGTTCAGGATAAGGATAAAGAATAAAAATTCAAATCCGAACCACACATTGCTATAATGATCAATACCATATCCCAGGATAGGTGCCGCAATTGCAACCCAAGGAACCCATTTGTCTTTTACATTCCACCTTGTAAATAACCCAAAAGCATACAGGCCAAGTAGGGGGCCATAGGTGTAGCCTGCAAAAACAAATAGCTTTGCAATTACCGAAGCATCTGCGATCACATATTTAAAAATGATGATCACAGCGATCAGCACTAAGGATATAAGAATGTGTATTCTTTTGCGAATCATCACTTGCTTCGCTTTTTCGTATCGTTTTTCAATCTCGAGAATGTCAATACTAAAAGATGTGGTTAAGGCAGTCAATGCGCTGTCGGCACTGGAATAGGCAGCTGCAATAAGACCCAGGATAAAAAAGATTGCGATGCCAATACCTAATCCGCTTTGCGTTGCAATGGTTGGGAATAGGGTATCCCGTTGCGCATGTATACCATTTTGTTGTGCATATACAGTTAATAGCAGCCCTAGTGCAAGAAAAACAAAGTTTACAATAGTGAGCACTATGGTAAACCAGAACATATTCTTTTGGGCATCCTTAAGGTTCCTGCAGGTCAAGTTTTTCTGCATCATATCTTGGTCTAAGCCGGTCATCACAATGGCAATGAACGCACCGCTTATAAACTGCTTTACAAAGTGATCCCCGCTTTTCCAATCATCAAAGAAAAAGATCTGTGATAAATCACTGTCTGCAATAAACCCAAAGATATTTCCTGCTGAAAGACCTAAATTTTCTGAAACAAAATAGATGGCCACCCCCACTGCAATAAGCATGAACAGGGTTTGTAAAGTATCTGTCCAAACAATGGTTTTGATACCGCTTTTAAAAGTGTAGAGCCAGATCAAGAGGATGGTAATGGTGACCGTTGCCCAAAACGGGACATTCATGGCGTTGAAAACTAACTCCTGAAGGACGATCGCAACTAGATATAATCGAAAACTCGCACCCACCACACGCGACAAAAGGAAAAAGGAGGCTCCGGTTTTATACGAAGCGGTCCCAAATCGGCCTTCTAAGTAGGTATAGATAGAAGTTAGGTTTAAACGGTAGTAGAGGGGCAGGAGTACAGTTCCTATCACGGCATATCCCACGGTATAGCCAAGAACCACTTGAAAATAACTAAATTTTGAAGCTTCTACCCAACCGGGAACCGAAATAAAGGTTACTCCGCTTAAAGAAGCCCCTATCATACCAAAAGCTACAAGATACCAGGGCGATTGTTTGCTTGCTTTAAAGAAGTCTTCATTGCTACCCCCTTTATTCGTGAGATGGGAAATTCCCAAAAGAACACCAAAATAACCAAGAATAAGAAGAAGGATGTGTAATGGCTCCATAGTTTTTAAGACTTAAGTCGTATTGTGTGTAAAAATACAAAGATTGGGTGCCCTACAATTTTATTTTTTTAATACTTTTGAATCCCGTTGAACGTTAACCACTTATCTGCTTAAAAAATTACGCTATGAAATTTAAATTATTACTTATTTCCTTTACATTCATTTTTTCTTTTTCTGAAGTTCACGCTCAAGATTATCTTGAAATGATCGATTCGGAAACATATACCGTTCAAGAGATTGTCGCTGCGGCCGAAGCATATTTCGCCGATAAGGACAAAGGGCGAGGCTCGGGGTACAAACAATTTAAACGTTGGGAATACAACGCTTTGCGATTAATGAACGAAGCAGGATACCTTCCTTCCATCACGCAGCGCTTAGAGGAATTGAAAGCATATAACAAATACCTCAATGAAACGGCGCAATCTAGAATGCCTCTTAACGATAATTGGATCGAAAAAGGTCCCGTAAACTGGAATGCCTCTACTTCCTGGAACCCGGGAGTAGGCCGTGTAACAGGAATTGCGGTAGATGTCTCCAACAACGATCATATCATTATTGGAGCCAATACGGGCGGGGTTTGGAGAACGATCGATGGAGGGCAGAACTGGACACCCCTTGGCGATACCTTTACGAACCTTCGGGTCTATTCGGTGGCAATCGATCCAACCGATTCGAACACCTATTTCTTTGGTTCAGTGAACGGACTTATTTTTAAGTCTACAGATGCGGGCGGCACATGGAATTTATTAGGTGATATAGGAAGTTCTGAAGTAAATAAGATCTTGATCCACCCCACAAATACAAACATAATGTACGCCACAGCCTCCTATTTCGGTATCCGAAAATCTGTGGACGGAGGGCTCACTTGGTCTCAAGCTGTTTCAGACTCCAATGGCTTCGATGTGGAGTTTAAACCAGGCGATCCAAACACCGTATATGCTTCAGGAAGAGGCTTTCATAAATCAACCGATGGCGGACAAACATTTACTACGGTTGGTGGATTCACCAACGGTTATAAAATGATTGGTGTTTCAGCAGCCAACGTAGACCGGGTGTATGTGCTGGAAGAAAGTTCGGGACGTTTTGGCGCCTTTTACAGTTCCAACGATGGTGGAAACTCTTTTACAGAACTGAACCACACAGGAAAGAATTATTTTGGGTACAGTACTACTGCTAACGATAACAGCGGTCAAGCTCCCAGAGACATGGATGTAACGGTGAACCCTAACAATGCCGATGAGGTACATATTGCAGGGGTACTCACTTGGCGCTCGCTCAATGCAGGAACTACATTTACCTGTACAGCCGATTGGATCCCCAACGCAGCGGCAGGTGCCGGAATTGGATACTGTCATGCCGACGTGGATATTATGGAGTTTATTGGCACCACCCTCTACGTGGGTACAGATGGCGGGATCTTTAAAGCAACCGACACTGGAAATCTGAACGCCAATTATTACGAAGATCTAACCGAAGGTATAGGAATCCGACAATTTTATAAAATTGGAATTTCACAAACACAGGATGTTGTCGTAACCGGTGGTTCACAGGATAACGGAACTTCTTTTTTCACCGAAGCCAACGGGTGGATCGATTGGCTGGGTGCCGATGGAATGGAAGGCTTTGTGGATAAAAATAATACCAACGTGATGTATGGCATGATTCAAGGGGGTAGAATGTATCGTACCGATGATGGAGCAAATTCTATCTCCGACCTCCCGGAACCGGGCTCAGGTTCAGGAAACTGGGTCACACCCTTTGAGCAGGATCCTAGCGTCACAAATACAATTTATCTAGGCTACGATCGTGTCTATAAATCATTGAACAAGGGCTTGAGCTGGTCTTCCATTTCTCAGAATTTTGGAAGTAATCTGGAGCATTTAAAGATCGCACCTTCAAATAATCAAGTAATGTATGCTGCCGATAATGGCACCTTGTACCGCACCGAAGATGGCGGTGCTTCCAATTGGATTACGACCACCGCCCCCGGTGGAGCAATCAACAGTATAGCCATTCATCCAACCGACCCAATGAAGATTGCCGTAGCCACTACAAGCGCTAATAAAGTTTATGTGTCTGCAGACGGAGGAGACACATGGCAAGATTACAAGAAGAATTTACCCAATTTTAGTGCACTGGCTATGGTGTGGCATGACAACGGTACCGATGGTCTTTACGTGGGAATGGATTATGGAATTTATTATATCGATGATACTTTTAATGACTGGCAACCATTCTTTAATAACCTACCAAATGTGATCATTAATGAGTTGGAGATCAATACGGTTACCAATGAGATCTATGCGGCTTCCTACGGAAGAGGACTGTGGGTGTCGCCGGTGGCAGATAATGTACTAGGGATAGAAACGGCTTCTTTCCTTGAAGGCAGTAAGCTTTATCCTAACCCTGCAAACCAGGAGATCACACTTTCTATCACCGAAGCACTTGAGACAGACCTGCGGGTATTCGATACTAGCGGGAAGTTAGTCCTGTTCCTGTCGAACGTGTGGGTGGACCGCAATTATACCTTGAATGTTTCGACATTGCAAAGCGGACTTTACTTTATTCGTATTAATTCTGAAAAGGGTACGGTAACTAAGAAATTTATAAAAGTATAACACACGTTCTTGACGTGTAGAATGCTTCAGAAACATCCTTTTTCTGAAGCATTTTTTTTATCTTGCCCTCAATTATAAGCTATGGAGTTTTCTTCGAAATTATTGGAAAATGCAGTCTATGAAATGTCTCAACTTCCCGGTATCGGAAAGCGAACGGCGCTTCGGTTGGTGTTGCACCTATTAAAACAACCGCAAGACCAAACTCGGCGACTTTCAGGAAGCCTTCTGCAAATGCGCGAATCCATTAATTTTTGTAAAAACTGCCACAACATAAGTGATGTGACACTCTGTGAAATCTGTTCCAATCCCAATAGAAATGAACGGCTTGTATGTGTAGTGGAGGATATTCGGGATGTAATGGCAATTGAAAATACTAGTCAATACCGGGGCCACTACCATGTATTAGGAGGAAAGATCTCTCCCATGGATGGTGTTGGTCCCGGGGAACTTACTATCAACAGCTTGGTCGAAAAAGTAAAGACTGGTGTCATCGATGAACTTATCTTCGCCTTGAGTTCTACCATGGAGGGCGATACAACTAATTTTTTCATTTTCAAACAAGTGGAGCCATACAACATCACTACGACCACGATTGCCCGAGGTATTGCAGTAGGGGATGAACTGGAATATGCAGATGAGGTCACCTTGGGACGCAGCATCGTAAACCGAATTCCGTTTGAATCGTCACTTAAAAGCTCTTAGAATTTGAAGGTATCTGTCATTATTCTCAATTACAATGTGCGGTATTTTCTGGAACAATGCATACGCAGTGTAGAACGTGCGCTGGGTAGTATTGAAGGAGAGATCATAGTTATCGATAATAATTCGACCGATGACAGTTGTGCCATGGTAAAACAACGCTTCCCTCGCGTAACGCTTATAGAGAACACAGAGAATGTAGGCTTCAGCAAAGCGAACAATCAAGCAGTAGCTGTAGCACAGGGAGAGTATGTGTGTATCTTGAACCCGGATACGGCGGTGGCAGAAGATACATTTATCAATTCGTTACAGTATTCAGAAAACACAGAGAATATTGGTGCGTTGGGAGTTTATTTGATGGACGGCACAGGTCACTTCTTGCCGGAAAGCAAACGAAACGTGCCAACCCCTGCAGCTTCCCTGTTAAAACTCTTCGGAATAGGAGGAAGGTATTATGCGAAGCATCTTTCCGAAGAAGAGAACGGAAAAGCAGCTATTTTGGTAGGTGCTTATATGTTTATGAAGCGAAGTATCTATAATGAGGTAGGCGGTTTTGACGAGGATTATTTTATGTACGGTGAAGACATCGATCTATCCTTTAAGATTGAAAAAGCAGGGTACCAAAACCACTATCTAGGCAGCACAGAGGTCCTGCATTATAAGGGAGAGAGCACGCAACGGGATGAGGTCTATTACGACAGGTTCTACGGTGCCATGCATATTTTTTATAAAAAACACTTTAAACCCAATCCGTTGTTCAGGTCCTTGATGAATCTAGGAGTTGCGGTTTTTAAGAAAACCCGTCGCTCATCGGGAGAGCGCAGAAAGAGAGTGCAACCGGATCGGGCGTATGTGTTTACCGAGAATTTGTACCTGCTTAAAGGACTTTCAGAAAAATTGGACCTGCCATTGAAATCGGCCTCAAAGGCCATCTTTCAGGAAGAGAATTTTAGTAATTCCATGCTCATTTTCGATGCAGAATATATGCAGTACTCACAGATCTTCGGCATAATGAAGCGTTTCAAGGATAACAACAATCAATTTCGAATTCACCCCCCTAAAAGTCACTTTATCATTGGAAGCGATCAAAGCGATGAAAAAGGAAGTGTCATCGTTTTTTAAGAAAATTGAAACGAGATATCATTGAATTTTAACTAATTTTGCACCTTCATAACGCAATATGCGAGATTAACATTTAAAACTATTTGCAAGACTCTTTACCATGGCAAAATTTGAATTGAAACTACCAAAAATGGGCGAAAGTGTCGCTGAAGCTACAGTGACCAATTGGCTTAAAGAAGTGGGAGACACCATTGAAGCAGATGAAGCTGTTCTTGAGATCGCTACCGATAAGGTGGATAGCGAAGTTCCCAGCGAGGTACATGGAGTTTTGGTAGAAAAGTTGTTTAATGTTGATGATGTTGTGCAAGTGGGACAAACCATTGCTATTATCGAGACCGAAGCAAACGGAGAAATTACTACGAGTAACGGAAATGAGACCGTGAAAGAAGAAAAACCCGCCCCCGAAGTAGTTGCCGCCGTCGAAAAACAGGTGGAAAATGCCAAGGAAACCACACAACCCACTATCGAGAGTACAGGAGATCGTTTTTATTCTCCTTTAGTGAAGAATATGGCCGCGGCCGAAAATATTTCACAAACCGAACTTGATGGTATTAAAGGAACAGGAAAAGACGGCAGAGTGACAAAGAACGATATGTTAAGTTATATCGAGAATCGCACTTCCAAATCTTCGCAGCCTCAAACTGTGGTGGAAGCTAAGAATCCTGCTACGGCTCAAGCTTCGGCAAGTACGGCACCGGCGAAACAAAAAACACCTCTGTCTGTTAACAGTGGAGATGAGATCATAGAAATGACACGTATGGGGAAACTCATTGCGCACCACATGGTCGAAAGTGTGCAAACCTCTGCACATGTACAGTCTTTTATCGAAGCCGATGTAACCAATATCTGGAACTGGCGGAATAAGAAAAAAGATGCATTCCAGCAGCGAGAAGGAGAGAATCTCACCTTCACACCTATCTTTATGGAGGCCGTGGCAAAAGCGTTGAAGGATTTTCCTATGATGAACATTTCGGTAGATGGAGACAGGATCATAAAACGCAAGAACATCAATCTGGGAATGGCAGCAGCTTTGGGTGATGGAAACTTGATAGTTCCTGTAATCAAGAATGCCGATCAGCTGAATTTGGTAGGAATGAGCAAAGCTGTCAATGACCTGGCAAACCGCGCACGATTAAATCAGTTGAAGCCAGATGAGATCCAGGGTGGAACTTACACAGTTACTAATGTGGGAACATTTGGCAGCATTATGGGAACCCCAATTATCAATCAGCCGCAAGTAGGTATACTTGCTTTAGGCGCCATTCGAAAAGTCCCGGCTGTGATCGAAACACCCGAAGGCGACTTCATTGGCATCCGTTACAAAATGTTCTTGTCACATAGCTACGATCACCGTGTGGTGAACGGGGCGCTGGGTGGACAATTCGTTAAGCGTGTGGCCGATTATCTGGAAGGTTGGGACCTCAAGCGGGAGATATAGGTATCTACCATCACTATCAACTTTTTAATTTACTATCTTTAAGCAGGTGTTACTCGCTGCTCAATGAGATATTTTGTATTCCTTCCAATTGCATGGATACTAGTGGGATGTGCCACACATCAAAAATCTGAATGTAATTATATTACCGATTATTATCAGACTATTTATAGGGCTGATATTGAATTCATAGCCAAAAATTATCAAAAGGCTTTTGATCTGTACCAACATGCGTTTAATTCTTGCAGGCCGATAAATACACTTGGTTATAATGAAATCTATACGTTTGCAGAAGTATCCGAAATACTTGGAAAAAGAAAATTAGCTTTAACACACTTAGAGTTAGCTATTAGAAATGGCTTGCCAATTATTACTATAGAGGAGAACGATGCCTTCACAGATCTCTTAAATTCGAAAGAAGGTGAGAAGCTACTTGAAAACTACAATAACATTAGAAGGGAATACATGGCAAGTATAAACCTGCAACTTCGTTCTGAAATCCAGAAAATGATACAGCTGGATCAAAGATATCGCTCGAATAAACACGATTGGAAAAAACAAGATAGCATCGATACAATCAATGCAAGCCGACTTATTGAGATTTTTGAACAATACGGTTATCCTAATGAATCCGTTATTGGTCATAACTCAATTGACATGAAATCTACTACCGTTGATATCATACTTCTACATACCGCTGACTCTATTAGAATAAACTATTTTGTCCCAAAACTTACCGAGTTTATAAAACAAGGAACATGCTCCCCCAATACCTTAGCTCTGATCGTTGATCAATTTTATATGTATAATGACCAACCTCAAATCTACGGAACTATACGTGGAAAAAATTCACGTTACCATACTATGATAAACGATCTGCAGCAAGTGGATAAAAACAGAATCGCTATAGGCTTACCTCCATTAAAATTATCAGAAAAACGAGATAGCTTAAGGAAACAAAAATACAACAAGCGCAGTAATTGAATTCCAATGATTTTCTTAGTCAGAAAGTATTGTGACAATACTTTTTAAGTTATCATACCCAAAGATCACCTCATCCTTGTTCCATATCACGGGCAATCGAATTTTTGTCTCTTCGGTGAGTTGTCGCTCGATGTAGGAAAGGAATTGCCTGTAAATTACCTCCTCTTCATGGATGTCGAACGCGCGATGTGTAATGCGGTTTTCGGTAAGACGGTCAATTAACGTTTCGCAGGCTTCACACGCTTCCGCCGTGAAAATGACCAGTTTTCCTGAAACGATACGCTCGATATCATTCTCCTGTCGCTCGAATACAAGATCTTTGGCGTCTTCCAAGCTGTTCACGATAAGATCGTAGGTGTAATGGCGAGGTTCAGCTTTAAGTTCAATCAAGGTGATCATTGGTACACTGCTGTTAGGCGGGATGTTCTTGATCACAGGTTTGGAGGCACTTCGGCGGTAGCCTTCAGCATTTACCATTAAAAACACATTCAGTGTATCAGCGGTTCGATTTTGAGCCATTAAGACCACTCTCTTTCCCGATTTCTTTTCGGTAATGAGCACCTTTAATCCGTGTGCTTGAGCGATTAGACCGCTCGTGAGGAAAAATAATAAGAATAGTGTTCGTATCATGTAGAAGGCACAAAGGTATTGAGATTTATTTTCTAGGCTCAAGAATCAAACCAAAAAATACAGTACATAAAAGGTACAGGGCGTTAAAAACACAGTCAAAACAAAGATGAATTACTACCTTTGTAACACAAACAAGCTACATGCAATTACAACTTACCAAACCCATTTGTTTTTTTGATCTGGAAACTACCGGTGTGAACGTCGCAACCGATCGAATTGTTGAAATCTCCATACTGAAAGTATTTCCTAATGGCAATAAAGAAAGTCATACATGGCGTGTCAACCCTGAAATGTCGATTCCTCCGGTCGTTTCGGCAATTCACGGTATAACAGACGAAATGGTGGCGAACGAGCCTACGTTTAAAGAACTGGCTCCAAGGGTCTATGCGCTTATCAAGGATAGCGATCTGGGAGGTTTTAATTCCAATCGTTTCGATATTCCGCTTTTAGCCGAAGAACTGCTTCGTGCAGAGATCGATTTCGACTTGAAAAAAGCGCTGTGTGTGGATGTGCAGACCATTTTTCATAAAAAGGAAAAACGCACACTGGAAGCGGCTTATAAGTTCTATTGCGATAAGACCTTAACCGATGCGCACAGTGCCGAAGCAGATACACTTGCTACCTTCGAGGTATTGAAAGCACAACTGGAACGGTATGAAGATCTAGAGAACAACATTGCATCTTTGGCCGAATTTAGCGCACATAAGAGCTTTGCAGATTTTGCAGGATACATTGGGTACGACAAACATGGGGAAGAGATCTTTAGCTTCGGAAAGCACCGCGGTGCCAAAGTTGCCGATGTGCTCGAGAAGGAACCGGGTTACTTTGGTTGGTTGCTCAATGCCGATTTCCCTTTATATACGAAGAAGGTGCTTACCCGGATCAAGCTTCAGAAATTAAACAACAAATTGCAATAATGAAGATCATTTGTATAGGACGCAACTATGCGGCTCATATTGAAGAATTAAATAACGAGAGACCGGAGCATCCCGTAGTATTCTTAAAACCCGATACTGCGATCCTTTTAAAGAAACAACCCTTTTTTATTCCCGAATTTTCAAACGACGTACATCATGAGGTCGAAATCTTGGTCAAAATAAAAAAGATAGGGAAGCATATAGAAAAGAAGTTCGCTCATAAATATTACGATGAGATAGGGTTAGGGATCGACTTTACCGCAAGGGACCTTCAAACACAGCTCAAAGAAAAAGGATTGCCATGGGAAAAGGCCAAGGCTTTTGACGGAGCTGCTGTGATTGGTAATTTTCTTCCGAAGAGCGAGTTTAAAGATGTGGACAATATCCAATTTCATCTAAAGAAAAACGGAACAGTGGTTCAAGAAGGCAATACCGCCTTATTGTTGTGGAAAATTGATGAATTGATAGAATATGTTTCAAAATATTTTACTTTAAAGATTGGAGATATTATATTTACGGGCACTCCTGCCGGAGTTGCAAAGGTGAACCCGAACGATACATTAACCGGATATATTGAAGAAAAGGAAGTGTTTTCTATAAAAGTGAAATAAATGAGCAGACATTATTCAAAAGAGAGTTTAAATGAGATCGCCGGTGGAGATCAAGATTTTATGGGAGTGGTCGCACAGACTTTTTTAGAAGAGATTCCTCCGGACCTGTTGGCCATGGAAGAAGCAGTTGAGAATGACAATAAGGAATTGGCATATCAATTTGCACATAAAATGAAACCCAATCTGGAAATGTTTGGGATCGACGTTTTAAAGGATATCACTGCTATCGAGGCCTGGACCCGAACTTCAAAGAATAAAGCAGCCATCACTTCAAATCTTGACAAGGTAGTAAGTACCGTGAAAACAGTGCTCAAAGAGCTTAAAGAAGATTTCAACTTATAATGCTTGCAGAGATCATCACCATTGGTGACGAAATTCTAATAGGTCAGATTGTTGATACCAATTCGGCCTATATTAGTAAGGAATTGAATAAACTCGGGATCCAGGTTTATCAAATTACCTCCATACAAGACGATCGCACACACATACTTCAAGCCTTACGGGACGCTCAAGAACGCGTAGATCTGGTCCTGGTGACCGGAGGTCTTGGTCCCACGAAAGATGATATCACCAAACAGACCTTTTGCGACTTTTTTAACGATGTATTGGTAGAGGACAAAGAAGTATTGGACCACATCTATTTCCTGTTCTCCAAGTATTTCGACAAGGAGCCCTTACCTTCCAATTTACATCAGGCTATGGTGCCTTCAACAGCAACGGTTTTAAAGAACGAACACGGCACGGCTCCGGGGATGTGGTTCGAAAAGGACGAGGTGGTATTTGTGTCAATGCCGGGCGTTCCTTACGAAATGAAACATTTACTTCAGAAAGAGGTATTCCCGCGTGTAATAAAACGGTTTCACACACCATTTATCTATCATAAGACCTTACTTACCTACGGACTGGGAGAAAGTGCCATCGCACATCGTATTGCACAGTGGGAGGACCAGCTGCCAAGGGAAATACGATTGGCGTATCTGCCTTCTTTGGGAAGGGTACGCCTGCGTTTGTCTTCCAGAGGAACCAACGAGCGCGTCTTAAAAGAAGCCGTTGAGGCCAAAATGAAACAACTGCACGCCTTACTGGACGATATTGCCGTGGGCTATGAAGAAGAAACCAGTATTGATCAGCGTATCGGGGCGCTTTTAAAACAAAAAGGACAAACCTTAAGTGTTGCCGAAAGCTGTACCGGAGGCGCCATTGCCGAAAGCATCACAACCAATGCAGGCGCTTCCACATACTTTATTGGAGGGGTGATCCCCTACGATACACAAAAGAAAGTTTCAGTACTGGGTATCGATGCCGGGCTTATTGAAGAACATACCGTTGTAAGTGGTCCCGTGGCCGAAGCAATGGCCGTACACTCTAACCGTTTGTTTAAAAGCGATTACGCTATTGCCACTACAGGTATTGCCGGCCCCACCAAAGGCGATGGTGAGGACGATATAGGTACGGTTTTTATTGCCATAGCAGGGCCGCATGGAGTGATCTCAGAAAAATTCAGTTTTGGTACGGCACGGGAACGTGTCATCACAAAAGCCACCAACAAAGCAATGGAATTGCTTCTCAAAGAAATTTTAAAAAACTGATTTTCTTTTGTTGCCCAGTCCGATTAATTTTTTTAAATTTGCAGCCTGTTTTAAAATAACTAATTAAAGTACAAGCAATGTCTAGAGTTTGTGAGCTTACCGGAAAGAAAGCGATGGTTGGAAACAACGTTTCGCACGCGATGAACAAAACGAAGCGCAAGTTTGATGTAAACTTGATGAAAAAGCGTTTTTACATTCCTGAAGAAGACAAGTGGATCACCCTTCGTGTATCAACTTCAGCGATAAAAAATATTAATAAAAAAGGAATTTCTGCTGTTATCAAGGAAGCGCGCGAAAAAGGCTTCTTGAACAAATAACAGTTGGACCATAAAAGTCGATTACAATGGCTAAAAGAGGAAATAGAGTACAAGTGATCTTAGAGTGCACAGAGCATAAAGAGTCGGGAAAACCGGGAACTTCACGTTACATCACAACGAAGAATAAAAAGAACACGCCGGATAGAATGGAATTGAAAAAATTCAACCCTATCTTAAAGCGTATGACCGTTCATAAAGAAATAAAATAAGTAAGTCATGGCAAAGAAATCAGTAGCATCGTTACAAACAGGATCCAAGCGATTAACAAAAGCCATTAAAATGGTAAAATCGCCAGAAACAGGAGCGTATACGTTCGTGGAATCTATCATGACTCCGGAAGCAGTAAACGACTGGTTAAATAAAAAATAACCACTAGACACTATATTTTTAAAGCCACTTTTTTAAAGAGTGGCTTTTTCTATTTTGTATCTTTACGGGCGTTTCCCCGCCTTTTGCGGGGCCGGGCTATCCGCTGTATCCCCAAAGTCGGTTGGGGGATGCCGCTCCTATCCCTAACGCAACTAATTCACAAAAGATGAGCTTCTTCAAGAAAATATTTACAAAAGATAAAAAAGAAACCCTGGACAAGGGACTTGAAAAGTCCAAGAATTCTTTCTTCGATAAACTAAGCAAGGCTGTTGCCGGAAAAAGTAAGGTCGACGACGATGTGTTGGACAACCTTGAAGAGGTGCTCGTTTCCAGTGATGTAGGTGTAAATACCACGCTAAAGATCATCGAGCGTATTGAAGCACGGGTGTCGCGGGATAAATACTTAGGCACAGAGGAGCTCAACGCTATATTACGTGAAGAGATCGCTTCTCTTTTAAGCGAAACCAATACAGGCAACGAAACCGAATTTGCCATACCGGAAAAGAACACGCCATACGTGATCATGGTGGTAGGAGTGAACGGGGTGGGGAAAACCACCACCATAGGGAAACTGGCCTATCAATTCAAAAAAGCAGGGAAGAGTGTTATTCTGGGCGCGGCAGATACCTTTCGCGCAGCTGCCATCGATCAATTACAGATCTGGGCAGATCGAACCCAAGTCCCCATTGTACGACAGCAAATGGGGAGCGATCCGGCCAGTGTCGCTTTCGACACATTGCAAAGTGCCGTAAATCAAAATGCAGATATTGTTATTATCGACACGGCAGGACGGCTTCACAATAAGGTGAATTTAATGAACGAGCTTACCAAAGTGAAACGGGTCATGCAAAAAGTAGTGCCCGATGCACCGCATGAGGTGCTATTAGTCCTCGATGGTTCTACCGGACAGAATGCCTTCGAACAAGCCAAACAATTTACCGCTGCCACAGAAGTAACCTCACTGGCTGTCACCAAGTTGGATGGAACCGCCAAGGGTGGAGTTGTAATAGGAATTAGCGATCAGTTTCAGATTCCGGTGAAATACATTGGCGTTGGAGAAGGGATGGAAGACCTTCAGGTGTTCAATAAATTCGAATTTGTGGATTCCTTCTTTAAATAATTTGCTCAGAACCGGAAGGTTATTTTTAGTGGTGAAGGGATTTGTCAGGTAATCTGTCCGCTGTTTTCTTAGTTCTTACAACTGTCAGGATCAATCTGCATAAGCGCCCTTACCCACTTTGAGCCACCACTTCTAATTCGTAATTCTAAATTCGTATATCGTAACTCCCAATTCGTAAATCCTAATTCGTAAATCATAAATCCCAATTCGTAATTCGGTTATCGTATAAATATTTATGTACATTTGGGTATAACTAAATAGAACTTGAATTTTTTATGATCCATCCGCATACGGAGTTACGATTTATCAGTGAAGAAATAGGACATGGCGTTGTCGCCACAAAATTCATTCCTGCAGGAACCATTACCTGGGTTCTTGATAAACTCGACCGAACCTTCAGCATACAGGACTTTCAGAAATTAGACAAGCTGTACCAGAACATCCTGGAGTATTACACCTACCGAAACAGTAAAGGGCAGTATGTACTTTGTTGGGATCACGGCCGATTCGTGAATCATAGTTTTAAATCCAATTGTTTGTCTACCGCTTACGATTTCGAGATCGCCATACGCGATATTCATCCGGGAGAACAGTTGACAGATGATTACGGTTATTTGAACGTAGAGACACCCTTTCGCGCAGCAGAAGAAGGTACGAAGCGTAAAACGGTCTACCCGGACGATCTTAAGAACTATCACAAAGTTTGGGATAAGAAGATTGCATCGGTCTTCCCCAAGATCAACAAACTGGAACAACCCCTCGGGCATCTACTGCAACCTGCCACCCAAAAAGAGATCGATGCTGTTATCGCAGGGGAAAAGGAACTTGCTTCTATTTTAGAGATCTATTTCCCTCAGTAACACATCTGTGTTTCGTTTTCTATTGTTTTCCCGTTTTTAAGGGGTATCTTTGCACACTTTTTTACGGGAATAGCATAGTACCGGTATTTTTCAGAAAGAAACAAAGATGAGAACCAAATCACTTAAAAAGAATAAAATCAACGTGGTCACTTTAGGGTGTTCCAAGAATGTATACGACAGCGAAGTGTTGATGGGACAGTTGCGCGCCAACAACAAAGAGGTGGTACATGAAGAGGAAGGAAATATCGTGGTGATCAATACCTGTGGTTTTATTGCGAATGCCAAGGAGGAAAGTGTGAACACCATTTTGGAATATGTTCAAAAGAAGGAAGACGGTTTGGTGGATAAGGTTTTTGTCACAGGATGCTTGTCCGAACGTTACAAACCCGATCTTCAAAAAGAAATTCCTTTAGTAGATCAGTATTTTGGAACGACCGAATTGCCCGGGCTGTTAAAAGCATTGGGTGCCGATTACAAGCATGAACTAATAGGGGAACGCCTCACGACTACTCCCAAGAATTATGCATACCTCAAAATTGCTGAAGGTTGTGACCGACCTTGTTCCTTTTGTGCCATTCCCATTATGCGTGGGAAACACAAGAGTACTCCAATGGAAGATCTGGTCACCGAAGCCGAAAAGCTGGCTGCGGCGGGCGTAAAGGAGCTTATTCTCATTGCACAGGACCTTACGTATTACGGACTCGATCTCTATAAAAAAAGAAACTTGGCCGAATTGCTTCAGAAGTTAGTGAAAGTCGAGGGGATCGAATGGATACGTTTGCACTATGCCTTTCCTACCGGATTTCCTATGGACGTATTGGAAGTGATGCGCAACGAACCTAAAGTATGTAATTATATCGATATTCCGTTGCAGCACATAGCAGACCCAATCTTAAAGTCGATGCGCCGGGGAACCACCAAAGAAAAGACCACGCGGTTGTTGGAAGAGTTCAGAGCGGCTGTTCCCGAAATGGCGATACGTACAACGCTTATTGTAGGATATCCCGGAGAGACCGAAGAAGATTTCCAAACGTTGAAACAATGGGTGCAGGAAATGCGATTTGAACGTCTTGGCTGCTTCACCTATTCGCATGAAGAGAACACGCATGCTTATAACCTGGAAGATGATGTGCCCGAAGAGATCAAGATGCAAAGGGCCAATGAGATCATGGAGATCCAATCGCAAATATCATGGGAATTGAATCAGCAAAAGATTGGGAAGTTATTTAAAGTCGTGATCGACCGCAAAGAAGGTGGTTATTTTGTGGGGCGTACCGAATTCGATAGTCCGGATGTAGACAACGAAGTCCTTATCAATGCCAAAGACGGCTATCTGCGTACCGGAGAATTCTTCAATGTGAAGATCACCGCTGCCGAAGATTTCGATCTCTATGGAGAATTGACATAGCTTGTTTTAAGCTTCGTGGAAAGCGTTGATGCGTTATAATTGCCCGGATTATTTTAGTACTTTTAAGGGTCAATAACCATTTTATATGATTCTTCGATCCCTACTCCTTGCAACATGTATAATTCTATCTGTTTCGTGTAAAAACGAGATTAAAAAAGAAGTGGAGAACACTTCCGAAGCGAAACAAACGGTAATAGAAACTCTCCAAAATCCTGCCACCGGCAATAGCACTTTACCACGCCTATTTAGTAACGGATCACAATTATTCCTCTCCTGGGTGGAGCAAAAGGATTCAGTCTCTTTATTAAAATACTCGGTCATGGCTCGGGGAGCTTGGCAAAAACCGGTTATGGTAACTTCTGGAGCAGACTGGTTCGTGAATTGGGCCGATTTCCCTGCGATCGCAGAGAACAACGGAAATATTCTCACGAGCTTCCTTCAGAAATCGGCAGAAGGAACCTACACATACGATGTAAAGCTGAATCTCTTCACTTCAGGTCGTTCGGACACATCTAAAGAAAAATGGAAAAAGAATTTTATCCTTCATGACGATGGTACAAAAAGTGAACACGGTTTCGTATCCATGATTCCCAGTGGTCCCGATGGCTTTTTTGTGAGTTGGTTGGACGGACGTCACACGAGTGGCGGACACGACACCCATGACGGACATAGTGAAGGGGGGGCGATGACATTGCGGGGAGCCGTGGTGACTGCCGAAGGAGAGATCACTCAGGAATTTGAACTGGATTCGCGCGTGTGTGACTGCTGTGGAACTTCGGCTGCGATGACCTCCAAAGGTCCCGTAGTGGTGTATCGGGACCGATCCGGGGACGAGATTCGGGATGTATCCATTGTACGTTGGGAGGCAGGAGCCTGGACCGCTCCAAAAACAGTGGCGGCAGACGATTGGAAGATAGCAGGATGCCCCGTGAACGGACCCGCTGTGGACGCAAAAGGAGATGCATTGGCAGTGGCCTGGTTTACTGCGCCGCAAGGAGAAGGAGATATTAAGGTAGCCTTCTCCAGCAATGGAGGCGTTAGCTTTGGACGTTCGTTTCGAATTGATGGAGAGAATGCCAACGGCAGAGTGGATGTCGTTATGCTCAATCAAGAAGCAGCTGCCGTATTGTGGATGGAACCTCGAGGTGAAGAAACAGTCCTTCAACTTATAAAAGTGAATATCCATGGTTATACCGAACCGCCTGTCACTATTGCAATAACCAGTGTTGAACGTACCAGCGGATTTCCGCAAATGGAATTGGTAGGCGATACGCTTTATCTGGCCTGGACGGAGGTAGAAGAAAACAGTAAAAGCATTAAAACGGCTTCAGTAGCTATAAGTGATCTTTAGGAAAAAAATTGAAAACACTACTCATTATTGGGCACACCTTCCCCGAACCTTCCACCACGGCAGCAGGAACCCGAATGATGCAACTCGTCGATCTCTTTCTAAAGGCCGATTATACCATTACTTTTGCCAGTACGGCGCTTCGTTCTGAGCGTGCTGCCGATTTGGATCTCTTCGGAATTAAATCTGTAGGAATTCAGCTCAATGATCCTTCGTTCGATCGTTTTATAACCCCATTGAGCCCCACCGTTGTCGTATTTGACCGTTACATTACTGAAGAGCAGTTTGGTTGGCGGGTAGCTGAAGCATGTCCCCTTGCACTGCGCATTTTGGATACCGAAGATTTACACTTCCTGCGCAAGGCACGTCAGACAGCCTATGAAGAGAAGATAGCTGTACAACAAGCTTATCTCTTCACCGAAACCGCTAAACGCGAATTGGCGAGTATTCTTCGTTGTGACCTTTCTTTGATCATTTCTGAAGTGGAAATATCGTTATTACAAAGTGTTTTTTCAATTCCGAAGACCTTGCTGTACTATCTTCCTTTCTTGATTGACCCTCCGTCTGAAACACGTATCAAGAGCTTACCGCGATTTGCAGACCGTAAAGATTTCATGACGATAGGCAATTTATTGCACGCGCCTAACAAAGAGGCGGTAAAGGAACTTAAACATACAATCTGGCCTAAGATCAGGCAACGTTTGCCACAAACACAAATACATGTGTATGGTGCTTATGCAAATCCGGAATTACAGACATTTCACAATGAAAGAGAAGGGTTTATCATACATGGCTGGGCACCTTCTGTTGAAGAGGTGATGCATAAGGCGAGGATTTGTTTGGCACCACTCTATTTTGGCGCAGGACTCAAGGGAAAGATAGTAGATGCTATGCAGTACGGCCTGCCTGTAGTAACTACTGCCATTGGTGCCGAAGGAATCTATAATGAAGACAGGTCCCCAACCAATGTACAGGACAGTGTTGACGATTTTGTGGCAGCTTCGGTCGAACTCTACACACAAGAGAATAAATGGCTTGAATTGCAACAAAACGGTTTCCATACAATAGCGACACGGTTTCGGAAAGAGGACCATTCAGAAAAATTCACAAAGCGGCTCCGTCTTCTTTTACAGCAACTCAAGGAACACAGAAATAAACACTTTATTGGCCAGATTCTTCAGCATCACAGTCTTCAAAGCACAAAATACCTAAGCAAATGGATCGAGGTGAAGAATAACCTAACAGGTTTATAGGATCAGGCTCAAGTTTCACGGCCGGGCGGGGAAACGCCAACTTTTAGTAAGCAACTTTTTTGCACTTAACGACCTCTGTGCTGAGTTCATGGCTACATCGAATGTCTAGCTTCAACTCCTTGTTCCCATAATTCAATGCACCACCTCTTTCAATTAAAATCGTATCTTTAAACCACTTGCATTAACCAAATAAGGGATCTTTTTGCATACGATCCTCCCGTTTAAATGTACAATGCTTTTATATCCTATTCGCATGCTGCCGATGGCAAGTTAGCACCTGCTTTACAGCTAGCGCTGGAAAAATTTGCAAAACCTTGGTTCAAGCTTAGGAACCTGCACATTTTTCGTGACGAATCCAGTCTGGCCGTTACGCCACAATTATGGCAGAATATTAAAAATGCATTGAGCGAATCAGAATACCTGATTTACCTGGCATCTCCGCGATCGGCTGCCAGTAAGTGGGTTTGCCGTGAAATAGAATATTGGCTGGAACATAAATCATTGGAAACCCTCCTTATCGTCCTTACAGAAGGGGACATTTCTTGGAGTGACAGCGCAGGCTCCTTCTATTCGTCGAACAACGCGTTGCCAGAAGTATTACAGAAATACTTTAAGTCGGAACCCTTATATGTGGATCTGCGAAGTTTTAATGAACAAGAGGATGTTTCACTGGCCAATCTGAAATTCAGAGAGAAGGTTTTGTTGCTCGCGGCCCAGTTACATGGGAAGGCTCCCAACGACATGGCCGGAGTAGAGATCAGGGAACACAAACGAATGATACGTACCCGTAACGCCGCTATTTTATTGTTATCTGTATTATTCATTGCTGCGGTCTCCGCTGCCATAATTGCAAACAGGAATGCCCGAGACCTCAGTGTTCAAATTAAACTCACACGGGACAGTTCTCGAGTGGCTCAAGAAGAAAGGGACAGGGCACAGGCCAATTTTCTTATTGCCGAAGCTCAACTGGAAAGTAACCCTACCAAAGCACTGCGTATTGCGTCACGAGCCTATCATAAACGTAAAGACTCCGTTATTTTAAGTAGAGCGTATCGTATCTATCAGAATAATAATATTTACACCCCGTTACAGGTTTCGGACACTCTTGGTTTTCCCATGACCGTATCTTTTATAAGCGACAGCAGTTATTTTATAATCCACCACAGCGCTAAGAACGAGCTTTTGAATGTGAGCGGAGATAACAGGGTTAGGGGAAATGTTTCAGAAGAGGGAAAAAAGCAAGAACGATTTGTCCTTCGTGATCTCACAGGTGCGGAAGTTGCGCAGTATGCTCCGGCATATAAAAATGTCTTTCAGGAAAAAAAACAGCAATTACTAGAAGGAATTCGCTTTACAGTAAACTATTCGGACGACCGATTTTATCTTCGGAATAAGCAAAACAACAGCCTTCTCAAGACGCTCGTATTCTATCAGGACGGAGCGAAAGAAAAAGCGAGCTTTATTTCACCGGATAATAAAAAGATTGTATCTGTTTGGAACGATGGGGCCATCCGAATGTGGGATATAGAGACCGAATTTCTTTCGGTATACAAAACCGGCAGCTTGCCAACCATTGAATTTGGTATGTCAATGGGAGAGGCAGCTTTTTTAGATTACAGCTCCTTGATTTCGTTGTCAACAGATGGAAAACACATGGTGGTAGCGACAGATTCAGAACTTCAGTATTGGGACTTACAAAACAAAGCATTAATCAATTCTTACTTGCTCAAGGACAACGAATTTGTGAACTGTGCAGGTTTTGATGAGACGTCGTCTTTTATTCATTTCAACACTACAACGGATAGTAGTTACACGTGGAATATAAATGAGGAGACCGCTAGTCGAATGACAAAGACCCAATCTCCGTGTAACTCGAGTGATGAGGATACAGATGCACAACCATATAAGATTGGAGGAAAGTGGAAAGAACGACTTTTTTTGGAAACAGCTTCCGTAGAACCCCAGTGGGTGGTAAAGTCGAATGAGCCTATTGAAGCCTATGTTCGTCTCCCGAAAACGGAACGGATTTTAACCATTTCTAATGATACGTTACGACTCTATAAAGATCCTTCTTATGATCTTAAGCGAAAACGTTTCTTAGCACCCCTTCGAAAACTAGTCAAGGAGGATCCAAAGGACGATTTTAGAAAGGTCACGTTTTCTCCTGATGAAACCAAAATGCTAATAAGCTTTATTGATTATGATGAGATGGAGCTCACCTACGAGCTTTGGGATCTGGTCGCCGGAGAACGTATGAGTGATTTCCCTTCCATTTTCGCCATGTTTAGTAGTGATGACCCTATCATCTGCTTCTCTCCCGACAGTAAGAAAATCCTTATTACCTATGGTAACAGACTCACCGTTTGGAATTGCCCGAAACCCTTACAGGAGATCCCTCTTTTCAGTAAAAACGACAATTAGTAGAGTTTTGCCAAGTCGCTCTCTGCCGCAATATATCCAAAGGAAGTCCAGTCGTCCTGTTCCATCATGATCTCGAAGACCTTTTCGGCTTGGGCAGCATTGCCTGTGTAATAAAGCCAGTTCCCCACAGCATAGGACAATGCAGATTTGGACGCTTCGGGAGCCTGCGGATTATTGTTTAGGGCGTTGAGCTCGATAGCTCCTTTGTAAAATAGACAGGCTCGGTGATAGGCTTGGTTCTCGATCACGTCCATATCTTCGGTAATGGGTTTCACCACGGCTTCGGCAGCGGTCTCATTTCCCATCCGGCGGTGTATCATATAGAGCCAATGTGACGTAGCGACAATATTGTCCGGATTGGTGGAAGTGTGTAATGCTTTATTGAATGCTGACAGCGCATTTTCCATATCGTGCTTTAAATAATATGCCAATCCCAAATGATAATAGATATTCCCGTGCAAGGTACTTACGGGAATGTTCTTTTCGTTTGGCATACCGTCGGGTTCAACCGTATCTTTTGTTCCCTCAATAAGTTGTGCTGCTTTTTTGAGATCGGTTATGGCCTTTTCGAATTTACGTAACGTAATGTAACGATGACCCCTGTGTCTAAGCAATCGGGCTTCGTTTGGGTATTTCTCTAAACCTTTGCTATAGACTGCAATAGCCTCATTATAATTTCCTGAATAAGCCGTAAACCTACCGTGCCAAATGATATTCTCGAGGGCATCCGGGTTTTGCAGATACGTTTCTTTTTTCTCGTTGGCTTGGTCGATCAGTTCTTTGGAAGGAGAAGGAGCATACAATGTGTCCCCCAACAGTGATATAGCTTCGTAGGAGGGGCCGGAGATCATTGCTTCTTTTGGAGCAGAGACGGGATTGTTCTCTTTTTTTGAATTGTTACACGCTATACATAAAAAGGCGATAAGAAGGAAAATGAGTGGTTTCATATATACATTTGTGAAAGGTAAAGATAAGGATTAAACGGCTGTTTTGGAGGTGTGATGAAGCACGCCTTAAATTTTTTATACAGTTAATCATGAAATCGTTTTTTTGCTATTTTTATGGGTGCTAATATGTTAAGCGATGAAAACTATTCAACACGGTATCATAGGTGCTGCATGCATCGTACTTTTTTTGTCTTGCGGGTCAACACGTACTACCGGAAATTCAAATCAAATACTTCGTGATGCACTGGATGTACCTGCTGTTTTTGAACCCGCCGAAGGCGTGTCTTTGGATGAGACATCTTGTAAAAGCCTCATGGTCGACACCAGAAACGGAACAAGGATCGTATTGGTATCTTCCGGACAAGGTGTAGGGGATTATCGGGTTCCTCCGCTGGCGTACGGACTTAAAGATGGAGAGTTGCTGCGACTGGACTGCAGCAGCGGTGCGGTGTTGGGTATTGTAATGGAATAACGTATACCATATCCTTATAGAACTCCATTGGCATTTCCCTGCAGTGGATTATGGTAGATACACATACTTGTTGAGATGAAGTGACAAAGTGAATTTGGACCATAACCTTAGAAGGCGAAGGAGATTCAATTAGACTGTAAGAATATTGTAAAATGAAAGGGACAACCGGAACGATTGAAATAGCCAAATCAAATTGATCTAAAATGAAAAACAAACGATTTATCATAATTATAGCAACAGTTGTGTTCCTATTGTTTTTGCCCTTTGTCGCCATGCAGTTTACTACACAGGTACGCTGGACATTGTTCGATTTTGTGATCATGGGAGTCCTTCTGTTAGGAACTGGCTTGTTGTGCGAATGGATCCTTCGGAAGGTGAATAAGACCCCCCAACGTATCCTCCTCTGTGTTACTGTCATAGCGGTATTTCTTCTAATTTGGGCCGAATTGGCCGTTGGCGTGTTTGGAACCTATTTTGCGGGACAATGAGCATGTTACAAGATGAATATTTTTCTATATTTATATCAATTTAGGACACCATGATCTTTTTAATACTCCTAGGTCTAGTTACGCTTACTCTTGCGGGTATTATTGTTGCAGTTCGTACCAAGAATAAACAAACCCGCCGCACCGTAATAGTGTCGGTGGTCCTTATTAACATTGTAAGTGCAGTGTCACTATTCTATCTCATTCGTATGTTTGGAGGGGGTAGGTGGTAATTTTTTCATTATGAAAAATCTATTTTATCTGTTATTTTTATTACACTGTGTGCAGGGTGCAATAATGATTCGGGAACAAACACAGAAGAAGCGTTGCGCATCCGACTAGCGAATAAAAGTCAATATTTATATGAGTCAATTCGTGTAAATACCTCCACAGGTTCGGTCTCTTTTGGCGATCTTTCGGCGATGCAAGAGAGTGCATACAAAGAATTTGAACTCGCATATCGATATGCCTTCATAGAACTTGAGATTGGAGGTGTTATTTTTACCATTCAGCCTATAGATTATGGGGGTGAAACACCCTTAAAGAACGGTAAATACACCTACGAAATTCGCGCAAATGATTCGCAGGATCGCTACGGAAAACTAAGTCTGTCCTTGGTAAGAGATGAGTAATCACAGTAAATGCCGTAAAGTGTCAACACATTCTTTCGGTAACAAAAAAATCAATAAAAGGAAATACCACTTTAGAGATATTTTATTTTATGGATTCGAAACCGGCTATTTGTTTGCGTCTCTTTGTTAAAAACAGTACCTTTTTTTAAATTGCATTCATGATAACTCAAATCTTTATAGCACTTTTGTTCATCGCCTTGGGAGTGCTTATTAAATACGGAAAAGCCTATGGCTTGATCGCAGGCTATAATACAATGTCCAAAGAGGAAAAAGCTCACTACGATATTAAAGGTATTGCCACACTTTTTCGAAATGTGATGTTTACCATGGCGGCTATACTTCTGTTGGGAGTGTTATTGTCTTATTTGCTGAAGGAACCTTCCATAGAAACTATTACATTATTCGTGGCAATCCTTACCGGGGTTCCCTATCTTTTAGTACGGTCTAATTCGAAGATCTACCGAAAGGAGAAATAAGCGGTCAAGCAATAGGATGTGTTCCTTCTATTTCTGCTACCTTTACCATTCGATCCTAAATTCAATTCATGCACTTTACCGAGCTCGCACTCAACAAACCAATACTAAAAGCCTTATATGAAAAAGGCTATGAAACCCCAACACCCGTTCAAGAGATGACCATTCCCATTGTTCTGGAAGGTAAGGATGTGATCGCTTCTGCCCAAACAGGAACCGGAAAAACGGCAGCTTTTGCGTTGCCAATGTTGCAACGTTTGTTCCACCGGCAGGATGTAAAAAAAGGGAGTGGAAAGGTGCGTGCTGTGGTCGTGAGTCCAACACGCGAATTGGCGGTACAGATCGCCGAAGAATTTAAATTATACGGTAAATACACCAACCTGCGTTCGGCAGTGGTCTTTGGCGGTACTTCCTTAGAGCCGCAAAAAGATATTTTAAATAAAGGGGTCGATATTTTGATCGCCACCCCGGGACGTTTGCTGGACCTTCGCAAACGGGAAATTGTGGATCTTAGCGAGGTGGAGATCCTTGTTATCGATGAAGCCGATCTCATGCTGGATATGGGTTTTATCGATGATGTGCAAAAGATCGAACGCTTATGTCCTGAATCCAAGCAGATTTTATTGTTCTCT
The DNA here is from genome assembly GCF_000746845.1 of Altibacter lentus. Taxonomy (GTDB): domain Bacteria; phylum Bacteroidota; class Bacteroidia; order Flavobacteriales; family Flavobacteriaceae; genus Altibacter; species Altibacter lentus. The sequence continues at coordinate 1,155,281 of NZ_KN050846.1, read as the reverse complement.
GCAACACTTCCCGTAAAAGTGGTGCAACTTGCCAAAACGATCTTAAAAGAACCGGAGCGAGTGGAAGTGACACCTTTGGGTACTTTGGGAAAACAAGTGGAACAACTGTTATACTATGTGCCTAAACGCAATAAAATTGAATTATGCTTGCATTTGCTTCGGAACGAGATCAAAGGTAATATCTTGATCTTCCGAAGAACAAAAAATGGAGTCGATAAACTTGAACAAACGCTACTGAAGAATAATTACAACGCAATTAGCTTACATGGTGATAAGACCCAAAGCGCACGTCAGTTAGCACTTAACGATTTTAAAGCCGGAGAAGCGTCCATTCTTATAGCTACCGATGTCGCCTCACGCGGAATCGATATCGACGGACTGGATGCTGTGATCAATTTCGATCTACCTAACATCCCGGAAACATATATTCACCGAATAGGTAGAACAGGTAGGGCAGGTCTCAAAGGGATGGCGTATTCCTTTTGCGCAGCCGATGAGAAAGCCTATGTAAAAGAGATCCAGAAGATCATTCAGGGGGCGCTTCAGGTGGTGGAGGATCATCCGTACCCGCTTGATCCGAAAGCAAAACCACCCGTCCATAAGAAAAAGGGTAGCAAACACAAAAAGGGTCGTAAATCTGCTGCTTCCAAAAAGAATAAAAAACGATGGTATTAAAAGAAAGACCAGAGGTAGGTAGTACATCTAAGTAACGCCCCTTTTATCGAATAAGTAAGAAAAAGATTACAATTTTAAATTGTAATTGTAAATTTTATCCTACATTTATTCATACCCCTTACGCTTTACTTAGGACACAACTGCTTGTGCTTTTAATTTTTACAAAGATGGAAAAAGCACTTAACTACCGTTTTACACGCCGTTCTGCCAATTATATGGAATGGTTGTGTCACGTGATCAAATCGGAATATTATTTTCAAGTGGATTCTAGGATCCTTCCCACTGAGAACAGTGCACGGCAAACCTATTAGTGAAATTTGCCAAGCTCTGGGTATTCCAAATGCTACAATGTAAACGCATTATTGTTCACGAAGAACACAGCATTTACTAAGAATAACTTGCCATTTTCCCAAAACGAACGGAACAGCACATCGTCGACCAGATAGATAATACTGCCTCGTCCCATGCGTGCTTCTCCAAAGACCAAAGAATTCTTTAATCCTGCTTTGGCATCTGCGCCGGAAAAACCGGAAACACTCACGGCATCTCCCTTGATATACCCTACGTTATAGCCACTTTCCAGAAATTGATAAGATTCATTTCCTTGTTTTAAACTGAAATACGTATCGCCATACCCATAAGCCAGAGGGTGTGAACCGTCTACTGTCACTCTGTAGATACTTCCCGTGATAAAATCTTTTACACTTTCTCGCTCCCTTTGATCGTATGGAATGAGATTTCCTTTTTCAGTTTCCTCTTTTTCTTCTTCCGAAGCATTATTCTTAAGGTCAAATCCGTCCTTGCCTTCAAAAGTGCTTACGGCACGTCCCATAGCGATCAGCTTACCTCCATCGCGAATCCAATCCTTGAGGTCGTCCATAACACTCTCATTGAATACGCGTCCGTACCAACCTTCGGGCAGAATGATCACATCGTATTTTCTAAGGTCTATCCGAGGGAAATCTTCGGTATCTATAGATGTGATAGGATATTTTAACTGCTGCTCAAAGAAATGCCACAGGGTCCCATAGCTCAATGAAGAAGTTCCGTTTCCTTTCAACACAGCAATGCGCTGTTTGTTCACCAATTTTACATCGGGAGAACCAAAATCGGTATTGGTATCCCCAAAACTAGTAGGGGATGCAAATAAGGCTCGTTGATGTGCATTGGCGATCTGTGTCACCTTCGTGTCAAAATCTTGGTGCATACGGTTATCGCTTCGGGTGATGATCAGGCTTCCTTTGTCAAATTTATTACCGGCAAAGCTCACATCCTTTTCAGTGAACCGTACACGAATACCCTCTTGCAGTAATTCCGCCAGAAAACCGGCATCTTGTAAACTGTTCCATTTTGCAATATAACCCGCCGAGCCAGGTGCGGGTGAATTTAAAGCACTTGCTGTTGGCGCATTCCCGGTGGAGGAAACAAGCGTTGTGCTGGCGATGGTTTCTAAGCCGTAGGCATGGGGGATGCTCCAGGCGGTGATGTCGTAGGTTAACGGATCACTCAATTTCGCATCCGGTTCAAATAAGACCTTAACCATTTTTCCTTTTGGCTGATTGGTACTTACTACCAGTGCGCCGTTGGCATCCATATTGCCTTTTTCATTTTTTGAATAGTTGAAACCACTCACGGTACCTCCACTCGCAAAACCATACTGTATCTCATGCTTGTCAAGAAGATCGGTCAGCGATTTTATCTTGTCCGGATTTCCTTTTAACACATAGCTTTTATAGAGGAGGTCACTATTATTAAAGAATTTTTTGAATTCGGTATTAAGCTTTGCGGCATTTTGCGATGCGATCTCCACGGTAGAAAGACCCGTGGTGGTATGGTGAGCGACACGGTCCACCAAGGTCAGTACATAGCCCTCGTCGGTCTCGATGCCCAGTCCGGCCATTCCATGACCTGCTTGTTCATAGGTCATACCAATGGCCCCCATAAACGTAGGGTAGGTGTCCCCATAACTTGGGTACAAAAGATCAAACCGCTCTCGGGTGAAGAACAGCCATCCTTCCTTATCGAAATAGCGTGCATGATTCTTCCCTATCTGGGTTTGGAAGTCGCGCTGCCAAGGAGAAATCACTTCGTGGTAAGGCTCTGCTGCGGGCGCAAAATAATAGGGTTCGTTGATGCCTTGTTCGTGAAAATCCACGTGTACGTGTGGCATCCACTGGTTATAGATCTTAAGCCGTTGTCTGCTTTCCACCTGAGTGGCCCAGGCCCAATCCCGGTTAAGATCAAATAGATAATGGTTAGGTCTGCCGCCCGGCCAGGGTTCATTGTGTTCTGTCGCATCTTGGGCAGTATTATAAGGTGTAGCTTTTACCTGGTTGTACCAGTTTGCATAACGATCACGGCCATCGGGATTGACACATGGGTCAATGATCACTACCGTGTTTTGCAGCCAATCTTTCTTTTCGGTAATAAGGGTATATAAGGTTTGCATCGCAGCCTCGGTGCTGGAAGCTTCGTTGCCATGTACATTATAGCTAAGCCAAACAATGGTGGTAGTAGGAGAAGCATTTCCGGAGAGCATGCCAATGTTCTTTAAATTATCGGTACGTATGGTCTCAATGTTTGCAAGATTCTGCATACTTGACACTACGGCATAGGTAAGCGGCCTCCGCTCATTTGTCTTGCCGTAGGTTTGGTAGGTGACCATATTACTGTTGGCTGCTACGTGTTCGAAATAGCGAACCACATCGGCATGTCTTGAAAATTGTGTGCCTATCTCATACCCTAAGAACTCTGAAGGCGATTGAAGTTGTGCAGAAATGGTTATGGAAAAAAATAATAAGAGAAGCGTAAGTAAACGTGTCATGAAATGCATGGATTAATTTGAAGGTTAAAGCTAAGAAACTATTCCCAAATACAATTTCTGAATTTCGTTTTTTTAAGATTAACGTATCTTTAAACCTTAAACCCGTTAAACTGTTTATTTTTGTTACAGTTTTCTAACTTCGCTTATGTCCGTTACTACTTTTCCGTATTCTGAAACCGGTTACTTTTCAAAGCTTATATGCGATTATCTTGAAAAAGTGCCTTCACTTTCGGCATTTTATCACCGGGAACCGGATATTTCGGCCTTCAAAGAACAACTTGAAGAAAAACGAACGCAGTTCACGGCGGCTCAGCGAAAAGTATTGGCTACTCGCCTTTTGGCGCAATACAAAGATCTGCCGTTGTCCCAGGCAACGCTTAGCAATATCGATCTGCTCAAAGAATCGAATACCTTCACGATCACAACCGGTCATCAACTCAACCTTTTTACAGGACCCTTGTATTTTTTATATAAGATATTTTCGGTTATCAATCTGGCAGAGACCCTTTCTGCAACGCATCCCAACGACCATTTTATACCTGTGTTCTGGATGGCGACCGAAGATCATGACTTTGAAGAAATCAATTATTTTAATCTCTTCGGAAAAAAAATTTCATGGGAAAACGCTTCCGGTGGTGCTGTGGGACGCATGGCTACGGAAGGGCTTTCCAACCTATTACCGGAACTGAAGGAAGCTTGGGGCGAGGGTGAAACAGGAAAAAAATTGCTGTCCTGGTTCTCTGAAGCTTATACCCAACACAACACCTTGGCCGATGCTACAAGGTATTTGGCCAATACACTTTTTGCTCAATACGGGCTGGTGATCATCGATGGAGATGATGCCGAGCTAAAAAAGCAATTTATTCCCTATGCCGAAAATGAACTGACCCAAAAACAGTCGTTCCAACACATCACGCGCACGACACAACAGCTCACAGACCTCGGTTATCCCGAACAAGTACACCCAAGGGAGATCAATTTGTTCTATTTGAAGAACGGGCTGCGGGAACGGATCATCGAGCGTGACGGAACTTATTTTATAAATGAGACGCGGCAATCTTTCACGGCAGAAGAAATACTTACTGAGCTGCATACCTACCCGGAGCGGTTTTCCCCTAATGCGCTGCTGCGACCTCTTTATCAGGAAATAATTCTACCTAACCTCTGCTATGTTGGCGGCGGCGGAGAATTGGCCTATTGGTTTCAGCTGAAGGATTATTTCGACGCCACAAAAGTCCCGTTCCCTGTACTGCTTCTACGTAATTCGGTGCTGCTGCTTCCGAAGCAACTTTCAGAAAAACTTAATAAATTGAAGGTACCGATCAAGGACCTTTTTAAAAGCCCTTCAGCATTGCGTACACAATGCACGCACCGGGATTCAGACATTGAGATAGACTTTTCTAAGCAACGCACACATTTGCAACAACAGTTTAAAGAGCTCTACGATCTCGCCGAAAGGACCGATGCTTCGTTCGTAGGGGCGGTGGCGGCACAGGAAAAGAAACAACTTAACGGACTGGATCATCTGGAGAAACGTCTGCTGAAAGCGCAAAAACGAAAACTCGCTGATGCGCTGGACCGGGTATCAGCGCTGCAATCGCAATTATTCCCCAAGGAAAGCCTACAAGAACGAAACGCAAATTTCTCTGAATTCTATCTGGTGCATGGCGATAGTTTGCTCTATGAGCTCAAAGAAAAGCTCGATCCCCTTCATCCCGAGTTTACGGTCATTACTTTATAAAGTAGCCAAGCGGCTGTTGAAGAGATAGTCCTCGTACGTATTGTTATAGTGAACCTTCTTTTCGATGGATCTGATCACTTGGGTGGAGAAATCGGTTTCATACATATCGCCCATTACATTAAGACCGCCGGGACTAAAAACATTGATCTCCATCAATTTATCACCTACAATGTCAATCCCTACCAAGAACATCCCGTCTTGTACCAATTTGGGGCGAACGATCTCAGCCAGTTCTAAAATTTGATCGGAAATTTTTGCCTTTTGCGGTCTTCCGCCTGCATGAATATTACTGCGAATATCCCCACTGGCATTGACACGCTTCATAATAGCATACTGTCCGTCTTCCGCCTGTAACGGGACGCCGTTCATAAGAAAAAGACGGATATCACCATTTTTGGCTTCCGGCAAGTATTCCTGTGCGATCACAAATCCGTCTCTACTTATAGCATCAATGGTCTGGGCCAGGTTGTGTTCGTTCTTCTTATCCATCATAAAAACATTGGTCCCCCCGGAACCTTGCAACGGCTTTAATATCATTTTTTGCTTCTGCTCTTTAAAGAACTCTTTTATCTCCTTATGATCGCGGGTAATGATGGTCTTTGGTCGAAGGATCTCAGGAAAATGCTGAAAATACATCTTATTTACAGCGCCTGCGAGACTGCTTGGGTGGTTGAGAACAATCACATTGTCTCGCGTAGCGATCTCGCCAAAGATGAAAGCAGCATTTTGAGCCCAGTCACGTTCGTTGATCTCATCCGAAGGATCATTCCGAAGAAATAGAACATCCAGCTCCTTAGACGTTATCTTGGTGAATTCTTCTTTTTGCACCGCCTTGAAATAGGTCTCCTGCGATTTGAAATTCTTACCGGTGATCGTTTTACACCGAGCCGATAAGTGGCCGTCACTGGCATAGGCCAATTCACCTACGCCAATAAAATATACATCGTGATCCCTCTTGTAAGCTGCAAACCCCAAAGCGGGGGTAGTGAAATTGGGTTTTTCGGTAGTATGGTCATTAATAATGAATGCAATTTTCATAATAGTTAATTTAAGAGATCTGTAATGTGAATTCCTTTTTTTACGCGTTCTAAGCGCCTCTCTACGCCTTCCCTGTCCAGAAAACGTGGCAGTTCCGGAGGCTGCAACACCTCACGGTGTAATAGTTCTTCCACAAGGGGAACATGATTGGTATTGAATTTTCCGGTGTAGAGTGTTTCAAGCCTCCCTCCGTTTTCAATATAGTCCAGTACATGCTGGAGACCCGATAGGTAGACTGCGTCTTTGGTAAGTCCCCCGCCACGATAGATACGCATTGTTATGTAATAGGCTGTTTTTTCGGGGAAGTTATGTGTGTGGTGTAATAGTGTGAACGTCTCGATAAAACTGGCACCTCGTGTAAGGGAATGTGCAGCCACCACTCGTCCTGCTAATAATCGTAAGCGATTGATGGTAAGACCATCGACCAGATATTCCGCCAATACTGCCAGTCCTTCTTGTAATTGATCGTATCCCGCAAAGCCGGCATACATTTGTTTTATAGGTTGTTTCTTACCATTACAATAGGTGAGGATATGGGTGGCGATCTCGTGTTGGATAAGCGCGTCACATCTACTGGCGTCCATGGATAGCTCATCGCTAATAAGTAAGCGCGTTTCCGACACCATGATCCCGGCAACGTCCTTTCGTATCTCGATGGAAAGCTGCTGCTTCGGAAATTTTTCTTGATAGTAATCCAAACTCTCCTGGGCATGTTCGGCAAATTCATGGCAATTGATGCGCTTCATGGCCGTATCCGGCGCTCCTTTTCTGAATTTTTTCAGCAAGGCCATGGCTGTATTTAAGGTGTCCTCTTCAATGCCACCATATAAACTCTCACCAATAAACCGAAAGTTATCGGTACCGCGTTCCTCAAGCATGGTGAGTTGTTTTTCGATCTCTAATCGTTTGTCCCTAAGAATGAATGCCAGAGTAGGGTCGTCTATCTTCTCAATTGGGATATCGTATAGTTTTCTTTTTTCTTTTTCCGGATCCAAGGCGACCAATCTATAGGTAAAGGCCGGATCCTTGGTAAAGTCACTCTCTTTAAACCGTTCCCACTGTTGGGAGCTGTTTACAGGTGTGGTTCGAAGTAAAAAGGACATGCCTTCACTTATTTCAGCAAGCGCCTGGTCTGCTTCCAAAGTGATCCTGTCGATATTTGTTTTACCCAACATCAGGTAGTGATGATACGGATTTGCCGTTTGTACACGGATGAATTCGTAGACGGCTCTCTTGATGATCTCGGACAAGCGTGAAACGAATTTTCGATAGAAAATAGAGAAAACTGCGTTCTCTTCGGGGCGTTCATAGATGGTGGGTACCGCCAGACCCAACGTAAGGCTTCCCGTTGCCTTGGATTCTTCTATATTGAGCAAAGGCGATAAGTGTTCCGGGTGTCGCTGTGCGGTATCGGTTACGACAACAGAAATTTCCGGATAAAGAATGCGTAGTTCGTTAATGCCATTCTCGAAAGCCGCGATGGTAGCCGGAGCTTTGCCTTTTGGACAGGATACCATAAAGGAGGCTTGGTGGTCTTCCCGTACGGGCCACATTTCAATTATTAGAAATGAATTGAGTTTCTTGGAAATGCTTCTTGATAAACATTCAATAAACTCCGAAATGGGAACAGTATCCTTTACGATCAAATAGGATGCTTGTGTCTTTAACAGACCCGAAAAGTAAGGATCGTTTTTTTTATAACGATACACACAAATATATGGTAAGAGCTTATCGATATGTAAGCGTCCGTTTTCCGGAAGGATTTCGTCTACCGGTAATTCCGCTTCCAGATTCTTGCAGATGTCGTGAATGAGTGATGATTCGATCATATCATTAAAAATACCACATTTACACACCTGTTGCCGCTGTGATGATATGATTTAGCATAGTTTTAACTGAAAACGGAGGTTCTATAACGTTCCCTTAGGAAATCTCGAAAGGACGGGAAAAACCTGTAAATTTTTTGCGAAGCGTTTTAGTCAAAATGAATTTTTACCTTACTTTTGCCTATGCAAAACAACGTCCTTATTTTAGATTTTGGGTCGCAGTACACGCAGCTTATTGCAAGACGCGTTCGAGAACTGAATATTTACTGCGAGATTCACCCCTATCATCACATTCCGGAAAATTTAGAAGAATATAAAGCCGTCATTTTATCGGGTAGCCCGTTTTCGGTGCGCGCCGAGGATGCGCCGCATCCAGACCTTTCAAAGATCAAAGGTCACAAACCGCTGCTGGCGGTTTGTTACGGCGCGCAATACCTCGCTCACTTTAATGGTGGAAGCGTTGAACCTTCTAATATTCGTGAGTACGGACGTGCAAAACTATCGACCATTATTAACAGTAACGGACTCTTTGCCGGCATCGAAGAAGATACTCAAGTGTGGATGAGCCATAGTGATACCATCGCCAAACTTCCAAAGAACGGGGTACGCCTTGCAAGTACCGATGACGTTGCAAATGCAGCATTCTTTATAGAAGGAGAGGAAACCTACGGGATCCAATTTCATCCGGAAGTATACCATACAACCCACGGCAAACAATTGCTGGAGAATTTCTTGGTTCATATCGCCGAAGTTCCCCAAACATGGACCCCGGCGGCTTTTGTAGGAGAGACGGTTCAAAATTTAAAAGATCAGTTGGGAAATGACAAGGTCGTTCTTGGACTGAGCGGTGGCGTCGATTCAACCGTAGCAGCTATCTTGCTCAACAAAGCCATCGGCAAGAACCTATATTGTATTTTTGTGAATAATGGCTTGCTTCGGAAAAATGAGTTCGATAGTGTGCTGCACCAGTATAAGGATATGGGCTTAAATGTAAAAGGAGTAGATGCTTCGGCACGTTTCTTGAAAGCCTTAGAAAATATAAATGATCCCGAAGCGAAACGGAAAGCAATCGGAAATGCGTTCATTGAAGTATTCGATCACGAAGCACATTTAGTAGAAGATGTGCACTGGCTGGCACAAGGGACCATTTATCCCGATGTCATTGAAAGTGTTTCGGCTACGGGTGGTCCTTCGGCTACTATAAAATCACACCATAACGTAGGCGGTTTGCCGGATTTTATGAAATTGAAAGTTGTGGAGCCTTTGCGAATGTTATTCAAAGATGAGGTGCGGCGCGTTGGGAAAGAGATGGGGATCGACCCCGAATTACTGGGGCGTCATCCTTTTCCCGGACCTGGTTTGGCCATTCGAATTCTAGGGGATATCACTGCCGAAAAAGTACGTATCTTACAGGAAGTTGATGCGATCTTTATCAACGGACTTAAAAAATGGAATTTATACGATAAGGTTTGGCAGGCAGGCGCTATATTGCTGCCTGTACAAAGTGTGGGTGTGATGGGAGATGAACGTACATATGAAAAAGTAGTGGCGCTGCGCGCCGTGGAATCGACAGATGGGATGACGGCAGATTGGGTAAATCTTCCGTATGCATTCCTGCAGGAAACAAGCAATCATATAATAAATAGAGTAAAAGGCGTTAATAGAGTAGTGTACGACATAAGTTCGAAGCCACCTGCTACCATTGAATGGGAATAATATGAAACTATTGATCTATATTACATTTGTTTGCTTCTTGAGCTTAGGTTGCGGAACTGCAGCACAACAGGAACAATACAAAACGCACGTGGTGCAGCCCGGAGAAACGGTGTACAGCATTGCTAAAAAGTACAACACGACCGAGGCGGCCATTTATAGGCTTAATCCCGATGCGAAACAAGGGGTTCAAACCAATGCGGTACTTATCCTGCCCTTATCTAACATGGTCAGTGCAGGGAATGAGAACACCTCTTTTAACATGCACAGGGTGAAGCGAAAGGAAACGCTCTTTAGTATTTCCCAACTTTATAACGTGCCTGTAGAAGATATTAAAAAATACAACAAGGAGTTGTATTCCCGTCAATTGAACAAAGGAGAGAAGATCCGTATTCCAATCGCTTCGGAAACAAATAATGCTACGGTGATTACCAATACTTCACAGACGAACACTCCTTCTAAAAATGCTACCCATAAGGTATTACCAAAGGAAACTAAATTCGGGATTGCCAGAAAATACGGTATCTCTGTAGCCGAACTGGAAAAAATGAATCCAACACTGGGAGTATCGCTTCCGGTGGGAATGGTGCTAAACGTACCGGAGGATTCTGTTACCGAATCGGCTGTGATCGAAGATGAGAAGTACGACTTTTATGAAGTACAGGCAAAGGAAGGCTTCTATCGCCTTAAAGTGAAACTGGGATTGACCGAAGAAGAGATCGTTGCCCTCAACCCTTACACAAAGGATGGACTAAAGGAAGGGATGGTGCTCAAAGTTCCAAAGCAAGGTGCCGCTGTGATCGGTTCAGAAGCGAAGAAGGTAGATCTTGAGAACTATATTAAAAACAAAGCTAAAAAGAGAGTGGCCGTGCTTTTGCCTTTCCGATTACAAAGAGCAGAAAGCGATTCCACCGATGTGAACATCAGCCTGCTAAAAGGGGATGCTACCTTGCGCGTAGCGCTCGATTTCTATAGCGGTGTGCTTATGGCAGCAGACTTTGCCAAGGACAAAGGTATTTCGGTTCAACTGGATGTGTATGATACCGAAGCCAGTACAAGTGCGATCGGGAATATAATCGCCCGTAATAATGTAAAGGAAGCAGATGCAGTGATCGGTCCGCTACTGCGACAAAACGTAGAGAAAGCAGTATCTGATCTTAAAGGGACCTTAACACCGGTTTTTTCGCCGCTTAGTAACAAGCAGATCGAATCTGCTCCTAATTTGTTTCAAACCTTACCTTCAGACGAACTACTTCAAAATACTATGTTGCAGTTCTTAAAAACGAGTACTACAGATAGGAATGTGATCTTGGTAAGTGATGCGACCAAAACCGCTCAAAAGAATACAATCATGACAGCAATTCCCAGAGCACGCCCTGTAAGTCCGCGTAAAGGGAATTTTTTATATCAAGGAGATATCGCCTCAAAAATGGAAGCCGGAATGGAGAATTGGGTAATTCTGGAATCCACCGACCCTGTATTGGTAAGTAATGTGGTAGGCCTTTTAAATGGTATCCCCGAAAGTAACAGGGTTCGTCTCTTCACTTTAGACAAGAATGAAGCGTATGATTACCACGATGTGTCCAACATGCACTTGGCAAAATTAGGATTTACATTTCCGTCTGTTAACCGAAGTTATAATTACAATGAGAGAAATGCATTTTTAATTTCCTACAAGAACACCTATGGCGTGCTTCCTAACCGGTATGCGGTAAGAGGATTTGATGTAACATTGGATGTACTGCTGCGCTTGGCCTCCGCAGACGATCTTTACGATTCCATGATAATGGATGTAGAGACCGAATACATAGAAAACAAGTTTAGATATACAAAGAATCCTTTCTCAGGTTATGAGAACCAGGCTGTCTACCTTATAAGATATACCAACGACCTGCAATTTGAAGAAGTAAGATGAGTACGGCCAAAGTAATATACTTGGGTGATCTTCGCACCGAATGCAAGCACTTGCAATCGGGTAGTACGTTCATTACCGACGCACCTCTGGATAACAACGGCAAAGGGGAGGCCTTTTCACCAACCGATACCGTCGCAACGGGATTAGCCAATTGTATGCTTACCATGATGGGCATCAAGGCTCGGGACCTTCAGGTAGATCTTAGCGGGACGACGGCGCTTGTCACCAAGACCATGGCGGCAGACCCGCGACGTATCGCTAAGATCGAAGTAGAGATGCACCTTCCGGAAGGGATAGACGACAAATCTAAGATCATTTTGGAACGAACTGCCAATACGTGCCCTGTTCATTACAGCCTGCATCTTGACATAGAACGAGTAGTTATCTTTCACTGGAACGGTACCGGCGCCTAACACGCAACCCGACTCAATAAAACAGGATTTTTCACGTTAATTGCTTATGAAATTGCTCACGGCCATTCTTATTTTATTGGTTGGATTATTTTCTTCGGAAAATGCCTCGGAAAAGATTCCTTGGCGCGGACCTGATCAATTGACGTGGTCCGATTTTCAAGGCATTCCGGAGGGAAATAGTAGTTATGTGGCCAGTACCAATTCGGGTTTGTCCTTTTCGTATTCCTATTCTGAAAGGAACGGGGAACGCATTTTCGAGTATACTATACAAAGTAATTTCTATCCGAAGCTCTCTTGGTATCGTCCCGAAGCTGCTTCAGCATACATTCTGAAGCATGAACAAACACATTTCGATATTTCCGAACTCCATGCTCGTATCTTCAGAAAGCGAATGGCGGAATTCAATTTTTCAGAAAAAAGAAAAGAAGAGGTCCGCCGTATCTACGAAACGATCGAAACCGAACGAAAAGCAATGCAGGATCGCTACGATGAGGAGTCCGATCATTCAAAGAATGAAGTAGGAGAGCGTGCCTGGCGCATTTTTGTAGCAGAACAATTAAAAGCTTACGATGCCTGGAGATAACCATCTAGGCCCTAGCCGCGAACATCTTATTGAACTCGCTAATTATAAAATGCCCTTTGGCAAATATAAGGGGCAATACCTCGTAAACCTTCCCGAACCCTATTATGTGTGGTTCAAACAGAAGGGCTTTCCTCCCGGGAAACTGGGCAATCTTATGGAAGAGATGTTTGAGATAAAACGCAACGGACTCGAAGATCTGCTTAGAAAGCTCATTGATAGGTAGCAGGATTTTTACCCCTCATCCTTCTTTCGCTAATACTATTGCATAGAATCATAAATTGGGAAATCACTATTTCCTTTCCATAATAAAAATGTATCTTTGCATCCCGTATAGCTAATTCAGCAAAGTCACTCATGAACACTACTAAGTACATCTTCGTTACGGGCGGGGTATCATCTTCATTAGGAAAAGGAATTATTGCAGCTTCACTGGCTAAACTACTGCAGGCCAGAGGGTATCGGGTGACCATACAAAAGCTGGACCCATATATAAATGTCGATCCCGGAACCCTGAATCCATACGAGCATGGCGAATGTTATGTTACCGATGATGGAGCTGAGACCGATCTTGACCTGGGTCATTACGAACGGTTTTTGAATGTATCTACCTCGCAAGCAAATAATGTAACAACCGGGCGCATTTATCAGAGTGTGATCGAGAAGGAACGACGCGGAGAATTCTTGGGCAAGACCGTTCAAGTGATCCCGCACATTACTAATGAAATAAAAGAACGTGTTCAGTTACTGGGCAACACCGGTGAATACGACATCGTTATCACAGAGATCGGGGGTACCGTAGGGGATATCGAATCATTACCTTATATAGAAGCGGTGCGTCAGTTAAAGTGGGAGCTGGGAGATGATAATGCCTTGGTGATACATCTTACGTTGGTTCCATATCTTTCGGCTGCGGGTGAGCTAAAAACGAAGCCTACACAACACTCGGTTAAAACTTTAATGGAAAGCGGAATACGAGCCGATATATTGGTATGCCGCACCGAGCACGAGCTTTCCGATGACCTAAAACGAAAATTAGCACTTTTTTGTAATGTGAAGAAAGAAGCAGTGATACAGTCTATTGATGCTTCCACGATTTACGATGTGCCTAATATGATGCTTGATGAAGGCCTTGATACTGTGACCCTTCAAAAATTAAATCTTACCGAAGCCAAGAATCCCGACCTCACACGATGGAATCAATTCTTGCAGCGACATAAAAACCCCAAAGGAAAAGTTTGTATAGGCCTTATAGGTAAATACGTAGAGCTACAAGACAGCTACAAATCCATATTGGAAGCCTTTATCCACGCCGGAGCCGAAAATGAAGTGAAAGTAGAGGTAAAAGCGATCCATAGTGAACACATCGATGCAAAAACCATAGAGAGTGAATTGTCTAATCTCGATGGTATTCTGGTCGCTCCCGGTTTCGGAGAACGGGGGATCGAAGGGAAGATCGAAGCCGTGCGCTATGCACGTGAGAACAACCTTCCTTTCTTAGGGATATGTTTGGGCATGCAAATGGCAGTGATAGAATTTGCACGTACCGTATTGGGCTTAAAAGATGCCAATTCGACCGAAATGGACGAGCATACTGCGCATCCGGTCATTAGCCTGATGGAAGATCAAAAATCGGTAACGATGAAAGGCGGAACCATGCGTTTGGGTGCATGGAAGTGCGAACTAAAACCGGGAAGTCTGGTAGAGGGGATCTATAACACACAAATGATCGCAGAGCGCCACAGACATCGTTACGAATATAACAATTCATATCGCGAGCAGCTTAACAAGGCCGGGATGGTGGCTACCGGGATCAATCCCGATACCGGGTTGGTAGAGATCGTTGAGATCCCATCACACCCATGGTTTGTTGGTGTGCAATACCACCCGGAGTATAAAAGCACCGTAGCAAATCCGCACCCCCTTTTCGTTGCATTCGTCAAGGCGGCTCACGAACACGCAAAAAAAAAGTAAACGACAATTTGGCGCAATCTGCAGTTGGGCTGGATTCTTGATTACCGAAAGTGATATTACAAATAATTGCTTCTGAAAAAAGTTTGGAAGCCACATGAATTTATGGAAGAAAAGAAATTTGACAGAAACTCGCTTATTGGGTTCTTATTGATAGGAGGGGTATTGGTCTGGATGCTCTATTTTCAAAGTCCTGCACCCGAAGCAGAAGGGACACAACCTTCGCAGACCGAACAGGTATCGAATACTACAGATCCTTCAAAGACAAATACAGATAGTACAACGGTGGCTTCAGGTGCCAATGATATTGTTTCTGGAACTACGTCAGATTCCCTTGCCTTCGAACAAGCAAAGAACCGATTGGGATCTTTTGCATATTCTGAAACGCTGGCTTCTGCAAGCAATGCCACGACAACACTGGAGAACGATCTACTCTCCTTAAAAATAAGCAACAAAGGGGGCTATATCACCGAAGCGAAGCTGAAACAACACACGATGTACACGGGAGAACCTGTATATCTCATTAAGGATGATAATGCATCTTTGAACCTTCAGTTTTCTTCAGAAAATAGAATGCTTAATACCAAAGACCTTTACTTCGAACCGAAGCTTACGCAAGAGGGAGAGAACAAGGTACTTACCATGCGCCTTAAAACTTCGGAAACTGCTTTTGTGGAGTATCAATACATTTTGCCCCCCAATGAATATATGCTGGGCTTTAATTTGCGTACGCAGGGGTTGGAGAATGTATTGAATACCTCGCAGCCCATGTATTTGGATTGGGAGTTGAAAGGATACCGTCATGCCAAAAGCATCACCTACGAGAATCGATATTCCCGACTCACCTACGAATTTGAGGACGGGGACGATCATTCTAAACTATCGCCCTCGGGAGACGATGAAGAATTGGAGAAAGATGTGACTTGGATGAACTTCCGTCAGCATTTCTTTAGTTCCATGTTGTTAACCGATACTCCTTTTAAAGAAGTGAAACTTACCTCTACAGATTTTGTGATCGACGAGGAAGTGGATACGGTCTATACTAAGAAGTACGGTGCCAATATGCTATTGGAACCCAAAGGAGGTACTCTGGCTTATACAATGAACATGTATTACGGTCCTACTGATTACCAGATCCTTAAGACCTACGACAGAAATCTCGATGAGGCCATGCCGCTTGGATGGGGAATCTTCGGGATGATCAATAAATATATTATCATTCCTCTTTTTGGAATGTTAAGTGATTTCCTGCCGGCCGGTATTGCTATTATCGTCTTGACCATCCTTATTAAACTGGCCTTATCGCCGGTGCAATACAAACAGTATTTGTCACAGGCGAAGATGAAGGTCTTAAAACCCGAATTGGATGAAATTCGTGAGAAGTATAAGGATAACAAAATGAAGGTTCAGCAGGAAACATTGAAACTTCAAAATGTGGCAGGTGCAAGTCCGCTCAAGGGTTGTTTGCCGGCATTGCTTCAGATCCCGGTATTTTATGCGCTGTTCACTTTTTTCCCAACGGCTTTCGACCTCCGGCAAAAAAGCTTTTTGTGGGCCGAAGACCTTTCAAGCTATGATACTATCGCCGAACTACCATTCCATATACCGTTCTATGGCGATCATATTAGTTTATTCCCTATACTCGCATCCCTCGCGATATTTGTCTATATGATGATGACCATGGGGCAAAGCATGCAAACACCACAGCCCGGAATGCCCAATATGAAGATCTTGATGTATATCTCGCCACTATTCATGTTGGTATTCTTCAATAATTATGCAAGTGGTCTGTCATTGTATTATTTTGTTTCAAACCTCATTACCATTGGGATCATGCTTGTGATCAAGAACTTTATTATTGACGAAGAAAAGATCCATGCCAAGATACAGGTAAACAAGAAGAAGCCTAAGAAACAAAACCGTTTTCAGCGCAAGATGGCAGAGATGATGGAACAGGCAGAACAACAAAAGAAAGCAGGAAAACGCTAAAAAATGGCATCTTTTTTGTTTTGTTGCTTGTGAGAATCAATAGAATAACGATTCCGTCGTTATAGTATAAATTTCAGTCTATGAGAGTGTTTTTTTTGGTCTTCTTCGGAATGATATTTACAAGTATGTCTTCTTTTGCACAAGACGACATCAATCAAGTTGACGCCGAGGGCAAACGTCATGGTGTCTGGAAGAAATATTATCCTAATTCTAAACAGCTTCGGTACGAAGGAACTTTTGATCACGGAAAAGAAGTGGGAACCTTCAAGTTCTATTGTGAAGAATGTAAAGAAAATCCTTCCGCAGTAAAAGAGTATAAACCTAACTCGAATATTGCTCGGGTAAAGTATTATACCATTAAGGGGAAGCTGGTGAGCGAAGGTGACATGGACGATAAAGATCGTATAGGGGAGTGGGTCTATTACCACAAGAAAACTAACGATGTTATGACACGTGAATTCTATAAGAACGGAAAGTTGGACGGAAAGAAGATCACCTATTACCCCAATGGCACCATTACTGAAGAAGTGAACTATACCAACGGACTTATGGAGGGGCCTAATCTATACTACTCTCCCGAAGGTGTGCTCATTAAAAAATTGAAATATCGTAACGATCAACTGCAAGGTGAGGCGTTCTATTACGACGCATCCGGTAATGTCGTGATCGAAGGATTCTACAAGGACGGTCAAAAACACGGCTTGTGGAAATATTATAAAGACGGTAAAGTCGTACTCGAAGAGACCTATCCCAAGCCTGTGGAAAGAGGGAACTAAAGGTAAAGCGGCTTTTAGCTGCTTTTTTTATTTTGTAACTTTGCACATTCATAAATGATGAAGAAAAAAAGAGTTGTCGTTGGTTTAAGTGGAGGCGTGGACTCCAGTGTAGCCGCCTTTTTACTAAAGGAACAGGGCTATGAGGTCATTGGTCTGTTCATGAAGAACTGGCATGACGACTCTGTGACCATATCAGACGAATGCCCTTGGCTGGAAGATAGTAATGACGCTATGTTGGTCGCTCAAAAACTGGATATCCCTTTTCAAACAGTAGACCTTAGTGAACAATATAAAGAGCGAATTGTGAATTATATGTTTCACGAGTATGAAATGGGACGAACCCCCAACCCCGATGTGCTTTGCAATCGAGAGATCAAATTCGATGTGTTCATGAAGATCGCTCTCAATCTGGGTGCCGATTTTGTGGCCACAGGACACTATTGCCGTAAAGGAACCCTGGTAAAAGAGGGGAATGAAGTGTATCAACTACTGGCGGGCAAAGACCCTAACAAGGATCAAAGTTATTTCTTATGCCAATTATCGCAGGCGCAATTGTCTAAAACACTGTTTCCGGTTGGCGAATTATTGAAGCCGGAGGTGCGGAGGATCGCTTCAGAACAAGGATTGATCACAGCCGAAAAAAGAGACTCGCAAGGCTTATGCTTCATAGGTAAGGTGCGGCTTCCGGAATTCCTTCAGCAGCAGCTGGCACCTAAAGAGGGTGTGATCGTTGAGGTTCTTTCTGAATTTGAAGGTTACAAAAAAGGAGTGCCCAGCTTTGCTTCCGAAGAAGAGAAACTAAGATATTATTCTGAAAAAACCAGTTATTCAAAAACCGATGGTAAAGTAATCGGCACCCATCAAGGAGCTCATTATTTTACGAAAGGACAACGAAAAGGACTGGCTGTAGGCGGAACTCAGGAACCGTTGTTCGTGCTGGACACCGATGTCAAAGAAAATGTGATCTATACGGGACAGGGGAAAACGCACCCGGGCCTCTACCGAAAGGGCCTGTATGTAACCAATGACGAGGTTCACTGGATACGCGAAGACCTTACGCTTTCCACAGATGAGACCATGGAGGTCCTTGCGCGTATTCGCTATCGACAGCCCTTAGAAAAGGCGACCTTGCATCAAACTGTTTCAGGACTTTATGTTATCTTTGAAAGACCGCAGTCTGCCATTACCGAAGGTCAATTTGTGGCCTGGTATCGTGACGATGAATTGTTAGGCAGCGGCGTCATTGCTTAAAAGGTTACTATGAAAAGATCATTACTTATAATCGCATTCTTAGTGTTTCAATGGGGGAGCGCTCAGATCGAGGATGCTCTTGTCTTCTTTGCAGATAAAGAGAATGTCGCAGCTTCTATTGCTAATCCTATTACGATTCTTACTCAGGATGCCATCGACAGGAAACAATTACATGGTACAGTCATAGATGCACGAGATGTCCCGGTGAATGAAAATTATATCACGCAGCTAAAGAATACTCCGGGAATCACGGTATACGCTAAGTCGAAGTGGATGAACGCCGTTTATGTGCGGGGCACACAAACAACGATTGAAAATTTGTTGAGTTTGTCTTTTGTAACACAGGTAGAGTTCATGAATAAGAATCTCAACTTTGCACCCGCAGCTTCCGGGCCCAATGATAAATTTGCGTTTGAGACCCAACAAGGCCGAACGATCTATAATTACGGCGCAGCCACAAATCAAGTAGAGATGTTGGCTGCCGACTATCTACATGAGCAAGATCTTACAGGTGACGGCATGGTGATCGCCGTATTAGACAGCGGTTTTCCCAATGTGACCTCTAATCCTGCTTTTGCCGAAATTATTTCTGAAGGTAGGTTGCTGGGTACCTACGATTTTGCCGAACGACAAGTGAATGTAGATGGAACAGGATCACATGGGGCACTCACTTTTAGTGATATTGGTGGCTTTTTGCTGAATGAATTTGTGGGAACAGCTCCCGAAGCATCCTTTTATCTCTTTCGAACCGAATATGCTCCCACCGAAAATCCCGTAGAAGAGGCGTGGTGGGTTGAAGCTTTGGAACGGGCAGACAGTCTGGGTGTGGATGTGGTAAACACCTCCTTGGGCTATCAAGATTTTGATGACCCTAGTTACGATCATACATATCAGGATCTAGATGGTGAGACCACCATCGCTGCACGTGGTGCCAATCATGCTTTTGATAAAGGGATGTTATTGGTCACTTCTGCCGGAAACGACGGCAATGGATTTACTTTTGTCGCTACACCTGGGGACGCGATCGGGATCCTTACGGTTGGTGCCGTAGATGAAGATGGTAACTATGCTTCTTTTAGTTCTATAGGACCCACCGTAGACGGTAGGGTCAAACCCGATGTCATGGCGCAAGGACGCGACGCTGCAGTGGTATCGCAAAACGGAAATGTGACCACTGCCAGCGGGACCTCCTTCAGTTCTCCTATCATGGCCGGTGCAGTAGCTTGCCTTTGGCAGGCACGTCCCGAATTGCGAAACGATCAGGTAATGCAAATCGTAAGGGAGTCGGCAGATCTTTACAACAATCCCACCCCTCAAATGGGCTATGGTATCCCTAATTTCGAGGAGGCGTACAATGCTGCACTGCTGTTGGGGGCCGAAGAATTTTTCTTGGAACAACAATTTGCTGTCTATCCCAATCCTGTAGTGGACCTATTAAATGTGTCCTTTCCGAAGAACATCTCGGGTGCCACATTGGAACTTTACAATGTCTTGGGTGAAAAAGTACTTTCAAAAGAGATCTCTAAAACCGATAATTACGTGAACTTATCGCATTTCGCCTCCGGAATGTATATCGCAACCATTAGGTCTGGTGACGCTGGTAACGCGTTTAAAATCATTAAAAAATAGTGTCAAATAGAATTACCCAACTTTTTAATATTCAATTTCCACTCATTCAAGCAGGGATGATATGGAACAGCGGCTGGAGACTTGCCAGTGCTGTTAGTAATGCCGGAGGCTTGGGACTGTTGGGTGCCGGCTCTATGTATCCTGAAGTCCTACGCGAGCACATCACAAAATGTAAAAAAGCAACCACTAAGCCCTTCGGTGTAAACGTCCCAATGCTTTATCCGGATATTGATACTATAATCGATATCATTATCGAAGAGGGAGTGAAGATCGTTTTTACTTCGGCGGGAAATCCAAAGACCTATACTGCAAAACTAAAAGATCATGGGGTAACGGTGGTACATGTAGTGAGCAGCGTTAAATTTGCCCTAAAGGCACAGGAAGCGGGTGTAGATGCTGTTGTAGCCGAAGGATTTGAAGCCGGGGGACATAACGGACGTGAAGAGACCACAACCTTTACGCTTATTCCTATGGTGAAAGAGCAGATAACAGTACCGTTGATCGCTGCGGGCGGGATTGCAAACGGGCGTGGCATGCTGGCGGCTATGGTGTTAGGGGCAGACGGCGTACAAGTGGGCAGTCGCTTTGTTGCTTCAGAAGAATCGTCCTCTCACCGCGCTTTTAAACAAATGGTAGTAGATGCCAAAGAAGGAGATACGTTGCTTACCCTAAAAGAACTGGCGCCCGTGCGTATGCTTAAGAACAAGTTCTTCGAAGACGTGATGGAATTGTATACGACCAATCCCACCAAGGAAGCATTACAGGAGCTATTAGGCCGTGCACGTGCAAAACGCGGTATGTTCGAAGGTGACCTGGAGGAAGGTGAATTGGAAATAGGACAGATCGCCGGGCTCATACACGATATTAAACCGGCGGCACAGATTGTGGAAGAAATGATTTCTGAATTTGAAGCCGTAAAGAAAGAAGCAGCAAATCTTTAAGACGCTCTTTCAGCTATCCGTACAACGTGTGTGGTTGTATGTGATTCCAATGCTATCGTATTTTGGACACATGACCAAGGTTTTCTAAATATGCCTAGTTCTCCCGGTATTATCGTCTTTACCCAAGTACCTACAGATCGATTTCCACCTGGTTTCGTATGATGTCCTCGAAAGTTTCTCGCTTTCTTATAAGATGAGCCAATCCCTTATACCAAAGTACTTCTGCAGGTCTGTAGCGCGAATTGTAATTGCTGGACATTGTAAAACAATAAGCCCCGGCATTATGGAACGCAAGGATGTCACCTTCACGAATCTCTGCGATCCGGCGATTGTTGGCGAAGGTATCGGTCTCACAGATGTAACCTACTACACTGTAAAATCGTTCGCGACCTACGGGGTTAGAAATATTCTCGATCTCATGCTGCGAACCATAGAGCATTGGGCGAATTAAATGATTGAACCCACTGTCTACTTGAGCGAAGACCGTAGAAGTCGTTTGTTTAACAACATTCACCTTAACCAAAAATTGTCCCGCATCACTTACTAAGAATTTCCCGGGTTCGAACGCCAGGGTGAGGTCCTTTCCGTAAGATTCGCAAAATGCATTGAAGCGTGTGCTCAACTTTTCTCCCAACTCTTCAATATTCGTTTCTATGTCTCCTTTCTTATAAGGTACTTTGAAGCCACTGCCAAAATCAATAAACTCCAGATCGTTAAAGTTAGTAGCCGCTTGAAACAGAATTTCCGAAGCATACAAGAATACATCAATGTCAAGAATGTCACTGCCAGTATGCATGTGGATCCCGTTGATGCGCATTTTTGTATTTTCTACTATCCTCTTGATATGAGGCATTTGGTGTATGGAGATCCCAAACTTGCTGTCGATATGCCCTACTGAAATGTTGGTATTACCGCCTGCCATGACATGCGGATTGATACGAATACACACGGGAATAGAAGGATGTTTTGTCCCAAATTGTTCTAGTATAGATAAATTGTCAATATTGATCTGCACGCCTAATTCTGCGGCACGCTCTATCTCCTCCATAGACACCCCATTGGGTGTGTAGATAATGTCATTGGGTTCAACGCCTGCTTCCAAGGCCAGTCGTACTTCTTGAATAGAGACCGTATCCATACCACAGCCAAAAGAACGAAGAAGCTTTAATACTGAAACATTCGATAATGCCTTTACCGCATAGTTGACCTTAAGGTTCTTTACGTTCTTAAAAGCTTGTGTTAATCGTTTGTATTGGCCTTCCATGATTTGGGCGTCGTACACATACACAGGACTATCAAATTCCTGAACTACTCTTAAAAGGTCTTGCGAATTCATTTTGTTTCAGTTTATAAAATAATTTGCCAAAATTACACTCTATTGAAAGATTAACTTTAAAAAAAGACCTAAAAGTTCCGGATTTTTTTATTCTGAAGGGATTTCGGGAGAAGCCCTTCAAAAAAGATTAGTGCAATCCTCTAACATTTGCTATTTTTGCTGTTCCAAAAAACGACAAACACGTACTATGAATTTACACGAATATCAAGGAAAAGAAATATTAAATAGTTTTGGTGTTGAAATACAACGTGGCATCGTCGCTACAACTCCTGCCGAAGCTGTAGAGGCCGCGAAGAGATTAACCGAAGAAACCGGTACCGGATGGCATGTTATCAAAGCACAGGTCCATGCCGGAGGTCGCGGAAAAGGGGGTGGTGTAAAACTGGCCAAGAATCTTCAGGAGGTAGAACAGATCGCAGGAAACATTATTGGAATGAATTTGGTAACACCTCAAACCAGTGCAGAGGGTAAAAAAGTACATCAGGTGTTGGTTGCCGAAGATGTCTATTATCCGGGTGATAGTGAACCCGAAGAATATTATATGAGTGTACTGCTTAACAGAGGCACCGGAAAAAACATGATCATGTACTCTACCGAAGGAGGCATGGACATTGAAACCGTTGCTGAAGAGACACCACACTTGATCTTTCACGAAGAGATCGATCCTGCTACTGGATTAATGCCATTTCAGGCCAGACGAATTGCCTTTAACCTTGGGCTAAACGGTCAGGCTTTTAAACAAATGACCAAATTCGTAACTGCATTATATAAAGCCTACGAGAATAGTGATTCCTCACTTTTCGAGATCAATCCTGTCTTAAAAACAAGTGATGATAAAATAATTGCCGTCGATGCCAAAGTGACCATTGATGATAATTCATTGTTCCGCCATAAAGATTATGAGGCAATGCGAGACCTTCGTGAGGAAAATCCTACCGAAGTAGAAGCGAAAGCAGTAGGCTTGAATTATGTGGACCTTGACGGAAACGTTGGATGTATGGTGAACGGTGCCGGATTGGCAATGGCTACGATGGACCTCATCAAGCAGGCAGGCGGAGAGCCGGCAAATTTCCTGGATGTTGGAGGAACAGCAGATGCCGAACGTGTGGAAGCTGCTTTTAAACTTATTTTAAAGGATCCTAATGTGAAAGCGATACTTGTCAATATTTTTGGAGGTATTGTTCGTTGTGATCGTGTGGCACAAGGAATTGTAGATGCTTACAAGAACATGGGTACCATTCACGTTCCCATTATCGTTCGTTTGCAAGGAACCAATGCGGATATTGCAAAGGAGATCATTGATAATAGCGGACTGGATGTGCATAGTGCCATCGAATTCCAAGAGGCAGCCGATAAAGTGCAAGCTGTGCTCGCATAAGTCCGGGACATATACTTATAGTACGCCTTCTCAATTTTTTGGGAAGGCTTTTTTTTTGATTGATACACAGAACATTGCGTTAACAAAATGTTAAATGTACGGTTGAAGCGTAACACATCTAACAGAATACGAGTCTATTAAGTATATCAATCTTTAAAACGAACAGTTATGAAACAAATGAAAGCCTTTTTGGTAGCCGGAGTGCTACTTGTAGGAACCCTTGCATCGGCGGCAAGTCTGCCTTCCGAAATTGAACTAGACCCAACTACCCTTCAGTTTGAAAAACTTTTAAAAAGCCCCTCTTTCGAGGTTGAAAACGACGTACCGGCCATGGTCACCTTTATGTTGAATGACGAGAGTGAGGTGGTTGTCCTTTCTGTGGAAACCGAAATGAAAGTCGTAGAATTGTATGTAAAATCACGTCTT
Organism: Altibacter lentus; assembly: GCF_000746845.1. GTDB lineage: Bacteria > Bacteroidota > Bacteroidia > Flavobacteriales > Flavobacteriaceae > Altibacter > Altibacter lentus. The sequence goes on along the minus strand of NZ_KN050846.1, from coordinate 1,130,859 downwards.
AATTATAAGAAATTGGACGCCGATCTGGATACAGGCAGAGTTTACAAGCTACCTGTCCTGCTTAGATCTGAAGGTTAATTGTTGCAAGTTATTCATAAAATCCCGGCCTCATCATCCGGGATTTTTTTTATTTTTACGGCATGGATAAATTTGTGAACAAAGCACTTATTAGTGATCTTATTGCCCTGGCAAGGGCCGATGAGAAAGTAACCGAGGTAGAATATGATTTTATCGTACGTTTGGCAGAACGTATGCGAATTTCTTCAGCTGAAGTGAAAGAACTTTTCGAGAACCCGTTACCCTCAAAGCCATTACTAACCGAACTGGAACGTATCACACATTTCTACAAACTGGTATTAGTTATGAACGTAGATAAGGAAACCCACCAAAAAGAGATCGTTGCAGTACGTAATTTTGGTCTTAAGATGGGGATACGTCCCGGGGTGGTCGATCAAATCTTACTACGGATGGAAGAATACGAAGATAAGATTATTCCTTCAGAACAACTTCTAAAGATATTTCAGACGTATTACAACTAAATATTTTTGCTGGCTTGTGCTACTTTTTTAACATCTGTTGCCGAATCAAAAGCTTCTTTGGCTTCCTTCAGAAGTAAGCTCAATTCCTTCTCTATCATTTCTGTATACCCTTCATCAAATGGTGATTGCTCTTTAAGGTATCCCAGCATCCATATAAGTTTTTGGACGATGATAGGATCGTGTTTACAGTACGTGCGCAAACTAGCCATCACGTTATACAGCAATTCTTCGAAGTTGACGACAGCGACCTTCAAATAGGCGTTCCCTTTATAAACCAATACCCCCGAATCCCGTTTTTGCATTCGCAACGAGAATAATTCAGTTAGGTAATCTATGGCATTGATAGCGGTGCCGGGATCATTGACCCCCGGAGACATGGCTTTCACGGCAATCTCGGTAATTTGCTTAAAGGCAAGAATATAATTGTCTTCTACCAATTCTCCTCGGGCAAAATTAATGTTGGAAAGTATTTGTTTCACTGTTTCGTCTTCCAGCTTCTTTTCAGAATATAAGAACGGCGCATTCTTTAAAACAAATAGCCCTTTGGGCACTGAGATATAGAATCGAGTATCTAGTTCTTTAGCAATGGTAATAATATTGCGCAATGAAATGTTTTGAAAATACCCGCTCGTAATTGGGGTATAGGGATGCCAGTCCTTGGTATCAGGAAAATTTTCAATAAGCGCGGCATCCTTTTCATTCTCTTTTTCGATAATGGTACTCAACCGTTTGCGTGACTTATGGTAGATGGAATCCAGAATATTATTGATCTGAATGCTCTGGGAAATATTATGGATAAAATATAAGAACAGTACCAGACATAAAATGGTGAATACAATACCCAGCAGGATCGAAAAGCCAGGCAGTGTATATTTTTCGTCTGTGGGTTCGATGGAAAATAAAGTAAAGATGTTGTAGAGGATGGTGGCGAGATAGGAACCCAGAATGATCTGGTGGTTTTTATCGGAGATCAAGCCCGGTAATAATCGCGGAGAAAAATTACTGGACGCTTGGCTCAGTAGTAGCATGACCATCGAGAAACTAAAGACCATCATCGAAATGAGTCCGCCTATACAAACACTCAATATGGTAAGTGCCGTATCACCGTCTTCTAAGACAAGTTGAGGAAATTTTTCAATCAGCTTCTTGGATATTCCTTTATCTTCCAGAGACATCATGAAAAATGCGAATGCGAATCCTGCGATGGATATTAGGGTGGGGTAGAACGCGATCTTACTTTTTATGGTGTTAAAGAAAGTGACCAATCGCACGTAAACGTCTTTCATAAGCCTCGGTATTGTTTTTAAAAGTACCTATATTCGGATGCTTTTTTCTTAAAATTCATTTAAATCTTATTTTAAAAACTCATGAATGCGTCAAAAAGGCAGCTTATCAACTCGTTTTTAGGTCAAAATGTCCTGATGGATATTGTGGAACCTTTATTGTTATATCTGGTATAGAAAAAGTGAAATTTTTTATACTAAAACATAATGAAAGTAGTTAATAAAAATAACGTTTGGTTCCCTTCATTTTTTGAGGGTCTCATTCCTGAAAACAGACTGGATGTGTCTAATTATGAAAACTTTAGCATTCCATCTTTAAATATTAAAGAGAATTTATCGACCTTTGTAATTGAACTGGCAGTGCCCGGTTTAAAGAAGGAAAACATTGCTGTTGAAATCGAAAAAGAAGTATTAAAAGTTTCTTCAAAAGGTTCGGAAGAAAATGAAAAAAAGACTCCTTTTAAGTACGCTCGTAAAGATTTCGATTTTACAAATTTTGAGCGGTCTTTCATACTTCCGGAAACAGTTGAAGCCGAAAAGATTGATGCTTCGTATAACAACGGTATTTTAATGATACAAATACCAAAAAAGGAAGCTAATAAAGAGATTAAAAGAATGGTTGAGATTTCATAATTGAAATTTAATTTGGTTAGTTAGTTGAAAATGACCACGTGCTACTCAATCGGTGCGTGGTTTTTTTATGCCCTAATTTTCAGGTTTATCCGCGTCCTCTTCTCCGTCTGCCGGAAGTTCTTTCTAGACGTGTGGCTTGCGGTGCGTTATCTGAATGTGAAACAGCATCTTTTAAGCCCTGCAATTCCTTCGCTGTAAGATCGCGCCATGATCCTGTTGGCAGCGATCCCAATTCAATATTCATGATGCGTATGCGTTTCAATTCCACGACCTCATATTCCAGATAGTCGCACATTCTTCTTATTTGTCGGTTTAACCCCTGTACCAGAACGATCCTAAAAACAAATCTACTTACACGTTCCACCACACAAGGTTTGGTAGTTACTTCCAACTCGTGTAGCGGTACACCCTGACTCATTTTCTTGACAAACTCATCGGTTACCGGTCGATCTACCTTAACAATGTATTCCTTTTCATGTTCGTTCCCGGCCCTTAGGATCTTATTCACAATATCGCCGTCGTTGGTCATTAACAATAAGCCTTCGCTGGGTTTGTCCAACCTACCAACATGAAAAATCCGCTCCTTATGGTTTATAAAATCAACCACATTTCCTTCTACACGCCTATCTGTGGTACAAGTAATACCTACCGGTTTGTTCAAGGCGATATAGACAAGCGTATCATTCTCGGTGATCAATTTCCCATCCACCCGTATCTCATCATCGGGCATGGCACGATCGCCTAAGGTTACCTTAGTGCCGTTCAACGTAACACGACCTTCCTCAATGAGGGTGTCTGCTTTTCGACGTGAACAAAAGCCACTGTCGCTAATGGCTTTATTGATTCTAATGGAGTCGGGATGGTTTGACATAACACGCAAAGATACTACAATGAAAACGTTCTTCGAAAAAAGGTTAAACTTCCATTAAAGATAAAGACTGTTTTTTAGGGTTTCAGTACTTTTAAACACTAACAAGATGTTATGGCAATATTGGGGAGTATCATAAAAACAGCTATCGACCTTAGGGATTCTTTGGTTTCTGAAAAGACACCTTCTGAAGCACAGCAAATGGTACTTAAACACTTATTGGAAACTGCAAAGGATACAGCCTTCGGAAAGTATTACGGTTTTAAGAAGATCCTTTCTTCCGAAGCGATAGAGAAATCTTTTACCGAAGCCGTTCCCTATCACGATTACAGCAAAATGAAAGAGGAATGGTGGGATCGAGTCATCGATGGAATGGAAGATATCACCTGGCCGGGAAAACCGGCTTATTTTGCGCTTAGCAGCGGGACTACAGGTAAATCCAGTAAACGGATACCGGTAACCAAAGAAATGATAGATGCCATTCGAACGGCAGGGGTCAAGCAGGTGGGCGCATTGACCAATTTCGACCTTCCCTCCGATTTTTTCGAGAAAGAGATCATGATGCTGGGAAGTTCAACAGACCTCCAATCTCGTGGAGAGTTCCTCGAAGGAGAGATCAGCGGGATCAGTGCCAGTAACATTCCTTTTTGGTTTCAGGGCTATTACAAACCGGGTGAGGACATTGCAAAGATCGATGACTGGGATGAACGTGTCGAAACTATTGCAAAACGTGCAAAAGAATGGGATATAGGCGCTTTAAGCGGAATTCCGTCGTGGATAGAGCTTATGATGAAAAAAGTGATCGACTATCACAATGCGCGAACCATTCACGATGTATGGCCAAATCTGCAAGTGTATACCAGTGGCGGCGTGGCCTTTCAGCCATACGAGAAATGTTTTAAACAGTTGTTGTCCAAACCGGTAACCGTGATCGATACGTACCTTGCTTCAGAAGGATTTATCGCCTTTCAGCAACGCCCCGAAACAACCGCAATGAAGTTAGTGACCGATAATGGTATCTACTTCGAGTTCGTGCCTTTTAAACCCGAATATATTTTGGAAGACGGCTCTTTGGACCAAAAAGCACCGGTTGTGAGTCTTTCCGAAGTGCAGAAAGATATCGATTATGTTTTACTCATAAGTACGGTGTCCGGGGCCTGGCGTTATCTTATTGGTGACACCATTGCTTTTACCAATGTTGAAAAGGCCGAGATCAAGATCACCGGACGCACCAAATTCTTTCTCAACGTGGTGGGATCACAACTTTCAGTCAATAAAATGGAGACGGCTTTGAGAGAACTGGAAAAAGAATTTGATATTGAGATTCCCGAGTTCACCTTGGCAGCAGTAAAGATCGATAATGAGTTTTACCACAGTTGGTATTTGGGCACGGAGGCCGGTACAGACCCCAAAAAACTTTCCGAAGCACTGGACGAGGCACTAAAAGAAGCGAACAAAAACTATAAGGTCGCCCGATCCAAAGCTTTGAAAGGGGTAAAGGTAACTACGGTATCTCCCAATGTTTTCTACGAATGGAATGCACGCAATAAAAAGAAGGGCGGACAAGTAAAAATGGAGCGCGTCATGAACGAAGAGAAATTTGCAGATTGGGAAGCCTTTGTAAAAACCCAATAGACGACTACGCCAATTCCCCTTCATTGATCAGTTGCATGACCTCTTCAGGCGACATATACAGATTTCGAATACGCTCTTTATATTTTTCTGAAATGTGGGCATGTTCCAGGATAAAATTCTTGGTCTGCAAAATATAATCGCCCATCCCATGTCTAATGGCATAGGTGTCTGCAGCACGTTCCACTTCCTGAATATGGGCCCGTGAATATAGATACTTGATCCCAAAGAGCAGCATCGAGAAACGCCCCCTGTTCCTGTAATCCATTACATGACCCAACTCGTGGCCCAGCCAGCCAACGATCACGTCGCTTGGAATATCTTCAATGGTGAATTCTTCCTGATCGATCTGTATGCGACGGCTTATTAGAATTATATACGAACGATTCTTTCGGGTGGTCAGGAAGCTCTTCCAGGTAGGCTGCGCCTGCATCGTCGATTTCTTGATATGATCCTTGAAGCGGAAGATGATCTCGCTTGCATATAGCTCCGGATAATGCGAAAGCGCTGTTAAGGCCTCTTTTTTAATGCTATCCGGAATTTGTTTATTATCAAGCTGAATGTCTTCTGAAGTTATCATAGGGAAATATACAAACTACAGAAGCTACCTACTGTTAAGGGGGTTATAAAACTTCTTCCAAGCTTTTCTGAAGCGTCTTTATCTTATCCCGAAGCTTTGCAGCCATCATAAAATCGAGATCCTTCGCTGCTTTTTCCATGGCTTTTCGGGTGTCACGTATCTTCTTTTCGATCTGGGCCTTGGTCAAATATACATCATCAGGTTCGGCGGCGGCCAATGTATCTGCCGTTTCAAAGGTATAAGCCTGCTGCTTGGATTTGGTAAGTGAATTCTCAAAGGATTTTTTTATTGCAGTGGGTGTAATGTTATGTTCGGCATTGTAAGCCAGTTGTTTCGCTCTTCGGTATTCGGTCCCGTCAATGGTTGCCTGCATGCTTTTAGTGATCTTGTCGGCATACATAATGGCTTTTCCGTTAAGGTGTCTTGCCGCTCGCCCAACTGTTTGTGTAAGCGATCTATTACTTCGCAAAAATCCTTCTTTATCTGCATCAAGGATCGCTACGAGTGATACTTCAGGAAGATCAAGTCCTTCCCGTAAAAGATTCACCCCTACCAATACGTCGAAGAGTCCTAAACGAAGGTCCTGCATGATCTCAACACGCTCCAGGGTATCCACATCGCTGTGAATATAGCGACACCGTATTTGAACACGGGTCAAATATTTGGTCAACTCCTCGGCCATTCGTTTGGTAAGTGTGGTGACCAAAACGCGTTCGTCTTTTTCGATACGCAGCTGGATCTCTTCCAAAAGGTCGTCGATCTGGTTGAGACTTGGACGCACTTCTATAGGAGGATCTAACAGTCCGGTGGGGCGAATGATCTGTTCGACATAGACACCACCGCTCTTTTCCAACTCATAGTCTGCGGGGGTAGCACTCACGTAGATCACCTGATTTTGTAACGCTTCAAATTCTTCGAATTTAAGAGGGCGGTTGTCCATAGCCGCGGGTAGTCTGAACCCATACTCCACCAAATTCTCTTTCCGAGAGCGATCTCCGCCATACATGGCGCCCACTTGTGGGATGGACACGTGACTTTCATCTACGATCATCAAATAATCTTCGGGAAAATAATCCAATAAACAAAAGGGACGTGTCCCGGGGAGTCGCCTGTCGAGATAACGCGAGTAGTTCTCGATGCCGCTGCAATACCCCAGTTCCCGGATCATCTCCAGATCGAAATTGGTGCGTTCTTCCAATCGTTTTGCCTCCAGATGCTTTCCGATCTCTTTAAAATAATCAACTTGTTTCACCAAGTCATCCTGTATATCCCGAATGGCACTTTGTAAAACATCCGGAGAGGTAACAAACATATTAGCCGGATAAATATTGAGGCGATCATATTTTTCTAGAACCTCATTGGTTTTGGGGTCAAATGATTCGATCTCTTCGATCTCATCTCCAAAAAAGTGAATTCGGAACGCCATATCGGCATAGCTCGGGAACACATCTACGGTATCTCCTTTTATTCTGAAACGGCCGTGGTTGAATTCAGCCTCGGTACGGGAATACAGACTCTGGACCAACATGTGTAATAACTTGGTGCGAGAAATGATCTGTCCGCTCTGCAAACCGATTACGTTCTTCTGGAACTCGACCGGATTCCCAATGCCGTACAAACACGATACGGAAGCAACTACTAATACATCCCGTCGTCCCGAAAGGAGAGAGGATGTTGTACTCAATCGCATTACCTCGATCTCTTCATTGATAGAAAGGTCTTTTTCAATATAAGTTCCACTTGAAGGAATGAACGCTTCCGGTTGATAATAATCATAATAAGAGACGAAGTATTCAACCGCATTCTTGGGAAACAGGTTCTTGAACTCCGTATATAATTGTGCCGCCAGTGTTTTGTTATGCGCCAGGACGAGCGTAGGTTTTTGTACCGCTTCCACTACATTGGCTACAGTAAAGGTCTTTCCACTTCCTGTAACACCTAGGAGTGTTTGGTATTTTTCATCTGTTTCGAGTCCTTCTACTAAAGACTTGATCGCCGTGGGCTGATCTCCCGTTGGTTTGAAATCGGATGTGAGTTTGAATTTCATAGCTTATTATCAATCCATGGTAAAGGTAAAAAACCTAAAAGTATTTAGATTATTTACAGCTAAAAGAAATAGTGGACCTTTATTCCTGCGGAAATATTTATTCCTGTGACACTACCTTCCTCTTTCTTGAAGTTTAAAGAGTCGCCTAGTTTAAAGATCTCAAAAAAAGCAGGGGCATATACTATATCTGTTTCTTCCGGATTCACAATATTCTTATAAGAGATATCTCGTGTTTTCAGTCCTAATCCGTAATACAGATTGAGTCCAAAGCGGTTGCTTAGGGATATCAAGTGGCCGTGCTTCAAATGAAGGCCGTACTTTTCTCTTTGAAAATCGGCTCGGTCATATTGTACTTCGGTATTCGCGCCTTCCGGAAGGTAAGAGGCATCCTGAAAAGTATCTGTGTGATTTATATAGAATACTTCAAAGGAGAAATAGTTTATTAATTTTTTTCTTTCAGAATATAAAAAATAAATTTCCGGACGAATTTCCCATAATCGATAGGCAGTTCCTCTACTATCCGAATTGAAATTTAATCCTTCACTTCCATACCCAAGATCGATCCCAACGGCCCACTTTTCATTTATTCTCCCTGTAATACCTATACGGTATCTTGGGTGTATGAGATCAAATGGGGTGGATGTGTTAAAGGAGAGATAGAAAGAGGAAGAAATAGTTGTAGTGTCTTTAACTTCAGTTTTTTGTGCCATTGCCATTAGTGAAAGCAGCAAACACACAGAGATAAGTAGGTATCGCATCAATTTAATTTATAGGGGCAATCTTAATAATTAATATATACAAATCCTAGGTACGGCTTCGGAAATTCGGGGTCATTTAACTGCAGTACATAATAATAAGTGCCCACAGGTACCAGGTTCCCGGTGAAGAGAAGTCCTTCGGTAGCAACGCCATCCCAGAATCCGTCATCATTTCGGGAAGTGTGAATAAGATTTCCTTCTCTCGAATAGATCTGCAATTTGAAATCAGAAAATACATTCAGTAAACCGGTGATCTCAAAGAGATCGTTGATGCTATCACCATTAGGAGAAAATCCTTGTGGAATAAAAGGGGCGCAATTTTCGGTAGTCAGTAAAAATTCGCCCACGGTAAAACATATTTCGTTTTCAAGGCGTACATAGATGGTTTGTGGATCTGCACCGTTTACATAGGCTCCCGGATCACTTATAGGATCTACTTGTGCCACGGCATTGTCGAAAGTGGTGTAGTAGGTGATCTCATCATTTGGATCTGTAGAAATAAGATCATTTTGTACGGTAAGATCGAAAGTTGCGGTATCATTTCCTTCATCGCACAATAAAAGATCTGGCAGCGGACCAATAGGAGGGATGCTGCCAAACACAACGTTTACATCGAACGTATTATTGAAATCGTTCAACTCGAACACCACACCGTTTCCGGTACCGTCATCATCCACCACTGCTGTTAACAGGAACATGTCGGGCGTATTCTGAGGTAATGTAAATTCGATCACTCCAGCCTCGCTTCCACCAATGGGAATAGTCGTGGTTGTTTGAGACTGTGCTACAAGTTGGCCATCTACATAGAAGGCAATGGGTGTATTTGATGGAAGTTCGGCGGTTGCTTCCAGATTATAGACCGTATATTCAACTACCAGATCGCGTTGGCGGCAGGCATTCAGATCGTTATCAATGGTGATGGTAGCATCGGGCAGCGGACATTCGACAACTTCAATAGCAAAACTATCGACCACAAAGCAATCCGGATTACTCACGCGTATCCAGATGGTCTGTGGATTGGTGGTATTCTGATAATTCTGCGGATCGGCAATTGGATTCTCATCGTTTAAAGCATCTTCTTCAGTAAGGTGATATGTGATGGTATTTACAGGATCTATTTGCGCCGTAGCTTCAGAAAGATCGAATAATTCGGTTCCAAAGACATCACAAAGCTCAAGGTCTGTAAGACCTATGATCTCCGGAAAAACCAGAAGATGAAAGTCCAGTAGAAATCCATTATTGTCCTCGTTCGTTTCATTCACGATCCCCGTTCCGGTGCCATCGTCGTCCACAAATGCCTTCAGGATAAAATCGGCAGGGATCCCGGGAGGAATGGTAAGGCTAATAGAACCACTTTCCGATCCGCCAATAGGAAGCTCCATAATGGTGGCAGCTTGTCCAATAAGTTGGGTATTGGCATAAAAGGCAATAGGTGTATTGGCCGGAAGTTCATCGGTGCTGTTAACGTTGTACACCGTATAATCAACTTCAATGTCACGATCGCCGCACTCGGTAGCACCTGTCACGTTATCGATCTCGATGGTCGCATCGGGCAGTTCGGTATTAAGAACTGTGATCACATTGTTGACGATCACAAAATCCTGTCCGGAAGTAAGTCGGATGGTCGCATTTTGATCACCGGGCTGGATGTTGTTCTCTATATTATAGAAATCAATATCCATATTGTACAGATCATTGGCGCCCGTAAAGCTGTTGGTACTGTTAAATTGATTGTCTGCAGGATTTAGTGGCGGATTACTAATCACATTCCCGTTAATGGACAAGGTCTCATCAACAGCAAGGGACGCATCCCCTTCCCAGGTGAGGAACCCGATCTTGGCGCCGGTATTGTCAAGTACGTTGAGGTTGTCTAATGTAATGACCAATTCACTGTTGACGGCAGAGACAAATTCAAATCCGTCAAAAATGTTCACCTGATTGAGCGGTAGTGATGAATCTTCGTAGATCACATTGATAGCCCAGCCCCCAAAATTGGTAGTACTTCCTGCACAATAATTAATAATATCTGCAGTGATGTCGAATTCTGAAAGAGTATAGGTGCCGTCACCCATTGCCTGAACAAGGTCGGTCACATCGGCATACGCACCAAAGTAGGTTCGAATTTGTCCTGTGATCAATTCGAATGTTCTTTCTGCTATGACAGGGGTGCCGTTAAGTTCTACCTCAAAATCACCTTCGCTTGAGCCGGCCCAGTAAAGTTGCGCAGCTATTAGCGTCCTTCCTGCTCCAAGCGTAAAGTCGGCACTGCTCTCCGTTAAAATTTCACAGGGAGCCGGATCGCCGTCAATGACAGTATTTTCGGTTAAATTAAGAGTGTTTCCGAAGGCAAGATAATCATAACGACCGTTAAATTGTTGAAAGAGCTCAACGTCCTGAGACAGACCGGGTAAAGCCAATAGCAATGATAGTAACAGTGTAATTTTTCGGAATCTCATAGCGTCTGTTGATTGCTTTCTAAATATAGGCAATTTTACAGTAGTTTCCGAAGCGAAAAGATCACAGTGCTTAAAGGTCTCTTCGCTTAAGGATCAAGAACGACCAATAAATGAATAAAAAAGTCCATGCCAATGCAATGGCGATCGCAATGGGAGAGACATCATAACTTTTGGTAAAGGCGTCTCCCAATTGACTTGCGGCAGATTGCACAGCTCCCAATCGGGAAAACGGTTCAATAATAAGATTGGACATGGCCTCCAGAGGGAAAAACTGCATGACGGTATCTGCCACATCGCTGTCGCGAAACAATCTCCATTCTAAAACGCCGTAAATGATCTTCTCGATAATGTACCAAATGATCAGGAAACCTAAGGCAAAAGCAGAACGTTTTACCAGAACTCCCAGAAAAAGACAGAATGAGAAGAACGCCACCAGCTTTATGAAGTACGCCAGAATATATTCAAAATCACTAAAAATAATTCCTATCTCCTTATAATCTGAAAAACTCATCCCCAAAATAAAAGAGACGATAAAGAGGAATATTGTTGAGATAACAGCAAATAATAATACGGTAAGAAATTTAGAGATCACGAACTCTTTTTTACTCAAACCGTCAATGAGATTCTGTTTTAGCGTTCTATAGCTGTACTCATTAGACATCATAGAAACAATAACAATGGCTAAAAAGATTTTTAGCAAAGCCCCCATGTACGAATTAAAATGCCAAATAAAAGGGAAGTTGAAGATTCCTTGATCTGCTACCCTAAAATTAAAACTCCCAAAATTGAATTCTATGGAAGCGATCAGGGCGATGAAGGTGATCAATACAAAATAAACTATGGAGATCACCCTGGCCGCACGGTTGTATCTTAGTTTTTGAAGTTCAATGTTGAGCAGTCGTAGCATGGCGTTAGTTTTGGTGTTTGGTGAGTTCAAGGAATTGTTCTTCAAGGCTCTCCTTGCGTTTCACTAAATGAGATACCACAATACCTTTTTCGAACAGAAACCGATTCAGTTCGGCGCTATCCATAGGGGCATTCAAATAAGCGATCAAAAGTTCACCTTCACGCTTCAGCAAGCCAAAATCTGAATTCCCTTCGAGTGTGGCTTGTAATGCCACCATATCTGCAGCTTGTAAAGTAAAGAACCCATGACTGGCATTCATAGAATCCACACTTCCCACATAAAGGCTCTTTCCTTTTCGAAGGATCACCACGTGCGTACATACTTTTTCCACTTCATCCAGTAAATGGGAGGCGAGTAGAATGGTTGTACCTTCGGAAGCAATTCGTTTAATGATCTCCCTAATTTGATGAATCCCCTGCGGATCCAGGCCGTTGGTGGGTTCGTCCAGAATTAGGATCTCGGGATCGTTCAGCAAGGCCGAAGCGATCGCCAACCGTTGTTTCATTCCCAGAGAAAATGTACTGAATTTACTGTTCTTCCGCTCAAGGAGCCCTACGGTCTCCAATTTCTCTTCTACCTTTGAAGCATCGACCTCTTTGATCTTACATACCAGTTCTAGGTTCTGAACTGCCGTCATATACGGATAGAAATTGGGTCGTTCAATAATAGCACCTACCTTCTTTAACGCTTCATGTGTCGTGCCCTTGCCATCGAACCAATGAAAATTCCCACTGGTCTTGTTCACTACATTGAGAACGATTCCCAGGGTTGTACTTTTTCCGCTTCCATTGGGCCCTAAGATCCCGTAGACATTGCCCTTCTCTATAGTAAAAGAAAGATCGTCCACAGCTGTAATAGGACCAAAGCGTTTGGTGAGGTTGTTAATGGTAAGAATGCTTTCCACAAGCTTGAAGGTTTGATTAGTTATCTATGTGACGATTGTCTGCGGGTTTTGTTACAAACTAGCTTTTTTGTTCTTGATTGAAATACACGAGATAATAGTACATTTGCTTTTCTTCATCCCAGCCCTTTTCAACGAATTTCTCGGCGCTTTCAGCATTGACAAAATCTAATTTTATTTGAATGTTCGTATCGAGATTGATCACATTCTTGATCTTTTTTCGCGCTGCGGTAACCGCTGTATTTGCGATAGGGAACGTGGTAAGGTCCTCAATACTGTATTTGGGTGCACGTTCGGATTTGTAATGATTGAACTCCGGAATAAGATCCGGGTTTTCGATGACCTCATTCATGAACGCCGATTCCTCAAAGGTATCGTTCTTGGCAAAATGATTCACAGCGCGGTTCATGAACATCACCTCCTCTCTTTTATCTTCGGCAGGGAACACAACGTCTTTGGCAAAATCCTGACAGAACTTCAAATATTTCTTTGTCAAAAAATTCTCATCTTCAAAGGCACCTACACCCAAGAAACTTTCCAGCCAGTAGCGTGCATCGTAACGGTTGCTGTCTACCGAAAGCACCTTATACCCTTCCTCTTTCTTTACGTTGAAGATAAGGCAGCCTTTGTCAAGCTTATTGAGGTTCACGCCTTGCTGAAGGTTGGCTTCCAACTGATTCTCTTTTTCTGAAAACTGGAGAAAATCTTGTTTGATCTCTGATTTGAAGATACCAATTCCGTCCACCTTTTCATTATCAATCTGGAGGTTTTCCAAGTACGCTATATACACTTCACCGCTCTTAATATGCGGATGCATGGATTGGTCGTACAGGTGCTTGGTGATCTTCTTGCTCTGTTCGTGAATACTTTCAGGTTGCAGGAATATTTCAGAAACAATGGTAAATAACTCATGAAATTCGAGATCGGTCTCATGTGCAAATTGATAGTAATTCTCTTCCTTATCACGAAATGGCTTCAGAAAGAATTCCTTCAATAGAGGTGTTAGTTCATCGTTGGTCTTATATGGTTCCGAAGAGAGTAATATGGGTTCGTTTTTACTCTTGTTGCCTACGCGATGAATGGAAAGTGACGCAATATGCGCCGAATATAGATTGATCATTCGTTAGAATCGGGTTTTAATTGTTAGGTGAATGTGAAACGACGTGAGCTGTTTAGTTCCAGTTTTCGTCGAAATCAAGGTTGTCGTAATCTTCAGGATCGAGATCGTATTCTTCGTCAAAGTCATCGTCTTCATCGCCTTCTGCCATAAATTCTGTTTCCGGAGCTTCTTCCGGGATCTCACCATGTGCGAACATTAGGTTGGGGTAGATCATTCCAGCTTCAGGTTCGGCCACCTCTGCCAATTCTACCAAGAAGGTCCACATGGACAAAAAATCGTAGATGTAGATCATTTTTGTTTCCTCTTCAGAAACGACGTCTTCAATATGAGTTTCGTTCATAACACGCAAAGCACCGGGTTCTTCGCTCATGTCAAACAGGGCGATCTCCTCGTTCTGCTCCCATGCATCGTTACTGGTATAAAATGAAGCCATTTCCTGACCTCCAAAACCGAAAGCCTGGGTGATCGCATTGTGAAAATCTTCAAGCGTGTTACTTGCTTCAATCTCAATATCTCTGAAGACATCTTCGTGGGTGTCTAGAATTACTCTGAAACGATAGATCATGATAATGAAAAATTAGAGGGCAAAGTTACGAACTTTTCCACTCATTTCTTTGCTGAAAGACTTGTAAAACCATGTAAAATTGGACGCCAAATAATACTGCAGCCAATACAAGATGCAAGGGTTGTGACAGAATTGGAAAATCGAAATAATACATAGAGATTCCCGTAACGGCTTCTGCGATCACAAGTAGTAGCAATAAGGTTGTTCTTTTCAGTCCATAGTCCAGAACCCGATTGTAGTACCAAATCACCAAATGTACGAGTACGATAAGGATGGAGAAACTGCGGTGAAAGTAAAAGGTAAGATCGGGATGTGTAAGCCACTGCGATTTTGCTTCGTACCCCAATAATGCGATCTGTTCATCCACAAATTGGCGTACTTGGGTGCCTAAAATTATCTGTACAAAAGTGAAAACAAAAGCAAACAGCACCACGTAGCGATACCCAAACGAAACATTGTAGTTCTTGTGCTTTTTCTTGGCGATGTACAGCAGGTACAGAAGCAGCGCAACGATCACCAGTGCCATGACCATGTGAATGGTGATCTTTACAGGAGCCAACACCGAATAAACCACCGTTGCGCCTAACCAGGCTTGAAAACCCAGTAAAAAGACGGCTAACCAGGATAGAAGGGTAATGTATTTTTTCTTTTTCCATTTCCTGAAGGAAATTACAGCCATGATCAAGATGGCAAGGCCGGAGAGTGCTCCAAATAATCTATTTATATATTCGATCCATGTATGCCATACATTAAAGATGGCATAATCGTGTTTTGTATAGGCTTTCCACGAAGCAGGATTATAGGTTTCGGAGGTTGTAAAATCTTCGATCGCAACCTTTAAGGTATCATTGCGGATTATTACCTGTCCTTCTTTAAAGCTTCGGTTGGGTTGCCATTCCAGCTCCGAGGCATCGGTGGGAGGGATATAGTACCCAAAGCACTTAGGCCAGTCCGGGCATCCCATGCCGGAACCCGTCATGCGCACCATGGCACCGGCAATAATTACTAAATAGACTAAGATTAGTGAAATTTTAACCCATTTACGGTACATTATTTTACAGGTGTTAAGTTAAGTTCTGCGCCTTTTTTTAGCATATATTCTTTGGCTGCATCGTATTCATTGGGGATCGTTCCTTCAAGTATAGCCTCTTTTATGGCATCTTTAATAATTCCAATTTCTCGTGAAGGCTTTATAGCGAATGTTTCCATAATTTCCTCTCCGCTTACAGGAGGCTGGAAATTTCGAATGTGATCGCGCTCTTCTACTTCCTCGATCTTATCGCGTACTAATTTAAAATTATTTTGGTATTTCTTAAATTTCTTCGGATTCTTTGTGGTGATATCTGCCTCGCAGAGCGTCATTAGGTCTTCTACATGCTCTCCGGCATCAAATATGAGTCGGCGTACGGCACTATCGGTCACGTCTGTTGCCAATACAATGGGTCGAGAACTCATAAGCACCATTTTTTGAACAAACTTCATTTTGTCATTCAAGGGCATCTTTAAACGCTTGAACAACTTGTACACCATTTTGGAACCTACAAACTCATGGGCATGAAAGGTCCATCCAATTTGTTTGTCAAATCGTTTGGTGGGAGCCTTCCCGATGTCATGGAGCAACGCCGCCCAGCGCAGCCATAGATTATCGGTAGCTTTCGCTATATTATCCACAACTTCCAGCGTATGCCAAAAATTATCTTTATGGCGTTGCCCTTCTTTTTCTTCAATTCCTTCCAGCGCAACAAGTTCAGGAAAAATATAGGGCAGCAATCCCGTTTTGTGCAAGAGGGCAAAACCTT
The DNA here is from genome assembly GCF_000746845.1 of Altibacter lentus. Taxonomy (GTDB): domain Bacteria; phylum Bacteroidota; class Bacteroidia; order Flavobacteriales; family Flavobacteriaceae; genus Altibacter; species Altibacter lentus. The sequence goes on along the minus strand of NZ_KN050846.1, from coordinate 1,114,771 downwards.
TTGAAGGTTGGTCTGCGAGCAGGATCTTATGGATCTCGTCTACAATACGTTCTTTCGAGATGATCTTAATGCGATCTGCATTTTTGGTTATCGCATCCAGCGATGCTTTTTCGATGACAAAGTCCAATTGTGTTGCGAACCGAATGGCCCGTAACATGCGTAGCGGGTCGTCACTGTAAGTTACTTCCGGGTCGAGGGGAGTTCTAATTATCTTCTTTTCTAGATCCTCAAGACCGTTGAAAGGGTCTAACAGTTTTCCGAATGTATCACTTTGAAGGCTTAGGGCCAGTGCATTGATCGTAAAGTCCCTTCGGTTCTGGTCATCTTCCAGCGTGCCGTTCTCTACCGCGGGATTCCTGCTGTCCTCTGTATACGACTCTTTACGCGCCCCAACAAATTCCAGTTCAATCCCTTGGGACTTCAACATCGCTGTTCCGTAGGTCTTAAATATCGAAACCTTCGGATTACCGGGCAATAATTTGGCAACTTCCTTCGCCAGAGCGATACCACTTCCCACCGCAACAATGTCTATATCTTTAGCTTCCCCGCGCTTCAGAAGAAAATCCCTTACATAGCCTCCTATCACATAACTATCCATTTGTAAATTACCGGAAGCTCGAGAGATCAAAGAAAAGATGGGGTGCTCTAATGCGGTTCTATACGTAGGATTTGGATGCATTGTTAAGATCTAATTACTTGCACGGTGCCATCATTTTTTAGCTTGATGATCGCCGACGGAGAAACGGATTTTCTATCGCGATGCAAATTTACGACATAGTCTACGCCCTCCAAAATTTGAGGACTCATTTCTTGAAAATGCATTGGGGTCGCTTCCCCGCTAATATTGGCAGAAGTTGAGACCAGAGGGCGGCGCAGTTTGCGTATCAAGCTATTACAAAACTGTTCTTTCACGACGCGAATGGCAAGCGAGTTGTCTTCTGCAATTAAATTTTCGGCTACGCGAATTGGGTCGTCATAAATAATGGTCGTGGGCTTGTTGGCGAACTTCAGTACATCATAGGCCACTTCCGGTACACGTTCTACATACTGTTCCAGCATTCGAAAATCATTCACGAGACAGATCATGGATTTGCGCTCTTCCCGTTTTTTTAATTTAAATATCTTTTGAACCGCGGCGGGTTGGGTCGCATCACAACCTATTCCCCAAACAGTATCGGTAGGATACAGAATGATGCCCCCTTTTTTTAATACGTCCAAACAATTATTGATCTCTTGTTCCATTACGCAAGCTTTTGTATTGTGTTCTTTTCAAAAATATAAACAGGTGCCACCTCATGTAGCGGAATTCCCAGAAGTACTTTTTTATATAGATCCAGATATTTTTTTGTCATAGCTTCGGAATTGAAGGTCGAAACAGCATGCTCATGGCATTTTTTTGGATCATATTGAAAAGCATGTATTGCCGCTACCAGTCCTTCCGAAGCATTTGAAACCACACCTACCTCCGGAGTGATCAATTCCGGCAGAGAACCGTTGGTAGTGCCAAAAACCGAACAACCGGCATACAAGCTCTCTATAATGGCTAGCCCAAAGGGTTCATGCCACTCTACCGGAAATATCAACGCTTTGGATCGTGACATGATCGTTATTTTTTCACGATCATCTACCATGCCCTTAAAATGAACTTTAGGGTTCACTAGGTACCGTATTCCACGATTGATATTGCGAAATGTCCATCGGTCACCTCCCATAATTTTAATGGGCCATCCCGCCATTACCGCTATTTTTGCCGCGCCAAAGGCGTTTTTCACTTTCCAGGATACCTTTCCCAAAAAATGAAGGTAGGTGCGTTCATGATCTAGGTTAGGTTTCGGGTAATCACTCCAGTCCAATCCGTTGTGAACAAACACTTCCGATCCGTACCGCTGCGCCTGATTTCTGGATATGAATACCGTATTGAGGTCAATGATATCACCCGGCGACGGATTCCCGTGCATGGTGATGAGGTAAGGTTTGTGTAAAGGTCGGTCGGGCCTATAGTTCATGTGTACAACATCGATATCGTCCGGGACCTGTTCGTTAAGGTCCTTGGAAACATCCAAAGGAAGGATACGAGCAAATCTGCCGCCGGAGCCACCCGGTACCAAAAAAGTAACTTCGTGCCCCAAGGCATGCAGTGCTTTTCCTAAACCCCAGATCACTCGTTCTGTTCCGCCATAGGTCGTGGCTGGGATTTTTCCCGAACGGTCTACAATCAATACCTTCATGAAGTTTTCTGCTAAAGCTCAAAATTACTATATATTTGTGACTTCAACGGCAGCTATTTCCTATGAAAATACTACACATTTCCGGAGCCCGAAGTTGGGGTGGCAACGAACAGCAATTGGTCGACCTTATCCCGGAACTGGAAAAATTAGGGGTGGAAAATATCATACTAGGCGTCACCAATTCTCCGCTCCACAATTACATAAAGACAACCTCAATTCAATTTATTGCAGCGAAAGACCATAAACTGAACAAGCGATCCAACTATCGTTATTTAAAAACAGTGATAAAAACACAGGACCCGGATGTCATTCATTTGCATACAAGCGACTCTGTGACGGTCTTTACAATATCCGATCTGCTCTACAATTTGAAAACACCTTCCGTCTTTTCAAAAAAAGGAATGGGGAACAGTATGAGCCGGCTTAGTATCTTCAAGTACAACTATAAGCACATTAAGGCTATTATTTGTGTTTCAGAAGCAGTAAAAAGATCTATGGAAGAACTGGTGATGAAACCAAAGAATGCACACAAGCTCAAGGTAGTCTACGACGGGATCAACACCAACAGACTTACTCCAAAACGATTCGAACAGCTCACAGAACTATTTCCTATCCCTAAAGACAAACCGCTGGTGGGCAATATTGCCAATCATGTAAATGCAAAGGATCTTCCGGTCTTGCTTCGGGCGATCCAACACATGGTCCAAACATTGAACTATACAAATTTCCATCTGGTTCAAATAGGAGAGGGGAGCCGGTTGACACCGGAATTGGAGCAGTTGGTGCAAGAGTTGTCTATCGGTCCCTATATCACTTGGGCGGGATTTCAGCAACACGCCACAGACTTTTTACCGCAACTGTCGGTCTACGTTATGAGTTCCCAGCGTGAAGGACTCCCTTTGACCATCTACGAAGCTTTTTATAAGAAAGTACCGGTGGTAAGTACGCGTGCGGGAGGGATCCCAGAAGTGATCACAGATGGGGAAAACGGTTTTCTTGTGGATGTGAAGGATCACGAGGCCTTGGCAAAAAAACTGAAAACACTTTTAGAACATCCTGAAATGCAAAAATCGTTTGCCGAAGCGTCCTATAAAAAGTTTATTGAGAATTTTGAAGCGGCGCTCACGGCACAGAATACGTTAAAAGTGTATGATTCTATTTTATAATGAAAACAGCCTTACTCATATCTACTTATAACTGGCCACAAGCTCTTGAGCTTGTTTTTAAAAGCCTTGAGAATCAATCGATGAGGCCCAGTGAAGTGTTGATCGCCGATGATGGTTCGAATGAGGAGACCAAGCATTGTATTGAAAATTTCGCAGGTAGCTTCACTGTACCGGTTAAGCATATTTGGCATGGGGATGATGGCTTTAGAAAAGCGACTATTCTGAACAAAGCAATTGCGGTCTCTACAAGCGATTATATCATTCAAATTGACGGGGATTGCATCATGCATAAAGATTTTATTAAGGATCATATTTCAAGTGCTCAAAAAAAAAACTATTTGTATGGAAGTCGTGTAACGATCAAAAAAGATTTTGTCGATGCTCTATTTTCTGAAAAAAAAATAAACTTTAATTTCTTCTCTAAGGGAATTAAAAAGCGAACACGCACATTGCGGATACCATTTTTAAGCGGGCTTTATAAACCGCAGAAGAATTTCTCAACCAAGTTTAGAGGATGCAATGTTTCCTACTGGAAATTGGATGCAGTTGCTGTTAACGGATATAATGAAGATTTTACCGGGTGGGGCCGTGAAGATTCAGAACTGATTTTAAGAATGATCAATTTTGGCATAAAAGGAAGACGTCTTCGATATAAAGGCCTCGTATATCATATTTGGCATCCTATAAAGTCTAAGGATAACCTAGATAGGAATAACGAACTGGAACAGCGAACCATTCGAGAAAGGATTTCATGGTGTGTAAACGGTATTGATAAATATTTATAATGAATGAGATCAAAGATTCAAAACGACTTTAAGGCAAGAGGCACGGCGTTAAAAGAATTAATTGCTAATTTTAAAAATCACGGAAAAGTTCTTGGTGACGGAGAACGAAACACGATAAAGCTTTTTGAGCTGGACGAAATAACAATCAATGTAAAGTCCTTTAAACGTCCCAATCTCTTAAACCGCATTGTCTACCGATATTTTCGGAAATCGAAAGCCGAACGTTCCTACACGTACGCCAATATGTTGTTGGAAAAAGGCATTGGAACCCCGCAACCCATCGCATATTTTGAAAACAGCGATCTTCTAGGACTGAAAGACAGTTATTATTTGAGCCGGCATTTGGATTATGACCTTACCTACCGCGAATTGGTGCATGAGCCGATGTACCCGGATCACGAGAATATTCTTCGTCAGTTCACCGCCTTTACTTGGAAATTACACCAAAACCGGGTGCTTTTTAAAGACCATTCCCCGGGCAATACCCTTATCGTGAAAGAGCGGGAGGGATATGCCTTCTATCTGGTGGATCTTAACCGTATGGAATTTAAACCGCTCACCTTCGAAGAGCGAATTCGAAATTTTGCCCGACTTACCCCAAAAAAGGAAATGGTTGCGGTAATGAGTGATGAATATGCCAAACTTACAGGTGAAGATTATGAAAAAATTTATGACTTGATGTGGGAACTTACTTCAAAATTTCAAGAAAAATACCACCGGAAAGTGCGTCTCAAACAAAAATACCTATTCTGGCGCCGCAGACCGTAACCGCTTTAGTTCTTTATAGCGTTCTACCACGCTCAACGCATTGAGCTTGCTTATAATCCAGCCTTTCTTTCCGTCTAATATCCCCAGGCGAATGATATAGTGGGTTAGAAATTTGTACAACGGCTTCAGATAGTGCTTTAAGACAAAATAACGTTCCCCTTTCAGAAATAATTCTTTTCCCTTCAAACGACCGTAAGCGATCATTTTTCCCTTATAGGTGTCGTAATCGTCGTAAAAATAATGGAGTAATTTATGTTTCAGGATACCGCTTTCTCCATTTACCTCCAGATTTTCGTGGACCAATTTCGACGGAATGTAGGTCGCTTTGTCCTTCTGAAACAAGCGGTAGATCTTATCGCTTTGCAGTCCGCTAAACCGAAGTGGTTTTCCGCAGAACATAAATTGTCGGTAAAAAAAATAGGCCGCTTTTGGTTGCTGAAGTGTTAGAGTGTGTTCGATCTCCTTCCGAAGCATACCCGGAATACGTTCATCGGCATCCAAAAATAAGACCCACCGGTTCGATGCTAAGGAGAGTGCATAGTTACGCTGCGAAGCATAATCTTCAAATTTCTTTTGGAACACCTGTACCCGCCTATCATTTTGAAGAAACTCAAAGGTGCCGTCGGTACTGTATGAGTCTACCACAATAATTTCATCGGCAAAAGCCACCGTATCTATAGCTTCCGGAAGGTGTTTCCGTTCGTTGAAGACGATCAATAAAGCACTAAGTTTTGGCATGAGCAGCAGTTCGCGATCAAAAATAGTTATTTTTGCACAATGGCAACGCCCAAACTTTCAGTAATACTCAGCACATACAATCAGCCGCAATGGTTGCAAAAAGTCCTATGGGGCTACGAACACCAAACCGAGACCGATTTTGAATTGATCATCGCCGATGATGGTTCTTCGGTAGAAACGCAGCATCTTATTAAAGGTTTTCAAAAGCAGTCTGCGTTGAAGATCGTTCATGTATGGCACGAGGACAATGGATTTCAGAAAACGATCATATTAAACAAGGCCATAGAAGCTTCAACCACCGATTATCTGTTATTTAGCGATGGCGACTGCATTCCGCGGAAGGATTTTGTAGAAAAGCATCTATTGAACAGGGCTTTCGGATATTTCTTATCGGGAGGATATTTCAAGTTACCTATGGACATTTCAGAAATGATCACACAAGACGATATTCGTTCCGAACGGTGTTTTGATGTGGAATGGCTTAAGAAGCACGGGCTAAAATCCTCATTTAAGAACAACAAGCTAAATGCCTCAGGTTCAAAAGAAAAGTTCCTGAACTGGATCACTCCCACCGAAGCAACCTGGAACGGTCATAACGCCTCAGGCTGGAAAGAGGATATTGTAAAGGTCAATGGTTTTGACGAACGGATGCAATACGGGGGCGAAGACCGCGAGATGGGAGAGCGGCTCTTTAATTTGGGAATAAAGGCAAAACAGTTACGCTACACCGCCATTTGTGTGCATCTGGATCATGCCAGAGGCTATGTAAAACCCGAAATGCTCGAGAAGAATGCCGCCATTCGAAAAATAACCAAAGAGACAAAGGCTGTCTACACGCCTTTTGGGATTAGAAAAAGCTAAGTGGTAATTCTATTTAAAAAATTCTTAAGCTCAGGAATTATAAAGTCCGGAGCAAACTGTCTGTACAGTCCGGCGAATTGTTTTTTGTAGTGTTTAGGATGCTTTTGGTAAAGTGAGGGATAGAAATCCTTTAAATGCACCGATGCGTTCGTTCCTTCATTTTCATAACTGTTCCAGGCTTCCTTTAAGATCCAGGGAGCAAAAATGGAGAAGGTAGGGATGCCCAAGGCTTTCGCCATATTCACGGCGCCGCCTTCGTTGCCAATAAGCGCATCACATTGAGCCGTGAGCGCCAAGAATTCCCGAAGATCCTTCCCGTATACATCCTTGTGAATGTATTCTCTCGTCTTTTTAGCGCATAAAGAGATTAAAGTATCTGCTTCAGCCTGTTGTTTCGGGATATAATTGAAAAGCAGTTGAGCGCTGGTATATTCCACAATAGCATCCAGCAGTGTTGCCATATAGGGCAACGGGTACGTTTTTTCGAGACCGCTTCCTAAAATCCCGATCATAAATACAGAAGACGCTCCTCCTATCTTTTTTTCTTCAAGCATCTTCGTGGCAACCTGCAATTCGGCCGGCTGTAGATAGATCTTGGGTTTCGGGATCTCTGAAACAGGACCAATTAAGGGTTCAACCAATAATACCCGATTCTCAATGGCAAGTCCTTCATTTTTTTGTGAGGAGGAAGCAGGCTTTACGGTTTGGGTATACATGGGTTGAGTATACCATTTAAAATAGGAGATACGCTTTGACGCTTTGGTAGCTTTTGTTAATAAGGCACTTCTAAGCTTTGCATACACATCGATGACAACATCGTATTTTTCTTTGACGATCTCTCTTTGAAATAAATTGGCCGATTTCTTGGAGGTTTCCATTTCTGAAGTGAAAACCCATAACCTATCAATAAAAGGATGATGTGCCACTACCGCTTGTGTGGACGCATTAATAAGATAATCTAACCGTGCAGCGGGATATTTTTCTCGTAACAGTTCAAAGAGAAGTGATGTAGTAAGGACATCACCAATCATTTTATGTTGAATAACGAGAATTTTCATAGGTTTCAGTTACACCGCCACATCGTATTCACGGAGTGCATCATTCAACGAAGTTTTTTTATTGGTACTTTCCTTACGCTGACCAATGATCAAGGCGCAGGAAACCTGATATTCCCCCGCCGGAAATTTTTTGGTATAACTTCCGGGAATAACCACCGATCTTGCAGGAACAATACCTTTCATCTCTTTGGGAGTTGCACCGGTCACATCTATAATTTTCGTTGAAGCCGTAAGTACTACATTGGCACCCAGTACTGCTTCGGTCTCTACTCGAACACCTTCCACCACAATAGAACGTGAGCCAATAAAAGCGTTGTCTTCAATAATCACGGGGGCGGCCTGTAAAGGTTCTAACACTCCGCCTATCCCTACGCCACCGCTTAAATGCACATTCTTGCCAATTTGAGCACAGCTGCCAACGGTGGCCCAGGTATCGACCATGGTACCTTCGTCGACATACGCACCAATATTAACGTAGCTGGGCATCATGATCACCCCCTTCGAGATATAAGCGCCATGGCGCGCGACCGCATGAGGAACGACACGGATTCCCTTTTCGGCATAGCCTCTTTTTAAAGGAATCTTATCGTGATATTCGAAGATCCCAACTTCCATGGTTTCCATCTTCTGAATAGGAAAATATAGCACCACGGCCTTTTTTACCCACTCATTTACTTGCCAGCCCGTTTTGGTTGGGGCGGCACAGCGTAAGCTGCCTTCGTCACAAAGGCGTACTACTTCACGAATGGCACGAATTGTATCCGGATCTTGTAATAAGGAGCGATCCTCCCAGGCCTTTTCAATGGTTTGTTGTAATGGAGTCATGTGCAATTGGCGTGTTATTCTCAAGAAAAGGTGTCATCGTATGTATGTTAGCCCTTTTGTATCCTGAAAAGCGTTCGTTATAACTACAAAGATACAGGTCAAAATGAAATGTATGTACTATTTAGCATACTATTATCGAAACCCTTATTTTTGCAGCACAATGGGACGCATACTAGCTATTGATTTCGGAACAAAACGCACGGGTATAGCCGTTACAGACGCATTACAAATTATTGCTTCTGGATTGACTACCGTGGCCACCGCAGAATTGATGCCTTTTTTAAAGCAGTATATTGCTTCGGAAGGGGTAGAATTGGTATTGGTAGGCGAACCAAAGCAAAGGGATGGCAGCCATAGCGATGTAGAAGAGGAGATTCAAAAATTTCTGAAAGTATTTTCAGAAACCTTTGAAACACTACCGGTAAAAAGAGTGGATGAGCGGTTTACAAGTAAAATGGCGTTTCAGACCATGATCGATAGCGGACTCAAAAAAAAACAGCGGCAAAATAAGGCGTTGATCGACGAGATTAGTGCGACTATCCTGCTGCAGGATTATTTACTTACTTTGAATCGCTAATGTTTTTTAGTTTAAAAAGTATAAGCGTGGTCCAGGAATACATTAGAAATATTATAAAAGAATGATTTTACCCATAGTAGCATACGGAGATCCGGTTCTTCGAAAAAAAGGAGAGGAGATCTCCAAGGAATACCCCAAGCTCGATGCCCTCATAGAAAACATGTTCGACACCATGTATGGTGCGAGAGGCATTGGATTAGCCGCCCCGCAAATAGGCGTGGCTATTCGATTGTTTATAGTGGATGCCACTCCCTTCGAGGATGATGAGGACCTTTCCGAAGAGGAACAAAAATTTGTTTCGACCTTTAAAAAGGTATTCATTAACGCCAGAATCTTACAGGAAGAAGGAGATGAGTGGGCCTTTAACGAAGGTTGCTTGAGCATCCCGGATATTAACGAAGATGTATTTCGGCAACCGAAAATCACCCTGGAGTACTATGATGAGAACTTTAAAAAGCATACCGAGGTGTACGAGGGTATCGTGGCAAGGATCATCCAGCATGAGTACGACCATATTGAAGGAATTTTATTTACCGACAAACTATCTCCGCTTAAAAAACGTTTGATCAAAGGGAAACTAGCGAACATTTCCAAAGGAAAGATAGAGCCCAAATACCGAATGCGTTTCCCGCTTGCTAAAAAGAAACGTTAACACCTTTGGAAATAAAAATGAAACCAAGCATATTTGCACCTTCCTTTTTAAAAGTAACATCAAAGGACACTTAATTATACAGGACTAATTTTATGAGTTTAGAAAAGATCTTATCGATTGCCGGAAAACCCGGTCTTTATCAATTAAAGACACAAACCCGAAATGGTTTTGTGGCCGAATCACTGCTCGACGGAAAGAAAATTACCGTAGGAACACGACACAATGTGAGTTTGCTTTCAGAGATTGCGATCTATACCCTAACTGAAGAAGTTCCGTTGCGAGAGGTGTTTCAAAAGATTTCTGAGAAGGAGAACGGTGGCGCAGCAATGAGTCATAAGGCTTCCAAGGATGAATTGGAGGAATACTTCTTCGAAGTACTCCCGGATTACGATGAGGACCGCGTCTATGCGAGCGACATCAAGAAAGTGATCCAGTGGTACAATTTATTACACAAGAGCGGGATCACCGATTTTTCTGAAACTGAACAGGAAGCATCACAAGATAAGGAAGCTTCAGAAGCACCCGTCACCAAAGAGCCGAAGAAAAAGGCAGCGCCAAAGGCTGCTAAACCCAAGTCCGATGCGCCAAAGGCCTCTTCAGCAAAAAAGGGAGGAGCCTCAAAAAATACTTCAGCAAGAAAAAAATAAGTTATAAAGCCTATATATAAAAGACCTGTCACTGTTCGAGCGACAGGTTTTTTAGTTCGTACTTTTTAAAGAGAGCAAGTACATGAACGAAGCATTTCCATTACTTTTGTTTTATGAATTCTAGAAAAGACCAACTGGCTGCACTGGATCGGCTGCTTACGATCATGGATGAGCTTAGGGAACAATGCCCTTGGGATAAGAAACAAACCATGCTCACCTTGCGGCACCTCACTATTGAAGAGACCTACGAGCTAGGAGATGCCATACTCGAAAACGATCTTCAGGAAGTTAAAAAAGAACTTGGCGACCTGTTGCTTCATATCATTTTTTATGCGAAAATTGGAAGTGAGACGAACGATTTTGATATCGCCGATGTTGCCAATGATATTTGCGAAAAATTGATCTCGCGGCATCCGCATATCTATGGTGACATCACCGTGGCAGATGAGGAGGAGGTGAAAAAGAACTGGGAGAATTTAAAATTGAAAGAAGGGAAAAGCAGTGTGCTCGAAGGTGTGCCCAGATCGTTACCTGCGCTTGTAAAGGCAAATCGTATTCAAGACAAGGTAGCCGGTGTGGGCTTTGATTGGGAAGAACCCAAGCAGGTTTTTGAAAAGTTACAGGAAGAGCTGGCAGAACTGCAGCAGGAAGTAGCGGCCGAGAATACTTCAAAGATCGAAGCCGAATTTGGCGATGTGCTGTTCTCTATGATCAATTATGCCCGCTTCCTGAAGGTCGACCCCGAAAATGCATTGGAGCGTACCAATAAAAAATTCATCAAGCGCTTTCAGTATTTGGAAGGAAAGGCCAAAGAGATGGGCAAATCAATGAAAGACATGACCTTGGCCGAAATGGACGTGTTCTGGGAAGAAGCGAAACTCTTAAAGTAGTACAGAAGTTGTGAATTTGTGAGTTGTTCATTTTGTTTTGCTCACTGAAAGCCGTCATTTTGTAAAATAGCTGAGTCGTCCGTCGATCTTCAGGCCGGAAAACCCAAGATGCGTCCGGATCCATTGCAGGGTTTCTTCCGAGTAGAAGATCACGTGTGTAGGGTCGTTCTTATAATACCACTCCTCAAAAGATTGCTGTTTCGGGAGGAGCTCTGTCATACAAAACAGTGTTCCGCCGGGGCGCATTATTTCATATAGTAATTTGAATTCGTCCAAAGGGCGATGGAAGTGTTCGATCACCTCACAGCTCACTATAAAATCGTAGGTGCGTGAAAGCACTTGCTTTTCAGGATGAAAAAAAGGGTCATACAGCTGCATAGCGTACCCTTTTTCCGAAAGTAATTTGGAGATCACCGGACCGGTTCCCGCACCAAAATCCAATCCCGTTGCGCCCTTTTTGAACATTTTGGTCACATGTTGCACAATGGGACTGACAAAATGTTGATAGTTAAGGTCTTCTACATCATTTTCATGAAGAAGGTAGCGTCCTTTTTCGGTTTCGGGGTCTAGAAAAACAGATGGGTCCTTAAAAACGGAACTGCAATTACCGCATTTCCAATAAGGAATGGCCGCGAAGGTCCCTAGAAAACTGACCTTATCACTATGGCACAAAATACAGGGTACCACAGTCATGAGTTTTTATCGTATGGATTTGATCTTGGAAAGTTTTTCCTTCCAAACTTCCAGTTGTTCTTTGTGTTTTGCAATATTCTTACGCACTTCCTTCACTAACGGATTATCGCTTTTCGCATCCTGAAAGAAACCAAGATTGTTCTCCAACTGTCTAATCTCGTCCTTAGTTTCACTTATCTTCTTAGTGATAAAGAATTGTTCGTTCTGAAGTTTGCGTTCATCTTCCTGTGAGACCATACTGTTCAGTTTGTTCTCGAACTTAATAAGTTCGGCCTCTTTTTTACTCAGGTCGAGTTTTTTAAACAGGGCATCCAGCGTTGTATTGAATTTTTGGTCAATGTCCTTTTTGTTGTAAGGAACGCGACCCACCTTCTTCCATGCGCTAATCGCTTCTTTGATCTTAGTAAGATCTTCCTTGGGATCCTCGCCAAGCTCAAAATTTGAAAGGGCTTCCAGCTGTTGTTGTTTAATCTCCAGATTCTCCTTCTCTTCTTTACTGGCTTCATTTTTTTGAGCGTGCAATCGATCAAAATAATGATTGCAGGCACTTTTAAATTGTTTCCAGATCTTGTCGCTGTCCTTACGCGGCACATGACCAATCTTTTTCCAGTCGCTTTGGATCTTTTTCATGAGGGGCGTTACCTCATTAAATTCGTCACTATCCTTATGCTCTTCTGCGATCTTGATGAGTTCCAGTTTCTTCTCAAGATTTTTGTATTGCTCTTTCTTTTGATTCTTATAAAACGAATTTTTCTCATGATTGAAGGATCGTGTAGCATCCTTGAACATACTCCAGATCTCCTTGTTGTTGGCACGGGGAACCTTTCCGAGGGCAAAATATGCGTCGCGCAATGCCTGTACCTTCTTCATGGCATTTTGCCAAGATTGATGGTTTGGTTTAGTGTTTGCCGTAATGGAAGCGATCTCTTCCACCAGTTCTTTTTTCTTTTCAAAATTGACCACGAATTCCTTCTCCATCTCCGCGAGTTGCTCCTGCCGCTTATCATGGATGACCTTGGTGGCTGCGCTAAATTTATCCCAGACCTCCTCTCTGTATTCTTTGGCAACAGGACCAATATCTTCCTTCCACATCTTGTGAAGCATCTGTAATTCTCTAAAAGCCTTATTGATGTCTTTTTCCTGTGCGAGCTCGTCTGCGCGGCCTATTAATTTCAGCTTTTGCTCAAGATTGTGCTTAAAGTCCAGATCCCGAAATTCACGGTTGAGATGGAGAAAATCGTAGAAATTCTCAACGTGGTGGTGATAGGTATTCCAGACGATATTGTATTTATCACGGGGGATGGCGCCGGCTACGTGCCAACGATCCTGTATGTCCTTAAAGTGTTTGTAGGTGGTGTTGATATTCTCTTCGGCATTGAGCAACCCCTTTAGTTCTTCAATAAGCTCTAAGCGTTTGTTGAGGTTTTCCTGCAGGTCCTTCTTCAGGCTTTTATAATAATTGTTTCGCTTTTCTTTGTAGTCGAAATACAGCGAATTGAACTCCTTTTTTAACGGGGTGGTATAATGAAAATCGATGATGTTGCCACCTTCTTCCAAAAAGGTCTCTTTCTTCTGTTCAAGTTCTTCGTTGAACTTGGCATTGAACTCGGTCTTGATCTCTTCTGCCTGATTCTTAATTTCTTGTACGGGCTTCGTTTTTAAGAGTTTTTCAAATTCTGAAACAAGTTCTTTCTTTGTAAGTGAATGATAATCCTTTTCTTCTTCGGAATCGTCGTTCTCATCGTCCTCTTCCTCGTCCGAAGAGCTTATTTCCTCCTCGTCCTCCTGTTCTTCATCCTCGGTTTCGGTTTTTTCTGAAACTTTTTCGGGAGAAGATTTTTTTTCTGCTTCTTCCGAAGGAGCCGCAGTAGCCTCCTTTTCTGTAGGTTCTTCGGTTCCACCTTCTGAAGGATCCTCCTTTTTTTGAGCCACAGCTTCCTCTACCAAGGCCGAAGCGAGGGCTTCATTCTCGGCTTCCTCTTTTGGAGCTTCCAATTGCTTTTCGGCAACTTTTTCAGCCTCTTCCTGCAGGGCTTCACCAATGGCATTCTCACCTTCGGGAGCGTCCTTTTTTAAGGATTCTTTCGCAGCTGCCGTTTCTTTTTCTTCGGGGATATCACTCTTATTCTTGTCAGACATATCTTTCAATGTTAGGTTCGTCATTCTTGAACGTTCAAGATACTAACAACTGTGCACTTGGCAAAGAAACCCTTTGAAATTTGGGTAATTTTTGAAGAAATTTATGATTTCCAGATACTCCAGGATTTCTTCGCTTGATATTCGAGCATTTTCATACCATTACTCACGCGAGCGCCTTTAGCAAAGCCGCGTTTCATAAATTCGGTTTGAGTGGGATTGTAAATGAGATCGAAGAGAACATGGTCTTTTGTGAGACCTTGATAGGGAAGGGGTGGAAATGCTTCGGTGTTGGGAAAGGTTCCTAAAGGCGTACAGTTTATAATGAGGAAATACCTGGAAAGCAACTCTGATGTTACATCCTTATAGCTCAACTCTAAGGCAGCCGGAGTTCTCGACACGAAAAGGTATTCAAAGTCCATCGTTTTTAACACATACGCAATTGCTTTGGAAGCGCCTCCCGTGCCTAAGATCAGCGCTGTCTTTCCGCGCAGCGGTAACAGATCGGCCAATGCTTTTGCAAAACCGTAATGATCTGTATTGTAACCCACCAGAGAGCCATCCTTATGTATCTTGATGGTGTTGACCGCACCAATCGCTGCCGCTTCTTTGTCCACCTTATCGAGATAAGGAATGATAGCTTCCTTATACGGAATGGTAACATTGAGACCTCGCAAATCGGCATGATTTTTAAGGATCGCCGGGAAGTCTTCCAGCGTTTGTATATCAAAATTTTGATAGGTATCCGGGCGCTGTTCCTTTTCAAACTTATACGTAAAGAATGTTCGGGAAAAGGAATATGCTATGTTCTTGCCTATTAAACCGTATCTAGCCATCTTGTTGGGTTCGTGCTTTTTGATACCAGTCCAAACTAAGGACCAATAATATTCCTACAATGATAAAAAATATGGCGAAGATTACCTCGAGCGAAAATTCTGAAGGCCAGTATCTATCGTACCCCATAATGATCTCCCGTCCATTGGCATCGAATTGCACGTCGCCATTTCTATCGTAAGCCAAGAGCTTTTCCTTCCACGGCCATACCACACCCAGAGAGCCGGCTATAAACCCAATAATCACTGCATAGGTCGCTTTTTTGAAACGCTTTAGAACATAGGCTAGTAAATGCGACAGCGAAACAAGACCGGCAAGAGATCCCAGGGCAAAGACCACCAGCACCTTTAGTAATTCAATTCTTCCGGTATTGTCCACAAAGCTGAAATCCCACTGGAAGATATCGGCGACGGTATCGAACAGCGCATTGACCGAATCGACCAACAACAACACATAATTCCCTAACAGGATTAAAATAAAAGACCCCGAAAGGCCCGGCAGGGTCATGCCGGAAACACCTATTATTCCGCAGAAAAAAACAAAAAAGAGATTGCTGTTCTCCCTTGCCGGTTCCAAAAAGCTAATACTCACCCCGGCCAGGATCCCGCAGAGCAGATAAGCCACGTACTTTCTGTTCCAATCGCCAAAATCTTTAGCGATAAAGTAAATGGAGCCAATGATCATTCCGAAGAAAGCACTCCAAACATACAATTCGAAGTGTACAATAAGGTAATCCAGTGCTTTTGAAACACTAAAATAACTTATCACCATCCCCAGTATGAGCAGTCCCAGAAAGCGCCCGTTCACGTATCGAAAGAAACTGTTGAATCTGCCGTTTATCAAAAGGGCGAAAGCTTTCCTGTTTATTTTTTGAAGCGAGTAGATAAATTCTTCGTAAAATCCCGCTACAAAAGCAACGAGACCCCCGGATACACCGGGAACTTTATTGGCAGCACCCATTGCCAGTCCCTTTAAGACGAGCCAGACTTTATCACCAAAGGAACGTTTTTCGTACATGGTTGCTTTTTAAGACTGAAAGCTAATGGTTTCAGGTTAGGGTTTAAGTTACGGATGCAATAGTAATTGTTTATTATTCTTCGACGCCATGATGTTCCTTCTTTCCAACGGCAATTCGCTCAAGAACAAAGATGCTCAAAAAACCGAAAATTATAAAGAGCAAGGCCATCAACAGTTGCGGATCTTCAGCATATTGGGTTGGAAGGATACTTCTTTCTATAAAGGGCACTTGGAGGCCGTCATGACTGGTGCGATAGGAAAGCACTTCTTTCCACGGCCAAATTTTATTGAGTGCACCAATCATAAATCCGGTTAGAACTGCCAGGATCATGTTCTTATGGTGTTTAAACATCCAGTTAAGTACTCGAGAGAAAACCTTAATTCCAACAATGGCACCTAAACCAAAGATGCACACCTTTAGAAATGCTTGTGAGAAAATTTCCCAGTTCGCTTTTGAAATGCCTTCGCCCAGATCGCTTAACGTACCGATGATCACTTGGTAGGCTCCCAGTAATAACAAAATAAAGGCGCCTGAGATCCCGGGGAGGATCATGGCAATAATGGCTATAAACCCGGCAAAGAACAGAAACCAGATGCTGTCCACCGAACCAAATGGTTTTGCCAGGGTAATGAGATAGGCAAAGACCGCTGCCAGGATCAAGGCTACGATCACTTTTCCGTTCCAGCAGGCGATCTGCTTACCTACAAACAAGATACTGGCAATCACAAGTCCGAAGAAGAACGACCATACAAGAATAGGATGGAATTCTAAGAGCCAGGTGATGAGTTTTGCGAAGGACAGGATGCTAATGGCGACCCCCAAGAACAGCGCAGCTAAAAAACCAAGATTGTAGTGCCTCCATGCCGCAAGGAAACCTTTCTGTTTCCAAATCGTGAAAAATCCTAGATCGATGGAATGTATGGTCTCTATAAGTTCTTCATAGATTCCGGAAATAAATGCAATGGTTCCGCCCGAGACGCCCGGAACGACATCGGCGGCACCCATGGCCAGTCCTTTTAATGTTACAACAAGATATTGTGCGAGATTACGTGAGGGCATACGTTTTTTTGGTTACCCTTCAAAAATACACAAATAAACCTGATAAGGTCTAGTGGCTTTTTATAATTTCTTTCACCCGTTTATTTTGGAAGACAGTAGGAAACAATTCTTCAATAATTAAGATGAATTCAGGATCATGAGAAAGCGCATTCTTTAAATGAAACTCTCCTTTATTGTCTTCATTGAGATAGTAGAACAAACCTGCCAGTCTGTATTCGATCTCGGCATTTTCCTGATAGAATTCCATGGCCTGAAGGAGGTTGTTCACGGCAGCTTCATATTCTCCTAATCGAATAAGGATGTCGGTTCGGGAAAGCCAAGTTTCCAATTCATAATTACCTAGTTCTATGGATCTCCTAAAGCCATGTTCGGCCTCTTCGAACTTGCTTAGTCTATTGCTTATTTTTGCATATCGCTTCCAGTAGAGCACATTCTCGCTGTCGATATTGATAGCTTTATCGATATAATAGAATGCTTTTTGATAATTCTTGCGCTTAAAGTAGAAATCGGTGATGGCGATCCAGCCTTTGTCCAATAACGCATCTTCTTCCACACACTTGGTGTAGAATTGTAAGGCGAGCTCGGCGTCGCCTAATTTTTCATAACATTTTCCTATACGCAGCAAAGCAAAAGAGGTAGGATCGTCTAAGCCTAGTGTGATCGTATAACTGTCTATGGCTTCATTGTACAACTTCATGCGCTCAAGCACTTTGCCTTTTTCAAGATACGCTCCAATAAACTTGTCGTCACTAATTATGGCAAAATCGAAAGCCGCCAAAGCCTTCTTATAATCCTTAAGCTCCATGTATTGTTTCCCAATCTGGTGCCATGCGACCTCGCAGTAGGGATTCTTGTTTAGGAAATCGTTGAGATAATCTATGGCAGCCTCATGCTCTTCAAGGAAGTCAAAACAGTAGATAATGTTATAAAGGGCCGAGTAATCCTGCTCGTCCTCTTCCAGACATCTCATAAAATAATGCTTGGCGTTCTGGAAATCCTCCAAGAAAAGATATTCCATACCCAGTAAGGACAATACATCTGCTTGATCTGCAGTGATCTCCAGGGCTTGTTCTAACAGCTGGATCGCCTCTTTATGCTTATCGCGTCGGGAGTAGATGTTGGCTTTTTGAATGTAAATCTCCTCGTTGGACTGTTCAAGCACATATAGTTCGTCTAACAGTGCTTCGGCAGTGTCCAACTGATCCTCAAAAATGTACATCTCAATGCGGAATAGTTTGAGATTGGTAGAGGAAGGGTGTTGCTCCAAACCCAGTTTGGTCGCCTTCTTTGCAAGGGCGATCTTTCCATTTTCAAGATAATAGTGAATGATCTCCTCGAATTCTTCAGAGTCGAAGAAGAGAACACTATTAGTTTTTAGCATGGATTCAAATCGGGTAAGTGAGAAGTTGTTATGCTCGTTAGGGCTCAATTGCATACGCAGCGGTTTAACTGTTTCTTCTATTTTAAAGATAATAATGTAATAAGGAATTCAATAGTTATGCCGTGATTGTTGTTAACAGGCTTATTAACAGAATTTTTAGTGTTTAGTTTCTTGAGAATCAAAGGGCTGCTCACGATATATTTTTCTCAACCGAGTCTAGCACATCGGTCAGAATGTCACATCCTTCTATTATTTCTGCTTCTGAAATTGTTAGCGGAGGG
Source organism: Altibacter lentus (assembly GCF_000746845.1). Classification (GTDB taxonomy): domain Bacteria; phylum Bacteroidota; class Bacteroidia; order Flavobacteriales; family Flavobacteriaceae; genus Altibacter; species Altibacter lentus. Next base: position 1,096,174 of record NZ_KN050846.1, on the reverse strand, counting down.
GTAATACGTATCGCTCTGCCTTCAAATAGCAACCAAAATAGGATCAACCCCTTTTCCTGGCATTTAAGGATTATTTCTGAAGCAATTTCCGAAGATTCCACCATTACAGCCAACATGAGGCCTTTGCCGCGTACTTCCTTGATTAAATGGTGTTTCAGTAACTTTCGGAAGAGTTCTTCCTTACGAGGCACCTGTTCCATGAGGTTGGTTTCGGTAATCTCTTTTAACGTTGCCAAAGCCGCCGAAGCTATTACCGAATTCCCGCCAAAAGTGGTAATGTGTCCCAGTTTTGGTTGATCACTAAGGGTTAGCATATGTTCCCGCGACGCGGTGAATGCACCGATGGGAAGTCCGCCACCCATCCCTTTTCCCATAACGAGAATGTCGGGGATACAATTAAATTGTTCGAACCCGAAAAGGGTTCCCGTTCTGCCAAAACCGGGTTGGATCTCGTCCAATATCAATAAAGTCCCAGTTGCATCACAGCGCTCACGCACCTTCTTTAAATAATCGTTTTGGGGCTGGATGAAACCTGCTCCTCCTTGAATCGTCTCTAATATAACAGCGGCTGTCTTTGTGGTGATCTTTTTAAGGTCTTTTTCCAAATTAAAGGCAATAGGGTGGCAGTGAGGAATCAAAGGACCAAAAGGAGTTTTTCGCTCTTCAAAACCCATCACGCTCAAGGCTCCAAAGGTGTTTCCGTGATAGGCGTGGTGCGCATATAAGATCTCAGAACGACCCGTTACGCGACGCGCGAGCTTCATTGCGCCATCAATGGCTTCGGCACCACTGTTCACCAAATACGTCGATTCTAGGGGTGCAGGAAGTTTTTCAGCAAGAAGCTTCGCAAGTGCCACCGCCGGTGTTTGGATATATTCTCCATAGACCATCACGTGCAGATAACAGTCCAGTTGTTCCTTTACTGCGTTGATTACTGCCGGATGGCAATGTCCTAAGGAACAAGCCGAGACGCCCGCAACGAAGTCCAAGTACCGCTTGCCCGATCTGTCAAAAATATAACTCCCTTGGGCATGGGATACTTCCATTGCTAAAGGATGGGGGGTCGTTTGCGCCTGATATGAAAAGAAATCCTCTAACATCACTTATTGTCTTTCTTTACTGAAGCTCGTTTCAGTGCAGTGCTGTCTTTTTTCGAAATTCCTTCTTCCAGCTCGGACGTTTCTGTCATGGGTTGAGGTGCTTCTGGATCGTTCTGAAGGTCCTTCGGTTTTAATTTAGAAGCTTCGGGGATATCAAGGTCTTCTTCCGGTATTTCATCAAAAAAGGCACCTTCATCTTTGGGTAGCGGGATTCCCTTGATCCTGGGTAGGACGGGTGCCGGCTTCCCTTTAAAAAGATCGTTCACCGAATATAGCCGTTCCTCACCCCGCCAATTAAATCCGGGTAACAGTCGCGCATTCTCCGGAAATTCTGAAGGAGGGTAGATCTTTCCCTTCGCTTGTTTTATGAATTTGATGCCGCTTATTTGCTGTTCCTCCAAATATAGCTGTATGGAACTTGAGACCGTATTATTGATGCCTATCAACTCCTGCTTATCGTTTCGGGGATAATAGATCACTTGAGCGTTCTTAATGATATTCACCGTATCCAGCTCGTTATTAGTGAACAAGCCTATAAGCCGTTCTCCCGAAACCTGGTTGTATCCGGCGCTGTCCTTCTGAATCAGGAAGGCGTTGTTGAAGACCTTCAGAGTATCCAGTTTTTCGGTTTTTGTATTGGAAAGAATATGGATGGTATCGCCTATCATTTGATTCTCTCCTGTCCACAGCACCGGATTCCGAAGTAATTTTGTAATACCTTTCTGTTCATTTACGTAGATAGAATCGCATTTTCCGCTTGTGGGGTCTTCTCCCGGCAAGCCTTTTTTAAAGAGTCGCGCCCTGTAAAACCCTTTAATGATGCGTTGCTCCTGCTTTCCGGTTACCTGTAGTGTGTCCGCATGCACATATATGGAATCGTTATCTCTTAGGGTAACCGCTACGGCTCGTTTTGTGATAAAAACGGAGTCCTTGTCCCGAAAAACTTCTGCATAATGCCCTCGTATAATGCTTTTGTTGATAGTGTCTAAAACTCGAATATTGTTGGTGGCAGAGGCGAAACTCTTGTTCCGGTCGAAGTAAATACTATCGCCATACAATATCCTGTTATTGTAATCAACCCTTGAATTCTTTACAAAATAACCTGTATCGTTTCGGGTATCGTAATAACCGCGTTCACAATAAACGGTGCTGGTCTCACTCACAATAGTGGATTCGCCATAGAGATAAGCACCTCCGGTTTCAGAATAGAAATCCAATTGCGGACTGTGTACCGTATATTTCGGATTTACGATCTTCACATCCGACAAGAACTGGTATTTTTTCGTTTCGGCGAAATACCTCCCAATACGACTGGTCAAAGTGCTTGCAGTGTCGCGTACCGTCCCCCCGGTGCGATAATAAGCTTGTTGTTTAATACGGTCAAAATACAGCGTATCGGTGCGCAAAGTGGTCTTTGGTTCGGTAAGAACGACATCACCACTGGCGAAGGCAAATTGCGTATTTCCGTTGTATTCGGCGTATTTGCTGTTCATCGATACGGTGTCACCCTGCGTAATGCGAACCGTTCCGTAGGCTTTTACAAAATTATCTTTTAGATAGACAAACGCCTGATCGCACCACATTTCCACTCCTTCGTGAATGATATAAACTTGCCCTGTTTCATCTTTGGTATAAATGACGGCATCGGGGAATTCGGGTTTTTTTTCCAGATAACCCGATTGAACGGAGACGACCGTCTTTTCTTTACCGGTTTGTGCTATAGAAACATTTCCGAAGAAAAAAAGGACAAACAGAATTATGTAACCTGATAGTTTCAAAAAGAGTGTTTTATGTGTAACAACGTCAACTATCAACGAAACCGTATGTTATCTGTGAATCGTTTGTGTTCTGTCCGGCCCTACTGAAACGATCTTGATAGGCCCTTCCAGTTCCTTCTCTAGGAATTCGATATAGTTGATGAGCGCTTTTGGCAGTTGAGAGGCATTATTCATTTTGGTGAGGTCCTCTTTCCAGCCTTTCATTTCAGTATAGATAGGGGTTACGTTCTCGGCTTCGATATTATAAGGGAGGTGGGTAATCTTTTCTCCTTTATAATTGTAGGCTGTACATACTTTCAGCTTATCAAAGCCGCTTAATACATCCCCTTTCATCATCATGAGTTGTGTAACTCCATTCACTTGAACGGCGTACTTTAGTGCAACAAGGTCCAGCCAGCCACAACGTCTGGGTCGTCCGGTCGTAGCACCAAATTCGTTTCCTACACGTCCCATGGTCTCGCCATAGCTGTCAAAAAGTTCCGTAGGGAACGGTCCGCTCCCAACGCGGGTAGTATACGCTTTAAAGATCCCAAATACCTCGTTGATCGCCCCCGGAGCAACTCCCAATCCTGTACAAGCACCGGCAGCCGTGGTATTCGAGGAGGTCACGAAGGGATATGTTCCGAAATCGATGTCCAATAACGAACCTTGAGCTCCTTCCGCCAGAACGGTCTTATTGTTCTTCTGTGCCTGATGCAGGTATTCTTCACTATCGATAAACTGCAGTGATTTAAGCACTTCAATTGCTTCAAAGAAGTCGGCTTCCAGTTCGGCCAGGTTGTATTGGAGGTCAACATCGTAAAAATCGATCATGGCTTCATGTTTATTTGCCAGATTGCGGTATTTCTCCTGCCAGTTGCTTAGTTCGAGATCTCCTACGCGAATGCCGTTACGGCCTGTTTTGTCCATATATGTAGGACCAATTCCCTTAAGGGTGGAGCCAATCTTAGCCTTTCCTTTTGAAGCTTCGGAAGCTGCATCAAGCAAACGATGTGTGGGTAAGATAAGATGTGCTTTTCGAGAGATGAGCAGATTCTTTGTGAAATCCCTGTTGAACTTGGCGAGATTGTCCAATTCCTTCTTAAAGATGACCGGGTCGATCACGACTCCGTTCCCTACCAAATTCACAGCATTGTCGTGGAAAATTCCACTGGGGATGGTGTGCAGAACATGCTTAATGCCATCGAATTCTAAGGTGTGTCCCGCATTTGGTCCACCCTGAAAACGGGCGATGATATCATAGTTTTTAGTAAGTACGTCGACGATCTTTCCTTTTCCTTCGTCTCCCCATTGTAGTCCGAGTAGTAAGTCTACTGCCATAGTCATTTAAGAATTGTCCCGTGTTGTATCGGGTGTTTTTTTGTTTCCGTAGAAATACAGCGAATGTTTTGTGATCTCTATATCGAAAACCTCTTCAATAGTTTTTTTTATAGTCTGAATACGCGGATCGCAGAATTCTATCACTTCTCCGTTCGAAAGAATGATGTGATCGTGTTGGCGATCGAAATACGATTTTTCGTAATGAGCTTGGTTTTGACCAAATTGATGTTTGCGAACCAGGCCACACTCTAACAACAGCTCAATAGTATTGTACAAGGTAGCTCGACTCACACGATAGTTCTTGTTCTTCATATTGATGTACAAAGACTCAATATCGAAGTGATCATCGTGATCGTAGATCTCCTGCAAAATGGCGTAACGTTCAGGTGTTTTACGATGGCCTTTCTCTTCCAAGAAGCCTGTAAACACATTCTTAACGATCGCCTGATTATTTTGGTCTGTTTTCGAACTCATTGCAAAGCAGCAAAGTTACTCAATTATGAGCGTGTAACTTTATCAATTCCGTTTATTTTTTTAATGTTGGCCACCAGGTTCTCAAGAATAGTTTTGTTCTTCACTATGACCACGATCTTACCGGTAAAAACTCCGTCATTACTGTCGAAGTGAACACTTTTCATATTGATGTGGAGGTTGTTGGAGATAACTTTAGTTACTTCGTTCACCAAACCTATTGTATCAATCCCAGTGATGGAAAGTTCGGCTTTGAACTCACGCTGTGTGGAATCGATCCACTTGGCCGGCATGATGCGATAGCTGTAATTGCTTCGAAGCTGCACTGCATTTGGACAATTCTTCTTATGGACTTTTATGCCTTCATTTACGGTCACGAAGCCAAACACGTCGTCTCCGGGAATAGGGTTGCAGCAATTGGACATCTTGTAATCCAATTTTTCTTCCTCTTTTCCAAACACCAGCTGATCGAATTTCTCGGTGATCTCATCTCTGTTTATCTCCTCGAGATTTCCGGGTTTACGAATACGGTTCTTAAAGAAACTTACAAAAGCGTTACTTCTTGAAGCAGCAAAATCCTTTAGTTTTTGATTGTCTATAATACCGGCTCCTACGCGATAGAACAAATCCAGACTGGTCTTAACTTTAAAATATATAACGAGTTGGTTAATGGTCTTTTCGTCGAGTGTTATCTTGAGCGACTTGAGCTTACGGGCCAATACTGCCTTGCCTTCTTCGGCAATTTGTTTTTGCTCTTCTTTTAAGGAAGATTTTATCTTGGAACGGGCACGTCCGGTGGTTGCGTAATCCAGCCAGTTTATGGTTGGTTTGGCTTTTTCGGAGGTCATGATATCCACTTGATCGCCACTCTTCAATTCATGGCTTAAGGGAACTAATTTTCCATTTACCTTAGCACCTCGTGTATGAAGTCCTACCTCGGTATGAATGTGGAAAGCAAAATCCAGAGCGGTCGACCCTTTTGGCAAAGAATAAAGGTCTCCTTTGGGCGAGAAGGCGAAGATCTCTTTAGCATAGAGGTTTAATTTAAATTCTTCTACAAAATCGACGGCATTGATCTCGGCATTTTCTAGGGTATCCTGTAATTTGTTCAACCAATCGTCAAGTCCGCCGTCCTCTTTCTCCTTATTCTTGTACTTGTAATGTGCCGCATATCCTTTTTCGGCGATCTCATTCATACGTTCACTGCGAATTTGTACCTCTACCCACCGACCTTTGGGACCCATTACCGTTATATGGAGGGCCTCGTAACCGGTAGATTTTGGAGAAGAGATCCAATCGCGCAGCCTGCTGGGGTTGGGTCTAAAATGATCTGTGACAATAGAATAGATCTTCCATGCCAGAAATTTTTCAGCTTCTATGGTGTCACTTTTATAGATGATCCTCACCGCAAATTTATCGTAAACCTCGTCAAAGCTCACATTTTGAGACATCATCTTCCTGCGAATGGAAAAGATGGATTTGGGACGCCCCTTGATGGTGTAATCAAGATTTTCTGCATCCAGGGAATCCTTTAGGATCTGAGAAAAGGTATCTATATACTCGTCTTGCTTTTCTTTGCTTTCCCGGATCTTACTGTGGATGTCTTCGTACACTTCCGGCTCGGTGTATTTAAGACCTAGGTCCTCGAGTTCGGTCTTGATATTGTAAAGTCCTATACGATGGGCCATAGGAGCGTAGATGTAGAGTGTTTCCGAAGCGATCTTTGCCTGCTTCTCTGCCGGCATCGACTCCATGGTCTGCATGTTGTGAAGTCTATCGGCTATCTTAATGATGATCACCCTTATATCTTCGTTTAGGGTAAGTAGCATTTTTCTGAAATTCTCTGCCTGAAGCGATACATCCTTGTCATACGGCATGTTCGAGATCTTAGTAAGTCCGTCGACAATGCGCGCCACCGTCTCTCCAAACATTTGTTCGATATCGGCCAGGGTGTACGAAGTATCTTCCACGACGTCATGAAGCAGCGCTGCGACAATAGAAGTGGCATCCAGCCCTATTTCTGAAGCTACAATTTTCGCTACAGCAATGGGGTGGAAGATATACGCTTCTCCCGATTTTCTTCGCTGGTCCTTATGTGCATCTACGGCAACATCAAAAGCCGACCGGATCAACTTTTTATCTTCGGCTGAAAGCGTACGATAACTGATCTTTAATAACTCTTTGTATTGTTTGGCGAGTTCCTTCTTTTCTGCTTCTATCACCTCTTCTGTCATACCTCTAAAGTACAATTTACCAATGGAACAAACAACAAAAGTTATGCCTCAATAATGCCCTTCTGCAAAGGATTTAAACAGTTACTTGCGTTTCAAATTCCGGAAACGCTGTAAGAGAGGTGGGTGGGAATAGTGAGCAAAAACATACGCAGGATGCGGCGTTAAGTTGCTAAGGTTGTTGCGAGATAACTTCTTTAGGCCCGAAATAAGTGGTTGAGCATTATACGTCGCTTTAGCAAAATTGTCGGCTTGAAACTCGAATTTTCGGGAGATGTAATTAAGCAAAAGGCCTATTACTTCGGAAATAGGGGAGTAGAGTACTCCAAAAGCGATCAACCCTATATGAAAGGACGGTGTAGCGACACCCAATGCTTCAGAAAGTAATACACTGTCAACGAACAATGAAAGCAACCAAAATGTAAACCCTGTAGTGACAATCGAAATAATCAAATTGACAATAATATGATTCCGCTTGTAATGCCCTACTTCATGTGCGAGCACGGCTACGATCTCTTCTTCCTCAAGATCTTTCAGCAAGGTGTCGTATAATGTTACTCTTTTTTCTCTTCCGAAGCCTGAAAAATAGGCATTGGCCTTTGTACTTCGCTTGCTGCCGTCAATAACAAAGATCTTATCCAGTTGAAAGCCTACCGTTTGCGCGTAAGCCTCGATCTTGGTGCGGAGCATCCCCGGTTCTAAGGGCGTTTGCTTGTTGAAAACAGGTACAATGAGACGTGCATATAACAGGTTCATGAGGATGGTCACCACAGTTACGATCGCCCAGGCATATATCCAAAAATTAGGCCCCGTCGTTTCATAGAACCATATAATAGCTGCTAGCAGAATTCCTCCCAGTATGGCAAGCATTGCCCAGCCCTTCAGTTTATCGAGGATAAAGGTTTTAAGGGTGGTTGTGTTGAAGCCGTACTTCGCTTCTATGACAAAGGTGTTATAGTAGCTAAAAGGAAGACTTAAAAGATCACCTGCAAGAAGAATACTTCCGAAGAAAATAAGAGCGATCACAATACTGTTTTCACTATAGGAGCGTGCCCATGCATCTACCCAGGCAAAACCGTCCAGAAAGAAAAAAGCAATCGTGATCAATAGTGTGAAGGTGCTGGTAAGAAGCCCGAAGCGATATTTCTCTTTTTTATATTTCTGAGATTTCCGGTAGGTTGCTTGATCGTACACATCTTCCAGTTCTTCCGGAATGGGATCGTTAAAATGCCGTGCGTTTAAATGATCAAGAATTTTGTCAAAGATGAAACTTAACGTTAAAATTCCAATGATGATGTAAAATACTACCTCCGGTGTCATATTTTTAAAAGCTGTTGCTTCAATTAACCAACCACACTCGTCATTTTAAAAAGTTGCGTTGTCGTTTGGCCTCAAAGATAAGGATTCCTGCAGCTACCGATACATTCATCGAATCTATTTCGCCTTCCATTGGAATGATAATATTTTGGTCGCTGTTTGCCAGCCACTCACGGGAGAGACCATCGGACTCGGTTCCTACGACCAGGGCAGCTGCTTGTGTAAAATCGCAGCTATGGTAAGGTTTGGATGCCTGAAGCGCAGCGCAGTATACGCGTATATTCTTATCCTTTAAAAATTGCAGGATCTCTGTAGTACTTCCGGTAGCCACCGGATTGGTGAACAGGCAGCCCACACTACTTCTAATAATATTAGGATTGTAAATGTCGGTTCTGGGATTGGCGATAATCACCGCATCCAAACGTGCTGCATCGGCTGTACGAAGCAACGCCCCAATATTTCCGGGTTTTTCGGTCGCTTCCGCAACGAGAATCAAGGGATGTTTTGATGTAAATGAAAGACGCTCCAAAGATAGAGATCGTGCTTCAGCAATGGCCAGAATGCCTTCAGTAGAGGAGCGATACGCCAGTTTCTGGTATACATCTATCGTGATCTCGATAAATTCGGCCTTACTGTTGGACATTTCCTTGATCACGTAGAGGTCTTCTTCGGAAACGATATCGGAACAGAACAAAACGGTCTTCAGAAAATAACCTCCTTTTATCGCCAGATGAATTTCTCTTTGACCTTCGATAACAAAAAGGCCGGTCTTCTTGCGTTCACGTGACTTCTCGGAAAGCTGAAGGATCTGTTTCACCAACGGATTTTGCAGACTGGAGATTGTTTTTTCCATGATGCAAAGATAGAAAGAGGTTTACTATTTAAATATTATTATCTTTCGAAAAAATTTTTGATTATGAAAAGATGGTTACTCCTCACGCTTGTTGTTTTTAGTTGTCAGTATACCATGGCTCAGGTCACAGCGGGTGTTCCGGACCCGATCATTTTATGTGATGTAAACAATCCGGGTGACGAGACCGAAGTATTCGATCTTACCATTCGAGAGGGGCAAATTATTAATGGACAGAGCAACGTGGTGGTGAGCTATCATCCAACTTCCGGAGATGCGCTAAGTGGTACTAATCCGTATCCCAATCCTATGGCGTTAACCAATATTGCCAATCCACAAGTGGTTTTCGTTCGACTTCAAAGTACGGCAGGACAAGGTTGGGATGTCACAACTCTGGACCTTATCGTTCCATTAATTCCTGTAGTAGCAGCGGTTCCTGATGCTATTTTTTTAAATGAAGGAGATAACGATGGCAGTGCTGTTTTCGATCTTACCATCAATGAGTCACAAGCGTTAGGTTCCCAAGATCCATTCAGGTTCCAGTTTAAATACTACCAGGCTGAAGCGGATGCAATTGCAGATGAGAATCGTATTACAGACCCCGAAAATTTTCAAAATACGGCGAACCCTCAAACGATATTTGTGCGTATGGCGCCGCTGGAAGATCAATGTGATTTTGAGGTATACAGTTTTACTATCGAAACCGATGGGGTTTTGGGTGTTTTGGACATTAGTTTGAGTAATTGCAGTATTTTTCCTAACCCGGCTTCAGAAACGGTCACTATTTCATTTAACCAAATGGTTTCGTCTATTCATGTGGTGCTTTATAATGTATTGGGAGAGAACGTATTCTCTGAAACTGTTTCGGTACAGAAAGGACAAAGTCGTATTGACGTTTCGACATTACCCGAGAACATATACTACTTAACAATTTCTTCCGAAGAACAAACAGTCGTCAAAAAGCTCATTAAGATTTAACTGAATTTTCGCTTACTCCTTACTGTCGGGTTTTAGAACGATCTGTGATGATTTACGGATCCCTAGTCCGGATCTGGCTTCTTTCACGTCCAGTTCGGTTTTTTTGGTATTGAAGTTCGCTTTAAAAAGTAGGGGCGTGCTACCCGGTCTTTTTAATGCCTTGACCTCAAAAGCAAACGTATCACCCTTTTTGGTACCTACCCCTTCCATCATGAGTCGGCCGTTGGTGTTGATAATATGGATGTTATAAGAAGTAGCATCCGTATCCTTACTCACGAGTATGTGGTAGCGTATAAAATGACCTCCGGGACAATAATCGTCCTCAGTGATCTCGGCTATAATACCGTTGGTGTCGTAATCGTACGTATTTTCAATGATCTTTTCATTGAACAATAAACTGAGATCTTTCCCCTGGCAAACCAATTTCTTTGCCTTGGCAGGGGATAAGGGTATTGCGACATGTTCGTCCTGAAGCTCATTTAATATCTTGGTGGCTTTCACTACCGAAAGGCTTTGTTTTTCGATATCCTGGGACTTCATTCCACGAAAACTTTCCATTTTTTCTGCTTCGGAAGGAGGTAGTACGACTTTATTATCACCCAGGCGATAGCTTATCATCGTCTTGGCAAATTTGGCCTTTTCGGCAATTAACTTGTCTGCTTTCTGTTCTTTTAGGAACGTATCGATTTTCTTATAACTGCTTGTATCGCCTTTATATGCCAAAATATGAAGGATACTTCTGGAAACAGATGGATCTACCTTGCCTAAGAAGTTCTCTAGGGTAGCGATCTTTTTTAGTTTACCTCCCAATCGCAATACGGTGTTGCTTTTAATAACAGCCGGTTCTTTCTTGTCTTTTAACACTGTTGTAAGCAGGTCCGTTGGGTCCACGTCTTTTTTGCGGCTCAGCAAATTGAGCGCATTGATGCGTGTTTCGGGTGCAATTTCCTTCGACCGACTTAACGCTATCAACTTGGTCTTAGTCGTCCGACTACTTATTTTTCCTATATCGTTACTATACATGATCTTATGGTTTTTTATTAACAACCCGAATTCATTAAACAATGACTCTTCATATCATTTCCTTGACTATTTGTTAGGTTAACCGAGGTACGCATGTTCCCGCCCGGGACGCTGCCGCTTTGTTGCATCAAGTTATTATTGGTGCTGTTCTTGTGTTTAAGTTTTAGGTAATGGCCAACTTCATGAGCGAACGTTCTTGAGGCCTGTTCGGGACCCCACAGCCCGAACACCGAACCATTCATGCCTTTGTCGTCTTTGTCTTCGCACGGGCCATTGACCGCAGACCTTCCTAAGATAACACCCGTGCCGCTTGGAACGTTCAAAATAATAGGGACAAAGGTGTCGATGCCATCATTATTCACTGTCCACGTGTCTGTGATGTCTTCCATCTCTCCCTTGGTGGTACAATTCTCATGTCCTTGTGCGTCGGCAGTATCGACAGAGAAGTGTAGGATTCTTCCAACGCCCACGCCACGTTGGCGGTAAATGTTACGTATACGATAGATACAGTAATCAATAAGGTGAAAATGATCGTTGGAGGGGAGGCTTGTAGCCGGATTGGTATCCACTACAAATTGATCTGCCCCAATTTTAACGATATTCAAATTTACAAAATCATCATCCAGGTCGTTTGCCAATTGCAGTAAAGAAACAGAAGATGTTGTAGTTCCTGTTAAGCCTTCGTCTGCCGGTACCCGCGAACGTCTAAATCCGAAGAAGTCCCCCAAGACAGAAAAGTTCCCGGTAGTGTCAATGCCGGCGCAGTTTGCCAATGCTCTTATCGATGCCATAATTCTATTATTGAAGGTTTACAAGTATATCTACATAACCTCTTCCGTTTGCGAGAGGCGTCAAGGCTTTGCCAATTATAGTTCCCGGCTTGGCATTATCTTCTGCTTTCATGGCATGTCCTTTCGTGAGCGATGTTGTTAACATATCGCCTACTTCAATAGGAAAATAATCGGCATCTACCTTACAGGACACTTTACCCAACATTGCCACAGGGGACCTGTTCTCACGTTCGGGGTGACGGTCTAGTATCATTCCGGGTTGATAATTACCGGCACCGCTAATCACACCAACCACAGTAGTGTCATATCCCACTGTACAAGGTTTCAGCTTCCCTTTTTTGTCAATGACCACCACCGATCCCGGATCGACGCCCGAAGCGGGTAGTACATCGAAATCTTCAGCAAAATCAGCATTCTTCAAAATGATATCGCCTGTGTCCCCGTTAAGCTCAATAGTTCGCTCTCCATTGGAATTATTGATGAGCAGATCACCGTCATGGCCATTGGCTCCTAGTTCAATATTGCCGTGTTCTCCGTTTAAATGAATGGTTTGCACCCCGTCTGATGATTTCATAAAGATATCTCCATCACGACCGTTTGCCCCAAGGGTGATATTACCTTCCTCGCCATTTAACTGTATGGTTTCTACATCGCCTGCATTCTTAAGACTAATATCTCCGTCGTGTCCTCGTCCCCCCAAACGCAGGTTCCCGTGGTCACCGTTAAGGTGAATGGTATTGACGCCGTCCGAAGCAAAGAGGGTGAGATCTCCATCACTTCCGGCTGCGCCTAAAGAAATATTACCGTTATCCCCGTCCAAGTGAATGGTCTGTACGCTTTTCGAATTTTGAAGGGTTATATCGCCGTCATGTCCCTGTCCTCCCAGCCGCATATTTCCGTGATCACCGTTAATATGCACAGTATTGGTTCCGTCTGACGCATAGAGGGTGATATCCCCGTCGTGTCCTTGCGCTCCCAGAGAGAGATTTCCGTTGTCCCCGTCTAAATGAATGGTTTGCACATTATTTGAATTCTTCAGGAAGATGTCCCCGTCATGTCCCTCTCCTCCCAGTCTCATATTTCCATGATCACCGTTGATGTGAACTGTGTTGGTCCCGTCGGAGGCATAAAGAGTCACATCGCCGTCGTGTCCCTCAGATCCTAAACTAATGTTTCCGTTGGCACCGTCGATGTAAACCGAGTTGACGCCGTCTGTATTCCTAAAATACATACGTCCTGCCGTACCGCTCCGTCCTACATAGCAATTGGCACTACTTCCCGAGAACTTTATTGTCTCTTCATTAGCTGTGTTAGCAATGTTAATGGTTCCGGCTTGATCGGGGCCGCCAATGATAAATGTGCCGTTGCTTGATTGAATGGTACAAATTGTATTTCCGGAGGTATCCTTTATTATAAGGTTCCCGTTCGCTCCTGTAGTTCCAATAATCACTTCGGCAGTATTGCCATCGAGTGAAATAGTTGGTACTTTGTTCGTGTCGTGGATGGTGACTAAACCTTCATGTTCAACAGCCATAATTAAAATTTTTAAGTTAGTATGTTATTTTAAAGATTCGATAGCGCAGTTGGGGATGTTAGTTGCACATTTTAATATTTAGTAAAAGTAAGGTAGGATCTCAATTGATATTCAAGGCATTAGATCCTTTTTAATAGAGGATTTTCCCTGTTTTTTTTAAGGGTTTTCTGAAAAAACACTTATTTGTTAAAGGTTTCTGAAGTTGAAGCGACCAAGCAGTAGGATTTCTTAATTTTATAATGCAACCGAAAAAATTTTAACCATGCGAACGATCAATCTGTTAGTTACAAGTCTTCTGGTTTTTACAGCATGTAAGAACACAGAAAAGGAAACTCCTGTTTCTGAAACAACCCCTATGGAAGAAACTGTCGGGGATACCACAAACCACCCTCAAGTTCTTGCCGCTGTTTTTGAAGCACACGGCGGCTTCGATCGCTGGCAGCAAATGAACAACCTTTGTTTTGAAATGGAAGGTGCAAGCGGTACAGAAACACATACCATTTCATTAAATAACCGATATGTGAAGGTGGAGACCAAAGCCTGGACCATTGGGTACGATGGGAACGATGTTTGGCTCCTTGAAAATAAAGACGATGCTTACAAGGGCAATGCTCGTTTTTATCACAATCTTATGTTCTATTTTTATGCCATGCCCTTCGTACTTGGGGATGAGGGTATTGAATACACACAGATGGAACCCACTACCTTAGATGGTGTGAGTTACGGTACACTCAAGATAGGCTATGAAGCAGGCGTAGGAGATTCTCCGGACGACGAATATATTCTGTACTATCATCCGGAAACTTATAAAATGACATGGCTGGCGTATACCGTCACGTATGGTGAAGGTGAGAAAAGCGATGACTGGCACTTTATAAAATACGATGACTGGCAGACCGTAAATGGTATTGTATTGCCAAAAAAACTAACATGGTACAATGTTGAAAACGGTAAACCCACCGATGAGCGTAGTGATATTACGTTCGATAAGGTCACCCTTACCGAAACAAACCTGGAAGCTTCGGTGTTTGAAAAACCGGATAAAGCTGTAATTGTAGCCCAGTAATAAAAAAAAGCAGCTCACCTAGCTGCTTTTTAATGTTGCATACCAAACTTATTGTCTGGAATACTTTTCTGTGTAGCGTTTCCATAGTTCGGTTTGATGCGTTTCTAAAGAGATCTGCCTTCCATCGATGAATGCATGGGTAAGCTTATTAGTTCTCATATCCAATGCATCTCCTTCAGAAATAAAGAAAGTGGCACTTTTCCCGGGTGCCAGCATTCCGTAGGCATCATCTATTCCCAATATCTTGGCTGTATTAGAAGTGATCAATTGCAAAGCGGTCTCTTTGTCCATGCCTTGTCCCACCAGTTGTCCGGCGTAAAACGGTAGGTTTCTGGTTTGAAAGTTCGCCGCATCCGAATTCTGTATCGCTACCAACAGACCGCCATCGACCAGCAGCTTTGGTAATTTGTACGGGAAATCGTAATCGTCATCTTCCATAAAGGGTAAAGAATGAGTGTGACGCACCAGGACGGCCACATCGTTCTGTTTTAGAAAGGGAATGATCTTGTCTGCTTGATAGCCGCCAACGATTACCACATGTTGAATACCGCTCTCCTTCGCAGTGGAGACGGCATCGATCATTTCTTTCTCTCCATTGGCATAGACATACAGTTTCTGAGTTCCGTCGAACAGACCCTGCATGTTCTTAAAGCCTTCATTTTCATAGGAAGCATCGGTCTTACCATAGGCCTTTGCGTTCGCTATGAATACTTTTAGTTTATTGATATCTTCTTGGTATTCTTTATTAGGGCTCCAACCACGGCCTTCACCCATCCACCAGCGTCCCCGCCGAAAACTGTTGGGCCAGTTAAGGTGTACGCCATCATCTACTTTTACTGCAGCATCTTCCCAGTTCCAGGCATCAAACTGCACCACCGAAGACGTCCCGGAGATCATTCCTCCCTGAGGGGCGATCTGTCCGAGCAATACGCCGTTAGGGCGCATACTTTCCACCACTTTGCTTTCGGCGTTATATGCGATTATGCTTCGAATGTTAGGAATATAATCTCCTAATTCGTCTTGGTCGTCCGTGGCACGAACCGCATCCACCTCTACCAATCCCAAGGATTTTGCAGGAGCGATGAAACCGGGATAAAGGTGTTTTCCCTGAGCGTTAATGACGGTTCCTTTTAATGGACTGCTGGGTCCGCCAACCATAGTGATCTTACCATTTTCGAATGTGATCACACTGTTCTCCATAACAGTTCCATTGCCAAGATGTGCGGTAGCTCCGGTAATCGTGATCGTCTCTTTTTGAGCAGGAGCAGGGGTTTGTTGTGCCGTTGCGATCGTCCCTATACTCAATGCCATTAGCAGGCCTATTTTTTGTAATGTCTTCATGTTCGTTTAGTTTAGGGTTTCACATTCAAATTGGATATTTTCTTTTCGTTGGGGCGGTCGTGTCTTGCCACCACCTTCTTTTTCGGTAAGCATCATCTTTATCAATTTGTTGCGCTCTTCGGCGATCGATTGGCGTTTTGCTTTGTCCCGCTCTATATCGAAATAGACTGTTCCTTCTATGATGGTCTTTTCAGCTTTGGCATAGACCGATAAAGGGTGGTCTGTCCACAATACAAGATCGGCGTCCTTTCCTTCTTTGATACTTCCCACACGGTCATCCAAATGGAGCAATTTAGCAGGGTTAAGCGTGACCATCTTCCAGGCTTCTTCTTCGCTCATTCCACCATACTTCACCGTCTTTGCTGCCTCTTGGTTCAACCTTCGGGACATCTCGGCGTCATCACTGTTGATAGCTACAGTAACTCCTTGGTTGCTCATGATAGCAGCGTTGTAGGGGATGGCATCATTTACTTCAAACTTATACGCCCACCAATCACTAAACGTAGAGCCACCCACACCGTGTTCCTTCATCTTGTCGGCTACCTTATAGCCTTCTAAAATGTGCGTAAAGGTATTCACCCGGAACCCAAATCGTTCGGCAACTTTCATGAGCATATTGATCTCACTTTGAACGTACGAGTGTGAGCTAATAAACCGTTCTCCGTTTAAAATCTCTGCAATGACCTCCATTTCCTCGTCGTACCGAAAGGGTTGCCCGCTTTTCTTTTTTGCATCGTATTCTTTTGCTCTATTGAAATAGTTCACGAACAGCTGTTCCACACCCATACGGGTTTGTGGAAATCGCTCAAAACTTTGCCAGTTGGATTGTTTTACGTTCTCCCCTAAGGCAAATTTTATAAATTTCGGACTGTTATCGTAGATCAGGTCATCGGCACTCTCACCCCATTTCAGTTTAATGATGGCAGAGCGACCGCCTATAGGATTGGCTGAACCATGAAGTATCTGTATGGAAGTCACGCCTCCGGCAAGGTTACGATAGATATCGATATCCTCCGGATCGACAACGTCCTCGATGGTGACTTCTGCCGACGAATTATGTCCTCCTTCGTTAATTGCCAATGCAGCAATATGGGAATGCTCATCGATCACCCCGGCTGTTAGGTGTTTTCCGCTGGCATCGATCACCATGGCACCTCCCGCAGACAGATTTTTACCAATTTTAACGATCTTACCATTTTTCACCAGAACATCTGTATTTTCCAGCACTCCTTCGGCTTCACCGGTCCACACGGTTGCATTTTTGAATAACATGTCTTGTGGACGCGGCTTCGTCTCAAACCCGTAGCCTACATTAGGATACGTGACCGGGACGATCTCCGGAGCTTTATCTTTAGTGTTTTCTTTCTTTTCTTTTTCTTTTGCTTCGGAAGCATCGCCGGTTCTAACAGCTGTAAAGGTGGTTTCATTTCCATTGGGAAGGATTAGCTTGCCCGAAAAAGCGGTTCCTTCCGAAGTGATCAAAGAAGAGGTCATATAGGTCTCATTTGTACTTTCGTCGGTAAATGAAAGGGTAACCCAATTACCCGAGTAGTCCAGTTTTGAAGGGTAGGTCGTTTCACCTAGTTTTACTTCAGATTTCAGTTTTGAAGGTTCTCCCGAGATCACCAACGTAAAGTTCTTTCCGTTTGCAGCTACACTATAAGTTCCACGAATGTCCTTTTGATCCATATCATTGATCACGTTTTTCTGTCCCTGCACCCAGTTCTCGTAGAGCGTGGTTTCTTTATCGAAGATGGGTCCTGACGTAATCAGGAAATTAGCATAGCGTCCTACCTGCAAGGATCCTACCTTATCACTTTGTCCTAAGAGCGACGCAGGAATGGTGGTAAGCGCCTCCAGCGCTTTGGTCTTATCAAGTCCATACTCGAAGGCCTTGTTCAATTTTTCGTTAAATTCTGAAGGTTTTTTAAGTTCGTGTGTGGTAAGTGCATACACAATGCCATTGTCTGAAAGTACTTTCGGGTTCATGGGCTCCTGGTTCCAGGCGCGCATGTCTTCCAAAGAAATATAATTGGCCAGATACGGGTTGCTAACGTCGAAAGCATCGGGGAAGTTCACCGGAATTATATATTTAGAATTGGTAGCTTTAATATCCTCTATAAGCTCATATTCATCACCGCCACCCACAATTACGTAGTTGACGTTGAAGAGGTCGCCTATTTTATCGGCACGCAGGTTATTATCCTTACTCCCTGCTTCGAAGATAGAAACAAGGTTCTTGTTTTCGATCAAGGCCTCCAAAGAGCGATCCTTTGTAGGTGCATTGCCCTTAGAATACCAATCGGCATCGTAATACATTTGTCGTAACAGTGCCATGGATCCCATGAGTGAGCCGGGGTAGGATTGCCGGCTGGTAACACTTTTTTCGAAGGAAAAGAAATTCCCTGAGGCATCTTCCAGGATGCGATTGGCATCCCCCTGAGTATCGTTAAGCGCAACCAGAACTCCGGTTCCACGGGCAATACCGTCCATGATATGAGTATTCACGACACCAAATCCTGCCTTTCGAAACTCGTCGGCATCTTTACTGTCGTACTTGAATTTAGAGATCGCTGCGCTCTCGGGCATAACGTGGTCATTCCAGTAATAGCCTTCCCTGCTTGCTTCGTATTGTGGAGAACGGCCGTTCCCTTCGGCTCTTTTTGGTTTTTCTATTCCGAAACTGGTATATGGATCTATAAAGGAGGGATAGACGTGTTTGCCGTCCAGATCCACAATCACCGAGTTCTTTGGGATCGTAACCGACCGACCGACAGCGACCACCTTACCATTTTGAATCAATAAAGTTCCGTTTTTAATTACCTCTGTGGGCGTTACGTACACGGTTGCATTGGTAAACGCCGTGTAGTTGTTGTTCTTTTCTTTAAGACCATCGTTTTCAGGAAAATAGACCTGAGCTGTAAGCAGTGAGGTAAAGAAGAAAAGTAGTAGAATACATGAGAGTTTTTTCATTTGAAGGATTGTATTTTTAAAAGGTTTTAAATATAGGAAGCTCAACTAAATTACGAAGGACTTCGGTCGGGCTTTTAACATCTTCTTAAGATTTTTAACATTAAAAGGGTTTGTCTTCAAAATAATTCACGACCAGAGCCACCATATAACTATAGCTCATAATTCCCTGCGATTGGTTATTGGCTTTTAAAAATTGATCCCAGAAGCTTTTCGAGAAGGTCTCGAAGGGATTTTGGTAGCTCGCCCAGAACTCCCGCATTTCTTTATAACTTTCTAGAATACCCGGATTTACAGTGAGCAAAATGGTATCGTAGGCATCGATATCCCTTCTTGCGATCTCGTTTATGCAGTAGCGTAGCGCAAAGATATAACCGGCATATTGAATATAGGGATCTTCATTGTGCAGGGTGGCCAAAGTAGCGATGAAATTTGCTTCATTTTCGCGCGCATAACCTATTTGGTGGGCCTCTTCGTGGCAACTCACCACGGGAAACTTATAGGTCTTTATGAGGTTGTTAACTTGTGCCTCTCCCGAAAAAGGATTATAATAACCACTGTAACCCATATAGGTGAGTCCCAAGCTCCAGCCACTTTTTTTGATACTCTTTGGAGAATAAGCAAGATTAGGAAATTCTTTTTCCAGTCGTTTGTAGCCATTTATCGATTTTTCGAACATCTCTTTTTGGGTATACGGCAGCTCGATTTTAACAGTATCGGCATAACCCAGTTCGCGGTGCAATTCATTGGATTTTGCAATGAGCCGCTCTGTAGTTTGTATAAGCTGCTCGGTGGTGTAATCACTGTTGAGCTCTAAGGTGGTGTGTAGCGGAAGTCGGTAATAATTTAACCCCCAGACTATATTAAAGACAAAATAGATGATGGACAGAGTCGCTGTTATATCTACAAAGAACCATACAGGTTCACGCCATAATCTATGGTAATTCTTGTAGATCCACCGTATGGCCAGGACTATTAATAGGATATAAAATACGTCTCCAATGGAAAAAGGAATCCACCCGAAGAGATATCTGGGAATTTTTGATAGGATAGGGTAGATACCCTGACTGTAATACGTCTCCACAAACCGGGGATAATGCCTCAAGATCTGTAAAAAGACAATTTGAAGTGGAAATGCCAAGGCTAAAATGAGTTTGGGATTTCGGAGCGAGAATCTTCCTCTAAACGAATTATTCAATGAGTATCTTTTTTGTAATGAATGTTCCGTGATGTTTAAGACATAAAAAATAAATGCCGGGTGTAAGTTGTGATATGTCGTATTCCCTGTAGTCTGCCTGAACGTAAAACGGAACCTGCAATTGTGGTCCTTATGTATTTGTGAATGTTATATTTTCGACTTGCTGAAAACTCGGCAATACTATTCTGTTTTTAGAATCTTTCATAAAAGTAATAAAAGCTTGTAACTTTGTGCTAAATTTTAAAAATACTATGAACGAAGCAATAAAAAATCTGGAACCAAAAGCCGTTTGGAAGAATTTTGCCGATCTGAATGCGGTACCTCGTCCTTCTAAAAAAGAAGAACGCGTGATCGCCTTTATGAAAGACTTCGGAAAGCGATTGAAGCTGGAAACTGTGGAAGATGAAGTGGGGAATGTGATCATTCGAAAGCCTGCCACGCCCGGTATGGAAGATCGCCAAGCAGTGGTGATGCAGTCACATTTAGATATGGTGCATCAAAAGAACAATGATACACAATTCGATTTCGACACCCAAGGTATTGATATGTATGTAGACGGAGATTGGGTTCGGGCCAAAGGAACTACTCTGGGAGCCGATAACGGTTTGGGTGTCGCTACCATCATGGCTATTCTTGAAAGTGACAATATAGCACACCCGGCACTGGAGGCATTGTTCACTATCGATGAGGAAACGGGAATGACCGGTGCCATGGGATTGAAAGGCGGATTGTTGCAAGGGGATATTCTTCTAAATCTCGATACTGAAGAGGATGACGAAATAGGAGTAGGGTGTGCCGGCGGCGTCGATGTGACTGCCACCCGAACGTATGATGAGCTGGTTGGTCCTTCAGCATCCGAAACCTGGGTTGTTGCCGTAAAAGGATTACAGGGCGGGCATAGTGGTATGGATATTCATAAGGGACTTGGCAATGCAAACAAATTAATGAACCGTTTGCTATACGCCACCCGGGAATACCTTCATATTCATGCTATCCATGGGGGTAGTTTGCGTAATGCCATTCCCCGAGAAAGTGAAGCATGGGTCGTGGTTGCTTCGGAAAAGGAAAAAGATTTCAGATCGGCCTTTAACGCTCAAAAAGAGGCAATACTTTCAGAATATAAAGAGCTGGAGCCCGGTTTGAAGATCACTATAGAAGCAGCTTCATCTTCAGCAGAAAAGGTAATGGACAAAACCCATCAAGAAGAACTGCTAAACGCTGTTTATGCCGCACATAATGGTGTGTACCGAATGAGTCCGGCGATTGAAGATCTGGTAGAAACCTCGAACAATATTGCGAAGATCACTGTTGCAGATGGTAGAATTAAAATTGAATGTTTAACGCGCTCCTCTGTAGCTTCTTCGAAAAATGATTTAGCCAATACATTAAAAGCTACGTTCGAGTTGGCAGGTTGTGATGTGAAATTTTCCGGTTCCTATCCAGGCTGGGCACCTAATATGGACAGTCCTATTTTAAAAGTTATGGACGAACTGTATACAAAACTGAATGGTGAGAAAGCTCACGTTGCTGCTTGTCATGCCGGGTTGGAATGCGGCATTCTTGGTCAGCATTATCCGGATATGGATATGATCTCATTTGGCCCGACCATAAAAGGAGCTCACTCCCCGGATGAGCGTGCCAGTATTTCTTCCACGCAAAAATTCTGGGAATTTGTTCTGGAAACCTTAAAGAACATTCCGAAGAAATAACGATGTATACCATTAAAAAAGCCGCTTTTTTAAAGCGGCTTTTTTATTTTTATTCTGCGGTGCCTACCAATTCCAGTTCAAAAACCAGATCGGTATTAGGTGCGATCGTTGGCGGATACCCTCGTTCTCCATACGCCAAATGCGAAGGGATAAAGAGTGTGATCTTATCGCCCGTTTGCATGCTCAACAACCCTTCTCTAAAACCTGGGATCAATCGGGCATCAGTGCTGTAAACTGTAGTGACCGGCGCATATTGTCCGGCCGCTTTTCTGCCTTCATCAACGGTGTTGTATCGTTCAGCTACTTCAAGTATATTCGAATCGAACAATCTTCCATTCTCGAAATAACCTGCATAATTCATAAGAACTTCGCTTCCCTCTTTCGGTTTTGGACCTTCTCCTTTTTCATTGTAGTAGATCATAATACCGGAAGGTAGTGTTTCGGCTTTTTCTTTAACTTCATCCAATTCTTGTGCTTTTACCTTGGCGATCTTATTGAGCGCTTCTTCCTTTTCCAGCTTTTCCTTTTCTATGGTTTCCATTTGTGTAGTGAAGTTGGGAACTTTCGCACCCTTTTTAACGATGATATTCACCTCTTGCATTACAACGGGATCTACCGGTTTGTCGCCTGGCTTGGTGGTTTCTACCTGGCCTATGGCGTCCACGATCTCTTGTCCTATGACTATTTCCCCAAAGACCGTATGCTTATTGTCCAGCCAGGGTGTTTCTTTTAAAGTGATGAAGAATTGGCTGCCATTGGTAGCAGGGCCTGAGTTGGCCATGGAAAGGATTCCTTTGGAATCATGTTTTAAGCTGTCCACAAACTCATCCGGAAAACGGTAACCCGGATTTCCACTCCCATCACCTTTTGGGTCTCCTCCTTGGATCATAAAATCTTTGATCACACGATGAAATGTGAGACCGTTGTAGAATTTCTTTCCTTTATATGTAGAATCCACCATGCTGTTATTTCCTTCGGCAAGTGCCACAAAGTTGGCTACCGTAAGCGGAGTGGCCTCATGATGTAGCTTTGCTACAAAGGTTCCCTTGTTGGTAATAAATTCAGCATACACCCCTTTTTCAAGATCGGGGTATTTATCTTCGCAGGCGGCGAAAGACAGGGTTACTAATAATAAGAGCAATGTGATTTTTTTCATAGGTTCTATTAATTTTCTTTTGGTTCTTCTATTGATTTTAACGTAACTGTACTTTGCACCGGTATATTGGTGCCAAGTTTATCTTCAATGCCATAATAGCCAAATGCTTTATACGAGGGAAAGAGAAAGGTAACCTGTTCACCTTCTTTCATTAGTTTTATTCCGTCACGAATCCCGGAGATCAATTCTTGATTGGTTTGGTCTACGATATAGGTCTGTAGTCCGTTCTCTTCTTCCGAAAGGATCGTAGTGCCTCCAAGATCTTTAATGTCGAATGTGAAGGTTACTTCATCTCCAAATTCGGGCATTTTAACACTTACGGTGTCTTTAACATTGTAAAAATACCAAAATCCACTTTCTGAAGCAATGTAATCCCGTTCGGGATTTGCTTTCATGAGTTTGGTGATACGGGCTTCTTCTTTCTGAAAGATCTTTTTATTCCGTTCGGCCGATTCCTTTATAAAACTTCCGGACTTCTGTTGCACGGGGCGTCGTGCTTCAGGAGTTTTACATGCCGAGAGGCTTAATGTTAAGAAAGCCAGTATAAGTAGGTTACGATACATGAGTAAGTTCGTTTTTATAGCTAGGCAAGATACTAATAAATTCAGTAATTGTTTCATTCAAGGATTTTGAACTTCTCCCTCCGGCGGCATTGATATGACCGCCACCGTTATAGTGATTGCGGGCAAAGTCGTTTACAGAGAAGGTCCCTTTGCTTCTAAACGACATCTTTACGATGCTTTCCTGTTTGTTCTCGATAAAGATCACGGCAAAATAGATCCCTTGAATGGATAAGGCATAGTTTACGAAACCTTCGGTATCTCCCTTTTTGAAGTTATGTGCATCCAATTCCTGTTGTGTCAATGTGATGTAGGCGGTATGCAAATCCGGTAGGATAGTGAGGTTGTTCAATGCTGTTCCCAGTAGCTTCATCCGTTCGGGGCTATTGGTATCGTAAACCGCTTCGTGGATTTGTGCATTGGAAGCCCCGGCTTCCATAAGTTTGGCGATGACCAAGTGTGTCACTGCCGTAGTCGATGGAAATCGGAATGAACCCGTGTCGGTCATAATTCCGGTGTATAATTGTGTGGCAATGGTCTCGCTCAACTTGTCCAATCCATCCAAAGCTTCCATAAAGTGATACACCATCTGTGAGGTAGAACTCATGGAAACATCGCTGTAAGTAGCAATGGCATAATCATCGGGGGCTTGATGGTGATCGATCATGACAAAAGCTGCCTCGCTTTCTTTGAGGATGTGCTGAAGGTCACCAGTGCGGTCTAAGCTGTTGAAATCCAGAGTGAATATCACATTTGCTTCAGAGATCAATAGTGCACTACGAGACGTATCTTTTTCGTGAATGACCATCTGGTCGCAACCCGGTAGCCATTTTAAAAAATCGGGAAAATCGTTGGGCATCACCACGGTTGTTTCATGACCTAATTGCTTCAGAAAATTTGCAAGAGCCAAGCTGGAGCCCACGGCATCACCGTCGGGATTCTTATGGCCAATGACCACTATTTTTTTTGGTGTTTCCAGTAGTTTTTTAACTGTAGACGTTGTTTCGGCATTCATAGGCTGCGAAGATACAATTAATTCGCATTTTTGACTTCAGCTACCTTAAAACACTTCCGAAGTGCATAGCGTATTAAACTATTGTAAATAACTTGTTTTTGTAGCTAAATGGGTTACTTTTGCACAAAATTTAAAAAAACCATGCGAACAAATAGAACGTTTACAATGTTAAAGCCCGACAGTGTTGAAAAAGGACACGTTGGTGCTATTTTGGAAAAGATAAATGCTGCCGGTTTTAGGATCGTAGCCATGAAATTAACGCAGATGACCACGGCCGATGCCAAGGCTTTTTATGCGATCCACAAGGAACGCCCTTTCTTTGGTGAGTTGGTAGAATATATGACCCGAGGTCCTATTGTTGCTGCCATCCTTGAAAAGGACAATGCAGTGGAAGATTTCCGTACCCTTATTGGTGCTACCAATCCGGCCGATGCCGCCGAAGGGACTATTCGTAAATTGTACGCGGCTTCTATTGGAGAGAATGCGGTACACGGAAGTGACAGCGATGAGAATGCTGCCATCGAAGGCGCATTCCATTTTTCGGGTAGAGAGATGTTCTAGAGCATTTTTAAAAAATAAGAAGACTGTATAAAAATTAGTGCTTAACGACAAGGCTTACTAGTTTTTTATACAGTCTTTTTTTTTTACCGAAGGATGAGTTTCTTTATCAACGTTTTTCCCATGTGCTCATTGAGCAATCTAATGATCTTTTCTTTTCCGTAGCTCAACTCCTCACGCAGCACCGAAGAACTCAAGGAAACATAGAGCGTGTCGCGGTCCAGCTGTACCTGCAAGGTGTATTTGTCTATTGTTTCACCCATAACAGCATGCCAGGCATCTTTTACCGAGACCTTGTCTAATCCGGACTGAAGACGATTCGCCTCAATAAAATTTTTGAGGACATCACCCAGGGTATTTTCTCCATCTCGTTTGGCCATACTTTTTTATTCTGAAAGATTAAACCCCCGATAGCGTCGGTAGGTGTATTCCTTTTGATCTCGGTTCTTTACTTTTAACACGCTATCCTTGACAAATACTACTGTTTCCTTCCAGCTGTCGAAGGCAGTATTGTAATGGATACGTAAACTATCGTCTTCAATGATTAACTGAAATTTTTCCGACGAATCGGTCACCGCAAAACTGCCGTCAAATTTTGGCGCAACCTTTTTTCGAACCCCGCTGTCACCGGTTACCTCAATAAAATCGATCAAGGGACTCATTCCAAAATCGCGTTTTGTCCCGTCTGCCAAGGTCACCGATGCTATCTCCCAATATCCTTCCAGCAGTTCTTTTTGTTCTTCGGGTGTCTGTGTGTTGCATGCAGCCATGAGCAACATAAGTGAAAGGATACAGAGTAAGGTTGATTTCATGGTTTGAATGTTATGCCGCATACAATTATTGATCCGTTCCCAAGGGGAACATTTTATAGGTTTGATGCACTTTTTTCACTACTTCTTCTGTGCGGCTGGCATGCGTGTCGCTTATAAACAATTGTCCAAAATCTTCGTTATCGACCAAAGTGATGAGGTGCTCCACGCGCCGCTCGTCCAATTTATCAAAAATATCATCCAATAACAAAATAGGCGTTACGTTGCTCTGCGATTTTATAAAATCGAATTGCGCCAACTTTAATGCGATCAAGTACGATTTTTGTTGACCCTGCGAGCCAAATTTCTTGATGGGATGCCTGTCAATTTCAAAAAGAAGATCGTCCTTATGGATTCCGAAATTGGTATACTGAGTGACCTTGTCTTTGGTTAGATGCTCTTGAAAAAGGTCTATCAACGGCTTATCTTGTAACTGGCTGGTGTAGGTAAGTGAGACGGTTTCACTACCGCTGCTGATCGATGCATATCTTTTTAAGAAAATAGGAGTGAATGCTTCTAAAAATTCGGTCCGTTTCTCGTAGATGGGCGTGCCAAGTGCGTGCAATTGTTCGTTGTATATCTCAAGTGTATCCCGGTTAAACGTATTGTTGACGGCAAAATACTTTAAAAGTGAATTACGCTGAAGCAATACCTTGTTGTAGTTGATCAATTGCTGTAAGTAATGCGAATCTCCCTGCGAGATCACACCATCCATGAATTTCCTTCGCGTTTCGCTTCCTTCAATAATAAGGTCTCTGTCGGCCGGGGAAATAATAACCAGAGGCAGGAACCCTATGTGTTCACTAAATTTATCGTAGGCCTTTCCGTTGCGCTTGATAAGTTTTTTTTGTCCGCGCTTGGCGCTCACCACGATCTTTTCGTCGTGTTCTTTCTTCTTGTAAAGCCCTTCTACTACAAAGAATTCTTCGCCGTGACGAATATTTTGTGTGGTGATGGGATTGAAGTAGCTCTTACCAAAGGAAAGGTGATAGATCGCATCGAGCACATTGGTCTTTCCTATACCATTATTTCCAACAAAACAATTGATTTTAGGATCGAAGGAAAAGCTTTCCGATTCAAAATTCTTGTAGTTTAATAATGACAATGATTGTAAATGCATGCGAATGAGACTGGTATGATTTAGAGTTTGGGTGTCAACTTTTCAGAAAAAAATCAAAAAGCAGGTTGCAAATTATCGAAAAATAAGGAATCTTTTCCCTTTTAAATTCTAATAAAAATTTTATTTTTGCGCTTCAATAAAGAAATCTATGGCAACCTACAAGAAAAGAGGTGGTAAACCGAAAACAAAAGTTGAGAAACAATCTCAACTAGAAGAGAACAGTACAACAGCAGAGGTATTCAATACCTTAGATGAAGGTGCTTCCAGAACCGAGGCCTGGGTAGAAAAGAACCAAAAGTATATTCTTATTACTGTTGGTGCTGTAGCTGTGTGTGTGTTAGGTTATTTAGGATATCAGCAATTTATCCAAGGTCCCAAAGAAAGTGAGGCCATGAACGAGATGTATCAAGCTCAGGCTTATTTCGAGCAGGCTTTGACCGCAACTTCGAAGGATTCTCTTTATAACCTGTCCCTAAACGGTGGTGAAGGTAAATACGGTTTCTTGGACATTATCGATAATTACGGTGGGACGCCGGCAGGGAATCTTGCAAGTTATTATGCGGGAATGGCGTACATCAATACAGGAGAATATCAAAAAGCGATCGATCATTTGGACGATTTCAAAAGTGACGATGCGATGCTCGGTCCCTTGGCCAAAGGTGCTATTGGCGATGCGTTCGCTCAATTGGGACAACCCGACGATGCGTTAGGGTATTATGAGAAAGCGGTTTCATTAAGCGATAATGAGGTGACAGCACCCCGTTTTCTTCTGAAAGCCGGTTTAACGGCCATGAATCTTAACAAATTTGATGTGGCGTTGAAACATTTCAACCGCATTAACGAAGAATATCCGAAATCGGCTGAAGCTACAAAAGCACAACTTTATATTGGTCAGGCCGAAGCAATGCAAGAATAGATGGCTACACACCATAAAAATTTATCAACTTACGATAAAGACACGATCCCAAACGCGAAAGACTTTCGGTTTGGGATCGTTGTTTCTGAATGGAACCATGAAATTACCGAAGGTATGTTTCAGGGGGCTTTTGACGCTTTAAAAGATTGTGGTGCGATCAACGATAATATTGTGCGATGGGATGTGCCGGGCAGCTTCGAACTTATTTACGGTTGCAAGCGCATGCAACAAAGCTACGATATGCTGGACGCCATCATAGCCATTGGAAGTGTGATCCAAGGGGAGACCAAACATTTTGATTATGTGTGTGAAGCCGTTGCACAGGGGATCAAAGACTTGAATGTGCAGAATAATATTCCTGTAATCTTTTGTGTACTTACCGATAATACACGCCAACAGGCGATCGACCGAAGCGGTGGTAAACACGGCAATAAAGGCACCGAAGCTGCTATCGCCGCCATTAAGATGGCGCAATTGCGTAAGGATTCCAAATTTTAAAATTTCAGAGCGGTTCCCGGTTCGGAACGATAATTGTTTACAAGAATGGACGGCAAAGTACTTCTAAAACTGCCGTAATTTAAGTACATTTGAAAACGATTAGTTATGGGAATTTTAAAAACACGCAAGAACAAAAAATTTAGTTATAATCCGCGTTACTACAAACACGAAGGCGACGGAAATCCTTTTGAGATAAGACATAAATTCGACGAATTTAGATCGACTGTAGGGTCTTCTCCCGGGTTGAAGGGAAAATTCAAGCATGCCTGGGAAGAACTCAGAGCCTCTAAGGATCGCGGTGTCAATAAACGCATTATCCTAATCGTGGCGGCTTTGGTCTTGCTATTTCTGTATATTATCGATTTCGATTTGTCCATATTTTTTCAGCAATACTAATGACTGATATCATCCAGCTTTTACCGGATCATGTTGCCAATCAAATAGCAGCCGGAGAGGTCGTTCAACGTCCCGCTTCTGTGGTCAAGGAATTACTGGAAAATGCCATAGATGCCGGGGCAACCAAGATAACGTTGGTGGTGAAGGATGCCGGGAAGACGCTCGTACAGGTCACCGACAACGGGATTGGGATGAGTGTGACAGATGCACGTCTTTGTTTTGAAAGACATGCGACCTCCAAGATCAAATCGGCCGATGATCTGTTCAACTTACACACCAAGGGGTTTCGGGGAGAGGCTTTGGCCTCTATCGCAGCCATTGCACATGTGGAGCTGAAGACCCGTACCGAAGCTTCGGAAGTTGGAACGAAGATTTGTATTGAAGGCAGTGAAGTGACCTCCCAAGAAGCAGCCGTAGTGCCTAAGGGGACTACCATTTCAGTAAAAAATCTATTTTATAATATTCCGGCGCGTCGAAACTTTCTTAAAAGCAATCCGGTAGAGACGCGGCACATCATCGATGAGTTCCACAGAGTTGCACTAGCGCATCCTCAAGTGGCCTTTTCAATGTTGCATAATAATGACGACGTGTTCAATTTACCGGCGAGTAATGCGCGGCAGCGTATCGTTAATATCTTCGGAAGTAAGACAAATGAAAAATTGGTCCCCGTTTCCGAAGAGACCGAGATCGTAAAAGTTGAAGGGTTCGTCATTAAACCACAGTATGCAAAAAAAAGTCGGGGTGAACAGTTTTTCTTTGTGAACGATAGGTTCATAAAGAGCCCGTACTTGCATCATGCGGTAAGCAATGCCTTCGAAGGACTGCTCAAGGATGGGTTGCAACCCGGTTATTTCCTGTTCCTTGCGGTGGACCCGCACTCCATCGATATTAACATTCACCCCACTAAAACAGAGATAAAGTTTGACGATGAGCATGCTATTTATGCCATGCTTCGGGCAACGATAAAGCATAGTTTGGGGCAGTTCAGTATTGCCCCTGTGTTGGATTTCAACAAAGATTCGGGCTTCGACACTCCCTATGATTACAGTAAGAAACAACCTGTCGCACCTACGATAGAGGTGGATAAGAACTTCAACCCATTTCAGAAGGAAAGCTTGCAGCGCAATAACTCCGCCGGCTACAAACGGGAGAAGGGTTCCTCCTGGGAATCACTTTATGTAGGACTGAAGCAGGAAGAAGGTGTCGTTTCGGGATTGGAGAATATCGAATTTGAAAGTGAAGAGGTAAGCGGACGCTTGTTCGATACGGCTGTGGATGTCGATGGACAAATCACCTTTCAGCTACATAATAAATACATTATTAGTCCCATTAAAAGCGGGATGATGGTGATCCACCAACACTTGGCTCACCAACGTATTCTCTATGAAGAATTACTGAAGAACATTACCCTTCAAGAAGCCGTTAGTCAACAGCTTTTGTTTCCGTTGACGCTCCATTTTTCGAATCCCGATCTGGAAATTCTTGAAAAGGTAAAGGAACAATTGGAACATACGGGCTTTGCTTTTTCAGAAATAGGGGGTGAACAACTTAGTATCAATGGTATTCCGGTAAATTTGCTAGAAAGTCAGGTAGGGGATGTGTTGGAGCGGCTTATCAATGATATCAAGGAAGAAGTACCGGATGCAGGCTTTAGCCAAAACGACCTGTTGGCAAAATCCATGGCAAAAAGTATGGCAGTTAGAACCGGAACTGCCTTGAACCGAAGCGAACAGGAACATCTGGTAAATCAATTGTTCGCTTGTAAGGAGCCAAGCATCGCTCCCAACAACAAACCGGTGTTGGTTACGTTTGATGTAACCGACTTCGATAAAAAATTCAATTAGATGGGAAGAATCACCGAAACTGTTAAAGTATTAATCATCATCAATGCGCTGTTCTTCATTGGCACGTTGTTGTCTGAAGATATTTCCTATCGGTTATTTTCCTTGTACTATTTTGAAAATCCGAACTTCAAGTTCTGGCAGCCGGTAACGCACATGTTCATGCACGGCGGCTTCATGCATATTCTATTCAACATGTATGCGCTTTGGGCCTTTGGTTCGCCATTGGAAATGCGATGGGGACGAAATAAATTTCTCTTTTTCTATTTCTCTGCCGGATTGGGAGCTGCCTTGATACATACACTGGTAGGGTACTTTCAGTTTCACAGCGGATTTGATACATTGAGTGCATTAGGCGCCAGTGACACAGAGATATGGGAAATGCTGAATAAAACCCTGGAACCCGGCAGTTGGCGGGATATTTCCAACGTAAGTAGTGAAGCTATGCAGCAGTTCTTTGGAGCATGGAATGTCCCTGCAGTAGGGGCTTCCGGAGCGATCTACGGGGTGTTAGTGGCCTTTGGCCTTATGTACCCCAATGTGGAACTGATGTTGATCTTCCTGCCCATACCCATTAAAGCGAAATATTTTATCCCGGCCTTGATCCTTTTGGACCTCTTCTCCGGCGTAACAGGTTTCTCATTGTTTGGGCAGAACATTGCCAATTGGGCACACATTGGAGGTGCATTGTTCGGCTTCATCATGGCATATTACTGGAAAAAGAATAGTTTTGATAACACACGCTGGTATTAACTATGGCTGCGAATAATCTATCGTATCAATTTAAAACGGCTTCGGTAGCGATCAAATTGATTGTTATCAATCTGTTGATCTTCTTAGTGGTGAATCTGGGCGCTTTCCTGTTCGATGTTCCGCGAGAACAATTAACAGCTTGGTTCGTACTTCCGGATTCCTTTGGAGAGTTCATACTGCAACCCTGGTCCTTCCTAACATATAGTTTTTTGCATTTTGGGTTTTGGCATTTGTTCTGGAATATGCTGTGGTTGTATTGGTTTAGCGGATTTATCTTAAATCTTTTCAGTGCCAAGCGATTCCTGGCAGTATATCTTTTGGGTGCCCTTTGCGGCGGACTCCTTTATGTGCTGTCCTATAATTTGTTTCCTGTGTTTACCAACAGCAGGGGTTATCTATTAGGAGCTTCGGCAGCGGTTACGGCCATTGTTGTATTTATAGCTACATATTCGCCAAATACCCAAGTTCGAATTATTTTCTTTACCGTAAAACTGTGGCATATCGCAGCGTTCTTTGTGATCAAGGATCTGGTTCAGCTTCCAACCTCAGGGAATGCCGGTGGATTGCTTGCCCATTTAGGTGGTGCCATATTAGGCTACGTGTATGCCTTACAACTGGCAAAAGGAAACGATATAGGGAAATGGTTTGAAACCCTTATGGACAGGGTAGCACAATGGTTCACGCCGCGTGCTAAAAAACCATTCAAAAAAGTACATCGTACAACACCGCATAAAACAGGACGTTCTAAAAAGACAGAAGACAAGTCCGGCTATCAGAAAAAAGTAGATGCCATATTGGATAAGATAGGAAAGAGCGGGTATGACAGCCTTACCAAGGCCGAAAAAGATTTTCTGTTCAAGGCAGGAAAAGAAGACTAACGAATGCGTTCAAAAAAGGGGCTATTACATTCGGTGATTTACTGGAGCAATATCATTGCTGTGATATTGCTGTTGGTCTCGTTTGTATTGCCGTACCTTAGGCCATCGGCTTTTCCAACGCTAGCGTTATTGAGTCTGGCGGTTTCTCCCTTATTGTTGCTCAATGTGTTATTCATGATCTACTGGATGTTTCGGGGGAAACGTACCTTTTTAATCTCGATGGTAGTATTGATCATCGCTTACCTTCATTTTAATCCGTTTTTTGAGTTTTCTTCGGAAGGGGATGCTTCAGAATATACGCAATCCCTGTCGCTGTTGAGCTACAATGTGCGCCTTTTCAATGCCTATGAGGAGGATCCTTCCGAAGGGGTTTCAGAAACAATAAACGCTATCATTCAAAACGATACACCGGACATCTTGTGTATTCAGGAGTATTACCGGGAAAGTACGTTCGATTTTTCAGAATATCCCTACCAATTCATTCATTTTAAAGACGGGAATAATAAACTGGGGCATGCGATTTTTTCAAAATTTCCGTTTGCGAAGACAGGCGCTTTCGATTTTGAAGATTCGCACAACAATACCTTGTTTGCCGATATTGTAAAAGGCCCCGATACGCTGCGTGTCTACAATCTGCATCTGCAATCGCTCGGGATCCTTCCCAGAGTAGAATATTTGCAGGAAGGGAATAAAGAGCGTTTACGTAAACGTATGTCACGGGCATTTGTAATGCAGGAAGAGCAAGCCGCAGCGATCCTTGCTCACAAAGCGATGTCGCCCTATCCGGTGATCATTAGCGGTGATTTTAACAACACCCCCTTCTCTTACGTATATAGAACCCTGCAGGAGGGAATGACCGATGCCTTTGTAGAACGAGGTTCCGGGATAGGAACTACTTTTAAATTTGACGGATATCCTATGCGGATCGATTATATTTTACCGGAAGCTTCGTTTGACGTACTGCGCTTTGAAACAATAAGAGATTCCTTTTCAGATCATTATCCGGTAAAGGCGACCGTGGGTTGGGGCGCTAAAAAAATGGAAGAAGACGATTAGATGAATGCTAGCTTTTGCTTTTCTAAATAATGAAGTGCATTAGGGCCTTCATTGCATAACAGGTCTAAGACCGAGAGATTGGGTAAAAAACCGTGGTGTGCTTCCAAAACCTGGGTATAAGGTTCCAGTTCATACTTCTTTTCTCTGCGGGCATTTACCATTTCCCGAAGATCCTGCTGCGCAGGAGATCTATAGTATTCGGTGGTGGTTGTAATGGGAACCTCCATGCCCAGCAGGTCGTGCAGCACCTTAAAAATACGCAGATTATGCGTCTGTAAACCGGCTACTTTTTCAGAAAAAAAAGGCGCCAGCTCATCTTCATAAAATTCAAAGAACGGAGAGGTTCGATAGGCAGTTTGAATCGATCTCCAATGCTGTTTCTGCCAATCGAAATCATTTTCAACCACTACATCTTTTGTCTTTTGTCTGTTTCCATCGGTAGCGTGTTTTACAGGGACATTAAGCAGTAGCCTGCCATTATTATGCGCTATGTAAGTGCGGTTGCGATAGGTTTGTTTCTGGTAGTTGTCTTCAAGCTCCAATACTACCGCATCAGCCTGTGCAGCAGCTGCCATCTGTGCGATGCATGGGAAATAGGTAGGATAGATGAGAATTTCTTTCATAAGTAATTCCTTGATTAGAGGCCTGCTCGAGGTCTTGTGATCATGCCGGTCGTAGTGAAAATACTTTGGTACGATACAACGGTGAGGCCATCCAATGCTATTATTTATCCTTTTTGTTTTTTTCTTCTTTTTCTGAAGAAATCAAACCCAAACCAAGCGATCACGGCAATAAGGAAATACTTAAAATAAGAGACCGGTTCACCGCTGCCACCCACCGTTGTGAACATACGCTCCCATCTAATTTTATTGGCAATACCTTTTCCATTGGTATTCCAGCTCATCCAGACGAAAACAGGTTTCCCAACCACATGGTTAAAGGGAACATATCCCCAGGTGCGCGCATCTTGGGAGTTGTTTCGGTTGTCTCCCATCATCCAATAGTAATCCATTTTAAAAGTATACTCGGTAAGTGCAGCACCATTGAGCATGATTTGTGTACCGGACTGTGTGATCTTGTTATCGATCCCTATTTCACTTCCCTCATAGACTTCAATAATCCTTTTATAGAAAGGCAGGCTTTCGGGTGTGATCGCAACTGTGGCTCCTGCTTTTGGAATGTAAATAGGGCCAAAGTGATCGTTGTTCCATTGATAATTTGCATCATAGGGAAAAACAGATTTGGTAAATTGTCCTTTTGGAGCGCCGGTTTTAACAATAGTGTCCAGATTGGGGTAATTCTTGAACTTCTCATATTCCTCATCGGTCATGTGTGTTTGAAACACTCTGTAAGATGGTGGATCGTCCAGGGGATAGAGGTCTGTAATGTTGTATTGCTCCGCAGCGAACTTTGGGTTCAAGGGCTTTGAGGTTGCAAACTGATAACCAAACTGTAATTTGGCGCGGTCCGGTAATTCGTTTTGCTGTCCGTTGATATACACATAGCCATCACGAACCTCCAGGGAATCACCGGGCAAGCCTACACACCGCTTTACATAGTTCGATTTCTTATCGATGGGTTTTTGCACGCTGCCTCGCATGGTTCCGGGGTTGATATCGATCAAGGTATCTACAGGCCAGCTAAACACGACAATGTCGTTGCGTTCTATCTCTTGAAATCCCGGAAATCTAAAGTATGGGATTTGAGGTTTAGGAAGGTAGGACCGTGTCTTGACCACAGGGATCGTATCGTGCACCATAGGAAAAGATATAGGCGTCATAGGTGCCCTCGCTCCATAATGATATTTGCTTACAAACAGAAAATCACCCACCAGTAATGTTTTCTCCAAGGAAGAAGTAGGTATCGTGAACGGCTGCATAAAGTAGGTATGCACAATGGTGGCTGCTACCACGGCAAATAAGATACTGCTTACCCATTCTCCTGTGGATGTTCTGGGCTTTAGACTTCTGTCCTTGATATGCACTACCTTTTGGGTGTAGTTCACATAGTAAATGTACAATCCTAACGTAATAAGCACGAATGCCGTATCGGAAGTACTGTTCCTTCCAAAGCTGCGCAGAGTTTCCACCCATACCACCGGAAACATGATGAGGTTTACAATGGGTACAAAAAGAAGGATGGTCCACCACCACGGTCTGTTGATAATCTTCATAAGGATCACTGCATTGTAAATAGGTATGGCAGCTTCCCATGCATGCCTTCCGGCAACCTTATATAATTTCCAAGTTCCTAAAAAGTGAACTATTTGTATCAGCAAGATAAACAAGAACCATTCTGTCCAACTCATATATGTATTTTTTCTGAAGGCTAGGCCTTTATTTAATTATTCGGTGATCTGAAGCACATCTTTCATGCTAAAAACACCCTTTTTCCCTTGCAGCCATTCCGCAGCTAGGATCGCTCCTTTCGCAAAACCGTCCCGGGTATGCGCCTCGTGTTCAAGTGAGACCGAATCAACTTCAGATTCGTACCGAACGATATGGGTGCCTTTCACGTCATCTATACGCTTTGCCGTGATGGTAATAGCGTCTTCCTTTTGTTCGTCCAATTTCCACATTTTCTTACCAGAATGCGTTAGCATTC
This sequence comes from Altibacter lentus, assembly GCF_000746845.1. Classification (GTDB taxonomy): domain Bacteria; phylum Bacteroidota; class Bacteroidia; order Flavobacteriales; family Flavobacteriaceae; genus Altibacter; species Altibacter lentus. Next base: position 1,060,337 of record NZ_KN050846.1, on the reverse strand, counting down.
CTTCTGCCAACGAGATGGCCGTACCACTTGGCGCATCTTTCTTTTGAGTATGATGGATCTCCTCGATCGATGCAATATACTCTTTCCATGGTGCAAATACCTTTGCGGCATACGCATTTATGCTGAAAAACAAATTTACTCCCACACTAAAGTTGGACGCATATATGAAGCTTGCGTTACGGTCTTCACAGATTTTTAATACTTCTTGATAACGATCCAACCAGCCGGTGGTGCCGGACACCACAGGAATATTGTGTTTAAAACAGTTGGTGATGTTTTCTACGGCTGCTTCAGGAGAGGAGAATTCAATAGCGGCATCGGCTTCGTCTAAATTCCCTTCCGAAGTACTGCTGGACTGTTTATAAACGATCTCATGCCCTTGTTCTTTCGCAAGCCGTTCGATGGTGTGTCCCATTTTACCATATCCCAATAGTGCTAATTTCATTTTAGATGATATTTTAGGGAAATTCCGTAGTTAGGATGCGAGTCGATGCGGTTCAACTCGAAATTGGGCTGTAGTGAAAGGTCATCGCTTACATTGAATTGTTTTAAGTGCGCATCCACATTTGCATCTACAATATTGACCAGATAGAACGCCAAAGCCACAATGATACTTACATCTTTATTTTTTTGTGCGGTGCGCTGTGCATCGATCAATCGGTCGGTAGAAATGCCTTGAAACTCATCGTCGGTAAATCCCGCCAATCTGCGCTTATACGCATCTCGAAATCGGTCGTAATCGTTGTCATTGTCAATATAAAAGTACACGCCCGTCGCTATCCCGGCATACACGATGGGAATTTTCCAGTATTTTTTATTGTACGCTTGTCCCAGTCCCGGAAGCACGGCAGAGTAGAACGCGGCCTTTGAAGGGGCCAACGGATTGTATGCTTCTTTAGGGGTATTGGTATTTTCAACGATCAACACTTTTTCTTCAGTGACTGAAAGTGAATCCGTAGTTTGGGAAAAAACAGTTCCTGAACATAGGAGAAATAAGAAGATATGGAGTCCCTTACGCTTCACTTTTAATTAGCTTGAGGATGCGTTGCAGGTCTTCCTTACTTTTAAACGGAACGATGAGTTGTCCTTTCCCCGAACCGGAAACTTTTACATCTACGTTACTGTCAAACAAAGCGGCAAGTTCTTTTTTAGCTTCCTTCGCAAAGGAAGGAACAGTTTTTTGTTTAGGCGTGTCGGTGTTGGCAGGCGACTTGTGTTTACGAACCAATGCTTCTGTATCGCGAACCGAAAGTTGTTGCGTTAAGATCTTTTCGTAGATCTCCAGTTGATCGTTGGTATCTTCGATATTGATGAGGGCACGACCATGTCCCATAGAAATGAAACCGTCACGCATTCCTGTTTGTACAATGGGATCCAGTTTTAACAGACGTAAATAGTTGGCAATTGTAGAACGATTCTTACCTACGCGATCACTTAATTCTTCTTGAGTGACCTCTATCTCTTCTATTAACCGTTGGTAGGAGAGGGCGATCTCTATTGGGTCCAGATCCTGACGCTGAATATTTTCCACCAACGCCATTTCCAGTGATTCCTGGTCGTTCGCTATACGAATATAGGCCGGGATGGTTTCTAATCCAATTAATTTTGAAGCGCGGAAACGTCGTTCTCCACTGACTAACTGGAATTTATTGAAGTCCATTTTCCGAACCGTAATAGGTTGGATGACCCCTAATTCCTTAATGGAAGAAGCTAATTCCCGAAGCGATTCTTCATTAAAACTGGTTCGAGGCTGAAACGGATTTACTTCTATGGTATCCAACTCCAGCTCTACGATACTCCCTACCACCTTGTCTGCATTCTTATCGGTTGCAGATCGTATATCGTTGGAAGGATCTTTCAGCAGCGCAGAAAGTCCGCGTCCCAAAGCCTGTTTTTTTGTTGCCTTTGCCATTAGCGCTTATAGATTTTTTTCAATTAATTCCTGTGCCAAACTTAAATAATTATTGGCTCCTTTACTGCCGGCATCGTAGCTAATTATACTCTCGCCAAAACTGGGAGCTTCACTTAAACGCACGTTTCGTTGAATGATTGTTTTGAATACCATCTCATCAAAATGTTTTTTAACTTCATCCACCACCTGATTTGAGAGTCGGAGGCGGGAATCGTACATGGTAAGCAACAAGCCTTCTATATCCAATTGCTCGTTGTGGATCTTTTGTACACTTTTAATGGTATTCAACAATTTTCCTAATCCCTCCAGAGCAAAATATTCGCATTGGATTGGGATGATCACACTATCTGCTGCGGTAAGAGCATTAAGGGTCAATAAACCAAGAGAAGGCGCACAATCGATCAAAATAAAATCGTATTCACCTTTAAGGTCCTGAATGGCCTTTTTCAACATCGATTCACGGTTCTCCTTATCCACCAGTTCAATTTCAATGGCCACAAGGTCAATGTGTGACGGAATGAGATCGAGATTGGGGGAACTGGTCTTTATAATTGCCTCTTTCGCTTTAATGGTATGTTCCAGCAATTGGTACGTGCCAATCTCCACATTCTCCACATCTATTCCCAGACCGGAAGTTGCATTGGCTTGAGGATCTGCATCTATCAGTAAAATTTTCTTTTCCAGCACGCCTAGTGAGGCGGCCAGATTAACTGAAGTTGTGGTTTTCCCTACACCTCCTTTTTGGTTTGCGATCGCAATTATTTTACCCATCAATTTCCTACAAGATTAAGGGTTAAAAATACGATTAATTATGCGGATAGAAAATGAATTTTGTTAACAGGAAGTAAACAGAAGAAGGAAGAGCTAACAGGCTTATTATTTGGGCCTTTCAGAAGGAGTTGAATAAGGGAAAAATTCGTTTCCCCTTAAAAGAAAACGCAGACTGCTTACAAAGATTGACATTTCCGTATCTTTATCCTGAAAAAGCAATGGCGTTGAAACGAATTAGGATATTTTCGGTGAAAGGTATGTTGATCCTGCTGATGACAGGCTTGGTCGTCGTGGCCATTGGGTATCACTCGCTGTCCAACCGGCACCAAGCGATTGTTAAGACCAAACTGCTTCATGCGTTTCGGATCATCGACCCCGATTGGGAGATCCGGCGAAACGATGCAGGGGTTGTTTTGGAGTCACCGGACCTGTTGGTTGATAATATCTATCAATCTATGGATGGGCCTCAGGCTATGCTAAACCTTGATCTTAACCCGGATGCGGCTGCAGTGAAATGGATCACGGGATTCAAGGCTGAAGTGTATCGCGAGGGCACGAACGTTCATAACAACGATTTTTTGTGTCACACCAACATCGACTTTTTTGATCCCATCCACTATAAGAATTTAAATTTTCCGCAGCGTATCAATGCGCAATACCCGCGTTTGGGCACTTTGTCCAATGGAATTAATGATCTGCAATTTCCTCAAGGATATGGATTTCCGGTAGCTGCTAACGATAAGTTCATTGTAGCATCCAGAACCCTGAACCATAATATCGAAGATGCCTTCTTTAAAGTGAAGCACCGCATTTCTTTCGAGTTCGCGCCGCCTCAAAGTCATTTAAAACCGTTAGTTCCAAGGGCACTTGTCCTATTACAGGACTACGACCGGGAGAACCCTTATAATCCAAATAAGAAGAAGGACCCTTCACTGTGTACGCCTATCGACCTCAAGAATCACTCGTTCTTAAATAAGGAAGGTGAGAAACTGTCGGCACATTGGATCTTACCCGAAGGAAACCATAGATACGAATTTGATGTCACCTACCAGTTAGAGTTGAAAGAAGACACAACAATCCATGCCATGGCCGCACATTTACACCCGCACGCACAGTCCTTTACGCTATATGATATTACAGAGGAAACTGCCGTGTATACGTTTGAATGTGAGAATTACAATAATAAAATCGGACTGAAAAAAGTACCGGTCTATGCAAGTGAGGAAGGCTTGACCCTGTACGCCGATAATAGTTACAAATTAATTCTGGAAACCAAAAATCCATCTGAAGGCTTCAGTGATATGATGGCGGTTCTCTTTGTGTATCTATACGACAGGGAAATGGATGATCATCTGAGATCGCAAAGGTCTCTGACTAGCGTCTTAGACTAGCTAAACTTCGAATTTCCGGGCTAACACAACCAAACCGAAACCTATACTTTTTGGAACGAATCATGGCAAGTGTTTTAATAACGCCAAAAACCTAAAAAATGGTTGCGCTGCAATTTATCCATTTTTATTTTTTGCCACCACGATACCTTTATTTGCTCTTTTTGGAACGTATCATGGCTTCGAGCATATCCCACATTTCGGAGGGGACATCTTCCAATAAATTCATTTGTCCGGCACCTTTAAGCCATTCTCCGCCATCGATGGTCACTACTTCGCCATTGAGGTAGGCAGAGAAGTCTGAGACCAGATACGCAGCTAAATTTGCGAGCTCCTGGTGGTCACCTACGCGTTTCAGAGGTACTTTTTTAGCAAGATCGAATTTCTCTTTCAAATCGCCCGGCAACAGTCGGTCCCAGGCTCCTTTGGTAGGGAAAGGGCCCGGGGCTATCGCATTGAACCGCATACCATATTTTGCCCATTCTACAGCCAGTGAACGTGTTAATGCCAGTACTCCTGCCTTGGCTGTGGCACTGGGAACCACGTACGCAGATCCGGTCCAGGCGTAGGTGGTTACAATGTTGAGTACCACCTTATTGGTTTCTTTTTGTTCTATCCAATGCTTTCCGAAAGCAAGTGTGCAGTTCTTTGTTCCTTTTAGAACGATATCGATAATGGTGTCGAAGGCATTGGCCGATAAGCGTTCGGTGGGTGAAATGAAATTACCTGCCGCATTGTTCAGTAAAACATCCACCTTGCCAAATTCTGCTACCGAAGCTTCAACCATGGCTTCCACTTCGTCATAATTTCGAACATCACATTGCACCGGAAGTACTTTTCCTCCGGTTTGCGCTTCGAGTTCTGCTTTGACATGCTCCAGTTTTTCAATATTTCGAGAAGTGATCACAACATTGGCCCCCAATTCAAGAAAATAGGTGGTCATCGATTTTCCCAGTCCGCTGCCGCCTCCGGTAACTACTATTGTTTTTCCTTTTAAAGCGTCGTCACGTAACATTTTCCCCGAGTAATTCATAAAGTGTATTTTAAATGTCTTGTAAAAGTAAGGTATTCTGTCATATATGTTATGCGTGCACAGCGTTTATTTCTGAACGTTGCTTTCGATAGGCGATACAATATTCAAATCGATCGTCATTGGCGAGTTTTGGATGTTCAAAGGTACCTGCATACGACATTCCGATCTTTTGCATTACTTTTTCTGAAGCGGTATTACCCTGAGCCGCGAATGCATATACTTCGTCTAACTGAAATGCCGTAAAGGCCGCATGCAGACACACCGCAGCTGCTTCGGAAGCATACCCCTTTCCCCAGGCAGATCGCTTTAAGCGCCAACCCATGTCGACGGCCGGAGTAAATTTGCTCTCCCAAGGCTGTTGCATCAATCCCGTAAAGCCGATAAACTCGTTCGTTTCCAGGAGGTCTACGGCAAAGTAACAATAGCCGTAGGTAACAAAATGATGTTGCATTCTTTCTATAAAAGCTTCAGATTCATCAAGGGACAAAAGTTTCGGAAGGTATCGCATCACCTCGGGATCGCGCCCCATTTCAGCAAAAGGAATAAGGTCAGACTGCTCCCAATTCCGAAGTCCGAGTCGTTGTGATCTAATGAGGTATTCCATTAATCAACCTCCGAATCCATTAATATCTGAAGCATTTCGATCGCGGCCACACTGATCTTGGTACCCGGTCCATACACCGCAACGGCTCCGGCATCGAACAGAAACTGATAATCTTGCGAAGGGATCACACCTCCAACGATCACCATAATATCATCACGACCGTAGCCTTTCAACGCTTCTATTACTTGTGGTACTAAAGTTTTGTGCCCGGCAGCAAGGGATGAGATCCCCAGGATATGAACATCGTTCTCGACAGCTTGTTTGGCAGCTTCGGCCGGGGTTTGGAACAAGGGGCCAATATCTACATCAAATCCTACATCGGCATAACCGGTAGCTACTACTTTGGCTCCCCTGTCGTGACCGTCCTGACCCATTTTTGCGATCATGATACGGGGACGACGACCTTCAGATTCTGCAAATGCATCCGCCATGGCTCTCGCTTTTTCAAAAGAAGGGTCTTTTTTAATTTCTTTACTATACACGCCGCTAAAAGATTTTATTTGTGCTTTATACCGTCCAAATTCGGCTTCAAGCGCATCACTTATTTCCCCCAAAGTCGCACGTAATTGCGCTGCTTCTACCGCTAAAGCTAGTAAATTTCCTTCACCTGTCTTGGCACATTGGGTTAATTTTGATAAGGCAGCGGCCACGGCTTCTGCATCGCGCTTGGCTTTTATGGAATCAAGGCGCTCTATTTGTGAAAGACGCACCTTCTGGTTGTCCACATCCAGTATTTGTAAGGGATCTTCCTTTTCTAAACGGTATTTGTTAACTCCAACGATCACATCCTGGCCACTGTCGATGCGTGCCTGTTTACGTGCGGCCGCCTCTTCGATCCGCAGTTTTGGAATACCGGCTTCAATTGCTTTGGTCATCCCGCCCAGGGCTTCTACTTCCTGGATGAGTGCCCATGCCTTTTCAGCGATATCGTTCGTTAGCTTTTCGACGTAATAACTACCGGCCCATGGATCTACTGTTTTCGTGATCATGGTTTCTTCTTGTAGGTATAGCTGTGTGTTTCTTGCAATACGAGCTGAGAAATCTGTAGGAAGGGCGATGGCTTCGTCCAGTGCATTGGTGTGAAGAGATTGGGTGCCTCCAAAGGCGGCCGCTGCGGCTTCAATACAAGTGCGCGCTACATTGTTGAACGGATCTTGCTCCGTCAAGCTCCATCCGCTGGTCTGGCAATGAGTACGAAGCGCCAGCGATTTGTCGCTTTTTGGCTGAAACTGCTTCACTAGTTTGGCCCATAACATTCGTGCTGCCCGCATTTTAGCGATCTCCATGAAATGATTCATCCCAATCGCCCAAAAGAAGGAGAGCCGGGGTGCAAAACTATCAATGTCCATTCCTGCTTTTAGACCGGTGCGAATATATTCCAAGCCGTCGGCAAGCGTGTACGCAAGTTCAATGTCGCAGGTAGCTCCGGCTTCTTGCATGTGATAACCCGAGATGGAAATGGAATTGAACTTTGGCATGTTTTGAGAGGTATATTCAAAGATATCGCTCACGATCTTCATGGATGGTGTAGGGGGGTAGATATAGGTATTTCGTACCATGAACTCTTTTAGGATATCATTTTGAATGGTCCCTGCCAGGGCTTCGGGTGCAACGCCTTGTTCACGGGCAGCGACTATGTAGAACGCCATTATAGGAAGTACGGCACCATTCATGGTCATGGAAACACTCATCTTATCCAGGGGGATCTCATCGAAAAGAATTTTCATGTCTTCTACGCTGTCAATGGCAACTCCGGCCTTTCCCACATCGCCCACAACACGAGGATGATCGCTGTCGTATCCTCGGTGTGTCGCCAGATCGAATGCAACCGATAAACCTTTTTGTCCGCCCGCCAGATTCCTTCTGTAAAAAGCATTGCTTTCTTCGGCAGTGGAAAAACCTGCATATTGTCGTATGGTCCAGGGTCGGCGCACATACATGGTAGCATAAGGCCCCCGGAGGTTGGGGGCAATTCCTGCCACAAAGTCCAAATGCTCCAGGTCTTCGATATCCTTAGGGGTATAGCGATTCTTTAGATTGATGTCTTCTGCTGTTTTAAAAGTTTCAGTGTTCTCAGTGTTGAATTCTGAAGCTTCCAAACGAAGGTGCTGTATGTTCTTTCTACTCATGGTCCAATCGTTGCTGTTCTACTTTTTCTGCTAACCGTTTTTCGATAATGGGCGCTAAGAGGGTTTTTCGGGCTTTGGTCTTGACAAAGGGGAAAAGCTCTATGGTATCCTTCATGCGGTCGTCAGGATGTTGTTGGATATTGGTGCCCACCAGTTTTAAGTCTCCGCTGTCGAACAAGGCTTGCTCTTTCTCTGCACTTTCCTTGATCTTGCGTTGTAAGGTCCCGTCTTTTAGTTGTGTTAGAAACCCACCGCCGGCTTCGATGGTTTTAAATACATCAAGTGCCTTTTGCGCCATTTCGGCTGTTAGTGATTCCAGATAATACGCGCCGTCTGCCGGATTACTTACGGCATCAAAATAACTTTCAGCTTTTAAGATAAGCAACTGATTGCGCGCTATGCGTTCTCCAAATTCGTTGCTTTTGTGATAGATGGCATCGTAAGCCATATTGCAGACCATATTAGCACCCCCTAAAACAGCACTCATACATTCGGTTGTGGTGCGCAGCATGTTTACATTGTAATCGTATAGTGTCTTGTTGCGCTTGGAAGGAGTTGCCATAATATGGCACGTTTCTGAAAGGCCGTATTCTTCAGCCAAGACAGCGTAAAGTTTTCTCAGGGCCCGGATCTTTGCGATCTCAAAAAAGTAATTGGAACCCACAGCCACTTGAAATGTTACGGTGGTTTGGGGAGCAAGCATTCCCTTTCCAGAAAGGTGATTGAGATATTCATGAGCGTGCGCCAGAGCGTACGCCAATTGCTGTACCATGGTGGCTCCTGCATTTTGATACAGACCACTATCGACACTTAAGATGTTAGCCGAAGGATCTTTTTGAAAGATGCTTTCGAGGATGGTATGATCCTGCTTCAGATTATGGTACCAATTTCCGGTACGGGCTAAATTCCCAACCAGATCAACGTTGTAGTAGACTACGGCCTTGTTGGCGTTGAGGTATTCTTTCAGCAGCAAAAGAAATGCTTCCGAAAGGAAATGCCATTCAAAATAAATAGGGGTAGTGTCGAAAGGAAATTCAGCAAAGACAGCAGGAATGTCAAATTCGTGTGCGGCTATAAAATAGACGGTCTCTGCACCTCTTTTAACAGCGTCCCGTGCAATGGTATTAGCGATCTTCTCGTCGTCTATAAAAACAGCTTGACCAATGGACCACGACTGCGGTGCGCCGGGAACAGCGCCAAACGGATGTGAGACATCATCTCCGTGATAAAAAGGCTTTACATCAATTCCCTCCGGACTGTTCCAGACCAAGGTTTCATTATAATCGGCTCCTTTTAACTCATACTGGATCTTCTGTTTCCACTGTTTGGCAGAAACCGGATCAAATTTGTCAAACAAAAATTTACTCATTCTTTTTCTTTTCTTGAATACTGTCCTCGTGTTCAATAAGGAAAATATCTTCGTTCTCTTTCTTCAAATAATATTTTTCACGGCCAAACTTCTCGATCTCATTGCTGTCTTGCATCTTTTCAATAAATGCCTTGTCGGTATTGATCTCATTCTGGTAGAATTCCTTGTTTTCCTCCAGAGCATCAATGTCGTCGTTGAGTTCCTTGTGGATAAGAAAGGAATTGGTATCAAAAAAAAGCATCCAGACCACAAAGAACAACAGGATAAGTACATAGGTGCTGCCCAATATCTTTATCCATCTTTTATTTTTTATTTCTGAAAACTTCATCATACTATGCTAGTTTTTGATGAATGATGGTTCTAATAAGCTCCACTGCCACAGTGTTATACCTATTGGTAGGGATGATGATATCTGCAAACTCTTTTGTGGGTTCAATGAATTGCTGATGCATGGGTTTAAGCGTTGTTTGATATCGTGTAAGTACTTCAGTAAGATCGCGTCCTCTTTCGGAAATATCTCTTTTTAAACGTCTAATGAGACGCTCATCACTGTCGGCATGCACATATACCTTAATATCGAACATCTCCCGAATTTCCGGGTGTGTTAGGATGAGGATCCCTTCTACAATAACTACTTTTTTGGGATAGGTGGTCACGGTCTCGGAGGTGCGGTTATGCGCTACAAAGGAATAGACGGGTTGTTCAAAAGATCTTCCCGCTCTAAGTTCTTCCAGATGTTCCACCAGTAAATTAAAGTCAATAGCCTGTGGATGATCGAAATTGATCTTTACCCGTTCTTCAAAAGAGAGGTGACTGGTATCTTTGTAGTAGGAATCCTGTGAGATGACGCACACTTCGTCTGCGGGAAGTTCTTCGATGATCTGTTGAACAACCGTAGTCTTACCACTACCTGTTCCTCCGGCGATGCCAATAATGAGCATAGAATTTTAATTTTGACAAAGGTAATGAGATTTGGCCTTTTAGAAGGATTCTGGTTTTTCTTTATTTTGCCACTGCAGCAACTTCTTCTTTGGTAACCGGTTTTGTTTGACTGTTTCCCCAGGAATTCATTACGTAGTTAAGAACATCTGCCACTTCTTGGTCGCTCAGGCCCATGGGGGCCATCACGCCATTATACACAACACCATTAACGGTGATCTCTCCTTGTTGTCCGTATTTTACGGCATGAATGCTTTCGGTTCGTTTTTCGCTTAGCCAGTTGGAATTTGCCAAGGGTGGAAAGTTTCCGGGAATTCCTTTACCATCGGCCATATGGCACTGCATACAGAAATCTGAATACACAACGGCTCCCCGCTCCATGCTTTTTTTCAAGGGGTCCTGGTCATTAGAAGCGACGGTTTCCGCACCTATTTTAAGGGAGGTTTTCTTTTTTTCTGAATTGTTACACGAAACACCTGCAAAATAGATCAACAGAATGCTTAGGATTTTCTTCATAATTTAATGTTGATAAGGGATGAGAATTATAGTTTTTCTAAACTGCATACAACTATTTTAAAAGTGATCACTACATGTTTATAACACTTAAACTACAGAAAAATTTTCGATAAAAAAACTTTGTAAAAAAAACTCATAAGCGTTAACCTTCTTCTTGAATAGCTGCAAAACCGCAAGGAAGTCCTTTCTGGTTTTTACTAAATGTTTGTAATCCTCACTATGATAATTGTCATATTTCTTTCTTCCATTCTATGATTATAGTCATAGTTAGTCATATCTGTCGCCCATACATTTGTATTAAATAAAACATAGCGATATGAAAACGAGACTTCTATTACTTTTCTATTTTTTTCTAAGCAGCAGTGCATTGCTCCTAGCGCAACAATCAGAACAGGCTGATACCAATGTAACAGATAAAGTTCTTTTACAGGAATTCAAGTTGAATGGAAACAAATCCACCTTTCTTATTAAGGGAACTTCTTCTCTACACGATTGGGAAATGATATCAAAATCTTTTAATGGATTCTTCATTGTAGAAAATGCCGAATCTGCGAACCCGACTCTTAAAGACATCCAAGTAACATTGGGAGTAACAACCCTGGAAAGTGATAATAGGGTAATGAACAAGAAGACGTATGATGCTTTAAAGAATGATGAACACCCTAAAATATACTATAAGCTCAAACAAGTGAAGAGTATAAAGGCGGTAGGTAATGATACATACAAAGCCATACTAAACGGGACTTTAACTATTGCAGGTAAATCAAAAGTAGTGGACATTGCGGCCACACTGGTACTAAATAGTACTAAGGTAAGTATTCACGGAGAAAAGGCTTTAAAGATGTCAGATTTTGATGTAGAACCTCCCACCGCATTATTGGGGACACTCAAAACTGGAAACGATATAACAATTGAGTTTAACTTAAACTATTTATAACCATGAAACACTTAATGAAAAAATTAACCGTATTAGGTCTATTCTTCATGTTCGTAGTAAGTTACGGACAAAATAAACGAAGTTTAAATAACTTTAGAGAGCCAAGTAAAGAAGGTATTAATGTCTTTGAAGCTCCCAAAGATACTTCAATAGTTAAACCCTTTGATGGTGTTAAAGTTCGTGTAGGTGGATCATCCGCTTTACAGTTTCAAGCTTTAGACCACGAAAATGGGTTTGTAGCTACAGACGACCCCGCTAACCCTTGGTATGAAATGTTACCTCTTATAGAAATAGGGGATAATTTTAATCTTGCCACAGCCAATTTAGATCTTGATGTTGCTTTGGCAGATGGGTTGCGTATGCACCTAAGAACTTATCTTTCTTCAAGACACCACCCGGAACCTTATGTAAAAGGAGGGTATCTGCAAATTGATAATCTTAACTTTATTCAAGAAGGCATGTTGGGCAACCTAATGAAATATGTTACTGTTAAAATAGGGCATATGGAAAATAACTATGGTGACCAACACTTTAGACGTTCAGATAATTCATCGGCTATCTACAACCCCTTTGTAGGAAACACAATTCTTGATGCCTTTACCACCGAAGTTGGTGGGGAGTTATATTATCGAAACAACGGATGGATAGCAATGGTAGGAGTTTCTAACGGTAAGTTGAACCAAGCTGTAAACAATCCAGAAACTACTTCTCCCTCATTATTAGGAAAATTAGGATATGACAAACAAGTAAATGAAGACTTAAGAGTTAGGCTAACTGGTTCTATCTACAACACAGCACATGCCAGTCGAGTTTATTTATATTCTGCCGATCGCGCAGGATCAAGATATTACTTAGTTTTAGAAGATGAAGAGGCCAATACTACAAGTAACTTTAGATCCGGTAGATATGACCCTGGATTTAGAAATGAAGTTACTGCCATCATGATAAACCCATTCGTGAAATATCAAGGTTTGGAAATATTTGGACTGGTCGAGTTTACCAGCGGGCGTGCAGATTCTGAATTTGAAGATTTCATCACGTTTAAACAAAAGAAACGTGATTGGACACAACTTATGGTAGAAGTGCTCTATCGATTTGGCAGTAACGAAAACTTCTATTTAGGTGGCCGTTATAACACTGCTAGCGGCGAAGAAGCAGGCAGCGGACTGGATGTGACCATCGACAGAATTAATTTTGGCGGTGGGGTGTTCTTAACGAAAAATGTTTTAGCTAAACTTGAGTACGTTTCTCAAACCTATGATGGATTCGCTCCAGGAAATATTTACAATGATGGTAAATTTAGTGGAGTCGTATTCGAATCTGTCATTAGTTTTTAAAAGTTTTTATTGAAAAAAGAAGAAGGTCGTTACTTGGTAACGACCTTTTTTAATTATTGGGTTCAATTTTAACAATTCCTTCTCCTTCAATAGCAATATAGATATAGCCATCCGGGCCTTGTTTTACATTCCTTACCCGTCCCACATCCTCTGCGACCTTTTCGCGATCGACCACCTTATCGCCTTGCAAGCGCAACAGCTCAACGTAATTAAATTTTAAGGACCCTACTAAAAGATGTCCTTTCCAATCGGGGTAGCGATTACCGGTCACAAATGTCATTCCGCAGGGAGCAATGGAAGGCACCCAATAATAGACAGGCTGTACCATTCCGGGTCGCGAAGTTTCATCGGTAAATTTGGTTCCGCTGTAATTTATTCCATACGATACCACCGGCCAGCCGTAGTTGGCACCCTTCTCTACAATATTGATCTCATCACCGCCTTTAGGGCCATGCTCGTGCATCCAGATAGCCCCGGTCTCGGGATGTTTGTCCATGCCTTGTGGATTGCGGTTTCCGTAGGTATATATGGCTTTTATCGCATCCGCTTGATCTGCGAACGGGTTATCGTCCGGGATCCTTCCATCGTCATGCAGGCGATAGATCTTACCCCCGTCCAGCGTGATATCCTGCGGATTGGTATCTCGATCGCCACGATCACCAATAGAAAAATACACATACCCCTGATCATCGAATTCGATACGGGATCCAAAATGTTGCCCCCTCGTGGAATTTGGGGTGGCTTTATATAATTTTTCGATAGAGACAAGAGCATTGTCCTCCAGTTTACACCTTATAAGCGCGGTATTTCCACCCTCACCCTCACCTTCAGAAGAGGCATAGGTAATATAGATCCAGCCGTTATCGGTATAACTGGGATGTAGTTCTATGTCCAGAAGTCCGCCTTGACCACGGTTGTATACTTCAGGGACATTGGCGACGGATGTTTTTTGGCCGTCTTTATAGTGAATGAGCTCGCCGCTTTTTTCAGTAATTAGCATACTGCCATCCGGGAGCCATGTCATTCCCCAGGGATTAGAAAGCCCTTCTACCACTGCTTCGATGGTGTAGGTACGAGCTTCTGTGGTAAGCGCCACATCGTTCTTCTTCTTGGGCTGTGCACAGGCAACGACCAATGGAAGTAATAAGGTGTAAAAATTGATCTTTTTCATAGTATTCTGATTGAATGAAAAGATACTAAAAATGGACTACAATTGAAAAACCCCGATCAGAATTTTGATCGGGGCCTTTGCGGGGGATTTTGTCTACCTGCATGAAAATGAGAACTTCGTTGCAAGGTCTCTGACATACTATATACGTAAAAATGGCAAAACGGATTTTCTTAAACCCAAATATTCATACAGTAAACATGCAGGGAGACGACCTTTGTCAGGCTTGTAGGGGATCACCGGGATATGACCTTAGAATCAATACTTTGCATATTGTATACAGTATAGCTATAATATAGTTATGGTATGCCAATAGCGTAGTTACAGCGTACCTATAGCGTAGTCATAGCGTACTTATAGCGTAGTATCCCCGGTAATAACTCCTATATACCCTATGGATACTTCTACCCTAAAGGCATTGTTAGTTAGGAGCACTCGCAGTATGATGTGGTTACCATCTCGGGATACCGCACGTTCTTACCCGTATTGAGGCTTTAACTGGGTATAGATTCCAGGCGCAAACGTATTGTAAAAAATAAAACAGAATCTCACTTGTCCGGCTTTCAAATTTACCTATTTTTGCACCTTGTTTTTCGGGTCTGTTACTGTTGTATTCCAACAGCGAGCCACAAAACGATTTATTGATGACCATTTCGGGGTGTAGCCCTTCGACGCTGTAAGGTGTCGCTCAGGATAAACTCCGCCCGGTTATCGCGCCACGCTATGGCGTGGAGGTCGTCACGCCGAGGCGTGACCACCCCAAGCTAGAGAAGATGAGAGTATATATTCTTTACAGCAACACACGTTCTAGATATTATGTAGGTCAAACTACAGATGTCGAAAAGAGATTGAAAAGACACAACAAGGGATTAGTTCCATCAACAAAGTATGGCATCCCTTGGAATTTGATTTTGCAGATTGAGGTTGATGATCGGTCTCAAGCCATGATGTAAGAGAAGAAAATAAAGGATCGTGGAGCAAAACGATTTATTGATGACCATTTCGGGGTGTAGCCCTTCGACGCTGTAAGGTGTCGCTCAGGATAAACTCCGCCCGGTTATCGCGCCACGCTATGGCGTGGAGGTCGTCACGCCGAGGCGTGACCACCCCAAGCTAGAGAAGATGAGAGTATATATTCTTTACAGCAACACACGTTCTAGATATTATGTAGGTCAAACTACAGATGTCGAAAAGAGATTGAAAAGACACAACAAGGGATTAGTTCCATCAACAAAGTATGGCATCCCTTGGAATTTGATTTTGCAGATTGAGGTTGATGATCGGTCTCAAGCCATGATGTAAGAGAAGAAAATAAAGGATCGTGGAGCAAAACGATTTATTGATGACCATTTCGGGGTGTAGCCCTTCGACGCTGTAAGGTGTCGCTCAGGATAAACTCCGCCCGGTTATCGCGCCACGCTATGGCGTGGAGGTCGTCACGCCGAGGCGTGACCACCCCAAGCTAGAGAAGATGAGAGTATATATTCTTTACAGCAACACACGTTCTAGATATTATGTAGGTCAAACTACAGATGTCGAAAAGAGATTGAAAAGACACAACAAGGGATTAGTTCCATCAACAAAGTATGGCATCCCTTGGAATTTGATTTTGCAGATTGAGGTTGATGATCGGTCTCAAGCCATGATGTTAGAGAAGAAAATAAAGGATCGTGGAGCAAAACGATTTATTGATGACCATTTCGGGGTGTAGCCCTTCGACGCTGTAAGGTGTCGCTCAGGATAAACTCCGCCCGGTTATCGCGCCACGCTATGGCGTGGAGGTCGTCACGCCGAGGCGTGACCACCCCAAGCTAGAGAAGATGAGAGTATATATTCTTTACAGCAACACACGTTCTAGATATTATGTAGGTCAAACTACAGATGTCGAAAAGAGATTGAAAAGACACAACAAGGGATTAGTTCCATCAACAAAGTATGGCATCCCTTGGAATTTGATTTTGCAGATTGAGGTTGATGATCGGTCTCAAGCCATGATGTTAGAGAAGAAAATAAAGGATCGTGGAGCAAAACGATTTATTGATGACCATTTCGGGGTGTAGCGTAGCCCGGTTATCGCGCCTGCTTTGGGAGCAGGAGGTCGCAGGTTCGAATCCTGCCACCCCGACAAAAAAATCTGAACAGAAATGTTCAGATTTTTTATTTGTACAAGCCTTTAAAATACCTATTTTTGCAATTCCAAATTCGGGATGTGGCGCAGTCCGGTTAGCGTACACGGCTGGGGGCCGTGTGGTCGCAGGTTCAAATCCTGTCATCCCGACTAAATAAAAGCTTTGGTTTTTGTAGAAAGTTTACTTTCTTAAAAAAACTAAGGCTTTTATTTTTAAATAAAGCAAAGCTTTATTTGCACTGAGGGTTTATTAGGATTCTATAAATCCCTTTTTGTGTATTATAAATTTCTTAAAAAAACTAAGGCTTTTATTTTTAAATAAAGCAAAGCTTTATTTGCACTGAGGGTTTATTAGGATTCTATAAATCCCTTTTTGTGTATTATAAATTTCTTAAAAAAACTAAGGCTTTTATTTTTAAATAAAGCAAAGCTTTATTTGCACTGAGGGTTTATTAGGATTCTATAAATCCCTTTTTGTGTATTATAAATTTCTTAAAAAAACTAAGGCTTTTATTTTTAAATAAAGCAAAGCTTTATTTGCACTGAGGGTTTATTAGGATTCTATAAATCCCTTTTTGTGTATTATAAATTTCTTAAAAAAACTAAGGCTTTTATTTTTAAATAAAGCAAAGCTTTATTTGCACTGAGGGTTTATTAGGATTCTTTAAATCCTGTCCGCCCACTTCAGATTAAAATACTCTGTTTTATCGTATGACCTTCTTTCAGTATACTACTAAAAAACTTAGTCCATGCTTCCGAAAATAATTTACCTATCTGCTTCCGTTAATTCTTTTTTTACAAGATAGAAATCAATTTTCTCATGGGAGGTATTTGAAACACGCTCCTCCATCTCTTCCAGGGTCTTTGGAGGCGGTACTATTACTTTATCCCCTTTTTTCCAATTGAGAGGGAGGGCTACTTTGTGTTTATCTGACACCTGTAATGCTTGTAATACGCGCAAAATCTCATCCATGTTGCGGCCCACATTCAAAGGATAGTACATGACCAAACGAATCTTCAAATAGGGATCAATAAAGAAAACGGCGCGTACAGCAGCAGTTTCACTTTCATTGGGTTGCAACATGCCATAGAGCTTCGCCACCTTCATGTCGATGTCTGCTATAATGGGGAAGTCCAGATATACATTGGTTTTTTCCTTTACGTTGTTCACCCAGGCGAGATGCGAATGAATGCTATCGATACTTAAACCTATTAACTTTGTGTTCAGCGCCTCGAACTCTTTTTTTCTTTCGGCAAAACCGCTAAGTTCGGTGGTGCATACCGGAGTGAAATCGGCCGGATGTGAAAATAGTACGACCCATTTTCCGTCTGCGAATTCTGAAAAGTTCAACTTTCCATGTGTCGTCACTGCATTAAAATCCGGTGCGTCATCTCCAATACGCGGCATAGTGCTTAATTCATTTTCTTGAATTTCCATAGTTCTTGAATTTAATGATGTTTAATGATGCTAATGTAAGATACCCTCTTGTTCACGACAGCAACTTATGTTACACAGTATTGAACACCGTCGCTTTGTACATCTTATAAAGGTATGGCTGTTTCTCGTTTACAACTATGACTTACATCATACCTCTTTTTCTTCTGAAAACTGAGCGTTATCATGGTAGTTCCGGAGATCATGAGCTACATTGTACCAGCTTAAAAAAAATTCAATATGAGACATGTAGCGATTACACTATGCTTCACAATGTTGCTTTTAGGCAGCAACACTGCATTATCACAAAACAAGTGGTCGGCTGAGTTCCGACCCGGGATTAACTTTCCTACACAAGAGATCAATGATTCGGAACTCAACACGGGTTTCGGATTTGAAGTCAAGGTTTCATACCACCTCATGCCGCATCTATCGGCATACGGTGGTTGGGGATGGAATCAATTTAAGCTGGAGGAGCGTTCTTTTGGAGATCCCAAGATAGACCTTGAAGAGACAGGGTACACCTTTGGCTTCGAATTGACCATTCCGCGGGGAACAGCTCCTATTTCATTTTTTGTGAATGCCGGAGGGGTTTACAATCATTTCGAATTCGAGAACAATCAAGACGGCACTGTTATAGACAGCGACCACGGACTGGGGTGGCAGGTAGGAGGAGGAATGGCATACGAATTCATCGAGAACTGGTTCCTCCGTCCCGAACTGCGCTATCGAAGTCTGTCCAGAGATTATACCGTAGCAAACACCCCCGTTGAAAGTTCGTTGCGCTATGTTGGCTTCGGAATAGGTGTGGCTGCTACATTTTAAGTAGGGAACATGAAAGTAGTATTTGTCATCCTGCTCGCTTTACACGGATTGATCCATTCCATCGGATTCGTAAAAGCATTTGAACTGGCCACGATCGATCAGTTTCAAACATCGGTCACAAAACCGCAAGGAATACTATGGGGCTTGGCGACATTGCTTTTTCTGGTAGCGGCTGTACTCTTCTTATTACGGCAGGAATATTGGCCTGTGGTTGCACTTATAGCAGTGATCGTATCTCAAATTTTAATTGTACTTTTTTGGAAGGATGCCAAGTTTGGAACAGCGGCAAATATTATTGTGTTGGTCGTTGCCACGATCGCGTTTGCATCTAATATGTTTGAGAAGCGCACGAACAAAGAAGTGAGCATGCTGTTTGGGGAAACCGGGATTGATGCTAAGGCATTGATCATAGCCGAAGATCTACACGAACTTCCTGCCGTGGTTCAAAAATGGTTACATCATTCCGGCGTTCTATGGAAACCCGCAATTGCTGCCCTGCGACTGAAGCAGCGTGGTGAAATGAAAACGACAGGTGAAGGCGTCTGGATGCCTTTTACAGCCGATCAATACATTAGTCTTACAGATCCCGGGTTTGTATGGACCACACGGGTACAAATGAACAAACCCTTATTTTTATTGGGTCGAGACAAACTTTACAAAGGTGAAAGTGAGATGCGTATTTCGTTGCTTTCTTTATATAATGTGGTGGATGAAGGTCCTAATGCGAAGATCGATTCCGGCGCCATGCAGCGTTTCTTGGGAGAAATGTGCTGGTATCCTTCATTTGCAGCAAGTAAATTCGTGAGCTGGGAAGAAGTAGATGCAACTTCGGCGAGGGCTACGCTTCGGTTGGGAGATAAAGAAGTTTCGGGACTTTTTGTTTTTTCCGAAGAAGGAAAACTTCTTACATTTGAAGCAGACAGGTATTACGGAGGGACTGAGGATGCCAAGATAGAAAAGTGGATTATTACCGTAGATTCCTATAAAGAATTCGGGGGTTACTATATTCCCAATAAATGCAGCGCCACCTGGAAACTGGAGACGGGAGATTTTACCTGGTTAAAACTGGAGATCACAGAAGTGGATTACAATAACACCCTCTTATACATGAACAAATGATTGAAGCACTGAAAGAACATTACGGATCGTTATTCGAGACCGAACTGCTTGAAGAAATTGCCGAGGTTGGTATCTTTAAAGAAGTACCCGAAGGTCATAAGTTCATCGAGATTGGGGAGTATGTTCGTTCCATGCCATTGCTGCTTTCAGGGGCGATAAAAGTGTTAAGGGAAGATAACGACGGCGATGAGTTGTTGCTTTATTTTTTGGAAAGAGGCGACACCTGTGCTATGACCATGACCTGCTGTATGGGACAAACCAAAAGTGAGATCCGGGCCATCGCCGAGCTGGACACACAACTCATCATGATCCCTGTTCAGAAAATGGAAGAATGGACCGGAAAATACAGATCGTGGAGAAATTTTGTATTCGAAAGCTACCACGACCGCTTTAATGAACTCCTGCACACGATCGACAGTATTGCTTTCTTCAATATGGATGAACGATTGCTTAAATACCTTCAGAATAAAGTAAAAATAACCCAGGAGGATTTGCTGAACACCACCCACCAGGAAATTGCCTATGAGCTCCACACATCCAGGGTAGTGATCTCTCGCTTGCTGAAAAAACTGGAGAATTTAGGAAAGATAGAACTCCATCGAAATAGCATAAAAGTAAATTCTTTATAACTTCTCTGTAACAATAGTTACTTCTTTATAGTATCTTGCCATCTACTTTTGCCAAAGATAGAGTCGATTAAAAAGTGGAAATAACCGAAATTTTAGGATACATAGGGGCATTGTTTATTGGGGTCGTTCTGGGTCTTATTGGAGGGGGTGGGTCCATACTTACCGTGCCTATTTTCGTATATCTGCTGTACATCAATCCGGTAACCGCTACGGCATATTCCTTATTTGTAGTAGGGCTTTCGGCCTTGGTTGGGGCCTTTCAAAATATGAAGAAGGGGCTCGTCGATTTTAAGACCGCCATTGTTTTTTCTATTCCGGCTTTTATTGCCGTGTACATCACTCGAAAATTTATCGTGCCCGCAATACCGCAAACACTTTTTACGGCAGGTGATCATGTGATCACAAAAAATGTAGGTATCATGGTATTTTTCGCCATTATCATGTTGTTAGCTGCGATCTCCATGATACGGTCCAATGGCAAAGAGGGTGTCGAGACGACGAAGGTGCAATTCAATTATCCCTTGATTGTTATTGAAGGTCTGGGGGTTGGGCTGCTCACCGGAGTGGTGGGTGCAGGTGGAGGATTCCTCATCATTCCTGCCTTGGTGTTGCTCGCTAAACTACCTATGAAAAAAGCAGTCGCCACATCCTTGTTGATCATTGCAATCAAATCCCTTATTGGTTTTATTGGCGATATTGAAAATCTGGACATCGACTGGACCTTCTTACTAAGCTTTTCAGCCTTGTCGATCGGAGGGATCTTTGTGGGTATATGGTTGAATAACTTCATCGACGGGAAAAAGCTTAAAAAGGGCTTTGGATGGTTTGTCTTGCTAATGGCCTTATATATTATTCTCAAGGAATCCTTTCTGTAAACTTCGTGTAACAAAAGTTACTGTGGTTTGCAATAATTACTACAATCTTTGTCGTAGCTACAAGAAAGCTTATTACTAATCCTTACGGCAGGTGTAACCTTACATCGATAGTGCAAAGCGGAATAATGCTTCAATAAAATATATATTGGTAATACATTTTCACGCCGACTTTGTTGCGGCTGGGACAACCTAAAGGATGTAGAGGGCGGCTTTCAAGCGATCGCACAGACCAACGTACCCAGATCGGAGTGCGTTGGTCCAACGACCTTAGGCTAATGATTGCATCCGGCCGGGGTGAGGCCTGTCCGGATGGTTTTTGGTTGATTTGTTGAAGAATAGCCCGGCGAGCGCCGGGCTATTTTTTATATTGGAAATCCAAACAGTTAAGTGCGTTCACCACCCTATGATATTTATCATTTTATATCCCTCTGTGCTGAAGTATTTTTATGCTATATAAATTAAACAATTAGCTATGACCATTCGAATCCAGTTTGTCAAGATCCCTACCAGCGAAACAATGTCTAACTATGCGACCAAAAAGCTTGAAAAACTTGCAGCCAAATTTCCATGGTTGATCAATGCCGATGTCTATTTTAAAGTGGCAGATACCGCTTCGGGGACCGTACATAGTTGTGAGATCGAATTGAGTGCTCCGGGTCCCAGAATATTTGCCAGTTCTACTGAAAAGAATTACGAACTGGCGGTGAAGAATACGATATCCGACCTTCAGAAACAATTAAAGAAACGCAAAGCCACCTTTACGGCTCACTAATCTAAAAATAGAACAGATGAAAAAAATTCTAGTACCCGTCGATTTTTCAGAATATTCAGACTATGCCCTTGAAGCTGCGGCTTCCATAGCCAAATCTCAAGATGCCGAGATCATTGCGCTGCACATGATGGGCCTTTCGGAAGCAGTGATCAATAAGGACGAATCCAAGGAAGTCTTTGAAGCCATGTACTACTTGAAATTGGCACAAAAACGATTTGAGGAGTTCTTAGATAAAAAATACCTAACAGATGTTAAGGTAACAGACACCGTATACAATTACAAAAACTTCAACGAGATCAACGATGTGGCAAAGGAGCACGGAGCCGATCTAATTGTAATGGGATCTCATGGTACCAGCGGATTCACAGAGGTGTTTGTTGGCTCTAATACCGAAAAGGTAGTGCGGACTTCAGAGATCCCGGTGCTGGTCATTAAAGGCAACCCCAAACAATTCTTATTGGAAAATGTGGTGTTCGCCTGCGATTTTGAAAAGGAAAGCATTCGCGCGTATCAAAAGGCAATGAAGCTCTTTAGACAATTCAACACCAACGTGTATTTGTTGCATGTCAATTTGCCAAACGAACGTTTCAGAAGTACTTCAGAGATCGAAGAAAAAGTAAGAGAGTTCCTGTATCAAGCCGATCTTGGAAATTTAGATTCTCTTGACAATGTTGTCTATGTTGCAGATTATTCGGTGGAAGACGGTGTCTTCAGCTATAGCAATAAAATAAATGCAGATGCGATCGCTTTAGCCACACACGGAAGAAAAGGACTGGCGCATTTTTTCTTCGGAAGCGTAGGCGAGGACCTGGCAAATCATTCAGATATTCCGGTACTTACTTTTAAGATCTAGTTTCAACCAATTAACTAAGTTTTTTGCAAGAGGTTTCAGCAATGGGACCTCTTTTTACGTTACCGTATGGAGCGCTATCTCGATCATAGTGCTAAAGGTAGATTCTCTATCGTCTGCCGAAACCTCCTTTTTAGATACCAAAGAGTCTGAAATAGTGAGAATAGCCAGTGCCTTGACCTTGAATTTAGCTGCAATAGTGTACAGTCCGGCCGCTTCCATCTCGACGCACAACACTCCAAAATCAGCCCATTTTTTATACGAATCGAAGTCATCGTCGTAGAATTCATCTGCCGAAAGCACGTTGCCGGCTTTTATGGGGATGCCCTGGGCTTCGGCGTATTTCGCTGCCTTCATAAAAAGCTCGAAATCTGCGGTGGGGGAATAATCTGAATTGATAAAACGTGAGTTGTTGATCCCCGAAGTAGAAGAAGCGGCCATGGCAATAACAATATCCCGCAACTGGATATCGGGTTGATACGACCCGGCGCTGCCCACACGAATGAGGTTCTTCACGCCGTAATCGTTTATTAGTTCGTGACAATAGATAAGTGCCGAAGGGATTCCCATACCCGTTCCCTGTACAGAGATTCTTTTGCCATGATAGGTTCCCGTATACCCCAGCATGCCGCGAACATCATTATAACAAACGGCATCCTGCAAAAATGTATCGGCGATCCACTTTGCACGCATGGGATCACCCGGTAACAAAACCGATTCTGCGATCGCTCCTTTCTTGGCTTCAATATGTATGCTCATGCTGTTTTTTTTAGGTTTCTGAAACAATTGCGATACCCGATGAGGTGCCAATGCGACTCGCCCCCAGTGTTATGAACGCACGTGCCGCGGCCGCATCTTTTATTCCTCCTGAAGCTTTCACTTTAACAGCGGGCCCTACTTCTTCCAACATAAGGGCAACATCGTCCCGGGTTGCACCGCCCGTACCAAAGCCTGTCGAGGTCTTTACATAATGTGCACCCGCTTTTACGGCTATATTACAGGCAATACGTTTTTCTTCATCGGTGAGAAAACAGGTTTCAATAATGACCTTGAGAACGGCCTCTCCAATACTTTCTTTGACAGCGGTGATCTCTTCGCGAACACTTTTGTATTGATGTGCTTTTAAGAGGCCAAGGTTCATGACCATGTCGATCTCATGGGCCCCATCTTTAATGGCACGCTTTGCTTCGCTTCGTTTCGATTTGCTCGAGGCTGCCCCTAAGGGAAATCCAACGGTCGCTGCTACTTTTACGGGTGTGTTTAAAAGCTCGTTACTCGCAAGAAAGACATAACAGCTGTTTACGCAAACGGCATAAAAATGGTATTTTTTTGCTTCCTCACAAAGTTGCACCACATCTTCTGGTGTGGCAGTAGGAGAAAGTAAGGTATGATCGATATATCGCTGTAACTCCATTAATTATGTGCGTTTATAGCTGCGATGATCGCATCCTTTTGCAAGACACCCGACTGGCGCCAGCGTTGCTGCCCGTCTTTAAAAAGCAAAAGTGTGGGAACTCCCCGAACATTGAATTTAGCCGCGGCCGCTTGATTTTTATCCACGTCTATCTTTACGATCTTTATGGTATCTCCCAGTTCGTCTTTAACTTGTTTCAGGATGGGTGCGAGCATTTTACAGGGACCACACCAATCGGCATGGAAGTCTATAAGCACAGGAGTTTCAGAATCTATTATGGTACTAAGGTTTTGTTTCATACTAACGGTTTTGTGATATAGAAAGGTAGTTCTTTCCGAAGAAATATTAACCCAAAAGCGGATTGTTCTTATACTTTCGAAGCACCGGAAGCAACTTTGTTAAGGGTATTTGAATAGAATAGGTTCCCGTATAGGAAGGACATATTACACAGTCGTCAAAATAGAATTCCACCATATTATCATCGACAACAAAATTGTTCTTGTATTCAAAGAAATCGTCTTCAGAGATCTCCCAACAATCGTAGAAGAATTCGCCCGAAGCGATCTTCTCGTTCAATAATTCGTTCAGGATCTTCCGCAGTTCTTCTTCGGAGCCATCGATAAAGAAATCCTCATAGTTCATGAATACCGAACGCACCAGATCGAAATTTAGACAGTCGAATGTGTAAGAAGGATGCATGGCACCGGCATAGTAGTTCTCTTTGTAGAAAAGCACGCTAATTAGCTTTTCGTTAATAGCATAGATCTTGTAATCTACCTTTCGCTTTTCCCGGTAACGATTGGTGCGCAGCGTATCACAGTACAGTTCCTTATCTTCCAGGATCTGTGCTTCCACCCCTTTTATATCGATATAGTACTTTTGGAGGTATTCATTAAAATTATTGTAGGAAGGCTTCAGGGATTCATTAAGATACGGATATTTAAAATCCAGCACATACAGATCTTCCTCTTTAAAAAAAGACTTTGCAGTTACCAGTTCTTCAAGCTCCGATCGTTCATCCTCTTTCTGGATGAGTTCCGTTCGCTTGATCTCTATGGTCTGCTGTTTTTTTAGGTCGGAATCTTCCAGTGATCTCACGAGGGAGTCTTCCACAGGATCTGTGGCGTCTTCAATAAAAGTTCCATCTCCCTTTTTATCGGGGTCGTTTTTACAGCCGAAGAGGATTGCTACAAGGGTTACTGCTAGAATTACTCTTAGAATATGCATGATTTGCTTTTTAAGAACTGAGGGTTAATTTTAATTTGGAAAGGAGAACCAATTCCGATTTGTTGGTGCCGGCAAAGGCATCGGCGATGGCATGCGCCGTTTTCCAGATAAGTTTCTTTCGCTTGTCGTCAAAAAGGTTCTCATGCTCCATTTTGAACTCGCGAAATTCTTCAAAACAATCATCGGCTTGGGCATTGTTGTAATCAAGCCATCCAAATACGATCTCGATCTGGAATGCCGCATCGCTGTGAAATTCATCTTTAACTTCATCTACGTTCATCCAGTGCGATGAAACTATGTCCAAAAGCATATCATATTCGGCTTTGCGAACGACGTTATCGGCAGCCGCCACGGCGTAAAAAAGTTTTCCAATCTTTTGGTAGAATTCCAATTCGGCCGGATGTGTAGTGTCCATAATTTCAGTGTTTTAAATATTGGTTAAAAATAACAAATTCCGCCGGCATGTTTTATGATAAAAATCAGTTCCGATAACTCTATTAAAATCATTACATTTGGGGGAATGAAGGTTTTTGAAGAAAAAAAGGACACCATTTTCAAACTTCTTTCTGAAGCTATTTCTGAAGGAATCATTATTGTAAATGCCCGTCAAGAAGTGGTTGCTTCAAATGGGGCTGCCAATGCCATGTTCGGGTACGAGGGCGATGAATTGATCGGGCAATCTTTAAATCTTCTTATTCCGAAGGAATACCACAAAAAACATGAGGGACACTTTGAAGCGTTTGTAGAAAATAGTGACAAGCGACAGATGGGACATGGGCGTGATCTGTATGGGTTGCGGAAGGATGGTAGTGTCTTTCCTGTAGAAGCCGGCCTCAACCCTTTCGAGATCAATAAGAGTACCTACGTGATGGCCTTGGTGAGCGATATTTCCGTACGGAAGCAACAAGAGAAGGAAATAAGAGTGCTCAATGAGAGCTTGGAGCAACGGATCGAACAACGTACGAAAGAGCTTCACAGCACCATCATCGAATTGAAAGATGAGGTAATCAAGCGAAAAGAGGCAGAGAACAAGATGAAAGAATCGCTTCGCAAGGAACGTGAATTAAACGAGTTAAAGACAAAATTCCTCTCCTTGGTCTCTCATGAATTTAAAACACCCTTGAGTGGGATCCTTACTTCGGCTACTTTGGCGAGAAAATACACCCAGACCGAGCAACAAGAAAAGCGGGAAAAGCATTTAAAGACCATTCAAAGTAAAGTGAAATACCTCAATAATATCCTGGATGATTTCTTATCCATAGAGCGTATTGAAACGGGTAAAGCTACCTACAAATTTAGCGAGTTCCCTTTGAGTAAGGTGATCAATGAGGTGATCTACGACGCGAACATGTTGTTAAAAGACGGGCAAAAGATCAATTACCCTCAAAATATTGATGATATCGTGATCGAGTTTGATGAGAAGATACTGGAACTCATTCTAACGAATTTAATTAATAACGCGATCAAGTATTCTCCGGAGCACACGGTGATCGATGTTCAGATAAAATTGAAAAAGGACGATTTGTCGATTTCTATAACAGATGAAGGAATGGGTATCCCCGAAAAGGAACAAAAATTTATATTCAATAGATACTTTCGGGCCGAGAACGCCCTTTTGGACCAGGGCACCGGAATTGGCCTCAATATTGTGAAAAGTCATTTAGAAAACTTGGGCGGTACTATCGTGTTCAGCAGTAAGGAGCATAAAGGGAGTTCCTTTACCGTGGTCCTTCCCATAAAACATAATTCATAATGAAGCGTAGCATGAAAACCATACTTATCATAGAAGACGATGTCGCCCTTCGAGAGAATACGGCAGAGCTGCTGGAACTTTCAAATTACAACGTATTAACATCGCCTAACGGCGCTGCCGGCATTGAGCAAGCCAAGAAGGAAAAACCCGATATTATTGTATGCGATATCATGATGCCCGAAGTGGACGGATATGGGGTGCTACAGGCACTTGCCAACGACGTTAATACACGACAGATCCCCTTTATCTTTCTTTCTGCAAAAACCGAACATAAGGAAATTAGAAAGGGAATGGATCTGGGGGCCGATGATTACCTCACAAAACCCTTCGATGAAGAAGAACTTTTAAGTGCCATAGAAAGCCGCTTGGCCAAATCGAGCATTCTGTCGGCCATGGCAAAAGAGATTCAGCAAGCAGCGTTAGCGGAACAGGACGAGGATAGCGTTCGCAGTTTGCACGAGCTAAAGAATTTCTTCGACGATAATGGAACGATCATACAAGTAAAAAAAGGAGAACCCGTCTATAAAGTAGGGGATCATTCCAACAACATTTTTCTAATTTTAAAAGGGGTGGTAAAAAGTCATAAGATGGATGAAAGCGGAAAGGAATTAACGACCGCTTTGCACAAAGCCGATGACTTTCTGGGCTTTACCTCATTTGATGAAAATTTCCCTTATCAGGAATCGGCAACCGCCGTTGAGGATACCGAGCTGGCAGCGATCTCCAAAATGGAATTAAAAGAAGTACTGGGCAAAAGCAGGAACGTTTCCTTGGAGTTAATGAACGTGCTCACCGACAACCTTTCAGAAATAAAGGAACAACTGCTGCAAATGGCTTATAGTTCCGTTCGGAAAAAAACAGCACAGACCATCCTTCAATTTGCCGAGGTATTGAACAAGAAATCGGAAGACTCCATAAAAATATCCCGCAATGATCTTGCGAGTGTGGCAGGGATCGCCACCGAGAGCCTCATTAGAACCCTATCGGGCTTTAAGAAAGAGGGACTTATAGAGATCGAAGGGCGAAACATTAGAATACTCGACCTGGAGCGCCTTCAAACCATCGAGTAGTTTTTTTCTAAAACTGACTATTGTCATTCTTTAGCTGACACGTTCCAAATACTTTTGTCTTGTTACAAAGTAGTGAGATGAAGAATATTCTTATCCCGACAGATTTTTCTAAAAATGCCCAGAATGCAATTAGGTATGCATTGTCTTTTTTTGAGCATACCCCTGCCAATTTTTTTCTGTTGCATGTCTCGCTGGTGGAAGAATTGAATGAAGAAGAATGTTTCTATAAGTATTCTGAAACGGTTCTGGACCAAAAAGTGGTCTACGACCCTTCCGAAACATTAACCGCCGAACTTAAGAAAATGCAAAAACTTGCGGTCAACAAAAGACACCGGTTTTATGCAGTTCATGAGTATATTCAGTTTGTGGAAGCCATACGCAAACATGTGGATGAGAAGAAGATCGACTACATCGTCATGGGAACCAAGGGAGCTTCCCAATTGAACGCATCTACCATTGGCAGCCATACAGGGGAAGTCATTACCCGCGTAAAATGCCCGGTACTGGTGATCCCGGAGCAGGCGAGGTATACCCCGCCTAAGAACATTCTTTTTCCTACCGACTTCAATATGTTTTACAAGTCCCGGATATTGAAGACCCTTTCAGAAATACTTCAGTTAAAAGAGGCTGTCCTAAGTGTATTGTATGTTTCCAAGAAAGTGCATGAATTGAGTTCCCTTCAGCAAAAGAACAGGAATTTCTTGCAGGAGCATTTTGATAATAAGCCGCATCAGTTCTATTATATTACAGACTTGAATATTGATAATGCCATTGAGAGTTTCGTGGCAAAGAATAATACCGATATGATCGCTATGGTGGCCAAAAACCTTAATTTCTTTCAGCGTATATTATTCAGGCCTACGGTAGAGAAAATAAGTTATCATACCAAGATTCCTTTCCTGGTCTTGCACGAATAGAACTATTTGTTTTTACCAATGGGATGATCGTCGTAAAAATCATCGAAGGTTTTGTGGGTTGTGTAATCATCTGTTAGGACGCGGTAGACAGTATAGACCAACACCGCCTGGCCCAGGGTTGTAAGATAGAATACCCAACCAAAAGGCATGTCCATAGCGACAAAGATTACAACGGTAAGCAGGATTAAGGTGGTAATGGCCACCCATGTTAGTGCACTGGGTTTCATTTTTTTATTTACAAGG
This sequence comes from Altibacter lentus, assembly GCF_000746845.1. Taxonomy (GTDB): domain Bacteria; phylum Bacteroidota; class Bacteroidia; order Flavobacteriales; family Flavobacteriaceae; genus Altibacter; species Altibacter lentus. Next base: position 1,030,977 of record NZ_KN050846.1, on the reverse strand, counting down.
TACCATTTGTGCCGTAATTTTTATCTTAAGGTTTCGCTAAAAATCAAGCGGTTAGCTGATAATTGTCATTCTTTTTGTAAGGCTCTCAGCTTATATTTGAGACTACTAAAATGTAATCCTCTACCATGCGAAAAGTACTCATTCCAACCGATTTTTCTGAAAATGCCATGAATGCGATACGCTATGCGTTAGAATTGTTTAAATACGAGCGAAGTGAGTTTATCATTTTTCATGCGTATGCAGATGAGGTCTATGAGAACACCCTCGAGATGTCTCGGGAACTCTTTGAAGCGTATAGAGAAAAAGTTCAGGAAAAGTCGGACACCGAACTACAACATGTTCTTGCCCAAATGCTTGCCATTTCGCCCAATCCCAGACATGCATATCATTCTCTATCGGTTTTTGGAAGTTTGGTAGATGTATCGAACGATCTGGTAGATAAGGAGAATGCCGATGTTTTGGTGATGGGAACCCGAGGCGCTACCGATCAAAGAGACATCACTTTTGGGAGTAACACGTTACAGGTTATCAAATACGTGAAGTGTCCCGTTCTCGCCATACCTTCCCGGTTTCACGACGTACATCCAAAGCATATACTCTATACAACAGATTATTTACTGCCCTGCCAGCGTCGGGAGATCAAAATGCTGAGCACCCTGGCCAGAAAATTTGTTGCAACCCTCCATTTTCTGTACATTACTGCGTTCGATAATTTGTCGTACCGGCAGCAGGACAATAGGACCCTGTTGTCTTGTTTGCTGGACGAGAACAAGACGGTGTTCCACCAACAAGCCGGAAAGGACATACCGGCTGTTATAAGGGATTTTATTGAGACACATGATATTGACCTATTGGTAATGACCAATTCTCGGCATTCCTATTTGGAATCGCTTTTACACACCTCCAAGATTCAGGATATCGGTCTGAAGATCCAGATCCCGTTTCTGGTATTGCAAAATTTACCTCGAAATTGAACGTAAACTCACAGTCATGAAAAAGATCCTATTACCTACCGATTTTTCTGAAAATGCCATGAATGCTTTGCGATATGCCATGAAATTTTTTGAAAAGGAATCCTGTACTTTTTATTTACTGAACACCTTTACACCGGCCGCTTACAATGTAGGAATCATGGCCGATAGCTATTCGGCACTTCGATTGCAGGAGATCGTTCGGGATAATTCTGAAAAAGGACTGGAGCGTATCGAGAGTTCCCTGCAAAAGGAATTCAATAATCCCAAGCATTCTTTTGAACGTATCGCCAGTTTTAATCTGCTCGTTATGGAAATGATCGATCTGGTAGAAACAAAGGGAATTGACCTTATTGTCATGGGAACCCAAGGCGCAACAGGGGCGAAAGAGGTCTTTCTGGGAACCCACACTACGTATACAATTAAAAAAGTGAAGTGTCCTGTCCTGGCCGTACCTTCGGGATTCCATTATGAAGCCCCAAAGGAGATCCTGTTCCCTACCGATTACACCTTGAATAAGACGAACCCCTATCTTTCATTGATCAAAGAGATATGTAAGGACCACGTGGCCCGACTCAATATTTTGAACGTGTACTACGGGGAACCCTTATCAGAAGAGCAGGAAGGCATCAAGGACTTTCTCGATCATTATTTTGAAGAGAACGCACATCTTTTTCACATTGCCGAAAATACCGATGTTCTTGGAGCGATCGAAACCTTTCAGATAAAACAAAAGATCAATTTGCTGGTGATGATCCACAACAAGCATTCCTTTTTCGAAAATATGCTTTTCAAGCCGGTGATCAATCAAGTGGCTTACCATACAAACATTCCCTTTTTGGTAATCCCGTCTCATAATAATACCTGAAAAGGCAGGTGGCATTGATGCCCAATGAAACAACATTCTAATAGCTAACAGGACCTCCATAGTTTTAAAGTTTTGTTAGAATTTGACCTTCGTTTTTTTCGTTTCGAAAGTCTTTTTTAAATTGATTCTAAAATCTGAAAATATGAAAATTAAACAATTTGAATATGAGCCCCTTTCACATTTTTCGTATGCTATTATCAGTGACGGAAAAATGGCACTGGTGGATCCCGAAAGAAATCCTCTTCAGTATTACAAGTATGCAGAAGATAACGATGCAGAGATCGTAGCTGTGTTTGAGACACACCCGCATGCCGATTTTGTGAGTTCACATCTGCAGATCCATAAGGAAACCGGTGCCACCCTTTACTGCAGTAAAAAGACGGGGGCGGATTATCCACATGTAGCTTTCGACGATAACGATGAAGTGGTTATAGGAGACTGCACCTTTCGGGCGATCAATACACCGGGCCATTCCCCGGACAGTATCACTATTATTGCTTCGGAAGAGAATAAAACAGCCCTATTTACAGGGGATACCTTATTTGTGGGCGATGTGGGGCGTCCGGACCTGCGTGAAAAGGCCGGCCATATGAAGGCCAAACGTGAAGAATTGGCAAAAATGATGTATGATACCATGCAAAATAAGTTCACAGATCTGCCGGACACTGCCTACGTCTATCCTGCACACGGCGCAGGCTCCCTCTGCGGAAAAGGAATGAGCGAGGACGCTTCGTCAAGTACATTGGGTAATGAACGAATTGGGAATTGGGCATTTAAAAAACAAACCGAAGAACAATTTGTAAATCATTTGTTGGATTCACAACCTTTTATTCCGCACTATTTTGGTTACAACGTGGATGTGAACAAAAATGGAGCTGAAAACTTACGTGCTGCTTTAGGCAAGATCCAATGTAAAATGAATGCAACAGAAGCAGCGCAAGACCCACTCATAATAGACATTCGAGATGAAGAGAACTTTAAAAAGAATCACCTGCCGGGAAGTATAAACATTATGGCGGTTTCGGACACATCAAAGTTTGAAACTTGGTTAGGATCGATCGTACAACCGGATGAGAAATTCCATTTGGTTGTGGACGCTATCGAAAACGTTGAAAGAATCCTTCAACGTACTGCAAAGATCGGCTATGAAGCGAATGTCGAAACTGTTCTTACTCTTGGCAAGGTAAATTTGGAGAAGTCGCCGTCATTTCATTTGGAAGCTTTCAAAAAGAACCCGAAAGATTACACCATCGTAGACGTTCGTAACGAGAGTGAAGTTTCCGAAGGGAAATTGTTTGAAAACGCTATCCCTATTCCGTTGCATCAATTACGTGAAAATACAAACGAGATCCCTACGAATAAACCTATTGTGGTACACTGTGCCGGCGGATACCGTAGCGCAGCGGGAACTAGTATTCTTCAGAAGGCGTTCGAAGCGACCCCTATTTACGATCTTAGCGATGACGTAAAAGACTTCAATTAACAAAATTCGCATTATAAAAGCTAATGGCTTCGTTTATTACAGACACCCCAAAGGGGTGTTTTTTTTTACACGTTAAAATCCTTCGGTAACATTGGTTACTGACCCACCTTTTTATACGCCGTAGGTTTGCATCAAATTAAACGTTGTAATGAAGATCAAAAATATAATTAGATTAATCGCTTTGCTGCCTGCAATGATGATCGCGCAGCAAACAGTACCCATTTCCAAGGCCGAGGTGCTGGCAAAGGTGATTCAGCAAAACAATAAACTAAAAATTGGCCGGCAGCAGGTTCTTGCCACAAAAGGTGATTACAATCAGACGAATGCTGTTTTTCTACCAAACATAACCGCTTCCCATAGCGCGACCGCAACTACAAATCCGTTGATGGCATTTGGCTTTAAGCTGAATCAGGAAATAGTTACCCAAGCCGATTTTGACCCTAACAAACTGAACGACCCTTCGCAGATTGAAATTTTCGCAACCAGATTGGAAATCCAGCAACCCCTTATAAACCTTGACGGAATATTCCAACGAAAAGCTGCAAAAGCAACATGGGAGGCAACTCAAATGCAGTTGGCGCGCACGGGAGATTACCTTTCCCTAGAAACCGAAAAGGCCTATATGCAGTTGCAGTTGGCCTATAAAAGTGTCACCGTATTGGAAACCGCTCTCAAAGCAGCCAAGGAGAACTTTCGGTTGGCAAACAACAGTTTTAAACAGGGTTATTTGCAACAAAGCGATGTTCTGGCGGTGCAAGTACGCGTTACCGAAGTGGAAAACCAGTTACAATACGCCAGGAGTAACGTGATAAATGCTTCGGAATATCTTGAAGTGCTAATGAATGAAGAGATTTCGGGTGTTTTGAAACCAACAGATTCTTTAATGGTTGCTTCGGAAATGAATTCCGCAGAAACCCTTTCCAATTCCCGAGCAGATATACAGGCAATGGAGTTTGCAGCAGAGGCCTACAAACACAATTACAATGCAGTTAAAATGACGTTTTTGCCAAGACTGAATGCTTTTGGAAGCTACGAACTGTACGATGATAAGATTTTTCAAGCAGACGCCAATGGGTATTTGTTTGGTGCAGCCTTGACCTGGAATCTTTTTGAAGGTTCAAAGCGTTTCGGGAAAACACAAAAGAGCAAGGCCGAATTCAACAAGGCGAACCTGGAACTGGAACAGTACAAGGCCGAAAGCCAATTGGAGCTGAACAAAGCAAAACGGATGTATCAGGATGCAAAGAACAATTTAAACCTGACCGAATTGGCGCTGGAACAATCTAAAGAAGCTCTTAGAATCCGAACCAACAGATTTGCGGAAGGCTTGGAAAAAACCACAGATCTCTTGATGGCCGAGACACAGTATTCCCAAAAACAGTTGGAGTATTTCAATACCGTTTTTCAGCATAATTACGCCTTGGCATACCTACAATTCTTAACAAAAAACTAATCAGTGATGAACAAAATATATACACTACTACTATTTTCGGCAGTACTCAGTTTTACTGCCTGTAATAATTCTTCTGAAGAGAAGAACACAGCTAAAACGTCTGCAGTGCCTGTAACGGTAAGTTCAGTAACTGCGGAAAACAATACGCCATTTTTAACCGCCAGCGGAAAGATTGAAGCTGCCAACAGTGCAACCCTCAGCACCCGAATGATGGGCTTTGTGGATAAGGTTCACGTGAATGTGGGTGAAAAGGTTACAAAAGGACAGTTGTTGGTAAGCATCAATAATGCTGACCTATCCGCAAAACAAGCGCAGACCAGCGCTGGCATTACCGAGGCGCAAGCCGCTTTTAAGAATGCGGAAAAGGATTATCAGCGTTTTCAAAATCTATTTGCCGATAACAGTGCGAGCCAAAAGGAACTCGACGACCAACGCGCCCGCTACGAAATGGCAAAGGCCAGATTGGAAGGAGCCAAGCAGATGAAGAACGAAGTGCAGTCCCAGTTTGCGTATGTAAATATTCGTGCGCCTTTTAACGGTGTAGTTACCAATAAATTCATTGAAGCCGGCGATATGGCAAATCCCGGTGTTCCACTTGTTTCAGTAGAAGGCCCGGGCAATTTTGAAGTTACTGCCTCAGTGCCCGAAAGTGATATCTCAAAAATAGAATCGGGAGTGGAAGTACAAGTGGTCGTAAAATCTATAGATAAAATACTTCCGGGAACGGTTACCGAAGTAAGCACTTCGGCCAAAAACACGGGCGGGCAATATTTGGTAAAAGTGGTTCTGGACAAAACAGATGCAGACATTCTCTCGGGAATGTACGTAACGGTACAATTCCCCATGGAAAAGAAAACAGCGGTGAATATGGTCTTGATACCGCAGGAAGCCTTGGTGAAACGCGGACAATTAACCGGGATCTACACTGTGAGCCAAAGCAACACGGCCTTACTGCGCTGGTTGCGTTTGGGAAGGACCTTTGGCGATAATGTGGAAGTGCTTTCCGGTTTGGCCGCAGATGAAAACTATATTATTTCTACCGAAGGAAAACTTTTCAACGGTGCGAAAATAACCATTAAACAATAATCATGAAGGACGGATTAGCAGGCAAAATTGCCAAGTTATTTATAGGCTCGAAGCTTACGGTGCTGTTGATGATCGTTTTCATGGTCGTAGGCGTATGGAGCTCTTTTTTGATTCCGCGGGAGGAAGAACCTCAGATTGATGTGGCGATGGCCGACATCTTCGTGGGCTATCCCGGTGCTTCCCCAACCGAAGTAGAATCGAGGGTGGTAAAACCTTTGGAGAAACTGGTTTCCAATATTCCGGGGGTGGAATATGTGTATTCCACTTCCTCAAAAGAAGGGGCGATGGTCATCGTGCAGTTTTATGTGGGCGAAGATATAGAGCGTTCTTTCGTAAAACTTTACAACGAAATGAACAAGCATATGGACCAAATGCCTCCGGGCGTAACCATGCCGCTTGTAAAACCACGTGCCATTGATGATGTGCCTATGCTTGGGATAACGCTTTGGAGCGAAAGCTACGACGATTTTCAACTGAAGCAGATTGCAGACGAACTCACGCAGGAAATTGAAGAAGTAAACCAGGTTTCCGCTACCCAGAAAATTGGAGGGCGAAACCGACAGCTGCGAGTAGTTTTAGATAAGGATAAACTGGCGGCAAGTGGTTTGGACTTTTTGGGCGTTGCCGACATGATAAAGGCAAACAACCAGCAAATGAGCTCAGGTAGTTTTGATAAGAACGATACAGAGTTTTTGGTTACTACGGGGAATTTCCTAAAATCTGCCACCGATGTTGAAAACCTGGTTGTTGGTGTGCAGCAGAACCAACCCATTTATTTAAAGCAAGTGGCCGGTATTTTTGACGGTCCCGAAATTCCGAGGCAATATGTTTCCTTTGGTTTTGGTGGTGCGGCTGAAAATGCTTCAGAATACCCTTCGGAATATCCTGCCGTGACCATTTCCGTAGCAAAAAGAAAAGGTGCCGATGCCATGCAGATCGCCGATGTGATCATAGACAAGGTGGATCATTTGCGAAACAACCTGATCCCCGACGACGTTCACGTAGAAATTACACGAAATTACGGGGAAACGGCTTCACAAAAAGTTTCGGAACTGTTGATGCATCTTTTGGGAGCAATCCTGGCCGTTACCTTGATAGTGATGCTCGCAATGGGCTGGCGCGGGGGTTTGGTGGTATTCCTTTCGGTGCCGATCACATTTGCGTTAACACTTTTGAGTTATTATTTACTTGATTACACATTGAACAGAATCACACTGTTCGCTTTGGTATTCGTAACGGGCATTGTGGTGGACGACTCCATTATCATTGCGGAAAATATGCACCGGCATTTCAAAATGAAACGCCTGCCATTTAAACAAGCGGCTATTTACGCAATAAACGAGGTGGGTAACCCAACCATTTTGGCAACTTTTACGGTAATTGCTTCGGTATTGCCTATGGCTTTCGTATCCGGATTGATGGGGCCGTATATGTCGCCAATGCCTATTGGGGCTTCCATTGCGATGATATTGTCGTTGTTCCTGGCGCTAACCATAACACCGTATTTGGGGTATATATTCCTTCGTGAAAAAGAGAAGAAGGGAAAAGCTCCCAAAGAAGAAAAACCTTTGGAAAGTACTTTTATTTACAGGATTTATTCAAAACTTGAGACCCCTTTAATCGAAAACAAAAAGACACGTTGGTTGTTTTTGGGAATTACCGTGGTGATGCTTTTGGGTTCCGTGATGATGTTCTTTACCAAATCGGTTGCCGTGAAAATGCTTCCTTTCGACAATAAAAACGAAATGCAGGTAGTGATCGATATGCCCGAAGGAACCACTTTGGAGCGTACTGCAGTGGTTGCCCGTGAAATTGGTCAATATCTTTCCGCACAGCCGCTTGTAGTAAATTATCAAAATTATGTGGGCACTTCGGCACCGATAACCTTTAATGGTCTGGTACGCCATTACGACCTTCGCGGAGGCAGCAATATGGCCGATATTCAGGTGAATTTGGTTGGAAAAGGAGACCGAAGCGAACAAAGCCATGACATTGCGAAACAACTTAGGCCACATATACAGGAAATAGGGAAGAAGTTTGGCGCGAATGTAAAAATCGTGGAAGTGCCGCCGGGACCACCCGTGCTTTCAACCATTGTGGCAGAAATTTATGGTCCTGATTACGATCAGCAGATTGCGGTTGCTAAGAAAGTTGAAAACATCTTGAACGAAACCCAAGATGTGGTTGACGTGGACTGGATGGTGGAAGCAGACCAAAAGGAATATGAGTTCATAATAGACAAGGAAAAGGCGATGCGCTACGGCGTGACGCCTCAGCAGATTGTTTATACCATGAATATGGCGCTTTCAGACAGCCCGGTAACGAATCTGTATGCTGAAGATGCTACAGATCAAGTAGGCATTTTGCTTGCCTTGGATGAAATGGAAAAATCCACGATCCAGGATATTTCACAATTGAAGATTGCTTCAAAACTTGGTAATATGGTTTCGGTGGGTGATTTGGTAAATATTCAAGAAAACACCCGAGCCAAGAGTATTTACCGTAAAAACCAAAAACGAGTGGTTTATGTTTTGGCAGATATGGCGGGAGAGCTGGAAAGTCCTGTATATGCAATTTTGGGAATGACCGATAAGCTGAACAATATAGAACTGCCAGCAGGCTACAAAATGAACGAACTCTACTTGCAGCAACCCGAACACGAAGATGATTTCACCGTGAAATGGGATGGCGAATGGCAGATAACCTTGGAGGTTTTCCGCGATTTGGGGATTGCTTTTTTAGGAGTCATCATCATCATTTACATTTTGATTGTAGGTTGGTTCCAAAATTTTAAAGCACCGGTCGTAATGATGGTTGCCATTCCACTTTCATTAATAGGAATTGTGCTCGGTCACTGGATTATGGGAGCGTTCTTTACGGCTACATCTTTTATTGGGATGATCGCCCTGGCGGGAATAATGGTGCGAAACTCGGTGCTGTTGATCGATTTTGTAAACCTGCGAACCGCGGAAGGCATACCGTTAAAGCAAGCCGTAATTGAAGCCGGTGCCGTACGGACCACCCCAATTTTATTGACGGCGGGCACTGTAGTAATTGGTGCTTTTGTAATCCTCTTTGACCCAATATTCCAGGGGCTTGCCATTTCACTAATGGGAGGCACCATAGTTTCCACGGTGTTAACGTTACTCGTTGTGCCGCTGGTCTATTATATGATTGAACGAAAAAACTTTAAAGAATAAAACGATGAAACTACTAATTGTAACCGTTGTGGACGCATTTCAAAAGGATGTTCTGCAACTTTTCAAAAAAGCGAATATTGAGAGCTACAGCGGCTCCGATATTGAAGGGTATAAAAATGCTTCTTCCTTTATGATGAATTCCAGTTGGTTTCCATCGGAAAAAGGAGGAGCGGACAGCAGTATGTTTTTCTCTTTTACTGAAGATGAAAAGATTGATTCCTTTTTCAACTTAGTGATTCGATTCAATGAAACGTTGGAAACCAATAATCCTATTCATGCGGTGGTGGTGCCCATAGAGCGGAGTATATAAATAGTTTCCCAACTCCCCAATGGTGCGTACTTGTTTGCGTTCCTCCTCCATTGGAGGCGTTTTGGGAAGAAAAGCAATAAATAGTAACTCTAAATTCAATAGTATGATTAACAGATATATCAGGGCAATTGCCGGAACTTTTATTTTGATCAGCCTCCTTTTGGCTGTGTATGTGAATATCAATTGGTTGTGGTTCACAGGTTTTGTGGGCGCCAACTTGTTGCAATCATCCTTTACAAAATGGTGTTTGATGGAGAAGATCTTAAAAAAGCTTGGTGTAAAGGATAGTGATGAAATGTGCTGTGCATAAAAAATGATCGCCTTATAAACTTTTAAACCTGTTTCGTAAATTTATTCGGAACGGGTTTTTAGGTATTTAAATCTTTCTGAATCAGGGAATATGATTTTAATCATTTAAAAACTGTATTGTAAGGAATATATTTGAATTCACCGGAAGAGTCAACAAATACGGTATTGAGCAGCACAATGATTCATTGACAACTCAAAATTTATTCTTCGGGTTTTAAAAATGGTAAAAATGAAAAAAATCCTTGTACCTACCGACTTCTCAAAAAATGCATATGCGGCACTATTTTATGTCTCCAAGCTATTTGGGAGCGAAGCCTTGCAGATCACGCTTGTCCATTCTTTTGGTGATGAGATTAGCACACTTACAAGTCGTGTGGACATTGGCCGTTCTGAAGGTATTGTTGACAAACTTTACGCTCAATCTGAAGATGATGGCAAAAAGTTTATGCATACAATTAAACTTGACTTAGGGGATCTGCCCCATACGTACGATATTATTTCTACACCTGCACAATTGCCTCGCCTAATTAATACCATGATAGCCGAAGAAGGGTTCGATCTTGTAGTGATGGGATCCAAGGGCAGAACAGGAGCAGAAGCTGTACTTATGGGAAGCACGACCCTAAAAGTAATCCAAAAATTGGAAGGGTGTCCATTACTTATAGTACCCAAAGAAGTAGATTTTAATATCCCATCAAACATTGCCTTTGCTACAGATTTTAATGAATTTTACCAACTTTCAAAGTTAAAACCATTGCTTCAGTTGGTGCGACATTATAATTCCACCCTTCATGTAACTCATGTAGGAGAAGCCGAGTTAAATGAGGAGCAGCGGCATAATATCGAGCAGTTTAAAAATGATCTGATTGAATTTAATTCAGAAATACACTGGCTTCAGAAAAAAGAAAATATTTCAAACACATTGCACACTTTCATCGATGATAAAAACATTGATTTGTTGGCGCTGGTATATCATAAACACAATTTCATCGATACACTTTTCCGTGAACCTGTGGTGAAGCGGATGGGAAAAAACACACACACGCCAACCTTAGTGATTCCGATTAAATAATAAAAACAATAATGATGAAGAAGAGAATATTAATCCCAACCGATTTCTCCAAGAACGCGTGGAACGCCATTGCCTATGCTGCCGATCTCTACAAACGCGAAGAGGTAGCCTTCTATTTGGTGCATGCGTATGGAGATTCCCGTTCGAAGATCGCAAAAGAAAAAGCAGAAAAAGAACTGCAAAAGACCTTACAGCATTTAGAGATACGAACCATCTATTCCGGACATACCTATGAATCGTTGGCTTTAGATCTTTTACCATTAAAGGCACTTAAGAAAACTATTGAAAAATACGATATTGAACTTGTGATTATGGGAACCAAAGGTCAAACCGATGCGACAGATGTGCTCTTTGGAAGCAATACCATCAATGCCATGGAAAAAATACGAAACTGCCCCGTGCTGGCAGTGCCAGGTAACGTAACCTATCAGGAGCCAAAGGAGATCGTTTTTCCTACCAGCTACAAGACCCATTACAAGAAGCGTGAAATGCAGTATTTGTTCGAAATTTCCAGGATCACGAATGCGCCTATACGCATTTTGCATGTTCAAGAAAAGGAAATACTTAGCGATACGCAACAACACAATAAAGAATTGCTTGAAGACTGTTTGGATGGCACACATTTTACTTTTCACTGGCTGGAGAACGTAAATATTCAAGAAGGGCTTATGCAGTTTGTAGAAGAACGCAAGAGCGGTATGATCGCTTTTATTAATAAAAAGCATCTTTTCTTCGGAAGTGTTTTTTCGAACCCTTTAGTAAAAAAATTAGGTCTGTATTCCAAAGTACCGGTCCTCGCATTACACGATTTCCGAAATTAACCATAGATGAAAGAAAGCCCTCAAAAATTTGATGTTGTGAAGTCATCGGGTGAGGTGGTACGATTCTCTGTGGAGAAACTCAAACGTTCCTTACTGCGAAGCGGAGCAGATGATAAAGCCGTGGAGCATATCATAGATATTGTCCGGGATGAACTCTACCAAGGAATTTCCACAAAGGAGATCTACAATCGTGCATTTGCGCTACTCAAGAAAAAGAAATCGGTGTATGCTTCCAAATACAAGTTAAAAAAAGCGATCTACGAATTGGGTCCTACGGGTTTCCCCTTCGAGAAATTCATAGCTGCCTTACTGTTCTATTCAGGTTATGAGACAAAGACCGGGCAGATCTTGCAAGGGCGTTGTGTAGATCATGAGGTAGATGTTGTCGCTCTTAAGAACGGCCAACATATTGTGGCCGAATGCAAGTTCCACAGCGAGGAAGGACGTAACTGCAATGTAAAGGTGCCCCTCTATATTCATTCCCGGTACAGGGATATTGTCGCTTATGGCACAGAACTTAAGAACACGGAGATCACGCCCAATGAAGGATGGGTCGTTACCAACACCCGTTTTACCAAAGATGCGATCGAATATGGTACTTGTGCAGGCCTGGTATTATTAAGCTGGGATTATCCTAAGGGCGACAGTTTAAAGGAACGCATCGACCGTTTGGGATTGTATCCAATTACCGTATCTACCTTGCTATCCTCAAGAGAAAAGCAGTTTTTATTGAGCAGGGATGTAGTACTCTGCAGAGAACTGGTCAATGATGCGTTCTATTTGGATCATCTGGGGATCTCTAACGGCAGAAAGATCAAAATTCTAGCAGAGGTATCTTCTCTGTGTAAAGTTACACTATGACAAAGATCAAAGTACATTTTTTAGGTGCTGCAGGAACGGTTACAGGGTCTAAATTTCTTCTGGAAACACCGGAGCAGACTATTTTAATTGATTGCGGAATGTTTCAAGGGTTGAAAGAGCTTCGGGAAAAGAACTGGGAATATTTGCCCATCGAAGTTTCAGAAATAGATGTAGTACTCCTTACTCACGGACACCTGGACCACACAGGTTATTTACCGCGATTGGTAAAGCAAGGCTTCCGCGGAAAAATTATAGGTACTGCGCCAACGCTTGCGATTACCAAAATAATATTACTGGACAGTGCGAAAATTCACGAGGAGGAGGCAGATAAGGCCAATGAAGAAGGCTATTCCATACACCAACCTGCCGAACCTTTTTATAGCGTGGAAGAAGCTGAGGTAACCTTAGGTTTTTTCCATGCTGAAGAAAAAGATAAATGGATTGAACTTTCAGAAAATATAAAATATAGATTTAGATATAACGGCCACATTATAGGTGCCACTTTTATTGAACTTGAGATCTTCGGAAAAACCTTTGTTTTTTCGGGAGATATCGGGAGAGAACACGATTTGCTTCTTTTTCCGCCGGAACGACCGAAATGGGCAGATTATCTTTTTCTTGAAAGTACCTATGGCAATAAGCTTCATCCGCAGGAAAGTGTTTCAGAAAAACTGGTAGAACTCATCACCAAAACCATTCACAACCGTGGGAATTTGATCATTCCTTCTTTTGCGGTGGAACGGCTACAGGCGTTGATGTTTCTGCTTTGGAAATTGTACAACGAAAACCGAATTCCGAACATCCCGATATTTATAGATAGCCCTATGGGCAACAATGTGCTTTCTGTGTTTCAGAATTTTCCCGATTGGCATAAACTGCCTATAAAGGATTTCAACGCAATGAACAACCGGATGAACATAATCACTTCCTATAAAGAAACCTGGGAAACCATTGACAATCCGCAGCCAAAAGTGGTGATAGCCGGTAGCGGAATGGTAACCGGCGGAAGGGTTTTAACCTACCTCAAACAAATGATAGATCAAACCAATACCACCGTTTTATTGGTAGGTTATCAAGCCGAAGGCACTCGCGGAAGACAACTTTTGGAAGGGGCGAATGAGTTGAAATTCTTCGGAAAATATTATCCCGTAAAAGCCGAAATTCATCACATTGAAAGTCTTTCGGCCCATGCAGATCAGCAAGGACTATTGGATTGGGCAGGTAACATTAAAAACATCCCTGAAGAAACATTTCTTATTCACGGGGAGCCTACGGCACAGGATGCGTTGCGGGTGAAATTACAGAATACGTATGGCTGGAAGGTAACTATTCCGAAGTTATATGAGATAAAAGAGATTTTTGTCTAACGATTTTACATTGAAAGCTGAGGGATATCATATTTAATCAAGTGCTGTTTTTCTAGTTTTAATACGTAATCAGGCTTTTATAACAAGCTGAATGCGAACTCTTGTATTAATAATTATTAAAAGGAACCTATTAAAACCATTTCAAACAAAAGATCATGCGAATACACTATATTTTTTTAGGATTACTATTGGGAGTCTTGAGCGGATGCGCCTCCAGTAGATTGGTGAACCAATGGAAAAGTCCGGACACCCCGGTCTTTGAAGCAAACAAGGTATTGGTGATCGGGATGACGGCCAACATCGATTCAAGAAGGATGTTTGAAGATGAGTTGGTGACCCGTTTGGAGAAGGAGGGAGTGATCGCGGTGAAAAGTGTTGACTTCTTTGATACTTCCTTCACCAATGCCGAAAGGACGGAAGCCGAACTCAATACCATCGAAAACCAATTGTTGCAAGCAGGTTTCGACGCTGTGTTGATATCGAAGGTTATTGGTTCCGAAGATCGAACTACCTTAGTAGGATCGATCAACGCATTTCGAAAGGACATGGGGTCTTTTAGGGAATATTATTATGAGAATCAGCGTATCTATTCGGAAGCGCAACAGTCTTCCTCTTACAAGGTCTATCACACCGAAACCTCTCTCTTTTGCTTATGTCCGGGAAAAGAACGCGAGTTGTTATGGAAAGGCATGATAGATGTTGTGGATCCGCAGCGCCCGCAACGTGCCGTGGCAGATTATGCCAGAATTCTAATGAAGGAAATGGCACAACAACAAATGCTGTTGGTCGCCAATTAATTGAGTTAACAATGTATTATTAATAAGGGAATCGGACTTTCATAACTTATTTTTGAAGTTGTCGATCCAAAAAGCAATCTATCCAGAAAGTGTTGTTCTTCCACTATTACCGTATGCAATTCCACAGGCATGAGTTGCTCAAACGCTTTTATTGCCATAGCTTCCGGAATATCCTTTACGCGAAATAACTGGTAATTGAGCATCTTTTGTAAACGGTCTAAGTTGGCAGTATTACCTTTTGTTGTAGCAGCGTTTCCAGTTTCTTTAATATCCAGAACTTTCAAATTGGCTTTGTGTAATGACAGGACCTCTTTTAATAAGGGAACCTGTGATATGGGAAAGGTCTGGTAATTAAGAGACAACAACACCGAACTAATTGGAACAAACCGATAGTCTTCAGGAACCGTAAGCACTGTACAATCTACTTTGCGGATTACCTGCAGTGTGTTACTGCCAAACACAACTTCTCTGGCATTGGTAGCACCATTTGTGCCCATAATAATAAGGTCTATATTGTGTGTTACCACCGCTTGGTTCACGGCATCTGTAAAGACGTCATAGTCCAGCAAAGGTTCAAACGTATATGTTTCTTCGGAAGATTCCTCACGCAGGCTTTCGGTCAATTCTTGAAGTTTGGCTTCATTGTCCTCAAGAACTCCTTCATAGATGGATCCCGAAGGAGAATTCGTCATCAGTTCAGATAAGGTATAGTCTGATGTTTTTTGAACATTCAGCACATAGAAATGAATAACTTGACCCTTAAAGAAATGCATGGCGTATGTTATGGCATTCATCGCATTCACTGAAAAATCTGTAGGTAAGAGTATATATTTCATAGGATCAGAATTTAACTCAAAAATAGAAAGAATTGTAAAGGACCTATATGATTTATATCATATAGTGCTTCAAGGAAAGCTTATTCCTTCAAATGCGCTAAAGTAATATTCTTGAAACGTTCGCGCAGTGCCGTCTTTTCGTCCACTATAAGTTCGTGAATGGCACAAGGGTTCTCGGCATCACAGTTGTCTAAATTTAAAACACACTCCTGGAGCCGGTCTTTTCCTTCCATTTCAATAATAATATCCAATACCGAGTTCTTCAATTGTGCTTCAGTAAGGTAAAATCCGCCGTGTCTTCCCTTGGTAGAAGAGATGTAGTTTTTAGCAGCCAATTGCTGAAAAAGTTTAGAAAGAAATGCCTTCGGAATATCGGTTGCTTCAGCAATCTCCTTGACCAGTAATTTATGTTCTTCCGAAGCATTTGCCACTAAATAGACCAGTGCCTTTACTGCATATTTCGACGAATGTAACAACATGAGATCGCATTGTTGAGCTTGCTGGGATTAAAGATACATTATAAAAAGAGAAAACAATCCTTTTATGATAAATATCATATTTTAAATTGGTTTCCGCTAGTACTTTTGGCCCATAATATTTAATCAAATGTACCATGAAATATCTATTTAAATCGCTGTCGGTTCTTTTTGTCTTCACATTATTAAGCTGTGGAGGAGGCGATGAAAAAAAAGAAAAGGAACAAGTTAAAATTGGAAGTTACAAAAAAGAAGAAACAACCAAGGCAGTGGAATCGACTCCTGCCAAAACCGCTACTATCGATCTATCCAACAAAGGAGTAGGACCTATTAAGAGCTTGGAATTACCAGCAACGATAGATCAAGGTTTGGCAGCTCAAGGACAGGAATTATTTAAAACCAAATGTACAGCGTGCCATAAAGTAGGTAAGAAGTTTATTGGGCCTGCTCCAGATGGTGTCACTAAAAGACGTTCTCCCGAGTGGATCATGAACATGATCTTGAATCCGGAAGAAATGGTACAAAAAGATCCTATCGCAAAGCAACTGCTTATAGATTATAATGGTTCTCCAATGGCAAACCAGAGTTTGACCGAAGCAGAAGCACGAAGCATTTTGGAATATTTTAGAACCCTGGAATAATAATTCACCAACCAATCAACCAGTCAACAAACACTTTATAGTGATTTTGGCGCAAACACGAACCCCATGAAAACAATCATTAAACTCGTACTGGTTTCAATCTTAGTTTTTTTTACCAACTGTAAATCTGAAACCAAAAATGAATCATCTGCCGCCGCCTCACCGGCGACAACAGAAGAAGTTGCAGATTCGGATCGACAAGGGCAGGCATTTTTAAAAGATGACGAAGGAAAGCCTACCGTATTGCACATTGCAATTGGATCTAAGGACCACTCTACCTTGGTTGCGGCTGTACAAGCAGCACAATTAGAAAATGCGCTTGTAAATGCCGGCCCGTTAATGGTCTTTGCACCAACGAACGAAGCTTTTGAAGCCCTTCCTGCTGGAACCGTAGAAGATTTACTGAAGCCTGAGAACAAGGGAAAACTAGCCTTTATCTTAAAGCATCATGTTACTCCCGGAAATTACGACAAGGAATTTTTGAAAAAGTTCAAATCGCTGGGGCAAGCGAGCAATGAGAACGTTCCTGTTGAAGTGAAAGGTGACGATGTTTATGTAGGAGGAGCCAAGATTATTGCAAGTGTTCCTGCCGGGAACGGTATCGTGCATGTGGTCGATAAGGTGATTCTTCCAAATAATTAATTCAGAAAAACAACCATTTAATCAAATACTATCATGAAAAAATCAATTTATTTCCTATTGTCGTTTGTGGTCCTGTTCGGGATGATAAGCTGTAACAATAGCGAATCATCCAGCAACAAGAATAAAGGAGCTTTAAGCTCCAATGCCGCAGAGAAGGTCTATGTGGCCCCGGGAGAATACGATGAGTATTATGCGTTTATTTCCGGAGGTTTTAGCGGACAGCTCTCTGTCTACGGATTACCGTCGGGGCGTTTGTTCAAAGTAATTCCTGTGTTCTCACAAGACGCTGAAAAGGCGTGGGGGTACAATGAAGAAACTAAACCCATGTTAAACACTTCTCATGGATTTGTGCCTTGGGACGATGCGCACCACCCGGATATTTCTCAAACCAATGGGGTTTTGGATGGCCGTTGGGTGTTCATTAACGGTAACAATACACCGCGTATCGCAAAGATCGACCTGACTACCTTCGAAACGACCGAGATCATTGAGATACCTAACAGTGCCGGTAACCACAGTTCTTCATTCGTAACCGAAAATACAGAGTATGTTGTGGCAGGAACACGATTCTCTGTACCAATTCCACAACGGGATATGCCTATTAAAGACTATAAAGGGAACTTTAAAGGGTCATTATCATTTATAAGTGTTGATCCGGAAGACGGGGGAATGGATATAAAATTCCAGTTGTTAATGCCCGGATTCGATTACGATCTATCCCACCCAGGGAGAGGAAAATCACACGGATGGTTCTTCTTTACAACGTATAATTCTGAAGAAGCCAACACCCTGCTAGAAGTAAACGCTTCTCAAAACGATAAGGATTTTATTGCTGCGGTGAACTGGAAGAAGATAGAGGAATATGTGAACAACGGCGGTGGTACCAAAATGCCTACCAACTATGCGCACAACGTATACGACGAGGAAACACATACGGCAACTTCTACCATGAAGAAGGAAGTATTGGTGGTTGATCCCACCGAAGTACCGGGAGCTGTTTTCTTCTTACCAACACCAAAATCACCACACGGTTGTGACGTAGACCCTTCGGGAGAATATATTGTTGGAAACGGAAAACTATCGGCTAACCTAACCATACACTCCTTCACCAAGATGCTGGATGCCATTGAGAACAAGAAATTTGACGGTGAGGCATACGGTATCCCGATCTTGAAATTTGAGGATGTACTGGCCGGAGTGGTTGAACAACCGGGATTAGGACCGTTACACACCGAATTCGACGATAAAGGAAATGCATATACTACTTTCTTTATCTCTTCGGAAGTTGTTAAGTGGAAATTAGGAACCTGGGAAGTAGTCGATAGACAGCCATGTTATTATTCTGTAGGACACTTAATGATCCCCGGTGGAAACTCAAGAGAGCCTTCAGGAAAATATGTGGTTGCCATGAACAAGATCACAAAAGACCGATACCTGCCAACAGGTCCGGAAGTTACCCAGTCGGCTCAATTATACGACATATCCGGTGAGAAAATGGAACTGTTGCTGGATTTCCCAACCATAGGGGAACCACACTATGCAGCAGGTATTGCAGCCGATATCGTAATGAAGAATTCTAAGAAGATCTACAAGATTGAAGATAACAAACACAAGTACGGTATCAAATCTGAATCTGAAGCTCGTGTGGAACGACAAGGAAATGAAGTGCATGTATACATGTCCATGATCCGAAGCCACTTCAATCCGGACAATATCGAAGGGATCAAGGTTGGGGACAAAGTATATTTCCACGTGACCAACCTGGAGCAAGATTACGATGTGCCTCACGGTATTAGTATGATCGGTGCTAACACATCAGAGTTATTGATCATGCCGGGACAAACCGAAACCTTTGTCTGGGAACCTAAACAGGTGGGTGTATGGCCATTCTATTGCACAGATTTCTGTTCTGCGCTGCACCAAGAGATGCAAGGATATGTAAGAGTATCTCCCGCTTCATCACCACTCGAACTGAGCTGGTCATTGGGAGAGGATTAATTAGTTGTTAATAGCGGAAATACATTTGCGTAGTGATTAGTGGTATTTCCATAAAAAGACGGGAGTTTTCGACTGCTCCCGTCTTTCATTAAAAAATAAATTGTCATGATAAAATCGCGTATACTAATGGGACTTTCAGCCGTGTTGATCTTAGGGCTGTTTCTTTTCCCGCTTTGGAATATAACTCTAGAAGCACCACAATATCCTATTCCGTTGGGAATGGATATCTACATCAATGATTTTGCCGACACAAACCCTCATGATATTAAGAATATAAACCTCATGAACCACTATGTGGGAATGAAGTATATCCCGGAAAGTATACCGGAATTTCAAATCTTTCCCGTAGTGATCATTATAATGAGCGTACTTGGCCTGTTCCTTGCTTTCAAAGCAAATTACAAATGGTTCTTGGGATGGTTTCTGCTTATGTTCGTATTGGCCGCAGCAGGGATCTACGATTTTTATCTCTGGGAACATGACTACGGACATAACCTGGACCCTAAGGCAATTCTAAAATTTACCAATAAGGATGGTACCGTTATGGGTTTTCAACCTCCTTTGTTTGGAACTAAAGATATTCTTAATTTTAAAGCACATAGTTATCCGCAATTTGGAGCCTACTTTCTGGCAGCAGGTATGGCCTTGTCGCTGGTTGCCTATATTTTGGGTAAAAGGTTCAAAAAGTTACATTGAAACATTAACAACATGAGAACGATTTTTCACTTACTGCTTATTTTTAGCCTCTTTGTGTCTTGTACAATCAAACCGCAAGAAATTCACTATGGCGAAGACGGCTGCGTCTATTGTAGTATGACCATAGTCGACAGGCAACATGCTGCACAGTTGGTGACCGATAAGGGAAAAGCGTACAAGTTCGATGCTGCGGAGTGCATGCTGCATTTTATGGTAGAAAACGATATGGAGGTGGAACTTTACCTCGTCACCGATTATTCTCAACCCGAAAAACTTATTGATGCCACCACGGCTACCTTTATTATTTCTGAAAATATCCCAAGCCCTATGAGAGCCAATCTTTCGGCTCTGGAATCAAACGAAGTGGCCCGGGAACTTCAGAAAGAAAAGGGAGGCACTCTTTTTACCTGGGAAGAGATACAAGATCAGGTTTCAAAATTTTAAAGTGTTCACATCATTTACAGGTTTCTTGAAAAATCCATTGGTACATAGCATCCTTTTTTTCCTGTTTGGCATCCCAGTGTTGTTTGCTAATACACTGGAAGTTTGTTCTTCTTGCTCCTTTAAAGGTATTCGGGAGGCGGTGCAAATGGCACAACCTTTTGATACTATCTTGGTACGAAAAGGAACCTATATAGAATATAATATCATTATTGATAAACCCCTTACCATTCTGGGAGACAATTACCCTGTGATCGACGGGCAGAATAAAGGCGAGATCATTCAGATCGTTGCCGATAATGTCACTTTGGACGGGCTTTTTATCATTAATGTGGGCACCAGTTATACCGAAGATTATGCGGCGGTACGCGTGGTAAAAAGCAAGAATTTTATCATTCAGAATTTGGTCTTGGAAAAACTTTTCTTCGGAATTTACCTAGAAAAAGCAAGTGACGGGAAGGTGTTTCACAATAAAATTATAGGGGATGCCAAAGAAGAATACAATTCAGGTAATGGTATTCAATTGTGGTACAGCAAGAACATTGAAGTAGATCAAAACATCATCACACACGTAAGGGATGGAATCTATCTGGAATTTTCAGATTTTTGTAAGATCACGAACAATACAAGTTCGCATAATATAAGATACGGCCTGCATTTCATGTTCTCCAATGACGATGTTTATCAGGATAATACCTTTCAGAATAACGGCGCGGGTGTCGCTGTGATGTTCTCCAAAAGGATCGAGATGTACAATAATATCTTCAAGGATAATTGGGGATCTGCTTCCTTCGGAATTTTACTGAAAGAGATCAACGATTCTGAAATTATAGGTAATGTCTTTGAAAGTAATACCGTAGGTATCAACATAGAAGGATCCAACCGTGTGAACTATAAAGACAACGACTTTATTAACAACGGATGGGCCATTAAATCCCGCGGAGCCTGCTATGCCAATCTTTTTACAGAGAACAATTTTTTGTATAACTCATTCGATCTTTCGTATAACAGCAAGCTCAACGATAACAGGTTCAGTGATAATTATTGGAGCAATTATACAGGATACGACTTGAACAAAGACGGTATCGGGGATGTACCCTATCGTCCCGTAAAACTGTTTTCTTACGTCGTGAACAGAACCCCCGAAGCTATTATCCTGCTGCGAAGTTTGTTCATCGATATTATCGATTTTTCAGAAAAAGTCTCACCGGTATTTACACCGGATAACCTGGTGGATGCTTCCCCTAAAATGAAAAGAATACCCCATGATTAGCGTACAGAACTTACATAAGAAATTTGGAAAGAACCAGGTGCTGCAAGGTGTAGATCTGGAAATAGAGCAGGGGGGGATCTTCGCTATCCTCGGCCCTAACGGTTCCGGGAAAACAACACTCATTAAAAGTATCCTGGGGATGGTGATCCCAAATTCGGGCGTTATCAAAATTGAAGGAAAACCAATTAAAAAGGACTGGAAGTATCGGCATAAGATCGATTACCTTCCGCAGATCGCCAACTTTCCTTCAAATCTTACGGTTCAGGAACTTATCAATATGATAAAGGACCTTCGAGGAAAAAATAACGTGGACGACCAACAACTTATAGAACTTTTTAAGTTACAACCTTTCTTAAAAAAGAAACTTGGTAATCTTTCCGGAGGAACCAAACAAAAGGTGAACATTGTACTGGCCTTTATGTTCGATAGTCCGCTGCTTATCTTGGATGAACCTACCTCCGGTCTCGATCCAATATCCTTGTTGCGCTTAAAGGATTTGATCAATTCAGAAAAAGAAAAAGGAAAGACCATCCTTATCACTTCCCACATTATGAGCTTTGTGGAACAAGTGACCAACGATATTGTCTTTCTACTGGAAGGAAAGATCTATTTTAAAGGAAGCATCACACAACTGAAGAAGCAGACAAAGCAACCTGATTTCGAGCACGCCATTGCGTCAATTTTACAACAAAGCTATGATTAAAATTCTCAAATATAGTTTTTACGACCTTATGCGTAGCCGCTGGAGTTACGTATACTTCGCCTTCTATCTTTTGCTAGGGGTCGTCCTGCTTTTTCTCAACAACGATCTGTCTAAAGCGGTGATCACGCTCATGAATGTGATCATTGTGCTGGTACCTCTAATCGGGACCATCTTTGGGGTGATGTACTATTACAATTCGAAAGAGTTTACCGAACTGCTATTGGCACAGCCCGTAAAGCGCACTTCCATATTTTTGGGTCAGTATTTAGGGGTTGCACTTTCACTCTCCATGAGCCTCATCATTGGGTTGGGGGTTCCCTTTATTTTTTACGGCATCTTTAAGTCCAGTGCCATTTGGGACTTTTCATTATTGCTGATAACCGGAACTTTTTTAACGCTCATCTTTACTGCCCTTGCCTTTATGATCGCACTGTCCAATGAAAATAAGATAAAAGGATTTGGGTATGCCATTTTACTGTGGCTGTTTATGGCGGTTATCTATGACGGGATCTTTCTAATGTCCTTGATCGCTTTTGAAGAGTATCCCTTAGACAGTTTTTCGCTTATAGGCACCATGGCAAACCCTATTGATTTGTCGCGGGTGCTTATTTTACTGAAACTTGATATATCGGCCCTACTTGGATACACGGGAGCGGTCTTTCAGAAATTCTTCGGAACCAGTTTCGGTGTGATCGTATCTATTGCCATGTTGTTATTGTGGGTGGTTATACCCACCTGGATCATTCAGCGAAAAGCAAAACGGAAAGATTTCTAGGATATGAGCATTATCATTTTCTGAAGCGCTGTAAAGGCCCACCTTTGCCGAAAATTACTTCTATGAATGCTACTGCCCATAACACTATTAACGTTGTATCTGCCGCCGATGCGGTCTCTCTTGTTAAATCCGGAGATCGCGTTTTCTTTCAAGGTGCCGCAATGACCCCCAATGTGTTGATCAACGCATTGTGCGACCGATATGAAGAACTTTCAGATATCGAGATCCTTCAGATCCACACACATGGTGATGCCAAATATACGCGCGAGCCTTATTGTAAAGCTTTCAACCTTCACAGTTGTTTTGTAGGAGAGAATGTACGAAAAGGTGTTGCGGCACATACGGGGGATTATATTCCGGTGTTCTTGAGCGAGATCCACTGGTTGTTCCGCAGGAATATCCTTCCGCTGGATGTTGCTTTTATTCAGGTTTCTCCTCCTGATAAGCATGGGTATTGTTCCTTAGGTGTTTCGGTAGATATTACATTGCCGGCCATTCAAACAGCAAAGAAGGTAGTAGCGCTAATCAATCCCCGTGTCCCCAGAACCCACGGAGACGGGATTATTCATGTGGACAAGATCGATTTTGGCGTGAAGATAGATGCCCCTATTCATTTATCACCCTTGGGGGAACCTTCAGAAATAGAAGCCACCATTGGAAAATATGTGGCAGGTTTAGTAGAAGACGGTGCAACATTACAAATGGGGATTGGTAATATACCCAATGCCGTACTAAGCAATCTTATGAATCATAAGCGTCTGGGGATCCACACCGAAATGTTCAGCGACGGATTATTGCCACTGGTAGAAAAGGGCATTATTACCGGAGAAGAGAAGGAGATCAAGACCGGCAAGATAGTAACCTGCTTTGCCATGGGAACCCAGAAACTGTACGATTTTGTGGACGATAATCCCATTGTGCATTTCAAGGAGGCCGGCTATACCAACGATACCGCCATTATTAGACAAAATCCTAAGGTAACGGCCATCAACAGCGCCATCGAGATCGATCTTACCGGGCAAGTTTGTGCAGACTCCATAGGGGCCTATCAGTATTCGGGCGTTGGAGGGCAGATGGACTTTATTAGAGGCGCATCTCTTTCCGAACGCGGAAAGCCTATTATTGCCATGCCCTCGGTGACCACCAAGGGGTTGTCCAAGATCACTCCCTTCTTAAAAGAAGGAGCCAGTGTTACTACAACACGTGCTCACGTCCATTATGTGGTTACCGAGTACGGCGTTGTGAATCTCTTTGGTAAAAGTTTGAAACAACGGGCTAAAGCCCTTATTTCTATCGCCCATCCAGACCATCGGGAAGCATTACTTCGAGAAGCTTACAATCGTTTCAGCATCTGCTAAACGCTTTCATACTGAAGAAGCTAAAAAAACTTTTTAATAAAGGGTTATCGATGATATCTTTCTATTGTTAATAACCCTTTTAATAACTCTAGTGAACACTATCTGATATTCGCCATAATCTTACTTAATTTTATAAAAGATAAAAAGGTCTTTTATACTTAATTATGTATTATCACGATTTTCAAGTTGTTCTGCAAGAAGTACCCGGCGAGATTAGTTTATGTTTCTCAATTTCCGGATGTCCCCTGCGCTGTGAGGGCTGTCATTCTCCTTACCTATGGAAGGAAAAGCAGGGAACACGTCTCACCTGTAGTCTTTTCCATCAAATCGTATACAGGTACAAGGGCTTTGCCGGCTGTGTTGTTTTTATGGGTGGGGAATGGCATCGAAAAAAGCTTATCAAGCTCCTTAAGATCGCCAAAAGTGAAGGCTATAAAACCTGTTTGTATACCGGGGAAGAAGAAGTAGCACCGGAAATAAGGACTCAATTAGATCTTCTTAAAACCGGTAGATGGGAAGCGGCCAGGGGAGGTTTGGACAGTGCAAATACAAATCAACGATTCACCGAAGTTAAAACTAATAGAAATCTCAACCATTTATTCACCAAAAACTCAATGATATGATACGACTCACAAATGCTCAGGTACACAAGAAGATTGATTTTATAGATCATTACATCTGTTCGTCCAATGCTGCCGATGGCTCTAAGGTAGACGCCAATGCCAATGTCACCTCCAAGAATATTGCCACTATGGAGGCAGAATTAAATAAGGACATCAATATTCAAGTAAACAGGGCACTGGTAGCTCGTAAAATTGCACAGCTCTTTGGAGCGTCTACAGCAAATGAATACCTGCGACAAATTGAAAGCCATGAAATTTATGTACACGACGAAACTTCTTTGAAACCGTACTGTGTAAGTATTAGCATGTATCCTTTTTTGCTTGACGGACTTACTAAACTGGGAGGGGAGAGCAGAGCCCCAAAGCACTTGGAAAGCTTTTGTGGTGAGTTTGTAAATCTGGTATTTGCGGTAAGTTCACAGTTTGCCGGAGCCTTGGCAACGGTGGAATTCCTTTTGTATTTTGATCATTTTGCTGTCAAGGATTACGGAAAAGAATACCTCACGACCCATGAAACCCTTATCGCAAATCACCTGCAACATGTGGTCTATGCGATTAATCAGCCGGCAGCGGCACGCGGATATCAATCGGTGTTTTGGAATATTTCCCTTTACGATGAGGCCTATTTTAATAGTATGTTCGGAGAATTCGTTTTTCCGGATTTGGTGAAACCGGAGTGGGAAAGCGTGAAGCGCTTACAAGCTTTTTTTATGAAGTGGTTTAATAGGGAACGCACCAAAGCGGTGCTCACTTTTCCGGTGGTAACTGCCGCTATGTTAGTGAATGAAGGAAAACCGGTAGATGCCGAGTTTACCGAGATGTGCGCCCAAGAGTTAAGCGAAGGTAATTCCTTTTTCATATACCAATCTGAGAATGCCGATAGTCTGGCTTCCTGTTGTAGGCTTCGGAATGAGATAAGTGACAATACATTTAGTTATTCGCTGGGAGCCGGAGGTGTTGCGACCGGCTCTATTAATGTGATCACTCTTAATATGAATCGGTTGGTGCAAAAAGGAGCGGATATTGTGGCAGAAGTTCAGAAAATACATAAGTATCAGGTTGCCTACCGAAAGCTTATTGAAGAATATGAAGTCGCAGGCTTATTACCCGTCTACGATGCGGGTTTTATTTCACTGGAGAAGCAATTTTTAACAGTAGGGATTAATGGCATGGTTGAAGCTGCAGAGAGTGTGGGAATTGCTGTAAAGAACGAACATACTTACAAGCAATTTGTAAATACATACCTCAAAGCCATTTATGATGAAAATAAGAGAGCCAAAGAAAAATACGGATATATGTTCAATACCGAATTCGTCCCTGCAGAGAATCTGGGAGTAAAAAATGCAAAATGGGATAGGGAAGACGGGTTGATGGTGCCTAGAGATTGCTACAATTCTTATTTCTATGTTGTGGAGGACGAGCAGACCAATTCACTCGACAAGATTCTATTACACGGAAAGGAAATCATCCAATATCTTGATGGCGGCTCGGCTCTGCATCTCAATTTGGAAGAAACCCCTAACAAAGAAGGTTTTATTAAGCTAATTCACGCAACAGCTGCAGCCGGGTGTAATTATTTTTGCTTTAACATTCGTATAACCATCTGCAATGAATGTGAACATATCGACAAGCGAACCCTTTTCGAATGTTCGCATTGCGGTTCTGCGAATGTGGATCATGCGACCCGTGTAATAGGTTATTTAAAACGGGTGTCCAGTTTCAGCTCTGGACGTCAAAAAGAACATCATTTGAGGCATTACCATAAACAGAAAAAAACACACACGGTAATGGAACACCGGGCAGCTCTTTTCAACACAAAACTTTCTCAGGAAAACCATTCTGTACGGCATCTTTTAAAAGGCTAAACTAGAGCAACTTTGACCAATATCTTTTCTCTTTTCTGAAATGATTTCCAGAAAATGATATTGGTCATATTTTAAAACAGAAAGAAAACCAAATATTTGTGTAAAAGATAAAAAGGTCTTTTTATAATTTTAAATTCGATTTTTATGCTATCCAAAAAACAAGCCCGAGCCTTTTTTCTCGGAGGGACATTAGTCACTTTTTTAGTGTTCATCGGACTCACCATTTTCTCTTTTAGTAAGGGACAAGATCAAACCAATTACGAAGCCATCACCGAACAGGTCGTTCGAGGAAAGCACATTTGGGAGACCAATAACTGTATGGGATGCCATACATTATTGGGCGAAGGTGCATATTATGCGCCTGAACTTACAAAGGTCATGGATCGCCGTGGCGAAGGTTACGTTAAAGCAGTGCTTACAACGCCTAATGCCTGGGCACCCAACGGTCGTAAAATGGTTGCATATGGTTTTTCAGAAGAAGAGGCCATGGATGTGATCGCCTTCTTTAACTGGATTGGAGAAATCGACTTAAACGGTTTCGATCGGGTCGTTTCACCTTTAGCGAAAGATGAACCATCAATAGAGAACAATTAAAAACCAACGAACATGAAATACAAATCACAGAAAGTAGCCTATTGGTTCTTTGCCTTATCAATGCTATTGCTCGTTCTTCAGCTTACCTACGGATTTATAATGGGTTTTGCGCGAATCGGGTTGGATGGCCTCCACGAATTTATTCCTTTTAACACTGCCAGAGCAGTACATACTAATTTATTGGTGGTGTGGTTACTCTCCGGCTTTATGGGAGCGGCATACTATATTATTCCCGAAGAGGCCCAACGGGAACTGGTAAATGTAAAACTGGCTTATGTACAGCTCATCTCCCTCGCGGTGGTGGGGGTTGCAGCTATTGTGGGTTATCATTTCAACTGGTGGGAAGGACGTAAATTCCTCGAGATTCCAAGACAACTGGATTTCCTAGTGGTCGCAAATGTCCTGTTGTTTCTGGCACTAATCCTTCTCACCCTTTTTAAAGGAAAAAGAAAGACCACCACAGCTCTGGTACTGTCTATGGGACTTCTTTTTGCTGCCTTGTTATATCTGCCGGGAATGCTTCCTTTCGACAGTCAGGTGACAGATTCTTTCTTCCGCTGGTGGGTCGTTCACTTATGGGTGGAAGGTGTTTGGGAATTAATTATGGGAGGTATTCTCTCTTTTCTCTTGATTAAACTTACAGGTGTCGATAGAGAGGTCATTGAAAAATGGTTGTACGTTATCGTTGGTCTTACCTTCCTGTCCGGGATACTTGGTACCGGTCACCACTATTACTACATAGGTGTAAATAAAATTTGGTTGATCGTAGGAGGTATATTCTCAGCTTTGGAACCGTTGGCATTTCTTGGAATGGCCTTGTTCGCGGTCAATATGTACCGCAAAGGGGAAAAGAAACACCCCAATAAAATAGCGTTGTTCTGGACACTGGGTTCTGCTATTGTATCTTTTGTAGGTGCCGGTTTGTTAGGATTTGCTCATACGCTGCCGCAAACCAATATCTACACCCACGGAACACTAGTTACCGCTATGCATGGCCACTTAGCCTTTTGGGGAGCCTACGCTATGATCGTTCTCGCAATTATAAGTTATTCCTTGCCAAACATGACCGGAAGGAAGTTTTATGACGGGGTGCGCGGCCGACTCGCTTTTTGGACAGCAAACATAGGAATGATCGGGATGACGGTCGCATTTGGAGTTGCCGGGGTAGCTCAAGTATATCTGGAACGTAAATTTAAAATGGATTTTATGGCTGTACAGAACGAGATTAGTATACACTTCGTGGTACTTATTCTTTGCGCCACCTTATTTGCTGTGGGCATCACAACCTATATTATCGATTTTGCCAAACATGGGCGCCCCACAGACGAAGCCTTGGAAAAAATAGAAACTTAAACACTTTTGGCTAATTCAACGAAAAAGGTCTGAAGCAGGTTCCGCTCATACCTAAACCTTGACTCCTTTCAATGTAGAAGCTGTTCTCGGGCCTTTTTTAAACAATCAACAACATGACAAATATCGCTTCAATCAACGGAAAAAAAGTAGATCTCGAAACAGAGGCACGAACAATTACCCAACCTTTTTACAAGGCCGTGGATCGTGAGATAGAAGTTTTTCAGCACGCCTATAAGAATAAGTTACCTTTACTCCTTAAAGGTCCAACCGGTACGGGTAAAACACGCTTTGTAGAATTTATGGCTCATGAACTCCATCGGCCAGTGATCACCATTTCGTGTCATGAAGAAACCTCTTCTACCGACCTTATTGGGCGTTATATCATTAAAGGTGCCGAAACCGTCTGGATCGATGGCCCATTGACGCGAGCCGTTAAGGAAGGAGCCATTCTTTATATGGATGAGATCGCCGAAGCCCGACCCGATGTGATCGTGGCCATCCATTCGCTTACCGACCACCGCAAGGAACTTCATATCGATAAATTAGGACTCACAATCGCAGCACATCCTGAGTTTATGCTGGTGGCTTCCTTTAACCCGGGGTACCAAAAAGGGTTTAAAGAGTTAAAACCTTCCACAAGACAACGCTTTATAGCACTCTCCTTTTGTTATCCCAGTGAACGAAACGAGGCAGAGATCGTAACTCAAGAAACAGGAGTGGAACGGGAAATTGCTAAAAAACTGGTCCATATTGCCAATAAGATTAGAAACCTAACAGAACTGGGGCTTACTGAGACCGTCTCTACAAGACTCCTTGTAGATGCAGCCATGTTGATCGTTACGGGATTGCCCAAAAGAATCTCGGTAAAAGTTGCCATAGTAGAACCGCTCACTGATGATGTCGAGATCACTTCGGCTCTTACCGATTTGTGTGATCTAATGATCTAACTGCCGCTGTTATGTTCGAACCCGATGAATTCCTTTTTTCGAAAGTAGCCAATTTCCTTAAGAACCGGAAGAAGATTGCCCGGGAGGCAAATCTACATGCCGTAGAGCTCATGCTAATCAAACCAAGGCTTACCCTCATTGCGAGGGCCGTATCCGGTGCAGCCATAGAAATCTATCCTGCAGAATATGAGGGAGGATACAAGAATAGTAATTTTTTCCTGCCGACGCGGTTTGATAGGTTCCCTTTGGAAGCAGAAAATACAGCTTTCTACCTATATCGTGTACTCTATCTTGCTATACAGAAGAGTCTGAACTTCAATTTTGTTACGGGCCAAGAACACACTCTGGAAGAGGCCCGCGAGAATGCCTTGGAAACTTCCGAAATGGTCCTGGCAGAACTTTTTCATCAATATCCCATGGTGGAACCCATCCATGACAGGCTAAAAGCATTGTTTATAAAAGATGCTTCGGAAAAAGGACAACCGGATACTTCCTTCCTTTACGGGAAATGGATGCACAACGATCCTGAAGCAATTGCAAAAAAAACACTTCAGCATATTTCAGAAAAAGTGAAAAGCGCCATTGAGGAGGAGATACATACCATTCTTAAGGCGAATGCCGTGGAAGAGATCGTCTCTCTCGAAATTGACAAGAAAGCGCAAGAAGATTATGTGTTGACCCATAACTTTGAAAAAGTGGAAACCGCCGAAGAGTGGGAAGGGGGTTGGCGCGATTTTGACGGAGATGACGAATTGGACGACCACGCCAACGCATTGGAAGATCTGCAAATGAAACAGACCGTTAGGGTGGATGATCCCACGCATTCGATCTATCAAGCCGATTTTATTGAGAATACGACAATTTCAGAAAGTGCTTCGGTAGCTTCGAAAGCTTTTCATCTGCTTTACGACGAGTGGAATTACGCCAAACGCATATATAAGCCCGATTTTTGTAAGGTCTATCCAAAAATTCAGCAGGAGACGGATAGTGCTTATTATAAGCGAACGATCCAAGAGAATGCTTCTACTTTAATGGGACTTCGGAAAATGCTAACTTCTGTTAATAATAAATACCGCCAACAGCGACGACAGACCGATGGCGAAGAATTCGATCTGGACGCAATCACAGACCTTTTTGTGGATGTTCATTCCCGGCGCACGCCTTCAGAAAAAATTTACTTGTCAAAACGGAAGAAGGAAAAGGATTTGTCCATTTTAATTTTACTGGACAGCAGCCTTTCCAGTGACGGGTATGCCGCCGGGAATAAAGTGATAGATGTGGAGAAACAGGTTTCCATCATCTTTGGAGAGATTTTGGAAGAGTTCAACGTCGATTTCTCTATCCATTGTTTTTACTCCAAAACCCGAAATTACAGCACGTATCTAACCATAAAAGGATTTGATGAAGACTGGAACAAGGCTAAGCACCGTATTGGTGCGGCAGAACCCTGCGGTTATACTCGAATTGGCGCCGCATTGCGACACTCCGGAGCTTTATTGGATCAGCGAGACTCTAAGAACAAATGGGTGATCTTGATCTCTGACGGAAAACCAAATGATTACGATAAGTACGAAGGAACATACGGGATACAGGATGTGAAACAAGCACTTCGGGAATTGAATCAGCGGGAAATACATTCCTACGCCCTTGCGATTGAGGCACAGGCGAAATACTATCTTCCCCAGATGTTCGGCCAAAACCATTATCAGATCCTCACTACACCTGTAGAACTTCTTCAGTCTTTAGTGAAACTGTACGATAAGATAAAACACCAAAGTTAGTATCATGGGATTTGCAAAAATTGATTATAAAAACCTTTATTATCCGCCGGGGGGTATTTTACTTTGGATTGTTATCTATTTAGAACTGATCACTTTTGGAATCGCCCTGGTATTTATGGCTTTAGATGCACAGGAAAACCCTCAGTTATTTCATGATTCAAGACTATTGCTCAATCGAACCTATGGGATGATCAATACAGTTTTCTTGCTCAGCAGTGGTTGGTGTATGGCCCAATCGGTTCAATTATTTAAAAAACAGGAATATCAAAAAAGCCGAAAATTTTTATTGATTACCATTTTGGGAGGATTGCTTTTTTTGGGGTTAAAAAGTATCGAATATTATGATAAGGCAGCAGTTGGATTAGGGATAGACTATAATACTTTCTTCTCTTATTATTGGATGTTAACTCTATTTCATGTAGTGCATGTGCTTGTGGGACTGGTAATCTTAGGCAGTTTGTATTTAGGACTTCGTGATAACCCCTACGGGACAAAAACGGAAGACATTGAAGCCGGCGGGGCCTTTTGGCACTTGTGCGACCTTATCTGGTTGCTGCTCTTTCCCGTTCTCTATTTACTTTATTAGCTATGGAAAAGACACTCAACATAACTTGGCTATTGCTCTTATTTCTTACTATTACCTCTCTTATCTTCTCTAATCCGGAGTTGCAACAAACGGCTTCTATCCTCATGGGGCTGGCGATTCTAAAGATCATTGGAGTAGCTTTTTATTTTATGGAACTTCGACGCGCTCATCTGTTCTGGAAACTTCTCCTTATTTTCTTTTTACTGTTGCTTTGTGCGGTTTTACTTCTTTTGTAAATAAAATTCTAGGGAATCGACCTGTCAATCTTCACACGAACATCTACCGCTAAAAGGGTGGTGTTTGTACCAATAAGCGGGTTGATATCCATCTCGGTGATCTCGGGGGCGATTTGTACCAGGCCGGCGATTCGCTTAATGATGTCAATGAACACGGTCTCATCAATCCCTTCAGTACTGCGCACCCCCAGCAGCAATTTGTAGCCCCGCAGGGAACGGAGCATTGCTTTCGCTTCTCTTTCTGAAATGGGAGCCAAGCCGGCAGCGAAATCATTGAGGATTTCTATAAAGATTCCGCCAAGACCACAAAGAATGGTGTGAGGAAAATAAGGTTCTTTTGAAACTCCCACGAACAATTCCAACCCTGTTAGTTGCGGCTGAACCATCACAGCAGTAGCTGCTTCAATTCGCATCAATTGATCGAACGCTTCCGAAGCCTCCTCTAAAGAAGTAATATTGAGAAGCACCCCTTTTGCATCCGTTTTATGCAGTGGACCAACGACCTTCATTACCACCGGGAAATCCAGTTTTTTTACTTCGGAAAGAAGGACATCTTTTTGGTTTTCCACAAGCATTGTTATTTGAGGAATTTTTGCCGCATACATGAGTGCTTCGGTGTCTTTGATATTTAAATACCCGTCTTTGTTTCTGTCGATGATTGCTCGTATGCTTTCAGAATCCATGGCAGGAAGTCTTACTTCTTCCGAAGCAGGTTGCGGAGTTTTATATACTTGTGTGAGTGCTTTCCCCAAAACCACTTCATCGGGAAAATTAATATGCCCCTGAGCGATAAAGGATTGAATTTCCTTTTGGGCATTGATCACCGAAGGCAATACCGGAAATATGGGTTTTTTACAAAGGTCCAGCTTTACGCGAAGCACATTGTAAACATGTTCCACATCGAACAGCCCCGGACTGCCAAATACTACCACCATCGCATCAATGTGATCGAATTTATGCTCACAATAATCGATGATGATGCCTAACTGTTCGGCCGTCCCCGTAGCCAGAAAATCGATAGGATTGGCCACAGAAGAACCGGGGTGCAGATAGGTCTTTAATTTCTCGGCATCGGGGCCCTGGATAGGAGGAATGTTCAATCCTCCGTTGGCTAAGGCATCGGCCAGCATCACAGCCGAGCCCCCGGCATGGGTTATTATCGCAATGTTCTTTCCCTGCAGTGGTTTGTATTTGAAGATGGAAGCCACACTCAACAACTCTTCCCGACTGCTGCAATATACAATTCCCGCTTTTCGAAAAAGAGCTCGAACCGTCATGTCGCTACTAGCCAGGGCTCCTGTATGTGATGTTGCTGCCCGACTTCCTTCGGCTGTACTTCCGGCTTTAATAGCAGCTATTTTCACACCCTTTTTTCGCAACGAAGTTGCGTGTTTCTGAAGTTTTGCAGGATCTTTTATTGTCTCCAGATAGAGCAGTTTTACCGGCGCATCTCGGGAGGGATCAAAATGGAGGTCCATATACTCCAAAATATCCTCGGTGCTTGTCTGGGCGCCGTTTCCAACCGAGAATACATTGGCGAAAGTGACTCCTAACGCCATCCCGGCTTCAATGATAAATACTGCGGTCGCCCCAGATCCCGAGATAAGATCACACCCTCCTGGGTCGAAAGTGGGAATTGGAGACGTGAAAACTCCTTTATAGTTTTGCGTGATCACCCCTATACAATTGGGACCTATCAAACAGCCGTTCACGCTGTTCACCACATCGGTAATTTGTTTTTCTAAAGCTGCCCCTGCGGGATCTGCTTCTCCAAAACCAGCCGAGATGATAATAAAGGCTCTGGTCCTTTTTTGTTGGGCAAGAATCGTGACAACTTCCAGGCAATAAGGAGCAGGAATGGCCAAGATCGCAAGATCGGTCTCGGGTAAAGATTTTACCGAAGCATGGGTGGCAATACCCTGTACCTTTTCTTCTTTCAGGTTTACCACAAAAAGGTCGCCTTTAAACCCTCCATCGAGTATATTCTTCAGCATTTTGCCGCCCGGTTTTTTTACATCATTGGAGGCTCCAACTACTACAATACTTTGTGGGGACAGTATTTCTTTATTCAGCATAGGTTCAGAAAATAAACTTATAAAATTAGGAAACAGAAATGAGCTTCAGAATGATTAAAATCATATCTCTGTTATAGAATTAATTTTTTTTAAAATGAGAACAAGACTGATAAATGTCATATTTGAAGGAAACGTTTTTGGGTATTTTTAACAACTTATTATACCTAACTAAAATGTCAAAAATTACAAAAAGGTACATTTTTGTGATCGCAATTTTACTTGCACTCTTTTCAGTTTACAATTACTTTATTTACACTTCCGAAGCATACACGGCCACAGCGGCTCTTTCGCCACAGGCGGTAAAAGGACAGGAGTTGTGGCAGGAAAACAATTGCTGGTCCTGCCATCAACTATACGGTTTGGGCGGTTATTTGGGACCCGATCTCACCAACGTGTATTCTCACCCCGACAAAGGTCCTGTTTATATCAATGCCTTTTTGAACAGTGGTGTGAAAAGTATGCCGAAATTTCAGTTTTCAGAGAATGAGAAGGCCGCTATTATTGAGTATTTGCGTATGGTTGATGAAACTGGTTATTATCCCAACTTTGACGCCAGCATCGAAAACAGCGGTTGGGTTACCTTAAAATACAAAAATGGCAGATAAGCGTTCTCTGTACTTTCTTATTTTTGCCTTAAGTGCTCTTTTGGCGGGGATCATTTTCGGACTTACGGCTTCGCTTCAGTACGTCTACCCCGAACTTTTAAAAGAATATACTCCCTTTACCAAATTACGGCCTTTTCATGTTACTTCAGTTATCTCATGGATCGTATTGGCAGCCACAGGAAGTATTTATTTCTTCCTTACGCAGGTAGAAAATCTAAAGCTGTTCACCCCGCGTTTACTGGGAGTTCACTTTTTTCTTTTTTTACTCACGGGAATAGGGATCTACATTTCCTACGCCCTTGGATATATGGAAGGAAGGGAATATTTCGCCTTTGCGCCTGTTTTTGTCATCCCTGTTCTTATAGGGTGGGTTCTCTTCGGAATTAATTATTTTGGGACACTTCGGAAAAAAGTACGCAACTGGCCCGTCTACTATTGGATGTGGGGAACAGGAATCGTTTTTATGGTTTATCATATTTCTGAAGCACATCTTTGGCTTTTTGACTATTTCAAAATACATTTTGTAAAAGACATGTCCGTGCAGTGGAAATCCTATGGTTCTTTTACGGGCTCCTGGAACATGTTGGTCTATGGTATCTCAATCTTTGTGATGTCCAAAATTAAAAAGGACAGCCAGCTGGCCACTAGTAAGATCGCCTTTTTTTTCTACTTTTTAGGGCTAACAAATCTTATGTTCGGGTGGGCGCATCATACCTATTTTTTGCCTACACAACCCTGGATCCGGTATGTCGCCTACGCAGTTAGTATGACAGAGTGGGTGGTCTTGGGATCCATAATCTACAATTGGAGACGATCACTTCCTAAGGTGGACCGCATGAACCACCCTATGGCTACACGCTTTATGATGTCTGCAGATATATGGATCTTTCTAAATTTAATACTGGCCTTGCTTTTTTCCATACCGGCGATCAATTTTTTTACACACGGCACCCATGTTACAGTAGCCCACTCAATGGGCACAACTATAGGGATCAATACCACTATTTTGCTTTCTGCTCTTATGTTTATTATAGGAAAAGCAAATGCAGCTTTTACGACCCAACAATGGCTTATTAAAAGAGGACTGCAGCTTTTCAATGTGTCGCTTTTTCTTTTTTGGTGTGCCTTGCTTATGGCAGGAATCAAGAAAAGTTATTGGATGTACGGTATCCGGCAGGGCATTTTTTCTGAAATGCAGGACGGTCTCACAATGGTATATGGGGCGATAAGTTTCTTCGGGTTGATACTGGTCATTTCTTTATGTATGATCGTAATACCCTTATGTAAAGGGTTTGTTCAAACAGTTCGTTTGGGACGGACTTAAAGTATCTCAGTTTGTTTTAAGGTGAGATAGGTTCCTTTTTCCAAGGATTCTGCTGCAAATTCTGCAATGGTTTTATCACGAAAATTTGTAAGGATCTTTTCTTTAAAAGGGGCTACCATGGCGTGTGCAGGGCAGGGGTTTCGATCATTACATTCTGAAAGCCCTAAAAAACACTGATTGAACTTATCGGTACCGTCAATGCAGGTGATCACGTCCCAAAGCGACTTTTTTCGATTCTTCTCGTCCAGATAAAATCCGCCGTTGGGCCCTTTTGTTGAAGATACCAATCCGTTGTTGGTAAGCTGCTGTAATAATTTAGCTAAGAACGAAGGTGGTGTTTCCAGTTCTTCAGCGATCACCTTGACATTTATCTTTTTTGTTTCTGAAGTATGAGTTGCCAGATATAAGATCGACCGGATGGCATATTTTGAAGCGTTTGAAAGCATTAAAGGGGTAATTTTATTCAGGCTAAGATACATAAAAAGAGATAAAGGTCTTTTTTGTTCCTGAAATTATCGTAAGCGCTTTACGATTAGCAGTTTTAAAGGACACAACAATGATTTTAATCATATTTATTGAAAGGCAATCTGTTTAGTTTTGCGAGAAAAGTAACTCCCTTGAAAGAAAACTTAACTGAAGCCATTGCGAAACTTAAAAAAGAAAAGAACGCAGTTATTTTGGCACATTACTATCAGGAGCCGGACATTCAGGAAATAGCCGATTATGTAGGAGATAGTTTGGGACTGTCCCAAAAAGCGGCAGAGACCAATGCAGATATCATTGTTTTTGCCGGCGTTCATTTCATGGCAGAGACGGCCAAGATCTTAAATCCTGCTAAAAGAGTAGTCCTGCCCGATCTTAATGCGGGGTGTTCTTTGGCCGATTCGTGTCCGCCGGAAGCCTTTGCGCAACTTATCAAAGAGCATCCACAGCACGTAGTCATTACCTACATCAATTGTTCCGCAGAGATCAAGGCCATGAGCGACCTGGTATGTACTTCTTCCAATGCGTTGCAAATAGTAAATTCTATTCCAAAAGAAGTTCCCATTCTCTTTGCACCCGATAAGAACTTGGGAAAATATATTCAGAAAAAAACAGGGAGAGCGCTGTTATTGTGGGACGGTGCCTGTATCGTCCACGAAGCATTTTCCATAGAAAAACTTTTGGCACTTTACAGTGAATACCCGGGCAGTAAGATCATTGCTCACCCCGAATCGGAGGCGCATATACTGGATGTTGCCACTTATATTGGTTCTACTGCAGGGATGATCGACTATGTTAGGTCTTATCCTTCGGAGACATTCATTGTCGCCACCGAAGCGGGCATCTTGCACAAAATGCAACAAGAAGTGCCCAATACTACTCTTATCCCTGCTCCGGCAGAGGAAGACAACAGTTGTGCCTGTAGTGAATGCGCCTTTATGAAGCTCAATACACTTCAGAAACTATACAATTGCCTTCTATATGAAACACCTCAGATCGAAGTTTCAGAAAGCATTCGGCAACGTGCGCTAATGCCTATTGAACGTATGTTGGAATTATCAAAGTAATATGACAGAGACACAGTATCTTATTATAGGATCGGGCGTAGCGGGTTTATCCCTGGCGATCAAACTGGCCGGTGAATTTCCCGAACGAACAGTCACTATTGTGACCAAATCCCACGTGTCGGAGTCCAATACCAAATATGCACAAGGCGGTGTAGCTGCTGTATTTAATGCTGAAGTAGATTCCTTTAAGGAACATATTCATGATACGCTTGTGGCAGGAGATGGGTTGTGTGATACTGCTGTGGTAGCACGTGTAATTGAAGAAGGACCGAAGCGCTTGCGGGAACTCATGGACTGGGGTGTTCGATTCGACACAGATCCACAGGGAAATTTTGCCTTGGGAAAAGAAGGCGGGCATTCAGCATCACGTGTATTGCACCATAAAGATACGACCGGATCTGAGATTGAGCGCGCTTTGTTGGATCGCGTCCGGCGATTTGAAAACATTCGAATATTAGCCCATCATTTTGCGATCGACCTTATTACCCATGCTCCGTTGCCGGGAAGTCAAAGGGATACCACTCAATGTTATGGGGCCTATGTGCTCGATGAGAAGACCGGCGAGATCATAACCGTTAAAGCAAACAGCGTTACGCTGGCAACAGGAGGCGTTGGGAAGGTCTATGGGCATACTACCAATCCTGCTGTTGCAACGGGAGACGGAATCGCAATGGCATACAGGGCAAAAGCCTGTATTCGGGATATGGAATTTATACAATTTCACCCCACCGCTTTGTACGAGGGCCACGACGGAGCATCCTTTCTTATTTCGGAGGCAGTCCGGGGTTTTGGGGCGTATTTGCGAAATTCCAAAGGAGAGCGTTTTATGCGTTATTACGACGACAGGGAAGAACTGGCATCCCGGGATATTGTAGCACGGGCGATCGATTCTGAAATAAAAGCTTCAAAAGTACCCTATGTCTATCTGGATTGTACACATCTCGATATTGAGGCCTTCAGGCATGAGTTTCCCAATATTTACAAGGCCTGCGGGCATAAGCAGATAGCTATTTGGAAAGATTGGATCCCGGTGGTTCCGGCGGCACATTATGTGTGTGGCGGGATTGTGGTTGATCGCTGGGGGAGAACCTCGGTTAGGAATCTTTTTGCCTGCGGTGAAAACTCCCGAACAGGATTACACGGCGCCAACCGACTGGCCTCTAATTCCTTATTGGAAGCTGTGGTTTATGCTCATCGAATTTACAGTTATCATTGTAAGCATACTATCGAACCTTCGACTGTGGCACTACCCGGATTCCAAATGGAAAAAGGCCCGCTTCTGAAGGGGAAACTGCTTCAGAAGACCACAGAGAAATTACAGCAGCTTATGCGAACACAGGTAGGAATAGTACGAAGTACTTCCCAGCTGGAAAAAGCCAAAGAAGACCTTGCTCAAATCCATGAAATTACCGAAACGCTCTACAGAGACCATTCGTTGCATACTGCATTGTGTGAATTGCGTAATATGGTGACCGTCGCGCACTTGATCATCACACATTCTTTGGAACGTACTGTAAACAAAGGAGGTTACTTCAATATTGACTATTCAGAATCAAATAAAACAAAAAAACACGTATGAAAAAACTTATAAAAGATTCCGTAATGGCAGCCATGACCTATGCTGAATATATGTTGCTGTTCAAGCAATTGGTGCAAAACGGGCAAACCACAGGAGAACTGACAAAAGAGAAGATAGATTTTACAAAACTTAATTACAGCCGAAGCAAAAGACTGGATAAAACTCTTTTCCTAACAGAGATCCAGGCCAAACGACTTAAAGATAGTTCCCAACCGCAAACCTGGTTGGTCCTTTCCGAACCTTGGTGCGGAGATGCAGCGCAAACTCTTCCCTTACTCAACAAAATTGCAGAAGCGGTGCCTGCTATTCAATTAAAAATCGTTCTAAGAGATGAACACCCCCAATTAATGGACGCCTTTCTTACAGCGGGTGCACGGTCCATTCCAAAGCTTTTAATCTTGGATGAAGAATTTGAAGTGACGAGAAGCTGGGGCCCGCGTTCTCAGGCAGCCACGCAATTGGTTTCAGACTATAAAGCAGCCCACGGAGCTTTGGATGCAGCGTTTAAAGAGACGCTTCAAATGTGGTATAATAAGGATCGCGGACAAGCCATCATCAAAGAACTCATGGAGATTGTGGAACAGGAAAACCCTAAAGAAGTTAAAATAGATTAGGTTGCTTTCTTGGTAAATTGTTTAAGGAACAAGATAGCGATAGCAATAAGAAGGAGCAGGCTGGCTGCCGAAAGTAATGAATGATAACTGCTGAATAATCGCCCGTTCGTCCACACCAGAACTCCTTTATAGAACATAAGCATTTCAGTAAGTAAAAATCCGATAAGATAAAGTATATAGGTGAAACCTGATAAACGGAGTAATTGGAATTGTTTTAGAAAAGCAAGAATAGCAATGCTAACCACTCCTAAAAAAACCCAGTGGATATAACTTATTAGGAG
Source organism: Altibacter lentus (assembly GCF_000746845.1). Classification (GTDB taxonomy): domain Bacteria; phylum Bacteroidota; class Bacteroidia; order Flavobacteriales; family Flavobacteriaceae; genus Altibacter; species Altibacter lentus. The sequence continues at coordinate 990,527 of NZ_KN050846.1, read as the reverse complement.
ATCAATGTTGGATGAGATACGCTGTGCGAAAAGCGGAAAGGCTCCCAAACACTGGGCGGCAAGTTTTACCGTTAGGAACACTCCCGAAGTCGCCAGCAGGAAGAGAACTGCTGGTGAAAGAGAATGCTTCAGAAGCGCACGTTCCTTAAAAAGTCTCAAGAACAACATTCCGAAGGCTGTTAATTGAAAAACACCTCCCAGCACCGCCAATAGGTAAAAAACAGGATGCGGATTCATCCACAATACCGATAAAAAGAAGGTAAGGAGTACCCCGGCATTCAGCAGAAAAAAGAATTTACTGAAGGCTTTGCGGGAAAACGTAAAATGATACCGTTCCAGGATCACGAAGAATATTCCGCAAATGGCGACAATAAACCATCCGTTATACTGAAAGTGAAGAAAAAAATAGATCGCATTGCGATACCAGGGAGAACTGCTTCCCAAGGTGGTCATAATGGCCCCTAAAGCCCATGGGCCAATGCTGGAAATAATCAAATACCAAAGCGATATACGGATCAACTTAAAAGAAGGTAATTGTTTTTTAGAAGCCGGAACGTTTTTCAGAAAAAAATAACAAAACCAATAGGAAGCCAGTAGGAAAAGTGTGGAAAACAAGATGGAGAAGAAGGCATATCCTGTAAAAGGAAAGGATACCATCATTCCCACAATGGTAAGCTGTGTGACCCAAAAAATAACCCGATACTTTTTTTCAATTGGTTCCTTTTGAAGAAAACAATAATATAAAAGCGTAGTGAGGGCCGTATACACCCAGCCCAGCAACGCGACATGAGAATGAGTGTGTACAATGAACCGATAGGTCACAGGGACATCCACCACTTGGTACAAGCGCAAAACAACACCCAGCAGCGCAATGATCAAAAAATAGCCAAGGGCGATCTGTATGTGTGTTTTTAAGTGCATTTCGAGCTTCACCTACAAAAATAAAAAAGGAAGCGTAATGCCGCTCCCTTTTTTATGTACAGGACATTGTTCTTATTTTAATTGCTTTTCCAATTGAAGTGCTTTGGGATGAAGTATATTGTTCTCCAAATGAATGTGCTTGTGCAGATCCTGCTCAAATTCATCCAGTTTATCGTATAAAGCCTTAAAGGTGTTGCAAGCCTCTTGTGGCGGAGTATATTGATTGGTGAGTCTCGCGATCTCTTTAAAGCGATCCCCAACCTCTTCATGCTCGTGTTCCATCATACGAATAGGATTATCTACCGAACCAAAGTTACGTTCGGGTACCGAAGTTCCCTCTTTTTCGGCTCTTACCATCTGTTTGATAAACGGGAAGAGGATCAATTCTTCTTTTTTCATGTGCGCAGAAAGTTCAGAAGCGATCTCGCGAACCAGACGGTCGATTTCGATCACCTCACTGTAATGATGTCCGTGTACCTTGGATACTTTGGAGGCGTACATTAGCAAGAGCGGAAGATTTTCTTCCACATACTCATGATGGATGTTCACAATGTAATCGATCAAAAATGGAAGCTTCCAAGTATTGTAATCGTTCGAATCTTCTACCGAAGAACTAATTTGCAGGAGATCGTTCGCTAAGGTCTCATAAGCGACACCGTTCTTTTCGCATACTTTTTCAATGGTCACACCTCCGCCACAGCAGAAGTCGATATTGTATTTTTTAAATACATGAGAGGCTTTGATGTTTTCGGTAACGATCTGGGCTACGGTTTTATCTTTTGTAATTGTCATAGTAGTTGTTTTTACACAGCAAAAATCGAAAGGAATTTCAGGGTAAAAAATGATATTTCTCATAAAAAGATAAAATTATCTTTTTTTAAAAGTATGGCTTTTTGTTATGACATTTGTCATAGGTCTATTTTGTTGTGTGACTGATCTTTACAATAGATTATTAAATGTTTTTGATATGAAAAAAAATATGGGCGGCACAGACCGCATGCTTCGCATTGTAATTGCACTGGGAATCTTGGCACTTTACTACTTCAGAATTATTGAAGGGACGCTGGGGATCGTACTTTTGGTACTTGCCTCAATTTTTGTGATAACCAGTTTCGTGAGCTTTTGTCCCTTGTACGCTCCTTTTGGGATCAGTACCTGTAAAAGGAGATCTCAAAAAGAATAAAGGGTTCGGTTGATAGCTGACATAAATCATTTTTTAAAAAACTCATAATCCTAACCTTTGCCAAAGGTATAATGAGCAAATTTTAATCTATGGCTATATGCTTCCATTGTGGGGATACTTGTGTTGACGCGGTCATTCCCTACAACGAAAAGACATTTTGTTGTCATGGTTGTAAAACCGTTTTTGAGATTCTTAGCGAGAACGATCTGGGTTATTATTACGATCTCGAGAAGACTCCGGGAACGACTCCCGGTGAAGTTTCTGGTAAATTCGATTTCTTGGACAACACTGCAATTGTCGATAAGCTTCTGGAATTCAACGACACGAGTACTCAAATAGTTTCTTTCGTTATACCTTCCATTCATTGCAGTTCTTGTATTTGGATACTGGAAAACCTTCAAAAATTACATCCGGCAGTAACGACCTCTCAAGTTAATTTCCCGGAAAAGACCGTTCGAGTCACATTTCAATCTGAAAAAGCTTCTTTAAAAGAGATTGTCTTGTTAGTGTGTCGTATTGGCTATGAACCCAATATCTCGCTGGAAGATTCGAATAAGAAGAAAAAAAGATACAACCGAAGCCTTATCTATAAGTTAGGGGTTGCAGGGTTTGCATTTGGAAACGTGATGTTCCTTTCATTCCCCGAATATTTTGACCTGGGAAGGGGAGAAGAAGAGTTTTGGCTGGAGCAGTTCAAACATGTTTTTCGCTGGTTAATGTTTACCTTCTCACTGCCGGTGGTTTTCTACTCCGGGCGCGACTATTTTACCGCAGCGTTTAGAGGAATGCGTTCGGGTTTTTTAAATATTGACATTCCTATTGCAATTGGGATCGCAGCACTATTCATTAGAAGTACAATGGATATTGTCTTCGACTGGGGTTCGGGCTTTTTCGACAGCCTCACCGGACTGGTCTTCTTTTTGTTGTTGGGAAAATTCTTTCAGCAAAAAACCTATGCCTTCCTTTCTTTTGAACGTGACTACAAGTCTTATTTCCCCATAGCCGTAACTCGTTTGCACAGGGACGATCGGGGAATTATTTCCGAAGAACAAACAGAGGTCTACGAAGTTAAAAAGGGCGATCGCCTGCTTATTCGAAATAACGAATTATTGCCGGTAGATGCCATTCTTATCAAGGGAACTGCTTTGATTGATTACAGTTTTGTAACAGGCGAAGCCGAACCGCTAACCAAGGGAAGCGGAGATAAGCTTTTTGCCGGAGGAAAACAAATGGCGGGTGTGCTGGAAGTTGAGGTGCTAAGACCTGTAGAGCAAAGTTACTTAACCCAATTGTGGAGTAACGAAGTGTTTCAAAAGGAGCGACCCAATCTGTTTCAATCCCTTACAGACAGTATTAGCAGGAGATTTACAGTAGCGGTCCTGTCTATCGCTTTTGTATCGACCCTTTTTTGGTTATTATACGATCCGTCTCAGGCGTTCAACGTATTCACGGCCGTATTGATCGTTGCATGTCCCTGCGCCATTGCGCTGGCTTCTCCATTTACCTTGGGAAATTTACTGCGAATCTTCGGAAAGTATAAATTCTACCTAAAGGAAGCTTCAGTGATCGAGCAGATCGCAAAAGTGGATACTGTGGTGTTCGATAAGACCGGAACTCTTACCACACATAAAAAAAGTTTGATCACGTATGAAGGGATCGCACTTACTTCGGAAGAAGAAACCTTGTTAACCAATACACTGCGTGCGTCCAATCATCCGCTAAGTCGGGCTTTGTACGATATGCTGAAGGATAACGGCATACAAACCTTAGACGAGTTTGAGGAAGAGACAGGTCTGGGAATGTCTTCGCGTGCTAATGACCTTCGTATGAAGGTTGGGTCGTCTAGTTTCGTGGGCAGCGGTAACAAAACCGAAGCAACCCTGTCGGCACAGGGTGCGGCAAGAACTAAAGTACATGTGAGCAGCAATGAAGAGTACAAAGGATGCTATGTTTTTCATAACGAATATAGAGAAGGGGTCGCTCAGGTTTTCGAAGACCTGCATAAGGACAAGGAGCTTATCGTATTATCGGGGGATAACGAAGGTGAACGAGAGCGGCTGCAGGGGTTGCTCCCATACGGTACCCGATTGCTATTCAACCAAAAACCTAATGACAAGTTAGAATTTATTCGTTCGTTACAAGAACAAGGGAGGACGGTAATGATGGTAGGGGACGGGCTCAACGATGCAGGAGCATTAAAGCAGAGCAACGTAGGGATCGCTATTTCTGAAAACATAAACGTTTTCTCCCCGGCCTGTGACGGTATCTTGGATGCTTCCCGTTTTTCAGATATCACCCGGTTTTTTTCTATCTCAAAGAAAGGGATCAAGATCATAAAATGGAGTTTTCTATTGTCTTTGCTATACAATATTGTAGGTGTTTCGTTTGCTGTTACAGGAAATTTACTACCAGTGATCGCAGCTATTTTAATGCCGTTGAGCTCCATAACCATTGTAGTATTTACCACCCTGGCAACACAATATGTAAGCACTCACTTAAAACGATTTTAAATAAGGTATAACTGACCGATGTCATATTTTAGGGAACCCTACGGTACTAATTTTACAGCATAATTCAGGTAGGTATGAGTATTATTTATGTATTACTAACCATAAGCGTTATTGTAGCTTTGGTATTCTTCGCAGCATTCATTTTCTCAGTAAAAAGAGGTCAGTACGACGACACATACACCCCTTCGGTTCGTATGCTCTTTGAAGACGAATTGATCAAAGACACCACAATTTCAACCCAAAATAAATCGAATAAACAATCAAACACTAATCAAGAGAAACACGAATCACTATGAAAATAGAACAATTCTATTACGACAATAAAGTCGTTAAGAAATTTATCTGGGCCACCCTTATTTGGGGGATCGTTGGTATGACGATTGGGCTCATCCTCGCGTTTATGTTCATGTTCCCTAACATGACCGATGGGATCTCCTGGTTAAGCTTTGGACGCTTACGTCCGTTGCATACCAATGCCGTGATCTTCGCCTTTGTGGGGAATGCCATTTTTGCCGGGGTATATTATTCTTCCCAACGTTTGCTAAAAGCCCGTATGTGGAGTGATTTTCTAAGTAATCTCAACTTTTGGGGTTGGCAGTTAATTATTGTTGGGGCTGCTATTACGCTGCCCTTGGGTTATACCACTTCCAAAGAATACGCAGAATTGGAGTGGCCTTTTGATATTGCCATTGCCTTGATCTGGGTGGCCTTTGGAGCAAACCTGATAGGAACTATTTTAAAACGCAGACAACGACACTTATACGTGGCGATCTGGTTCTATCTGGCAACTTTCGTTACGGTGGCTGTGCTTCATATCGTCAATAGTATTGAATTACCTGTGAGTGCCTTAAAGAGCTATTCGGCTTTTGCCGGAGTACAGGATGCTTTGGTACAATGGTGGTACGGGCACAATGCGGTGGCATTTTTCTTGACCACTCCGTTCCTGGGATTGATGTATTACTTTGTCCCCAAGGCCGCCAATCGACCCGTATATTCCTATAAACTATCTATTGTTCACTTCTGGTCGCTCATATTTATCTATATCTGGGCCGGGCCTCACCACTTGCTGTACTCTGCATTGCCCGATTGGGCACAAAATTTAGGAGTTGCGTTCTCTGTTATGTTGATCGCACCCTCATGGGGTGGTATGATCAATGGGCTTTTGACCTTGAGAGGAGCGTGGGATAAGGTACGAACCGATCCTGTTTTAAAGTTCATGGTCGTTGCGATCACAGGTTATGGAATGGCAACTTTTGAAGGTCCCATGTTATCTTTGAAGAATGTAAATGCCATCGCTCACTTTAGCGATTGGATCATTGCGCACGTGCACGTAGGTGCCTTGGCGTGGAACGGCTTCTTGACCTTTGGTATGCTGTATTGGATGGTGCCTAAATTGTTCAAAACAAAACTATACTCCATCAAACTGGCGAACTTCCATTTTTGGATCGGGACCTTGGGGATCATTATGTACGCGCTTCCTATGTATGTCGCCGGATTTGTTCAAGCATCTATGTGGAAACAGTTCAACCCGGATGGAACGCTTACGTATGGAAACTTCCTGGAAACAGTGAGTGAGATCATGCCAATGTATTGGATGCGCGCTATTGGCGGTAGTTTGTTTATTATAGGTGCCTTTATTTCTCTTTACAATGTTGTTAAGACCGTACGTAACGGAAGTAAGGTTTCCGATGAACTTGCCGAAGCTGCAGCACTCGAGAAAGTGACCAAGAAGCGAACCGCAAAAGAGGGGTACCACACCTGGCTGGAGCGTCGCCCTGTAAAACTCACAATCTACGCTACTATTGCGATCTTAATTGGAGGAATGGTGCAGATCATCCCATCGCTTATGGTCGATGAATACGTACCTAAGATCTCCAGTGTAAAACCTTACACACCGCTAGAACTTGAAGGACGAGATATTTACATACGGGAAGGATGCGTTTCCTGTCATTCACAAATGATCCGTCCGTTTAGAAGTGAAGTGGAACGCTATGGAGAGTACTCAAAGTCCGGTGAATATGTTTACGATCATCCATTCTTGTGGGGTAGTAAACGTACCGGCCCCGATCTGTTCAGGGTAGGTGGTAAATACAGCGACAACTGGCATTTGAACCACTTCTATGATCCACAGAGTACGTCTTCCGGCTCTATCATGCCATCGTACAAATGGTTGATACAAAGCAAACTTGACAAATCCATGACCGAAGCCAAAATGGAGGCAATGGTTTCTCTGGGCGTACCTTATACTGAAGAGGACATCGCACGGGCACAGGAGTGGATGGATGAGCAGGGCGCAACGATACAACAAAACCTTTATAGTGATCCCGATTTCGTGAAAACCTATGAAGCCGACAAACAATATGCGCAAGAGAACGGTGAGACCTTTATTGAAATGAAGGACCGTGAGGTGGTCGCGATCATCGCTTACCTGCAACGTCTTGGAACCGATATTAAAGTAACCAACAATGCTGAAGCTTCAGCGCAAAACGATTAAGTATGTTACGATTTATCAAAGGAAATTTAGAAAACATCGATGGGGTACAGATCTATCCTATTATTTCACTGTTGATCTTCTTCATATTTTTTGTAGTCCTTTTTTGGTGGGTCTTTACCGCTAAGAAAGAACACATTAGTGAAGTTAGCAACATTCCACTTGAAACCAACAACCAACAAAACGACGATTTATTATGAGAACAGGAACCTCCTATTTACGGATCATCACCTTTATGGTCCTCGCATTTTTTCTACTGGAGTTCACTATAGATTCCGGCGATCAAATGGCCATTGAGAAATATCCAATTATCTGGGCAGTACTTGCCATGTTGGTATTGTTTGCCATCGCTGTGGAAATCATTTCGGAAACTTTGAAACGTATTCTTTTTAACGGGTTATCTCCGGAAGCTCAAGGGCGATATCTGGCTGCGGAAGCAGCTAAAAAAGAAAATCGGTTTGGTTGGTTCAAGCGGCTCTATAAGAAGTTATTGGGAAGCAAGCCGGTAGAGAAGGAAGGGGAGATCATCTTAGATCATAACTACGACGGGATCAAAGAACTGGACAATAATCTGCCGCCTTGGTGGGTATATATGTTCTACGCTACCATCATCTTTGCCGTAGTGTATATGGTGCGCTATCATATATTCGATGATGCCAATCAGGATGAGGAGTATGAAATTGCCGTAGCAGAAGCCCGTGCGGAGATCGAAGAATACAAGAAAACAGCCAAAGACCTTGTAGACGTAAATACAGTAGAACTTCTTACCGGTGCCGAAGATATCAACATTGGAAAGACCATTTTTGAGGCGAACTGTGTTGCCTGCCATAAATCTGATGGCGGCGGGGGAATTGGACCCAATCTGGTAGACGATTATTGGATCTTGGGTGGAGGTATAAAGAATGTGTTCAATACCATTTCTGAAGGAGGCCGCGCAGGAAAGGGAATGGTGGCTTGGAAAACCGACCTTAAACCGGCCGAGATGGCCCAGGTGGCCAGTTATGTATTATCGTTGCATGGAATTACTCCTGCCGAAGCGAAAGAGCCGGAAGGGGAACTTTGGATAGACGAAAATGCACGAGTGGACAATGTTTCGGTCGAAGTGATCGATTCTACCAAAGTACAGGTGATCATGACCGATGATCCGGTCGTGGAAGATCTCACTACAGACAATCAATAACGCAAGAATTAAAAATATAACGACCCTTGGAGACCCCAAAGAACGAAAAGTTTAGAGACAGTATTGGAACTGTTACCAAAGAAGGCAAACGGGCTTGGGTCTTTCCTAAGAAACCTTCGGGAAGGTTATATGAGTATCGCAAATATGTGAGCTACGTTCTTTTAATTTTTCTATTTGCCGCTCCTTTTGTCAAGATCAATGGAAACCAGTTTTTAATGTTCAACGTGCTGGAACGCCGTTTCAATATTTTCGGGTTCCCTTTCTGGCCTCAGGATTTTCACTTGTTCGTGATCATGATGATCATTGGGGTAGTGTTCGTAATCTTCTTTACGGTTGCCTTCGGAAGGATTTTTTGCGGATGGATCTGCCCGCAGACCATTTTTATGGAAATGGTCTTCCGAAGAATCGAGTACTGGATCGACGGGGATCGCGGAAAACAGATACGATTGAACAAGATGCCGTGGAATGCTGAGAAGATCAGAAAGCGTGTTCTTAAATGGACCATTTTCTTTATTATCTCTTTTCTAATAGCCAATGTGTTCCTGGCTTATTTGATAGGGAGTGATCGGTTGATACAATACATATTGGACGGGCCTTTTAGTCATTTGAGCACGCTCATCTCTTTATTGATATTCACGGGCGTGTTCTATTTTATCTTTGCCTGGTTCCGCGAGCAGGTATGCATCATTGCTTGTCCGTATGGCCGCTTGCAAGGGGTTTTACTAGATAACAAATCGATTGTGGTCGCGTACGATCATAAACGTGGTGAGAAGGAAGTGGGGCGTGCGAAATTTAAAAAGAATGAGGACAGAGAAGCCAGTGGAAAAGGTGATTGTATAGACTGTTTTCAATGTGTGCATGTATGCCCTACCGGGATCGATATTAGAAACGGGACACAACTGGAATGTGTTAATTGCACCGCGTGTATCGATGCGTGTGACAGTATTATGGAAGCCGTGAACTTACCCAAAGGGCTTATTCGTTATGCAAGTGAGGATAATATCGAGAAAAAAGCAAAATTCAAGTTCACACCGCGTTTAAAGGGATATACGGCTGTCCTGTTTATTTTGGTTGCTGTTCTTACGGGAATGTTGTTTCTAAGGAATGACGTGGAAGCAAGGATCTTACGTCTGCCGGGGCAATTGTATGAGCATAAGGATAATAATATGATTAGCAATGTGTATACCTTCAAATTGGTGAATAAGACCAGTGCGGCAATCGAAGGGGTACGATTTGAGTTGCTTTCGCACAAGGGGGAAGTGAAACTGGTGGCACATGACGAATTCGTTGTTCCTCCGCAAGGGCTATCTGAAGGAACGTTGTTCATTGAGATCAACGCCAGTGCGTTGACAGGTGATAAGGATAGAGTGGAAATAGGGGTTTACAGTGGAGACCGACTGGTAGAGACCACCACGGCTGCCTTTTTAGGACCGCGAAGTTATAAGTAAAATGCGTGAGGGACCCGCCGCAGGCGGGCTGGTAGAGCGAAAATCCCGCAACCGCGTAAGCGGTGAGGAATTGCAGCGATAGCCCGACGCAGGGACGACGGGGTGAAAACCCGGCGACACTGGGGCACGCCCGGATAAATAAATTTAACTAAAACCGCGTCTTAAGACGCATACTATTATGAAAATAAACTGGGGAACGGGATTAGCGATAGGAATGGTGCTTTTTATAGGATTCATCATGTTCATGGTGATTACCATGAGTACAGACGACCGATACGATTACGATCTGGTCACTGAAGAGTATTATAAGAAAGAACTTGCCTATCAACAGGAGATCGACGCCGAATCGAACCTGAAGGATTTCTCGAAAGCAATTTTGGGAAGGAAGGTAGCAGAAGGCTGGCAACTCACATTTCCGGAAGAAATCGATGTAACAAAATTGCAGGGTACAGTGTTCCTATACAGACCGTCTAATAAGCAACTGGATTTCGATCTCCCAATCGAAGTGTCCGGATACAATTTGCTCATACCTGACGAACGCTTGTTAGACGGTCGATGGAACATTACCATGGCGTTGCGCTATAATGATAAAGACTATTTATACAAAGCAGAAATAACCTATTAATATGTTCCTATCGGCATTGATTTTTGGGCTTTTGGGTAGTTTTCACTGCGTTGGCATGTGCGGACCCATTGCCTTTTTATTGCCGGTAGACCGTAAGAATCCCGTAAAGAAATCCGGGCAGATCGCGCTATATCACATTGGCAGATTGGTTTCGTATGGGATAATTGGCTTGCTCTTTGGATTGCTGGGCAAGAGTTTTTATCTCTTCGGAATGCAGCAGCAATTGTCCATAATCGTTGGTCTTTTAATGATCTTATTGATCCTCCTGCCATATAGAACCGTGAGCAGATATAACTTCTCCAAACCCATTTTTAAAGCAATTTCTGCGGTTAAAAGCCGTTTAGGAGCGGCTCTAAAAAAACGAAGCCCCGATACCTTTCTAACCATAGGTTTTCTAAACGGATTTTTACCATGTGGACTCGTTTATATGGCGGTTTTTGGAGCCATCGCTTCAGGAAACGCGGTGGAAGGGAGTCTGTATATGGCGGTTTTTGGCTTGGGAACGATACCTTTGATGACCACTGCTATTTATTTTGGAAATTTTCTAAGCGGCAAAGTGCGACAATATATACGGAAGTCGATTCCGGTATTTGTGGTGCTCATGGGCTGTTTGTTCGTTGTACGAGGCCTGGGACTGGGGATTCCGTATATCTCCCCAACACCCATGATGGAGACCGTCTCTTCGAGCTATCAATGTCATACCCCGGTCCTTTCTGAATCATTGGGGCCGGAATATCAACCTTTAAAATAAGTACCTATGATTGTATCTAAAATACCATTAGTGGATTGGGGCATGGGCACCGCCATTATCGTTGTTTTTGGCGTGGTTTGCGCCGTGATGATCCTTGTCGTTCTTAACATGGTCAAGGGAGATAAGAAAAAATAGGATGCTCGAATGAAAGCTGTTTAAAGATCAATGCGGTATAAGAGGACGTCTTCCGATTTACCCCGAAGCTTCAATTCTCCTAGTTTTGTGAACGAGAACGACGTGTTTGGAGGAAGTTTTCTCATTAAAGCTTCCGAGATCAATGCTTTGGCGTCGTAAGTGTTGCACTGTGCTTGTATTCTGGCAGTGGTATTGAGCACGTCGCCCGTATAGATAATGTCCTTCTTAATGATACCTATCTCACCGGTAGTGACCTCTCCAATATGGAAGCCGGCCTTAAAGGAAGGCACAATGCCAAATTCTTCCAGATATTTTTGACGATTCTTAAATAGATCCTTCTCTATTTTGCAAAAGCAATTGATACAGTTGTTCTTATAGAGCCCTTTCTTTTCGGGCCAAGAGATCACAATTTCATCACCAACGTATTGATAGATCTCTCCTGAGGTTTCAAGGATAGCGTCCGTCATATTGGCGTAATAGGTCTTAATAAGCTGAAAATACTGGGCATGGCCCATATTCTCGGCAATGGTGGTGGATGATTTCATGTCGAGGAACATGAAGATCCTGCATTCCTGATTGGGATGATGGTATCTTCCGAGTAAAAAATTATAAAGCAATCTCCGCCCTATGTATTCTTGTATGTCTGAAAAAATCAAGGCGATGTTCAAGGCAACTCCTGCGTAGATCACGATAGACCAAAAAGAGAATTGCCCCATGAATTCCTGAATTCGGGCTGTTGCAGAAGCATCCAACGTTCCCGAAGGCGCGTTCACCCAACTTGTGACTATCGTAAGAACCAGTAAGAATAATAGGATAAGGAACAAATAGATGAGACTTTTCCAAAAGATCTTTACCCATAAAGGCTTATTTACAAACTGTTTGTGAAGCCAGAATACCTCTATCGACCCTTGTGCAACGCCCATTAGCAGACTTCCCAAGCTGAAATACAGGATGTTGTTTCCAAAATAATAATCGATCCCGGTTGTGGGATATGAAGTGGTATTACCCAAAAGTCCTACCTCCAAAAGGGCATACAGCATTCCAAAGATGAGCCAGATGATCGCAAAAACGATTATTTGACGAAAGTAATGACCGTATTTTGGATGTATCATTAGTTAAAGATATAAAATAGACGCATACCTTCCTCTCGATATTTGATACAAAAAAAAAGGGAAGCCATTGACTTCCCTTCACCTATTAAACTAAAAATCAAACGCTATATCGTCATAGAGAATAATTGCGTTTCGGGTTTTTTACGTTGGAGCAACAGATCGAAGGCCATGCAAATGTTTCGAACAAAGGGACGTCCTTTTTCGGTGACTATTAATCCGTCTTTTTGAAATTCGATCAAGCCGTCCTTCTCGATCTCCTTTAATTTTACCAATACATCCGGCAGTTCTTGAAAATAGTCTTTGGGGTCACTCCAATAGGTTTCAAGCGAGCACATGAGATTGAGAATGTGTTTCCGGATCACCAGATCTTCGTTTGTGAGTACATGTCCGCGATATACGGGAATTATGTTATTTTCCACCAGATCCTGATAGGCTTCCACACCTTTCTCATTCTGTGCGAAACTATACCAGCTGTCGCTAATGGCTGAAGCTCCCAAGCCAATCATTACCTGCGTTTTGGAGTCGGTGTAGCCCATAAAGTTTCGGTGGATGGTCTTCGATACCGAGGCCTTGAATAAACTGTCTGTAGGCAAAGCGAAATGATCCATGCCAATTTCAACGTAACCGGCATCGAGCAGCATCTGTTTCCCGGTTTCGTATTGCACTCGTTTTTCTTCAGCCGAAGGCAAATGCTCCTCTTTAAAGCCGCGTTGTCCATTTCCTTTTAGCCACGGCACATGTGCGTAGCTGTAAAAAGCAATTCGATCCGGCATGAGTTCTTTGGTTCGCTCGATGGTATGAATAATGTGTTCTTTTTTCTGAAAAGGAAGGCCAAAGATAATGTCGTGCCCCACCGAAGTAAAACCGGCATTACGTGCTGCTTCGGTCACTTTTTTTACATTTTCGAAGGGTTGGATTCGATGGATCGCCTTTTGCACTGTCTCATTGTAATCCTGCACGCCGTAGCTTACACGTGTAAACCCAAAGGAAGCCAATACGCACAGATGCTCGTCACTGGTATTATTTGGATGACCCTCAAAACTAAGATCGGCGTTAGGAGCTTTTTTTGTTCTTCGGAATAGCCCTTCCAGGAGCATTTGCAGATTTTGAGGCGTAAAAAATGTAGGTGTTCCACCGCCCAGGTGTAATTCTTTAATTACGGGGCGTTCCTCAAAGATATCGATATACAGCTGAAGCTCTTTAAGAACCGATTTCAAGTACGGGACCTCTACATCGTGATTTTTGGTGATTCGCTTATTACACCCACAAAAGGTGCAAAGGCTTTCACAAAAGGGTAAGTGGATATACAGGCTAATGCCTTGTGAATCGTTGCTTTCTAAAAAACTTTTCTTCAGGGATTCTTTCCAACGTTTTAATGAAAAGGTCTCATTGTCCCAATAGGGAACCGTGGGGTAGCTGGTATAGCGAGGCCCTGCGACATTGTATTTAGTGATAAGGGGTGCACACATATTTTTCGACTTTTATAGAGCAAAACTAACGGACATACCTGATGTAGAAAATGATATATATCAGCTTCACAAGAGCATATACGTGGTGCGTAATTAGCGGTTTTTTTTGGGCCACATCGCGTCTTTTTTATTTTACCAAACAAGAAAATATGCTATTTTTGTAGTCCCTTATAACCGAATACCTACTTTCATTGTTTAAAAAAGACGTTATATACGTACTCGTTCAGTTTTTCTTTTTTGCCTTGTTTTTCATAGCATGGGAAGACAATTTTGGTATAGAACTTCCGCAGTGGTTCGCATTTGTGTGCTTAGCATTTGTAGGCTTTGGAATTCTGGTTATTGTTCTTGGTATTTTGAATCTGAGCGATTCCTTCAATATTTTTTCTCCCCGAGAAAAACATGCTAATCTAATTTCTTACGGAATCTATAAATACGTACGACATCCTATCTATTTAGGAATCCTTATTTCAATGATCGCTTATGCCATTTACAGTGTTTCGGTTATAAAATTGGTCATCTCCTTAGCCTTGATCGTTGTTCTCTATTTGAAATCTTCATACGAAGAGAAACTGCTAATGAAGGATTTTTCAGATTACAAGGACTATAAAAAAACTACGGGACGTTTTTTTCCGAAGAAAAACGATAGGCATTTGCAATAATTAAATACCTATTATTAATACCTTTTACTATCCTATTTTTAAGTAAAGTTGCTACTTTTGCAGTCTACTAATTTATTAGAAAGAATTATATTATGTCTGATACCATAGAAAGAATAAAATGTTTGATCATTGGATCGGGTCCGGCGGGATATACAGCTGCGATCTACGCTGCCAGAGCCGACCTGAAGCCCGTGATGTATACCGGAATGGAACCCGGCGGTCAATTGACCACCACCACCGAAGTTGATAATTTTCCCGGTTACCCCGACGGGGTAGACGGACCGACGATGATGGTACAATTGCAACAACAAGCCGAACGTTTTGGTACCCAAGTACGTATTGGTATGGTGACGGCAGTAACGTTTAGTGATGAAGTGGGTGGTATCCATAAGATCACAGTGGACAATGCCACAAAACTGGAAGCTGAGACCGTGATCATCTCGACAGGAGCCACTGCAAAATATCTGGGATTGCCTAGCGAGCAGCGCTTGCGTGGCGGCGGCGTATCGGCCTGTGCCGTTTGCGACGGATTCTTTTATAAAGGACAGGACGTTGCCATTGTAGGGGGCGGAGATACCGCGGCTGAAGAAGCGACCTATTTGGCCAACATCTGTAATAAAGTGACCATGCTGGTGCGTAAGGACTATATGAAAGCCTCGAAGGCAATGCAACACCGCGTTACCTCGACCAAGAATATCGATCTTAGGTACAATACAGAGATCGATGAGGTTTTAGGAGACACCGTTGTGGAAGGATTACGTATGATAAACAATGAAACCGGAGAGAAGGAGACGATAGCCATCACCGGATTATTTATAGCCATCGGGCATAAGCCAAACACAGAGATCTTTAAAGGACAGATCGACATGGACGAGACAGGATATATCATCACCAAAGGGAAAAGCACCAAGACCAATAAACCGGGTGTTTTTGCGAGCGGAGACGTACAGGACAAAGAATATCGTCAGGCTGTGACAGCTGCAGGAACCGGATGTATGGCGGCACTGGATGCAGAGCGTTATCTGGTAAGTATTGAAAGTGAGGTTCCGGCCTAAGACAGTACCACGTTTATAAAATAATAAATTCGAAGTGCTTAAAGTGCTTCGAATTTTTTTTACAATTTACTGAAGGTCAAGAACTGCATACTGCCGTTGGTACTTTCATCGAAGAGCTCTACTCGGGTAGCACTGGCAGAAGTGATATGCCAATTATCTGAAAGTTCTCCCAGTAAGGTGGCACCGGTGAACGTTAACAATAATTCTTCGTCATTTTCAATTCCATCATCGTCTGAAGCATCATTGGACGCATCTTCGTACTCCCAATTTCCTGTTTCGCTAAAAATATCGTTGACTGCATCCACAGATCTGTCTGTTTTAAAATTGAAAGTGAAAGAGGAATAGTCGTTTGTGTGATCGGCGTTGTTATTGAAAAAATAGGAAATCCGCCATGTTCCTTCCGGAAGGTCGCTCACTACATTTGCATTGACATTAGTGACTGCATCGTCATCATTGGATTTGCAACTTTTGAAAAATAAGGCAGAAAAAATTAAAAAAAGCAGTGCTGAAAAAGGAACTACATACGATCTCATGGGGATAAACTTTGTGCTAGTGTAACGATAATTTTTTGAGTTTATTTTAGAGATTTCAGAAAAATTGAACCTCTTTGTTTACGTATAAAATTAAGGAGCTTTGTGGTCGTAGCTCAAGACTCTGGCCAATTGCCAATGGCCCTCATTCAGTAACCAAAGATGTGTGAAAAGCGCCGTACTTCCGGGTGTTTCCATTGCCCCGTTCCTGCTTTCGAAAAACCGATGGCTCCCCATTTGAATCGCTCCGTATAGTGTTCCATTATCGTAGAGGGGAAATACTTTTAAACTTCCGGCAACGAGTTCGCGGCGCGACACAAAGTCGGGGGAACCGCAAATGTTTTTCTTCATTACTTCCATGAACTCTTTCTTTGAATGTTGAATTCCCCCTTGATCGTGATAAAACTCCAGGTCTTCTCGAATAAGAAGATGCAAAGGTGAAGGATCACAACGATTGAAGGCCACATCGAACAACAAACTGTCGTTGGATTTCAGCGTTTTAAAGAGCTCTGATGAGGTTGCAACTTGGGCGGTTGCATTTGTGGTAAAGAGAATAAAGAGGATGTATATTATTTTCATAATGGATAAATAAAAATAAAACCCCTAAGCCATGGAACAACTTCGGGGTCTTAATGGTTGGTTAGACCGTTGATTTTACATTTTGTGAACTCCTCCGCTGCGGCTGCTAGTATTGGTGACCGCTGTCGGGTCGCCATAGTAATTGATATCACCACCGCTACTGGCATCGGTTCGAAGTTCGTCCTTTACGTGCACAGTAATATCGGCACCACTGGAAGCTTCGGCGTTGCAGGTTAGGACCAGTAAGTTCTTGGCATTAAGATCGCTTCCGCTGGAAGCATCTGCAATTAATTTTGAAGCTTTCCCGCTAACCTTTAGATCGGCACCGCTACTGGTTTCAGCATAGACTTCCTTTGCAAAAACTTCAGCTTCGAGGTCGGCTCCGCTACTGGCATCAAGAGAAACACGCTCGTTTCGTACCACAGAATTAGCGATCACATCGGCACCGCTGCTGGCTGCTATCGCAGTGAGTGAAACGTAGGTTATATGCACTTTTTTTGCTTTGGAGCGACCAATATTCTTTCCGTTGACCACTCCAACAGAAAGTTTTCCATTCGTTATTTCGGTCGTGATGATATCGTGCAGGTTCTCATCGGCTTCTACCACGATCTTTTGTTCCGTTCCTTCGGAAAGGAACACATCTATTCCGGCACTGCCTTTTACTTGATCAAATGCTTCGGTGGCAGGGCGTTCTTCGGTAACAACATTTCCGTCACCATCGGTTTGACCCAGTGAAATATCGAAATTACAAGAGGCAGTCGCCAAGGCGATAAAAAGTACAGCTACAATTTTAATTGCTTTCATATCGTTGATTTTTAAATTAGTTATCTATGGTAAGTTGAATTGAATCTGAATGACTGCCCGGATTGATCTTTACCCCGTTCTCATTAATGATGATCTCGTGCGGACCATCATCTTCATTCCACTCTTCTTCCAGTTCTTTTTCCCAATCATCTCCTTCGGTCTCGGGATCTCTTTCTGAAGGATCCATATCCTCAACGGGACAGTCCAAACATTCGGTCTTGTTGTTCAAGATTCGCAGGTAATGAGATTCATCACCATTGTCCAGAATATCTCGATAGCTCGATGAATTGCGGTGAAATGAATAGGTGTTCTCTTCAGCATACAGGATCGTTCCTACAGGCAGATACAACAGCACCTGTACTTCCTGGTCACGGTATTTATTTTCGATCCCGGTTAAAAAATACCCATCTAGCATAAGTTTAGTTCCTTGAAGATTGTACGCATAGGAAATGGCCTCTGCGCGTTGTCTGGCTTCAAGGAGACTTCGGCCTTCCGCGTGCTTTTCGATCACGATCTTCGCTACAGAATCGTTGGTAGAACGAACGATCAACCTGATATCATTTGAATAAATGATCTTCTCATCGTTCTCGTCGTATTTGATCTCAACACCTCCGCTACGTCTCACCGTGTATTCATATAGATTATTCGCCGCCATCTCCAGACGCAAGGTGTCCCCGGTACGAACGGGTAGGGTGGACTCTTCAATGAATTCGCCGTTATAGGCTTGTTCTGAAGCTTGTTGTACTCCTAAAATTCCCAAGCCAACAATACTGAAGAACCACACCACAAGCAGGATGATCTTGGCCGGTGTTCCAATGGATTTTAAATTATCTATAAGTAGTTTTAACCCGAGGATGAACAATACAAAGAAGGGAATCCCTACGGCAAAAAAGACCAGTAGTGAGATAAGCCACAACGGTGCATTGGTAGTGTCTACCAGCGAAATGTAATCCATGACCTCACCATGTCCCCATAGGTCCATGGAACCAAATGTGAACAATCCCACGATCAATCCTACCAAGGTCGATAAGGACACAATAATTAAAATCACTCCTATGAATTTGACAAATATTTTAAGAAGGGTAAGAAGGATACTACCGAGAGCATCGAAAAAACCGGAAGCACCGCTTTTTACTTTTTTCCCGTATTTGTCATAGTCTGCGTTCTTTACCTTATCCGCGACAGTATCATATCCTTCTTTGAACTTTTTTTCAATATTCGATATATTGATGGCCTCCCCGGTCATTTTTAGTTTGTCTGATGTACTTTCTGCTGCGGGGACCAGTATCCAAAAGAGGATATAGATCACAATAAAGAATCCGCTGGATAATACAGTAAGTAATACCCATGCCAATCGTATCCAGATGGCGTCTATACCCATGTAGTGACCTAATCCTGACGATACTCCCGAGATAAATTTATTATCGATATCCCGAAACAGTTGTTTGTAGGAAGTAGTGCGTGTGCGGGATTTTACCGAAGGCGGGACATCTTCAAAGATCTCTTCGTCCACCATGTAGTCTTCCGGCTGTCCCATGACCTTTATAACGGCGTCCACTTCTTTTAGGGTAACAACATGTGCGCTGCTTTCTAATTTTTCAGAAAAAAGCTCTGCGATCCTTGCTTCAATGTCGCGCAAGATCTCGTCACTTCCCTGAGGATCTGACAGCGATTTTTTTATCGCGTCCAAATAGCGTGATAATTTTCCAAAGGCATCTTCATCGATGTGGAAAAATGTGCCTGCTAGATTTATATTTACTGTCTTGTTCATTTTGTGGTTTTTTCGCTGGTTACTCTATTTACAGCCTGCTGCAATTCGCTCCAGGTGGTATTTAGTTCTTTTAAAAATAGTTTACCGGTTTCGGTCAATTCATAATACTTGCGCGGTGGTCCGCTGGTGGATTCTTCCCATCGATACGCCAGTAGTCCCGCATTTTTAAGACGGGTCAACAGCGGATAAATGGTTCCTTCCACGACAAGCATTTTTGCGTCCTTAAGGGTTTCAAGAATATCGCTCGTATAGGCCTCCCCGTCTTTAAGAATGGAAAGGATGCAATATTCCAGAACTCCTTTACGCATTTGCGCTTTTGTGTTTTCGATTTTCATCTGTCTCTTCTGTTTTTAAATCATTTGGAGCAGTTAGGTACTATGTCTTTGTGATTAGTAAAGACACCACCGGCTTACTTCACCTGCTCTTTTTTACATGTTGTGAATAACTGTTCGTTTTTGTTGATGCAATGAGTGTTCGTAGTATGAAATGCTTCTTTACAAAGATCTGTCGCAGCAAAAGACGTCTCTTTTGCCTGCAGTTGCATTCCACCTCCCGAAAGAGTGTTCATGACAATCGCCAATAAAATACTAACTAGTGTGCTCATTATTTGATTGCTTTTGTCCCGAGCTAGCTCGAGGGGTTGTTTTTATAAAAGGGATACATAAAGGATATTTGTACTCTTCTCCTTGGGCGGCACGTAATGTGGCCGAAATGACTGCGTATAGTTCCAGAACAAAAAGTCCAAACAATAACAATACGATCAAAAAGAACAATAATATATAGCCGCTAAGGTTTCGTATATCCGAAAAGTGTATGTCACGGGCCGTATGCTCCACAGCATCGATCAAGGACACAAAGTCTGTTACAAAAAGCAGGAAAAAAGGTAAGCACAGCAACCCTATGAGTAAGGTGTAAACAAAAAGGCTTAATTGAAAATTGATCGCTTGCTTGCCGTGATGATCCACAAATTCGTTCTCCTTATTGAACGTCCATAGTAATAATGGAGCAAAAAAATTGGCGAACGGAAAAAAATACTTCAGAAAAGTGGATAGGTGTATAAACGCGCCCAGATTCTTGTGTGTATTAGTTGTAGTTGCTTCCATGATTTTCAGTTTCCTATACAAATATATGTCTAAAAGAAGGTATTATGTTACGCATAGTACTATAATTAACATTTTTTTAACATAATTTAATTGTCCTTAAAATGTGATATCTTAGCCGAAAATCCTTCAGAAATGCCTTTAAAGCCTAGTCAGATCAACACTTTTTTATTTTTCAAATTACCTTCGGCCTTCCTGTGTGGTGTTCGCCTTCGGTCCATTTCCGAAGTAAGTTGCACAACAACTGTTCGGCATAGATGGATCAATCAAAATCCTTTTAGATCGATGTTTTGGGCCGTTCAAGGCATGGCAGCAGAGTTAAGTACAGGTGCGTTGGTGATGTCCTATATAAAAGAGAGCGGCGCACCGGTATCCATGCTTGTAGCAAATAATAAGGCGAGCTTTTTAAAAAAAGCACGTGGAAGGATCAGCTTCACCTGCACAGACGGACAAAAGATCCGAGCGGCTATAGACGAAACCCTGGCAAACGGGGAGGGGGTTACCTGCTGGATGCATGCAGAGGGGGTAGACGCACAAGGAGATGTGGTCTCTCGGTTCGATTTTGAATGGACTGTGAAGCGGAAGGGCTGATTTTTTTCTTCGGAAATGGAGTGGATATAAATTCTTACTTGTAACAAAACAGGTATGCTTTCTACAAATAGTTGCAATAACCAAAAAACCAATACGCATGCAAGCACATGAAATAGATTACACCATCTACGGTGAAGAAATGCAATACGTAGAAATAGAGCTGGATCCCAATGAAGGCGTCGTGGCAGAAGCTGGGAGTTTTATGATGATGGACGATGGAATCAAGATGGAGACCATCTTTGGCGACGGATCTTCGAAAGACAATACGGTCATGGGTAAGATCTTTGGCGCAGGCAAAAGATTGCTGACAGGGGAAAGCCTTTTTATGACAGCTTTTTATAACACTCTGCACGGGAAAAAACACGTGAGTTTTGCTTCTCCCTATCCGGGAAAGATCATCGCGATCGACCTACGTAAGTTCAATGGAAAATTTATTTGTCAGAAGGATGCTTTTCTGTGTGCGGCCAAAGGAGTTTCCATTGGTATTGAATTCTCTCGAAAATTGGGTCGCGGACTCTTTGGAGGCGAAGGATTTATTATGCAGAAGCTCGAAGGAAACGGTATGGCCTTTGTGCATGCCGGCGGAACCACTGCGACAAAAGAGCTTGCCCCGGGAGAAAAATTGAAGGTCGACACCGGATGTATCATTGGTTTTGATCATACAGTGGATTACGACATCGAATTCGTGGGAGGGATTAAAAATACGTTGTTTGGCGGAGAAGGTCTGTTCTTTGCGACCCTTACAGGACCGGGAACGGTATATATTCAATCATTACCGTTTAGCCGATTGGCAAAAAGGGTATGGGCATCGGCTCCGCAAGGTGGCGGAAAAGATAAAGGAGAAGGCAGTATTTTAGGGGGATTGGGTGATCTTTTGGATGGAGACAACCGATTTTAACACCTCATTTTTCTTCAAAATGAAATAATGAATCGATTTTTTTGTTATCTTTAAGGAGCTTAATCTAAAAATCTTCTGCCTATAGCATAACAACTACGTAACCTATTTTAAATTCAATTTAACTATGGCTAGAGCAATGTTTGACTACACAAAAGCTGTACTCGCAAAAGTTAGTTTTGATGTTAATCTGTTCTGCAAAGAGTTGAAAAAGGCGATGACGCGATTGCTTCCTTATGAAATCGAGGAACTTAAAATCTGGGTTGACTCTTTGATCAAGCAGAACCCCCAACTAAATCAATGTTTAATCTATTTAAATCCATAAAAAAAGGCTCTGTTTACAGGGCCTTTTTTAGTTTTTAGGCTTCGGACTTATGATCTTTACATCCTGAAAGGCGATCGCACCGCGGATCACCCCGGAAATACTATCGTACAGCGCATTGATGATCTGCAATTTTAACTCATTCTTATTGTACAAAAGACTTACCTCTCGGGCGGGAGAAGGTTCGGCAAAGTAGCGGAGGTTCTTTTTGTATTCTTCTGAAATGTCCAGCGTATGGAGAAAAGGCAATAAGGTCATCCCTAAACCTTCATTAGACAATTTAACCAGTGTTTCGAAACTACCGCTCTCCAACTGAAA
The DNA here is from genome assembly GCF_000746845.1 of Altibacter lentus. GTDB lineage: Bacteria > Bacteroidota > Bacteroidia > Flavobacteriales > Flavobacteriaceae > Altibacter > Altibacter lentus. Next base: position 968,078 of record NZ_KN050846.1, on the reverse strand, counting down.
GCTCTCACCCGCTTGCAATTTTGATGCCTTGCAAAGATTAACCACCCCGTCCCTAAAGCAATGACCGTCTTCCAACAGCAAAATATCATCCAGGTCCAGATCCTTCCCTTCTATCTTCTGTTTTTCGTACAGGCGATGTTGCTCCGGGACATAACCTACAAAGGGTTCGTAATACAATACCCGTTCTTTTATACTTTCAATTTCCAGCGGAGTAGCTGCAATGGCCGCATCCAGATGCCCGTCCTTTATTTTATGAATGATCTCATCGGTCGTGAGCTCTTCTATCTTAAGCTGGACCTTGCCATAGCGTTTGGTAAAATTCTTCAAGAACATTGGGAGCAGCGTAGGCATGACAGTAGGAATGATCCCTAACTTGAAAGCACCTCCAATAAACCCTTTTTCTTGATCTACCACATCTTGCATGCGATCGGCCTCATTGACGATATTGCGGGCCTGATTCACTATTTTTTTCCCGATGGAAGTAAGTTCGATGGGTTTCTTACTTCGGTCGAAGATTTGAATGCTCAATTCTTCTTCCAGTTTCTGAATTTGCATACTCAAGGTAGGCTGTGTCACAAAGGTCTTTTGAGCAGCTTTGGTAAAATTTTGATGTTCGGCTACCGCCAAAACGTATTTTAACTGGGTGATGGTCATAACTAAACTAAATTAAGACCAAAGATACGATTTTGTATTGATAAAATCTATGACAGAATTCGGTATAAAAAGTTTTTATCTATAAAAAAAGGTCCGAAGCACGTACTTCAGACCTTTTCATGGGATCGGGTAAAATCACATAATGATTTCTAAGGTCAGAGGTTGGTCGCCGACATCAAATTTTGCTTCTTTCCATTGCGGGGGACCAAACGCAAGGACATTGTTGGAAGCGCCAAACATTTCTTTTGGCATTCCATTCGCTTCAAAATCCATTTGTTTGTTGTCGTTCTTGTCATGAAAGAGAACGACAGCATAAGTGCCGGGCTTTACGTTGGTAAAGGTGACCGTTGCCTTGCCATCGACAATGGCGCTTTCCAACCCCATAAGTGGTTGTTTTAAGAATGTAAGCTCATCGTACAATCCAAAAATAACATGTCCTTCTGTGCTTTGCACGGGTACAGTAACAGTGAGGGTAATTCCTTCGGAAGGAGATACGGTTTCAGATTGCGCTTGCAGTAAGAAGGAAGTTAGTGTAAGGCTGAGGGTAAATAAAAGTGTTTTCATAATTTGAATGTTTAGCGTTAGTGTTTTCTTCTGAAGCAAAACTCCAATAAAACCTGATGGTGGAAAAATGAAAACATCCCAATTGTCGTTTGCTTGGGATGAATTGTATGTTTTTGAGTTGTGGGAAGTTTGGCGCGGTAAATAAAACTTCTATTTTAGACCCTTCGCTCTGTTACAATAAGCCCTTTGCTTTGATCTCGAGATATTTGTTGATTGTGTTGACGGTAAGATCTTCCGGAGCGGTCAAAACAGTTTGTATGCCGCGTTGCTGAAGTTCTCGAACCATCACTTTTTTATCGAACTGAAATTGCTGTGCAATGGTTTGATCGAATATTTCAGGGATGGTTGTAGTTTCTGTTTCACTCAGGCTTTTTAGTTCGGTATTTTCAAAAAAGATTACGACCAGCACATGCTTCTTTGCAATTGCGAGCAAGTAAGGGAGTTGCCTGTGTAACGCAGAGATATGTTCAAAATTAGTATACAAAAGGAGCAGGCTTCTATGCGTTATCCTTCGTTTCACAAGCGCCTGAAGGGTGCCAAAATCTGAATCCAGGAATTTGGAATCTATATTATAAAGTGTGTCAAGAATTGTGTTGAGATAGGTCTTTTTGGCAACCGCGGGTAGGTAGCTTCCCAACTGATGCGAAAAATCCACCAGGCCTACTTTGTCTCCTTTTTTCAATGCAATGTTCGAAAATGCCAATGCACTGTTGATCGCGTAATCCACCAGTTTCAAACCATTAAAAGGCATTTTCATCACTCGGCTGGTGTCTATGACCGAGTAAACAGGTTGCATCTTTTCATCTTGAAACTGATTTACCATTAATCTCGCCTGCTTTGCCGTGGCTTTCCAATTCACAGTTCGAACGTCGTCGCCTACCACATATTCCTTGATCTGTTCGAACTCCATAGTGTGACCTATCTTTCGAATCTTCTTTAGACCTATATGTGTCAAACGGTTATCGATCGCTAAGAAATCATATTTTTTCATTTGAATGAATGAAGGGTACACTTTAACCATCTGTTCTTTGTTAAAGGTATACCGTCTGCGTATCATACCAAGGCTGCTGGTGGCATAGCAGTTCATATTTCCGAAGATATATTCCCCGCGTTCCACCGGTCGGACGATATAGGACATTGTGTTTCTGTTTTTCCCGGGAATAGTTATTTTTCTGAAAAAATCCCGCTTTTGAAACTGCACCGGTAGTTCTTCAACTATCGCGACATTCACAGTAAAGGAATATGCATTCTTTAGCTGAAGCAGTACTTCATTTTCATCACTATTGGAGAATTTTTCGGGTAGAATGCGATCCCCCTGAAGCCCTGTCGTGCTGTACAACATGCTCATCTCGATGATCACGACAGCTGCAAAGAACACTACACCTATCCAAACAATACCATAGAGGGATGGTACCCAATACGAGAGGAGAAATAAAAACGCGATCGAGCTAAGCGTGAAAAAGAAACGCTCACTTAGATACAAGGATTTGAGGAAGGTGATCACTAGCGGGGTATTTCAACAGATTGTGCAATCATATCGATCACTGTTTCCGGGGTCATCCCTTCCATTTCACGTTCGGGTGACAGAATAATACGATGCCGCAGCACCGGAGCCAAAGCTCGTTTCACGTCATCGGGGGTTACAAAATCTCGTCCGTTAATGGCGGCAAAGGCTTTCGAGGCGTTCATGATTGCCAGTGACGCACGTGGAGACCCCCCCAAATATAAATGTGGGTGATTTCTAGTCTTGTCCACTACTTGAGCTATGTAGTTAAAGATCTTCTCTTCAATAAGGACCTCCTGTACCTGTGCCCGAAATTTCTTCAAGGTTTCGGGTGTGATCACTGCTTCAATTTGCTCTTGTGGAAGATCGAACTTCCTGTCGTGATGTGTTTTAAGAATAGTAACCTCATCTGCCAGGCTGGGATAGCCAACTTTTATCTTAAAAAGGAATCTGTCCAGCTGAGCTTCGGGAAGGGCGTAGGTACCTTCCTGTTCGACCGGATTTTGAGTCGCCAAGACCATGAACGGATATTCCATGATGTACTGCTGACCATCCATAGTGATTTGTCGTTCTTCCATCACTTCAAAAAGGGCGGCCTGCGTTTTGGCAGGCGCTCGGTTGATCTCATCGATCAAGACCACATTTGAGAAGATAGGTCCCTTCTTAAACTCGAATTCGGAGGTTTTCATGTTCAACACAGATGTGCCAAGCACATCACTGGGCATGAGATCCGGTGTAAATTGTATCCTGCTAAAATCTGTATGCAGGGTTTTGGCAAAAAGTTTTGCGGTGATGGTTTTGGCGATCCCGGGCACCCCTTCTATTAGCACATGACCGCGAGCCAAAAGACTAACAATAAGAAGTTCAACAAAATCGTGTTGACCAATAATGATCTTTCCCAGTTGGGATTTGATACCATCTACTGCTTCTTTTAGTTCGTCCAGCGGTATGCGGTTGTTAAAATGTAATTCGTCGTTGGGTACTTCAGGATTTTCCATCGAGTGTCTTTTTATAGGTAGTAATTCTTTTGTTGAGTTCCAGTAGTTCTTCCTTAGAAGTCTGTTCTTGTTGCAGTATCTTTTCCATAAAAGTAAACAGATTTTTGGTGTCTTCAAGACTGTTGCCGCTTCGTGCCGCCACTGCTGTAAAAAAGCGGTTGTTTGTTGTGTCTGTCGGGATCCGAAGACGGGTGCGGATGTATTCAAAAAAAAGAGTGATCTGCTTTTTAGCGATCTCTTGTGTTTGCTGTTGATCTAAATACATCCCGGAAATGGTTTGAGTGTATTCGAATGTTTTGTTGGTAACAGGATTAACAATAGGAATGCTGCGTTGTTTTCTTTTTCCTTCAAACAAAACAAAGAGTACAGCACCTATAAGTACCGTATAATAGGCCCATTTCAAATACTTATTATTTAATAAGATATATAAAGGCGATATGTTTATGCTTTTTCCCGATTTGTAGTGCGTATCCCAATACACAGGGCGCCCATCGTTGATATAACCTAACATATCCTCTGTATAACGTATATGTTGTTCCGTGAGCAGAAAGTAATTTGAGAATACTTCAGGTTGAGTGTGCAGGTAGAAAGTGCCTTTTCCCACTGGTGCCTTAATAAAATTGATCAGGGGTTTTGTGATCTGCAAGGTGTCATTATAGGGTTCACTTACGCCAAGTACGGTTTGCGACAGTGTATCCAATTCTGAAAAATAGGGCATTATCATATCCCGTTGAACGTGATAAGGCTTGTCTTCCTTAAAATTCTTGTTCACCAGTTGCAGCATAGGCTCTGTTACAAACACATCCGGCAACCATGCGTTCTTTGTTTCCAGCTGAAGCGTATCCAGTAATGGTGTGCTGTGGAAGGTGGCGGCGGCAAATACCGTGTTCCCCTTAGCCACCCAGGCATACATTCGCTCCAGTTCTGCATCGTCAAAAGAAAGGTTGTTATTTATAAATAAATAGGTGCCGGACAAGGACGTGTCTCGCAGGTTTTCGAAGGGTGGCTGCCGCATGTCAACAAGATCTTCCCCAAGGCGTTTCTTCAGGACATCATGCATCACATAGGTGCCCAAGGGTATTTTGTCTTCTTGGGTGTAACTGGGAAACCAGTTTACAGGCAAGGGGCGTGTTGCTTCCAAATAAACCAGTGCCGCTACCATGAGCAACAATCCGAAAAATACGAGCTGTTGTAGTTTAGTCATTGGTCTTAGGGAGTTGTTGTTCTAATTTCTGAAAGGTTCGTTGCGCCACCTGATAATCGGTTTCGGTGACGGTAAAACTGCCGTACCAGATATAATCGTAAAGATTAGTGACTTTTTGAAACTGAAGGTTGAGCGGTCCCGAAGCCATTTCGGCTATATAATCGCTGTTCGTTTTATCGAATTCGTAATCGATAAGATGAGCATCGCTCAATTGTTTCAAGATCAACAGATACGAATACCGTACCGCCATACGGTAATCCTTTTCCTCCAGCGCTTTTTGAATAAGGTTTTTAATGTCGCGGGTCTTTATGATCTCTTCTTCTTCGGTAAAGAAAACATCCGGAGCCTCGGCCGACTTTAAAATTTTGGCCCCGGGATTAAGCCTGTAGAACAACCAGATGATAAACCCGATAATTCCGGCAATAATAAGATATGGCAGGATCTTTAGCATAAAACCCCAGAACCTTTTGTTCATCGAGTCGCCCAAGAGCCATTCCCAAAATTTAAACCACAGTCCGGCCAACCAGCGCTTGAATTGTTCCCACCAATTATCTTCATCGGGTGTTGCTTCGGTGTAATTGAAAGCTTCGTCCTTTTTATAGTTCGCAATGGTCTCTTTACTTAGTTCCATAGGACGCACCTCACTTATGGTATCGTACTGAAGTACTTTTTCTTCAGTAACCGTAAGGGAGTCCTGTGCCTGCGCTTCCGAAGCACAGAAAAAAAAGAATACTAAAATTAAAAGAATTCGCATTTGTCTATACCTCGCGGTCCCCTAAAGATTCGATAGTTTCCATGGTTCCTGTGAAGTGTTTCTTCTCATTTAAATTGTAATAGATAAGCGCCGTAGCGATCACGATGATCGCCTGCAGTAAATATTGAGCAATGATGCCAATAGAACTCAAAGCCATATAGATCCAATCGAACATCTCACGCGGATCTGCCGAAACTGTTTCGGCGATCGCAAATCCCTTGATGAAAAAATAAATGTATTGCGGAATTTGAAAGATCATAATAACGATATAGTACAGGATCATAAGTACCAGTAAGGTGGCAAATGTGATCCACCACTCTCCTTTAATAAGCTGGAAGCTATAACCAATACTATCTGTTACGTCCTTTTTGTCGAAAACATGTATGGAAAATGTAATCGATAGAACCACCGCAAGATAGATGCCGGGGGCGATACAAAGCACAACGCCAATTGCGATCATCAAGCCTCCCAGGATGCTCAATCCCAGCAGACTCCAAAAATGCTGCCGTACACCGGCTGTTACTTCTTCTTTGATGATCGTTCCATCGTTTTTTATATAGGACTTTATGCTGTGTAATACGGTGCCGTAAAGGAGCGCATAATATGCCATCCCTGAGATCATAAGAACGAATAACGAGACCATAAAACTTCCTGTGAAATTTTCTATGGAAGTTCCCATTCCTAAGCCTCCCATTCCCATGCCTCCAAAAACAGTTTGCATATAATAAACATAAGCGAGTACGAGTATCACCAGGGCAGGCCCCGCGATCCTAAAAATAAGACCGAAGAGTTGCTTTCCGTTTCCTCGTAAAAACTTGAAGGTATCGCTTAGGATGTCGCCTAATTCTCGTTGCTGCTTAAACTGCACGTGATCTTTCATGGTCTCTTTTAAGTTTTATGGGGTAGTATACATAATAGAACAAAATAAGGAATAAAGAGCTGCCAATGATCAAAATTGCCAGCCAGTCGGGCATTTCGGTGTGACGTGTCACAAATCCTTCCAAAAATCCGGCGATGATAAAGAACGGGATCGTGCTCAACAGGATCTTGATGCCATCCTTGGCACCACGAACAAAAGACTGTCTTCTGGTATAGGTTCCCGGAAATAAAATACTGTTTCCCAGTACCAGCCCTGCACAACCGGCAATAATGATAACTGATATCTCAATGGTCCCATGGATCCAGATAGTACGAGCCGATTCCCATAGCAGTCCTTGGTCGTAGAAGAAATACTGAAACGACCCCAGCATGATGGCATTGCGCATTAAAATGAACAAGGTACCCAGGCTCAAAAAGATCCCAAAGCTGAAAGCCAAAAGTGCCACCCGTATATTATTGATGGTAATACCCAAAAACATATTGAGCTCATTCATCTCTTTGTAGACCGCCATAGCGTCGCCTTTCTCAATATTGTTAAGGGTCATGTTCACATAAGCGTCCCCAAGGATCAACCGAACGAAATTTCCATCGGTCGCAGCCGAATATGCTCCAATCACTGAAAAAAGCAGAAAGGTTATAAATGCAATAAGCAGTTGTTTGTGATAGCGTGAAAAGAACAAGGGGAATTCCCGGGTGTAGAACGTGATAAAACGCGATCTGGATTCCCGTTTGGTTTTATAGATCTTTTGATGCGCCAATACAGATAAGCCGTTGAGGTATCGAAGTGTATTGCTTTTAGGATAAAAGGTTTGAGCATAACTTAAATGGTCGGTAATTTCAAGATAAAGCGCACTTAATTCGTCGGGATGAATTTGAACATTATTCCGAAGAACACTTTCAAATCTTAACCATTTATCTTTATTTTGTTTCGCAAAGGCAGCTTCGCGCATGATCTCACAATTGGTTTGCCTCAAAGAAACAGATTTAATGGATAATTTTCAAATAGAAACCGCTCAAAATGTAAACATTTCGCAGAATGTAGCGGGGGTGGGAGAGCGTATTCTTGCCTACCTTATCGATTCGGTTCTGATTGTAATTTACGTCATTGGAGTGCTTATTGTCCTGGATGCCATCTCGTATGTGGACGACGATGCTATCTTTTTACTTTTTATGTCTCTGGGGCTCCCTATATTCTTATATCATCTGTTGTGGGAAACCTTCTGGAACGGGCGAAGTCCGGGGAAAGCCGCCATGAAGATACGGGTGGTCAAACTGGATGGTTCCAAGCCGGCATTCTCTAATTATTTTATTCGTTGGCTGCTGCGACTCATTGATGTAAGTATTTCCAGTGGAGCCGTAGCAACCGTTACCATCCTCCTAAATGGTAAGGGACAACGACTGGGAGATATCGCCGCTACCACAACCGTCATCACCGAAAAGAAAACGGTTCATTTTTCGGAAACTTTGCTCATGGACCTTCCGGATGATTACACCCCAAAATACCCGCAGGTAACTGTCTTCACCGATACCGAAATACAGACCATTAAGAATGTTCTTTTGAAAGCAAGATTTAATGGAAATAAAGAAGTGATACTCAAACTATCCGATAAGGTAGCTTCGGTGATGGAAGTAACCACAGACGAAGAACCTGTCGCTTTTATTGACAGAGTGATCAAGGATTATAACTATTATACCCAGAACATGTGAGTTTATTCTTCATCATCGACATCTTAGGAACGATTTCCTTTTCCATTTCCGGCGTCTTGACTGCCTTAAAGAAGCGAATGGATCCTTTTGGCATTCTCATCATCGCTTTTGTCACCGCCGTAGGAGGCGGAACCTTACGGGATGTGTTGATCGATTTCCCCATAACCTGGATGCGTAACCTCACCTTCGTATATGTGATACTTGGCGCGGCTGTGTTTGCGGTGATCTTTAGACGTTGGTTGGGGTATATTAGAAGGTCTCTCTTTTTGTTCGATACCATTGGGATCGCTTTGTATACCATTGTGGGTGTGGAGAAGGGCCTTGCTGCCGATCTCCCGCCGCTTATCTGTATCGCCCTGGGGACGATGTCGGCTTGTTTTGGAGGGGTGATCCGGGATATCTTATGTAATGAGATCCCGATTATTTTCAGAAAGGAGATCTATGCCACGGCCTGTATTTTGGGTGGGGTGACGTATTTTATATTGCTGAAAACTTCCCTTAGTGAGAATTGGGTCGTGATTCTGTCGGGTTCTGTGGTGATCACCATTCGGTTGCTGGCGGTGTATTTTAAGCTATCATTGCCCAGTATTTATACGAAGAAGGAACTTACTCAACACTAACATCCTGTATATATACATTTTGAAGCGGCCAGTCACCATCGTCTGCAGGAAGGTTGGCGATCTTTTCAACTACGTCCATTCCATTGGTGACGCGGCCAAAGATGGTATAATTGCCATTAAGGTGTCCGGTAGCGCTCCGGGGGCCAAGAAAAATAAAGAATTCGAAAGGAGCGGACTGCTTATCGGGGTTCTCCCGGTATTCCTTCGCTCCGCTTACCGTTCCATAGGTATGTTTCCTTCCCGGTACGATCTCTGCCGGCAGCAGATAGTCACTTCCTATCGCATTTCTTTTGCGGGGCGTACTCACATTATCGCTATTACCGCCTTGGATGATAAAATTCTTGACCACGCGATGAAAAAAGGTGTTGTTAAAATAATTCTGTTTTGCTAAATACACAAAGTTTGCCCGATGCATGGGCGTATCCTCATAAAGCCGGATGTCTATAGTGCCGTGATTTGTGGTAATACGAACCTTCGTTTCAGGATTTTCGGTCCCGTACTGAGTAAGGAAAGAAACGACGTTCTCCTGAGTGATCTTGGGGTAGGAAGTTGCTTCAGAAACAGCAGTGGTATCTGTTTTTTCAGTTTCCGAAGCGATCGTGTCCAGCGGTGTTTTTACGGTCGTTTCGGTTTTTTCTTCGGAAGTGTTTTTCTTATCTTCACAACCTTGTAATAACCCCACACAAACAATTCCTAACACGAGTAACTTTTTCATAATGCACTTTCAAGAATTTGAAAAACGGATTGTAAAAGTAACAAAAATGGATCTTCCCGGAGAATCCATTCAGCTAAAAATGGCTCCTATCGAGCGTTTGCTGGAATTGAAAGCCATCGCCAGACAGCAGACCAAACCTCGTAAGGCAGGCGTTATGGCGTTGTTCTATCCGTCGCAAGCCTACGAAACACATTTGATCCTGATTCTAAGAAAAACGTATAAAGGAGTACATTCTGCTCAAGTGGGTTTTCCGGGCGGTAAAATGGAATCTGGTGATGCTTCCTTGCAGCATGCCGCATTGCGGGAAACCGAAGAAGAGGTAGGTGTACCGTCCAACCGTATTGCGGTGCTTAAGGAACTAACAGAGATCTACATTCCGCCAAGCAATTTCTTTGTACAGCCGTATTTAGGAATCACAGCCGAAACACCCTCTTTCGTGCCGCAGGAAGATGAGGTTGAGGCGCTAATAGAAGTTCCATTACTGCATTTTATGGACGACAGTATTCTGGTGACCAAAACACTTACCACTTCGTATGCCACAGATATAGAAGTTCCGGCCTTTTTACTGAACGGTCATGTGGTCTGGGGCGCCACTGCCATGATGCTGAGCGAAGTACGGGAATTGCTGAGACAAGTACTGTAACGGGGTATTTTTAGTATCTTTGTGTTTCGGTTTTTTTAGAACTGAAGTTTGTAATAAAGAAAATTGAAATCAAACACATGGGGCTTTTTAAAAGAAATCCATTTGGACATATATTATTTCTGAAGCGCTGGCTCATAAGGATACTGGGTGCGCTTACCCATAGACGATTTAAAGGATTCAATACGTTAGAGATCGACGGTAGTGAGATCATTAAAGCCTTACCCGATAAGAACGTTCTCTTCGTGTCTAACCATCAAACCTATTTTGCCGATGTAGTGGCGATGTTCCATGTCTTTAATGCTGCTTTGAGCGGGAGGGAAGATAACATCAAAAATATTGGGTATCTGTGGAACCCGAAGCTCAACATCTACTTTGTTGCGGCCAAAGAAACCATGCAGTCGGGATTACTGCCAAAAATTCTTGCGTATGCCGGTTCTGTGAGTATTGAACGTACCTGGCGTGAAAAAGGCAAGGAGGTGAACAAGCAGGTAAAGATGAGTGACGTAAGCAATATCTCCAAAGCCTTGAACGACGGATGGGTAATCACTTTCCCTCAGGGAACCACCAAACCATGGAAACCCATTCGGCGAGGGACGGCTCATATCATAAAACAGAACAAACCCATTGTAGTCCCTATTGTGATCGACGGATTTAGGCGTTCATTTGATAAAAAAGGAATCCGGGTTCGAAAAAAAGGGATCCTTCAATCCATGGAGATCAAAAAACCCTTAGATATTGATTATGAGAATGAGACCATGGACCAAATCGTTGAGAAACTGGAATATGCTATCGAACAACATCCTTCCTTTCTAAAGGTGATCCCGGCAGATGAATTAAAGACCGAAGAAGAATTGAACAAAGAACGACAGTGGCGTTATTAATTTAACTTTATTGTACCCTTCCAATCTACTCCTAAGACATATTTCTATTAAAGAAATGGAGATCCTCTTAGATCTCCATTTTTTCCAGTTCATTGTAGTTACGTTTAAGTCGGCGTAGTAAGATTCCGTAGATCAATCGATAGAAAAGGAGTAGCAGTCCAATTATAATAACCCCGCCTATTAATTGACTTAAAAAGAATACCGAGGTAAAACTTTCGGGTGGAATGGCGCTGTAACCCTCGTACGTACTGGTCATTAATTCGTACAGTTGATCTTTTTTAGTGTAGTAAAACATATTTACCCCAATAAAAAGTAATACCGAAACACCAACATTATAGATCACGAAGTATTTTACTGTTCTTCGGGTTTTAAGGATGTTCCCCATTAATTCTTTGATGGAATCCGTCACCCGAATCGTGCGGTAGTTCTTATAAAACAGAAGGATGAACACCACAAACACGGCATAATGGAAGATGTTGATGATCATGAAAGTGATCTTAAGACCAATGCCATTATTGATCTCTCTGCTTGACTCCGGAACTAGAAATGCCAAGACGGTCCATAGTACGATCTCTCCTATACTTATTAGGAAGATCCATTTTACGATGGAAGAAGACTTTTTGAGTAACATCTTATAGATGTCTTGATACGACAATTTAGGAAACTCCTGCTCCCTGGTCTGCCACTGCTTCTTTAATAATTCTAACTCATCCATTGGGGGTTACGGATTTAAAATAGTTCTTAATTTCTCTTTAATACGGTTCATCTTCACTCGGGCATTGACTTCTGAAATTCCCAGTGTTTCTGAGATCTCTCTATAATTCTTATCTTCCAGATAAAGGAACACAAGTGCTTTGTCAATATCATTTAGGTCCTTCACTGCGCTGTACATTAATTTTAACTGCTCTTCTACGGTATTATCGTAGGCTTCGGCTGTGATCTTAAAACTCACGGCTTCAAAATCCTGCGTTTTTATGGACCGTTTTGATTTTCGGTACAATGTGATCGCAGTATTCAGTGCCACCCGATACATCCAGGTACTAAACTTCGAATCGCCCCGAAACTTAGGAAACGCCTTCCATAATTGAATAGTTATTTCCTGAAATAGGTCGTTATGCGAATCGCTGTCATTCGTGTACAAACGACATATCTTGTGGACAATGTTTTGATTTTCTTCCAGCTGGGTTACAAAACTATGTTCAAGCTCTTTTGTCAATGGTTTTTTGTTAGTTAATCAATTAGTGTGGTTGCTCACTTCTTTGTTACAAAAATCATAAAAATTATAGGAATTATAGGCGCTTCACGAGACAAATAGTACCTTTATGGAAGAAGAAGCATCTTATGAATATTCCCGAAACGAAACACCCCCGAATTGTAGTGATTGGGGGTGGATTTGCCGGTATTGCCTTATTAAAACAGCTAAAGAAGGTTCCCGCCCAGATCGTCCTTTTCGACCGTCATAACTACCATACGTTCCAGCCGTTGCTGTATCAAGTTTCAACTGCCGGACTAGAGCCGGATTCCATTGCATACCCGCTTCGGAAGATCTTTAGAAATTTAGAGGATTTTCATTTCCGATTGGCGGAAGTAGTTCAAATTCATCCCCAACAAAAAGAGGTAGAAACATCCATTGGCAGTCTGGCCTACGATTATCTTGTTATCGCCACGGGAACGCGTACCAATTTCTTCGGAAACAAGAACATTGAAACACACAGTATGCCCATGAAGACGGTACCGCAGGCATTGAATATTCGCAGTTTGATGCTTCAGAATATTGAAGCCGCCGATATTACCGATGATCCCGAAGCACGAAAGCGATATCTCAATTTCGTGATAGCCGGTGCCGGGCCAACCGGAGTGGAACTAGCCGGTGCGCTGGCTGAATTCAGAAAAGGGATCCTTGAGAATGACTACCCCGAACTGGCGGAAGAAGATATGGGGGTTCACTTATTAGAGGGTTTTGATCGTGTCCTGCCACCTATGAGCGAAAAATCTTCTAAAAAAGCACAACGCTTCCTCGAGAAGCTGGGAGTTGAGGTCCACTTGAATACTATGGTGGAAGACTTTGACGGCACCACGGTGACCACTAAAGATGGAAAAACTTTTAAAACAGCCACTTTTATTTGGGCCGCCGGAGTTACAGGAGCACCTATAGCGGGAATCGACGGGGAAGCACTAATTCAAAAAACCAACCGCTACAAAGTAGACCGATTTAACAGGGTAGCAGGGTTCGAAGGGATCTATGCTTTGGGTGATGTGGCACTCATGGAAACAGAGGATTTTCCCAAAGGTCACCCGCAAGTAGCACAACCGGCCATCCAGCAAGGGAAACATCTAGGCAAGAATTTGAAGCGTATGTTCGAACAAAAGGAGTTAAAGCCTTTTTCGTATTACGATAAGGGTACCATGGCCACCATAGGTCGTAATAAAGCTGTAGTCGATCTAAAGAAATGGCATTTTGCAGGAGCTTTCGCCTGGTTCCTGTGGATGTTCGTGCATTTGTGGTTCTTGGCCGGATTTAGGAACAGGGTTGTGACCTTTTTCAACTGGACCTATAATTATATCAATTACGATCGTGCCGCCCGACTTATCATTAGGCCATTCAAGAAATCTTTATAGATAAAAATAGTTCTTGACACGGTTTCTTTACAGTCAATACCTACTCTACTTTAACACGTAAGGGCCCGCCATTGGAGATCCATCCGCCGCCAACTTCATCAATATTGACGTCCAGTTCGTCGCTGGTGTCGATGCTTTTTATGTTCACTTTTACTTCTTCATACGTATCCACACCTTTTAAGTTCACATTCAATTCATCGTAGGTGTTGATATCTACGATGCGTACATCCATAGTATTGTTTTCTGAAATGGGAACCAATTGATATTTCGTCTTTGCTTCCGGTATTGAAGACCCTTCCGAAGCATACGCAACAGGAACAATGTCCAGTTCTTTCATAACATTAAGGGTAAGACAGATCGCTATTACGGTAAGGATAACTTTTGTATACGTATCGGTTTTCATAATAATAGGTATTAAGATTTAAAAGTATTTATCAAAGATCATTCCCAGAGTAGGTGACGAGTTCCATTTCTTCTGCTTTTCCGCGCAATTTTTCTTTACCTACTTCCTGTTTTTCAATTCCTTTGGGCGTTTTATACGCTATGTTGGCAAACTCTTTAGAAGCGAGGATGTCGACACCAAGTTCATTGCATAAGGAGACAATACGAGCGGTGGTGTTGAGCACATCCCCCGAAAAAGCGATCTCTCGCTTTATTTGTCCTATTTCACCTACCATAACGGGGCCAAAATGATAGCCGGCTTTGAACTCCGGAGCGAAGCCGTATTTTTTTATATAGCGCGATTGTTTATAGGCAATGATGCGTTTCATACTATAGTAGCATTGTAAGGCATTGGCATTTTTTAATCCCCATTTCATTTTCCATGATACCACCACTTCGTCACCTACATATTGATAGACCTCCCCGCGGGTTTGTACGATGGCAGGGGCAATATCTCGAAAGAAATCCTTCAGAAAATTGAAATACTTTTCTTCACCAAGTTCTTCGGCGATACCGGTGGCATTACGTATGTCGGCAAACATGAAGATCCTTCGCTCACTCTTCGGCATAAAATAACGTCCCATGAGGTAATCGGGAAAAACACCGGGACCGTATTTGTCGTTAACGATCAATACAATAAGTGTTACGATCACGATCACAAGCCAAACAATGAAGTTCTTGATGAAGAGCCAGGTCCCAAAGAACAATTGTACCTCATAGATCACATCGGGATGGTAGAAGGGGAGTCCCGCATCTTCACTGTAAAAATAGAGTGCGCCAATGGTACTTACCATGAGTGCCGCAATGACATAAGCGATCACAATATAGAGAAGTGCTTTCCAAAAAGCATGTTTTCGAAGCCAGCGCTCCATGAGATTCACTGTAACGATCCCTCCAATAATTCCTGCAGAGATCCCAACGATCAAGTTGGCCGTAAAAGCTTGCTGGAAGTCGAAACTTGAGCTTAGTACCCCATTGCTGATGAGCGTAAAATACTCATAAAAGAACAGCGCATTGGAGATCAATACCCAAGCGACGAGGATCCAAAAGGCACGCCGGGTATAGAACCAAAGCTGTCGGGAGGTATATCGTTTAAATCGCGGTGCTTTCAACTCTTAGCAGTTTTTGTATTTATCATGCAATCCCACACCCTTTAGAATCATGGGTTCGATCTTCTCAAGTCTGCTCTCTTTTGTTTTTTGCTGTTTGGCATCACCAATATAAGCGGCGTATTCGCGCTGTTTTCCCGGGGTTAATGCGTGGAAGGCCTCCTTTAGTTCATTATTGTGTTTCAAAGCCTCTTTAAGCAGTGGCGGTAGGATGACCCCTTTTTTGCGTTTTATTTTCACTTCTATCCCCTCAATACAATTTTTAATGGCTTCCTGAAGGTATTGCAGGACGATATGACGCTCGATTGTATCACCGGCTTCAAACCGCCACTGTCGCAAAGCCTTGGTTACACCTTCCTGTGCATTGACCAATTTTTGATGGGTGTCTTTAAGGAAGACCCCTTGGTGAAACCAAATGGCGTAATGATTTTTAAAGGCCGCCATGCCTGCTACTAATTTCCCGTTCAATGTGTATGTGGGGGATCCCCATTTAACCGTTTCCTTTAGTTCAGTTTGCTGAAAAATTTCACGAAGTTCTTCTAATTTGTCGGTCCATTTTTCATGCGTTTCGATGTATCTGTCTATTTTTTCTGAATCGGTCATGAATGTTGTTTTATCTTTCGAAGATACCCTTTTTCACAGTCACAATTTTTAAAGAAATGTTATAATTCATTTTACAGTTCGTACTGCTTATCCTACAGTTGAGTTGTTTTTTTTCTGAAATTGTTGCCTCATTATGCAATTTTGATCTCAATAATCAACCAATCGATATCATGCAGCATCCTTCGTTAAATGTACCGTACACTATTCTTCTCTTTCTAATCATGGGTTTTCTTCCCATCTTGGCGCTTGGCCAAACCATCGTTTCAGGAACTGTAACCGAAGCCAACGGAATGCCCATTCTGGGGGCGAACGTATATTTAGAAGGAACGTACGACGGGGCTTCCACAACCGAACAAGGGGGTTTTTCGTTTGAAACTACCGCCACAGGGGTACAGGTTCTGGTGGTGTCTTTTCTTTCTTTCGAAACCTTTACCATGGCAGCCGATGTATCTCAACTGCAAGATCTAACCATAAAACTGCGGGAAGATGTTAATTCACTGGATACTGTCACAATTTCGGCAGGGACATTGGAGGCCAGCGATAACAGCAAGGTTTCGGTGCTTAAGCCTTTGGATGTAGTTACTACGGCCAGTGCCTTGGGCGACTTTGTAGGTGCCCTGCAAACACTTCCCGGTACGACCACCGTAGCAGAGGACGGCCGACTGTTCGTAAGGGGAGGGGATGCCGGAGAGACACAGATCTTTATCGATGGGATCCGGGTATTTACGCCATATACACCTACCACCAACAATATCCCTACACGCGGTCGGTACAGTCCGTTTTTGTTCGACGGGATCACATTTTCAACAGGAGGCTATTCTGCCGAATACGGACAAGCATTGTCATCGGTGTTGCTTTTAAATACCATCGATGAGCCGGACCAAGAAAAGACCGAGATCTCCTTAATGACCGTAGGAGGTGGACTGGGCAACACCCAGAAATGGGAAAAGAGCTCCCTTAGCGTAAATGCAACCTATATCAATCTGGCACCTTATATTGCCGCTTTTCCCGACCGGAATGATTGGCAGAAGCCTTTTGAAGGGTATGCCGGTGAGACAGTCTTTCGGCATAAACTTAAAAATGGTCTCTTTAAATTGTATGCAGCCTTCGACGGCACCGATTTCGAACTTACACAGGAAGATATTGACCTTCCTGAAGGTCTCGATTTCAAGCTCAATAACAAGAATTTTTACACCAATGCAAGTTACAGTGCTGACCTTGGCCTCAATTGGAAGCTATTTGGCGGCGGCAGTTTTACGTATGCCACCACAAAACTTGGTATCGTGGATAGCGATATCAAGGATACCGAAAGCTCCGCACATATAAAGGTAAAGCTTCGGAAACGGTTTAGTAACAGGGTCAAGCTTAGCTTTGGAGCTGAGCAGTTCTTGACCGATTTCAAAGAGGATTTTAAAGACCCTGCTTTTGCTGAAAGCTATGGCTTTCAGAATAACATCGCTGCGTTATTTACGGAATGGGATCTTATCTTTTCTCGAAAGTTTGCAGTAAAACTGGGGCTAAGAGGAGAGTACAGTGCCTTGTTCGATGACGTAACCGTCTCGCCACGATTTTCAGTAGCCTATAAAACAGGAAAGAACAGTCAGCTGTCGTTGGCCTACGGAGATTTCTTTCAGCAACCCAATAGTGATGTATTGAAATTCGAAACCAATCTGGAAGCCAGGAAAACACAACACTACATTCTCAATTATCAATATACTGCGGACAACCGCATTTTTAGGGCCGAAGCCTACAGAAAGCAATACAGCAGTTTAATAACTTATGATACCGACTTTACGCAACCCGACAGCAATTTTACGAATGACGGAGATGGCTTTGCACAAGGCATTGATATTTTTTGGAGAGATAATAAGAGTATCAAAAATGTTGACTATTGGGTGAGCTATTCATTGCTGGATACAGAGCGTACATATCAAAATTTTCCTGTAGCCGCAACGCCTTCTTTTGCAAATACGCACAATGTTTCGGTTGTTGGGAAATACTGGATCGATGCATGGAGAAGTCAGGTTGGGTTTAGTCATCAGTTTGGCAGTGGCCGCTCTTTTACAGATCCTAACGAACCGGGATTCCTTCAGAAAAAAACACGCGATTTTCACAGCACAAGTTTCAATTGGGCTTATTTGATCTCCCAGCAACAGATCCTCTATTTTTCGGTGAACAATGTTTTTGCGTTCAACAACGTGAACGGATACCAATACGCGAGTACCCCTAATGCAAATGGAGTGTTCGATCGCAGAGCACTGACTCCGGCGGCAGATCAGTTCTTTTTTATTGGCTTCTTTTGGACGATAAGCGAGGACGGCAGCGATAACCAGCTGGATAATCTGTAGCATTTGACAAAATCAAAGGTTGCGATGTCTACAATTCATCCCCAAGATCCTACAGTTGAGTTATTCTCTTTTTTATAAAAGTCTTGACCATCGCATCTTTGAACCATCACTTTTAAATCAATACACATCATGCAAACAGTAATTACGTATCTAAGCTTTCTTATCACCACAATGATCCTTCACGGTCAAAACACCATTGAAGTAACCATGACCCATTTCGACAGTAACGCGGGAATAGTAAAAGTAGGTCTTTACAATGCTGAAGACACCTTCCTGGAATGCCCTTACAAAGCGCTGTCGACCAACATTTCCGAAGAAAGGGCGCAAGTAATTTTTTCTGAAATCCCCGACGGTATCTATGCGATCTCTTGCTATCACGATGAGGACAATAACGGCAGTTTGAACATGTTCATGGGTATGATCCCAACCGAATCCTACGGGACCTCGAACAATGCTCCCTCCAGATTTGGCCCGCCAAAATGGAAAGATGCCGCGTTTGAAGTGAAGGACGGTGTGGTGCGTAAACTGGAAATAAAATTATAGGAAAGCGACCAGCATGAATGACTGTGGCTTCCTTAAAAATGAAAAAATACAGGTCATATAAGGTCATTCTTAATAAGAGTATTAATTTTAGTTGGCGGAACGATCTTCCTCCACATCAAAACACAGCAACCAATGAGAAATCTAATAATCTTCAGTTTTTTACTAATCTCAGTTTCAGGGATCAGTCAGACCCAATATGAGCAAGGTATGCGCAAGGCCTTTGATCTGTGGCAAGGTGACAAGCCGTGGGAAGCCGCCAATCTGTTTGAACGCATCGCCAATGCAGAACCGGACAATTGGTTACCGGCCTTTTATATTGCGCAGATCAACATTATTAATAGTTTTTCTGAAAAGGACCCTGAAAAGCTCAATGCACAATTAAACAAAGCACAGGAATTTTTAAACAGTGCTAAGGCCTTATCACCCAATAACCCCGAAGTATTGGTATTGGAAGCACAGTGGTATACGGCCTGGGTGGTGTTCGACGGACAAAAATACGGGATGCAGTATGCTGGAAAAGTTGCCGAGATCTATCAAAAGGCAATGAAATTAGCTCCCGAAAACCCGAGGGTAGTACTCGGAAAAACCGAATGGGATATGGGAACGGCACGCTATTTTGGTCAGCCTATCGACGGGTATTGTGAGGAATTGAAACGAGCCGTTACATTGTTCGATTCGTTTACTCCCGAAGGAGAATTTCATCCGCAGGGAGGAAAAGAGTATGCCGAAAAAGTAGTAGCTTCCACTTGTAACTAACAAACTATGAACAGAATTCTTAAAGAGCTTGGTAAAGCCTTTTTTGTAGGAACGTTGATCTTTATTGTAATCGGGATCATTCGTTACTTCAATGGGGAACGTATCGATAATGGCAAGCAATTGCTTATCATGTTCGGGTACAACCAACTCTACTCGGTAGTGCTCTATATGGCCAATGCCTTGTTGATTATCTATTTGTTAAAGCGCTATAAGAATGAGCTTTTTAAAGTGTATAATTTATCTAAGGGGATTCTGGGAGCCATTGCAGTAACGATCCTTAGTTTATTCTTCCTTCGATTTATTACGGAAGTAATGATCGCCGGTGACACTCTCACCGAATTCATCGCAGGAGAGAGTGTACAATATTATTATGTGTCGTTTATTATCTCGGCCGTAGTGACCTCCATTTTTTACGCATTCTATTATTACAAGTATTCTCAGGAAAAGAAGGTTAAGGAACAAAAGATCATTGCCGGTACTGCTTCTGCAAAGTTCGATGCGCTGAAGAATCAACTGGATCCTCATTTCCTTTTTAACAGCTTAAACGTTCTTACCAGTCTTATTGAAGAAAATCCGGAAGCAGCGACCCGGTTTACCACCTCTTTATCCAAGGTATACCGATACGTCCTAGAACAAAAGAACAAAGAACTGGTTACCGTAGCCGAAGAATTAAAATTCGCTCAGCTCTACATGTCGTTGTTAGAAATGAGGTTCGAAGATAGTATCGTATTTACGGTTTCTGACAGTATCACAAATACCGATGCAAAGGTCGTACCGTTGGCGCTTCAATTGTTGTTAGAGAATGCCGTAAAACACAATCAGGTTACACCGGAGCGAAAATTATTTATCACCATATATGAGGAAGATGGCAATTTGGTGGTCAAGAACAATGTGCAGCCCAAACAAGTTGTAAAAGAAAGTAGTGGTGTGGGGCTGCGTAACATTCGACAACGCTACTATTTACTCACCGATAGACCGGTAACGATTCGGGAGGACCAAAAAGAATTCAGCATTGCCATACCAATGCTTACTAAAGAAACAAATATCATGAAAACACAAGAGACCTATATTTCAGAAAAAAAATACGAACGCGCTAAAAAGCAGGTAGAAGAACTAAAAAGCTTCTATGTACATCTCACCATATACTTACTAATGATCCCGGTGTTCGTCTGGCTCAATTTTCGCTCCACAGGATTCCCTTGGGCAATTTTCCCCATCGTGGGTTGGGGATTTGGGGTCATGGGCCATGCTATGGAAGTGTTCCATTACAATCCGTTTCTGGGGAAGGATTGGGAAGAGAAGAAAATCAAGAAACTAATGGATGATGATAAATTTAAAGACCTTTGAATATGAACGATCTCGAAAAGCAAAATAAATACATCCGTGCGAAAGAGCGGGTAGCCGATATTAAAAAATTCTATACCAGTTTGATGTTGTACGTTGTGTTTATAGGATTTCTAGCAGCGCTTAACTATTACACCAACGAACTAAGATATCCCTGGTTTCTATGGGCAGCCTTCGGTTGGGGGATTGGTATCGTGATCCAGGCCGTTAAGGCCTTTCGATGGATGCCTTATATGAATAAGGAATGGGAAGAAAGAAAGATCAAGGAGTATATGGAAAAGGATTCAGAAAATAGCTCCGGGAATCGGTGGCAGTAACAAACAATGACATGAATACACCCTCCAATAAATACCATAGAGCAAAGAGTAAAGTACAGGCTATTAAAGGATTCTATTCCCATCTGTTCTTGTACTTACTGGTAAATGCCGGACTGCTGTTCTTTAGGATAGAATGGGCCCCAACGTTGTTTTCGGACCAGGACGCAGCATTTATCTCTTGGCTGGACTGGAATACGTACGGCATTACCCTCTTCTGGGGATTAGGATTGCTCTTTCACGCAATTTCAGTCTTTGTGTTTAAACTAAATTTTCTCAAAAAGTGGGAGGCACGTAAAATAAATGAACTACTAAAAAAAGAAGAAGAAACCTATAATCGACACGACTAAATTGACTCTTATTATGGAACCTTTTGAAAATGAACAATATAAAAAAGCACAAAAGAAAGTCAAAGAACTAAAAGGCTTTTACTCGCACCTTACCGTGTATATTGTGATCAATCTCGTTTTGCTGGGATTACAGCTGCTAGTATTTCAAAATGGTACCTTAGGATTTGAGGTTCCTCGCTGGTCCATGTTCACCACTCCGTTTTTCTGGGGTATTGGTTTAACATTTCACGGTTTGTATGTCTTTCAGGATAGGTTCCGCTTTTTTAAGAACTGGGAAGAACGAAAGATACGAGAGTATATGGAAAAGGACGAAGAAGAAATGAATAAAACAAAAACGTGGGATTAGGCGTAGTTAAAAAAAATGTTATTCCGGAAACCTCAAATAGATACACCCTCATTGAAAAGAAAGACACGAAAATTCTCAATACATTAATAGTATGAACGTACTCATTATAGAAGATGAAAAACCTTCGGCACGTCGCTTACAGCGAATGTTGACCACTTTAGATGTCAAAGCCGAACAAATGCTTCACAGTGTTGCAGAAGCCATAGAATGGTTTTCGAACAATCCGCACCCCGATCTTATTTTTTTAGACATTCAGCTAAGTGACGGACTTTCCTTCGAGATCTTTGAGACCGTGACTGTGGAAAGTGCTATTATCTTCACCACCGCTTTTGATGAATACGCCTTGCAAGCCTTTAAATTGAATAGTATTGATTATTTGCTGAAACCCATAGACGCTCATGAACTTGAGACGGCAGTAAAAAAATATAAAAATCTGAAAGCACCCGCAAAGAAGGTTCAGTTAGATTTCGAGGATATTAAGAAATTACTCGTCAATCCGGTAGAACGTGAGTACAAGAAACGATTTACCACGCGAATCGGGCAGCATATCAAGATGATCCCCGTGGACGAGATCGAATGTTTCTATTCTGAAAACAAAGGAACCTACGCCCATACGGTCGATGGCCGGGATTACCTGTTGGATACTACCTTAGAACAACTGGAAGCCGAGTTGGAGCCACAGACTTTTTTTCGAATTAGCCGAAAGTTCTATGTCAACATTAAAGCCATTCGCGACATTATCTCTTACACCAATTCTCGTTTGCAACTTAAACTGAACAGCTTTAAGGCCCAAGATGTGATTGTAGCCCGTGAGCGGGTTAAGGATTTTAAAGTGTGGCTGGAATAAAAGAAAGAAAGCGATTATTTCTTTTTTGGGTCGATCCTGTTCTCATTGAAGGAAGAGGGTAAAAGCTTCGGAATGAATTTCACCAACAACGGAAGGAGCACCGTGCCGCCGGGCAGCAAAAAGATAGTAAGCGAAGGGATGGTTTTGCACACATCTAGTAACTGCTCCTTGACTTTGTGTCTTTCTTCTTCGGAAAGATCCCGTACCGTAGATTGTGAAAGCAAGACCAGAAGCTCGCCACTTTCCTCCAGCTCTTGTTGTAAGCGCTTCTTGTTCCGAAGGATCAGTAATTTAACAGTGGCGGCAGATTGTTTGTAGAAGAGACGTACCGGATTGGAATACTCAAAAAGTTTTATCTTACTTCCGTAAGCTTCAGAAAATAGACTTAGCTCCTTCAGACTTTTGGTGAGTTCATCTTCCGAAAGTTGCATAAAAGCGATAAGGTCTTGTAGAAATTTAAACTCTGCCAAGTCCATCTGGTGATCATCCCATACGGCGATCGTGCAAATATCCAACAGATACTTTTTTTCCAGAAGGTTCAGTTTTTTCAATCTGGAAAGGTTTTGCAGGGTGATCACCTGTGTTCCCGATGCTGTCTCGATAAGATATTCCGAAGAAGATTCGAACAGTTCAATAAGAAGTCGGTCGTATTTTGTTTGTTTCCTTTTGGCCTTCAGTGCTAAAAAACAACAGCTTATCACTAAGGTTTCCAGCAGCTTAGCGTAATTTTTTATGGCTCTGGGAGTATCCAGCCATCGCATGAATGCTAATACATCGGCATAGAGTAAGGCGTAAGTAAGAATAGAGGTGTTATTCTTTTTTAGGGAGGTATTGGTCTCTTGAAGCCTTGCGGACAAGATATGTTCCAGTTCCTGGGTGGGAGTTTGGGACAATGTCAACTTTTTAAAGAAGCCGGTCTTTCCTTTTTCCAATTGTTGGTAAAACGTAATGATCTTTGGTACGGCTTCACTGAAGTTGTTCGTATTGTTAAAATAACAGTAAGTAGTCAATAATGCATGGAATAAATTGACCTTGGTGTATTCTTCTTTGGTAAGTTGTAAACTACTTACATTCTTTCCCAGCAATGAGGAGACTGAAACCCCAAAGATAAACCCCACCGATTTCAAATCTGAGTAGAAATCAACTTCGTTCTTATTTGAGCCAAGGAGATCCTCAGGCCTAAAGCCGTTTAATAGTTTTGGTATCCAGTCGGTCGCAGAAGGATTCACAATAAATAAAAAGGATTATCTTAAATTAGTATTAAATGACGGCACTTAACAAAGGATTGGGTGATTCGTAGATTACATTAACAAAAGATTAACTGTGGGTGCAAAACCAACACTGTACTTTAGACGTAAATAACTATGAACAAGTAAAAATAATTAATTAAAAGAACTTAAATTATGAAAAAAACGAAACTTTTAGCAGCCATAGGAGGCTTTGGCTTAGCGGTGCTTGCAGTATTTTTAATTGCTGCAGATCACATCGACGCTCCGGCTGTTGCAGGGACTACAAGTGACATTGCAGATTTTTATGCATTTGAAGGGGATAATCCTAACAATACGGTGCTTATCGCAACCTTACAAGGACCCTTAGAGCCCGGAACAGTCACTAATAACGCTCAGTTCGATGAAGATGTATTAGTGGAATTCAATATTGACCGTACAGGTGATTTTGTTGAAGACCTTGTAATACAGGCAATAAAAAGAGGCGATTCTATGTACTTTTTTGGCCCGGTAGGACCAACGCAAACAGGTCTTTCGAGTATTGTGGAAACATCTGTAGCACCTACAGCTGTAAAGATATCTACATCTGCCGATGTGCAAACTGCAACCAACAATGGAATGACCTTCTTTGCTGGTCCGCGTAGAGATGCATTCTTCTTCGATTTTAACCGATTTAATATGGTTGCGTCAGGATCTGTAGCACCCGAAGGATTTTTACCACCGGGACAGGCAGATGACTTCTTTGATAATTTGAACGTCCTGGCGATTGTAGTAGAAGTGCCTAATTCTTTATTGGGAACTGCACCTACACACGTAGCTGTTGCCGCGGGATTATTTCCTCCGGGAGCACTGCCAAACGCCTATAACGTTTGGGTAACTACAAAAAGAAAGCAATAATTAAATAACCATTTTAAAAGATATAAATATGAAAACATATAAATTCAAATTTTTACTAATAGCTATTTGTGCTTCCATTTTTGTTGTTGGCTGTAGCGATGATGATGATAACGTAATTGAACAAATAAGTTGTAGTGATGGCATACAGAATGGAGATGAAGAAGGTATAGATTGTGGAGGAACGGCATGCGGACCTTGTATCTCTGCTTTTACAGGTACTTTCGTACAGGAAGATGCAATGGGACGACCGGGGATCAATACCGTGTTTAGTTCTAATGCTACGATTAAAAATAATTTCAACACGACCATTGTAAGTGGACGAAGTGCATTTACCGATGGATTCGAAGCACAGTTAGAAGGATACCACGATGTATATGGAACTGCATTAGGAATCGATATTGACTATGAAACAAATATATTAGGTTTGGACGCACCAACCTTTGCCTTTGTTCTTTCACAAACAGATGCATTGCAGGTAGCACCCAACGGAACGACTACCTATTTTGATGGTACCAATGCGCTCACAGGGCGTACGTTGAGTGATGATGTGATCGATATCTCGCTTACCTTAATGTTTGGAGGTGCCGATGGAATGCGTTTCGACGGAAACAATGGAACCCCTCAACTTACCAGCGATGGTGTGGATGCAGGTGACCGTGACTTTTCATTACCGTTCCCGTATTTGGAAACTCCAAATCAATAATACCTAATACCAATAAGAAGAAAAGGGCAAGCGATTGCTCTTTTCTTTGTTTAAAACTATTTCAAAATGAAATATATATACTATACCATATTACTGTGCTTGGGAATATCCTGTACTTCTAAAATAACTGAAGAGCCTGTAACAAGCGCAGAAGATTATAATACTTATTTAAAGAATTCTTCCAGCGACTCTTTTAAATCTGCGACCGAATCCAAAGAATTTTGGAACCAACGGCTCGCGGCAGATACGTCCGGAGTAGGGGAGATTGGACCATTGGCCGGTGCTTACACCTCACTTTTTGATGCTACCGGCAACGTACAGAACTTAAAAGATGCAGAAGTCCTCATTAGAAAAGGATTGGCAATTTCTGCCAACGACAAAGAAGGTTTTGCCCGTAGTTTGGCGCACAACCTAATTGCGCAACATCGCTTTAAAGAAGCACGAGAGGTGCTGGAGCAATATTATTCCGGGCCTTCCAATAAAAAGGATACCGAATATATGCTCTTTGATGTGTATATGGAAACCGGCGATTATCAAAAAGCCGATACCTATTTGGGTAAGATAAAATCCAACGGGGATTATAATTATCTCATTAGGTTGGCAAAATGGAGTGACTTCAAGGGAGATCTCGATGCTGCGATCAAGTATATGGAGAAAGCAAAGGATGTTGCAGAATCCCGTAATAGCACACCGCTAAAGATCTGGACCTATTCAAATCTTGGAGATTTTTATGGACATGCCGGACGTATTGAAGATGCCTATACGATGTATTTGAAAACTCTTGAGTTTCAGCCCGACAATGCGTATGCAAAAAAAGGAATTGCCTGGATCGCGTATGCTTCGGAAAAGAACACTGAAGAAGCCAATCGTATTCTGGATTCCATCATGGTGCAGCATAAGGCACCCGATTACTATCTTCTGAAGGCTGAAATGGCTGAATACAATGACGATGCTTCCGAAGCAGCAGCATTCACCAACAAATTTATCGCTGCTGTGTCACAACCTCAGTATGGTGCGATGTACAATGCTTATCTTATCGAGATCTATTCCGAAGAAGACCCACAAAAAGCCCTGGAAATGGCAAAGCAGGAAGTGGAGAACCGCGCAACTCCCGAAACATATCACTTACTGGCCTTAGCACAACTAAAGGCAGGGAACGAAAAAGAAGCGCTGCAAACCGTACGGGACCATGTTGTAGGTAAAACATTCGAGCCTATGGCAACTTATCATACCGCACTTGTATATAAAGCGAACGGCATGGAAAAGGAAGTAGCACCTTTAAAAGAAGAATTACTTACTGCCCAATTTGAATTAGGCCCTGTTTTAACAGAAAAAGTAAGACAATTATAATACTATTAGAAAACCAATACCGCCAAGTTTGCGTAAGTATAGTTGAAAGGTTGGTCATCTATCAGTTTTGATAGGTAGTTGACTTCCGGTATTACCGGTTTTCAGAGTTTTTTTGTTAGTTGAAGCGCCCTCTAAAAGAGGGCGCTTTTACTTTATATACTAAGAAAATACTTTGGTAATTAAGGTGCTACGGCACCTAAGGTATACAGTTGTGACAGCGTAGGCGTTTCACTTCCACCTTCTGGTTCCAGCGTAATTCCAAACGCTTCCGGGTCGGGGATGTTCTCAAATTTGTAGACACCTTTTTCACTAGCGGTTACAGCACTAAGCAATCCCACGCTTGTAGGTGTTAGCGGGTCTAACTTAAGTGACCATACTTGGTACACTGTTCCCGCTGGAGGTGTTGGCAAGCCAGAAGCATCGATATAGGCAATATTATCGGTTTTGTTATAATATACCTTGGCGTAGGCGGCTGGAGCCACGGCTTGATTTCCTGGCAATATAATGGTGTTGTACTCCTTAGAACGGATCACGGTTAAAATATCATTGGCTTCTGTTAACTCGCCTTCAATTGTTGTAAGCTGTTCTCTCAATTGCTCATTCTCTGTCGTGGTTAACTGTATATCATCCTGTAAGGCTGTATTTTGCTGAAGCATCCAGAAGATACCTGCAATACACACAATTGCTGCTGCCCACCCTGCGATCGCAGCCCAATTGGTAGAAGATCGATCGGTGTCCTTTATGGATCGCACCTTGCGAATCGAATTCAGGATATAGGTCCAGATCATCGCCGGAAGGGTAGGTGCTACCGCTTCAGCGAGATTGATCAATGAAGCTTCAATGGTTTCCACTTCGCCTCGCAGTTGCGGGTACGTAATTAGTGCCTCTTCTACCTCTGTGATCTCTTCCGAAGAAAGGGATCCACAAACGTACAGCTCTAATTTACCCGAATCTATAATTTCTTTTGCGCTCATAGTTGTTTATTGACCAAGAACCATGGTTCTTAAATCTTTAATGCAATTTCTATTCCGTGTTTTTAGTGTCCCCAATGGAATATCGAGTTCTTTCGCAGCATCAGCCTGCGTAAACCCTTTAAAGAATAACAGATCAATGATCTTTATACAAGCAGGTTTTAGGGCGTCCACGAATTTTTGTATTCCAATGGCATTTGTCTTTTGGTTTAGGTTATCACTTCCAGACAAAATATCTACGAAATTTGTAGTACTTAGGTTTTTCTTACTGTTCTTAAAGGCCTTGGAACGTGTTTTATCGATAGAGGCGTTTCTCGCAATATTCAAGAGCCAAGTGAAGAATCGACCCTTGGAAATATCGTAAGAAGCCGAATTCTCCCAAACCTTTACAAATACATCTTGCAGCACCTCCTGTGCAATATCTTCATCCAGAACAATGCTGTAAATAATACCATAAATCGCTTCAGAATAAAGCGAATAAATTCTTGAGAAAGCAGTTTCATTTTTATTCTGCATTTCTAAGATCAACGAATTGGGTTGTTCCATAGGATTTTTTGTTAATGCGCTAATGTAACATTTTTTTTTTTTCATTTCTACGATTACTTCGGTTTCAATAAATTCAAACTTTTTGAAAGAATATGATTAGCAGTGTGTTAAAATTGTTTTTACGATCATTAAAAATTTGTTTCCCACGCTAATTTTGATAGCTTTGTGAATCATCAAGTAACCTACTTATATCTAATCTTTAACTTTTATTCAATGAAGAAAATTACTTTAAGCATCGTCATGGGACTGCTGTGTGCCTTTTCAGGAAACATGTTAGCTCAGGACAACGCAAAAGCTATCAATGACCAATTGCGTCAGTTGGTAGAGAACGGCACCCACACAGCACAGGATGTCCAGTGGGAAATTACTAGCGAACACACAAGTCGTATTAGTAATACTCACCATATTTATTATAGACAGATAGTAAATGGTCTACAGGTCTATGGTACCGAGTCTGGCATTCATATTCTTTCTAATGGAGAGATTTTGGCGGCAGACACTAAATTTATTGGTGGAACTTCTGCCAAATTACGTGGTTCGGCTACTCCTTCTTTAGGAGTGGTACAAGCGGTACAGGCAGCAGCCGGTCAGTTGGGTTATACCATAAGCGGCTCCTTAGAGGTGCTTACCAGTAAAAGCACACTCGATCAAGAATCTTTGTTGAGTGAAGGAGGTATCTCCTTAAGCCCGATACCGGCGAGATTGATGTATCAATTAAATGAAGCCAACGAGCTTGTCCTGTCTTGGGATATCTCGATTCAAGAAAAAGCCCAGCAGAACTGGTGGAGCATGCGGGTAGATGCATCTACAGGAGCTATCATCGATAAAGTGAACTGGATGGTGAGTTGTTCTTTCGAACATGACCACAGCGAACATGAAGTAGAATACGATTACAATAAAAATCTCTTCGATATTCCTAATTATGCTGAAATAGTGGCGAACGGATGTTCTACAACCTGCTATGAGGTTTTTGCCATGCCTCTTGAAAGTCCGTACTACGGGACGCGCTCTATTTTGAGTGATCCTTCCGATGCTACCGCCTCACCTTTTGGATGGCACGATACTAACGGCGCTCCGGGAGCTGAATTCACCACAACCCGAGGTAATAATGTGAATGCTTATGAAGATGGGGACAACCCCGGATACCAGCCGGACGGAGGTGCAAACCTTAACTTCTCCGGACCCGGATATCCTTTTAGTCAAATTTATTCAGCAGGGAACCAATATGAGAATGCTGCGATTACCAACCTTTTTTACTGGAATAATATTATTCATGATGTCCTGTATCAATACGGATTTGATGAAGCAGGAGGAAACTTTCAGGAGAACAACTACGGAAACGGAGGTTCGGGAAGTGATTCGGTGAACGCTGAAGCTCAAGACGGTTCCGGAACGTGTAACGCAAACTTTGGAACTCCTGCCGATGGTGGGAATCCTACCATGCAAATGTATGTTTGTAGCGATAAGGACGGCGATTTCGATAACCTAGTAATCGTTCACGAATACGGTCATGGGATCTCCAATAGATTAACCGGAGGACCCGCTGCGGCCGGATGTTTAGGAAACAATGAGCAAATGGGAGAAGGCTGGAGTGATTTCTACGGTGCCTTGATGACTATCGAAGCCGGAGATACGGGAACAGATGCACGTGGCGTTGGAACCTACTTATTCGGACAAGGAGCCGGCGGCCCGGGAATTCGTAATTTCCCCTACAGTACCGATTTTGCCGTAAACCCTCAGACCTATGATGATATTAAGACTACCTCAGGGCCTCACCCTCTTGGGTCCATCTGGGCAACCATGCTATGGGACGTAACCTGGGCGTTGATCGATGAACACGGATTTGATACAGACTTTTACAATTTTACCGGAGATCCAAACCTTGATGCGGGGAACATACAAGCCTTCGCATTAGTGACCGAAGGGATGAAATTACAGCCTTGTAGCCCTGGATTTGTGGATGGTCGTGATGCGATTCTTGCAGCCGATCAAGCGATCTACGGAGGTGCTAACTATTGTCTTCTTTGGGATGCTTTTGCAGCAAGAGGATTAGGATTTAGCGCAGATCAAGGCTCATCGAACAGCCGAACCGATGGTACCGAAGCTTTCGATACGCCTTCAGGGGTAGCAACTTTTACCGCACCAGATGATGTATGTGCAAACACCGAAGTACTTACCGGACTAGGCGGTGGCTCACCTATTGGAGGTGTCTACAGTGGACCGGGCATTACAGATGACGGAAACGGACTCACGTACTCGTTCGATCCTGTTGCAGCCGGTGTAGGAGTACACACCATTACATACAGTGTCGCAGCAAGCGCTTGTGCTGCAGCGACTTCAGCAACAGATTCTATTGAAGTATTGGCAATTCCACCCGGACCAACTACGGTAGGAGTAAGTGATTTTTGTGTGGGGGATTCTGTAACACTTACCGCTACATTGGTAGATCCTGCCAATGTTATACGCTGGTTTGACGCACAGGTTGGAGGCACCTTCTTGTTTGAAGGAACAAGTTACACCTTTACACCTACAGGAGATGTAACCGTATATGCGCAAGAAACGCCTCCCGGACCATTATCACAATTAAAGATTTCTGAAGTTTCCACCGAAGTACCGGACCGTTTGGAAATTCAAAATGTGGGCTTGGCTGCAGATTATACCGGATATACTGTTGCAGTAAGCGATAATTATACCGATATCAACGATGTAAATTCTATAACGCAAACGCTGGGTGCCATGGCAGCAGACTCGGCCATCGAGTACAATGATGATGGCGGCCCGAACGATTGGGGAAATAATATCTTCTGGGATAACAATGGAACCGGATGGATCCTCATTATAGATGATGCCGGAAATGTGGTCGATTCTGTATTCTGGAATTGGACAGCAGCCGGTATTTCGAACTTCAACGTTACTATTAATGGATTCAATATCACCGCAGCCGACCTTGACTGGACCGGTGACGGAGCAGATTTTTCGGTTGCTTGTAATGATTCTTACAGACGACATGGAGAGACCGATGGCAGTGCCGATTGGGCTGCAGGATGCGAGGCTTCAGATTACGGAGTGGCGAACGGCGACATCAACCTCGGATTTGCCGGTTGTTTAGGAGATCGTACTCCTACCGATGCTACAGTGGAAACAATCGATCCCGTGATCACTTGCCCCGCAGATGAGACCGTGACCGTTAATGAAGGAGAAATGTATATGCTACCGGATTATACCGCTTTAACAACAGCAACTGATAATTGTACTGCCTCTCCTTTGATTTCTCAGGATCCACCCGCAGGGACTATGGTGGGCGCAGGTACTACGGTGATCACCATGACTGCCACAGATGAGGCAACGAATGATGCTGAATGTACCTTCACACTTACCGTGGAAGAAGTATTAGGTGTTGCCGATTCAGAACTATATGCTGCAATTGTGCTATATCCTAATCCAACAAGCGGACAATTAACATTGTTGAACAATTCTACAACGCCTTTGGTTGAGGCAGTGATAACCGATGTGAACGGAAGAACGATCCAAACGATCGACCTGAAAGATCAAACCGGAGCTACCGAATTTACCATTGAAACCCTGTCCACCGGATTGTATTTTATTACCATACATGCGGAAACGACTACTATTGTTAAAAGAATAGTGAAACAGTAAGTTTAACACAGATATTTATTAATCAAACCCTCGTACTTAGCAATAAGTTCGAGGGTTTTTTATAATTTGATAAGTTTGGTAGGGTTTTTGTCTATTTAACTGTATACTATATAGATGCTTGTAATGAAACATAAAGTAAACATGAATAATCCCCTGTGTCCCTAAAAAGAAACATTGCGAGGAGCATCTTACAAAAAAGCCCGTCCCGGAAGTATTCTTCCGGGACGGGCTTTTTATTTGCAAAACGTTTTCTAAGAAAGATATCTATTGCTGAATAATCCCTCCGCAACTTACACGAGCACCGGCATCACCGCTGGGCTGACTTTTAAAATCGTCTGCTCCTTGATGTACAATAATGGATTTTCCAAGAATGTCCTTCTTTTCATCCCCACACCCTATACACCATTCATCGGTTTGCATGGAGATAGAACCACTTCCGGATTCATCTGCTTCAAAATTACCGATGTCTCCTTTGTGATATCCACCTTCATCTCCCCACTTACCGTGTGGAGCGAATGTAGGGTTCCAGTGTCCTCCCGCCGATGAACCGTCTGCTGCCGAACAGTCTGCAGATTCATGAATATGAATGGCATGGGTACCCGGATTGAGGCCTTCTACTTTAGCTTCAAAAGAGACGATTCCGTTCTCCTCCGTAAAATATGCTTTTCCAGAGGCTTTTGAGTCGCTCTTGGACATGAGGCGAAGTTCGACACTTTTAACTTCCTGTTCCACCTCTTTGGTATCTTCTACCATTTCTTCGGTGGTTTCATTTTCGGCATCCAGTTCTTTTTTATCGTTCTTACAACTCATAAAGCCCAGTAGAGCTATGGTCGCAACGGATAAGGCTATTTTTTTCATTGTTTCAGTTTTTTATGGTTATTATCGTAAATATTAAAGGTACTATGATTCCGCTCTGTAGCCAAAACCTTTACAAAATCTTAGCACTTAGTGCGGTGATTTTATCAAATCTTTGGGATCTGTGATCCCTCTTTTTATATTTTCTGAAATGTGGAGTGCTTTGTCGATACGTGTTTGCGAATTCTTGAACCGAAGGATATAATAGATGAGTGAACGTTTTTTCCCATCACTGAAGGCTTCAAACATAGCTTCAGCTTCAGGATCACTTTCTAGCACAGCCGAAAATTCTTCGGGCATTTCAACACCGTATTTTGAAGTGTCCTCTACCATCTCCACCATGAAACAGTCTTCGGAAAAAACGCCTAACTCTTTTTGATATCGCTTTCCGAAGCTCACAAGAAACCGTCCCTTTATTTGTTTTAGTGCTCCATGGAACTGAATTTCAGTATCCTTGAAATAGGCGCAAAACTGCACCCTGCTGTGTCCTTTTTCAATAAAGGGAAGAGCAATGGCCTGAGGGATTTCAAGAGTATGTGTTCCTTTCACGGCTACTTCAAATCGTTTGGAACGCAGCAACCCCATTCTTTTAGGCGATTAGTTTGGTGATGACCTGCGTGGCCGTATGCAATGTCTTATGGACCGGACATTTTTCGGCGATTTCAAGCAGTCTTTTTATCTGCTTTTCATCCAGATCGCCCTCCAATCGTATTTCACGAGTAAATGTATCGATCTTGGCTGTATCCAACTCACAGTTCTCACAATCCTGCGCATAATCTTTATCATAGCTGGTATGCACTTCTACGTGCCGTACATCCCAGTTCTTCCGGCGGGCGTACATTTGAATCGTCATTGCCGTACATGCCGATAGACCTGCCGAAACAAGTTCGTATGGGGTAGGACCAAAGTCGTTGCCGCCAACACGCGTTGGCTCATCTGCTACCATATAATGACTTCCTAATTTCATTTGGGTGGTGAAACCGTTAGCTGCCTCCAAACTGGCAACAACGTCGTGTTGTGTCCTCACCTTCGTTACTTCCGGAATGCTGAGATAGCGAGAGGCCCATCCCGCAATCACTTTTCCGACATACAAAGAATCTTGCTTTAAGGATAAGAGGTGGTCTGCTCCGTCTAACGAAACAAAACTTTTGGGATGATGGGCTGCCAGATACAGTTCTTCTGCGTTCCGGATGCCTACTGTGGTGTCCTGGGGTGAATGGAGAATAAGAATAGCTTTGCGTAAATCCTTCAATACCTTTTGAAGGGACTTCGTTTCAAGATCGTCTAAGAACTGTTTCTTTATTTTGAATTCCCTACCACCTAAATTTACCTGTGCCACGCCCTTTTGCTGAATTTCAGCCAGTTCACTTTTTATCAAATGCTGCACGTGCAACGGATTGCTGGGAGCCCCAATAGTGGCTAAGGCTTCTACAGAGGGTAGTTGCATCGCTGCATAGATAATTGCAGCACCACCTAGGGAATGACCTACCAGTAGGGAAGGGGCTTTGTGATGTTGTGACAAATAAGCTGAAGCAGCAATAAGGTCTTCCACGTTTCCTGAGAAATTGGTGTCTGCAAATGCGCCTTCACTTTCGCCCAATCCTGTAAAATCGAATCGCAATACCCCAATTCCTGAAGCAGTGAGGGCTCTGCTAATATTCTTCACGGCCAGTAAGTTCTTGGTACAGGTAAAGCAGTGTGCGAATACCGCAAAATTGTGAGGGTGTCTATCTACAGGAAGTTCTAAACGACCTGATAGGGTTTGCCCCTCAGCATTCTTAAAACTTACTTTTTCAAAGTTCATACATTAATTGGTTTCGGGTTGTTTCTTTCTCAGGTCTGTGTTTATGTTCAATACAAGTTGGAGTCGGTCATAGGCTCTGCCGGGAAGGTGCAGCTTCATATAACCTACCTGTATGGCAATATCTTGTGTGATTCTTCGGCCTAACGCACCAAATAATCTGTTTTGGTTGAAAACAGGTTCTCGCAGGTCCAAGAATATTTCATCAAACGCTATTAAGAACCATTTTTCCGTTAAGGGGTAATTTACTTGCAAGCGACCACGAACCCGATGACGGGTTATGGATTGTGCGGGAAGCTCAATGAATCGATGTTCTATTCGGTATCGATTCTGTAAGCCAAACTTACCAATTCGGGTGCTATGAGTGAATTGTTCAAAAATCCTGTTCTCCCATGTATTCTTCTCCAAGGGTGTGTCCTCGAAGGTGGGGTCTCCGTTAAAATACCCGTAACCCAGCGATGCCTGGGCATTTTGTGCTACGGCATAGTTCAATGCTGTGATGGCCCAAAATTGTTCCAAATGGGACGTTACTTCATATACATTATACTGCAGCTCGCTGTGAAAACTTAGCTTATCACTCAGGGTATTCGTGCCAAAGTAAACATACCAGGCTCCCAACGTGTTTTCTCCTGTGTTTTGGGCATCGGTACTTATAACCCAAAAAAGGATCAATAGTCCAAGTAAGTAACGCTTAGAGCCCTTCATTTTCACTACAACTCAGCGTCGATCTTAGTGGTGTTGGAAGTGCCATCATCCATGGCTTCCATACCTTCCCCTTTTAAATATTTATCTAAGAATTCTTTAATTTTTCCGTAAGCTTCTATCTGGTTCTCCTTTTTAACGAATCCATGACCTTCATCTTCAAAAAGGACGTACTCAACGGGGACTCCGTTTTTTCGAACCCCTTCGACGATCTCATCAGATTCCACTTTCAGTACACGCGGATCTTGAGCTCCTTGAAGCACGATCAAAGGTTTGGTGACCTTGTCCGTATGGAATAGCGGTGAAATTGTACGTAAGCGAATAGAATCTTCAGTATTGGGATCACCCATTTCGGTATACAGCGCATCCTTAAAAGATTCCCACCATGGCGGAATGCTCTTTAAGGTTCGCAACCAGTTGGTCACTCCAAAAATGTTCACGCCTACTTTAAATTCTTCCGGCGCATAGGTAAGTGCTGCCATGGTCATATAGCCTCCATAGGAACCTCCCAAGATACCAATCTTATCACCATCGATCACATCTTGCTGTGCAAGCCAATCTTTACCGGCGATACAGTCCTTTAGATCCTTATCACCGTGATTTTGATCATCCATTTTAAAGAAGGTCTTTCCGTAACCGCTACTTCCACGGTTGTTGACAGCCAGAACAGCATATCCGTGATTTACCAAATATTGGATGGTAGAATTGAAGCCTTGACGTGATTGTCCGCCCGGTCCGCCATGTACCCAGACCAAAGCCGGAACTTTGTTGTCCTTAGAAGCTTGTTTAGGTTCGTAATAGATGGCAGGGATCTCAAGTCCGTCAAAAGATTTAAAACGAACTACTTCGGCAGCAACCAGATCATTAGCGTCAATGGCTTTATTCAGCACGTCGGTAAGTTGTACTACTTCTTTGGTCTTTAGGTTATAGCTGTAGGTATTGCTTGGCGTATGGGATCCCCCAACACTAAGCAAGGCCATACTCTCGTCTTTTGAGAAATCTACATCATAAATACTTTGTCCGTCAAATTTAGGAAAATCCACTCGATCACCGGATACAACTTCTACAACTTCCAATACGGTTTCGGCATCTTCATTAGTAAATAATAATTGATACGTCCCGTCTTCGGTAAAATAAAAGTTAGTAATATCCCAGGGTTTGTCCATTGCTTTCACCTTGGTGCCTTCGTTTAAATTGTACTTCATTAAATAACTGAACTCTGCATCTTTATCTGTTGTATAATAAAATGCTTCTCCGTTCGGTGAAAAATCTTGTGCTGCATTACCACTAATGGTGTCATTGATCTTTGTAGTGGTATTGGTTTCTGTATTTAAAAGGAACAGATCTACATCGTTTGTATTGACCGCTTTGGACAAAGCCATGTACTTTCCGTCATCGCTCATTCCACCATATTCCATTCCTTCTTCGTTCTTGTAGAGCATTTTCGATTTGAAGTTAGTGATGTCCATCTCATAATGGTCCATATACCGTGGATCACGCTCATTGCTTCCATAAAAGAACCGCTTTCCATCTTTGGACCATCCTCTAAAAAGTGCACGTACATTTTGTGCAGGGGTAAGTCTCTGGATCTCTTCACCGTCCTTTACATAAATCTTGTAGATCTCATCGCCATTACCATCCATTCGGAATAAAATACGGTCGTCTTCGGGGAAATAAGAAATTCCAAAGACCGACGCACTGTCCGATTTGGTAACAGGCATCCATTCACCACCATCAGAAGGCACGGTATACATATTATAGATACCGGATCTATTACTGGTCATTAGAACCTTCGACTTATCGGGGGAATACCCGTTTGCGAAGGCGTTCTCATTGTCCATGAATTGCTCGATAGTATACTGTTCCACCGTTTCGGCTACTTCAGTTTCTTTTTTCTCTTTTTCCTTGCAGGCAAAGAAAAGTATCGAGAGGGTGCATAAAATTAAGACTCTTTTCATTGGTTTCGTTGTTAGTTCGTTTTGAATGTTTTCACCTCTTCAAAAGGTGAAAGTGTTAATTGTTCCATCTTAGACCTATATTCGGGCCATTCGGTTACAAAAAAATCATTGGTAATTTTCAAAGCCGCGTCCAATTGATCTTCAGCATGCTTTAAAAGTGTTTGTTCGGTTTGGGTCAAACCATTAGGACGGCTACCGCTGTACCAGTTCGCGGTTCCAATACGCTGCATAACGGTTACTTCAGGATTACGGGTAATCCCTTGACGGTCGTCTTCTTTACCTAAATATAGCGCTACGATAGAGTCGATCTTCTTTACGATCTCCTTGCTCGCTTTTATCTCATCTTTATATTTTTTGTCATCCTCTTTTTTCAATTTTTTACTGAAATCTTCGGCCGTGTTCTTACTTTCTATTAGTTGTTTTACAGCATCCGCCGCTGTTTGTGTAAGAGCTTCCAATTGTTTGGATGCGGCGTAGCTTTCATCGATTGCTTTTTTGGGAACGATCAATCGTGGATCTGTAGCCACATTAATGCTTGTAGTAGAAGTCATATCCATATATTGCAGCTCTACTTTATACGACCCCGGTTTTACTGAAGTACCGCCGGGCTCATTCTTTCGCTCCCGCAAATTTCTGGAAGGGCGATCCACCCCTGCCTCATCCATGTACCACGTCCATTTATAAATTCCTGTGCTATCCGGCACCTTGGTCTTTAGAGTACGTATAAGACGGCTGCCATCATAGATCTTCATATAGAGTGAATCTTTAGAGGGGCCTTTATCTTTTTCTTCGGAAGTGGTTGTGTCTTCAGCCGTGTCTTTTGATTCGTCCTTGTCTGTTTCTTCTTTATTAGCTTCCTCCTTTTTCTGAAAGTAATAGGCGATCTGTGCGCCATAGGGTCTATTCTCGCCATTGTAGATGGCATCAGCTCCAAATCGGCTGCCTGTAGGCTGTTGGTAGGAAGCTTGATAGGCGGTAGGAGGGTCGAACACCTTTATGTCTGATGACAGAAGTGCTTTGTTCTTGGCAATCTCCCGAAGCGGACGAATATCGTCCAATACCCAGGCGGCTCGTCCAAAGGTTCCTATTACAAGATCGTGCTCTCGCGGGTGTATCACCAGATCCTTTACCGAAACCGTTGGAAATCCATGAGTCCATTTCATCCATTTGGCACCTGTGTCGAACGAGATATACAATCCGTCGTCGGTTCCCAAGAACATTAAATTGCGTTCTACGGGATCTTCTACAATACTTAAGGTATAACTAGCAACATCGTTGGCATCTACGATCCGTTCCCAGGTCTTTCCGTAGTCTTTGGTGCGATACGCATAGGGCGTATAATTGAATCTTCGATAATCGTTTGCAACAAGCAGTGCTTCTCCCTGCTTCTTGTTGGAAGCTTTAATTTGGGTGATCCAACTGCCTTCAGGAAGTCCTTTAATGTTCTTGGAAACATCTGTCCAGCTTTGTCCGCCGTTTTGAGTGTAATGAACACGGCCGTCATCGGTTCCTACCCATAGCATGTTTTGCTCCAGCGGTGAAGGTTCAATGACCAAGATGGTGGTATGATTCTCGGCACCTGTTGCATCCATAGTCAATCCGCCACTTTCGCTTTGTTTCTGCTTTTCTGGATCGTTGGTGGTAAGGTCCGGCGAAATGACCTCCCAAGTGAGTCCTTTATCTGTACTCTTGTGAACAAACTGGCTTCCAAAGTAGAGTGTATTGTTATTAAAAGGGTCGATATTGATCGCCGCGTTCCAGTTGAAACGCAGTTCTACCTCCGGGTCGGGATGCGTAGGTCGCACGGTATAATTGTTTCCGGTGAGGTAGTCGTACCGACTTACAAAACCTTGTTGGCTCATACTCCAGCCATAACGACTGTCGTCCACATCGGGAACGACATCAAAGCCATCTCCAAAGGAGATCTCTTGCCAATAGTCATTACGGATGCCTTGATCCTTCCAGACGTACGCAGGGCCTCTCCAGCTTCCGTTATCTTGCATTCCGCCGTATACATTATAGGGAAATTCGTTGTCTACATTAATATGATAGAATTGGGCGACAGGTAAGTTTCCAACAAAACGCCAGGTTTTTCCGCCATCATGTGTGATGTTCATACCACCATCATTGCCGTCTATCATAAAACTGCCGTCGGTAGGATGGATCCACCAGGCATGGTGATCCGGATGGACACCATTGTCCACTCCGTAAGCCGGCATCAATTCTTCAAAATTCTTTCCGCCATCTTCTGAAACATTCACATAGGTAAATACCGAGTAAACACGATTTTCGTTTTGCGGGTCGACATAGATTTCAGAATAATAAAAAGGGCGGTTCCCGATATCTTCTTTATCGTTGATCATCTTCCAGGTGAATCCGCCGTCTTCACTTTTGTATAATGCATTTTTCTTTGCTTCCACCAATGCATAGACCACATTCGGTTTGTTACGTGCAATGGCAATACCAATACGCCCCAAGTCTCCTTTTGGAAGTCCGTCTTCATGCGTGCGTTCCTCCCAGGTATCTCCGCCATCGTGCGTGATAAAGATACCGGAGCCATCACCGCCAGATGTAAAGAACCATGGATCGCGTTTGTGTTCCCAAAGCGCAACGATCAATTTGTTGGGATTGGTGGGATCCATGACCATGTCTGCTACTCCTGTTTTGTTGTTGGCGAAAAGAATCTTGTTCCATGTTTTTCCGCCATCGGTTGTTTTAAAGACCCCCCGCTCCGGATGCTCTCCCCAAGGAGAACCGATAGCACCCACATAGACCGTGTTAGGATCGGTAGGATCTATGATCACACGATGAATGTGTCGCGTTTTCTCTAATCCCATGGATTTCCATGTCTTTCCTCCGTCCAGTGATTTGAAAATTCCATAACCACCGTTCAAACTATTACGCGGATTTCCTTCACCCGTCCCTACCCAGATCACAGAAGGATTGGATTGTTGAATAGCAACTGCCCCTATCGAGGCCGTCACTTGTTCGTCAAAAACAGGCGACCATTTAATACCACCACTGGTAGATTTCCATAAGCCACCGGATGCAGTCCCTACATACATGATATCTGGATCATTGGTGACCACATCAATGGCTGTCACCCGACCCGACATACCCCCCGGGCCAATGTTTCTGGGTTTCATGTCTTTTAAGATATCCATGGATATTTCTTGAGCAGATAGAGTGGCTCCTATACAAAGTAGGAATAGAAGAAAGATTTTTTTCATTGTTTATTGATTGATAAAATTTTGAATTGTGTTTGAAATTATAAAGTTACTAAAATGTTCCAAGCTGCCAACTCTTAAATAGCTGTTAATCCCTTCTTCATCCTTTCAATTTATAGTAAATTTAGAAGATGAAAAAGAATCTTGCACGCTCCGGCTTTGTGTTCACTAAACACACTCCCCAAGAGCAGTCATTATTTGAACGCCTTTTTGAGATATTTCAAGAACTGATCACGCATACTTCCGGAGATTTTGATGAAGCCATCGATTGGCTGCGGCAATTGGACGAAGAATACAAGCTTACAACGCCTGAATATTCGATCGATGACTTTATAGAAGATCTAAAGAAACGGGGTTACATTCGAGAAGAATTTCGTCCGGATGGCAGCGGGAACGGTGACGGAAAAGGATCGAATACCATGACAGAAAAGTTGGAACGTTCGTTGCGAAAAAGGGCGTTGGAGCAGATCTTCGGAAAGTTGAAGCGAAGCGGTTCCGGGAATCACAAGACCCGCTATACCGGGCGTGGCGATGAACAAGCGGGAGAATACAGGGATTATCAATTTGGGGATCGACTGGAACAGATCTCCATGACCGAGAGCTTAAAGAATGCCCAAATAAACCATGGTCTGGGAACATTCAATCTGCAAGAACGGGACCTCATTGTAGAGGAAACCACCTACAAAGCACAAATGAGCACTGTGTTGATGATCGATATTAGTCATAGTATGATTCTTTATGGAGAAGACCGTATTACGCCTGCCAAAAAAGTAGCGATGGCTCT
This sequence comes from Altibacter lentus, assembly GCF_000746845.1. Lineage (GTDB taxonomy): Bacteria > Bacteroidota > Bacteroidia > Flavobacteriales > Flavobacteriaceae > Altibacter > Altibacter lentus. Next base: position 926,658 of record NZ_KN050846.1, on the reverse strand, counting down.
TTCTGAACTGATCACTACGCGATACCCTAAGGATACCCTGGATATACTGGTTTTTGGAAATGACGCCTGGCCCATAAAGATCAAGGATCTACCTTATTTAAATGTAGGTCCGTACCACACAAATACCGTGGCCGGATTACAACTTGCCATGGATATGTTACGACGAAAACGAAACACAAACAAGCAAATCTTTATGATCACAGACGGTAAACCCAGTTGTTTGCAACTTCCCGATGGGCAGTATTACAAAAATAGCAACGGATTAGATCCATACATTGTAAATAAGTGTTACGCTATGGCAGCTCAGGCGCGAAAGCTACATATTCCAATCACAACCTTCATGATCGCCAGCGATCCCTATTTACAGCAATTCGTGGATGAATTTACACTGGCAAATAAAGGAAAGGCCTTTTATACCGGGCTGCAAGGCTTAGGTGAAATGATCTTTACCGATTATGAAACTAACAGAAAAAAAAGAATTAGATAGTAGGAAATAATGAAAACAGAAAATATTAAAACCTTCGGACAATTAAAGCAGGCAGGATTCTCAAATCGTTCTATTAAGGATGAACTGCGGCAAAATCTCCTTCAGAAAATAATGAAGAAAGAAACTACGTTCGAAGGGATACATGGCTATGAATACAGTGTGATACCAGAGTTGGAACGCGCTATTTTATCCAAACACAATATCAATCTATTGGGCTTACGCGGGCAGGCGAAAACTCGTCTGGCACGTCAAATGGTCCAGCTCCTGGACGAGTACATTCCTATTGTGGCGGGTAGTGAGACCAATGACGACCCTTTTGCACCAATTTCCAGGTATGCGAAGGAATTGCTGCAAGAGAAAGGAGACGGGACACCTATTTCTTGGCTGCATCGTGACGATCGGTTTGCTGAAAAACTTGCGACGCCGGATGTCACCGTAGCCGATCTTATTGGGGACGTGGACCCGATTAAGGCCGCTAATTTAAAACTTACATATGCCGACGATCGTGTGATCCACTTCGGAATGATCCCCAGAGCGAATCGATGTATTTACGTGATCAATGAGCTACCCGATCTGCAAGCGCGCATACAGGTTGCATTGTTTAATATTTTACAGGAAGGGGATGTGCAGATTCGCGGATTTAAACTGCGCTTGCCGCTGGATATACAGTTTGTGTTTACTGCCAATCCCGAAGACTATACCAATAGAGGTAGTATCGTTACACCGCTGAAGGATCGTATAGGTTCACAGATCTTAACACATTACCCTGAAGACATAGACACTGCACGAACTATTACCCAGCAAGAAACCTTACAAGCCATCCAAGAAAAACAACATGTCTATGTTCCCGAACTTGCTAAAGATATTTTAGAACAAATAAGCTTTGAAGCTCGTGAAAGTGAGTTTGTAGATTCAAAAAGCGGAGTAAGTGCACGATTGAGTATTACCGCTTTTGAGAACTTATTAAGTACCGCAGAACGAAGGGCACTTCAAAATGGAGACGCACAGACCACCGTTCGCTTGAGCGATTTTATGGGAATCATTCCTGCGATTACAGGAAAAGTGGAGTTGGTCTATGAAGGAGAACAAGAGGGAGCCTCTCATGTGGCAAGACAGCTTATTTCGAACGCAATTCGGAGTCAGTTTTTGGAATATTTTCCCAAAATCGAAAAGCTCCAAAAGGAAGGCGATCCGGATCCTTATAGCGCTACGGTCGCATGGTTCTTTGAAGAGAGTGGATTCGAATTACTCGATGCTCTTTCAAACGAAGCGTATATCGCTCAACTAGACCGCATAGGACCGCTGGAAGATATATTAGCTACCTATGTGCCGGATATTTCAGAAGAAGAGAAGCCTTTTTTTAAAGAATTCATTTTGTGGGGATTGGTGGAATTCAAGAAGTTGAGCAAATACAATTTAAGTGACGGTATTCGTTTTAAAGATATCTACGGAAGCTATATAAGTGGGCTATAGGAGATCACTCATTGCTTTTACAAGCAATACCAAGCCGCTTATCACCATGATGGCGATTACCCATTTTCTGAAAGCAAGTCTGCTCATGCGCTGAAGCAGTATCTTTCCGAAGAGATTACCGAGAGTGGCCCCCAGACCCAACGCAATCCCGTAGATCCATAGCTCTTTGGTGAGCAAACCAAAATAAGTGTAACTACCTATTTGTGCCAGCCCCAGAAAGAAAGCCTGTGCCGCTTTTGTTCCTACCAGCTCCTCTTTTTCAATACCAACATTCAACAAGAACGGATTTAAGATAGGGCCCATCCCACCGGTAAAGGTTCCTATGATAGAGATAAAGAAACCTAATGGAATGAAATACCAAAGTTGTACAGGGAAGGAACGTTCTTTTTTCCCGAAACGATACTGAAAAAAGGTACTTACCAAAAACAAACCCACTACAATCTGTATCCATACAATATTGGCTTCAGTAAATAACCAGGCCGCTAGAATGGCACCTAGCATGGCCGCAGGGACATAATACCAAAAGACACTCCACACAATATGTTTCCAAAAAATGATAATACGCGACGGGCGACTTATCATGGTGCCCAAATTTAGAACCGGCGCAGTTTGAGAGGTTCCAATAAGAAGGTTCAAGATAGGAATTTGCATTAATGCACCACCCCCTCCGCTAATGGTAGAAAGGGTAAAGGCAGCGGCCCCTAGGGTAAATAGAACTGCGAGTAACCAGAACTGTATGTCTGCAAAAAATTCAGTCATAAAAAAACTGCCGTAAAACGGCAGTCTTAAATTACATTATTTTATAGAATTATTGTTTTGGAATGACCAATTCTTGACCAGGATGTATCATATCGGGGTTCTTTAATTGATCGCGGTTCGCTTCAAAAATAGCATTGTACTTCATGGGGTCTCCATAATAGTGTTTAGATATTTTGCTAAGGGACTCACCGCTCTTTACCTTATGGCGTGCATACACCGAGGTGTCTGCTACCTTAATGTCGGCCATGATATCGTTTGGGTTTTCACCTCCTACACGTTTTATCTCATCCCACAGGCGGTCTTTATCATATTGTGTGTTCGCCACCCCACGTACTTCTAAGGTATTTCCTTTTACTTGAACATCGCCGTTCTGAATCTTTAATTTTTCACCCAGATCGAGTACGCTTTGATACTTTGCTTTAACCATTTTTTCCTTTTTTTAAGTTGATTCTTTAAAGATACAAATTTAGAAAGTGAGAATTTTAACTTTAGGTATTTTTTAACCGTGTAACCGCCTGTTATTGTTGTGATAAGAGCGAAAATCGTTTAAGGAACATTTAACATATAATTAATTCGGCTTTAATACAATATTCACAATAGTAGGAGTACATTTGATTCAAACAAAAAATCAACGTTATGAAATTTAAAACAATGTTATTGTCCTTAGCAGTCGTAGGAATGCTTTTTGCTTCTTGTGATGACTCTAAGAAAAAGGAAGCTGAAGCGAAAGCTGAGGCAGAAAAAATGGAAATGGAAGCTAAAATGGCAGCCGAAAAAGCGGAAGAAGAAGCTAAAATGGCCAAAATGGAAATGGAAAAGAACTCCATTGCCTCAATCGCTATGGGAAATGAGAACTTCTCTACCTTAGTAACTGCTTTGAAAACAGCCGATCTAGCCCAAACTTTTATGGAAGAAGGTGAGTATACTGTTTTCGCTCCAACCAATGATGCCTTTGCTAAAGTACCACAAGCTACGTTAGATAATTTAATGAAGCCGGAAAATAAAGAACAACTTCAAAACTTATTGAAGTATCATGTAGTTTCCGGTGAGTGGAAAGCAGATGCGGTTGTGAAAGCCATTCAGGAAAATAACAATAAATATAATGTAACTACCTTACAAGGAGAAAATCTTGTATTGTCTTTAAAAGGTGACAAGGTTATTGTTAAAGATGCCAAGGGTGGGACAGCTACAGTTGTTATGGCAGATGTGGATGCTTCAAACGGAGTAATTCACGCGATTGACAAAGTAGTGATGCCTAAGAGCTAAACTATTTTACATACAACACATGAAAAGGACCTCGATAGCGAGGTCCTTTTTTTTATAAATTAGTTGTTAGTCATTGCTTCTAAAACTAAAAGAAAGCGAAGTCCCGCTGTGTGTTTGAAAGCAGAGCTGTTGTATCTCAATATCGTTTTCTAGATTATTGATGTGTGCTACAACTGCATCCCCCGTCCATAAAACTATGGGTGTCTTCGTGCCAGGGGAAGGCTTGATTGTACTTGTTCTGTTCCCAATAAAACGGCTTTCGCTCTTTGGGTCGGTTTCCAATTTCGTTCATGGTAGTTGCGTCGTATAATCGGCCATTGGACATCACCATCTCGATGGTACGTGTATTCTCAATCGCTTCCAAAGGATTCTCTGTAAGAACGATCAAATCGGCTAATTTGCCTTTTTCCAGCGAACCGATATCGTTTCCGGCTCCAATATATTGAGCGGCGTTGATGGTAGCTGTTTTTAGCGCCTCCATGTTCGTCATCCCGCCGGCTTTCAGCATCCACGTCTCCCAGTGTGCGCCAAGTCCTTGTAATTGTCCGTGGGCACCCATATTGACCTTTACGCCGGCATCGCTCAAATCCTTCGCTGTTTCAGAAACTAATATATGTCCCCATTGATATTCTTCATCGGGGACCATGGTTCGATGTCTGGCCCTGCTGTCTATTACGCTGCGAGGGGTGAATTGTAATAACTTATCGTTTTCCCATACATTATCACGTTGATAATAATAGAATTCGCCATTCAACCCTCCATAGTTTACAATGAGGGTAGGGGTGTAACCGGTGCCGCTCTTACCCCATATCTCCAAGACATCTTTATAGACCGGTGCCACCGGAATGTTGTGTTCAACGCCCGTATGACCGTCAATGATCATGGTTATGTTGTGATAGAAGGTAGAACCTCCTTCGGGTACGACATTGATCTTCATTTCACGTGCCGCTTGTAATACTTGCTGACGTTGTTCTCGTCGCGGCTGATTGTAACTTTTAACACTTTTTGCGCCAAATGCTTTTGTACGCCGAATGCTGCTCCGTGCATCTTCCAAACTGTTGATAAGTGCCTTGAAATCACCATCGGCTCCGTATAAAATAAACCCAGTGGAGTAAAGGCGTGGTCCTACCAGTAAACCTGCTTTTTGTAGTTCGGAAAGTGAAAAAACGGTTTCTGTATTTGCTGATGGGTCGTGGGCAGTAGTGACACCAAAGGCTAAATTTGCCATGAACTGCCAGTTCTGTTGCGTGGTTAATCCATTTCGAAAGGCGCCAATATGAGCATGTGCATCAACAAGCCCCGGCATGATCGTTTTTCCTTTGGCGGGATAGATCTTCGCATCCGATGGTATCGCGATCTTAGAAGAAGGTCCTACCGCTTCAATAGTTGCGCCATTTACCACAATGGTTCCTTCTTCAAAAACAGTATCACCCTCCATGGTAATGATACGGGCATTGGTAAACGCAATACGCCCAGTAGGTTTATCCACAGCGGCGGTCAATCCAATTTGGATGCCTTCATTTTGGAGTTCGGGTACTGTTTTAGGAGATCCGGGTAAAAAAGTAAATCGGTTTTTAAGTTCATTGCTGTAATAGCGATCTCCCAACGTCCACATTATTTTTTTACTGTCCGGAGACCAATGGATACTTATCCCCGCATCTTCGGCGATCTGCGAAACCGGAACATAATTGGATTTGTTATCGAGATCTATGGTTTGACCGTTCATCACCAAAGGAGCAACAAATACTTTGTGAAGATTTGTAAAGGCGATCCATTCGTTATCGGGGCTGGGGATCAATCTGTTGGCATACTTGGAAGTTACATGTTCTTTTTCGTCATTTCCTTCAAGATTAACACTAATCAATTTTTTTTCGAGGCTTCCAAAATACGTTCCTCCAAGTTGTAAGAAAATTCTTTTTCCATCCTTCGTGAACATAGGGAACTCTCCTTTATCGGTAACTTTTTTTAGAGCATCGCCATTAGAACGCATGGTGTATATCCCGGAATTCTTTGTATAAGTCTGGCCTTGATCAATATTTCCATTCTCTTTTCTGAAAGTGATGTGCGTCCCATCGGGAGCGTAAGAAGGAGTGCGGTATATTCCTTTTTCTGAAGTTAATTTAACAGGAATACCTCCTGAAGCAGAGATTTTAAAAATGGCACCTTTCTCAAGATCGTTCCAGGTAACGAAAACAATATCGTTTCCATTCGGGGAGAATACAGGTTCGAACTCAAAATCGGTGCCGGTTGTAAGTCTTGTTGGCGTTCCGTTGGGCAATTCTTTCTTCCAGAGATGTCCAAGGGACTGAAAGATAATCATTTTTCCGTTAGGCGAGGTCACAGCCTGCCGGATCATTTTAGGAGTAAAGGTTTCTGTTTCAATAGGGGTTGTAAAGTGCACCGTTTCGGCAAGATCGATAGTGACATCTACTTGAAACGGTATGTTGGTCACTGAAAGTGTTTCAGTATCTATTTTTTGGATCTTTCCGCCACTCCAGAATACAATCTCGGTATTGTTGGGCATCCAACTGAGATTCGGATAAACCCCAAAGATCGCCCAAGCTTCCTGTTGATCTTTATTGAGTTGGTCAAAAACCGGCCATTCTTCACCGGTTTCCAGATCATGTATGTAGAGTACACTTTTGGCGCGAACCCGTTTTACAAAGGCTAATTTCTTTCCATTGGGAGAAACCGTTGGACGTGCCGCTCCACCGGGTCCGCCGGTAATTGGTGTTGTCTCACCGGTTTCAAAATCATACCGTTTTATGACGTAGATTTCTTTGTTGGGATCCTTGTTGTACTGAAAAAAACCTCCGGGGTACATATCCTCACTATAATAAAGATATTTTCCATCTGCTGAAATAAAGGGTTCGTTGACGTCCTGCTGATCGTTTTTTCGTTTGGTAAGTTGGAGTCCGCTGCCTCCGGTGATATGATATTGCCACATTTCTCCTGCACCTAAACTTCGACCCGAGGTAAAATGTTTTCGAGCTACTAAATATCGACCATTCGGCATCCAGACAGCGTTGTTAAGCAACCTGAAATCTTCTTTGGTAACTTGTTTGGCATTGCGGCCATCGGCATCCATGATCCAAATATTATCGCCGCCCCCTGCGTCACTTGTAAAAGATATTTTTGTTCCGTCCGGACTAAATCTTGGCTGGATCTCAAACGGAATTCCGGTGCGTATGGGTATAGCTTTTCCTCCGGTAACAGGCAGGGTGTAAATATCACCCAATAGATCAAAAACAATGGTCTGTCCGTTGGGACTTACATCTAAGTTCATCCAAGTACCTTCGGTCGTTGTAAAACTATGTGGTTTGTATTTAAAATCTTTTCCGGGAGCTGCTACTTTCCAAGTAGTATCCTCTTCTTTTTTATCCTTCTTCTTTTGAGCTGAAAGGTTGAATGTTAGGAACAAGGTTATCAATAGGAGTACAAATCGCATAATCATTGTATTTATAGAATGCTAAAGATACAATTTATGAACAAAGTAAGCGGGTGGTCTTGTATAAGAAGGGAGATACTTCCTCCATTAGAAAAATCTTAGGTCGTTGCAGGAATAGCGATCGACAAAGGAGTGTCACAAATGGTAGCGTGAATATTCGTGGCACTCCCTTGATATTCTCCGTCGATTTGAAACGGGACCGGTTCTTTGCATCGAATGCGCGCTTCCGTGGTAGAATAGTATTCTGCAAATTCGGGTGGAAGTTCGACTTCATCGCGAAGTGTCTTTAGGATCTCGATAATATCCAGACTTTTAAAAATAACCACTTCAAAATTACCATCGTTCACCGCTCCTTTTGGATTTATGGTGGCCCCTGTTCCAAATTTTTGTGCATTGGCGATCGCCAATAAGATTCCTTTCTTCTGAAAGCGTTCACCATTCAACGATATCTCAAATTCAAACGGATAATCGCAAGATAATAAGGTAGGAATGGACTGTAGAAAATATCCAAAGGCTCCGCGAATATTGGAAGCTTCATAATGTTTTATAAGTTCTGCATTGATGCCCAGATCCGAAATATGAAGGCAAAATTGATCGTTGATTCGTATGCGGTCCAACCTGGCGATTGTATCTCCTAGCGCCACTTCGATTTGTGCGTCTAATGCGGTAGGAATTTTTAAATTATTAGCCAGGCCATTGGCAGAGCCTCCCCGCAGGATGCCCAAAGGAATTACTTGATCTGTGATCGCTTCGGCTGCTAGTTTTATGGTCCCGTCACCGCCAAGCACAATGATGCGCTGAAATTCGTTTTTGGAAAGCACCTTCTTCAGCTTCACCAGATCCTCCTGTCCAGAGGTGACAAAGGATTGTATATGTAGTTTTTGAAGCTTTACAGCTTCATTTAAAGTGCGAACAATACCGTCTTTCTCAATGGCTCCGGAAATAGGATTTATAATGAGCAAAATGTTTGAATCTAACTGCATTCAGAGGAATTTATCATTAAAATTAGTTATTTTGTGATATATCAGGCGTTAGGAAAATCTTAATTTGTGAAAGTAGATCTTAAGTTATATCGGGGTTATGTGAGTGATGCAGAGTTGATAGTATACGGCCATGTTTTTAAATCATGGGCTCCGGATAAATATCGTATTGATCGAAGGGGGCTTAAACACGCTTATTCAATTTTGCACATGTTCCTCATTTCACCTATGCGCAATGCGAAGATCACCTTGGAGTTCAAAGATATTTCTGTTACGACAAGGACACTGGATGACGGGTATTTTCGGTTTACCATTCCCTATAACTATCCCTTGGAAAGCGGCTGGCATCCCTATACGGTAAGTTGTGACACGGGTCGTTTTGGGGTCGTGGAAAGAGGAGAGCTCTTAAAACCGTTTAAAAGTAAGTTCGGGATCATTTCGGACATTGATGACACTTTTCTAATTTCTCATAGCCATAACATCTTTAAAAAACTTTATGTGCTTCTTTCCAAGAATATTAATAAACGAAAGATATTTAAAGATGTGGTTGAACATTATCAGGCGTTGAGCAGATTTGGGCAAGAGGGTGAGCTTGCCTTTAATTCCTTTTTTTATGTGAGCAGCAGTGAATGGAACCTGTATGCCTTTATCGATGAATTCGCCCGTATTCATGAACTTCCCAAGGCCGTGATCAAACTGAAAAAGATAAAATCGGGCATAACAGATTTTCTCTTTACCGGCGGCGGGTCTCATGATCATAAGTTTGAGAAGATAAAGGATATCATCAGTTTTTATCCAACACTCACCTATGTGTTGCTGGGAGATGATTCACAAAAGGACCCCTTTTTATATGAGCGCATCTGTAAAATTTTTCCGAAGAACATTAAGGTGATCTATATACGGCAAACCGGAAGTAAACAAAAGGATAAAGTGAAAAAGACCTTAGCCAATATTGAACAAATGGGGGTCACAATCTATTACTACAAACACAGCCACGATGCGATAGCGCACTCAAAGCAGATCGGGATCATTTGATCATTGCCTGGACTTTATACCCTCTAAGCATAATCGAACGATCTCTTTTACTCGTTTCGCACGTGTTTCGGGGCGTTTTGCCTGAAAGAGCCAACTTAAATAACTTTTGCGATATCCTGCTGCAAATTGATTGAAATTATCGAAAGCTGCGGGAGATTTATTAAAGGCCTTCTCAAGCTCGGGAGGGATAACACCGTTTTCCACATCGTCCATAGCATTCCAGGTACCGGATGCTTTGGCGTGCCGTATTGTTTTCCAGCCACTTTCATGTATCAAGCCGGCTGCTTCCAATTCTTCAATGTACGACTTGTTGAGTGCACTCCAATAGCTTTTTGGATTGCGAGGGCAGAAGTATTGTTGCCGTTTTCCATTGCCCAAACTTCGCACCGTACTATCTATCCAGCCGTAGCATAGCGCTACTCTCACGGCTTCCTCCCACCGCATGGTTGGCACGTTTGTTTCTAATTTGTAAAAGACGAGCAAGACTCCTTGAGGGTGGGAGTGATGGTGTGTTTGTAACCATTCACGCCATTCTATATCCCTGGGAAAATAAAGCTCCGGCTTTTCTTGCACTATTCCAGTTTTTCGGAGTTTACAAAAAAGTCTCTTTTAATTTCTACGGATTGTATTTTTTCTGAAAATGTTTTCGATTTCCATTCTGAAGTAGGAAAGATCCATTCTTCCTCTTCATTGACCAGAGCGATCACCGGCATGTCGAATCCTTTAATAATATCCTCATACCGAAACGACAGTTGGTTGCCGTCCACCTTATACTCTACTAAAGGGATCATGGTGGTACGCAAATACTGTTCCCAGAACTCGGTTAAGTCAATACCCGAAGCTTTGCTTATATATTGCTCGACCATTGCACTGCTAACAGTTTGATGGTAAAAATCTTTGTTCAAACCTCTTAGAATGGCGCGCCACCTTTCATCATCTTCAAGCAATTGCCGAAGCGTATGCAAAATATTCGCCCCTTTGTAATACATATCACTGCTTCCTTCATGGCGCACGTTGTAAGTCCCAATAATGGGGCGGTCGTTCTGTATCATTCGGCGGGTCCCGATGACATAGTCGGCGGCGGCATCCTTTCCATAGTGATAGTCCAGGTATAGATTTTCGGAATAAGCGGTAAAGCCTTCGTGCAACCACATATCGGCCACATCTTGATTGGTAATATTATTTGCGAACCATTCATGTCCTGCTTCGTGGATAATAATAAAGTCGAATTTTAAACCCCACCCGGTGCCTGAAAGATCATTCCCAAGATATCCGTTACCGTAATTGTTTCCGTAGGTCACGCTACTTTGATGCTCCATGCCAAGATACGGTACTTCAACTAGCTTGAAACTATCCTCATAAAAAGGGTAGGGGCCAAACCAATGCTCAAAAGCTTCCATCATTCCTGCTGTTTGTTGAAATTGCTTGCGGGCTTTTGCTTCGTTCTCTCGCAATACCCAGTAGTCCATGTCCAAATCGCCTTTCAATCCGCTATAGGTTTCTCCAAAATGCACATAGTCCCCAATATTGATGTTCACACCATAATTGTTTATGGGATTGCTCACATTCCAATGCCAGGTCTTCGAGTTGTCATTTTCGTTAGTACCCACTAATCGTCCGTTTCCTACACCCACCAGATCCTTTGGAGTAGTTATACTTATGCGAACACCTTGATCGGGCTCATCGTACGGGTGGTCTTTATTAGGCCACCAGACACTGGCGCCAATTCCCTGATTGGCGTTTGCGATAAAGAACTTTCCGTTCGTATCTTTTTGCCAGGTAAACCCGCCATCCCAGGGAGGACGCCTTGCTACGCGCGGCTTACCCGAAAAGTAAATGGCGAGCTGTTCATCACTGTCCTTAGGTTGTTCTTTTGTAAATTGAATAAAATGGGCAGTCCCTTCCGAAGTGAAAGAAAGTGATTTTTGCCGGTAGATTATAGAATCTATCTCCATGGGTGCCTGGAGGTCGATCTGCATTACATCATGAGATTTCAATACTCGATAACGTATGGTATTGCTTCCTTGTAAAGATTTTGTGTTGGGGTCAACAGTTACCTCAAGTTTGTAGTGTTTTAGATCCCACCAAGAACGTTCGGGTGTGATACTACCTAGAAGCGAGTCCTGCCGATTGAACGTTTGAGCACTACTGTTTATAATGCTGAAACAAATAAAACCAAGTAAAAAAATAGTTCTTTTCATTAGGCTATCTGAAGTTTGAATTCGGAAAAACGACCACACTTTCATGACCGTTGGCACCCACCGCAGCGACACCAAAAAAGAAGTTATCAATGACTATACCGTCAAGCGTAAACTCTGAAACATCACCCACATATCTGCTATGGTCCCAGGTTGGGGAAGTGGTATCGCGCCAATAGATCTTATATCCGGTTGCGCCCTCAACCTTATCCCATTTTAATTTCGCCGAAGGTTCTACGATCCCCCCAATAGCAACGTTTTCCGGTGCCGGGGGTGCCCACGCAAGGCTCGCCATTGTGATCGCATTCACCGCGGTTAATTTTTTTGCGTAATCGAAATTGACGAATTTCAATTTGTCTCCGTACTCTATGCCGTCCTCGGTTCGAATATCCTGATGTTGCTGGGTGTAATTCTCATGCGCCTCCATAATTCTAATACCGGCCCATCCCAGATCGTTAAACGGACGATGATGCCCGCCCCGGCCAAAACGGTCCAGACGGTAGATAAGCATAGGGTTCATTTCGGGCATATAGGTTTGGGTAGTTTTATGGACATAGCGCGCCAACTGTCTGGATATTCCATCTACTTCTCCTCCGTAGAAACGACGGGCATTTCGTTGCCGGTCTGTTTCGGTAGGAGGAACAGGTTCGCTAAATATCCTAAAATCAACGTTACTAATTATTCCATCTACGCCTTGAATGTTTCCAATCATATCATTATTGAGCACACCTATTATATCCCAACCCTGGGCTTTGGCATACTCCGCAAAACCTTTACCTCCAAATAGTCCTTGTTCTTCTCCGCTTAATCCTAGATAGACGATACTGCTTTCAAATTTATATTTGGACAGCACTCTCGCTGCTTCAATGGCTCCCGCCATCCCGCTGGCATTATCGTTGGCTCCTGGCGCATCTTTCGTATAATCACTGCCATCGCTATTTCGGGAATCGATATCACCACTCATAATGATGTATCTATTGGGATACTTGGTTCCTTTTTGGACAGCAACGACATTTACAATCCACGTATCCTTTGGGATACGGTCATTGCCATCGGCTTTTACAAAATCTTTCTGCGTAAATACATCTAGACAATTTCCACAATCCTGCGACACCTTTTCAAATTCGGCTTTTATCCACCGTCGTGCAGCACCTATACCACGAGTGTTGCTTAGTGTATCACTAAAAGTATTTCGGGTGCCAAATCCGGCGAGCTTGGTAATATCCGCCTCTATTCTTTCTGCTGAGACCGCCTCAATAATATCGTAAATACGCGCATCTGTCTGGCCTGTTACTAACGTACCAAAAAACAATAGGAGTAATAAGAATCTATATTTCATTTTCTGAATTTTTCTTAAAAATACTAAAAGTTCTCAAGTTTCCTTATTGTATAAAGGTAACTTTCGAGATCCGTCCGTCCGCTACTTCATAGATCGCGATCGCTTGTAAGGTGCCGTCATTTACGGTGACTTTTTCTTCATCGATCACCTTGTTCCCAATTACGATACGATTTTGAATTTCACAATGTAAATTTGGCGTGGCAGCAAAAAAACCGGCATAGCCGTTGCGCATTGCAAGTTTACCTTTTGTAGAAAGCGTATCGGGAAAATTAAATAATTCTATATCCTCTGCATAGGTAGCCATAAAAGCATCAATATCCCGATCATTGTATGCCTGCAGTTGTGTTTGCACAATTGCTTCGGGTGCTTCGGAAGGATTAGTATCTTCAATAAAGGTCATGCTTTTTATCTTTCCGTTGTCGACCTCATAAATGGTCACCTGCCGGTGTGTTTTTCCATTAATCGCCACCTGTTCCTCGTCAATAACAGTATTTTTCAGCGTGATCCTCGTCACTACCGAAACATTAGAAGTGGCCGTCCTGTCGAAGAATTTTTGATATTCATTGCGTAGGTTGTCCTTTCCTGTATAGAGCACCTTATTTGGAAAGCGACGAACGATCACATCTTCTGAAAATACATTTACAAAGCCTTCCAGATCCCTCAGGTTAAAGGGCTCTATATGACTTTCAACAATTGCTGCCGAAGAAGGTACCGCAGGTTCTGCGACTAGGGCCAGCATCTTCCCGTCCGGACTAGCTGCGAGTCGGGAGATGTTCTTAATTGCCAGAGAAGACAGATCTGCCAGCGGTTGCCAGTCGTTGTCTGAAAAAGTATCGTAATGATATAAGCGGGCACCGCTGCCCAATATCATGGTACTTGCGTCCAGCCACGTATAGTCTTGAATTCCAACGGGTAATTCGGTTACGAAGAAACTTTCTTTGGTATCCATGTCCAGAAGGTAGATATCGTGATTCCCGGCATCATTGACCGCCGTGTAACTTAGAGAATTTCCTCCGGGGACCTTATGGATGGATCTTCCTGAATTTTGAAGTAAGGTGTCGATGGTTTTTTTCTGAAGGTCGATCAACACAAGGTCCAGTCGATCATCGCTTAATACCGAGGCGAGGATCTTCCGGTCATTGTAAGCTGCAAAATAAGCCACTTGAAGTCCTTGGATCATTTCAGTTGGTTGTGCTTTTCCCGAAGCTCCCTCGTAGCGATACAAACGTTGTAATCCGTTGGTGTCCAATCGCACTGCAGCAATCGAAGCGGACTCAGGGATGCGCTGAGGAGAGTATTCACCACCGGAAGAGGGTGTGTTGTACCATTCTTTTGTAGATGTTTCAAGATCGTAGCGCGCAATATCGGTCTGACCGTTATTGTTTCCGGCAAAGAGTAATTGAGAGTTGTTGAGAAAAGACGGCTGACTGTCATAGCCGGGATCCCGGGAGATATTCTGAATTTTTTTGATATGCCAAATTCCGTCGTTAGAAGGAACCTTCAGCAAAAAAACATCTGTATTGGACTGCCCTGTGAGAATACCTATTCCGAAGAAAAAACAAAACGCTGTAAAAAAGATTTTCATGTAGAACGAATTTGTTCTAAAGATAGCAAAGTTTGGACCATTTGTATAGAATCAAAAAACCGCTTCGAAAGAAGCGGTTTTTTTCAACTAACTAACCAATTTTCAATTTATGAAAAAAATTGAAGTCTTAGAACGGATATTTATTCTCCGCCGTTACCTTTTCGGCAATCATATTGCGTAATGCTACTATATTAGGCATGTTCTGGTATTTGGTAAAACGTTTAAGCCCCATAAGGAGCATACGTTGTTCGTCCCCTTCTGCGAAAGAAATAATGGCCTCTTTCGCCTTGGTATCGATAATATCGACGGCATGATACAAATAGAGTTGTGCCATGGCGATCTGTTCTTTATAGGTATCCTTTCCGAAGCGTTTTGCATTTTTCTCTACACGTAATATGGCGCTTTCTGCCATATAGATCTCAATAAGTATATCTGCTGCTGCCAAAAGCATCTGTTGGTGTTCTTCCAGTTCGGGGCCGTATTTTTGAACGGCGCTTCCTGCCACCATAAGAAAAACCTTCTTGAGTTTGGCAATCATGGCTTTTTCTTCGGAAAGCAATTCGGAATAATCCGGTGTTTCGAAAGATGGGATGCCGGTAAGCTCTTTTCCAACTTCGGTAGCAGGGCCCAATAGGTCTACATGACCTTTCATTGCTTTTTTAACCAACATTCCCACGGCAAGCATTCTATTGATCTCGTTGGTCCCTTCATAGATCCTTGCGATTCGTGCGTCACGCCATGCAGCTTCCATGGGGGTGTCGGCACTAAAGCCCATTCCTCCAAAGATCTGGATTCCTTCATCGGCGCAGTTCTGGATATCTTCCGATACTGCCACTTTTAAAATGGAACATTCTATGGCGTATTCTTCCACTCCCTTCAATTCTGCTTCCTGATGTGTGTTTCCTTCAGCCTGACGAATGGCGATCCTGTCTTCAATATCCTTTCCGGCACGGTAGGTAGCACTTTCACTCACGAACATGTTGGTGGCCATTTCTGCGATCTTTAATTTTATCGCACCAAATTTTGCAATGGGTGTATTGAACTGTACCCGTTCGTTTGCATATTTTACGGCTTCGGTGATTACACGGCGTTGTGCATCCAAACTTGCCGCAGCCAATTTGATCCTTCCAACGTTCAAGGCATTCATCGCGATCTTAAATCCGTTACCTCTTTCCGAAAGCATATTCTCCACAGGTACTTTTGTTTCGTTGAAGAAGACCTGACGGGTGGAGGAGGAATGAATCCCTAATTTTTTTTCCTCTTCTCCCATAGAAATCCCGTTGCTGGAATCATTTTCTACAATAAAACCGGTAATGTTTTTGTCGTCTTCAATACGTGCAAAGACAATAAACAGGTTACAAAAGCCTGCGTTGGAGATCCACATTTTCTGACCGCTGATCTTATAATGCGTCCCGTCTTCAGAAAGAACTGCTTTGGTCTTTCCGCTATTGGCGTCACTACCTGCACCCGGTTCGGTCAAGCAATAGGCACCAAACCATTCTCCGGTAGCGAGTTTGGGAACGTACTTCTTTCGTTGTTCCTCGGTCCCGTACAAGGTAATAGGCATGGTTCCAATACCGGTGTGTGCTCCAAAAGCCGTGGCGATAGAACCAGTCGCTCCGGAGATGTAATCGCAAACCAACATTGTGGTCACAAACCCCATTCCCAGTCCGCCGTACTCCTCAGGGACCGCAATACCCAAGAGCCCCAGTTCTCCGGCTTTTTCCATGATCTCCTCGGTGAGTGCGTAATCCTTATGCTCGAAGCGCTCTTTGTGCGGCCAAATCTCGCGATCCACGAATTCTTTCACCGAGTCACGCATCATTTTTTGTTCTTCTGAAAAGTCCTCGGGGGTGAAAATTGCCTCGCAAGGCGTTTCTTTCACTAAAAATTGTCCGCCGCGGAGAAGATTGTTATTTTTTGTTTCAGTTTCCATAATTGCTGTTATTTACGTGCTCCTCCGGGATTAGTTATAAAGACATATTTTTAACATTTCCCTGTATGTTGTAAGGAGATATTTTATACTAATTTCTATTTCAAAAACTCGTAGATGCCGGCTGCACCTTGTCCGGTTCCTACACACATGGTTACCATGCCGTATTTACCTTTCATATTTCGTTTTCGCATTTCATCGAATAATTGTACCGAGAGTTTAGCTCCCGTACACCCTAATGGATGCCCTAGGGCAATTGCGCCGCCATTTACATTGACGATCTCTTTGTTGAGGTCTAGTTCCCTAATAACCGCAAGAGATTGTGAGGCGAAAGCTTCGTTCAACTCGATCAACTCAATATCCTTTTGCTCTAAACCGGCTTGTTTTAATGCTTTTGGAATTGCCTTTACAGGACCGATACCCATGATACGCGGTTCTACCCCGACAGCGGCAAAGTTCACCAAACGCGCAATAGGTTCTAAATTGAGCTCTTTCACCATCTCTTCGCTCATGACCATGACAAAAGCCGCACCGTCACTCATTTGCGAGGAATTACCTGCGGTCACACTTCCGCCTTCGGCAAAGACAGGACGTAACTTGGCAAGTACCTCTAAGGAGGTGTCTGCTCGCGGTCCTTCATCTTTAGAGACAGTATATTTGGTGGATTCTTTTTTACCAGCATCGTTCACGAAGGTGTGTTCTATTTCAATAGGAACGATCTGGTCATCGAATTTACCTTCCTTTTGAGCGTTGAGTGCTTTTTGATGGGATTGATAAGCAAACTGGTCCTGATCTTCACGGGAAACATTGAATTGCTTGGCGACTGCTTCCGCAGTGAGTCCCATTCCCCAGTAGTAATCCTCATTCCCGGATTTTGCAACTTCATAATCGGGTGTAGGCTTATATCCACCCATGGGGATATAACTCATGCTTTCGGCACCACCTGCGATAATGCATTGGGCCATCCCACTTTGAATTTTTGCGGTGGCCATGGCAATGGTCTCGATTCCTGAAGCACAATACCTGTTCACCGTGACACCCGGCACATCTTCTATCTTCAACCCCATAAGAGATATAAGTCGGGCCATATTGAGCCCCTGTTCGGCTTCCGGCATGGCATTCCCAACCATCACATCGTCGATCCTGGTCTTTTCCAATTGCGGGAGTTCCTTCATGATGTATTCAATGGTCTCCGCAGCCAGTTCATCCGGTCGCTTGAAACGAAATAGTCCTCGCGGTGCTTTCCCGACGGCCGTTCTATATGCTTTTACTATATATGCTGTTTTCATTGTTTTGTATTTTGAATTATTGGCATTTTTGGATTTTTTGGAAATCTAAAAACTTCAGTATGGAATAATCTAATTTCTAAGCGGTTTTCCTTTTTGGATCATGTGTTGTAATCGTTCCAATGTTTTTCTCTCTCCGGCCAGCGACAAAAAGGCTTCCCGCTCTAGGTCAAGAAGGTATTGTTCGCTTACCATTGTGGGTTCAGAAAGATCACCGCCGGCCATCACATAGGCCAACTTGTTAGCAATCTTCTTATCGTGTTCACTTATGTAATTTCCGGCTTCCATGGAGTCGGTTCCAACGAGGAACATACCCAGTGCCTGTTTTCCCAATACTTTTACATCTTTCCGTTTCACGGGTTTGGTGTACCCTTGATCTGCCATCATTCTTGCTACTGCTTTTGCTTCGGCGATCTGTCTGTCTTTATTGACGATCACTATATCTTTTCCTTTCTGAAGGATACCTGTATCGTATGCTTCGTAGGCCGACGTCGATACTTTTGCCATTCCTATAGTAAGGAAATACTCCTGAAGCCTGTTTAGCTCTACGTCGTTCTTCTGAAACGTATCACTTGCCCGAAGTGCCATTTCTTTCGATCCACCGCCGCCGGGAATGACACCAACTCCAAATTCCACAAGGCCAATATAGCTCTCTGCAGCAGCAACAACACGGTCGGCATGCAGGGTCATCTCACAGCCTCCGCCTAAAGTCATACCGTGTGGGGCGACAACGGTTGGGATAGAAGAGTAGCGTAAACGCATACAGCTATCCTGAAAATATTTTACCGCTGCATTCAATTCGTCATATTCCTGTTCGACAGCCATCATAAAGATCATTCCAATATTGGCTCCCACAGAGAAATTGGTTCCCTGATTTCCAACAACCAGTCCGTCGAAATCCTTTTCAGCAATATCAATAGCCTTATTAAGTCCTGCCAACACATCACCTCCAATGCTGTTCATCTTGCTTTGGAATTCCACGTTCAGGATTCCGTCGCCCAGGTCTTCGACGACAACGCCACTGTTTTTAAAGACCTCAGCCGATTTTCGGATGTTGTCCAGAATGATAAACGCATCTTGACCGGGTACTTTAACATGTTTCTTTTTAGGAATATCGTAGTAGTAGGAAGCACCCTCTTTTACTGTATAGAACGAATCGATACCTGCGTCGAGCATTTCCTGTACCCAGGCTGCGGGTTCTTTGCCAATAGCTTTAATTAGTTCAATTCCTTTTTTAACACCTACGGCGTCCCAGATCTCATACGGGCCATTTTCCCAGCCAAAGCCGGCTTTCATAGCATCGTCGATCTTGTAGAGTTCGTCTGTGATCTCTGGAATACGTTTTGAAACATAGGCAAACATCCCCCCAAAGTTTTTGCGGTAGAACTCACCAGCTTTGTCCTTACCATCGATGAGGATAGGGAAGCGGTCAACCACTTTATCCACAGATTTAGTAAGTTCGAGGGTAGGGAAGGAGGCCTTTTTTCCGGATCGGTATTCCATGGTTTCGAGATCCATGCCTAAGATCTCGCTACTGCCATCCTCTTTTTTCACCTTTTTATAGAAACCTTGACCCGTCTTGCTTCCCAGCCAGTTATTATCCATCATGGTATTGATGAAGTTAGGCAATTCAAATACTTCGTGCTCTTCATCTTCGGGGACATTCTCATAGATGCCATTGGCAACATGCACTAAAGTGTCTAGTCCTACGACATCCACGGTTCGGAAGGTAGCTGATTTAGGTCTCCCTATCACAGGTCCTGTCAGTTTATCAACTTCTTCAATAGTTAAGCCCATATCCTTTACAAGATGGAACAAACTTTGTATCCCGAAGATACCAATGCGGTTCCCTATAAATGCCGGAGTGTCCTTTGCAATTACAGAAGTCTTTCCTAGGAACTTCTCGCCGTAGCCATTGAGGAAATCAAGCACTTCGTTGGAAGTTTTGGGACCGGGTATGATCTCAAAAAGTTTTAAGTATCGTGGCGGATTAAAGAAATGTGTTCCGCAAAAATGTTTCTGAAAATCGTCGCTGCGGCCTTCGCTCATAAATGCGATAGGAATACCTGACGTATTTGATGTGATCAACGTACCGGGAGTTCTGTGTTTTTCCAGCTTTTCGAACACTTGTTTTTTGATGTCCAGACGTTCTACCACCACTTCAATGATCCAATCTGCCTCTTTTACCTTAGCAATATCATCCTCCATATTTCCGGTCGTAATACGATGGGCAAAATCCTTATGATACAAAGGTGCCGGTTTCGATTTTATGGCAGATGCCAAAGCTTCATTGACCAATCTGTTGCGAACCACCTTATCATCCAACGTAAGCCCTTTTGCCTGTTCTTTATCTGTAAGTTCGCGTGGTATGATATCGAGTAGGAGCACTTCCACTCCAATATTTGCGAAATGACAAGCGATCCCGCTTCCCATGATCCCGGAACCGATAACCGCTACTTTATTAATTCTTCTTTTTGACATGATATACTAAATTTTTTCTTTAGAATAAATCTTTTTATTGTTAATGAGCTCCACAATAGTGTGTGCAACATCCTTGAAAGTTTGCAGGTCTTCTTCGGAAACGGATTCTTTTATGGCCTCATCAAACCGAAACACCACACTCTTGGAGAATTCCCGCATCTCTTTTCCGAAGGGAGTGAGGTGAACAATAACTCCTCTTCCGTCTAACGGATTAGGTTTTCTAACAATGAGTCCCTTCTCTTCCATAACCTTTAAGGTACGGGACAAACTAGTAGATTCCATTCCCATCTTTGGGCCTAAGGCTGTAGAAGCTGTTCCTTCTTCGGGATCAATGCTTATTAGCGCAAACCCTGTAGCCATGGTACTCCCTTTTTTCCCGGCTTCTTCGTTATACATTTTCTGAATACTCATCCAAGTGGAACGAAGTATGTAGTCAATGGTCTTTTCCTTCATACAAAACAATTGAATCTCAAATATACAAAATATTGTTATGCATGCATAACAAATAAGGAGAAATTTTCTGTTTGTAAGAAAAAATTTATAGTTTGGAAGGTAGAGTGCTTACTATTAGGTTTTTACGACAAAATCAATCAACACGCTTATTACCGTATTTGAAGCTTCTATGGTGAATACACTAAAAAAAAAGAGCCTTTTGGTGAAGGCTCTTTTTTTTTTCTGTTTCATAGTATCTTTATTCCTGCTCATAGATCTTTTTATACAGGTCCATATATTTTTCTTTGATCACTTTCCGTTTCATTTTCATGGTAGGAGTGAGGTGTCCATCTTCAATACTCCATACATCCGGAGTAAGTTCGAATTTCTTTATCTTTTCCCACTTTCCGAAGCGTTCATTGTAAAAATCAACCTCTTTTTGAATACGTGCGATAAGAGTTTCGTCCTGCACCAGTTCTTTAGGATCTGAAGATAAGTTTTTCCCTTTCCGTTTGTTCCAGTCTGAAACAAACTCCCAGTTAGGTTGAATGAGAGCTGCCGGCATTCTTTCTCCCTCTCCAATTACCATAATCTGATCGATAAACCTAGATTGTTTCATGGCATTTTCAATAAGTTGAGGTGCCACATATTTACCACCACTGGTTTTGAACATCTCTTTTTTTCTATCGGTGATCTTCAGGAAACCATCACTGTCGATCTCACCAATATCTCCTGTATGGAAATAGCCGTTTTTAAGTACCTGGGCGGTCTGTTCGGGATCTTTGTAATAGCCCATCATGACCTGGGGTCCTTTGGCAAGGATCTCACCATCGTCTGCGATCTTTATTTCGGTATCGGCAAGTGGTTTCCCAACGGTACCTATCTTAAATCCACCGTTACGCATATCGTTTACCGTCAATACCGGTGAAGTTTCCGTAAGACCATACCCTTCCATGACCGGAATTCCCGCTGCATTGAAGACACGCGCCAAGCGTGGTTGCAGTGCTGCACTACCCGATGCGATCGCTTCCAAATTGCCTCCAAGCGCTTCCTGCCATTTGCTGAAGATTAGTTTACGAGCCAATTTTAGTTTAGTTTCATACCACCAACCATTCTTTCCGTAGGGCTCCCATTGAAGGCCTAGATCCACCGCCCAGAAGAATAAATTTTTCTTTACGCCTGTAAGATCAGACCCTTTCGCAATGATCTTGTCGTATACCTTTTCCAGCAATCGAGGAACCGCCGTCATTACGTGAGGTTTGATTTCCTTTAGATTGTCACTAATGGTTTCAAGACTTTCAGCAAAATGGATGCTCACCCCACAGTATTGATACATATATAACAACATACGCTCATAGATATGGCACACCGGCAGGAAACTGAGCGCTTTCGATTTTCCAAATTCAATAGGAAGTCGTTTTTCGCTGTTCTTGGCGTTGCTCGAAATATTCTTGTGAGAGAGCATCACCCCTTTAGGACGACCTGTAGTTCCTGAGGTGTATATAAGAGTAGCTAGATCATCTTCTTTGATGGCTTCCATTCTAGCATCGAGTTCACTTTGATTTGAGGTGTCTTCTCCCAAGGAAAGGACTTCGCTCCAATTGGGACAGTTGTCAAGTTCGTCGAAACTGTAAACTCCTTTTAAAGAAGGGACGTTGTTCTTGATCTTAGCTATTTTGGCATAGACCTCGGCACAAGAAACAAAGCAGTATACCGACTCGCTGTGATTTAATACATATTCGTAATCATCTTCACTTACCGTAGGATATATGGGCACATCTTGTGCTCCTGTTTGTAATATGCCGATATCACAAATATTCCATTCGGTGCGATTGGTCATGGAAATGAGCGCCACTTTGTCGTTGGGTTGTACTCCCAGTCGCATGAGGCCCCGGCTTATAGCTTTTGCTTTATCTATATATTCTTGGGTAGACGTAGCTACCCAAGTTCCGTTTACTTTACTAACTAAGGATGCTTCCTGAGGATATTTCTCTAGCTGATAATAAGGGAAGTCAAATAGGCGTTTTGGATCTGTCATGGTTGATTCAATTGTGAAATTGCAAATTATGAAAAATTATTCAGTTTTTCTGAAATAAAAAAACCACGGCAAAGACCGTGGTTTATAGTGCTGTTAAGCTGCTTTTAGTATTATTCCTTAAGGATCTTTACTGTTTGGGTAGCTGTTTCCGAAGTAATCTTCAGAAGATATAATCCCGAAGCAAAACTTCCTGAATCGATTGTTTGTAATCCCGAAAGATGATGTGACCGCATCACCAGTTGTCCCTGTAAGGTATATATTTCCACAGCGTAATCGCTCGCCGTGGTGCCGATGGTAAATTCTTCATTTACCGGATTTGGATACACGCTAAAAGTGTCTTTTGAAAGATCATTGGTTCCCAATACCCCTTCTTCAAGGATATTTATCGTAAGGTCGTCAAAATAGAAACCATCCTGTTGTAATCCATTGTCAGACCGAAACTGGAATCGAACTAAAATAGTTTCGCCTAGATAATCGCTTAAATTAATTTCTTCCAGCACCCATTCCGGCTGATTTCCATCGTATAAAGGTTCTCCGGTTGGCTGGGCATTATTGGTACTGCCGGGATTGGTAAATTTTCCACACTGAGGGATCCAGCTGTTACTATTATTAGTGGAAACCTCAAACTGAACATAATCATAATCGTTCTCGATCTCCCAGGTAGCATAAAAGGTCACATTCGCTCCTATGGCGGTCGTAAGATCGATAGGAGAACTCAGGGAAATGGTCTTATTGGCATTCGCCGAATAGTTCCCGGAAGGGGAATCTGTAATTGAACTGGAAGGAGATACAAAAGTTGAAGAAGTAGTGCCCCATCCATTATTCGTAAAATTCTCTGTAACACTATCACCGGGATCCTGAAATACGACAGCTGTATTTCCTGCAATTCTGGTGACGGTTCTAGTACTGTCGAAACTTCCGTTATTCACTATAAGTTCGTAGACCACCACGTCGCCGGGCTGAGTACTGCCGGCCAAGGTGAATTGTATACTGCCTGTTTCTTGTTGAAGCACATCCAAAGAATTGAAACTTACTGGGCTGCTATTCGCTATAATATTTGCAGAAATGGGATTAAGTCTCACCGTAAAGGAACCCGATCCCGCTACGCCTAGACGCTTGATAGAAAAATCTGCATCCACGCTCACATTGGATCCGGTAAACAATGGAGCCGTATCTTTTACAGTCGCAAAGTTATTCACCATCTTGGCCGCGGTGATGTTGTGATACATCATTCCTTTCGAAATACTCACGATCTGGTTTGAAGGCGGCCAGAATTCCGGTCCTATTTCGGGAGTGAAAGCGTATATCTTATCGTGGGTACCCACGGTTCCATACATAAAGTCATCACTGTCTCCGGAAGCCGGGTACAGTTCGGAAGACAGGATGTTGTTAAACCCGTTTTGTGAGACCAGTTCTTCTGAAATACCTTTAAACAGAGCATCTTCAGGGGTAGGGGCATTTGCTGTATAACCATAAGGATACAATAATAAGTCGCCGGAAGTGTGATTGTTGAAGGCCATCACAAAATCATGATTTTCCACAAACCATTTCATCGCCTGCGTTTCCACTTCAGAAAAAGGAGAAGGTCCGTGATAGGTCTCACTATTGGGATTTGACGAAGCCCCTTCGCCACCCCAAATACCATTGTTTGGATTTCCGTTGATATAATAATCGTAATTTCTGTTGAGGTCTGTTCCTGTGCTGTTTTTGCGGTTCTTACGCCATAGTCCACCACCGTTCGGATTGGTCTTTTCGTTATAGAGATATCCATCCGGGTTGATCACGGGAACAAAATACAGTTCGGTGTTGTTTAGTATACTTTGTATTTCGGGATCACTGTTATAATTTTCCAACAAATACCACATAAAAAAGACCAGCTGAGAGAGCGAAGCGGGTTCGCGTGCATGGTGAATTGCAGTGTATAATATTTGGGGTTCTCCTTCGGAAGTGCTGTCCGGATTGTCACTAATTTTAACCCACTTGATACCGTTTCCTCCAATGGATGGAGTCGTAGAAGCATCGGGTTGTCCTTCGGTTAAAAAAGTACTGATATTCGCTTTCGCAGTAATTAGATTTGGATATAGTGCTTTCATGGCATCCAGTTCGTCCAACAGCTCCTGATAGGTTAAATACCCTCCCATACTGCCCAATTCAAAATTTGCCGGGGTTGTGTAGTCGATCGTTCCGTTCCCTTCGCAGCCAGGGTTCTTTTGAGGAGCTTCAGTATTGGCATTTCGTTGCAAAAAATAAGCCGCTACATCTTCAATGAGGACATCGACGGTAAATCCGGCATTACGCGCTACTGACAGTTCGGTACGCGAGAAATCTGAAATAATATAAAACCCCTTTTTGTGAGTTCCATGTTCAATAGGGATGCCCAGAGCACTTAAGCGGGAGAGGTCTTCCATAGAACTATAGTTAATCTTCGCGCGATGGTGTATTTCCTGAAAGTTTTGAGAGAAGCTTACTGTAGCAATAAGCAATAATAGAAATGCTAATTTTTTCATTAATTGGAGATGTTTGTGCGATTTGGAGAGCACAAGATAATGAAAACTAATAAGGTTTAGTAGCATTTGACAAATCTTAGTTATCAGCCATTTTGCAGTCAATTGCTAACGCGCCAGATTTTGATCTATCGAGCTTATCATGAAATAGAAGTAGTCTCCTCCCGCAGCATTTACTAATTTTGAATAGTTAAGCGCAATGATTTTATCATTTTTTTCCCAAACATAGGTTGTCATCGTATTTGAAATATAACCCGCGGTTGGCGTTTCGGTTATTTTCTCGGCAGGCTCAAAACCCAGTTTGGCAATTAATTCATTTTTTATCTCATTCACTTTGACCAAAGCAGTTTCATCGGTATAGATGATTCTGTCGAAAACGCCAAAGATCGTCGCATAATAACCGATTGTTCTGTTGTTTTTAATGTAGAAACCAATTAGATCTCCCTGATATACATTATCCTTTCTTGCAATGGAATAATCGAAGGTACCATCCGTTTCATTTTTAGTTTTATATACTCTCTTAAATGCCGGATAGGTTTTCTTTACTTCGTCTTCGGTAAGTCCTAGGCGGTAATTTTTAAAATACATAAAATCCATAAAGTTCTCATCGTTGGCAGGATTTGAAACCACGGTTTCTGCTTTTACCTTTTGTGGTTTTCCCTCTATTATTTGTATCCAATTGGGATATTTTTCTTGATAAGCTGTCATTGTAAGTTGGTCCCAATCTTTCCGTTCCTGTACCAATATTTCTTCTGTAATTTTTCCTGAAGCCTTTTGTAATAGTCCATATAAGGCGGTGATATTTGATACCGCACTTATATTATTTTCAACCGATTTATAGAATTCAATGTATTTCGGGTGTAAAAAATCTACAATTTCACCATTTTCATAGACCTTGGTTTTTATGTGGTCGTCCGGAAAATAAAGACGTGTATACAATAATTCCGGAGTTAAATTCCCGTACACAATGTGATTTGCTTTGGTGATATCGATCTTTTCAGAAAGATATAACAACGCTTTACCGTTATTGGTTTTATATACCGCATGGGTTGCCAAAAGGTTGTGGACATACAGGTGGAAGTTATCGTCCGGAAAACCCAAACTGTATATTTTATCGTTTTCAACAAATCCGAAATTAGTAGCAGATCGCTGCATTTGACTGATATTGGCTGTTATTGAATCCAACTTTTCGTAATCCACAGCTTGTGCGCAGGCTGTAAGCACAAAAATAAAATATAACGAGAGGGTTGTGAGTTGTTTCATATTTGAAGTACTATAGGTTTTGATTATTGGGTTATTTTAACAACCAGATTCGAACTAAAATAATTGCAATTATCAATGCAACCGACCAAAACTACCCATTCACCCGGTTCCGGATTTGTAAATGTGCATAATTCTTGTGCTCGATTTAAATTAGTACTTGCACAATCGGCTTCCCATGTATAATGCGAGTATTGCTTAAATGAGACCGTTGGATTTATTGTACGTCGAACAAAAAGATCGGCACTATTTTTAGAACCTATGCCACCTTCCTGTAAGATGACCTCCATAAATGACACCCCTGAGGGTACCTTAAAGCGAACTATCTTTTGATCTCCTCTATCTCCTTCAACCAAAACATTTATAAGTTCGGTGGTTCCTCCTTTATTCTGCGCTACCACTATTTTTTCTTTTATTTCGGTATCTTTTTTTAGGGCGATTTCTTGTACAGCTTTTGCTTCAGCCTCTTCCTTTTTAATTCTATTGGCTTCAGAAACAGCGAGTGCTTCCGCTGCTGCCAGTTGTTTTGCTTTGTTTTCGGTAAGACGTCGTATGTCTTCACTCTTTTTTGCTTCTTTGTCTTTCTTGCCTAACTCAATACAAGCAGGACATGGTGTGGCCCCTTCAGCATTAAAATTAGCCGCCTTTTTAACGAATCTGCATTCAGACATCACTCCGGAGAGATTGTGAGATTGCGCTAGCATAGGTAAGAAACCAAACATAAGCAACAAAAGGAGCAGGTAGTTATATATGTAATTTTTCATTTTTTAATTTTAGTGGGTATTTCTTACAAAAGTGTGTAACAAATCAATAGGAATCGCAGGGCTAAAGCAATACCCCAAAAGGAGTATTTTTTGAAAACTAAATCATTTCATGATTTTTACTTTCAATATATGAAACTGGTAATATAGCAAGACAACTTCTAGAAAATAGGATCGATGGGCTCTCCACTGTCTTCTGTTGTAAAGCAAGTATCCAAATAGATGTTACAGTTTGGCATACGTTCTTTGAGGGTAAAAGCTTTCTCAAGAATGTTTTCTTCATTTTCCTCTGAAGATAAAAATACTTCTTTAAGGCTTTTATTATCTAAAAGCTCATATACATCGGTTAATGAAATACTTGTTAATGTGATGTTTAAACTTTCCAATGATTTCATCGCATTAAAATACGGAATGCTTGTTTTGGTGATTTCTTTGTGTTTTCGCAAGTAGAGTAACGTTAATTCTTTGAAACCGGTCATGTGTTTTACACCTTCATCTGTAACATAGGATTCTTTTAAAATAATTTCATGAACTACAGGAACGCGTAGGCTTATAAAGTAAAAATATTCGTTGGTTTGATAATCCCCAAATCCATAGCCGCCAATAATTTGCCATTCTTTTTGAATGTCTTCGAGTTTTTCGATTCGAAAATGCCTTTGCCAGAATTTTTTTTCTTCCTTAGAGAGGCTTTTTTCATTCACAGGAGTCATCTATTTTTTAATATAAAGTATATAAGATTATTAATTATCCCACTCAGGACTCCATTCTGTTTCAGGAATCTTGGCTACAATCACGAGTTTTTCTTTAAATACCCAGCTCCAAATTTTATGTTTATTCGTGCGAACCCTCCATTCTGTTTGATTAAAATTTGGTTGACCGAAAAGAGCGTGTGCTTTATACACTGGTTGTTGTTGGGTTGAGTAGGTAATAATAATCTCATATAATGGCTTCTCTCCATCTAAATCGAAATAATAAACAATTTTTTGAATTTCTGATGTAGTTAAGTTTTCGAGAAAAACTATTCTGAAAGAATTTTCTTCAACAAGCTCTACACTTTTAATGATTTGTTCAAATTCACTTAATGGCATCCCAAAATAGATTTCTTTATTAATGCCTTCGGGAAATATATGTTCTTTAAAGGTTGCTTGGTTTTGAGCTAGTAATATGGTGCTCGAAAAAAACAACAATAGGTATAGATAGTAACTTGTATATCGCTTTTTTGTCTTCATATTCATTGTAAATTTAGTGTCTTGTATTCTTCCAATCCCTAACAATTTTCAAAAATTCTTCCTTATCTTCTAAAAGAATAAAGCAGGTAAATGAATTCACTTCATTACTTTCTTCTATCTGTTCATCATCGATATAATTGTATGTTATGTCTTTTGAAAATCTGAATTCACAAGATACATATTGTTCGTCAACAATTTTTGTGTAAAGTTCAAAATGATCCCAATTAATTTCAGAATAGGTTTCTTCAGTTTGAATACCCTTCCAATCTGTTTTGTATACAAAAGATTGGCTGGAAACCTTTTGTGAAATTACCATAAGATCACCACCGTACATAACCTTGGTAAATTTTTCCAGAAACGACTGAATTGGTGGATAATCATTTAATGGCAGTTCGCTTTTAGCCAAACTTGTTAGTGTAAATGTTGTGACAATAAACAGACAGATTGTAATGGCTCTTTTCATGATTTATTTATTTTAAACCGCTGTGCTAAAATTTCGTGATCAAAAGATAACACTCATAGTATTCCAATTCAGGCGAGCTTTTTCTGTTATAGACTTTAATCCAAACTCTGGTCGCCTCTTCTAAGGTGATGTTCAGGATAGTGATTCCATCTATTTCAGTATTTTCTTTTGCGATTAATTCATCGGTATTATAGTTATAGATAAATAAATCAATATCCTTTACTTCTGAAAATCCTCCCATACCAAAAATTTTATAATCTCCCGGTGCAAGTGTAATAAACGATGAACCCAGTCCGTCTTCCTGCAACTCAAATTCGACATCATGGATGTGTTTTAACCCGTTTTCTATTGCTTGGGCTTTAATTTTATCGAGGATTGTTTGTCCATAAGTAAATGAGGTAAATAAACTAACAAGTAATAAAAGCATAAGTTTTTTCATAGCTTACCGGGTTATAGTTTTTAAATAATAATAAGTGATTTTCAATTTGAGATCTTTTACAACAAGCTCCGAATTGGAGTTCTTTTTTACTTTGAAGCTGTTTTTTTCTGCTGTCTCCCATTCCATATGTAGCTTTTTTTTGTCCAATAAGTATTCCCCGGAAAGAGATTTATCCGGATTTCGTGAAGTATTGTAAAAGGCGCCGGAGTCTTTAAACTCAATTGTTGTCTGAAAAAACTTATCCAACAGTAATTCTGCTTCAGCATTGGTGCGTTCTAATTCGTCTACATTTAATTTTTGCCCCTCTGAAAGCTGATCATATAATGCAGTTTTAAAAATATCGATTAGTTTTCCTTCGCTAGCTTCAGAATTTTGAGCGACTTTTTTTTTGAATTCTATTTTCTGTAGTTGCCATTGCCCGGAGAATTGCTCGATCTTTTGAGCTGCTATTGTGTTAGTGATAAAGAAACTTATAAGAAGTGTGTATGGAACCCAGGCATTTATCTTTTGACGAATTAACGCAGGATATAACGATTTTCTTTTCATCGTAATTTTGACTGACGAGCTATAAAGGCTTTAATGCAGTGAACAATGAAACAAATAAAACGGTATTTTATAGTTCAAGCAATACCTACAAAGGAGTATTTTTCGGTACTATTTATAGCAACCCGGAGAGTATACTTTCTTTAATTAATTGAGAAGTATTTTTACAATTGGACTTGTTTAGAATATTAGTGCGGTGTTTTTTTACCGTTAGCGGACTGATATAAAGTTGGGAGGCAATTTCGTTTGTGGTATTTCCTTCGGCTATAAGTCGTAAAATATCCAACTCTCTTTTGGAGAATTCGATGGCAGCCTTTGACTGATTGACAGCGATATTCATATAAGAAGGCAAATTATTTAAACCGATAAGTGAAAACTGACCTGTATTTTTTTTAGCCAAATGATCTATTCGTGTGTGTATGTTCAATGATTTTCCAAACCCTCCATTTTCGTCCAGCGTTAAAATCAGGGCCTGATGATTTAACAGTGCATATTCACCGTTTTTCATTTTACTTCGAAACGAAAAGCAGGATTTATACTGTAAGACTTTATCAACCCCCAATGTCTTGAATAGAAACTCAATATTAGCTGCTTCGGCCTTTGCAACAAAATCCATGTCATCCGGGTGAATGGTATCAAGAATATCATTAAAAGTTACAGTTTTTGGATCGAAGCCGTGTATTTCTTCTATCGCCTCGCTTACGTTAGACAGAGACATATCGTAAAAATCGATCACATAATAATAAAAGGGTCCGGTGCTAATTAGGGAGCCAATTATTTTTTCAAAATTAATCTGTGGCAAAGCGGTATTTTCGCCGGCTGTCTTTTGAGACTGCTCCCATACAAGGTGGAGTTTGTCAATCTCTTGGCTCATAAAGATTGGGGTACATATAAGTAGTGTTTAACCAAACATTTGATTAAATTTCCATTTGGTTTTATTCCTTATAAAGAACGTTTATTTATTTTGATATCTGTTGCATACCTTCAAAAAAATCTTCTTTTTTAAAGGGTAGCGGTCCTTCGCCAAGATTTATGGCATCTGTGATGTGGTCATTGACAGGCTGCGCGATTAATTTTACACTTCCAAGTGAAACAGTAACGGTAAAAAGGAAGAGTATCAAAGGTGTAATACATGTTTTCATGATGGATTGTTTAAAATTTACACCACGAAACTAGAAGAGATGTCATTCTTATAAATAAACCAATTGACAATCGGTAGGTTTGAATTGACAATTTACATACACACAACCTATTAAAACCAAAAAGCCGATAAAGATTATCGTAATCGGCTGTTCCTAAAAATAGGTCTATTGTTTTTCAAGCCACAAACGTGCGTTCACAAAAGCCTCAATCCAAGGAGAAACCTCGTCTCTTCGATCCTTAGGATAATAAGGCCAATTCCACGGGAACGTAGAACGCTCTAAATGCGGCATCATGACCAAGTGTCTGCCTGTGGCGTCTGTCATCATCGCTGTGTTGTAATCACTGCCATTAGGATTGGCGGGCATACCTTCATAACCATATTTTGCAACAATATTGTAGTGCGATTCTTCCTTTGGAAAACTAAACTTCCCTTCACCGTGAGCTGCCCAGATACCCAGGGTGCTGCCTTCCAGCGAAGAGAGCATGACCGAATTGTTCTTCTGAATGGTTACAGAAGTAAAATTACATTCAAACTTGCCGGTATCATTGTGCAACATCTTTGGTTTTTCAGTGTCATTAGGAGTAAGGAGCCCTAATTCCACGAACAATTGACAACCATTACAAACACCTATGGAAAGGGTGTCATCCTTGGCAAAGAAATCTTTTAGCGCTTTGTTTGCCTTTTCGTTGTACAAGAAAGCTCCGGCCCATCCTTTGGCACTTCCCAGAACATCGCTGTTCGAGAACCCTCCTACAGCCGCCATGAATTTGATGTCTTCCAGAGTTTCACGTCCTTCTATAAGGTCGGTCATGTGTACATCCTTTACATCAAAACCTGCCAGGTATAAGGCACTTGCCATTTCCCGCTCACTGTTGCTTCCTTTTTCCCGAATCACGGCTGCTTTTATTCTTGGTTTGTTTTCCGGAATAGCAGGCAGCGTTCCTGAAAATTGCTTCGGAAAGGTGAACGAGAGGGGTTGGTTCTTATAATTGTCAAATCGTTCCTTTGCGTTTTCCGGACCGCTTTGTCGTCGATCCAGCAAATAGGAAGTTCGGTACCAGACATCGCGTATTTCTGGAATACTGAACTGTATGTTCTGTTGCGGATGCTTCAGCTGAAGGACTTCCGTTTCAGAAACACTTCCAAGTTTTACCACTTCAATATGCTTTTCTGAAAGGATTCTTTCGAGTGTTTCATCTTCCGAAGCCTGTATCACTACACCACAGTTTTCAGCAAACAAGACCTTTATAAGGTCATTTTCCCCTAAACCTGTAAGATCGAGGTTCGCACCCAGGTCTTGGTCGGCAAAACACATTTCGAGCAAGGTTGTGATCAATCCGCCCGAGGCAACATCATGACCCGCCAGGATCTGGTCCTCCATGATTAGTTGCTGTAAGGTGTTGAACACATTTTTAACGTAAGAAGCATTCTTTACGGTAGGAACTTCGGTTCCCACAGCATTCCGTATTTGGCCAAAGGACGATCCCCCCAGTTTAAAGCTATCCTGCGATATGTTGATGTAATAGATACTACCGCCCTTTTTTTGAAGGACCGGCTCGACGACCTTCTTGATATCTTGACAATGTCCTGCCGCCGAAATAATGACCGTCCCCGGAGCGATCACTTCTTCATTCTTGTATTTTTGTTTCATGGACAGGGAGTCTTTACCCGTAGGAACGTTAATTCCGAGGTCGATGGCAAAACCACTCACTCCTTGTACGGCTTCGTATAACCTCGCGTCTTCACCGGGGTTGTTACAAGGCCACATCCAGTTGGCAGATAAAGAAACACTTTTTAATCCCTTCTCCAGAGGCGCCCAAACGATGTTTGTAAGTGCTTCGGTAATAGAATTTCTAGATCCTGCCACCGGATCCACCAATCCGCTAATAGGAGAGTGCCCAATGGAGGTGGCAACACCTTCTTTACCATTATAATCTAAGGCCATAACACCGCAATTGTTCAAAGGTAATTGCAAAGGGCCTGCACATTGTTGTTTCGCAACACGACCCGTCACGCATCGGTCTACCTTGTTCGTGAGCCAATCCTTACAAGCTACGGCTTCCAACTGAAGCACCTGGTGAACATAGTCTTGTATGTTTTGTAGATCGTATGACGGATCTTGGTAATACCTTGCGATACGTTTGTCTTTTAGGATCGTTTTAGGGGAACTTCCAAACATATCGGCAAGTTCAAAATCCATAGGTTTTACACCAGTACTAGCACTTTCAAAAGTAAATCGGTGATCGCCTGTAACTTCCCCCACTTGGTACATGGGAGAGCGTTCTCGTGCGGCCACCCGTTGCAGGGTTTCAATATATTCTTTACCAATTACAAGACCCATACGCTCTTGTGATTCGTTCCCTATGATTTCTTTTGCTGAAAGAGTAGGGTCCCCCACCGGTAATTTATCAAGATCTATCTTTCCACCTGTTTCTTCCACGAGTTCACTCAAACAGTTAAGATGTCCTCCTGCGCCGTGATCATGAATGGAGACAATGGGATTTTTCTCACTTTCCACCATACCCCGAATGGCGTTGGCAGCTCTTTTTTGCATTTCAGGATTGGAGCGTTGTATGGCATTGAGTTCTATACCGCTAGAAAATTCGCCTGTATCTGCCGAAGAAACCGCAGCTCCCCCCATTCCAATACGATAGTTCTCCCCTCCAAGGATCACCACTTGATCTCCCGTCTTTGGAGTTTCTTTGATCGCTTGGTCTGCTTTTCCATAGCCAATTCCACCAGCCATCATAATCACTTTGTCGAAGCCGAGGGTACGGGCATCTTCTTTATGTTCAAATGTAAGCACAGAACCTGCGATAAGAGGTTGTCCGAATTTATTTCCGAAATCGGAAGCTCCATTACTTGCTTTAATTAAAATATCTAAGGGTGTTTGATACAACCATTCGCGTTCCTTTACAGCTTTTTCCCAAGGGCGATTGGCTTCTAATCTTGAATATGAGGTCATATAAACAGCCGTTCCCGCTAGGGGTAAAGAACCTTTTCCTCCTGCCAGTCGGTCACGGATCTCCCCGCCACTACCGGTTGCTGCTCCATTAAAGGGTTCTACGGTGGTTGGGAAATTATGGGTTTCGGCTTTTAAAGAGATGACACTGTCGAACTCCGTGTGTTGGTAATAATCCGGTTTATCCGCACTTTTAGGTGCGAACTGGGTTGCTTTTGGCCCTTTGATGAAGGCCACATTGTCCTTATAAGCCGATACGATATCGTTTGGATGTTCTTGGGATGTTTTTTTTATAAGCCTGAAAAGAGAAGAAGGCATTTCCCGTCCATCGATCTCGAAGGTGCCGTTGAATATCTTATGACGGCAATGCTCGCTGTTCACCTGGCTAAAGCCAAACACTTCGCTATCGGTAAGTTTGCGGTTCAGTTTTTCTGAAAGTGCTTCCAAATATTCGATTTCTTCAGTATTGAGAGCCAATCCCTCTTGTGCATTATAAGCAGCTATGTCATCGATCTCTTTAATAGGTTCGGGCTGGATCTTTATGGTAAAGAGGTCTTGATCCAACACACTGAACTTTTGGGAAAGCATAGGGTCGAAGTTGATGAAATCCTCATTAACATGCGTGAATTCCTCAATTCGAATAATTCCTGAAATACCCATATTTTGAGTGATCTCTACCGCATTAGTGCTCCAAGGTGTCACCATGCTGGTTCTGGGCCCAATAAAAAAATCCGTAACAACGGATTCCTCTAGTTTAGGCTGATTACCAAAAAGCCATTCTAATTTTTGAATAGAAGTAGGAGAAAGTTCGGCGGTAGTTTGGACAGCAAAAAGAGTTTGTTTTACATTCCCAAAAAAGTGGATCATCCAGAGAGTATTTAAATGAATTTGAAAAGTAATATTGCCATTTTTAGCAAAATGCAAAGGTAAATATTTTTAGTGGAATCTTATGTACTAAAAAGTTGTTGAGGTTTGCAAGAATTACAAACAAATATAGAAGTCTATTGTTTTGCTAGGTTTTTAGTTTCAGTTTTATAACTTATCTTGCAGATTCTAAGATTTATATTTAATAATCAAACATCAACTTATTATTTATTTAAAAACAAAACTATGAAAATGAAAAATTTACTTGTGGCGTTTGCCGTACTTTTTGGAGCAGGTCTTATAGCTCAAGAAGGTTCCGGTCCTACCGATGTGATCGTTGGAACATTTTTGGGTGAGACGATGCCGCTTCGAGATTACGCAAAGCTTGAAAGCGATCCCACCCGAACGATCCAGGAATTGAAGATCGTTGCCAACGGGAGGCGATCGAATGAACAAACCAACCCTAACGCACTACCAAGTGGGGAGGATCCCTTGCGCCAAGAAGATTTTGGGGACCAATACCGTTTTGCGTTAGAACAGAATTTTGATGGAGGATTTTCTTCAGAATCCGGTTTTATACCACCCGATCCAACCGGTGCTGTAGGACCAAATCACTATGTACACGCTTTTAATTCGGCGGTGAAAATTTTTGATAAATCAGGAACACTGTTAGTGGGTCCTGTTGCTCTAGGAACATTTTTAGGGAATGGAATGAATAACGGCGATCCCATTGTTATGTACGATCAATTGGCAGATCGATTCTTCGTGAGTCAATTTGGAACAGCAAACCCTTCTGCTCCAACAAATACTTTGGTAATTGGGGTATCGACTACAAATGACCCTACCGGAACCTATAATGTCTATACATTTACTTTTGGTGGTTTTCCAGATTATCCTCATTATACGGTATGGCCTGATGGTTATTACCTTACAGCAAATAAGCTGGGAGGAGATGCAAACAGAGTGTATGTAATGGAGCGCGATGTTATTTTAGCCGGGGGGCCTTCTCCACAGATAGTGGGATTCCCGTTACCGGGGATTGTTTTTAATCCCAACACTATTGAGAGTCCTGAGCCCGCAAACTTGTTAGGAACAACATTTCCTGCAAACGTTCCGGGTTACATTACTTTTTTACAGGATGACGGATGGAGCGGCGTAAGCTTTGATCACTTGAAAGTATGGGAGATCGATGTAGATTGGGGTACTATAGGTAACTCAATGATTTCGGCACCACTGGAAATTCCTGTAGCAGAATTCAATTCTACCTTTTCGCCATTCGGACAAGGAGATGTGAACCAACCGGGAACATCACAAAAAATTGATATGCAAGGAGGGATTATTTCGTACGCAGCGAATTACCGTAGTTTTGCCACGCATAACTCGTGGGTGATAACTTTTAACGTAGATGTCGATCTAGCCAACACTTCGGGAGTACGATGGGTTGAACTAAGAAATAATGCCGTAGACTCATGGACAGTTTATCAAGAAGGAACGTATGCTCCAGATGACGGTCACAGCCGCTTTATGGGGAGTGCCGCAATGGATGAACTGGGTAATATAGGAATGGGTTTCAATATTGCGAGTGCAGAGCTGCGCGCCGGTATTCGATTTACGGGTAGATTTAATGGAGATCCGCTTGGTGAAATGACTCAGGCAGAACAAGTGATCGTGGAAGGTAATGGTGTACAGACCTTTTCTAACCGATTTGGAGATTATTCACATTTGTCTATGGATCCTAACGGGACGACCTTTTGGCATACAGCACAGTATTTTGCTTCGATCAACAATTGGAGAACACGAATCGCCTCTTTCTCATTGTCTACGCAACTGGCCAACGATGTTGGGGTCGACAATATTATAGAACCCAATGATGGCGAACTTACAGCTACAGAGACGGTTGATATATCTATTCGTAATTTCGGATTGGCACCTCAAACCAATATTCCTTTGGAACTCTATCTGGATGGGAACTTGGTCGCTTCAGAAACTTTTACAGGTGTTATAGCGCCAAACGAAGCAGGCTCTTACACATTCACAGCTACGGTAGATCTATCTGAACCAAACCAGACCTATGAGTTGGAAGCAAGAACTGTTTTGACCGGTGACCAGTTGGCTGTAAACGATGCATTTGTTAAAGAAGTGGAGAACATTACTCTTGGTATTGATGATTTTGCCACAGAGGACTCTAAACTTATTATAACTTCTAGCGCTAAGAATCAATATAATATCTTATTAAAGTCACAGTATGAAGGCGTCGCCTATATTGCTGTTTACAATACATTAGGACAACAGATGGGTGTTAAAACGGTCCAGAACGAAGGAGGAGAATTCCGTCTTAAACTGGACATGTCTTATGCATCAAGTGGCGTCTATATTGTAAAGGTAGGAGGTCTTACCTCGAACGGTTATAAATCGGCGAAGATTATTGTCGAATAAATATTACAGAAAGTTGTAAAATGAAAGAGCGGACATTGTCCGCTCTTTTTTTATTCTACAATGATCTTTTTAATCACTTTTTTTTCTTGCTGCTGAAGCTCTAAAAGATAGATCCCTTCAGCAAAGGAAGCAAGGGAAATTGTGGTCTGCTGCGTATTTAAATTATTCTGAAAAACAATGCGTCCCAGCGTGTCATAAAGTACAACTGAAGATGGCTGAAAAGCACTTGTGGCTTTAATATGGATCACTTCCGAAGCAGGGTTTGGATATAGTATCACTTCACTAGCGACAAAAGCATCGGCAGATAGTAAATTCCAGCGATCTTCTGCCGCCGGGCCTCCCCAAATTAGCGTTGCCAGATACGGATTATCGATAAAAGGGTTTCGGTTGCCGTAGGCCGTTTCCAAATACGGATTGCGTTGGTCTTCATATTCACTTACAGGATCTTCGGCATTCCATTCCAGAAACACTTGAAGCATTTGCGTGCTACCCTGCGTGCTACCTACACCATTGAGAACAGGCAGGCAGCGGTCCCCATATCGGGTATACATATACATCATCATACGGGCCACATCACCTTTCCATTCGTCTCCGGGATACCAATTGCCACTACCTACATTGCCGGCAGTACCGGAACCATCTGCAAATTTCTTGCTCCCTTTGTTGTTGTTCATCTGCTGGTCACTGGCTCGCAGATTATGAGGATCAGCCCCGATGCCCGTGGTGCCATTGTTTACATCGCCCATATCGGGGTTGGCATTGGACCTGGCAAATACATGTTCACGATTGTATTCACAGCTTAAACCTCCAAAGTCGTCCTCGTCTCTAGT
Source organism: Altibacter lentus (assembly GCF_000746845.1). Classification (GTDB taxonomy): domain Bacteria; phylum Bacteroidota; class Bacteroidia; order Flavobacteriales; family Flavobacteriaceae; genus Altibacter; species Altibacter lentus. The sequence continues at coordinate 888,483 of NZ_KN050846.1, read as the reverse complement.
TCTGTCTGTAGTACAGTTTCCGTCTGTGTCATTATAACCATAGATTAAAAGGACATTGTTCGTATTGTTCGGGTCTTCATCGGTAATTTTAAGTGCATCACGAACATCACCATACGTAAATGTATTGTTAGAAATATCGATCTTGGATTGTAATTCAAAATAAAGGTCTTGTCCTGTTAAAGAAAGATCCACATCGTTATAATATGGTTGTTGACCATAAGTAAGCTGAACCGCCCATAAAAGTGAAAGTGTAAGGAGTACTACGTTCTTCATTCTGCATTATTTTTTTTAAGCAACGCCATGTAGAATCCATCGAAACCGGATTCACTCGGCCATATTTTTTTATCTTTTACTAAGCTGAAATCCTTACCCTCATCGCGTTTTAGGAAGGCCTTGATCTGAGCATCATTCTCAGACGGGAGGATAGAGCAGGTGGCATACAAAAGTTCTCCTCCGGGTTTTACCATTCTGGAATAAGAATCTAAGATCTCTGCCTGATTTTTTTTGATCTGCTTCAAAAATTCCGGATCCATCTTCCATTTGGAATCAGGATTTCGTTTCAACACACCCAATCCCGAACAAGGGGCATCGATCAAGACTTTGTCTGCTTTTTCAATAAGCTTTTTTATCACCTTGGTCGAATCGATCACTCGCGTTTCAATATTGTGAATTCCATCCCGCCGTGCACGGCGTTTTAGTTCATTTAATTTATTTTCATAAATATCCATGGCGATCACCTGTCCCTTATTCTCCATAAGCGAAGCGATATGAAGGCTCTTGCCACCGGCACCGGCACAGGCATCGATAACTCGCATCCCGGGCTTCGGATCAAGCAATTGCGCTACAAGTTGGGAAGATGCATCTTGCACTTCAAACCACCCGTTCTTAAAAGCTTCCGTAGAGAAAACATTGGCGCGTTCCTTCAGCTTTAAGGCATACGGATTACCGGGAACAGTTTCCGTTTCAATTTCTAGATCGGCCAGTTCATTTTGTACCTCGACCACCGTAGCTTTTAACGGATTTACACGAAGGACAACATCGGCCAACTCATTCAACGCAGCGATCTCTTTGTCCCATCGCTTGCCCAACTCTTTTTCCCCCAACTCATCGAGCCAGTCGGGGATGGACTCCCGATATTTTCTAATTTTAGACAGTTCATCAAAACGCCCTTTAATTCGGCGTACCGGGGTATCTTCCAGTTGCTTCCAATCCGGAAGTTTGATACCGTTAAGGGTTGCCCAAACTGCGAATAGACGAAAGAGGTTGGGACGGTCAAACGGTTCCTTCACTTCCGCGATCTCTGCATAGAGTCGTTTCCAGCGAACAATATCGTAGGTAGTTTCGGCGATGAAACTACGGTCCCGGGCACCCCAGCGTTTGTCCCGCTTTAGGGTATTTTTTAATACTTTATCGGCTTGCTTCTGCTCATTGAAGATCATGTGAAGTGAGTCGATAGTAGCAAAAACTAAGTTTCGGTGTAATTTCATTGCTTTATTAAAATTGGACTGCAAAGGTATCACAATCGGTATGAATTGTTTTGATTACTTTTGACAAAATTTTTTTCATGCGGTTCATTCCTGTCCTTTTCATTTCCTTATTACTATGGTCCTGTTCTACAGAACCAAAAAACACTTTTACTTCGGTTTCCGTAACCCCCGTTTTTTCCGATAGTTTGAGTATTCGCGCCATTGCGCCTATTGATGCTCACAAAGTGTGGTTTGCTGCAAATGAAGGGATGGTGGGCTTTATAGATGGAACTACGCCAAAATTGGCAACAATTAAATACGAAGATTCCTTCTTGCATTTCCGCGCGATCGCCACAATCGAAAACGCAGTGTTTGTGCTCAGTATTTCAAATCCTGCAGTGCTCTACAAAATTGGATTTGATGGTCGAAGCGCTACATTTATAGAAGAAGTCTATTTTGAAGAAGGAGAACGTGTCTTTTATGATTCCATGGCTTTTTGGAATGACAAAGAAGGAATTGCCATGGGTGATCCTACCGATGGCTGCTTGTCGGTTATAATCACCCGCAACGGTGGAAATTCCTGGGAGAAATTGAGCTGCGATCTGTTGCCACCTGTCACCGAAGGGGAGGCAGCTTTCGCAGCAAGTAATTCGAATATCGCTATTTACGGTGAACACACTTGGATCGCGACCGGAGGAAAGCGTGCACGTGTATTCCATTCGCCGGACAAGGGTAAGACCTGGGAGGTATTCAACACGCCTATAATTCAAGGAAAGGCGATGACCGGGATTTACAGTATTGATTTTTATAATGAAAAGGTGGGCGTGATCTTTGGGGGTGATTGGGAGGATAAAGCATTCAATGAAGGGAATAAGGCGATGACAAACGATGGAGGCAAGACATGGAAACTAATTAGTAATGGGGCCGGCCCGGGATACCGATCCTCGGTGAAGTTTGTTCCGGGAAGTAGTGGAAAAGGGCTGGTTGCAGTTGGATCACCGGGTATCTCCTACAGTGCCGACGAAGGGCGTTCGTGGAGCGAATTATCTACGGAAGGGTTTTTTGCACTGGAATTTGTAAATGATTCATTGGCCTATGCAAGTGGACAATATAAGATTGCAAAACTGAAGTTTCAGCAATAAAAAATGGGGTCTTCAGACCCCATTTTCGAATTGAACTTCATAAAAAATCACAATTCACAAAAAACCAACCAATTATTCTTTTCCTTTTCGTTGTCTGTATTGTTTGAGCAATTGTCGTTTAAAATCATCTTCTGCCTTTTTTAACCGAAGGATTTTCTTTGCCGACAAAACATTTTTGAGTTCTTGAAGTAATGCCGTACGGTATTGGTATTCCTTCGTGTGGAACTCGTTTATTTTTTCAATGAGTGTGTTAGCTTCCGACTCACTAATCACTTCGATACCATCATTCTTAAAAACTCGAAACTCGTTGCGTTCACTTTGTTTTAGCGTGTGCATTTTCTCTTCGTAGCTATTGTAGATAGGCCAAAACTTTTCGGCCTCGGCCGTTGTAAGTTCAAGTTCTTCGGTGATATATGCGCGTTTCAGTGCTTTTATCTTTTCATGGCGGTCTTCCTGCGCTACGGCGGTTACGCCAATAAGGACTAAAAGAATTACAATTCTTTTCATTTTTCTTGTATTAAGGTTGTTTCTTCCACATTATCTAAAAGATACTCTTCCACAGCAGCTTTTTTAAACAGAGAATTTTCGAAGGTTATTTCTGTAACATCTTCAGTCTCCAGCATGGCCACTACGTCGTAAAGATCGATATCCACATCTTCTTCAATATATTGGGTAAGCATATTCGTTTCTATGTTTTGGACTCCTTCAGAAGAAATAGAATTTTGTTGCAGCATAGAGAAGAACAATAACAGACTCGCGGCGATCCCCGCCACAGCAACCACGAAACGACGATCGAAGAGGGGGCGCACCTTGCCGGTTTCTTCTTCCCCAAGAACCGAATCCATAATGCGTTCATCCAACGATTCAAAATATCCATTGGGCGCAGAAAAACCGGTATTTTTTGGAATTCCTTCCGAAGCGATCGTTTCCATAAGCCGATCGTCTAAGGAGCCAAAATAGCCTTTTGGAGCCTTGAAACCGTGATCCGGGATGTTGTGTTCGTTGTTCATTGTAATTTTATGACTCTAAAAAAGTCAAATAGTTTCATCTGTCTTTATGTAGGCGGTAATTTTTTTCACGGCAATGTGGTAGCTGCTTTTCAATCCACCCACTGACGTATCCAGCACTTCCGATAATTCTTCGTACGTAATATCGTCAAAATACTTCATGTTGAAGATAAGTTGTTGTCTTTCCGGAAGGGTATTTATAGCTTGTTGTAATTTAAGCTGAATGGCAGAACCTTCAAAATAGACGTCACTTTCCAGTTTTTTAATGGCATTTTCTTTTGCTTCTTCTGAAGTAATCTGCGCTCGCTTCGCTCGTTTGTTTATAAATGTGATTGCTTCGTTGGTGGCAATACGGTACATCCAAGTGTAAAGCTTGCTGTCACCTTTAAACGAATCTATGTTGCGAAAAACCTTTACAAAAGTATTCTGAAGCACATCATCAGTATCATCATGATCCAGTACAATTTTTCGTATATGCCAATACAAGCGTTCCTTATACTGGGAGACAAGTTCCCTGAAGGCAGCTTCTTTTTGATCTTCCGATTGTAAGGCACTTACTAATGTATGTTCTTCAACCACGAAACAAATGTAATTTACATTAGGACTAAAGTTACTGGCAATGGTTTAATTATTAATAAAAAGGATCATCTTTTTGTGAAAAGATGTTGTTTATCGATAAAATGCAAAATATTCAGTTAAAAAGTAAAAAATATTTTTTTGTAGGAAAAATTTTACTACTTTTATCACATACTTCTTATGTATATGTTCTTTATTATTAGCCCCAACTGTAATAAGAACGCACTAAACGGGCCTAAGCGGGGGCTGGCCCGTTTTTTTTATGTCTTCTATCGAACTTAAATTATTCATCAAAAATGTAGGAATTATATTAACATTAGTTGATTAAAATATCGATGAAATGCATAGTTCATAGATTAAATGCAAAAAAAATTTGGTGAATTCGAAAGTTAAATATATATTTGACTCATACTTATGTTAAAACCGTCATCGCGTGCCCCAAATGCGATGACAAAGAAGTGAAAGAGCGGTGCCCCAAATCGCTCTTTTTCTTTTTATGCCAACGACTGCATTTCTACCAAATTATAGTACGTTCCTTTTTTTGCCAACAATTCGTTGTGTTTCCCTTGTTCTACGATCTTTCCTTTGGAGAGGACCACGATGAGATCTGCATTCTGGATGGTTGAAAGTCGGTGTGCTATAACTACAGATGTACGGTTCTTCATCATATTCTCCAATGCCTGTTGTACCAACCGCTCACTTTCGGTATCAAGAGCAGAGGTAGCCTCATCGAGGATCATGATAGGAGGGTTCTTTAAAACGGCACGTGCGATACTAAGCCGTTGTTTTTGTCCGCCACTCAATTTGTTGCCACTATCACCGATATTAGTATTAATGCCTTGTGGCAGACTTTTAACGAACTCCCAAGCATTGGCCACTTTTAAGGCATCGATGATCTCCTCATCGGTCGCTGTCATTTTTGCAACCAAAAGATTTCCCTTTACCGTCTCGTTGAATAATATAGAATCTTGTGTCACCAACCCTAAAAGTGCACGCAGTGACTGCTGGGTCATGTCCTTGATATCAATGCCATCTATAGCGATCCTTCCTAAATTCACATCGTAGAAACGGGTAATCAAATTGGCTATAGTGCTTTTCCCGCTTCCGCTTTGGCCTACTAACGCAACCGTTTGTCCTTTAGGAACACGTAACGAGAAATCTTGTAGCACCCATTCTTCTTCGTATTTAAAAGAAACACTTTCAATGTTAATTGCTTGCTCGAAAGCTTCTTTTTGTATGGCACCCTGTTTGTCTTTAATGGAAGATTCTGTTTCAAGGATCTCTAGCACCCGTTCGGCGGCGGCATTTCCTTTTTTAACGCCATAGCTCGCTTTGCTTATCGCTTTGGCAGGGGTTAGTATATTATAAGCCAATCCCATATATACAATAAAGAATTCGGGCGCGAGGGTCTTTTCAACCAATACCATGGAGCCACCGTACCAAAGCAATATGGCGATGACTACGATCCCGAGGAATTCGGAAATAGGGGAGGCCAAATTCTGGCGATTTAACAAGGTATTTGAAAATTTAAAAAAACGGTCGGTAGATTCAGAGAATTTATTTCTGAAGATCTTTTCTGCATTAAACCCTTTAATGATCTTAAGTCCGCCAAGCGTCTCCTCCAAAATCGACAAAAAGTATCCTTGTTCCTTCTGCACCTTATCGGAATGTTTCTTCAAGCTTTTTCCGATTCTGGAAATGATAAAACCCGATACCGGAATAAAGATGAATACGAAAATGGTTAACTCTGTGCTAATCGCCAACATGGCGATGATCGTAAACAGGATCATCAAGGGTTCCCGTACGATCAATTCCAAGATCGACAAGAACGAATGTTGTATCTCCAATACATCGCTCGTAATTCTTGCGATGGTATCTCCTTTGCGCTTTTCAGAATAAAATGAGACCGGTAGCTCCACGGTTTTCTTGTACAGGTCGTTCCGAAGGTCTTTGAGGACACCATTCCGAAGAAAGGTAATAAAGAACATCGCCAAGTAACCAAAGAGGTTCTTTAATAGGAAGGTGGCGATCACCAGGCCTATCATCATCATCAATGTATTCAATTCACCGTCTGAAGCGATCTTCTCATTGATAAAATAGTTCATATAATCCTCAAAATAATCTCCCAGTTTCAACACACCTTCGTAAGTAGGTTTTTCGCTCACCCGTTTCGAATTGTCGAACAACACCTTAAGCATGGGCATCAAGGAAACGAAGGCCAGCGTCCCAAAGAGAGCGTAGAAGACATTCGAGATAATGTTAAGCCATGCATACCCTTTGTAAGGGCGTGCATAACGAAGTATTTTTTTGAAGTATTTCATCAAGAAATGGTTAGGTGAGTGCGGATATTGTCTATTTTCTTCTGAAGTTGCGAAAGATCTCCCGAAGTATTGTGGACACTAATATAGAACTTGATCTTAGGCTCAGTACCACTGGGACGGGCCGCGATCTTACTGCCGTCTTCCGTATAATAAATAAGGACGTTCGACCGTGGGATTTTTAACACTTCGGAAGTATTGTTTTGGGCGTCTTTTGCAATACCAGACTCATAGTCTTCAATGCGAATCACAGGGCTCCCTGCGATCTCTTTGAAGGGGTGTTCACGAAGGTTCTTCATTATATTGGCGATCTCTTCGGCTCCCTTTTTTCCTTCCTTCACCAAAGACACCAAAAATTCTTGGTATGTTCCGGCGTGACGATAGATCTCCTGTAAATAATCGAACATACTGCTTCCGGCAGCTTTCTTTTGAGCAGCGATCTCACACGCAAGCAGGGTAGCGGTTACCGCATCCTTGTCGCGTACAAAGTCACCTACCATATATCCAAAACTTTCTTCGCCGCCGCCAATAAATTCCATTTCGGGAAAATCGTTGACCATCTTTGCGATCCATTTAAAGCCTGTAAGACCCTCCTTGTATTCTACACCAAAATGCTCTGCGATCTTACGCACCATAGGTGTTGAAACGATGGTGCTTGCCACAAATTGATTTCCGTTGAGCTTTTCATCCTTCTTCCATTGTTCCAAAAGGAAATAGGTCATGATGACCATGGCTTGATTGCCATTGAGAAGTTTTAAAGTCCCACTTGAATCCCGTACTGCGACGCCCAAACGGTCACAATCGGGATCGGTACCTATAACGATATCGGCCTGTTGTACTTCGGCATGCTCCAGTGCAATGCGCAAGGCTTCCGGTTCTTCGGGATTGGGAGATTTTACCGTAGGAAAATCACCATTGGGGGTAGCCTGTTCTTCTACAATATGCACGTTTGTATATCCGGCTTGTTCCAAAACCTTTGGCACCATAGTGATGGAAGTACCGTGTAAGGAGGTAAATACGATCTTTAGATTTTGTTTTGCTGCTTCAGGAGTGTTGAAACTACCATTTCGAAGCGATGCTTCGGCAAAAGCAGCGTCCACTTCGGTATCGATTGTTTCAATTAGTGCCTCATTGGCATCAAAGTTCACATCGGTATATTGTAATGTGTTTATTTCAGAAATGATCTCTGCGTCCTGAGGCGGTACCAGTTGACCACCATCTTCCCAGTACACCTTGTATCCATTGTACTCGGGAGGATTGTGAGATGCTGTGAGTACAATTCCGCATTGGCAGTCAAGATGCTTTACCGCAAATGAAAGTTCCGGGGTAGGGCGTAATTCAGAAAATAAAAAAACACGAATCCCATTGGCCGAAAAGACATCGGCCACCACTTTAGCCAGTTTTTTACTGTTATGCCTGCAATCGTATGCAATCGCAACCTTGATCTCTTGATCCGGAAATTGTTTCTTTAGATAGTTGGAGAGCCCTTGGGTGTTCTTTCCCAGAGTATATTTGTTGATCCTGTTGTCGCCAACGCCCATTTTTCCTCGCATCCCTCCGGTTCCAAACGCCAGATTTTTGTAAAAGCTGTCCTCAAGTCCTTCGGGGTCATGAGCGATCATATCTTTAATGGTCTGTTGGGTTTTTTCGTCAAAAAAGGGAGTAAGCCAAGCGTTTAGGCGTTCTAAGATTTTTGGATCTACGTAAATCATTCTGCTTAATTAGACTGCAAAAATAATGATTCTTAGCGGTTATTGGTTGAAGTTTCGCTGTTCTTTAACGATGTAGTTCTTCGCCTCTTTTTTGCTTCGTAATAATAATTCACCAAGAAATCCTGCCAAAAACAATTGCGTTCCCAGGATCATGGCGGTCAAGGCAATATAGAACTGCGGACGTTCTGTAATGAGCCTTCCTGTAGGGTTGATAAACAATTTGTCGATACCCAGATACAGGGCAAAGCCGAAACCAACAAACAAAGTGAAAGCTCCCCAGGCCCCAAAAAGATGCATGGGACGTTTCCCGAAACGAGACAAGAACCAAATGGTGATAAGGTCTAAAAAGCCACGTACAAAGCGTTCTGCGCCGAACTTGGTCGTGCCATATTTTCTCGCTTGATGTACCACCACCTTTTCTCCGATCTTGTTAAATCCGGCATTCTTTGCCAGTACTGGAATATAGCGGTGCATTTCGCCGGTAACCTCAATGGTCTTAACGACATTGTTTCGGTAGGCTTTCAATCCGCAATTAAAATCGTGTAATCGGACACCTGAGGTCTTTCGGGCCGCAAAATTAAACAACTTAGAGGGTAGGTTCTTTGCTACAACCGAATCGAAACGTTTCTTTTTCCAGCCGGAGACCAGGTCATAGCCTTGTGTAGTGATCATTGTATAGAGATCGGGGATCTCTTCGGGATTATCCTGAAGATCAGCGTCCATGGTGATGACCACATCGCCAATGGCTTTTGCGAATCCGGCATGTAATGCTTGTGACTTTCCGAAATTCTTTAAAAAACGGATTCCTTTTACCTCTGTGTGTTCTTGTGCCAGACGGTCTATGATCTCCCAGGATCCGTCTGTGCTACCGTCATCTATAAAGATCAATTCGTATAAAAAACCATTGGACCGCATGACTTTTGCGATCCAATGGTATAATTCGGTAATTGACTCTTCTTCGTTAAGAAGTGGGATGACAATAGACAGGTTCATGCAGTTGCTTCTAGTAGTTTTCCGGGCGGTTTTGTTTCATGATCAATCCGGCGATCAATGAAATGATAAAGCCAAAGAACAACGATGCAATAAGGCCCATGGCCGTCATAAACCACGGAGTCATGAACTTTTCGGTCATGCCCATAGCCATTTCCAATTGTTCTTCGGTCATTTGCGGATTTTGTTCTATCATGTTTTCACGAGTTACATCCAAGAGTTGTGTAACAAAATCCGGTTCGATCACGGTGACGAAAATATAGGTAAAAATAGAGCCAATAACGCCGGCAACCAACGATATGGCAAGTCCGGTTTTAATAGCCTCGCCTAAGGATAAAAACCCGCCACTTTCTTTTTTAAATGTTTTAAGTCCGTAGACAATAGCCGCTGCCATAATAATAAAGTTCAATGCCGACTGCCACCAAGGCTGGTCCATATGCATGCCTAGTACATAAACGATCACTGAGACCACGATGGTTCCAAGTGCCAATAGCAGTCCGTAATTAAGTGCGATCTTTTTCACTGAGGGTGTTTGAGTTTCCATGTATTGAAGTTTTTTGGTTTGGTCTGTTAGTAAACAAAGATAGGAAAACGTTACACATAATTATTGTGAAGAACGTATTCTTACTGCGTATTTCTGAAGGACGTAGGAAACAATCGTAATAGCAATGAACGCCGGAGTGATCGATAAAACACTTCAGAATAAAAAATACTTGAAAAAAATTGTTCATTTCTAAATTATCCTTAAATTTGCAGACTTAAAAAAACAGAAAGATTTTAAAAATAGAACTGATGAAACAAGGTATCCATCCTGAAAATTATAGAGTAGTAGCGTTTAAGGACATGTCTAACGACGATGTTTTTTTAACGAAATCTACTGCAGATACGAAAGAAACAATCGAAGTTGATGGTGTAGAGTATCCGTTGGTTAAATTGGAGATCTCAAGATCATCGCACCCGTTTTATACCGGTAAATCTAAGTTGATCGATACTGCCGGACGTATCGACAAGTTCAAGAACAAGTACGACAAGTTCAAGAAAGCACCTAAAAAAGAAGAAACGAAGTCTGAAGAATAAGCCTTCCCTTCTATAGATATTTAAAAGCCTTTGAGAAATCGAAGGCTTTTTTGTTTCAGGTCACAACACAACCTAACTTCTTTACTATCTTTACAAAAACCAACGCTAGTTCTTACGCATGAATTACATCTTATTCGACGGCAACGTACGCAATCAATTACTTCCCTTTACCTTCACCCGCCCTGTGGCCGATATTCGCATAGGGATCCTTACCATACGCGAAAAATGGGAACACCTGCTGGGGTTTACCACCACTACCGTAACCGAAGATTACTTAGCCGAAAAATGGCCTATGGTAGAGTTAGAGAAGAACGTTTTGATCAATGCCTCCTTTATTCCTTCTGAAAACTTGGCAAACCTCGTTAAAGGCCTTGCTGAAAATCAGGCACTATTCTATAAGGACGAGCCACTGGCTTTTTTTACTACTGAAGGACAGGAGGTCGATTTTGAAGCGTATGAGGTGATCCAGTATACGCACAACGATGTATTGCGCATTGAACACACCTGGGATATCTTTTCGAAAAATCACGAAGCGATCGAACGCGATTTTGAGATGTTAACAAAAGGCCGTAGCTCGCAACCCATCCCCGAAATGACCGTAACTTTCAACAAAGAACAGATCTTTATTGAAGAAGGGGCCCGTTTGCCGTTGTGCTCCCTCAATGCAACCGAAGGACCCATCTATATTGGTAAGAACGCAGAGATCATGGAAGGTAGTATGATCCGCGGCCCTTTTGCACTTTGCGAAGGAGCTACCGTTAAAATGAACGCCAAGATATATACAGGGTGTACGGTAGGCCCTTACAGTAAAGTAGGTGGGGAGTTGAACAATTCGGTGATCTTTGGCTATTCCAATAAAGGTCATGACGGCTTTCTAGGCAATTCTGTGATAGGAGAATGGTGCAACTTGGGAGCCGACACCAATAACTCCAATTTAAAGAACAACTACGCCGAAGTGCGCTTGTGGGATTATGAGACTGAGGGATTTGCCCGCACCGGATTGCAATTTTGCGGCTTGATGATGGGAGATCACAGCAAATGCGGTATCAACACCATGTTCAATACCGGGACGGTGGTTGGGGTAAGTGCGAATATCTTCGGAAGTGGTTTTCCCCGAAATTTCATTCCCAGTTTCAGTTGGGGCGGCAGCGGGGGTATGACCACTTACAAAACTCAAAAAGCGTTTGAAGTTGCCAAAGTGGTAATGGACCGGCGAGGTGTCGAATTTTCAGAAACCGATGCAGCCATCTTGGAACATGTGTTTGAAGAAACGGCGAAGTGGCGGCGCAATTAAGATGTTTGAGGCCTGATAATACAGGTACTTATTTTTCCTTCTTGACACGTTTCAGGATAAGGAAATTCTGCGGATTTATCCCTAAACCACTCACTTTTTTGTTCACGAAACGTACCGCCATGTCGTAGAACAAAGGGACTATGGGAGCTTCACTTATTACAATAGAGTCCATTTTTGTGTACAGTACTTTTCGGTCTTCAATATTAGACAACGTCAAAGAACGTTGGTATAAGCTGTCGAAGACAGCACTCTTAAAATGTGTGTAATTGGGACCGTTGGGCGTAAAGTTTGGACTGTAGAATAATGATAAATAGTTCTCTGCATCGGGGTAATCGGCGATCCAGCTGGCGCGAAAAATATCCAGCTCCCCGCTGCTTTTCATTTGTCGTAAAGTTGACGGTGGCACCACATCAATGGATACGGCAATCCCCAGCTTCTGGAGCTCCCTTTGAATGTATTCGCATAAATCCAAATATTGACTATTGGTTCCAATGACGATCTCGGGACGCTCGTCTCCGGTCTCAGCTTTGTATTGTGCTATTAATTGACGGGCCAAGGCAGGGTTGTGATCGTAGCCTTCAATGGTCTCATACCCCGGTAATCCTTTCGGGATGAAACCATGTGTGGCAGGAATGCCTACTCCGTTTCGTAAATAAGTAACCATTTTAGAGCGGTCAAAGCCGTAATTGATCGCCTGTCTTAACGCTTTGGACTGAATCTCCGGTGATTCGCTATCCATAAAAAACCCTAGATATTCTGTATTGAGAAAAGGACCCTTAATAAGGTAAAAATCGTCTTTGTAGTTTTTTTGAAGCTGTCCGGTAGTGGTAAGGATCTCATCCTTGTATGAATTATCCAAACTGTTCAGAAAATCCAGTTTTCCCTGTACAAACTGCAAGAACTCACTTTGCTTATCGGGTAAGAAGGTAATGGCTACAGCTTCTAGATATGGTAATTTGTGCCCTTCAGCATCAGTTTCAAAATAGAGCGGGTTCTTCCGCAGGACCAATTTTACATTCTCTTCCCACAGTTTAAACTGAAAAGGACCTGTCCCTACGGGATTTCTTCGGAATTCAGTACCGTAGTGCTCTACCGCTTCTTTTGGAACGACAGAGCAATATCTCATAGAAAGTAAGCCCAGAAAGGCAGGAAAGGGTTGTTTTAACTGAATCACTAGGGTGGTATCGTTGACTGCCCGATACGATGCTACATTTTGCATGACCCAGCTACCGGAGGACGCTACGTTTTCATCGGTGAGACGGTCGAAACTATAGGTGAAATCTGAAGCAACTACCTTTCTCGTTTCTTTTGCGCCAAAAGCCTTGTTTTTATGGAAATAAACGTCATCTCGTAAGTAGAAAGTATAGGTCGCTGTTGAATCGTTCACTTCCCAGCGTTTTGCGATATCGGGCTTGATATTGAGCGAATCATCAAGTTGAACCAGTCCGTTGTACAGTTGATTCGTAGGCCAAATGATCTGTGGATTTCGTGCAAAAGCAGGGTCTAGGGTTGGGATGTTACTGTGTTCGTTGTAGCGAAATACCAAATGATCGCGTTCACTCTCTGAAGGACCGGAGCAGGAGGTAACAGCAAATATGGAAAGCACGATGGTCGATTTGTAAAGTAGAGAATGGATTCGCTGTATCATACGTTTTAGGGAACCAATTTAAGTTCGTATTTTTGCCCCACGTTTGTCAAAAGTACAAGAATGAACGCTACAAAAAAAGTTGCATTTTACACTTTGGGCTGTAAATTGAATTACAGCGAAACTTCCACGATCGCAAGAAATTTTAAGCAGGAGGGATTTGATCGTGTTGATTTCAACGAAAAGGCAGATATCTACGTGATCAATACGTGTAGTGTTACCGAAAATGCCGACAGACGCTTCAAGACCATTGTAAAACAGGCGCAACAATCCAACCCCGAGGCTTTTGTAGCTGCAATAGGTTGTTATGCACAGCTAAAGCCACAGGAGTTGGCAGATGTCAACGGTGTGGACCTTGTATTGGGAGCGACCGAAAAGTTCAAGATCACAGATTATCTCAATGACCTTTCTAAGAACGATATGGGAGAGGTGCATTCCTGTGAAATCGATGCTGCAGACTTCTATGTTGGTTCGTATTCCATAGGCGACCGCACCCGGGCTTTCTTAAAAGTGCAGGATGGCTGTGATTATAAGTGTACTTATTGTACGATTCCTTTAGCGCGTGGGATATCTAGAAGCGATACGATGGAGAATGTCTTAAAAAATGCCCAAGAGATCGCAGAACAGGGTATACAGGAGATCGTGCTTACAGGAGTGAATATTGGAGACTACGGAAAAGGGGAATTTGGTAATAAAAAACACGAACACACTTTCTTAGATCTCGTTAAGGAACTGGACAAAGTTCCCGGTATCGAACGACTTCGTATCTCTTCTATTGAACCCAACCTATTAAGAAATGAGACTATAGAATTTGTAGCAAGGTCCAGCACCTTCGTTCCGCATTTTCACATTCCGTTGCAAAGCGGGAGTAATGCAATTTTAAAGTTGATGCGTAGAAGGTACCTACGCGACCTTTATCGGGATCGTATTGCTAAAGTTCGGGAAGTTTTGCCGCATGCCTGTATTGGTGTGGATGTTATAGTTGGCTTTCCTGGAGAAACTGAGGATCATTTTTTAGAGACCTATGAGTTCTTACACAGTCTTGATGTTTCATACCTGCATGTGTTTACCTATTCTGAAAGAGATCATACACCGGCAGCAACGATGGATGGAGTGGTTCCTAAAAAAATAAGGAACAAACGAAGCAAAATGCTTCGCGGATTATCTGCAAAGAAAAGAAGAGCTTTTTATGAATCTCAACTGGGAAAGACAAGAACCGTTTTGTTTGAAGGGGAGAACAAGCTGGGATATATACATGGCTTTACCGAAAATTACGTAAAGGTGAAAGCACCTTGGAATCCTGAATTGGTGAATACGCTCCATAACATCCAACTTACTGAAATCGATGAGGACGGATTGGTTCGGTTCAATTTCACCGTAGATACAGTACCGGCATAAAATTTTAAGAAAAGAGTTAAATACTAATACCCACAGGGAGCAAGTCCTTGTAAACGCGTCTGTTCTTCCTCATAAAGGAAGCAATTTCTGGACTGGTTGGAACCAAACTGATGCCCCTTTCTTTCACTTCTTCAAAAACCGCCTTGATAAATATTTCTCTAAACCCTTGATCTTCCATGTCTTGTGGCATGTCGTATTTTGTAAGAAAGATTTTTCGGTCTTGAAGCGCATACTCGATACGAGCCATATTATCGCCCACCTCAAGTTCAAATTGTCTTAAAAATTCATTGTCTGTAATCTGCACATCTTCTATCATGGGAGTTTATTTTAATTTAATTCATAGGAACTTCAATTAGAAGCACCCTGCTGTTTTCTTTTATGGTAAGGGAGATTGTATCTGTTTCCCAAACCCCAAAAGCGTCGCGATCGGTAAGTGTTTCATTATCAACAAAAACAGTACCAGTAATTACGAAAATATAGGCACCGTGGTTTTTATGGTGAAGCGTATAGGTAAGCTCTGTATCTTCTGAAAATTCGCCAATATTGAAGTATGCCTGCTGATGGATCCAAAGATCATCTCCGGCAGCTTCCGATCTTGGTTTCACTACAGCACTGAAGCAATTGGGTGTTAGTAACGGAGCAATTCGCTTCTGGTCGTATCTGGGGGTTACATTCTCAGTTTCCGGAAAGACCCAAATTTGAAACAAGGTGACAGCTTCTGTGGTACTCGCATTTTGTTCGCTGTGCTCTACACCACTTCCTGCGCTCATAACTTGGATGTCACCCGCCTTGATAACTCCTTCATTACCCATACTGTCCTGATGCTTCAAGGCTCCCGTTTGTGGAATTGTGACGATCTCCATATTTTTATGAGGGTGTTGACCAAAACCCATGGCAGGCGCCACAAAATCATCATTTAACACACGAAGCAATCCAAATTGAAGACGGTTTGGGTCAAAATAATTAGCAAAACTAAAGGAGTAATTGGCTTTTAGCCAACCGTAATTTGCAGATCCTCTGGTAGCTGCAGGATGTAAGACCTTCTTCATTGAACGATGCCCCTTTTTTTGGAATAAGATAATAGTATCTTTGTTCCGTAAATTTACGAAATATCTTTGGTCAAAACCATTTTTTCTACTACTAAAGCGTGATGAGCGAAGGAAAAACACATATCTATTTTGTTCCCGGGATGGCGGCCGGTGCTGAAATTTTCAGAAATATTTGTTTACCCGAAGATCAATTTGTGATTCACATCATAGAATGGTTGCTGCCCGAAAAAAACGAATCCATAAAAGGATATGCTAAACGGATGGCCGCTATCATCACCGAACCCAATAGTGTATTGGTAGGCGTGTCCTTTGGTGGGGTCGTGGTACAGGAAATGAGCGCTTATCTCGAATTGAAAAAGCTTATTATTATCTCCAGTGTGAAAACGAAGCACGAATTGCCTCGCCGCATGCGCTTTGCACGTAAGACCTTCTTCTATAAGATCATTCCAACGAGTTTGGTGTTAAGCGCAGAAGATCTCACAAAATTTGCCATTGGTCCGCGAACGGAAAAACGCCTTAAGATCTATCAAGAATACCTGCATGTTCGGGATAAGGGGTATTTGGATTGGGCGATCAAGAATATGGTTTGCTGGAAGCGAAACACTGCACTTCCCAACGTCTTTCATCTGCATGGTAATAAAGATGTGGTCTTTCCGTTAAAGTACATTAGCAATTGTGAGGTCATAGAAGGTGGAACGCATATAATGATCTTAAATAAAGGAAGAGAATTGTCCGATAAAATCATAGAAATCGTACAAAAATAAAGCTCCTTATCCCTTTTAAAAGGGCGGGTTTATGTTTATCTTTAAAGAAAATTAGATGTTATGAGCATATTGTCAAAAATTGGTTTGGTCACGGTACTTTTTGGGGTAAGTAGCTTGTGTGTAAATGCAGTACAGGAAGCCCCAACCGATGAGACCTTGGAGAAGAAAATGATAAACGATTACAATGTGTATGCGCTGCCTATTCCCGAATATATGGAATTTGCAGGGGAACCCGTACCATTGAATGAACCGGACATACGGGAACGTTTGGACAGGGAATTGTTGGTGAACACATATTGGCAGTCTAATATGCTGCTTATGATAAAAAGAGCACATAAATACTTTCCGGTGATCGAACCCTTGTTAAAAGAGCATGGCCTCCCCGACGATTTTAAATATCTGGCAGTCGCAGAAAGTGGTCTGGATAACGTACGATCTCCTGCAGGAGCCGCTGGTTTCTGGCAATTCTTGAGCAGTACCGGAAAGGAATACGGTCTTGAGATCAATGATTACGTAGACGAGCGCTATAATTTAGAAATGGCTACGGAAGTGGCCGCAGAGTACCTAAAGAAATCAAAAGAGCGATTTGGTAGCTGGACCCTGGCAGCGGCAGCTTATAATGCCGGTAACGGAGGTGTGAACAAGCAGATCACACGGCAAAAGACAGATAACGATTATTACGATCTTTTACTGAACGATGAAACAAGTCGTTATGTGTTTCGCATCTTGGCGTTCAAAGAAATCCTTTCGAACCCCAAAAAATACGGCTTCAACTACAGAGATAAAGACCTTTACAAGCCGGTGCCTACATACAAAGTGAAGGTGACGACCCCTGTAGACGATTTTGCCGATTTTGCGAAGACGCACGGAATCAATTATAAGATCCTTAAGATCCACAATCCGTGGTTGCGGGATACGTTCTTAAAAAATGCTTCAGGAAAGGAATACTTGATCGAAATTCCGGAAAAGGGATATTACAATACCGGACAATAAAGCATTGAATTGCTTTACAGGAGAACCAACGAAATCCCTTCGGATGCAGTTCTATGTCTTATGGTTTTGGATGATCCTTCGTAACGACGCCGTCCAGCGAGGCAGGAGGATTTTTCAGAAGGGATATTCCGTTTAAAAAAGCGTTGTAATTCAATTCGAAGGATAGATTGTAGGCTTCACTGTAAGGCAAGAGAACACCGCGACGTACGTCTACAATTTTTTTGGAGTCATCGATGAAGAACGAAGTGGGAAAACCAAGACTGTGTTTCATGGTCTGTACGATGTGGCAATGTGTGTTCTCTGTTTCGTCCACATACACAATCTTTATTCTTTTGCTGTATTCTTTTGCAATTTTTTTAATGTTTTCCTTGCTGTCCCAATAAAGGACCACAAAGTCCACATCTTTATAATTGGCATCTGCGATCTCATTGAGCGCAGGGATTTCACCTACGCCCGGAGTACACCAGGAAGCGTATGTCATTAAAAAGATAGGCTTTTTGAAATTGTAGAATTCTATGGTGCGCCCGGATAATTTCTTCACCTTAAAATTATCCATAAAGCTGTTATTTACCACATTGTTTATTAAGGAATCGAACAGGAATTCAGCCCGTTCAAAATCATTCTCTTCGTAAGCCAGCTGTGATTTTTGGGTATATTTCTTAATGTTTTTTCCTATCATCTGGGAAAAAAGGGTTTCGGGTTCAATTTTTTGAGATTGAACAGAGAAAGAAACCAATAAGAATAGAAGTAGTAGTTTTCTACCCATACGCATTGTGAGATTAAGTGAAACAAAAGTAGTAACTGTTAATCGCTATTGCGTAACTATTCGTTAAATGTACTAAAATACTCG
Organism: Altibacter lentus; assembly: GCF_000746845.1. Lineage (GTDB taxonomy): Bacteria > Bacteroidota > Bacteroidia > Flavobacteriales > Flavobacteriaceae > Altibacter > Altibacter lentus. The sequence goes on along the minus strand of NZ_KN050846.1, from coordinate 870,202 downwards.
TTAAAAAGCCAGCATTAGTAGGAGAAATCGCATGTAATTCAGTGAGTTATCGTCTGCCGCCTCGTCCGGAGCGTCCACCGCCAAATTGTTGTCTGGGTTGTCCCACACGTTTCATTTGTTCTTTCATCATTTTAATCTGCTCGTCCAGCATGTTGTGCTTGTCGAGCTTCTTGGCTTCGGCCAGAAGTTGTTCGGCTTCACGCTTTCGGTTCTTGGTCATAGCGATGCCGGCCAGATTTAATTTGGTCATAGCCATGTCTGCATCCATATTCAAGCCAAGAGAGACCGCTTTTTTAAAGTATTTTTCGGCTTCGTTCATATTTGTTTGGGAAATCATAAGGCCGTTGAGGTAATTGTAATAGCCCTGTTGTTTCTTCACTAGGGCTGCTTCCGGGTCCTGAATACGGTCCAACCATTTTTTTGCCCCCGGAAAATCTTGTTTCCGAAGACGCAAGAAGGCCATTAATATCAACTCATTCTTATAGTACAGGAAAATGAAAATTAGCGAAAAGAGGATGAGCATGATGCCATTTCCAATATTCCCTTCTACGAACTGCCAGACCGCAGCTGCAATGATCAATGCGGCTAATACTAATTTGATATTTTTGTTGAACATGAAATCCTTTTTTTGTGGGCGTCAAAGGTACTAAAAACATTCAAAAATATTTTATGTTTTCCGTTTGGGAAAGTAAAAAATGATTGTATATTTGCACCCGCCTACGCAAAACATTGTTATGTAATTGCTTCGGCAGGTAAATTCGGGACTATTCTAAGAATTTGCATAAAACATAAGAAAAGATTTTTCAGAAGATAAAGCACTAGAAAATGAGTAAAAGAACATTTCAGCCATCAAAAAGGAAGAGAAGAAACAAACACGGTTTTAGAGAGCGTATGGCGTCTGTAAACGGTAGAAAAGTACTTGCGGCTCGTAGAGCAAAAGGTAGAAAGAAACTTTCCGTATCTTCTGAAACGCGTCACAAAAAATAATGTTGATAAGTACTAAATAAAAGGTGTTGTTTTTAAAAGCAACACCTTTTTTTTATACCCTGTCGTATCGTAATTTTACAGCATCTTAAAAGGAATAAAAAAAATGCCTAAGAATCCCAATTTAAAATCCATCTTAATTATTGGTTCAGGTCCCATCATCATTGGGCAAGCGTGTGAATTTGACTATTCTGGTTCGCAAGCACTTCGCTCGCTTCGTGAAGATGGAATAGAAACTGTTCTCATCAATTCGAATCCGGCGACCATCATGACAGATCCCTCCATGGCAGACCATGTGTATCTGTTACCCTTAACAACCAAATCGTTGTTGAAGATACTTAAAGAACATCCACAGATCGATGCGGTATTACCAACTATGGGAGGTCAAACCGCTCTTAACTTGTGTATCGAGGCCGATGAAAAAGGAATTTGGGAAGATTTTGGAGTGAAAATAATTGGTGTTGATATTGATGCGATCAATATCACCGAAGACCGTGAGAAATTTAGAACACTCATGGAGAAAATTGGTGTAAAAATGGCTCCTCAAGCCACAGCAACTTCCTTCTTAAAGGGAAAGGAGATCGCTCAAGAGTTTGGGTTTCCATTGGTGATACGGGCATCGTATACCTTGGGAGGTGCCGGCGCATCCATTGTATACAGAACCGAAGATTTCGATGACCTACTTTCACACGGACTCGAAATTTCCCCTATCCATGAGGTCATGATCGACAAGGCTATGATCGGGTGGAAGGAATACGAACTGGAATTATTACGAGACCGTAACGATAATGTAGTGATCATATGTACGATCGAAAATATGGACCCCATGGGAATCCATACCGGAGATTCCATCACGGTAGCACCGGCAATGACGCTAAGCGATCGTACTTTTCAAAGAATGCGTGACATGGCTATACACATGATGCGAAGCATTGGAGATTTTGCCGGTGGTTGTAATGTGCAGTTTGCAGTGAGCCCAGATGATGAGGAAGAAATTATCGCAATTGAGATCAATCCGCGGGTATCTCGTTCTTCGGCGCTAGCCTCAAAAGCGACCGGTTACCCAATTGCGAAGATCGCTGCAAAATTGGCCATTGGTTATCACTTGGATGAACTTCAGAACCAAATAACGAAATCGACTTCTGCTTTATTCGAACCTACTCTGGATTATGTTATCGTGAAGATCCCTCGATGGAACTTCGATAAGTTTGAAGGATCAGACAGAACATTGGGACTGCAAATGAAAGCCGTTGGCGAAGTGATGGGGATTGGACGGTCCTTCCAGGAAGCCTTGCATAAAGCTACCCAATCACTGGAAATAAAACGAAACGGACTGGGTGCAGACGGTAAAAGTTATACCAATTATGAACAGATCCTGGACAAGCTCAAAAACGCCAGTTGGGATCGTGTGTTTGTTATCTACGATGCCATTCAGCTTGGCATTCCCCTTAGCCGCATCCATGAGATCACTAAGATCGATATGTGGTACCTGCGGCAGTATGAGGAGTTATATATGTTGGAACAGGAAATTTCACGGTATACACTCGATACCTTACCGAGGGAACTGCTTCTGGAAGCTAAACAGAAAGGTTACGGAGACCGCCAGATTGCACACATGCTAAAATGTTTGGAAAGCCAAGTGTATAAGAAACGCGATGAAATGAACATACAGCGTGTTTATAAATTGGTGGATACGTGTGCAGCCGAATTTAAAGCTGAAACACCCTATTATTATTCCACTTTCGAAAACGAGATGGAAACCGAAGACGGTACGCGCTATTCTGAGAATGACAGTGTGGTTACCGATAAGAAGAAAATCATTGTCCTTGGGTCCGGACCCAATAGAATAGGACAGGGGATAGAGTTCGATTACTGTTGCGTACACGGGGTACTTGCTGCCAGTGAGATCGGGTATGAGACGATCATGATAAATTGTAACCCTGAAACCGTTTCTACCGATTTCGATGTCGCCGATAAATTATATTTCGAACCTGTTTTCTGGGAACATATTTACGATATTATTCGTCATGAAAAACCGGAAGGAGTGATCGTGCAATTGGGGGGACAGACGGCTTTGAAATTAGCAGAGAAGTTGGATCGCTACGGAATAAAGGTTTTGGGAACCAGTTATCAGTCCCTTGATCTTGCAGAAGACCGTGGAAGCTTTTCTCGCTTACTGAAAGAAAACAACATTCCCTACCCTGAGTTCGGTACGGCCGAAACTACCGATGAAGCTCTGGCATTGGCAGATCAATTGGATTTTCCATTGCTTATTAGACCCTCCTACGTATTAGGCGGGCAAGGGATGAAGATCGTGATCAACAAAAAAGAACTGGAAGAACATGTGGTCGATCTTCTGCGAAAGATCCCCAACAACAAATTACTACTCGATCATTACTTGGATGGAGCTATTGAAGCAGAAGCCGATGCCATTTGTGACGGAGAGAACGTGTATATCATTGGGATCATGGAACACATTGAGCCTTGCGGTATTCACTCCGGGGATTCTAACGCCACATTACCACCGTTCAACCTTGGTGAGTTTGTCATGCAGCAGATAAAGGACCACACTAAAAAGATCGCACTGGCCTTAAATACAGTGGGACTAATCAACATACAGTTTGCGATCAAGGATGATATGGTCTATATCATTGAAGCAAATCCTCGCGCCTCGCGAACCGTACCTTTTATTGCGAAAGCCTATGGAGAACCGTATGTGAATTATGCCACCAAGGTAATGCTAGGACATAATAAAGTAACCGACTTTGAATTCAATCCGCAATTGGAAGGCTATGCCATAAAGCAACCCGTATTTAGCTTCAACAAATTCCCGAATGTCAATAAGCAGCTAGGACCGGAAATGAAGAGTACCGGAGAAAGTATCTTGTTTATTGACAGTTTGAAAGATGACGCTTTTTACGATCTATATTCGCGAAGAAAGATGTATTTAAGTAAATAATATTTTTATATTTACGACCCATACCTTTTTTCATGACGCATTTTTATTGTTTTTGGCTTGCCGGTTGTATCTCTATTGCCGCTTACTCACAACGCAAATCAGATCCGTTACCCGAAGACGTCTCCCTTGCCCAACAATTCCTTGGTCTATAAAACTAAAAAGGTCTATGCTAAACGATATTATCAAGCTTCCGAATGGGCAGAAATGCTCCCGTGGTTGGATGCTGCTTATGAATTTAGTCAGGAAAAGGTGCTCTTCAAGAAAGGATAGATTTTTTCTGAAGGTAGGGTTTGATTAAAACATCCTGTTATACAAACAGATGCAAATTTTAAAATTGTATCTTGTATCATGCGTAAAAATGATCCCTATGAAAAAAATTACGATCCTTCTTTGTTTATTGTCTGTTACACAACTTTTTGCACAAACCACATTTGAAGTAGATTGGGACCAAAGTGTTGGGGGTGCTGCTACCTTCACCATTGAGACGGGAGATACGGTGAAATGGATCTGGGCGAATGGTGTTCCGCATAGTGTCACTTCCCAACCCGGTAGCGCCGAAATGTTCGATAGTGGGATTCTCACAGGAATGGGAACCGAATTTTCACAAACATTTACAGTTGTGGGATCCAACCCTTATTCGTGTGACGTCCACCCAAACATGACAGGTACCATTACGGTAGAGCCATCGCTCTCTGTCGAAGAAAAGTTTGCGAAAAACATCAAGCTATACCCTAATCCTGTTTCCAGCGAGTTAATGATCGCATCACTTTTTAGATTTGATTCCTATGAAATTTATGATATTACAGGGAAAAAAGTGGGTCAAGGAATAGGCGAGGGCACCTATACCTACTTAAATGTCTCTTACCTCAATACGGGTGTGTATTTTGTAAAAGTGAGAGCGGGAAATCTTCAGGCCACTACAAAACTCATAAAGAAATAGCATAATACTAAGTTGAAGGAAAAGTTCATGAAAAGTTAAATGATGTTAGTTCCTGTTGAAATGAGGTGATTGTTCTTCTTCCACTTTGGTGATAAAATAGTTTGTGTCCCCCCAGAAAAAGAAGGTGTCAAAACGTTCTACATACGTAAGTTTTACATACCGCCCTTGAAATTCTTGTAGTTTGGAGATTACCTCTTCTTCTCTATCCAGCACTGAAAATTCAAAGATCTGGGCACCGCTAATTCCCTGACTTATCTCGCCTTCCCAAGTCTTTACGATAACACCTTTATGACTAAACTTAATTAATTCCCCGGCACGCGTACCTTCGCTATATGGTACAAAAGCAACAAACGCAAAATATATTAAATATAGCGCGAGAATACTTCCTAATATGATGAAGAGGATCTTTTTCATGGGGTGTGGCTTAAGGATTGTAAAGTTAAGTAAATCTTTTAGGTGTGGACGTTGAATTAATTTTCAATTAACTATCAATAAGACCGAATACCTAGAATGATTCCTTTATGCGCACCACAGAACTTCAACTTCCCTATTGTTGTAGCTATGCGACATTAACTCTCGTTTTCATCTTCAGCTTTCTTTAGAAGTTTATCGTTCATGGACTTACTTGCTTTGGAACCAAGCCTTTTTAATTTTTCGACTCGGGTAATAAGATTCCCTTTGCCCGTCAATTTCTTCATGGTAGAATCGTAACTTCCCTTGACTGTATTTAATTGGTTACCCACTTTAATAAGATCTTCGGTTAGATTGACAAACTGGTCGTATAGACGTCCGGCCTGTGTCGCGATCTCTAACGCATTCTGCTGTTGTTTTTCATTGGTCCACATACTGTCAACCGTACGTAGGGTAGCTAATAGGGTAGATGGCGTGACGATAACAATGTTCTTTTCGAAAGCCCAGTTATACAGGCTGTTGTCCTGATTTAAAGCTACGGCAAATGCGGGTTCTATTGGGATAAACAGAAGTACAAAATCCGGACTCTCGATCTTATAGATGTCCTGATAGTTTTTAGCACTTAGTTGATCGATATGTTTCTTCAAAGAAGCAATGTGGTCCCTTAGGTAGCGAGCGCGATCATCTTCTTCGTCTTCATTCACAAAACGTTCGTAAGCGACCAGAGAGACCTTAGAATCGATGATCATTTTCTTGTTGTCCGGAAGGTGCAAAACAACATCCGGTAATATGCGTCGCCCTTCGTCATTCGTAAAACTGTTCTGAATGAAATATTCACGATCCTTTTCCAATCCGCTCTTTTCCAATACCCGTTCCAATACCAGTTCCCCCCAATTTCCCTGTATCTTACTGTCGCCTTTCAAGGCTTTGGTAAGGTTGGTCGCTTCTTTGCTCATTTGTTCATTAAGCTCCTTTAATCCAATAATCTGTTGGCGAAGCATCGCATGGCGGTCGATACTCTCTTTATGGCTGTCTTCAACTCTTTTTTCGAACTTGTCTATTTTTTCCTGAAGCGGTTTTAAGATCCCATCCAGATTCTCCTTGTTCTGTTTGGTAAACTTCTCCGATTTGTGATCCAAAATCTTATTGGCAAGATTCTCGAATTCTTTGGTAAATTTCTCCTGAAGCTTTTCTACTTCGGCTTTCTGTTCTTTATTCTTCAGGTCGAGATTTTCGAAGGCCGCATTACGCTTTGCGAGTTCAACATTTAGAAATTCTTTCTCCTTTCGAATATTTTCCTTTTCAAGTAAGGCGACCTCCAGACGCTCGTTCTGGTTCTTTTCTTGTTGTTTTAATTGTTCTAAACGTGCTTCGAGGGCCGTAGTTTCATTCTTGCTGCGCATACGGGCAAATAGATTTCCAACAAAAGCGCCTATAAACAGGCAAACGAAGGCAATGATGAAAAGCAGAAGGGTTTCGTTCATGGATGCATCTTTTGCGTAAAGATACTTATTTCAAGAGTGACTTCACAACACCAAAACAGCTAATTGATTCTTATTTTATGCTTCCAAAGCGCCCCGTTTTGGGATCGAAACGGATAACATCTTTAGGGAAAAGTGCGTCAAATCTCCCGGCGGTGATCAAATTGCACGGCTGGTCCACAAAGGTTCCGTCGCTGGACATTACAACCATGAGATCACTCAATTGTATGGCGAGATCAATTTCATGGGTAGAAAATAGAATGCATTTATTTTTCTCCGTAGCCAGTCGTTTCAATAATTGAAGCACGTACGCTCTGTGATACAGGTCTAAATGAGTGGTGGGTTCGTCGAGAAGAATGAGCGGCGTATCCTGTGCCAGCGCTCTCGCAATATATACCCGTTGCAGTTGTCCGTCGCTTAGTTCAAAGCACTTTCGCCGGGATAAGGAATTGGTATCTGTGACCTCCATGGCCTCATTGACGACCTTTATATCTATTTCTGAAAGTCTTCCCATCCAATTAGTATAGGGTTGTCTTCCAAGAGAGATCAACTCTTGAACGGTCAAATTCTTAGAGGCAGGCGTTTCGGTTAGAACGACGCTCAATTGGGCAGCCAGACCTAAAACCGAATAGCTCTTAAAGGGTTCTCCCTGAAGCAAGACGGAACCTTCCAACGGGGGTTGCATACCGGACAACGTTCGAAGCAAGGTGGATTTTCCAATTCCGTTAGCACCTACCAATCCTACAAGGGTGCCTTGCTTCAGTGAAAACGATATCCCTTCAGCGATCACGTTCTTATCCTTTTTAAGCGCGTATCCTATCGCCAGTGCATGAACATCTAGTATGGTATGTTGTTCTTCCGAAGCCATTAAAAAAGTAATTTTCGTTTACGTACCAATAACCAGATCACAACCGGAGCTCCCACTAACGATGTAATTGCATTGATGGGGAGTGTGTATTCACTAAAAGGCAATTGTGCGATCGTATCACAAATGAGCATCAAGATGCTCCCGCACAGCATGACGGCAGGAATGAGCGTAAAATGATTTGAAGTAGTGAACCATTGTCTGGTGAGGTGGGGGACCGCCAGTCCTACAAATGCTATGGGACCTACAAACGCTGTGATACTCCCGGCCAGAATACTAGTGATGATGATAATCCAAAAGGTCGTTCGTTTTAGGTGTAATCCCATGCTCTTCGCATAATTTTCACCCAGCAGTAGTGCATTTAACGATTTACTGCGCAAAAAACTTAACAAAAAACCACCGCCGCAGAAGAGACTTAGCATAGCAACACCTTGCCATGACTGGTTTCCTAAACTTCCAAAACTCCAGAAAATATATTGTTGAAGTTGTTCTGCATTACTAAAATAAGACAGCACAGCAACCACCGCCGCAGTAATACTCCCAAACATCAATCCAATAATAAGAATGGCCATGGTATCTTTTATTCTGAAGGTGACGACTAATACGGTTAAAAGAACTAAAAAACTACCCATTGCAGCAGCAAGTACCAAGCTCCACTGACTTAGAAGCAGTCCGCTTACATATCCTCCAAAAGCACCGGCTCCCAAGATAAGCAATGCAACCCCCAAACTGGCACCGCTGCTAATTCCTAAAACAAAAGGTCCCGCCAAAGGATTTCTAAAAAGGGTTTGCATCAATAGGCCGGAGACCGCCAGACCTCCTCCGGCTAAGACGGCTACTACCGCTTTGGGTAATCTATAGTCCAAAATAATAAAGTGCCAGGAGCTTTTACTGGCCTCCCCTCCAATAAGGGTGGTGACGATCTCATCAATTGGGATGGCGACCGAACCGAAACTAATATTTATTAAAAGCGCAGCAAAAAGCAACAGTATGAGAAATAGGAACGAGACTCTGTATGTTTTTAAACGCTCCACTATTCAAGTTTGCTGAAAAAAAAGAATTCGTACTCCGGAAGTAGGTGTGGGTGGAGGATCTTTATCATGTCCTGTAAAACAAGATCCGGCCGGTTAGGGGCCAACTCATAGTAGAGCACTCCTCCTGTAACACCTTTGTTAGTAGTAAAGCTGAAGACGTTCTTTTGTTGAAAGGCTTCAAACTCGGCATATACGGGATGGGATTCCAGCATCTGTTGCAAGCCTGTAAACTGCCCCGGTCCAATCCAAAAGTCGGCATGTTGTCCCTTTTCCAACACGGCTTCCAGATTCAAAGAAATACTACCGGTTCCTTCCGTAGCATGCCAGAGATATTCACCATGAGCATCTTCGATCAACTGCGCTGCCCAGCTGTTACCTTGTGGAAGATACCACACATCCTGATACATAGCCCCACTTAGCACGGTGGGCTTTCGTCCGGCTGAAGCTGCGAGCTCCTTTGCGGTCTGGTAGTTGAATTCGATCTCTTTAAAAATACTGTCGGCTTTCTTTTCTTTTCCAAAGAGCAGCCCAAAAAATTTGATCCATTCTGCCTTTCCCAAAGGAGTTGTTTCGGTCCAATCTGCGTTGTACAGCACCGGAATTCCGGTTTTTTTGATAGCATCCACGGTTTTGTTGCCTCCTTCTACGGCAAAGGTCACCACCGCATCGGGATTGAGGTCGATAAGGACTTCGGTATTGATGGCTTCGTTCTTTCCAAGTTCTTTAATGGCACCCGCATTGATTCGATTTCGGGTGGTCTGCGATGATATATAGTCTAAGTTAGGAAAGCCTACCAAAGCGGAAGATACGTCCAGCATTTCCAACGAAGGAATGTGCGTGGTAGAAGTAACCACCACAGATCTTACCGGAACTTCTATAACGGCATCGTATTGTTTGGAAGTAGGGGCATTTGTGCCTTTTTCGATCAGCAGGTAGGTGAATTCTTCTTTGGCACCCGGCCACGGATTCGTGATCGTGATGGTTTTATAGCCGTCCATATAGGCGATTCTAAACCCTTTGGCATGTTTTAATTCTTTTGTGTGTACAGCTCCTGCTTCCGAAGAAGAAGTTCGCTTTGGGTCTTTGCATGAAATAGAGACCAACACAAAAAGTATAAGAAGGATGGGTATTCGCATGTTCAAAAATAGTAGTTTTTGTGTTGTGTGACTACCGAATTAAAATCTTATTTTCGCAGTGAATTTTGGTGCGTACCTTCCTAATCCGGAAAATACGCTTAATAGGGAATTCGGTGCAATACCGAAGCTGTACCCGCAACTGTAATCTGTCATGCCGTTGGCATGATCGTACAAAACTTCAAAAACCACTGTCAGCTTTAGGATGACGGGAAGGTTGTACATGAGAAAGCCAGGAGACCTGCCAACATTCAATAATGTTAAACTTTCGGGATAAAAGTTTGGATTGAAATGCGCTACTGTTTCCTGATTCATTTAGGTATACCGGCGTTCTATTTTAAATCTTTTCCTTTTTCCGTTTTAATTCGTTCCTGTAAGGAGCAAGAAAACGATGATAAAAGTATGTATTACCCTTTGCGGGTTCCTGCTTGCTATTACTGCAGCAGCACAAACAAGTGAAACAAGGGAGCAACTGGATTCGGTTACCATAGTGACCAAACGACCAACCGCTCGAAAGAACACAGGAAAGGTCACTTCCAGTATTACTCAAGAAATGCTTAGCTCCAATCCCGGTAAAACGGTAGCGCAATGGATCAATGAGGTTTCTGGGATAGAAATTAACGGTAGTTCCGGTAATGAAGGACAGAACCTTGGCTACTTTGTACGTGGAGGGCGAAACAGGCAGGTACTCATACTTGTGGATGGTGTTGCTTTATCAGATCCGTCACAAATTGCGAACGACTACGACCTTCGGCTACTTCCCTCGTCTGCTATTGAGCGAATCGAGATCATAAAAGGGGCTTCCAGCGTCCTTTATGGCTCCGGAGCTGCAACGGCCGTGATAAGTATCACTACGCGAAAAACGTCCGAGGCACCAGTTGCCGCTACGTTCACGTCCAGTTACGGTACTAATTCGGCTGCCGAAGACGATGACAGTGACAGCACGATCGAGGCTTTTACAAATCATGTGGCCTTTCACGGGACGCTCCGCAAGTTTTTCTATAGAGCCGATTTTGGAAATAGGTATACCAACGGACTTTCGGCTGTGGCAGCACCCGCAGGAGAGCCACCCTTCGAATCTGACCGCTTCAACAGGATCAACGGACGCTTCAATCTGGGGTATCAATTTTCAGAAAACGTAAAAATGAGTCAGTTTTTCAGCTTTGATAAGTTCAAAGCGGGTTTTGACAATTTCAGCTACGAAGATGCTAACCACTTGTCGGTCACAGAACAATTGCGTACCGGTGGAAATTTTGAATGGAAATACAGTAACGGAATTTACGTTTTTAATGATACCTACACATGGGTCGAGCGAGTGATCACATCGGGCATTCCTGCGCGCTACGATTCGAAGGCCTACAATTTGGATAATTATGTGAATCATAAATTCTCAGAACACCTTTCTGTCATGGTAGGATTTGGGTATCAATACAGCGCATTCAACGCCTTCACCATCCCTTTTGGAGGAACTACTTTTATTGAGGATGTAAACGAGGACAATGCCAAATTTAACGGTTTCGACCCATACGTCAACTTTGTTTATAGCGCACCTTTTGGGTTGAATCTAAGTGCCGGAATGCGTTTAAACACACATAGCAGCTACGAGCCTCACTTGGTCTATCAAATCAATCCGTCGTATGGATTTCACTTCGGAAAGGGTACAATGAAACTGCTGGGGTCTTACAGTACAGCATTTATTACGCCTTCGCTGTATCAAGTATTCGATCCGCTCTACGGAAACAATACCTTGTTGCCGGAAGAGAATGCAACCATAGAAGGAGGATTCGAGTTCACTTCAGAAAAAGAGATTAGAATAAGCGCTATTTACTTCCGAAGGAATGAAAAGAACTATATTGATTTCATCCTAGCAGACCCGGACCAGTTCGAATATCAATATAGAAATACAGATGAAGTTTTTGAAACCGAGGGTGTGGAAGTAGAAATATCCAAGCGGTTCTTTGAGTTGTTGCGGTTTTCGGCAAATTACACCTTTACACAAGCCGATGCGCAGTTTGCACTGCGTATTCCGAAACATAAGATCAATGGAAATGTAAGCTATCAAATTAATGATAGATCCACCATAAGCGCGCAGTATCGTTGGACAGATGATCGCGAGGATTCTTATTTCGACCCCGTAACATTCGAAAATACAAGGGTGATTTTGGGAGCTTACAATGTGCTGGACCTTAATGCATCAACCAACATAGGAGAGCATCTAACTCTTTTTGCCGCACTAACAAACGTTTTGAATACCGAATATGAAGAACTATATCGCTATCAAACACTGGGCAGGAATTTAAATATAGGTTTTACCCTTCGATTTTGATCGCGGCAGACGCACGTGTCCCTAAGAACAACTCATAAAAGCCCATGTTAGTGTTTTTCTGCAATCATGATTTGATGAACCGGCGTTAAGGCTTTACTTTCAGAAAGTTCTTCCAAAGGCATAAAGGGTGACCGTAACGGAACAGGAGTACCGGTGATGGCATTCAAGGCAGCAGCCAGTAAAGGTTCATTTACGTTCCCCAGGGTTCCCAAATTGCTGTAGTCTTCCGTTAGCTGAATGTCCGGCATCAAACCATCCACATAATCTGTAGTGCCATTGGCATTTGCGGTTTTGAAAACAAGCGGTAACATCGCATAGGTGTGCCCCGGATTGGCCTGACTTCTACTGAAATTGGGAGCAGGAGCGTCATACAGCAGGAAAGAAGCTTGGAATTTTCCGGTGGTTGCACCGCCTACTTGTACTACATTTATATAAGGTGTCAATCCGTTTATAACAAGTTCACTGGCAGAAGCAGTTCTACTAGTGGTCAAGACATACAGATTAGTAAGATTTAAACTATTGAGCGGTTCTCCCGATCGCAAGCTTGTAGTAAAGACTCCGTTCTGGGCATATTCTGCCTGACGATCTTCGTTCCATTGTTCGGTATAGAACAATTCTCCGGCGAATTGTCCTGTGATCATTCCGGAAAGATCCGTTGCCGTGCGAACAGAACCACCCCCATTATAGCGCAGATCTAGAACAAGATCGGTCACGCCTTCTGCCTTAAATTGCGCAAAGGCCGCATTCAATTGAGAATCGAAAGACCCAGTAAATGCATTATACATAAGGTATCCTATCTTTTGTCCATCGACATTTAAGGTAGTAGCAATGTAGATTGGGTTTTCGGCTATTTCCGCTTTGGTAAGGGTTACACTACTACCTGTAGGTATAATGTTTTGTCCGTCGAAATCCGCCAAGCCAATGGTATAGGTCACCGGACTTAACAGTTCGTTGAAATTTGATTCAGTGAGTTGTTGGCCATCTACGGTATTGAAGATCACGCCTCGTTCCAGTCCGGCTGCAGCAGCGCTGGTGTTGGGGATCACATAACGAACATAGCCAAATACATTCCCGCTTCCATCGGGATAAAAGACGAGCCCGTACTCCATACCGTTGTTTAGTGTGATACCGTTTAGAGCATTTTCCAGCGCAATATAATCATCTACCAAAAGGCTAAAGCGATCCTGTGGAGCTTTCAGAAAATCAAAGAGTGATTCCGGAGTGTCGAAAGCACTTAAAAAGGCGTTCAATTCCTCCGCATTTCCAAATGCATCGTTTGCTAGTTCCGGGGTTTCAGCTTTATAGAGATAAAAGAAGTTAAGCCCTCGGTAAATAAAATTTTGAATATCGAGTGTGGTGGATACCTGTGCGTTATCATCGCGATCCTCGAAACAGGAGGTAAAGGTTATTGAAACGCAAATTAAGAGTAGTAGGGTTGTCTTTTTCATAAAAATAATATGGGATATCTCTTGTAAACCCCTAAAATAGATACATTATTGTGAAACATCAACTAAATTGTAACAAAATTGTAAGTGACTCGTCGTAATGATAGACCGCCCTGCTTTTTGAAGTTAAGATAGCGGGAGTTCTAACCAACCAACACATGAATCAAAAGGAGTTTTTAACAACCGTCATGCCTTTTAAGGATAAGCTGTACAGGCTTGCCAAACGACTGCTTGTGTCTCGTGACGAAGCCGAAGATGCCGTACAAGAGGTCTTTTTGAAGTTGTGGAAGGGAAAGCAGCACATGAAGCGTTATAAGAACCCCGAAGCTTTTGCCATGACGATGACGAAGAACTATTGTTTGGACCGGTTAAAGTCGAAACAGGCAGGAAACCTGAAGATTGTTCACAGTAACTTTCAGAATCATGAGAATCTGGAAAAGAAGATAGAAGCAGAAGATGGTGTGGCGTTGGTCTTTACAATCATGGAGACGTTGCCGGAGCAGCAAAAGATGATCCTGCAATTGCGAGACGTAGAACAATTTGAATTTGCAGAGATCGCAGAAATTTTAGACAGTAATGAAACAGCCATCCGTGTGGCATTATCACGGGCCCGTAAGACAGTTCGGGAAGCATTGATAAAACAATATAAATATGGAATTAGCTAAAATAGAACGGTTATTAGAGTCCTATTTTGAAGGGACGACCAGCTTAGAAGATGAGCGAATGCTCCGTGAATATTTTTCTGGCGCAGCGGTAGCCGGGCATCTGGCAGTTTATAAGCCAATGTTCGCAGGACTACAGCAAGCACGTCAAGAAGTTTCCCGAAGCGAAGTTTCATTGCCTAAAGATACGAGTTCAAACTCCAAATGGTGGTATGGAATTGCCGCACTACTGGTGGTGGGATTGACCATAGGAAGTGTCTTTTTCTCCCAACCCGGATTAACCAGTGAAGAGCGCGAGGCATTGGCAGCTTTGGAACAGACCCGAGAAGCAATGTTATTGTTATCTGCCAATTTTAATAAAGGAGCGGAAGAATTGGGATACTTGAACGAGTTTACCAAAGGAACTGCCACCATGAAACATATTGAAGAATTTTCAGAATCTAAAAACAAAATTTTAAAATAATCTATAAACACCAAGCACATGAAAAAGTTAGCAATTTTAGTAGCCCTTGCATTCGCACCACTGGTTTCGAATGCTCAAAACTTCGACTCTTTTGAAGATGAGAAGGATGTCACTTCGGTTGTAGTGACCAAGAATATGTTCAAACTTCTTAGTAAGATCGATCTGGAATCGAACGATCCCGAAGTGAAAGAATATATGGAACTGGTCAATAATCTAGATAACATCAAGGTATACACCACCGAAAATCCTGCTGTGGCACAAAAAATGAATACCGCAGTAGCCAATTATATTGGTAAGGCGAAAGGTTTAAGTGAATTG
The DNA here is from genome assembly GCF_000746845.1 of Altibacter lentus. GTDB lineage: Bacteria > Bacteroidota > Bacteroidia > Flavobacteriales > Flavobacteriaceae > Altibacter > Altibacter lentus. Next base: position 855,181 of record NZ_KN050846.1, on the reverse strand, counting down.
ATGCGCGTAAAGGATGATGGAAAGAATATAAAATTCTATTCCAAAGAAGGAAAGAATGAGAATTTTGTAAGTGAGCTGCTTATGCACCTTGACGGTGAAGTTGATGGAAAGAAAATGACAGTGATCATGAGTATTACAGGAAATATCGACCTCAAGAAGATCTCCAAGCTTACGCAGGATCTTAAAGTTCCGGGAAGCGAAGAACTTAAGAACATTGACAAGAAAAAATCATAACCATGGTACTTTTAAAATATATAACAGCACTCACTCTCGCTCTATTGGCCTTGACCGGTTGCAATGATGGAACCTCCTTGCAACGCTATTTAGTAGATAAGCAAGATGACGATAAGTTTGTAAAGATCGATCTGGCAACCAGTTTGTTGCAAAGTGACGATGCAAGTTTTACCGAAGAAGAAAAGGAGATCCTCAGCACCGTTAAGAAGATCAACGTGGTTGCCTACCCAATAAAAAGCGGCAATGTTGCAGAATATGAAGCTGAAAAGGCAAAACTGAAGGAAATCATAGGGCAAGAGAAATATAAGACCCTTATGAAAATGGGCTCTAATAATCAAGGTGCTACTTTAAAATACCTTGGCGAAGAGGATGCCATCGATGAACTAATTGTATTTGCCAGTGACAATGAAAGAGGTTTTGCCGTCTTCAGACTTTTAGGAGACGATATGCGGCCGGACAGCATGCTGAAACTGATGAACTCTATAGATCGGGGAGACATTGATGCCTCTCAATTAAAAACAATTGGAGAATTATTTGAAACAAAAACCGATAGTAGCGCTATGTAATTAGGCACTGTCAAAATAAAAAAAGGCTTCATCATGAAGCCTTTTTTTATTTAAATCCCGGTGTAATTTCCGGGAGTGATAGCATGCATTTCTTTTTTTACGGCTTCATGGATCTCTAACGATTCAATAAAATTGGCAATCGAGGTTTGATTGATCCGTTCGTTGGTTCGTGTGAGACCTTTTAATGCTTCATACGGATTGGGATAACCTTCACGCCTAAGGATGGTCTGGATGGCTTCTGCTACGACCGCCCAATTGTTTTCCAGGTCTTCTGCAAATTTCTCTTCGTTTAGAAGCAATTTGTTCAAACCCTTTAATGTGGATTGAAACGCAATAAGCGTATGTCCAATAGGGACTCCTATATTTCGTAGTACGGTGCTATCCGTAAGATCTCGTTGCAACCTGCTAATAGGAAGTTTGGAAGACAAATGTTCAAATAGTGCATTTGCAATCCCCAGATTTCCTTCACTGTTCTCAAAATCAATAGGATTGACTTTATGGGGCATAGCAGAGGAACCTACTTCCCCCTTTTTAATCTTTTGCTTAAAATAATCCATGGCTACATATTGCCAAATATCACGATCCAGGTCGATAAGAATGGTGTTGATGCGTTTTAAGCAATCGAATAAGGCTGCCATGTGATCGTAGTGCTCAATTTGGGTCGTAGGGAACGAATGGTGAAGCCCCAGACGGTCTTGTACAAACTCAGTTCCAAACGCTTTCCAGTCGGTAGTGGGGTATGCCACTTTGTGTGCATTGAAATTTCCTGTTGCACCTCCAAATTTAGCAGCACTCTTGATGTCGTTCAAAAGATCGAATTGTTCATTCAGCCGAACCACAAAAACCTCGATCTCTTTACCCAAACGCGTTGGTGAGGCCGGTTGGCCATGAGTGCGTGCCAACATGGGTATGTCGGCCCAGTCTGACGCTAATTCTTTTAGTTTATCCCTTACTGTAAAGAGTTGCGGAACATACACGGCATTCATCGCATCCTTTAGGGAGAGGGGGATAGCCGTGTTATTGATATCCTGCGACGTAAGTCCGAAATGGATGAATTCTTTGTATTTCTGAAGACCTAAAGCATCAAATTTTTCTTTGATAAAATATTCTACCGCTTTTACGTCGTGATTGGTGATCTTTTCGGTTTCCTTTATGTGTGCCGCATCTTGCACAGAAAATGAAGTATACAGTTCCCGTAAATCGGAAAAAAGAGTCTTGTCAAAATCAGATAACTGAGGCAGCGGAAGCTCCACCAATGCAATAAAATATTCTACTTCAATCTGCACCCGATACCTAATTAAGGCTTCTTCAGAAAAAAAAGGAACAAGGGCAGCTGTCTTAGTGGCGTATCTACCGTCTATAGGCGAAATGGCTTGTAAAGCATTGGTGATCATAAGCGTTATTTTGAAGCTGCAAAGATACGGAAGTATCCACAGTTAGACCGTACGGGTGTGGATTTTTTAATGAGATCGTTTTCGCGGGGGAGTCTGTAATTTTTTTAGCAGGTGTTTGCCTCGAGCGCGATAGGCGGCACTGTGTGCATGCATATTATCGGTGAGGATGCGAAGCAGCTCGGGATGGATCCACCGGAATTCGGTACCAAGATAATAAAGGCCGGACATGGCATATACCTTACAAGCGACCTTTTCGTTCCCCAAAAGCCAATCGAAGCAACATGAGGTCATTTGCTCCTTATGCCGGTTCGTAAAAGCTGCCGTGATCTTTGGTTCTCTATTCTTGTAATTTGCAACTGCGATCATTTCACAAATCTTAGCTATAGGGCGCAATGCCTGATCTTTTTTCACTCTGGGCAGGGATTCGAAAAATAAATCAAAATGCGGGATCAGCAACGATAACTCTTCCATGCATACAAATTCCAGCACCCACGAAGCACGAAAGGAGATTTCGTCTTCTACTTGGTAGCAATACTGTAGAAGTTCCGGCAGTGTTTCGGGGTGAGATAAGACCCATTGCGCAACCTCCAGACGTGATTGGCGGTAAGCTTTAATATGTTCCAGTTTTTTAAAGAGCGCTTCAGATTTCATACCACTACGAATTTAATGCAGCGACTACCTTTGGGACACCCGTGGTCGCTTTTTCGGCAAAAACGGTGACACGTTCTGAGGACCGTATGGATGGATTGGGATCTACAAAATAAACGGAAGTGTTGTAAGAGGCGTATTGTATCAATCCTGCCGCAGGGTACACCTGCATGGAAGTACCCACAATAATAAGGACTTCGGCTCGAGCTACGATATCCATCGCGACTTCCATTAAGGGAACCGCTTCTCCAAACCACACAATATGCGGACGCAGCTGATGATTGTGCTCACAAAAATCACCAATATTGAGATCCTGTTTCCAATCAAGAATAAGTGATTCGTCGAAAGTACTGCGCACCTTGAGCAGTTCCCCATGTAAATGAATTACATTACTGCTGCCGGCGCGTTCATGAAGATCGTCCACATTTTGGGTAATGATGGTAACTTCGTGATCCTTTTCCAGATCTGCTAGGGCATGATGAGCGGCGTTGGGAAGCACTTCAAGCAATTGTTTGCGACGTTGATTGTAAAAGTCGAGTACCAGAGCAGGGTTTTTATGAAATCCTTGTGGGGACGCAACTTCCATGACATCGTGCCCTTCCCATAATCCATTACTGTCGCGAAAGGTCTTTAGACCACTTTCGGCGCTAACTCCGGCGCCTGTAAGTACTGCAATTTTCAAAATAAAACTCGTTTTGGTTGCATTACGAAGGTATGTTTTTTTGCTGAAAATACACATGAAGTGTAAGGCGCCTCTGGATACTGAAGCTTCATAGATCCATATACCGCTTGCCATGCACAGATGTTCAGTTTCCCGTTATTCCGTTTCCCAATAAGTTGTCTATTGATTGTTTCCGAAGAAAAAAATACACTGTATCTTAGCGAAAATCTCATGCTTTTGGACTTACAACTGTTCGAATACTTACAATCATTATTAACCGACAGGAGGCGGCAACTCTTCTCCAATGTCCTTTCGCAGCGTACACGTCATTTCACGGTGGTGACAGAAGATGTGTATCAATTGCATAACACCAGCGCTGTAATGCGCACTTGCGATGTGTTTGGGATCCAGGACCTGCATGTAGTAGAGGAACGGCTGGGAAAACGTATCGACCGTGAGATCGCCATGGGTGCACAAAAGTGGGTAAGCCTCCACAGATACAACGGGATAAAAGAGTGTATGAAAACGCTTCGGGAGAACGGCTATCAGATCATTGCCACCACACCGCACAACGATGCTACCTTGCTTCACGATTTCGATGTTGCGAAAAAGAGTGCTTTTTTCTTCGGAAAAGAAAGCGACGGACTTAGTGATACGGTGCTTCAGCAAGCGGACGGATTCCTAAAGATCCCTATGTATGGTTTTACTGAAAGCTTGAATATTTCAGTATCGGCAGCCATTATCCTACAGGAAGTTGTCACTAGAATGCGCATTGAAAATGTAGACTGGGCTCTTTCCGAAGCAGAGAAACTTGAGATCGAAATGGAATGGACCCAACGAACCATAAAAAGCTCGCAAGAAATCATTGAACGTTTTTACAATGATAAAAAGTCGTAAATTTAATCCAACAACCAAAAACTCCTCACTATGATTTTCCTTTATATTTTATTAGGCATTATTGCACTGCTCATTATTTTAGCGCTGGTGGCTCCTAAAAAGTACGATGTACAACGAAGTATCCTTATTCGAAGACCGCTTCCCGAAGTCTACAATTATCTTAAATTTATAAAGAATCAGGATCATTGGTCGCCATGGAAAAAACGAGACCCAAATATGAAACAAACGTTCACAGGCACAGACGGTACCGTGGGTTTCATTTCAAAATGGGAAAGTGACCACAAACAGGTGGGCTCCGGAGAGCAGGAGATCATGACGCTCATTGAGAACGAAAGGGTAGGAACCGAGATACGGTTCTTAAAGCCCTGGAAGTCTGTAAGTAATGGGTACTTGCTGGTAAGGGAGGTAGAGCCTAATGAAACCGAAGTGATCTGGGGCTTCAACGGCGAGAACAAACCACCTATGAACATCATGATGCTATTCTTCAATATGGACAAAGCAGTTGGCAAAGACTTTGAAGAAGGATTGGCTTCCTTGAAAATCGAATTAGAAAAAAATAACCTGTAAGACTATGGAACATAATATGTTTGCTTGGATCGAGATACCGGTCAATGATATGGCGCGGGCTCAAAAATTTTATGAAACCGTTTTTAAGATCGACATTCAGCTAGTGAATTTTGGCGGATTCGAGATGGGTTGGTTTCCCTTTACTAAAGACGCTCCCGGTGCTGCCGGAACGCTTGTGAAGCAGGAGAGTTATATTCCCAGTACCGAAGGCCCTTTGGTCTATTTTTATAGCAAGGATGTGCAAATGGAACTGGATAGGGTAGAAAGTGCAGGAGGAAAGATCTATCAAAAGAAGACCCAAATTTCTGAAGAACATGGATACATGGGTGCCTTTATAGATTCTGAAGGCAATCGAGTAGCGCTGCATTCTCAAAAGTAAGTTTTAAACTTAAACCTACAATCCAAGAATCCAATAATCCCCTCGCCACCTATGCAACTTGTATTTGCCACGCATAATAAAAATAAATTCATAGAAGTAAAAGCGCTATTGCCCAGCCACTTAGAGCTTTTAAGTTTAACCGATATAGGGTGCCTGGAAGATATTCCCGAAACGGCTTTCACTATTGAAGGAAACGCCGCTTTAAAAGCAAATTATGTACGTGATCGCTACGGATACGATTGCTTTGCCGATGATACCGGCTTGGAGGTGGCAGCACTTAATAACGAGCCGGGTGTCCACAGTGCCAGATATGCGGGTCCGGAAAACGATGCCGATGCCAATATGCAGAAACTGCTGTACAATTTGAAGGGAAAGCAAGATCGTTCTGCTCGTTTTAAGACCGCGATCGCCCTTACCCTTAAGGGTGCAAATACTATGTTTACCGGTATTTGTGAGGGGGAGATCACAACTTCGCCGCGTGGAGAAAAAGGATTTGGTTACGACCCTATTTTCTTGCCCAAAGAATCATCACAAACCTTTGCAGAGATGAGTCTCGTCGAAAAAAGCCGGATTGGACATCGCGGCAAGGCCATGCGCCAGCTTATCGAGTACCTTTCAGAATAGATTATCCTTTCGAAAGAATGCGATTGAGGGGAACTTTGATCCCTAAATAATGATGTACTCTTGTAATATCATCTTTTACCACACGGGTAGCAGAGGTGTGTATCCCCAGATCGATCGTAATAATGTCTGTAATACGATAGTTGACCGCCATTTTTATAGGGATATCAAATGATTGAATGTCTTCTTCGTTGACATTATAATCACCGTCAAACATAGACGTATCGAGCATATATGCAAATCCACCACCCAGGTTCAAATAAATATTGGTATTCCATAGCTCGGCTGTTATATAGGGGATGAAGTTAAGGGACTTAAATACGTTGTCATCAAATTCGGTGGCGGAAGTTTCGGTGTAGTAGAGCTCTCCAGCGATGCCAAAATGTTCGTGGAAATAATAGGTGCCGTACGCACCTACACTATAATTGGTTTCGAAACCGGTGGTTCGTGAGCCTTCAGAACCGCCTCCCGGTCCGCCAATCACAATAAAAGAACTATCCGGAATATTAAAAGAGGTACGGTCGTAGTTTACCATCGGACCCACTTCCAATTGCTGAGCCATGGCTGGAATGGAAAAAAGGGAACATAGAAAGAAAATTAAAAGTGCTGAGTTTTTCATGAAGCGGTATGAGTCTTTGAATAATTAAACGCGTTAAATATAGATAAATATTCGAACTGTTTTTTTCTGAAAAAGAATTGTCCGATAATCATAAAAATCTCACAATCAAAATTGAGAATCGGAATTAAAGAGTATCTTTGCGCCCTCGTTCGCCGAATCAAAGTACGGCGAATTAGAAAATCCTCAGGGTGAGGTAGTACTGCACGAAGTGATAAGGTTTATTTGTCGAGTCCGCTTCAGTAAGTACAAATAAACACTTATTATTCAATATGTCTACATTTAAAGAGTTAGGCCTTAACGAGCAATTGCTTCAGGCCATTACCGATATGGGTTTTGAAACCCCTTCGGAAGTACAAGAAAAAACAATTCCAATCCTTTTAAGCAAAGAGACTGATCTGGTTTCACTGGCACAGACCGGTACCGGAAAGACGGCTGCATTCGGGTTTCCCATGTTGCAAAAGATCGATGCTCAAAGCAGAACGACCCAAGGATTGATCCTTTCGCCCACGCGAGAGCTATGTCTGCAGATCACCAACGAGATGAACAGCTACGGAAAGTATATAAAAGGGCTCAATATTGTTGCAGTTTACGGAGGTGCGAGTATTACCGAACAGGCCAAACAGATCAAAAAAGGGGCTCAGGTTATTGTAGCGACACCCGGCAGGATGAAAGATATGATCGGTCGAAGAATGATCGATATCTCCAAAATAGAATATTGTGTTCTCGATGAGGCCGATGAAATGCTAAACATGGGTTTTTATGAGGACATCACCGAGATCCTTTCACATTCGCCCGAAGATAAGAGTACCTGGTTGTTTAGCGCTACGATGCCTAAGGAGGTTTCCACCATTGCCAAAAAATTTATGCACACTCCTGTCGAGATCACGGTAGGGTCTAAAAATGTAAGTACTGAAGCCGTCTCTCATGAGTACTATTTAGTAAATACACGAGACAGATATGCTGCATTAAAACGACTTTGTGACGCCAATCCCGATATATTTTCGGTGATCTTTTGTAGAACGAAGCGCGACACTCAAAAAGTGGCAGAACAACTTATCACTGACGGCTACAATGCTGCAGCGTTGCACGGTGACCTGAGTCAGAACCAGCGTGATCTGGTGATGAAATCCTTTAGAAACAGGCAGATCCAGATGTTGGTTGCTACAGATGTGGCAGCGCGGGGGATTGATGTAGATGATATCACTCACGTGATCAACTATCAACTCCCGGACGAGATCGAGACCTACACCCACCGAAGTGGTCGAACGGGACGTGCTGGCAAGAGTGGTGTGTCCATGGTGATCGTTTCCAAAAGTGAAGTTCGAAAGATAAGTGCTATTGAAAAGATCATTCAGAAGAAATTCGAAAAAAAGGATATTCCCGGCGGAATGGAGATCTGCGAAGTGCAGTTGTTCCATTTGGCTAACAGCATCAAGAACACGAAGATCAATCACGAGATCGATATGTATCTGCCAAATATCAACGAGGTATTAATAGATTTCAGCAAAGAGGAATTGATTAAAAAGGTTTTCTCGGTTGAATTTACAAGATTCTATAATTACTACAAGAATGCCAAGGACCTCAATGCACCTGGTGGAAGCGGGAGAGACCATGACGACAGTGATTCTAAAGATTCCACTCGCTACTTTATTAATATAGGAGGGAAGGATGACTTCGATTGGATGACGCTAAAAGACTTTTTACGCGATCTGTTAGGTTTGGAAAAGGACGATGTGTATAAAGTAGATGTAAAAGATAGTTTCTCATTCTTTAATACCGATACCAAACATGAGGAAATGGTTTTGGGTATTTTCAACGATTTCAAACTCGACGGAAGAAACATTTCTGTAGAAGTTTCTAAGGATCGCGGCGGAAGAGGACGAAGTGGCGGGGGCCGAGGCCGCAGTGACCGAAGCCGAAGCACCCGTGGTGATAGTAAACGAGGCAGTTTTAAGAGTGAAGGCGGCTCAAAAGGAGGCTTTAAAAAACGCGGAAGCGAAAGCGGCGGAGATCGTCCCAAGTTTAGCGGTAAAAGTCGCAGGAAAAATGAGAAACCTCAAAATACAGGGACAGGCGGGAGACGTCGCCGTAAAGGATAATTTCTGAAAAATACAGATTCATTGAAACTTTCGGGAGAAAAAGACGTCTATATTGTGTACTTTTATGCCTTCACGCTATGAAACATCTTCTTGTACTTATTTTTCTCCTTACGTCAGTTTGTGCGATTTCCCAAGAGTCTATTGTTACGCCACCCTTGATAAAGGGTAAGGTGCTCAATGATGCAACAGATCAACCGTTGGAGAATGTGAATATTGTCAATTTGAACAGTGTTGTGGGTGCTACTTCCAACGCCGAAGGGGATTTTGAGATCCGGGCGGTAGTCAATGATACCTTATATTTTAGCTATTTAGGGTTTAAATCAATTAGAGTACGGGTTACCAATGACTGGTTAAAATTTGGGGACATCAAGATCAAGATGACCGAACTGGGAATTGCCTTGGAGGAGGTAGTCGTGCGACCAATACAACTTACGGGCTATGTGGAGGTGGATGCGAAGACCATTCCTATTTACGATAATTACCGATATCGAATAAGCGGTGTAGGCTCCGGTTACGAAGGAGGGAACCAGCAGCCCGGTGCAGTGACCAAAGTGCTGAGCGCTATTTTCAATCCGGCTGATTTTCTATATAATGTGTTTGGAAAACGACCCACACAAATGCGAAAGCTTCGGAAAATGAAAGAGGATGATGAGATACGTAATTTGCTTCAGAGTAAGTTCGACAGAGAAACCCTCATGGCCGTGCTTCAGTTGGAAAAAGTGGATATTGACGAAATTCTGAATAATTGTAATTATTCAAAAGATTTCATTCGCACAGCGAACGACCTTCAGATATTGGACGCCATCAATGAATGTTACGAAGAATACAAAGTGTTAAATAGAAAGAAAAAATAGTTTTCATTTTATTTAACAAAATCGTAGTTCTTTTAGGGTATTTTTAAGCGAATACAAATTTTAAGCAAACCATGAAAGAGATCATTGCTCAACAACGTACTTTCTTCAATACCCATGCCACGAAAGAACTCTCCTTTCGACTGGACCAGTTAAAAAAATTGCGAGATATGCTTAAAACGCATGAGCAGCAGCTGGATGAGGCTATTTATAAAGATTTCAAGAAAAGCCCCATAGAAAATTATATGACGGAATTGGCCTTGTTGCACAAGGAGATCAAGGACGTAAAGAACAATCTTCATTATTGGGCCCGCAAAAAGCGCGTGGCTACCAATCTGGCAAATTTTCCTGCTTCCAGTTATCTGTATCCGGAGCCGTTAGGGGTCTGTTTAGTGATAGGAGCTTGGAACTACCCGTATCAATTGTCGTTCGCACCGGTGATCGCGGCCATAGCTGCAGGAAATACTGTGGTACTAAAGCCTAGTGAGTTGCCATCACATACATCCTCTTTAATGGCAAAATTGATTCAGGATCACTTCGATCCGGCGTTTTTTACGGTAGTAGAAGGAGGTGTTGAAGAAACTACTCAATTATTAGATCAAAAGTTTGATAAGATCTTCTTTACCGGTAGTACAAAGGTTGGAAAGATCGTTTACAAAGCCGCTGCGCAGCATCTTACCCCTGTTACTCTGGAAATGGGAGGTAAGAGCCCGGCCATTATTACAAAAGATGCTCATTTAAAAATGACGGTGAAACGTCTCATTTGGGCAAAATTTCTGAATTCGGGTCAAACCTGTATCGCTCCGGATTATGTGATGATCGAAGAAGGGATTGAAGAAGAATTTCTGAAACTTGCTAAAGAAGAGATTCTAGGCGCAGAATACGCTTTTGAAAATGATAACTACGTACAGATCATCAATAATTCCAATTTTGATCGCCTTGTTGGCTTACTCAAAAAAGATACGATCTATTATGGCGGTAAAACAGATAAGGAAATGCGTTACATACAACCAACGCTTATGCACAATGTCACTTTTGAAGATGCCGTGATGCAGGAAGAGATCTTTGGACCTCTTTTACCCGTAATACGTTTTGGCAGTTTAGACCAGGCCATTGAAAAGATACAAACTTTATCAAAACCTTTGTCTTGCTATATCTTTACCGGCAGTAAGCAAACAGAGCGCAAGCTATTGAAAGAACTATCGTTTGGCGGAGGAGCCATTAACGAAGCGTTGATGCATGTGAGCAATCCTCACTTACCCTTTGGTGGTGTAGGGAAGAGTGGAATAGGAAATTATCATGGCGAAGCCGGATTTGAAGCTTTTTCACATTATAAAAGCATCCTAAAAAAGCCAACTTGGCTGGAACTTCCGTTAAAGTATCCGCCTTATTCGTCTTCGAAGTTTAACTGGTTAAAGCGACTTTTGAAGTTATAATTTCACCTGTTGATGCTACAATTTATTCTTCATTACAGCTTACACTTTTTGTTTCCGGGACTGGTGACCTGGGTCTTTTTCAGACACCAATGGCGGCTTGCCTGGGCGATCATGGTCGCAACCATGCTGGTGGATCTGGACCATTTACTGGCAACGCCAATTTTTGCCGAAAACCGCTGTAGCATAAATTTTCATCCACTGCATTCGTATGTTGCCATTGCGGGATATGCGCTTCTGCTGTTTTTTAAGAAAACCCGAATTATAGCTGTAGGGTTATTGCTGCACATGGTAACCGATGGGATAGATTGTATCTGGATGAAATAATCTATTGATGATGGTACGGCTCGTTTTTAAGGATCGTAAAAGCACGGTAAAGTTGCTCCACGAAAAACAACCGTATCATTTGATGGGAGAAGGTCATGGCAGACAGGGATAGCTTCCCATTGGCTCTTTGGTACATTGCTTCGGAAAATCCATAGGGCCCTCCAATAACAAAGACCAACTGCTTGAGACCGCTGTTCATTTTTTTCTGAAGGAATTCAGAAAAACCAACAGACGAATGCGTTTTGCCTTTTTCATCCAAGAGTATTACAGTATCGCCGGGTTGTAGTTGCTTCAGGATCAATTCGCCTTCTGCTTGTTTTTGTTGTTCTTCTGAAAGATGCTTCGCATTTTTGACATCGGCAATGACCTCCATAGCAAAGGGCACATAAAAGCCCAAGCGTTTAGCGTAATCTTCCGTCATAGCTGAAAGTTGAGTACTGTCGGTCTTGCCAATAACGAGTAAGGTAATTTTCATGGGCACATCATTCAGAATTCAAAAATACAAAGATAAAATTTGTGGTCTTCCCCGCGAACCCTTCGGTCTTCAAACTTTTTAAGTTATTTTAGCTAAAAATTGGCTCGCTATGATTTCAAAAAAGCAATTCAATAAAGAAGTGGATCGTATTATCTCCAATGCGATACGGGAAGATGTAGGTGACGGTGATCACAGTTCTCTTGCCTGTATCCCTGAAGATGCTAGGGGGACGGCAAAGCTGCTTGTGAAAGATGACGGGATCATTGCAGGAGTAGATTTCGCACGACAGGTTTTTGAGTTTGTAGATCCGGGTCTGGAGCTTGACATAAAAATTACAGATGGAAGCGCCGTGAAATACGGGGATGTATGTTTTTATGTTTCGGGTTTGTCACAATCGATCTTAAAAAGCGAACGCTTGGTACTAAACGCCATGCAGCGAATGAGTGCCATAGCGACCAAAACACGACAATATGTTGAGGTTTTGGAAGGAACAGGAACGAAGATCCTCGATACCCGCAAAACAACGCCGGGGATTCGTGCGCTCGAGAAGTGGGCTGTGAAGATAGGAGGTGGTGAGAACCATCGTTTTGCACTTTACGACATGATCATGCTAAAGGATAATCATATTGACTTTTGTGGCGGGGTGACGAAAGCCATCGAAAAAACCAAGGAGTACCTTCGTGAGAGCAGTATAAACCTAAAAATCATAGTGGAAGCGAGGGATCTTTCAGAAATTGAAGAGATCCTAAAGAACGAAGGTGTGTATCGAATTCTTATCGATAATTTCAATTATGAAGACACTAAGAAAGCCGTTGCCATGATTGGCGACCGCTGTCTCACCGAATCCAGTGGAGGGATCACTTTGGAAACGGCAAGAAAATACGCCGAATGCGGGGTAGATTATATCTCCAGTGGTGCTTTAACACATTCCGTTCACAACATGGATCTAAGCCTAAAAGCAGTTCGATGAGCACCGATGCCGGCAGAAAGACCACGCTACTTACACGATTGAAATCCTGGTTGACACACAGGATCGATCTTTTGGTAGCACGGAGTAAACGAATTAAACTTCCCGGTTTTCACGGCCTTACACTCTATGACCTTATGGATATTTATGGATCCGGGATCATTAAAGGGACTTTTTCATCACGTGCCACTTCTATTGCGTATAGTTTTTTTGTGGCTTTATTTCCCTTTTTACTTTTTATACTCAACTTAATTCCGTTGGTTCCCATCGAGGGATTTCAAACCCGCTTCCTAATATTCATTGAGGATCTATTGCCTCCTCAGACGGCAGAGTTCTTTTACCCGACCATAGCAGATATTGCAGTGAACCCAAGAGGGGGAGGGCTGCTTTCTTTTGTATTCTTCTTATCACTTTTTTTAGCGGCAAACGGTGTGAACGCCATCTTTAGTGCGTTTGAATATTCCTTTCACGTTACCATGAACAGAGGGTTCTTTAGACAGTACAGTATTGCGCTGGTGGTCTCTATCTTTTTGGCATTGTTGTTGTTAATTACGGTTGGGGTCATCCTGTATGGTGAATATATAATAAACAACTTGAAAGGAAATGAATACATCCAGAATGACCTTTTTTGGATCTCAACACTTCAATTAATTGTATTTGTCGTTATGGTGTATGTAATTATTTCCACCCTCTATTATTACGGGACCAAAGAAGGAAAAGAATCCCGCTTTTTTTCGGTGGGAGCATTGATAACCACCTTATTGTTTATGTTAACCACATACCTCTTTGGTATCTATATAAATAATTTCTCAAATTATAATGAGTTATATGGGTCCATCGGTGCACTTTTAATAATGATGTTATATATTTGGATCAATGCAAATTTGCTGCTGCTAGGGTTTGAATTGAATATTTCGTTGCAGCGGCTTAAGGATAAATATTAATTTTTTAGAACTAAAAACGTAAATACACTCTCATGAAAAATCTACTATTACTAATTATTGCTTTGGTCACCGTGAATGTTTCCATGGCACAAACCCAGGTTGGCAGTGTTACATTGCCCAATTCACTTAGTTTTAGCGGCGATGACCTAGTATTGAACGGTGCGGGTATCCGAAAAAAGGCGATGATACTTAAATTGTACTCCGGCGGATTGTACCTTCCAAAAAAGTCAAGTGATGCTAAGTCCATAATCAATGCCGATGAATCCATGGCGATCAGACTGGTGATCACTTCTGGTTTTGTATCCAGTGACGCCATGAAAGAAGCTGTGGAAGAAGGTTTTGATGCTTCCATGGGAGGCGATACTTCCTCTTTGAAATCGGAGATCCAAAAATTTATTAAGTTCTTTAATGACGAGATCGTGGAAGATGATACCTTCGACATTACCTACCAAAAAGGGAAAGGTGTCGTAGCCTATAAGAATGGCAAGGAGCTTGGCACGATCCCCGGAATGAAATTCAAAAAAGCTCTTTTTGGGATCTGGATGGGAAATGACCCGGTAGATAGTAAGTTGAAAAAAGCCATGCTCGGAAACTAAAGAAGGCACCATGAAACTAAAATCAATTTTTTTATTCGTTCTCGCCATAACTGCTTCTGCCGTTCACGCCCAAAGTGTACTGGGGAAATGGAAGACGGTAGACGATAAGACAGGCGTCACCAAATCGGTGGTGGAAATCTACGAACAAGACGGAAAGGTCTATGGAAAAGTAGTAGAGATCCTGAATAAAGACAGACAGGACGCTGTTTGCGATCAGTGTGAAGGAGCCGATAAGAACAAAAAGATTTTAGGGCTTACTATAATTCGCGGACTGGAAAAAGACGGTGAGGAGTACAACGATGGTCACATTTTAGATCCCGAGAATGGAAAATTGTATAAATGCTATATCGAATTGGAAGAGCCTAACAAACTAAAAGTAAGAGGCTATATAGGATTTTCCCTCATAGGGCGATCTCAATATTGGTATCGTGTGAAATAAGACTTGTTTATAAGTAATGAGAAAGGCCGCCTGTTATATGGATGGCCTTTTTTAATTTTATACAGAAGTTCCATATTCAGCCTTTGGTGAAGAGGGAACAATTCGAAAAGCCTTTTCATATTTTTAAATTACTGTACTAAAACAAGAATAATAGGCAACACGCCACAATGTCAAGTAGTGTATTTTATAGATGTCATATTACCCATTCCCCTAAAACAAGCCTTCACATATCACGTGAACAAAGACGAGGCGGCATTTTTAAAACAGGGGATGCGGGTGGCTGTGCCCTTTGGTAAGACCAAGATCTACACCGGGATCGTGTATCAAGTCTATGCGAATAATCCGCCGGGGTATGAAACCAAATCGATCGACCAGATCTTAGATGAGACGCCCATTATTACGGCTACTCAAATACGTCATTGGGAGTGGATGGCAGATTATTATATGTGTACACTTGGCGAAGTGATTCGAGCCGCTTTGCCTAGCGCATTTTTGTTGGAAAGTGAAACTATAGTGATGTTAGCTTCGGAAAAGGAAGTAGATGAATCCGATTTCTCAGACGAGGAATTTCTCGTGTTCGAAGCGTTGCAGCATCAGTCCGCACTTCACATTAACGATATTAGATCGATCCTGGATAGGAGCAACGTAGTAAAAGTTTTGCAAACAATGCTTCAGAAAGGGGTGATACAGGTGCAAGAAGAGGTGTTCGAACAATACACACCCAAATTAAAGCGCTACATTAAACTTAGCGCTCACTATTCCGAAGAAGAAAACCTAAAAGAGCTGCTGGACCTTTTAACACGTGCTCCAAAGCAGCGTGCCGTATTGATGACGCTCTTTATGCTATCGTCACAACAAAAGCGTCCGGTGGATTCGGTCACCCTTCAGAAAAAAAGTGATGCCTCGGCAGCGGTGCTTCGATCCTTGCTTGATAAAGGAATTCTAGAAGAGTTCTTTATACAAAAAGATAGAATTGAATATTCGGGTGAAGATACCGCAGCGATTAAAACGTTGAATCCCGCACAAGAGCAGGCATTTGAAGAAATTAAGACATCGTTCGAAACAAACGATGTTACCTTACTTCACGGGGTTACTTCCAGTGGGAAGACAGAGATATATGTGCGCCTTATTGACGAACTGCTTGATAGCGGAAGACAGGTGTTGTACATGTTGCCGGAGATCGCATTGACGACACAGCTGATCTCCCGGCTTCAAAATTATTTTGGTGAACGGGTCTCGGTCTACCATTCCAAACACTCTATTAATGAACGAGTAGAGGTGTGGAAGAACGTTTTGGAAATGCAACAGAAAGCACGGATTGTAATTGGTGCGCGCTCGTCACTTTTTCTGCCTTTTCAGAATTTAGGACTGGTCATCGTAGACGAAGAGCACGAACCTTCTTTTAAGCAATACAGTCCGGCCCCACGTTATCACGGACGCGATAGTGCTGTGGTGTTGGCGCAGTTGCATAAAGCAAAGTTGGTCATGGGTTCTGCAACACCTGCCATAGAAACGTACCACAATGCCAAGACCCATAAATATGGCATGGTAACTTTAAAAAAACGCTTTGGAAATGTGCTCATGCCCGAAATATCACTTATTGATATCAAGGAGAAGCATCGGAAAAAGCAAATGACGGGGCATTTTAGTGATGTGTTATTGGAAGAAATCACCGAAGCACTGGACAATGGAGAACAAGTGATGTTGTTTCAAAACAGAAGAGGATTTTCACCTGTGGTGGAATGCACCACCTGCGGGATAGCGCCTCAATGTCCCAATTGTGATGTAAGTCTAACATACCATCAGCATAAAAATGAATTACGCTGTCACTACTGCGGATATCATATGATAATGCTCCAAAGTTGTACAGCCTGCGGAAGCGAAACACTGGATACCAAGGGTTTCGGCACCGAACAAATTGAATCTGAGCTTCGTGTTTTATTCCCCGAACAACGTATTGCGCGCATGGACCAAGACACCACGAAGGGGAAATATGCCTATGCAAAATTGATCGATGCCCTGGAAAACCAAGAGATCGATATTCTTGTAGGGACACAAATGCTTGCGAAAGGATTGGACTTTAGAAATGTGAGTCTGGTGGGTGTGATGAATGCCGATAACCTTTTAAATTTTCCCGATTTCAGGGCTCATGAACGTAGCTTTCAGTTGTTACAGCAAGTTTCGGGGAGGGCAGGCCGTACTCAAAAACGCGGCCGGGTATTGATACAAACCTATAATCCATACCACCAAATCCTTCAGCAGGTAAGTGTTAATGATTATGAAGGTATGTACAAGCAGCAGGTAGAAGAACGCTATCAATATCAATATCCGCCGTTTCACCGACTTATAAAGATCACCTTTAAAGATAAGAATCAGTATAAGATGCAGCAAGCTGCTGCATGGTATGGGCAGGCATTGGAGTTAAAACTGGAAGAACATGTGCTCGGGCCTGTAGCGCCGCCAGTCGCACGAATAAGAAACAAATATATAGCCAACATACTGGTGAAAGTTCCCAAGACGCTCTCTTTGAAAAAAACAAAGTCGTACATAGCAGGAGTGCAGCGAAGTTTTAATTCACTGAAAGAGTTCTCCTCGGTAAGAGTATTAATAGATGTAGATACCTTTTAAGATCGGATGCTGGCGGCAAGCGCCTCCACTAGGTCTGCTTTACGGTTTCTACTAAGTGGCAATTGCTCTTTATCCAGCTCGATCACCTTACTGTTGTAGCGTTCTACCTTGTCCAAATTAACAATATAAGATTTATGGATACGTAAGAACCGATCCTCCGGCAATAAGGATTCGAAGGCTTTCATGGTAGAAAGAACCACAAGAGCATCGTGCTCGGTGACCAATTTTACATAATCACCCAAGGCCTCGATATAGCGGAGTTCGTTGAGAAACACCTTCCGTTTTTTAAGGTTGCTCTTCACAAAAATAAAGTCTTCTTCGTCAAAGCCGTCGTCGTTCTTAAGCTTGTAGTTAGTAATAGCTTTGTGAACAGCATTCAGGAAACGTTCTTTGGAGATCGGTTTCCGGAGGTAATCAACAGCATCGTAATCGAAAGCTTTAAAAGCATATTTCGTCTTCCCGGTCACAAAGATGATCTGTGGTTTATGGGTAAGGTCATCTAAAAGGTCAAAACCGGATAGAATGGGCATTTCTATATCCAGAAAGATAAGATCGATCTCGGTAGTGGCCAAACCCATTTTCGCTTCAATAGCATTGTTATATTCGGCTACCAAATTTAGAGAAGGATGGTTTTCAATAAGTTTGACGATGGAAAGTCGTTGCAACGTAGAGTCGTCTACAATAGCACATTTAAGTATTGGTTTATCCACTGTTAGCTAGTTTAATAATACAGCAATTATAAGTAAAAAATCGATGAATGGCAAGTTTTTTTAACATTTGTCGTAAAAATTACACACTTTATCTTTTTTTGTAGGAAAAGAACCATGTTTTGAAAGTATTTTAATAAGGGTTTGAAAATTAGAATTAATGTAGTATTTTTGCACGCTCTTGGCAAAGCGCCATGAGTGTATAAATAATTTTTAAGTACGATTTTTTATGAATCATTATGAAACTGTTTTCATCTTAAATCCCGTTTTATCTGAAGAACAGATAAAGGAAACAGTTAAGAAATACGAAGATATTCTTGTTTCTAAAGGTGCTAAGATGATATCAAAAGAGAATTGGGGGTTAAAGAAATTAGCCTACGCAATTCAACACAAAAAAAGTGGTTTTTACCATTTGTTCGAGTACACCGCTCCCGGTGACGCTATCAACGATTTAGAGGTTGAGTTTAGAAGAGATGAACGTATCATGCGTTATCTTACCGTTACTTTAGACAAGCATGCGATCGCTTGGGCAGAGAAAAGAAGAAACCGTAACAAACAAACCGCATAATCATGGCAACTTTACAACAACAAGCAAAAGGAAAAAAGGACGGAGAGATTAGATACCTTACTCCGTTGAACATCGAGACGTCAAAAGCTAAGAAATACTGCCGTTTTAAAAAGTCTGGTATTAAGTATGTGGATTATAAAGATCCGGATTTCTTATTGAAGTTTGTGAACGAACAAGGAAAGATCTTACCAAGACGATTAACAGGAACATCGTTGAAATACCAACGTAAAGTAGCTGTTGCCGTTAAGAGAGCTCGTCATTTGGCATTGATGCCTTATGTGGCCGATTTATTAAAATAAAAAGCAGATAGGATTATGGAACTTATATTAAAGAACGACGTAGAGAACCTAGGATTTGCAGACGATGTAGTGACTGTAAAGAGTGGATACGGAAGAAACTTCTTGATTCCTAACGGGCACGCTGTGTTGGCAACTCCTTCTGCAAAGAAAGTGTTGGCAGAGACGTTAAAGCAACGTGCTTACAAAGAAAAGAAGATCATCGAAGATGCTCAAAAAGAGGCTAATAAATTAAACGGTCTTGAAATCAAAATGACGGCTAAAGCCGGAGAAGGTGACAAATTGTTTGGATCTGTTACCAATGCCGACCTAGCGGAAGCTTTGGAAAAAGAAGGTGTTTCTATCGAAAAGAAATACATTTCTATATTGGGTGGTAGTATTAAGCGTACCGGTCAATACGAAGCCACAATTCGTTTCCACAGAGATGTGATCTCGAATTTCACATTCGACGTAGTAGCGGAAGCAAAGTAATTTTTTGACCAGAACATATAAAACCCTCCCTGTGAAAGCTTCGGAGGGTTTTTTTATTACATCTCATGAAATATACCCGACTTACAAAAGAGCAGTTTGAAGCATTGCACTCCGAATTTATCAATTTCTTGGCCACACAATCTATCACGGCCGAAGAATGGACCTCTATCAAAGCGAAGCAGCCAGAAGTAGCCGAACAGGAACTGGATGTTTTTAGCGATCTTATCTGGGAAGGAGTGCTGTCTAAAGCAAAATATCTGGAGAATATATCGCCTCAGCAACTGTTCCTCTTTAAATTGGAAGCAGAGAAGATGCGGTTGATAGTTGTGAAGGTAACCGATACGACCAAAGATATTACGACAGCCGAAGGCTACCGATGGCTCCAACAGAACTATGCTTCAGATACCGTAGAGTTCCTTCAGGCCTCAAAGGAATATTCAGATGACAAGCACATGGATATCTTTGAATTGATCCGGCAAGGATCGGTCATTACCAAAGGAGAACTCTTCTCGTTCTTCAGTAAATTACTTCAGCAATAGAATAAATAGAATATTGTCGTAGATCTGCCAAAGCTGCTGCTGTATGCTAGGTGTTATGACTATTCGTAGCGTAAACTTTCTATAGGATCCAGTTTAGCTGCCTTTGCAGCAGGGTAGGAGCCTGCGATCACTGCCACCAAAAAGGTGATCAATGTCGCCCAGAGCATGGCTGCCCACGGCAAAGAATAATCGAACTCAAAAATGTTGGAGATCAAGAAACCGGCAATAACACCCAGCAAAATGCCAAGAATACTGCCAAACTGACCAATAACGATGGTTTCCATAAAGAACTGGGTAGAGATGGTAGAACTTTTGGCTCCCATCGCTTTTCGTACCCCGATCTCGCGTGTGCGTTCGGTGACCGAAACCAACATGATGTTCATAAGAGCGATGGAAGATCCCAGAATGGTGATGATGCTAATGATCCACGCCGATATTTCCAGAACTCCTGTGATCTGTCCAATACGATTTATGAGGTCGTCACTGCGTTCAATTCCAAAGTTATTCTCCTCCACAGGGTTCAATCCTCTTACATTTCGGAACGATACAATGGCTGCATCTTGAGCTCCCTGCATCATTTCTTTATCCTGAACCATGACACTAATGGTGTAATTAATATTAGGGTCGGTAAATATGCCGCGAGCGACCTGTATGGGGATCAGTACTTTAAGATCTTGGTTGTTTCCGAAGGTGGAGCCTTTCGATTCCAAAATTCCCACGACCTTGAACTTTACGCCGCGAATACTAATGGTCTTGTTGAGTGGATCGTCATTTTTGAAAATACTCTTGACAAAATCAGACCCTATTAGACACACCTTATTATTGTTCTGAATATCAAAAAAGGTGAATGCACGTCCGCGATCAACTTTTGTACCTGTATTCTCCAAATAATTCTCGTTCACCCCATACACCTGTACTTCGGGATCTGTCTTCTCACTCTCAAATTTCACCTCAGCCGAACCGGTACCTCGAAAGCTCACCGATGTTTGAGAATAGGGAAAATCGTATACATCTATAAACTCCCGGATGTTGTCATAACTAATAATAGGATTGATCTTTTCTCTTTCGCCGCTCCCTCCGCGCTGTACATTGAATTCGTATTGTTGAATGTTGAAGGTATTGGCTCCCATCGAAGCAAAATCGTTGGAAATGGTGTTCTCTAAGGCTTTCACTAAGCTTAAGATTCCTACCAATGCAAAAATTCCAATTGCAATGATTACGATGGTCAGGACCGTTCTAAGCATCTGACTTTTAATCGAATCGAGAGCGATACGAACATTTTCCCGAAAGAGTGAAAACATAAAGAAGTGGTTTGGTATTTCGTTAGACTATAATATGTCTATAAAGTTACAATTTCCCCAATATTTTAAGATATTTGCAGAGAGTAAAATTAAACCGTATGTCATACTCAGCTTGCTGAAGTGCAGTCGATGGTTTAAGACTTAAAAATCCAACAATCCAATCACCGTGTCAAAAAAGCCCTCCATTCCCAAAGGAACCCGAGATTTTTCTCCTCAAGAAGTTGTAAAACGCAATTATATCATCGATACCATAAAAGCGAGTTTTACACGCTTTGGTTTTCAGCCTATTGAAACACCTTCGTTCGAGAACAGCGAAACACTTATGGGTAAATATGGAGAAGAAGGTGACCGGTTGATCTTCAAGATCTTGAATAGCGGTGATTTTCTTTCAAAAGTTGATGATACTTTATATGCTGAAAAAGACAGTGGTAAAATAACACAACGTATCTCCGAAAAAGCACTTCGTTACGACCTTACTGTTCCGTTTGCGCGTTATGTGGTGCAACATCAAAACGAGATCACCTTTCCCTTTAAACGGTATCAGATCCAGCCGGTATGGCGCGCAGACCGCCCTCAAAAAGGACGCTTCCGAGAGTTTTATCAGTGTGATGCCGACGTAGTGGGCAGTGATTCTCTATGGCAGGAAGTGGAATTTGTGCAACTGTACGATGCGGTGTTCGCTAAGCTGAAGTTGGACGGAGTAACCATTAAACTGAACAACCGAAAGATATTAAGCGGTATTGCTGAAGTAATCGGGGAAACCGATAAGCTCATCGATTTTACCGTGGCTTTGGACAAACTGGACAAGATAGGCGAGGAGGGAGTGAAGACCGAAATGCGAGGCAAAGGTATTTCTGAAACAGCCATACAAAAAGTACAACCGCTATTTGAAGCCAAAGGGAATGCTTCAGAAAAACTAACGCTGCTAAGCGAACTTTTAAAGACTTCAGAAACAGGTAAAAAAGGAGTTTCAGAACTGGAATTCATCGTGTCTACAATTTCAGAAATAGGGCTTCAAACGGCAAATTTGGAGATCGATGTCACCCTTGCACGCGGACTCAACTATTATACCGGAGCGATCTTTGAAGTAGCCGCTCCCGAAGGTGTGAATATGGGAAGTATAGGCGGCGGCGGGCGTTATGATGATCTTACAGGTATCTTCGGTCTGCCAAATGTAAGCGGCGTGGGCATTTCCTTTGGCCTGGATCGTATTTATCTTGTGATGGAAGAATTAAACCTGTTTCCCGAAACGGTTGCGGAAGGCAGCAGGGTGCTCTTCATCAACTTTGGAGAAGCAGAAGCACGGTACGCATTAAAAGCTGTCACCCGACTCAGGCAACAAGGTATTAGCGCCGAGTTGTATCCTGATGCGGCAAAAATGGGCAAGCAAATGGGGTATGCAGACAAGCGGGATATTCCGTTTGTGGTCTTGGCAGGTGAAAAGGAAATGGAGGATGGCCAGTATACGCTCAAGAATATGAAGTCCGGGGATCAGGATCAACTTAACTTAGATGCACTTTTAAACGCCTTAAAATAAAAAAACCCTTCCAAACGGAAGGGTTTTTAGTAGCGAGAACGAGACTTGAACTCGTGACCTCCGGGTTATGAATCCGACGCTCTAACCACCTGAGCTACCTCGCCGTATTTTGCGACGGCAAAGATAGAAACAAATTCATGGGTCGCAAAGATTAGTTTCATTTTTTTAATCTTCATTTCAATAAAAAAATGTAGCTTTCATTTATCCGTTAAAATTAAAATATATATATTGGGCTGCAGCTAACTAAAACTATGGACGACAAGATTAAATACGAGATGGAGTTTCCTATACATGTTTCACCTTCTCTTTTATACCAGTACATTTCAACGCCTTCCGGCATGAGCGAGTGGTATGCAGATAATGTAAATTCCAGAGGTGAATACTTCACTTTTATCTGGTCCGGCAGCGAAGAAAAAGCGCGTTTGCTGGGAAAGAAAAGTGGTGAGCGTATTAAGTTCAAATGGGTGGACGATGAGGAAACCGATTATTATTTTGAATTGCGCATTCAAGTAGATGAGATCACCAAAGATGTTTCTTTGATGGTCACCGACTTTGCGGAAGAAGATGAGATCGAAGAAGGGAAAATGCTATGGGAAAATATGATCTCCAATCTTAAACAAATATTAGGTTCAGCTTAACAGATCAATCGCACCCTTACTTTATGTTCGGGATAAATAATAGTATCTTTGCGCCGTTTCCAAAACTAAAGAAACGGCTTTTTTTATGATCAATTTCAACGGAATCATCAACGATACTTTCGAGAACAATGCCCTTGCTTCTAATAGGGGTTTGCAGTACGCCGATGCAGTATTTGAAACGATTAAGGTCTCTGCCGGAAAGATCCTTTTTTGGGAAGATCACTATTTTAGGTTAATGGCGTCTATGCGTATCCTGCGTATGGAAATACCTATGGACTTTACCATGGAATTCTTGGAAAGTGAGATCCAAAAAACGGTTGCCTCCCAAAAGAATCAGGGATCGGCCTTTCGCGTGAAATTACTGGTATGGAGAAAGGCAGGAGGGATGTATGCGCCTGCTACGCATGACGTGGATTATCTTATTGTCGCTAAGGTGTTAGCGGAGCCTTTCTACACACGTAACGAAGCACCTTACACCGTGGAATTGTTTAAAGACCACTATGTCACCTCAGGATTGCTGTCTACGCTAAAGACCACGGCTAAGACCATTCATGTATTAGGAAGTATTTATGCTTCAGAAAATGATTATGACAATTGTTTCCTCCTCAACGAGAAAAAGCAGATAGTGGAAGCCCTTAATGGGAATATTTTTCTGGTGAGTGGTTATAAGATAAAAACGCCGCCCTTGGAAGATGGTTGTCTCAATGGGATCCTTCGGAAACAGATCATGGCTATTGTAGGGCAATTACCCGATTATATACTTGAAGAAGCCTCCGTTTCTCCCTTCGAACTGCAAAAGGCCGATGAGATCTTTATCACCAATACCATTATGGGCATTCAGTCTATTTCGGCATACAGAAAAAAGGAATATAATTCAGCGGTAGCAAAAGACCTATTGGCGAAGCTTAATGTGAAGGCACGCCTCGGCTAATTGTAGATTGGATTTTCAGGGGCATTGGACCATATCACATAATCGCCTCCAAATTCTATCATTTTCTCTTTCCAGAAGTTAGAGTACGATTTTCCAATAATATCATTTTTATAGTTATTGGGGGCCACTACCCAACTGTTTACTTCCAACTCCTGCTCCAACTGATTGCTGTCCCAACCGGAATATCCTAAAAAGAATCGAATTTGATCTTCACTCAGCCTGTCTTCTTGAAGCATCCCGATAATGGCGTTGAAATCACCACCCCAATAGATACCGTTGGAGATCTCAATACTATCGGGTATGAGTTCCGGAATACGATGAATGAAATAAAGGTTGTCCTGTTCTACAGGGCCGCCGTTGTACACCATTAGGTTGGATTGCACCTCGGGCACAAAATCTTTTAGACGATACTCTAATGGTTTGTTTAATATAAACCCTACAGATCCGGATTCATTATATTCGGCGAGAAGCACCACCGAACGATTGAACGAAACGTCTCCTATAATAGAAGGTTCGGCCACCAGAAGGACTCCTTTGGTTGGTTTTAACGATGTCATCTTTGGGTTTTAGTTATTTAAATCTAAGTATTAATTTTTGAATAAACAACATCTGCCCCGGAAACTATGGGATATAAAAGAGAAAACCCTCTGCAACATCGTTGCAAAGGGTTTTCAAATAGATACGAGGTATCTAAATTAGTTTACAGCATTTGCAAGTTCAGAACCTGCTTTGAATTTAACTACTTTCTTAGCTGCAATTCTGATAGTTTTTCCAGTTTGCGGGTTTCTTCCGTCTCTGGCAGCTCTTTTAGATACTGACCATGATCCGAAACCTACCAATGATACTCTATTTCCTTTTTTTAGGGACTTCTCAACGTTTCCTAGGAAAGACTCTAAGGCTTTTTTAGCGGCTGCTTTTGTGATTCCGGCATCTTCTGCCATTGCATCGATTAAATCTGATTTGTTCATAGTTTACTGTTTAAATTAAAATTGTTGGTTAAACTTCTATTAATTGCTCTACAAATTTAATCGGATTATCCATCCATGCAAGTAATGACGCGGTAAATCCGCGTTTTTGTTGATAACTTAGAACCATTGTTAATAAAGCAGGCGTATTTTCTGTCAATTTTGCAATAGCAATAGCAGCAAGGCTTCACATCACTTTGGCGTCTTCGGCTATGGTATAACCATTTAAAAGATCAGCTGCAGGCATCCTGCGTTTCCCGGGTAATTGCAATTCCTTTATATGAAGGTAACCGTCTTTGACAGCTATTTTCATCTCTTTTTTGGTGGTATGTATGCTCCCCGGTGTACGGTCATGAGATACGATCTCGGGTGTGGCTTCATAGACCTTCACCTTTAACGCTTCGCCATGGTTGTTCAATATGGTCCAGGCCACCGGATAAGGATACAGGCCTCTTATAAAGGCATCAATTTGCATGACTGTGTTATTCCAGTCGATACGCGTATTCTCAGGGTTCAGTTTTGGCGCCTCCTTATAAGAAGAGGATTGCGGTTGGCGCGTGGTTGTAACCGTCCCTTTAGCGATCTTTTTAACCGTCTCTACCACAAGGGAGCTGCCCAGTTCTATAAGGGTGTCGTGCAGACTTCCTGCGGTCTCTCTTGAAGCGATCTCGATCTCTTGGGAAGCAATGATGGCGCCGGTGTCGATCTTCTCATCAATAAAGAAGGTAGTGACCCCCGTTTTCGATGCTCCGTTCATTATCGCCCAGTTAATTGGAGCGGCACCTCTGTATTCCGGCAGTAATGAAGCGTGTAAATTGAAGGTCCCATATTTAGGCATGGACCAAACAGCCTTTGGCAGCATTCTAAAGGCTACGACTATTTGGAGATCAGCTCTTAAATTTGCTAAGGCAGATAAGAATGCATCCGATTTTAAATTGGGGGGTTGTAAGATCTTCAAACCTTGGGATTGGGCAAAACTCTTTACTGCCGACTCACTTACCTTTTGGCCGCGTCCAGCGGGCTTATCGGGAGCTGTGATGACACCTACGACCGTGCAACCGGCCTCAAGTAATTTTTTTAAGACACCCACGGCAAAATCCGGGGTTCCCATAAATACAATTCGAAGGTCTTTCATGACACTATATAATATTGGTGTTTGGTGTTCATTTTTATTTTTTCTGAATCAAGCAACAGCTGAAGCACTGAAAGTACTTTTGCTTCAGTGAAAGTAAGCTTTTCTGAAATGGCCCGAGAGCTCATTTCGCTTTCTTCCAATAAATGAAGTATCGCTCCAGCAATGACCTTTGCTTCTTTGGGGCTGGTCGTTGATTTTTGTGATGCGCATACGCTACAAATTCCGCAGGGAGAAAGCGTCTCTTCCCCAAAATACGAAACCAATTGCATGCTGCGACACGTTGTATCGTTCTCGATATACCGAAGCACAGCCATGACCTGTTCCTGTTTCTTGGCATGTAGCACCTCTACGTCTTTCGCCACTACATTGATGGTCTTGTCATCTTCTCTGGGGACGAGAAAGGTAATGGTTGCATCGGTTTCATAGATCATAAGCTCAATGAGAGCATCCCGTTCCAGCTGTTTAAGAACTTTAAGAACTTCATTCATGGGCTGCCCGGATTTTTTAACAACCAGATCTAGATTGATGAAAGTTGCGGTATCGAAAATACCGCTGTACAAGCGCAGAATGGTTTTTCCTACCACCGATGCAAGGATATCTTTTTTAAAGTATTCCAGCACTTTTTCTGAAGAGACCAAAAACTGTAATTTCGATTTTCTTCCAAACTCCTTGGAGAGTTGAAGCACGCCTAATCGATCCAGCGTGTTCAATCCGTTATAGGTGAGCAATGAATTTAAACTATAGGTTGCGCAGAACTCAGTAAAATTGAAGTTGTGCTGTGTAAATTCGCCCTCACCATAAGATACATGAAAGTAATTGCTAAGGGTGCGGTATAAAAGCTTAAGGTCTTTTGGAGTAGGGAGGGAGGCTATAAACTGTTTCTTTATTAAGGTTTTGTCGTATTCACTATACAGGACAATGGCACAGGCAAAATTTCCGTCACGTCCTGCGCGACCGGCCTCTTGAAAGTAGCTTTCCAGGCTTTCCGGCAGCTGTATGTGGATCACGAAACGAACATTGGGATGGTCTATTCCCATCCCGAAGGCATTGGTCGCTACCATGGTACTAATACTTCCGGCCTGCCAGGCACGTAAGCGTTCTTCACGATCAGTTTTGGAAATTCCGCCATGATAGAATGATGAAGAGATTCCTAGGTTCTGAAGGTGCGTGGCAGTCTCAACGGCACTGTTTCGACTTCGTACATACACTATGGCAGATCCGGTGTTCTTCTTCAACAGTTGTTCCAGTCGATACAGTTTATCTTCTTCAAAACAAACTTGATAAGAAAGGTTTTGGCGAACAAAGGAACTTTTAAACACCGAAGGCAGTTCCATTTGCAACTGTGAGATCGTGTCTTCCAGAACCTCGGATGTTGCGGTTGCCGTAAGGGCGATCACAGGCACCAAAGGGTGCAGCTCCCGTAATACAATGATATTCCTGTATGCAGGTCGAAAATCGTTACCCCATTGTGAAATACAATGTGCTTCGTCCACAGCAATAAGGTTGATGTTCATTTGCCGTAAACTGTTTTGCACGATCTCCTGCTGTAATCGTTCGGGTGAGAGATACAAGAATTTGTAATTTCCGTAAATGGCATTGTCCAAGAGCGTACGAACTTCTTCAAAGCTAAGTCCGCCGGTGATGCTCAACGCTTTGATCCCCTTGTCTTGCAGGTTTTTTACTTGATCGTTCATCAATGCGACCAGTGGAGAGATCACGACACATATTCCTTCCATGGCCAGGGCCGGTACCTGGAAGCATAAGGATTTACCGCCGCCTGTGGCCAGTAGAGCCACTGTGTCCTTTCCATCCAATACCGAAGTAATGATCGCTTCCTGCATGGGTTTGAAGGAAGGATAGTTCCAATAGGTGGCGAGGATTTGATGTGGTGTGCTCAATAGCTGTTTTCCAAATGACTTAAAATATAGTTTCTTCTACTGTCAATAGATCCCACAGGTACTTCGTGCACGGAATACCCGTATTTTTTATATCCTTCCAATAAAAAGCGATAGATCTTTTCGGCTTCTGCAAACGACTCGTAACGCTCATTATCCTGCTCGTAAATTGCTTCCCACGGAGGTAACAGAAAAATGGCATCGTAGCGATGCGTGTTACAAATCTCAGAAAAATTCTCGGGATAGTGCGATTGTACATAGTCCATATACGCTGTGACATCAGGCATGCCTCTATCATAGAACAAGAAATCGGTACTTTCATACTCCTTGGCATGGTGGAACTGCTCCAAACGTCCTTCCAGAAGTTTTTTACTGAACAGGATTGGATTTTCTAAAAAAAGCTGAGCAATACCCTCTTTTTGGGCATCTCGAATCACGTCTCTTGAGATTTCGTGCATGCACTTATAACCGGAATTTTCTAAATGACTTATTAATGTGGTTTTTCCAGAGCCCGGGCCTCCGGAAATCACAATTCTTTTCGTTTTCAATCGTTTCAATTTTATACAAAGTACGTAAATATTATTGAGACCGAAAGTGTATCTTTGTCGATGCATCCCCTAGAATTACTTCATGAAACAAGATAAGAATACCCAAGAATTTTACCAGCGTCTAAAACAACAACTTAGCGATGATACCGTATGGCCGGCTCCGTATTTATTCAAATTCATAGTGCCTGCCGAACTGGAAAAAATTGCTGAGATCGAAGCTATTTTCGACGGTACCGAAGCTGTGATCAATACCCGTGATTCATCCAAAGGGAACTACACAAGTGTTTCCATTAAAGTAAATATGGCATCGCCCGATGCGGTGATAGAGAAATATCTTGAAGTTTCTAATGTCGAAGGGGTTATTTCATTATAAATTTAGTATTTTGCAGTCAAGATTTACTTCAGAGTTCAAACTTTCCATTTAACTACACTATTTTGATAGATAACTTAGAATACAATACAGAGCGTCCGCATTTGATCATACCTGAATACGGTCGGCATATCCAAAAAATGGTCGATTATGCCATTTCAAAAGAGGACAGAGAAGAACGCAATAAAGTGGCAAAAAGCATCATTTCGGTGATGGGAAACCTCAACCCGCATTTGCGCGATGTACCTGATTTTCAACATAAATTGTGGGATCAATTGTTTATCATATCCGATTTTAAATTGGATGTGGACTCTCCCTTCGATAAGCCTTCAAGAGAAGAATTGATGGAACGCCCGCAACCGCTTGAGTATCCACAAAATCATCCTAAATATCGTTTCTACGGAAACAATATCAAACGAATGATCGATGTTGCGAATAGCTGGGAGGAAGGAGATAAGAAAGAAGGCTTGATCCTGACCATTGCCAACCACATGAAGAAATGCTTTCTAAATTGGAATAAGGATACTGTTGAAGACGATGTGATCTTTCAGCATCTTTTTGAACTTTCCGAAGGAAAAATCAATTTAAAGAACAGCGATGAGGATTTGTCGAAACCACATGACCTGTTGAAGAACAAAAAAAGATTCAGCACCAGCAATACAAATACCTCCAGTAAGAAGAACTACAAAGGAAACCGTAACCGAAAACGTTACTAAAAAAGCACGCGCACAAAATATGGGAACTTTTCAAATTGAGGGCGGTCACAAGCTAAAAGGTGAAATTCGCCCGCAGGGTGCAAAGAATGAAGCCTTGCAGATTTTATGTGCCGTATTGCTGACTTCAGAAGAGGTAATTATAGAGAATATTCCGGATATTCGTGATGTCAATAAACTTATTGACATCCTGGGGAATTTAGGCGTTAAGATCCAAAAACTGGCCAAAGGTAAATTTGCTTTTAAAGCAGATGACCTTAAACTGGAATATCTAGAATCTGAACTTTTTAAAAAGGAAGGAAGCTCGCTTCGCGGGTCGATCATGATCGTTGGACCATTGCTGGGACGCTTCGGAAAGGGATACATACCACGTCCGGGTGGAGACAAGATAGGGCGCCGACGTCTGGATACCCATTTTGAAGGATTCATTAATTTGGGGGCAAAGTTTCGATACAATAAGGAAGAACGATTTTATGGGGTAGAAGCGCCTAACGGACTTACGGGAACGTATATGTTGTTGGATCAAGCTTCGGTGACCGGAACGGCTAATATTGTAATGGCCGCAGTTCTTGCCAAAGGGACCACTACCATTTACAATGCAGCTTGTGAGCCATATTTACAGCAGTTGTGTAAAATGCTCAATGCGATGGGAGCAAAGATAAGCGGTGTTGGTTCTAATTTGCTTACTATTGAAGGTGTTGAAAGGCTGGGAGGTTGCTCTCATAGAATCCTTCCCGACATGATCGAAATAGGGAGCTGGATTGGTCTGGCAGCTATGACCCAGAGTGAAATCACCATAAAAGATGTAAGTTGGGAGAATCTTGGGTTAATACCCGATACCTTCAGAAAACTAGGTATTACACTGGAAAAGAAAGGGGACGACATCTACATACCTTCACAAGATGAATACGAAATACAAGGCTATATAGACGGATCGATACTTACGGTGGCAGATGCGCCCTGGCCGGGCTTTACTCCGGATCTCCTAAGTATTGTACTGGTTGTATGTACTCAGGCAAAAGGCAGTGTGCTGATTCATCAAAAGATGTTCGAGAGTAGATTGTTCTTTGTCGATAAGCTAATTGACATGGGGGCTAAGATCATCTTATGTGATCCGCACCGTGCCACCGTGATCGGACATAATTTTAGCTCTACGCTTAAAGCTACAACAATGGTATCGCCCGATATTCGGGCCGGGATCTCATTATTGATCGCCGCCTTGTCTGCTAAAGGAACGAGTACAATTCACAATATAGAACAAATAGACAGGGGATATGAGAATATAGATACCCGCCTAAGGGCCATTGGCGCAAAAATCACACGGATCGAATCATAAAAAAAGCCTCCAATAGGAGGCTTTTTTTATGATTTCGATTTTCGATTCTTATTGATCTCGTCCTGGAGTTTTCGTCGTAACTGTTGTTGTTGTTCGATTGTCTTTTGCCTGTGTTCCTCGAATTCAATTTCGGTTTCGGCAAGTTTTAATTGTGCCTCCTTTGTAACCGAATTACTATTCTTGTACTTATAGATAAAGAAGCCTAATGCCACTAGCAACATTAGTATAATCGCCCACATGATGGAATTGTAAGTGGATTTCTCTGTAAGCATTCCAAATAGCTCAATTCCATTTTCCTTTTTTCGGGAGAGCGCCAGGTCTTCTTTTGTACTGGCAAGTTCCTGTGTTAATGACGAGATCTTGTTTTTTTGTTGATCCAGGGATCCTTCCGAAGTTTGAATTTCGGCTTTAAGTGCAGCGATCGAATCCATGATATTTTCGCGCAATTTGTTGATCTTGGTTTTTTTGATCACTTTGTAATCCTGATAATTGTTGGAATTATCTACCACGTCCACAAATTGATCTTCCAACGAGTTGGTAAGCGTCTCTTGCGCTTCCTCTTGTGCGTTGAGCATGAAGACACAAAAAAGAAAGGGGAGGAGTGTCGTTACTTTTATTTTCATAGGTCTAGTGTTAGGATTGTTCTCGTTACTTAACACTGCAAGAGTAGAAAAATTGTACTAAACAACCCAAAATTAAGCCCTAATTAAAATTTATTTAACAGAAACCAAGGCGTCGTTATAGCAAAAATTTAATGCACCGGAAGGGCACTTTTTAATTTGTGAAATGATCTTTTCGGTTTCAGCTCCATCCAGATCGATCCACGGTATTACTGTGGTTCTGAAAACTTCTGAAAGGCCTTTGGCACATTTCTCGGCGTGGATACATTTTCTGGGTTCGAAAGTTACGGTAATCTCACCGTTGGTGAATTGATTGTCATAGGTTTCCATAAGCATACATTTGGGGGTTATGTAACTACCTTATATTCAATTATATCGATAAATATATGCAATTTATCGGATAAACAATTAATTATTTTAGAAAATTCCTACAAAAAAGATTAAGAGACTGCTTTTTTATAGGTAGACAAAGCTCTTTCACGGGCTTCCTTATGGTCCACGATCTTTTCCGTATAACGATCTGTATCAAACTCTTCGACCCACTTTTTAATATACTTATGGTCCTTATCAAACTTCTCAATTTGAGTGGTAGGATTGAAGATCCTGAAATACGGTGCTGCATCCACACCGCTGCCGGCAGCCCACTGCCAATTGCCCACATTGCTGGCTTGTTCGTAATCCAATAGCTTTTCAGCAAAATAAGCTTCCCCCCACCGCCAGTCGATCAACAAGTGTTTACATAAAAAACTCGCTACCACCATGCGTACTCGGTTGTGCATATATCCTGTCTCATTTAATTGCCGCATGCCAGCATCCACCAACGGATATCCTGTTTTTCCTACTTTCCATTTTTCGAACTGTGCTTCGTCGTTCTGCCAGGTAATTCTATCGTATTTTTTCCGAAAGGCATTCTCTACGGTCTCCGGGTAATGCCAAAGGATCTGCATAAAAAATTCTCTCCAGATCAACTCTTGCCAAAAGGTCTCATTCTTTTCTGCAATCGCTTTTTTGACCATTTTTCGAATGCTCACTGTCCCAAATCGCAAATGCGGTCCTAAATGGGAAGTGGCATCTTGTGCAGGGAAATTACGTCTCTTTTCATATTCATGAATGGTGGTCGGAGTTACATCGTAGTCGGGTACTTCTATCTTCGATCTTTTAAAGCCCATGTCCGATAGGCTTAAGTTTGGCAGCCGTGAGTGTTGGAGTAGAGAATTTAAATGTTGTGATGTGTAAAAGATATTAAGATCGAACTCATTCTTGAATTTTTCCTTCCAGGTTTTCATATAGGGAGTATAGACGACATATGGATCTCCGTCATCTTTTACAACTTCATCTTTCTCAAAGATCACTTGATCCTTAAACGTGTGGAATCCAATCTCTTTTTCTGAAAGGAAGGCACGCACGTTATCATCCCTTGATCTCGCATAGGGTTCGTAGTCGTGATTGGTGATAACATTGGCGACATTAAATTCAGAAAGAATGTGCTCAAAAACTTCTTTAGGGGATCCATGATACAATGCAATGCTACTGCCATGCTTCTGAAGCTCTTTTCGCATGTTCTGAAGCGTTTCAAAGATAAAACAAACTCGGGCATCGTCCTCGGGAAGTTCGTCCAGGATCTCAGTATCAAAAATAAAAATCGGGAGGACGGGGTGCTTTCCATGCAGTGCTTTGTAGAATCCTACATTGTCATCTAAGCGCAGGTCTCTCCGAAACCAAAATATATTTACGAGATCTGCCAAATTACTGAATGTTTAAAGTTGACATTCCGCCGTCTACACCAAATATCTGACCCGTGATCCAACTGGAAGTATCTTCCAATAGAAATGATGCCATCGCCGCAATATCTCCGGTGGTACCAACACGCTGCATGGGGTGACGCTGCGCCATAGTATCTTTCTTTGATTCGTTGGACAATAATCGCTTGGCGAGCGGTGTATCGGTAAGCGAAGGCGCAATAACATTTACTCGAATAGTAGGTGCGTATTCTGCGGCCAGCGCTTTTGCAAATCCTTCTATAGCTCCCTTAGCAGCAGCAACACTGGTGTGAAAAGGCATTCCAACCTTTACGGCGACTGTGCTAAAGAAGACCAGGCTGGCAGTTTCAGCAGTTTTAAGTTTGGGTAACAGCCCGTGGACAATTCTCACCAGAGAGAAAAAATTCACCGACATATCCTCTTGGAAGTCATTTTCAGACAACATTTTAAAAGGCTTCAGATTAATACTGCCGGGACAATATACCAATCCGTGAATGGTTTCCGGAAGTTCCAGGTTGGTAATGTCATCCTCCAGCGCATTAAAGGTATGGTGGGTGGTACCTTCAGGTATGGATTCGCGGCTTCGGGAAGCAATATGGACATCGTGTGTATCTTTCAACAATAGGGCGATCTCCTTACCTATACCGTAAGAGCCTCCAATAAGCAATACTGTTTTCTTCATAGTTTATAATTTTCCGAAGAGCATTTCTAACTTTTCTTTGCGATAGTTGAAGATTTCGTCCAGTTTGGGTTTTACAAGGACAGGGTGGAGCCATTGGCCAATAATTCCGAAGGGCAATTTGTAATGGATAATATCCTCCATTTCCACGCCACCTTCTATTTCGTTGATAAAATGTTTATGATGCCAAAGAGAGTAGGGACCAAAACGTTGTTCGTCTACAAAATAATTTGTGTCTTTAACATGGGTGATCTCCGTTACCCACTTCGTTTTTATATTAAGAACGGGAGTGACGATGTATTCGATGATCTGGCCAGCATACATGGATCGGTCTGCTCCCGATTGAATATGGAAACCCATATAGTCCGGAGTGATGATCTTTAGATTTGCTGGATCTGAAAGAAAATCCCAAGCTTGTTGTTTTGAGATGGGAAGTCTTTGCTTGGCATGCAGTGAAAATATCTTCATAGAGTCGTATCAACGAATTAATTTCCCAGATTTCTGTAGGAAAATTTTTTGTTGATACGTACCAAACGATACAATTCAAAGCCCTTGACTTTTTTCTTTCTTCCGAAAATTTTTTTTAGAAACGCGAACATGATTTCAACTTTTTAGTAAAGTTAAAACCGTTTGATGATTAAATCTAATACTTAAACAAAAGATTAACAGAATGTTTCACAGCAGGTATCGTCCTTAACCAATCTGCAACTCATTACAGCAAATAAACATCCTATTATTGGAGCAACAATATAAACCCAAAGATGTTGAAGGTTCCACGACATCAGTGCAGGCGCTATGGATCGCGCCGGATTCATACTCGCTCCTGTGATAGGACCGGCAAACATTGCTTCTAATAACACCACACCGCCAATGGCGATCCCTGCGATCACCCCGATCTCTTTGGATCCGGTGGAAACATTAATTATAACCACCATTAAAAAGAACGACAGCAAGATCTCAAAAATAAAGACGCGCCACACTTCTATTTGCGGGATGGTGGCACCCAGGGTCTCACCCTCGGGAAAAAGCATCCATACGAAACCGCTGGCTAACAGTGCGCCCAGCAGTTGTGCTATAATGTACAATGGCACATCCTTCCAGGGGAATTTCTTTGCATACGCAAAAGCAATGGTGACTGCCGGGTTGATGTGTGCTCCGCTTATATCACCAAAAGCGTAGATCATCGCCATCACGATGAGTCCAAAGGTAACGGCAACTCCGGGATGCGTCACAGCACCCTGTGTTACCTCATTGATAACGATGGCACCCGTCCCGCAAAAAACCAGTCCAAAAGTTCCAATAGCTTCAGCAATAAAACGTTTCATTGCGCAAAGGTACACTTGTTTTGGAAACTGAATTTAAGGTTTTGTTAACTTTTTAAAGAAAGTGTTGTTGTAACTTCGTAACACTAAAAAATCCATAAAATCTCATCCAATGAAAAAATTATTTCTATTTGTTTGTACGGTGCTTATCGCTTCCGGCGGTTTTGCACAGATACAGACTCCGGCACCAAGTCCGTTTCAAAAAATTGAGCAAAAAGTTGGCTTGACCGATGTTACACTTGAGTACTCAAGACCTGCCATGCGTGGAAGAACCATTTTTGGGGATCTTGTTCCTTACGATAAAGTGTGGCGTACAGGTGCCAACGCAAATACCAAGATCACCTTTAGTGACGATGTCATGATTGGTGGAAACACGTTAAAAGCAGGAAGCTATGCTATATACACCAAGCCCGGCGCACAAAACTGGGAGGTCTATTTTTATAGTGATGCCAACAACTGGGGAACACCTCAAACCTGGGATGACAGTAAAGTTGCTGCCAAAGTAACAGCCAGTACTTATCCTCTGCCTATGGATATTGAATCGTTTACCATGAGTTTCGATGACATTACAAATGACTCAGCAAACCTTGGTATCATGTGGGAGAAAACCTATGTAGGGGTTCCTATAAAGTTCCATACCGATAAGATGGTAGGGGCAAGTATTGATAAAGTGATGAACGGCCCCGGAGCGAACGATTATTATGCAGCCGCTGTATACTATCTGGAAGCCGGTAAAGATATCAATAAGGCAAAGACCTGGATCGACAAAGCGATCGAATTGCGTGAGCAGCCTGCATTTTGGTACCACAGACAGCAATCGTTGATCTATGCGAAGGCTGGGGACAAGAAAGGCGCTATCAAAGCCGCAGAGAAGTCATTGGAATTGGCTAAAGCAGCCGGAAACGATGATTATATTGCCTTGAACCAAAAATCGTTGAAAGAATGGGGGGCGATGTAAATCACCTCTCTTTATTAATAAAAAACCCCGTACTTACGGGGTTTTTGTTTTTATTGCAATTTAGGATTTTGCGATATGTTTAAGGGCAGCGCGTATCTTCTTCTTAAGATCTTTGTTTTCGGTATAAAGCACAATTCCCGAACGTTTCAATGCGTAGGGATTATAAATATCCTTTTCGTTGAATTCATTAAGATCGATGCGGTCAATATTTTCTGAAGCGAATTCATAAATAAGATCCTCAAGTTCCGGATTGCGTTTAAGGTCCAACACCAATCCCTTATTTTTCGAGTAGATCATTCCGAAGCGGATCGAACAGCTTTCAGAGCAGGGAACCTTCTTAATTCCCGGCTCTTTACTTAGGGTCGCCACCTCTTGATACTCATCAAAATACCTATCGTCGGTTACGATCTTGGCTACGATCATTTCTATTTTTTCATCCAAAGTAACCGCCTTCTTATATTCTGTGATCCAAGCCTTGTTCTCTGCCTGAAGGGTACATTGATCAGTCCCTATATGCTGTCCGCAGAGAACCGCATTAGATAAAACGAAAAACAACAAACAGATCTTTTTCATGATGACCTTTTTTAGAGTCACCATAGCATAAATAAGTAGACAGGGTATAACGAAGATAGTAAAATTCCTTCACCCTATGCGAACTTTCCTACGAATTTCAAATAGAAGTATTCTGAAAAACAACCGTTTAGACGTGTGTTTCTCTCATGCGCTGTATTCCGAACGCCATAGCAATTACGGTCACACAGCCCACAAAATTAAGCCACAGGTATGGCAGATTGATCAGCTCGTATTTGTCCAGAAGGAACAAAGCGATTACCAGTACTTGATTGATAAGCGCTGCTGTAAATACGGCATTGCCCTTTACATATTTAAAAAAGAAGGCCAAAAGGAACACTCCCAGGATGTTTCCATAGAAAATGGAACCTATAATATTCACTAACTGAATTAGATTGTCGAATAGATTTGCGACACTCGCTACCAGAATGGCGATCACACCCCACAAGAGCGTAAACCATTTTGAGGCACGGACAAAGTGTTTTTCATCGCGATTACCCACAGACCGCTTATAGAGGTCAATAGTGGTGGTAGAACCCAGCGCGTTCAGTTCGGAGGCGGTAGAGGACATGGCAGCACTAAGGATCACAGCCAGCAACAATCCAATCAATCCGCGGGGCAGGTTATTCAATATAAAATGGATGAACACATAATCCTTGTCGTTTGTTTCGGCAAGTGGATTCGCTTTTAGTATCAACGCTTTGGATTGTTCGCGTAATTCATTTTCGGTGATGTTAATGATCTGTATCTCTTCCTGAAGCATTTCTTTTTCTGAAAGCGTTTCGGTGCGGGCAAATTCTAACTGCTTTGCTATTAACTGATCGTCTAAAGCATCTTTTTCTTTCTGAAGCTGCTCATAATCTGAAGCATATTCCGAAGCAAGTACATCCGCTTCCGCAGCCGGATTAAAATGCAATGGTGAACTGTTGAACTGGTAAAAAACGAATACCATCACACCCACCAATAAAATAAAGAACTGCATTGGAACTTTTAGCAAACCATTGAATATCAGTCCCATTTGACTCTGTCTCACAGATTTTCCCGAAAGATAACGCTGCACCTGACTTTGGTCTGTCCCAAAATAAGAGAGGGCCAAAAAGCTCCCGCCAATGATTCCGCTCCAAAAAGTATAACGGTTATTAAAATCGAAAGAAAAATCCAGGATGTCCATTTTACCGCCGGCTCCTGCAATGTCGAGGGCTTTGGTGAAACTAATGTCAAGCGGCAAATAATTCAGTATTAATAAAAAGGCAATGAACATTCCGCCAAAGATCACCGCCATCTGTTGTTTTTGAGTAACACTTACGGCTTTGGTACCGCCACTCACAGTATAGATGATCACTAAAGTTCCAATAATTATGTTCAGGTACAATAAATTCCATCCTAATACGGCCGAGAGAATAATTGCAGGTGCAAAGATGGTTATCCCGGCGGCGAGTCCGCGCTGTATCAGAAAGAGAATAGCGGTAAGGGTACGTGTCTTACGGTCGAAGCGCGATTCAAGGTATTCGTAAGCCGTAAAGACCTTTAATTTGTGATAGATAGGGATAAACACAAGACAGATTACCACCATGGCGATGGGAAGGCCAAAATAGAATTGAACGAACCCCATTCCGTCGTGAAAAGCCTGACCGGGCGTAGATAAAAATGTAATGGCACTGGCTTGCGTGGCCATGACACTTAACCCTATGGTCCACCAACGGGCTTCGTTCCCGCCTTTTAAATAATCGGTTACGTTCTTGCTGCCACGTGTCTTATAGGTACCGTAAAGAACTATAAATAATAAGGTGCCTCCCAATACAATCCAGTCTATCTGCTGCATATTATGTATAGTGTTGCATTAGAAGATAGAATAAAAAAATGTAGATCGCATTAAGAACCAGAACCACGGTGTAGCTCCACTTCCATACGAATGGGTCGCGTTCTTCGCTCATATTATTTTCCAATTGAAAGCAGGTTGGCAAAAAGGCGATAAGCTCCCGGAACACCTGCCGGTAATTCCCTGAAAAAGCTTAGTCCAGTGTAAATATAGTACCCTTTTCCATAACTGGCAACCAACAAGGCACCCTTTGTTTGTGGCTCTCCCTCGTCATTCATGCCTAAAATAGGGGTAAACTCCTCCGACCATTCATTTGGAAAATACAATCCCCGCTCCTGTACCCAATTATCAAAATCTTTTGTTGTAATTGTATTTGGCGTATTCATCACTTCATGCTTTGGCGCCAAGATACGCACCTCACTTTCCTCGTCGGTTACCCTGTCTCTGGACAATGACAAGGGGAGGGGTGCAAGTGCATCAGTCACCAATCCGCGGCTGGTGTTGTATTGGACAATAAGTGTTCCGCCGTTTTCTACGTATGCATTGAGTTCCTGCTGTTTAAAAGCCATTTCCGGAACGGTGTTATAGGCACGTATTCCAACGACTATCGCATCAAATTGCTTTAGATTTTCTCGGTATATTTCTGAAGGTGGGATCGTTGTCACTTGGTACCCTATCTGTTTTAAACTTTCCGGAACTGTATCTCCGGCGCCGTTGATATAACCAATGTGTGCTCCTTTTTTCTGAATATCGATTCGCACTACTTTCGCTTCCGAAGGGACCAAAACACTCTGTACCGGGATATGGTCATAGTCTATGGTGATCAATTCGGAGTCATGGAAAGTATCCCCTACCTGAAGCAGTGGCCGTAATGTGCCCTCACTCTGCTGTTTGGGAGGTGTTACAGTAAATAGTAAGGTTTGTTCTTGCCCCTTATTGGTGATCTCGAAGAATTGCTGCTTTGGCGTCACGGTCCATCCTTCCGGATGTTGCAAGATCGCCGTGCCGCTTACATTATCGCGACCGGCACGAACAATGACGGGAACCTCTCTTTCTTCTTGAGAAGCGAAGATAAGAACCTTTTCCGGGAGGCTCGAGGTCACCTCAGGAAGCACCTCAAAAGGCTGATATACCTCCCCATCCACGGGGTCGTTGTATTTATAAACAATGTTCCGAACCATTGGAATCTCTACACCGTTAATAGTTAGCAAAAACTTTACAGGAAATTGATTTACCTGCTCCGGAAGACCGATCAGGGTCGGATCTTCTACACGGTACATTCCCAAAGTCCCTTTTTCTTTGAGCCAATAGGGAGAACTGTAGGAGGTGGCTGAAAAAGAATATTCACTGCTTTCTAAAGTATAGCGTTCGTTCTTCTTTAAGGGTGTTGGAACAAAGGTAGCCGGAAAAGCAATAATTGGAGACGTCACCGCATTAAGTGCGATATTGGCGCTGGAGCGGTTCACAGCTTCCACGGTCACCACAACAGCACCTTTAGGAGCTACTGAAGCCTGATTAGCAACCGCTTCCAAAAAAAGTCCCGAGCAGTCTGCAATCACGGCTTTCAGTTCTTCTGTCTTTATTGTTTTCCAATGACTCTCGGGTAGCTTTTGAAGTAATTGGTACGCTTGCACCAGTTGTGGAACACTTTCTGAAGGATCCTTGAAATTGAAATTCTTTTCGACTTTTTCTAATATCGCACCAATGGCAGCTCCTCCCTCCAGGCGTGACCACGACGTGTCGATTCCATCGAAAAGATTGGTTCTGTCCTTGGGGAAATCGCCTTTTAAAAATTCCAGATATTCTGTTTCACTCCCTCTGGAGCCGGTACTTCCAAACCCCTGCGACTTGTGCATGCTCCGACTTAAGGAAGCGATCTCTCCATTGGAAAGTCCCAAGGATGGATAAAAATTGCCGGTCTCCACTTCTACCAGGTTGGTCTTATCGGCTTTATCAAAATTCTCCCGGCTTCCGTAGAACCACCAGGAGGTATTAAAAAATAAGCGCTTGGGCTGCCATGTTCCGTATTCTTTTGCGATCTCGGGATATTGGGTTGGATCATTTACAAGATCAAAAGCTTCAAAACTCAACATGGCCGAGGAAGTGTGGTGGCCGTGGGTCGACCCCGGATTTCTATGGTCGAATCGATTTACGATCACATCGGGTTTAAATTTTCTAATGGCCCGTACAACATCGGCCAGTACTTCATTCTTATTCCAGATGGCGAGTGTCTCATCGGGGTGTTTTGAATACCCGAAATCATTGGCCCGGGTAAAATACTGTAGGCCTCCGTCCGTTCGTCTGGCGGCCAATAATTCTTGGGTACGGATCACACCCAGCAACTCTCTGATCTCGGGTCCAATAAGATTTTGTCCGCCATCACCACGTGTGAGGGAGAGGTAAGCGGTTCTGGCTTTCACGTCATTGGACAAGAACGAAATAAGTCTGGTATTCTCATCATCGGGATGTGCGGCAATGTAAAGTGCTGAACCTAGAAAGTTAAGCTTCTGAATATTCTGAAAAATTTCTGAAGCCGTTGGCTTTTGAGGTTGTTGTGAATGTAAATAAGAGGTTGAAAAGGTATAAACAAATAGGATCGCAAGTAGTGTACGCATGGAAACTTCTTTGAGATGAACAAGGTTTCCAAAGATACCCAAATTAGAAAAAGGCATTAATCTATTGGCTGTTCTTTAACATTTTTGTCTTCTTCAAGTAAAAATTCATCCAATTCATCAGGTTTAATAACACTTACGCCTTTTTGCAATAAAAGTGAATTAGGATAGGTGACAATTTCGCCTTGCGTGGTACGTATAATGAGATGAAATGCTTTAATGTCTTCAATTATCCCGCCATAATCGTACTCCTTATCGTGTATCTTGATATAATCACCAATCTTGTAGGGAAACGTAAAGAACATGATCACACCGCTTGTAATATTGCTTAAGATGGACCATTGAGCGAAAAACCCTATCCCGATCACTGCAAAAACAGAGGACATAACCCAACCAAGATCCTTGAATTCCACACCCCATATTAGGATCAAGCCTAGGATTATGAGGAAGATCGTTGCAAAATCTATATATTTTATGATCAAACCCGTTCGATGTTCTACCCGTTCCGATTTTCTGGCAAATCGTTTTACAAGCCGCACTAGAATGAGACGTACAATAAGGAAAATGACCAGATGGGCTCCGGTTTGAATAAGTTGGGTAAAATAGTTTTCTAAGATCATTGTGTTTATCTTAAGCCTAAGGAATCCCTTAATACTTGGTCTTTATTTCGGTTTTGTGTCCAATAGGGCGTCCTAATACGTTTCATTTTTACCGCCGTGGTTTTAAGTCGGAGTGTGTCATTAGGATCGGTAGCATTGGTTTCTTCCCACTTCTCGATCTCGTAGGGGAACCTACTTGTAAAATACCAGGTGATCTGTCGTTGGAGGTTTGGATAATTCACAGTGTAAGAAGTAAGAGAATCTCCTTGTTTTAAACTCGCAAATGCCGGGTGGGCTGCGGCTTCTTTATGACGCAGACGTAAATATTCAAAAGCCGGTATTACAGATACATCACCGGTGGGTAGTTCTTCCGG
Organism: Altibacter lentus; assembly: GCF_000746845.1. Lineage (GTDB taxonomy): Bacteria > Bacteroidota > Bacteroidia > Flavobacteriales > Flavobacteriaceae > Altibacter > Altibacter lentus. The sequence goes on along the minus strand of NZ_KN050846.1, from coordinate 812,573 downwards.
GTTGATACGAATAATATTCCACAGTTCATTTTCCAACCATGTGCGCTCCAGTGTAAACTCTTGATCGGCTTCACCTTCAAAATATGAATGCGAGATTATTTCAAAGTTCTTTTGGTTATTGAGTTGCATATAAACTTGACCGCACCATTCTTGTACCGAGTGACTTATTTTTTGAGCGTGCCCTTGCGTTTCGATAGGACTAAAAACACTTGTCATAATAGCGTAGGGATAGATGCCGGTCACAAAGTTTTTTGTACTGTTCAATTTTAAAACGGCAAGTGTTTCTTCGGACGGTGAATTGGCCTTAACCTGCGCCTTGGGTAAAAAATCCTCGGTGACAAAGATGTTTACCGCTGTTCCCTCCCTAAGCTCTCCGTAACGTTCTTGCGACAACTGGTACGAGGTGATTTCAGCCACACCCGAGAACCAGTATTCCTTAAACGCGTCAGTAAGCGTCCGGCGCTTTTCCTGCTGCTCTTCAGTTTTGTGGGTCGTGCTGCCGGATAGTGAGGAATCATTTTCCTTATTCTTACATCCTAACAACAAGGAAAGGGTTACTAAGGTAAGTAAAACAACAAAAAAGGGGTATTTCATGTGCTGGAATTTTCAGCAAAAATAAAGGAAATCTAACGTTTTCCCAGTTCCATTAACGTTTTGTAAACAAGTCGGGTAGGTAACCCCATGACATTGAAATAGCAGCCTTCAATTCGTTCGATCCCAATGTAGCCTATCCATTCCTGTATTCCATAACTTCCTGCCTTGTCGTAGGGTTTATAGGTATCCAGATAATAATCGATCTCTTCTTCCGAAAGAGATTTAAACCAAACTTTGGTAGTATCGTGAATGGTTTTTCGGAAATCTTTTCCTGAAAAACATACAGAAGTAATCACCTCATGCATATCATTGCTTAAAAGCTTTAGCATACGTTTGGCATCTTCACGATCCTTGGGCTTTTCAATAGCTCCATCTTTCCAGACAATGGTATCGCTGGTGATCACCAGTTCTTTTTCTGAAATATTTTGAAAGGCAGCAGCCTTTAGTTGTGACAGATAATCTGTAATAGCGGCACCTCTTAATCCTTCGGGAAAGGTTTCATCTACCGGGCGAACGTCTGTGGTAAAATCTAAATCCAGCTCCTTAAAGAAATGTTGTCGCCGAGGGGATCCCGATGCGAGAATGATTTTATAATCTTTTAGATATTGTTTTAGCATAGCGTTTCAGTTAAAATACAGCTCATTACGAATATAAATAGTTAAGGGTAGATGGCCATGGAGCAAATTCCGAAGAACATTATAGCTTTCAGTAAACGTGATAAAATGAGGTAATCCTTGGGTTGTTCTGCGTTCCAGGAACGTACACAAAAATAGAGCATGGGGGCTACAATAAGAAACAAAAAGTACAATACCGTTAACCTATCATGATATAGATACCTGTACATATAAAGGACTACAAGTAATGTAAGCAACAGACCAAGCAGGAACACAACGGTAATCGTTCTTTTACGTCCAATGGCTATGGGTAATGTGGTTAGACCACCGTTCTTATCGCCGTTGATGTCAACGATATCCTTCACCAACTCCCTGATGAAATTCAATAGCAACGCAAAAAGACCGTAGTGCAGTAAAATTTGAAAAACGCCGGCTTGTGTTTCACGGTTATCGACGGTAATGGCCGGAAGCAAATCAAAAAGTCCTACGATCAACAGACTTATGGCTACGAGTCCGGCAATTAAAAAATTGCCAATCAACAAGACACCCTTTACATAGGAAGCATATAGGTACAGCAGTGCCGCGATCACAATAAACAAGGCCGCAAACCCCGGTCGGTGTATACTGTTGGAAAGATAGAAACCTAATACAACACCTGTGATGGTACATATAAAATACACTCTCAAAGCGAATTTTTCTGAGATCGTCTTTCCAATGAGCCGTGATTTTGGCTTATTGATCCTGTCGATCTCTACGTCGTAGATATCATTGATGATATATCCTCCCGCAGCAATAAAGATAGTGGCCAGCAGAAGAATTGTAAACTGAATCCCATCCAGAGCAGTGGATGCTTCCAGATTTTGAAAGAGTCCGTATTTTGTCAATAGCTGCACCAATGCTATAAGCAGGAGATTTACAGGGCGGATGAGTCTAAGAAAATTCATGAAGCGAAGGCATGAACTGTTAATCGTATTTAGCACTGGCAGGACCGTTGCTTATCCATTTTCCTTGAACTTTTAGTACCTGTTCAATGATATCACGAACGCAACCTTTTCCTCCTTTTTTATGCGAAACATATTTGGAGATCTGTTTGATCTCCTGGACCGAATCCTGCGGACAGCAAGGCAGGCCCACATATTGCATGACCTCCAGATCCGGCAGGTCATCACCCATAAAAAGTACGTTCTCACGATTTAAACGGTGCGACTCCAAATAGGTTTGCAGTGCTTCGGTTTTGTGATGGGTCCCTAAAAAGATATCGGTCACGCCAAGTCCCTCAAGTCTTTTCCGAACGCCTTCGTTGGTTCCTCCCGAAATGACACACACCTTAAACCCGTTTTCGAGGGCAGTTTTCAAGGCATAACCATCCTTGGTATTCATGCTGCGGTACATTTCACCGGAAGTTGTAACGAGTATATTTCCGTCGGTAAGTACTCCATCCACGTCAAAAACAAAGGTAGTGATGTGCTGAAGGTATTCTTTATAGCTTTTTTCCATAGGATTTCTGAATGGATTCCGTTAGCAATTTGTACAGTTCCTTATACCTGCTGTCGTGAAGCAAATGTACATGTTTTTCAATAGTATTTAGATCCTTGCGCCTAGCGGGACCGGTTTGTGCTTCGGAAGGGGATAAATCCTCGATCTTCCGGGCAGTTTCAGCAATGAGAGGTTTTAAGAGCTCGAAAGGTACACCCGATTGAGACGTGATATCTGCCCCAATTGCGTAAAGATGGTTCACAAAGTTGTTCACGAACACGGCTGCCAGATGTAATTTGGCGCGTTCTTCGGAAGAAATTGATACTACCTGATGCGATAGTACGACCCCCAGTTTTTGAAGCAGATTGCGATCCTTCTCATTTCCCGCTTCTATGCAAATAGGTGTCGTTTTGAGATTTACAGCCCGTTCTTTCGAAAAGGTTTGAAGAGGGTAAAACACCCCTTTTCGGTTTTTTTCTGAAAGTGTTTCCATGGTCACTCCGCCGGAGGTGTGAACCACCAGTTTATCGCGAAACGGCAGTGCTTCAGAGAACGAAGCAATGGCATCATCGGGAATCCCGATAATATAAACGTCTGCGGGTTGCAGTTGCGAAAGCTGCCGGGTGAATGGTATGCTATCTATTTCCGAAGATAAACGAATATTATTTCGGCTATATATCTGTTTAACAGATACTTGTTGTTTTTTATGTAAAGCAGTACATAAATGATGGTTGACATTCCCGAAACCTAAAAAAGTCACTGTGATCATACCACAAAGTAAAAACTTTTTAATGAGTCTGTTTTCAAATTATCCAATAACTTTGTAACACCATGAGAACAGATATCACCAATAGGGAAGACATCTCACTTTTAGTACGGACCTTTTACGGTCGTGTACAAAAAGATGCGTTGCTAGGTCCTGTCTTTAACACCACCATCTCGAACTGGGAATCGCACTTCGAGCTGCTCACAGATTTCTGGGAAACCAATTTGTTCTTTAAAAAATCGTACAAAGGAAATCCCATTACGGCACATATTAAAGTCGATGAGGCCTTTCATGGCGGTATAAACGAGGTCCATTTTGGAACGTGGATCAATCTTTGGCATCAAACGATAAACGATTTGTTTGAGGGAGAGACAGCACAAATTGCCAAGAACCGAGCTAGAAACATGGCTACCTTCATACATTTACGAATGTTTGAAGCTCGTAAAAAATAATAACGTTAAAACGCACATTTCGTCTTCAAATTAAGAGGTTAAAATGCTTGCAATTTCATAAATTTGCACCAAAATTCGCCTCATGCAAAAGAAAATAGCTGCCGTCCTCTTTTCCACACGTTTAACTGCTGTTTTATTCCTTGTTTTTGCTGCTGCCATGGCACTTGGTACATGGCTGGATCGCTTTGAAGAAACCTCGCCAACTCCTTATACACGAGAATTGATTTATAACGCCTGGTGGTTCGAAGCCATCATGGTGATCTTTGTGATCAACTTTGTTGGGAATATATTCAAATACAATCTGCTACGGAAAGAAAAGTGGGCAACCCTCACTTTACATTTAGCTTTTATATTGATCTTAGTTGGAGCTTTTGTTACACGTTATATAGGCTATGAAGGAGTAATTAGCATTCGGGAGGGAGCTACCGAGAATACCATGCTTTCGGAGCATACCTACCTTACAACCTTTATCGACGGTGATTATGTGGTGGATGGCGTCCCACAACGTCGTAAGGTGCCACCCAAACGGTTGAATCTTTCGGAGCGGTTGGACAATGATTTCAGTATTACCACCGACTATAACCAAACCCCGGTTACAATCACTTTTAAAGAATTTATTAAAAATGCCAAAGAAGGACTCGTTCCTTCCGAAGATGGTGAAGAATATCTCAAGATCGTAGAAGCAGGAGACGGAAACCGTCATGATCACTGGGTAAAAGTGGGTGGCGTAAGTAATATCCACAACGTGCTTTTTGCTGTAAACAATCCTACCGAAGGCGCTATAAATATCACCTATCATACAGATGGCAGTTATACGCTGGAAACTCCGTTTGAAGGAAGTTTTATGCGCATGGCAGACCAAATGCAAGGTCGGGTGGTGCAAGATAGCACACAACCCCTCATGCTACGGTCGCTATATCAATTGGCGGGTATGGCCTTTGTGATACCGGAACCGGTAACCAAGGGAGCATACGGCATTGTGCGCGTGCCCAAGACTGAAAAGACCAATAAAGATGCTTTGATCGTAGAAGTTACTGCCGCCGGTGAAACAAAAACTGCCGAACTGCTAGGAGGGAGGGGGAGCGTTCCGGATCCTACCAAAGTAGAGGTAGGCGGACTGGATGTATATCTGGCGTATGGAAGCAAAACACGCGAATTGCCTTTTAGTATAACGTTAAACGATTTTATTGCCGATAAATATCCGGGGACCGAAAAGGGGTATTCAGCTTTTAAGAGTAAGGTCACGGTAAATGATTCTGAATCGGATTTCTTTGATTATGAGATCTATATGAATCATGTTTTGGACCACAAAGGGTATCGCTTTTTTCAGTCTGGTTTCGATCCCGATGAGAAAGGGACCATACTTTCTATCAATCACGACTGGTGGGGCACCTGGATCACATATATAGGGTATTTTCTCCTTTATCTAGGTTTGATGGCAATCCTTTTCGACAGGAATACTCGTTTTGCCTCTTTAAAGAATATGCTTAATAAGATCAAGAAGAAAAAATCTAAAATGGCAATGATCTTTTTGCTGTTCTTTACCCTGGTTGGATATGCTCAACAGCCCGCGGTAAACCCTAAACATACTAAGGCTACGAAGACACAGATCGATTCTATGATTCAAGCCAATGCCGTCTCCAAGGAACATGCTGCTAAATTTGGCCAGTTGATCATCCAGGACAACGGACGGATGAAACCGGTAAATACATTTGCAAGCGAATTGCTTCGGAAAGTGAGTAAAAAGAACAGTTACGAAGGACTCAATCCGGATCAGGTGTTCTTATCTATGACCGAATTCCCGGCACTTTGGTCTCAAACACCCATTATCGCCTTAAAACGTGGGAACGACAGTATTCGGAATGTGTTGGGTATGGCGGAAGACACTCAAAACATTGCACTTTTAGATCTTTTTGATGACGAGGCTAATTTCAAACTACAACCGTATCTTGAAGCAGCGACAAGCAAGGCGAATCCCAATCAGTTTGAAAAGGATCTGGTAAAGGCGTATGAAAATTTCTATGTACTGAACCAAGCGTTGAGCGGAAGCATTCTGAAGATATTTCCGCTACCCGACGACGAGAACAATAAATGGGTTTCCTATCCCGAATTGAATGAAGCAAACTTTAAGGGTATGGATTCTACCGTGACCCGCACCATTCTGCCTATCTATTTCCAAACGCTTCGTCAGGCACGACAAACAGGAGATTATTCCGAAGCAGAACAGATCCTGGATGGTCTCACGCAATTTCAGAAAAAATACGGTAGCGAGGTAATGCCTTCCGAAGAAAAAATAAAGGCAGAGATTCTATACAACAAAGTGGATCTGTTCAACCGCCTGTATAAGTATTATGCAGTTTTAGGTGCATTGATGTTTCTTTTTATCATCCTTCAGATCTTCACTCAAGCCAAAGTGGTTACAGGAATTATAAAGACCTTTAAAGTGATCATTTGGATCTCGTTCATTCTTATGACGGTGGGCTTGGCCGCGCGATGGTATATTAGTGGTCACGCACCTTGGAGTGACGCATACGAGTCGGTTATATATGTAGGCTGGGCCACGGTCTTCTTTGGACTCGCTTTTGGCAGAAAAAGTGATCTAACTGTGGCATCAACTGCTTTCGTTGCTGCTATAATTCTCTGGGCCGCACATTTAAACTGGTTGGACCCCGCAATAGCAAATTTACAACCTGTATTAGATAGTTATTGGCTAATGATCCACGTGGCAGTGATCGTAGCCAGCTATGGACCATTTACGCTGGGAATGATCTTAGGGATGACTTCTTTACTGCTTATGCTGCTCACAACTAAAAAGAATGTGCTGCGAATGGATCTCAATATAAAAGAGTTGACGGTCATTACAGAGATGTCGCTAACTGTTGGACTTGTTATGCTGACCATTGGAAATTTTCTTGGCGGTCAATGGGCCAACGAAAGTTGGGGGCGTTACTGGGGCTGGGACCCTAAAGAAACATGGGCCCTTATAAGTATTATGATCTATGCCTTCGTAATTCATATGCGTTTGGTTCCCGGATTGCGCGGGAGATGGTTCTTTAATGTTATGGCTGTTTTTGCCTATGCCTCCATCATGATGACCTATTTTGGAGTGAATTTCTATTTAAGCGGATTGCATTCATACGCGAGCGGAGATGCTCCTGCAACTCCTACTTTTGTTTATTACATTGTAGCGTTCGCCTTGATACTTAGTACTGCAGCCTATTTTAGGTATAAAAAATTCTATAATAAAAAAGGATAAGCTTTTTAAAGCTTATCCTTTTCGCCATTAGTTGGTATTTGGTCGGGGATATATTGGGGGGCTAGTTATAGATATAGTCCGGCTGATTGTCGACCATGCGGTAATCCTCTTGAATCTGTTCGCTGATCTCCAATTTGTGATATAGTTCTTTGGTTAGAAATTCGATATCGTTTTCGGTAGTTTTAAGTTTTCGAGCTATTTTCGCATTATCTTTTCCTTCTGAAATATATTGAAGAAGCTTGATTTCCAATCCGTCGAGATCGTAATGCATGATCAAATTTTCTAAATAAACATCCTCCATAAGCTTTGCTGCATTCTTACGGTTCATTACCTCTTGACGCTTTAGAAAGATGCGAAGCTCTGTTTGACGCAACTGATTTTCTTCCTTGATAGCACGCATGCGATATACAATTGCATAGCTAATAACCAGCATTTCTACCAGAAGAGCAGCTTTTAAATGGTACGTTTGCGTCATTAGAAAGTCGCTTCCTATATTCTTTAATACAAAGAAATCGATTGCAAACAATAAGGGTATGCAGGTAGCGATCACGTAAAATTTAGGATAATTCTTCCTGCTGAACAACAGTGCACCTACTACAAAATAGGTAATCATGATACTCATGAGAACGGCATTGGTAATCGTCGCCAAAATTGTGGTTTCCGAAATCCATGCCACCGTAGCTGTTACAGCAGTTATTCCCAACAGTGCCATGGTCACCCATCGCAATTTGGGAAAATGCTCACTTAAACTCAGGTATTTTGAGGCAAATGAAGCAGCAAATCCTACTGCGAATAGCAGTAAGGTCGATTGCAAGGCCGCGGTATTTGAAATTATATCAAGTCCGAAAAAGGCAAACAATCCGTCATTAAAGAAGAACGCGCTTATAAAGCCCGTTAGTGCCAGAGAATAATGTAAGAATAACTTCTCATCAAAAAGGAAAAAGCAAACAAGGTTCAATAGTATCACCATGATTGCAAAACCGTAGTACATTCCATTTTTAAAGGAGACGGCTAATTTTTGTGCAGCAAGCGGCGTAGTTGCCATCATAACTTCGGAAGCATTTTCCAAACTTCCTGTAGAAATTACTGCATTATTGTAGGAATTTTCCTCAATCAATGAATATTGAAGGCTCGTTGCGTTGATCGTATTGTGATACGCCAAACTGCTTTTCGGGGATTTATATGTATTTGTTTTGGGGAGTGTGCCCACCGGGGTGTCCGGTGTTTTTAACTCAATTAATTTTTTTGAAGTCGCTTTAAAAGCAAGGAGTTCCGAGCGATTCATGGATGTGTTATTTGCCGAAAATACTGTAAGCGGACTCACAAAAAAGGCAAATACAAGACACAACGCGAGGGGTAAAAATCGTAGCCTCATATAAGTAGGTTTTAATAATTTGGGTATTCGAATATACACAAAAAATACATTTCACCTAATAAATTTGCGTTTAATCGATATTTTAACACAAAAAATAGCCGAGATGTATTCCCGGCTATGTACGATTTATTTGCAGGTATTGGTTTTTACAGCTTCCCAACCATATCCTCGGGTTTTACCCAGGCGTCAAATTCTTCGGCAGTAAGATAACCAAGATTCACCGCTTCTTCTTTTAAGGTAGTACCGTTTTTATGGGCCGTATTGGCTATTTCAGCAGCTTTGTAATACCCGATTTTAGGGTTAAGAGCTGTGACCAGCATAAGAGAATTGTTCAATTGTTTCTTGATCACATCGTAATTTGGTTCGATTCCCTGCGCACAATGTACATCGAAAGATACGCAAGCATCGCCTATCAGTTGTGCAGATTGCAGGAAATTAGCAGCCATGACGGGCTTGAATACATTCAATTCGTAGTGACCTTGCATTCCTCCCACAGCTATGGCCATATCATTTCCTACAACTTGTGCGCATACCATGGTGAGTGCTTCACATTGCGTAGGATTCACCTTTCCGGGCATGATGGAAGAACCGGGTTCGTTTGCAGGTATGATGATCTCTCCAATTCCGCTTCGAGGGCCACTGGCCAGCATTCTAATGTCATTTGCGATCTTGTTGAGCGCTACGGCCAATTGTTTTAAAGCGCCGTGCGACTCTACAATAGCATCATGTGCTGCAAGAGCTTCAAATTTATTTTTTGCCGTGATAAAGGGAAGGTCTGTAAATTTTGCAATAAACGAGGCAACGTTTTCAGAATACCCTTCAGGAGTATTGATTCCCGTACCCACGGCAGTTCCTCCCAAGGCCAATTGTGCAAGATGGGGCAGCGTGTTCTGTAATGCGATCAAACCGTGTTCCAGTTGTGAGGCATAACCGCTAAACTCTTGTCCCAACGTTAAGGGCGTGGCATCCATTAAATGAGTACGTCCAATTTTTACCACTTTTTTAAAATCTTCGGATTTTTGAAGCAAGGTCTTGTGAAGTTGCTGTACGCCCGGAATAGTATTCTCGATAAGCTTCTTATATGCCGCAATATGCATCCCTGTAGGAAAGGTGTCGTTAGAGGACTGCGATTTATTCACATCGTCATTAGGTTGCAATGTTTTATCACCCTCACCAATCTTTTTACCCGCCAATTGATGTGCTCGGTTGGCGATCACCTCATTCACATTCATATTGCTCTGAGTCCCGCTTCCGGTTTGCCAAATCACCAAAGGAAACTGTTCGTCGTGCTTACCGGTCAAGATCTCATCACATACCTGGGCGATAAGATCGCGTTTTTCTTCAGAAAGGACTCCTAGTTCGCAATTGGTGTACGCGGCAGCTTTTTTTAAATAGGCGAAACCATAGACGATTTCCAAAGGCATGGAAGCCGGGGTTCCTATTTTAAAGTTATTTCGGGAGCGTTCGGTTTGAGCGCCCCATAATTTATTGGCAGGTACTTTTACCTCACCCATGGTATCTTTTTCAATTCTATAGTCCATAATATACGTTTCAAAAAGCAGTACAAAGGTACTGAAATAGGTAAAGGTACTCAACCAGAGAACGGTTAATTTCCGGTGAATAATTCAGAATTTTTTATTGTTTTTTCTGAAAAAATCCCACTATCTTTGAAACGTCTTAGAAAAACACGTTTTATTATGTTCGAATTTGATCAATACTTAGGATTTTTAGCATTCTTGACCATCTTGACCATTGGCTTTTGGTTGATGATCTTTTTAATTTCTTTTATTCCTTATTGGATAGGAGGAGCGTTGTACGAGAATTGGAAATTGAAACGTGAAGCAAAAAGAAAAGAAAGAGAAGCGTAATAACTGCATTTAAATTATATAAAAAAAGGAGCTACACAGTAGCTCCTTTTTTTATGTGGCAAATTACCTTTGAATCCTAACCCTCGAAATCGAAGTCGTCATCTCCACCGTTGCCATCTCCACGGCCCCGCTGACGCTTTTTCTGTTCGTTGAATCGATACGTAAAAGAGAATGTGAATTGACGTTGTCTCCATTGAAATTCGCTGTAACTTCTAAACGTTTCAGTTTCAGTAAGTGACTGTCGCTTTCTTGTGTTGAACAGATCACTTACATTGAAGGCCAAAGTCGCATTGTCATTGATGATATCTTTACTTAGAGCAAGATCTACAGATAAGAGCCCTTCTGTTTCTGTTTGTGCATTATTGCTCGGTCCCCGATAAAAGGCATTTGTTTGCCAATCGATCTTCGCAGGTAGGGTCACTTTGGCACTTCCACGAGCGAACCAACTTGTATTTTCAGCACCGTAATCCACACCGTTGAACGCTCCGTCGGTCACGAACTTAAAGAAATTGAAACTACCATTAAGACGTAGCCATTTTAACGGATTGTAGAGTGCTCCGGCTTCAAAACCATAACGTTGATTGGTGGACAAGTTAATTGGAATGGTTCGAATGATGGGAATTCCATTAGGGGTCAATTCTCCGGTGTCTTCCTGAATACGTTCAAAAGAATCGGTTTCGTATTGATAATAAATAGAGGACGTTAGTGTGAATTTCCCCCATCGCTTTAAATATCCAAGATCGAATGCGCTTGCATAAGCAGGATCTAAATTCGGATTCCCTTGAAACACATTCGCTTCGCTGGACCGCGATGGAAAGGGGTTTATAAACCAGCTGCGAGGTCTGTTGATACGTCTATTGTAACCTAGGGTTACGTTCTCGCTTTCTCCTAATTCGTAAATTAAATTTACTGTAGGAAATAAGCCCGTATAGTTCTTATCAAAATTGATATTGAGGTCGTCATTGCCCGAACCACCCACATCTTCGGCGTCTACCTTTCCTTTTAATTGTGTGTTCTCCATTCGCAACCCAAGTAAAAAGGAGAACTTCCCGAACTTATTTCCGTATTGCGAGTATAATGCATGTACATTTTCATTGTAAGTAAAGATATTGGACAAGCTGTCGTTTCTTACAAAGCTTCCGCTTGTTCCCACTTCTTCCAATAGGAGATAGTCGGTAACAGTTTCTTCAAAATTTCCACGATATCCGGCTTCAAACTGGGCATTTTCGCCAATAGGCAAAACATAATCGATTTGTGCCAAATATTCTTGCTGATCTTCTACAGTTGTAATGTCTTCGGCAGAGAGTTCTTGGGAAACCGGAAAGGTATTTCGCTCCTCAATAAAGGATTTTTCGGTCTCTGTATCATTCTCATACTGGAAATCGGCGGTAAGTTTATGACCGTCCTCACTAAAATTATTTACGTAATTAAGCGAGAATTGATAGCTTTCATCTTCTTCGGTTTCAGTTTCAATTCGTGTTCTGCTTACCGCAAGTGCATTACTTCGGTTAAATTCATTGGTAATATTGGTAGTGACATCTTCGTTGTCTCCCGTTCTTAGAAATCCGGTTGCCGTAATTGAGGAATTGTCCGTAAGGAAATATTCAAACCCCAAGTTGGTATTGAATCCTTTACGTAAACGATCGTAATCGCGATCTTCGATCACCAATGGATTCTCACGAGTATCTGAAAAGTATAAATTTTCAAAATAAGCATTTCCGGGAGCATCACTGTAGCGAATTCCGGTGGTGTTAAAAATATTGAATTTGTCCGTACGCAAATTGATGTTACCGGTGATACCGCTGCTTATTGGGATTCCCAGATTGGTTTGGATAGAACCGTTTAATCCTAAGGTCTTTTCTTTCCGAAGGATAATATTAATAATACCTGCCGTACCTTCGGCATCATATCGCGCAGAAGGAGAAGTGATCACCTCTACGCGTTCAATGGATTCGGCCGGCAATTGTCGCAAGGCATCGGTTGAACCAAATCCTGCAATGGCAGATGGTTTTCCGTTGATGAGAATACGTACATTCTCATTCCCGCGCAAACTAATGGCTCCTTCCACATCCACATTCACCGAAGGAACATTGTTAAGCGCATCACTTACCGTGGCTCCACTGGTAGTGAGGTCTTTTCCAATGTTGTATATCTTCTTGTCCAATCGCACCTGCACCTCAGTGGTCTCTGCCCTAATCACAACTTCGTCAAGACTGGCGGCATCTACTGCTAAGGTCATGGTGGGGAGAGTGGTATCCTCAAATAACCGCTGATTGGGAAGTTGTTTGGTCTTGTAGGAAATAAATTCAAATTGAACGGTATAAACTCCGGGAGCTACATCGATGGCGTAGTTACCATCTATGTCCGTAATTCCGCCGGTTACAATATTCTTATTTTGGTCGATAAAGGCAACAGTTGCATATTCTAAGGGAATATTCGTTCCATCTTCTATAATCTTTCCTGAAACGGTAACAGGGCCGTTGTTTTCAGCACGTTGCGAAAAAACGGTGGCTGTGGCTACTAAAAGTAGCAGGGCAAAAATTTTTTTCATTGTCGGTTTTACTTCTTTCGACTGCGAAAATACAGGCAGGTTTAAGCCGCTTATGCCAAATTTTTGTTAAATAAGTAAAGGCTAATTATAAAATTGAATCTACCGCTTCCAAGGGTCTGCCGATCACTGCCTTAGCTCCTTTTACTACAATAGGGCGTTGTATTAACCGTGGATGCGTTACCATGGCTGTAATGATCTGGGCGTCGGTCAATTCTTTTCCTTTGTAATCGGATTTCCAGATCGCTTCATTGGTACGAACAAGTTCTATAGGAGAGATCCCTAATTTTTTAAGCAGTTCCTTAAGTTGTGTTTTGGTGAACGGTGTTTCCATGTAATTGATGACCTGTACTTCTTCCGTTAAGGAAGTAAGGTGTGTGTTACATTCTCGGGATTTGCTGCAACGGGGATTGTGGTATAGCGTGATCATTTTAAGTTGGAAATTTTAGATTATTAGTGTTTTGTGAGTTTCTTAAAAGGGTAGCGATTTAAGTTCGGCGGTATAATCAAATTGCAGGTCTTCATGAAGTGCCTTGATCTTTCGCTCGATCAATTCCTTCTGCTTATCGTAGACATACAACATAGCCTTGTTCTTTTGAATAGAAGGGCTGAAAGCTGACATCTTCTCACAAAAATAGAGTAATAACTCTACCTCAGTCTCCTTGTTTTGAGAATACCGAATGTACCGCTTTAGAATGCGAAGGATCTTTCGCAAGCTTTTTTTGATATAGTAAAAATTGGTGTGATGTATTTCTGAAAAATAACGATCCAGTTCTTCCTTGGTATTTTGAATAAAACCCGCTTCATCTTCTACATCAAACAGTAAATAGGTGAGGAGCTCTTTGTTTTCTGTCTTGTGTTTTGTCAATCGAATGACAAGCGCTTGCAGTTCGTCAACCGATTTGTGTTTCAGTTCTTTCTTTAGTTGTGCAAGGCTGGCGGGTTTCAAATATTGATAGTTCTTTTAGGTTCACACCAAAGATAGCCATTCATCTCGAATCGCTTTCAACTAAATAATCGTTATCTTTTTTTTGATGTTAAATATTTGATAAAGAGAATAGTAAATAAATATTTTGTTGTATATTTAGTCTATCATATTGGGGTGCTAATTTATAGCTGAGAATATACCCATAGAACTTCGTCGGGTAATGCCAACTGAAGGAATATGATTTGCAAAGGGAACGTTGGTGTTTTTAAATCAAGTTCCCTTTGTTTTTTTATAATTCCTCGCTTTTTTCTCCTTGCCCGGTCATCATCAAATACGCTTTTAAAAAACCGTCGATCTGTCCGTCCAGAATCGCATCTGTGTTACCGCTTTCATGACCGGTTCGCACATCTTTTACCAGTTTGTAGGGGTGCAGGACATAGTTCCGTATTTGTGAACCCCACTCGATCGCCATCTTGCTGTTCTCGATCTCTGCACGTTGCGCCTGTTGTTTCCGAAGTTCGATCTCATACAGTTGCGATTTTAACATTTGCATTGCTTTCTCACGATTTTCCAACTGCGATCGCGTTTCACTGTTATGGATCACAATACCACTGGGATGATGGGTGAGTATGGCCTTTGTTTCAACTTTATTCACATTTTGGCCCCCAGCGCCACTGCTTCGAGCAAAATCCCAGGAAATATCGGCAGGATTGATGTCGATCTCGATCGAATCATCGGCAAGCGGATATACGTACACGCTTGCAAAGCTTGTGTGCCGCTTCGCATTACTGTCGAAAGGAGAGATCCGTACCAATCGATGCACCCCATTCTCGCTCTTCAACCAACCAAAGCCATAATCGCCCTCAATTTCAAGGGTGACCGTCTTAACACCGGCAACGTCTCCTGCTTGAAAGTTGAGTTCTTTTACCTTAAAACCGTTTTTTTCGGCCCACATGAGATACATACGCATGAGCATGCCGGCCCAATCGCAACTTTCGGTGCCTCCGGCGCCTGCCGTGATCTGAAGTACCGCACTTAGATCGTCCCCTTCTTCACTCAGCATGTTCCTAAACTCCAATGCTTCAATCGCTTCGAGGGCCTCCTCGTAGCGGGTCTCCACGTTTTCGGCAGTTCCTTCTCCTTCTTTAAAGAATTCAAAGATCACCTCGGCATCGTCGGTGAGTGTGACAGCCGTTTCATAATCGGTGACCCATTTCTTTTTATTCCGAAGGATTTTCATAAAAGCTTCGGCTTCCTGTGGGTTATTCCAAAAGTTGGGATCGAAGGTTTTCTCTTCGTCGTTGGTAATTTCTATTCGCTTTCCGGCAACGTCAAAGATACCTCCTTAACGCATCCAGGCGATCTCTAAGATCTTTAAGCTGATCGTATGTAATCATAGCTAAGTTTTCAACAAAAATAGAAATACCCCCGTCAAACCGAAACTATTTTATCTGAATTTTATAGTTTTAGGGCTAACTAATTGTGTAGTAGTTCTAAAAGCGACCTTTTCAAGGAGCATTAGGGGGAGAATTGCTGTCGGAAATCAAATTCTATGAAATATGTGATGTGTTGTATCGCTTTGTGCTTCGGAATGTCTACCGTTACCGGGCAGTTTTTATCAAAAAAAGAGCATTTGCAAAAGTTTGAAGGCTATTTCAATTTCTACTATTCTGAAGCAGAAGGAAACATCTATCTTGAGGTCGATCAACTGGATACCGAATTCTTATACGTCCATTCTCTGCGTACCGGGCTGGGCTCGAACGATATTGGTCTGGACCGAGGCCAATTGGGAGGCGGTGAGGTTGTAAAGTTCGTAAAGGCCGGCAATAAACTTTTATTGATACAATCCAACCTTCAATACCGTGCCGATACCGATAACGAACTTGAAAAACGCTCCATTACCGAAGCCTTTGCTCGCTCGGTATTATTCGGTTTCGAAATTAAAGAGACCCAAGGAACAAAGTACATCATTGATCTAACTCCCTTTCTCCTGCAAGACGCTCACCAAGTAGCCCAAACCTTGAAGAACAATAAGGAAGGCACCTACAAGCTAGATAAGGATCGAAACGTTCTTTGGATGGAACGCACCAAAGCTTTTCCAAAGAATGTAGAGTTTGAGGCGCTCCTTACTTTTACAGGCGAACCTTCGGGACGCAATCTTCGTACGGTTGCCCCCAATGCGAACGCTGTTTCCGTAATTCAGCATCATAGTTTCGTGGAACTGCCCAAGAACACTTATAAGCCCAGGGTATTCGACCCGCGTAGCGGTTCGTACCCTATGAGCTATATGGACTACAGCACGCCTATTTGGGAACCTATCACCAAACGGTTTATCATGCGGCATCATCTTGAGAAAAAAGATCCTAACGCGTTGCGTAGTGAGGCAAAAGAGCCTATTGTCTATTATCTTGATCCGGGAACACCCGAGCCCATTCGGTCGGCGTTGTTGGAAGGGGCTCGTTGGTGGAATGAAGCTTTTGAAGCTATTGGGTATACCAATGCCTTTCAGGTGCATATGCTGCCCGAAGATGCAGACCCAATGGATGTACGTTATAATGTAATCCAATGGGTACATCGTTCCACACGCGGGTGGAGCTATGGATCGACCATTTCCGATCCCCGTACCGGAGAGATCATTAAAGGACACGTAAGCTTGGGAAGTCTTCGCATTCGACAGGATTTCATGATCGCACAAGCCTTGGCCAATCAACCTTTTGCACAGAGCGATACCAACTACCGGCAAATGCTGGATATGGCTCTGGCGCGAATTCGACAACTCTCTGCACATGAGGTTGGTCACACCATTGGCTTTGCACATAATTTTGCAGCAAGTACCAACGGACGTGCCAGTGTTATGGATTATCCGCATCCCACGCTTCGGTTAACAAATGGAATCGTAGATTTTAGTGATGCGTACGCTACAGGAATAGGAGCGTGGGACAAAGTGACCGTAGCCTACAGCTATAGCGATGTGCCCGAGGGGATCGATGAAGAACAATATTTAAATTCGCTGTTACGTACAGCATTTGAGAATGGCTTGCGCTACATCACAGACAGCGATGCACGAGCGCGCGGGGGCGCACATGTTGGTGCCCATTTATGGGATAACGGAACGAATGCTTCAGAAGAACTGGAAGCCGTATTAGCCCTTCGGAAGAAGGCGATCTCAAATTTTTCCGAAGATAATATCCGAACCGGAGAGCCTTATTCCCTCTTGGAGGATGTCTTCGTACCACTCTATTTCTACCATCGGTTCCAAACTGAAGCTGCGGTAAAGCTCATAGGCGGGTTAGACTACAATTATGCTCTTAAGGGCGAAGCAGGAACGATCGTCACCACCCTTCCGAAGAAACAACAGCAACGGGCACTTAATGCGGTGCTAAGCACCCTAAGCACCGAAACCTTGGCCATACCCGAGGTCAAATTAAGGCTGTTTCCTCCACGAACATACGGATATGGACGCACTAGAGAATCGTTTAAAAGTGAGATGGGCGTGGCTTTTGATGCCCTGGGAGCTGCTGCCACCTCCAGTAATATGACCCTTGGGTTGTTATTACACTACGAACGTGCCAACAGATTGGTACAGCAATATGCCCTCGACCCGAATAACCTGGGATTGGAAGACGTGTTAAATCAATTGGTGAAAGCAGTTTTTTCACCCTCTGAAAACACCGCCTACAGAAAAGAAGTACAACAAACCATCCAGTATACCACATTACAAGCTTTAATGCAGCTGTCGCTTCATAATGGAGCAATCGCACAAACCAAAGGCCTTGTGAACGAGACTATTGACCAACTGGCCAAGGAGCTATCTAAAAAGGAAGATGCCTTTAGTAAACAATTGAACCGGGAAATTGCTACATTTAGGGTCAAGCCTGAAAACTTCAAAGTGGTGGCACCGCCCGATATTCCGGATGGCAGTCCTATTGGGAGTTTTCAATGCTTTGCTATTCATCCATAAAATTGATAATCATGAAAAAACTAACCATTTTATTGATCATTTGTACAGTCTCCTTAAGTATGGCACAGCGCGATGAGGTCTATGTCCGTAATGAGGTCTCGAAATTCGCTAAAAGTTTGCAGGAGCGGGGGATTGATACTTTTTTTGTGAACGAACGGTTCTGCACAGGAACTGTAGAAATGTTTACACTTGATGATGGCTCCCGATGTATCACACAAGGTACTTATCTTGAGAGCTTTGTATTTTGGGAAGAAGAGGGAGCGCCTATGATCAAGAAATTTGACAATTGCGGTTGGTTCTATAGTCTTCCTTTGGAAACCAATGAAGCTATTGATTTTTACAAGGAACATACCATGGATTTACAGACCAATAAGGTAAAAAGGTACGATGCAGGACCTATGCGAACCGGTCCGCTGCTTCGCACCGAAGTGAACAATTGCCATAGAGGCTTTGATTTTTACAGTGCAGATAGTATAAGCAGTCATGAATACAATCTACTTTATTTAAAAACGAACCGAGATGCTCCCAATATGAACTACGATTACAACCAGAGACTTAAAGTAGTTGCACTGGATACCCTTTTAGATCCTATTATTGAAAAAGCTCAACCAAATTTCCGAAGACAAAAAATATAACACATGCTTATTGACCTACGAAGTGATACGGTGACCAAGCCCACCAAGGGCATGATGGAAGCCATTCTCAATGCCGAAACAGGAGATGACGTATATAAGGAAGATCCAACAGTTAATGAGCTGGAAGCAAGATTGGCAGCACTTTTTAAAATGGATGCGGGTTTGTTCTTTCCAACCGGAAGCATGGCGAATCAAGCGGCCATTAAAATGCATACACAGCCCGGAGAACAATTGATTTGTGACAAGTGGGCGCATGTATATAATTATGAAGGCGGAGGTGTTTCCTTTAACAGCGGTGTATCCTGCAAACTAGTCGATGGCGACCGAGGAATGATCACTGCCCATCAAGTGAAGGAGGCTATTAATCCCCCGGACTTTTATCACAGTCCGCTTACCTCTTTGGTTTGTTTAGAGAATACCACGAACAAGGGGGGAGGAGCCTGCTACGATTTTGAAGAGATGTTGCGAATTCACCAGGTAGCCAAAGAACACGGCTTAGGTCTGCATTTGGACGGTGCACGGTTAATGAATGCGATTGTTGCAAAGAAAGAGGCACCTGAACAATACGGTAAGATCTTCGATACCATCTCCATCTGTCTCAGTAAAGGCCTTGGTACTCCGTTGGGGACGGTATTGATAGGAAATAAGGAAATCATGCAAAAGGCAATGCGGGTGCGTAAGGTGCTGGGAGGTGGTATGCGTCAAATAGGCTATATGGCCGCAGCAGGGTTATATGCGCTGGATCATCATGTAGAGCGCCTGGCCGAAGATCACAAGAAGGCCGGAGAGATCGCCAAAGCCTTAGAAGCACAAAATTATGTTCGAAAGGTTGAACCTACCGAGACCAACATTGTAATATTTTACCTTTCCGAAGGGATGTCCGAAATTAAATTCATGGAAGATCTTTCGCAGTTACAAATTAGGATAAGTAATATGGGGCAGGGGAAGCTGCGTGTGGTAACCCATCTGGACTATAACGATGCCATGCATGACCGATTTCTGAATGTACTAAGCAATTACAATTAAAAAAAACCTCTGGCGTGAGGTTTTTTTATAGCTGTTACTAAGTAAACTCTGGTTATTCTACCAATTTCACATCGGCACCGGGAGCATTCTTCGCAACCGAAGCCATACCGTTCTTTGCGCCAGATTCACCTGCATACATTTGGCTACTGCCAATTATTTGGCCATTACTTGACTTTATGTTGAAGTGGACCTTTCCGTTCTTGGCGGTCTTCATTTCGAAAGAATTTTCATCACCGCAATTCTTTTTTACCGATTCGATACCATTCATTGCAGATGCTTTGGAAGCATACATTTGGCTCGATAGAATTACCTGACCATTTCCGGCTTTTAGGACAAAGTGAAATTTGTCACCACTTTTCTTTAGTTCAAACATTTTTTTTTGATTTTAAAATTAGACTTGAAAATGTTCTTCAATATCGCAAAAAAAATCAAGTTTTAAAACGAAAACGTCATAGGATTTCTACAGAAGCTCTTGTCAATTATTTCCTTACCTCAAAAACAGTCTATTCAAGCTTATAGAACCCCTGTTGAAAAAGAGTCATTCTAAAATATATATAGAGGCTCGAAAGCGGATTGATCATTATTTGAACATATCCAATCCCGGAATATTAGGCATGCCCTCCTTGGCAACCGCAGCGATCTCGGCTTCATGGATCTGCGTTGCTTTATCAATCGCCTTATTGAGGGTCAACACCAAATAATCTTCAAGCTGTTCTTTGTCTTCCAGCAGGCTATCCGCAATTTCAATATTCTTCAATTTACGGTTGGCAGTGATGGTAATTTTCAATAATCCGTCTGAACTTTGCTCGTCTACCAGTACGCTATCCAGCCTTTTTTTTGTCGCTTCAACTTTTTCTTGGGTTTCTTTGAGTTTACCCATCATACCCATAATATCTCCAAACATAATTTTATCATTTTAATTCAGGCAAATTTACTACTTTGCATTTCTAATATTCAACATTTCCTTTATGAAATATCTGATCGCTATGTGCGCAGTAACCCTTACTTTTGCCGTTTCATGCAGCAATAAAGAATCTTCAGAACAAACTATGGATAGTACGCCACCTACTGCCGAAAAAATCGCCAAGAACCTTGAAAAGCACGGAGACGTGAGGATCGACAACTATTATTGGCTCAACCAAAAGGATGATGCCGAAGTGATCGATTACCTGGAACGAGAAAATGATTATTACGAAAAGATGACTTCGCATACCAAGAAGCTAAAGGAGGATCTTTTTGAGGAAATGAAGAGCAGGATCAAAGAAGACGATGCTTCGGTACCTTATTTTTATAATGGATACTATTACATCACCAAATTTGAAACGGGAAAAGATTATCCTGTTTACACACGAAAGAAGGGTTCATTGGATGCAGAAGAGGAAATAATGTTCAATGTGAATGAAATGGCCAAAGGGCACTCCTTTTACGACCTAAGAGGTATCAACGTGAGTCCCGACAACAAATGGGTTGCTTTTGGTGTCGATACTTTAAGCCGAAGAAAATATACCCTACATATTAAGAATCTTGAAACCGGTGAGATACAGCCTCAATCGATCCCGCTTACCACCAGTGGTTCTACTTGGGCGAACGACAATAAAACACTTTTTTACACTAGAAAGGATGAGCAAACACTGCGCTCCAACCAGATATTCAGGCATGTACGGGGCACCGACCCGGCAAACGATCAATTGATTTATACAGAAGAAGATGAAACGTTCAACACTTACGTCTATAAAACTAAATCTGATAAATACCTCGTCATTGGCAGTTACAGTACATTGACCTCCGAATTTCGCACATTGGACGCCAATACCCCCAACGGAACATTCAAGGTCTTACAGCCAAGAGAGCGCGGACTCGAATATAACATCTCGCATTTTGGAGATCACTTCTATGTATTGACAAATAAAGATGCTTCCACCAATTTTCGTCTTATGAAGACTTCAGAAAATAAAACCTCAAAGGAAAACTGGGTCGATGTGATCCCGCATCGTGACGATGTGCTTTTAGAGGACATCGATATATTTAAGGACTTCTTGGTAGTTAGTGAACGAAGCAATGGGTTGAACAAGATCAGGATTATGAGTTGGAATAATCAGGAGGATTACTACTTGCCATTCGATAATGAAACCTACACTGCTTATACCACCCAAAACCCCGAATTTGATACTAAAGTACTTCGCTATGGGTATAATTCCTTAACCACTCCGGCCTCTGTGATCGATTTTAATATGGAGACTCGCGAAAAAACAGTTAAAAAGGAAGTTGAGGTTTTAGGGGGTAAATTCGATAAGAATAATTACGAGTCCAAGCGTGTATGGGCTACTGCAACCGATGGTACCAAAGTGCCCGTTTCCCTGGTGTATCGCAAAGGCATTAAGAAAGATGGTAGTAACCCGCTGCTATTGTATGGTTACGGATCTTATGGAGCTACCATCGATCCCTATTTTTCATCTTCGCGGTTAAGTCTTTTAGACAGAGGCTTTATTTTTGCCATTGCCCATGTGCGAGGAGGGGAGTATCTGGGGCGTAAATGGTATGAGGACGGGAAGTTATTAAAAAAGAAAAACACCTTCACCGATTTCGTTGATGCGTCAAAATTTTTAATCGCAGAAGGCTATACATCCAAGGAGCACTTATATGCTTCGGGAGGTTCTGCAGGAGGGCTTTTAATGGGTGCAGTAGTGAATATGGCACCCGATATCTATAACGGGGTAATTGCATCGGTGCCATTTGTAGATGTAGTAACAACGATGTTGGACGACAGTATCCCTTTAACAACGGGAGAATATGACGAATGGGGTAATCCAAATGAATTGGAGTATTATAATTATATGAAATCCTACTCACCCTACGATAATGTTACAAAACAGGCATATCCCAATATTTTGGTAACGACGGGTTATCACGATTCGCAAGTGCAGTACTGGGAACCGGCAAAATGGGTTGCGAAACTTCGTGAATACAACACAGGCGATAGTAAAATCTATTTTCATACCAACATGGACGCGGGCCATGGAGGGGCTTCAGGTCGATTTGAGGCCCTGAAAGAAGTAGCCATGGATTATGCATTTTTACTCGATTTGGAGGATATAAAAGAGTAATTAAAAATTTTAATGTACCTTTGTACGGTTTTTAAACTTAGGAAGGATTGTCTAAGTTTTGTAAAAAAACTCCCTATATGAAAGAAGCAATTCAAGCCCACAGTAATGTGTTAGAACTTATAGGTAACACACCTCTTATCAAGCTCAACACTATTACTTCAAAAATGAAAGGCAACTACTTCGCAAAAGTGGAAGCTTTTAATCCGGGACACTCTACAAAAGATCGTATTGCACTTTACATCATCGAACAAGCCGAAAAGAAAGGCATTCTAAAGCCTGGTGATACCATTATTGAAACTACGAGTGGTAATACCGGTTTCAGTATAGCGATGGTGAGTATCATAAAAGGATATGAATGCATCCTTGCCGTAAGTTCGAAATCCTCCAAGGACAAGATCGATATGCTGAAGACTATGGGAGCCAAGGTATATGTATGTCCCGCCCATGTGAGCGCCGATGACCCGCGATCCTACTATGAGGTGGCAAAACGCCTTCATAATGAGATCAAAGGTTCAGTATATATCAATCAGTATTTCAACGAATTGAACATAGATGCTCATTATTACACCACAGGTCCAGAAATCTGGAACCAAACCAACGGAAAGATTACACATCTTGTAGCCTGTAGTGGAACCGGAGGAACGATCTCCGGTACAGCGCGTTATTTAAAGGAACAAAATCCGGATATCAAAGTTATTGGGATCGACGCATTTGGTTCAGTTTTGCAAAAATATCACGAGACCCGTGAATTCGATGCAAATGAGATCTATCCATATAGAATTGAAGGATTAGGCAAGAATTTGATCCCTACTGCGACCGATTTTGATACCATTGATTCATTTATAAAAGTTACAGACGAAACAAGCGCACATACTGCGCGAGAGCTCGCCAAGACCGAAGGCCTGTTTGTTGGGTATACCAGCGGTGCGGCCATGCAAGGTCTAAAACAACTGGACGAAGAAGGCATTTTTACTGAAGAAAGCAACGTAGTTGTGATATTCCCGGATCACGGTTCACGCTATATGAGCAAAATCTATAGTGATGACTGGATGAGCCAGCAGGGCTTCTTCGATGCAAAATCAGAATCGCACGTAAGTATTGAATACATAAAATAAAACCAAATATTCCCATTAGAAGCCGTTGCGAAAGTAGCGGCTTTTTTTATGGATGCTTCTTAAAAATAAATGTGTTATAATACTAAATTTAAGTATTTTTGCGCCATACAAAGAAACAAGCTGTATAGATGAAAGATTTATTCGATAAGATTTATAAGGATAAAGGGCCTCTTGGAAAGTGGGCGGAACAAGCAGAAGGCTATTTCGTATTTCCAAAACTGGAAGGACCTATTTCCAACCGAATGCGTTTTAAAGGAAAAGAGGTAATCACATGGAGTATCAATGACTACCTTGGATTGGCCAATCATCCCGAAGTTCGTAGGGTAGATGCGGAAGCCGGTGCAAAATATGGCTCGGCATATCCAATGGGTGCTAGAATGATGAGTGGTCACACGGATCTTCATGAACAATTGCAACGTGAATTAGCAGCCTTTGTAAAGAAAGAAGCTGCATATCTGTTAAATTTCGGGTACCAAGGAATGGTCTCTACCATCGATGCCTTGGTCTCAAAAGACGATGTGATCGTTTATGATGTGGATGCCCATGCGTGTATCATCGATGGCGTTCGCCTGCATTTAGGACAACGATTTACCTATAAGCACAACGATATGGAAAGTATCGAAAAGAATTTGAAACGTGCCGAGAAAGTTGCCGAAAAGACCGGAGGCGGTATTCTTTTAATTTCTGAAGGTGTCTTCGGAATGAGAGGGGAACAAGGTAAATTGAAGGAGATTGTTGCCTTAAAGAAAAAATATAACTTTCGTTTGTTCGTGGACGATGCACATGGTTTTGGAACCCTCGGAAAAACAGGTGCCGGAGCAGGAGAGGAGCAAGGCGTACAAGAAGAGATCGATGTCTATTTCGCAACATTTGCGAAGTCTATGGCCAGTACAGGAGCATTCATCGCAGCCGATGAAGAGATCATTAACTACCTAAAATACAACTTGCGCTCACAAATGTTTGCTAAATCGCTGCAAATGCAACTCGTAGAAGGTGCACTGAAGCGCCTGGACATG
This sequence comes from Altibacter lentus, assembly GCF_000746845.1. GTDB lineage: Bacteria > Bacteroidota > Bacteroidia > Flavobacteriales > Flavobacteriaceae > Altibacter > Altibacter lentus. Next base: position 787,839 of record NZ_KN050846.1, on the reverse strand, counting down.
TTACGCACCATGCCGGAATTGAAAGACAAACTTTGGGATAACGTAAATGCCTTACAAAACGGGCTTAAAGAACGTGGTTTCGATATTGGTACCACACAAAGTTGTGTGACACCTGTGTATTTGAAAGGAAGTATTCCTGAAGCAATGGCTCTGGTAAAAGACCTGCGTGAGAATCATGGTATTTTCTGTTCTATTGTAGTGTATCCCGTGATCCCTAAAGGCTTGATCCTTTTACGTATGATACCAACTGCTTCGCATACCATGGAGGATATCAACGAAACTCTTGAAGCATTCTCGGCGATACGAGAGCGATTGGAGAATGGTACCTATAAGCGTCTTTCAGCTGCTGTAGCAGCTGCTATGGGAGAGTAAATAGTAGATAAGATTTTGTATTTATATTAAAAAACCTTCTCGTTGTGGAAGGTTTTTTAGTTATCTATTCAATTTATAGAGGTTTTCCAAGAATTTAACTTTTTCTTCTTCATTCCATTTATCTGTAAATACAAGTAGACTTAAGAAATTGCCATTTACAGACCCAAATAGAAAAATATTATCCATTTTTCCATCATTGAATTTCCAAATTATATATTCCAATTTAGAATTTTCTTTGAGTTTATCAGTTTTTTGCTTCAGTTCTATTCTGTAATCTGAATCCCATTTGTAAAATTCTTGTACATTTTCAAAGTCCGACGCTAAACTCTTGTAAAAAGGATAAGCCTTCTTAGGATTTTTAGCAACAGCTATTATTACATTTTCTTCATTTTTCAAGTAGGTTTGTCCAGAGTCATCGATCGAATTTAGCTGCGTCCACGCACCAGGAATTCTAACTTCAGTAGTGTTGGTCATCACCGTTGTGAAATTATTGACCTCTTGACTAAACACCAAAAGCGGCGTCATTAAAAGAAGGATAAATATTGAGCTCAATTTTACCATAATTTTCGTTTTTTTTTACACGTAACGCCTGCTATAATGACTTTCTAAAGGTACTCCGCTCTTTGTGCTGTACCGGATTATAATCTTTCCAAAGCAACTGTACAGCAGTATTCTCAATAAGCTCCGGATTGGTTTCTACCGTTTGTATGCCCTTGGCATTGAACAAATGCTGCATTTCTTCAAAAATAATTGCAGTCACTCCTTTTCCCTGATACTCCGGATCGATACCAATAAGGTAAAAGGCGGCTTTGTCGTTCTTCTTTTGAGCCTGTAATATGTGATACCAACCCAGCGGCATTAACTTTCCATTTGCCTTTTTTAAAGCTTCGGAAAAAGAGGGCATCACAATGGAGAATGCAATTAGCTTTCCTTGTTGGTCCTTGATACACGTAATATAATCCGGGTGGATAAAACTGAAATATTTTTCCTTGTAATAATCAATTTGGTACTGCTGAATGGGGACGAAGGTCTGTAAGGTATTGTAGGTTTTATTCAGTAAACCGAACATGGCATCCACATAAGGAAGGATCTCTTTCTTGTTCTTAAACCGAATTACGCTAAGTCCGTAACGCTCCCGAATGATCTTACTGAACTTTTGTACCTTTTCGTAAATAGTATCCGGAATCTTCATGGTGTATTCCACCCAGGTGGCTTGCTTTTCGAATCCCAGCGCTTCCATGTGTTTTGCATAGTATGGAAAGTGATACCATGTGATCATGGTATTTAATTCTTCGAAGCCTTTTGTGAGAATTCCGGCCTTTTCCATATTGGAAAAGCCTACCGGCCCTTCGGCGTATTCGAGCTTGTTCTCTCGCCCCACCTCATATACCTTCTCCATCAATGCCTTAGTGATGTCCAGGTCATCGATCATATCCAACCACCCAAACCGTACTTTTTTCTTGCCTATTTCGTCGATCTCTAATCTGTTGATGATCACGGCAATCCTTCCTGCCGTCTTTCCATCCTTCTTTGCTAAATAATAGGTAGCTTCAGCATTTTTAAAAACAGGATTCTTTTCAGAATCGAGTGTATTCATCTCGTCTTTGATCAAGGGAGGGACCCAATACTTGCAGTTTGCATAGAGCTGAAAAGGAAAAGTAACAAACTCTTTTAGTTGCTTTTTATTGGTTACTTGTAAAACTTCTATCATATAATCAGTGTGCTAGATTCCACCATCGCCGCCATCACCATCGTCTTCCACGGCGTCCATTCGTTTATTCTTTTTCTTTTCTTTTTTGTTCTTGGCCTTACGTTCTTTTCGGCTGGCTCTGCCTGCTTTGCCCTTTTCTTCGATATACTCATCGGAGTCATGCATGTCAAACCGATATGCCATTCCAATGCGCCCATAGGTGCGCGAGGGTGTATCCTTGAAATTAAGTATCACAGATCCGTCCACATGAAAATTCTCGTTTATAAGGACGGCCACACCGCCGCGAAAAAGCTGGTCGGCATAGAAATCACTTTTAATGCCTTGATTCTCGACAAAAACAGAAAACCAATCGGTAGGGGTATGTGTAAGCGTTAGGATGTAGGAATATACAGGTTCTTCGGTAGTTACCCTGTCGACGATAATATTGGTCACGAAAACAAATCCACCTATCCAGTTATTTTGTGTGGCTAAAACGAATTTAGGACTTATGGTAAGATCGTCCATTGAAGTAGAAAACGGATTGGTAAGTTTATCCACGGCATTTTCGGTAAAATCGATATTTGCTCCGGCATATACTGAAACTGCGGGAACAAGATCTTTCCACTGAAAACGGTTATTGGCTTTCCAGCTATAGAGATTAGGGCCTTCCTGATCCATTTTCCGATAAGGATCGTACACTAAATATTTTGCACCTATGGTATTGCTTCGGAAATTACTCACTTTAAAATCCGGCCGGCCCGCAAGCGTAGGGTACGAATAGGTATTGGACTGGAATTCACCCATTAAACTCACTTCAAGTTCTTCTTTAAAAAAACCATAGCGCACACTGTAATCCAAAGCAAAGGCACTGGTCTCGGTTTCTAACAAGCGATGTTCCTCTTTTCCCAAACTGAAACCGCTCTCAAACTGAAGCACTCGCTTTCCTACCGAAAAGGCACCTTGCGAAGCCCCGGGGCGATTGGAATTAAGTTCGTCTGTATATTGACCCGAAACATGAATAAAAGGAAACAGAATGAGGAAAAGTATTGTGAGATTTTGGGTTCGCATACAATGTTCGGTTTAGTTCAAAGATATAAGATTTTATCATTTATTTAATAGTAGAATTTCGTCTTTTTCTGTGTCAATCCGTACTTTTGAAGAAGATTTGTATTCCTTATGATAACTTTTTTAAAAACGGTTTTAATCATTCTTCTGGTATACTTCGGGTTAAAGTTTTTAATCCGACTGCTAACCCCTTATATCATGCGGTATATAGCTAAAAAGGCAGGGCAACGATTTGAACAAGCATTTGGGAATAATCCCTTTGATGCTCAAGAAAAGAAAAAAGATGGCAGTATTACCATCGATAAAATGCCATCCTCTCGCAATAAATCCAAGTCTACCGTTGGTGAGTACGTAGATTACGAAGAAATTGATTAATTTTCAGCCTTCATAATTCATTCGTAAGCTATGCAGCGATTTTTCAAGAATTTTCTTCCTCATATTGTTATCCTTTTATTATTCATTATTGCTTCGCTGGCGTATTTCAGTCCGGTATTACAAGGAAAAAAAATCTTTCAAAGTGATATTGTCCAATATACGGGCATGGCGAAACAGCACAATGATTACAGGGAGTCTACAGGGAAGGAAACCTACTGGACCAATGCAGCGTTTGGTGGCATGCCTACCTATCAGTTAGGCGCTAAGTATCCCCATAATTACATTAAACAACTGGACCTGACGCTACGGTTCTTACCGCGTCCTGCCGATTATCTCTTCCTGTATTTTATAGGGATGTACATTCTTTTTTTAATACTGAAAGTAGACTACAAGCTGGCATTTCTGGGGGCATTGGCATTTGGATTTTCAACCTATCTTATTATTATCCTGGGTGTGGGACATAATGCAAAAGCACACGCCATTGCATATATGCCTCTGGTGTTGAGTGGTATCATTCTTACGTTTCGCGGGAAGTATGTCTGGGGTTTTATTCTAACCACCATTGCTTTGGCTTTGGAATTGGCAGCCAATCACTTTCAAATGACCTATTACCTGTTACTTTTGGTGTTGATCATTGGAGCAGTATATCTGGTGGATGCATTCAGAAAGAAAATGATCCCTCATTATTTTAAGTCGGTAGCGATCATGGCCGTGGGCGCCCTTATCGCCGTAGGTCTAAATGCGACCAACATTATGGCGACCAAAGAATATGCCGATACCTCCACACGGGGTAAAAGTGATCTTACATTACAACCGGACGGCTCACCCAAGGTGGAATCCTCCGGGCTTGATTACGAGTATATTACCGAATACAGTTACGGACGGTTAGAGAGTTTTAATCTCTTCATTCCCGGGTTTATGGGAGGTGGTTCGGGTGATGCCTTACCCGATGACTCTGAAACACGAGAACATCTTCTGCGCATGGGCGCTTCTCCCCAAGATGTCAATCAAATATTGAATCAGGTACCGGTATATTGGGGAAAACAACCCATAGTTGCAGGACCAGCCTATATAGGCGCCGTTGTTATTTTTTTGGCTCTTCTAGCTCTTTTCTTAGTGAAGGGTCGTTTAAAATGGTGGATCAGCGTTGCATTTCTGCTTAGCTTATTCTTGTCGTGGGGAGACAACTTTGCCTTTTTAACCAATTTGTTCATAGATTACGTTCCCTTATACAATAAGTTCAGGGCTGTGTCTTCCATACAGGTGATTATCGAATTGGTACTTCCTATATTGGCGATTGTTGGCTTGCATCAGTTCTTTTCATCTTTTGAACGTGAGGAAATAAAAAAGAAGGCCTTGCTGTATGCAACAGGAATTGCCGGAGGCATCGCAATACTATTCTTGTTGTTAAAATCTACGTTGTTCGATTTTACGAGTCCCTACGATAAATTTTTTATTGAAGAACTGGGCATGCCTTTTATAGAAGCTGTTCGGGGGGATCGCATGTCTATTATGACCTTAGATACGCTTCGCTCGCTTATTTTTGTACTTCTTACTTCTTCGGTGCTTTGGCTTTTCATGAAATCGAAACTGAAATCGATGACGACATTGGTAATCCTTGCTGCCTTGTTGCTTATCGACCTCGTTGGGGTTGGAAAGCGTTATGTCAATTCTGAAAACTTTGTTGCAGCACGCGTGGTTGATGAACCTTTTCAGAAAAATGGAGCCGATCTTCAAATATTGGAAGACGACGGTTACTACAGGGTTTTTGATGCTACAACCAATCCCTTTAACAGCGGTCGTGCCAGTTATTATCATAATGCTTTAGGCGGCTACCATGCGGCGAAACCCGGACGTATGCAGGACATAGATACCTATTATCTTTCAAAAGGGGATATTGGTATTTTGAACATGATGAATGTGCGTTACATTATTACGCAGGGAAGAAATGGTGGGGCTGTGGCACAACGCAACCCGTATGCGAATGGAAGCGCATGGTTCGTGGAGAACGTAATGATCGCCGAAAATGCCGACCAGGAGATACGTCTGTTAGACAGTTTAAACACCAAAGAAACAGCAATTGTTCATGCCGATTTTGCTTCAGAATTACCCCTAAAAGATATTCAGCGGGATTCTACGGCAACCATTGAACTAGTACGTCACCAACCGGACCACCTGGTCTATGAAACATCGTCCTCTTCGGCTCAATTGGCACTTTTTTCAGAAGTATACTATCCAAAGGGATGGAATGTGTATATCAACAATAAACCTGCTTCATATTTTCGTGCAAACTATGTACTGAGGGCCATGACGATACCGGAAGGGAATCACAAGATAGAATTCAAGTTCGAGCCTAAAGTGATCCAGACCGGCAGTATGATTAGTCTTGGAAGTAGTGTGCTGTTGGTACTACTAATTTTTGGCGCACTCTTTTATAACTACCGCAAGCAAACGTCTGTAAAACATAAAGATTCTTGACCAAACGAGTACTCATTATAGCCTATTACTGGCCGCCGGCAGGAGGTCCCGGGGTGCAACGATGGTTAAAATTTGTAAAATATCTTCCACAGTTCGATGTCGAGCCTATTGTATATGTACCCGAAAATCCAAGTTACCCTATCATCGACCGAAATTTGGAAGATGAAGTACCACAGGACATCACTATTCTAAAAAGTTCTATCAAAGAACCGTATCGATTTGCGCGTTGGTTCTCTAAGGGAAAGACAAAGAAATTGAGCAGCGGAATGGTTCCTGCCAAGAATCCCGGACTCTTGGAGCGTTTTTTACTTTATATTCGGGGAAATTTCTTTATTCCAGACGCACGAATAGGCTGGGTAGCACCTTCCGTTCGTTATTTGAGTGCGTACCTGGATAAAAATCCGGTGGATTTAATTATAACAACCGGACCACCCCATAGTTTGCATTTGATCGGCCTGGGCTTACAGCAGCAAATGTCGATCCCCTGGCTGGCAGATTTTAGGGATCCCTGGACAACAATTCATTATCATAAATCTTTACAACTCACCAAGGCATCGGCACGAAAACACAAGCGACTTGAGGCGCGGGTATTACGTCTAGCCGATCATATTCTTGTAACGAGTCCGACGACCAAAAAAGAATTCGAGATGATGACAGAAACGCCAATTTCGGTGATAACGAACGGTTTTGAGATCGCTAATGACATCGTTCGTAGACCGGATACAGCATTTTCCATAGCGCACATCGGTTCTTTGTTGAGTGAACGCAATCCAAAAGTATTGTGGAGGATTCTTTCTGAAATAGCTTCGGAAGAAAAAGAATTCAAGAAGGATCTGGTATTGAAATTTGCCGGTGTAGTAAGCGACACAGCGATGGCGAGTATTACGGCTTTCGGACTTGAGAGAAATGTAGAAAACCTGGGATATGTTTCCCATTCGGAAGCATTACAGCTTCAGCATAATGCTCACGTATTACTGTTAGTCGAGATCGATCGTCCCGAGACCCGTGCTATCATTCCGGGAAAACTCTTCGAGTATCTGGCAGCCAAACGGCCTATTATTGCCATTGGACCCGAAGGCAGTGATGTAGAGGTGATCCTTTCAGAAACTAAAAGCGGTCATTATTTTACCTATCACGACGAGGAACGCTTAAAGTCACATATCCTCGAACAATACAAAGCTTTTAAAAACGGGGAGTCGACTACTACTACCGATGCTGTGGAACAATACAGTAGACCTGCTTTGACCAGGCGATTAGCTTCCTTACTGAAAGAAATAACGCAGTAAAAGGCGAAACCCCCATTTGGCAAATGCCGCCTGAGGGTTTCTAACTAACCAACCAAAAAAATCTTACTGTCCTCGGCCTCTTCTTGAGGTATTTTTTGAACCTGAACTCTTTCGAGCTCCGGTCGAGGATTTGGAAACTTGTTTTCTAGTATTTGTTTGTTTCCGAACATTGGATTGTTTTCTGGAAACAGAATTACTTCTTGTGTTCACCGAACTCTTACGAGCGTCTGATCGTTTTATCGCCGAACTACGCTTTGAAACACGTCCTGTGGATGATACCTTGGAGCGTGATTTGTTAACGGCATTTCTATTGTTCACCTGAGGCCGGCCTTTTGAAACCGAATTCTCTCGCTTTGAGTTGCCTTTAGAAACAGTGCTTCGTGTATTTCTTGTCGTATTCTCTCGCTTAGCGATGCCGCGCGAACTGCTGTTGTCGACCCGATTCACATTCGAGTTGCTTCGGCTTTTATTGTTAGAAAAGCGGTCGTCTTTGTTCGCAATACCTCTTGAATTGGTATTACGGGCATTATTGATCTTATTGCGATCATCCTTTGAAACATTACCTCTACTGTTGCTGCCACGATCGTTAGTTCCATATCGATTCTCCTTACCAGCAATTCCTCTAGCATTATTATTGTTTCTGGACGTTACATTCTCCCGTCTCGGATTGTTCTGCGCCATAGAATTTCTTCGGTTGGCATCGTAATCGCGGCGTTTGGCTACACGGCCGTCTTTATAATGTACACGACTCCCGGGTCTGTGAAAATCTCTTCTTCCGTTGTGGTACGCCACTCTATGTCTGTTGTTGTAATACTGTCTATGGTGATGCCAGCTGTAACGGTGCGGATTATAATATCTTCTGTATGGATAATCGTATACGATACACGTAGAATAGAACGGGCGGGCGTAATACACATGCCAAGGGCGATAAATATATCTTGGGGTCCATAGATTTATATAACCTGTACAGTGTGAAAAGTAGCCATAAGGATTATAATATACATGTAATCCACCTACACGAACGATGCGTCTATCGTTATAGCGAATTTCTGTAGAACCAGCCTGTACGATGCGTCCGTATTCATCGTAATAAATGGGAACATCCTCAATTTGGATCACTGCGCCATAATCGTCGTATTGTATATATGCATCATAGTCGTACCCGGAATTGAAGTTAATATTCACATTCTGGGTGTTGATATTTACATTTACGTTTCCGCCACGATCACGACCCAGGTAAACAAAGTCAAACTGACCATCGGGAAAAACTGAAAACTCTACGCCTCCTTCTACAAAGATGTAGGCAGAGCCATCGTAAGAATAATTGGCGGGAGCACTCTCCGGTGCAGATTCCGCTTTGCTGGTAATGCCTATCATAAAGAAGGCAAATACTAATGCTACTGTCTTTTTCATACTGTTAAGATTAAGGTTGTACTTGCTTTAATTTTTTTGGTCAGCTTGTACACTCTGTAAATAAACAACGACCGTGCCAAAAATGTAAAATATTGATCTACAGGGGTTATTGAGATTTTCCTAACAGTGTTTCGTATAAAAACGAAATCCGCCGAGTCTTTTAACAGATTCGACGGATTTCTAACTAACCAACCAAAAAAACTATAAACTAATTTTTCTTTCTTTTTCGTTCACGGTCATTCCAGTCTTCATATTCATCATCACATTCATAACCGTGGTCATTATAATTATACCAACCTTCGTGCCACAATTTTTTATTGTATCGATTTACATATCCGATTATATCACGAATTCTTCCGAAGCGATCATAGACAAGGGTCATTTCACCTACTTGTACTAATCGGCCTCGATGATATCTAAGGTAGATACTACCAATCGATTTCACTTTCCCGTTTCGTTGATATGTAATATAGGAATCCCCTATACTTCGTACACGTCCAAAACGGTCTGTAGTAATTGCGTTCTTATAGTGGTAGCGACCTGTTCTATAATGAACTGCTCCGGGAGCTCCATTGTAGTACACTACTTGATGTCCTCTGCGTGGACGGTTCGATACCGGAGTTTCACCTGTAAAATCATAATAAAAAGTTCCATCGGTGGCAATAGTAAAAAGAACACCATTTTCTACAAAACGAATTTCCTGCGCGTTGTAATAGCGATGTTTCTTACCCTTTTGAACCTCGTATCGATGGTTCTTTTGTGCAAAGATCTGTGTAGTGCTTCCCACGAGGAATACAGCTACTAAAAAGACTGCTTTTCTCATAATACTTTGTTTTTGGGTTATGTCACACATTAGCTGTGTAACGTACGCTATTTCATTGGAAAGAACCAATAGCCATGCCAAAAATGTAAGTATTTGATTCGCAGGGAGAAACAATAAATAGGATAGATACGGATCGTTCTAGATCTTGTCTTTTAAATAGTCGGCAGTATATGAAGCTGATGTTTTGGTGATCTCCTCGGGTGGACCTTGGGCTACTACTTCGCCACCTTGTTCCCCTCCCTCTGGACCCAGATCAATAATGTGGTCTGCGCATTTAATGAGATCCAGATTGTGTTCTACCACGATCACAGTATGGCCCTTATCCAGCAGCGCATAGAAAGAAGCCAATAATTTTTTAATATCGTGAAAGTGAAGTCCTGTGGTAGGTTCATCGAAAATGAACAGGGTTTTATCGCTCGAGGTTCCCTTAACCAGAAAAGATGCCAATTTAATTCGTTGTGCTTCACCACCCGAAAGGGTAGAGGAACTCTGTCCTAATTGTACATAGCCCAATCCTACGTCTTGTAAGGGTTGTAGTTTTGACACGATCTTTTTCTGCTTATGTTCATTGAAGAAAGCGATTGCTTCATCTACGGTCATAGTAAGCACGTGATGGATGTTCTTTTTTTCAAACATCACTTCCAGGATCTCTTTTTTAAAACGCTTGCCGTTGCACGTATCGCATTCTAAGTGTACATCGGCCATGAACTGCATTTCTATGGTTACTTCCCCTTCTCCTTTACAGGTTTCACAACGTCCGCCGTCCACGTTAAAACTGAAATGTTTCGCTTTATACCCACGAATATCCGATAGTTTTTGAGAAGCGTAGAGATTTCTGATGTCATCGTATGCCTTGATATAGGTCACGGGATTGGAACGACTGGATCGTCCAATTGGATTTTGATCTATGAACTCAATACTTTTTATACTGCTGAAGTTTCCTTCCAATGAAGAGAACTGTCCCGGTTTCTCACCATAACCCCCAATATGACGTAAGAGGGCAGGGTAGAGAATTTTCTTTACAAGTGTACTTTTTCCACTTCCTGAAACACCTGTCACCGCCGTAAAAACACCTAACGGGAAGGTAACATCAATGTTTTTTAAGTTGTTATGTCGTGCTCCTTTAATCTCGATAGCATTTTTCCATGCGCGTCTTTTTTGAGGTACTTCAATTTCCAATGCCCCATTTAGATATTTTGCCGTTAATGAGTTTGAAGCAAGAATTTCCTTAAATGTACCTGTAGCCACTACTTCACCACCAAACGTTCCTGCTTCCGGACCGATATCGATAATCGCATCGGCTGCTTTCATGATATCCTCATCATGCTCCACAACGATCACGGTATTGCCGAGATCACGCAGAGACCTCAATACGCCAATAAGACGTTCGGTGTCCTTGGGGTGCAGACCAATACTGGGTTCGTCAAGTATATACATTGAACCAACCAAGCTACTACCCAACGAAGTGGCTAAATTAATTCGTTGGGATTCCCCTCCTGAAAGCGTGTTAGATTTCCGGTTTAGGGTTAGGTAGCTTAAGCCTACGTCCATTAAGAACGAAAGACGGTTGTTGATCTCCAATAAAAGGCGCTTTGCCACTTTTTGGTCGAATTCATTCAAGGTAAGCGTTTTGAAGAAGTCTGCGACCTTATGGAGTGGTAATTCAACTAGTTCTTGTATCGCTTTGCCTTCAATTTTTACGTACCCGGCTTCAGGGCGTAGCCGTTTTCCTTTACATGTGCTGCACTTCGTTTTACCGCGATAGCGAGAAAGCATCACCCTATTTTGGATCTTATAGCTTTTGGATTCAAGAAAACTGAAAAAACTATGTAGTCCTTCGAAGTATTTATTGCCATCCCAGACCAATTGTTGTTGTGCTTCGGTGAGTTCGAACCAAGGTTTATGGATAGGGAAATCGAATTTATAAGCATTGTGCACCAGTTGATCACGATACCATCCCATACTGTCGCCGCGCCAAGGAAAGATCGCATTCTCGTAGATGGACAGTGCAGTGTTGGGAACCACCAAGTCCTCGTCGATCCCTATCACATCGCCATATCCTTCACAGGTAGGACAGGCCCCATACGGATTATTAAAACTGAACAAATGCACATTGGGCTCTGTAAATATAATTCCGTCGGCCTCAAATCGGTTATTGAACTCTTGAATCTTATTATTTGAAAGATTCTCAATAAATAATTCTCCCTTTCCTTCAAAAAAAGCAATTTGTACTGCATCTGCCAAACGATGATAAAAATCTTCGTCTTCTTTGGTAATAACGCGATCTACCACAAGCAGAACCTTTTCTTTCGGGATATTACCATCCCACGCATCGATCCGCACGACGTTTTCACCTACTTTAATTCGTGCATATCCTTGTTGGGCAAGGGTTTGTATCTTGTTTTCCAAAGTTCGGCCTTCTTCTAAATGAATAGGGGCAAGGAGGAGAAGCTTTTCGTTTTCGGGAAACTTCTTGAGAAATGCAATTACGTCGCTTACAGTATCTTTTTTCACCTCTTTTCCTGAAACGGGAGAATATGTTCTTCCAATTCGGGTATAGAGCAGTTTCAAATAATCGTATATTTCTGTTGAAGTGCCTACGGTCGATCTAGGGTTGGTGGAGTTCACTTTTTGCTCGATGGCAATCGCAGGAGCGATTCCCTTGATCGAATCGACTTTGGGCTTGTTGAGACGTCCCAAGAATTGTCTGGCATATGAGGAAAGACTTTCTACATATCGCCGTTGCCCTTCAGCATACAAGGTATCGAAGGCCAAGCTTGACTTTCCGCTGCCGGAAAGGCCTGTTATAACCACTAATTTGTTCCGTGGAATAGCAACAGAGATATCCTTGAGATTGTGCAGTTTTGCTCCTTGGATTAGGATATTCTTTTTAGTATCTATCGGTTCAGTAATCAAGCTAATTTGCGGTTTTTTTCGATCCTTTTTGCGATTGGGAATGCAAAGATACTATATAGATTTATGGAATGCACGTTAACATTTATTATATTTTTTTTAAGAAAAAACTCACTTTTTTTTGCAATTGTGATTTCTTTGTTGTTATATTTACCCCTCATAACGTCATTCTCTAAAATTATTGCCTATAGCATATTATTACTTTCAATAAAAAAACATAGCAGCTGAGCAACCAATATAATAGTTGTTTATTTTTTAAAAAAAAGTATTAGTATGAAGCAAAGTCCCACAACCGATGCCTTCCTTGTGAGCGCATATATGAATGGCAATGAATCTGCTCTTTGTGAACTTATTACCCGTCACAAACAAAGAATCTACAGTTTTATCTATTCCAAAGTCTTCGACCGCGATGTTGCGGAAGATATTTTTCAAGACACTTTTATAAAGGTTATCAAGACTTTAAAACGAGGTGCTTATAACGAAGAAGGAAAATTTCTCCCTTGGGTCATGCGTATTGCACACAATTTGGTGATCGATCATTTCAGAAAGAACAATCGAATGCCAAAGTTCGAGAACAAAGACGATTTCAATATTTTTTCGGTACTGTCAGACGGAGCCTTGAACATTGAGAAACAAATCATAAAAGGGCAGGTGGAGAGTGATGTAAGACGGCTTATTGAAGAGTTGCCGGACGATCAAAAACAGGTCTTGGTCATGCGTATATATAAGGATATGAGCTTTAAGGAAATTAGTGAGCAAACAGGGGTGAGTATCAATACTGCTCTGGGAAGAATGCGCTACGCACTTATTAACTTACGTAAGGTCATTGAGAAACATAATATTATATTGACGAACTAATACAATAAAGCATTTTTTGCGACGTTATTAGGTAACATTAACCTCAAAATTACGTTCTATGCAAAAAATGTACTCTGAAACTTCACGTACGGAGCGCGTGAATAAAGAACTAGCTCCAAAAGAAGAAACCATTCGATTTCTTCTGGATTATTCGAAGGCTTTAAGTGTTATAGATTATAATAAATTGAAGTTTGAAGCACTTCTAAACTAAACTTTGGAAAACCCCCGAACAGCGTTTCGGGGGTTTTTTTATGCCTTTTTTAGAGAGATCTTCTTGTTGTATTCTGAAAGTACTGACTTTCTACCTATCGTTCTCGTAATTATATCTTTTTCCAAGTCCCAGCCACGCGCCGGGGAATATTGCCTTCCATACCAGATAATTTGCAAATGTAATTTGTTCCAAAGGTCTTGCGGAAATAACCTTTTGGCATCTTTTTCTGTTTGGACCACATTTTTTCCGGTGGAAAAGCCCCAGCGGTACATGAGACGATGGATATGTGTATCAACAGGAAATGCAGGGATATTAAACGCTTGGGACATCACGACACTGGCCGTCTTATGACCCACAGCAGGAAGCGCTTCCAATGCCTCAAAATCAGCCGGAACCTTACCGTCGTGTTTATTAATCAGTATTTCTGAAAGTCCGTGGATCCCTTTAGACTTCATAGGGGAGAGGCCCACCGGTTTTATGATGTCTCGAATCTCTTCTACTGAAAGTTTCACCATATCGTACGGATTGTCTGCCACTTCAAATAGAATGGGTGTGATCTGGTTTACCCGTACATCTGTACTCTGTGCCGAAAGTAATACAGCGATCAAAAGCGTATAGGGATCTTTGTGGTCTAATGGGATGGGAATTTGAGGATATATGTCATTTAACGTTTCAATAACGAAATCTACCTTTTCTTGCTTGGTCATTTTACCTATTTTTATACAAAAATAGCGAAATGAAGACATTACAAGCAGGCGATACAGTGCCAAATTTTACCTCGGTCGATCAGGACGGCAATACAATCAAACTATCCGATTATAAGGGAAAGAAACTCGTCGTTTTCTTTTATCCGGCGGCTAATACACCAACTTGCACCGTAGAGGCTTGCAATTTAAGTGATCATTACAAAGAATTACAAAAAGCAGGGTATGAGATACTAGGCGTGAGTAAGGACACACAACGCAAGCAAAAGAATTTTAAAGAAAAATACAATTTTCCATATCCGCTACTCGCAGATACCGAAAAGGAAGTTATCAATGCCTTTGGTGTTTGGGGACCTAAAAAGTTTATGGGACGCAGCTTTGATGGCATCCACCGTATAACGTTTGTGATTGATGAAAAAGGAGTTGTATCACGTGTTATTGATAAAGTGAAAAGCAAGGAGCACGCTGCTCAGATCCTTAATTCGTAGCTTCTTTTGCGGGTAAGGCAGCACAACTAAAGAGACACTTCTCCTTAATGATCTCTGAGACACCTTTGGGAAGCATTTCTTCCCAGCCTTCTTCTCCGTTTTCGATCATGGAAAGTACTTCTCTTGAGAAGATATCGAGGATATCGGGGTTGAAATCTGTGATGTCCACTACTTTTCCGTTATACTTGAAGAATTTGTAGAGTTCCTTCATTCGCGGATGCACTTTCAGGTTCTCACTATTGGTGTATTCGCCAGTTTCAGGATCACGCATAGGGTATAAATATACCTTTAGATCTTTAAAGAACAGCTTTCCGAAGGCTTCCAGGATACCACCACTTAAATGGCGGTAATATTTCTCATCAAAGATATCTACCAGATTATTGACACCCATGGCCAAACCAACCCTCATTTTGGTATAACGACTAAAATATTCTACTAGTTTATAATATTCCTGGAAATTGGAGATCATTACCGTATGTCCCAGCGAACACAGGAGTTTGGCGCGATCCATAAAATCTTCTTCATCGATCTCACCTTCGGCCCGAAGGTTTGAAAGGGTGATCTCAAAAATAACCTCTGTGCGTTCCTTTTCTACCTTGTTTTCCTTCAGAAACATCTCACACGACTTTTCGTACATATCGATGTTTACCTTGGTTACCGGTCTGAAACTTCCCCGAAGGGCTAAAATATTCTTTTTGTAAAGGATCCTTGCCGGTAGGATATTGTTACCGTCGGGACCAAACATGATGGCATCGGTCATGCCATTTTTAATAAGCTGTAAACTCATAAGGCGGTTGTCCACCTTTTCAAATTTAGGGCCGGAGAAATTGATCGTATCGATCTCGATCTTATCCTTGTCTATATGATCGTAAAGATATCGAAGGAGTTTTTTTGGCGTGTCGTACTTGTAGTATGCTCCATAAATTAAATTTACACCTAAGATCCCTAGCGTGATCTGCTGTAGCATGGCGTCGTTCTCATGGAATCGTATGTGCAGCGTGATCTCGTTGTAACCCTCCTTTGGATCTACTTGATACCGTATGCCTACCCAACCGTGGCCTTTGTATTTCTTAGCAAAATCAATGGTTGCAACGGTATTGGCATAAGCGAAGAACAATTTATTGGGATGCTTTTCTCTAATGATACGTTCCTCGATGAGGTTCATTTCATGGGAAAGCATTTTTATTAATCGTGATTCGGTCACGTACCGGCCATCTTCTTCGATGCCGTAGATCGCATCACTGAAATCCTTATCATAGGCCGACATGGTCTTAGCGATCGTCCCTGAGGCGCCACCTGCCCTAAAGAAATTACGCACGGTTTCCTGCCCGGCACCTATCTCTGCAAAAGTTCCGTAAATATTCTCATTGAGATTTATACGGAGGGCCTTACTTCTAATGGACGGAATATTCTCAAATTCCTTGTCACCTAAAATATGTTCGGGCATAGCAATTTCCTATTAAGACATCTTTCCTACAAAGGTAACAAATACCATAGGTAAACAAAAAAAATACTGTTATTTTTGTGCCAATGAAACAGCCCTTGACGATTACATTTTTAGGTACCGGAACCTCGCAAGGAATCCCCGTTATTGGCAGTGATCATCCCGTATGCAGAAGTACCGATCCTAAAGATAAAAGGCTACGGGTTTCGGTCTTGTTACAGTGGGATACTTTTTCGTATGTGATCGATATAGGTCCCGACTTTCGGCAACAGATGTTGCGTGAAAATTGTAAACATCTCAATGGTGTTCTTCTAACCCACGAACACAGCGATCACACAGCAGGGATCGATGATATTAGACCATTTTACTTTCGGCAAGGAGATATCCCGTTTTATGCACACCCAAGAGTGTTTCAGCAACTCCATGAGCGCTTCGCTTATATTTTTGAATTAGAGAACAAATATCCGGGAGCCCCTACCATTACTGAAATTGCCATAGAGAAGGATACCGAGTTCGAACTTCATGGGAAACGAGTTACCCCTGTGGAAGCATTTCATCATAAGCTACCTGTTCTTGGTTTTAAAATAGATGGGTTCACTTATCTTACCGATGTGAAAACGATGGCAGCTTCAGAAATAGATAAAATAAGAAAGACCGATGTCCTTGTGGTAAATGCCCTTAGAGAACAGGCACATCCTTCGCATTTTAATCTTTCAGAAGCCTTAGCATTTATAGAAGAGGTTCAGCCTAAAAAAGCTTACTTAACGCATATAAGTCACTTATTAGGCTTTCACGAAGAGGTGTCAAAACAGTTGCCGCCTAACGTGTTTCTTGCTTACGACACCCTTAAAATCACTTTATAGTTATGAGAAAAAGCATCTTTATGTATTTGTTCTTCTTTGCGGTCCTGTTTATTATTTTTCAATATATGAACGAAAAAACCATTTTTGAGGCTCAGGAGAAAAAGATCACGGTACTTTCCGAAAAAGTTGCAGCGAATGAGACTGTGATCGATTCTCTTAACCAACGCGTAGTGGACCTCGACTATTTTACGCTTCAGGGAAATGAGAACGCCATGGTCTATCTGGAAACATCGGGTTTTGAAGCCGCCGCGGTGGAGGCATTGGTGAGTGATGTCATCTACGAGAACAACTTTGTAAAAGAGGGAAATCCCCTAGTGCCATTTGAGGGTATGAACGGTCCCATGCGCATCAATAAGGTTCGCTTCTTAAATCATCGATGGGTATTGGCAGATTTTACAGACGGTACATATTGGGGGGAAATGATTCTGGAGTATTCATTCAATGCGCAACAGCAATTAGAATTTAACACCTTGGCATCATTGCTGTACCCAAAATCCTAATGTTTTAAAAGCCATTCTTTCAGCTCATCGAAATTTTGAGGTGCTACGCCATGACCTACCGGAAATTCGGAATATTCACAAGGAATATTGAGTGCTTTTAAGAAGGGCTGGGTCTTTCGGGCCCATTGAACCGGAATTACCTGGTCGACACTTCCGTGCGAAGTGTATACGTTTAAGGAAGAGAAATCATTTTCGCTGTAGCCCTCTTTTAGGATATCTTCATTTATGTAGCCACTTAATCCTATCACATTCTTAACTTTTTCGGGATAGCTTAAGGCAACGGCAAAGCTCAATATGGTCCCTTGACTAAAGCCCAACAATGTGATTTCCTTCGGATTTGCGTTATAGACATTTACCACGGCATCGATACAATTTGAAATAAGATCCCTTGATGCAATGGCTTGTTCGGTATCGCTAAATTTTCCGTCGGAATTGTCGAAATAGATATTATACCATGCATTTCCATACGGTTGCATGGGTATAGGTGCCTTTAAGGAAATAATATGATGGGTTTCGGGCAATTCTGAAGCAAATGAGAAAAGATCGTTTTCGTCGCTTCCAAAGCCGTGTAGTAAAATGATGGCCGGTGCCATGTCGACACCCTCTTTAGGGGCTCTGTAATTATGTTGTAAGGGCAGTTCTTTCTTTAGCATGGTTCAAAAATAAAAAGATGTCACTTGCTAAGTGACATCTTAGTCATTAAAATTTTTATAAAATTTTATCCAATCCCCTTAAACCAGTCCTGAAACTGTTCTCCTAAAAGCGGAACTAACTTCTTTTCCCCTTGAATGGCTCCTATAAATCCTAGGATCCAGAATACTAAGATCGCCAATTGCAGGATCCATCCCAAGATTGGAATACCTACAACCGAAATTATAATGCTCAATACCACAGCCACTACCATAATCCCTAATGTCTGCCTAATGTGAAAAGCCCCGAAGTCGGTTTTTTTATCGTTGTGCATCACCAGTGCGATGATCCATCCAATAATTGTAATGTAAGCCAGAATGGCTACAGTTTTTCCGTTGTCTACTGAAGTGTTTGTCATGAGTTTTGATTCGATTAGTATTTAGTTAGATCCCTTAAAGATAGGATAACTAATCTAAAAATGTAAACCACGACTGAAATTTCTCACTTAACCAAGGAATTCCCATCTTTCTGTTAGTCAGCGCCATAACCAGGCAAAACAGCCATAGCGCGACACTCAACCAATAGACGTAGATTCCAATAGGATAATTCTGTAACGCTACCGCCACGAACAACAGAATGACCAACCCGAACATATTTTTTATATGCCAAGTAGCAAATTCGTGCTTTTCATCTCGATTCATTGAAATCGCAATGAGCATGCCTATAAAAGTGATATACGCAATAATGGCTTTGTTCTTTCCGGGAGGAGTGCTCATGTGATTAACTGTTGAGGACTAATTTTTTATTGCCATAGATCCCGTAGGCTTTGCCCTTCAACTCTTTACCTCTGAACGCAGCGTTCTTGGAGGTGGAAACAATATCTTTTTCTGAAAAGGTCCAGGAAATATCAGGATCGAAAAGGGTGAGTGTTGCCTCGGCACCTTCAGTAACGGAAGTGACAGGAATTTTAAAAACCGATTTTAAACGAGTAAGAGCTGCAATGGCAGTTTCGGTATCAACAACACTTCGCAAGGCTCCGAAACAGCTTTCCAGACCGATACTTCCAAAACTGGCATGGTCGAACTCTGTTTTCTTATGTTCTATATCAATAGGGTCGTGATCGCTTGTAACTCCGTCGATCACGCCTTCTTTTAATCCCTTTTGCAACGCTTTTATATCTGTAAGGGTTCGCAATGGCGGCATAAGTTTGTAATCGGTATCAAAGCTCTCCAGCAGGTCATCGGTAAGACAAAGATTGGCAACGGCTACGCTGCAACTTATTTGCAAACCATTCTTTTTTGCCTCTTTAATAAGGTTTACTGATTTTTTGGTGGAAACAGTAGGAATGTGGAGCTTACCACCGGTATACTCCAAGAGGTACAGGTCTCGCGTGATCTGTAATTCTTCGGAGAGAGCAGGAATTCCCTTGAGTCCAAGTTTGGTACTATTCACTTCCTCGTTCACCATACCGTTGCGCGCTACGGAAGGATCGAATGGAAACGATTGTACAAGCGCATCGAAATTTTGAGAATATTGTAGTGCGATCTTTATAAGGTTCGCATTTTCTATAGACCTTTTGTAATCGTAGAAGGACACCGCTCCTTCGTTGCTCATGTCATACAATTCTGCTAGATCCACTCCTTTACTTCCCAATGTTAAAGCACCTATGGGATAAAGGGAAACCGGTTGCCCTTCAGCTTTGGAGCGAAGGAACTTGATGTTCGATTTACTATCGGTTACCGGGTAGGTATTGGCATTGACAGCTACCTGTGTGAAACCGCTGTGAGCAGCAGTCTTTAGACCATGGGTTAAGGTCTCCCGTTCTTCAAAACCCGGCTCTCCAAAGGAGACACTAGGATCAAACCAACCCTGTGATATGTGTAGGTTGGGGAGTTTTATTTCTTTAACCTTCTTTGGGTTGCTTATAGAAGTGCTTATTTTAGAGATCTTGCCTTTCTCGATAAGTACATCCCTCTTTTTTAAATGATGCTTACTGGTAGGGTCAACAATTACGGCCGATTTTAGTAGTACGTTCATTTATAGAATTTTAAGATAAGCATTTCCATGACAAGAAATAATAAGGCAAAAATAGCAAACCATTTCCAAAAACTGTTAATAGAATTTGCTTCACTTATAGTTTCAAACAATGCTTCAACCGATTTGTGAATTTCGACACCTTCCCAATCCTCCGGATCTGCATATTGTAACACGCTTTCATCCCGATCGTAATTGAAACTAAGGTGTTGAATAAATTCTGTGCCCTTTTCAATTTGATACGTCCCTGCCGTTGCAGGCTCGTCCTGTGTAGTGATATCTACTTTATTTGCCTTTGTTTGCTGAAGCGGAATGAACTGTAAACTACTGTCCCTTATCTTCACGATCTCATCCTGAAGCAGCGTTACGGGTACCGAAAACTGATTTTGTTTACCAATCTCGTAGTACAACTTAGGCAGCGGTAAACTCTGTTGCGCCATATTGTACAATGTAGGAACAATAAGCGGAGAATTTTGAAAATTAGAATTTTCAGAATTGATAGAGGTTGCAAAGAGATAGCTTCCCTTATTTCCTATCAAGAATGGTTTGCCGTCTTCAAAGGCCAGGGCCGAAGTGGCATTTGTACTAAGCGGGAAGTAGGAATTCACCTTTGGATACTGGAAATTGACGACCCGCTTTTCAAATACGTTTTCATAGAGTGGGTGATCGAAAACAATTTGTGTGATCTTACGTTCTTGATCCACTCCCACAGCAAAACTACCCAGACCAAAAAGACCTAAGGCCGAATTATAAGAACTTAGATCGCCGGTTTCAGAAGGAATTATTAAGAGGCTACCTCCATTATTCACAAACGATCGCAATGCGGTGACGAGGGAAGAAGGCAATTTTTCCAATTCGTTCAGAATAATAAAATTCTGATTCGGAATTGTATTGTAATCTACGGCATCATGTGCCAGTTGTGTGTATTCAAATTCAGGTTGATCGAACAAACGCTGTAGGAAGTTGGCATTTGCTTCATTAATGCTTAGAACCTTTATCTTTTCAGGAGCATTACTGCTAAAAAAAAGTGTGTTATCGTACACGATGTTAGGATCGTTCAATGTCACATACCCTACAATGGCACCCGTATTCTCTAAGTCGAATGTAATGGTTTCTGAAGTTTTTTCAGAAAGATCAACGGCCGATTTAGCGATGAGATTGGCCGCTTTGTAGAGTGAGACCGAAATGGGTTGTGTGTATGTTTCCGAAGCAGAAACGACCACCTTCAACTGTATAGTATTCACCGACTTCGAAGCAATATAAGCGGTGTCGATACCAATGTGGCCGGTAGCGACAGGGCGAAGGGGTACAGCGTCGATGCGCAGCTCTTCGGGAATCTCCGGAAACGCTTCTTTTTGTTGAAAATCGGAAATATAAATAAGCTGCTTTGAAGCATCGGGGGCGTTAGAAAACAATTGCTGTGCCTTTAGAACGACTTCGGCCGGGGTGAGTTGCTTTTGGGTATAATCCACTCGCAATAATTCATTCTTGAAATCTTGTACAGTGACATTCCTTCGGTCTTGATTATTGGTGAACCAACTAATTTGTTCATTTCCCACAGTTTGCTCAAATACATCTTGTAGGGCTCGTTGTAATAACGGACCCTGCGGACCTTTTGCCTGCATACTAAAAGAGTTATCCACGTATACCACCGTTTCCTTATTTGTGTTCAGGGCAGAACGTGATGCCGTAAAGGGTTGAGCAAAAGCCACGATAATACAGGCCAATGCTAGCAGGCGCATAAGAAGCGTTAGCCATTTTTTAAGTTGTGAACTTTTTCTGGTCTGGATGGTGACTTTTTGGAGGAAAGCCACATTGGTAAAGTCTATCCGCTGGAATTTTCGAAGCTGAAAAAGATGAATAATAATTGGGATGAGCAGTAGAAAAAGGGCATAAAGTATTTCGGGGTGTTTAAACTGCATTCCAAGAACAATTTGTCATCTCAACCGGATAGGTCGCAGAAAATTTTATCCAAGCTTTTACACGTCTAAGTTAAATCCGCTGCATCCGGCTGGGGCCAAAGATATAAAATGCATCCGATTTATAGCTATTTCTTAATGGTAAACGTAAAAGTACTTCCAACACTCATTTCCGAATCGAGATGTATGTCACCTCCCAACTTGGTCACAAGGCTCTTTACAGTAGCCAACCCAATTCCTGTACCTTCTTTACCCCTGCGATCCTTGATCCCCGCTGTCTTGAACAGTTGGAAGATCTCCTCCTGTTTTTCAGGTTCGATACCTCTTCCGTTATCGGTTATTTGAAAGGTATAATAACTATCGTTTTCTGAGACCACAGCTGTAACGGTGCACAGTTCTTTCGGATTGTATTTGAGGCCGTTGTCAACCAAATTCAGCACGATTTGTGTTAACGCTGCCTTGTTGATATTTCTAAATATACCGTTAGTAGGGTAGCAAAATTCAGAATCCTTTAAAATGAGCATTTCGCTAATGGCATCAAAGAATTCACTATAACTAACATCTTCTTTTTGTGATTCCGAAAGACTGTCATTCCTGTAAAACCTAAGTATCCCGTTGATATACTCCTTTAGTGTTAAAGAAGATTCTTCCATATATTCGAGATATTGTAATGAGGTTTCGCTCAATGTCGTTGCATTCTCCTCTCTTAGTAAACGCGTAAGACTGGTGATATTGGCCAACGGTGATTTAAGGTCATGAGAAACGACATGTGCGAACGAGTGGAGACGTTCGTTTCGCCGCTTTTGCTCTGCCTGCAATTCCAACAGGTGTGCATTTTTTCTATGTAGTTCAAATAGGTTTACCACCTGTTTTGCAAGAAGTTTCAATGAATTTTTTTGTTTTTCTGAAAGGGCTCTCGGCTTCACATCATAGATACATAGGGTCCCCAGGGCATAACCGTTCTCATTGCGAAGTGGGGCGCCGGCGTAAAAAACAGTACCGTATTCTTCAATAATAGGATTGTCGTAAAACCGTTCGTCCTTTCGAGCGTCCTCTACAATAAACAGGTCATTGTCGTTTAAAATGGCATGACCGCAAAATGAAATATCACGCGGCGATTCCTGTATATCGAGTCCAAAATGAGATTTCAAAAAATTACGGTCCTTATCCAAAAGGGTCACTAACGAAATAGGCACGTCGCAAATGGAAGCGATCAAAGCAGTGATGTTGTCGTAATCAACCTCGGGGAGCGTATCTAATAAATTGTAAGAATGTAATTCGGCCAAACGTTCGGCCTCATTATAAGGGGCTTTTGGGGAAATCATAGTTTACTGTTAGCAGGTGAAATATACGTAAGAAAGGACACCTCTGGATGTTAAGAAAGTGATAAAGTTGATGAGGGTTGTCAAGTTATTTAAACGTGAATTCGAACGTAGTGCGTTTTCCAAGTTCTGAATTGACACTAATGTTGCCACCCATTCCATTGACTAATTTTTGGACGGTAGAGAGACCGATCCCGTGTCCTTTTTTGCCATTCCTGTCTAAATTGCCCACGGTAGTGAACAGATCGAAGATCTCGTTTTGCTTGTCTTTAGGGATTCCCATACCGTTATCGGACAATACAAAATGATACATATCGTCGGTTTTGGTACAGGTCATATCGATCACGATCTTTTCCTTATCGTTATACTTTAAGCTGTTACCTATTAAATTGAGAAGGATCTGCTCTAAGGCGGCCCTGTTGCAGGAGAGTTCGAGATTTTCTTCAGGAAAGTTGATCTCACAATCAATATCGATATTCAATAGGTCCACGATTTCTTCCAGAAGTTGGTTGAGGTCGAAGGTCTCATGTGAGCCGGAGGTTAGTTTGTCACTCTCGTAATGCGCCAGTAACCCCGAAATATAATCGCTCAATGTAAAGGATGACTGCTTGAGGTACGATATGTATTTCTGAGCCTGAGTATCTAGTTGTTCTGAATATTTTGCTTTGAGAATATCTGCTGTCAGGATCATATTTGCTAAAGGCATTTTCATATCGTGCGAGATCACGCCTGCAAAGTTCTTTAATTCATCGTTTTTGTTCTGCAGCTCCTTTTGAAGCAGTTCTAATTGTTTGTTCTTTTTTCGTTCTTCAAACAAGTTCATCACTTGACGCGCTAGGGCAAGTAAGGTCTTTCTTTGTTTGTCATCCAGCGTACGCGGCTTTACATCGAAAACGCAAAGTGTTCCAAGAGGAAATCCATCCGGATTTATAAGTCGGACCCCTGCATAGAAGATCGCACCCTGCTCGCTTACCAGAGGGTTGTTTTTAAAGCGATCGTCCTTTCTGGCATCTTCAACAATAAAGATGTTGGATTCGTCCAGAATGGCATGTCCGCAAAATGAAATGTCGCGTGGCGACTCATTAAACGGAATACCATAATGAGATTTTAAGAAATTACGATCGGCATCCAGAAGTGTAACCAAAGATATTGGAACGTCACAAATACTTGCCACCAGCGCAGTAATATTATCGAAGTCCTCTTCGGGTAGCGTGTCTAACAGGCTATAAGATTTTACTGCGTTAAGGCGCTCTTGTTCATTCTTCGGAAGCGTAGGTGTGATCAATGTAAGATTCTGTTTTATTTGATAGACCTACAAATATCGTAAAACCGAAAGTGTTACGTTAACATTTTACACAAAAAAGTTAA
Organism: Altibacter lentus; assembly: GCF_000746845.1. GTDB lineage: Bacteria > Bacteroidota > Bacteroidia > Flavobacteriales > Flavobacteriaceae > Altibacter > Altibacter lentus. Next base: position 763,083 of record NZ_KN050846.1, on the reverse strand, counting down.
CGCGTAACATTGCTTCTTGACTGTCATCCCTCTTTGATGCAAATAACAAAGAGGTTGCTAATAAAAAAAGCTCCAAAGATCCCATGAGGATTTTGGAGCTTCTATGTATTAATACATTTTGGTTATGGTATGCAAACTTCGAACATCATAGACCAGTTGTTCCCTCCAATTGATTCACCATCTCCCCAAGCAGTTTCCGATTGACCGGTAGCGGCATTGGTTACAACGGCATGTGCTGCCACAGTGACACATTCACCCGATGCAGCAGGAATTGTGATAACCGTTACAGTAGTAGTTCCTGCAGGGTGAGTCCCTTTGTATGGGAATTTTCCAATCTTAGGATTTCCTCCTCCGTTAACGGGCAAATTACTCAAGTCTCCCACAAATAAGTGTGTCTCATCAATACCCCAATCACCTTCCGAAGCATAGGTGACTACAATAGTGCCGTCTATATATTCCACATTTACGGTACCGGCATACATATTTTGTCCTGCCATGAGATCCGTCGTATAAATGGATGAAGTGGGATCCGGCACCGTTCCGTCACCAATTTCAATGATAAGATTTGAAGAATCATTGACGGGTAAAGTATCTTCTTTTTGGCAACTAAGCAGTACTAAAGAACAAAGCGCAAGTAGTGTAATTTTAGTTTTCATAATAAGTAGGTTAAGTTGTTAGGTATCCAAACATACAAAAAAAATACATATAAACGATAAAATGTGTGTTTTATCGATAAAAGTGTAATGTAAATTTATTATGTTAAAAATTTTCGAAGACCCCCAAACCAAACAACGCAAAATCATATTTAACAGGATCAATTGCATCCAAACGGCGCAGGGAAGTGTCTAATTCTACTAAGGCCTTTGCATCATTTTGCCTCCGGTTCAACAACTGTAACTTTCGTGCCACATTACCGCTGTGAACGTCCAACGGGCAGGACAATTGAGAAGGGGAGAGGCGTGACCAAATTCCAAAATCGACCCCGGCAGCGTCCCGGCGTACCATCCATCGTAAAAACATATTGATACGTTTCGCCGCAGAATTCTTCAAAGGATCACTGAAATGTTTTTCGGTTCGGGGGAGGTGAGGTAATGCAAAGAACAAGCTTCGCACGTGGTGGATCCCTTGCTGCAGGGTTTTTCCTTCCGAAGCATTTTCAAACACCTGTTCCAGTCCGCCATGATGTTGGTAAATGTTCTGTAAGGCTTTCAGAAAATAAATAAGATCTTTTTCATTGAAAGTACGATGTACAAAACCGGCAAATCGTTGGGTGTCTTTTTCAGAAAAGTGCATCACGAAGTCATAAGGTGACCATTCCATAAGCTCCATGAGCTTCGTACCATTTGTGATAATGCTTTTTCTGTTCCCCCAGGCAATAGTGGCTATTAAAAACGCTGCGATCTCAATATCCTCTTTTTTCGTGAAAAGATGGGGAATTTGAATGGGATCGGTCTCAATGAACTTCGGCTGATTATAAAAGGCGGCTTTTTCGTCCAGAAACTCCTTTAGCTCACTCCGGTCCATAGATTATACTAAAATTTTTCCGTCCTGCATGGTCAATTTACGATCGGCCATATTAGCCAACTCCTCATTGTGTGTAACGATGACAAAAGTTTGTCCAAAAGTATCGCGAAGGGTAAAGAACAGTTGATGCAGATTCTCTGCACTTTCGGTGTCTAGATTTCCGCTGGGCTCATCGGCCAGAATGATGGCCGGATCATTCACCAGCGCCCTTGCCACTGCGACTCGTTGTTGTTCCCCGCCCGAAAGTTCGTTGGGTTTATGACCTTCCCTATGTGAGAGGCCTAAGAAACGAAGCAATTCTTTGGCTTTCTTTTCTGCTTCCGAACGTGTGGTGTTCTTAATGAAAGCCGGAATACAAACATTTTCAAGTGCTGTAAATTCGGGTAATAACTGATGAAACTGAAAGATAAAGCCTAGATTTTCATTCCTGAACTTAGCCAACTGCTTTCCTTTAAGGGTAGCGATGTCCGTCGCATTGATTTCTAAGGATCCTTTAGCTGTCTCATAGCCATCTAAGGTCCCTAGAATTTGAAGGAGCGTGGTCTTTCCTGCCCCCGAAGCACCTACAATAGAAACGATCTCACCTTTCGAAATATGGAGATCTACTCCTTTTAATACATGGAGGTCGTCATAATATTTGTGGATATTCCGGGCTTCGATCATTATTTTTTTGTTTGGGATGAAAATACTACAATTTCATAAAACTGGAACTAAGAGTCTGTGTTTAAAAGTCCCCTTATGTTATTGTAGTCCACAAAATAAGTAATTCGGAGAGAAAGGGTATTTTGCTGGGGTTGATCAAAAAGGTTTTTAAGGCTTTCTCCATACCCTAAGGTCGATTGAGAATCGAAATTAAAGATCTTGTTTCGATACAGGAGTGTCGCCTCGCTTCCCGGTGCAAAACGCCAGCGAAAACTGAGGTCTAAGTTCCAAATGTTGAAATTGGCATTGGGATCATTTTCTGAAAAATCGTAATCAGCCTCGGTAAGCGTGCCATCTTCGTTTAAGGTAAAAAATACATCTTCCGAATAGTCTGCGGTACTCCAAAAGTTTCGGAAACGTAAATCCACTGCTTTATAAGGATCGAAATTATAACTCGCCCGAATACTGTTTTCAATATTAATACGCTCTCGCTGGCCAAAGAAAATTTCTGTTTCTGTATTGTCAACATATCCAAAATCTTTCTCCCGGAACGAAAATTCAGAAGAAAGGATCATTAAAAATTTATCTGAAAAGCGATAGCGGGGTTCAATATCGAAAAACGTGTTTTGTCGGCTTTGGGTATCGAAATAGGTACGGTATCCAAAATTTATATCGTAGGCAAACTTCCTGCGATAATCTGAAGAAACAAACACATTGCCACCAAGGCTGGCACCAAACGCCACGAAGCGCCCGGGGACTCTTGGCTCAAAATAGTCATCATCTTTCGAAAAATAGCTCATATTTCCTCCAAAGGCGAATCTGCTCTTTAAGACGAAGAACGTATTTAAGTTCAGGGTGTTACCTATCTCCACATCCGGGCTATAGCGTCTGCGATGTCTTGCTGTAAGCTCAAAACGATAGCTGTTGAACCACTGGGTAGGTTCGAATATTTGGTAGGAGGCACCCGCTACAAAATTGTTGAAATTATTCTCAAAATTCAACCCCAGATCATTAATGTCGTAAGTGGTATTGGCAAAATCGTGTCCTACCCGATATCGAAACTTCCCTTTTATCCTAAAGATATCCAATTCTGAAAGGAACCCGGTCTTTGTGCCGTCAACACTGTTCACATTGCTTACAATCGCTCTACCGGAGCTTCGGTAGTTGTTGCCTTTATCGGCCACATCGAAAACAAAAGCAGACGTATTTCCGTCCCTAAAGCTCCCTTCGCGCGTTACATTGGTGTTGATTAGCGATACTGAAGAATTACCGTTAAACTGCTGGTCTAATACAACAATATTATAATTGGAGAGCGGTTCTACAAGTACGCTTCGGTTGATGTTGTTCACCGTATCACGAATGGTGGCATAGGTCTTTTCAGTTATGGCATTAAAGAATCCAACGCCTAACTTTTCTTTTGTCCTTCCGGAGATCTTGAGTGCATTCAGCAAGTTTACTTTAGCGGGATAGTTGTCAATGACCTCTGTGTCTTCAAGGTCACCCACATCGCCTGTAGGACCACTGCCCACGCGTCTTGAGAAAAAGATACGTCCAATATTGAAGAGGTCGGTTCCTTCTGTGAAAAACTGGCGGTTCTCTCCAAAGGTTTGTTCAAAAGGGCCTAAGTTTAATGTCACCTCATCGAAAGATGCCTGACCAAAATCGGGGATGAGGGTGGCATCCAGTGTAAAACTGTCGCTCAACCCATATTTAACATCCATTCCCGCAGAGAGGTTTGTTTCTGTTTCACCATCGAAATTAGTGACCACGCCTTGTCCGAAGGGAAAGAAAGTAAGCCGAACCGGCGGATTGATATCTCTTACACCTGTAACTAGGCCATTGTATTGTGTTTCTTGTCCTACGCTGTTCTTTATAAAATTCCAAGTGTGGGTCTGGTTTTCCCGTATTAAACGCCGATAGAAATTTACACTCCAGTCCTGCACGGTCACTTCGGGAAAACGAAGGGCGTTATAGGGGATTTTAAATTCGGCATACCATCCTTTGTCATCCTTGGAGATCTTACACTCGAAGACTACATTGTAGCTGAAATCGAAGTTATTCTGCCCTCGTATCGCATCGCCAATGGTCCCTGCACTTGTAACATAGAACCGCGTTTCGTTAATACCATCGTTATACGTATTAAGGGCTACCGAAAAATAATCGGCTTGAACAAAAACCTCGTCCCGTTGTGAGAACTGACTTAAAATGCGGTCGGGTTGAGGATCGTATAGATACGCAGCCACATACACTGCTTTATCGTCGTATGCCATTTTCACTTCGGAAGCATACCCTTCGGGGATCCTGCCTTCATTTCCGGGCTCGTACATAAAAAAGTTCCCGTAAGCCGGTAATGATTGCCATACGGCATCGTCTAAGATTCCGTCGATACGCGGCGGTTCCTCAATTCGGACTGCTTCAATGGATTTTTGTTCTTGAGAGAAACTCTTCAGAAAACTTAAAAAAAGAAAACAAAAAAATAGAATAGAAAAGGTTCTGGATATATTGCCCATTTTGTGATTTTGATTGATGACAAAGGGATCGTCGACAAAGCTAACGCACTACATTGGCCGGAAGTATTAACAAAAAGTTAAAATGACGACATAGAAAGAAAAGCGCAGCTTTTAAATTGTAATATTGTTTAATATATGACTAAAAACTTAGAACAAATAGTACTGGCAGGAGGTTGTTTTTGGTGTACGGAAGCCGTTTTCCAGCGCATTGAAGGTGTTGAACAGGTGATCTCCGGCTACACCGGAGGAACCATTAAGAATCCGGCGTACAGAGAAATATGTACAGGCAGAACCGGACATGCCGAGGCAATTAAAATTTCTTTCGATCCTGCCACTGTGTCTCTGGAAACTTTATTTGAGGTTTTCTTTGCCACCCACGATCCTACCACCTTGAACAGACAAGGAAATGATAAAGGAACGCAATACCGCAGTGCGATCTTCTACGAAAACGAAGCTCAGAAAGAGCAAGCGGAAGCCTTTATCCGGTTACTAACGGAGCATAAGGTGTTCGATCGGCCTATTGTGACCGAAGTGAGTCCATTGGATGTTTTTTATAAAGCTGAAGAGGATCATCAAAACTATTACAATGACAATACCCAACAGCCCTATTGCCAATTTGTAATTACGCCAAAGGTAGATAAGGTCAAGAAATTCTATTCAGAAAAACTAAAGACAACATAAATGGGATCCTACAAATTCTTTGAAGAATACAACCACGAAGTGACCGACGATCTTCGCAATAATTTTTCAGAAATACTAAAAGGTGTTGGAGAGGATATTACCCGAGAGGGGATCGTAAAAACCCCCGAACGGGCCGCCAAAGCCATGCAATTCCTTACTTCGGGTCATTGTCAGGATCCGGAGGAAGTACTGCGAAGCGCCATGTTTGCAGAGGGCTATAACGATATGGTGATCATCAAGGATATAGAGTTATATTCTTTATGCGAGCACCACATGCTGCCTTTCTTCGGAAAAGCACACATCGCATACATCCCCGACGGCCATATTGTTGGTCTAAGTAAGATTCCGCGGGTAGTGGATATTTTTGCACGCAGACTCCAGGTACAGGAGCGCCTCACCCATGATATTCTGGAGTGTATCAATACAACATTAAAACCCAAAGGAGTCGCTGTGGTCATTGAAGCTTCTCACATGTGTATGATGATGCGGGGGGTTCAAAAACAGAACAGTGTAACCACGACATCGGGTTTTAGAGGACAATTTGAAAAGATAGAAACACGCAGTGAATTCCTCAAGCTCATTAGTAGTGATCTTGCATAATTTTGGCATCTTTATTGCGTTCTATGTATTGAACTAAATAAAAAACTATGCAACAGTCTAAATATAAATTACTTCGGAAAGGGTTACTCTTTGATGCTGTGGGTATGATCACCATGGCGATACCGGTCGTTGGTCCCTTTTTAGACCTTCTTTGGGCACCTTATGCCGCAAAGAAGATGAATGATATGTATTCCGGAACATCCGGAAAAATAGCTTCGGTGATAGTGTTCGTAGAAGAAATTCTACCCGTAAGCGACTTTATTCCAACTTTCACCCTCATGTGGTTGTATACCTATGTTTTTTCAGCACAAAAGCATCCTCAACCGCAACCAATTGAAGTTAAAGTGAACGAATAAAAAAAGCCCCGTACGGGGCTTTTTTATTAGATCGACAATTTTAATCGTATCAATATATTTCTTCCAATATCAGGAATACCGTCATTTTTAAGTCTGGACAGATGTGAAATGTAGGTCTCGTTGGTAAGGTTATTGACAGTCAATGAGCCTTCCAACAAAACTTCCTTGAACTGAAAAGAGCTGCCGCCTCCTATGCTCAGCAAACTGTACCCGGGTGTTGAAGTTTCAAAAGTACTCACATTAGATTGATCGAATACATTTTTGAGTCGGATAAAAGTATAGGTGTCCTTTCGAATTGTCCCGGGATTGAATTCCACTCGCAGAGTATTTGTAAGTGCGTTTGCCGGAATCAACGGTAAAAACGCTTCCGAAGATAATTTCCCCGTAACCGTTTCAAAACTGCTTTCCACATGCAACCAATCCAATGGATGCGGATGTATATGCAAGCCAAATTCACCACCATACAGATATGCATCGTTTTGTACATAATCGAACACCGGATTTTCGTCAATAAATGTTCCGGTAGGTGTAATAAAGATATAATCGTTGATGGTGTTGTAAAAACCGTTGGCGATCAATTCAAAATGATCGTTTCTAAATTCTAGTGAAAGATCTGTTTGAAAGTTCTGCTCGTTTGTAAGATTTGGATTACCAACTTCATACCTATTGGTGCCTTCATGCACCCCGTTTGAAGTAAGTTCGGCCAGGTTGGGCGCCCTAAAACCACTGGCAAGGTTAAGTCGGCCTAACAATTGCTTCGTGACATCCCATTTAACTCCAATGGCAGCATTAAGACTGCTAAAACTTCTATCCAAGGCAGGGATATATTCCGGGTCATCTACTGTTCCTGAAGCTTCACTTTCCAGAACACGGTTATCCAGTCGCAACCCCGCTTGAATATCTAATTTCTCTAAGTGATAATGGGTTGTGGCCAATATTCCAATATCCTTGGTCGTAGCATCAGGGATGAGGATCTCTTCGCCAAAATTCTCGTTGGTCTGGTACATGCCTTGCAGGCCGACAATGGTTTCGAATTTGCCCATTAGCGGCAGGTGGTAAGCGAGGTCGTAGTTTAGCGTATTAAGCTTTAACCTAAGAGCAGCTTCATCCATTTCGGGTGTGTTAGGCTCTTCGGCTTCTTCAAATTCCCGTCTGTCATTAAATAAATAACCTACTTTGGCGTGAAGACTGGAATTGTTGAAAAAGAAAACATTGTCCCAACTCAAGATATGATTATCAACTTCCTGATAAGGTGCTAATAGTTCTCTTGATGAAGAGGTTTCTCCAAGACTTTCGGGCAGTCCCAAGTTTGACCGATTGTAATTATAACGAAGTGTCGATTTTAGTTTTGTATTCTGAAATTGCACTCCGGAAGTGATGTCGGTTTCATTGAAACGCGAGTTAATTACATCCAGATCGTTTCCTGTTCTATAATCACTATGTGTTCCGTACATAGCACGTAACAAGAAGCGAAACTTTTCCGAAGAAGTTTTAAAACCCATGTTGGAAGCACTTCCAAGTGTGTTTGTAAAATAAGTGGTCTCCAGATCCACATGTAGGCTATCGGCTGTTGCGAAGCGCTCGGGATTAAGATAAAGGACACCTCCCAGTGCGTCACTTCCATAAAGCAGGGTAGCAGGCCCCTTTATAACTTCTACGCTTTCAACACCTGCGCCGTTAATACCCAGTCCGTGTTCATCTCCAAACTGCTGGTTCTCTAGCCGTACGCCCTGCGCATAGGTAAGGACTCTGTTTGCACTTAATCCGCGTATCACGGGTTTTCCAATACTTGTACCTGTGCTAATGGATGCTACACCGGGGATGTTTGTTATTCCTTCGGAAAGCGTTGTAGAACCTTGTTTCTTTAATTGGTCCATCGAAATGCGCTCTACCTTCATTACATTATCACTCTGGAGTTTGTGAAAAGGGGTCGAGATGATCACTTCTTCGATCTCTACCGCACTTTCTTCAAGGGTAATAGATACTATCTCTTCTTTTCCTTCTGAAAAGAGCACGGTACGCGACACGGTAGCATACCCCAATAGCGAGTAGATTACTTTGTAAGTTCCATTTGGAATATTGGAAATAGTATAGGTGCCATCCAAACCGGCAATAGTTCCTTTTTCAAGATGTGGTAGGTAAATAGTAGCGGAAAGCGGCTCATTTTCTAATGAATTGACCGTTCCCGAAAGGGAATTCTGAGAATTTGCTGAAGCTATAACAAAGACAGCTCCCAGCCATATATATAGGGATTTCATAATTTTTTTCTTAATAATTAAACAATGGTATTAACTAATAAGAAAAGTGGGGAGGCCCACGCAGGTGGGGGTGTTGAAGAGCTATGGTTTGTAAAAGCCCTTCTTGAAAAGAATCAATTTTAGAATAGGGGAGCGCTACGGCAATAGGAGGATTATAGCGAGGCTCAAAGTTAAAACTACTAAGGTGAAAGTCACAGATAGGGCAATCGGTGTCGGTTTCATGAAAATGCACTGAATAGTCGTTGCAAACAGTGTGCTGGTGCTCTTCAAAAAGATGAGAGAACTGAAAAACAGAAGGGAACAGCAAGGCAAACACCAAGAAAGGCGTTATAAAATGCTTGCTAATTTCGTTCTTCAATAACATTATTCGTTCCTAATTAAAAACCCTAATCTTAAACTACGCAACATCTTCTTTTCAAATTCCCAAAAGAAGGTATACTCACCAAATAACCACCCAAATAGTACTAATAATACTTGGTAAAGCGGAAAAATGATCACTATACGAACTGACCAATAGAGTGCCCAGCCCATTTCTCTGGTAATCCCTACCCAGCTTGTTAAGGGTCCTGCAAATTTTGCAGCAGTACTACCTGTGATGGCGAACACCACAAAAATAACAAAAAGCTGCCAGTTAGAGTTGATGTTCCAACGTTCTTTCAAATGCTTCATCGCAGCCGCTGCCTGTATTTTTGTTCGAAGTATTGAAAATAATTATAGAGCAGGTAATTTACCTCATGACCGTAATCTATATTCGATCTATATTCGATCTCCTGTGGGTACAGTGTTCTTGAAAATGACAAATTGCGAACGCGGTTGTTGTATTCCAGCACGTAGAAATAATTGCGGTTTTCCAAATAGCTTGTTTCATAATAAGATCGAGGGGGTTGTGTGATCAACCAAGCATCGAAACCTGGCTCAATGATTAGGATCTCATATTCTAAGCTGTCATTAGCGATACGAATGGTATCTGATGTGCCGCTCGTTAAAGTATCTCCCTTCATTGCAGACTTGCTAGAATCGCAGCTGTAAATACCAAGAGCGAGGATACATAAAACTAAAAAGAATCTCATAGTATACATTTTCATAAAATTACAAAAGGTTCTTGTTCGTGTGAATGATTTTAACGGGCTTTAACATAAAAAAACCACGCAAGGCGTGGTTAAAGGTTTTTTTATGAATTTATTATCTTCCGAAGAGACCTCCAAGAAGCCCTCCCTTTTTAGATTTATTCCCGCCGCCAAGCACCATACCTGCAATATCATCGACCACGCTACCGTCGCCATCGCCATCTAACAATGTTTCAATAAGACTCTGCTGCTTCTTTTGCTGCCTTCGTCCGCCCCCTAACAGGCCTCCGAGTAAACTGTCTAATCCCGACTCCGATTGTACGTTTTGCTGTCGCTTTTCTTTCCCCAGATATCCTAAGACAATAGGAGCAAGAACAGCTAAGATTTGCATGACAGAATTGCTGTCTACACCCGACTTTTTTGAAATAGCGCCTACTACATTATCTTGAGAACCGCCCAATACATGCCCTAAGATACCGAGTCCGTCGATCTTTACCTCTTCATCGACACCGCCACCAAAAAGCCCTCCAAGGTTATCTAATATACTCCCGTCATGCTTTGCGTTCAAGGCATTCATTAATCCGGAAGCACCCTCTGATTTCGAGGTATTTCTTTTCATGGCACCCATTAATAAAGGGAGAGCCATGGAGACGACTGCTGCGGTCTTATCTTCGGGCTGGTTTGTTTCGTTACTTACCCCATTGATTATTTGTCTTCCAAGATCACTTTGGATTAAATCTACTAGGCCTGCCATATATTTTGTTTTTAGTTAAAGTATAAAAGTATGTAACTATCTGGTGGCAGGCTTTAAGATTGCCACGATCTGTTCTGCCAACTCGGTGCCAATTCGGTCTTGAGCCTCGTCTGTAGCCGCCCCGATATGAGGGCTCAATGAGATCTTTTCATTCATAAGAACTTTAATAGCAGGAGTGGGTTCCTGTTCGAAGGTGTCCAGACCGGCGAAAGAAAGTTGTCCGCTATCCAGTGCTTCAATAAGTGCTACTTCATCGATAACACCGCCACGGGCAGCGTTTATTATGGCCGCTCCCTTCTTCATTTGACCTATTTCCTTGCGTCCAATTATATAGTCTTTTTGTGCAGGAACATGAAGGGTGATGAAATCACTGTGTTTTATTAATTCTGAAACCGGTTCTGTCTTGATCTTTAATGTAATTTCTTGTCCGTCGTAAAACTTTAATGTTATATCTGCTTCTCCTACATGACTGTCACTGGCGATCACCTTCATACCGCAGCCCAATGCAATTTTTGCTACTTCACGTCCGATACGACCAAATCCAATGATACCGATGGTTTTTCCGCGCAATTCACTTCCGCCGGCATAACTCTTCTTAAGGTCTTTGAAACGGCTGTCTCCATCCAAAGGCATGTTTCTGTTTGCATCATGCAGGAAGCGTACGCCTCCAAAAAGATGGGCAAAGACAAGTTCCGCCACCGACGAAGAAGAGGCAGCTGGGGTATTGATCACCTCTATTCCTTTCTCACGGGCATAGGCCACATCTATATTGTCCATTCCAACACCACCCCGGCCAATCACTTTAATTGAAGGACAAGCGTCGATCACGTCTTTTCGAACTTGAGTGGCACTGCGAACCAGAATAACGTCAATGGAATGCTCGTTTATAAAGTTAATGAGTTGTTCTTGTGCGACTTTGGTGGTGATCACCTCAAAACCTTCTTTTTCCAATGCTTCGATTCCGGACTTTGAAATGCCGTCGTTCGCTAATACTTTCATAATACGTGTTAATTTTTAATTTTTTCTCTGGTGTTATTGTTTCGTTTAGACAGTTTTAATTTGTCCGTTCTAATTCCTGCATTACATCTACCAACACCTGCACGCTTTCCAAAGGTAAGGCGTTGTACATAGAAGCGCGATAGCCCCCAACACTGCGATGCCCGTTCAGTCCATTGATGCCGGCCTCTTTCCAAAGGTTGTCGAAGCGGTCTTTTTGGGCACTGTCGGTTAGATTGAAGGTTGCATTCATTTTCGATCGGTCATCTTTATTCGCAACGAATCCTTCGAACAAAGGGTTGCGATCTATTTCATTATAGAGTAGCCCTGCTTTTTGGTTGTTTATTTTTTCAATGGCAGCCACTCCTCCCATGTCCTTTAACCATTCTAACGTTAACATGGAGACATACACCGGGAATACCGCCGGGGTATTGAACATGCTTTCTTTGCCAATGTGAACTTTGTAATCCAACATAGAAGGGATCTTTCTCGAAACCTTCCCTAAAATATCTTCTTTTACAACAACCAAGGTAGTTCCCGCCGGGCCCATATTTTTTTGAGCCCCTGCGTATATAAGTGCAAATTTTGAGAAATCCAATTGCCTTGAAAAGATGTCACTGCTCATATCACATACCATAGGCGCTTTTATATCCGGGAAACTTTGTATTTGGGTGCCAAAGATGGTATTGTTACTGGTACAATGAAAATAATCGACGCTTGAAGGCACCTCATAATTTTTTGGTATGTAGTTGAAATTACTTTCTTTAGAAGAAGCTACTTCAACAATATCTCCAAGCAGCTTTGCTTCTTTTATGGCCTTATCGCTCCACGTACCTGTATTCAAATAGGCAGCTTTATTCTCCAATAAATTATAAGCTACCATTAGAAATTCTAAACTGGCACCTCCTTGTAAGAATAATGCTTGATAGCCTTTATTCTGGAGTCCCAGATGCTCGAGGGCCAAGGCACGTGCTCGGTCCATCACAGCTACAAAATCTTTACTGCGATGTGAGATTTCTATGAGTGAGAGATCCAAGCCGTTAAAGTTCAAGACTGCTTCTGAAGCTTTCTGCATTACCGACTGCGGGAGGATACACGGACCGGCACTAAAATTATGTTTTTTCATTGAATGTGAATGTTTTGCGATACAAAGATGTAAATTCTAACAGCAAATGGGGTTAATATATTGATAATTTATTAAGATAATTTCAACAGGAATGTGAGGGTGTCCACGCCATCGGCGTAGTCCCATAAACGAGGTGTTTGTGCCTCGCCAAAAGGTATGTCGTCTTTAGAAACGATACATTGAATATAATCATCCTGTGCATTCAGTGTTTTGCGTACTGCCGAAACATCTGTGTACGATTCCCAAAAAACGACGGAGATAGGTGAGGAGAAGCCTGTGTCGTTCTTCAGCAAAAGAAACTCATTGTCCAAAAGGTCCATCCCGCTCATGAGATAAACCGCTTTATTGTAATCGTAATTATTGATGTATTTCGTGTTATAGATAATGTCTTTCCAGGAATACATAGCCTTAAAGAAAGAGTCGAAATTATAGCCTTGAGGAACATAGATCTTAGATACATTGCGGCATCCCAGTCCGAAATACCTGAAAATATCATTGGCCAGGTGTTCTAATTGCTCCTGCGTTTCGTCACCTGTAAGAATAGCGACAGCATTTCGGTTCTTTCGGATGATGTGCGGATACTTTCCAAAGTAATATTCAAAGTACCGTGCCGTATTATCACTTCCGGTAGCAATCACTGCGTCAAAATCCTGCAGTTTTCCTTCGGAAAAGGTTATCATTTCATCAAACTCCGGTTCTACGGCAACCAAATAAGATGCCAGATAAGGCAGTAGTTGCTTGTCGTTAGAGGATAGTTTACCAAGAAAGCGATGCCCCGAGATCAATACGGAAAGGAAATCGTGAAAACCTACTAAGGGTATGTTTCCGGCCATGATAACGGCAATCGTCTTGGAAGGTGTATTATTGAAGGTATACGCAGATAGCCAGGTTTTGATCTGTGATTCGGAAAGTGCTTCAGACCAACTTTTACAGGCAAACCGAAGGTTTTCAGGAGTAAACCAGCCGTTGTGGTGCTGTGCTTCTTGCAAACGTTGCTGCATTCCGAAGAAAAATTCAGAATTAAATGGTATATCTTGCTTCATCTCAGCATTTTCCTCACCAAATTGGTCCAGAAACCGGCCTAGTGTACTAAATGCGTTAATTCTTTGTTGTAATTGCATACGAAGTTTGGAGTTGCCCTTTATAGACCTTAAATTTGCGGCAAAGTTAGAAAAAGAAATACCGATGGCCATTATAATAACAGATGAATGTATTAATTGCGGAGCTTGTGAGCCGGAATGCCCAAATACTGCGATCTATGAAGGAGCAGATGACTGGCGCTATGCAGATGGAACCGATCTGGAAGGAAAGGTTGTACTTCCTAATGGAAAGGCTGTGGATGCCGGTGAAACGCAAGAACCTATAAGTGATGAAATATATTACATAGTTCCCGATAAATGTACCGAGTGTAAAGGATTCCATGATGAACCGCAATGTGCGGCTGTTTGTCCGGTGGATTGTTGCGTGCCGGACGAGGATCATGTAGAAAGTGAAGAAGTCCTGTTGGGCAAACAGGCATTCTTACACCATAAGGAATAGCGTTATAATACAGAAAATGTCATCCTCGTTCCTTTACAGGAAGTCTCTGGATGACATTTTCTTTTTGTTGCGAGGGCGTTTTGGCCTCAAGTTACATTTTATCTTTCTTCATGACCTTTGTTTCTGCCGGGTCCAACTTGTATATGGTGTATACAATGGAATCGGTTTGAGGATCATAACTTTCCACTACAAAATGTCCGTTCTGGTTAAAATAACCAAATGAGTTATCTCCGTTTTGAGACATTAAATAGTATCCTTTTTGTGACGACGGACGTATTACTGCATATTCCATAGGTTTCGTGTCGTCTTCTGTCATGGTCATCAATTGAAAACCATTGGTAGAATGTGGCTCGAAGCGGTATGAAACACCATCATTGGAATAATTCACATCTGTTTTCACCTGGACCGGCTCCATGACAGTATTGAAATTGTGTTTTCCATCGAAACTGGTTAGTGCCAAATCCTGACTCTGTTTGGTCGTAACTTCCTTCGTTGTAACGTCCATTCCTTTACTGTCCTTAACGGTAGTTTTTGTTACCGTGGTGGTCGTTTTTTCGTTCTCGTTCTGAGTTACCTGCGAAAACGCAGTTGTACACGCTGCTAAAGCGAATACCATTAATATCTTCTTCATAATAGTTTCAGTTTTAGTTTTGATTAATACTTAATTAAAAGTACAGTAGACGAATGTTAAATACCGATAACGGCATGATAAGACTTTCCTAAACTTTTTTGAACCACCCAGTAATTATCTTAATTTTTCTTAAAATATAGGTTTTGAAGTGGCTGTGGTGCCTCATATATCAAATCCGCAGTTTTTCGTACTTTAGACACATGCCCGCTTGGTTAAACATTCTTATTACGGTACTTGCCATATATATTGGTATTAGTATAGCCCTGTATTATCTTCAGGAATACTTCTTATTCAAGCCCGAAAAATTACCCAAAGATTTTAAATTCTACTACGACAACCAGATCGTGGAAGAATACAATCTGGAGACGCGCGATGGTGCGACCATCAATGGCTTGCATTTTCGGGTCAAGAATCCGCGTGGGGTAGTGATGTACTTAAAAGGAAATTCAAAAAGTATTAAAGGGTGGGGGAAATTTGCTGTAGATTTCACACGAAACAAGTACGATGTTATCATGGTCGATTACCGCGGTTTTGGGAAAAGTACCGGAAAACGCTCTCAAAAAGCGATTAAAAACGATCTACAGTATGTTTACAACACCATACGAGAGCGCGTGGACGAAAAATATATAATTCTGTATGGCAGATCTCTGGGGTCCGGCTTTGCTACAAAGCTTGCCTCGATGAACAACCCGAAAATGTTGATACTCGATGCCCCTTATTACAGTCTTTCCAAGGTAACAGGTCGTTACATGCCCTTTATGCCTTTGTCTATTATCATGCGTTATCCGCTGCCTACTTATAAATGGCTAAAATATGTAAACTGTCCGGTACGTATTATTCATGGAACCCAAGACAAGCTCATACCATTTAGCAGCAGTGTAAAGCTCTCACAGATCAAACCAAAGCAAACCCGGCTGTACCCTGTAATAGGTGGAGGGCACAAGAACCTGAACAATTTTGAGGAATACCATAAGATCTTGGAAGAGATCATCACAGCAAAGGATGCTAATATAGATCTTTCCACTACAAGCCTTCATGTTAAACATTCAGCGAAAAAATAAGATGGGATATTTCAAAAAAGCACTCATCGTTATTCTATCGGCGCTCCTGCTTTCCCTTACATTACTTTATGCTATGCAAACAAAACTTCTTTTTCATCCCACCCAACTGCCGCAGGATTACACGTACACTTTTAAAGAACCTTTTGAAGAGCTTTTCTTGGAGACTCAAGATGGGGCACGCCTCAATGCCCTTCATTTTAAAACAGACTCTCCCAAAGGAGTGATTCTATATTTTCACGGAAATGCGGGCGATCTTTCCCGATGGGGCGATATAACAACATATTTTCTTCCTTTTGGATATGATGTCTTGGTCATGGATTACCGAACTTTTGGGAAAAGTACCGGAAAACTTTCCGAAGAAAACCTTTACGAGGATGCGCAACTCTGGTATGAGCATTTACTGAAAAAATGGCCCGAAGAAGCCATTGTCGTATACGGGCGTTCCCTTGGAACTACTTTGGCGACTTATGTGGCGGCAAAGAATAACCCCAATCAACTTATTTTGGAAACCCCCTTTTACAGTATGACCGATGTAGCGCAACGCCGATTTCCGATACTGCCAGTAAAATACTTGCTGAAATTTAATTTTCCTACCTACTCGTTTACAGGAAACATCGAGTGTCCTATAGTGATATTTCATGGAACCAATGATGCCGTGGTACCGTATGCTTCAGCAAAAGATCTTGAAAGTCAATTTCCCGAAGCACTGGTATCGTTCGTCACCATTCCGAAGGGAGCCCATAATAACCTTGTGGAATTTGAAGAGTACCAGGCGGCGATTGCTGAGGTATTAAACTAAAAAGCCCTCGAAACATCGAGGGCTTTTTGTGGAGTGACGTATTTAATGACAGCGATTAGTTGTCTTTTTTAAGCTTGGCCATTCCTTTTGGACGGCTTTCCAGTTTCTTCCTATTCTCAAGCATTTGCGCCTCGAGTTCTTTCTTTTTTGCGGCTAAAGCAGCTTTTTCAGCTTCCGCTTTTTCAAATTCTGCTTTTTTTGAAGCTTCCAGGTCGTTCTCCAACGTTTTCTTCTTTACGGCAACCATTGCCTTGTTTGTAGTGTTTTCTTCGTTGGCTTCGGCAACTACCGCTGTCTTGTCGGCATTTTTGGTGATCACTTTTGCTTCTTGGTTCACCGCTCCGTTCTCTTCCACCTCGATGACATCGATATCGGCTTTGGTCTCTTCAACTACTTTAGTGACAACCTTGTCATTATCTGTCATTGTGACCTTTTTGACGATGGTCTTTTGTTGTATATCCTTATTTTCTTGCGCCTGCATGGTAAAAGTTCCCATGGCAAGCAGACAAAGTATTCCCATTAATTTTTTCATGATCCGGTTTTTTAGATTATTGAAGTAAAAGTAGCTAAGGACTTGTTAAAAGTCTGCCAATTTCAAGTCAAAGTTTTCCTATATTTTAGGATAAAAGTTCCCATGAAAATTCTGCCGATTTCTTTTTCTGAAACCCTATATTTGCACCCTCAAAACAAATTATAATGAAAGCAGGGATCGTAGGATTGCCCAACGTAGGGAAATCCACTCTTTTTAATTGTTTGTCGAACGCTAAAGCACAGAGTGCAAACTTTCCGTTCTGTACCATAGAACCCAATATAGGTGTTGTAAACGTGCCGGATGAACGTTTGGTGAAGTTGGAAGAAATGGTAAAACCCGAGCGAGTGATACCGGCTACTGTCGAGATCGTTGATATCGCAGGTTTGGTAAAAGGAGCGAGCAAAGGAGAAGGGTTAGGGAATCAGTTTCTCGGAAATATTCGTGAGACCGATGCGATCTTGCATGTCTTGCGATGCTTTGACAATGACAATATTGTTCATGTAGACGGTAGCGTGAACCCCATTCGGGATAAGGAGACCATAGATATCGAGTTACAATTGAAAGATCTGGAGACGGTCGAGAAAAAGCTGGAAAAGGTAAAAAGAGCTTCCCGTACCGGAAATAAGGAGGCCGTTAAAGAAGAAGCGGCACTTCAAAAGATAAAGACGGGATTGGAAGCAGGTATTTCTGTTCGTGCCATAGACTTGTCTGCCGAGGAGCGTGAAGATTTTGTAAAACCGTTACAATTCATTACCGACAAACCTGTAATGTATGTCTGTAATGTGGATGAGAATTCGGCTGCTAATGGAAATGCCTATGTGGAGCAGGTCAAAGAAGCAGTTGCCAATGAGAACGCCGAAGTGATCGTTCTGGCTGTTGGTACTGAAGCCGATATTACAGAGCTGGAAACTTTTGAAGAGCGACAACTTTTTCTGGAGGATCTGGGATTGCAGGAACCCGGTTCGGCAAAGTTGATACGTGGGGCCTATAAATTATTAGACCTTCAAACCTACTTTACAGCAGGTGTAAAAGAAGTGCGTGCATGGACCATTCCGGTAGGGGCGACGGCACCTCAAGCAGCCGGCGTGATACATACCGATTTCGAAAAAGGGTTTATTCGTGCGGAGGTTATTAAATACAGTGATTATGTGACCTTTGGAAGCGAAGCGAAAGTGAAGGAAGCAGGAAAGATGGGGGTAGAAGGTAAAGAATATATTGTTCAAGACGGGGATGTGATGCATTTCCGCTTTAATGTATAACAGAAAAAGCAGCGTTATTGCTGCTTTTTTATTTCAGTAAAATTTAAAACTTTTAAAATGTAAGTCGTAGCGCCATCCCGCGATACGCATCCCCGGTCATATTATTTCTGCCTACTGAGGGATATACTGAAAGGTTGTCATTTTTCTTTTTATGTAATTCAGGAACAAGGATTCCTGTAGCCGCTCCTAATACGTATCCAAGGGTAACATCGGTTAAAAAATGCTGCCCTGCCTCGATCCTTAAATAAGCCACCACTGCAGGTACAGTAGCTGCCCCGGCCCAGACCCAGGCTTTTCCGGCTGCATCAGGATTGAAATCGCTGTAAACCTTCGCTGCAAAAAAAGTAGCCGTAGCGGAAGCTGCCACATGTCCTGCGTAGAAAGAGCGTTGACCATTATTAGACAATCGTCGCGACATGGAAGTATCGCCGCTATCATCATACACATACGGTCGTGACCTGTCAATAAGGCCAGCCGTAAACGAATACATGGTGGCGGTTGTGGCGAGCGTTTCAATGTATAATACTGCGATCTGACCGGTATGATCGTTTATTTCATCGTCGAATAGAAGTAAAAACGGAGATCCAAAAGAAAAGGCAAAGGGAATGTCACTTAGTTTACTTGCAGACTCCGAATGGTTTCCGGCAGCCCATCTGTCAATCCCGTTAATGTCATCAATATTCAAGTTATTGAACTCCTCAAGGGTAAGATCATCTTTGTTCTGTATTATAAGGAGCCCACCTGCGCTCCCGGCAAGACCTAAGCCTGTCCAGATCGCATCTGTTGTCCAATCTAATTCATATGGAGAGCCATTTTCTTGAGCAAATGACCGAAACTGCGTAGCGAGTGCCATAATAATAGTGATGGCTAGTATTGTTGTTTTCTTCATATCTCAAATATAGATAAGGCACCTTGGGTTTCATTTTGGTTTAACATTTCCTTAGTTGAATTTTAGGGAATGATTCGGAAATGATATCTTCGTGATCATGGAACATTTTAACCTTCAAGGCAAGAAGTGGTGGGTACTCGGAGCTATTTTCATAGTATTGCTGCTGGAGTTTCTGTTGTTTATGGATCGACCCTTCTTTTGGGATGCTCTTACCAAAGCGCAACGTGCTAACTGGCTTTATACGCACGATTTTTCCCAACTTGTGGTTCCAACCGACTTAAATTCGGGGCACCCTCCTTTGTGGATCGGAGGGATCGCTCTTTTCTGGACGATCTTCGGAAAGGCGCTCTGGTCTGCAAGGCTACTATTACTTCTTGTGAATCTTGGGGTGTGCTATCAACTGTGGATCATGTTATGTCGTTTTTTCGGAAAGGAAGTACCTTGGTGGTTAATGCTTCTTGTTTTTATAGAACCCACCTTTCTGGCGCAAACCACAAGCCTTAACAACGACATGCTTCTTTTATTTTTTACTTTGTTAGGCTTAAATAGCTTGCTTGCAAACAAGTGGAATTGGTATGCGCTTGCCTTAAGTGGCATTCTACTCACCAACTTACGCGGTATCTATATTTTTATAGCTCTTACGGTGCTTCATGTTATATTGGTTAGAAAAGACCTGCTGGTGTATCAAAGCAAGATGCTTAGAGGGTATCTCATTGGTCTCTTCGTGTTCCTGATGTTCCTCATCTATCAATACGTAATCCTTGGCTGGGTCATTATCACGCCAAACCCTCATTATTCCGGTCACAGGGAAGCGGTTCCTGTGCGCAGTGTGTTAAAGAACACTGTGGTGTTTATAAAGAGCATTCTGGAAAATGGACGGCTGTTGGTGTGGATACCACTGTTTCTGTTACTTTGGCGTTCTTTCCGAAGGAAAACAGTGCTGTCTGCTTCTATACGTTCGCTGCTGTTGGTCTTATCGGTTTTTCTTGTTGTTTTCTTTTTGGGTTTTGTGCCGTTCAGCAACCCTATTGGTCCGCGCTATTTAATGGTCTGTTACTTGCTGGCAGGGGTATTGTTCATTAAGCTCCTCTATGAGTTGCCTGTAAAGGGATACCTTCGGAAGGGTTTGTTGGTCGCTATGGTGATTGGGTATGTAAGTGGCCACTTTTGGATCTATCCGCCCACCATTGCACAAGCCTGGGACAGTTCTTTGGCCTACGTACGCTACGACGCTGTAGAGGAGGACATGCTGGAGTATATCTCAAAAAAGAATATCCCTGTTTCTGAAATAGGTTCGCAGCTTCGCATGAACTTTAGGAAGATCGCAGCCGCAGATGCTTCAGATGTGAAGGACCTTTATTTTGCAACTCCAAACTTAGATGTCAATCCGTATTACTTGTTCTCCAACATCGAGAATGCCACTTCAGACGAAGAGATACGGGAACTTCAGCAACATTGGGAAGTGATAAAGAACATCGATCACTGCGGGGTATTCATCACCCTTTATAAAAATCCGGAATTTTAAAAAAGAGTGTCTTCTTCTGTTCAAAACTTAGCTTTATATCCATGCGTGATTGCTATATTTTCTTAACAATGACACCGTATTTATTGTTAATTACTTTCCCTTTTTAAGGTTTCCATTTTGTAGCTGAAACCCTATATTTAGGCACATTCAAGAAAAATCATGTCACAAACACAATACACAGAAGATAACATACGCTCGCTGGATTGGAAGGAGCATATTCGTATGCGTCCGGGTATGTATATTGGTAAATTGGGCGACGGTTCGTCACCCGATGATGGCATTTATATATTGCTGAAAGAGGTCATAGATAACTGTATCGACGAATTTGTGATGGGCGCAGGGAAGACCATTGAGATCCGGATCAAGGATAAAGAAGTGAAAGTTCGCGATTATGGGAGGGGAATTCCCTTGGGTAAGGTCGTGGACGTGGTTTCCAAAATGAACACCGGTGGGAAGTATGATACGCGCGCCTTTAAAAAATCGGTGGGGCTTAATGGGGTAGGAACCAAGGCCGTAAATGCGTTGTCCTCTTTCTTTCGAGTAGAATCGGTTCGAGACAACCAAATAAAATATGCCCAGTTTAGTCAAGGGGAGCTTACTGAAGATTCAGAAATAGAAGAAAGTTCAAAACGCAAAGGTACCAAGGTGATTTTTTCACCGGATGAGAGCATTTTTAAGAATTTCAAATTCCGAAGCGAATACGTCGCAAAGATGCTTAAAAATTACGTTTACCTTAATCCCGGGTTGACGATCGATTTTAACGGTGAGAAGTTCTTTTCGGAAAACGGGCTGAAAGACCTGCTGGAAGATAACATGTCTAAAGAAGATATGTTATATCCCGTGATCCATTTAAAAGGAGACGACATTGAGATCGCGCTTACACACAGTAAAACCCAATACAGCGAAGAATATCACAGCTTTGTTAACGGGCAGAACACAACCCAAGGAGGAACGCACTTAGCGGCCTTTAGGGAGAGTATCGTAAAGACCATTAGGGAATACTTCGGAAAGAACTATGACGCCAGCGATGTGCGCAAATCGATCGTAGCGGCGATCAGCATTAAAGTGATGGAACCCGTTTTTGAGAGTCAGACGAAAACAAAGCTCGGTTCTACAGATATGGGAGGGAAGCTGCCAACCGTTCGTACCTATATCAATGATTTCATAAAAACGCAACTTGACAATTACCTTCATAAAAATACCGATATCGCCGAAAAGATCCAGCGGAAGATCATGCAGGCCGAACGGGAGCGTAAGGAGCTATCCGGTATCCGAAAGCTCGCAAAGGACCGTGCAAAGAAAGCAAGTTTGCACAACAAAAAACTGCGTGATTGTCGCGTTCATTTTGGAGATATTAAGAACGAACGAAATTTAGAGAGCACCTTGTTCATTACCGAGGGAGATTCGGCAAGCGGAAGTATAACCAAAAGCAGGGATGTCAATACGCAGGCGGTTTTCAGCTTAAAAGGAAAACCACTCAATTGCTACGGTCTCACAAAGAAGATCGTGTATGAGAATGAGGAATTCAACCTGTTGCAGGCAGCCTTGAATATAGAAGAGTCTATGGAGGACCTGCGCTATAACAACATTGTGATCGCAACCGATGCCGATGTCGATGGGATGCACATTCGTTTGTTGCTTATTACATTCTTCCTTCAGTTTTTTCCCGAGATAATCAAGGAAGGGCATTTGTATATCCTTCAGACGCCTTTGTTCCGTGTGCGAAATAAAAAAGAAACGATCTACTGTTATTCCGAAGAAGAACGCATTGCGGCGATTGAAAAACTTCGACCAAAACCGGAGATCACCCGATTTAAAGGTTTGGGCGAGATCTCTCCGGACGAGTTTGTGCATTTTATTGGGGAAGACATACGTCTCGACCCTGTAATGCTGGACAAGTCGATGAGCATAGAAGAATTGTTGTCTTTTTACATGGGCAAGAACACGCCCGACAGACAAGAGTTTATCATCGATAATCTAAAAGTTGAACTGGACAAAGTTGAAGCCTGATGGGATTGTTGTATGATAAGCGCTGCTGCGTTTGCGGCAATAGTGTTATGTCTAATAAAAGTGATTAAATTTTCATGAGCGAGGAGTTAGAAAATAACGAAGAAGCGAAAAATTCCGGTCCAGATTATCTGGGAGAACACGAAGATACCAGCGGCGATACTATTACCAAAGTAACGGGAATGTATCGCGATTGGTTCCTGGATTATGCGAGTTATGTGATTCTGGAACGAGCCGTTCCCGCCATTGAGGATGGTTTTAAACCGGTTCAAAGGCGCATCATGCATTCCATGAAGGACTTGGACGATGGTAGGTATAATAAGGTCGCCAACATCGTAGGACATACCATGCAATACCACCCGCATGGGGATGCGAGTATTGCCGACGCCATGGTGCAAATAGGGCAGAAGGACCTTCTTATCGATACACAGGGGAACTGGGGTAACATTCTAACGGGCGACCGGGCAGCTGCATCACGGTATATTGAGGCACGGTTGTCCAAATTTGCGTTGGATGTAGTATACAACCCTAAAATCACTTCTTGGCAGGCCTCCTACGATGGCCGAAAGAAGGAACCTATTAACCTGCCGGTCATGTTTCCACTGTTGTTGGCACAAGGAGCGGAGGGGATTGCGGTAGGTCTTTCTACAAAGATCCTTCCGCATAATTTTATAGAATTGATCGATGCCTCCATAAAGCATTTGCAAGGCAAACGATTTACCCTTTTACCCGATTTTCCTACGGGCGGGATCATGGACGCAACCAGCTATAACGACGGGCTTCGCGGAGGAAAGGTAAGAAGTAGGGCCCGTATCTTGCAACACGATAAGAACACCCTGGTGGTGCGTGAGATACCCTTTGGCACTACAACCACTTCTTTAATAGAATCGATCCTAAAAGCCAACGAAAAAGGGAAGATAAAGATCAAAAAGATCGAAGATAACACGGCAGCACAAGTAGAGATCATGATCCATCTTCCGGGCGGTATTTCACCCGACAAGACTATTGATGCCCTGTATGCCTTTACGGCCTGTGAGACTTCCATTTCGCCTTTGGGTTGTGTGATCGAGGACAATAAGCCATTGTTTATTGGTGTTTCTGAAATGCTTCGCCTGTCGACCGACCGAACCGTACAACTTCTTAAGAGTGAGTTGGAGATACAATTGGAAGAGCTTGAAGAACAATGGCACTTTGCTTCTTTGGAGCGTATCTTCATCGAAAACCGAATCTATCGCGATATAGAAGAAGAGGAGACATGGGAAGGGGTGATCCGGGCGATTGACGAAGGATTGCAACCCCACATAAAACATCTAAAACGTGCCATTACCGAAGAAGATATCGTCCGACTCACTGAAATACGCATCAAACGCATCTCTAAATTCGATATCGATAAGGCACAGCAAAAGATTGATGCGCTGGAAGATCAGATCGCTGAAGTGAAGCATCACCTTCAGAATTTAATTGATTACGCCATCGATTATTTCAAGCGGCTTAAAAAAGACTACGGCGAAGGGAAAGAGCGAAAAGCGGAAATTCGTGTCTTCGATGATATTGAAGCAACCAAAGTGGTGATCCGCAATACAAAACTATATGTGAATAGGGAAGAAGGATTTGTGGGAACCAGCCTTAAGCGTGATGAATACGTAACCGATTGCAGCGATATCGACGACATTATTGTTTTTACCGAAAATGGAACGATGATGGTCACTAAAGTGGATGCAAAGACCTTTGTTGGAAAAAACATCCTCCATGTGGCTGTTTTTAAGAAAAAAGACAAACGGACCATCTACAATATGATCTACAAGGACGGCCCGCGTGGGGCTACCTATGTGAAACGCTTTGCCGTAACTTCCATAACAAGAGACAAAGAGTACGATCTTACGGCAGGAACTTCGGGGTCTAAAGTGCTTTATTTTACAGCAAACCCCAATGGTGAGGCTGAGGTCGTCACGGTGCTTCTCCGGCAGACCGGAAGCATAAAGAAGTTGAAGTTCGATCTTGATTTCGCCGATCAGTTGGTGAAAGGACGTGCCTCCAAAGGTAATATTGTAACCAAATATGCTGTTAAGCGCATTGAGCTTAAAGAAAAAGGACTATCTACCCTAAAACCAAGAAAGATCTGGTTCGATGACACCGTACAGCGCCTTAATGTGGATGAACGCGGAGAGTTGCTGGGGGAGTTTAAAAAAGAAGATCGTTTGTTGATCATTAATCAGAAAGGTGTAGTAAAGACTGTCATCCCCGAGCTTACGCTTCGTTTTGACGACGATATGATCGTTTTAGAGAAATGGGAGCCCAATAAGCCTATTTCGGTGATCTACTGGGAAGGTGAAAAGGAACTTTTCTATGTAAAACGCTTCTTGATAGAAAATGAGGATAAAGAAGAACTTATTATCACAGACCACCCAAAGTCATACCTGGAACGTGTTTTTACTGATTATCGTCCTGTTGCCGAAGTTGTTTTCGTTAAGGAGCGCGGCAAGGAAAGAAAGGATAATGCTGAAGTAAATTTAGAAGAATTTATTGCCGTAAAAGGAATCACTGCCATGGGTAATCAGTTGACGAAGGACAAGGTGCTGGAGATCAATGCGTTATCTTCACTCCCATACGATCCGCCAAAACCGATTCCTGCCGAAGAAATGGATGTTGTCGATGAAGAAGCCGTTGTCCCGGAAACTACTTCAGAAAAAAAGGATAAGGAAGAAGAGCCGCCTACCGATGAAGAAGGTCAAACCCTGTTATTCTAACTATAATTCATGAAAAGTTTTATTCGAGAGTTTAAAGATTTTGCCATCAAAGGCAATATGATTGATATGGCGGTAGGTATTATTATTGGTACTGCATTTAACAATGTGGTAAATACCTTGGTGAAGAAAGTAGTAATGCCACCCCTTTCACTACTCACCGATGACGTAAATCTTGCAAATAGAAAATACCTGTTACGAGAAGCTACAGACACAGCCGAAGAAGTTGCCATAGGTTACGGCGAGTTGATCGAGGTATTGATTGATTTTGCGATCATTGCGCTCACGATTTTTGTGGTCATCAAATTTATCAATCGCTTTAGGAAAAAATCCGAAGACCCTAAAAATAAACAAGTTCCTACCCCCAAAGATATCGAGCTGCTTGCCAATATCGAACGCCTTATGGAACAACAAAATGAACTAATAAAGAATGGCTCGAAGAAATTATAAAAAACCTTGTAGCTTTGTAGGATATTTCTTAATTAGCTGACACTAATAAAAATACTCGAAATCTATTTATAGGTTTCCACAAAAAAATGGTTATTATCCCCAAACGCTACTATTGGTTCTCCTTTGGTATTATGCTCGCTATTAGCATTACCTGTCTGTTTATCTACGGAAAAGCCAAGCAACAACTCGATAACGAATACAAGGCCCAGATCCAGACGGTAGGACGACTATCTGTTCAAGATTTTGAGCGGACCGTTCGGAATAATATAGGTTCCCTCGAAAATATAAAGGATCGAATTGAGGAAAGTGAGGGTGCGTTTATGCAGTATTTCGAATCGGATGCCAATCGTATTATTTCACAGCATCCATCGTTTCGTTTTATTGAATTTATAGACAGTGATGGGATCATTCGTCAAATTGTACCATTGATCGCCAATGAAGAAGCTTTGTTGCTGGATATAAAGCCATTGGAGTATCGCTATTCAGAATGGATCAATAATAGTCGAAAGGATATTACAAATATGACACCTTGGATCCCGCTGACGCAAGAAGGAGAGGCATTTTTAGTAGATGTACCTGTCTACATAAAAGGAAAATTCTATGGTACGGTGACCGCGGGGATGGATTTTAGTTCGCAATTTGATGAGATCTGTGAAACATTTAAGGACCATTCGGTATTGTTAACAGATCAAAACGGCACAGTCTTTTATTCATACAACGAACCCAATCCGGGCGATTTTCCTACCGATAGGCAATTTGAGGCAGGAATGAAGCCTATTGGCGCCTCAGGAAAGACCTGGTCATTTCAGTTGCTATACCGCGATAATGAGATCTATAAAGAACGTGAATTGATTCAACTTATAGGTTTATTCTTCGGATTTCTACTTTCGTTTGTTATTAGCTTGCTGGTTTTTCTGTTTCTGAAATCTCGACATAATAAGGCTCACCAAGAAACGATCAACACCACGCTATCTCTCTTAAATACGGAATTAGAGGAACAAAAGCAGGAGGCTCAGAAAGCCTCAACGGCAAAATCGGATTTTCTCTCGAATATGAGCCACGAGATACGAACACCTCTAAACGCTATTCTTGGATTTGCTGATATTCTTCAGACCAAGGATTTGCTTAAAAAGGAACGCGTTTATTTGAAGCTAATGCGAAACTCCGCGCAAACACTTTTGGTCCTTGTAAACGACATCCTGGATATGGAAAAAATCGAATCAGGGAAGATGGAAGTTTCCGAAGATCGATTTAAACCAGCCGACCAGCTTCAGAAAATCATCAATACCTATAAACCTCAATTACAAGAAAGAACATTGGAGGTGAATAAGGAGTTTTCATCGCACTGTAACAGCACCGTCCTGGGAGATGTGTCAAAATTCAATCAAATCTTTACTAATTTGCTTACCAATGCCATAAAGTTTACCAAAACCGGTGGCATCACTATTCGATATACCGAATCCTTTGAGAAAGACCGGTTGAAAGTCTCCTATTCGGTTTCCGACACCGGCGTGGGGATTCCAAAAGATAAATTACCGTCTATTTTCGATCGCTTTGTTCAAGTTGAAAACGGCTTTAGAAAGCGCCATGAAGGGGGCGGATTAGGATTAGCGATCACGAAAGAGCTGGTTCACCTGTTAGAAGGAGAAATAGGTGTGACAAGCAAAGTGGGCAAAGGAAGCTGCTTTGCCGTGGAAATGTCCTTTCCTTTGGTCGAGGACCGGCCCGGCACGATCAATGAAAGGAACAAGGACCTATCGCACATAAAAAGTCTTATTGTTGATGATAATAGAATTAACAGAATGATCCTTTATAATATACTTCTGCAAGTGGGAATACGTTCGGAAAGTGTAGGCAGCGGATTAGAGGCCATAGAAAAGACTAGGAAGCATAACTACGACCTTATCTTTATGGATATTCATATGCCTGATATGGATGGTTTTGAAGCCACTGAGAAATTACTTCAAATACAGGAAGATCTAGTTGTTTTAGGTCTTTCGGCAGACGTCACCAAAGAAGCCATTAGAAACGGCAGAGCGTCCGGTATGTGTGATTATCTCACCAAACCGATCGATAAAGAGGCCTTGTTTAGGATATTGAACAAGCACTTTTCTTCAAAACCTCTAATATCAAAGAGCTCTTGACTTTTACAACCCTAGAGGTGTGCTTATTTTTCAGTTCGTTTTAGTTGCCGTACGCCGGCGATCAAGAATAAATCCCCAACGACTATTAGTCCCAGCCAATAATACCAGTCCGGGGCTTGCGCTTGAAATTCAGTAACGATAAAATAGATGCCTATCCCTAAAAGAATCAATCCGGTTATGAGCATTAAATATGCGTTACGGCGTGCTGTTGGTTTATCCATTTGTCATTTGGTTTAATTATCTAAATTCTCTTCGGGGAGTGTTGAAACGATCTCACTGGTCGTTTTTCGATAACGCATATTGAGAAATTCAATAAATAAGGAGAATGCAATTGTAAAGTACAGGTACCCCTTTGGGATCACCCCAATCTCATTACCGAATACAACCAAATGCGAGAGGTGAGCTCCTTCCGCAATCAGCATAAAGCCAATAAGGATCAAAAAGGCCAGCCCTAATAGTTGGACCGTGGGGTGTTTATTAACAAAGCGGCCCACCGGATTTGCAAAGATCATCATGATAAGTACAGAGATCACAACCGCAATCACCATGATCACCAAAGCGTCGTTGGGGTCGTTACTAATACCATTGGTCATACCTACTGCGGTTAGGATAGAGTCGAAAGAAAAAACAATATTTATTAAGCTTATTTGAACGATTGCTTTACTTAAAGAGGTGGCTCGGCTCTTTTTCACTTTCCTTGCATCGTGTCCTTTATCCTCCACTTTCTCATGGATCTCGCTTGTACTTTTATATAAGAGGAACAGTCCTCCTATAAATAAGATAAGTCCTTGTCCGCTTATACCGGCTTCAATCCATGACAGGTGAATGTTCCAAAAAGGAGCCTCCATAGCGACGAGCCAAGAGATGCCAAACAGCAGGATGACCCGTATAAGCATTGCGAGAAAGAGCCCTATGTTGGTTGCTTTTTTCTGAAGGTTCGAGGGTAGTTTGCTGGCAGCCAGCGAAATGAAAATGATGTTGTCGATCCCCAGAATAATTTCCAGGAAAGTCAAGGTTAACAATGCCACTAAGGCATCCGGCGAGCTTAAGATTTCGAACATTATTTTACTTTTTTAGCGGTTCCTTTTTGTTTTCTGGTTTCTCCTACTACGTTGTACTCAAAGACATATTCGTTCTTGCCGGTAGTGAGGATCTTCATATGGATGGCTTTTTCTTCAGACCGGTTCTTTGGGTTTTTCTTTTTAACGATGTACTCGCAATCGTTTATCCATCGCACCGAGGAAGTATCTCCTTTACCTCTAAAATAATCAATTTCTATGGAATCGTTACGTATAAAAGTTGTTGTAAGTACTTCTGTACCTACAACAGCTTCAAATTCAAAGGTTCCTGTTTTAAAGTCGGTGCAATTTCGTTCCGGCTCATAACAACCCACAAACAAAAGCAGTGAAAAAAGATAGCAGAAGCGCATTTTTTTAGATTTTATGCGAATTTCTGAAATTTTAAGGAGAATAATTAATTTTCGTAGGTCTTAAAAGTACCGTCGCTATAAAAAATCACGATCCGTTCTATAACTGCTGAAGCGGAAGTAGTTTCTGAAGGATGCTTAGTCGGAATGGAAACGGATTGTTTTGTCGCTTCTTTCATTTCTGAAGCAGTTATCCGGGAAGATGGGGCAGAAGGAGTCGGATCATTTTTCTTATCGGACGGGAAGTCACCTTTTCCGTTTAACAACCAGTATAATTCTACTTCTGGAAATTGCTGAATCACCTTCATCACAAAATCCAAACTGGGTTTGTTTCTACCCGATAGCAAATGCGAAATAGTGGACCTGTTAAAATCGATCGCATCCGAAAAAGCCGTAGCCGATAACCCGTAATAATCGAGTATTTTTTCCAGTCTTTTCGAGAAATCGTTGCTGTTTACCATTGTAACAAGGGCGTTTGTTGTAAAACGTTTACAAATGTAAATTATTTTATCTATGATACCAATTATACTGGGTAATTAATGTTATCTACCTATAATTAATTGTTTATATAACTACATTTAATACACTGAAAAAGAATATAATAAAAATATTTGGTGCATTGCGAGCATATTACGTGGTGTTTTTCTCGCTTTAGACACATAAATTGTTTACAAAAGTACCCCCAACTGCTGTTTTTACTTGTTTACACATGTAAACAAGGCTTTGTTTACCTTTGTAATCACATAGAATTTGTATGAACTTATCCACTTGGTATGCTGCCCATTTTGAATCCCGATTAAGGGGAAGATATCTTAGCTTGAAGCATATCGATCCCTTGCTGAAAAGTTTCAGTAACCGACTAAAAATTTCGTATCCGGGAAACTCTGAACTGGGTAAAAAAATTCCACTTATTACATTGGGTCATGGATCGAAGATCGTTCTTGCATGGTCACAAATGCACGGCAACGAATCAACAACTACCAAAGCACTTTTTGATCTGTTTCGGTTTTTAGACCAGAAGAATGACTTCCAAGAGGAAATTGAACATTTTCTACAGGAATACACTTTGTATGCTTTTCCTATCCTCAATCCCGATGGAGCAGAACGGTATACCCGGGAGAATGCCAACGGTGTAGACCTCAATAGGGATGCGGTGACACTGTCGCAATCCGAAAGCAGGTTGCTTAAACAGGTATTTGATGAAGTACAACCTAATCTTTGTTTGAATTTACACGATCAGCGCACTATCTACGGACTTCCAACGGGTTTACCGGCAACGATATCATTTTTAGCACCGGCAGCCGATCCACAGCGGGCGCTTACGCCTGCCCGCGAGGTAGCCATGCAGAAGATTATAGTGTTGAACGCCTTTTTGCAGAACTATGTGTCCAATCAGATTGGGCGTTATGACGATACGTTTAATGTAAATTGTGTAGGCGATGCATTTCAACAGGCCGGTGTCCCGACCATTCTCTTTGAGGCGGGGCATTTTCAAAATGATTACGAACGCGAGATTACGCGGAAGTATATTTTCTTGGCATTTTCGAAGCTTTTTGGCTTGCAGGGTGCTTCAGAAGTAGTTTCAAGTACCGATCAATACTTTTCTATTCCGGAGAACCGTATTATTTACAAAGATGTGATCATTCGGAATGTTTGCTTCAACAATAACAATAAACCCCGGGATATTGGAATCCAGTTTTCAGAAATACTTACAAATGAACAGATAGATTTTGTCCCTCATATCGACGAACTTGGCGATCTTTCCAATTATAAAGGGCATAGAGAGATAGATGGCCAGGGGTGCACCGTATTGGTTAATTCTCATCAAAATACAAACGTGGGACAGAAAGTTTCAATTATATCTAACAAAACAGGAGATTCTGTATTATTTATTCCTGAAATTTGACCTTAGACTACTAAAAACATATTAATTTTGTTACAGAAAACAAATTCCTTCTGCCATGGCAAAATTTAAATTAGACGAAACAGACCATCAAATTCTCGATATGCTTATCGAGAACACCCGTACTCCTTTTACCGATATCGCAAAACGGCATAAAATTTCCGCAGGAACTGTGCACGTGCGTGTCAAGAAAATGGAAGAGGCCGGAATCATTATTGGATCTTCCCTCACCCTGGATTATCAAAAACTGGGTTATTCTTTTATTGCTTATGTTGGTGTCTTTTTAAATAAGACCTCGCAAACTCAATTTGTGTTGGAACGAATTAATGAGATCCCTTTTGTAACCGTGGCCCACGTTACTACAGGGAAATTTAATATCTTCTGTAAGATCCGGGCAAAGGATACAAGCCATGCCAAAGAGATCATTTATAAAATAGACGATATAGAAGGAGTTACACGTACAGAGACCATGATCTCCTTAGAAGAGAGCATTAATGATAAGAAACGGTTGATGCACTCAATCTTTCAGAACATTACAACATAACTGCATGACAACTGCCGATCTTTCTCTCTCTGAGTATCAACCGTATTTTAAGAATTATATGGATAGCGTTGGGGAAATGTCCCTTATGGAGAGCCTTACAAAAGGACTTTTAGAGACGCAGTCATTTTTTGAAAGGATCCCCCAAGAAAAACATGCGTATCGCTATGCGCCGGACAAATGGACTCCCAAAGAGATCTTGTTACATCTTATAGATTCCGAACGGGTCTTCTGTTCTAGAGCCCTGCATTTTGCCAGAGCAGCAAACACCGAATTGCCTGGGTTCGATGAAAATGAATTTGCCGCAAACTCGAATGCGAATTTCCGTACAATGGACAATTTGGTAGAGGAGTTTGTAGCTGTTCGAAGGGCGTCTGTCCTTTTGATTTAGAGCTTTTCTAAGGATGTGTTGCTGCAAAGGGGAAAAGCCAATCAGGCGGAGGTGTCCGTGAGAGCCTTGGGTTTTCTTATTGCCGGACATGCTGTTTATCACTTGAAAGTGATCGAGGAACGCTATTTATGACCTCACAGGCTGTATTACCAATTCCTTAACTAACTTTAAATAAATCTTAGCATCAAATCTTTTGAATTGCCTGTTATTACTGGTATACTTGGGTATAGAAAAATTAGTAATAACAAAAAAAGAAAAGATTATGGAAAAGAGAATTGCAATATTAGCGACCAACGGATTTGAAGAATCAGAATTGAAATCTCCAAAAGAGGCGATGGAAGCTGAAGGTTTTACCGTAGAGATCGTAAGTGAAGAAAGTGGAAAGATTAAAGGTTGGGCCGATGGAAATTGGAGCAACGAATATCAAGTAGACAAGACACTTAGTGATGTTTCGGCAGAAGACTATAATGCGCTCATGCTTCCCGGTGGCGTCATCAATCCGGATAAACTAAGAAGAAATGAAGACGCATTGACCTTTGTGAGGGATTTCTTTAAACAAGGAAAGCCAGTGGCAGCCATTTGTCACGCACCACAAATACTTATTAGCGCCGATGTGGTGAAAGGCAGAACAATGACTTCGTTCAACTCCATTAAAGATGACTTGAAGAATGCTGGCGCCAATTGGGTAGACAAAGAAGTCGTAGTAGATGAAGCACTCGTTACGAGTAGAAATCCAAACGACCTTCCGGCATTCAACTCAAAGCTCATCGAGGAAATAAAAGAAGGAAAGCATGAATTACAGCATGCATAATCTTTAACAATTCATACACAAAAAAAAGAGGCGATATTCGCCTCTTTTTTTATTCTTCTTCATCTTCTAAGATTTTCTTTTCGGGGATTTCAACAATGGGTTCTGTAAAATCTTCTTCGGCATAATCTTCTTCATCAAAATTGGCCATAGTTGTTTCTAAGCGTGAACTCACCTTTACAAGGTATATGGTATCTTCTGTACGAACCTCGACCGCTTCGACCGTTTCATTCTTCGCATTCTTAAAGACAATTACATGATCGTCGTCATACCCGTCGGGATACTTCTCCACAAGTAACGAGAGAATTTCGGGAGTTAGTTTTCTATAGTCTACAATAATGCGTTTCATACTTTGATGTCACAAGTTGGTTTGGGTTTTAAAACTACTAAAAAATGTATAGCCACAAATTAATTCAGTGTAAATTTTCAAAAATTTTTATAGTAATCGAACGCTTTGTAAATAACCTCATTAGGCACTTCGCAACACATCTTGTGCTTACCAATATCTTTCAGTAGCACAAAACAAACCTTCCCGTGACTGTTTTTCTTGTCAAAAACCAGCAGTGCTACAATTTTTTCTATATCCTCTTTTGTGAAGTCTGTTTTCGGAAAATGCTTCAGAATAATGCTGGTGATTTCTGAAAGTTTTTTTGATGGAAAGCCTTCCAGTTCCGAAGAAATATAGGTAGCCAGGATCATTCCAATGGCAATAGCTTCACCGTGCAATAAGGTGGTTTTTTGGGTAGATTCCAGACAATAGGACTCAATGGCGTGTCCCAGTGTATGCCCGTAATTCAAGGTCTTGCGCTCGTTCTTTTCCAGCGGGTCCTTTAATACTATGGTGTTTTTTATCAATACAGAATCCCAGATAAGCTGTGCTGTTTCCTCATGATTTTGCGGGTTGAACGATTGAATCTTCGTCCAGTATTCTTCGGAATGGATTAAACCATGCTTTAACATTTCAGCATAGCCGGAAGTAATGTGTTCGGCCGGTAAGGTATCTAAATAGCCAGGATCTATGAAAACAGCGAGAGGTTCTTTGATGACCCCGATCTGATTTTTCAATGCCCCCAGATCCACACCATTTTTGCCACCTACCGAAGCATCGACCATAGCGAGTAGGGATGTGGGGACATGAATAAACTCAATCCCTCGTTTAAATGTAGCCGCAACAAATCCCCCAATATCTGTCACCACGCCACCCCCTAAATTGATGAGCAGGCTTTTCCTGTCGGCTCCGCGACTGGAAAGATCTTCCCACAGGGCAACACAGGTTTCAATGTGTTTGTGTGCTTCCCCGGCTTCAATTACAAGAACTTCGGGTTGCTCCAAAAATTTAATTTCTGAAAGGAATTTAGGTAAACAAACTTCGAGCGTGTGGTTATCGGTAAGTATGAATATATGCGAAGGTTTCAAGTCGTCCAGTACTTTTTTGAGGTAGGTAGGAAGGTTGTTCGTTGCGTAGACCGATCCGCGCTCTTTATGAATAATTTTATTCGTCATGAAACCCATTTTGTTATTTAAATAGACACCAAATCTAACTATATTTGTGAACTTTATTTTCAATTTATGGTATCAAAATCGCTTTTTGATAATACTGAAACGGCCTTTGCTCTTAAAAGTGATTCAGAATTAGAACGCGCCTATTTTCTCTTTAAAATGATTGCCAATGAACCTTTGGTTCGTATTGGAACAGCCGCAACAAAACTGGCTTTGAATATGCATCTTCCGGTAGAAGGCTTGATACGCTCCACCGTTTTCGATCATTTTTGTGGAGGGGTGAACGAAAAGGATTGTATGTCTACGGTCGATAGTCTGGAGGAAGCAGGGGTCTCTTCGGTGCTGGACTATTCAGTCGAAGGGAAGGAGGAGGAGAAGCAGTTTGATGCCACCATGGAAAAGATCATAGACCTAACCCGCTTCGCAAAAAATAAATCGGCTATGCCGTTTTCGGTGTTTAAACCTACCGGACTGGGCCGTTTTAAGATCTGGCAAAAAGTAACCGAAGGCGCCACACTTTCTGAAGCTGAGCAAGGGGAGTGGGAACGTATAAAACAACGGTACCATCATGTTTGTAAAGTCGCACAAGAGTGCAACATCGCTTTATTGATCGATGCGGAAGAATCCTGGATGCAGGGAGCAGCCGATGGGCTCTGTGAGGAGATGATGGAGATCTACAATAAAGAAACACCTATTGTCTTTAATACCCTGCAGTGCTACCGCTGGGACCGTTTTGAGTATTTGAAGGAGCTCCACAAACGCGCGAAAGCAAAAGGATACTTACTCGGATTCAAAGTAGTGCGTGGTGCTTATATGGAGAAAGAGCATGATCGTGCCGAAGATAAAGGATATCCCACCCCAATATGTGCCAGTAAGAGTGCCACCGATGAAAACTTCAATACTGTAACCGATTATATCTTAACCCATTTAAGTGACATCTCACTGTTTTTAGGCACCCATAATGAGGTAAGCAGCTATTTGGCCATGGAGACCATGGAAACGGAAAGTTTGTCGAAAAGCGACGGACGTATTTGGTTTGGTCAGTTATACGGGATGAGCGATCATATTAGTTTTAATCTTGCGAAAGAAGGGTATAACGTAGCAAAGTACATTCCTTTTGGGCCGGTAAAGGATGTTATGCCCTATTTAATACGGCGAGCCGAAGAGAACACCTCGGTGGCCGGACAAACCAGCAGAGAACTTACCTTGCTGAAACGAGAGAAGGAACGACGTAAATTGTAGTGGTTGGATATTGTATCAATAAAAAGCACGAATGGAATCGTGCTTTTTACATCAAACTAACCAACTATGAAAACAATTAACAGGGAGTAATACTTTCTGAAAATTCAACTAAAGGGCTTTTACTTTTCAACTCCCCAGTTTACTCAAGTAAAAGCCTTTAGCTGAGGTAAATAAAATGAAATTAACACTATAAATTTTCGGGTTTTTTCCGTCAATTGCAACCCTTCCATATCGCCATTCTTGAATAAGCAGTCGTTATTCACGAATGCCTGCTTCCAAAACAGATCCTACGCATTTGATTTTCAATAAAGTATAAGCCGTGTCCGGTAAATTCAAGGTTCTTCGCCGATATTGCGGTCAGCGTGGCAAATTTTAATAACTTTAAATAGTTTGTTTTAATATGCGTTTACCGCTTCTCATATTAAGTCTTCTCGTCCTCACCGGTTCCATGTTGGGGCAATCTAAGCTACCCCAAAACCTACATGCTCTTGAGGATGAAGCTCTATTATATTGGTTCGATGAAGTAGGGGGTGACTCCATCACTCAAGAAAGAATCGCACGGGTTTATTTAGAGAGGGCACGAAAGGAAAAGGATACCATCAAAATGGCCCGGGGCTACGATCGCTTGGCCCGGATCTTTCATCCGGAGAAGAACCTTCAATTTGCCGATAGTGTTATTGAACTAACTAAGCATAAAAAGCACATAACATATCCAGCATTAGGATACATATTAAGAGGTTATAACTATAGTGAATTGGGAAATTTAGTTCAATCCACCAAAGAATATTTTAATGCCTATTTATTATCAAAAGAACAGAATAACTTACAACAACAAATTTATATTCTAGATGTATTGATATCATCAAAATCAGTTTGGGGTAATAAAGAGGAAGCCCTAGATCTGCAACGTAAACGTCATAAAATAGTATTTTCAAAAGAGTTTTATTCAGAAATTATTAAAAGCACGAGAAAAGAGTTCCAAAATAATCTTAAAATAATAGCGGATCGGGAAAAACTATCATCTTGGGAGAATTTTGTTTTTTGTTTTATAAATTTAGTCAAAGTAGATTCAGCTAGATTCTACTCAAAAAAAGCATATAATCAGCTTGAAAAATATAATGGACTTGACAAAAGTTTACATTTGCGTTGGTTATTAGAAGCTGATATTGATATTGAATATTTAGATCAGAACTATGACTTGGTGATTAAAAAGGGTAGAACATTTCTTGATTTATATCCTGACTCTAGTCCAGATACAAAATTTAATATTTATATGCTTAACGGATTATCTTTAATTGAAAGAAATGACTACCGAATGGGAATTAAAAATCTTTTAAAAGCTGATTCTATATATAAACGGAATGTTTTGAAAATCTATCCTGCCGACAGAAAATTGTTTGAAAAACTTTACGATTACTCATCTTTAGAAAATAATATTCCAAAACAAATAGAGTATTTGAACAGTTTATTATTCATTGACAGTATTTGTAAAAAAAATTATCAATATTTTGAACCTCAGATAATTAAAAATGTTGAGACTCCTCGGCTACTGGCAGAAAAAGAAAAATTAATCAATGAACTTCAACGTAAAAATGAAATGGCCACTATATCAAATTGGGCCATTGCTGGATTATTAATATTAAGTACCCTAGGATTTTTTTATTATTTCAACCGTCAATTGCTCTATAAGAAACGATTTGAGAAGCTGGTGGCATATTCACAGAATGAAGCGACCCCTACTAATGGAGAACAAGCTCTTCCGGCCAAGCCTTCTAATGAGTTAGTAGAGAACATTCTGCAAAGTCTTGTAGCGTTCGAGAGAAATAAAGAATACCTCTCCCAAAAGATATCTCTGGGGTATTTGTCGAAACGGCTGGATACCAATTCCAAATACCTCTCTCAGGTGATCAATATGGAAAAAGACAAGAGCTTTACACAATACATTAATGATCTTAGGGTCACGTATGCTTTTAAAAAGCTGGCTGCAGATCCAGTCTTCAGAAAATATACTATTAAAGCTATCGCCGGGGAATGTGGCTTTAAAACAGGAGAATCCTTTTCAAAAGCTTTTTATAAGAAATACGGAATTTACCCTTCTTATTATCTAAAGAGTCTGGAAAAGAAAGAATCTCTAGATTAGTTTTTTGCTTCTACCGAAGCTTTTAAGATGGTTGCTCGTTCCTCGCAATTTTCAACCATAATGGTGATCACTTTTGCGGTAACTGTTCCTTCGATCACATACTGCTTGCAGGTCTGCAGATCGGTATTGCTTTCAGAGAAAAGTACATCACCGTCATTTAATATAGATTCGATGGCGGTGGAGTCCAAACCATTACGACGTAACGTACTCAAAGCATTCTCCGAATAGAATCGTTCCTTTAAGCGGATGTTTTTTAAGGTGCGGGCATTTGGGCCATAATCACAGGAAGCGCGCTTTCCTCCCAGAAAAAAAAGTAAGATGACAATACCAATGCTAAATCCACCCAGATAATAGGCGATACGATGTGCTAATTTCATGCTGATTAAAATATAAGTAGGTTGATATCGCTGTAGGAAAGATCGAACCACTCGGCTACCGACTGACTTGTTAGTATACCGCGGTAAAAATACAACCCATTTCGCAAACCGCTGTCAAAACGGATGGCATTTTCCAGTCCGCCACATTCTGCAATATCCAAAAGATAGGGGGTAAAAATATTGCTTATGGCTATAGAGGCCGTTTTGGGATAGCGGGCGGGTATATTAGGAACGCCATAATGTATAACTCCGTACTTAATTTGAGTAGGTTCTTTGTGCGAGGTCATTTCAGTTGTTTCAAAGCAGCCGCCCATATCGACACTCACATCTATCACGACGGCACCATTCTTCATGTTTTCGACCATGGTCTTGGAAACGATAATGGGGGAACGGTCTTTGCCTCGTACAGCTCCGATTGCCACATCACAGCGGCGCAGTGCTTTCATTAAATTTTTAGGCTGTAGGGTAGAGGTGTAGAGGGTTCGCCCTACGTTGCACTGAAGGTTTCGTAATTTGGTAATGGAACTGTCGAATACTTTTACATTCGCTCCTAGTCCCAAGGCAGACCGTACCGCAAATTCTCCCACTGTCCCGGCGCCTATTACCACGACTTCCACGGGAGGCACACCACTTATATTGCCAAACAGCAAACCATTTCCTGCTTTGGCGTTGACCATGATCTCTGCCGCTACCAATACCGATGCCGTCCCTGCGATCTCACTTAATGCTTTAACCACAGGGTAGCTGTGATCTTCGTCTTTTATAAATTCGAAGGCTAAGGCCGTAATTTTCTTTTTAGCAAGTGCATCGAAATATTTTTTTTGCTGTGTCTTTAGCTGCAGTGCCGAAATAATCACCGTTTTGGGCTTGATGAGTTCGATCTCCTCCAGAGTAGGGGGTTCCACTTTAAGAACGATGGGGCATTCAAAGACCTGTTTGCGATCTTT
Source organism: Altibacter lentus (assembly GCF_000746845.1). Taxonomy (GTDB): domain Bacteria; phylum Bacteroidota; class Bacteroidia; order Flavobacteriales; family Flavobacteriaceae; genus Altibacter; species Altibacter lentus. The sequence goes on along the minus strand of NZ_KN050846.1, from coordinate 723,714 downwards.
GGTGATCTTTGCTCCGGCCTCACTGTATTGTTGATCGGAATATCCGGCTTCATCTCCGGCGGCTGATTCTACCAGTACCCGATGTCCGTTATTCACAATGGCTCCCACCGCATCGGGCGTTAGACAGATACGTTTCTCCTGAAAATACGTCTCTTTGGGGATACCAATATACAGTTCTCCCTGCTGCTTGAAGACTTCCAGTTTCTCTTCCTGGGGTAACAGTTGTGCTTTGGTAAATGGTGAATTGGATGTGGCCATAGGTGCTACAGGTTGGTAGTACCAAGGTACATATTTAATTTAAAATGTAAAACCGGCAACTTAGCGAAATAAGTCCTTGATCTGTTGCCAGGCAGTTTTTTTTGTAAATAATTCTTGTTCGAAAGATTGTAAATCATTTTCTCTAATTTTAGAGAATAATTTAGCTCTAACCAAATATACTGCAGGAACTAAAACCATCATTAAAGGTATAACATAGTATATTTCTAACTCATCCATTCCCCCATTTTCATTTATTACACCCCACAATTGAAAAGCATACATTGCGATGGGTACGAGGATGATCCAGTGCCACCAATGACGACATGTAAAGAACCAAATCAAGAGAAGAAATAATGGTACTGCTTTACCAACGCAGTACCAAGCCAAATGATACAAAGAAGGATAACTTGTCCTTAATGTAAAAAAATAAGTTTCCCAAGAAGTTGAATCACTTGGGAAACTTTCATATGAATAAAATACAAATGGAGTAGCTGCTATAAACATTACTATTATACCACCTACAAATAAAGAATATTTACCCGTTTTGTAACGGCTTTGGCTTGTCAATTTGTTGTGGTGTTTGTCCATCTTCTATGCTTTCCGGAGTACAAGAGATAAATAATCCAGCCCCGAAAATTGCAACGATTAAAAAGTACTTTGTTAATTTCATAATATTTGTTTTTGTGAGGTTTATCATACAAACCTAGCACGAAAAAAAACAAGTATTTCAAGTATGTTCGCCGTATCTTTATAAGTTAGCTTTAAGCCAAAAAAATCCTGCTTAAAAACTACTGCGATTTGGGGCGAGCATGATTAAGAATCCTTGTGTTTATTATGAAATCTCGTTACAATTTACTTCACTGGCAATATCTTTAGGGTTCTACTTCCGTTTTGGTTTTTTGTTAGTTGTATGCTTGTACTGTCTTTTGGTAATAATGTTTCAATTTTATTTGGCCACTCGATAAAATTCCAATGACCGGAATAAAAATAATCCTCTATTCCTATATCCATCGCTTCTTCATTGCTCTCAATTCTGTAAAAATCGAAGTGATATAACATATCATCCTTCAGCATGTATTCATTAACGATAGAAAATGTTGGGCTCGTAACTGTATCAGTTACACCTAAGTGCTCTGCAAGTGCTTTAATAAGTGTAGTCTTTCCTACACCCATATCTCCATAAAATAGTAAGGTCTTGGTGGGGGCTGCCAACAAGAGTTGATCGGCTATTGCCGGAATATCTTGGAGAGTATATGTCAACTGCATGTCACTAGATTGCGAGCAAATATAGAATAATTTCTCGATTATTAACAAAAAATATCGATTATCTGTATTTAAATAAGTAAATTCCTACAAATTATTTGGGTTCTAAGACCGCAAATGGAATGATCATCTCTTCCAAAGAAACACCGCCATGCTGATAGGTGTTGCGATAATAACTTACATAATGATTGTAATTATTGGGATACGCAAAGAATAGGTCGCCTTTTGCAAAAATAAACGAACTGCTCATATTTATAGTAGGGAGATGTATTTTTTTAGGGTCTCTGGCGGCCAGCACATCCTTATCTTCGTAGGTAAGACTCTTTCCTGTCTTGTAACGTAAGTTCAAACTGGTATTCTTATCTCCAATCACTTTGGAAGGGTTTTTTACATTGATCGTCCCATGATCGGTCGTAAGGATTAATTTAAAGCCTAATTGGGCTGCCTGCTGAATGATCTCCATTAGAGGCGAGTTTTTGAACCAACTCTGAGTGAGAGAACGATAGGACTTATCGTTGGAGGCCAGTTCCTTGATCACTTCCATTTCAGTTTTGGAATGGGAGAGCATGTCTACAAAATTGTACACCACCACAGTAAGATCTTCTTCCTTGTGGGTCTTAAAATTTTCAACAAGTCGCTTTCCTTGTTTTAAACTGGAAATTTTATGATAACTCCAATTTACATTCAAGCCTAATCGCTTTAACTGCGATGCCAGAAACTGCTCTTCGAACATGTTCTTTCCACCTTCCTCGGTATCGTTCAACCAATAATCGGGATGCAGCTTCTCCATTTCGCTGGGCATCAATCCGCTAAATATGGCATTACGGGCATACTGTGTTGCTGTAGGCAGAATGCTGTAGAACAATTCTTCCTGTGTTTTTTTATAGGAACTCTTCAAGAAGGGCTCAAAGGCCTTCCATTGATCATAGCGTAGGTTGTCAATGACCACAAAAAGCGTTTGTTGTTGGTCCTTTAATTGCGGCACTACCTTTTCCTTAAATAAGGTATGTGACATCACAGGTGCCTCGTTGCCGCTCTCAAACCAGGAGGGATAATTCTTATCAATAAACTTACAGAATTGGCTGTTGGCTTCTATTTTCTGAGATTCCAAGATCTCGAACATGCCGGAATCTTCAATATTCTCCAGTTCTAATTCCCAGTATACCAGCTTTTGATACAGTTCTGCCCATCCTTCAAAAGTATTGATCATGGACATATCCATTGCGATCTTACGGAACTCCTGCTGATAATTGGAAGTAGTCTTTTCTGAGATCAATCGCGAATGATCCAGATTCTTTTTTAAACTAAGTAGAATTTGATTCGGATTTACCGGTTTTATCAGGTAGTCGGCGATTTTAGATCCTATAGCTTCTTCCATGATATACTCTTCCTCACTCTTTGTAATCATAACTACGGGAAGTGCTGCTTGATATTCCTTGATTTCAGCTAAGGTCTCCAGGCCTGTTAGCCCGGGCATGTTCTCATCCAAGAAAACGATGTCAAAATTCTGGTTTTTTATTTCAACGAGCGCTTCGGTACCACTTTGTGCCGTAGTTACCTTGTAGTTCTTGTTTTCAAGAAAAATGATATGGGGTTTTAACAAATCGATTTCGTCGTCTACCCAAAGTACTTTAATGTCGCTCATATATGTATATTTGTTTATTATTGGAATTGCGGTTGAGAGGTTTCCTGCTAACACTTCAAAATTAATTCCAAAGTCACGCACAAAGGTACGTGTCAATACTAATTAAAAGTTAAAGTTTGAATACCACAGGCAAACTCAAAATTATAAACGACCCCATCTATGGTTTTATTACCATACCCAATTCGCTGGTCTTTCAATTGATCGAGCACACCTACTTCCAAAGGCTGCGTCGAATTTCTCAAATGGGCATGTCGTATTTAGTATATCCGGGGGCGCACCACACACGATTCCATCATGCACTGGGCGCCATGTTTCTTATGCAAAGGGCCGTACAAGTACTGCGACAAAAGGGTGTTTCAATTTCAAATGATGAAGAAGAGGCACTGTGTGTTGCGATCCTTTTGCATGATATTGGGCACGGGCCATTTTCTCATGCTATGGAACACAGCATCGTTGAAAATGTAAGCCATGAGTATATTTCTCTCCTGTTTATGGAGGAATTGAATCGAAACTTTAACAACAGATTAACGCTTGCCATACGCATATTTAAAGACGAATACGACCGAAAATTCCTGCATCAGTTAATTTCGGGACAATTAGATATGGACCGGCTCGATTATTTGCGGCGGGATAGTTTTTATACCGGCGTACAGGAAGGAACCGTAAATTCTCAGCGTCTTATCACTATGCTTAATGTTCACAACGATACTTTGGTCGTGGAAGAGAAGGGGGTGTATTCGGTCGAAAAATTTATTATCGCCCGGCGATTCATGTATTGGCAGGTCTATTTACACAAAACAGGGATCGTTGCAGAACAATTGTTGATGAACCTGCTTAAGCGTGCAAAAGAGTTAACACAACATGGTCAGGAGTTACCGGCCAGCGATGCATTGTCCTTTTTTCTGAAGAACGCTATCGATAAAGATCAATTTTCAAAAGAAGTATTAAATACCTTTGCAAAACTGGACGATTACGATGTGGTTTCAGCTATGAAATCCTGGATGACTCACGACGATTTTGTGCTCCGCAATTTGGCTGAAATGCTTTTGAACAGGGACCTCCTAAAGATTAAGATCAAGAAAAAACCTTTTTCAGAAATACAGATACAGGAAAAACGAACTTCGTTAATGGAGAAGTACAAGTTGAGTAACGCCGAAGCCAAATACTTTGTATTTAACGGGGAAATAGAAAATTTGGCCTATAGAATGGACAAAGACGCCATCTATTTGCTCACAAAAACAGGGAAAGTGGTAGATGTTGCCAGGGCCAGCGACCAACTTAACTTAAAAGCATTGTCTAAAACCGTAGTGAAATATTATCTGTGCTACCCAAAACCCAAATACTAATCCTTTTTTTCTATTTTTGCAAGGTTATCAAAAATAATACACTATTAATTTTTGATTATGAAGGATTTATGTCGTAAAGCACAGCCAAAAAACAGTAACAACTTGTTAAATGAAATTTACAGCAGCCCAAATCGCAGGAATTCTTAATGGTGAAGTTGACGGAAATGAAGACGTGGAAGTTTCGAAACTTGCAAAGATCGAAGAAGGCAGCGAAGGGAGTCTCACCTTTCTAGCCAACCCTAAGTACACACATTTTATCTATTCTACCGATGCTTCTATCACTATTGTGGATAAAGGTTTCGTTGCTGAAAATTCAATTTCTACTACATTGATCCGCGTGGAAAACGCCTACAAGGCTTTTTCACAACTATTAGAATATTACAATCAGGTGAAGATGAATAAAACGGGTATCGAGAAGCCGGTTTTTATTTCTGAAAGTGCCAAATACGGTGCAAATATTTATGTGGGCGCCTTTGCCTATATCGGGGAAAATGTGACCATAGGCGAGAATGTGAAGATTTATCCTAATGTATATATAGGTGATAATGTAACCCTTGGCGACAACGTGGTGGTATTCGCCGGAGCTAAGATCTATTCTGAATCGATCGTTGGAAACCATTGTGTGATACACAGCGGAGTGATCTTGGGAGCTGATGGCTTTGGGTTTACTCCAAATGATAAAGGAGAATACACCAAAGTTCCGCAAACCGGAAACGTGATCCTTGAAGATAATGTGGATATAGGAGCCGGAACCACTATCGACCGCGCTACCTTGGGATCCACGGTAATTAGAAAAGGAGTCAAGCTGGATAACCAGATACAGATAGCACATAACGTTGAAATTGGAGAGAACACGGTAATAGCCGCACAAACAGGGATTGCCGGATCTACAAAGATTGGGCGTAATTGTATGATTGGCGGTCAAGTGGGTATCGTGGGGCACATTACCATTGGGGATAATGTGCGAATACAAGCACAAAGCGGAATTGGTCGAAATGTGAAGGATAATGAGACCTTACAAGGCTCACCGGCTTTAAATTACGGCGATTTCAATAAAAGTTATGTACACTTCAAGAATCTTCCAAAATTTGTCGAACGATTTAATACTTTTGAAAAAAAAATAAACAATGACTGACTGCATGGTAAAACAGCGAACGATTGGTAAGGAGGTATCCTTAACGGGAGTCGGACTTCACACCGGGAAGGAAGTGACCATTACTTTTAAGCCTGCCCCCGAGAATCATGGGTATGCATTCGTACGCGTGGATCTTGAAGGGAGCCCCGTGATCGAGGCAGATGCCAATTATGTGGTCAATACCCAGCGCGGAACGAATTTGGAGAAGCTGGGTGTTAAGATCCAAACTTCCGAACATGTTCTCGCTGCATTGGTGGGAATGGAAGTAGATAATTGTTTAATGGAGCTGAATGCTTCCGAACCACCCATCATGGACGGATCGTCCAAGTTCTTTGTGCAGGCCATTTCCGAAGCAGGGATCGTAGAACAGGAGGCACCACGGGAAGAATATATTGTCAAAGAAGTAATATCCTATCTTGACGAAGAAACGGGAAGCGAAATCACAGTGATTCCGGCCGATGAATACCAGGTAACTACCATGGTCGATTTTGGCACCAAAGTACTGGGGACACAAAACGCATCGCTCAAACATCTCTCCGAATTTAAAGATGAGATCGCCGACGCTCGTACCTTTAGTTTTCTGCATGAGATCGAAATGCTGTTGGAGCACGGCCTCATTAAAGGCGGGGATTTAAATAATGCAATAGTCTATGTAGATAAAGAATTGTCTCCAAAGACCATGGAGAAATTGCGTGAGGCTTTCGGAAAAGACAAAATATCTGTGAAGCCTAATGGTATCCTGGATAATCTAACACTTCATTATCCCAATGAAGCAGCCCGTCACAAACTGCTGGATGTAATTGGAGATCTTGCACTGGTGGGAATGCGTATTCGCGGGAAAGTGATCGCTAATAAACCCGGTCACCATGTAAACACACAGTTCGCTAAGAAGCTATCCAAAATTATCAAGATAGAAAGCAGGAACAAGATACCTCAGTTCGACGTGTCGCTTCCTCCGGTAAAGGATGTGAACCAGATCATGGAAATGCTACCACACCGTCCACCGTTCTTATTGGTGGATAAGATCTTGGAGTTATCAGACACTCATGTGGTAGGTTTAAAGAACGTAACCATGAACGAACCCTTCTTTGTTGGGCATTTCCCGGGGGCTCCCGTAATGCCCGGTGTTCTTATTGTGGAGGCAATGGCACAAACGGGAGGGATATTAGCATTGAGTACCGTGCCCGACCCCGAGAACTATCTTACCTTTTTTATGAAGATCAACAATGTAAAGTTTAAACAACAGGTAAATCCTGGGGACACACTTATCTTCAACTTAGAGCTCATAACCCCTATTAGAAGAGGGATCGTGCACATGCAGGGAAATGCGTATGCCAATAACAAACTAGTGACCGAAGCCGAACTCATGGCTCAGATCGTCAAAACAAAAAATGTAGAATGAATCAACCGTTAGCATACGTCCATCCGGGCGCTAAAATCGCAAAAAACGTGGTCATTGAACCTTTTACCACCATTCATAACAATGTGGTGATAGGTGAAGGGACTTGGATAGGGTCCAATGTGACCATAATGGAAGGAGCGCGCATTGGAAAGAATTGCAATATTTTTCCGGGAGCGGTCATTTCGGCTATTCCGCAGGATCTTAAATTCAATGACGAAGATACCACTGCAGAGATTGGAGATGGAACGACCATTCGCGAATACGTGACTATCAATAGAGGTACATCAGATCGTGGAAAGACCGTAATTGGCAAGAATTGCTGGATAATGGCCTATTGCCACGTTGCGCATGATTGTATTGTGGGGGATCATTGCATCTTTTCTAACAACAGTACATTGGCCGGACATATTACCGTGGGCGATTATGTTGTACTGGCGGGAATGACCGCAGTACATCAATTTTGTATGATAGGAAACCACGCCTTTGTTACCGGAGGATCGCTGGTTCGAAAGGATGTGCCGCCTTATGTAAAAGCGGCTCGAGAGCCTCTTTCCTATGTGGGGATCAATTCTATAGGTTTACGCCGAAGAGGGTTTTCTCCTGAAAAGATCCGGGAGATCCAGAACATCTACAGAATTCTCTACCAAAAGAATTATAATAACACCCAGGCTGCGGAGATCATCGAAGCAGAGATGGAGGCGACGCCGGAGCGCGACGAGATCCTTCAGTTCATCAAGAATTCCAAACGTGGGATTATGAAGGGCTACTTCAGTTCAAATTAATTAATTTCAGAAAAAAAGACACCGTATATATGGCAACAAGCTCAGACATTAGAAAAGGATTATGTATTCGTTATAACAATGATATTTATAAGATCATCGAATTTCTTCACGTAAAGCCCGGAAAAGGTCCGGCATTCGTTCGAACAAAGCTTAAGAGTGTTACTTCAGGAAAGGTTATAGACAACACATTTTCTGCAGGACACAAGATCGAAGACGTACGTGTAGAAACGCATAAGTTCCAGTATTTGTACAATGAGGGAGAAACCTATCATTTTATGAATACGGAAGATTATTCCCAAATACGACTTCAAAAGGACGCTTTAGATGTGCCGGAATTGATGAAAGAAGGAGAAATCGTAACTGTGATCATCAATACCGAAGATAATTCACCACTTTCGGTGGAAATGCCTGCGCATGTTATCCTGGAGGTCACTGCTACCGAGCCCGGAGTAAAAGGAAACACGGCTACAAACGCCACAAAACCGGCTACTGTTGAAACTGGGGCAGAGGTGAACGTTCCTTTATTTATCAATGAAGGTGATAAAATTAGAATCGATACTGAAAAGGGGCAATATCAGGAGCGTATTAAAGAATAATACGGGACTATGAAGCGAAGCCTTGAGGAGATTGCCAAAACCGAAGCCGAATATTGGAATGAAAATAAGCTAGACCGACGAAAGATAAAGAAACTTCGAAGGCATGCTTTCTATTATTCCTATAAACGCGAGGCCGGGATTCTTCAAGAGATCGTAGCTACATTTGATGGTAAGGAACTGCTCGAGATCGGCTCTCATTCCTGGATGGCATGGATCAAAAATAAAACCACGCCAAAAAAGATCACTTGTATAAATATTTCTGAAGTTGAACTTCAAAAAGGAGCAGCTCATGCCCAGGAGGTTGATTTTCCAATCGATTTTCACCTAATAGATGCCAACAATCTTACGTTTCCGGATGCTTCATTCGATGTGGTATACGGCGGGGCGATCCTTCACCATCTCGATATAGAGAAAGCAATGTATCACATTCACCGTGTGCTGAAACCCGGGGGTTACATTTTGTTTACAGAACCATTGAACATCAACCCGCTCTACAAGGTGTATCGCAGACTAAATCCGAAGGAGCGCACACCCGATGAGCATGCGCTGGTATCTTCAGATTTTAAACTAATCCGAAAGAAATTCACCTTCAAACATCATTTTTTTGATTTTTTTAGTGTTATTTTTGGGTTCGTGGCATTAAAAATCTATGGCGATAAAAATTACGATAATTGGATCAATAAACTTGGGTATCAATTGGATGTACTATTTTCAAAAGTGCCATTTTTACATTTCTTATTTGCCCGCGTGATCATTTACGGAGAAAAAAAATAACAACACCATGAAATTTGCACACCCCCAAACCTTAGAGGAGATTGCAGCTATAATTAGTGCAGATTACGTTGGTCCCGCCGATTTTCCGGTGTTGGGGATGAACGAGATCCATGTGGTGCGTCCCGGAGACATCGTTTTTGTTGATCACCCTAAATATTACGAGAAAGCCTTGAATTCTCAAGCGACCATTATTCTTATCAATAAAGAAGTAGAGTGCCCGCCGCGAAAAGCATTGTTGATATCAGATGATCCGTTTCGGGATTTCAATACGCTTACCAATTATTTTAGACCGTTCAAACCGGCTACAGCCGTAATCGCACCTTCGGCATCGATAGGTAAAAATACAGTTGTGCAACCCAACACATTTATTGGTAATAATGTGGTCATTGGCGATAACTGTACCATTCATTCCAATGTGTGTATCTACGACCACACCATTATTGGGAACAATGTTACCATACATTCCGGAACGGTCTTGGGAGCAGATGCCTTCTATTATAAGAACCGCCCCGAAAAATTCGACAAACTTATAAGTGGTGGAAATGTTGTCATTATGAATAATGTAGACATTGGCGCACTGTGTACCATCGACAAAGGGGTTAGTGCATCTACTATCATTGGTGAAGGCACTAAACTGGATAATCAGGTGCATGTAGGTCACGATACAGTAATAGGAAGTCGTTGCCTCATTGCCTCTCAGGTAGGTATTGCAGGATGTGTCCTTATCGAGGATTTTGTAACGATCTGGGGGCAGGTAGGTATTACAAGCGGCATCACCATTGGCGAGAAGGCGGTTATTTCGGCGCAGAGTGGTGTGAGTAAGTCGCTACCGGGACACAAGTCTTATTTTGGCACCCCGGCAGATGAATTCAGAAAAAAATACAAGGAATTGGCATCTATACGGCTCATTCCAGATATAATTGATAAACTTGACAAAATACAATGAGTAAAGCAGCTAAAGAAATAGTTCGAAATTTTTATCGTTCCAATATCTTAAACGACGATACCATCCTCGACCGTTTTTTTCATAAAGACATCGTTCTAATATGGAACAGTTCCAATGGACTGTCTATCATGCATTATGATGATCTGGTGAATTTCTTTTCGGAAGTACGTCGATCCTATAACGATCTGCGAGTTGAGGTAAGTCATTTGTTATCCGATGCTAACCATGTAACCATTCGATACAAATATTATATCCGTACCATGGAAAACCCTGATGAAGAACTGGGCATCGCCCATTTTATAGCTATTTGGGAGGTGAAGGATGATAAGCTGTATCGCGGTTATCAAGTGAGCCAACCGGTGACCGATAAAGATGACACCACAGAATCCTATCACAAGGTTAAAGTGTAAATTCCTTTAAAATCGTAGAGAATTACAGTATCTTTGCCATCGATTTTTAGATCGATCACCAACAAATTTTTAATCATAAATAGTAAGAGACAGCATGAGTGTTTTAGTTAATAAGGATTCAAAAATAATTGTTCAAGGGTTTACCGGAAGTGAAGGAACATTTCACGCCGAACAAATGATAGCCTATGGTACCAATGTGGTTGGAGGTGTAACGCCCGGTAAAGGAGGGCAATCCCATCTCGACCGTCCCGTGTTCAATACTGTTGAAGAGGCAGTGAAGGAAACCGGTGCCAATACGACTATTATTTTTGTTCCACCTGCTTTTGCTGCCGATGCTATTATGGAAGCGGCCAATGCGGGGATCAAGGTGATCATTACAATTACCGAAGGAATCCCTGTAGGAGACATGATCAAAGCTGCAGACTATATTAAAGATAAGGACTGTCGATTAATTGGTCCTAACTGTCCCGGAGTGATCACACCGGGCGAAGCGAAGGTTGGGATCATGCCCGGTTTCGTTTTCAAAAAAGGAAAAGTGGGTATTGTTTCTAAATCGGGAACACTTACGTACGAAGCTGCAGATCAAGTGGTAAAACAAGGGTTAGGCATTACTACAGCAATTGGAATTGGTGGTGATCCAATCATTGGAACTACCACTAAAGAGGCGGTAGAGTTGTTGATCAATGATCCTGAAACAGAAGCTGTGGTAATGATTGGTGAGATTGGCGGACAACTGGAAGCCGACGCCGCCAACTGGTATAAGAACAGCGGGAGTAAAAAACCTATTGTAGGCTTTATCGCAGGTGAGACTGCACCAGCAGGACGAACCATGGGGCACGCAGGAGCCATTGTTGGTGGAAGCGACGATACAGCACAAGCCAAGAAGAAGATCATGAGAGAATGTGGGATACATGTGGTAGATTCACCCGCCGAAATAGGGAAAAAGGTTGCCGAAGTAATGGGATAATGCATTGATGCTATAGATATAAGCCTCCTAACAAAGTTGGGAGGCTTTTTTTATGGCAAAGCCGAAGTGATTTCCTATATTTGAAGGGATTCAAAAACGCATAACACAATGAAACTATTAGAAGGGAAAACAGCCATTATTACAGGGGGTAGCCGCGGAATTGGAAAAGGAATTGTTGAAGTATTCGTGCAACACGGCGCCAATGTTGCTTTCACATACAGCTCCTCCTCCGAAGCAGCCGAAGCGCTGGCTAAAGATCTTTCCAAAACCGGTGTAAAGGTCAAAGCATATCAAAGTGATGCTGCTAATTTCGAGCAATCCCAGGAACTTGCCAATACTGTCCTAGAGGAATTTGGGAGTATTGATATTTTGGTGAATAATGCCGGGATCACTAAAGACAACCTTCTTATGCGTATTTCTGAAGAGGACTTCGATAAGGTGATAGAAGTGAATTTGAAGTCGGTGTTTAACATGACCAAAGCCGTACAACGCGCTATGCTCAAGCAGCGCAAAGGCTCAATTATCAATATGAGCTCGGTGGTAGGCGTTAAAGGAAATGCCGGACAAACTAATTATGCAGCTTCAAAGGCCGGTATCCTCGGCTTCACGAAATCGGTAGCACTGGAACTGGGTTCTCGCGATATTCGATGTAATGCCATTGCCCCGGGATTCATAGAAACAGAGATGACCGGAAAACTGGACGAAGCTACTGTACAATCCTGGCGCGATGCTATTCCGTTAAAGCGTGGCGGGACTCCCGAAGATATCGCAAATGCCTGTGTGTTCTTAGCAAGTGATCTTTCTGCATATGTGACCGGACAAACATTGAATGTGGATGGGGGAATGCTTACCTAAAAGATTACGCTTTTCTGTGCCAACCAAAAAAGAAGGCCTTTTAACAGGCGTTCCTTTAAAGCGCACACCTTAAAAATTCTATGACCGCAGAAATCATACTTTATATAGTAATAGCCGCTGTGATAGCCTTGGCTGTAGCAGTGTTTATGTACGGATATAAAGTTACCTATTCGGCGTCCTTGAAATGGGTATTTGGCGTTCTTCGCTTCCTGACCATTTTTCTTATTTTGTTGCTTTTAATTAATCCGAAGTTTAGAAGTGAGACCTATACAGTCGTAAAACCAAAACTTCCCGTGCTTATCGATAATTCAAGTTCTATTAGCGAACTGGATCAAACCTCCAGTGCTTCGGAAGTGCTTTTACTCTTTCAAAATGACGATGACCTGAACGATAAGTTTGATGTTTCGTATTATAGCTTCGGAAGCGATTTTAACGCACTTGATTCTTTGTCTTTTTCAGAAAAGAACACAAATATTTCGAAAGCACTTACCGGTGTGGACCGATTGTTTCGCAACGAGATCGCCCCAACTGTTTTGATCACCGACGGGAATCAAACCATAGGGAATGATTATGAGTTTTCGGTATCGACATTTAAAAATGCGGTCTTTCCGGTTGTATTGGGCGATTCCATTACTTATACCGATCTAAAAATCGAACGGCTCAACACCAACAGATACGCTTTTTTAAAGAATGATTTTCCCGTAGAGGCCATAGTGGTGTACAACGGGAGTAACACGTTTACCACACAGTTTAGTGTGACACAGGGTGCAGCGGTTGTGTATAGGGAGAATATCTCTTTTTCTGAAACCGACAATTCAAAGACCATCTCCTTTACTCTGCCGGCTTCCAGTGTAGGACTTCAGAAATATACAGCACAAATAATTCCGCAGGAAGAAGAACGCAACAAGGTGAACAACAGCAAACGATTTGCCGTGGAAGTGATCGACCAATCTACGAACGTGCTAATTGTGAGCAGTATCATTCATCCCGACCTGGGTGCCTTGCAAAAATCCATTACTACCAACGAACAACGAAAGGTCACCGTAAAGAAACCGGGAGAAGCCGTTTCCCTGCTTAACGATCACCAGCTTGTATTGCTGTATCAACCGGATAGAGCGTTTTCCTCTGTCTATCAGGAACTGGAACGACTGCAGAAGAACGTTTGGGTGATCACGGGGATGCAAACCGACTGGAATTTTCTTAATGCCGTGCAAAACAATTACTCCAAAGAAGCAAGCAGCGAACCTGAGGATGTTTCAGGGATGCTGCATCCTAATTACGGTACCTTTGCCGTAGAAGATATTGGTTTTGATTCTTTTAGGCCGCTTACAGCTTCATTTGGTCTTTTGGAGATGAATGTGCCGCATGAGACGCTATTGGAACAAACGATCAATGGCTTTACCACCGGTAATCCTATGCTTGCTACCTTCGAGATCGACGGAAGGAGAGGAGCGCTGTGGGACGGTGAAGGACTGTGGAAATGGCGTGCAGAGACCTATTTGGCCACCAATGAATTTGAGGCGTTCGATCAATTTATTGGGAAATTAGTACAATATTTGGCATCTAATAAGCGGCGAAGCCGACTCGAAGTATCTAGTGAGACCTTTTATTATAACAATAACCCGATAAAGGTCACGGCCCAATATTTTGACAAGAATTTTGTTTTTGACCCTAGAGCGTCGCTCTCCATAGCCGTACTTAATACAGAAACGGAAGCACGTGTTACTTTTCCCATGTTACTGCGTAACAACTTTTATGAAGTAGATCTCAATAGTTTACCGGCGGGAGAATACCAATATACGGTCTTGGTGAAAGATGAGGCCACGAGCCGAAGCGGGAATTTCACAATCTTGGATTTCAATGTAGAACAACAATTCTTGAATGCAAATGTAACAAAGCTAGAGCGGGTAGCGACTAATAGCAAGGGAAGTGCGTTCTATGCTTCGGAAACAGAAAAGTTAATAGCCAATTTGGTGGCAGATGATCGTTTTCAATCTATTCAAAAAAGCGAACAAAAAGTGGTACCTTTAATCGATTGGAAATACCTGCTGGGACTTATTGTTCTTTTGTTGGCTTCAGAATGGTTTATCCGCAAATACAACGGACTTATCTAATTTAAAACATAATATACCTCATGGAAAAATTACCTAAAATCGGGATTCCCGTAATTATCATTTTAATTCTTTTAATCATTGTTATTGCCAAGTCGGCCGTTACCATAGGCTCGGGAGAAGCTGGCGTCCTTTACAAGACCTTTGGCGGAGGTGTGGTTACAGATGAATCACCCCTAGACGAAGGATTTCATATCGTAGCACCTTGGAACAAAGTATTCATCTATGAAGTGCGACAACAAGAATTGTTTGAGAAAATGAAAGTGTTATCCTCAAACGGATTAGAAATTCAGATCGATGCCTCTGCTTGGTTTCAACCGGTATACGGTGATCTTGGGAAGCTTCACCAAAACCTTGGAGAAAACTATTTACAACGGGTGATACAGCCGGCCATTCGAAGTGCGGCACGAAGTGTGGTTGGTCGTTATACTCCGGAGCAGTTGTACAGTAGTAAGCGGGATGTGATTCAAGATGAGATTTTTGTAGAAACAAAGAAGATCTTGGACAAGCAGTTTGTGCAATTAAATGAAGTGCTGGTAAGAGATGTTACATTACCGGGCACTATAAAAGACGCTATTGAGCGTAAGTTAAAGCAGGAACAGGAATCGTTGGAATATGAATTTCGTCTTGTTACGGCAGCAAAAGAAGCAGAGAAAGTAATCATTGAAGCGCAAGGAAAGGCAGATGCAAACCGTATTCTAAGTGCTTCATTAACCGATAAGATCCTTCAAGACAAAGGGATTGAAGCAACGTTAGAACTGGCAAAATCTCCTAATACCAAAATAGTTGTGGTTGGTTCCGGCGAAAGTGGCTTACCATTGATCCTGGGAAATAATTAACTAATAAAGATCATTTTATCCTCAAACCGCTTCAGCAAAGGAGCGGTTTTTTTATTTCCGCTTCCACAATTTAAAAATAAGAAACGCCGATACTCCCGCGATAATAATAAGCACGGCCGCTCCTATTGTATTTCCGTAGATCACGTACCCGGTAGCAAATAAGGACACATACACAAATAAGATACCTAATAGCATGGAAGCGAGGTCTCGGGTAAATACATCTGTCGTAGTCTTGAGGGGAATGTTCTTTTCTTCAGCGATCTTTTTAAAAGGTTGCCAGCCTTTTCCATAAGGGGTAATGGCATTGTAGAAGGTGGCGAGTGTTTTAGTGTCCGTGGGTCTTGTAAGCAATGTCACTGCTATCCAACTTACCGTGGTGATGCCTACACCAATAACTAGTTTTTCATGGTCCTCCAAACCAAGTTCTGCGAATTCAAAGACGAGTGCTACCACAAAGGAGACTACCATGCCCGTAATTTCACTATATGCGTTCACACGCCACCAGAACCATCTCAGGATAAAGATCAATCCTGTGCCCGCACCAATCTGTAATAAGATTTGAAACGTACTTAGAGCACTACTCAAGGCTAACGCTAGTAGCGCTGCAAAAGCCATCAACAGTACCGTTGAGATCCTCCCAATCGCCACGAGTTCTTTTTCTGAAGCTTCCGGTTTTACAAAACGTTTGTAGAAATCTAAAGAAATATAAGAAGAACCCCAGTTAAGGTGTGTTGAGATGGTGCTCATAAAGGCCGCGATAAGGGATGCTACAACCAAACCTAGTAAGCCGGCGGGAAGATTGGTTAGCATGGCAGGATACCCAAGATCATGGCCCAGAACCGCATTTGGAAATTCATTTCCTATGTCTGAAAGCTGCGGATAAAGAACTAGTGAAGCCAAAGCGATAATGATCCAGGGCCAGGGCCGAAGGGCATAATGGGCCACGTTAAAAAGTAGTGTTGCCCCTATGGCATTCTTCTCGTCTTTAGCCGAGAGCATTCGCTGTGCGATATATCCGCCGCCGCCCGGTTCGGCTCCGGGGTACCATACGCTCCACCATTGAACCGCTATTGGGATGATCAATAAAACTAAAATAGATTTGGTGTCACTAAAATCAGGTAAGAAGTTAAGCTTTCCTGCCACATTCTCATGAGCCAATAGATTGTCAAGACCGCCAATCTCGGGCATGGATACAATGTAGTACGCTGCCCAGATAGATCCTATCATCGCTACGATAAATTGAAGGAAGTCTGTAAAGATGACACCTCGTAATCCTCCAATGGAACTATACAGCACCGTTACTATAGACGCATACAACACACATTCCCAAGGAGCGAGATCGAACATGATACCGCCAATCTTGATGGCTGCCAAACATACGGAAGCCATGATCATCACATTAAAGAAAACACCCAGATACAGGGCTCTAAAGCCTCGTAGAAAGGCAGCTTCTTTGCCGCTATAGCGTAACTCGTAGAACTGAAGGTCGGTGAGCACCTTAGACCGACGCCATAGCTTGGCATAGACAAAGACTGTTAACATACCTGTGATCAAGAAGGTCCACCATACCCAGTTGCCGGAGACACCATTTTGCCGCACGATATCGGTCACGAGGTTGGGGGTGTCTGCAGAGAATGTAGTTGCTACCATGGAAATACCCAATAACCACCACGGCATATCTCTACCCGATAGAAAAAATTCTTGAGTGTCTTTACCCGATCGTTTCGCAACAATGATCCCGATCAATAGGAAAATAGCGAAGAAGGAAACTATAAGGATCCAATCGAGGGATGCTAACTGCATATTAGTATACTTTTAAAGCTTTGGCTTGTCCTACCCAGTTATCGCGCTCTATTCGGCCGGGGAAGAAATCTATGAGCTCTGTAATGGTACGAATGTCTTCATCTTCCAGTCTGCTTATTTGTTCGAAGGTGTAAATGCCTATTTCGTTTAGTTTCTGCTCGATATAAGGGCCAATCCCGTTGATCTTGGTTAGATCGCTTCGTTCCGAAGCATCGGCGTATCCAAAATTGTCAAAATTTAGTTCAGGAGCCGATTTGGTGTAGGTCACATAGCTTGTGCGTGCCTTTTCCATGATTTTCTCGGGAGCGGGTGCAGCGGCAGCGGCATGTTTGTTCTCTTCTTGAGTTTCCTTCACTACCTCGATGATCTTTGGACGAATTTCAGTAAAAATGGTCTCTATATCATGTACGTTGGAAGGAGTTCGCAGTAAATTAACCTCTTTTTTCAAGCGATTTATAGTTTTTCGATACTTCGACTTATTGAGCCACCAGGACGCGAAATAACCAATGAGGAAAGTGCTTAACATAAGGATGAAGATGCCGCTGTAAGCCGGTAATTGGTTTAAGAATTCGGTGGTGTCTGTCATTTGTCTAAATAAAATTTAACCTCCACTCTTCGGTTGGCATCCCTGCCTGCGTCGCTTCGGTTGGTGTCGAGGGGTTCTGCTTCGCCTTTGGAAACAGCTTTGATTTTAGTAGGACTAATATCGCCTTTATTTATTAAATACCAACGTACCTGGCGCGCATATTGGAGACCTAAGATATAATTGTCGTTGGCATTTCCAACATTATCGGTGTGTCCTACCACCTCCATTTGGATATCGGGATTCTGTTTTACAATAGTAACTACTTCAGCAAGAAGCGTTCGCAAATTCTCGTTCACTAATATTCCTGTGGTCGTAAAATTAGGATAAGCGATCCTGCTTTCGGGAATTTTACTGGTAAGTTCGTTGATACGAGCCGTGTCCAGAGGTTTAAAGAAAAAGGTAAAACTATTGCTAAAGGTATTGTTATTATCAAACTCTATCGACTTAATGTGCGGTTTGATAACGATTCTTTCTGAAGGAATACCGGTTTTGATCAATATTTCTTTCAATTGCTGCCCTCGCTGGATTCCTAAGTTGGGAGACTGTATATCTTCTGAAGCACTATACTGAGACGAAATATGAATCTCTCTGTTGGGATGCTCCAGTAAATAGGTGTTCAGTTTGTATTTGAAATCGACAGCGCTTGGCGGTATCTTTAAAAGAGCGCTGTTCTTCGTGATGGTTATTCCTTCCGGAAACAAGAATATAATATCGCCTTCATTAGATATCGCCTTTAGACCCGACGGTGCTTCGGAAATTTCTTTTTGATTCTCCTGGGTTACAAATATGGAATCTTTAATGGACTGTATGGGTAGAATCGAATCACCAAGGTCTTCATACAAGTCATTAGATACGCCGTTAGTCTTGTTCTCCTGCTGTTCTGCAGTGGGGTTTAAATTTGCTTTGGCCGTTTCCTTACCGGGCTGAAGCCAGAAATACAACCATAACCCAAAGAACGACCACACCAAAAAAACAGCAAATGCAATTAAAAAATTTTTCATTTCGGGGGTGAGGTCTGTATTACAATGGATTATGGTTACTAATGGGTCTTAAACAAATCTATAAAAATTAATCGGCTTTATTTTGATAAACATTCACATCTTTTTCAACGAATTTTGAACAATATTTTACCTATATTTGTTCCCAACAATGAGAAATCTAAATGTACATCATCATATCACGGTCTTCGCTCACGCGAGGTGATATGGTATTTGTAACTTTTAACAATATCCAAAAACCCGTTTGAGCAATCAAACGGGTTTTTTTATGCCTTACAACCAAGGGACTTTATAAACAGTAAAAATGAAGAAATGAAAAAACTTAAAATTGCGATTCAGAAATCAGGACGACTTCACGACGAATCGATTGCACTGCTAAAAGATTGCGGGATCGCCATCGACAACGGCAGGGATCAACTCAAGGCACCCGCCAAGAACTTTCCGCTGGAGATCTATTATTTGCGCAACGGAGATATCCCGCAATACCTTATTGATGGGGTTGTAGATTGTGCGATCATTGGCGAAAATCTATTGGTAGAAAAAGGAAATGGGATTCGTATCGCAGAAAGGCTGGGCTTTTCTAAATGCCGTGTTTCGTTGGCCGTAGCAAAGATCTTTGAATACGATTCTATTCAGGATCTTCAGGGAAAACGAATTGCAACATCCTATCCGGTCACGACTCAAAAATATTTGCAAGACCGGGGTATTGATGCCGAATTACACATTATTAACGGAAGTGTGGAAATAGCTCCCAACATTGGACTGGCAGATGCTATTTGCGATATTGTAAGTAGTGGCAGCACCTTGTTCAAGAACAATCTTAAAGAGGTTGAAGTCCTTCTTAAGAGCGAGGCGGTTCTGGCTGCTTCCCCGAGAATCACAGACGATTCGTTGCAAATACTCAAAAAATTGCAATTCAGGATCCAGTCGGTATTAAAAGGGCGGGATTTCCGCTATGTATTATTGAACGCACCCAACGACCGCATAGAAGCGATCACAAAGATCCTTCCAGGGATCAAGAGCCCAACCATTCTACCGTTAGTAGACGCGGGATGGAGCAGCATACACTCTGTGGTGAACCAAGAGGTTTTTTGGGATGTGATTGAAGAATTAAAATCAGCCGGGGCCGAAGGAATTCTGGTATGTCCTATCGAAAAAATGATATCTTGATGAAACGTTTTTATAATCCACCACAAGACCAATGGGATTCTATCCTGGAACGTCCCACACAATCTCAAAAAGAGATCGAAGCGACCGTAACCGAACTTTTTTCTGAAATAAAGGCCAAGGGCGATAGTGCTGTGCGTCGATTTACGCAGCTTTTTGATGGCATTGAGTGTGCTGCATTTCGCATTTCTGAAGAACGCATTGACCAATCACAACATAACATTTCAGTAGAGCTTAAAGATTCGATCGCACTGGCTAAGGAAAACATTACGAAGTTCCATGCGGCACAAAAAACCGAAAGGATCTTTGTTGAAACTTCACCCGGAGTTAGCTGTTGGCAGGAAAAAAGACCTATTGAGAAAGTAGGCCTCTATATTCCCGGTGGCTCTGCACCTTTGTTCTCAACAATATTGATGCTGGCTGTTCCGGCAGTCCTCGCAGGCTGTAAGCAGATTATTCTGTGTACGCCTCCAAATTCACAGGGCGAAGTGCCTCCGGTCATTCTATACACCGCTCAACTGTGTGGTATTTCCGAGATCTACATGGTAGGGGGTATACAGGCGATTGGAGCTATGACCTTTGGAACTGAAACCATTCCAAAAGTGTACAAGATATTCGGACCCGGAAATCAGTATGTGACCGTAGCCAAACAGCTGGCTACTAAGTACGGTGTTGCTATCGATATGCCGGCAGGCCCCAGTGAGTTGCTGGTTTTTGCAGATCAAACTGCTAATGCGTCCTTCGTTGCAGCCGATCTCCTTAGTCAGGCCGAACATGGTGCAGATAGTCAGGTGATTTTAGTAACTACTTCCCGTAGCATTATAGAGCAAGTAGCGGAAGCCGTGGCTCTGCAATTGGAAGTATTGCCTCGGAAAGAGATCGCCCGGCAAGCTCTTGAAAACTCAAAACTCATTCTGGTGGATTCCAATGAGACCGCTTTACAGTTGATCAACAGTTATAGTCCGGAACATTTTATTGTAGTAGCCAAAGATGAAACATTCTTTACACAGCATATCATGAATGCAGGTTCTGTTTTTATTGGAGATTACACCCCCGAGAGTGCGGGTGACTACGCTTCAGGAACCAACCATACACTTCCAACCAATGGCTATGCCCGTCAATACAGTGGTGTCAACTTGGATAGTTTCTTTAAAAACATGACCTTTCAGAAAATCACTAAAGAAGGCATCCGTACACTTGGTCCTGCGATCGAACGAATGGCAGAGGCAGAAGGTCTTCAAGCGCATAAGAATGCAGTAAGCATCCGTTTAAAATCCTTGGAAAATGAAAGATAGTTTTAATATGTCAAAACTCCTGCGTTCCAATGTCGCCCGCTTAGACCCTTATCGGTCTGCAAGAGATGAATTTAAAGGAGGAAATGAACCAATGGTTTTTCTGGATGCTAATGAGAACCCCTATCCCAATGGGGTGAATCGTTATCCGGACCCATATCAGCAGGATCTAAAGGAGGTTTTATCTCGTTTAAAGGACGTCCATACGTCTAAAATATTATTAGGAAACGGAAGTGATGAAGTGTTGGATCTGCTTTTCAGAGCATTCTGTGAGCCGGGGATTGATAATATAATTACGGTGCCACCCAGCTACGGAATGTACAAGGTTCTGGCAGGGATTAACGATATTGAGAACAGAGAAGTGTTTTTGTCTCCAAATTTCGAGCTTAGGGTACAAGAGATAGTAGGAGCTCAAGATGAACGATCCAAATTGTTGTTCCTTTGTTCTCCAAACAATCCTACAGGAAATAGTTTTTCTGAAGAATGTATTCTACAGCTGTTGAATGCATTTAATGGTTTGGTAGTTATTGACGAGGCTTATATCGATTTTTCCGAAAAGGAAAGCTGGTTGAAAAGACTCGATCAATTTCCAAATCTTGTGATCGTTCAAACCCTTTCTAAAGCATATGGTTTGGCCGGAATTCGCTTGGGGATGTGTTATGCTTCCGAAGCGATCATTGCAGTATTACATAAAATAAAGCCACCTTATAATGTTAATGAACTTACGCAGCAACGTGCGATGGATCGTTTGCTTAAAACAGATGAGGTAAATAATGAAATTAGTTGTCTTTTAGATGCTAAGGAGATATTATATAAACAATTACTTGACATATATTTTGTGAGTCATGTCTATACATCAGATGCTAATTTTATATTGACAAAAGTAGATGATGCATCCAAGAGATATGAACAATTGATTAAAGCCGGTGTGGTGGTGCGCGACAGAAGTTCCCAGCCTTTATGCGAAAACACCTTACGCATTACTGTGGGCACAAAGACCGAAAACGAACACCTTATAGCTGTATTAAAAACCTTATAACATGAAAAAGAGAGTACTATTTATAGATCGCGACGGGACTATTATTAAAGAAACAAAGGACGAACAGATTGATGCTTTTGATAAGATGATCTTTTATCCGAAGGTTTTTAGCGGATTGGGGCGTATTGCCAAAGAGCTTGATTATGAACTGGTAATGATCACGAATCAGGATGGTCTTGGGACAGAGGCATTTCCTGAAAATACATTTTGGCCGGTTCATAATTTTATTATCAATTCTTTTGAAAATGAAGGGATTGCGTTCAGGAAGGTTTTCATTGACCGCACCTTTCCCCACGAGAATGCCAACACCCGAAAACCGGCCACAGGGTTGCTGTCCGACTATTTTTCAAATGAATACGACCTTGAAAATTCGTTTGTAATAGGAGACCGTTTAACCGATATTGAGTTGGCAAAGAATTTGGGCGCAAAAGGGATCTTTATTAACGATGAAACTAATCTCGGTACTGCAGAGATCACGGTTAAACGAGAAGCTCTGAACCCTTATATCGCTTTAGAAAGTAACGATTGGGAACAGATATATACTTTCTTACTGAAAAAGGATCGCACCGATGTTTTAAAACGTACTACCAACGAAACAAAAATCTCTATTGAACTCAATCTTGATGGTACAGGGGAAAGCGCTATTGATACAGGCTTACCCTTCTTTGACCACATGTTGGATCAGTTGGCTCGTCATGGTCAAATGGATCTTAGTATTCAAGTGATAGGAGACCTTGAAGTAGACGAGCACCACACTATTGAAGATACGGCCATTGCATTGGGAACGGTTTTCGCCGAAGCATTGCGCAATAAACTAGGGATCGAACGGTACGGATTTTGTCTTCCTATGGACGATTGCTTGGCGCAAGTAGCGATCGACTTTGGAGGACGGAATTGGTTGGTGTGGGATGCTGAATTCAAGAGGGAAATGATTGGAGAAATGCCTACCGAGATGTTCTTTCATTTCTTTAAATCCTTTAGCGACGGGGCCAAAGCCAATATAAATATTAAAGCAGAAGGTACCAATGAGCACCACAAGATAGAGGCCATCTTCAAGGCGTTTGCCAAGGCGATCAAAGCAGCCGTAAAAAGAGATACCGAAAAAATGGTACTGCCTTCAACTAAAGGAATGCTATAAAATGAATGTTGTAATAATAGATTATGGAGCCGGCAACATACAGAGCCTTCAATTCGCTTTAAAACGCTTAGGCGTGGAAGCTGTACTCTCAGGGAACGCAAACGTAATACGTGCAGCCGATAAGGTTTTATTTCCCGGAGTGGGCGCTGCCGGGAGTGCTATGGACAAACTGCGTGTTACCGGATTAGATAAGGTAATTCCCTCGCTAACCCAACCGGTGTTGGGCATTTGCTTGGGAATGCAGCTACTTTGTGCAGCTTCAGAAGAAGGCAATACCCAAGGTTTGGGTGTTTTTTCAGAAAAGGTAGTGAGATTCCCACCTACGGTCAAAGTACCTCAGGTGGGATGGAATACCATACATAGCTTGAAAGGCCCTTTGTTTGAAAGCATTGCCGAAAACGAGTTTATGTACCTTGTACACAGTTACTATGTGCCTCCTTGTAAAGCAGCAGTAGCACTTACAGAGTATGGAGTGACATACGCCGCAGCAATTGAGAAAAATAACTTTTACGGGGTACAGTTTCACCCCGAAAAAAGTGCGCAGACCGGAGCGCAGCTTTTAGATAACTTCTTAAAATTATAATATGAGGATCATTCCTGCAATTGATATTATCGATGGAAAATGTGTGCGACTCTCAAAAGGCGATTACAGCACTAAAAAGATCTATAACGAACACCCGTTGGAAGTTGCAAAACAATTTGAAGCACATGGGATACAGCATTTGCATCTGGTTGATCTGGATGGTGCCAAAAGTAAGCATATTGTGAATCATAGTATTCTGGAACAGATCGCGACCAAAACCTCCCTTAAAGTCGATTTTGGAGGAGGCTTGAAAAGCGACGAGGATGTGAAGATCGCATTTAACAGCGGAGCCTCGCAGGTAACAGGCGGGAGTATAGCTGTAAAGGACCCGGAACTGTTTTTGGATTGGTTGCGGCGTTACGGGGATGATCGTATTATTTTGGGGGCCGATGCGCTTGACGAGCAAATAGCAATAAGTGGTTGGCAAGAAGCTTCGGGAGAAGAAGTTATTCCGTTTATTAAGAACTACAGTGAAAAAGGTATCCGCTATGTAATCTGTACCGATATTAGCAAAGACGGGATGTTAGCAGGTCCCTCGTTTTCCTTATACCGAAAGATCCTTACCGCGATTCCCGAAATCCAACTGATCGCTTCGGGTGGTATCAGTACTTTTGAAGATCTACCAAAACTGTTTGAAATAGGGTGTGAAGGTGCTATTTTAGGAAAGGCAATTTATGAAGGACGAATCACACTATCACAATTAGAAACCTATATACAATGCTAACAAAACGAATTATACCCTGTTTGGATATAAAGAACGGACGTACCGTCAAAGGAGTCAACTTTATCAATTTAAGAGATGCCGGGGATCCTGTGGAGCTGGCGACACTTTATTCTGAAAATGGGGCAGACGAACTTGTGTTTCTGGACATATCGGCTACCGAAGAAGAACGGAAGACATTGGCAAAACTTGTGTTGCGTATTGCTGAAGCTATCAATATTCCCTTCACGGTAGGCGGCGGAATTGCTTCGGTCGAGGACGTACGGTTGCTGTTGCGAAACGGAGCCGATAAGATCGCTGTGAACTCTTCCGCAGTAAAAAATCCAAAACTTATCTCGGAACTGGCCGAGGCTTATGGTTCTCAGTGCATAACCGTAGCGATAGATGCCAAACGCGTCGATGGTGGGTGGAAAGTTCATTTGGTTGGTGGAAAGGTAGCGACTGACCTGGATCTCTTTGAGTGGGCAAAGAAGGTAGAAGCACTGGGTGCCGGTGAGATCTTGTTCACCTCCATGGAACATGACGGCACGAAAAACGGCTTTGCGAACGAAGCCCTGGCAGAGCTTTCTAAGGTGGTCAATATTCCTGTTATAGCTTCGGGAGGAGCAGGGACCATTCAACATTTCAGGGATGCATTTCAGTTGGGAAAGGCAGATGCTGCCTTAGCGGCCAGCGTGTTTCATTTTAAAGAAATAGAGATCAAAACATTAAAAGAAGAGTTGCGGGATGCCGGCATCCCGATGCGCTTATAAACATATCGATATGAGAATAGATTTTCAAAAATACAAAGACGGACTTGTTCCTGCGATCGTACAAGATTTTGAAACACAGCAGGTATTAATGCTTGGCTTCATGAATGAAAAAGCCTACGAAGCAACCAAAAAGGGTGGGCATGTTACTTTTTACAGCAGAAGCAAGGAACGCTTGTGGACAAAAGGAGAAGAGTCCGGCAATTTTTTAGAGCTCGTCTCCCTTGCAGTGGATTGTGATTCCGATACATTATTGGTTCAGGCACGTCCAAAAGGACCGGTATGTCATACAGGAACCGGGACTTGTTGGGGAGCGGAAAACAGGACTAAGTTCGGGTTCTTGACTACGTTGGAAGGCATTATCCAAGATCGAAAGGAGAATGTAGACAAGGAAGATTCGTATGTATCAAGTTTGTTTCGGTCCGGGATCAATAAAATAGCACAAAAAGTAGGAGAGGAAGCGGTGGAGGTCGTGATCGAGGCAAAAGATGATGATGCTAGTGCTTTCTTAAATGAAGGGGCCGATCTCTTATTCCACTACCTCATTTTACTAAAGGCGAAAGGCTTTGGTTTGAAAGATATTGAAGAAACCCTAAAGAAGCGGCATTTATAAATACATTTGTTTTCCTATCTTTAAAAAGATAAAATATAAAATATGGCTGCAAAGCGAAAACGCAAGATCAGAATCCCAAAAGTAAAGCCGAGGAAAGTACAGAATTCAGTTCCCGGAACGGTCACTTATACAGGGAAGAAGCGAGCCTTGGTCACCAAGTTAGAGATCATTGATTATTCGAGGGACCATTACGACAGGATCGACACTTCCGACGTAGAGATCGCATTTAAATTCAAAGGTACCAATCACGTTACATGGATTAATGTTAATGGGTTAAACAATACTGAAGAGATCGAACGCCTGGGGAACTATTACAATCTGCATCCGCTTATACAAGAGGATATCGTTACCACCAATCAACGGCCCAAGATCGACGAATATGAAGATTATTTATTTATTGTGTTCAAAATGCTCCATTATACCGATGATGGAGAATTTGTGAACGAACACGTGAGCATGGTGGTGGGAAGAGATTATGTGGTGACCTTCCAAGAGGCCGATGGAGATGTCTTTGATGGCGTACGTGATCGACTGGAGAATGGCAAGGGCCGTATTCGCAATGCGGGAGCCGATTATTTGATGTTCGCATTGTTAGATGCCGTGGTAGATAATTACTTTAGTGTTATAGAATATCTAAGCGGGAAGATTGAAGAACTGGAAGACCTGTTGTTCGAGGCGAAAATAGAAGATGATATTACTCAGGACATCCAAGACCTTAAGAAGGAAATACTGCGTATTCGGAGGGCTGTGGTACCGCTACGGGAGGTCATCAACCGGTTGGAAAAGACAGATACTCATTTGATCGAGGACCGCACACAAAACTACATTCGCGATCTCTACGATCATATTATACAAGTAAGTGAAAGCGTGGACATCTACCGTGAAATGATCTGGGGCCTCATGGATATGTACATGACGACCATTAGCAATAAAATGAACGAAGTAATGAAGGTCTTAACTATCATGGCTTCTATATTTATTCCGCTAACATTTATGGCTGGTATCTACGGTATGAATTTTGAGCACATGCCCGAGCTTCATTTTAAATACGGATATTATTATCTGTGGGCAGCAATGATCCTAGTGTTTATTGGGATGCTTTATTATTTTAAACGAAAGAAATGGTTATAAAAAAAAGGCTGAACACGTTTCAGCCTTTTTTTATATTGGGTCGAAGAGCTTATCGCAGCCACCCTTTTTGTGCTGCTCCTTTGCTGTAATAATACAAAAAGATAGCAACTATTATTACAAAGAGCGGCATGGCTATAGCTTGAGGGCCATAAACATCCATGGCGGCAGTTGCCAAAAGCCAGTACAACATTTGAACCAGCACTGCGATCAAGGAGATAAGGAACAATGGGATGGCCCATCGCTTGCGGAGTAAAAGGAACAGACTGCCTAGGAGTCCCCCAAATACAGCTGCAGCAAATACTGCGATATACCATGAAGGCAGACTGTCTACGAGTGCAATTTGTTCTACAGTCATTGCCTGCTGTATTTCTTCTTTCATCGTGGTCATAGAAAGGAATTGGAAAATACCCATACAGTTCCAAATAAGTGCGATGATCGCAATGATCCAAAAGCCTGTGTTGGGTTTGGTTGGAGTAGTCATAATCAATTGGTTTAAGAGTTGTATCTCATAAAAGTACATATTTTAATTTATCTTTATGTTTCAAAATATAATAGATGAACCCAACAGTACCCAAAGAAGCCTTTACTTTTCTCGCTGAATTGAAAGAAAACAATCATCGGGATTGGATGCAGGAGCACAAGAAGGAATATCAGCGAAATGAGCAAGCCTTAAAAAAGTTCTACGGCTCGGTGGCGGAAGGGTTGAGCAAGAACGATGAGATCGCAAAAATGAAAATTTTTCGTATCAATCGCGATATTCGTTTCAGTAATGACAAAACTCCTTACAATGTACACCGTAGTGTAAGCTTTAGTAGGGCAGGAGATCACAGGCGCGGAGGGTATTATTTGCGGTTGGAGCCCGGAAATTCTTTAATGGCGGGAGGTTTTTTTGATCCAAATACGGGCGACTTATTGCGAATTCGGAAAGAATTTGAAATGGACGCTTCAGAAATACGGAAGATCCTTCAGCAAAAGGACTTCAAAAAAGCTTTTGGAGGTTTTAATCAGGAATATGCCGTAAAGACTGCTCCCAAAGGTTTCAGCAAAGAGGATCCCAATATCGATCTCATCCGCTTGAAGAGTTATTTTGTCACTCATTCGTTTTCTGACGAGGAGGTGGTTGACCCTAATTTTAAAGAGAACCTGCTTTATCAATACGGCCTTTTACGACCCTATTTCAATTATATGAGCGATGTATTAACGACCGATCTTAATGGGGTTTCATTACTATAAATTGAAATAAAGCAGAAATTACTTGTAATTATAAGCTTATTTGCTTATTATTGCTAATTATAAGCTTTAATGCTTGTTATTATTAAATATAAGTGTAACGCCTTTTTCTATGAAGGAAGTAGCCATACTTAGCGGAGATCTTATCAATTCTTCAAAATATCCCAAAGGGGTACTTCTGGAAGTAATCGCTGCTATCAAAACAGTTTTCTCATCCTTGGAAACACAGTATCCAAAATCCGGAATATCCTTCTCAATATACCGCGGGGACAGTTTTCAAGGGGTCACAGAACAGCCGGAACTGGCATTGACCGTAGCGCTACAACTTAAAGCGGCAGTGAATATGTACACTGCGGAAAAACATTCGACCAAAGCCAAAACACCTGTGGCCGATCTTCGCATTGCCATAGGTATAGGGGAGGCCGAGTATCAAAAAGGTTCTTTAGCCGAAAGTAATGGACCGGCATTCCAGTACTCGGGAAGAACCCTCGATGCAATGAAGGCTGAAGGAGTGAAAATGGCATTGACCACGGCGTATCCGGAGATCAATGATGAGTTCAAGGTAAGTTTGAAGTTGTTGGACTCCATTACAAACCGCTGGTCTACAGCATCGGCAGAGGTGGTGTTTTATTTGCTGAAAGGTCTTACAGAACAACAGATCGCAAATGAACTTGATAGAAGCCAAGCTGCCATCCATTTACGCAAAAAAGCTGCGGGTTGGGAAGAGATCCAATTGCTTTTACAAAGGTATCAACAGATTACTAAAAAGTACTTTTCATGAACCCTCAACTTATCCTTGCCCTGCAACTATTACTAGCCCATGTGATCACCGATTTCGTACTGCAGTCGGGGACATTGATAGAACAAAAGCGCCTTAAAAAAGCAAAAGCACCCTTTCTGTATCTGCATGCCTTCTTGGCCGGGGGGATCACGTATCTTTTATTACAAGATTGGTCCTTGTGGTATGTAGCCCTCATTATTAGCGTGACTCATTTCTTTATAGATCTTTGGAAGCTGCACCAAGGAGAAGATTCGCTTTCATATTTTATAATAGACCAACTGTTACATCTCTTTGTATTGCTTCTTATTTGGCTGTGGCTCACGGCTTCCTTT
The DNA here is from genome assembly GCF_000746845.1 of Altibacter lentus. Lineage (GTDB taxonomy): Bacteria > Bacteroidota > Bacteroidia > Flavobacteriales > Flavobacteriaceae > Altibacter > Altibacter lentus. The sequence continues at coordinate 694,222 of NZ_KN050846.1, read as the reverse complement.
TCGAAAGTGTTACCGTTTATAGACACCTTTTTTACTTCAACCAATGTATTGGTAGTGCTTATCGGCTATCTAATTGTGATCTATCCCGTTGGGTTTCTTATTGGTAAAGCAACGCAACGCTGGCAGGAAGAGATCGCAAAAGAGGGAGAGCGTACCAGCCTGGAGAAAGCGGGGAGGTACATTGGAATTTTTGAAAGAATTCTTGTGCTCACTTTTATTCTGAGCGATAATTTTTCGGCTATCGGATTTTTGATAGCAGCAAAATCCATTCTAAGATTCAGTGATAAGAACAAGAGCGGCGCACGAAAACAAACCGAATACGTGCTTATAGGCACGCTCATGAGCTTCGCTCTAACGATTATTATCGGGTTCTTAATGCGCGTACTCGTATTCTAACAACTGAATATTACTTTTTAATCGTTCTTTTACGATATTCATCATGCGTTTGTTCAAGGCTGAAGAATTCCGGATATAACTTTCGTATTCAGCTAGTGTGAATTGTCCAATGATGATCCCTTTTAAGGAATTTCTGAATTTCATGTCCTTGTGAATGGCATTCTCAATATAATCCAGTCTTTTTTCAATAGAAAGGTCGTAAAAGACCCTTTTATGCTTCTGCACATAATTCTTAAAAACAGCCACCAACAGATCGTTCTGTAGTTTGGCTACAGGTCGCAAGGTGTTGTTTTGAAAATATTCGTCGGTGGACATTCCGGGTAAGACTTGAGCAGATTTGATAATAGGGCGTAATTGCAGCAAGGCGGCATCGCGAGGTTCCATAGAAATTGGGTTTTACTAAAAATAAGGATTGTTTTGTAGCTATTTTCTGAAAAAAGCCATAGTTATAAACGTGGTTTTCAACAATTTTCAAGTTAAAGTAATCTTAATCAGATGCCCGTTGTACAAGGGTTTATATAACTTTAAAACAAAAAACATGGCCACAGTTACTTCTGTTAATCCGTATTCCGGAAAGGAATTAGAATCCTATAAAACGCATACCAAAACTGAAATCTCCGAAATTTTGGAAAAGGCCAGCGACAGGTTCCTTTCTTGGCGGGAAACATCTTTTGCCGAACGGAAAAAGTTACTACTCGCCGCCGCGACCGAACTTAAAAAGAATACTAAAGAGTATGCAGAAACAATAACGCAGGAAATTGGAAAACCTATTTCCCAGTCCGCTGCTGAGGTTGAAAAATGTGCATGGGTCTGCGAATACTACGCCGAAAATACCGAAAAACATCTTCAGGATGAAGTCATTAAAACCGATGCCAAGAAGAGCTACGTGTCATTCGAGCCCATGGGTGTCATACTCGCGGTCATGCCCTGGAACTACCCCTTCTGGCAAGTATTCCGTTTTGCGGCTCCTGCACTTATGGCCGGTAATATAGCGGTATTGAAACATGCCTCCAATGTATTTGGCAGCGCGTTGAACATTGAAAAAGTATTTAAACGGGCAGGATACCCCGGTCATTGTTTTACTACTTTACTTGCAGGAAGTGATGCTATAGAAGAAATCATTGAAAATCCTATAATCAAAGCGGTGACGCTTACGGGTAGTGTTTCGGCGGGAGCAGCAGTAGCAGCGACCGCTGGAAAAAATATTAAAAAGACGGTACTGGAACTTGGAGGGAGCAACAGTCTGGTGGTTTTAAAAGATTGTGATATGGAAGCTACGTTAGATATATGCGTTCAAGCGCGTTTTCAAAATACGGGTCAAAGCTGTATTGCAGGAAAACGTTTACTGATTGATGCTTCCATTGCTGACGTGTTCGTAGAGAAATTACTTGTAAAGGTAAGAGAGCTTAAGAGCGGCGATCCTATGGACGAAAAGACATATATAGGAACACTGGCCCGAGAGGACCTTGCAAAGGATCTGGAGGAGCAGGTCAATGTATCGTTAAAAGAGGGCGCCCAACTTAGAATAGGAGGGAAACGGCAAAGGGCATATTTTGAACCAACCATCCTTACTGAAGTATCGCCCAAAATGAAAGTGTTCAAAGAAGAGACATTTGGGCCTGCTTTGGCAGTAACCACATTTAAGTCCATCGATGAAGCGATCGAGCTTTCAAATAACTCAAAATTCGGATTGGGGGTTTCTGTTTTTACAAAGAACGTGGAGGCCGCCGAAAAAATCGCATACCGCTTTGAAGAGGGTGCTGTATTCATCAATGAATTGGTGAAGAGCGATCCTCGGCTTCCTTTTGGTGGAGTCAAGGACAGTGGTTATGGCAGGGAACTCAGTCAGCACGGTATTCGTGAGTTTGTTAACCGAAAAACGATCTATATCAATGAATAAAAAAAACCTCACTTAAAAAGTGAGGTTTTGCATTATAATTTGATAAAGATTAAGCCTTGCTCAAGAACTCCTCCTTTGGTTGAATGCTAGGTTTTGTCATATCATTCTTTTCTAAAAAGTTCATAAACTTTTCACCTTCCTTTTTCATGATATTCTCATACCGTTGCTTTGCTGCTTCAAAATCTTCGGAAATAAGTTCGAAATTCTGCTTTAAAGCTCCTGAAACACGATCGTAACTGGTGGCTACATTGCTATATAAAGCGCCCATGCGCTCTCTAAGTTCAGGCTCGGCAGATGCCACATAGTTGTCTCCGGTGGTGATCACAAGGTCTTTCCGAAGGGATTCCAGCGCATCGTAGAGTTTTTGGGCGTCTTTTTTTCCTTTTGGATGATTGGCAATGACATCTTGTGCTTTTTCTTGTGTTGCCGTGATCTCATGCACCATATACGCAAGGTCTTCCACCATAGTATACAGCGTATTGGTAAGCTCCTCTTGCTCTTTACGCTCTGCCAGCGTACCTAGCGAATCTTCATCATAAACTACATCAATGGTGTGTGTATAGGTGTCCTTGCCTTTGGTAAGAACAACCTTATATGTTCCGGCGGGAACTCTTGGTGCTGTAAACCCGCCAAATGAAAGCGTTTTACCTTCGGCCATTTTGGGTGCTACTGTATTAAAGCCCCAGTTTACTACATTGATCCCTTTAGATTTTCCAGGAGAAAGTGTTGTAAGGGTGTTTCCTTCCATATCCTGAATTTCCATGGTCATTTTTCCGAAGGTATGTCGTTTCTGAAGGTAGTATACAATGCGCGCAGCGTTGCTTTTGTTGGCACCAACAAATTGTGTTTCGGCACCAAAACTTCCTGAGAATCCGCTTCCTTCTGTCATAGTGAAGGGTTCCGTTTTAAAGAAATGAACATCTTTTGCTAAAACTGTTTGATCCAGTTCTCGCAACGGACTGATATCGTCAATAATGATCACCCCACGACCATGCGTTCCCATAACCAGATCGTTGGTTTGTTTTTGAAGATCGATAAAGTGAACCGCAACGGGAGGCATGTTATTTGTAAAATGCGACCAATTGGCGCCTCCGTCTATAGTAACATACAGACCCATTTCAGTGCCTAAGAAAAGCAAATCCTCGTTTTTATAATCTTCTTGAATGTTTCTTACAAAGGCATTCTCTTGAATATCATCACTAATGATCGATTTCCAAGTTTTTCCATAGTCTGTTGTCTTTAGTGCGTATGGTTTCATGTCGCCGCTGGTATGGCCATCGAATACGGCATAGGCGGTCCCTTTTCCATGAACACTTGCTTCAATATGATACACCCAGGTGTTTGCAGGGATACCAATAAGATTAGGAGTGACATTGCTCCAGTTCTTTCCGCCATCGGTGGTGACCTGTACATTGCCGTCGTCCGTGCCAACCCATAGGATGTTTTGATCCAGGGGAGATTCTGCAATGGTAAAGATGGTCGTGTGATTCTCTGCGCCGCTGTTATCTACTGAAAGTCCACCGGATTTCGCCTGATCCTGTTTCTTAGGATCGTTGGTGGTAAGGTCGGGAGAGATGATCGTCCACGTGTCCCCCATGTCGTCCGATTTATGAACGAACTGACTTCCCATATAAAAACGATCGGGGACATGAGCACTCACAGCCATAGGAGCATTCCAGTTGAAACGCAGTTTTACATCACCTTTCTTCGGAAGGGGTTGAATGGTCTTTGTTCTGTTCTTATCAACGTCGTATCGCCAGACATTATCTGCGCCTTGCATTTCAGAATAGATAATATTCTTGGTAGGATGTTTTAATACCCGAAAGCCGTCACCATAGCCCACACTGTTCCAATCTCTGGCGGTCACACCACCCGGAGCTGAGGAAGGCCCGTACCAAGAACCGTTGTCCTGAAGTCCTCCATAAACGTTATAAGGTTCTGCATCGTCCACACTAATGTGGTAGAATTGAGAAAGCGGAAGGTTTTCGACAATTTCAAAAGTTGTACCTCCGTTCCACGAGCGGTAGACGCCTCCGTCTGTACCGGCATAGATAATATCGCTGTTGTTGATGTCGAAAACGATATCGTGAATGTCACTGTGCATATTCCCGAGATTTTTGAATGTCTTTCCTCCGTCGCGACTAATGGAACCTGTCAATCCTCCCTTTACAACTACATCCGGATCCTTAGGATCGACGGTGATGCGGCTGAAGTAGAACGGACGAACGACGAGCCCAAAATCATTGTTCAAATGTTCCCAGCTCTCACCTGCATTGGAAGAACGCCATAATCCATTCTTCTTTGGGTCTTCTGTTTCAAGCACAGAATAGAGAATGGCTGGATTACTGGGCGCTACAGCGATCGCAATGCGACCCAATTTCCCCTTTGGGAACCCGTTGTGTATCTTGTTCCAGGTCTTTCCTGCATCGGTTGATTTATATAAGGCACTGTTTTCTCCCCCGGAATTGAATCCCCAGCCTGTTCTTCGAAATTGCCACATGGAGGCATACAGTGTTGAAGGGTTCTTTGGGTCCATGATCACATCTGCCGCTCCGGTAGAACCATCCACATAGAGAATCTTATTCCAGGTTTTTCCGCCATCGGTCGTTTTGTAGACCCCGCGATCCTCGCTATCGCTCCAAAGTGCACCAAGCACGCCCACATATACTTCGTCTGTATTATTTGGATTGATCACAACAGAAGCAATACGTTCACTGTTCTCAAAACCGGGAATTTCTTTCCAGTTATTTCCTCCATCGGTAGACTTATATAAACCGTCTCCAATAGATACCGAATTACGGGTCCAAGTTTCTCCTGTACCCACCCAGATGACCTCATCGGGTTTTTTTGGATCGAGCGCAACTGCGCCAATAGATTGTACATGATTATCGAAAATAGGAACAAAGGTGGCACCCCCGTCGCTGGACTTCCAGACACCACCTCCGGCGGCACCTGCATAAAGAATCCTTGGATTGGTGGGATGTGTTTCCATGTCGTTGATACGTCCACTCATAAGAGCGGGTCCAATGTGGCGCGCATTCATGTCGCCAAACAGTTCTTTTCCTTTTAATGCGATCTCCTGAGCTTCGGTAGCAATAGGGAGAAGGGCAAGGCCTAGTAATGCAATGAGTATTCTTTTCATTTAAGTTGGTTTTAGGTAAAAAAAAACCCCATATAAGGATGGGGTTTCGTAAGGTGGTTAACAGTTATTTTTCTTCTGGATAGGAAAACATAGTGTCGTCGATATCCGGATTCAGTTTAATTTCAGTAAGTGTGATCTGCATGCCGGGCTGGTCCTTTACTCCCTGAACAATAGCGAATGGGAAATACAACCCGTCCACTTCTTGATAATCACTAAACTTAACCTGAGCCATCATCCCTTTTCCTGGGCCTTGAGTAATTTCCTCTTCTACTACAATAGGAACAAAATTTTCAGTATCGAAATAATAATAGCTTACATCTTCCACTTCATTCCCGTCTACCATGATAGGTTCTTTTACCAATTTTATCTTATAGGTCTCAGTGCCTTCGATAGTTTCGTTTCCAATGAGCTCGACGGTGTAGTTCTTATCTTTGTAATTCAAGAAAGGATCCGGGAAGTCATTGAGATTATTCTTAAAATTGTTGGTCGTTTCGGCGTCGCTCTTTTCGGCAGCCATCGTCATTTGGTTGGTTCCCCAAAGGGTTTCACCATCGTATACTTCCTGATAAAAAGTTTGGCCCTGTACATCGGCTTTCATCATTTGTTTACCCGATTTGGTTTGCACCTGAATAATGGGCAATTGCATTCCCTGAACATTGATTTTTCCGGTAAATTCAATACCGCTAAGCTTTTCCCAGTTCTCAGCTCCTCCGGTATTTTCAAGATAATTTGCTATGATCTCATCAGCGGATTGTGCACTGAGAGGTGCGATTGCTACAAATAGGAAAGCAAGTATAAAAAGTTGTAATGTCTTCATGTCGTTCTTTTTAGGTTTACGTTTACGTAAAGGTAAGTCTCAATTCTTACTTTTCTGTTACACCCGCTTTCTTTTTTTTCTGAATTTTAACATACTACATTCCCTATCTTTATAAAAAATGGCCTCATCATGAACTTCGGAAAAGTCCAGAACCCTGCCGAGATCGATTTTACGCTACCGGCCGATCACGCAGGTACCGGTAAAAAACTTTCAGAATACATCCCAATAGAAAAGCCATCACTTTACGTGGGATGTGCCAAATGGAATCGTGCCGACCTAAAAGGATTTTATCCCAGAGGAACTAAAAATGAATTACAGTACTATTCCACTCAGTTTAACAGCATCGAACTTAACGCGACCTTTTATCGAATTTTTCCGGTGGAGACCTTTGCAAGGTGGTATGAAAAGACACCTTCGGATTTCCGATTCTTTCCCAAGGTCTTTCAAGGGGTAAGCCATTGGAAACGGCTCAACGATTTTGAAGTGTACCTTAACGAGTATATACTCCATGTCTCGAACCTTAAAGAGAAATTACAAATGCCCTTTTTGCAAATGCACAATAACTTTTCACCCAAAGATATCGACCGGCTACCCGGTTTTTTTGAAGCGCTTCCTAGTGATATTAAAATAGCGGTTGAATTTAGACATACCGATTGGTTCAACGACCCCAACGTAGCCAGTGAACTGTACGCCATTTTAGAGCAATACAAAGTGACAAACATCATTGTCGATACCGCCGGACGGCGCGATCTGCTGCACATGCGAATGACGAGTGATTCGGCTTTTATTCGTTATAATGGTGCAAACCATAAGAGTGATTACGGCCGACTTGATGACTGGATCGACCGGCTGGAAGCTTGGGTAAAAATGGGATTGCAGCACATTTATTTCTTCGTGCACCAAAATGTGGAAAAAGCATCCCCCTTACTAGCAGCCTATTTTATTGAAAAGGCAAACCATCGCTTTGGTACTTCGCTTCATATTCCGGTCATGGATTCGATCGCTACAAAGGTCTAGCTACATGTCCAATTCCACTTTTTGAACCCCGTTCGCCTGTTCCTTAGCGCGTTTCAGTTGTTCTTCAGAAGGTGGCTTTGGTTGCTGCTCAGCCTTTTTATCTGGCTCGTACGTAAGATTTGTATAGGTAGGAAAATGGTCCGAATTAATATCGGCTCCCAATTGTATCTCCTTCAGCCGAAATTCCGAAGAGATAAAAACGTGGTCTAACGGCCACCGAAGAATGGGGTTGTTGGCATTAAAGGTATTAAAGAAACCTCGTCCGCGACGTACATCCAACAATTCTCCTACATTTTGAAAGAGTTCGGTAGTTGCAGACCAGGCGACATCGTTAAAATCCCCCAAAACGATCACCGCCAGTTTCGATTCACGCGAAAAATTAGCGATCTTCATCATCTCCGCATCGCGGTCTGAAGAACTGGGGTTGTGCTGCGGCATGGGAGGGGTAGGATGGATGGTATACAATTGCACGCTATCCCCGGAGCGAAGCACCACCTTGCTGTGAATGGAAGGAATACTGTCGTCCACCAAATAGTGCACTGTGGGGGCTACGAGCTTTAACTTGGAATACAACAACATCCCGTAAGTATTGTCCAACGGCACTTCCACACGGTGATTGTATTCTGAAGGCAGATCTTTTACGATCGCATTACGCCATCGTGCGTTGGTTTCTACAAGCAGAAGGATATCAGGGTCCTTCGCCTTAATATCATCCATGAGGAGCTGTGTTTTTTTATTTTTCTGAAAGACATTGGCAGTGTAGAGCTTTAATTCCAGATCTGGTGTTTCGTTGGTGGCGGCTAAAACTTCTTCTGAAGCGTACGGCATATATGAATGAATCTTGAGATATTGAAAAACAAAGCAGCCAATTAGAACACTTACAAAGGCATAATCTTGCCAAAGCTTTATATCAAATCGCATAAAATAGGTGATAAGCGCGACCATTGTAAGTATGGTGAGTTGTATGTGCGGAAAGTCGAACATTCGTATCCACCAATAATCCATGGCGATCAATGGAATGAGTGTTAAAACAACAGCAACCGCTCCAATAATTTGGAGCACGGGCTTTAGAGACATAGGTTTTTAAGGTTGGTTGGTTTAAAGATACCCAACACTTTCTAGAATCAAGGTGACTTTAACAGGATTTTATTGAGATCACTCCCCGATGGAGACTCAAATACCTCTAATCCAAAGTAGGGGACGGCAGCCAAAAGATGGTCGAAGATATCGGCCTGAATGTGTTCGTAGTTTTCCCAGTTCTTATCATAACTAAAGCAAAAGATCTCAATGGGGATCCCTTTATCGGTAGGAGCTAAATGTCGCACCATTAAAAACAGATCTTTGTTGATGGCCGGATTCTCATGCAGTAAGGCATCTGCGTATTTTCTAAAAATCCCGAGGTTGGTTTGATTCCTGCCGTTGATGAGCAAACTCTTATCGGCTTCGACCAAACGATTGTATTTTTCAACGTCACGCTGCCGGTGTTCGATATAAGGTTTTATAAGCTGTATCTTCTTAAGATCCTCAAGTTCTTCGGCAGAAAGGAACTTGATCGAATTCTGCTTGATATGGATCGATCTTTTTATTCGGCGCCCTTTGGATTCCTGCATGCCGCGCCAGTTCTGGAACGAATCTGCAATAAGACTATAGGTTGGAATGGTTGTAAAGGTGTTATCGAAATTTTGAACACGAACCGTGGCAAGGTTGATCTCTGTCACATATCCGTCAGCACCATATTTGCTGAATGTGATCCAATCGCCAATACGAACGATATCATTCACCGAAACTTGAATACTGGCCACAAAGCCTAATATGGTATCCTTGAAAATAAGCAGGATCACTGCCGAAGCAGCCCCCAGCGTAGCCAAACTTGTCACCGAATAGCCGGTGAGCTGATTGATGATGAGGAACAAGCAGATACCCCATACAAAGATCATCATCACTTGTATATAACTGTCCAGAGGTTTGTCGTTGTACCTTTCTTTCCCTTGAAGATAATTACGTGTGGTCCGCAAGACACTTCGCACTACGAGAGCACATAAAATAACCAAATAGATATTGATAGCCACCAGTGCAATACTCTGTATAAAAGGATACTCTAACAGAATGATAGGAGCGAGGTACCAAACCACCGCCAAGGGAACAAAATGTGCAATAAAACGCGGGAAGTTACTTTGTACCAGATAGTCGTCAAAGCTTGTTTTCGTTTTTACACTGAAGGCTTTAAACGCCTGAACGATGAATTTCCTTACAATAATGTCTAAGATAAAAACAACAGCGCTTACAATTACGATATTTATAAGCGTATTTAGTGCGGTTGCCAAGGCAGGATTCATACCTTCGTTAATGAAAACATTTTGAAGGATACAACTGTACTCAATAATTGTTTCTTTGTCCATTATAAGTACTTTTTTTCTACATAGAACGGTCCGAATGGGATCACCGAACAGCCCATGACAATAAGTAAGGTTCGTACAGACCATTGTAGTTTTTCATACATAAAATAGGCTCCAATGAGGTACAAAATAAAAAGAACTCCGTGCGCCATTCCAACGATCTGTACCATCTGCGGAAGATCCCAAATGTATTTAAGCGGCATAGCGATGCCTAATAGGACCAGGAACGAAATGGCCTCGAGCGTACTAATTATTTTAAATGCTTTTACTGAAATGTCCACGAAAAAATTTTGCTGCAAAGATACAGCAACTCGCATAGCTAGATAAATTTTAAGAATATTTTATAGAAAATAAGTTTTTGAGAAGGCGCACAGGGTGGTATCTTTAAAAACCTAACGATCCTCTATGATAATACAAGATACGTCTCCGACCGAAACCATCACACGTTCAATCGAATCTTATTACGATAAGTTTTTAGCGGTACTTCCACGTATTGCCCTTGCGATCTTTATAATAGTAGCGGGAATCTTGATAGCGCAATTGATCACTAATTTCTATAGGCGAAGGATCCTAAAGCGTGCTACAGACCCGCTAATGGCCCGATTTCTGGCGCAGGCTATAAAGATTATCCTCATTTTAATAGCGGTCATGATCGCCCTTCAGGTTGCAGGACTGAGTGGGATCGCCACAGGGGTTTTAACGGCTGCCGGTGGTGCCGCCATTATTTTAGGATTCGCTTTTCAGGATATCGGTAAGAACTTTCTGGCGGGGATCATATTAGCTTTTAACAGACCTTTCAGCATAAATGATACTATTAAGATTGAAGAAATGTTTGGGAAAGTGAAGGCACTTAATTTTAGATACACACATATTAAAACAACCGATGGTAGGGATATTTACATTCCTAATAGCGACGTTTTGACCAAACCCGTAGAAAACTATACAGCCGATGGGTTTTATCGTGTCGATTTTGTAGTAGGAATAGGGTATGAGGATGATATTGAGGCTGCCAAACAGCTTATTTATGAAATATTGAAACATCATGACGGAATCGTTCAGGATAATGAACATGAGAATTTTGTGATCGAGGACGAGCTTGCAGCCTCTACAGTGAACCTTAAGATTTTCTTTTGGGTGGAAACATTAGATTACCGAAAATCATCTCGCGTATTGCGTGGGATCGTGATCAAAAAAGTGAAGGAAGCCCTTAGTGAAGCCGGCTTCAACTTACCGGCAGATATCACCGAGCTTAAATTGTATGGGAATGAAGAAGATATCCCGTTGCGTGTTCGTAAAGACCCTCGTGATGAAACACCTTTATTGCCAAAAGACACTTCTAAGGAGTAAACCTATTTTGGGCAAGGCAGGGGAGTGTTCAAGGTTTTAAAGTTCCAATTCTTTTGATAGCTGAAATGCCACCATTCGGTTCGAATGGTCTGGAAGCCATGCGCTCGCATACCTTCAATAAGCAGCTTTCGATGGAACAGGATCTCTTCTGAAAAGTTATAATTATCTATATGGGCGGCACGACCAAAGAAATCGTAGTCGCTCCCCATATCCACAAAACACCCGTCCAGGGTCTCTAAGGTGATATCCACGGCGGCTGCTTTGTTGTGGATGGAGCTGTTCCCATACGGATTGGCGACATAGGTTGGACGCGGAACCTTGGCCCACATTTTCTTCTGAACGTCCAGCGGTCTATAGCAGTCGTAGATCTTGATTCGGTATCCTTGTTCGCAGAAATACTGATTGGCGCGTAGTAATGCTTCTGCTACTTCCGGACGCAACAAGCAAACAGCACAGTCGTACAGCGTTTCACCAATAAAATTATCGGGGGTGGCATATCGTATTTCATAGGAGAATTCAGAAGAAAGTTCAGAAAGGTCCACCAACGGTTCTTGGGTAATTTCTTCCGAAGAAAAACCTAAAATTAGAACCCCAATGGCAAGGTAAAGTACTGTCCTCATCGTCCTTAAATTTAAGGATTAATTAATAAGAATTGAAAACACCCTTTGTAACTTTGAAAAAAAGAAGAAAAATGCAAAGACTAGAAGGAAAAACAGCACTTATCACCGGAGGCACTAAAGGAATAGGCTACGGAATCGCCCAAGCCCTCTTAAAGGAAGGAGTAAAGGTAGCGATCACCGGACGTGAAGTGGGCTCAACACAAAAAGCAGCAGAAACCTTGCAGCGTGAATCAAATGGCACTGCGTTGGGACTTGCGGCAGACGTACGCAGTCTTAAAAGTCAAGAACAGGCCGTTCAAAAAATTGTCAACTCGTTTGGGCACCTAGACATTGTTATAGCAAATGCCGGTTTAGGACATTTCGCAACCGTAGAAGATCTTACTGAAGAACAATGGAAGGAGACTATAGAGACCAACCTAACCGGTCCATTCTTTACACTCAAGGCTACGGTGGATCAATTAAAGAAAAATAAAGGTTATTTTATAAGTATTAGCAGTTTGGCAGGGACCAATTTCTTTTCTGGTGGTGCTGCTTACAATGCCAGTAAGTTTGGCCTTACCGGTTTTTCACAGGCAGCCATGCTGGATCTCCGTAAACACGAAGTTAAGGTAAGTACCATCATGCCCGGATCTGTCGCTACTCATTTTAACGGGAATGAACCGGATGCGGGAGATTCATGGAAGATCCAAATAGAAGATATTGGAAAATTAGTGGTCGATTTGCTAACGATGCATCCGCGTACCTTACCCAGCAAGATTGAAGTACGCCCTACCAAGCCGTCCAACGGTTAAGAAATAGGAAATTTTAATGGGTACTATGTTTTGCTAGATAGCGTTTACACGCTATGATTACTTAGACAGTGAAAAAGATATTGCCCAATTCTCTGCATCCTCTAATCGTTCAAAAAAGGCAAAACTCTTGTCGAAAATCTCTTGTTCCTGCATGGCTCTTTCTCGTTCGGCTTGATTGCGTGAAACAATCGCCAAAGCTTGGGTGTTTTTGAGTCGGTTCTGTTTGTAGATATTGAAGTCAATACCATGATCATTTTCCCTGTCTGCAATTAGTACGATAGGTCGATTCTTATAATGATTTCGGAGTTTGCGGCGCAATTCGTTGGTAATTTTAAGATCAAAGTGCACGCCTGGTTTTACCTTTATGATCGCATATGTATCAGAGAAGGTAAGATCATAATATTCAGTGATGAGTAGTGTCTTCATAGAGATTCAATTACCTATACTATAAATATAGTATTTTCAGTAATTGGTTTTACAAAAAAAAAAAAGCGACTCTTTTGAGTCGCTTTCCGAATAGTTGTTTACTTTCTTTTAATTGGCAGAAAGCAAGGCCAAGAACTTATCTAAGTTAGGTAATATTACGATTCGTGTTCTTCTGTTTGTCGCACGCCCTTCTTTGGTTTCGTTTTCGGTTAGGGGATGAAAACTACTTCTGCCAGCTGCGATCAATTTCTCAGGTTCAACTCCGTACTTCTCTTGAAGGATTCGAATTACTGCCGTAGAGCGTTCAACACTAAGATCCCAGTTATCTTTAATGTATGACCCTTCTTTCACGGTTTGCGAATCGGTGTGACCTTCTACCATTACTTCTAAGGCAGGCTCACTGTTGATCACATTGGCAAGACGCTCTAGCAACTTATTCGCATCTGGGTTCACGCGATAACTTCCAGATTTGAACAAAAGTTTGTCTGAAATAGTGATCATAACTACCGTTTCATCGATGTCGATCTGTATATCATCCTCTTCACCTTCAGCAACCAGACTATTGTCAAGGTTCTTTTTCAGATTGTAAGAAATAATAAGATTCATAGAATCCTCAAGCGTTTCCGCCTTGGCTAATTCAGACTGGTCCACATTCGCCAATGCTTGCTTCATTTTCTCTTTATCGTCGTTAGAGATGACAACATTCTCATACTGTTGAAGTCGGTTGTTGTTGCTGTCGGTAAGAGATTGGATCTTCGCGTTATAACTGGCAACACGTTCTTCGATCTTGGCGTACTTCGCTTCAATCTCTTCTTTTTCAAGTTGCGTTTTAGCCAGAGTAGAGCGAGTGTCGTTATACTGACCTTCTAATTCAACGTACTTTTTTTTCGAAACACAGGACGTGGTAAGAAATACCCCGGAGAGCAGGGTTAGTGCAATTAATTTTTTCATTTTACTAAGTTTTTAGGTTTGTATGACAAAGGTAGGTACAAGTGGCACCAAAATATTCTTTATGAAATCCCATTGTTTTGTTAAATAAGCCTTAAGATCGGGGCACACTGTTAATTGTGTTCAACCAGTAGCACTTTGAAAAGAACAAAAAAAAAGGATACTCGTGGCATCCTTTTTTATATGTATTAAAGCGATTCTTAAGAATCGGATTGGAGTCGAAGTTGATTCTTTCCAAAATCCAGTGTTCGAATGGGAAATGGAATGTTGATATCCGCCTCATCGAAATGTTTCTTGATTAATTTGATCGCTTTGTGTTGCGCTGCTAATTTGGGTTTGGGTTTCGTACTTTCGATCCAGAATCGTGTCACGAAATTAATAGAACTGTCGCCAAATTCCGTAAAAAAGAATTCAACCCCTTCATCCTCCTTTTGTTCAAAATTTTCTGAAATGATCTTCATGACCAGGTCTTCCACTTGCTGAAGATCACTTTCATAGCCTACACCGCAAGACACATCGACCCGTGAGCGGTTGCTCCATGAATAGTTAGTGAAAGGATTGTCCACAAAAGTGGAATTTGGGATGATTACATATTCGTTATCGGTTTGACGTATCACAATATTCCGAAGCGTGATCTCGGAAACATATCCCTTCTTATCTTGTGTTTCTATAAAATCTCCAATGCGCACTTTTGGCAAAAACGACAATACAAGCCCAGATACTGTATTGCCCAGCGTGCCTTGCAGCGCCAAACCAATGGCCAATCCTACAACACCCGCACCGGCCAAAATAGAGGTAAGTGCCTTGTCGAGTTCCATCACGCCTAATGCGATAAAGAAGCCCACCAGAACGATAACAGCAAATACCAGTTTGCCCAGCATTTGACGGATAGATTCCTGATTGATCTTTTTGAATAAAACTTTTTTCGAGAATTTCGAGAGTATTTTGGCCAAGAACCAAAACAAAAGCATTACAAGAATGGCTACTGCGAAATTGGGTAATTTTAAAATGATCGCATCCAACCAACCATCTAGTTTGTCCCATAGGTTAGCTACGGCATCATCGAGTGAGAATTTGTCTTCCATAATATTTAAAATAAGGTGGAAAGCATAAACGTCCCTGTAATCCAAAGAATAAGGGAGAGAATACCTCCAATAATTAAAAAATGTTTGAATTTGTAAATACCCATACCGTAAATTAGGGTATTGGTCTGATAGCCCATAGGCGTGAAAAAACTAAAATTGGCGCCAAAGAGGACAGCGAGAATAAAGGGTTTAAGGGGCAGCATTAATCCCGCAGCTACTGCAATGGCAATAGGCGTCATGATGATGGCCGTTGCATTGTTGCTAACCACGCCACTCATGATCATAGTAAATAAAAAGATCAAACCGATGATCACCATATTGGAACGCCCACTTAAAAAGTCGAGAAGTTTGGCAGACAACCATGTATCTGCTCCTGTATTGTGCATAGCAATTCCCAGCGGAATCATTCCTGCCAATAAAAAAATGACTTGCCAATTGACGCGGTGGTATATATCATTAAGCTCGATACAGCGGGTTAATAATAGCAAGCTCACCCCCAGAAGTGCACTTATTAAAATACTAAGCACACCACTCGCGGCCAGTCCAATAACCAACAGAAGGATGGAAAAAGCAGTTCCTCTTTTTAGCGGGCTGCCTTCCAGTTTTGATTCGTGTTCCCGAAGTACCGCTACATTTTCTATTTGACTTAGAATATGGATATCGGGCTTTGGCACTTCTACTAATAAACGGTCTCCTGGTTTTATCCTGATTTTTTGAATATCCTTTCTAATAAGACGTTCCTTTGTGTTACGTATGTTCACCCGTTTCTTAACAGCTATGGGCGTCGCTTTTAAAAGAGTTTGCTGTCTGATTTGAGTAAGCGTTTTTCCAATAAGATTGGATCCCGGGAGAATAAGTAATTCGATAAGGGCATTGCCAAGGAATGCTTTTTTAGATTCTTTTTCATCGCCATCCGGTTCCGGAAGCTGATCATTTGGAACACGATCTTCATGTATGGTAAGCCCTTCGGCATCGTTTAAGCGAGTAAGGTTTTCCAGATCACACATTAGCAGTAACGCATCTCCTTCCTTTAGGGTTATATATTGTCCCGGGGCATTTGTGATCTGTCCGTCACGAGTAAGCTTCAGTAAGGAGACATCTTTATTGTTGAATAAGAACGTATTACCTATTTGTTTGTCGATCAGGGACGAATCTTTGTTGATCACGGCTGTAGTTACAAAATTCTGAAGGCCGTAGCGATCTTCTATAGAATCTTCGGAATCGTTTGGGAGCCATCTAGACGCGATGGTTACCACTATGATTCCTATGAGAAGAAAAACACTTCCGAAGAGGGTAAATTCAAAAAAACTGAAGCGTTCTGCACCCAGATTTTGTGAGACCGAATTAACAATCAAATTGGTCGAAGTACCCATTAAGGTACAGCTTCCGCCCATAATCCCCGCAAAAGATATGGGGAGCAAGAGTTTCGATTTTGAGATGTTGAAGCGCTTGGAGAGTTCGTCTATGATCTTGATAAAAACAATCACAACGGCCGTAGTGCTTATAAATGCCGAGATCCCTGCGGTAATGAACATAAAGATTGGAAGCAGGATGACCATGGGGAGTATGTGTAGGTTTTTAAGCATACGCGCCAGAGCAGAGATCACACCGGTATCTTCCATGCCAATGGCAATGATCATAAGAGATAGCACCGTAATGGTAGCAGTGTTGGAGAATCCGGCGATCGCCTCTTCCGGACTCACCAATCCAAAAAGCGCAAGGGATACTACAATAAAGATTGCGATCTTATCTACCGGAAAGACTTCAAGGGCAAATAAAAGTATGGTACTAAGAAGAATGGCAAAAACAAGTAGAATTTCCAGAGTCATAGGCCCGTATTGGTCAGTACCCTAAAGATACAAGTAGTGCCCAGACAAAACCATTAAGAAAAACTTAAAATATTGTCTAGGCACTTATTATCTTGGTTATTTTAGGGAAATACTATCCCAAAAACTTCTTTAAAATATGACTCTTCGATTGTTGACGCAAGCGTCGTATTGCTTTTTCGCGAATTTGTCTAACGCGTTCCCTGCTAAGATCGAATGTATCTCCAATCTCCTGCAGCGTCATGGCGGGTTGACCACTAAGACCAAAATTCAGTTTTACTACATCGCCTTCGCGTGGTGATAAGGTGTCGAGGGCGCGACTTATCTCAATCTGCAACGACTCATGGATTAGATCTTTATCCGGGTTGGGACTCTTCGAAGAACTTAACACATCATAGAGATTATTATCGTTCTCACCTTCTTGAAAAGGCGCATCCATCGATAAACTTCTGTTTGCGTTCTTCATGGATTGTTTCACACTGCTAATGGTCATGTCCAGCTCTTTAGCGATTTCTTCTGCAGAAGGTAATCTTTGGTGAATCTGTTCCAGATGGACAGATGCTTTTCTAATCTTATTGATATCACCAATCTTATTAAGCGGTAAACGAACAACTCGGGATTGCTCGGCGATCGCTTGAAGGATCGACTGGCGAATCCACCATACAGCGTACGAAATAAACTTGAATCCGCGTGTTTCATCAAAGCGCTTGGCCGCTTTTACCAAACCAACATTACCTTCATTGATAAGGTCCGGAAGGCTCAATCCCTGATTTTGATATTGTTTGGCAACAGAAATTACAAACCGCAAGTTCGCACGTGTTAGTTTGTCCAATGCTCTTTGGTCTCCTTCACGAATTCTTTGTGCCAACTCAACTTCTTCCTCAGCGGTTATCATATCGATCTTGCTCACATCCTGTAAATAGGTATTTAAGGATTTCGTCTCTCTGTTTGTAACCTGCTTCGTAATCTTGAGTTGTCTCATATATTTATCTGTTTAATTATTGATAACAAGGCATAATATCACTTAAAGTTAACAATTCCAAATTCTTAACATTATTTGTTAAAATAGCGTGCTGTTACGTACATTTTAGTATCTTAAATAAAAAAATGTCAATTCTTAAACCGTTCTTTCTTCTGCTTCTGTTGTGCAGTTCTAGGATGATCGCACAAATTCCAAAAGAAGTGCCGCATCCGGATACCAATTCGCCCGTTGATCTTACTAATCCGGCCGATGTGATTATTTATATTGTCATCCCGCTACTCTTTGTTGGGCTCTATTTTATTTGGCGACGCGGAAAAAACAGAAAATAGTTTCATAGTATTATATTTGGTGTAATTATTGCTATCATTGTTTCTGAAATTTATGTGGACCCAACGTATGAGACTATTTCTTTCCTTTATTTTTCTTTTCGCAGCTGTATTCGCCTCTGCTCAGATCGAGAATCCAACGGGAACAGTTCAATTTGAAGCTTCAGAAACGACACCAAATAACGATCCTTCCGGATTTGAGCTCCCGGCTGTAAAAACACCTAGTTTAAGCAACCCTGATACGCCTTCAAAATACGATTACCTGGGTGATACTAAAGAAGAAAAGCTCGATATTACCAAGGGAGACGGTCTATTAGAATATAAAACCGACACAGCTCCGAAATATTTCACCAAGGATAAAGCAGTCACCAACGAAGTAGGAGGGGACCAACATTTAGGGGATATTAAAACAAAATCAGGGATCGTAACTATAATGTATCGTGATCATGAATATGTAGATGGTGATAATATCCGAGTTTTCGTCAATGAAGATATTGTACAATCGAATGTTACGTTAGGAGGCAGTTTCGGCGGAATTAATATCACTTTGGATTCAGGTTTTAATCGAATCGACTTCTTAGCCCTGAATCAGGGAACGTCCGGACCGAACACAGCAGAACTTCATGTGTACGACGAAAATGGAAAATTGATCTCTGCAAAAGAATGGAACTTGCTCACCGGAGATAAAGCCACTATTGTCATTGTAAAGGAATAAACCTTGTCTTGGCAAAGTAGTTTAAAGTATATTTTTAGAATGTAAAGTTTACTTTACAAAATAATAACTATATTTGTCATATTGTTAACTTTACTTATACATTATGACCTTAAAAGATATATACGAATGGGACAAACGAAGTTTGGAACGCATCAAGAAGTTTCAGTTAGCCACAAAATACAAGAAGGTGGGAATTGGGCTGAGTTGCTTTGTTGTCCTAGTCATGGTCGCTCTAAGATTCACTGAAGCAGAACCCGCCTGGATAAAACCACTGCTCAACAACCTTATGTTACTTGGTCTTTTGATCGTTTCCGTTTCAAAAGAAAAAATTGAAGATGAATATATAGTCATGTTGCGATCGCAATCATATCGTGTGGCATTTCTGCTGGGCGTTGTATATGTTTTTGTACAACCTTATGTCACCTATGGTGTTTCGCTGTTAATAGAACCTGAAACGGCTCGTGTGGAGATGAGCTATTTTCAGGTGTTGACATTTATGCTTTTAATCCAGCTTATGCTCTTTCATGTGCTCCTAAAGAAATGTCACGCATGAAAAATACACTTAAGGTAGAACGCGCCATTCTTGATCTTACACAAGATGAACTGGCCCAAAGAATTGGGGTCTCGCGCCAAACCATTAATTCGATTGAAACCAACAGATATGTACCTTCTACGGTTCTTTCATTAAAATTATCGGCTGTCTTCGGAAAATCGGTAAACGCTATATTCTCACTCGAAGAAGGAGATTGATATATTCTTTTTCTTCCATGCGATCGTTCATGGTTCCTATATTTATTTTTTTTATGTCTGAAGGGTCTCTCGTACGTTTCAAGATTTAAGAAGTATCTTTACTGAAAATATTTTTTATGGGATTGACCAACAATGATATCATGAAGAAATTGCGTGTGGCTCACAAATTACGGGATGAGGATATCGTTCACATTTGTAGTTTGGTAGATTTTGCAGTTTCAAAAAGCGAACTGGGTGCGATCTTCAGAAACCCGAATCATCCTAAATATATGGAATGCGGGGACCAGTTCCTACGGAACTTTTTAAACGGACTCGTAATCCATTTGCGAGGCCCCATGCCACCTAAACAGCCTTCAGAAAAAAAACCAAAAAAAAGCTGAAAGAATCCTAAAGGATCCGTTCAGCTTACTTCTGGTCGGTCGGTCTGCTTTTTAAAGTACACTCGGCTTCATACGTATCCAGTTAGGATCTTCGATTGAAGTGGGTTCGTTCACATTGGCGTGAAGAACGAACGGGCGTAATTTTGTTCTAATTGTTTTGATGCGATGCATCGTGCGGCGTGATTTCATTTTATTCGATTTTCTGATTGATGGGACAGGTAGCTGCCTATCTAAAACGACGCTTGTTGTTCCAAACATACGCCTTGGAAGTACTTATTCTTTCTGTTAATTGATTGCTGTCTAAGGTTCTCATAATTTTAAGTTTTAAATGGTTTATACTATATAGACGACAGGGCTTTAAATTTGTTACAGTACTATGCATTACAAAGTAATGATTTAACAAAAATTTAAGATTTGAACAAAAAAAATCCCTGAGATCATCAGGGATATAGTCTTCTTATGTGCTATGCGCTTTAGAAACCTTCGGGCAGGGGAGCGGTCCCGGTTTCGGCATTTCCCATATCAATTGTAACAGCGTCCAATGTTTTTGATATAAATCCTTTTCTGTATATAATCAAATTCAAATACATGTCGATAGGTGTGGCGGCGAATGCAGACCCTATACGAGTATGAAACTCTGAATTGTTCACAAAGGCACGTAAGAACCAAGTTTGTGTCACAGGATTTGCGTACGCGTAGATTTGATATCCTTCAATATTGTCGTTAGCGATCGTACTGTGGGTCATGATGTCTGTGTCACTGCTAACCGTTTCTAAAAAATAATATCCCTGTACGGTCACGATATAATCTTCAGTGGAAATCTTGGTATCGTAGTCTTGCAACCCGTCCTTTGATAGATTTCTAAAAACAAACTCGGCATAATTAATAGGGCCGTATTTACTCTGAGAAATATCATACTGCACAATATTATCTGAAGGAGACAAGATCAAAAGTTTTGAGCCGCGTATTTCTGTAAAATCTCCGGGATTCTCCAGATACAGACTGCCTTCGGTTTTAACGTCCCCCACCACATCGAGGGTCGTAGTGGGGTTGATGGTGTTGACACCCACTTGTGCAACTATTGCAAGGTTGCTTAGGCCCAATAACAATAAAAATATAGCTTGTTTCATAATTAATACAGGTTAGGAACCGATGAAGCGATGCCGGTATTGCTGCCGCCAAGGTCGGTTACAATAGGGGTCAAGTTTCGGTAATAGGATTTGTCGTATATTATTAAGGTCACATGATAATTCACGGTATCTCCGGGTGATAGGTCCAGCGTTCTGTTGCGGATCTCTAGATGCCAGCTACCGCCACTGGTAAAGGTACGCACCACAAAATTTCCAATGGATTTTGTTGTGCCACCTGGTACTTTCTTAATGGCATCTCCTTCGTACCTAAAATTAGCGACCCCTACCACATACTTACTATCGTCAAACTGAAGATCGAGGTCGGTAAGATTGTCGAGCGATATATTGGTAAAAGAGTAGTTCACTACATTTACCGGAGCAACGTTTAATGTATTTACATCGAGAACAGTGATCTGTCCAACGGGTGTGGTATTTGTGGTTCTGGTGATAAGTTTAAAGTCTTCATCGGCAGAAGAAACGGTCCCAAGGGAACCTACCTTAAAGGTATCTTGTATCAAGGCATCTCCAACCACATGAAGATCGGCTTCGGGTGTGGTGGTTCCAATACCCACTTGACTCATGACAAGCGGCGTTGCGAATAGCAAACAAAGGGTTTTTAAAGTTTTCATAGGGAGTAGGTTTACTGAATAATTGGGGTTACGGCACTTCCGGTAGTCCCATCGCCCATGGGAATATTCACAGTGCCAAATTGTTTTGAAAGATCTTTCGAAAAAATTAGGGTCTTTATGGTCCAAGTTCCAATGGCATTCACATCGAGATTGGCTACCATGGGGTAATCTGCAATAATATGCCAAGTACCATTTTTAATAAAAGTTGCGGTATAAGGTAAGCTTGCGTTATCAATAGCGTTGGCAGAGGTACTAATCACCAATTCTTCATCAAAATAAGCCGAGATGGTAATTAATACAAATTCTGAAGCATCAATACCCGTGTCAAAATCCCGTACCCAGTCCAAGTTGGGATTGGTGATCACATATTCTTGAATATATCCCAGGGCAGCTCCGGTAGGATTACTTACATCCAGAGATTTTAAGCTGTCATCTGTATCTTGAATGAGAAAGGTAGATGCCTGTCCCTCCTTAAGAGGATCCATGGCTACATCAATAGAACCGGAGATTTGAACATCTCCATTTACTTCCAGCATTTTTCGGGGTGTGGAAGTATTAATTCCTACTTGAGAAAGTACGGGGGCACTTATGCATAGGATCCATGCGAAAAGCAAAATGCTCTGTAGGTAACTTTGTTTCATAATCAATCAATTTGGGACTACAAAGATAGACCCTTGACACGTAACTTGTTGTTAAAGAATATTTTGCGAGATGTTTTACAACGAGTATTAAATGCATTTCATCGAAAAAATAAAGAAACATTGATTTTTGTGTAGGAAAAAGTAAGAAAGAGGCAAGAAAATGGACTACAAAATAGATAGGCTCCTGAAGCTTATTTAATTCACGATTTAGAAGGGGATATTCCCGGGTGGATATACGTTTCGTTTTGGATATTATGAATCTTCATCTTCGTCATCTTCATCTTCATCGTCCTTATAGATGAGCGGATGCTCGTCTTCCTCGAGGCCAACTACCCGAATAATGCTGGTAACCGCATTGTAAAGCATGAGCACCACACTTATTAAGGCACCACTCAATAAGGCAGAAACTCCCAGGGAAATATAGTAAATGGTAACAAACCAGTTGTTGGGTACATTATCTGCTTCCGAAAAAGGTATGTTCAGCACCTGAAAGGTTACCA
Organism: Altibacter lentus; assembly: GCF_000746845.1. Lineage (GTDB taxonomy): Bacteria > Bacteroidota > Bacteroidia > Flavobacteriales > Flavobacteriaceae > Altibacter > Altibacter lentus. The sequence continues at coordinate 671,458 of NZ_KN050846.1, read as the reverse complement.
AAGCAACAATAAATACAGCGGTATCTATACGTGCAATACGCAACACATGTTTGTAATGCGCTTTTTTCAATTTCGATTTGGATCCCGAACTAATACTTAATAGAGTGAGTAATAACGCCAAGATGGTCGCAGAAGCCAATGCGATCGTGTTGCATAGGGTGTTGATCCCGGGTAGGGAAGAGGCCAATAGGTCTCTCGCTTCATAACCGCTTAGATTACCAAGGAGAAATGCTCCTGTACCTGTGACAATGGTAGCAAAGATACCGCCAAATAAAGCACGCTTGTTGTATGTGGTCAATCTCATATAAATGTGGTATGATGGTTCTCTCAAAGATACACAATTCTCTCACGAAGAGGAAAAAGGGAATTGCCCTGTAATTTGGTCAATCGTTGCGTATTAGCGTATTCTTAACTTTTTTTCCAACACAATATCTGTATATTTGCAGCGTTAACCTACACCATCATTTTACTAAAATAGTACCGAATATAATATTGCACATGAAATCAGCCCCTAAAACAAAGAAGTACAGTCTAAAAAGACTACATACTTATTACAGTTATACAGGATTTTATCGTTTTGTGGGAGCGAGCCTAAAAAAAGCTTTACTACCCATTGGCGGTTTTATTCTTTTGATCGTTCTGTTAGATCAGTTTGTAATCGATTTCAGTGATTTCTTCACACATGTTACCAATACCTATGCACCCGTGGGTATCTTGTCGGTGTTTTTTGCTTCAGAATCTCTTCTTGGGCTTATTCCGCCGGAGATATTCATAGCGTGGTCCGATAAGACAGCCTCACCAATGGTGTATCTTAGTCTCTTGGCTATTCTTTCGTATCTGGGTGGTATCGTTTCCTATTTTATAGGAAAATTGATCCTTCGTATTCCTTCGGTATATAATTACGTGGAGGTGAAAATGGCAAAACATTTACGTAATGTACGTAAATGGGGAGGCTTCCTAATTATAGTTGGTGCTTTGCTTCCCATACCTTATTCTATGACCAGTATGGCCGCCGGGACGATAAACTACCGATTTAGAAATTACCTGCTGTTTGGTACCTTACGCTTTGTGCGATTTTATCTTTTTGCTATCGCAATATTCAGCTTGGTATAACGGGCTTATTCCCGGGTTTCGAACGTCGCTTCCACCAGTTTAAAAGGGAACGCATTCTTCGTTTTTTCCATTTCTGCTTCGGAAAGTGTTCCGGATTCTTTCTGAAAGGTTCTCAGGGCATACATGCTTCGTAACTCACTATAGGCGGCCGTGATCTCATCCTGTACCGCAATGAATACCGAATAAGGTGCTTTTCGATGTGTTGTTAGAGATAAAACGGCTTCTTTTGGATTGTCGGAAGAAGCGTTACTTCCTTTTCCGAAGCAATACAAACAACTCCCATCCCCATTGTTCTGCACGAACTCTTTAATGTGATGTTGAAGATCGCTTAGGGGCATAATCTCCCTATTGACAAGTAGATCACCTTCAGCACCTACCACAATGCGAAACACGTTTCTTTCAATGTGTTCGGTGGTACAATCTGCTCCCACGGGACACGGCTCCGGAAGCCCACGAACAATACCCTTATCGTTAGAAAGCGTAGTTGTGACCAAAAAGAAAATAAGTAATAGAAAAGCAATGTCTGCTGTACTGCCTGCATTGATCGCAGGTGTTTTGTTTGAAGATCTCATAATACGTTCAATTAGTGTTGATTAGAGAAACTTCAAAAAAGATGCCACACCTGCGCTAGCTATTCATTCACGTGCTCCATGAGCTGCTCGTAGGTCTCAACGTTTATGTATAGTTTATTGTCCAGACTTACTACCGGATTGGTCATTGCGTCCAACGTGGTTGAAGCTCCCACAAAGGCCTTACTTAATTGAGCCTCCATTTCCGGCACTTCGCTCAACACGAGTTTTCTATATTCGTATACACTGGCATCGAGACCACTTACAATGGCATCGCACGTAGTACACTGATCTGTGATATAAATGGTAATGTGTTTCTTTGGAGCGATCTTTATAAGTTCATGCTCGGGTTTCAGCACCCGTACCGACAAACTATCGTTCGCTTCAATGGTGTAGGTGTATTTGGGAGTTTCACCTCTTTCAATAATCAAGCTCTTCACATTTACTTTAGACGTGGCAGGAACACGAACCAGACGAGGCTTTCCTTTAGGCTGCCGAAAACCGGTGCCCTCCACGGTTAGCAACACATCGTAATCTTTGAGATTCTCATTGATGGCATATAGAAATAGGCGGTTTCCTTTTTGTTCTTCCAAGATGGTTATTGGTTTCTCCTGAGAGAAGGAGTTCATAAAAGCTAAAAGAAATAAGACTAGAGGAGTAATTTTATACATAAGATCTAATTTTTTCGAAAGGTATAAAAAAGTTTAAACTTTCACATTTTTAGTTGCACACCATCAAACGATCACAAATTACTGTAACAGAATTATAATTATTACTTAAATTGAAACAGGAAACGGTACATTCTTTGTAATTTAACAGTATCTAACAATAAAAATTGATACTATGACAATTCTAAAAGTTTCTATTGCGCTTTTTTCAATGGTCTTTTTGCTTAATTGCAACACTACAAAAAATACCGGGAATGCTATGACTTCAGATACCTCTAACAGCACAACATCTAACTCCGGCAACGATATGAGCGGTGAAAATAACGAAGCGAGTATGATGGAATCCGGATACAGTAAGGGTGTTATTGTCTATTCCGATAAAGAAGGTGATTGTCCTTATACCATTCAGGTGGTGGGTAGTGATGCCATGTTCGATCCTGTGAATCTAAGTGAGAATTTCAAAAAAGCCGGAGAGAAGATCTGGTTTACGTATTCACCATTGCGCATGATGAACCGATGCGACAAAGCAAACCCTGTAAACGTAGATGATATTAAAACACGATAGGCCTTCTATTGTATATTTAAAAAAAAAGTTGCTTGCAGTTTGGTTGCAAGCAACTTTTTTTAGTTGTTGAAAATTGTCCTTATTAATTATTGTTTGATGACCTTAAGTTGTCCGTTGCCCTTATCCGAACTTAAGGTGATAACGTACAATCCATTGGCCAAGCGGTCTTCCAGCTCAAAACCCAATTCGTTCACCCCTTTTTGCAATTGAACCGCTCTTTCGGTGATCAATTGCGAATTGATGTCGTAGATACGTAATGTCGCCGCAGCAGGTCGGTGTGTTTCGATACGTACATTGAAATATTTCTGAATTGGATTGGGGTAAGCGGTAAGCCGGATATCTTTTACCTCAGGAAACGAAAATAGTTCTACGGCTAATGTCCCGCGTGGAACTGCGATAAAGACATTTTCCTGTAAGGTCTCTATATCGGTGTTCCGAAGAATGATCTCCGAAAGGGTCGTGTTTTTCAATGCCGTGATCTCATCACTGCTAAAGGCGGGATCGTTCTCATAATAGAACCGATCTCCATCACGTAAAAACTCGAATTGCATCTTTAGAAGGGTAGACATACCTTCGCCTATAATACTATTAGGAAGGTGATCCTCGCTCATAAACCCGATCCACGGATCCACTTTGCTTATGTCTCCATAAACCGTTTGTAATACCGAACTTAGGTTTGGATCAGAAGTTAGGCTGTTAAAATCAGCATGAGGGGTAAGCAGGATGTCTTGGCGTATGGTGTTGTAATCCGGCAAGCCTCGCTCACGGGCACGAGCAATATTAATGGATAGTAGGTCAAGTCCGCCCGCACCCGGAGGTCCGAAAAGAAAATTTCGAATATCATCCATGATCATCGGATCGACCTTTTGATGTTTCTGTGCCGCAAGACCGCGAAAGAACGGTGCGATACCGCCTTCGTCCTTGAGGATCAACGGATTAAAAAATGCATTTCTAAGATCTACAGCTCCAAACGACCAATCGTTCCCAGCTTCGTCGTATCGAACAATGCGTCCGTTCACCATGGTATGCCCAAAGCGATAGCCTGCTGCCGAAAAAACATTCATAATGGTTGGGTCGACCGTGGGATCATAACCTGTGTAGGGCGCCAAGGTAACACCCATAATAGGTAAGAACTCTTCGTAGGTGACCACTTCAATCAGCGCGCCTACTATCTTTCTGGCTCTTTGGAACAGTTGTTCGTCGGTCCAGCTAGGATGCTGCACTTTCAATTCGTCACATAAACGGTTGTGCTCCAACACCCATAAGGTGTGAAATGCCATAAGTCCGGGTTGTTCATTGATTCGAACATCACCGCCTACAAAGAATTTTTCCGGCAGTGGAAACCCGTCCAGTACCATGAAGGGTGCCGTTGGGTCGATCTCACTGCCGTACTCCCCGTCAACTGTATTCCATGGAAGTAAGTTTCCTGCCGAGGTCTTTAACTTCCCGTCGATGTGGGTACGCAACCAGTTTGCTCTGTTCTCGTCACTTCCATACACACCAGATCCGTCTATAAAGCTGGTGATCTCATTAACATGTTTACGCGGATTTCCGGCATTGGTCCCCGTAGCAGGATCGCTCAAGGAGCGGAACATTCTAATAGTGACGGTGCCCGTACAGAAGGGATCAAACAAAGCATCGCATTCAGGGACGGGGATATCATGAGCTTCAGAGAAATTATCGTCGTTCAGATTTACATCGTGGTCTATAAATTGACCCCAACCCCAAACAAAATCACTTAAGTCCAGTTCATTGGCCATAAATTCAGACTGGCTTCCTAAGGCATTGCTCACCACCCGCGGGTTTTCTCTATCCAAGCCGCCCGGTTCACTAATAAGATCTGTGTACCCGTTGGTCGTGTAATTTCTAAAGTTTTTCTTCGCTACACCCCAATCTGGGTTGGCAGCATTATTTCCGGTTCCGTCAAAACTGCGATTCTCTTGCGCAAGACCTTCAAGGCCTATAAGCAAGAGGCTAAGGAGTAATAGTCTTTTCATAATTGGCATAATTCTTTGTTAGTTCCCCAAATGTACAAGGAAATCTTCAATTGGAGAAACACCCCATTGCTTTTGGAGATGTTGTGACTTGAGGGTTGTCCCTTCGGAATGTATTTCAGTTAAAAGAAACTTTAACAAGGAACATTATTTTTTCAGAAACCTTCATGGAAAACCTATAAAAGGGAGTATTTTTGCACTCCCGAAACCAAGGAAGGCATGTCAGAAGAGATTATAGGATTACAAGAACGAAAGACCGACAAAGAGCTGTATAGCTACCAGCAAGGAGCTATTAGTAAGATCTTCGAAAAATTCGAATCGGCCCCGGACGATTATCACCTGCTGTACCAATTGCCCACAGGAGGCGGGAAGACCGTTATCTTTTCTGAAATGGTCCGGCAATACCTTAAGCACCACAACAAGAAGGTGCTCGTGATGACTCACCGTATCGAGTTATGCAAACAAACCTCCGAAATGCTTACCAGTTTTGGTGTTGTTAACAAAGTAGTGAACAGCAGCGCCAACTTAGAAGACCAAGGCAAATACAGTTGTTTTGTCGCGATGGTGGAAACCCTCAACAACCGTCTTAACGAAGATAAACTCGACATCTCCGATATTGGACTCGTAATTATCGATGAGGCCCATTACAATTCCTTTACCAAACTCTTTAAGTTTTTCGACAAGTGCTTTATTCTGGGCGTCACCGCCACGCCTTTAAGTTCTAACCGGAGTTTGCCCATGAACGACAATTACGACGAGCTCATTGCAGGTGAATCCATTGAGAATTTAATTGAGAACGAATTTCTGGCCAGAGCCGAAATCATTCAGTACAATATGTCGCTCACGTCACTGGAAGTAGGTTCCAATGGTGATTATACCGTAAAATCTTCAGAAGATCTCTATGCGACTAATTCTATGTTAGATACCCTTTTGGAGGCGTATAGAACCCATTCCGAAGGAAAGAAAACACTTATCTTCAATAACGGGATCAACACTTCGGTACAAGTGTACTACACCTTCAAGGCGGCAGGGTTACCCATCGCACACCTCGATAATACGGCTTCCAAGAAACAACGTAGGAAGATACTACAGTGGTTTCGGGAGACACCCAATGCCATATTAACGTCGGTGAGTATTCTTACTACCGGTTTTGATGAACCTACCATTGAGAGTATTATCCTGAACAGAGCGACCAAGTCTCTTACCTTATATTATCAAATGATTGGACGCGGATCAAGGATCCTGAACAACAAATCGACATTTACAGTAATTGATCTGGGTAATAACTGTTATCGCTTTGGACCCTGGGGTGCAAATCTGGATTGGCAAGCAATTTTCAGGTCACCCGATTATTACATGGACCGGTTGCTGGACGATTTTGAACTGGAAAGCAATTTTCGATATGAAATGCCGGAAGCTGTCCGAGAACAGTTCTCAAAATCCAAAGAGGTGTATTTCGATATCAAGGAAACGTATACCGATGCTATTACCAAAGGAGAATCCTCCAAAGTGGTTTTAGAGCGTTCTATTGAGCACCATGCCTATATCTGCACCGAGAACAGCGAGGATGTGTATGACGCTCTCAATTTGGCCAAATTACTTGGAGATGATATCGATCACCGAATTGAGAAATATGCGCAATGCATCAGCAAGAGCACACACAACTTTATAAGCTGGTTAAAGGACGATTACAGGTTGAAACTACGATCGTACCTTCGTGAGCATTTCGACGCTATTTTTGAATCGATACATGGTCATCCGCCGGAAGACTAATGTTTTATTTTAGTTGAATGGCCCCAATGCCTGCACTCCATAGTTCTTGATTATAGGCAGGGATGGAAGTTCTCAACAATGTATTTCCACGAGCCTTTAAGTTTTTCCATTGAGCGTCCAGCTCGGCTTTCCTTTCTTTTGAAGGTGTATTCACACTGGGCAAACTGCTCTCGGTGTGGTTGATCAAAAAGAGGTATTCGGCTGTGAATTTATTAGGGAAATTCTCCACATCATCGTAGGCTTGTGATTTTCGTTGTATCATTTCCTCATCCCACGCCTTCAATTGCTGCAGTAAGGCGGTTCCGGAAGCAATCAAGGACCTATGTTCATTTGTTTCTTTAAGAAGTGAAACAATACCCGAGACCTGATCTTGAGCATCTTTTAAGGTGTTCACCATGTGATGCATTTCGGTAAGGTTCGCTTCCATCTCTGTCATAAAGCGGTCGTACTCTTCATACTGCCCGGACGGCAAGCTAAACGCAGGATTGGGTAAGATAACGGCTTCCGTGGATGCTTTCGCTCCTTGATGCATTAATGTGATCTGGTAGGTTCCCGGCGGCACCACATGTCCCCGGAATCCGGCCTCGATATAGGTATTGGGTATACCCGGCATAATAGGATGCCGCATGTCCCATACAAAACGATTTAATCCTTCATTTTTTGAAAGGACGGGAGCAGGAGGCGGGCCTCCGCCATCGTTAGGGACATACTTTTTGTCTTTTTCTGAAGATACTGTGCGTATCACTTCGCCTTTCGCATTCTTTATTTCCATACGAATTGGGATCGAGTCATGTATCTTCGGAAGGGTGTAGTACAGCACAACTCCGTTGGCAGGATTTACGCCTTCAAAGGGATCGGTGCCATCGAAAGCGGCGGCATTTCCGCTCAGCGGACTGTACCATGAGCCATTGACGGCAGGCTCCGGCGTGAAGATATGTAGCCCTTCTTTCTTTTTCTTGTATTGTGCGATCACGGCGAGGTCGTCCAGGATCCAAAAGGAACGACCGGAGGTTGCTACCAACAGGTCACCCTTATGCACCTTAAGATCGGTAATGGGAGTTATAGGCAAATTGAGTTGAAAAGGTTCCCACTGTACGCCTCCGTTCCAGGAGATATATACCCCTGTTTCGGTACCGGCATAAAGAATGTCTTTATCTGAAGGATCCTCTCGGACCACTCTCGTAAATGCTCCGTAGGGAATACCCTTGCTAATATTCTGCCACGTTTTTCCGTAGTCGCTGGTTTTATAGAGCGCCGGGGTATAATCGTTGAATTTATACCGTGTCGTTGCAATGTACGCCGTTCCCGGCGAGGCATGCGAAATATCGATAGCGTTAATGAGGGTTTCCTGTAACCCTTTGGGAGTGACATTCTCCCAGGTCTTGCCGTTGTTTCTGGTGATATGGACGAGACCATCATCACTTCCGGTCCAGAAAACACCTTTTTCATGTGGCGATTCAATTAAATAACTAATGGTGCCGTAATTCTCTGCACCTACGGCTTCATTGGTATACGGTCCGCCTCCGTTTCCTTGCTTCTCATCCTGATCTCTGGTAAGGTCAGGAGAGAACTCTTCCCAGTTCTTGCCCATGTCTGTTGTCTTCAATACCAGTTGTGCGGCGTGATAGAAAGTTCCCGGTTCATGCTGAGACCGGATAATGGGAGCATTCCAGTTGTAGAGGTATTTCATGTTCCTTGCTTCCCTTCCCAGATATTGGATGGGGGCTGCCATGATATTCGTACTTGCCTTGGATTCCATATCCAGTACTTCAATCGTGCCTAAATAACTTCCTCCAAGTACATATTTCGGTTGGTCGGGGTCAAAAGCCAGGAAAGCACTTTCACCTCCCGCAGCATAGGTCCAATCTTGCGCAGTAATGCTACCACGCCCTAAGCTAAGGCTAGGGATCCTAACCGATGTGTTGTCCTGCTGACCTCCATAAAGGTTATACGGGTACAGGTTGTCCGCACTGATGCGATAGATCTGAGCCGTTGGCATATTGTCTTGAGTCGACCAGCTTTTTCCGTAATTAAAAGAAACGGCTGCGCCTCCGTCGTTTGCGATCACCATATTCTTAGAATTCTTTGGGTTGATCCAAAGATCATGATAGTCACCATGGGTTCCTGTGATCTCTTCCCAGGTGGTCCCGCCGTCAATAGAGCGAAGGGCAGGAGCACTAAGCACATAGACTACATTTTCATTATTGGGATCTGCAAATACTTCGGTGTAGTACCAGGCACGTTGGGTCAACCGATTGTCGCCGCTTACCTTCGACCAGCTTTTTCCGGCATTGTTCGAAACAAATAGGCCGCTTAAATCTTTTTCAGTGTCGCTTTCTATAAGCGCATAGACCTTTTCAGAATTGGACCTGCATACAGCGATCGCCATCTTCCCTTTTTCTTCAGGGAGTCCCTCATGGATCTTATACCAACTGGTACCTCCGTCTTCCGATTTATAAAGGCCGCTGCCTTCACCACCGCTGAGCACCATCCACGGCATGCGCTGGTGATGCCACATGGCGGTATAGAGCACATTGGGATCGTTCATGTCCATGGACAATTCGGTGCTGCCCGTCATCTCGTTGACGAACAATACTTGTTCCCAGGTCGTTCCCCCATCGGTGGAACGATAGACCCCACGCTCTTTGGTTGGACCGTGAAGTGCACCCTGTGCAGCAACATATACGATATCGGGATTTGTAGGATGGATCACGATACGAGCGATCTGCTGGGTCTTTTCCAAACCGAGTTTTTTCCATGTCTTTCCCGCATCGGTCGATTTGTATACACCATCGCCGTAGGAGGTCATCACGCCACGAACGGCATGTTCTCCCATACCACAATAGACTATATTCGGATTTGATTCGGAAACGGCAACCGCACCTACTGAACCGGTCTTAAAAAACCCATCGGAAATATTTGTCCACCGCTGCCCGGCATCCTCGGTTTTCCACAGTCCGCCCCCGGTTGTTCCCATATAGTAGGTGAGAGGATCGCCCACAACACCGCTGGCGGTCACAGAGCGGCCTCCCCGAAAGGGACCAATGTTCCTGTATGTTAAAGGTTCAAAAAAATGGTTGGCTTCTTGTGCTATGCCAACTGCTGTAAAGAGTATAAGTAAAAGTGAAGTGGTTAGTTGTTTCATATAGTTGAGTGTTCAAGGTCTTTCTCAAAGATAGATGAAAAAGATCAACCTTCAAACACACTTAAAACAGTTCAAAGACATATCCCAATAGCCAATACAAAATAATGAATACCACTATGGTCCCAATGCAGCCACATCTTCCGCCTCCTATCTTTTTGGCTCCCCAGGCAGCTGCCAGAATACGCAATAATTTTTTCATAACTCAAGTTCTTTGTTTAAAAGTACAGCATTTTGACGGTGCGTGAAGCAACGCTAACAGTTTTATAACAAATTAATTTTTACGGAATGGCATGTTTTATTTCCTGCATTTGTTTTAGCTTCGTAGCACGCTTATGAAGACTAACGATCCTTATGCAGCCCTTCGTTTTAGGGAGTTCAATATCTTTCTTTTGGTACGTTTTGCCATGGTGTTCGCATGGTCTATGCAGTTTGTTGTCATTGAGTGGGAGGTGTATAGTTTAACCAAAGATCCTCTTTCCTTGGGGATCATTGGGTTGATGGAGGTAATACCCGCCGTGGGACTGGCCCTTTTTGCCGGCCATGTTGTGGATCAAAAGGAGAAACGTGGATTGCTGCTATGGTGTATTTTAGGCTTCTCGGTTATCAGTCTGGGTCTGTTCTTGATCACGTGGCCTGAAGTAGTAGGTGATCTTAGTACCCAAAGAGTGCTTTATGTTATCTATGCTCTGGTATTTCTTGGGGGTGTGGTACGTGCGTTTATAGGTCCCACGATCTTCTCGCTGTTCTCCTTGTTGGTTCCGAAGAAAATATATCCCAATGCCGCGACCTGGAGCAGTTCTGTATGGCAGATGGGGACCGTTGTAGGTCCCGCGATCGCCGGACTTTCCATCCATTGGATCGGGGTGCACTGGTCTATGTGCTTTGTATTTTTCTGCTCATTGGTGGCTGTGATCGCGCTTATATCCATTCCGAAGAAACCTATATTAAATCCGAAGCTGGGAGAACCGGTACTGAAAAGCTTAAAGGAAGGTGTGAAATTCGTGCTTTCCACCAAGATCATCCTGGGTGCTATCACCCTCGATATGATCGCAGTGCTCTTTGGAGGTGCCGTGGCATTATTACCCATCTTTGCGCAAGATATCTTGAAGGTAGGTCCCGAAGGTTTCGGAGTGCTGCGTGCGGCGCCTGCCGTGGGTGCGTTGCTCATCATGTTCACCTCGGCCTATTTTCCATTGAACAAGAACGCCGGTTTGAAGTTGTTGGGGGCCATCTTCGGATTTGGGGTATGTATCATCGTCTTCGGATTGTCCACCTGGTTCTGGATATCGGTCATAGCGCTCTTCCTTAGTGGCGTCACCGATGGTATTTCAATGATCATACGGCAAACCATCTTACAACTGCGAACCCCCGACCATATGCGCGGCAGGGTGGCTTCGGTAAATTCGATGTTCGTGGGGTCTTCTAATGAACTGGGAGCTTTTGAAAGCGGACTAACGGCCAAGTGGATGGGAACGGTGACGGCCGTAGTGTTTGGAGGAAGTATGACCCTGATCACTGTGCTCTTCACGGGTGCGATCTCACCTGCCTTTAGGAAGTTGGATCTACGGAAAGATATTGAGGCGTATGAACGGGATGAGCCAAACACATAACTATTCAGAAAAAATAGATCTAATAACGAAAAGACAGTAAAAAGGAATACGTACTATTGTATTCGCATTCCAAACGAACATTATGCCCAAATCTGCCAATCTTACGCTGGTCATCCTTGCTTTCTTTTCCATCTATGTGATCTGGGGCTCTACATATTTGCTCAACAAAATAGCCGTAGCAGAGCTTGCACCGTTCATGTTGGCCTCCATTCGATTTATATCGGCGGGGCTGCTGATCTTCGGGATCTGTAAGGTCATGGGAATTTCCATTGCCATTTCAAAGCGTCAACTTATCAATACCGCCGTAGCGGGCTTTCTGTTCCTTACTTTCGGTAACGGTCTCGTGGTATGGGCATTACGGTATGTAGACAGTGGCTTTGCCGCTCTTGAAATATCGGCTCAACCCCTTGTTATCCTTATCCTGATGCGGGTCTTACAAGGGAAGAAGATCAAAGCGATGTCTGTTATTGGCATTATTTTAGGCGTTATTGGTGTCTATTTGTTGGTTAGTCAGAAGCAAGTGCTGCATCAGGAAAACAGTGTCACGGGCATGGTGATGATCTTTCTGTGTATGGTAAGCTGGGCGTATGGCAGTCTATTTGTCGGCAAGGCCGACCTTCCCTCCAATTATTTTGTGAATACAGGATACCAGATGTTGACTGGCGGATTGATGCTTCTTCTCGCAAGCTTATTGATGGGGGAGACGTGGAGTCTGCCTGCGGCATGGAGTGCATCGGTGCAATGGTCTATGGTCTTGTTGATCGTCTTCGGAAGTATTGTTGCCTTTACATCCTTCAATTATTTACTGAAAGTCGTTTCTCCCGAAAAAGTAGCGACCTCCACCTATGTCAATCCCATTATAGCACTCTTATTGGGGTGGTATTTTTTAGACGAACAGATAACACTGCAATCGGTCGTGGCGGCGGTGATCCTGCTTACCGGGGTCTATTTTATCAATACTTCGAAGAAACTGGCGGGCTACGAGCGCTTCGCTACGCGATCCAAGCACAAACCTTGACCGGTGTGGCGTTGCGGCTTTCAGAACCTCTTCAGAAAAAGTGAAAAACAGGCTGTAACAAATTATAAATAGTTGCGTCTACTACAAATAAAACTCTTTATGAAACATTTACTGGTATGTGGCCTTGCGCTGAGCCTTCTCGCCTGCGGCCCTTCTAAAACAGGAAACGATCTTGCAGTACAAACTCCAATAAAAACAGCCCTTGACCTTACCAAAGTGGTGGATGACAAGGTGCCTGTGACCATCGATCCGGGACGCTTTACACAAGAAACAGTAACCTACAGACTACCTAAAGTCGTGCAGGGGACGTATGCGATTAGCGACTTCGGTTATTTTGTGGACGATTTCACTGCCTACGATTATAGTGGAAATGTGTTGCCAAGCACAAAGGTCGATACCAACACCTGGACGATCACCAATGCCACACAGCTAGACAAGATCACTTATTACGTGAACGATACGTTTGATGTTGAAGGAGAAGGGAAATCTCCTTTTTCACCTTCAGGGACCAACATTGAGCCCGACAATTACGTATTGAATCTACATGGTTTTATCGGGTATTTCGATGCCTTGAAGAACAATCAGTATCAACTGGATGTGACCGCTCCGTCCGATTTTGAGCGGACATCGGCGCTTCAGAATACAGGAGAGACCACCAATGCAGACGGGACGATGACCACCAGTTATTTCGCACCGCGGTACTTCGATATTACCGACAACCCTATGATGTACGGGAATCTTTCCGTAGAGAAATTCATGGTAGGCGGCATTGAGATCGTACTAAGTGTCTACTCGCCCAATAAAGTACATTCGGCCACCAGCCTCAAGCCTGTGATGTATAAAATGATGGAAGCGCAAAAAGCCTATTTAGGGGATATCGACAGCACACCGCGTTATGATATCTATCTTTATCTTTCGGATGGAAGTGATGATGCCCCTTCGGGATTTGGTGCTCTGGAACATCACACCTCCACGGTAGTCGTAATGCCTGAAGGCATGCCTGTGGACATCCTGGAAAACGGAATGGTAGATGTGGTAGCGCATGAGTTCTTCCATATTGTAACACCGCTTTCAGTACATTCTGAAGATGTGCATTACTTCGATTACAACGATCCTACCTTCTCAAAGCACTTGTGGATGTATGAAGGTGTCACCGAATATTTTGCACAGCATTTTCAGATCTATGAAGGTCTTATTGAAGCCAACGATTTCTACGGCATCGTTATGGAGAAGATCCAAACCTCTTTGGGGCTCGATGACAGCATGAGCTTTACGGAAATGAGCGAAAATGTGATTGATGAGCCATACGCTTCGAATTACTACAATGTGTATCAGAAGGGTGCATTGATAGGTATGTGCATCGATATCCTGATGCGGGAAGAAAGCAATGGCACCCGAAGCATGCTTTCACTTATGAAGGAACTTTCACAGAAATACGGAAAGAACAAACCTTTTGAAGATGATACTATTATTGCAGAGATCACCGAGATGACATATCCCAGTGTAGGTGCATTTCTTAAAACGCATGTGGAAGGAACCACACCGATCGACTATAACACCTTCTTCGAAAAAGTAGGATTACAGATGGTCGAAGGACGTGTAGAAGGGAATTTTATCATGAACGGGAATGTACCCATGGTAAGCGGAAGCCCCGATAAAGGGATCTTCTTTACCAATCTGGCGACACAGAACAGTTTCTGGGCTGAGCAAGGAGTACAGGCCGGAGATGTGATTAAAAGTGTGAATGGGACCGAGGTTACCCTGCAGAACGCCAACACCATCTTCCAGGAGGTGTACGGATGGGAAGTAGGAAAAGAGATCTCTGTTATTCTGGAACGAGACGGATCGCCTGTGGTGATCGAAACCGTGACCACACAACCGTATGTCACCGGACAGAAACTGGAAGAAAATCCTGCTGCCACAGCACAACAGATCGCTTTACGCAAAGCGTGGTTGAAGGGATAGGTTTCTGAGAAGCTAGATAATAGATGTTAAATAAAAACCTCAAAGATGTAAAACGCATCTTTGAGGTTTTTTTATGGGTATGTTTGTAGTATTCGATGCTTCCCTGCTCGAAGCACAGGCGAGGCTCAGACTGACAACACTTTAGGCTTAATTGCCCTCGTCCAGGCCACCGCGGCGGTTAGGGGACTTGGGTTCCGGCCATTCCAGTTGTTCTCCGGTTCTGGAGCTTACGGGCAGTATGCTCTTTTCCCGGGAGGTTGTGTCGGGATCCTCGCTGGCCATATACGCCAGAATCGCCGTAAGGATCACATTGTCCCGTACATCATCAAAGATGATCTTATCGTAAGTATCTCGGTTGGTATGCCAGGTGTAATTCCAGTACGACCAGTTAAGTGAACTCAGACTGAACGCAGGCGCACCCGCTGCCTGAAACGAAGCATAATCTGATCCTCCTCGTGCCGGCGTTCCCGGGAAGGTCGTTTCGATGCCATCGGTGATGCGGTCCGGGACAGGTTCCAGCCAGCTGGAAAGATAGTCGTAGGCGTGCAGGAAGCCACCGCCGGACAGGCGTACCACGCGGCCTGTTCCGTTGTCCTGATTAAAGACCGCCTGTACATTCGCGACGATCTCAGGATGGTCTTCCACAAAGGCCCTGGAACCGTTGAGCCCCTGTTCTTCACTGCCCCAGTGTCCTGCCAGAATGGTACGCTTCGGATTGGGGTAATATTTTTTAAGAAGGCGCATGGCTTCCATCATTATTAGCGTTCCCGTACCATTGTCGGTTGCACCGGTACCGCCGTCCCAGGAATCGAAGTGAGCCGAAAGAATGATGTATTCTTCGGGCTTTTCGGAGCCTTTTATTTCAGCAATGGTATTGAAGGTAGGCACCACACCCAGTTCTTTGGAGAGCGCCACCACATTGAGTTTTGGTGTGTGGCCCGATTGCGCCAGACGGTACAGCATGCCGTAATCTTCCAGTTCAAGATCCACCGTAGGGATCTTCTTGGTGCGCGCACTAAAGATCTTGTTCACTCCAAAACCATTGGACCAGTTGGATGTCACTATGCCCGCAGCCCCTGCCGCTTCGAGAGCTGCCGGTAAGGTTCGGGAGGAGTAGCCCATACGTTTTAAATTGTCTCTCCATGCCGTGGTCTGTTGCTCACGTTCTTCTTTCATCTTTGCAAAGGAAGCTTCCGTAGCGAACTCTTCCCAGTTGTAATCGGGGCGACCGGTGGGCTCCAGCATATCGATCAAGACCAGTTTTCCTTTTACGTTAGGCAACCAACGAACAAACTCGAGGGAATCTTTGACCGTTGGCAGAATAATCACCTCTGCGGTCACACCTTGTTTTGAAGTACCAGGGTTCCAGGCCAGCTGCGTCCCACGCAGGCTTTGTACCCGCGGGTGGATCATATCGATATGGGTGATGCCCCGTTCCCAGCCGCGCCATTCCCCATAGGCTTCGTTTCTGGCCGGAATACCCCAGGAAGCGTATTTCGCGACCGCCCAGTCGTGGGCCTTCTTCATTTGCGGTGTACCCACCAGTCTGGGACCGATGAGATCCATGAGTTCGTGACCCAGAGGTTGTAATTGAGAATTCTCTGTAGCTTCTTTTACGATGTTGTCGATCACCGGATCGTTGTTCTGGGCGAAGACGGTATGCAATGTCAGGAAGCACAGGAGGAGAAGGAATCTTTTTTTCATAAGGTTGGATTTACAATTGGAATTTTAAATATAACAATACTTCTTTTACTATTTAGTTGATATTTTAGAATCGTACATGATTTCAGGAATGGATCATAAAAAAACCCTGCCAAAAGCAGGGTGTGAGGTTGATAGAACCGTATTTTCTTAACGATGGATGGCATAGCTGCTCGCCCTGCCATACAGGGCCAGTTTTTCCCAGACCCCCCATTCTTTAAGTTGTTCGTTCCATTGTTGTAGTAATTTCTTCATACGCTTTCTGTTTAATGGTTCCTATTATCCGTTTCATTCCCTAAACGAGCTTCAGTGTGAACTGTAATCGTTTCAGAAAAGAACAGACCTTGTATTCCAAGCGCCGGAAGGAACAGGATCATGAAGAAACGCCGAAGCGTTCAGAAATAAGAAGAGGGGGTATGCTATAAATGTACGAAAATTCTTCCATATAAGTGCTGCTTTTCAGAAATATTTATCTGAATATCAGCTTATTTCCCCTTCGCCCACGGGTTCATCGGTCGTAGCGATACGGGAATTATTGAAACCGCTGTTGTCGTTAAAATGGACATATACCGGGCCTTCGTTGCGCAGCATGTCGATTAGGTGTTCCAGTTGTGACTCGCGGTAGTAGAACCAGTAATAGTTGCCCGAATTGGTAGCAGGAGGGAGGTCGGTGACGGAATCCTCCTTAAAGTTCACAAAGCATACCTTTCCGCCGCTGCCTTTCAGGTTGAGATTGGTGCGGGTGGTGTTTCGTGAGGACCAGGAGTAATAGTTATAGGTAGTCACCTGAAAAGAAGAAGAAGCCATAGTGTTGTGGTTTTAGTTTCCACAAAGATCGGCAGTAGCAGCGGGACGGCTGTATGGTAAATGCCTGAAATACTCGGAGGGAAAACCCCTATTTTTTTGAGGGATGCGTATAAAAAATCCCGCAGTTGCGGGATTCGTGTTGTTTGATATTGCGTGGATTAAGAGGTGGCGTCGTGCGCTTCGGCTTTGGCTTTCCCTTTTAGTTCTTCGTACTTATCGGTCAAGGAACGTTCTACATCCTGAGCGCCTTCTTTAATCTTCTGGCCCACATTGTTGACCTTTCCTTTTAAGCGCGCTTTCTCGTCATCACTCATGTTCTTGTACTTCCAAAATGCGAATGCACCGGCTGCGACTCCTAACAGTGCCAGCAAACCTTTTCCTTTGTTGTTCATAGTATCTGTTTTTTTATTTGTTGTGTATTAAAGGTACGTCGGGATTTCGGTTGAACCATAGGGAATGGGGACTTTAGGATAAGTTTAATACAGAGTGCTAAGGAAGTATTAAAATGGGGTATTGGATTGTTCTTTTTCTCATTGCCGTGGAATGTTGGTGTAAATGAAATTTTCTTTTTATTTATTTTCTTTTTTTGCTCCTCCAAAAAAAGAACGAAAAAAAGGAGGCCTTTTACGAGGAATTTCCCGGCCTTTGATGCCGGGAACCGCCCCCAAAACTCCGCGTCAGCCACCGTTGGTGGCTTCCTGGATCTCGAAGTTTTGTGTGCATATTCTGGCGTAAAAGGGTTGTCCTTCATATCAAAATATTCGTATTATATGAAGGTTTTAGGTGAGTAGCAAAATCAAACTAATTTATTTATTCGCAAACCCCTATTACCCTTCACTAATCACCGTTCACTGCTCACTATCAAGGGCGTATCGTAGGAAGCAAGCGTCGAATCGGAAGGACTTTTTTTCCTATCGAATTTATTCAATACTATTTACTAAGTCCTAACCCCTAAGTCCTTGCTATTCACTATTAGCATATGTCACTTCGAGTGATGCGCCGGAGGTGCATTGTATCGAGAAGTATTGTTTTTCTTTTTTTATTTCTGCTTTTTCCCATTGCCGCAAAAAGAAGCAAAAATGTCTAGGCTGCAGAAACCATCCCTAAATGCTACGTCGGTTCGCTACACGTTCCGAACTCGGGCTGCTTTCGCAGCCCTCAGACAGCGATTTTACGGGATATTTTCTGAGGCCGTGTTTTGATTCTAAGAGGCTTTCTCTTTTATAGTGCTGACTCATTACTAAATCCGTAACTCCTAAGTCCTAATCCCTAAGTCCTAGCTGCTCACTCCTCAGGGGTAAGGTGGGGATAAGGTGGGGATAGAGTGGGGTTAAAGTGGGGTTAGAGTGGGGATAGGTATTTAGGAAAAAACGGACAAAAACGGACAAAACGGACAAAACGGACAAAACGGACACATGGCTCATTTATGGGTCTATTTTGGTTAAACTTCCAGTGCCGTAAGATTTCAATTTCTTTCAGAAAGGATACTGCACCAATTAAAGTGTTGTAAAATAATCATCAATTAGATTCAGCAATTCATTGGCCCTCCTCACTATAATCGTTGCCCAAACTCTAGTTCTCCCGGCTATCGTTATTTCGAGGTTACAAACTTGATAAAAACGCGAAGAATTTACCTTTTCCATGAAATAGTTCTTATCAAACGAATCCAATTTAGCCGGAATGTCATTATTTTGATATTGAATAGAGTTTATAAAATCAGCATATTGAGTGTTATACTTGTCCAGTTTATTTCCTGCAATTTTTAATCTGCTGTAATACTCTATAATTTTTTTTCGGAGACTATCATTTCTTATTTTTCGGAGATTTCCTGTGCTTTCTAATTCATTAAATGTATTGGTATGACCCGACCAAATAAATCCCGGACCCTCTCCGGCAATTTGAAGATCATTGATAAAGCTAATTGTATCATTTACAACAAACTCACCTTTGTAAAAATCACGACCTAATTCTAATCTTTGAAGTTTCAATTCGTATTCATCTAGGATGTACGCATTAATCGCAGAAATGTCTTTTTTTATATCTTCTTTGATGCTCAATAAGTAACTTTCTTCTATTCTTTTATTTTTAAAAGACTCATGCTCATTATTAATTTGTAAGGCAATCAAGATTCCAATAACCACTAATATAATCTCTCCTAGTCCATACATTAAATACGTACGAATTTTGTTTTCGTTGAGAAGGCGTTTTCTGATTTTTCGAAAAAATTGAATCATCAAATACTTGTTTTTTTCTTAATATGTATTAAAAATATAACAATTCGGGATTTCAAAAATAAAGATTACCCGGTCTTGAGCATGATTAGCTGCTTTATCTGTTAGCAATAGGGATAGTGTTGAGCTTTGCAAGTACACAGCAAACCGAAAATCCTCGCAGATTTTCAGAAGTAGGCGAGAACAAGCAATTACTTATAGCCATTGTTAGCCTACGTTATTTTTAGATGTTTTGGCAATCGATTGTACCATTTTATTGTGCTATAGCAAGCTTTATGCATAAATACATTCAGTTGCTCTAAATCCTCTTCAGGACATTCAATTCCAGTTGATTCAAAGTTAGATTTTGCGTGAACAATTCCATTTCGTGTTGAGTATAAAACGTTCCCCAAATGATTAATCACTCGGTCTTTGATGTCTTTCTTTGATTTATATTCTAATTTTTCAACGTTAGCTCCATTTCTTATTGACAAAGGCAAATCATCGTAAATGTCTACAAGGTCAAATGTGTTGTCTATTAGAGATTTAACCAGTTCTTTATCTCTAATACTTTTTTCATAGTTCTTGGTCAAATCAAAGATTGATGCAATGAAGTCGGCATTTAATGATGTGGCATTAGATGAATCTAATTTTTTACGCATAGCCTCAAAAGCATCTATTTTAGAATAAAACGGTGCGAAATATTCAAAAATCTTGTAGTACGTGAGGTATTTCAAATCATCACTAATAGCTTGATTCGCTTGGATGAATAAATCCATTGCAGGATTATAATCTTCTGTGGCATCCGGAAGATTACTAATTTCTTGCTGAAATTCTTCTTCATCGAATTCGTCTGGATGGTGGAAAGTTGAAAAATTGAATCCTATTTTATAAGTGTGAGACAACTCAAAAAAATATGATTTTATTAATTTTTCTTCATCCTCATCTGATAAACGACTTTCTTTATTTGGATACATTACTTCAACTGCAACGTGACTTGAACAAGGTGGATGATATTTGCTGTATTCATCCTTTTTTGTAGCAGCAATACCTATTAAAATAGGTTCTGTTACTATCTGTAAACTGATTCCATCTTTAGTGGTTGATTGTAAAAATCCTAAATAGAAAATTGGTCCAAGCTCACTTGCCGTAATTACTCTTTGTGTAATAGTATCAGTAGTTACCTTGTTATAATCGTGGATTTTTAATGATTCTATTTCATTTAAATAAACAAGTAAATTATCGGTTTCTACTTCTATTTCAGCCTCTTCCCTGGGAAATGGAAAGTAGACATATTCCAAATCCTCATCTATTTCATCTTCAAGAGGTTCAATTCCATAATCCGTTTCGAGTATTTGGAATCCCTTTTTAATTAATTCTATTTCTTCTTTTGATATTGGCATTTTTCTAATGTAGGCTAACACCTGCTATCCTATAATAAGTTAACGATTATATAGGTCATGAAGGGCTATCGTGCAATTTGTTATAAAGGGGAGAACTCAAATATAGAAAATAATTGAATAGGGGTGTGGGGATGTTTTGTAAAAACGTAACTAATTAGTCAGTACGTTGGCACTGTTGTTCGATAGGATATAGCTATCATGACACCAGTTGATGGATAAATTTCGCTACAACGCGCCATGTGGGAGTGTCAAAAAACAATACTTCAAGTACATGTTCCAAAATTATAAATGCTCCCACATATTTTAAGACCGGGTGTACGCTGCCATTTTTCCATTTGTCCCATAGTATAGCGATCAAAATCCAACTGTCGGCTAATACAACGGCGAACCAAATGTCGGGTCTGGTTATATCCGGAAAATAATGCCGGAACCGAAACCAGGCAGGCCAGAGCACTACTAGTGTTGCTAATAGCATTAACCGTTTGTGCGCTGCTCCATTCTTCCTATTTATGACACCGGCAAGAACAAGACTGATAAACATTAGTGCTGACGTAAGGACCCCCAGAAAACCTGAAATTGCAGTATCCCCGAATCCCAGTCCTAGTTCTTTGTGGACTGCATAGAGACCAACCGGTACCATGGTGAATGTAGTTCCAATCGCAATTAATACGCCTACAATGCCAAGCGTCATATGAAGGCGGTACTTATTAATATTGATAAGGAATGTTTGAATAAAGAAAAGGGTAATCCAGCTAAATGTAAATGCTCCATGAACATACACGATACCTGGAGCCGAAAAGCTGCCTTCAGTTATCGGAATAATGAAGGTCTTTGCAAAGCCAATAAGTACTGCCAAAAGGCCTACAATGGCCATGAGAAAAAAATAAGATGGTTTTGAAGTCTTTATACTTTCCATTGGTACTAGCCTTTTTTTGAATATCGCGTAACAAGTGATCGAATCAAAAATAGCTTGGCTATTATGTTTCTTATTACCAGTGTACTACGTATTGTGTTGTATTAGGGGAGAACTCAAATATAGAAAATAATTGAATAGGGGGAAGGGGTATTGTGGAAATTGGGTTTGTTGTTTTTCTTTTTTTCCATTACCGCGGCATGTTGGTGTAAATGAAATTTTCTTTTTATTTATTTTCTTTTTTTGCTCCTCCAAAAAAAGAACGAAAAAAAGGAGGCCTTTTACGAGGAATTTCCCGGCCTCTGATGCCGGGAACCGCCCCCAAAACTCCGCGTCAGCCACCGGTGGTGGCCTCCTGGATCTCGAAGTTTTGTGTGCATATTCTGGCGTAAAAGGGTTGTCCTTCATATCAAAATATTCTTATTACATGAAGGTTTTAGGTGAGTAGCAAAATCAACCTAATTTATTTATTCGCACCCCTATTGCCCTTCACTAATCACCGTTCACTGCTCACTATCAAGGGCGAATCGTAGGAAGCAAGCGTCGAATCGAATGGACGTATCCCTTCTTTCGAATTTATTGCTAACTCCTAAGTCCTAAACCCTATTACTGGCTATTCACTCTTCACCACTCACCACTCACTACTCACCACTCACCACTCACTACTCACCATTCACCACTCACTACTCACTAATCCCTACTCTTTACGCGGCTTCAGCGGGGTTGGGGGATTTATTTTCAATATTTTAACATAGTATTGTGAGGTGGCGTGTGTGATTCACCTACCTTTGGTTCAAATTATGAGTAAGCCTTTCTTCCTTTAGTATCCTTTCCGAACAAACGAATCATTTGCTTTTCTTCATTCTTTACCCGCTTTAAGACAGGGTTTATAACACAGGTATGTCCGTTATTTAATACCGTACGGAATGCTTGTTATTGATGTCTTCTCATTTAATATTTTAAAAATCATGATCAAACAATTGATACAACGATTACGACCTACTAAAAACAGAACAATTATTAATACAATTAAAACAACAGTAATGACACACGGAACAGTAAAATTTTTTAACTCAGCCAAAGGATTTGGCTTTATCACAGTAAAAGACACCAATCAGGAAGTTTTTGTACACACTACCAATCTTATCGATGACATCCAGGAAGATGATCACGTTCAGTTTGACGTAGAAAAAGGCGAAAAAGGCCTGAGTGCCGTTAGAGTAAGTCTGGTATAAACCACCTTATTTTTCGACAGAAAGTAAAACCATCACCATCGTGATGGTTTTTTTATTTTTAAGGATGCTGAAACTGAATTACATCGCAGGATGGATACAACTGATACGCCTTCACTGTTCACTGCTCACTGAATCTCGAAGTTTTGTTTATGCCTTCCTCTCGCTATGCTCGTCGGAGGCCGGCTTGATGAAAAGGATGTCTTACGATTAATAATTACGGTGTCACTTCGAGTGATGCGCTGGAAGCGCATTGTATCGAGAAGTATTTTTTCTCTTCTTCTCATTACCGCGGATGTGTTGTCTTTAGTATTGATTATTTTTTTTAGATCAACTTTCTTTTGCTGGTCCAAAAGAAAGTTGCAAAGAAAAAGACCCTTCCTCCGTTTCCTAGGAATTTTTCAGCAAGCTGAAAACCACCTCGCCAACTCCGCGTCGTTGCTTTTAGCAACTCCTGGATCTCGGAGCTTGGCTTCGGTTATTCTGGATGAAACGGATGCCTTAAATTGAAGCATTATGCTCTAAGATGTTTTCTGAGGCCGTGTTTTGATTCTAAGCGGCTTTCTCTTTTATAGTGCTGACTCATTACTATCTACTAAGTCCTGACTCCTAAGTCCTAACCCCTAATTCCTAAGTCCTAACCCCTAATTCCTAAGTCCTAGCTATTCACCACTCACTATTCACTGCTTACCGCTCTTTGTTCACTACTCACGAAATACTAATTTTACTAATGTTGTTCGTGTTTTTATCACTACCTTTAGGACTCGCTAAACTAAACCCTTCCTTGCATGAAAACATCACCTGTAAAAGCCTATGGAACCAAAGCACCCGATGCCGATCTGCAACAAATGGAGATCAGCAGGAGGGAGCTCACAGCCGGTGATGTAGAGATCGATATCCATTATTGCGGGGTGTGTCATTCCGATCTGCATTTTGCACGCAACGACTGGGGGATGACCCAGTATCCTGTGGTGCCCGGTCATGAAATTGTTGGTACGGTGAAGCGGGTAGGGGAAGACGTTACCCGTTACAGTGTGGGAGATCTGGTGGCCGTGGGCTGTCTGGTCGATTCCTGCCGAACCTGCGATAATTGCAAAAAGGATCTGGAACAATATTGTCCGGAATGGGTAGGTACCTACGGTGGCTACGACAAGCATCTGGATACCAATACCCATGGCGGCTATTCGGAAACCATTGTGGTGGACGAGGCCTTCGTATTGCGCGTACCGGATAATCTGGATAAGGCAGGCATAGCGCCTGTTCTGTGTGCTGGAATTACCACCTGGTCGCCCTTACGACACTGGAACGTTGGTAAAGACAGTAAGGTGGCCGTTGTAGGTCTGGGCGGTTTGGGTCATATGGCGATCAAACTGGCGGATGCGCTGGGTGCCCATGTCACCCTGTTCTCCAGATCTAAGAGTAAGATAGAAGATGCCAAAGCCTTAGGCGCCGACGCAGTGATCATTTCCACAGACGAAGCAGCCATGGAGCGTGCCGCAGGCACCTTCGACCTTATTATCGATACGGTGCCCTATGCCCATGACCTCAATCCTTATGTGGCGACACTGAACACCAACGGGACGCTGGTGGTTGTAGGTTATTTGGGACCATTGGACCCCATGCTGGTTACCGTTCCCATGATCATGGGACGTAAATCGGTGGCAGGGTCTTTGATCGGTGGTATTGCAGAAACACAAGAATTACTGGATTTCTGCGGAAAGCATAACATCACGTCGGATGTGGAGGTCATCCCCATTCAAGACATCAATGCCGCTTACGAGCGGATGTTGCAAAGCGATGTGAAATACCGCTTTGTGATCGACATGAGAAGCTTAAAGCAATAAGTAATTAGAAGCGCATAACATAAAGTATTTTAGACAGTTAAAAATAAATTATAAATAGAGTAATAATCCATAAAATATAACATTGGGAAAATCGCAACAAACGTATAGTAAAACTGAAAAGGAAAAAAAACGTGCTAAAAAACGGGAAGACAAACGCAAAAAAATGGAAGCCCGTAAATTAGAAAAAGAACAAAACGGGACCACAGGCATCGAGTTCGCCTACGTGGACCATTTGGGAAATCTGGTAGATACGCCACCGGATCCCAGTAAAAAGATAAAAGTAGCCGCAGACGAAATCGTCATTGGGGTTCCTAAAATGAAAGACGAAGATCGAGAGGTCTTCGATCCGGTACGAAAAGGAACGGTGTCGTTCTTTGACCACTCCAAAGGCTTCGGATTTATTATCGATGGCGAGAACCAAGAAAAATACTTCACCCACGTAAGCGGGCTGATCGATGAAATAGCCGAAGGCAACGCCGTATCCTTTGAACTTGAAAAAGGGCAACGCGGGATGAACGCCGTAAAGGTAACCCTGGTAAAATAACTCTAGGTCACTTTTAGTGCCGAGCTTGCAAGGCGCATTGAGAGGTCAATAGATTTCAGTTGACCAATCCGTAAATCATTTTTAAAAATTTGTAAAAGACCTTGTGTGGGTTTATATTACTACTGTTTTTAGTAAAAAATAGTACGAAATGTCAAAAACTTCACTTGAACGATCGCTCGGATTTTGGGATATACTGATGTTTGGGGTGGGAGGTATCGTGGGTGCCGGTATTTATGCCATTATCGGACAAGCAGCAAGCCTGAGCGGGAATATGCTTTGGTTGAGCTTTACGATCGCTGCTTTGGTCGCACTTCTTACGGCCCTTTCGTATGCAGAGTTTGTGAGTCGGTTTCCCGATGCAGGCGGGAGTTTTGAATATATCAAACAAAGTTTAGGATATAAAACCGCACTGGTCCTTTCGGTGGCAATGACGTTTACCGGTATCGTTGCCCCTGCTGCCATAGCCATTAGTTTTGCCGAGTATTTAAGCCGACTCATACAGTTACCCAACTGGGTTGCGATAACAGGAATTATCGTTCTGATGGCCTTGTTCAATATAGTAGGGTCTAAGTACAGCTCTTATTATAACATCGTAGCCACTATAATTACCCTTCTTGGGTTAGGAGTGGTCATTGCATTCTGTGT
This sequence comes from Altibacter lentus, assembly GCF_000746845.1. Taxonomy (GTDB): domain Bacteria; phylum Bacteroidota; class Bacteroidia; order Flavobacteriales; family Flavobacteriaceae; genus Altibacter; species Altibacter lentus. The sequence goes on along the minus strand of NZ_KN050846.1, from coordinate 645,739 downwards.
GCCAGATTGGGGTTCTGTAGCCTTATTTGAAGTGGGTGATGCGGGGTATATAGGAATCATGGGCGGCTCTGCCCTTATCTTTTTTAGTTATGTTGGTTTTGAAGATCTGGTAAAAATGGCCGAGGAAACCAAAAAGCCGAAGAAAACAATGCCAAAAGGCTTGTTATTAAGCGGCGTGATCGTTCTGGTGATCTACGTGATGATCGCGGTGAGTGCCATCAGCACCTTCGGCGCGGAGGAATTATCTCAAAAAAAAGGTCCGCTCGCCTCTGTACTAGAATCCCAGTGGGGCGCCGTGGGAGGGACCGTCCTGGTGATCGTTGCTCTTTTTGCCACGAGTAAAACGGTCTTGAGTAACCTGCTTGGAACTTCAAGACTGCTTTATGACATCGCCAGAGACAGTAAAATATCCTGGTTAAAGAAATTCACCACCCTGAGCGGCTGGGGTAAAAACACACCCAACTACGCCATTGGAGCACTGGCGTTGATCACAATTGCCTTTGGTTTGATCGGGAACCTAAAAGTAGTAGCCTCTATAAGCAACATATTTGTCTTTACTGTTTTTGGGACGGTGAATGTAGCTTTATTGCGTTTCCGAAGTAAAAACAGAACGGAAAAAGAAAAAGATGTATTCCGAATTCCACTAAATGTGAACAACATTCCCATACCAACGGTTTTGGCCTTACTTACCATCATTATGCTCTTCGGGTTTAATATTTATAACTTGCTGTACAGTACCGCATAGAAAAAAGATCACAAAGAAATTGAGTGCAACAAAATTAAAACGAACCATTGGTCTCATCACCGCAACGTCGATAGGGTTGGGGGCTATGCTGGGTGCCGGTATTTTTGTGTTTCCGGGAACTACCTGAAAACGCCGATCTGATACTATGGTCGGAAGCGTTGGATTCAGAACGGGATTTCTTGTATCACTTTATTCTGGAAAAGAAATCGCTGCAGGTCGCTTCCCCAAGTATCATTATACTAAAGCGGGAAGGGGAGTAATTAGTTACTTCTCACCATATTAGCAGCGTATAGAATTCAAATGACATATTGGACTTTTACATACTTACTCACCGGATATTATTTTTTGGCGTTCAAAATCTCCTGAAGTCCATTTTTGACGATATAGCCGTAACCGTCGATATCTATAATTATGTAAAATACTGCGTATACGTCGTATTTGCCTTAGTTATTGCATTTGTACTCTAAATTGAAAAGGATTTAGTGATCGATACGATAAAGGGTTCTGGTGTCGAATTTCCTTATCGATAATTTGTTTGCTACTGGAAGAAGAATAGATCGCAAAACGGCTGTGACATAATAGCTGCCGATATAATTCGCTTACACGAATTTATATCTGATATTATATCAAATACAGTAGTATTCGCCGTTTTGCTTTAATGTATCTACTTGTACTATAAACTGAAAAGGATTTAGTGAACGATACGATGTACGATAAAGGTTCTGGTTTAGAATTTCCTTATCGATAATTTGTTTGCTAAGGGAAGAAGAATAGATCGCAAAACGGCTTTGACATAATATCTGCCGATATAATTCGCTTACACGAATTTATATCTGATATTATATCAAATACAGTGGTATTCGCCGTTTTGTTTCAATGTGCTTATTTGTACTATAATTTATATTATGTAAAATAGAAAAAGTTGTTATAAGGAAGGCCTATGCCCTCAATGCTCAATGTCAACTTGGTATAGGCCTTTTATTTCTTAGGTGCCTAAGGGTGTTTATTCTTCCACCTTGATCGCTTCCACATAGCCGTCATACCGTATGGATGTGCGGTCGGTGCTGTTAATGTCAATGGTACTTTTTAGGTTGGGAAACAGCGTGAGGATCACACTGTAGGTTTCATTCCTTTCACTGATCTCAAATTTTATGGTATAACGATTCTTTTCTTCATCCTTGCTTACCGTATACGTGGATGGAACGCCTTCAAATTCGATGGCGCTGTTGTTATCAAAACTCACGCCGGTGCGGCGCTCTCCGTAATACGGCAGATATGCCGAAACTTCGTTGCCTTCCACACGAAGGAAATTACTGTTCCCGATCAGGTTAATTCTACTGACACTGCTTCCCGCCGGCAGTAATCCGCTGTTGCCCACAGCGTTCAAGCCGCTGGTGACCATGGGATTCGCCACATCCGATTCAATTTGAAAGGCTTCCGCAGCGACCATCGCATCCAGCACCTTAGCCGAGTTTGCGTAAGCGGTGGTGTCCTTAGGCGTACCGCAGCTTATTAGTGCGGTGGCCATTATGATTGTGAGTATATATTTCATAGCATTTTAGTTTACGAATTACATCATAAAATACGCAAAATCCGTACCATTTGCAACCCATTTCCCCCTCTCTTAGTCCGAGTACGAGACGTACAGGAATATATAGCCGTCTGTGGTAGGAACCACCTCCAGCACGCGTACTACCTGATCTTGGTAGATCACCTCACCTTCAATGAATTGCCCCGATTGCTTGCCGTAGACCTGAGCGTCGGTAAGCGCTACGAGCAGATCGCCTCCCTGTGGGGCGGCCATATCTCCCGCTTCTATCTCAAAGTCGCTTGTAGGCGTGGAATACACTAATTTCTCGAAATAGACAGTTCCTTCGGGATCTGAATAGGTCACATTTCCCTGTTTGTTCATGAGCTGGTCGATCGCTTTCTGTGCATCCACGTAATACGGATCTTCATTTCCGTAATTCCGAATGTATTCCACATAGGCCGGGATACGCCGTGAAAGTACGGTATTGTCCCAGTCCAGCTGGTGTTCTTCGGAAAGTCCCTCCCCCTCTTCCGTTACTTCTTCTTGTTGGGTTTCTTCTGAAGTGTCTGCGGTGGCCGTATCCCCGTCAAAGAATCCAAAAACCCATAACAGCAGCAGAAAACCAAGAATACCTCCAACAATGTATCCTATCTTCTTCCCCGACCCGGACGTTTTTGGCGGGACCTTCTTGCTTACGGCCGTTACAGCAGGGCTTCCTTTTATATGTGCTGCGCTGGCGCTTGTCTTTAAAGCGTAGTTCAGGTCCTCTACCAGCCGTGTCAAACCTTTCTCGTAGGTGGTTTCGGTAAAGTCGATATGCTGTTTGCGCGCCAATCGCATGGGAACGGCGCAGGGTTCGATCTTGATCGGACTCACATGTTTGTCCAGTTCCAGGGCATAGGACATCTCATCCTTCACATTGTTTGAAGCTACCGAGGTAGCAGACAATACCAGGATCATGGCATCTGCATTCTTGATCTCCCTTTCAATTACATTATCCCATTCTTCTCCGCTGCGTATGTTCTTGTCGAACCACACTTCAAAACCCATGCTCCGCAGGTCGGTGACGAGTTTGGAAACATATTCGGTATCTGCTCTTGAGTAACTGATAAAAATTTTATTCTTGCTCATTCTTTTGGTTGTTTCAATGATTCGTTATTAGGTCATAGGTTTTTTCAAAAATGTCGCGATCACAAACATACAGTTCGCCGGAAACGCCTTTCATAAGCCAGTCGCCGGGTTTTCCGCGCATGGTCCCTTCCATGGCTTCCACTTGAAATGCTTCATCCATCTGTATACACTCGATAAGCAGTGGTTTTTTGACCGCTTTCTGAAAGACAAGGTCTTTGGTGTGACGTGGATCGATCTTGCGCATGTCTAAATTTACGTCAAAAAGCTCAGTTTCAGAAATGTAATGAAATCATCTTCATGGGTATTCATCAAACTGGTATATGCCATGTATGCATTGGTATGAATCGATAACTTCTGACGTACATCGGCTCGTTCTGCCGCTTTTGCGTAATACTCCCGTGCCGATTCGAAATCGGCGAGATACATATAGGCCTCCGCGAGGGTTGCCTGTTTCCACAGGCTGTCGAACGGATCTTCCTTGGCGGCTGCTAAGGCCTGTTCGGCATAATCCCGCATGCCTCCCCGGTCCTCTTCATACGTAAGACTCATAAAAGCGCGGTTTATGGCGTGGTAATACTGTTGTTCCCTGTGCCCTTTCTGGGTCGAGATCTCCAATCCTTTGCTGTAATACTCCGTGGCCTTCTCCCCGTGATGTACTGAAAAATCCTGAAGGAAGAGCCGCTTATGTCGCCCTGCCAGCATTCCCAGCAGATCGGTATTTTCTTTGGATAACGGATGCTGGGTGAGGATCTCCATAACCTCTTCGTGACGGTCCATGCCTTCCAGTGCGAACAGTAACTGTTTCAATCCTTTTAAGGTGATGGTGTCTTTCTTCGGAAGGAGTTCCCGGATCACCGCTTCGTATTCTCCCAACAGCATGTTGATCTGCGCCTCATCGGTATATTTGTTGAAGAACGTATTGTTGTTGAGCCCTTCCACGATAAGGCGGTAGCCATCGTGTTCCCGTGTTGCAGGTTGCACCATGGAAAAGTGATTTCCGGCCACGGTGATCCGGTCCTCGTCTTTAAAAGGTCCGAAACCCGAAGAAATAGGGATCTCCACATCCTCGGTGCCGGCCACTACTTTGAATTTAAAGGGGTAGCCGTCGCTGAAGGTCTTTTGCCATTCTTTCCGAAGCGAGGTGATAAAAGGAGCTTCGGCATGGAGTTCTTTCAGCCGAGTGTAAAGATTTTTTGGAACGCTTCCCTCCTTCACTCCCCCACTGGGCGTTGCGAAGAGAAAGACATGACTCAATTTGTTCCTGTCTTTTTCAGGAAGGTCCAGCAGGGCACGCTGTACGACCAGGCCGCCCAGACTGTGACCCACCAACGCGATGCGTTTGTATCTGCTAAACCTGTATTGAATGGCGCTTGCCAGATTATCGGCGATCAACTGAATATCGTTCACTGTTGCCCAGATACCTTTACCCATGGATGGTTTGGCGTGTTGTGAATACCCAATGGGGAAAAGGTCCCAGCCTTGCATCTGCGGATCGGCCATGATGAATTCGGGGATCTTTCCGAAAGTATCTGCCGCTTCCCCCGAAAAACCGTGTACAAAGATCACCACACTGGTCGCTTCTTCGGTCTCCCGAAACCGGGTCGTCACCTCTTTCACCGTTCCTTTGGCGGTGGCGATATCTGTATCGGGTACTACTGTATCTTTCATCAGGACACCGGGAATGCGGCTCAGGATAAAGTCATCGTACATTTGAAGGTTCACAAAGGGACGCTGGGTGGGTTTGCGCTGCGGGACGGTTTTCATCAAGTAGTTGATGGCATCTGTCATGCGAATATAGGGTTCCTCGAAAGTAGTTTTGTGCTGGCCCTGCAGTACTTCCAGCAGGCAGGTGGTGAACAAACTGTTCTGGGCTTCTTCCAGGATCCAGGAAACTTCTTCTGCCCTACAGGAGGAAATAATGGAAATACCGCGTCCATCGTCGATTCTGTGAATAAGGCCTTCCGGATTACGCAGGCGGTTCTTCAAATCGGAGGTGTTCAATTTTTGAGACGCTTTTGTCATTCCTTCGGCATGGCAACAATCCAGAAACAAGATAAGCCGTCGGGACCTAAGACTATGAATACGCTCTTTGAGTTCGGTGGCGTGCACCCATGTTTCCCGATACTCCTTTACATTGAAGTCATTGGGTTGCAGATAGTAATGTGACTGGTTCTCATCTTCAGGTTTAAGAGGCTCGTCCGGATGTTCCAGTTCCAGAATGTCATTGTCGGTATAGGTTCCACCGTGCCCCGAGTAGAACAAAAAGACAGAAGAATCCTCATCGACGGTCTCAATAAGCGCATCAAAAGCCTTGAGAATATTATCGCGGGTTGCCTGCTCCTCGGTAAGTAAGGTGATGTTCTCTTTTTTGTAGCCTGCCAGGTTCGGGTCTGATAAAAGGTCATAGATCGCCCGGGCATCTTCCACGCTGGCGGGAAGATCGGCTCCCACGCCTATCAGAATCGCGTATGCTTTATCAAGTGTTGTCGTGTCACTCATTTAAATGGCTTTGTATAATACATTGATCTCCTCTGCCTGACGCCTTGATATATCGGGTTTGGCGCTATTTACCAGAATAAGAAGGGAGCGCATCAACTCACTATTCTCGTGAGAGATCACATTCTTGCGCGCCAGTTCGTGCGCCAGTAAAACGGGTGTTTTACCTTGGGTGTCCAGCTGAGCTTCTTCGGCAAGTTCGAACAGAGAATTTTCCATAAGCACTTTGATATCCATCACCTGCTCGAAGGGCGTTCGTATATCAGAATGCTGCTGTAGATCTATGTTCCCCTTGGCGACGGCTTCCGGTTTTGTCTTTTTGAACTTGTCCTTTGTTTCCTCCAAGAGTTTCTCAAAGGTCATCGCGATGCCACTGCTGTCTACCTTCAGCGAGCCCATGCGCTTAAATATTTCCTGAAAGGAACGCCTGAAATAGAAAAGTATGACCAGAAGCGTCACTGGCCAAATGACCACTTCTATCAGGTTGACAAGTAATTCGAACGGACTAGGATGTATTTGTATGAACATAGGTATGAGTTTAATGCCAATAAGTCATAATTCTTTTAAATTCCGGCAGGTCTTTATATGCCGTAAAATGCGGATCGTTCTGAAACGTCTGTGGCGTATAGGTATTCCCGTCGGCAACGGACTTCAATAAGTACTTAAGCGCCTCTTCCCTATTCCCCACAGCGGCAAAATATTGCGCCAGTCCGTAATCGATATTTCCATATTGATATTGGGTACGAAGCGCTTCCAGAGAACGGATTCGTTCTTCTGCTTCGGAAGGATCACCCGTATGATACAAGGCCACAGCTTGTTTTACACGGATCTCCGAATCATCAGGGTTTTCGATCGCTTGTTTTTTCAGAAGGGGTAACAGTTTCCCGTATGCTTCGGAAAAATACAACGCATCGATCTGTAAGTTGCTGTTTTCTTGAGTGGTTTCCGGTTCGAGCACCTTGTTGAAATACTGTGTGGCCTTTTCCGAAGCACCTGCCATAAGCGCCTCTCTGCCGGCTATAAGATAGAGCGCACTAACATCTTCGTCCGCTCCTGTGATCGCTTCCTTTTTCAAGAAGGCTTCCAGATCGTTAAAGGCTCCGGAGCGCACATACGCTGCGACCAGCGGACGTCTTAAATACAATTCCGTTACCTCAGCCAGGATCGAGGGCATGGTTTCTATGACCGCCCGGTATTGTTTTTGCTCCACCTGCGACAACGCCCGAATGTAATAGCGGTGCTGACAGAACGTACAGTTGGAGAGCTCCATTTTTTGCATATCGATACGGGAGAAAAGCGTATCGACGTCCTTTGGTCTGTTCACATATTGATGGGCGACCACCAGTGTAGAAGCATTGGTCTGCATATCGAAGGGCGCAAAGTTGTATTCGTTCACAACCGTCGCATAGATCTTCTTGTTGTTACCGGAAAGCAACGCATCGTAATGATTGAGCAGGTTGATCTGTCGGCGGTTGTCTCTTGAATTGGGAACTATCTTTTGTAAGAGTGAGTCGGCTTTTTGAAATTCGCCCTTGTTATAATAAAAGCCCACGCGCAGCACTTTCGGTTCAAAATAGTTAGAATCCTCTGCTATGGCCTCATTGAGCAGTTTGATATAGCGTTCGCCGTTGGCAAAGTTGCTTTTGGCATCCAGCAGCGCCTGATACGCTTTGTACTTAGGCGGATCCTCCTGAAGGCTCAGGTTCTTCGCATCACTGGTGCTGAAATAGCCCAGAATAAGCTGTTTAAGTGATTCAATGCAATCCAGCGGCGACTTCGCATCACATTCCACAGGCGGGAACGAAATAAGCGTTTCATCGATGTCACCGTCCATGATAGAAGACTGGAAGATAAGTTTTGGGCCGTTGAGAAAGAAATTTCCGGTGATCACCTTGCCCGGTTTAAAGTAGTTCTTCAGGACGCTCTGGTTATCGACGTTCTTTTCCGAAGCTTTAATAATACTAATGTAATCGTTCACGATCTCCGGAGAGACCACCTGCCCCAGCTGATGCTGAGTGATCCCGTGTGTGATCCAGTCGGCCGTCATCTTGCTCACGACCTCGTATTCTGCATTTCCTGTATTGTTTCCGAAGTTAAGGATCCCGATCTTATCGGTCGCTGCCACTGAGGCCAGGGAGACCCGGTTTCCGAAGGCATTGTTGGCGATAAGTGAAACCGCCACCACCACCAGAATACAAATCACGGCCAGCGAAGAAAAATACATTCGTTTGAACTTGCTGTACTTCTTCAGGCCTTTTTCTGAAAGATCCTCTTCTGTTTCCGAAGGCGCGATCCTGCTCTTCCAGATGTAAAAGATGTAGAGGGGAAAGCCTAACAGCAGTGCGATAATGAGCACGGTCACCGAACGTTCGGGAAGGGCTAAAGGCTGCCAGGTAACCGCCAATACCTGAATAAGTACCCAGGAGGATACGATATAAATAGAAAGCATTTTAAATACTTCCTTCTCACTACACTCTTTTAGAAAAGAATTTAGTTTCATGGGGTGTATATGGCACTTCTAAATTGCTGAAATAGAGAAGCGTTTCTTTGGTTTAGTTAGAAGTTTTCACTAATATAGTAAATAATTAACTCTTAAAAGATATAAAGTCATGGCAAAGAAAGCAACCTCCAAACCGGGTGTAAGTATTAACCCAAAAAAGTCTGCCGGGACATCGAAACCCGGAGTGAGTATCAACCCTAAAAAAGGAGCGACGCCAAAACCGGGCGTTAGTATCAATCCGAAGAAAAAATAACCACACCTTCTACCGGAGGGTCAAGGACCTTCTGATCATACAAAGAAAAAACTGTTGTAAGGTATCTCTGTTAGTCACATTTCGACAAGTTCCATGTGACAACCATCCACTGTAGATTCCCGGCGTATGAATATTTCCTACTGCCCGGGATGATACTTGATGCCTTCGGTAATGATAAGTCCCGCGGTAGCATGTTGCGTATAATATTCGGCATGCAGGTATTCTGTTGGTCATAGGCGCCATGACGACGCGGTTGGGCAGTTTCAGGGCACCCACAGTGTACGGTGGCAAGACCGGTTGTTCTTTATTCAAAGTTTCATTTTTTATTCTTCTTCTTCTCGATCGGTTTGTTCGCCTCCGGGAGTCATTTCAATGCGTTGATGCATGCGATCCATTGCATTTGAGATCTCTGATTTCTCTTCTTCGGAAAACCCTTCAGGATTCAGTTTCACCTTACCGTTGCCTTTCGGAACAAAGGATTCTGCTTTTGTCACCTTGCGAAAATTGGACGAGCGGTGGTACGCATTTTGGAAATCGGCGTGAGGTCGTTGTTTTGATTCTTTTGGTTTCATAGTCGTTCTGTTTTACTTGGTTTTAATTAATTCTCTTCGGAAGTGTTTTTAGGGTCGTCATGAAAATTGCCGTTGAAAGCAAATGCTGAACGCGTTTTACGCTCGCTTGTGGGCGTTTCGATCTTCTGAAGGTCTTCGGGAAGATCACTGCTGTCGCCACCGTAATATCCTATGGCCAAGGCCGTAGCTACATGATAGTCGTTCGTAAATTCAAATTCGGCATGCGCTTCCTCGTGTTTTACACCGGCCATTTGGTGAACCGCAATGCCCATGCTTTGTGCCTGAAAGGTGAGATGTGCACTAAAGGCTCCCAGATCGTGTAGGGCGTGAAAATTTTCTTTCCCCTCGGCCTTTGTCTTTTTAAAGGCAGCCAGCATGAGTACCGGAGCGTTCCCGGCCCATTTCTGATTAAAAGGGTCCAGACACTCAAAGATACGGTTGTAGGTCTCACCGCCCTTTGCTCCCCAGATGATCCGCCAAGGCTGGACATTACTGCTGCTGGGTGCCCATCGTCCCGCTTCCAGTAATAACTGGATCTCAGTTTCCTGCACTGCTTGGTCTGAAAACACACGCGGGCTCCATCGTTCCTGTAGTAAAGGGTGAATATCGTGTTTCTTGAGTATCTTCTCTGTGATCATATCTTTTTTGTTTAAAGTTACAGGGTCACATCTAAACACAATGAATCTTTATAGATACTTTATCATGATTTTATGGAAACTTTAACGCAACAGACCTCGGAACCCCGTCTTTGATATGAGATAATAATTTCCGCCGGTATTGAAAAAGGTTCCCTTGCGAAGGATTACTTTTGCGGAATGAAATTACGAACCGCTCGCACCCAAACCGAATTTATCGCCCTCATGGCCGCCCTCATGTCGGTAACGGCCTTGTCGATTGACGCCTTGCTTCCGGCCTTGGATGTGATAGGTGTTTCTATAGATACCAAGTCCCCTGCCGACAATCAGCTGCTTGTTACGATGATCTTCCTGGGGCTGGGTGTAGGTCCTCTTGTCTTCGGTCCCCTGTCTGATGCGATTGGCCGGAAACCTTCGGTGTACATGGGTTTTGCCGTATTCGTGATCGCCAGTTTTATCTGTGTTCATGCCACAAGTCTCGAAGGAATGGTCTTTGGGCGTATTCTGCAAGGAATAGGACTGGCCGCTCCCCGAACCGTTTGTATCGCCATTATAAGAGATCTTTATAACGGAGACGAGATGGCTCGAATCATGTCTTTTGTAACCGTGGTATTTCTTTTGATCCCTATTGTGGCACCTGCTATGGGTAAGTTCATATTAGAAGTATATACTTGGGAGGGGATTTTCTATGTACAGATATTAATAAGTATGCTGGTTGCTGTATGGTTCTGGATTCGACAAGAAGAAACTTTAGTTCAGGAACATCGAATTCCCTTTGCGTTTAAACGTATTTTACTGGGATTCAGGGAGACCTTGCGACACAAACGGACGATGGGCTATACGTTTATTTCCGGATTTATCGTTGGGTCGTTTCTGGTCTACTTAAGTGCTTCGCAACAGATCTTCGAAACGCAATATGGGCTTACCGAAGCGTTTCCTTATATATTTGCAGGTCTGGCCGTTTCCATAGGTCTGGCAATCTTTTTGAACGGTACTTTTGTGATACGCTTTGGAATGCAACGGATGGTAACGACATCGTTACTTGGATTCCTTATAGTTTCGGTACTATACGTTGTACTCTTTTTCAACACACCACAGCCTCCCATTTACATCTTATTACTATTCTTTGCGGCTCAGTTCTTTTGTATTGGATTTCTTTTTGGAAATTTACGTGCCTTAGCGATGGAGCCCGTAGGTCATATAGCGGGGATTGCTGCAGCGGTCACCGGACTCATATCCACCCTTATGGCTGTGCCGATCAGTACGTTTATCGGCCGATTTGTAGTGACCAGTACACTACCCTTGTTCTTAGGGTTTTCGTTGTGCGCTATGATCTCGATAGGAATTTTGATATGGATAAAACGAACCGTATAAGTATTGTTTCCAATTCTGCAAAACCTATAAAGGATTAACATTTTATTATTGCAAATTGTAACGGTTACTTTATACATTCGCAAAAAATATTTTATATGCTCGTCTGGGGGTTATTCATTCTCGTTATTATTTTCTTTTTAGCATTGGATCTGGGTGTTTTTAACAGAAAGGCTCACGTAATCAAAACCAAAGAAGCGTCCATTTGGACTACCGTTTGGGTTTCTGTGGCGCTCGCTTTTTCCGGAGTCGTGTATTGGTTGTTCGCCAATGAAATGGTAGCGAATCCTACCGGTCTCTCCCCTAACAATGCCATGCTGAAATATATCACAGGGTATTTGATCGAACTGTCGCTAAGTATCGACAATGTCTTTGTAATCGCTGTAATCTTCTCCTCTTTCGGGATTCCGGATAAATACCAGCACCGGGTGCTGTTTTGGGGTATCTTGGGAGCCATCTTTTTCCGGGGGCTTATGATCTTTTTTGGGGTAGCCTTAATCAATAAGTTCGATTGGATCATTTATGTGTTTGGTGCCTTTTTGTTATACACAGCTTACAAGATGTTGACCTCCGCAGACACCGATTTCGATCCTCGTAAATCGGCTATGTATCGTTTGATCCGAAAATATTTCCCGGTTTCCCATGTAATGGATGGCGAGAAATTCTTTATCAGGCGAATGGGAGTCCGTGCCGCTACCCCACTGTTCATTGCCTTAATGATCATTGAGCTTACAGACATCCTTTTTGCACTGGACAGTATTCCTGCTATTTTGGCCATCACCGCAGATCCTTTTATTGTGTTTAGTTCTAATATACTGGCGATTCTCGGGCTTCGTTCCATGTATTTTTTGATCTCACGAATGCTTCAGAAGTTTCGATACATTAATTACAGTCTGGTTGTGATCTTAAGTTTTGTGGGGGTAAAAATGATTCTATCGCATCATGTGCAAATTCCGGAGTGGTTGTCGTTAGGGATCATTAGCTTGTCCCTCATTGGTGGAATTGTTGCCTCTCTTCTTATCCCGGCAAAAGGCGACCCGCTTTCGCACTCCTAATTTCACAAAAATATATTAAAAGTTTGGCGTCCCCTCTAGGCTATTGTATCTTTAAATATCATTAAAACCTAGAATACTATGACTATAAATTTCGAGTATCACAACGTAAGTGCTAGTCCGCGTCTGGAAGGATTAGCTTCAGAAAAACTTAGCAAACTAGAAAACAAATATGACTTTATCGTTGCTGCCGATGTTTACTTCAAGAAAGAGAACACCAGCACACCGGAAACCGGAATGATCTGCGAGATACGACTGAACGTTCCCGGAACCACCTTATTCTCACAATCCAACAATGGTGCTTTCGAGGTATCGCTTGCCAAAGCAACCGATGAAGTGAAAATTCAGCTTCAGAAGAAAAAAGAGAAAATGCAAACATATTAATCATGGATGATATGGGAGTACTCGCCAGAGACGACAAACAATTTACATTAATTTATAGTAGTGAAACCCGTGTGGGTACGCACGCTCTCTCCTATTTACAGGGCATTGAGGATAAACTACTGGCCATTGATATCGCCAAGACGAAAGTGGCCGATACCCAGTGGGCAGAGATCGCCGAGGCTATGGGCTGTAAGATTGGTGATCTCGTCGACAAGCGAAAGGTAGAGGCCAATGACACTTCGGAGTTTGACAGCAATGACTGGCTAAAGATACTTCAGAACAACCACGAAGTATTGTCCCATCCTATTGCTATCAATGGAGACCATACACTGCAGATCGAAAATGCTACCGATGTGCTGGAATTCTTCGGAGTAGATTCCGCAGGGCTAAAAAAAACAATGCACACCGAAAAACCTAACATAGAGAAGACCACCAAAGGAGAAAAATTTAAATAATTATAAAGAATACCTAAGAAAAAAGCCAGATGATACATTCATCTGGCTTTTTTTATAAGTAGGTCTCGTATTATTGTTTGACTTCCGAAACCGGCTGTAAGGTAGGTTTCAGCTTTTTGTAGAGGTCTAACTGCGGACCCGTAAGAATATCGCCCATTTCGGCGGTTTCATTTTGTTGCAGGATCACGAGTTGATCTAACTTTTCTTTTCCGGTATACGCCTTTTCGATCTTTTGTCTTCGAATAAGGAATTCTTCGATTTTATTTTTAAATAAAAGTTCTTGTTTGGAAGACAGTGCCAATTGTGCATTGTATGCTTCTGTGATCTTATCGGCTTCCACTTCCAACTGGTCGTTGTCCTTTTGAAGGAATGCGTCCTGTGACAAGGCAGAGACACTGAACAAAAGGGTTAGGACTAATAATATCTTTTTCATAGCTTTATTTTTCATTTAATATACAGTGTAACACCTGTATCCACAAGAAAATTAAAACTGTTTAACGTCTGTTTTAACAAGCGTTAACACAATACTATGATAAGAACTGATAGTAACCGCACTTTAAGTATGCTCCTTCGGTAAACGTGACAGGATGATCTATATCGTGATTGGTGGTTTTCAAGAGCTTGTAAGGCCTTCCGGTTTTATCGAGTGTCGTCTGATTGATCTCGAAGAACTCTTCTTCGGAAACCCTAGAAGAACAAGAGGCCAGTACAAGCATACCTTTGGCGGCAGTCAATTGCGAACCCAAGAGCGCCAATTGTGCATACTTCTTTTTAGCCGTTGGTATCTCCTCTTTTCGTTTTGCAAACGAAGGGGGGTCGATCACGACTACGTCAAAGCGCTTTTTTTCAACAGCTAATTGTGCAAGGACGGTAAACGCATCGCCTGCAATGGTACGGTGTGTGCCCGTAAACGAATTTCGGTTCACATTTTGTTTCGCCACCTCCAAGGCCTGCTCGCTTATGTCCAGACTGGTAACTTCTACCGCACCTTGCACCAAGGCATGGACCGAGAATCCTCCTGCATACGAAAAAACGTCCAGAACTGTTTTCCCTTTAGCGAAACGACCAACTTGTTTTCTGTTGTGACGGTGGTCTAAAAAGAAACCGGTTTTGTGCCCTTTGATCACATTCGCTGAAAAACGGACGCCGTGCTCCAAAAAGTCAATCTCCTCTTCCGGTAAGCTGCCATACAGCACTTCGCCGTCGCTTAATCCATGTGAACCGGAGGTCTGCAGCATTCTGCTAAGCCGAAGCGCCACCGTGTCCACACCCAGCATCGCGATACATTTCTCCAGTATATCCTTCAAATAAGGAAACCAGATGGCCGAATATAATTTAACGACCAGCACATTGGCATATATGTCAATGATACAGCCGGGAAAACCATCATTCTCCCCGAAAACAAGCCTGTAACTGTTGGTGTTAGAATCGAGCAATTCGGTTCGCAGCGCGTACGCGCGTTCTATCTTTTCTGAAAAGAAATCACTATCTACATTCGTTCCCCCTCCACTATGAAGCATTTTTATTTGAATGGGTGAGCGTGGATCGTACAATCCAATACCCATGGGTTTGTTCTTGGTGTGGCTAAAAATGATGCATATATCTCCGGATTGCCCATGCAACGGGATCTTTACAATACTGTCGGAAAAGATCCACGGATGGCCGTTTCGAACACTGCGTTCTCCCACAGACGAAAGTTTTACCGCAAGTCTTTTTGGTTCGATCTTCGGAAGGGTGACGTTAAACATCAATTGATCTTTTTATGAATGATCGCAATAGCGTCGTTCATGGTTCGCAGATTCTCCATGTCCTCATTGGCAAACTCAACATCGAAGGTATCTTCCACATCGAGAACGATATCCACCAAATGAGCAGAGTTAATATTTAATTCACGCGTGAGGTCACTGTCCGGATGCACTTGGGAAGTGTCGACATCTTCAGGTAGATACCCTTGTATTATGGGTAGTAATTTGGCATAGATAGCTTCGGTAGTCATAGCAATTTTAATTTTTTCTAAAGATAACACACGCATTGACATCACCAAAGCCAAAGCTTGCTTTTACTATGGTCTTTAAAGGTGTCTCCAGGTATTGCTGCGGAATGCATTCTGTATCGATACGACGGGTGATCTCCGGATGCAGATCCTCGCAGTTGAGGTTGGGGGCTATAAAATTGTGATACAACTGAAGCACCGCAGCTACAGATTCCACAGCCCCACTGGCTGCGAGACAGTGGCCCACCATGGATTTCAAGGAATTTATATAGGGAAAATCAGTACCGGATCTTTTAAGGGCAGCGCACCAATTCTCTATTTCCACAGGATCTTTTACCGTGGCCGTGAGATGCCCATTGATATAATCTATATCGGCCCCCGTGACCCCTGCATCGCACAACGCCATTTCTATACACTGTTGCACTGCTTCACTGTTCGGGGCTGTCATACTGCCTTCCAAACGCTGTCCGCCACTGTTCACGGCACCTCCCAGAACTTCGGCATAGATAGTGGCACCGCGTTCCCGGGCACTGTCCAGAGATTCCAACAGGAACGCCCCTGCCCCACTTCCGGGAACAAATCCGCTGGCAGATGCACTCATGGGACGAGAAGCGCGATGTGGCTCATGGTTGTGTTTATAGGTAGTGACCTTCATCGCATCAAAACCACCCCAAACATAAGGTCCGTGATCGCAGGTACTTCCGCAGAGCATCTGCGTGGCTTTTCCCGCTGCGATCCGTTCATACCCCATAAGAATAGCTTCAGTTCCCGTAGCACAGGCAGATGAATTGGTCGTAACTATGTTTCCCGCACCAATCATACCACCTAAATAGGCACTTACCCCACTGGCCATGGTTTGAGCCACGGTAGTACTTCCCAGGCGTCTAACCAAACCATCATCTAACTTATAGATAGCTTCTCTAAATTTTTCCACGCCACTGGTGCCGGTACCGAAAACGATCCCAAATTGCGTCAGCGCACCATCCGTCTTCCCGGCGATATCCAATCCGGCATCCTGTAATGCATCCATTCCCGCGATGACGCCGTAGCATATTCCACTGCTTTGAAAGTTCTTCAACTGGAGTGATGAGAAGTACGCAGCGATCTTTTCTTCAGAAAGCGGAGGAATACCTCCTAACTGACATGAAAAATTGAGTGCTTCCAGTTCCGGATAGTGTTTTACACCAGATGTCCCATTTTTTAATGCTTCAGTAAAAGCGGGGACTCCCACACCATTTGGCGATACTACGCCAAGGCCTGTTATTACGACACGTTTTCTCATGATGACTTTTTTTGAAGCATGCCAGAGATCACTCCTTCACAAACAAGGGCTCCGGTCGGGTCGCGTAGCTGAACTTTACATTTCAACTTATTGAACCTAAAGTATATCTTTTTAGATACAACGGTCACTAGTTCTCCGGGAACAACGGCCTTGTAAAAAGTAACTTCATGATGGCTCAGTGCAATGAGGGCATTCTCCTTAGAGATCGTGCCGGTCAAAAAGATTCCAAGACATACCACGCCGATTTGTGCCATGCATTCGGTAAGGATCACACCCGGAGTAACAGGCCTATTTTTAAAATGACCTTTATAAAAGTACTCATCCTCTTTAAATCGATATGTTCCGGTTATACCTTCTTCAGAAACAGCCTCCAGTGTGTCCACGAACAAGAAAGGCCTGGAGTATGGCAATTGGTCGAGTATGGCTTTAAAAGAAGGTTGCATTAGCGAATACTTTCACCTCCATCTACCGTCAAGACAGTCCCGTTAATCCATTTGGCTTCATCCCTGCATAACAGATACACCGCATTGGCAACATCTTCGGGACGCGTTAATCGCTTAAAAGGATTTCGCTTCTTTGCCATCTTTGCCAATCGATCACTGCCCGGGATCATTAAAAACGAAGGAGTTTCTGTGGTGCCTGCCTGTATACAATTGGTTGTAATATCCAATGGGGCCAATTCAACCGCCATATTGCGCATCAAAGCTTCGAGGGTTGCTTTTGCCGCCGAAACCGCCCCGTATCCCGGCCATGCCTTGGTATTCCCTTCACTGGTAAACGCAATGTTCCGGGCGTCCCTGGAAAAACAATCTGCTTCGATAAGGGATCGTGTCCATTCGTACCAACTTGAGCCCATTGCATGCAATGTAATATCAATATCTTCTTTGGAAAGTGCCGCAGTTTCAGGACCGCTCATGGGCTTCAGACTACCTTTTGCCACACTGTGTATCAAGACCTTTACACACTGCTTGGGAAGTTTAGCGATGATCTCTTTTCGGTTTTCCTTCTGAAGAGCGTCTTTATTAAAACTTATCACACGAACTCCGTGTGCGATCATTTCAGCAACATCGACCTCCAATTCTTTAAGTCTGTTTTTGCGATCGCGGTGAACGATGCAGATATTATAACCGTGGGCTGCCAGTTTCTTGGCACTTGCAAGTCCGAGACCACTACTTCCGCCCAAGACAAGTGCCCAAGGTGTATTGTTAGCGGTATTGCTTTGCTCAGAAGTTGCTTTTGAAGACTTTTCCTTCCCTTTCTTTTTTTGTGATTTCGTATTCATACCTTTCGTCAAAACTCAAGCAATACACGTTGTGCCGAGAAACCGGGTCCAAAACTTAACATGAGACCTAGTTCACCAGATAGTATATCGCGATCCATAAACCGTTCCAGTACATATAAAACCGTGGCACTGCTCATATTTCCATACAAGGTAAGAACTTCTTTTGTATCCTCAATGTTTTTACCCAGACTTCCAAAAAGGTCTTCCACGGTTTCCACGATCTTTCTTCCCCCGGGATGAAAGATGAGGTGTTCCACTTCTTCTATAGATCTTTTGTTCTTGGCCAGAAAGGGATGTACGATCTTAGGGAAATGCTTGGCAATGGTTTCTGGGACTGACTTGTTCAGGATCATTTGCAGGCCTGTATTTACCAATTTGAATCCCATCATAGCGGTTGCATCATAAAAATGATACATTTCGTCATCAAGGATCTTGGGTCCTGTATCATTCTCATTGGAAGACAAAAGGACACATGCTGCTCCGTCACCAAAGATAGCCGCACTTATGATATTCACCATGGAGTAGTCATTGAGTTGGAACGTGGCGGTGGGCGATTCGATGGCGATAACTGCCGCTCTTTTTCCCGGATTAGCCTTTAAGAAGTTGTTTGCGTAGATGACACCCGAGACACCGGCCGCACAGCCCATTTCGGTGACGGGGAGGCGGACGACATCTTGTCGCATCTTCAGGTCATTGATGAGGTAAGCATCTACTGACGGGATCATAATCCCGGTACAACTTACCGTAATAAGAAAGTCGATATCGGTTGGTTTCCACGCTGCTTTTTGCAGCGCCTTTTCCAAAGACTGTTTGCCCAGTTTCCGCACTTCCCTCACATAGATGTCGTTGCGCGCTTCAAAAGAAGTGGCATCAAAAACCTCGTGGGCATCCATAATGGAATACCGTCTGTCAACTCCGGCTCCTTCAAAAATCTTGATTACCTTGCGCTTAAAACGAGCGTCCTGTCCCTCCAGCCAAGCTTCGACAAATGGAAGTATTTTCCGGGTCTCACGGCTATAAGGCGGTAATTGTTTGGCAACGGTTGTAATCTTTACACTCATTTGTTTGTTTTAATGATCCATTGATAGCGAAACGCCCATTTCCAGCGAAGTCGTTGTTCTGTATTTGGGAAGTGTTTTTGCATGTTCTTTATATCACTTCTTTTGAAACCCCGCGCAATGGAAACCAATCCGTCATGTTGCGCCGTACGGGTATTGATAAATATTTTACTGAATATACCAAACAGCCAAAAAGCCCACCTGCTGCGGTGTAAGTCGTTAATGATCACGCCAACTTTCGCGTTGTGCAAACAAATACTCAATAGCTTTAAAATATCGTTTCGTCCAAAGTGATGTAAGAATAAAGTACACAAGACGATATCACAGTCGATCTCTTGCATGGCTTCGGAAAAGACATCCAATTCCCGAAACGTGATGGAAGGGTACCCACTGGAGCGTATTTTTGCTTCTTCCAGGATGTGATGATTGGCATCCACACCAATTAGTTGGAAGTGATAGCCGTTCGCTTCAGCTAAATCTGCGCACTTTCGAAGGATTTCCCCGTCACCACAACCCATGTCTACGATCGTGATAGGACCATCCTTGGTATGTGAGCGCAATAATACTTTTAGACCATCCAAAGTAACCGAAGTTCCGCCCAAATAACTATTGATAATCTTGAGATCGGTCAATAAGAGCTTCATTTCCTCCCCTTGTAGTTCGAAGCTGTCCATGATCTCCGGTTCCGTGGATCGATATTTAGAGCTGTATGTTACCATTTAGAAAGGTTTACCATGTGTTTGCCGAATGAGTGCGGGCACCATTCTTGGAAAGGCCGTCGCTACCTTGTAACCCAAGTCACTCAATACGGGTTGCAGCAATAGCGACTGTACCCGTCGCCCGGTTTGAAGGCGTTTTAAAAAGGCTGACTGCCATGCTGTTGTGTAAGCTTTTTCCAATACAGTTCTATCGCGGAGTCCCTTTTGTGCGAAATCGAGATATAGCTCCGAAAAAATCTTTGCTGCGTGAATTGCCATGGCCATTCCGTTGCCACACAGGGGATGGATCAACCCCGCACTGTCCCCTATCATAAAAATATGATCCTCAACAGGTCTTTTGGACTCAAAGGAGATCTGGCTAATAGCAAGGGGTTTATCAAACAGGGCTTCGGCTTCCGAAAAGAAATGCTTCATATGCGGATTCTTCGATATGACCTCTTTCTGAAAATCCGGGATGGTTCTGAAGCGTTTGAACGACCGGAATGTAGTAATATAACAAGCGTTCACCGCATTCGTTTCGGTTTTGGAAAGACCGCAATACCCGCCTTCAAAATTGTGCAATGCGACGGTGTCTTCAGGAAACGTATAAGTGTAATGTGCTTTTACCGCTAACCAAGGAGATTTTTGCTTTATGAATGAGCGACCTAAAACACCGTCTATATTGGATCTCTTTCCAAAGGCACCTAACACAAACGATGCCTGATAGGTGTCGCCCTTTTGGGTAGCTACCACAAAGGTGCTGCCTGCAAAGGTTACTTGATCGACAGTATCGAACACAACGGTCGCCTGCTGCCGTACATGTTTGTAGAGCAAGTCATCAAAAGCAAAGCGGCTTATTCCAAAACCCCCTTGAGGTAATTCCACCTTTAATGTCTTTCCGGTTTTTGTACTTACTTGAAATGTTGTGATCGACCTTGCACCTATGGCAAACGGGTGGATGCCTAAATGATTAAGATAAGGCAATACCTCATTAGAAACATATTCGCCGCAGACCTTATGATGCGGATAGGTATATTTCTCAATAATTAGCACACGGCATCCCGCACGGGATAAATGTAAGGCTGCGGTAAGTCCCGCCAATCCTCCACCAATAATGAGTATTTCCCAAGTTGTGTTGTGAGCCATTACTTAAAGAACGGTGTTTTTTTCGGCATAAAAAAATCCCATACACTGTTGTATATGGGATTTATTTTTACAGAAGTTAAAGGTTAATTGCCTTGTGCTTCATTTTGAGCTTCTTGCTTCATTTTCTCGTTAGGAACGATCACAATATTCACACGTCGGTTCTTTGCACGCCCTTCGGCGGTACTATTATCCGCTACAGGTGCTTGCTCGCCATACCAGTTGGTAGTAAAACGACTTGCGCTTAAACCTTTTGTTTGAGTAAAATAATTGGTTACGGCATACGCTCTCTGTTCCGATAACTTCATGTTGTACTCATCTGCCCCCACACTATCTGTGTGGCCAACGACCAGTACATTCGTATCAGGATATTCGCGAAGGATGCCGGTCAATTTATCCAAAGTAGCCTGCGAAGCTGCGTTGATATTATATTTGTTCGTATCAAAATAAACACCACTGTTCTCATCGAAAGTGACAACGATACCATCGTCCACGCGTTCTACCTGAGCGCCCGGGATCTCATTTTCGATCTCCTTAGCCTGTTTGTCCATCTTGGCACCAATAAGGACACCTGCGGTACCTCCAACAACTCCTCCAACAACGGCACCGAGTTCTCCATTACCACCTTTTCCAACATTGTTACCAATGATGGCACCTAATATGGCTCCACCTGCAGCACCGATCACGGCACCTTTTTGTTTGTTGTTTGCATTTCTGGTGGCTTCACAGCTTGACATACCAATAAGTAATACGATCGCTGCAAGCATAGTTGCTACTTGTTTCATTCTTGTTTTCATGTTATTCTTCGATTTTAGAAAAGTTCATATATATTTTGAAAGGCTCTCCGTCCAGTGAAACTGTTTGCTCCCATTTCATAGAAGATTCGTTCAATTGAGACAATCGCACTCGGAATCCTACACTGTTCTCAGATTTACCTTTGTCATTGGTTGGCTTCAGTAAAAAATCATATAAGCCGGAACTAGGATCCATCTCCTGGATATCGAAAATAAAATTTCGATCTCCCGTAGGACAGTTACCGTTGTTTATTGTATAAACCCCGGTATTGTTGTTTGGGATAAATCGCCAGGTGCTGCCCTCAAAGCATTCCTTAGACGTATCACTAAAAAGGGTAACATTAAAGGTTCCAGACTTGTTGTATGAAATTTCGTCCAATGACCAATACCCTTTTATTACTTTTCGGGATTCTTGAACGGTCTTGGGTGTTCCGCATGCAAATGCTACGGCTGCAATTACAGCCAATACGAGTATTTTTCTCATGTGTTATAGGTTTATGTTAGGTTAAATGTTTTTATCTTCTAAACAACCTTGAGAGTAATGAGATTACCAACAAGACAATAAAGATGTAAAAAATGATCTTGGCGATGTCGGCTGCACCTTCGGCAATACCTCCAAATCCAAAAACGGCTGCAATAAGTGCAATGACTAAAAAGATAATAATCCAGCGTACCATAATTTTGTGATTTTAATGATTAGTATGATACTAAGGTACGCAACAAATGATCTGGTGAAGAATCTTTGTTTAAAGTTTAACAGCAAATGTTAAAATATTAATAATGCAATAAATCCAGTAATTGTTGTTTGAATTTGCCCTTCGGAAGGTATTGAGCTTCCAACTGACTCGCAAAAGGGATGGGAGTTTCCAAACTGGCTACTCGCTTTATGGGTGCGTCTAAATACTGAAAGCAATTTTCAGAAATCAAGGCGGAAATATCTGAGGCAATTCCACCAAACAAAGAATCCTCCTGTAGGATGATCACTTTACCTGTCTTCTTTACGGAAGCAAATATGGCATCCGTATCTAAAGGCAACAGTGTGCGCAGATCGAGCACGTCTGCTTTCACATCCGGAAGGTGTGTTAAGGTGTCCAACGCCCAGTGCACGCCTGCACCATAGGTAATCACCGTTACATCTTCTCCTTCTTGCAACAGGGCTGCTTTACCAAGCGGCAACGTATAGTAATTGGTTGGTACCTGTTGACGAACACTTCGGTATAAAGCCTTGTGTTCAAAGAACAACACCGGATTGGGATCTTCAATGCTGGTTGCCAAAAGCCCCTTCGCATCGTATGGGAATGCCGGATACACTACTTTAAGTCCGGGGGTATGTGTAAACCAGGCCTCGTTGGTCTGACTGTGGAATGGGCCTGCGCCTACTCCCGCACCACATGGCATACGAATAACAACATCGGCCTTTTCATTCCAGCGATAATGCGATTTAGCCAGATAGTTGATAATGGGATTGAAACCTGAAGTGACGAAGTCTGCGAACTGCATTTCGACCATGGCTTTAAAACCTGTGATAGAGAGTCCCATGGCAGCCGATACAATAGCCGATTCACAAATAGGTGTATTTCGCACGCGCTCTTTGCCAAAGGCTTCCACAAAACCTTCAGTGATCTTGAAAACGCCTCCGTATTCGGCAATGTCCTGTCCCATGAGTACCAGATTGTCATGGCGCTCCATAGATTGTTTCAAACCTTGTGAGATCGCATCGATCAATCGCAATTCTTCGGTCTCGTTGTTCTCTTTAACCTCTTGATATACAAATTCTTTATATACGTCATTTAACTCGTTGCTTTCAACAGCTTTTATTTCAGCCTCATCAAACGCAATGTCCAGATTTTCATTGATCTCGTGTACGATTTCCGATTTAAATGATACTTCATCTTCTTCTGTTAGAATGTTGGCATTCCGCAAGTATTCGGCATAGTTCTCCAGCGGATCTTTTGCCGCCCATTGGTCCATTAGATCCTGAGGTACATATTTGGTACCGCTTGCCTCCTCATGGCCTCGCATCCTAAAGGTCTTAAACTCCAAGAGCACAGGACGCGGTTCTTTGCGCATGCATTCCACAATGGTCTTAAGCTTTGTATATACTTCAATAATGTTGTTCCCTTCAATAATATGCGATTCCATGCCGTATCCTTTCCCTCGATCGGCAATATGCTCACAAAAATACTGCTCTCGTGTAGGCGTTGACAGGCCGTACCCGTTATTCTCCACACAAAATAAAACGGGTAATTGCCAAACCGAAGCCACATTTAAGGCCTCATGGATGTCCCCTTCACTCGTCCCCCCTTCCCCGGTAAAGACAGCACATACCTGATTATTCTTTTTAAGTTTATTGCCCAATGCGATCCCGTCGGCAACTCCAAATTGGGGCCCCAAGTGAGAGATCATACCTACAATTTTAAATTCTTGAGTCCCAAAATGAAAACTTCGGTCTCTGCCTTTTGTAAAACCGTTTGCTTTACCTTGCCATTGCGAGAAAAGCCGGTATAAGGGGATATCCCGTGAAGTAAATACACCCAGATTGCGGTGCATGGGAAGGATATACTCCTCTTTGTCCAGCACTGCAGTAACTCCTACCGAAATAGCTTCCTGACCAATCCCGCTGAACCATTTGGATATCTTTCCTTGCCGAAGTAAAATGAGCATCTTTTCCTCGATCAAACGAGGTTTTAGCATGGCTTTGTAAAGGGAAATAAGAGTTGTATGGTCGAGGTCGTGATTGGTGAAATCGAAATGGGTATGCGCTGCAGTTTTAGTTTTCATGTGTATGGGTTACAAACTCCAAAAGTAGAAAAAAAGCGAGTGAGACCACGAAATAAAGTAGATTTTTTATGTGTGGAAATGCGCCTGTATTTTGGTATCTTTGTGCCGTTAATTATACGTATTATGAATAATATACCCAGCGTAGATCTTGCCGATTTTATTTCTGGCGATCCCGATAGAAAAAAGAAATTTGTCAATGAAATTGGTCGTGCTTATGAAGAAATAGGATTTGTTTCTTTGAAGAATCATTTTTTAAGCGACGATCTGGTTGAAAACCTGTACAAAGAAGTAAAATCCTTCTTTGCGCTGCCCGTCAAGACAAAGGAACAGTATGAGATCGAAGGTCTTGGGGGTCAGCGTGGTTATGTTTCCTTCGGAAAAGAACACGCCAAGGGTAAAAAGGAAGGTGATCTAAAAGAATTCTGGCATTTTGGTCAGGAAGCTTCCGAAGATGCCAACCTTCCTGAAGCCTATCCGGATAATGTTGTGGTAAGTGAACTACCCAACTTCAACGCTACCGGAATGGAAGCCTATCGCATGCTGGAAAAAACGGGTATCTATGTGTTGCGGGCCTTGGCGATCTACATTGGATTGGATGAACATTATTTTGATCATTGGGCGACCAACGGGAACAGCATCTTACGTCCTATCCACTACCCTCCCATCACCGAAGAGCCTAAAGGTGCAGTTAGAGCAGGTGCTCATGGGGATATCAATCTAATTACGTTGTTGATGGGAGCCTCTACGGGAGGATTGCAGGTGCTTCGCAAGGATGGCGAATGGATCGATGCGATTCCGGAGGAAGATGAACTGGTGATCAACGTAGGCGACATGCTAGAACGGCATACCAATAATAAGTTACGTTCCACTATACACCGGGTGGTGAATCCGCCCCGGGACCAATGGGGTACGGCAAGATATTCGATCCCTTTCTTCATGCATCCCCGAAGCGACATGAAGTTGGATTGTTTAGACGAATGTATTGATGAGCAACACCCAAAGGCCTATGATGACATTACTGCCGGTGAGTTCCTTCATCAACGTTTGGTAGAAATAGGATTGATAAAAAAGTAATGGATTTAAAAGATCAGCTAAAACAATTATTTCCGGATCACGAGCCTTCAGAAATTCCTGAAGAAGCGCCCGAAACGACTGTTTGGTTGCAGGATGAGCCTCTAATTTGTAAATATGAAAAACGAAAAGGTAAGCCCATTACCATCATTGAAGGGTATACCGGCGCCGATCATGATTTCAAACAACTAGCGAAAGAGATCAAACAACTGTTGAGTGTTGGCGGCAGCTTTAAAAATGAACAGATTATTATTCAAGGTGATTACCGTGATAGGATCATGACCTTCCTTCAGGAAAAAGGATTTAAAACGAAACGTGTTGGAGGATAACCGTAGCTTACGAATAGCAGAGTCTGAACTCATCCTGAACCCCGATGGGAGTATCTATCACCTCAATTTAAAACCGGAGGATCTGGCTACTACCGTTATTGTAGTAGGAGACCCGGAACGGGTCGATCTGGTGTCAGACTATTTCGATACCATCGAACTAAAGGCCTTTCACCGCGAATTCAAAACACACACGGGAACCTATAAAGGGAAGCGTATTTCAGTCCTTTCAACGGGTATCGGGACCGATAATATTGATATTGTGTTTAATGAGCTGGATGCGCTGGTCAATATTGATTTTGAATCGCGTACTGTAAAAGAGGATCACACTGTCTTGGACATTATACGCATAGGCACTTCCGGGGCCCTGCAGCCGGAGATCGCTGTTGACAGTATGCTGGTGAGTGAACTGGCAATGGGTTTTGACACTTTATTACATTTCTACGGAAACACAAGATTCTTAGATTCGGAAGCTTCAGAAGCCTTTATGAAGCATACACAATGGAGCGTTCATAAATCACACCCGTATGTTGTGCATGCAGACCCCGAACTTTTGGCAAAATTTGCTTCAGAAAATATTCAAAAAGGATTCACGACTACAAATGTCGGCTTCTATGGACCGCAAGGGCGTGTGCTTCGTTTGCCACTTCAGGACCCAGCTCTTAATGAGAAGATCGCTGCGTTTGAGTATCGTGGAAGAAGGATCACCAACCTCGAGATGGAAACAGCAGGAATCTATGGTATGTCAAAATTACTGGGACACCGTGCCATATCCTTGAATGCGATCTTGGCAAACCGACCCAACGGGGAATTTAGCAGTAAACCCAAAGAAGCCATCCACAAGCTTGTTCAACATACCCTTGATGTACTTGTATCATGAAAACGATCACCATAGGCGGCGTCCCCGAGCATTTTAATCTACCCTGGTATCTTACCCTAAGGAACAAAGAATATCAGGAAAAGGGGATCAATCTTCGCTGGAAGGATTTTTCCGGGGGAACCGGACAAATGAACAAAGCGCTTCGTTCGGGAGAGATCGATATGGCTGTCATCCTTACTGAAGGGATCATCCGCGATATCATAAAAGGAAACCCCAGCAGCATTGTTCAGGTGTTTGTAAAATCTCCGTTAATTTGGGGAATTCACGTAGCCGATACAGCTCCCTATACAAATGTAGAAGACCTTAGAGGCACGCATGCGGCTATCAGTCGTTTTGGATCGGGCTCACACCTCATGGCGTATGTACATGCCGAAGATAAAGGCTGGGATATGGAAAAGGACCTTAAATTTAAAGTGATCGGTGATCTTGAAGGGGCCTTGGAAGGCTTGCCCAAAGGACAGGGCGACTATTTTATGTGGGAAAAATTCACTACAAAACCGTATGTGGATGACGGGCCTTTTCGCATTCTAGGGGAATGTCCTACACCCTGGCCGTGTTTTGTAATCGCCGTACGCAACGAATTTATAGCCTCACATGGTGAAGCCGTTCGGGATATTTTGGAAATTATTAATCGTACTACAAGTGATTTCAAGAACATACCCGGTATTGCCACCATGATCTCAAACAGGTACGGACAGCAGTTGCAGGATGTAGAAGAATGGTTAGACCTTACGGAGTGGAGTCAGGAGAATTTAACAGAACTACAAGTAGATCGAATTCAATCTCAATTGCTGAAACTTGATCTTATAAAGAATAAGATGTTGTCCAAGAGCATATTACATAATTTCTAAAAATAAATTACAACAACACGCAACCTCTGGAGCATCCGTGCATCTTTATATTATAAAAGTAAGAGATATGTATACATTTTTAATCGTATTGGGGGCCTTGCTTGTAACTAACTTCTTGTTGTTGCAATTTAGCTGTAATGACGCCTCCGAATCTGAAGTACCCGAAGAAGAATAGATCATCTCCTCCCCGCTTCTTCCGGGCGTTTATAAAATTACCATACAATGGGCTCTTGCCCATTTTCCTTTAAAAACTTATTTGTTTTGCTGAAATGTTTGTTTCCAAACCAGTAGCCTCTGTTGGCACTTAATGGCGAGGGATGTCCACTGCTTAGTACCAGATGTTTGGAAGCATCTATCTTGGCACCCTTTCGTTTGGCATATCCGCCCCATAATAAGAAGACAAGTCCTTCTCTTTTTTCTGAAAGACGCTGTATAACCGCATCCGTAAACTGTTCCCATCCTTTGTTTTGATGACTGCCTGCTTGATGTGAGCGCACCGTTAATGTGGCATTAAGCAATAAGACACCCTGATCTGCCCACCGCTCCAGATTACCGGATTGTGGCACCGATCTTTGAACATCTGCTTGTAATTCCTGAAAGATATTTAGCAATGACGGAGGCTTTACGATCCCATCTGCCACCGAAAAACACAAGCCGTTTGCCTGCCCCGGTCCGTGATACGGATCCTGCCCCAGGATAACAACCTTTACTTTGTGAAAAGGGGTATGCCGGAAGGCTGCGAAAATTTGATTCCCGGGCGGGAAACAGGTGTGTGTTGTGTATTCTTCTCTCACAAAATCTGTTAGATCTTGGAAGTATTTCTTTTCAAATTCATCCTCCAATGCTTCCTTCCAGCCGGCTTCAATTTTTACATCCATTATTAGTACTTTTGTGCTACCTTCATGTAAAATTACAAGAAACCCGGGGAATGATCCGCATAGATAAAAAAACTTTAGAAGACTTAGAATTCCCTGCTGTTTTGAAACAGATCTCAACATTCTGTGTCACAGAACCGGGCACCGAAACTGTACTCGCTATAGCGCCATACAGGAATAAAACGGAGATAGCTCCCGAATTGCATCGCGTTCGGGAATTTAAAGCCTCTTTGGAAGGCGATAATCCAATTCCCAACCACGGTTTTGACCCTATATTCAGAGAGCTTCGCATGTTGGAGATCGAGAACAGCAGTTTAGACGTTTCAGGGTTTCGGCGAATTTTGACAATTTCAGAAACCACCAAGATCCTTCTTGCCTTTTTTAAGAAATATGAAGAATTCTATACCTATTTAAATGATTTTTCTGAAACGATTCACCATACACCGCTTATAGGTGATTCCATTGGTGCGGTTATCGACAGGTATGGCGAGCTTAAGGATGATGCTTCAAATGATCTATTCGAGATCCGACAGCGCCTGCGGGTGGTGCGCAGCCAGATCAACTCGTCGTTCACCAAAGCTTTGAGTCGCTATGGACAGTCTGATTACCTGGACGATATTAAAGAGACCATCGTTGAAAACAGGAGGGTCCTAGCGGTAAAGGCAATGCATCGTCGCAAGATAAAGGGTGCTGTGCTGGGGAGCTCTAAAACAGGAAGCATCGTGTATATCGAGCCTCAGGAAACCTTGGATTTTGCAAATGAATTGAGCAATTTACTTTATGAAGAACAGGAAGAGATCAAACGCATACTAAAGGCGCTTACTGAAACAATACGACCCTATTTTGAATTGCTTTCAACGTTTCAGGATTATTTGATTACGATCGATACACTTTCGGCCAAAGCAAAATATGCCAAAGGGATAAACGCTGTTTTACCGAGGATCACTTCAGAAAAACACATCCTTCTGCAAAAGGCGTATCATCCGCTCCTTTTAGTATCCAATCGGAAACGTAAAGAAATCACCTATCCGCAGACCATAGAACTTGACCCTCAAAAGCGCATCATCGTGATCTCGGGGCCTAATGCGGGCGGAAAGAGTATTACCTTAAAAACAGTGGGATTGTTGCAAGTGATGTTACAGAGTGGCATGCTTATTCCGGCAGATCCGCAAAGTGAGGTGTGCTATTTTGACAAAGTACTCACCGATATTGGGGACAACCAATCGATCGAAAATCATTTGAGTACCTATAGTTACAGGCTCAAGAAGATGAACCAATTCTTAAAGAAATGCAATGAGAACACCCTTTTCCTTATCGACGAGTTTGGAACAGGTAGTGATCCTGAATTGGGCGGGGCGTTAGCAGAAACATTTTTAGAGGTGTTCTATGAGCGAGAAGCCTTTGGAATCATTACGACCCATTATACCAATCTGAAGCTTTTGGCAAATGAACTGCCATTTGCAATGAATGCGAATATGCAGTTTGACAGTAAGAGTCTGGAGCCGCTCTATAAGCTTCATCTGGGAGAAGCAGGAAGCTCTTTTACCTTTGAAGTGGCACAGAAGAACGGGATCCCTTATAGTTTGATCAATAAAGCAAAGAAAAAGATAGCACGAGGGAAAATACGATTTGACAAGACCATTGCGAACCTTCAGAAAGAGCGGTCACAGCTACGGAAGACTTCAGAAAATCTAAAGACCGAAGAACAAAGAGCCAGAGAAGAAAGCAAACAACTGGAAGAGATCAATATTAGGGTTCAGGAAAAATTGGAAAGTTATCAGGAATTGTATGATGCCAATCAGAAATTGATAAGTCTGGGAAAAAAATTCGACCAACTTTCAGAAAAATATTTCAATAACAAGAAAAAGAAAGCTCTTATCGATGAGCTTCTCAAGCTGGTGATGGTCGAGAACAGCAAACGCAGGAAAATTGCTCCTAAAGTAAAGCAGAAAGAAACGGCCAAGAAACGTGTTACCGAGAAAGAGGTCGAGGAAAAGGTGGCGGTGATACGAAAGCGTAAAAAAGCTGAAAAAGAAGAGGCCAAGAAAGCACCTCCTTCCAAACCCAAAGTAGCCCTTAAGGTGGGTGACAGAGTACGCATGATAGACGGCAGGGCAATTGGCACCATCGATACGATAGAAAAGAATAAAGCGATCGTTAACTATGGCATGTTCACGACCAATGTTAATATGGAAGAACTGGAAAAAGTATGAGTCACAACGTATCACACAAGATAATTTTATTCGACGGGGTCTGTAATCTTTGTAACAGCTCGGTAGTTTTCATTATAAAACGGGATAAAAAAGATGTCTTTCGATTTGCAGCCTTACAGAGCAATGTGGGGATGGTACTGGTGAACGAACATGATATAGATACTTCAAAAACAGATTCCATCATACTTATTGACGGCAATAAAAGCTATGAAAAGTCTTCAGCTGCATTGCGTATTGCCAAAGAACTTTCCGGGGCCTACCCCCTTCTCTACGGCTTTATGATTGTACCTAAATTTATTAGAAACCGGGTCTACGACTATATTGCAAAGAACCGTTACCGCTGGTACGGCAAAAAGGAAAGCTGCATGATCCCCACCCCGGAACTTAAGTCGAAGTTTCTGTAGCTGCTTTATTAACAACGAAAGACTTTTTAGGTTAAGGCACTGTGGTTCAGATATTAGCCTGAATTCTACATCCCTAAGCTGTAGGAAAACTGTAAACCGGCTCAAAATTCGATATTAACAAAGTGAGAAACCTACACCGATAATATTGTTTTATTGTCGAAATTTTAACGCAGCTAAAACAATTTTCTGTAACTTTAAAGAAATAGTAACTAACATTAAATATTTTATTATTATGAAGAGAATTACATTAGCGTTAAGCTTAGTGTTTCTAGTTGGAAATACATTTGCACAAACGCCAAGTTCGGCCATTCAAGCCGAATTACAACAAGAACAACTTTTTCGAACACAGGTTCAGAACACAACCACCATTGATGACCTGCTGGCACGAATTGCAGCTCAGGGTAATCAAGCCGGGGTTGACACTAGTGAGTTCACAGCCGTAGAACGGCAAATGATCCATGCGTATTATAACTCGCAAAACAGAAATTCCTTGGCTAATATTATTCCTACTGCGGGGGCTACAGAGACCTTCGCCGTGGCGACCGGTGATTTCTTTTATGATCCAACAGATGGTGTGAATGGAGGTCCGGGAGGTGTCTGTACAGGAACCTCATCAGGCGATCCGGGAGATTATCCTAATTGTGGGTGTACTACAGTTACAACCTTGACCGGTACTGGTCTAGAAGTAGAATTTTTATCATTTAATATTTTCGGAACCTTTGACATTCTTAATATTTATGATGGTCCGGATACTTCTTCACCACAAATTTATGACAGTAATTTAAATGCAAATACCGATACCCTTGCCGGAATGATTGCCGCTAATGGATCTGCAGTCTTTACTTCGACCAGTGGAGCTTTGACCTTTGAGTTTAGTGCAACGGCTGTTGTTAATTCGTGTGGTTGGGAGGTAGAAGTACTTAACAGCGGCGGTGGCGGCGGTATGGACGAGGTCTTTGCCTTCGATGCAGGATTCTGTTCAGACGATATGGGAACCTTTGCTTTAGGAGGTCCTTATACGATCAATGCCGTGAACACGTCAACTTCTCAATTGTTTGCCGGAGATTATGATGGCTCCGGGAACTTATATGCGCTTGACAACGCAACCCTCTCTCTTATATCAATTGACCCGGTAACCGGTGTTGAAACAACTGTAGGGCCTTTGACAAATATTCAGGCAAATCACGGAGTTCGCGGACTGGCTTGGAATTATAGTAATAGTACAATGTATGCACTTACGGGATTCGGAGATGATCATACAATCTATACTGTAGATCTTGCTACCGGGACACTTACCGTTGTGGGAACTGCTGTGTTACCAGGGGCTTTAGGAATCTGGTTAGCCATCGATAATGACGGGAACGGATATATGGCAGAATTAGGGGCAGATGTCCTCTACGCTGTAGACGTTAGTACAGCCGTTGCAACCCTTATTGGACCTTTAGGTATTTCGATCAACTTTGCACAGGATGCCGATTTCGACCCTGTTACAAACACACTATATATGGGTGCGTATATTGGAGGTGGTGCAAATGAATGGGCTTCTGTAGATATTTCAACTGGAGCAGCGACTGCTTTAGGACCGGTGAATGCAAACTGTGCCGAACTAGGTATTGTGGCTATCGCAGGGACACCACCACCTAACAATGATGTTTGTATAGGAGCGACTCCCGTAACGTGCGGAGAAATTGTTGTTGGCACTACAGCCGATAATACCGATACCGGTGGGTTTAATGCCTCTCCGGACGAGTGGTATTCCTTTACAGGAACCGTTGTGAATGAGATCGTGACACTTTCGTTGTGTAGCGGTACTTCGTACGATTCTATACTTACTGTGTATGATGCCTGTGGCGGAGCCGTGGTTGTCAATAACGACGACGCTTGTGGCCTTCAGTCTGAAGTATCCTTTATTTCTGATGGGGTAAGTACATATTATATTGCTGTGGAAGGATTTGGAACTGGTTCCGGTGCTTTCAACATGACGGTTAGTTGTAACCCGGTGGCTGCCAACGACGAATGTGCGAATGCTGAGACCATTAGCTGTGGACAGACTATTTTAGGCTCTACCAACTTTGCCACCTTGGATGCTGCGGCTCCGGTGTGTAACACTTCGATCACTGCGCCCGGTGTTTGGTATACCTTTACCGATACTAGCGGCTTACTAACCGACTATGTGGTATCACTTTGTGATGGTGGCACTGCTTATGACAGTAAACTTACGGTGTACTCGGGAGACTGTGGTACGTTGACCTGTATTGGTGACAACGACGATCCCTGTGGTCTTCAGTCGGAAGTAGCCTTCCAGGGTGATGGTAGTACAACCTACTACATCCTAGTACACGGATTTGGAGGCGCTCAGGGCGACTTCTCCTTGAACCTTAACTGTACTCCGGTACCTCCGCCAAACGATATGATCGCCAACTCCATTGATGTGGATGAGATAGGATTCCCTTATACCGATCCTAGCGTAGCGATGCCTGCTGCAACGACAGAGGCCGGCAACCCAACGGGGTGTAACATAGACGGAGCCAATGGAGTTTGGTACAACTTTGTCTCTCAAGGAAACGGCGGAGCGTCTTGTACGATCTTGAATCCTGGAGGAGCAAGTTCAGTAACGTTCTATACAGCTCCGGATGAGAGCTCGACCGAAGCAGAACTTACTTTGGTGCCTCAGGGAACCAACCAGTGTGGTCCGGGCGTGAATGCATCGATCAATACGGTAGCCGGACAGGCGTACTATGTGTTTGTAGTGAACACAGGAGCTGCGTCCGATATCTTGATCCAGGGTTACTTGTTAGGTGTGGACGAGAACGGAATCGAAGGCTTTAGCTTCTATCCGAACCCGGCCAATGAGATCTTGACGATAAGTGCACTGGATACCATCGAGCATGTGGCCGTATACAACATGCTGGGTCAAACGGTGTTGAACCAGAAGATCAATGCTACAAGTTCACAACTGGATGTTTCAGGATTTGCTACAGGGACCTATATCCTGAAAGCAACCGTGAACGGACAGATAGGAACGTATCAGATTATTAAAGAGTAGTCTTTTTCAGACTAGATTAGTTAATACCGGAAAAGCAGGCAATTTTGCCTGCTTTTCTATTTTAGATTCTGAAGAATGAAATCGATGGTATTGTTGGAATTGGTATTGGAGTGGAACGCCTCGTTCTTGTAGGTGATTTTTTGTGCGAGACCTTCCTGTTGCCATTTCTGTATGGTTTGCTCATGCTTTAAGGATACTTTCCCTGTCAACATAAGAGACAGATCACCTCCTGTTTTGTAGTGATCATATACTTTTTTAAGTCCGGTAAGGTATTTATAATCTTTGGTAAAGCCACCCCCTCGATGAGCCCGAAGGGAAATGTTATAGGCCTCTTCCCTATTGAGCTTATATTGATTGTGTAAAAGATCGAAAGTATCGCAAAAATTAAATCCTTTATGGAGGCTATCTGCAGCCAGCACACGATACGAAAGCTCCTTTAAGCGGTATAGCGTAAGACAATCGCTCATATATTCACTAAAAACCGCAAGCCCTTCCTGTGTTTCCACATTGTTTGGAAATCCGTTATGAAAGATCTTTAAAGCTTGTTTCATCCCGTTGAAAGTGGTGACCAGATGCACCCCTATCTCATGATTGGCGAGAACTTTTAGTTGATTGGCACTAAAACGATGATTTTTCTTTAACAACATACGTTGTGTATTATTCTGAACCATCGCTGCGGCCGTGATCTTGGTAGAATGCTTTATGGATACCTCAAAATCGTATTTTTTTGAGAATTCCAGAAAATACTCGGTAGCCTCGTCGGCACTAAATACTGGGAACATTTCCTGGTTGTATTCTTCATCTTGAAAATGAAGAATGAATTGTGCATTCTCTACATCCTTTTGGGTAGGCGTACCAAACGATTTAAGAGCATTGTAATAAAATTTTCTTCCTTTCCCAATAGTTTCGATGCATTGGACCAGACCGGAATAGTCGTAGATCACATCTCTGTAAAACTTTTGAGTATCCGGATCTCGAATACTGTCTATATCCTGTGAGAAGAGCGCTTGCTGCAACTTATGTGCATCAAAATCGATCTTTCGGTATTTGAAATTAGGATTGATATTGTACTTGGAAGCAAAAAAATTCCGTTTTTCCTGCTCAATGTTGATCGGGTTGACATAATTAAGCAATTCGATCTTTTGGACCAATTTATTTAACTGTTGATCGATTCGGAAAAGGTTGGGGTGTGCTTCGGTTAGTACGCTGGGATAGGTCATGCGTCAGTTTTATGCATACTGTAGAACTGGCCGGCGTGTTCCTTTATCTTTTGCTGAAGTTGTTTTTCGATTGCTGAAACCATTTCAGGATAGATAACTTGCCGCAGTTCATCACAGTATATCTTTTTGAATTCTGTCGCCAAAACTAAGGTATTTTTAAAATTTTGGGTAATGAATTTGAGAAAATATCCATTTCCGAAGAAAGTATCGTTAATTTTAGAAGTAGCTTCTAATCCGTTGGGAAACTTCAATTCTGAAAGGGAATGCCGCCAACGTTCTATAATTTTTTCAAATCGTTCGTTATCCACATTTGTGGTTCCCAAATTTATTACAGGAACTTCGCGATCCCACCGCCGCCAATTATAGGAATGCATGTCGTATACGACCACACTTCCAAACTTTTCTTCTAACTTCTTTATTAATGCATGCACCACTGTATAGAATACCGCATGTTTATTGCGACTTTCGTTTTTTTCAGCTTCAGTGAGTGGTTCTTTCCAAAGCTCTTTCCCCCAGGCTGTTTCAAAAATTGCATTCTCAGGATCACGATTAAGATCGTACTCGAACCTGCTGTCTCTGCCGGCGATCACAATTGGGTGCGATGCAATGAAATCTTTCGTACAGGGATCTTCTTCAAACCATCGGTCATAGGCCGTATGAAGGCATTTGTCCCACAGTTCTTTTCTAAATTGATGTCCATCATGCACGGCTCCACATACGTAGGGCACGTAACGATCGATCTTTAACGTAAATGAATTATCTTCTGAAACGGCTTCAAAACAATCTTCCCGTTGGATCTTTTTGATAATTTCTGAAACGAGCAGCCTTTCCATTATGCTTCATCTACATGTTTACGAAGTTTGTGGCGACGCTCGAAAGCAGATACTCGTTCCAGTACCTTATCTTCCACAAAATCAATGATCTTTTCCTGAACCTTCGTTTTGTATACACGATTCATATATGTAATACCTCCCGGAGACATGACGTTTACCTCTACCAGCATTCCATTGATCACGTCGATTCCCACAAAATAAAGTCCGTCTGCAACCAGCTTAGGGCCTATTCTTCGGCAAAGTTCTTTCTCTTTTTTCGATAAGGTATGCTTTTGAACCGATCCCCCGGCACTTACGTTGGAGCGATGATCCTCCTCCCCCGGCACACGCTTCATGGCTCCAATGGGTTTTCCATTCAGCAGTAAAATACGTACATCTCCTTGATCTGCGCCCTCTATATATTCCTGAAGGATCACATAGTTGGTCGTACCGTCGCGGTTGTCGATATAAAAATCCAGAAGCGAGTTGATGCTGAGCATTGCGCGCTTTTCAATTAAGATCACGCCGGAACCTCCAAAGCCGTTGAGAGGCTTCAGGATCATTTTATCGGGTCCTTCTTTTATGGTTTTTTTTAAGTATTCTTTGTTCTTTGTTACGTGTGTGCGAGGGATCATCTCATTATGGTCATCTTCAAAGACGGCCGTATAGAGTTTGTTATTGGCACGCCGAATACCGTCCAGATCGTTCATAATAAACACATCGTCCTTGACAGAATCCAGAAAATTGAGCATGATCATATCCAGCGGCGGATTGCTTCGGAGGATGATAACATCAAAACCGGCTAAGGGCAGCATTTCATCGTAGAATTCGGCATGCGTATGAAATGACTTCAAACTGGAGGAGATCTTGTCTTTTCTTTTGTAACATTTTGAAAAAGCAAAAGCAACACTATCACGGATGGTCAAGTTAGCGGGTGTAGTGATCGCCAAACCGTGCCCCCGCTTTACAAACTCATGGATCATTGCAAGTGTTGAATCGTCATCGGGCTTGATCTCTTCCCAAGGATACATAATGAAGCAAACGTTCATAAAGGCTGGTTTTTGATTTCAAACTAAAGATAGCAATTATCGAATAATCTGAAAACCTTTCCTGTTCTTATTGCCCATACACCCTAAAGTTATCGAAACCGGCAAAATCATCATTTCCGTTCTGATCGATGCGTACTGAGATCCTTACGTTTGTAACACTATTAGGAACCACGATTACCTCGGTCCCTTCTGCGGTGAGGTTACCTGCCCCGTTCACTAAGGTAACGACCCCTTGACTTACGTCGTCGTGATAGACCTCATACTGTATATCATCTCCTGCATCATATTGATACACGTCATAATCAAAAGAAATTCTAGCATTATTTAGCGAGGAAACGTTCACGTTCACAAAAGCGATCTCATGAAAGAAATTACCACCGCCGTTGGGATTGTCAAGATCACGACAGCCCAGGAAATTTCCGGAAACAAGGTCTATTGCACCGGTTCCGGCTCCAAGTGTGGTAACAATATCCCAAATATCATCACTCACATTATATGTTGCCGGCGTAACAGTATAGTTCCAGCTAATGTTGGTGTCAAAATCTTGAATGGCCAAGGTTGTAGCTTGTGTGCTAAGCGTATAGACAATCTCCCAGTTGATCCCGTTCCACACCTCCAGAGTTCCGGTGCTCTCCACGAAGATCAATAAACCTGTGTCGGTAGAGGTGGTGGGAATAACATCACGTTCTGTCTGACTTGGCACTCTGGGTGGCATGAGACCGCCATAGTTCACATTGTTCGTTGTGCTGCTAATGTCTAACATTGCTGCGTCACTTGGGCTAACGGTTCCGATCCCTACCTGGGAAAGACCGAGGTAGCAACTGCTGCAAAATAATAAAAGGACTAATTTTTTCATGCTATGATTATTTTAAATCATAAGCAAATCAAATTTCAAGCGACTGAGGGCTTACCACATTCCAAAACAACAGCGTTCTCTCTTTTAAGAGATGCTTACATTTTGAAATGGACGGTAAAAATACTCGGGAAGTTGAACCTCTAAGTTAGGAAATTATTATTAAATCTGAAAAAAACCGCTTACGAGTCCAGATCGAAGGTTTCAGTAGGGTTCTCCTGTGGTTCGTACTGTAACATCCCCTCGCCGTTCGCAATAATTGTTGAAACGGTAGCGTCACCGGTTACATTAACAACCGTACGGAACATATCCAGAATTCGATCTACAGGAAAGATGATCGCGATCCAAGCCGGATTTAAACCAACCGAATCCAGTACAATGATCAACATTACCAATCCGGCACTGGGAACGGCGGCTGAACCAATGGAAGCAAGTGTCGCGGTGAGAACGATCGTCAACTGCTGCCCCAGCGTTAGATCGATCATGTGAAGTTGGGCCAAAAATACAACTGCCACTGCTTGATACAAACACGTTCCATCCATGTTCACGGTGGCACCAATAGGTAATACAAAGCTCGTTATCTTTTTATCTACACCTAGATTCTCTTCTACACACTCCATGGTCACCGGTAAGGTAGCCGCACTGCTCGAAGTTGAGAATGCAAGCGTTTGTGCAGGACTCATGGCCTTGAAAAAGCCTGTGTAAGGAATTTTCTTCACAAATAACTTTAAGATGGTCGGGTACACTACAAAGATCATAAGCATTAGGCCTAAAAAGACTGTTAATGAGTACCAGCTTAATCCTTTAAAGATCTCATAAACTTTACCAATATCGTCGCCGGCCATCTTACTCACGACACCAGCCAGAAGTGCAAAAACAAAGAAAGGCGCAGCCTGCATCGTTAGATCCACCATTTTAAGGAAGACCTCCATGGCACTATCCATAAAACTCGTAACAGCTTGCGACTTTTCGTTCGGGATCAATAATAAGCATACACCAAAGAACAACCCGAAGAAAATGATCTGTAACATCAGTCCGTTGTCTGTAAGTGACAGAAAGAAATTCTGTGGCACGAGGTCCACCAAAGGTTGCAAGGGAGTCGCATCCTTTGTCTCATCTGCGGTTTTCATCTTTTCTGTGACCGCGGCATCTTGTAATTCACTTTTGGATAGCTCTGTGATACGTTGTGCCCGTTCAAAAAATTCGGGTTCTTGCAGATAGTTGATACCATCCTTTATTTCGTATCCTTGAGAACTTGCCCAGAGCTCGTAGCTAATCCTGTTGTCGATGCGACTTTGTTCATCTACCAATTTTCCGGGCTTAACCACATTTACAAGTGCCAATCCAAGGCTTACCGCCAAAACAGTAGTGACCAGATAAGCGAGCAATGTTTTTCCTCCCATTCGACCCAAACTACCGGCGTCACCAATATTGGCCACACCGCTAATAATGGAAACCAACACC
This sequence comes from Altibacter lentus, assembly GCF_000746845.1. Classification (GTDB taxonomy): domain Bacteria; phylum Bacteroidota; class Bacteroidia; order Flavobacteriales; family Flavobacteriaceae; genus Altibacter; species Altibacter lentus. Next base: position 606,519 of record NZ_KN050846.1, on the reverse strand, counting down.
AGGGGAACAGCGATCAATTTCAGTAAATTGATAAAAATAGTCCCGAACGGAGCGATCCAATTGATCGTGAAGGAACTCCATCCCAACTGACTGGACAGCAACGCCCAAATAATACCCAATACCAATCCGATGATTATTTTCCAGTGCAGTGCTAATTTTTTCATAGGTGTTGTTTATTTTTCGATGTTGAAAGGCGTTAAATTACGTATTAATATTTACATTTTGGAAACCCGGTTCAATAACCAAAAATCGGCTAAAACAAGTGCAGCCATTGCCTCTACAATAGGCACTGCGCGGGGTACCACACAGGGGTCGTGCCTTCCTTTTCCCTGCATTTCTACAGTTTCTCCTTTTTTGTTGATAGTTTCTTGTTTTTGCATAAGTGTAGCAACGGGCTTGAAAGCAACCGAAAAGTAAATTTCTTCTCCATTACTAATTCCTCCCTGTATGCCGCCACTGTTATTAGTTTTGGTGGTACCATCCTTATTGAACGCATCGTTGTGAATACTTCCCAGTAGCTTTGTTCCTTCAAAACCGCTACCGTACTCAAAACCTTTTACGGCATTTATGGACAACATCGCCTTCCCCAGTTGGGCATGTAATTTGTCGAAGACCGGCTCCCCAAGACCCATAGGAACATTTTTGATTACACAGGTGATCACTCCGCCTACGGTATCCCCTTGCTTTCGAACCTCCTTGATATACGATTCCATGGTCTTTGCCATGACGGGGTCTGCACAGCGAACCGGATTTTTTTCTATTTCTGAAAAATCCAATTCTTTATAGGGCTTGGTGAGTTGTAATTTTCCAACTCCTGAAACATAGGCATTAATTGAAATGCCTTTTAAGATTTGTTTTGCGACGGCACCCGCAACGACCCTACAGGCGGTTTCCCGCGCCGAAGAACGTCCTCCGCCGCGATAATCTCGTGTGCCGTATTTCTTTTCGTATGTGAAATCGGCGTGTGAAGGCCTGTAGGTATCTTTAATATGGGAGTAATCTTTCGATTTCTGATTGGTGTTTTTTATAAGGAATCCAATAGGGGTGCCAGTGGTGGTGCCTTCAAAAATGCCGGAAAGAAACTCTACTTCATCTTCTTCCTTACGCTGTGTTACAATGGCCGACTGTCCGGGTTTCCTTCGTTGCATCTCTGCGGCAATTGCTTCAAAGTCGATCTTAATTCCCGCAGGACACCCGTCTATGATGCCGCCTATGGCAGTACCATGTGATTCGCCGAAGCTAGTGAGTTTAAAAACTGTTCCGAAGGAATTTCCAGCCATAATCGCATTTTGAACAAATGTAAATGTTCTAATTGAATCCTAAAAATAAACTATTTGCTTAATGTTTCAGAAACACTAAAAGCCCAAACATAACCTTCAGTAGAACTAATGATAACACTGCTGTAAAAATAATTTGATCCCGTTTAGATTTCTTTGTAAGAAATTATTGCCCTTGAAACGAAAAGTTGAAGTAGTGGTCTTGTCCGACATCCATTTGGGGACCTATGGATGTCACGCTAAGGAAGTCTTACATTATTTGAACGCTGTAAAGCCAAAGAAGTTGATCCTTAACGGGGATATAGTGGATATTTGGCAGTTTAGAAAGCGGTATTTTCCAAAAGCACATCTCTTGGTGATCAAAAAGATCTTTGCGCTGGCAGCCAAGGGAACCCAGGTCTATTACGTTACCGGCAATCACGATGAAAAGATGCGACGCTTTACAGGAACGAAGATGGGAAACATTCGTGTTGTCGATAAACTGGTTCTTACATTAGATGGAAAAAAAGCTTGGTTCTTTCATGGCGATGTATTTGATGTCTCGATACAACACGCAAAGTGGCTTGCGAAATTAGGAGGTTGGGGATACGACTTGCTAATACTGTTAAACAGACTTATCAATACGCTTTTAGAGCGAATGGGCAGAGAGAAATATTCACTCTCTAAAAAAATAAAGGACAATGTTAAAGGTGCCGTAACGTTCATTTCAAATTTTGAGGCAACAGCTTCTGAACTTGCCATCGAAAATAAATATGATTTTGTGGTCTGTGGTCATATACACCAACCTGCCATAAAAAAAGTGGTGACAGACAAAGGTAGCTGCGTTTACATGAATAGCGGCGATTGGGTTGAGAATCTAACGGCTCTGGAATATAACAACGAGCGCTGGCATTTGTTCCATTTCAATACGAAAAAGCGCATCCCCAATCCCGATGAATGGCCGGCCGTAACAGAAGACACCGATATTTCTTCCCTTATTTCTGCTTTTTCGGCTTACAGTGCATTCCCAATCTGATCGCTTGGCAGGAGTGCATGTCGTAAAATACTAACAGGATGGAGTGCTTTCTTTGCGGTGCCATCCTCTATTTGATGTCTGCAACTGGTGCCATTCGCCGCAATTATGGTATCCTGTGACGCTTTGCGAAGCACCGGAAATAGTTTTAATTCCCCTATTTGCATGCTCAGATCGTAATGCTCTTTTTCATAGCCAAAGCTTCCCGCCATGCCACAACATCCGGAAGGGATGATTGTAGGGTTATAGTTAACGGGCAGATTGAGCAGATCGAACGTGACTTTTTGATTGCTGAGTGCTTTTTGATGGCAATGCACATGGATCTTTATTTTTTTTGCTTCGGAAGTGAACTGTTTAGCGGTGATAGTGCCTTTTGCGATTTCTGAAGCGAGGAATTCTTCTATCAAGAATGTGTGTTTGGTTATTCTTTCAGCTGAAGGGAGATCGGTCGTTAACCGAAGATATTCATCCCGAAATCCCAGAATGGCCGAAGGTTCAATGCCAAGCAGCGGGGTGCTTTCAGCAACAAGATCCTTTAAAAATGTTATGTTCTTATCGACCTGTATTTTGGCTTCCTCCAGCATTCCTTTGGAAAGTAGCGCACGTGCGCTGTCAAGATGATCTACAACCGTAACCTTATACCCCAACCCGATTAGCAACTCATACGCATCCACTGCGATCTGCGATTCCAGATAATTACTGAACTCATCAACAAAAAGCAAAACAGAATATCCAGTAGAAGTCTGATTGTTAATACTTTTGTATAACTTACTGAAACTTTTACTTGATATACGTGGCAGCTTCCGTTGAGGGGCAATTCCGTTCCATTTTTTTATCTGTTTCGAGAGCCAGGCATGGCCGAATATCCAATTCGATACTCCCGGAAAACGTGCGGCTTGCTTATTGTAGAAAGAACTCTTTCCGAAGCGTTTATTGGAAGGTGTTATACCGTGAACCTTTTGATATTGGTAAAGGAATTCTATTTTGGCAGTAGCCATGTCTACATTGCTGGGGCATTCACTGGAACATGCCTTGCAACTTATACAAAGATCGAATACCTCCTTAAGTACATCCGAATTAAACGCATTTGCATTTTTAGGATTTGTGAGCACTTCTCGTAAAGCGTTGGCCCGGGCGCGCGTCGTGTCCTTTTCGTTTAACGTAGCATGATAGCTGGGACACATGGTGCCGCCGGCAGTTGCCGGTTTTCGGCAATCCCCACTCCCGTTGCACTTTTCTGCCAAGCGCAGGATTCCTCCCGAATCTTCAAAATTGATCTTAGTGACCACTTCAGGTTCTTTTCTGTTCACTTCATAACGCAACGATTCGTCCATTTTGTAGGCATCTACGATCTTTCCGGGATTCAATATAGAACCGGGATCGAAGGCTTGTTTGATACGTTGCAGTAAACGGTAGTTTTTCGATCCGATGAGCATGGGTAGAAATTCGGCTCTTACAATTCCGTCCCCGTGTTCCCCGGAAAACGAGCCCTTGTATTTTTTTGTGAGCATGGCAACATCGGTGGTGATCTTTCTAAAGAATGTTACATCCCTGGCTTCTTTCAAGTTTAAAATGGGCCTTAGGTGTAATTCACCCGCGCCGGCATGTGCATAATACACTGCATTCTGGTCGTATCGCGCCATGAGGTCGGAAAACTCGCCAATAAACGCCGGCAGATCGGTTAAGGCAACCGCTGTATCTTCAATACAGGCGACCGCTTTCGCATCACCTACCATGTTACCCAGTAAACCAAGACCTGCTTTGCGTAACTCCATGGCCATATCGATCTCTTCACCCCTAAGTACCGGAGCACTGTAACTTTGCGCCGAGTGCTGTAATGATTGCAACAGTGCATCTGTTTGCAGGGAAAGCTCGGCCGGGTCATGCGACCTTAACTCCAATAGCAACAGGGTCTTTGGGGCGCCTTCTACAAAAAAGCGGTACGCTTCATACTTCTTGTTCTTTTTTGTACAGTTGAGGATGATGTCATCCATCATTTCGCAGCTGAAGAGATTGTGCTCCATGACCTTATTGACATCGTTCAAGCAGTTGCGAAGGGTTTCATAATGCGCAACAACCATAGCCGAATGTATGGGAGGGAGCTCATCCAGTTGAAGAACGATCTCTGTGGTAATTGCAAGTGTCCCTTCACTTCCGCACAAAAGCGAACAAAGGTTTACGGGCGCTTCAGAGGTCGAGAATACTTCAGAATCAAGCAGCGCATCGACAGCATAGCCGGTATTCCTTCGGTGGATCTCTGGTTTAGGGAACTCTTTTTTTATCTCTTTTTGTACTTCTTCCGAAGATAATTCTGCCAGAAGCATTTTGTAGAGGCACCCTTCAAAAGTTTCTGATTGTGCTTTTTGAAGAAATTCAGACTTTGAGAGGGGTCCAAATTCTGCCAGATCTCCATTTGAAAGCACCGTTGAGAGTTTAAGAACCTTATCCCTTGTAACTCCGTATTGAATGGAGGTGGTACCGCTGGAGTTGTTGCCTACCATCCCTCCTATCATACAACGGTTGGAAGTTGACGTATTAGGACCAAAAAAAAGTCCGTATGGTTCCAGGAACCTATTTAAATCGTCGCGAATAACGCCCGGCTGTATGGTAACGGTTTTAGCCTTTATATCCACCGCGATGATCTTTGTAAAGTATTTTGATACATCCACGACGATACCTTCCCCTACACATTGTCCTGCCAATGAGGTTCCTGCAGTTCGCGGAATGAGTGAAGTTTTATATTCTGTCGCAAATCGCACAAGACATTGAATGTCCTGAACGGTACGAGGAAAAGCTACGGCTATGGGTATTTTTCTATACACCGAAGCATCTGTAGCATAGATGGATCTGTGGAGTTCATCCCAACGGAGATCTCCTTCCAATTGGTTGGATAATTGATGTAGGAAGTTTTCCCATTCCATGACCGTAAATGTAACAAACAAGAGGCATTTCTTTAACAAAACTTTCTATAATACAAGTTAATTTTTCGGATAGCCTTAACATGTTGCCATAGATAATAGGACTACTTTTATTCCGTTAACAACCCTAAACACATAAATATGAAAAAAGTACTTTTAGTAGTTATCGCGATTGTTGCCTTCTCAATGCAGGCTGAAGCTCAAACGGTAGCCAAGAACGCCTTAGGTCTCCGGCTTGGGGATAGCGATGGCTTTGGAACCGAGATAAGCTATCAGCGCGGACTGGGTGACAATAACAGACTTGAAATAGATCTTGGATGGCGTAGCAGTAATAATTTTGACGCCTATCGAATTACGGGACTGTACCAATGGGTATGGAATCTTGACGGTGGCTTTAACTGGTACGTTGGTGTTGGTGGAGGTGTTGCACAGGTAGACTTCGATGACGATTTTCCCGGTTTTAATGATGACACTGAAACGTATCTCTACGCCGCAGGGGATATAGGGATCGAATACGATTTTGATATTCCGCTGTTATTATCACTGGATTTCCGGCCCGAAATAGGTTTTGGGGATTTCAATGACGATGTTGATTTCGACATTGCCTTAGGTATTCGCTATCAATTTTAAGCGCATTACTTGATAAAAATTAAAAGACCCGCAAGTTGCGGGTTTTTTGTTGCTGTTATCTGAAGTTTTCTTATTACTTATTAAACGAATATTTAAACACTACCGGAACCGATTGTTTTTCGAACTTTACAAGGATGAACGGGGAAGTGAGCACTGTAGTCACATAGTCGCCGGATTCTGGAGATTCACCACCAATATACAGCACTACTTGCTCTTCTTCTCGTACAATGGAGTCTATCGCTACCGAATAGCCACCTGAGGAAAGTTCGCCGGCTGTTATAAATGCGACCTGTTGTTTCGAAAAATCAATTTCAGGAACAGGAAGTCCGGGTTTTCGGGTACTGTTGATCGTATCATAAACACGTTGCAGTGCCGATTGATCTGTCAAAAGACGTTCTTGTTTATTGGTAAAATTACTGTGACTACCCTGTTCAATAATAGTAAAATCTATGGAATCGGTCATTGGAGGTTTCGAATTGTTCGTGCTACTTTTACAGCTCAACATAAAGCTTAGAAGCACTATACAAAGCCCAATGGCTGTTTTATTATATTTTCTGAAAGGCTTTTTCATATAAGGTTTCATATAATGGGACCACATTTTTAGTATCGAACTTTCGGGAGGCTTCCTTTGCTTGCTTTTTGAACTGTGCTAAAGTTTTATCATCCTTTAGGATCTGCAATGCATTGGTCGCCATCTCATCCACATTACCCACATCACTTAAGTACCCGCTCACTCCTTGGACATTTACCTCTGCCAACCCACCGGTATTGCTGGAAATTACCGGGACGCCACAAGCCATTGCCTCCAGTGCAGCAAGACCAAAGCTTTCCTTTTCTGAAGGTAATAAAAAGAGATCTGTAAAACACAGGATCTTATTGATCTCGCTACTGTTCCCTAAAAATAATACTTTTTCCTGAATTCCTTTTTTAGCACACAAAGCCTCACAGGCTTCCTTTTCGGGACCTTCTCCTACCATTATGAGCTTAGCGGGTATCTTTTTCTGAATACGGTCAAAGATCTCTATAACATCCATGACACGTTTTACAGGGCGTAAATTACTAATATGCGTAATGATTCTTTCGTCCTTATCAGCCATAAGATCACGCTGACACTCGGTATACGGGTTGTCGTGTTTTGCCACATCAATAAAGTTGGGAACCACATCAATTTCGTTCGTGATATCGAACAATCGCAGTGTATCTTCTTTAAGACTCTCGGAAACCGAAGTTACCACTTCACTTTTGTTAATACTAAACGTCACGGCAGGTTTATAAAATGGATGGTTTCCCACCAATGTGATATCGGTTCCGTGTAAAGTGGTTACCATGGGAATATAGATGTTCTCTTCTTCGAGCATTTTTTTTGCCATATATCCCGCATATGCGTGTGGGATCGCATAGTGCACATGTAGTAATTCGATACCGTACAATTTTACCATGTTCACCAATTTGCTCGATAAGGCCAATTCATAGGGCTGATAATGAAACAACGGATAATCCGGGACTGTTACTTCGTGATAGTGAATATTGTGCGATACCAGTTCTAATCGTACAGGCTGATTGTAGGTAATAAAATGAATCTCATGGCCCCGTTCTGCCAGGGCGATACCCAGTTCGGTAGCTACTACGCCACTACCCCCAAAGGTTGGATAACAAACTATCGCAATTTTCATAGGTCGGTGTTTTTAAAATCGATCGCTTCGTAGATAACAGATTGGATATTACTTCTCAAATTGCTGCCAATTAGTTTCCGGTTGTCGGCACTAGGATACGTTCTGTTAGAAAGAAATACATACACGATCTCTTCGTCGGGATCTGCCCAGGTAAGCGTTCCGGTAAAACCACTATGACCAAAACTCGTCATGGAAACACAGCCGCATGTAGGGCCAACATCTCCCAATTGAGGTTTGTCGAACCCGGCGCCGCGTCGTATATCGCTTTCACAGTAATAGCACGTATTAAAAGCGTCCAGGGTTTGGGGTTTAAAGTAGCGTTTTCCGCCATAAAAGCCTTTCCAAAGATACATCTGCATAATTTTAGCAACATCATTCGCATTACTGAAAAGTCCGGCATGACCTCCAACCCCGCCTAACATTGCTGCTCCTTGGTCGTGAACATATCCGTGAACTTTCTGCATACGGAAACTGTAATCGTCCTCTGTGGGAACGATATCGATCTTAGAGAATTTCTGAAGCGGATTATAGGTTGTATAATTCGCACCCAGATTCTCATAAAGATTACGCTGTACCAGCTTGTCCAAAGGAGTTCCGTAGAATTCTTCCAGATATTTTTTCAGTATGTAATAAGGCAAGTCGCTGTATTTGTATCCCGGTCTGTCCCGTAATTCACTCTTCCGTATGATATCGTAGATAGAATCTTTATAATCTGTACGCATATACAGGTCTTCTGCTACTTGCAGATCAAATGTTTCAGAAATAAATTTTGAATAATACTTTTCTGCAGGTTGCTTTGTGACCGAGTCCAGCGTTCCAATATAAAAAGGAATCCAGGCTTGTAGTCTTCCTGTATGGGTAAGGATCTCTTTAAGGGTGATATCCCCTTTATTCGAATTTTTATATTCCGGGAGCATTTCAGAAAGTTTGGTGTCCATCGACAAGACATCGCGGTCTACGAGTTCCATCACCAAGGGCAGTGTTGCCAAAATTTTGGTAAGCGATGCCACGTCGTACACATCATCACTTTTTACGGCATTCTTGTTTTCCTGAGTGTGGTAACCAAAATTCTTCTGGTACACTACTTTCCCCTTGCGAGCTACCAATATCTGCATTCCCGGGGTCATGCCTCCATAGATTCCTGTGCGTGCGAGCGAATCTATTTTTCGTAGCGTAAAACTGTTCATACCCACGCTCTCCGGTGTACCGTATTGCAAACGATTCATACTGTTCGTTTCAATAGAGGTGTGCAACGGAAGATCGGGTCCCAAAGAAACCGGCAACTGACCGTTTGCCTTTCTCGCTCCAAAAATCAATTGAGCAGACAGTTGCTGACTCACTTCGCTATTTTGGTATGAAAGCACAATACCTTCAAAATTGGCACGGCTTCTCAGGCCTAACAACGCATAGGGTCGAGCAAATACATCGAGGATCACCTTATTTGTGCGAGCGATCTCATAGATCCAGACCAATTCATTTTCAGTGAACTCGTAATCTTTCCAGGGTGACGCATTCGATTTATGAAAACCAATGATCACATGTGTGTAGGTGGCTAACTTATTAATGTAACCGTCTAAATCTTCTGCTTTAACCCAATCCACTTGTGCATATTGTTGCAATTGCTCCAAAAAAGCACTGCCGTCGTCATCGCCAAAATTCACATAGGCAATGGAGCTGTTTTGCAAGTCTTTGATAGGAAGAATATCTTGATCATTCTTTAGCACCGTAAGCGCCTTTTCCATGGATTCTTCATAAAGGACTGCATCTTGGACCGTATTGAGCTCTTCAACTAAATAATTAGTATCCACCGGGGAATAATTGTGCAGACCTACCTTGTATTTTGCGTACAGAATTTTTTTCACTGAATGCTCCAGCCGTTCTTCGGTAATGACTTTTTCACGATAGGCATTCACCAATAGCTGGTGTGCTTTCGGGATGTCTTCAGAAATCAGTAAAACATCGTTCCCTGCGAGAAACGCAGCCAGATCTATCTCCCCGGGTGACGAAAAGTTGGAAGCTCCTTTCATATTCAGGGCATCGGTAAAAATGAGTCCGTTAAAACCCAGCTGTCCTTTTAGCATATCTGTAACGATGGTTCTGGATATGGAAGATGGATAATCGCTGCGCTCTTCTAACGATGGGACATTTAAATGAGCAACCATCACACTGCTGAGACCGTTGTTGATAAGACGTTTGTAAGGATAGAGCTCTACACTGTCTATGCGTTCTTTACTGAAGTTGATCGTGGGAAGCGTCTTATGAGAATCGGTATCGGTATCACCATGACCGGGAAAATGTTTCGCATTAGCCAAGATTCCTGCACGTTGCATACCCTTCATAAACGCTAGGGCCTTTTCGGTTACATTTTCTTTATCTTCACCAAAAGAACGATTTCCGATAATTGGATTCTTCGGATTGGTATTAATATCTGTTACGGGAGCGAAGTTAATGTGTACGCCCAGTCGTTTGCAGTGTTCACCAATACGTTCCCCCACTTTTTCAACGATATTATTGTCCTTGATGGCGCCCAGTGTCATGTTCCAGGGGTACGCAAAGGTAGAGTCCAGCCGCATGGCAAGTCCCCATTCGGCATCCATGGCGACCATAAGCGGAATCCGTGAGGATGCTTGAAATTCGTTATTCAGCTTGGCTTGTCTCATGGGTCCGCCTTTCGAAAAGATCACCCCGCCAATGTATTGATTGGCGATTAAGTCTTTCACCTTATCGGTTTTGGACGTGGGGTCACTGGAAAACACATCGACCATGAACAATTGACCGATCTTTTCCTGAAGGGACATATTGCCATAGATACTATCGACCCATTTTTGTTGATTCTGAAAATCGTCCTTGACGATTAATGGATTAACTTGCTGTGAAAATACAGGGAATAGAACGAGTGCAAGAAGTGAGGTTGCAAGCAATTTTTTCATATACTGAAAGGTACAAAAACTATGCTAAAAATCGATTGTGCCAACTTTCTTTTGCCGGAACTTCCCAATTTTCAAGGTACTCGGCTTTGGTGTTTACCAGATTGTTGAAAACCACCGTATTGGGGGAGACAGAGCGTGCTTTTGCCATTTTTCTGAAATCGGTCAAAGGCTTATATGCAATAAAATCTCCGGAATAGAACGTGACATTCATTTTGTCCAGGAGATCCACATCAAATTCTTTTTCCAATGATTGAATAAATCGCACTGAAGCATCGATACTGCATCCTGAAGCTGAAGCATTGGCTTGGTTAAGACCGATCACTATAAATCGATTGTATTTTAGTTCGAAACCAGCTTCCAGATCGGTACCATGTGCGGTCCATGCCTCCAAGAACTTTGAGGTCCTATCTTGGATGGTTGCAATTTCTTCGTCGGTAAGTTTTCTATTCGCTTGATAGATCCATACACGGGAATCATCGGGTAAGTTCTTAAAGTCGGTCAACATGGTTACAGGTCTTCAGCATTTGCAATCATCTCTGCGACATCCAATACTTGTATATCGCCTTCTTTTTCTTTTCCTTTTACACCGTCGGTAAGCATCGTATTACAGAAGGGACAGCCGGCTGCAATGATATCGGGTTGTGTTTCTATGGCTTCTTCGGTACGTTCAATATTCACTTCTTTATCACCCGGTTCTGCCTCTTTGAACATTTGAGCTCCCCCTGCCCCGCAGCAGAGTCCGCGCGACTTACACCGCCGCATTTCAACAAGTTCTACTTCCAGTTTTTCAAGAAGCTCCCGAGGGGCTTCATATTCGCCGTTAGCACGTCCCAAATAGCAGGGGTCATGGAAGGTGATTCGTTTTCCTTTGAATTTTCCACCTTCAACCCGTAATCTGCCTTCTACCAGAAGATCTTTCAAGAACTGTGTGTGATGTATCACCTCATACGAGCCGCCCAGTTCCGGGTATTCGTTCTTGATGGTGTTAAAGCAGTGCGGACAAGCCGTAACGATCTTCTTTACTTCATAGGCATTTAATACCTCAATATTGCCCATGGCCTGCATCTGGAACAAAAACTCATTGCCAGCGCGCTTCGCCGGGTCTCCGGTACAACTTTCTTCGGTTCCCAACACAGCAAAGTCTACTTTGGCATTGTGTAATAGTTTTACAAAAGCCTTGGTGATCTTCTTTGCACGATCATCAAAACTTCCGGCACAGCCTACCCAAAACAATACTTCGGGTTGCTTTCCCTGCGCCATGTATTCGGCCATTGTGGGTACTTTTATCGGTTCGCTCATGTCTGGTATCTTTACTCTTTAAAAACCTGAATGGTCACTTCTTTTTCCACCAGATCGGTGAATTTTCCTTTATAGCGGGTTGCTTTTACCAAATGATTATCAACCCAGTGATAATTACCACCTCTGGGTTTTCCCATCAACAAACTGTGATATTTAAAACCGTGTTTGTCCAACCAAGTTTCGGTCACTTCTCGGTGTTCTTCGGTGCGGGAAGTGAAAAAACAAATAATATGACCTTCATCGTACCACTTGTTCAACGTTCGTAAGGCATCCGGAAAAGGTTCACAGGTTGCCATTCGCTCCGGCTCTTCATTTGGGATGTCGTCCGTTATGGTTCCATCGATATCGATCAAATAATTCTTGACGTCTTCGGGTAATACCGGGCTTACATGTTCTCCATTAATGTGGGTGTCCCGCAATAGTTTATTTAAATTCTCCGCTTTCATTTATTCGTTCTTCCAGTTTAATCGGTCCATTTGATTGTACGGCCATGGGGCTCCGTTATTCTCTATATTGGTCATCGCAACATTCAACTCCTGTGGGGCAGCCGATTGTTCCATGACCAAATATTGACGCATATCCATAATAATGGACAGGGGATCAATACTTACAGGGCAAGCTTCCACACAGGCATTACAGGTGGTACAGGCCCAAAGTTCTTCTCTAAGGATATAATCGTCCAATAATTGTTTGCCATCGGGTTTAAACTCGCCATTGGCCTTAATATTCTTACCCACTTCCTCCAACCGATCGCGGGTATCCATCATGATCTTACGCGGGGATAGCTTTTTTCCGGTTAGATTTGCCGGACATTCGCTGGTACAACGTCCGCATTCGGTGCAGGTATAGGCATTGAGCAGTTGGATCTGGTTTAAGTCCATGACATCGCTTGCGCCAAACTTAGCCGGTGCTTCGGTCCCTTCGGCAGGAGCAGCAAACGGATCGGCATTGGGATCCATCATAAGTTTTACTTCATTGGTCACCGATTCCAGATTCTTGAATTTTCCCTTCGGAACCACTTTTCCGAAGTAAACATTGGGAAATGCTAAAATGATATGCAGGTGTTTAGAGAAGTAGAGATAATTTAAGAACACCAAGATCCCCAAAATATGCAGCCACCAGGCCGTGCGTTCGATAAGAATGAGTGTGCTTTCTGAAAATCCTTCCAGTAAAGGTACTATATACTGGCTCACAGGGAACATTCCTGCCTGGGTGTAGTGGTCTGCTCCTATACGTTGTAATTGCAGGTCTGCTGCATTCATGGTAAGAAAAAGGACCATCAATACCATCTCGAAATAAAGGATATAGTTGGCGTCATTCTTTGGCCATCCTTTCATTTCACGCGCCCAGAAACGTCTAATTTTTTGGATATTACGTCGCGTCCAGAAGAAAATAACACCCACCAAAACTAAAAGGGCCAGAATCTCGAAGGTGGCTATTAAATAGTCGTAAACAACACCCATCCCCGAGAAAATACGATGTGTCCCGAAAAGGCCGTCGATAATTATCTCCAGCACCTCTATGTTGATCACAATAAATCCAACGTACACGATAATATGTAAGAGACCCGCTACAGGTCGCACTACCATTTTGGACTGCCCGAGTGCGATGCGCACCACGTTGCTCCATCGTTCTGCCTTGTGATTGGACGCATCTACTTCCTGCCCTAATTTTATATTACGAATGAGTTTACGGATATTCTTAGTAAAATAACCAATACCCGCTATAAGGGCGATAAGAAATAGTATATTAGGAATGTACTGCATGTTCTATTGGTTGGGATCTTCCGGCGGACTGTATTCTTTTGGTCGTTTACCGAAAAGTGAAAAATGAACGTATCGTTTTGGATTCAGTTTCAGGTCTTGCATGAGTTGTTCCAATTGCTTTGAAGCGCCTTCTAAATTTTGATATAGGGCATCGTCTTTCAACAGTTTTCCAACACTACCTTCACCGTTATTTATTCTGGTAACGATATCATTCAGTTGCTCGGTTACGGCTTGCATATCGGCCACCATCTTCCCGGTTTCGATCTGTGCCAGCGAATCTGACAGTTTTGCAAAATTCTCGGCAGTTGTATCAAGATTCGTGAAGGTACGACTTAGTTTATCGCTGTTCTCTGCCAACAGTCCATCCATACGATTGGTGACACTGTTAAAGGAAGCGAGTGTACGATTAAGACCTTGAATTGCTTCCCGTAAATTATTTCTGGTAGGCTCGTCGACAATATCTGTAAACGCCAGCAAAAGTGTATCTACTGTGGCCAATGTATTATTTACCTTCTTTTCCAGAGGACCCAGCCGTTCTGTCACGGCATCCAACATTCCTTTTTCAATCTCTCCTTTTAGCGTATCTCCGGATTGAGCGATGCTATTCACATCGTAGGTAGGAAAAATACCCAGTGACTTCCCTCCTATCAAACCACTACTGTAGATGCGCACCAGACTGTTACGGGAGAAATCGAAATCCTTTTCTACGGTAAATTCAACTACCAGACCGCCAGACTGATTTGCAAAATCGATGTTTTGAACCTTACCGACTTTAAGACCGTTGATGGTAACAGGAGCCGACTTGGCCAGGCCTTCGACATTTTTGTATTTCACGTAAAAAGTACGGTGATTCTCAAGCAGGTTCGTGCCTTTCAGGAAACTGTACCCAAAGATAAACAGCAAGATAGCGCCAATAGCAAGAATTCCGGTTTTAACTTCTCTAGATAGTCTCAAGGGGTATTGTTTTCGTTGAAAACAAATTTAGAAATAAATATAGAAAAAGCCCTTTATTTATCTTCGGAATTTAAGACTTCGGAAAGTTTAACTTTTTTCCCGTCTTTAAAGGCAACGACATAACAGGAAGAATATCCTTTCTCTCGCGCAAAGGCTTTCATAAGTTCGATCTTATGGTAGTCTGAAGTTTCTCCGTAGTAATATTTAAAAAGACCGTCTTCCTTATCCCGGCTTATGTCTTTGAGGCCTTTAAAATTCGACGCTTTGGTATCTATCTTTTTACTGCTTGCAGCAAGCTGGACTTTAAAGGTTACATCTTTATAAATCTTCTCTTCGGTGGTTTCTATGGCTTTGTCGATCTCCTGTTGCGTTATTACAGGATTCTTTGCTTTTGGCGTACCTAATGCAATATTCTTGTAGTATGTAAGAATTCCTTCCGCTATGGAAATAGCCATCTCTGATTGGCCTTTCTTAGAATTGAGATAAGCCCCTTCACTATTATTGGTAAGAAAACCTGTTTCTATAAGTACACTAGGCATGTAGGTTTGATGGAGAACGATAAATCCTGCTTGCTTCACACTTCTATCTTTCCGTTTCAACTTATTGGTAAAATTATTCTGAATTAAACTGGCGAGCATGATACTTTGATCTAAATACTCTTCTTGCATTAGGGTCAAGCCAATAAAAGATTCTGGTGCGTTGGGGTCGTATCCTGTATAATTTTCTTTATAATTTTCTTCCAGAAAAATTACTTCATTTTCCTTCTTGGCGACCTCTAAATTCCGTTCATTGGCATGTAGCCCCAAAACAAAGGTTTCTGTGCCAGACGCTTGAGAATGGTGCGCATTGCAATGTACAGAGACAAAAAGATCGGCATCTGCTCTATTTGCGATCGCACCCCGTTCCCATAAATCAATAAAAACATCGGATTTACGCGTGTATATTACTTTAATATTCGGGTCTTTTTCTATTATGGCACCTATCTGTAATACAATGTTTAAGGCAATTTCTTTTTCTTTATACCCGTTGCCTACGTTGCCACTATCATGTCCTCCATGTCCGGCGTCCAAAACAACTACAAAGGGTTTTACTGAAGAATTTTTGGAATTAGTGAATGAAGTAAATAACAAGAGGCCGGTGGCAAGTACGAAAAAAGACAAAAGTTTCGTTTTCATATAGGTATAACGACAGTTAGAAATTGATATTTTAAAAATGCATATTTAAAAAACACAGCCCAAAAAATATGCTTAATTTTGAGGTTTCAAAAACTAAGCCAAATGTGTTTCAGGTTTTCAGCTGTACTTTTTGGCAAAATTGAAGAAACTTAATGAAAGTTCCACGGTCTAATTAGTATAATTCTACAGTACCCAGCTAAATTATATTTTTTATACCGAAAATTACAAAATAACAGCATCGTAGCATTGCAAACCAAACGGCAATTTTTTCCGATTTTTCTCACACTTCTGCTTTCCTGCAGTGCTGTACTATATTCGCAGGACATTCCTTCCAAAAACGAGGTGAACCTGCCTTCCGAAGCAAAAGAAGATTCCGTCACAGTTCCTGTGCGGGATATACTGCCGGAAACGACCGAGGTGGTCGCAGATACCGTGCGCACAGATACTATTGTTCCGCAAAAGGAATTTCTTGACGATGTGGTAGATTACTATGGTGAGGACTATGTGTATCTGGACCGCAAGAGCAACAAGGTCTACATGTACAACAAAGCATATATTGTCTATGGCGATATGCGCATTGATGCCGGTTTGATCATTCTGGATTACAACAAGAACGAAGTAACGGCCAAAGGGATCGACAGTGCCGGGGTCTATTCTCAACGCCCTATATTTGTGCAAGGCGGTAACAGAGCCGAGCCCGATTCTTTGCGTTTCAATACCAAAACGAAGAAAGCGATCGTCTATAATACCCGCACCGAACAGAATGGTTTTAACGTGATCGCTGAAGCGACGAAGAAGGAAAATGATTCGGTTTATTTTCTTCGGAATGTGAAGTTCACGACCTCCAAGAACATCGAAGATCCGGAATATTATTTTTACACGCGTAGAGCAAAGTTCGTTCCTAAGAAGAAGATCGTAACCGGTTTGACCAATATGTATATAGCCGATGTGCCTACACCTGTGGGATTGCCGTTCGCATATTTTCCTCTCACTGAAGATCGTGCTTCCGGATTTATCATTCCCACCATAGGAGAGAACAGCAATCGCGGATTCTTTTTTCAGAACGGGGGTTATTATTTTGCCATCAACGATTATTTGGACCTCACGGTCTTAGGGGATTATTACACGAACGGCAGTTATGGATTACGGGGAGAATCGGCCTATCTGGTGCGGTATAAGTTTCGGGGGAATGTAAGTGTGCGCTATGAGAATCTTATCAATAGTGAACGCGGCTTCCCTGATTTTAGTCAGAGTTCGGTATACAACATTCGCTGGAGCCACACACAGGACCAAAAAGCGAGTCCGTCTTCGACCTTTTCGGCTTCGGTAAATTTGGGAAGTAGCCGCTATTTTCAACAATCGATCAACCAAACCAACAACGCCAGTGCTCTGGTGAACACCTTGAACTCATCCGTATCGTATTCAAAAACCTTTGAAGGAGAGCCTCAGGTTAATTTTACACTTGCAGGTACGCACAGCCAAAATACCAACACTCAGGAAATCACGATGTCCTTACCTAATATAGATGCTAATGTTTCTAGGATCTTTCCTTTTGCGCCCGGTACCGGTGTAAAGCGTGGTGCGTTTCAAAATATCAATTTTCAATACAATGTTGCTGCCGAGAACCGGTTCAGCACGGTCGATTCTCTATTCTTCA
Organism: Altibacter lentus; assembly: GCF_000746845.1. Lineage (GTDB taxonomy): Bacteria > Bacteroidota > Bacteroidia > Flavobacteriales > Flavobacteriaceae > Altibacter > Altibacter lentus. The sequence continues at coordinate 589,228 of NZ_KN050846.1, read as the reverse complement.
AGCCCGAAATGTTCGAAACGGCCCAGGTGGGAGCGCGACACAACATTCCTGTATCGACCAACTTCAAAATACTTAATTATATTAGTGCGTCTGCAGGGACGAATCTTCAGGAAGTATGGGTTTTAAAAACCATCGAACGGCGTTATGATGCTACGCTCAATGATGGTATTGGAGGAGTTGTAGAGGATACCATTCCCGGATTTGACAGATATCTCACGTATAATTTTTCTACGAGTTTAGGAACCACTGTTTATGGTTTGTTCAATTTCGGAACGGATAAAAAGATACAGGCGCTTCGACATGTCATGCGACCTTCAGTGAGTTACAATATTAACCCGGGTTTCGATCAATATTACGACGAGTATGTGATCCCTGCCACAGCAGATCCTACTGTTAACGATGAGATCGTTCAGTATTCCAGGTTTCAGAATTCGATCTATGGTGCTCCCGGCCAGAATTATTCCAGTAACATTGGAATATCATTGAGCAATACTTTTGAAGCCAAGATACGTGACAGGGACACCACAGCCACAGAACCTAAAAAAGTGATCCTGCTCAATAATTTCAATTTCAGTACAGCATATAACCTTGTGTCAGATTCGCTCAATTGGCAACCGCTTCGAGTAACCGGTAGCATCCCTATCGTGGACCGATTGGATTTTAACTTTAGCGGAACCTTGAATCCGTATGCCCTGAACAGCAATAACCGAGAGATCGATGTATGGAATATAAACAACGGTGGGAGTCTGTTTCGATTGACAAATGCCAACGTGAGTATTAATTATTCTTTTTCGAGTACGGATTTTGAAGGAAAAAAGGACGATGATCCAAAGGCATTTGAAGATGAGACCTTTAGAAACGGTGGGCGCCCCGATGATCTGTTTGGAGAAACTACCGATATTTACGACGGTAATATCTACAAGGAAGATGATGAAGACGAAGATAAGACCGATATTGGCTGGTACAATTACAAGATCCCATGGGACTTTAGACTCGCGTACACCATGACCTATTCCAACAACCAACGACAGAATGAGATCTCCTCGCAATCACTCATGGTGAGCACTAATTTGGAATTGTCTCCCCGATGGCGCGTTGGTGTTTCTTCGGGCTACGATTTTAAGAACAAAGGTGTAACGCTAACGCAGTTCAGGTTTCAGCGTGATCTCGAAAGCTGGCAGATGAGCTTTAACTGGACCCCTATAGGGAGTATAAATACCTCCTGGTACTTTTACATAGGTATCAAATCTTCAGTATTAAGTGACATTAAATACGACAAGAGAAGAGAATCAGACCGACAGTTATAACCGTAATTTATTTCAACCATGAAAAAGATCATTCAAACCGACAACGCACCTGCACCCATTGGCCCATATAACCAAGCTGTACTAAAAGGCAATCTGTTATTCACCTCGGGACAAATCGCTTTGGACCCGAAGACAGGAGCTTTGAGAACCGATGACATTACTACCGAAACCAAACTGGTAATGGAGAATCTTAAAGCTGTCCTTGCAGCTGCAGGCATGACGTTTGAACACGTTCTTAAAACGTCCATCTTTATAAGTGATATGAAGAACTTTGGCGCCATCAACGAAGTATATGGGCAGTATTTTGATGAAGCAACCGCACCGGCGCGTGAAACAGTAGAAGTAGCAAATTTGCCGAAATACGTAAATGTCGAGATCTCTATGATCGCTTCACTGTAATTTAATTTTCTTCATTCTCACGTGTGCCTTGAGTGTTGAAATCTGCAGGCATTGTGTCGTCGTCCGGAGTTACAGGAAGGAGTTCATCAGATTCTTTGGTGAGTTTTCTATTGAAAAGTTTGTTGACCAGTTCAGCAAACGTATCAAAATCTACCGTGTACGAAACTCCTGCACCCTGTTCGAAGATCTGATCTTCTCCAATAAATTGAATATCTGCTTGTCGGTTGAAGAAGTTTATACGCAAACTACCATCCTCATTCACCAACCATTGTACTTCGATGTCTCCCGCCACGGCAGTCTCGTTCACCCCTCCTACCGGTACCCCTACTTTACCGTTGATGAGAATACGTTCATTGATTTGTGTGGAGAGCGTAATCCCAAAGCGATCTGCTGTTTCCTGATTTGGTAATCGGGACCCTTGGGAATAATCAAGTCCCACGCGGAACTTGCTGTCCTGATCGGCAAAGATCTCGTTAACCAGTCCGGAGACACGTTCCACCAACGTGCCGGTAAAAGCATTGGAACCTTCATAATTGTCATTCACAAAAGAACCTGATGCTAACAAGAAGAGCGCCTGCTTCTCACGTTGTTCGGCATTTTGAAGCTTGTATTCCAGTTCGCTCTTTACAATAGAACTAACTCTTGGAAAATCTATACGGAAATTGATGTCGGGTTGAATGAGCTCGCCGGTAAGGTCTATATACACTTCTACAGGAATTTTTCGGTTCACGGCAGGATTGTCCAGCAGTATTGACGGATTGGCTTGCGTTGAATACAGCGCGCTTAAATCTAAATTAGCACGCTCCGGGCTTCCGTCCCACGTTATGCTTCCGCCGGGAACTACTTGTATGGTCTTTTGAATGATCCCTCCGTACCGGAAATCGTATTCACCACTAATCACCAAGAAATCTCCCCACATTCTAAACTTTCCGAGGGTATTGATTTCAATGAGCAAGATCCCGGCACCACGACCTTTTAAGGTAGAATTATTCACCTGGTCCACCACCACTTCAACTTCAGCTTTGTCATTAATGTCCAATTCAAAATTCAAGGATAATCCTTTAACTTCTTCAGAAACGATCGTCTCACCGCTAATACGCGCCTGCTTTTCTTTGGGTGACAAAAATTTTATAAATGAGTCATCACCTATAGACTCTGTATCACTTAGCGGAATTTTAAAGGTGGTTCCTTCTTCGGTGGTAGCGACTACATCTATGACTAATTCTTCCACAGGCCCTCGAATGGCAGCAGTCCCGCTTATAAAGGCTGTACCGTAATACAGTGCATCTTCAGCGGGCTCTGTATCCAGAACAAGAAGCCGGTCCGGCGCATCGATATTGAGGTCCAGCTCCCAGTTGCCAAAATTGGTATGTGTAGCATTTCCGGAGAGCGTTCCGGTCGTCCCGTATTTAGTATCGGTTATCTCTGTGCGACCCAGATCGAACTTATTCTTCGTTAAAATGATCTGTGTAGCGTTGTCCAGGTCAAAATCGGTGTTCAAGTATGGAATCCTCAGACCTGCTTCCTCAAGAGCGACTCGCCCGAAAATATCGGGCGATTTGTAATTACCGGAAACGCGAATGTTCCCGGAGGCCAACCCTCGAATGTTTGAAATCACATCAGCACCAAACGGGCTAAAGGCGTGCATGTTGAAATCGTTCAGGTCTACATCGAGGCGGATTTGAGGATTCTCCGGTGATACGTCAATGTTTCCAACCGCATTGATCGACTTCACATTGTTATTGGTCAAGGAGGTGTTGATACTGTAGTTGGTAAGATTCTCATTGCCCCTTACCGCTAAGTCAAGATCACCAAAGGCCACATCATTAATGATCACGTTGTCGATGGTTACCTCACTGTTTGGATAGTAGGCTCCATTCTTCTGAAGGAAATCTAATTTTCCATTCACATTTCCCTGAAGCCGCAGGCTGTCGATGTCCGGTGTGATGTTTCCAATGTTCACATCATTGAACTGAAGCTTTATATTCTTAAAGGTAGAATCCCGAAGGGTCCCAGCCAACTGGATGATTTCGTTGTTATGACTAAATACAAGCGAATCTATTCGAACATCCTTGAAGTTATCATCGAACACAACCTTGTTCAAATCGTTGTTCTTCTCGTTGATATACCATACATTGTCTTTAAAGGTAATATCAGATCTTTTTACACCTACCACCGACTTCCCTTGTTCGTTGATGGTATGGAATAGGGCTAAGTTGAAGAGATCTTCCTTTTTCTTGCCGCCTTTAAATTCTGAACGAATGTATAGGGTATCATTGATAGTCTTATTAATTACATTCACATCCGTGAGATTATAAAAACCTGTGTATACCGAATCTACCGAAATATAGGCGTTGTAAATAGGGTTGTCGTTGTCTACCTGAATGTTCACCCTCGACAGGTAATTGTCCAGTACGATGATCTCCGGGGAGCGGAAATCGAGCTGGAATTTTGATTCATCGGAAGATACCGATCCTTTTATTCTTGTATTCTCCCCTAACTGAAGCTGTGGTACAAACACTTCCACGATCTTATTAAACACCTTGAACTCGTAGTCTATGTATTGATCGGTTGTTACTTCCTGCGGGATGTAATTGGTGTAGATACTTCCAATTCCGTTCACAAAGAGATTTGGGATATCTTCAAGCAGAAATTCTCCGGTGATCTTTCCGGTGATGATGTCTGGCGAATTGATCTCAATAGTACGAACGGGTCCTTCGAAACTGGAGATGATGGTAAAGTCGTCAAAGAAAAAATCGTCATCTGCATTCTGGTAGAACGTTTGGTTAAAGGTAATGGTACCCCGTGCATCATCCACCGTTGTCCCTTCCATATCCATGATTATCTTACCGGCAAAAACTGAAATACTGTCTCTTGTAAATAAATTCAGTTGATTGAGCTCGGCGAATTCCACATCGGCTTCAAAATCGTATTGATTAGCATCTTTCGAAACATCTACAAGCCCTTTGAACTCCATCTTTAGATTGGGATCGTCAATGGTAAGTTCACCATCAAAAAGCGGATTCCTCAAATTACCCGAGATGTTGATCTTTTTGTAGTTATACCCTTCAAAAGTAAGTGACGAGATAGTTCCTGTGATACCCGTGTTGACAGATTCTTGCGAGAAGCCCCGCCCGTCTACCTTAAGATTTGCTGTCACCTTCCCTAAGGAACTGGTTCCGGCTATCTTTCCTAATGAAAAGTTATTGAGTACGATGTTCCCTTTGTAGTAGGCATAATCGAAATTATTAATATTCCCGACACTTAGATCTACTTTTGCGCCCCCAATCCCCGATGAGATGACGCTGTTAGTTAACAGATCGGTCGTGGTGATGGTCGTATTCCCCGAAAAGGTGAATGTTCCCAGGTCTTTTAGTTCCTTCGGAATGACATCTCCCAAAATACGGGGCATAAAACGGCGCAGATCGTAGTAATTGGTGGTAATAGCGTGTCCTTCGGCTTTTATGGAATAGTCGGTGTCCACAGCTAAGATGTCTTTTACCGTAAAATCACCCGACACTTGAGTGTCACCTGTGGCGAGCCGGGCATTGGTAAACTCGAAATCGTTCAAGGTTCCCTTAAAGTTTCCATCGATACTAATTACTTGGTCGGGACCAAATTCATTATAAAAACTGTTTAGATCGTTGGTCGAGAGCTTCGAATCGTTGAAATTAGCAGTGATGATCACTCCTTTTTCAAAGTCGGATAGATTTCCGTCGGGATAGCTTAAAATAATGTCTCCTGTGATCGTGGATGCTTCAGTAATAAGGGTGAGTGCTTCAAATCGCATTTCAGTAAGCGTATACGAGAAATCACTTTTTAGATCCTTAATTATAAAACCGCGCTCGGCGTCCAAGGATAAAGATCTTATGGAAGCTTCAATTTCGGGTCCTGTGATCTTGAAGTCGTTCGCCAGTAGATTTACATCCCTAAGGTGGAAAACGTTAGGATTCTCAAGATTTTCATTGGTGATTTTCACCACACTTTCCGTAAGACTCACGTCATTACTGAACAGGGAGAAAGGACTTTCACTTTTTTGTCCGGTATCGAACTTTTCAGCAAAAATGGTAAGATTGTCTGTTTCTTCGTCTTTGTAGGTGGTAACATAGAGCTTTGCTCTTTCAAGGTCAATATTGCCGAAGCCCAGATCTCCTTTTATTAAATTCTGGAAGTTTACAATGTTGGTCTCTAATCGGTCTGCGTAAATAAGTGTATCCTCATGATGATCGGCAATATACACCTCTCGAATATCCACTTCTCCTTTCCAATTCAGGCCAAGGCGCTTTATTTCAATGTGTGTTCCGTAGGTTTCATTGAGATTGTCTGTTACTTTTTTAGCAACATAGGTTTGAACGGAAGGAATAGAAAGGATAATAACTAAAAGCACAAGCAGCAATACAATTATTGCGAAAGTGCGAAGTATTATTTTCCTAAGTTTTTTGATACGCTTTTAAAGTTTTAATTTTGACTCCAATAAATATGCCTTTTTCATTTTGAGCCAACAAAATTGTTACATACTCGGTATTGAATCCTCCTGTGACGACACAGCTGCCGCTGTGATCAACAACGGTATTATTTTGTCTAATGTTGTTGCCACACAAACAATTCATAAAGAATATGGTGGTGTGGTTCCAGAATTGGCATCACGTGCGCATCAACAGAACATCGTACCTGTGGTTCACCAAGCATTGCGCAAAGCAAATATCGACAAAAAAGACTTAAGTGCCATAGCTTTTACGAGCGGTCCGGGATTGATGGGTTCGTTGTTGGTAGGCACCTCATTTTCAAAGTCTTTCGCCTTTGGTTTAGGGATCCCATTGATTGATGTCAACCACATGCAAGCACACATTCTGGCTCATTTTATCAAGGCCGAGGGACAAACAGCACCTTCCTTTCCCTTTCTGGCCCTTACCATAAGTGGTGGGCACACCCAAATTGTAAAAGTTACCAACTATTTTGAAATGGAAATTCTTGGAGAAACCATTGACGACGCGGTTGGTGAAGCCTTCGATAAGTCCGGAAAGATCTTAGGACTCCCATATCCTGCAGGCCCGCATATCGATGCACATGCCAAAGCAGGTGATCCCCATCGTTTTTCTTTTACAAAACCTAAAGTAGGACCGTTGGAATTTAGTTTCAGTGGTCTAAAGACGGCTGTACTCTATTTTATTGAACGGGAAGTAGCTGCAAATCCTCAGTTTATTTCAGAAAACATCAACGATATCTGCGCAAGTTTACAATATACCATTGTAGATTATCTTATGGATAAGATCAAGAACGCTGTTAAGAAGACAGGCATTAAAACCGTTGCTATTGGTGGAGGTGTTTCTGCCAACAGCGGAATTAGGAATGCATTAAAGGAGGCTGAAAGCACCTACGGATGGACCACACATATTCCACGTTTTGAATATTGTACGGACAACGCCGCCATGATCGCGATTGTAGGCGAATTAAAATATAAACAACATGCCTTTGCTAAGAACACGGTAGTGGCAAAAGCACGAATGAAACTGTAATGGATACAAATTCCGAAGCATTGGTACGACGAATCCGGGTGGCTGTATTGCCCTGGAATCCACACATCACCGAAAAGAAAATGTTTGGGGGATCTTGTTTTTTATATAAAGGAAAAATGTGTGTAGGAGAGACCAAAGGCAGGCTTATGGTACGTGTTGTACCCGGGAAGATGAACCAGACATTGAACGATCCGGATGTTAGTCCAATGGATTTCACCGGAAAACCAATGAAGGAATTTATTTTTGTTGCTGAAAAAGGTTTCGATTCTGAAGCGAAATTGCAGCACTGGATCGAACTGGGTATTGAACACGCCCAATCTAAACAAATTGGCTAATGCAGCTATTCTACCAGCCTCATATTTCTGAAGCTTCTACGGAAGTGATCTTCGACAAGGAGGAGAGTCGCCATATTTCCAAAGTCCTTAGAAAGCAGCAGGGCGATAAATTACTTGTCACCAATGGGACTGGGCTTATCTTCGAAACCACTTTGGAAGAGACCCAACCAAAAAAATGCACTGCAAAGATCCGTTCGACACAACAGCAAGCGCCACTACCCTATCGTTTGCACCTGGCAGTAGCACCTACCAAATTGAACGATCGATACGAATGGTTTCTGGAAAAGGCCACAGAAATTGGTATTTCTGAAATAACGCCTATTATCTGTGACCATAGTGAACGGAAACAGATAAAATTAGAACGTTATGAGAAGATCCTTTTGAGTGCGATGAAGCAATCGCTAAAAGCTTACCTGCCTGTTTTGCACCCGGCTGTATCTTTTAAAGATTTTGTGGGATCTAACGACACTTCAGAAAACCTGCGTTGTATTGCTCATTGTGAAGAAGGCTCCAAAGCATCCTTGAAATCGGAATTAAAAAAAGGAGTTTCTGTTGTATTGCTCATTGGTCCCGAAGGAGATTTTTCAACTTCAGAAATCGAACTAGCCAAAGAGAGGGGTTATATTCCGGTAAGTCTTGGAGATTCTCGTCTCCGTACCGAAACCGCAGCCATCGTCGCATGCCATAGTGTAGCCTTTGTTAATGAAGATTAGTTTAAAGGGACGTGATACCTACTAATTATCGTTTCTTTTGGCGTACCATCTTTTAGTCGGTAAATCTAATTATACCCTATCGATATATTCGTTAACTGTCTTATTTTGAGGAAATTTCATACATTTTTGGTGCCATAGAGCCTATCGGTTCATGTTTTTAGAAGCAGCACCAAACGTTCATGAAATATACCTTCAAATTCAGTAAAAACATTGTCAACTACTGTAAACACTAGCTTTTTATTAATTTTTGACTGTAATTAACTCTTTGAAACACTGCATTTAAACGATATTATTTGCACTTAATCGTAAAAAAACTAAAATATTTATTCTTTTTTTAAAAAATATTACTTAGTTTGGCTCCTGTAAAATAAGAATGTTCATATGTCCCCAGCAGCCCGAAAATTTGAACACTCCTTGAACTTGCCTACTATTGCTTCCGGTATTCTTACCGTTACAAACGCGTTCATTGAGGATTCCAGGTCACTAGACCAAACCTTAGCGATCTCCCACAATGGGATGGCTCCACAGCGTTTGGTGCAAGACTGGATGAAATTTACAGATCTACTTGGAAGCGGTATTCTTTCCAAAATTTCGTAGACGTATCTATCGCACCACATCCCTAGTTTTCGTATTTTTGAACACGATGCGATTACTTTCATTATTTTTTATAATAGCCCTTGCCCCTCTTTTTGTGAATGCTCAGGAGATTGCCGTGCTGCAATACGGCGGAGGAGGCGATTGGTACAGCAATCCCACGGCCTTACCCAATCTTATCCAGTTTTGCAATCAGCAAATAAACACAACCATAGCACGTAAGCCTCAAACGGTCACACCGGGAAGCGTGGATATTTACGATTATCCGTTTGTGCATATGACCGGTCACGGTAATGTCTATTTTAGCGCCGAAGAAGCCGAGAACCTGCGGAATTATCTGCTTAGCGGCGGTTTTCTGCATATTGATGATAACTACGGAATGGATCAATTTCTTCGGAAGGAATTGGTCAAACTGTTTCCCGACAAGGAACTGAAGGAACTTGCGGGAAATCATCCTATTTTTTCCATAGCCTTCCCATTTCCGAAGGGTTTGCCTAAAATTCATGAACACGATCGAGGTCGGCCACAAGCATTCGGAATTGAACACGAGGGACGCCTATTATTGCTTTATACCTTCGAGAGTGACTTAGGTGATGGCTGGGAAAATCCGGAGATCCACAACGATCCTGCCGACGTGCGTCAAAAGGCATTGCAAATGGGGGCCAATATTATCATGTATGCCTTCGAAAACTAATGAACTCTCAGCTTTCCCATAACGCTACCCCCTTCTCTCCTAAAAAATTTCCTACTGTTGTGCTCTGCGATTCGCTTCACAGTCCGGCGAACATTGGAGCTCTCTTTCGGGTCTGTGAGGCATTTGGTGTGGAAGAGATCCTCTTTTACAACTGTGTCCTTAATATTGAATCGAACAGATTGTTGCGAACCTCCCGGAATACGCATCAAAAAATGGCATATCGCGAAGTGACGGATCTTGCTTCAGAAGTTGCCCGGTTAAAAAGCAAGGCTTATACTTTTATTGGATTAGAGATCACCCAAAACAGCGTGCCTTTGGAAACACTTTCCCTTCCGAAGTCATCAAAAACCGTACTTTGTATTGGCGGAGAACGACATGGCATTTCAGAAGATTTATTAAATCACACAACGGTAACTACACACATCACTATGTACGGTGAAAACAGCAGTATGAATGTGATCCAGGCGGCAGCTATCGCCCTGTTCTCCTTAACAAAACTTTGATACTTTCGTAGGGGGATTGTGCTATCTTTACGCAGTGAAAGCAAAAGCAAGAAGTATCGCTTTGGGCATCTTAAAAGCCTTGGCGGTTATTACAGGTATATTTATTTTGTTCTGGTTCGTCTTTAAGATACAGGCGCTCCTGCTTTATATTGGTATCGCAATGGTGGTCTCCTTAATCTTTAGGCCGGTCGTCCTTTTTCTAACAAGACGCCTGCGTTTTGGCAATACCTTAGCCGCATTCTTCACACTCCTGCTGGTCATTGGCTCGGTAGCGCTTATGTTACGTATCTTTGTTCCTATTATCATAGAACAAAGCAAGAACATCGCAGAAATCGATTTCGCATTGGTAAAATCAGACTTGAACGAACTTAACATCCAGGCAAGTGATTATCTGGGCGTTGAAAAGATTAAGATCGTCGAGGCGATAAAACGAACCGAATATGTACGAAACTTCAATTTGGAGATCATCCCCAGTTTTATTGATATTTTCTTCAGTAATATTGGCGGCTTCGTGGTAGGGCTTTTTTCGGTGCTCTTTATCTCGTTCTTTTTACTAAGGGACGAAAAACTTATAGCACGTGCGGTACTGGTGTTCGCGCACCCCAGCAGGGAGCAGCGGTTTTTAAATGTACTTACCAAGGTAAAGGAGCTGTTGTCTCGGTATTTTCTGGGGTTGTTGCTACAGATCATGATACTTACGCTTTTCTACTCTGTATTATTGCTCTATTTGGATATCCATAATGCTATTGCCATTGCACTTATTTGTGCTTTCCTGAATATCGTTCCCTATTTAGGACCGCTTTTTGGTAGTGTGGTCATGATGCTGGTGGTGGTTTCTAACAATCTTGGAGCCGATTTTTCTTCAGAATTGTTACCTTTACTGGTGATCGTGCTTATTGGCTATTCTATCGCGCAATTGTTCGATAATTTGATCACTCAACCTGTGATCTTCGGAAAGAGCGTTCGTTCGCATCCACTGGAAATATTTATAGTGATCCTGATTGGCGGGTATCTGGTGGGTATCGCAGGAATGATCCTTGCCGTGCCGGTCTATACCACCTTAAAGGTAGTAGCGAAGGAATTCCTTTCAGAATATAAGATCGTGAAACGTCTTACCAAAAACCTGTAGTCCCTATTGAACCACAATCTCCTGCATACCGAAGTCCAGACGTTCATCCGTTCGTATGACGGGCCGCTGGAACAACTTGCGTTTTCAAAAAGTCCGTTTACCAAGGTCACTGTTCAGGAACTGTTACAGCAGATCGAAAGCAGAAGAAAGACCGAGTTAAAATTGCCCACCTGGTTTTCTTCGGAAGGGATCTACTACCCGCCAAAATTGAATATTGAGCAAACTTCTTCCGAAGCAACAGCAGCGTACAAAGCATCTCTGGTATCTGGTGCGTCATTGGCCGATACAACCGGAGGTTTTGGAGTGGACAGTTATTATTTTTCGAAACGTTTTGAAACGGTAAATCATTTTGAGATCGATACTGAGCTTTCCATGATCGCTGCACACAATTTTGAAGTTCTGGAGAGCCGCAATGTTCGATGTTTTGCTCAAAATGGTATAGAAGCGGTACTACATTCATCCTATGATGTTATTTATGCCGATCCTTCGCGGCGTCACGATGTGAAAGGAAAAGTCTTTTTTCTCTCCGACTGTGAACCGAACATCCCGGAGCATTTAGAAGCGCTTATGGACGTATGTAATGTGCTGCTCATAAAGACCTCCCCTATGCTGGATCTTTCGGTGGGTATGGAAGCATTAAAATATGTCTCTGAAATCCATATTATCGCATTAAACAACGATGTGAAAGAGCTCTTGTGGGTGCTTAAGAAAAGATCCCTGGCATCTAACCCAAGGATTTATACCGTCAATGTAACAAAAGAATCACCGCAGCAATTCGACTTTTCTTGGGGGACGAAAGCTTCAGAAGTGTTCGATACACCACAGCGCTTTTTATATGAACCCAATGCTGCGCTTATGAAGAGCGGCGCGTTTGGGTTGCTTTCAGAAGTATTCCGCGTTAAGAAGTTACATGCCAACACCCATCTATACACCAGTGAGTCCTTACGGGAATTTCCAGGGCGTCGTTTTGCAATCGATGCCTGTGTTCCTTATAACAAAAATGCGATGAAGGACGCTCTTACGGTTACAAAAGCGAACATAGCAACCCGTAATTTTCCCGAGTCGGTTGCAGTGATACGCAAAAAATGGAAGCTCAAGGATGGCGGGGAGCACTATCTTTTTTTTACCACTACATTGAACGACAAAAAAGTGCTCTTGATTTGCAGTAAAATATAAAAAGCTTGCGATTACTTGCTAACTCTTTTGAAATAAGCCGAATAAATTAGGGTAAAAAAGGCTGTATTTTTTTGCGTTATACCAATTGAAAAGTTACATTTGCATCCGCATTTTACGATGACGTTCATTAATTATTGGAGAGGTGCCAGAGTGGTAATGGAGCAGATTGCTAATCTGTCAACGGGCAACCGTTGCCGGGGTTCGAATCCCCGTCTCTCCGCAAGTTGTATAATAGTAATGTAGCCATTACATATACGGGGTGTAGCGTAGCCCGGTTATCGCGCCTGCTTTGGGAGCAGGAGGTCGCAGGTTCGAATCCTGCCACCCCGACAAAAACCGGACAACAGTTCGGTTTTTTAGTTTACATGAGAATCCGGTCGCATAGCTCAGCTGGATAGAGCACCTGCCTTCTAAGCAGGCGGTCCCAGGTTCGAATCCTGGTGCGATCACAATAAATAATCCTTGCGTAAAATCAAGCTTGCTTGAATTTATTAGCAGGGATTTTTTGGTTTCATAAACTTACGGTTAAGGCTTCGTTAAAAATGAGCGGTATTTGAAGTTCGGAAGGTGGTTCTTTTTAAATTTAGTATAAAATTTGAAGTCATGAAAAAACCTAAGAAATTTCCGGAACAGTCACAGGAACAACCGGGAAAAGAGCACAAGATGCATCCTCAACCCGAAATTATACGCAGTACGTATAATGGAAGTGATAAACTAAAGAACAAAGTGGCCCTCATAACGGGCGGCGACAGTGGTATTGGGAGAAGTGTGGCCGTTCATTTTGCCAAAGAAGGAGCCGCAGTGGCTATTATCTATCTCAAAGAAGATAAAGATGCCGCACAAACCAAGAAGATGGTAGAAAAGGAGCAACAAAGCTGTTTGCTCCTCGAAGGTGACATTACGAACGAATCATTTTGCATAAAGGCGGTACAACAGGTGATCGACACGTTTGGACGGCTGGATATTGTCGTCAATAATGCTGCTGTGCAATTTCCTAAAGATGATCTGGCCGGGATCTCAATTTCGGAAATGAAGAAAACCTTTGAAGTGAATATCTACCCGTATTTCTATATCCTGAAACCTGCGCTGGAACATCTAAAAGAAGGCGCTGCCATCATCAACACCGCATCTGTTACTGCATATCGCGGAAGCGACCACCTGCTCGATTATTCCGCAACCAAGGGAGCAATTGTAAGTTTTACCAGATCGTTGTCTCAAATGCTTGCTGACAAAGGAATTCGCGTGAACGGAGTTGCACCGGGCCCTATCTGGACGCCCCTTATCCCGGCCACCTTCGATGACATATCAGATTTCGGGCAGGATACGCCGCTTGGAAGAGCCGGCCAACCCAGTGAGGTCGCTCCGGCCTATGTATTTTTAGCTTCTGAAGACAGTAGTTATATCACGGGTCAGTTCCTCCATGTGAATGGCGGGGAGATGATAGGATCTTAGTTCACCACTGCGTATCTTCTTTTTAGCTATTGACTACAAAAGCATGAATCACGCCCGGGATCCATCCTATAAGCGTTAAGATGACGCTAATCAAGAAGGTTGTACCTAGACCATGCTTCAGAAAAACAGCTAAAGGCGGTAAAAGAATACTTAAAATGATCGTTAGTAAAGACATAGTATATGTTTTAATGATTAATTAATTATTGTTTAAATGGATAAGTCATTCTACGTGGCGTCCCGGTTCACATCTTTCAGAAGCCACTGGTTTACTTGTTTCTGAGCGTTTGTGGTATGCAGAACGACGATATCACCCGTTGTTTCGAATACTACAGCTCTAACCTCATTGAGATCCAACACATTCGCTTCTCGTAATTTAGAGCGCAGATCGCCTTCGGTCACTCTGGCTTTTTGCAAATTCTTATCCAAGATCTGCTGTCCATCCATAAGGAGCAACGGCTGATTATCTATTAATTTCTGAAAAAGTTTCCATCGTCTAAGTAGCGCTGCGCTGAGTTGCAGTACATATACCGCTAAGAGGCCTATGACTCCTTCCACCAGTGATACCGATTTTGAGAGTATGGTAGTTGCGATTATGGATCCGATGGCTACTGTCATTGCAAAGTCAAAACTTGACATCTTTGAAAAACTACGTTTACCGAAGAGTCTCGTGAATAGGATTACGGCAATATAAATTGCAATAGAACTAATAATAACAGCAATAAGAGAGGGAATTGAAATTTCAAACCATTTTTCCATAACAGATAAAAATTAAAAACCCGTTTGGAAACGGGTTTTATTAGTAAATACTTCTATGCAAGTGCTTTTTTATTAAGCCTACCTTCGGCTAATTTGTCCAACTTGTTATCGGCGTTGTATTCTTCATCCAAGGTGGTTTGCAACTTCTTTGCGATCTCCTTATGGCCTAATTCCTTCGCAAAACGAACCGCCGTGCCGTATCCCGATATTTCGTAGTGTTCTACGCGCTGTGCACAGGCGATTAGACCGGCATCCTTTACATCTCCGGGAGCGTCTTCTTTTATCATTCCATCGCACTCTTCGATCAAGCCTTCCATCGCATCGCACTTTGTGTTTCCCGGATTTACACCCAATGTATCACAGATTTCTTTAATACGTTCGAATTGCGTTTTGGTTTCTTCCAGATGTGAAGAAAAGGCATCCCTTAATTGATTGTCTGAAGCAGCTTTCACCATATTAGGTAATGCTTCTACAAGTTGCTTTTCAGCTGAATATAGGTCCTTCAGCTCGTGTTCAAATAATTCTGACAGGTTTTTCATAGTCTTATGTGTTTAATGATTAAGTTCTATTAAAAATATAATTTACATCATCTATCAAAAAGAACTTTGTGACATCTTAACATCAAAAGTTAAAGCCGATTTAAGAAATAGAATTTCGGAATCAGTTTTTAAGAAAATATTAATCGCGGACGGTGGGTGTGTTGATATCACAACTAAAACAAGCGATCAAACTTAATGGTAGCTCAAGGTCTTCGGAATCTTTTAAGGGTTCTGAAAGCACACCTTGTTCTTCTATAATTTTTTTGAATTCTATGGCGTATTCATGCAGATCATCGCGTCTTCTTTTGATCTTGGCCACAATAGTATCTCCATTTAATACTCGTAAGGAATGAGGCCATTTAGCTAGTGCTTCTTCAATCAGCGCATCTGTAAGGTTCTTTTGAATATACCGAGCTTCCTCTAAAAATATGGATTTTGGCGTAGCGTATAAGAAATAGCGATCGAAAGGATACACGAGGCCGGAAATATAATCTATTTTTGGTTTAAACGGCCGCAAATGGGGCTCTACATTCTTACTGGAGACAATTTGTGGGACAATTCCATCAATATCGAAGAATGCATTATCCCGATCACTGGGAATGGGGATTCCAATAAACTCATTGTTACGCTTCACGACGGCCCAGCCCCATTGTTTTACATGACGGTCCCAATCACCAATTACCAGATCGAACAGCCGACTTCTAACTAATTGTGATTCATGAATCTTAACTTTCTTCCCGTATTTCAATTTTAACTCTTGTAATGCTTCGGTATCAATTAATTCCACAACATCCTTATATGCTGTCCAGTTTTTACTGCCTTCTGTTTCATATTCAAGCCAATATAGTTTATTTCCATAGGCATCGTTGTAATGTTCTAAGGATGTTTGTTTGGGTATAAATACCGCTTTGGGGTGTGTATGTAATATATTTAATGCTTCTGCCATTTCTGCTGCAATCCATGCGCCATAGGGATGTTGCGCAGACACTCCGTCGATAACAATATTCTCTAAACCGAGGAAACGAACGTAATCGGGAACAAGTGCGTCAGGATTTTTGGCAATACTACGCAAGGTATACACGATCCCGTTACCACCCATGAGTGTCAATGAGTTGGTTTGTTTTCCACCCCCCTCTTCAATCACTTTCGTGCCACCAAAAAGTGTGTCCAGGTATACAACAGGAACTTTTATAGGTGTGGACCAGGCCTCGCGATAGTGATCCCCTTGAATAAATCGCTTTAGATCGTTCGCAGTATATTGAGAACTGGCTGCAACGATCACAGAGTCCAAAAGCCTGAAATCTCTTTGTTCAATAGTATTAAGATCAACAACAATATCAGTGGAAGCAGCATCGTCTGTACTGAGCACGGACGAATAAAGAAGGACTAAAAGCAGAACGAGGAGCATTGCTAATATGATTCCGGTCTTTTTCATACTGTATATATTGTTATCAAAATTATCTGTCAAATTTATAATATTCTAAGTAAGGATGTGGCATTTCTTCTATTGAGGGTATGATCATATCTCTGCCCATAATGCTGAAGGTTATGCCGTTACCGCCATACCCCAGTATGTAATGTTCATTTTTGTCTGCATCCGGCTTTCCCATATAGGGCAGTCCGTCCTTTGTTTCACCAAATGTACCGGCCCAGCTATAGTCTTTAATGAACGGAATTGAGGGAAATGTTTTCTGAAACATTTTGATTAATTGTTTTTCTTTCTTCGATAATAGACTGTCCCTGGTTTTGGCATTTTTATAGGGGACGTCTCCTCCTCCCATAATAATTCGTCCGTCTGCCGTACCTCTGTAATAATGGTATGGCGCTGCTGTATCCCAGAAGATCATATCCTTGAAAGGAGCTGGCAGTTCGCTGAATGCTTCCGAAGCGATTGCATAGGTACTTTTAAGATCGACCAATTGAGAAGGGATGGTTTCTACGCTTTCGAAACCGGTACAATTAACTACATTAGATGTTGTTATTTTAAAACCTGAACGGGTTCTAAGCTCAATTGCACTGTCTTTTTTACGATGCTCTACAATTTCAGATTTATCAAAAATTCTTAATCCTTTTTTTACGGAAGCAGCTAAGAGGTCTTGTGCAAAAATATAAGGATTCATCACCGCACCCGACCGAGACCTTATCGCAGCATACCCCTTTCCTATTCCTAACTCTCTAGTGGCTTCTTTTGTTAACCATTCAACTTGAAAACCATGTGCTAAACGTGCTTCATATTCTTTCTCTAAAAAAGATATATCCTTTTTATTCGTGGTGAACCATACACTGTATTTCTTTTCAAAATCACAATCACTGGAAATTTTTGATACCAGATTCTCAACAGTAAAAATAGCACTCTCACATTGTTGAAAACTAGTAACTGCACTGGTAAGACCTACTTTTTCCATCAATTGAAACAGGGGCACATCTATTTCATACTGAAGCATCGCAGTGCTGGCAGCAGTACTTCCGTGACATATATCTCTTTTTTCAACCAGAAGAACATCATAGCCTTCTTCTACCAGTTTATGTGCTATTAGTGCGCCGGTAATTCCTCCCCCTAGCACTGTAATTGCAGCCGATTCATCTTTACTAATTGAAGAATATGAAAACTTCAATGAATTTTGTATCACCCAAAGAGGTTCATTAGAACGTACATCCATAGTCGTTTCTTTAACTTAAAATTACTATGGAAATAAATAGGTCTTCCGCATCTTAGCGAAATTTTAACGTCGAGCAGTCTGTATAACTTGCCATCTCTTTCGGTTACCTCTCTCCAATCTTTTGTTACAATAGGTATATTTCTCTCGCAGACTGTGAGTTATATTTGCAGAACCCACTGAGATTTTATTCTTTAAGTATGATTTCAAAGGTCAATTACCTCGATCACAACTAAGAATATAGACGAATTAGGGGTTTAATTGACTTAACTACACGTGAGGAGTAAATACTGTCTTTGAGGAGGCAGTGCTTTTTTATTCAGGGTATTCTACACGTAAATGGTAGATATTGTTAAGTTTCTTTTTAAGAATTTTTTTGATGCTTTGGATTTCCTTAAATGTAACATTTGCGTTCAAAAACTGACCTTGTTCCATCTGCACATCGATGATCTTTTCTACAAAGGCATCGATCTTAGTAGACGTAGGGTCTTTCAAACTTTTGCTGGCAGCCTCAACACTATCTGCCATCATTAGAATGGCTGTTTCTTTACTGAAAGGAATAGGACCGGGATAACGAAAGTCCTCTGGGTCTGCTGTACCGCTTAGTTCTTTTTCTTTTTTGTAGAAGTAATAGACGAGACTTGTTCCGTGATGTGTTCGAATAAAATCGATCACACGATCGGGAAGATTGTTTTTACGTGCGATCTCGATCCCGTTGATCACATGTGCGATTATGATCTTGGCGCTCTCCTTAGGTGCGAGCTCACTATGGGTATTGAAAGAATTTACTTGATTCTCGGTAAAATTGGTCGGATTAATCATTTTCCCGATGTCGTGATACAAGGCTCCAACACGTACCAGCATGGCATTCGCTCCAACTTCATTGGCAGCAGCTTCAGCTAAGTTGGCCACATTCAGCGAATGATGGAATGTTCCGGGGGCCTTATTGGACAGTTCTTTTAGTAGTTTAGAGTTTGTATCGCTCAACTCCAGCAGCGAAACATCAGAAACCAATCCAAAAACCTTTTCATATAAATAAATCAACGGATGTGCGAACAAGGTTGCGAGTCCGCAAAGAACAAAATAACCAAATGTCTCCCAGTTGATGAGTTGAACGTTTCCTTCCTGAATCAAAAAGAAAGCGAAATAACCCACAATATAAATAAATGTAATCTGCCCTACCGAAATGAACAAATTTGCACGTTTGTACAGTTCAGAAACTGTTAGAATGGTCACAATACCGGCGATGATCTGGAGGAACATATACTCAAAACTGTTGGGAACTACAAAGCCAAGCAATAAAATGGTCAATACATGTACGAATAAGCCCAGACGTGGATCGAAAAATGCTTTAATGACCAAAGGTAAAATGCACAACGGTACCACATAAACATAGGCAGCATCGATCTTTACAACGATCGTCGTTAAAAAGACCATGAGCACAACATTGAAGAAAATGAATGTGACCTTGGTATTGTTGTGAAAAATAGCCGGACGGTATTTGTTGAGAAACAAATAAAGCATAAGAAATACCAGCGACACCAGCAGTGAGTAACCAACAAGAAGCCAGACGTAGTTGGATTTGCTCCAAACTTGCGATTGATATTCGAGCTTTAGACTGTTTAGTATTTGGTATTTGTCGCCTTCTACTACTTCACCTTTGGCTATAATCCTCCCCCCTTTTTCAATAATACCTCGGTTGGGATTGATCGCTTTAATGTCAGATTCGATAGCAGCTTCGGTAAGTTTCGTGTTAAAACCAACATTGGGAACTACAGCCCGTGCCAGCAGTTTTTGAAGTAATTCCTCAGTATCTTGTGCATTGGCTTCGACAACCGCATTTCGAATTGTCTTGTTGAGATCATCCAGCTTATACAATTGCGCATACGTGATCTCCTCTACTTCACTTCCTTTTGTCAAGTAAATTAGTTTTTCTTCGGAATAGGGATGAATCTCGTTGGTGATTCCTTTATCATAGAGGTCCGAAATAATAGCACTTCCCAGCCGAAGTGTTTTGCTTTTTGAAGTGGTATAAACACTGTCTACAAAGGTCTGTTCAAAAAGGTCCTTGAACCGAAGCACCGCTTCAGCAGCAACCTCGGGATCGTAGTCGAAGTAAGGGATAGCGTTTACCCGAATGTCCTCTTTTTCCTTTTCCAGTGTTGCGGCATCTTTCTTAATGGTAAAACTAAAAGGAGCATACAGGTTCTCATATTGCCATGGTTTTCCTTTTTGGAAATTATACTTGAACTGCCCGCCCTTCGGAAGCAAATAGATCACCAGAATCGTTGCAATAATAAACAAGAATCCTTTGTAAATATAGGACTGGTTTTTTGTAAGGAATGAAAACAGATTGTTCATACAGGTCGATCTGGAAGTAAAGGTATAAATATAGAGCGATTAATCCCATACCTGCTCTTGTGAAAGATTGATAAATTAGTTTTAAATATGTAAATTTGCACTTCCTGTTCTGAAGGTATAAATACTTCAGAAAATTCAATGTAAAATAAAAAAAGATCCAATGAGTAAAGAAGTTGTAATTGTCGCCGCGGCACGAACCCCAATAGGAAGTTTTATGGGAAGTTTATCATCATTAACGGCTACCCAGTTGGGTTCGGCAGCTATAAAAGGCGCACTGGACAAGATACAGTTAGATCCCTCATTGGTTCAGGAAGTATATATGGGCAATGTGGTGCAAGCCGGTGTTGGTCAGGCCCCGGCCAGACAAGCAGCCCTAGGAGCCGGTATCCCCGATACAGTTCCGTGTACCACCGTCAACAAAGTGTGCGCTTCAGGAATGAAAGCAGTAATGAACGCAGCACAGGCGATCGCCTTGGGTGATGCCGATATTATTGTGGCAGGTGGTATGGAGAGCATGAGCAATATCCCGCACTATGTACACATGCGTAATGGAGTGAAGTTTGGCCCTGCATCACTTGTGGACGGCATGCAAAAAGACGGTTTGGTGGATGCCTATGATCAAAACGCTATGGGCGTATGTGCCGATCTGTGTGCTTCTGAACACAATTTTTCCAGAGAAGACCAAGATGCATTCGCTATAGAATCCTATAACCGATCAGCCAAGGCGTGGAGTGAAGGAAAGTTCAAAGAAGAAGTTGTCCCTGTAGAAGTGCCCCAGCGAAGAGGTGAGCCTGTGATCGTTTCGGAAGATGAAGATTATAAAAATGTGCGTATGGATAAAATACCGTCTTTACGTCCTGCTTTTTCAAAGGACGGAACGGTAACCGCGGCTAATGCTTCCACTATAAATGATGGTGCAGGAGCCATGATCCTTATGAGCGCAGAAAAGGCAAAAGAATTAGGGCTTACTGCCCTGGCGACGATTAAGAGCTATGCCGATGCCGCTCAAGAACCAAAATGGTTTACTACCGCTCCTTCAAAAGCTTTACCCAAGGCATTGGCCAAAGCAGGTATAACAAAAGATGATGTTGATTACTTCGAATTCAACGAGGCCTTTGCTGTTGTTGGATTGGCAAATATGAAACTATTAGGGCTAAACGATTCCAACGTCAATGTAAATGGCGGTGCGGTATCTTTAGGGCATCCCTTAGGCTGCAGTGGAGTGCGAATCCTTATCACATTACTAAACGTGTTGATCCAGAACAACGGAAAGATTGGTGCAGCTGCGATCTGTAATGGTGGCGGAGGCGCATCGGCGATGGTGATTGAAAGAAACTAAGCTGTTCTTTGGGTAACCAGACACGATGAAATACGGCATTTGTAATTTAAGTATTGTTCCCCTTCGGTTAGAGCCCTCAGACCGAAGTGAGATGGTGAGCCAGTTATTGTACGGAGAAACGTTTAAAATACTGGAACATCGAAAAAAATGGAGCAGAATTCGTCTGGATTTTGATCGGTATGAAGGTTGGATCGACAACAAGCAATTTATAGAAATCCCCGAGGAAACCAGTAACACACTTAAAGAAAGCACGGCTTCATATTCTTCTGATCTTGTGGATTTTATTATTGCTTCGGAAGGGCAACTTCTTTCTATCTGCATGGGAAGTTCTCTAAATGCGATCCAAATGTTGGAACACGCTTTTGAAGGGAAATCAATTTCAGAAAAACTTCCTAAAGAACATCTGCTTGATACCGCATTGCTCTATTTAAATGCTCCTTACTTGTGGGGCGGCAAGACTCCCTTCGGAATTGATTGTAGCGGATTTACCCAAATGGTATATAAGATTAACGGCTATAGTATATTAAGGGATGCAAGTCAACAGGCTACTCAAGGAGAAGCCCTAAGTTTTATAGAAGAAAGTGAACCCGGGGATCTTGCTTTTTTTGACAATGCCGAAGGAGCCATTACTCATGTGGGTATTATTATGAAGGATAACCATATTATTCATGCCCACGGAAAGGTGCGTATTGACAGACTGGATCACACCGGCATCTTCAATTACGAGCGACGCTGTCACACGCACAAATTGCGGGTCATTAAACGTATTATATAAAAAAAGTCTCCGCTAGGGAGACTTTTTTATTTATTGTTATAAGTAGTGTCTACTGACCTTCCAGTTGTTGAACCTTTGCTTTCAGTTCTTTCGCTTTTTCATCACGGCCTAACTGGCTGTATATGTTCATTAGCGTTCTCGCATATTCTACATTATCCGGGCGTGCTTGAAATGCAGCCTCCAGATAGGGCACCGAACTTTCCTGTACCTCATGTAACTTAATTTTTAACGCATCATATTTTTTGAAATCTTCTCGAGAAGTTCCCAAGGCATTCATTTCTTCTACAATGGGTGTTTGTTTGTCCAAAATAAGAGAAGCCATATTGATGTTTGCAGATGCATAGGTAGGGTCAATCTTTAAAGCTTGCTTATAATACTCCATAGCTTTTTCGGCATTTCCATTTTCGGCACTTGCAACACCTAAATTAAAATAGAGTTCCGGATTATCCGGGTCTTTTGAAATTAACTGACTAATCAATGAATTGTACGTTTCCTTATCTCCCATTTCGTAATAAAGATCCGCTTCGGTACGAAGCAATACCATATCATCCGGATTTTTTGCGCGAAGTCCTTTTAAAAGATCCAGCGCCTTTTCAGTTTTCCCTTGTTGAATGTAGATCTGTGTCAGGTTCCGTATAATATCTTCCTGTTGATTTTCACTAACCTTAGTTTGCGGATTGGTGTGTGTTCCTGCTTTTAGCATTAGATCTCGCTGGCCTACAGAACCAAATGACTCTTCTTCTCCCGTCTCCTTATTGATGGCAACTAATTGTGTTTGAATTCCTGTATATCCGATATCTAACAATTGATTATAATATTGAATAGCTTTATCATATTCCTGGCCGTTCTTAGCACTAATGGCTGCATTCGCCAAAAAGATGGTATCGGATTTGCTTAAAGAATATGCCTTTTCATACTTCTCTGCCGCCGATTTGAAGTTCTTTGAGTTGAAGTCATTGATGGCACTGTTCTCCATCTTCTCGCGTAGCTTTAAGAATATTTGAGAATACGCATCATCTCTCTCGATACTAGGATCTGCTGCTTTCGCTTTCTCAAGGTCGTCACCTGCCATGGCTAACTGTGTAAAATCTGCCCCGGGCTTTCCTAGATTCACTCCGGCTCTAATTAGATAAAAGTCTGCTTTTTCGTCATCATCTGCACTTCCAAGCATAGGCTCGGCTTGAGATAAGTAAGTCATGGCTTCATTATAATCCCCGGCTTGTAGCGCTTTATCGGCTTTCTTGATCTCTTTTTTTTGAGCAAGAGCACCCATAGCAACCAAGAGTGCACTTGCCATTAAAACTGAATTTTTCATTGTTTTGAGTTTGATTTTATTCGTTGTTTTCGGTTTGTGTGTCGTTTGTATCAATAGTAGTGCCATTTTCCGGTGCATCGTTATTTTCGTCTACATCATCATCATCGATCACTACTTTTGCCACAGCGGCAATGGCATCGTCTTCTCGCACTTTTATTAATCGAACGCCTTGAGTGGCACGTCCCATAACGCGAAGATCTTCTACTGCCATCCGTATAGCAATGCCGGACTTATTGATGATCATTAGATCGTCGTTGTCACTTACATTCTTGATAGCTACTAATTTACCTGTCTTTTCAGTAACATTAATGGTTTTAACACCTTTTCCACCACGGTTCGTGATCCTGTAATCTTCAATACTGGAACGCTTACCGTACCCGTTCTCAGCGACCACCAGTATATCAGATTCATGGTCCTCAACTGCGATCATCCCAATTACTTCATCGTTTTTATTTGCCAGTGTGATCCCGCGAACACCGGAGGCATTCCGTCCCATAGGTCGTGTCTTTTCTTCTTCGAATCGAATTGCCTTCCCCGAACGAACAGCAAGCATTACCTGGCTATCGCCTGTGGTTAATTTCGCTTCTAACAGCTCGTCACCTTCTTTAATGGTAATAGCGTTTATTCCATTGGTTCTGGGACGTGAATATTGCTCTAACGGGGTTTTCTTTACTTGCCCCTTCTTGGTCGCCATGATCACGTAATGATTATTGATGTACTCTTCATCTTTGAGGTCCTGAGTACAAATAAACGCCTTCACTTTATCATCGGGTTCAATGTTCACTAAGTTCTGAATAGCACGACCTTTTGAGGTGCGGCTACCTTCCGGGATTTCAAAGACACGCATCCAGAAACACTTTCCTTTTTGCGTAAAGAACAACATGTATTGGTGGTTAGTACCTACGAACAAATGCTCTAAAAAGTCCTCATTCCTTGTAGCGGAGGCTTTTTGACCTACCCCTCCTCTGTTTTGTGTCTTGTATTCGGTGAGAGAGGTTCGTTTAATGTACCCGGCGTGTGAAATGGTGATCACTACTTTCTCGTCGGCGATTAGGTCTGTGATACTTACATCTCCTCCGGCATATTCTATGACCGAACGACGCTCGTCTCCGTATTTGGACTTGATCTCGAGTAATTCGTCCTTGATGATCTCCATTCGCCGGTCTTTTTTGGCAAGAATGTCTTTGTAATCTTCAATGGTCTTCATTAATTCGTCGTATTCGCTTCGAAGCTTATCCTGTTCCAGACCCGTTAACTGGCGCAAACGCATTTCTACAATGGCCTTAGCTTGTATTTCTGAAAGCTCGAACGTTTTCATTAACACTTCCCTGGCCTCATCTGCATTGGCAGAAGCACGTATCAATCGAATTACTTCATCTATGTTATCCGAAGCGATAATAAGTCCTTCCAGGATGTGGGCACGTTCTTCGGCCTTGCGCAACAAGTATTCTGTACGACGCACTACAACCTCATGTCGATGCTCGACAAAATAATGGATCAATTCTTTCAGGTTGAGCATCTGTGGACGCCCTTTCACTAAAGCAATATTATTGACACTAAAGCTTGATTGAAGCGCAGTGTACTTATACAGCATGTTCAGTACAATATTGGGAATTGCATCTCTTTTCAGGATATATACAATACGCATCCCTTTCCGATCGGATTCATCACGAATATTCGTGATCCCTTCGATCTTTTTCTCATTTACAAGATCGGCCGTCTTTTTGATCATATCGGCCTTGTTCACTTGATAAGGAATTTCAGAAACAATAATACATTCGCGCCCGTTCACTTCTTCAAAAGAAGCTTTACCGCGCATTACCACACGCCCTCTACCGGTATGAAAAGCTTCTTTTACCCCTTCATAACCATAAATCACCCCGCCGGTTGGAAAGTCGGGAGCCTTGATGTGCTGCATCAATTCATCGATGCTAATATCGTTATTTTCAATAAAGGCGACCGTTCCATCGACGACTTCAGTTAGATTGTGCGGAGGCATATTGGTGGCCATACCTACTGCGATACCTGAAGCACCATTGATAAGGAGGCCGGGGACACGTGTAGGTAGCACTGTAGGTTCGTAAAGGGTATCATCGAAGTTTAGTTGGTGATCCACCGTTTCTTTGTCGATGTCTGCCAACATGTCTTCCGAAATTTTTTGCATTCGGGCTTCGGTGTATCGCATGGCTGCGGGGCTGTCTCCATCTATAGAGCCAAAGTTTCCTTGTCCGTCAACCAGCATATATCGCAAACTCCATTCCTGTGCCATACGCACCATAGCGTCGTATACAGAAGTATCGCCATGCGGATGGTACTTACCAAGAACCTCTCCTACAATTCTCGCCGATTTTTTGTGAGCTCCGGTCGCTCTAACACCCAGTTCGTGCATTCCATACAACACACGTCTGTGAACAGGTTTCATACCATCCCTAACATCAGGAAGTGCACGTGACACAATGACCGACATTGAATAATCAATGTAAGCCGACTTCATTTCATCTTCAATGTTAATTGGGATCAATTTTTCGCCTTCAGCCATAAAATTTTACTTTATTATTTAGTCGTTAAACATAAGGAGCAAGATACATTATTTTGCAAGTTTTTACAGGGGATTCCAGCCATAATATTCACGTTTTTATTAACAAATTTTAACATGAAAACCGTTAATAACTATACGCCTTTGTGCTTTGATTTTAGTTAGTTTTTTTGTCCTTTTACTACAGCACTTTCAAATGGGGTATGGTTTTTGTCCCTTTTCTAAGGAAATTTAGTATTTTTAAAGGCATTAGAGGATATAGATTTATGGATGATAATTTTTCCCCAAGAGTAAAAGATGTAATTGCATACAGCAAAGAAGAAGCATTGCGGTTAGGTCACGATTTTATAGGCACCGAACATTTAATGCTCGGCCTTTTGCGTGATGGTAACGGTAAGGCTGTAACTATATTAAACGCACTGGATGTGGACCTGAATCACCTTCGCCGAAAGGTAGAGATTCTAAGTCCGGCCAACCCCAACATCGGGACTAGCGAAAACGATAAAAAAAACCTCCATTTAACCCGTCAGGCGGAGCGTGCCCTTAAAACAACATTTCTAGAGGCAAAACTATTTCAAAGTTCATCGATCAATACAGCTCATTTGTTGTTGTGTATCCTTCGCAATGAGAACGATCCTACAACGAAATTGCTTAACAAGATGAAAGTGGATTACGACGGTGTGAAGGATCAATTCAAACTTATGATTGCGAACGACGAAGACTATATAGACAGCCCTACTTCAGAATCATTTCCAAATGATGACGATACCCCACAAGAAGATGCTTCCAAAGAGAATTTATTCTCCGGGTCCAGCACCAAAGGAACCAAGAAGTCTAAAACGCCTGTTTTGGATAACTTCGGAAGGGATCTTACCTCCATGGCCGAAGACGGAAAATTAGACCCCGTAGTAGGACGAGAGAGTGAAATACAGCGGGTTTCACAGATATTAAGCAGAAGAAAAAAGAACAATCCGTTACTCATTGGAGAACCCGGAGTGGGGAAATCTGCTATTGCTGAAGGTTTGGCCTTGCGTATTGTGCAGCGAAAGGTGTCGCGTATCTTGTACGATAAACGGGTAGTGACCTTAGACCTTGCCAGCCTGGTTGCCGGAACAAAGTATCGCGGACAGTTTGAAGAGCGCATGAAGGCTGTGATGAATGAACTGGAGAAGAATGACGACATTATTCTGTTCATCGATGAGATTCATACCATCGTTGGCGCAGGCGGTGCTACCGGATCGCTGGATGCCTCCAATATGTTTAAGCCTGCGCTTGCAAGAGGTGAGATCCAATGTATTGGTGCTACTACCCTGGACGAATACAGACAATATATCGAAAAGGATGGAGCCTTGGAACGTCGATTCCAAAAGGTATTGGTGGAACCTACTACAGTAGCCGAGACCATTGAGATCCTTCATAATATCAGAGATAAATATGAGTCGCATCACAACGTGCAATATACCGAGGATGCCTTAGAGGCTTGTGTGAAATTGACGAACAGGTACATGACCGAGCGTTTTCTTCCGGACAAGGCCATAGACGCTATGGATGAGGCAGGATCTCGTGTTCATATCACTAACATCAATGTGCCGGAGAAGATATTAACGATCGAGGCAAAATTGGAAGAGGTACGTGAATTGAAGAATTCCGTAGTGAAAAAACAAAAATACGAAGAGGCAGCGAAATTGAGGGATGATGAGAAGAATCTTGAGAAAGAGCTGGCGACCGAGCAGGAAAAATGGGAAAATGATTCAAAATTACATAGAGAAACCGTGACCGAGGAAGACGTAGCTGAAGTTGTCTCTATGATGACCGGAGTTCCTGTAAATCGAATCGCACAAACTGAAAGTACCAAACTTTCAAAACTGCCGGACCGCATCAAAGGAAAGGTCATAGGTCAGGATGAAGCGGTTGCTAAAGTGGTTAAGGCCATTCAGCGAAATCGTGCCGGTTTGAAGGATCCTAATAAACCTATCGGCTCCTTTATATTCTTGGGTCAAACAGGTGTAGGTAAAACACAGCTTGCCAAAGTACTGGCACGCGAGCTTTTCGACTCCGAAAATGCACTGGTGCGTGTGGATATGAGTGAATATATGGAGAAGTTTGCGGTTTCACGTCTTATTGGAGCACCGCCGGGGTATGTGGGTTATGAAGAGGGCGGACAATTGACAGAAAAGATTCGCCGTAAGCCGTATGCTGTCATCCTGTTGGACGAGATTGAAAAAGCCCACCCCGATGTATTCAATATGCTGCTACAGGTATTGGACGACGGGCAGTTGACAGATAGTCTAGGGCGTAAGATCGATTTTAAGAACACCATCATTATAATGACCTCGAACATTGGCGCCAGAAAGCTGAAAGATTTCGGGCAAGGCGTCGGATTCGGTACTGCTGCGAAAGAAAGTCAGGCGGATGCTAACTCGAAGAGTATCATCGAAAATGCATTGAAAAAAGCATTTGCTCCGGAATTCTTGAACCGAGTGGATGATGTTATGGTTTTTAACCCGTTAGACCGTGACGATATTCACAAGATCATCGATATAGAACTCGACAAGCTCTTTGACCGTATCAAAGATCTTGGATATGAACTTACCCTTACCGAGAAGGCAAAGGATTATATAGCAGACAAAGGTTTCGACAAAGATTATGGGGCAAGACCTTTAAAGCGCGCGATCCAGAAATATATTGAAGACGCTTTGGCCGAAGAGATCATAAATTCCAATTTGCAAGAAGGTGATGGTATCACTATGGATCTTGACGAAAAGACGAATGAACTCACCATAAAGATCAAAAAGCAGAAAAAAAAGACAGAGTCATAAAATAGTGAAGTCAAAAAGAAGAACCACCTGCATCTTAGTATCAGGTGGTTTTAATTTTTTATGAAGGAACGAAAACAAATCAAAAAGCGCATTGAAGAAGCCATGATGGAGACCGAACACTTGGTTGCCAAATACCGAGAATTGAGTAAGCCCATTGCTCCAGAAAATGCAATTGGTCGTGTTTCGCGCATGGACGCTATTAATAATCGTTCGGTCAACGAAGCTGCATATAGAAAAGCCGAAGTGAAATTAAAGAACCTCACCGTAGCACTTTCCAAGATAGATGATCCCGATTTCGGAAGATGCAGAAAGTGTAAACAACCCATACCAATTGAACGAATCTTACTTATGCCACAGGTGACCACATGTGTGAATTGTTCAAAATAATACTTCAGAATGAATAAACAACAACTATCCAATACCCTAAGAAAATTAGGTTTTTTACACGTTGCGGACAAAGCACGTTTTTATCAGCAATTAGTAAAGAACAAGAAAAAGAACGATCGGTTTTTAGAAAACCACCCAGAGGTGAAACTTCCACCGGATTATCTCATCTACGAATCTCATGAGATGAGCTATGAGAAATACTACACAGGAGGTGAAAAAACGGCCCAATGGCTGGTGGATTATTTAAAACGACACTCCGACCTTAAAAATAAAAACATATTGGACTGGGGCTGTGGTCCGGCGCGGATCATTAGACACCTGCCCAATATCCTTCCAAACGATTGTTCTTTTTACGGAAGTGATTATAATCCGCTTTCCATCGATTGGAATACCAAGAACCTTCCGCATATACATTTCAATCTGAATACACTGGAAGCAAAGCTCCCCTATCCTGATGCACATATGGATATTATTTATAGCCTTTCGGTCTTTACCCATCTTTCTGAAAGATTGCACTACGAGTGGTTTGCAGAACTTTTAAGGGTGCTTAGTCCGGGTGGGATCATGTTCATTACCACTTCTGGGAATAACTATATTCCGCTCTTAACCGATGGGGAACGCAAACTATATGAGCAAGGAGCTCTCGTGGCACGCGGACAAGTAAAGGAAGGACACAGGATCTACACAACGTTTCACCCTCTGGCCTTCATGAAAAACTTATTCTCGAATGTAAAGATTCTCGAGCATATCGAAACACCGCCACAGGATGGATGGCTCCCGCAAGACATCTGGATTGTACAGAAACCACTATAGGTATTTCTACAATTTTTGTATCTTGAAAATCTCAAATCCAACCAAATTGAATATCACCACACTACAATATGTTTTCGGGACGGTAGAAATTTATGATAACTATCTCATTACCATTATGCATGAGGGCATTACTGTCATTCCCGAATACAATAAAGACCTGCTTGAAATTTCTAAAACCTATTTTAAGAACAGACCGTTTGGGTACATCTCATACCGAAAAAATTCGTATGCGGTAGATCCCCGTGTCTACATTGAAACGTCCAAGATCGAGAACCTCATGGCATTCGCCGTTGTTAGTACCCACGAAATAAATATTTCCAACGTAGAGATCGAAAAGATCTTTCTAAAGAAACCTTTTCATTTATTCGACGCCCTTTCCGAAGCAAAAGCATGGGTGGATAAGATGGTGAACGAAGCAGATTGAATCTTACTCGAATAGGATCTCATTATCGATAGAGAAACTTTGAATAAACGCTATGGCGGCATGGATATCATCGGCCAACAGGCGATCCTCTGCCACAAAGGAAACCGTTTCCCGAAATGATTGAAGGAAAGATTCTAAAAACGGAGAGGTTTTTTTTGGTCTTCTAAATTCCATGGCTTGCGAAGCATTTAACAATTCGATCGCTAATACGGTCTCCAGATTCTCAACAATACGCAAACATTTTGTTGCGGCGTTGGCTCCCATACTCACATGATCTTCCTGTCCGTTCGACGAAACGATCGAGTCTACAGAGGCCGGAGTTGCCAATTGTTTGTTTTGACTTACGATACTGGCAGCGGTATATTGCGGTATCATAAAACCACTGTTCAAACCGGGGTTGTTTACCAAAAAGGCCGGTAATTCCCGCAAACCGGAAACCAATTGGTAGGTTCTTCTTTCAGAGATATTAGCCAGTTCGGCCATGGCAATAGACAAGTAGTCCAATCCCAGTGCCAATGGTTGCCCGTGAAAGTTTCCACCGGAAATGATCTTATCTTCGGCAACAAAAATATTAGGATTGTCGGTTACTGAATTGATCTCGGTCTTAAAAGACTTCGTTACGAACACGATAGTATCTTTGCTAGCCCCATGTACCTGCGGGATACAACGAAAAGAATACGGATCCTGTACGTTCTTCTTTTCCGATAAGCCTAATTCGCTTCCTTCTAAGAATTCCACAATACGCTCGGCAGTTTTAACTTGTCCGCGATGCGGACGGACCAAATGCACTAATGGATCGAACGGACTCATATTACAATCGAATGCGTCTACCGAGAGGGCACTTATCACATCGCTTAGGTACGATAGCTTATGTGATTGTAATAAGGTGTAGACACCGTAGGCGCTCATAAATTGTGTGCCATTTAAAAGAGCCAGTCCCTCTTTTGCTTCTAAGGTGATAGGTTTCCAATTGTATTTTTTGAGCACCTTCGCAGTACGCATACGTTTCTCACCTACAAAGACTTCGCCTTTGCCCAATAACGGGAGCGATAAATGCGCTAAGGGAGCCAAGTCTCCCGAGGCTCCTAAACTACCTTGTGTATATACCACAGGGAGCAGGTCGTTATTATAAAAGTCGATGAGTCTTTCGACGGTCTGTAACTGCACACCACTGTATCCATAACTCAAGGATTGTATTTTTAAAAGCAACATCAATTTTACAATGGGTCGGGGTACATAGTCACCTGTACCGCATGCGTGCGACATTACGAGGTTTTCCTGTAATTTTGAAAGATTGTCGTTTGCGATCTTCACATTGCAAAGCGAACCAAATCCGGTATTGATACCATAGATAGGTCGTTCATTGTTCTCCATCTTACCGTCGAGATAGGCTTTGGACTTCTTTATGTTGAATGCTGCTTCTTCAGATAATTCCAGCAGTTTATGGGACTCAATGATCTCTTTTACGGTAGGTAGATCCAATATCTCGGAACTGATATAATGGGTTTCTTGCATCGATTGGGTTGTTTGTCCCGCAAAAATACCAATTTATACCAAAGGTTTTGTAATTTTAGCCAACTCATTGTCTTCTTTAATAGTAAATGGACAAATTGTAAACACTTATGAAAAAATTAGCATTCCTTATCGTTTCGCTGGCGATCATTTCGTGTAATAAGGACGAGAAAACAACCGATTATATACTTCTTAACGGAACTATTGAAAATTCTGAAGAAAGCACTGCCGTAGTTCGGGGTTACGATCTTGAAGAAAAAATTCCCATTGCTTCCAACGGTACGTTGAGCGATACACTCTATTTGGATACCAACGGTTTCTACGAACTTTATATTGGCAGAGAACGTACACTTACTTATTTAGAGAATGGGAAAACTCTTTCTTTTACCGTAGATATCACTCAATTCGACGAGAGCATTACCTATTCAGGGGATCTCGCAGCCGAAAATAATTATTTAGCTGAAAAGTACCTCCTTTCAGAAAAAGAGAAACCATTTCAAGAGGTCTTTTCCATGTCTGAAACCGATTTTGTTACTGAAGCGAACAGCATTCATTCCAAATACGAGGAGCTGTTAAACAATACCGAAGGTCTTTCCGAAGCGTTCAAGGAACTAGAAAGTAAGGAACTGGATTACGAACACATCATGAATCTGGAAAACTTCCAGGAATACCATCGTTACTTTACCGGAAACAGAACGTTTAAAGTATCAGACCGTTACTATGAACCCATGGAAAACATCGATTATGCCGATACTTCGGCCTTTCGTAAATCCATCGCCTATCCGCGTATGCTCGATACCCACTTTAACCGACTTATCAATGAAGCTGATAATGATGATCCTACATTGGCCTATTTGACCAAAGTGGACGAATCGTTGCCCGATGGCTATGCCAAGGATCAATTATTGTATGGTTTCTTGGAATTTGGTATGCGTCCCGATGCGTCCTTGAATGACGTTTATCAAATTTATAAAAGCAGCGCCCCCGATCCTGAAAATCTGGAAAAGATAACGGCACGGTATAACAAACTGCTACCGCTGCTACCGGGGAACGACTCCCCTACTTTCAATTATGAGAATCACAAAGGCGGTAGCACCAGCCTGTCAGATCTAAATGGGAAATATGTATATATCGATGTCTGGGCAACCTGGTGCGGCCCATGTATACGGGAGATCCCGGCCTTAAAGGCGGTAGAGGAAGAATTTGACGACAAGAATGTGGCTTTTGTAAGTATTTCTATCGATGAAGAAAAAGATTACGATACTTGGAAAACCATGGTAGCCGAAAAGAACTTAGGTGGGATTCAATTAATGGCCGACAATAACTGGAATTCAGATTTTGTTGAGAATTATGGTATTTTGGGTATACCTCGATTCATTCTTATCGATCCGCAAGGAAAGATAGTATCTGCAGACGCACCACGCCCGTCAGATCCAAAACTTAGAGACATGCTACAGGAACTATTGTAAAGCAACTAGCT
The DNA here is from genome assembly GCF_000746845.1 of Altibacter lentus. GTDB lineage: Bacteria > Bacteroidota > Bacteroidia > Flavobacteriales > Flavobacteriaceae > Altibacter > Altibacter lentus. The sequence continues at coordinate 555,697 of NZ_KN050846.1, read as the reverse complement.
TAAGCTTGTTCGGTTTCGGGAGCGTCTTGTTCAAACAAAGACAGATAAGCACTGCCAATGTGCTCAATGATATCTCCGGCGATAACCGCTTCAAACCCTTTTTCTTGAGAAACTATATTACCGGCACTGCCGTGCAGGTAGACTCCAAACACTGTGGCCAATAATGGATCGTATCCTTGTGAGAGTAAACCGGTGATCATACCGGAAAGTACATCACCACTACCCGCAGTGGCCATGCCCGGATTGCCCGTAGTATTGATGTACAATTTTTCTTCAAAGACAATGATGGAGTTTGCTCCTTTAATAAGCAATACAATCTCGTGCTTTTTTGCAAAGGCCTTTGCCTTGTCCAGTTTATCGTAATCTGAACTCCAGGATCCGATCAATCGCTCAAGCTCTCCGGGATGTGGTGTCAAGATAGAGTGTTTTGGAAGTTGACCTAGTAATTCAGTGTGAGAGGCCAGTATATTTAGGGCATCTGCGTCGAGGAGCAAAGGAATTTCTATGTTCGCTAAAAACTTCTTGAAAGCAGTCACGGTTTCTTCATGAACGCCTATACCCATGCCTATCCCTGCAGCCGATGGTTGAAAGTCATATTGAATCTCCGTCACGAACATTTCGTGTTCGTCTGTGAGTACCATCGCTTCAGGGATCGCCGTTTGGAGGATGTTATAACCACACTTTGCAGTATACGTGGTCGCCATACCGGCACCGGTACGTAACAGAGCTTTGGTAGCTAGAACCGCGGCACCCATCTTTCCGTAACTTCCTGCTATTAGTAGCGCATGACCGTACGATCCCTTATGAACGTACTTTTGTCGTTGTTTGTAGAACAATTGTGCTTCCTGTTTTCCAATAAGCTGTGCCAAGGGTTCTGCGTTACTGAGAAATTCTGCATCCAGACCAATATCAATGGCTTCATAAAAGGGTACGTACGCTCCGGTTTCAGGAAGGAAGAAAGATAGCTTAGGTACTTGAAAGGTAAGCGTATGGTTAGCTTTTAAGACTGCTTCCGGATCACTCAAGGGCTTTTCAGCAAACAACCCGCTGGGAATGTCTATTGACAGTTTAAATGCTTTGCTGGCATTGAGATATTGTATAAGTTTTTTAACCCAACCATCCGGACACCTATTGAGACCAATTCCAAAGATGGCATCGATAATAATATCCTGTGGAGCGATGGTAGGGAAATCGTCTTCAGATTTCATCAATTTAGGCCAGTTCTTGGTCACATTCTTTACACGGTCGTAGTTTATTAAAAACTCCTTGGACCGTTTGTCACTGCAATTTACCACGTACAGGATGACATTGTAGCCGTGCTCAATGAGTAATCGACCCACCACGAGGCCGTCGCCGCCATTGTTCCCGATACCACAAAAGATATGAATAGGAACCTGCGCTCCTTGCATGCGTTGATGCAACCAGTTAAATATTTGTGTTCCCGCTCGCTCCATAAGATCTACAGAAGTAATTTCTTCCTTTTCTGTTGTGATCTTATCGGCTTTGTATAATTGTTCTGAAGAAAATATTTTCATTTGCTCGTTCTTTTTTATTGTACCAAAACACGACCGCTTTTACACTATGCCTGAAAACTATTGATCTAAAAAGTGGACGTATTACCCACAGAGTCTATCTTGTATTTTGTTAGATGTTCGGTTGAGATACGAACTTGCAAGTTACTACCCCTGTTGAAAACAATCAAGCAAATCTTTCGTTACCTTTTACAGATAACATTACATTTGCGAAAAATTTAATACACATGAAGCAAACTGCTCTTTCTCACGTTCACGAACAATTAGGTGCTAAGATGGTGCCCTTTGCCGGTTATAATATGCCCGTTTCCTACGAAGGAGTGGTAGCGGAACATGAAACGGTTCGCTCAGGTGTGGGTGTTTTTGATGTTTCTCACATGGGAGAATTCCTGATCACGGGTCCAAACGCCTTAGCTCTTATCCAAAAGGTCACCAGCAATGATGCTTCCAAATTGGTGGATGGGCAGGCGCAATACAGCTGTTTACCCAACGCGTCAGGAGGAATTGTAGACGATCTAATTGTATACCGACTCGATGCCGAAAAATGGTTATTGGTGGTGAATGCTTCAAACATCGACAAAGATTGGGATTGGATTAAAAGTCACAATACTATGGGTGCCGAAATACGAAATCTTTCAGAGGATTTTTCCTTGCTGGCGATTCAAGGTCCCAAAGCTGTGGAAGCAATGCAATCCTTAACGAGTGTAGACCTTTCAGAAATTAAATTCTACACCTTTAAAGTGGCAGATTTTGCCGGAATTGAACACATTATTATTAGTGCGACCGGTTATACAGGAAGTGGTGGTTTTGAGATCTATTGCAAGAACAGCGAAGTAGCGCAAGTATGGAACAAAGTGATGGAAGCCGGTGCCGATTATGGTATTAAGCCTATTGGATTGGCCGCACGTGATACCCTGCGCTTGGAAATGGGTTATTGCCTCTACGGAAATGATATTAACGACACCACCTCTCCCCTGGAAGCGGGCTTAGGATGGATCACAAAATTTACAAAAGACTTTGTAAACTCTGAAGCGTTGAAAAAGCAAAAAGAAGAAGGAGTCGATATGAAACTGGTTGGATTTCAGCTTAACGAACGCGGCATTCCACGACAAGGCTACGAAATTGTTTCAAAAGATGGATCAGTTATCGGAACGGTGACCAGCGGTACCATGTCTCCGTCATTGAACCAGGGAATTGGTCTGGGCTATGTCCCCGCTGAACTCAGTACTCCCGGAACAGAGATCCTTATTCAAATTCGAAAGAACACGGTGCCGGCTACGGTAGTGAAATTACCGTTCTACAAAGGCTAATATGATCGATTACAAGCAGGTATTAGAAGACATTCACACAGAACTCCTGGGTATTGAGGATACGGGTGAAGTGGCTTCTTACATTCCTGAACTGGCTTCTGTTTCCCAAGATAACTTTGGAATTTACCTTAACCGGATCAACGAAGAGAATTATTGTGCAGGAAATTGGAAGACACGTTTCTCGGTTCAAAGTATTTCCAAAGTGCTCTCTTTGGCCAAAGCATTATCACTGGTGGGAACATCTATATGGAACCGAATGGACGTAGAGCCCTCCGGAGATCCCTTCAATCATTTATCGCTTCTCGAGATGGAAGAAGGAATCCCCAGAAATCCGTTGATAAATGCCGGAGCTATTGTCGTTGCCGATATCCTTATCTCTGAACTGAAAAATCCTAAAGAAGATTTTCTGGCGTATGTTCGGGGCTTGGCGAATGATGCGACCATTAATTATAACGAACGGGTTGCCACATCTGAAAAAGCTACCGGGTTTAAGAACTACGCTACTGCCTATTTGCTTAAATCATTCGGTAATTTAAACAATCCCGTAGACCAAGTACTCGATTTCTATTTTCATCAATGCGCTTTGGAAATGAATTGTGAGCAATTGTCAAACGCCTTCTATCTATTTGCCAATCGCGGAATATGTATGCGCAATAAGGCACATCTTACGCTCACACAGGTAAAACGTATCAATGCGATCATGCTTACCTGTGGGTTCTACGACGAAGCAGGAGAATTTGCTTTCGAAGTCGGACTCCCGGGAAAAAGTGGTGTAGGCGGAGGTATTGTGGCTTTGCTGCCTAACGAATACATTCTGGCCACCTGGGCGCCGGGCTTGAACCCAAAGGGAAATTCCTATCTTGGGATGCAGGCACTTGAAAGATTCACCACAAAAACCGGAGCGTCCATTTTTTGATCGTTCATTTTCTCTATTGATTCCATGAAACAAATCCCTCAAAATAGAATTCTAATTATAGGCGCCAGTGGTTTTATTGGCCATGCGCTCTATAAGGAACTACAATCCTATTTTGATGTCTACGGAACGTATTGCAACGACATTAAAGACCTAAGGGATAATAAGGTGTTTTTTCGGTTTGATGTCACAAAACAGACGATTTTAGAGGTCCTTGCTGAAGTAAAACCATGCGTGATCATCTCTTCGCTAACAGGAGATTTTGCATCACTGCGAACCATGCACCAAACCTTGGCTAATTACGTTCTCACCAATGAAGGAACCAGATTATTGTTCTTGTCTTCTGCGGCTGTTTTCGATGGCAAGTTCGCATATCCATCGTACGAGAACGATCTCCCAATGGCCGAAAGTGACTATGGCAAACATAAACTTGCAATAGAGAAGATCTTACGGGAACTGCCCAAAGAGACCTACGCGATCCTGCGATTACCAACCGTATTGGGAGTAAACTCTCCGACGATATTTCAGCTAAAACAAACTATAAAACACCATGCTTCCTTTGAAGTCTACCCAAATCTTATCATAACGGTTACAACAGCCAATAAGATCGCTCAGCAAATTCACTACATCATCAATCAAAGACTCACGGGGATCTTTCATTTAGCCAGTAGCGATATGGTGCACCATGAAGATCTGTTTCGGGAGCTAACCGATAAATTAAGCAATAAATTGCCTATCTTTAAGCGTGTTTTCAGTCGGAATGAGGAAAGTTATCTGGCTATCCTTCCGAAGGAAAACAAACTACCAAAGCAGTATCGTATTTCGGTGGCAGAGGTCATTGAGGACAGTACGCTTAAAGAAGAGATAAGTACCTTAAAATATTAGTGCCTTATGAAAGCGTTGAGTGAAAAAGAAATTAATGAGAAATTACAAGAATTCGAAGGCTGGGATTACAGTGAAAATGCCATCCATACTACTATCGAGTTCCGTGATTTTAAAGATGCCTTTTCGGTAATGACGCGCATTGCTTTTGAAGCTGAAAAAATGCAGCACCACCCCGATTGGTCCAATACATACAACACCCTGAACATCAGTCTGTCTACACACGATGCAGACGGCGTGACCGAAAAAGATTTTAAACTGGCGAAGATTATTGACGACTTGGTAAGCTAAAATTTTGTACTTTTTTAGCCGAATCAGTTAGCCCTTCATGATCACACGTTTTTGCTTCGGGATAGTATTTTTTACTATTGCAACGATATTCGCTCAGGATTCTTCCCTGTTCTGCGAACAGACGCAGGCATTGAAACTTCTAATTGAAAAGGAGCACGTACGTCCGAAGCCACTGGATGACAGCCTTTCGGCAGGTGTTTACGACCAGTTTCTCGATCAATTGGATCCAAACAAACGGTTCTTTACTACACAAGATATTGCAGTTTTCGAAAAAGACAAGCTTCAATTTGACGATTACATACGCACAGGCAGCTGCGATTTTATTTCAATCTACAGCAGCACATTAACCAAACGCATTGAATTTGCTAAGCGCAGTCTGCTGTTATTGCAGGAACAACCTCTTGATTATTCTGGTACTGATACGCTTGTTTTTACACCCGGCGACTCCTTTAAATATGTAGCGACCGAAGCCCGGATCGCCAAGTATTGGAATAAGAAAGTACGCTACGGAGTTTTGATGCGACTTATTGAAGAAGATTCAATTTTTGCGTCAATACAGCGAAACTTTAAAGAACGTGAAGCCTTGGTAAAACCCGTTGTGATCCAAAGGGAAATTTGCATCCTGGACGAACTGCTTCATCAAAATGGAGGTATTGAACGTTTTGTACAGGAAGCGTTTCTAAATGCTTATGCCAGTTATATGGATCCCAATACACTTTTCTTCAATGATACTGAAAAGTCCGTATTCGAATCGACTTTGTCAACGAACTCGATGTCTTTCGGCTTTATGACTTCTAAGAACGATAGTGGCGAAATAGTGATCGAATACATCACTCCCGGAAGTAGCGCCCATCGCAATGAAGATTTTGAAGAAGGAGATATTATTAAATCATTGAAGTCCGGTAACGATACCATGGAGCTTGTTTGTGTTTCAAATAAAGATATACAAGCTTTTACTCAAGATGAAGCACATTATACCATTGAATTCAGACTTAAAAAACAGGACGGTTCCATGAAAACGGTAACGCTGAGCAAAGCAGAGATCAAGGTAGAAGAAAACACTGTACAAGGTTTTATTTTGGGGTCGGACACCAAAATAGGATATATCAATGTACCCAGTTTTTATACCGATTTTGAATCTTGGGACGGGTTGGGTCTTGCCAACGATCTAGCCAAGGAACTGTACAAATTGGAAAAGGAAAATATTGCTGCGTTGATTATAGATCTGCGGTTCAATGGCGGCGGCTCTATGAAAGAAGCGACCGACCTTAGTGGGATGTTTGTAGACCGTGGGCCCTTATCGATTATAAAGTACAAAGAAGGCGAAATTTCAACTTTAAAGGATGCCAAGCGCGGCATGCTGTTCACTAAACCGCTTTTGTTGCTTGTGAATGGATTTAGCGCTTCTGCTTCAGAATTTTTTGCCGGAGCCATGCAGGATTACAACAGAGCTATTATTGTAGGAACACCTACGTATGGTAAATCTAGCGCCCAGACCATACTTCCGCTTAGCAATGAAAAAGAACTGGGATATTGTAAGATTACGGTAGATCAATTTTACCGCGTAACAGGAAAGAGTTTGCAATCGGAAGGGATTATTCCGGACATTCAGTTGCCGGACATGTACGATCGGTTGCCAAATGGAGAAAAACATCTAAAGTTCGCACTCGCCATAGATTCCGTACCCGTCACTTTAAAGCACAGAGCACTAACGCCTTTTCAATTAGGGCAGATCAAGATGCGAAGTGCGAAGCGGGTAACTGCCAGCACCGGGTTTCAGAACATTCGAAAATTCAATGAACTCCTGGTAAACAGCTACATTAACAAGGATACAACCTACTCATTAACCCTCGAAAATGTCTATAATGATTATACAGGATCTTTAAACCTCTGGAAAAAATATGCCGACGAGTTGGAAGGCTATACTGCATCCATGGTGGTTTCAAATACCATGGTTACCAATGAGTTGCTTGCGTATAGTTCTGAAGAAAAGAAAGCGAATACAATTATTCTGAAAGAGATCACTTCAGATCTCCAAATTGAAGAAGCCTATCACATCTTAACCGAATATCTTTTAGCACCAAACACACATTAATATGAAACTGAAACTCCTTTTTATTTCCTTTCTCATTCTTGGCATCTCAAACGTAGCGCACGCACAGAACTTTAAAAATGCCTTGGAATACTTAGAATTTATTTCGAGTGAACAAGAGATTATTACCAAAAACATGTGGAAATACACAAAGGCTATTGCTCACAGCAAAAATGAACGCAGTGTGGACGGCTCTCGAAACTCCCTCATTAAATCGATGGAGCGAGCAATCTTAAAAATAGAACGCGCCGAGGGATTTGACGGAGATACTTATAAAAATCAGGTGCTCGAAAATCTAAGATTGAATGAAAGCTTAATGAAACAGGATTATGAGAAGATCATTGATATGAAGGCCGTCGCAGAACAGTCTTACGATCAAATGGAAGCGTATATGCTGGCACGCGAACTCGCCGATAAAAAAATGGCAGAAGCTCAGCAGGATTACGAAACACATTTCTATGCATACGCTGCAAAGCATAATATCGATATTATTGAAAATGAATCGGATCTTGGGAAAAAGATGGCGATCTCTTCGGAAGTCTTTAAACATTACAATGATATGTACCTGCGTTTCTTTAAAGTGAACATTAATGATGTATACCTCTGGGAAGCTATTGAGAAAGGTGATGTAGGGGCCATTCAGCAAAACGGGAATGCATTGCAGCAAATGGCCGAAGAAGGTTTGAAGCAATTAACTGAAGCAGAACTGTATAAAAGCGACCCTTCCTTGTTAGAAGCAACCCAACGCGCTTTTAATTTCTTTATAGAAGAAACTGAAACGAGCATTCCACAAGTAGTTGCATTCTTACTGCTCAGCGACGAGGTCGAATCCATTAAAACAACCCTCGAAAAAACACCCGAACGCAAACGCACAAAGGAACAAATAGATGGTTATAATCTAAAAGTAAAAGAAATAAATAAAGCTATTGGCAACTACAATAAATTGATGGCCTCCTTAAATAAAGACCGTCAACAAGTGATCAATAATTTGAATCTTGCCAATGAAAAGTTTTTGGCTAAACATATTCCCAAGGACTAACAGATTTTATAAATTTGCCAAAAATTCTGTAAATAAACAGTTACTATGGGAAGAGCGTTCGAATTTCGCAAAGCACGTAAGATGAAGCGGTGGTCCGCAATGTCCAAAGCCTTTACACGTATTGGTAAAGATATTGTTATGGCCGTTAAAGAAGGCGGACCCGACCCCGATGCTAATTCCCGCTTACGTGCCGTGATTCAAAATGCCAAGGCGGTGAACATGCCCAAGGATAACATTGAGCGGGCGATTAAACGGGCGAGTGACAAGAATCAGGGCAATTATAAGGAGGTTTTGTTCGAAGGTTATGCGCCTCACGGGATAGCAGTACTTATTGAAACCGCTACCGATAATAATACACGAACCGTAGCGAATGTTCGCTCCTACTTTAATAAATCTGATGGAAGTCTCGGCACATCCGGATCGGTAGTTTTCATGTTCGATCACACCTGTAACTTTCGCATTCAGGGAGAAGGTATGGACTTAGAGGAATTGGAGCTGGAATTGATCGATCACGGCGTGGAGGAGATTTTTGAAGATGAAGACGGTGTGTTGATCTATGCTCCTTTCGAAAGTTTTGGGTCGATACAAGCCTATCTGGAAGAAAACAATATCGAGATCCTTAGTTCAGGATTCGAGCGAATTCCTCAGGTCACCAAGAAACTTTCAGAAGCTGAGGCGGCAGACGTCGAAAAATTGCTTGAAAAGTTGGAAGAGGACGATGATGTACAAAATGTTTACCACACCATGGAAGAATCTGCTGAATAATAAAAAAAGCCATCTTTTTCAAGATGGCTTTTTAATTTATAGAGGGCCTTACTACTCTTTATAAAATGACAGTGAAGATGCTCCTGACAACAATACGTTCATTGTAGGTGCAATATTTCCTCCGGCATTTATATTCTGAAAGGCCAGTACCCTACCCCCGCTATTTGCTCGTTCTGCAATAAATACAGTGTTTGTTTCTTGGTCAAATTCTGCAGCGACCGGGTTCCCCAAGAAGGTGCTGCTTCCGGCCACACGCACTTGGTTTCCTGCTACTGCCATCGTTTCTCCGTTGGCAACGGCATTGAATTTAGTTTGAAAGTCGCTAATTACATGAAAACCTCCATCAGCATCCAAAGCAGCGTCACCAATATCAGTAAGGATCATTGTAGAACCATCAAAGGCAAGCCCGTGAGTTCGCGTAATACCTTCGATGGTGATACGCTTATTCGCAGCTACGGTGGCGTCTGTGGTATTGGTTGCCGTGAAATTGGTAAATACAGCGATGTCGGAAGTTTTATCCACCACTGCAAATAGGTCGTTGCCTACGAACTCAATTCCCCATACTGCAAAATCAACTGTCACTGTATTTCTCAAAGTGAATCCGTTGGAATCCTTAACGTATACAAAGAACCGACCGTCGGCAGTATTAGGATCCCCGTCGACATCGGCGTTGTCTGAAACAACATAGAAATTCCCATTGACGGCTACATCTCTGGGACTTTCCAGATCTGCCGAGCTGGATATATTAGCATTGATAGTGATACCATCTTCGGCTACAGAGATATTCGCATAGGAATTTAACTGTAAGAAGGATCTTGAAGCTTGTGTTACGGCATCGGTTGAACCGTCGTAATGAATACCTTCAGAATCAAGGGATAGTGTTAAGAAGGTCTTTGAGGTGGCAGTACTGGGTTCACTCACATCGTATTTTGTTACGTTTCCATTAGAATTATTGGAAGCGTAAAGTTCTCGACGTGAATCGGCAGTGGGTCCATCATCATTTCCTGTGTCATCGTCGCTGCTACATGCGGTTGTCATCAGACCCGCGAAAAGCAGTAGTGTTAAAAATTTGTACATTTTCATAGTGTTACTTTTTAGGTTTGTGGCTAAATAACTAGAAAATGAAACAATACGTATTTTTCTTTTACAAGATTAACGAGAATTTAACCTGCTGTTGTTGAAAGTCAAAGGGTTACTGTCTAGCTAACATGAGGGCTTTAACAGAGATTTAGATTAATGATGTGTTAAGAAACGAAAGAGGATCACATCAATTTGTTAAGAGTATTCCGGCACCTTACCTACGATGTTTTCAAAATAAGTGCGAAGCAACCGAGTGTCCTCATCAATGTCGCCGGAGATATAGAATGGTGGATTTATGGTCACTGTTTTAGTAGCATAATCGAAGGAAACCGGAATAATGGGCACGTGGGCGGCTTGTGCAATATAGTAAAAACCCGTTTTCCATGCCTCCACTTTTTTGCGTGTACCTTCCGGTGCTAAGGCCAGCCTGAACTCTTCTTTTTTTCTGAAGACTTCAGCGATCGCCTCCACCTTATTCTGGCCCGAGGTCCTGTCGAGCGGAGCGCCTCCCATCCACCTAAAATACCAGCCAAAGGGCCATCTGAACAATTCTTTTTTGGCTACAAAATTGATTTCGGTTTTTAGGATACGACGAGTAAAAACTCCTATGAAGAAATCGTGCCAACTGGTATGCGGAACCACGATCACAACGGCCTTTTTGATAGAAGGGTCAAAACTGCCCTCGATCTTCCACCCCATTATTTTAAAAAAAATAAATTTTGTTAGGCCCATCTCTTGCTTACCCTGTTTTACATTTTAATGTAGAGTTCCTTCAATTTATCTCTGGTCATTATTGTTTCCCAATGCTCACCCAATGCATTCTCCCATAAGGGGACCAGACTTAAAGCGATATCTATCATGGTATTCAATTGTGCTTCGGAAAGATTACTACAGAGCCCTGTTGGGATATCAATGTTATGCTGCTTCACCATTTTCTTGAAGAGGGCGACATCTTTCGGGTAGAATTCAGCCAAATGGTCGAATACAATACAATTCCCGATCCCGTGTTTTGTACCCAGTACGTAGGAAAGTCCGTAGCTCATCGCGTGTGCTACACCCACTTGCGAATATGCAATGCTCATACCACCGTGCCATGAGGCCATCATCAATTTTCCTCTGGATTCTTCATCGGGTAATCCTTCATCCAAAAAGATCTCCTTACACAGGTCGTAAGCTTTCTCACCGTAACTCTGACTAAATGCATTAAGAAACGTACCGTTAAGAGATTCTACACAATGAATAAAACAGTCCATCCCTGTGTAGAACCATTGATTCTTCGGAACCCCTATTGTGAGTTCCGGATCCAGAACCACTTGATCAAAGGGCGTGAAATCACTGTTGATACCAAGTTTTCTCACAGGTCCGGTAAGAACCGTAGTTCGTGAAACTTCAGCTCCCGTACCCGATATTGTAGGAATACCCACATGATAAACCGCCTTGTTCTTTACGAGGTCCCAGCCTTGATAGTCTGCAGCACTGCCTTTATTTGTTAGCATGATCGAGACTGCTTTTGCAAGATCCAACACGGTTCCACCTCCAATACCTATGATGCCTGATGGTTTATAGGTAAATTCAGATTTAATGTCTTTTACAATTTGATCCACCTGCGTAGTTTTTGGCTCTTCTTCCGCAGAAACGAACAATAATTTGTCATTGAACCGAAGGTGTATCCTGTCCAATAGATCCTTGTTCTGCTTAAAAACATCATCGACCAAGAAGATAAAAGGTGCTTTGTCTTTACGTTGCGGTGCCAAAATGGAACCTAACTGGTCAAAACAACCCTGCCCAAAAACCACCTTGGGAACCATTGGAAAGTTTCGGAATTTGTTATTAACAGTTTCCTTCTTCTCTTCTTTCAACACTTTATTGGCTCGTATAAGGTCTTCGGGCGTATCGATCTCGATCCCTTGTGCATTGGAAATAGCCATTTTTATATTTTTTCCATACTCCAGATAACGTATGCATTCTATCTTCTCGGCCGCTTCCAGAGTTCGCATAGGCAGCCTATAGAAGTCCATTAAAGCCGATTTACGAAAAGCATAGATTCCTTTGTGCTTGTAATACTGTACAGCTACATTCTTATCTCTCGGATACGGTATAGGTGAACGGGAAAAGTATAGTGCAAAATTATCTTGATCCACGATCACTTTCACGCAGTTAGGATCACTTATCTCTTTCCAGTCATGAATCTCGGTCATTAGAGATGCCAGATCGATCTTTTCGGCATCGGGCCCGTCGAATACACTCAATACCTGTTCCAGCCCTTTTTTACTCGTAAAAGGCTCATCTCCCTGAACATTGACCACTATATCGACATTCATGTCGGCTACTGCTTCGGCGATCCGGTCACTGCCGCACTCGTGTTCACGCTTGCTCATAATGGCTTTACCCCCGTTCAGTTCAATTTCATTAAAGATGATCTCGCTATCGGTGACAACGAAGACTTCATCAAAGAGATTGGTCTCTTTTGCTGCTTCGTAGGTTCGAACGATCACAGGCTTTCCGCCTAGATCTTGCATTAATTTTCCTGGGAATCGAGAGGCGCCGTAGCGCGCCGGGATCATTGCTATTATTTTCAAACTAAAGTGTATTAAAGTCTTGTTTTCAAAAATAAGAAGATTAACCAGTAGTGTTGCGTTTTTTGCGAAGCTTTTTATAAAACTTATACAGGCCGAAAAAAATTAACAATACGCAAACAAAGGCCAGAACAGGAAGGAAAATAGACAAGATGGCTAGAACCGTCGACGTACCCGCTTCTATGGTGGAAACCACCGGATTGGCAAGACCACCTGTTGTAGCGGTAGAACCCAGCCGAATCGCCGATGTATTACCCTGAACTGCCGCTGCTGTCCCTCCACCGGCAATGATCGCCAGCGTCCATGTAACGATTGGATCCAGATTTGTAACGGTGGCCACCATAACAGCGGTACCCGCAATAGCTGCCAGTGGAATAGCAATCGTATCTAACGCATTGTCCAGCCAAGGAATGTAATATCCCGACACTTCTACCAACGTGGCGACCCCTAAGGTGATCACAGCCGTAAGACTGCCCATCCATTGCCAGTTTTCGTTAAGCGGTATCACATCGTAATGGGCGGCGAGGCTCATGACCAATAAGGGCAAAAACACCCTGAATCCCACAGCCGCTGCAAGACCGATGCCTAAAAAAATACTCAATAAGATCTCAACCCACTCCATAGTCACTAATCTACAAAAAACTCATCTTTAAAACCTATGAGGTACAATTTTTCTTGAGCCCTCGTAACCGCAGTGTACAACCATCGTAAATATTCCTTGTCAACCCCGTTGGGCAAATACGGTTGTTCCACAAACACAGTGTTCCATTGTCCTCCTTGCGATTTATGACAGGTGATGGCATAGGAGAACTTTACCTGAAGTGCATTAAAATATTTATTGTTCTTGACCGAAAGAAAGCGCTTGTAATTCGATTTTTCTGAAGCATAATCCTTTTGAACTTCCTGGTACAGCCGGTTAGAGTCTTCATACGAAAGTGAGGGTGCTTCAGAAGTGAGCGTATCTAATAAAAGCACTGTTTCAAAGGGAGCCATTTTAGGATAATCGACCATTCTAATATTTACTTCCGCGAAGCGAAATCCATATAATTCTTTAATACTGAAGATCTCCAGCACCTCAATAATATCTCCATTGGCTATAAACCCTGCCTCACTTTCGGTCTTTACCCAAAAGTAATTATTCTTAACCACCATGAGATAATCTCCGGCAGATAAGTCCTCCTCTTGATATAAAATACGGTTTCGGATATTTTGATTGTAAAGGTTTGCTCTTTTGTTAGAACGCACAATGATCACGGTGTCTTCATTTCCCAATGTTGCATAACTATCTTGTATGGCTTCCATGAGTTCTTGTCCGTCCAACGGACGTATTACTTCAGGATAGGGTAATTCAGAAAACTTAAATGCTTCATACAGCCCGTCTTCTATACGTGTGCGAATGTGCGTAGCATTCACCAGAATGCCACTATCCCTTTGTTGTCGTACGACCTCGTCCAATTCGATCTCAATGACCTCTTTATTATAATGGCTTTCCAACGTATGTTTATCTAAGGCAGGACTGATGTTCAATTTCACGGGAGGCAACTGTGCCGTGTCTCCAATAAGTAACAATTTGCAATTCTGACCATTGTAGACGTATTCCATTAGGTCGTCCAAAAGCGATCCGTTTTCGAATAATTTCGATTCCTGATTAATATCCGGAACCATAGAAGCTTCATCGACTATAAAAATTACATTTCGGTGTTTGTTCTTCTGGAGTGTAAAGGAAACCCCTCCCCCTTTTTGGCTTTTTGGATAATAGATTTTTTTGTGAATGGTAAAAGCTTCCTTGTTAGCGTAGTTACTAATCACTTTAGCCGCGCGTCCGGTAGGGGCCAGTAATATAGAAGATCGTCTTGCTTTCCCTAGGTTTTTAACCAACGTACCCACCAGCGTTGTTTTTCCTGTTCCGGCATAACCCTTCAATAAAAATGTTTGACTTTTTTTATCGCTTAGGGTAAAATCGGCCAACAATTGCAGAGCAAGATCTTGCTTAGCGGTGGTATTGTGGGGGAAATCATTTTTTAAAAGGCTGTAAAACTGCGAAATATCCATGAATGTTGTAGGCGTCTAATAGCCCTTAAAGATAGCCATGATTTTTTCGGATTATACTTTAACGAACAAAAAAAAATTGTAGATTTGCGATAGACCTATTAAACAACATAATTAAACTATCAAAATAATGAAAATAGTAATTCAACTACTACTTTGGATTGTGATCGCTTTTTTGGGATATCAACTTTATACTTCCATTAGCGGACCTATCGCTTTTAACGAAGTGAAAGAAGCACGTTACGCCAAAGTGATAAAAAATTTGAAGGATATTCGGGATGCAGAGTTGGCCCATCAAGAGATTACAGGGAATTTCACAGGAAGTTTTGATAGTTTGGTTCGGTTTATCGATACAGCACAGTTTGCTATTGTACAGCGTCGCGACACTAGTTTCGCCGATGTCGCTAAGAATAAGGCTTTTGGAATCGATGAAGGATATTTTATCGAAAAAGTACTTATCGATACCCTTGGTTATACTCCGGTAAAAGATTCGTTGTTTGGCGGTGGCGATCGCTACAAGACCATGATGAATATTCCCGTAGAAGGCGTAGATACCAAAATTGAACTTCGGGCCGGTAAGCTTAAAAAGAACGATGCTACCTACTCTGTATTTGAAGCACGAGTACCAAAAGATGTGATTTTAGCCGATCAAGACAAAGACCTTTTAGCTCAGGAAAAGCAAGTGGTTTCTGTAGACGGTGTTAATGGACCTTACATTAAAGTGGGCTCAATGAACGAAGTGAACACGAGCGGGAACTGGCCAAAAATATACGATACTGTTAAAGACCAATAACATAGATCCAAACATTCAAAAGAAACTGTCCGTTCAAATTGCCTTGACCGGACTTTCTTTTTTAGTGTCAAATTCAGACACGAAGGAGCCTATTTTCTACACTGAAAAAAAGTTTGCTACACCGCGCACCCCCGAAGAACTGCTGCTTGAGCTCGAACAATTTTTTTCAGAAAATAAAGAACTGGAGAGCTCTTTAGAGATAACACTAATTTATGCAACGAATGTATATGCGCCCGTACCTTTATCATTATTTGATGAGACAAAGACCAGTGAGTATTTAAAATTCAATTCAAAGATACTGGCGAACGATTATATCTCACATGATGCCTTGGAATCGGTTGGAACAGTGATTGTCTACATTCCGTTCGTGAACATCAACAACTATATCTTCGATCGTTTTGGTAGTTTTCAATACTATCACGCAACCACCGTCCTATTGCGATCGTTCCTAGCTTCAGAAAAGCATACGCGGGACGCTAAGGTCTTTGTTCACGTTACAGAGACCCACTTCGATCTCCTGGTGTTAAAAGATGGTGCGCTTCAGCTTTGCAATAGCTATTCGTATAGAACACCCGAAGACTTTGTGTATTACATACTTTTTTGTTTTGAACAACTGAAACTCAATCCTGAAACAGTTCCCGTGACCTTCTTCGGAAGCATTTCAGAAGAAAGCGATCTGTTCCAGATAGTTTATCAATATATTAGGAATGTATCGGTCGCAACACCCCCTGCCACTGCAACACAAAATTTAACCATGGAGGAACCCAACTCCAATTATTTATTGACCCTAAGCCTATAATGCGAATCATTTCAGGAATACATAAAGGAAGACGCATCACTGCTCCAAAAACACTACCGGTACGGCCTACCACAGATCTTGCGAAGGAGTCGCTTTTCAATATTCTGAACAACAATTACCACCTTGATGAAATTACCGTGCTCGACCTCTTTTCCGGGACCGGAAATATAAGTTATGAATTTGCATCACGCGGCGTTCCCGTCGTAATGGCGGTAGATGCTCACTATGCCTGCGTCCAGTTCATTCAAAAAACAGCTGAAGCACTTGCGCTTCCCATTACAACCGTAAAGGGCGATGTGTAT
Organism: Altibacter lentus; assembly: GCF_000746845.1. GTDB lineage: Bacteria > Bacteroidota > Bacteroidia > Flavobacteriales > Flavobacteriaceae > Altibacter > Altibacter lentus. The sequence goes on along the minus strand of NZ_KN050846.1, from coordinate 539,274 downwards.
AAGTTCTTAGCGGGTCAAGGACAGTCCTTCGATGTTGTCTTCGCAGACCCTCCATACGATCTTCCTCAAGAACAGTTTGAAGCCATTGTGCAACTCATTTTTGAGAATTCCTGGGTAAAACCAAATGGAATGCTTATTATTGAGCATTCAAAACACATGGACCTTTCGTCGCAACCTAATTTTTCGCAAGCCAGAAAATATGGTGGTTCGGTCTTCAGTTTTTTTCAACAAACCTCATGAAGCCTTCCATAGTTAAAAAAATTAAACTTGATTTTGCAAGAATAGAGATTCACCAGCACTATATGATATCGCAAATCAAGGAAGGACTTGATTTTGAACAACCTCACTTGGAAGCAATTTACGAGATGTTTGAAACGTACTTCTCCGGCCGGCCCTTTGTTTCCATAGCCGACAGAAAGAACGATTATACCATCAATCCAAATTTGCTCAAAGATACTCGTTACAAGAATCTTTTAGGCATTGGAGTTGTGTGCTATTCGGAAGCCTCTTACAACAACGCCCTTTTTGAAAAAACCTTTTTTAAAGGAAAATTCGAGCCGTTCTATGAGATGGAGGCCTGTAAAGAATGGGCATTACAACTGGTGGAAGATTTTAATAAATCGAATTGATCCAAGACATTCTATTCAGGGTTTTGCGGCTTCGGGAATTTTCTGCGTCTTTAAAAAGCTGTCGAAAAAAAGTTTAAATTTGAGTGTGTTCATATTACACGTTACACTTTATGGTTCCCGCTCCCGGTTATTCAATAAATATTGGCTTTGCCGATTTCGATTTATACGACAATTATCTGGTTGGAACCATCCACGAAGGTGTGTTGTTCGATGTGCCGCACATCAATAAATTCCATGAGATCTTCGACAGGCACTACTACAATCGTCCTTTTGGATATATATCGAATAGAAAGTTCGATTATACTATCAATCCTAATTGCTATTCAGAATCAAAGAAATACAATTCACAATTGGTGGGTGTTGCCACCCTGTGTTATTCTGAAAATACCTTTAAGATGGCCTCTTTTGCCGAAGAATTCCTAGCATGGCCACATAAGGCTTTCTACACCATGGAAGAATGTAGAGCGTGGATAGATAAACAGTTGGAATTATATAAAAAAGCAGACCTGTAAGCCGGATTCTGTATTCGCACAAGGCGAATCCTTATCATTTATCTGGGCGTGCTGTTACCAGCACGCTCTAGCTGCCTACCCTCCTGCATCGGGCGGGGACCCTCAAGCACAGGTTTACGTGGCATTTCACCGCATAGAGTTTACCCGATTTCACTACAGCATTACCTGTACATCCTTTCTGTTGCACTTGTCCTCTTACGCCAAAGCGTAAGGACGGCCGTTAGCCGCTATGCTTCCCTATGGTGTCCGGACTTTCCTCACCGATAGCTATCGGAGCGATAAGGCGGTCTGCTTTTGCAAAAGTACTCCAATGTTAATAAATACCGTAAAATAGCAAGCCCTAATTTTTAAAAACTAAGCCTACATCTTTATATTTGTTTTTCGCTTATGGAACATTTCATTGTATCGGCCCGAAAGTACAGACCCACCACGTTTAAAGACGTTGTAGGTCAGCAGGCGATTACAAATACGCTCCAAAATGCCATAGAGAACAATCATTTAGCCCAAGCACTTTTGTTTACCGGTCCGCGTGGTGTTGGAAAAACCACTTGTGCACGGATCCTGGCAAAGCAGATCAACCAAGACGGGACCCAAAAAGCAGATGAGGATTTTGCATTTAATATCTTTGAACTCGACGCTGCTTCCAATAACTCGGTTGACGATATTAGAAATCTCATTGACCAAGTGCGCATTCCACCTCAGGTAGGAACTTACAAGGTCTATATAATCGACGAGGTTCATATGTTGTCCTCTGCAGCTTTCAATGCATTTCTCAAAACCTTGGAAGAACCGCCAAAACATGCAATTTTTATTCTGGCAACGACCGAAAAACATAAGATCATTCCAACCATTCTATCGCGGTGTCAGATCTTTGATTTCAAACGGATCACAGTGCAGGATATCAAAGGCCATCTGGCCGATGTCGCAAAATCAGAGAACATACAGGCAGAAGACGATGCCCTTCACATCATTGCTCAAAAGGCCGATGGAGCCCTTAGGGATGCACTTTCTATTTTCGATCGTGTGGTGAGTTTCTCGGGGCAGGAATTGACGCGACAAGCTGTTACCGAAAATTTGAATGTGCTGGATTATACCTACTATTTTGCGATCACCGATCTGCTGCTTCAGAATAACATTCCCGAAGCACTGGTTGCGTATGATGCCATTCTGGCACAAGGTTTCGACGGACACCATTTTATAACCGGGCTAGCTTCTCATTTCAGAGATCTGCTGGTCTGTCAAAATCAAGCGACCATCCAGTTACTGGAGGTTGGTGAGCAAGTGAAGACCATGTACTTTGAGCAATCACAGAAAACTCCACACGACTTCCTGATCGATGCCATTGAGCTTGCCAACGACTGTGATCTCAAATATAAAAACAGTAGAAACCAGCGGTTGTTGGTAGAACTTTGCTTGTTGCAACTGGCTTCTTTAACCGCCAGAGGCGAAAAAAAAAATCCTAATTCCTTCGGAAAGAAGAAAATTGAACGTTTCGTAATACCGCCCTCTTCTTTTACTGAAAGGACGATCGCTTCGGAAAAGCAAACAGCTCTTCCGGAAGTTACCGAAACCATTTCCGAAGAAACCGGTCCAGCTGCTGATACACCATCAGAATCGTTTGTTTCCTACACAACTGAAGCTTCTGCGGGGATAACACCTTCCGAAGAGAGAAACGATCTTGTTATTGAGCGACCCCGTATACTCGCAGAACGAAATGCGAAAAAAGTGTCGGCTTTATCCTTAAAGAGCATCCAAAAGAAGCAAGCGATCCAAAAAGAACGTATTGCCAATCAACCGGACGAAGAGAACCTTCCTACAAGCGACTTTAATGAAGACCAGATGATCGCGGCTTGGAAGGAGTATACCGATACAGTAGAAAAAGACGGAAAGTATAATCTGCTTTCACACCTTACCATGGGCGTGCCAAAACTTGAAGGATCCTTGATCCATTTGGAATTCCCAAATTCCACTATTAAGGTCGAAGTTGAAAGAGCTAAGTATGAATTGCTTGGTTTTCTGCGAGAAAAATTACAAAATTACGACATTGACCTTTCCATAGAAGTAAACGAGACCATCGAAAAGCGTTATGCGTATACCACGCGTGAAAAATTTGAAAAATTACGAGAAAAGAATCCTCTAATAGAAGAATTGCGAAAAGAGTTCGATCTGGATATTTAAAAGATGATTTCTTTTATCCTTGACCGGAGGAATATTTTCCTTTAACCCAAAAAAAACAAACATGTTAGGCTTGCAGTTACCTACAGATCCACGCTGGGTCAACATAGTTGAGAAGAACATAGAAGAAATTCTTACCGATCACGCCTACTGTGAGCAGAAGGCGGCCTCCACAGCGATCTCGCTTATCGTTTCCTTTCCCGAGTACACCGAATTGGTACAGGAAATGGTCGCTCTGGTAAAAGAAGAGATAAGCCATTTCAAGATGGTGCATGACAGGATCCTGGAGCGGGGTTGGGTTATGGGTCGTGACCGCAAGGACGAGTACGTGATACAGATCACACAGTTTTTTCCGAAAGGAGGCAGCAGGACCACACAGTTGGTACATAGATTGTTGTACGCCGCGCTAATTGAAGCCAGGAGTTGTGAACGATTTCGTTTGCTAAGTGAAGAGCTGGAAGATAAAGAGCTGGCAGAATTCTACAGAAAATTAATGGTTAGCGAAGCAAATCATTACACCATGTTCCTCCGTTTTGCGAGGCAGTATGGCGACCGAACCGAAGTGGATGCGAAATGGAAAGAGTTACTGGAATTCGAAGCACAGTTTATGAAAGACCTTGGTAAAAAAGAAACGATCCATGGTTGAGTGGTCATAGAATGTGGTACGATCAATCCTGATTGACTTCGAGGGATTCTGCTATCTTTTCGTTATATAAGCTCTTAATGATACCATCAGACAAACCGATCTTTGGCACAAAGATATTCTTTGCTCCTGCCCATTTCATTGCAGAAAGATAGATACGCGTAGCCGGAACGATCACGTCTGCCCTGTCCGGGTTCATATCCATCTGTGTGATACGCTCATCTAAGGTATAGGAACGAATAAGATCGTAGAAGGAAGCCAGATAAAAATAGCTTAAAGGTTTTCCTATCTTCTTACCACTGTTCTTATAGATACTGTTAATGTTTCCCCCCGACCCGATCACAGAGATCTTCTTATAGGGCTTGGTGTTCGATCGAATCCATTCTTCCACCTGTTGCCACATGGTGTCTTCCACCATGTCGTTCAACAATCGTACGGTCCCTAATTTAAAGGATTTTGAGGCTACGGTTTGGCCTTCGGCAAAAATGGTGAATTCGGTACTTCCGCCGCCCACATCCACATACAAAAAGACCTTGTCGTTCTGGATCAAGGATTTAAGATCTGTGGACGCAATGATGGCGGCCTCGTCATTTCCATCGATGATATTTATAAAAACGCCGGCCTCTTTTTTAATTCTATCTGCAATTTCCTGTCCGTTGGTAGCTTCACGCATAGCTGAAGTCGCACACGCCTTAAACCGCTTCACATTGTGGGTGTTCATCAGCAGTCGAAAGGCATTCATGGCATCGATCATACGTCGTGTATTGACCTCGGATATCTTTCCTTCCAAAAACACATCGGCTCCCAATCGAATGGGTACACGAACCAACGATGTTTTTTTAAACAAGGTGTTTTTTCCTTCTTCTTCAACCACTGTAGCGACAAGCAAGCGTATAGCATTCGAGCCGATATCAATGGCGCCATATTTTTCAATGTGTAACAAATCTATTGTTTCAGTTTATTTTGGTAATATTCATACAACTTGAACTGCGAGCGGACGGCACCATTATTAGGTTTACGGTAGGCATTGTCTTGTTTTGCGGAAATGACCCTTGCTTTCACATTATCACTCCAGCAGATCTCAAACGTATCTAATAATTCGGCTCTAATCCCTTCATCGTAGATTGGGCAGGTGATCTCTACCCTGTTGTCCAGATTTCTTCCCATGAAATCTGCGGAAGAAATATACACCTTTGGATCCTTATTATTTTCAAAGATGAACAATCGGGGGTGCTCCAGGAACTTATCAATAATGCTTATCACCTGAATATTCTCACTCATACCCTTAACGCCGGGAACCAGACAGCAAATCCCTCTAACGATCAAGCGAATGGGGACTCCTGCCCTGCTCGCTTCATACAACTTATCGATCATTTTATAATCGGATAAACTATTGAGTTTAAGTTTTATTCCGGAGGAAAGCCCAAATTTTTTATTTTTTATCTCTGCTTCAATCAGGTTGTAAAGTGCATTACGGGTGTAGTGCGGTGAAACGATGAGATGACGATATTTCTTTATCTTGTAATTGACCTCAAAAAAATCAAATACTTTATTGATCTCCTTGCAAATGCTTTGATTTGAGGTGAATAGTGTATAATCGGTATATAGTCGTGCGGTCGACTCATTGAAATTTCCGGTGCTTATAAAAGCATACCGTTTAAGTTTGTCTTTTTCCACACGTTCGATCAAACACGCTTTGCAATGGACCTTAAGTCCCTTTACCCCAAAGATAAGGCGCACACCTTCACTTTGCATTTGCTCTGCATATCCAATATTGGCTTCTTCGTCAAAACGTGCTTGCAGTTCTATTTGGACTGTCACTGTTTTCCCATTCTTCACGGCATTGATCAACGAACTGGCAATGTGGGACACTTGTGCAAGACGGTAGATGGTGATCTTTATGGATCGAACATGGGGGTCCAAAGCCGCTTCACGCAGAAATTTCACAACGTAAGAAAAAGTTTGATAAGGTGCATGCAACATAAAGTCCTTTTCCGAGATCTTATCGAACAAACTCCCTTGTAAGCTAAGCCCTGCAATGTGTAAAGGAGTTATCTTTTCATATAAGAGATCGTTACGTCCTAAGCTGGGAAAATCCATATAGTCCCGTCTGTTATGGTAGCGTCCTCCGGGTATCACACTATCTGTGGTGTCAATGCCCATTTTATCCATTAAGAACTTTAATGTAGAGGGTTCAATACTTTTGTCGTACACAAACCGAACCGGGTCACCGGTGCTTCTATCCTTTACACTTTTGGATATCTTGTCGATAAAGCTCTTGCTAAGGTCACTATCAATATCCAATTCGGCATCACGGGTAATCTTGATCATGTGAGCCGAGATACTGTCGTACTTGAAAATACTAAAAATGTTATGAAGACAGTGGCGAATGAGATCGTCCAAAATAATGATATACTGTCTGTCGCCATTGGGTGGCAGTACAACAAATCGTTCGATAACCTTTGGAATTTCGATAAGGGCGTAATTGTTCTTGGACTCAAAAGTATGGTCGTCTTTAGACATTACCATTTTCACCGCCAAGTAAGCAGCACTGTCCTTCAACGTTGGAAATTTTTCCAGTTCACCGATCATGATGGTTACCAGGGCCGGACTTACCTTCCGAATAAAGTAATCGGAAATAAAGGCCCCTTGTTTTGCGGTAACTTCGGTTTCATTAATAATGAAAATATTTTCTTTTTGAAGCTCTCTTCTAATTTTACTTAAAATACGAAGGCTGGTTGCCTGCTGCTCGATGACGGTTTGGGTGATCTCTTCCAGTAATTCTTTTGCTGAAATTCCTCCCAAGGCACTCCTTCCGCCTTTACCTGCATCCACAATTCTCTTGATGGTGGCATACCGGACCTTGAAGAACTCGTCCAGATTATTAGAGAATATCCCCAGGAACCGAAGCCGTTCCAGTAACGGGACCGTTTTATCTCCTGCCTCTTGAAGAACACGCGCATTAAACTGAAGCCAGCTCAATTCACGATTGAAGTAGGTATTCTCTGTAATATTGTTTTTAATAAGCTCTACCGCCATTATTTAAGATCTCTAGGGAAAAGGGTCTGTATTGTTTTTCCGGTGGTTATATCGCTCCATGAGTTTTCTTCAAATTGTATCATGACAAAACCACAGGTAGGAACATTGTCAATATATCTATTTCCAAGCATATTCGCAACCGAAGTGAATGCATGATTGTGACCCACGATCATCACACGATCCAGAGAATTGTCTAAACTTTTAATGATGTTCATTACATTTTGCCCGCTAAAATCGTAGAGACTATGATTTGTCACAAATTTAGAATCGGGAATATTGAATGCGTCCTTAAAGTAATGCGCCGTCGACAAAGCTCTGTTGGCATCGCTGGTTACGATCTTTTGTGGGGGATCTACCTGACCTTTTAAAGTATTAGAAACCAGTTCGCCATCACGTTTACCTCGTCCTTTTAAGGGGCGTTTGTGATCTTCTACGTCGTATTTCCAGGACGACTTTGCGTGCCGGACCATATAAAGTGTTTTCATTTTTATAAACTATGCTTTTTTAAGATTTTCACATTCGGTTGGGATGTGCCCAACCAAGGTGTATAATAAATTAAACTAAATTCTTAAGGTTGTAATCGGTCAATTTCCCAATCGTGACCATGCAAGCGATACCGGATGCGGTCGTGCAAGCGATTAGGTCGTCCCTGCCAGAATTCGATCTCTACAGGTGCCACGACAAATCCTCCCCAATTCTCGGGTTTGGGGACCTCCTTGTTCTCATATAATTTTTCCAGTTCCGTCAATCGAGCCTCTAATGCTTCTCTGTTCTCAATCTTCTTACTTTGATTTGAAACCATTGCTCCCAACTGACTCCCTTTAGGTCGAGAATGAAAATAATTGGTGGCATCGGCTTCAGAAGTTTTGGAGGCTTTCCCTTTAATGATCACTTGGCGTTCCATCACAGGCCAAAAAAAAGAGAGGCACACATGATTGTTGTTTGAAATGGAAAGTCCCTTTTCGCTATTGTAATTGGTGTAAAAATAAAATCCGTTCTCATCGTATTTCTTCAGCAATACCACACGACCTCTGGGATAGCCATCGACCCCAATGGTAGTGAGCGTCATCGCATTCACTTCGTCAACACCGCCGGTTTGTTCAGTTTCATAATACCATTTACGGAATTGTTGCAAAGGATTGGGATCCACCGAATTTTCGGACAATTCGCCTTTTTCGTACGATTTCCGTTCTTTGTGCAAGTTATCTCTCATACACCAACTTTATTGCAAGTTACAAGTTTTACCAAAGGTAATAAAAGGGTGTTTATTAAATAGCTGTTAATTTTCCCTAGAGCTTAAATACCTTTCCGTCTTCGGCCAGTTCTACATTCTCGAAGACCTCTTGTGCTTCCTTACGAAACAATTCAAGATCACCGTACCTGCCGGAATAATGCCCTAGGATCAATGTCCCAACCTGAGCTTTCTTTGCTATTACACCGGCTTCTTTGGCAGTGCTGTGTTTGGTGGGTTCACATAGATGATAGTGCGCCTCCAGGAAAGTGGCCTCATGATACAGAGCGGTCACCTTTTCAATTTGGGGTACGATCTCGGGATAATAGGCAGTATCACTGCAAAAGGCATAGGATTTTGGCGGATCGGGATCAAAAGTGATCTCCTTATTAGGGATGGTCTTGCCGTCCTTATTGGTCACATCAAACCCTTGCTTTATCTTATTGTAGTAACTAAGGTCTATGTTCGCTTTACGGGCAGCGTTGATGTTAAGTTTTCGATCTCCCGGTTTTTCCTGAAAAAGGAAACCGTTGGTATAGACGCGGTGATCTAAGGGGATGGTGGTTACTGAAAGTGAATCGTCTTCATATAATAACTGTGGAACATTTGAATCCAATTCATGAAAATACAAAGGATAGTTGGTCCAAGACTTGCCTAACTTCAACTGAAGCGTGATCGCTTCCTTGATACCTTTAGGTCCATAGATGTTGAGCTCGGCCTCACGTCCTAAAAGCCGGAAGGTAGAGATAAGGCCCACCAAACCAAAGAAATGATCCCCATGAAGATGTGAAATAAAGACATGACGAATCCTAGAAAATTTAACCTTGTAGCGTCGCAACTGCACTTGTGTCCCTTCACCACAGTCGATAAGGAACAAATGACCTTTAACTTCCAACACCTGCGATGTAGGATGTGCAGAAGCTCTGGGGGTAGCCGAATGACAACCGAGTATGGTAAGTTTCATGTGCTAATTGATTATTAAAAGATCTCGGTTTTTCTAAAACCCAAGATCCCGCTCTATTTCTTCCATCTCAATAATATCTTCTGCTTCCTGTAATGTAGGAACTACGATCATTTCGAATGGAATATCATCAGGATTGATGGCATCATTGACGATCACAAACGAGAATTTAGTCTTTCGGTGAAGGTTGGAAACTTTCAAGAACAATAACAATTGGGGAAGCTCAAGGTTTTCATAATCCAAAAGGTTTAACACTACGTTCTGTCTTTTGAACTTATTGGGGATTTGATATTCCAAAAAACCCGCAAAGTCATGGATATCATCTTTTTCGTCCGCAAGTTCCACGAAAGTGCTGTGATTTTTAATCTTCATGATGCTGAATTTTTGATGCTAGTAAATAAATAACCGCCATGCGAACAGCAACCCCGTTCTGTACTTGTTCCAAAATAATCGCCTGCTTACTGTCTGCCACATCACTGGTGATCTCAACACCTCTATTGATAGGCCCAGGGTGCATCAAGACGATCTCTTTTTCAAGACTATCCAACAATGCTTTGTTCACGCCATATTGTTGGGTATATTCTCGTGTTGTCGGGAAATAGCTAATCTCCATACGTTCGTTCTGAACGCGAAGCATGTTGGCTACATCGCACCAGTTCAAAGCCTTACGAAGGTCACCTTCTACTTCCACTCCTAATTTGTCTATGTATTTGGGTATAAGTGTTTTGGGGCCGCATACTTTAACTTTAGCTCCAAGCTTTTGAAGTGCGAAAATATTAGAAAGGGCAACACGGGAATGGAGAATATCTCCTACGATCACTACTTTTTTGCCGGCTACATCCCCCAGCCGTTCGCGTATGGAATAACAATCCAATAAGGCTTGTGTTGGATGCTCATGTGCGCCGTCTCCCGCATTTACAATACTGGCCTTAACATGTTTCGACAAGAACACTCCTGCCCCCGGATTGGGATGTCTCATAACCACCATATCCACCTTCATGGAAAGAATATTGTTAACCGTATCGATAAGCGTTTCTCCTTTTTTAACAGATGAAGAGGCTGCCGAAAAATTGATAACATCTGCAGATAACCGTTTTTCGGCCAGTTCGAACGAAAGTCGGGTGCGAGTGCTGTTCTCAAAAAAGAGATTGGCGATGGTAATATCGCGCAGTGAAGGAACCTTTTTTATGGGCCTGTTGATCACTTCTTTGAAATGATCGGCGGTTTCGAAGATCAACTGTATGTCATCTTCGGTGATGTACTTTATTCCCAGTAAGTGATTTACACTTAGTTCTTTCATTTGCTATTATTCTAAAAACACGCCTGTGTTTCGCTTTTTTCTACTTATGGTATTTCTACCGGTCTTCCGTTACCATTAAGAATGGCTATTAATTATTTACCAAATACACGGCATCTTCCCCTTCATTCTCTTTCCAGCACACCTTTACCTTCTCATTGTTGATAGCATCCACCTGTCGTCCTCTGTAATCCGGTTGAATAGGCAGGTGTCTGCTGAAACGTCTGTCGATCAACACCAAAAGTTCTATCTCGATGGGACGTCCAAAGGATTGTACGGCCGTTAAAGCAGAGCGAATGCTGCGTCCCGTATAGAGCACATCGTCTATAAAGACTACTTTCTTGTCTTCCACAATAAAATTGATATTGGTCTTATTGGCTTCCAGAGGTTTGTCGCTGCGCCTAAAATCGTCCCGGTAAAAGGTAATATCCAAATATCCCAAAGGGATGTCTTTGATCTTATATTCGGTAGCGAGAAGTGATTTAAGGCGTTCTGCCAGATACACACCTCTTGGCTGTATGCCTATAAGTACCGTGTTTGAAAAAGAATCGTGATTTTCTATTAATTGACAAGCCAAGCGATGAAGTGCGATCTCTACTTCTTTTGCGTTCAATAACACTTTTTGGCTCATAGGTAGTTCTGAAATCTATTCAGGGTACAAATTTAGGGGTTTTATTTTAAAATGTATCAATTATTTGCGATTCCCTCATGGAGTGTTTCTTAGGATTCATTATTTTCTTCGTTTAGGTGCCCGATGTGTGAAAACCCATTGAGCAGTTTACAACCTACATTCGGGCATGAATACAGCAAAGTGAAGCCTGCATTAGGGATTGCGGCAAGCTACCCCGCCAAGGGCGTGTAGCGCCAAAAGCCCGCCACAAATGCAGTGATGGCCGGCCAAGGGTGCATTTGTGGAATGCCCAAATAAAAAAGCCCCTCAAAAAAAATGAAGGGCTTTAAATACAGGATTAGATCCTTATTGTAAAAGGGCGGTTTACTTTTTCTTCTTACCGTCCATTTTATCTTTCAATTCCTGAAGTTTTGCGTTGGCATCTCCTAAGGTAGGTTTTGCCTCTTCAGCCTGTGCCGCTTGTTTTTTAGCAGCCTGCTTTACGATCTTCGCTTCTTCTTCTTTGTGGATTGACATGTGTGATGCAACCACCTTTTTGAATTCTTTATTGAACTCAATGATCTGGAATTCTGCTTCTTCGCCTTTCTTTAAGCTGGAACCATCTTCCTTTTCTAAGTGACGAGTTGGGATGAACGCGCTGATATCTTCATTGAAGTTGATAACGGCACCTTTGTCCACGATCTCGTCGATAGCAGCAGTGTGCTTGGTTCCCACAGCGAACTCATCCTCGTACTTATCCCAAGGGTTCTCTGTGGTTTGCTTATGGCCTAAGCTTAACTTACGACCTTCCACATCCAATTCCAATACGACTACCTCAAGGGTGTCACCAATATTGGTGAACTCACTTGGGTGCTTGATCTTCTTGGTCCAAGACAGATCGCTTATATAGATCAATCCATCGATCCCTTCCTCTAATTCTACGAACACACCAAAATTGGTAAAGTTGCGTACAATTCCTTTGTGGGTTGAGCCAACAGGGTATTTCTTGGTAATATCTGTCCAGGGATCCTGCGATAATTGCTTGATACCAAGAGACATCTTTCTGTCTTCGCGATCCAAAGTAAGGATTTGAGCTTCTACTTCGTCACCAACGTTCACGAAATCCTGTGCGCTACGCAAGTGCGTAGACCATGACATTTCACTCACGTGGATCAATCCTTCTACCCCTTCGGCTACTTCGATAAATGCACCGTAGTCGGCAATAACCACTACTTTACCTTTTACCTTATCGCCTACTTTCAACTCATCACCAAGAGCATCCCACGGGTGAGCGCTCAATTGTTTCAATCCTAATTGAATACGTGTCTTATCTTCATCGAAGTCAAGGATCACCACATTCAATTTTTGGTCTAGTTCAACGATCTCATTTGGATGGTTGATACGTGACCAAGAAAGATCGGTAATGTGAACCAATCCGTCAACACCACCAAGGTCAACAAAGACTCCGTACGAAGTGATGTTCTTCACAACACCTTCCAGTACTTGTCCTTTCTCTAACTGACCAATGATCTCTTTTTTCTGTTCTTCGATATCTGCTTCGATAAGCGCTTTATGAGAAACCACAACGTTCTTGAATTCGTGGTTGATCTTCACCACTTTGAATTCCATGGTCTTTCCAACATACACATCGTAATCACGAATAGGTTTCACGTCGATTTGTGATCCCGGCAAGAATGCTTCAATACCAAACACATCTACGATCATACCACCTTTGGTACGGCATTTCACATACCCGTTCACGATAGTACCTTCGTCGTGTGCTGCATTTACGCGATCCCACGCTTTAATTGTTCTTGCTTTACGGTGAGAAAGGATCAATTGTCCTGTGCTGTCTTCACGCACATCGATCAATACCTCCACCTTGTCCCCAACCTTAAGGTCCGGGTTGTAACGAAACTCGTTCAAGGAAACGACACCTTCAGATTTTGCGTTGATGTCAATAATGGCATCACGGTCTGAGATATACACTACTTCTCCTTCTACCACTTCATCATCTAAAGTATCTACGAAGTTTTCGGCTACTAATTTTTCAAATTCCTCCAGCTTACCATCGTCGATAGGATCGATCCCCTCTTCGTAGTTGTGCCAGTTAAAATCGCTTAGGAATTTTTCAGGATTGCTCTCTTTTAGAGACACTTCCTTTTGAGGTTTTGTAGTTTCCTCTTTTTTTGTTTCAGTCGCTGCAGTTGCAGTTGCTGCTTCGTTGTTTGCAGTTTCTTCTACTGCAGTTTCTTTTGCTTTATCAGCCATTCGTTAAAAGTTGATCGCTTCGGAAGGAATTCCGCAACAGATCAAGGGTTTGTATTCTGCAGGTCTACTGAAAATTGCTGCGACGCACCCACAGAAGGGTTGTTTTATTTTATATTTTCTTCCCTTTTATTTCAGTATGTCGCTAAAAGGGCTGCAAAAATAGTGTTTTTGTTTTGATTTTCAAAAGGTTCCATGCAGGTAGTTTTTATTTTTTTTAATCTAAGGGTTGCATTGTCGATCATTCTGAAAGAATAAATGCTACTTTTAAATAAAATTTCTAAGGAGTTGTCTTCAATAATCATATAATTACAGCATGGATCCATATTTTAAAGAACAACATACAGATCGATCGTGCTTCCCGCTACTGGTTCGTATTCTTAGGATAGCAATCATCCTATTATGCTTTACGGCGCCTGCACTAATGTTAAGTCAAGTGCTTCCGGCACAGCAGGAACATCGTTCCTTATGGCAAGATTTCACCTATGATATGGGGAATGTATTCCAAGGAATCGGTTTTGCCTACAGCCGACCAATATACTGGGATGAGGACAGTCTCCTTCCGCTCGCTTCGACCGTAAGCGGCACATTACTGCTTTACGTTTTTGACGATGATATCAATGAAGGATTCGGAAAACATGAGACCCAAATACCCGATCTCATTTTGGACTACGGTTATTATGCCGGTGCGCCACAAAATAACTATGGTTTAACGGGGGCAGTGTACTTGACGGGTCTTTTCACCCGCAATGAAAAATTGCGAAGAACCGGTGTTTTATTAATTTCTTCAGCCACTGCCACGGGTTTCTTACAACAGCTATCTAAATCGGTAGTAGGAAGAGCGCGACCGGGAGCCGATCTCGGAAAGAACCACTTTCGCCCTTTTGGCGGTAGCCCTGCGTATCGTTCGTTCCCTTCAGGGCATGCCGTGCTTACCTTCACCAATGCACACATTATAGCCAAACAATTTGACAATGCTTGGGTAAAAGCCGGAATATACGCTGTCGGGATTATTCCAGGAGTCACCAGAATTTACGCAAAAGCGCATTGGGCCAGTGATGTTTTTCTTAGTTGGGCAATGAGTTTTTTTGTTGTAGAAGCGATCGATTTTTATCTGGACAGAAAATATTCTGAAAAATATAATGATTCAAAAAATTCTTCCAAAGTCGGATCTATTGATTTTACCTTTAATGGTCATAGTATTGGCGTGCTTTATATTTTTTAATCAAACTTAATTGATCTAATCTTTTATAATTTTTCTATAAATTAATTCGTTATTTAATTGAATCCTCAGGATATAAAATCCTGAAGACAAACTGCCTGTGTAAATTACTTTCTCATAAAATCCTGATTCAGCTTTATCTGAAATAATGTCATTTACCAATACGCCGTTTGCATTATATAATTCAATTTTTATATCTGTTGATTCAGTAAGATTGATCCAAAGATTTGTAGTACTATTAGTTGGATTAGGAAAAATTTTAATCTTACTATAGTCATCATCAATGTAATCTATAACGTTTAAAGTGTTTTTTTGAGTTATCGTTACATTCCTTTTATTTCTAAAAAGACTATTTTTATATGGATTTCTATTATGGGCATAAACTGAAATCTGGGTATTATTATCGATATATCTTTTTTGAATTATATCTTCAAATCCATCACCATCTAAGTCCACAATTACAACTCCTAGATCCACAGGATCATTTAGATCCTTAAAAATTAGTGGAGGATCGTTATATTCATTATCATATCCTGTATTATCAGCGGCCCAACCAGTACCTGTATTAAGATGCACCTTTTTGGCTTCGTTATTACTTACAACAAAATCCTTGAGACCATCATGATTTACATCTATAAAACGCACTCCTGTTTCATCATCATTTTTCGCTATGGGATAAGGCGGTGTGTAGTTATATTCATATCGCCAAATAGTACCGTTTGAGGAGATATAAGAATCATTAATATAGGCAGCTTTAATAGAATCTGTGGCATTAATTTTTCGAGAAATCAACATATCATCAAAAGTATCTCCATTTAAGTCTACAAATCGGACACCCACATCCTTTATACCATCTGCTTTCGTATGATTTGGAGTGACATATATTCCTGAAGTATCTTCTACCCAGCCAGTGCCAGTATTTAAGAATACTTTCTTAATTGTATTCTTTGAATTTTTAAATCTTCTTAAAATCATATCTTTATAACCATCATGGTTTACGTCAACAAAACGTACACCAGTGTCTTGGCCATCTTCTGATAAAGGATATGGAGGTTGATATCCTACTGCGGCAGTTATCCAACCAACATTCTCGCCTCCATTAATATAGGCTGCTTTGACAATTTCATATGGGGAATTTATTTTTCGATGTATGAGCATATCATCAAATCCGTCACTATTAAAATCAACGAAACGAACGCCTACATCGTAATGACCATCAGCCGAGATATGATAAGGCACTTGATACTGAACACTATTAGTATTAGAGTTCCAGCCTTCATTTAACACATTGATATTATCAGTTGCTTTGGTTTTAATACCACCATTATTTAAAAACACATGCTCTTGCTTATTATTTGCATCAATATATCGGTTTATAATATAATCCTTTAAACCGTCATGATTAACATCAATAAAACGTACTCCATGGTCATTTATATTAGCAGAAGAGAATGAAATTAAATTTCGAGGATTATAATTCTTTTTTTGCATCCATAGAGATCCCGGACCAAAATTATTGTTTTCAAAAACTATATTGTTATCAGAAAATACCAGAGGATTATCTAATAAATACGGAAGTATATTGTCAAAGAAATGTACATCTTGTGTTATAGATGTAGTATTATATCCTGTAACTATAGGGTTATCTATTAACAATGAATTTTCACAAGTTTGAGAATTGTTTTTTACTTCAATATTTTTACTAAACTGATCTAAATATATTCCAGCACGAATCTCACCGCTTCCAACATCCATACATTGAATAACATTATTGACTATATGTACTGTAAAAGATGGATCTTGGTGAAAACCACCGACAGTATATATTGCTGCACCATCATTTAATTCAGTCATAACATTTGAAATAACATTGTCTTCTATTATGTGCCCTCCATAGGATGTAAATTGTTCTCTAAAAAAGCCAAGACTGATGCCAGAATAAGGTAAGTCAGATATTATATTTTGACTAACAGTGGTATGTCTTAGATTTCCAATAAGAACACCAACACTCCCATGATATTCATTAGCTACATTAAGAACACTATTACTGTCAATGGTGTTATTTTCACTAATACTAGCTCCGTTTAGTCCATAATACCATATTCCTCCCATTGTTATTGCATTAGACGAAATATCACTGAATTCATTGTTCAAAATTAAATTTTCAAAACATCCGTCAAAAAACCTAATAGCGGAACCCCCAAGATGCTTAAAAACATTATCATTAAAAGTAATATGGTTGGATTTTGTTACCGAAATATTACCGGGAGTCTGCTCAAATATTACTATGTCTCCGTTCATACTACCTGCAAATTGATCCCCTTGACCATGTAAATATCCCTTTTCGGTACTCGGCCCATACCATGTTGCATGTGTAAAAGTCAATCCATGAAATTCAATATGACTTACTGTATTAATATCAATTAATTTTTCGAGTTTTGGGATAACAAAATTGCTTTGTGAAATTATAGTTCCGCTTATGGGTTTATAATATAAAAATTGAGTATTCTTATCGAAGTACCATTCGCCTTCTTCATCTAAGAATTCAAGATTATTCTCAATCTTATAAATATTTTCTCCCTTCATCATATTCTTTTTCCATTCTGGAGTGTTTTCATTTAATGGGTCAATATACTTATATAATAAATCTGCAAACACATCTTCAAATACCCATAAACTTTGCCCTAAACCTCCATTAATTTGCTTAATTGGTACACGAATTTCTTTCCACTCATATCTAACAACAACTTCAATATCAGAGGGATTGTTTAAGTATGAAAAATCAACATCAAAATTATATTTGTTATAATTTAATATATCCAGATTAGCATTTGTGTTTAAATCTTCTAACGAACTTTGGGCTCTAACCGCTCTTTCATCATCGACGTACATTTGGCGAAAATCTTCTAAATTATAGGAAGAAAGATTCGTTTT
This sequence comes from Altibacter lentus, assembly GCF_000746845.1. Classification (GTDB taxonomy): domain Bacteria; phylum Bacteroidota; class Bacteroidia; order Flavobacteriales; family Flavobacteriaceae; genus Altibacter; species Altibacter lentus. The sequence continues at coordinate 521,753 of NZ_KN050846.1, read as the reverse complement.
ATAGATTCCAGAAGTAGCACATTCGCTGCATATTTCCCAAATTGGCGATATTTCCATCCCTCCACTGATAATTGGTGATTCATTAGAATAATTTTTATAGATAATTTTGGAGTTTTCAGTTCCGCTATTCGCTGAGTTAAATGCGATACTGTCATTTAACTTATAGACTCCTCCTCGTATATAAACGTATCTATCTTGGGTTTGAGAACTCGATGTAATTACATCTCTAGCTTTTTCAATTGTCTTGAATGGAGATAAAATTGACAGGCCATTATTAGAGTCATCTCCGTAAGTAGCTACATAATAGTTTTGGCCGATAGCTAAACTTGAAAATAGAAAAACAATGAATAGGCTGAATATTTTCATAATTGCAAATATTTAAATTAAAGACAGATGTTACAATTTAAGAATTATATTCAAGTAAAGTATGAAAAATGCCTTAATCTAAATCCTTCCCGCAATACGGTCTTTCGCTAATTGTAGGATGGTATGAAACTGATCTTCCAGATTCATTTCTGAATTGTCTATCTCTATGGCGTCAGTTGCTTTCTTAAGCGGGGAATCGGCTCTTGTGGTGTCGATGCGATCCCGTTCGGTGACATTTTCCAGAACTTCTTCAAACGTGGCGGTATCTCCTCGTTCCTGAAGCTCCCTAAAGCGTCTGCCGGCGCGTTCTTTGGCCGAAGCGTTCATAAATATCTTCAATTCGGCATTGGGAAATACCACGGTACCAATATCGCGGCCGTCCATGACCACTCCTTTGTTCTCGCCCATGGCATGTTGTAATTTCACTAGCTTTCGACGTACTTCGGGTATGGTCGCAACGGGACTTACCCATTCTGAAACTTCCATAGTGCGAATTTCTTTTTCTACATTTTGGCCATTGAGGTACATTTCGGCTTTACCGCTATCGTTTTTTCTGAAATCCAGTGTGATATCCGGTAAGGCAACGACGAGATTCTCTATAAAAAGTTCGCCTTTGTAGATAAATTCGTTCTGAAGCGCATAGAGGGTGATCGCCCGGTACATCGCACCGCTGTCTACATATACATACCCCAACCAATCGGCCAGTTGTTTGGCAACCGTACTTTTTCCCGTAGAAGAGTAGCCGTCTATGGCAATCGTAATTTTTCGCATTACTGCAAGTTAATATTTAATCCGAAATTACTGGTGGAAGCTGCTGTACTATATTTTACATAGGAATAACTAAAACGCAACTTGTTCAACCGAAGGGAAAACCCGGCGCTCAAACCGGAAAAAGCTCTTTTCTCTAAAATACGCAATTCTTCCCCGCGTCGCAGGTTATATCCAAGTCGCAGGTTAAAACCTCCTTCGGGAAAGATCTCGATCCCAACAATGGCATGGCGAAATGCGTGATCTATAAAATTGATCTTCTCTTCCTGTGTATTTCCTTCCAGGTCGGTTACAGATTGGTTGGGATTAGGAAACGCCACTTTCCACTGCTGCATATTCTCCATAGTGAAGTGCCATCGGATTGGAATGTTTTGAAGCGTTTGTGAAATTCCGAAGATCAATTCGAAAGGCAAGGGTTCATAATCCACGCTATACGGTGTGAATTGTGTGCCTATATTTCGGGCTACACCTGTAATATGAAGGTCCCAGTCTTCGTATACATACATAACACCAATATCAATGGCGCCTCCAAAAGAGGAATACTGTTCCAGTGTAGAAGAAATAAATTTTACATTGGCTCCTACGTGAAAATTTGTAAATGCGATGTTTCGGGCGTGTCCAAACGAAAGTGCCACTTCGCCGCCGCTAAATGAACTTGTTGGGTTCCCAAATTCGTCGTAACCGTCAAACTTTCCGTAGTTAATATAGGTAACACCAGTATGGATCACCTGCGTGCGTCGGTCCCACAGATATGCGTAAGATGCACTGCCGTAATTTACATCTCCAATATAATTGAAATAGTTGAGTGACAACTGATTGTCCATTTCGGGATTGATCGCTGCTGGATTAAAAAGACCCTGTGTAGGGTCATAATCGTAATTGGTCACTGTTTTTCCTCCAAGCGCCGCTTGCCTGGGTGAATTCACCAAATTAAGAAATTGGTAGGTCGACTGTCCCCCTACTTGCGTGATCGCCGAAGTAGTTATCAATAAGAACAATACGAAGAATACCTTTTGGATCATGCGTTGTGAGATACCATTACCTGACACTTAAAACGAATGCAAGTATAATTTATTTTCGGGAGGGCACGAAATGATTCCCTGCTATAATTTTTTTGCATTCTTTACTTGTTCCTTCGTCAGAGCCAACTCGAGCACATCGCTCATATCGGTGACGTAGTGAAAGGTAAGTCCTTTTAAATACTCCGGTTTTATCTCAGCGATATCTCGGCGATTCTCTTCACAAAGAAGGATTTCCTTGATGTGGGCACGTTTAGCAGCCAAGATCTTTTCTTTGATTCCTCCCACAGGAAGTACCTTACCGCGTAATGTGATCTCTCCTGTCATGGCAATACTCTTTTTCACCTTTCGTTGTGTGAACAAGGATACCAGGGACGTGAGCATGGTAATTCCGGCGCTTGGGCCATCTTTTGGTGTTGCACCTTCAGGAACGTGTATATGTACGTTGTATTTCTCAAACACTTCCGGGTCTATGCTTAATTCTTTGGCATTCGATTTAATGAATTCCAGCGCTATGGTCGCCGATTCTTTCATTACTTTCCCAAGATTTCCGGTCATGGTCAATTGCCCTTTTCCTTTGGACAAAGCCGATTCGATAAAAAGGATATCCCCTCCTACTCGCGTCCATGCCAGACCGGTCACCACACCGGCTACATTGTTGTTCTCGTATTTATCACGAAGCATTTTTGGAGACCCCAGTACCTCTACAATAAGTTCCTTGGTGACTTTCGGGTCGTATTCTTCTTCCATTGCGAGCTTCATGGCTGCATGGCGCACCATTTTTGCAATCTGTTTCTCGAGTCCGCGTACGCCGCTTTCCCGGGTATATCCTTCCACGATCTGTTCTAATTGCGGTTTTCCAATACTAAGGTCCTTTTTTGTGAGACCGTGTTCTTTTAATTGCTTCGGAAGGAGGTGTTTTTTGGCAATTTCTACCTTTTCCTCAATGGTATAACCTGTTACATTAATGATCTCCATCCTGTCCTTTAAAGCGGGTTGTATGGTGCTAAGACTGTTTGAGGTCGCAATAAACATGACCTTGGAAAGATCAAAACCTAATTCCAGAAAATTATCGTAAAAAGCATGATTCTGCTCAGGGTCCAACACTTCCAGCATAGCCGAGGATGGATCTCCTTGACTTCCTACCGACAATTTATCTATCTCATCCAGTACAAAAACCGGATTGCTCGTCCCTGCCTTCTTCAAACTCTGTATGATCCTGCCAGGCATTGCGCCAATGTAGGTTTTACGATGACCTCTAATCTCGGCTTCATCGCGCAGTCCTCCCAGGGACATTCGAACATATTCACGACCTAGCGCCTCTGCGATCGATTTCCCGAGAGAGGTCTTCCCAACTCCGGGAGGTCCGTAGAGACAAAGAATGGGTGATTTCATGTCGTTACGAAGTTTCAACACCGCCAAATATTCAATGATACGCTGTTTAACATCGTCCAGACCGTGATGGTCTCTATCTAATATTTTACGTGCACGCTTGAGATCAAACTTATCTTTACTGTATTCATTCCACGGAAGCTCCAGCAACAGATCTAGGTAATTACGCTGTATGCTAAACTCTGCCACCTGCGGATTCATGCGCTGTAGTTTTGCCAACTCCTTGTCAAAGTGTTTTGCCACCTCCTTGCTCCATTGCTTTTTCTTCCCTCTCTGACGCATCTCTTCGATCTCTGCTTCGGAAGAATTCCCGCCAAGTTCCTCCTGAATGGTCTTCATTTGCTGATGCAGAAAATATTCGCGTTGCTGCTGACTGATATCACTTTCCACCTTCGACTGAATGTCCTGTCGTAGTGATAGCTTCTGAATTTCGATATTCATATACCGAAGCGTTTCCAAAGCACGCTCCTTCAGGTCATTGATCTCCAGCAGTTTTTGTTTTTCGGCAACTGAAATATTGAGATTGGAGGAAACAAAATTGATAAGAAACGAATTGCTTTCAATATTCTTGATAGCAAATGCAGCTTCCGAAGGAATGGTAGGACTTTCTTTAATGATCTCTAGGGCCATTTCCTTGATAGAATCTATAATCGCAATAAATTCCTCATTCTCCTTTGCAGGGCGGGCTTCGGCCACTTCGCGAATCGTCGCGGTCATATAGGGATCTGTAGTAAGGACTTCTGCCACTTCAAATCTTTTCTTCCCTTGAATGATAACGGTAGTGTTCCCATCGGGCATTTTAAGCACCCGCAGGATCTGCGCAACAGTTCCAATGGTATTAATATCCGGCAGTTGCGGCTCTTCCTTGTCTTCGTCCTTCTGCGAAACCACCCCTATAACCTTTGTGCCGTTATTGGTTTCGTTTATAAGTTTGATCGACTTATCGCGTCCGGCCGTGATCGGGATCACTACACCCGGGAAAAGTACTGTGTTGCGAAGGGGAAGAATGGGTAATATCTCCGGCAAGTCCTCCTTATTCATGGCGTCTTCGTCTTCGGGCGTCATTAACGGGATCAATTCGGCATCTTCATTAAGATCTTGAAATGACAGACTGTCTATGGATGTGAGTTTTGTTTTGGACATAGTGTATTTTCCGACATTGTGTCACTAAAAATAGTGGTTACAATGTGTTATGTATATTAATATTTGTATAAAATTTCTGAAATACTACTGATAAACAGGCATTTCACGTATCAATTCACCGGTATATTTCAAGAGTTATGCCATCTTTCAGTAAAGTGAAGCGAAGCGAATTCAGAAATTATTTTACACGCAAGTGTAACAAATAGTATCTTGGTTCATCTTTAGACTAAACAATTGTTTTTTTGATACTAACCAAACAAAATATTGATTCGTTACTCGCTCTTTGTCAAGAAGGCAATAGACTGGCACAGCTGGAAGTGTACAACCGGTATCAACATGCCATGTTTAATACTTCCTTACGTATTGTTAAAGATGCTGCGGAAGCTGAGGATGTCATGCAGGAATCGTTCATTACGGCTTTTGAGAAGCTTTCCAGCTTTAAAGGAGACGCTTCTTTTGGAGCATGGTTAAAGCGTATCGTGGTTAACAACAGCATATCTCAATATCGTAAGTCGCAACGGTTCACCTCTATTCCGGATCACACGTTCATAGAGGTAGAAGATGACAGCACTGCCGATGGTTTGCCGGAAGAAGATTATACCAGCCTAAAGGTAAGTCAGTTGCTGTCCTGCGTGGAACAACTGCACGACAGCTATCGCGAGATTCTTACGCTTCATTTTATTGAAGGGTACGATTATGAAGAGCTTTGTGAGATATTAAATATAAGTTATGCGAATTGCAGAACCCTTATTTCAAGGGCTAAAGAGAGTTTGCGAAAAAAAATACTAATTAGTTATGAATACTAAGTACACACCCAAAGCATTTGACAATTCTCAAGGACGTTTCGATGTACACGACACCCCATTGGGACATGAAAAGCGATTTTTACAGCGCCTTGAAGCTTCTAAGCCCATTGCTAAGAAGGAGAACAGGTGGTGGAAACCGTTGTCAATTGCTGCTTCGATTGTGGTGCTCCTGGGATTTGGGTTTACCTTTATGCCCGGTACCGCACAAGAAGCCGATCTGGCGAGTGTTTCTTCAGAAATGAAACAAACACAGACCTTTTTTACCACAACCATCAATAAGGAACTGGATAAGTTGAAAAGCTATTCCACGCCCGCAACCAAAGCGTTGGTCGACGATGCTTTGGCACAAATGGAAATCCTTGAAACTGAATATGCAAAGCTGAAAGAAGATCTTGTTGCCAGTGGCAACGACAAGCGTGTGATCTACGCCATGATCTCTAACTTTCAGAACCGCATTGACCTTTTGGAACAAGTGATCTCTACCATAGAAGAAGTTGAAAATCTAAATAACACACAACATGAAAGCACCATTTAAAACACTTATCTTCCTTTTACTCGTTCCGGCGGTGATATTTGCCAATCCGGACAAATTCAAAGGAAAATACACCAAAGAAAAGACCTTGAAGAAAGAGTTCACGGTCAATGCCAATGCGGGATTACGTATCAATAATTCCTATGGTAACTTAGATATCGTTACCTGGAACGAAAACAGAACCGTGATCGAAGTACACATTATCACCAACAGCGATGATGAAGGCCAGGCACAGAAAAAACTAGACGAAATAACTGTAGAATTCTCAGGAAATGGATCTCTCGTTTCAGCCAAAACGATTTTTGGTGAAAAGAAAGGAAACTCCTGGAGCTGGTGGGGCAGTAAGAATAATAACGTTTCCATGGAGGTCAATTATACCGTGAAAGTTCCTGTGACAAACAGCGTAGACCTTAGCAACGATTACGGCACTATTAATCTAAATAGGCTGGAAGGGAATGCTAAGATACACTGCGATTACGGACAATTGATCTTGGGAGAGCTTTTAGGCGAAAACAATTATTTGAACTTTGATTATACCGACAAATCTACCATAGGATATATGAAGAGTGGAAAGATTAATGCAGACTACTCGGGCTTCACCCTTGATAAAGCAGGAGATATAGAACTTACGGCAGATTATACCAACTCCGAGATACATGAGGCCAGAGATGTCAATTACAATTGCGATTACGGGAAAGTAGTGATTGATAAGGCCCGAAACATTACCGGAAGAGGAGATTATGTAAGCAATAAATTAGGAACTTTAAGCGGTTCACTTAACTTAAACACCGACTACGGCAGTATCACTATAGAGCGATTGACCGCTTCCGCAGGAGATGTGACCATCAACGCCGATTATACCGGAATTAAACTAGGTTTCGATAGTGATTACAGTTTTGATTTTGTGGTACGTACGTCGTACGCCAGTGTGAAAGGAGAAGAGTATGTAACAGTGACTCGCAGCGATAAAGATTATACCAGTAAATCATTGGAAGGTTATCACAAAAGCCGCGGCTCCGGTAAAAAAGTAGATATTATTTCAAATTATGGAGGCGTGACCTTCCGAAAGTTATAAACCAATCATAAAACAGATACCCATGAAAAAACAAATACATTTAGCAATAGTCAGTTTACTTATTGTTTTAAGTACTTCTGAAGCCACTGCGCAGTGGGGAAATAAAAAAGTAGAAGGCAATGGAAATGTCACAACCAAAACAAGAACCACCCAAGTGTATGATGCCATTAAGGTAGTAGGCTCTATGTCCGTTGATCTTGAAAGTGGTTCGGAAGGAACTATTTCGGTAACCACAGACGACAATCTGCATGAGTACATCATTGTAGAGGTCACAGATGGAAATACGCTAGTGATTCGCACCGAAAAGAATGTCGCGCTTCGAACCAAAAAAGGAATTCGTGTCACGGTGCCATTTCAGGATATCAGTGCCATTGAGTTGGTTGGCTCCGGTGATGTGAAGACAAAGGCCCCTATACGCAGCAACGGATTAGAATTGGCCGTAATTGGCTCCGGAGATGTAATTCTCGATGTGGAAACCGAGAATCTGGATGCAAAAGTCACGGGTTCTGGTGATATGATCCTGAGCGGTCGTACCACCAACCTGGAGCTAAAACTAAGCGGCAGTGGCGATTTTAAAGGAATGGATTTGGTAGCCTTGAACACCGAGGCCTTTGTTTCAGGTTCCGGGGATGCCAAAGTAACGGCCAGCAACAGTTTAAAAGCCAGAGTGAACGGGTCGGGTGATATTCGCTATTCAGGAAATCCTTCTAAAAGCGATACCAAAGTGTCCGGTTCGGGCTCTATAAAATCAATGTGATTAGGGTTACTATAACAAAAAAAGCCTCCGGTTGGAGGCTTTTTATATTTATGTAGTTTCAGTTTTAAGGATTCAGCTGCACTGTAAAGCTGCCATTCGTGATCGCATAGATAGCAGGGTCCTGTCCTGTTGAATCTTCAGCTGTGAACTGGAAGCGTCCTTCAATAATTCCGGAAACCGTATCGTAACTAATGATCTCCAGGGTTCCGTCACTGGAATTGAAATTGCGCGGCATGGTCGTGTCTGGAATAAACAGACCAACATTCTCGGTGCCGTCAATGATCGCCGGAACCAGCGGATACATTCCTACTTCGATGGAAGAAGGAAAATTAAGACGTATGAATTGTGTATTCGCCTCATCTTCGGCTGAAATAAAGATCACAGGGATATCATTTACAGTAGTTTGTACAATATCTATAAGACTTGCCGAAAACGGAGCACCATCCACTTCAGCATTAACTTCATTGGTCACAGGACTACTATTGTCTACATAATCCACAGAAAAACTTCCTTCCGCAATATTTACCGCGGTTGGATCTGAACCTAAGGGATCTGTAGCCGTAAAGGAAAAGGTAGCTTTCAGTTTTCCGGTGATATTTCCAAACTCTGTAAAGGTGATGCTTCCATTGGAGGAAGAAAGGTTTTCTCCTCCCGTACCCGCATTATAGATCGCTATTAATTTTGTCCCGTCTGAAATACCTGTAAAGAAATCGAATGTTCCCACGCCAAGATCCTTTGGTATATCAATACGAATGGTGGCCCCTGTGGTATCTATCGCTACAAGGTTTAACAGGTCAAAACCGCCTACGGTGGTCTCTGTAATGGTGAGCGTGATGTCCTCAAAGATCTCGCCTTCGACTTCGGCATAAAATTCATCTTCAGGGTTACCGTTCCCTCCGTCTTCGATGGTAAAAACAACCTTATTGAAAGCCCCGTCTGAAAGGGTTACATTTTCTATAACAGGATTTCCACTTCCGTCTAAAATAGGGTTTCCATCGGCATCCAGCGCAAAACGCCCCCCGATAAAACTAAACGTCCCTGAAACGGTGAGTGCCTCCATATCCAGATTAGTTATGGTTAATTCTCCTGTGCCACCCAGGGCTGCAAATGAAATATAAGGATTTGTTTCGTTAGAGGATTGCGCATACATACCGAAGGTAGGAGTCCCCTGTCCGGCGGTAAGGCTAAAAGTGCCTTCAGCAGGATCAGCGACCGAGAGTGTTACGACCTCGCCCGTTGTGGCATTTGTTGAAGTGATCACTAAAATATTTCCGGAAAGGAGCCCGGAAGAAGTTTCCGAAGCGAAATCCTGGTTGTTGACGGAACAGATGAGTTGTCCTTCTTCCGCTTCAGCAACGGTATCGTCCACAAATTGACCTTCCAAAGGTTCGTTATCACAAGCAGTAAATTGGAAAGCAAGAAAGGCAACAAGCAACCAATTTAAGAGTTGAAATTTTTTCATAAGTAAGTAAGTTTTCTCAGGTAATAACCGCAAACATAAGTAAAAATTGTTTATTTCATCGATTTTCTTGGTACTCGAAGAAGCAAAATAACACCAATAATAAAGAAGACCACTAAAAACAATACTGAATTGCGCATGCTCCCTGTTATGTGATCTATAAAGCCGTAAATGACCATCCCTATTACAATTCCAATTTTTTCTGCGACGTCATAAAAACTGAAATAGGAAGTCGTATCCTTGGTCTCCGGTAAAAATTTTGAATAGGTAGAACGCGACAATGCTTGTATTCCTCCCATCACTAATCCAACCACTCCTGCAGTAGCATAGAACCGTACAGGTGTTTCTACAAAATAAGCGACGATACAAATCCCTACCCAAATAATATTGATAACTACCAGTGTGACAATGTTTCCAAATTTTTCGGAAGCTCGGGATGTGAGGGTCGCTCCTATTACGGCTACCAACTGGATGATAAGAATGCTGGAGATCAAACCAATGGTCTTTTCATCATTTCCGCCCCAGGCGATTTCCTGCTCTCCAAAATATGTTGCGACCAGCATCACGGTTTGTACAGCCATGCTATAAACAAAGAATGCAGCCAGATAACGTTTTAATGTACTGTTTTCGGAAAGAGAGCGATATACGTTTCTCAGTTCTCTAAATCCATTCAGCAGTACCCTTCGCGTAACCTTGTGTCCGGAGGAAACACCTTTGGGGAGATGGTAAAAAGAATACTGACTAAAGGCGATCCACCAAACACCTACCGTAATGAACGAAATGCGCATCGCCTTCATACTTGCCGCATCCCCCTCCCCTAATCCGAAATATTGAGGCATCATGACCATGACCAAATTAAAAATAAGCAATAGCACGCTTCCAATATATCCCATGGAATAGCCTTTAGCACTTATTCGGTCCTGTTGTTCATTGTAAGCGACATCCGGGAGATATGAATTATAAAAAACCAGACTTCCCCAAAATCCCACCAACCCGAAAAAATAGCATGTTAAGCTTATATAGATTCGGTCCAGATCGAAGAAATAGAGGCCAATGCATGATACGGCACCCAAATAGCAAAAGAACTTCATGAAAACCTTCTTATTGCCTACGTAATCGGCAATACCCGAAAGCAAAGGCGATATGATCGAAACCATTAAAAATGCTGCAGCAGTTGTATAACTAATTAGCGGGGTGCTTCGAATGGCTCCGCCAAATACGTTGACAGTCTCAACATTGGCCACATTGAACAAGGCTTGATAATAAATGGGGAACACCGCAGATGCGATTACCAGACTATACACCGAGTTCGCCCAATCATAGAATGCCCAAGCGTTCAATAATTTTTTACTTCCCTTTACCAGTTGTGCCATATTCCGTGATTAATCAAGAAAAAATCCCGCTGCAAAGCGGGATTCTAAAGTAATCATTATAGTGATAGTAGCACAAATTATTTTTTAAAAGACGTCACTCCAAACTTCCGTGCTTCGGCTTTTGCCTCGGGAGCCCAGGCTGTTATATTATTGATACGGGTAGTACTGGAAGGGTGAGTACTTAAGAATTCGGGGGGTGCACCGCCGCCATGTTGTTGCATTCGTTGCCATAGTTGCGCCGCAACTATGGGGTCATAACCGGCAATGGCCATTAAAGTAAGTCCGATACGGTCTGCTTCTGTTTCATGACTTCGGCTAAAGGGCAGCATGACCCCCAATGTAGATCCAATACCATACGCCTGATTAAATATCTGTTGGTTCTTAGGATCCTTACTCAATGCCAGATTACCGGCTACTGCACCTAAGCCTTGTAATTGTGAAGCACTCATTCGTTGTTGTCCATGATTGGCCAAAGCATGAGCTACTTCATGGCCCATGATCGCTGCAATACCTGCCTCACCTTGTGCTACGGGTAGTATCCCCGTGTAGAATGCGATCTTACCTCCGGGCATGGCCCACGCATTAATATCCGGGCTTTCAATTAAATTATATTCCCATTCGTAATCATTTAAGTATCCTGCGTATCCATTGGCCGTTAAATAACGTTCGGATGCCATGGCGATCTTCCGCCCAACATTCTTGATCATTTGTGCATCGGCGGTACCGGTAATCACTTTGTTTTCAGCTAAGATCTGATTGTATTGCTGAAATGCCATTGGGTAAATTTGTGAATTAGGAACCAAGGCCAGTGTTTGTTTCCCTGTAAAAGGGTTTGTGGTACAAGCGAGGAACAATAAGGTTACCGCAAGAAAGGATAGTGTTTTTTTCAGTTTCATAATTATATTCTTTGTTGATCTTTTAAAAATAGCGATATAAAATTTCAATTGTTATAAAAAAAATATAAAAACGAAGGGATCACGTTCGTTTTGGGGAAATATTAAATATTGATACCTGTTTTTTATATCAATTTTAAGAAAGATGGGGACGTAACCTATTATTTTTATAAAGTGGAACAACTTTTGTAACACACTAACAAAAACAAACACCATGAAACATATCATTCTACTATTGGCAGTAAGTGCGGGAATCATTTTTAGTTCTTGTGAAGGTGATCCGGGACCTCCGGGAGAACCCGGTATTAATATTTTAGGTCAGGTATTTGAAGTAAACGCTACTTTTTCCGAAGCAAACAATTACGAACAACTTTTTACAATCCCATCTAATGTAGAGGTTTTTGAAAGTGATGTGATCTTGGTGTATTGGTTGGAAGATGTGGTTCCTGATGGGAATGGCGGGTCTTTGGACGTGTGGAGTCAACTTCCTCAAACGATCTATACAGCCGATGGATCCTTTCAGTATACCTTCAATCATACTTTTGTAGATGTGTTGTTATTTCTACAAGGGGATTTTGATCTTTCCCTGTTAGGTAACGGGTTTACGAACGACCAAATCTTTAGAATTGCAGTAGTTCCTTCGGAGTACGGATCGGCTGACCTCACCATGGAAGAATTAATGCGAATGTTCGAGATTTCTACAAACGATATTGAAACCATACCCTAAATATTTAAAAAATAATGAAACAACTACCGATCATTGCATTAACACTATTATTTATAAGTTGTAATTCTTCGGCACAAGATAAAAAAGAGGCTCAGGAATTCCCTGTTACTAAAACCGAAGCCGAATGGAAGGCAGCGCTTTCAGAAATGGAATATTATGTACTGCGGGAAGAAGGTACCGAGCGGCCTTTTTCAAGTGAGCTTAATAAAAATTACGAACCCGGCACTTATGTGTGTGCGGCCTGCGAAACGCCTTTATTTGAAGGAAAACACAAGTTCGATAGCGGTACAGGCTGGCCAAGTTTCGATCGCGCGATCGAAGGAAATGTAGCCTATTCGACCGATACGAATTTAGGATACACCCGTGTAGAGGAACATTGTGCCACCTGTGGCGGACATCTTGGTCATGTATTTGAGGATGGTCCCGAAGAAACCACCGGAAAGCGACATTGCGTCAATGGTGCGGCACTGGATTTCATTCCCATGAAACAATAATGAAGAAAAAAAAGACATATCCTGTCGAAAAGACAGAAGCGCAATGGCTCCAAGAATTGGGTCCCGAACGCTATCGTATCCTTCGGGAAAAAGGAACCGAACGTCCCTTTACCGGCACCTATAATCTTACTGTCGACAAAGGAACGTATCTCTGCGGAGCCTGTAATATTCCTTTATTCAAAAGCAATAGCAAGTTCGACAGCGGTTGCGGATGGCCTTCATTTGATGAAGCCATTGACGGTGCTGTAGAATACATTCGGGATACTTCCCATGGTATGATACGTACTGAGATCCTTTGTGCTAACTGCGGAAGTCATTTGGGCCATGTGTTCAATGACGGTCCCACAGAAACAGGTCAACGGTATTGTGTGAATTCACTTTCAGTAGACCTTCAGAAAGAATAAGCATTTGAAAAAGAAAAAGAAACAAGCGGAACTTTAAACGAGTTCCGCTTTTTTTGTATAAATACCCGGCGGGCCTTCCCTGTTCCACTTTCATTTTGTAATTTCGTGACATTAATTCACAGAACATATATTCAGAAGATGAGTAAATACGATATCATAGTACTGGGAAGTGGTCCGGGTGGTTACGTAACTGCCATAAGAGCCTCTCAGTTAGGGTTTAAAACAGCAGTCATAGAAAAAGAAAGCCTAGGGGGTGTATGCCTTAACTGGGGTTGTATCCCAACAAAAGCCTTATTAAAAAGTGCACAGGTGTTCGATTATTTAAAGCATGCAGAAGACTACGGATTGATCGTCAAAGGAGCCGATAAGGACTTTAGCAAGGTGGTGGAGCGAAGTAGAGGCGTAGCCGATGGAATGAGTAAAGGTGTACAATTCCTAATGAAGAAGAATAAGATCGATGTTATCAATGGCTTCGGAAAGTTGAAACCCGGGAAGAAAGTAGATGTCGATGGAAAAGAGTATTCTGCAGATCATATCATTATTGCCACGGGAGCACGCTCGCGAGAATTACCAAATTTGAAGCAGGACGGGAAAAAAGTAATTGGTTACCGCGAGGCAATGAGCCTTAAAACACAACCAAAAAGTATGATTGTAGTAGGAAGTGGTGCCATAGGTGTTGAGTTTGCACATTTCTATAACGCTATGGGAACCGAAGTAACCATTGTAGAGTTTTTGCCGCATTTGGTTCCTTTGGAAGATGAGGACGTTTCAAAACAATTTGAGAAGTCATTCAAGAAAGCAGGTATCAAAGTGATGACATCTTCTTCCGTAGAAAAACTTGATGCCTCCGGAAAACTGGTAAAAGCCACGGTGAAGACCCAAAAGGGAGAAGAAACGTTAGAAGCAGAGGTCGTCCTTTCAGCTGTAGGGATCGCTTCCAATATTCAAAATATAGGACTTGAAGATGTAGGGATCGTTGTAGATCGCGATAAGATCATGGTCAACGATTGGTATCAAACAAATATCCCCGGGTATTACGCCATTGGTGATGTAGTTCCCGGCCCAGCCTTGGCGCACGTTGCTTCGGCAGAAGGGATCACCTGTGTAGAAAAGATAGCGGGACTTCATGTTGAGCCTATTGACTACGGAAATATTCCGGGATGTACGTATGCGACACCAGAGATCGCCAGCGTGGGAATGACCGAAAAACAAGCTAAAGAAGCCGGTTATGAGTTAAAAATAGGGAAGTTTCCTTTTTCCGCAAGCGGAAAAGCCAGTGCTGCCGGAACTAAAGATGGTTTTGTTAAGGTAATCTTTGATGCAAAATACGGAGAATGGTTGGGTTGCCACATGATCGGAGCCGGAGTGACCGATATGATCGCTGAAGCAGTTTTAGGACGTAAATTAGAAACAACCGGACACGAAGTTTTAAAAGCTATACATCCACATCCCACCATGAGTGAGGCTGTTATGGAAGCCGTAGCCGATGCTTACGACGAAGTGATACATTTGTAAGATAGTTTTTTACAAGAGCAAAAGCGTTTGATCTCCGTAATATTGTGGGACAGACGCTTTTTTTAATTCTTGGCTAAAAAACTCTGTACAGCAAGTTCGTAGCTCTGTAAGCCGAATCCCAAGATGATTCCTTTTGTGTTTGGGGCAATATAAGACGTATGCCGATACTCTTCTCTGGCGAAGGTATTAGAGATGTGTACCTCTACCACAGGGGTCGTTATCGCTTTTACGGCATCTCCAATTCCCACCGAAGTATGGGTATATGCTGCGGCATTAAGAATAATGCCGTCATAGGAAAAGCCCACTTCCTGAATTGCATTGATCAATTCGCCCTCAACATTGGACTGGAAATGACTCAGGGAGACCTGTGGAAATTTTTCTTGTAGTCGTTCAAAAAAATCTTGAAAAGTTTCATCACCGTAGATATCATTCTCTCGCTTACCCAGAAGGTTCAGATTAGGACCGTTTATTATAATAATCTTCATAGTTCAAAGATATAGAAATAAAAAAAACGGAAGTTAAAGCTTCCGTTTTCTTCGTTTAGTTTATAAAATTTAATTAAAGAACCATCCAACTGATAAGCTCACTACAGAGTTCTTCGCGTCAACGTCTTCTTCCGTAGAAATGTTAGTAAATCCTATTGCATATCTCGCTTGGAAAAATACGCCCATTGGCAAGCGGTATTGAGCACCTATCGCCGCGCTGAGATCTAAGGATTCAGTCCCATCTTTTAAATCGATCTCCTCATCCAAGAATTTCAATTTACTCCCCACGTTGATTCCAACTTGTGGGCCTCCTTGCAGACTAAACCCATCAGCGAGCGTCACATCAACAAGAATAGGTATGTTGATATAGTCTAAAACAACATCATTATCCCCGTCTTCATCATTAAAGGAATATCCTTGAGAAGAGAATAGTACCTCAGGCTGAATAGCTATTAATTCACTTAGCCCGATATTAACAACAGCTCCCCCGTGCAAACTGGTCCTTCCGTCCAGATTGTCGGCATCATCACCATTCACTGAAGCAAAATTAGCGCCTGCTTTAAGTCCGAAGCTAATTTCTTGTGCTTCGATGGTTGTCAATGAAAATACTGCAAAAGCAGCCAGTAAAATTAGTTTTTTCATAATTTGAATATTTAAGTGTTAGTTATATATAAAACTACTAAATTTATTAATATGCTCCACCTTCCATACGAGTGATAGTTACTAACGCACTTATTAACAGTTTTTTAGAGGCTTTCAAATAAAAAAGGAGTGGTTTTACCACTCCTTTTTACTAAATGATTTAATTCTGCTTGTTAGAATTTGATCCCTGCAGAGAAGGAAAGCGTTGAGTTGGTTAGATTATCTCCAATGAATCCTTCGTCATCGTCTTCATCCACATTAGAGATCCCGAACATATATCGCGCCTGAAAGAAAACACCATTGTTCAATTGATAAGCCAATCCGCCACCAAGGCCAAGATCGAACCCTGAAACTGAATCGCTTACATCGGTAGTTCCTTCAATTTCATCGCCGTCGCTGTCTCCTTCCACAGAAATTTCGGTTTCAGCCTTTACATTAAACCCAAATTGTGGTCCGGCCTCAATACTGAGTCCGTCGGTGACATAATATTTCGCCATCACAGGTACATTGATGTAATCCAGCTTCAGCTTCGTTTCTAACGTATCACCGAAGAAGTCGGTTTCTTGTTGTAGCCCTTGCTGCGAATACAGCACCTCCGGTTGAACGGCAAATGTTTCAGAAACAGGTATTTCAACAACCCCACCTAAATGGAATCCTGTACGTCCATCGGCGTCTTCAACGGCATCGCCTGTTAATTTCGCAAAATTGACCCCGGCCTTTACACCAAGTTTTACTTCCTGTGCGTTCGCTGTGGCCATTGCCAAAGGCAAACAAATGAGCATTAACATTACTTTCTTCATAATTTGATTTTTTAAGTTTAGACAAACCTACTCAAATCAAATCCTAAAATATGCAAAGCAAATCCTAAGTCTTTCTTAATGGATTACAGGAAAGAATAACCGACGGATAGGGTAACTACACTGTTCTTTCCGTTTTTAGTACCATCTGTATTGATAATGTCGGTTAATCCGAAATTATACCGCCCATCGACTCGAATACCAAAGGGAAATTCAAAACCGGCACCTACTACGCCTGTGAGGTCAAAAGATTCGGATTCTGCTATGTTATTAAATACTTCTGTAACATTATCGTCCACCACAAAACCAAACTGAGGACCAGCGTGAATTTGTAAACTCTCGGTAACGTAGTATTTTAAAACTACAGGAACGTTTACATAATTCAAATCAATTTCTCCGCCATCAAATTCTGCACCTTGTTGCGAATAAAGTAAATCTGCTTGAAGACCAATTTTGTCCCCAAATTTAGCTCCCGCAAATGCACCAACCACAAATCCTGTTTTATTTTTAAGACCCGAAGCATCCGTTATGTTTGAAAAATTGGCTCCTGCCTTTATACCAAGGTCAAGTCCCTGAGCATGCACAGTAGTTCCAAATAGAGCGATAACGGCTAATACAATCAATTTTTTCATATTCATAATTTTAAATTAGTTTATTCAAATTTACTGTAAAACGTTTAATTGCTTTCAATTATTTTAAAAAGTACTTTTACATCACAGGTATAAAAAAGAACCATCTCATGAAATGGAAACAGGCGCGGAGCGATTACGGTCATTATTTGAAGATTGAGCGCGGTCTTTCCCAAAACTCTATAGACAATTACTCGCTGGACATCCTTAAATTAGAGAAATGGCTTGATTCTAATAATATTCTTGTTTCCCCAACTGTAATTTCTGAGGAGACGGTGCAAGAGTTCATTTACCATATTGCAAAGAAAGTAAATCCCAGAACACAAAGTAGGATCATTTCCGGATTACGGGGTTTTTTCAACTATTTGATCTTTGAAGAATACCGTTCCACCAATCCGTTAGAGCTTATCGAAAGTCCTAAAATTGGCCGTAAACTTCCCGACACGCTATCTATAAACGAGGTTGACATGCTTATAGCCGCGATTGACCTTAGTAGCCCGCAAGGAGAACGAAATCGTGCGATCTTAGAGACCTTATACGGGTGTGGGCTGCGGGTATCGGAATTGATAGGGCTGAAACTCTCCGATCTATTCTACGACGAAGGTTTTATAAAAGTGACCGGTAAAGGCGACAAACAACGTTTTGTTCCTATTGCCGCCACCACGATCAAATATATAGAGATCTATCGCAAGGACATACGCAGGCATCAACCTGTGGATGTACTGGCACAGGATACCTTGTTCCTCAACCGACGCGGGAAACCTCTAACCCGAGCTATGATCTTTACCATAGTAAAGCAACTGGCAGAAGTTGCAGGGATACGTAAAACCGTGAGTCCGCATACGTTTCGCCATTCTTTTGCGACCCATTTACTGGAAAATGGCGCCGATCTAAGAGCGATCCAGCAAATGCTCGGACATGAGAGCATTACCACTACCGAGGTTTATACCCATATTGACACCACGCACCTTCGTACTGTGATCGATACGTATCACCCCAGGAAAGATAAAATATAGTTGCGTTAAATAAACGCTAAAGTGTCTGCTTCGTTTTTGAAAAGCAATGTGCTTTCGTATTTTAATAAAAAAGAAGCAACTATGAAAACACTACAATTTAAAAATGGCGATACCATGCATTCCTTGGGCCTTGGAACATGGAAATCGAAAGGAAATGATGTAAAAAATGCCGTAAAAGAGGCGCTCTATGCCGGATATAGGCATATTGATACGGCGGCTGCGTATGACAATGAAGAATTTATTGGCGAGGCTTTAGCTGAAGTATTTGCCGAAGGTAGGATCTTTCGTGAGGATGTATTCATCACTTCTAAATTGTGGAACGATTCCCACGGGGAAGGACAAGTAATACCGGCACTTCAAACCTCGCTTAAAAAGCTGCAATTGGATTACCTCGATCTCTATCTTATGCATTGGCCCATCGCCTTTAAGTTGGGCGTTAGCTTTCCCTCCTCCCCTTCAGATTATGTCTCCCTTGAAGAAGAACCGCTATCTATGACGTGGAAACAACTGGAACAGGCCAAAGATGCCGGGTATGCCAAGCATATTGGCGTTTCCAATTTCAGTAAGAAAAAATTACAAGCACTTATTAAAGACGCTTCGATCATTCCCGAAATGAATCAAGTAGAGCTTCACCCTCTGTTACAACAAAAGGACTTGTTGGATTTCTGTTCTTCGGAAGACATACTCATGACAGCCTACTCTCCGCTTGGATCCGGAGACCGTTCCGAAGGAATGAAAGGAGACGATGAGCCAAATCTGTTGGAAATCGAAACACTTCAGAAAATCGCCCGAAAACGAGACGCCACCGTAGCACAGGTATTAATTAGTTGGCACATGCATCGTGGGACGGCGGTTATACCCAAATCTACAACCAAAGAACACATTGTCGCTAATTTTAGAGCAGCCGATGTGAAACTGGATAAAGAGGATATGGACAGCATCGCCGAACTCGACAAACACTATAGATTTATCACGGGAAAATTCTTTGATGCGCCCGAGAAAGGTTATACCAATGTATACGATGAATAAAAAAAAGCCTCCTTTCGGAGGCTTTTTTTTATTTGGCAATATTTACCGCCCGGGTCTCACGGATTACCGTGATCTTTACTTGTCCCGGATAGGTCATATCGGTTTGTATCTTTTGTGAGATCTCGAACGACAGCTGCGCCGCTTTCTCATCACTTACTTTTTCACTTTCCACCATCACACGTAGTTCTCTCCCCGCCTGAATGGCATAAGCCTTGTTCACGCCATTAAAACCAAAGGCAATATCTTCCAGGTCCTTTAATCGCTGGATGTAGGAGTCCAGCACCTGCCGTCTGGCACCAGGACGCGCACCACTAATGGCATCACACACTTGAACAATTGGTGACAACAAATTCGTCATTTCTATTTCATCATGGTGTGCCCCTATGGCATTGCATACTTCTGGTTTTTCACCATATTTCTCAGCCCATTGCATCCCTAGGATAGCATGGGGAACTTCCGTTTCGGTTTCCGGTACTTTACCAATATCGTGCAAGAGACCTGCACGCTTCGCTAGTTTTGCATTCAAACCTAGTTCACTGGCCATGACACCACAAAGTTTTGCTACTTCACGTGAATGTTGCAGCAGATTTTGACCGTAAGAAGAACGATACTTCATGCGACCCACTGCTTTTATAAGTTCCGGTTGTAAACCATGGATACCCAGATCGATCACGGTGCGTTTTCCCACCTCAATGATCTCTTCCTCTATTTGTTTGGTTGTTTTCTTAACGATCTCTTCGATACGTGCGGGATGAATTCTTCCGTCGGTAACAAGTTTGTGTAAAGAAAGGCGTGCTACTTCACGACGCACAGAATCGAAACAAGAAAGAATGATCGCTTCCGGCGTATCGTCTACGATGATCTCAACACCTGTCGCTGCTTCAATGGCACGAATATTTCGGCCTTCACGACCAATAATACGTCCTTTCACATCGTCACTCTCTAAGTTGAAAACCGAGACACAATTCTCAACGGCTTCTTCGGTCCCGATACGTTGAATGGTGTTGATCACGATCTTTTTAGCTTCTTGCTGAGCGGTCATTTTCGCCTCTTCAATAGAAGATTGTATGTATGCCATGGCGTCGGTCTTTGCTTCTTCCCGAAGATTCTCTATAAGTTGCGCTTTGGCATCTTCGGCAGAAAGACTTGAGATCACCTCTAGCTGCTCGATCTGTCCACGGTGGAGTTTATCTACTTCAGATTGCTTTTTCTCTAAATAAGCAAGTTTCTCGTCGTAGTCCTTTTGCTTTGCCTCCATGTCGGCATTAAGTTTTTTGGCCTTTGAGAGTTCGTTGGAAACTTGAGATTCTTTATCGCGAATGCGCTTTTCAACGTCAGAGATCTTCTTATCCCTGCTTAGGATCACTTTTTCGTGTTCCGATTTCAATTCGATAAATTTTTCCTTGGCCTGAAGGATTTTATCCTTCTTTATAGACTCTGCCTCCGTTTTTGCTTCTTTCAGGATCGTAGCGGCATTCTTCTTTGCCGACTTCACAAGTTGTGAGGCATTATTGCGCTCCAACAACTTTGCAATAAGGAAACCAATGGCTATCCCTACGATCGCTACTATAATTATGGTAATAATATTATCCATTTTCCGATCTGTTTTTGGTGTAAAAAAAAAGCCTACATTAATAGATGCATTTTGAATAAACTCCTTAAAAACAAGTTTAGGGCTAACAAGCTGATCAAGTATCCGCTCAAAGACGGCTCGCTTTTACAACTTTAACTCACCCTTTTTAAAGAATTCGTGTTGAGTTTACCAAAAAATAATATTAATGTAGGCAGTAACCTTTGTATTTAAAAGAACTTAGTATTATGTTAAATGCTCCTGCAACAATTGATTTAAAGCTTCCAGCTTGTCCTCAATGTGTCGTTCATCAGTATTCTTATCAATTCCTTTTTGCTCCACCTGAGCGGCAAATTGCAAGGCGCACATGGCCAATACATCCTGCTTGTCCCTTACGGCATAGCTTTTTTCGAACTTTTTTATCATTTCTTCGATCTTCTTGGCGGCTTTTCTAAGGCCTTCTTCCTGCGCAGGGTTTATAGTTAACGGGTAGACCCTATCTGCAATCGAAATCTTGATTTTTAATTGGTTCGACATGATTTCAGTTTACTCGGAAAGTTGTGCGATACAAAGATCGATCTCCCGAACTAAAGCATTTATTTTGAGTTTTGTTTCTCGTTTATGTTGGTCGCTGCCAAGTATTGAGTTTGCTAATTTTAATGAGGTGCATTTTTCCTGCCATTGCTGAATCTCATTTTCGTATTCGTCATGGCGTGACTTTAAAAGTTGCAGTTCTTCAGTCAATGCTACATTAGATTGCTTCAGGATTTCATGTCGGTGAAGCAGTTTGCTAATCCTATTTTCCAAAGAATCAACAATTTCTGAAAGATCACTCATTAATTGTTTATTTCAATACTATACAGACAAAGTTAACACACATCCCCTAATAAGACAACTCTTTTCTATAATTTTTTGTAATATTGAATTACGATCACAATAAAACCTCCAACTCCCCATTAATCTATATTGAATTATGCATTTTATGAAGAATACACTTTTGTTATGCCTGCTTATTATTGGAGGTCTTGGCTTGCAAGCACAACAGTCGGTTCCAACAGATTATTTCTCGAATCCACTGGACATTCCCCTTATTCTTTCAGGCAGTTTTGGGGAATTGCGCAGCAATCATTTTCACAGCGGATTGGATATAAAGACCCAACAAAAAGAAGGGCTTCCCATCTACGCTCCTGCCGATGGCTATGTAAGCAGGATCAAGGTGGCTCACTATGGTTACGGAAAAGCGCTGTATATTCAACATCCTAATGGGTACAGCACTGTATATGCGCATCTTCAGAAGTATGCAGGAGCTATCGAACAATACGTGAAGGAAAATCAGTATAACAAAGAATCCTTCGAAGTAGAATTATTCCCTGATGCTTCCAGGCTCACAGTGAACAAAGGAGATATTATTGGTTATACGGGTAACAGCGGAAGCAGTGGCGGGCCCCACCTGCATTTCGAGATAAGGGACGGGGCTTCTCGTCCTATGAATCCCATGTTATTTGGCATTGACATCCCCGATTCTAAAAAGCCGCTTATTAACAGTGTCATGGCCTATCCCATCTCTGAAGAAGCCCATATCAACCGTTCACAAAATCCTGTAAAACTGCGATTAATGCTCCAAAAGGATGGGTCGTACAAGGCAGAGAAGATCACGGCGCACGGAAAAATTGGTTTTGGGGTCTCGGCCTACGATCAGCAGGATGGTGCGTCGAATAAAAATGGTGTATACAAGATAACGACGCACTATAATGGAACCGAAAGTTTCAAGGTGTTGTTTGAAAAATTTTCTTTTGATGAAACACGGTATCTTAATCGTTTTATTGATTATTACTACTGGATGAACAATAAGAGCAGGGTCCAAAAATTGTTTCGGGAGGCCAACAACCCCTTAAGTGTGATCACCAATGAAAACGAGAATGGTTTTATTACTGTCGAAGATGGTTTCAGCTCTAATTATACCATCGAAGTAACCGATTTTAAAGGAAACGTAATCAATATCACAGTTCCAATAGAAGGTTCCAACAGCGAAATTCTGGAACCAAAAACAGTCGCTAAGACCGATGATTTTATTTACGCCAACCAGGCCACTTCAATATCTAAGGGTAAATTTAGCGTCTATATCCCTGCCAACAGCTTATATGAAGATACTTATTTGGACATACAGGCACAGGGCGATACACTTCTATTACATGAGGATGTGATTCCTATTCACAAAAACATTACCATCACCGTAGATGCATCCAACTACGACCCCAAGGATCTCGATCGCTTATATGTTGGCCGTCTCAACTACCGCGGCGACCCCTACTATAATACCACCACAAGAAAGGGAGATAAGCTCTCGGCATATACTCGTACCTTCGGTTCTTATGTTCTTGTGGCAGATACCACAGCTCCTTCGGTAAAAGCATTGAACTTTGACGACGGAAAGTGGATTAGCAAGAACGAAACCCTTCGGTTTAAGATTACAGATGACCTAAGTGGTATTAGCAGTTACCGCGCTACGGTGAATGGAAAATTCATCTTATTAGAATATGATTACAAAAAAGACGTTCTAACCTATGATTTTGATGATGGTGTGATTACCGATTCTGAAAATAATTTGAAACTGATTGTTATCGATAATGTGGGAAATAGTACTACATTTGAAGCAACCTTTTTCAGAAAATAATTCAAAAAATTGCTTTTGAAAACAAAAACCTTACCGCTACTTCTCCTGTTATTCTTTACAATTGCAAACGCACTCTCGCAAAATGCGACCATAAAAGGGATTGTTCTTGATGATACCAATACACCCCTTCCGGGAGTGAATATTAGTTACCGAGCAAACGCCGGGACACAAACCGACATCAACGGTTATTATTTGCTCGAGATCCCGTCTAATGAAAGAGTAACACTTACCTTTTCATATATCGGGTTCAAGGAAATAGAACTGTCCGTCACACTGGAGCCCAACGCCGATTATGAGTTCAATCCGGTCATGAAAACGGATATTGCTCAGATCGGGGAAGTTGTTATTTCCCGAAAAAAACAAAAACAGGTTGAAGGAATTACCACCATAGCACCGGAAGTAATTCGTAAGATTCCGGGGGCCAATGCGGGTGTAGAGAACCTTTTAAAGTCCCTTCCAGGGGTAAGCGGCAACAATGAGCTTAGTACGCAGTACAATGTTCGTGGTGGTAATTACGATGAGAATTTGGTCTACGTGAATGAAATCGAGGTATACCGCCCATTTTTAATACGCAGTGGACAACAGGAAGGCCTTAGTTTTGTGAATAGTGACCTCACGCGCTCGGTAGATTTTTCGGCCGGAGGATTTCAGGCGAAATATGGAGATAAGCTATCTTCGGTGTTGGATATAGAATACCGCCAACCGGTGGATTTTGGCGCCACAGCAGATCTTAGCCTTTTGGGAGCGAGTGTTTCGGTGGAAGGAATTTCAAAAAGTGAACGATTACGTGGTATCGTAGGACTTCGTTACAGAGACAACAGCTTGTTCGTTGAGGCCAAGCAAACCGAGACCAATTTTAAACCTAAGTTCGCCGATGCGCAGACCTATCTTTCATATAAATTCACAAACAAGTTCGAATTAGGGTTTTTAGGGAATGTATCAATCAACGATTACAGTTATCAGCCGCTTACACGGCAAACAAATTTCGGGACACTAACCGACCCCATTGCGTTGTTGGTGTTTTATGAGGGTCAGGAAGAAGATCGCTACAATACCTATTTTGGGGCGTTAAAAGGGACCTATGTGGTTTCTGAAAACTATACTGCCAAGTTCATCCTTTCGGGGTATCAGACCACCGAGCAGGAATATTTCGACATCCTTGCGCAATATCGATTGGGACAAGTAAATACCAATATAGGCGACGAGAATTTGGGAGAAGTAGAGTTTACCGAAGGAATTGGCGGTCAACTCACTCACGCTCGTAACGATCTGGATGCTTTGATCATCAACGCAGAGCACAAAGGGAACCTTTCCCTTAGCGAGAACAAAATAGAATACGGAATAAAATACACCCGCGAAGATATAAGAGACCGTGTGCAGGAATATGAGATCATCGACTCTGCAGGGTTTTCTATACGTCCGCCGATAAGTGATTTTGCAAACGATCAACCCTATACACCTTTCGATACACCCATTGTACCCTTTACCGAGATACGCGCACGAAACGATGTTCAGATCGACCGGATTTCAGGATATGCCCAATGGAGTCGGCGAACTGAATGGGGAACTAACAAAGTTTGGCTCAATGCAGGAGTACGGGCGCATAACTGGACCGTAAATGGAAAGGATATTACAAGTACCACGCAAACAGTTTTTAGTCCCAGAGCTCAAATTTCCCTTAAACCGGAATGGGAGATGGATATGTTATTTCGCCTTTCGGGCGGATTTTATCATCAGCCACCGTTTTACAGAGAGTTGCGTGATTCTACGGGAACCGTTCGGCCCGGGGTTAAAGCACAGCAATCGATACACATAGTATTTGGGAATGATTACAGTTTTGATCTTTGGGGAAGACCATTCACGCTTAATTCGGAAGTGTATTACAAAGATCTTACCGATGTCAACCCCTATACCCTGGAAAATGTGCGCATTCGGTATAGAGCCCGAAACAATGCCGTAGCCTATGCCTATGGCCTGGACATGCGGCTCTCCGGCGAGTTCGTTCCGGGGACCGAGAGCTGGATAAGCTTCGGATATCTAAAGACCGAAGAGAATATCGACGATCGGGGTTATATTTTTCGACCCACCGATCAACGGTTAAAATTTGCGATGCTCTTTCAGGATTATGTGAAAGTGATCCCGGACCTCAAGATGTATTTGAATTTAGTGTATAACACAGGACTCCCGGGAGGATCTCCAAGCTATGCAGATCCCTATACGTTTCAGCGTCGATTGCGAGATTACAAACGGGCCGATGTAGGTGTTTCCTATGTTATTGTCGATCAAAAGAAATTGCGGGATAGCGGCTGGCTGAAGCCTTTCGAGGAATTGACGGTGGGTGCAGAGATCTTTAATATTTTCGATGTACGGAATTCAATTACCAATACGTTTGTACGCGATGTTTACACCAAAACACAGTATTCTATACCTAATTTCTTGACCCCTCGTGTATTCAACGTTAGGGTGACCATGAAATTCTAGCGTTGTTATTCTGAAATAAACGACTGAAGTACTTCAACTACATAGTCTATTTCTTCTTTGGTATTGAAGCTACTAAAAGAGAATCGGATACTTGGTTTTTTAAGGTCTTCTTCGGAAAGGATTTCAGACAAAACGTGCGAACCTTTTTCACTACCGCTTTGGCATGCACTTCCTTTTGAGCAGGCAATTCCTTTAAGGTCCAACTGAAACAGAAGCAACATGGCCTTTTCCTGCGAAATCGGCAAACATACGTTAAGTAATGTATAGGTGCTTCTCTCATTATCTTCGCAGGCTCCGTTGAACTTCACGCCTTGGATTTTTGCAGCAAGTTCCTGTTTGAAATAATCTTTCAGTTCCAAGATATAGGTACGCTCCTTTTTCAAGTTTTGATAGGACAGTTTAAGTGCTTCGGCCATTCCGGCTATTGCATAGACAGCTTCGGTTCCTGCACGCAAGCCCCGCTCCTGTTCTCCTCCGTGAATAATAGACTTAAGATTGCTGTTCTTTCTAACAAACAAGAAGCCGGCACCCTTGGGACCGTGGAACTTATGAGCTGCTGCTGCTGCGAAATCGATAGGTATTTCAGAAAAATCCAATTCGTAATGTCCCACAGATTGGACCGTATCACTATGGAACAATGCATTATGCGCCTTGGTGAGGGTTGCAGCGCGTTTAAGATCGAGCAAAGTACCCACCTCATTATTAACGTGCATTAAGGAAACAAGCGTTTTTTGATTAGATTCTTTAAGCAAAGATTCCAGATGATCGAAGTCCACCACACCACATTCGTCTAATTTCACATAAGCCACCGAAATATCATATTGCTGTTGAAGTTCTTGGACTGTGTGAAGGACAGCGTGATGTTCGATTTTACTTGTAATGATGCGTTTAACCCCCAGGTCTCGCACACAACTTTGAAGCACCAGATTATCTGCTTCAGTGCCGCCGGAAGTGAAAATGATCTCACTGGCGGCGACTTTTAAATGTCCTGCAATTTCTTTACGAGCATTTTCAAGTAATGATTTAGATGATCTACCGTATGAGTGTGTAGATGAAGGATTTCCGTATTCTGTTTTAAGTACTTCAGAAATACATCGTATGACCTCACTTCGAAGTTGTGTGGTCGCAGCGCTATCAAAATAAACTTTCTTCATAGGCGGCAAAAATACATATTATAATAGACTAAAATACCACAGTTCTAAAGAAATCCGTTTCTTTGTAACAGTTGCAAATATATTATAAACTATGAACAAAATAGTAGCTCTCGGACTTCTTATGGTTACCTGCTTGACGTCCTGTGATGATGGTGATGTGATCGTTACCACCTTTAATTTTGAGGATGCCAACCTTCAGCTGTGTGGTGAGCCGGGGTCGTATGTCTTTTTTAAGATCAATTCCTCCACAGCCGAAAGCCTTTCATTACAACTAAGCACTACCGAAACCCTCTTCTTAGAGAGCGAAACTATAGATTTCAATCTGGATGCTTCAAACGTTGTTAACTATCGAACCTATTCAGAAGCGATAACAAACAGCTATTTTTGCAGCAATTTTCCGCCAACCAGTCCTACGGTCACTATCGAGTATTTGGCAACATCGGGCGTCGCTACCCTTATCACTACGACCCTACTTAATGACAATGATTCGGTTGAAGAAGATCCGGAGAGTACGCTGGATACCGATAACGATGGTCTTTTGAACTATTATGATTTTGACGATGATGGGGATAATGTTCCTACTGCAGTAGAAATTGGTCCCGACCCGGACAATCCCCAAAACACCGATGGAGATGCTCTGCCTGATTATCTGGATACCGATGATGACAACGATGGAATCTTAACTCGTAACGAAGCCGGTGGCGGTCTGGATCCAACACAAATGATCACAGATCCAACCGTTGGTCCCGATTATTTGAATCCGGCCGTAGCGGTTCCCGTTACGGTTGAGATGTACCGCGAACACAATTACAGTCTAAAAAGCAGCATCAGCTTGTTCTTGTCCAATGTGGTGCTAATTAATGGCGAGGAACAGATCATTCAGGAGTCCTTGGACATGGGCAGTATACAGGATATAGTAGATACTACTATAACGATCACGCCCGAATTCGTCAATTAAGACGTTTTATTCTGAAAGATATACACCTCAGTGGCACCGCGACCAAATTTTTGATAATCGGCGTCATAAAACTCGATATTCTCATACCGTTTAAAAAGATACTCCAGTTCTGCCCGCAGGACGCCGTCCCCCACTCCATGAATAAATACGATACGTTGAATGCGTTTCGAAATAGCAAAATCCAGTTGCCGTTTTGCGGTGTCTGTCTGTATGGTTAACATATCGTAATTGCTAAGTCCTTTTTGACTTTTGACCAATTGATGTATATGAAGGTCTACCACCATAGGAGGGGCCGACCGTTCCCTTGGTTTAACGCGCGGGGCATTTTTTCTTTTTTTTGTTTCTTTTTCTGAAATAATTCCTGATATATTATCAGGTATCAATTCTCGAGCAGCAAAGGCTGATTTCTCCACAACCAGTTCATTCTTATGGAATTGCATTTCAAATCCATCGTCTGTGACAATAGTGATGTCGTCACCTGAAATTGCAGTGATCGTTCCGGAAATTATATCATCTAACACTGAAACTTTTGTGCCTTTTTTCATCGGTTATTTATTCATAAAGAAGGAAAATACATCAA
Source organism: Altibacter lentus (assembly GCF_000746845.1). Taxonomy (GTDB): domain Bacteria; phylum Bacteroidota; class Bacteroidia; order Flavobacteriales; family Flavobacteriaceae; genus Altibacter; species Altibacter lentus. Next base: position 493,015 of record NZ_KN050846.1, on the reverse strand, counting down.
TTTTTTTAATATCATGTAAGAATTTTACAACTCCCTGAGTATTAAATTTCTGCGATTTTTCACTTAAATTGTTCGTAAATACAAAAATATTTTTAAATTTACCACGGAAATAGTGGAATTTTCCCCCCAGAAAACCCACGTTAAACCAGTGAAATATGAAAAACCTACTACCCCTCGCAACGATGTTGCTCTTCTCTGCTGTGTCCATTGCTCAGCTTTTTGTTAAACCCAATGGAGCCACTGATTCCTATGTATATGTAAATGACCAAGTACTTTACGTGGATGGTTATGTCAATTTACAGGAAAATAATCCTGGCACAACGAGAGCAAGTATCTATTTAAGAAATGAATCACAATTAGTACAAGGAGGAACTGTTTCCTCTAACACCGGAAATGGTTATATCTCTGTATTCCAAAACGTACCGGATGATGACGCATGGGATTATACCTTTTGGGGTTCTCCTGTGGGAATCACCTCCGGAAGTGGAAATCAAAATTTTGGTGTTGGCAGAGTGAATGATTCACTAAGCTTGACCAATTCGGTCGTAGCACTAACGACACCAGGTCACAATGGGGGAATCAATCCTCTCACAATTTCAAGACGTTGGTTGTACAGACGCCCTGCCGGTGTTAATAACTATGCAGCGATCAACACATCAAATGTTGTACCTCCGGGATATGGTTTTACAATGAAAGGTGTTGGTACCGTCAATCACAATCAAATTTATGATTTTAGAGGTCGGGCGAACAGCGGAAATATTAGTGTTGCTGTAATACCGGGCACTTCGGTTCTGGCAGGAAATCCTTATCCTTCTGCATTGGACCTTAACCGTGTGTTCTACGATGCCGATAATACCGAAATCAGTGAATTTTGGTATTGGGATGAAGACAGAACTGTTGATTCCCACTTGTTTACACAAAACAAAGGTGGTTTTGGAATATACGTTCCAGGTCCTAACGATCCCAATGGAACCACAGATAACGGCTTCTATACCCCGGCACCCTTCCTTAATTATGATGCCGGTGGAAATCCAAGTGGAGGACAAACAGGTGCAGGAGCGGTGTATGCTCGACGTTTTGCTCCTATTGGACAAGGTTTTGACATAACTACTCCTAATGCGGGAGGTGATGGTGTAATAATATTTAAGAACAGTCACAGACGATATATTAAAGAAGGCGCTGCCAATGGGTCTCAGTTTAGAACTCCTGTTACCGGTTCTTCAACCGGAGCTGATCCGGGAGGAACAGTTACAGAACCTGATGACCGATTACCGCATTTGCGCATTAATGTTAAAATGAATAATTCGCATATTCGTCAGTTGGTATTAGCATTTTTTGATGAGGCTACAGAGAAGTTTGACAGAGGGTTGGACGGAAGAAGCCCGATGGATGCAACATCTGAAGCTTACTTTCCTATTGGAGACGGAAACGAGATGGAAGAATATGTTATTCAAACGCTTCCTTTTGAAAACGGAACGGTTCGCGTACCTCTAAATTTGAAACTTAATGGACAAACCACCGTTAAATTCACAACGGTAGAGCAGGTGAATATGGATCGCGAGGCTTATTTGTACGATAATGTTACCAATACATATCACAATTTTACGCAAGATTCAGGTGCCGAAAAACTTTTGCCGGCTGGACACTATCAAAATCGTTTCTTTATAGTATTTAGAAACAACGGAAGTACGTCTGATCCTAACTCTGAACTTTCTTTGGCTGCTGAGCAACGAAATATTGTTATAGAAAGTGTTGAGTTCTTTCAAAACAATCCGGTTTCTCAATTAGAAGTTACAAATCCTGAAGGGTACACTATAAAATCCGCTCATATCTATGACATGTCCGGAAAACTTGTGGTAAGCAGAAATGATATTGGTGATGCTACAAATTTCACCTTTTCTACCGCTACCTTAAGTGATGGTGTTTATTTAGTGAAACTTACAACGGATGATGACATAGCGATTGATTATAAGATCACTATCCGTAATTAAATATATCCTTTATGAACTTAGAGGGCCTGGAAGACTATATGTTGGAATGTACCAATAAGAGTCTCTTCGGGGTAGAATGTTTAGGCTGTGGCATCCAACGTGCCACAGCCTTACTTTTTAGAGGCGAATTCATAGCAGCATTTAAAATGTATCCTGCCATCTATACCCTACTTATTTTAGCATTGGTAGTTATTTTAAATCTTTTTATAAAGTTTCGATTTGCCTTTCAGATAAAGGTCGGGCTATTACTTCTCAATGTGATCATCATAATAATAAGTTATGTTATAAAGATGAATGCGGTTCTCTAATTCGCTAAAATTTGTACGAATACAAGTTCGGTTTAATTTATTTCGTTTAAATTTATAGAGTTAATCAACTAAATCCACTTTCAATTATGGAAAAACAAAAATTACCTAACGCTACCCTTATTCTGGTTTTTGGTATTGTCTCTATCGTAACATGTTGTTGTTATGGTGTTCTTGGACTTATCTTTGGAATTATTGCTATTGTCATGGCTAAAAAAGCCACTGCAGTCTATATGGCCAATCCCGAGCAATACACAGGCTACCAAAATGTAAAAACAGGAAAAATCCTAGCCATTATTGGTATCGTACTAAATGCGATTTATCTTGGATATGTAATATTCTTATTCGCAACACTGGGAATGGACGGCATAATGAATATGAATCAGGAAATTATGGAGCAATACGGAATGTAATACCTCTATAAAAGAATTTAAAAAAGCGGCAATTTGCCGCTTTTTTTATTGTTTATATTCTACACTATTATTTTTCGAACGTCTTTAGGGTATTGATAATGATCTCAATACATTCTCGTAATTGCGATTCGTTCATAACCAACGGAGGTGCAAATCGAATAATATTACCATGAGTAGGTTTTGCTAATAATCCATTATCACGCAGTTTCAGGCAAATATTCCAAGCGGTATCGCTCTCTTCGGTATCATTGATAACAATTGCATTCAATAAGCCTTTTCCTCGCACTAATGTAGCGATGTTGCTGGTATCAATATATGCTTGTAATTCACTGCGGAAAAGCGCACCGAGTGTATCTGCATTTTCTGCCAGAGCTTCTTCTCTAACCACTTCCAAAGCAGCCATAGCCACTGCCGCTGCTACCGGATTACCTCCAAAGGTGGATCCATGTGTCCCGGGTTTTATCACATTCATAATAGCATCATTTGCCAAGACAGCCGATACGGGATATGCGCCGCCACTAAGGGCTTTCCCAAGGATCAGGATATCAGGTTTTACATCGGGGGTGCCACTGCAATCCTTTTTGGGACAATCGCAGTTTCCACAAGTAGCTAACAAACGACCCGTACGAGCAATTCCCGTTTGAACTTCGTCGGCTATGAACAGCACGTCATATTTCTCACAAAGTGCTTTGGCTTTTATCAAGTAATCTTCGGAAGGAACATATACCCCTGCCTCTCCCTGAATAGGCTCTACTAAGAATCCGGCAATATTCGGACTACTAGCCATTGCCTGTTCAAGTTCAGCCAGATTATCGTAAGATACCTTAATGAATCCATTTGTGTAAGGTCCAAAATTCTTTCTGGCAATAGGATCGTTGGAAAAAGAAATAATAGTCGTCGTCCTTCCGTGGAAATTATTTTCACAGACAATGATCTCTGCTTCATTTTCTTCAATTCCCTTTTTCTCGTAAGCCCACTTTCTGCATATCTTGATAGCCGTTTCTACCGCTTCTGCTCCCGTATTCATAGGTAAGAGCTTGTCGAAATTAAAATATTCGCTTGCGTATTTTTCGTACACACCCAACATATCATTGTGAAAGGCTCTGGAAGTAAGTGTAAGGCGTTGTGCTTGATCATTCATAGCATCAACAATTTTTGGATGGCAATGCCCTTGATTCACCGCACTATACGCCGAAAGGAAATCGTAGTACTTTTTGCCGTCCACATCCCAGACATAGACTCCTTCACCCCGAGTCAATACCACCGGTAGTGGATGGTAATTATGTGCTCCGTATTTATTTTCTAGATCGATCGCTTTCTGGGAAGCTGTTTTCTCTAACACTGCCATTTTTTTCTGAAATTATTGGTAGAACAAAGTTAATTCCTGCTTTCCGGAGAGAAATCATCCGTAGGCCCGCAAATTACTAAAATATTCCCACATTTTTTGACCATCTCCACCATTTTAAACGTTCTAATTATGCTATTTTTGCACGATGTCCAGAAGAAAGAACAACCGAAAGATTTTTGAAGACGTAGCTGTCATCGATGCAGGAGCTAAAGGAAAGGCGATCGCTAAAGCGCCTGACGGCCGGGTGATTTTCATCGATAATGCTGTGCCCGGTGATGTTGCTACCATACAAACCACTAAACAACGAAAGGCCTACTACGAAGGTTCGGCTGTTTCAATTTCCAAATTTTCTGAAAGAAGGGTCGAACCTGTCTGTGAACATTTTGGCGTGTGCGGCGGCTGTAAGTGGCAAAACATGAGCTATAAAGATCAGTTGTATTTCAAACAGAAAGAAGTAGAGAACAATCTAATTAGGCTTGGAAAGATAGAGCTTCCCGAGGTGCAACCTATTCTTGGATCCGAACGCACTTATTTTTACCGAAATAAGATGGAATTCTCTTTTAGTGATAACAAGTGGTTGACCCTGGATCAAATTAAAAGTGACGAAGTGATCACCAATCGCAATGCTCTTGGATTTCACATTCCGGGAATGTGGGATAAGATACTGGATTTGAATAAGTGCTATCTTCAGCAAGACCCCAGCAATGCCATTCGGGATTTTGTCAAGGAAAAAGCCGAAACGCTCGATTTAAAGTTTTTCAACACGCGGAAACAAGAGGGATTCTTAAGGACTTTGATGCTGCGTACTTCTTCTACAGGGGAAGTAATGGTGCTGATCCAATTCTTCCAAGAAGATGCTCCAAAGCGCATGGCTCTATTAGATGCCATAGCGGCCCAATTTCCTGAAATAACCTCCCTCCTGTATGTTATCAACAACAAAGGAAATGATACGATTTACGATCAAGAAGTTATTTGTCATGCCGGTCGCGATCATATCTTTGAGGAAATGGAAGGGCTTACTTTTAAGATCAACGCTAAATCATTTTATCAAACCAACAGTGAGCAAGCGTATGAACTTTATAAAGTTACAAGAGATTTTGCGGGTCTTAGCGGCTCGGAAATTGTTTTCGATCTATATACAGGAACAGGTACCATTGCACAGTTCGTAGCAAAGAATGCTAAGAAAGTAATTGGTGTAGAGGCTGTTCCCGAAGCTATTGAGGCGGCCAAAGAGAATGCTCAACGCAACTCCATAGACAATGTCTCTTTTTTTGTAGGTGACATGAAAAAGGTTTTCAATGACGGTTTTTTGCGGGAACACGGTCAACCCGACCTTATCATCACCGATCCGCCAAGGGACGGGATGCACGCGGATGTGGTACAGCAATTGTTGCAAATTAAAGCTCCCAAGATCGTCTATGTAAGCTGCAACAGCGCAACACAGGCACGAGACCTTGCTATGTTGGATGTGCAGTACAAAGTAACCAAAGTACAACCGGTAGATATGTTCCCACAGACCCACCACGTAGAAAATGTTGTACTTTTGGAAAAACGTTGATGTATGCTGAAAATGACCCGGAAAATTCTATGACAAAATATGTTCTTTTAATCCTAACTGTTTTATGTGTCTTTACCGGATGCACTCGTGATGATATCTGTGCTGAAGGTACCGCCACTACTCCAATGCTAATAATCACGTTTAAGGATAGTGCCAATCCCGCAGATGCAAAAGAGGTTCCGAATCTCACAGTAAAAACTTCCGGATTGAACGGTGTAGCAATACTAAGCCGAACTACAACAGATTCAATAGCCATCCCCTTAAATACCAATTTAGACATGGCGTCTTTTATTTTTAAAAAAGATGACGGAGGCAGTACTCCAAATGATGCTATGGTAGCTTTTACATATCAACGTGAGGATCTTTATGTAAATAGAGCCTGTGGTTTTAAAACCATATTTACCAATCTTACCACGCAAGAAGAGGATCCAAATACAGGAAATTGGATTGCAAGTATAGAAACCCTTAATCCCACCGTAGCGAATGAGACGTCTGCGCATCTTACTATCTTTCATTAGTATTTGTTTGCTAACGAGCCTGTCAGGTTCGGCACAGCAGGCAGAAACCGCTCAGGACACACTCAAGATGCCTTCGGAAGCGTACGGCATACGTTTAGGTGCCGACCTTTCCAAACCGTTGCGTACACTGTTAGAAGATGGTTATTCCGGATTCGAGGTTGTTGGAGATTTTAGGATCTCACAAAAATTCTATATCGCCGCAGAAATTGGAAACGAAAAGAAAGATCTTTTTGAAGCCTATTTGAACTCCACGACATCGGGAAGCTATGCCAAAGTTGGCGTTGATTATAACGCTTACACCAATTGGCTAGGCATGGACAATGCAATTATAGGCGGGCTTCGGTACGGTTTCTCCAGTTTTTCTCATGAGCTTCTGGCCTATGGTGTCTATACGACTAACCAGACCTTTCCGCAGACATTTAAGGTAGATCCACAAGAATTCAACGGGCTAACGGCGCATTGGGCAGAATTGATCGTGGGTGTTAAAACCGAAGTACTCAACAATCTTTATCTTACCCTTCAGGTGCAGCTAAAACGTAAACTAAGTGAAGATGAGCCTGAAAATTTTGACAACCTTTATATCCCGGGATTCAATCGAACTTACGATTTTAGCGAATTCGGCGTAGGTTACGGATATTCACTTTCCTACCTTATCCCGATTTTTAAAAAGTAACTACTGTTTCTTTTCCTTTTTACTGCCTTCGTACATTTCGTAACGAACAAATTTACTTTCCAGTTTCCCGTTATATAGCTTAATTCTAGTTGAAGGTCGTAAACCAACATGTTTTAAGGCCTCCATGTTGGAAGTGATCATCCATGCCTGTGTCCCGGCATATCCGTGTTTCAAGGTGGAACCTATGTCGGCATAGAATTTAGAAATGTCTGCAACCGAAATCCTCTCATCATAAGGCGGATTAAAGATCATGTATAATTGTCTTCCCGTCTCCTTTTCACTTTCGAAAAAATCCTTCACTTCAAAATCTATAAAATCCTGAAGATTGGCGTTTTTAGCATTTTCCTTTGCTTTTTTAACAGCAACCGGATCTTTATCGAATCCGTATATCTTAAAGTGAAAATCGCGCACTTTATTAAGTGCTGCATCTTCAATTCGCTCATATAGATCCACATCAAAATCGGGCCAGGTTTCAAATCCAAATTCGTCCCTATTTAAATTTGGGGGGATATTACAGGCTATCATTGCAGCTTCGGTAACAATCGTTCCACTCCCACACATCGGATCCATTAGGTCACATTGTCCGGACCAACCTGAAAGCATGATCATTCCTGCTGCCAGAACCTCATTGATGGGTGCAAGGGTACTTTCGGTCTTATACCCTCGTTTGTGCAGGGAATGTCCCGAACTATCGAGAGAGACTGTACAAATGTTCCGGTCAATATGGATATTGATACGTAAGGTGGGGTGGTCCAGGTCTACATTGGGACGTTCTCCTTCCCTATCTCGAAAGCGATCTACAATGGCATCCTTTGTTTTAAACGCTACATATTGAGAATGGGTAAATTGTTCGGAATATACGGTGGCATCTATTGCCAAACTGCCATTGGCACTCATGTAGTTCTCCCATGGCATATCGTAGACTCGTTTATAGAGATCTTCTTCAGAAAACACATTGAAGGCTGTAATAGGTTTTAAGATCTTAATGGCAGTGCGACAACAAAGATTTGCTTTGTACATAAATCCGGTATCCCCTTCAAAAGAAACATTTCTAGTTCCTGTCTCAATGGCGCTGGCACCCAACTGTCTCAATTCCTGTGCTAACAATTCTTCCAGTCCATAGAGGGTTTTGGCAACCATTTTAAAATTTTTTCCCATAGTGTCATTCATAAAGTCCTACAAAAATACAGTATTTTAGCAGCGGAAAAATTGATTCATGCAAAAAGAGACTGATAATTGGTATACTTCCTGGTTTGACACTCCGTACTACCATATTTTATATAAGGATAGGGATTACGATGAAGCGGGGTTTTTCATGAAGCGCATTACTTCTTTCTTGGGATTATCCAAAGATGCCGAAATTCTTGATCTTGCTTGCGGAAAAGGGCGTCATTCAAAGTACTTGAATACCCTGGGTTATAAGGTAATTGGTGCCGACCTCTCGCCCCGAAGTATAGCGTATGCTAAACAATTTGAGAATGAACGTCTTCAATTTGTAGTGCACGATATGTGTCAGCCTTTTTCTTCCAAATTTGATGCGATCTTCAATCTATTTACCAGTTTTGGCTATTTTGAGTCTGAAGAGGATAATGTAAAAACCATTAAAGCGATCAAGAATGGCTTGAAAACGAACGGTTATGGGGTGATCGACTTTTTGAATGTTCATTATGTAGCAAAACATTTAATCCCTTCTGAAACTAAAACTGTGGAGGATATCGATTTTCATATTGAGCGCCATATAACGGATGGATACATCTACAAGGATATTCGTTTTCAGGACAATGGGCAACAATATTCCTTTACAGAACGAGTAAAGGCACTTACGTTAACCGATTTTTTGGTTTATTTTGAAGAGGCTGGCGTATCACTTCGGCATTGCTTTGGTGATTACCACCTGCAGGAATTCGATCAAGATACCTCCGAACGCCTTATCTTAATATTTAATTGATGGTCTATATCGTACTCTTTTTAGCTGTTGCCGTAGGCTATTTGATCGCAGAAGGACTCAAAGCCCGTGAGATGAAACAGCTTACCATCTATTTGGCTTTTAGTGGCGCTTTCCTCCTATCCATGACCATTTTGGAGTTACTTCCTGAAGTGTTTGAAATGCCAACAGAGCGAATAGGAATTTTCATTATGGGTGGGATCTTGCTTCAAATTTGTCTGGAATTCTTTTCAAAAGGAGCTGAACACGGTCATATTCATTTACACTCAGATAAACGCAACTTCCCGTGGTTACTATTTATTAGTCTTGCGATCCATGCACTGTTGGAAGGATTTCCTATTTCCGAAGAGAATAATATCCTTATAGGAATCTTGGTGCATAAGATCCCCGTGGCCATCATACTATCGTTCTTTTTTATTAAAGCGAATTACAGTAGAACCGTTACGATACTCTTTATGACCTTATTTGCGCTTATGACGCCGCTGGGGAGCTGGTTTTCAACTTTTGAAACACTCCAAATGTATCATACCGAAATTACCGCGGTGGTGATAGGTATCTTCTTGCACGTTTCTACCACCATCCTATACGAAAGCAGTAAAGACCATAAGTTCAATTTGGCCAAGCTTATTACAATTGTTTTAGGGATCGTGATTGCCTATATCATCTAGAGAGTTGTAACCTAGGACCTAGATCACATCCAAAAAGATAAAGAAGAAGTGGGCGATGCTGCCGCCGAGAACAAAAAAGTGCCAGATCACATGGTTGAAAGGAATTTTCCGAATCGCATAAAAGAGAATTCCAATAGTATAAAAAGCCCCTCCTAGCATGAGAAGTGCTATCCCCAGGGTGGATTGTTGCTCCAACAGATTTTCAAGATCGACCACAATTAGCCAGCCCATGATTAGGTAGAGAAGTAGTGAAAGGATTTCATACCTGCCTGTAAAGAATATCTTTAATACAGTACCGAAAGCTGCAATGCCCCAGACGGTCCAAAAAAGGTACCAACCGGAGCTCGTTTCCAAAGATATCAATGCCACCGGTGTATACGTACCGGCAATGAGGAAGTAAATACTGATATGATCAATTTTTCGGCAAGTTTCCTTCCAGGATTCATGGGTCACAGCATGATAAATGGTGGAGGCTGAGAACAACAGAATAATAGAAAAAGAATAAATAATAATACTGAAGGTGCTGTATGCGGTTTTTTCTGAATCGAAAATTAACAAGAGTACCAATCCCACGACTCCGAGTATAATTCCCAGTGCGTGTGAAGTCGCATTCCACAATTCTTCTTTTTTAGTTTGTTCCACCCGATCTGATATTAAGGTATAACTTTTTTTCTGAAAATCTATTGTATAAAAAAATCCCTCATCGTTTAGATGAGGGATTTTAAAGAAGGCGGCGACCTACTCTTCCACAATGTAGTACCATCGGCGCAAACGGGCTTAACTTCTCTGTTCGGAAAGGTAAGAGGTGAGCCCCGTCGCTATAACCACCTTAATTTTAAGTGCGTTGTGAGTAGTGATCGAGTCCTCGATTCACCTTTCACTTTTCACTGTCACGCTTTAGCGTAACAAATATCTTAACATATTGAAATAAGAATAGGAAAACAGCCTTATAAAGCATTGAACAAGCCCATGTAAAAGAGTTAGCTCCCTCCCCGAAGGGAGGGAACGACGTACATAAGCATATGGGTTATTAGTATCACTCGGCTACGTACGTTACCGCACTTACACCTGTGACCTATCAACGTGGTAGTCTCCCACGACCCTTTAAAGAAATCTCATCTTGTGGTGGGTTTCGCGCTTATATGCTTTCAGCGCTTATCCCTTCCGAACGTAGCTACCCAGCAGTGCCCTTGGCAGGACAACTGGTACACCAGAGGTTCGTCCAACTCGGTCCTCTCGTACTAGAGTCAGATCCACTCAAATTTCTTGCGCCCACTGTAGATAGAGACCGAACTGTCTCACGACGTTCTGAACCCAGCTCGCGTGCCACTTTAATGGGCGAACAGCCCAACCCTTGGGACCTTCTCCAGCCCCAGGATGTGACGAGCCGACATCGAGGTGCCAAACCCCCCCGTCGATGTGAGCTCTTGGGGGAGATCAGCCTGTTATCCCCGGAGTACCTTTTATCCTTTGAGCGATGGCCCTTCCATGCGGAACCACCGGATCACTATGCTCTACTTTCGTACCTGATCGACTTGTAGGTCTCTCAGTCAAGCTCCCTTATGCCATTGCACTCTACACACGATTGCCAACCGTATTGAGGGAACCTTTAGAAGCCTCCGTTACTCTTTTGGAGGCGACCACCCCAGTCAAACTACCCACCAAGCACTGTCCCCATATACATGGGTTAGGCTTCAAATAAGTAAAGGGTGGTATTTCAACAGTGACTCCACGACACCTGGCGATGCCGCTTCGAAGTCTCCCACCTATCCTACACATTACTTATCCAAAGTCAATACTAAGCTATAGTAAAGGTTCACGGGGTCTTTTCGTCCCACAGCGGGTAAACGGCATCTTCACCGTTACTACAATTTCACCGAGCTCATGGCTGAGACAGTGTCCAGATCGTTACACCATTCGTGCAGGTCGGAACTTACCCGACAAGGAATTTCGCTACCTTAGGACCGTTATAGTTACGGCCGCCGTTTACTGGGGCTTCAATTCAATGCGTCGCCGAAGCTAACATCTCCTCTTAACCTTCCAGCACCGGGCAGGTGTCAGGCCCTATACTTCATCTTTCGATTTTGCAGAGCCCTGTGTTTTTGATAAACAGTCGCCTGGACCTCTTCACTGCGGCCCCGCCAATGGCGGGGCGACCCTTCTCCCGAAGTTACGGGTCGATTTTGCCTAGTTCCTTAGCCATGAATCTCTCGAGCACCTTAGAATTCTCATCCCAACTACCTGTGTCGGTTTAGGGTACGGGCTGCTTCACTCGCTTTTCTTGGAAGTCGATACAATGGATTATCACCGCAGCCGTAGCCTTAGTGTACTATCGCCGTGTTACCACTGGCTTCAACGTGCTATTCCGTCAGCACGCACCATCTTCTCGCCTCCGTCACTTTTAACGTGAGCAGGTACAGGAATATTAACCTGTTGGCCATCCACTACCCCTTTCGGGTTCGCGTTAGGTCCCGACTAACCCTCAGCTGATTAGCATAGCTGAGGAAACCTTAGTCTTTCGGTGTGCGGGTTTCTCGCCCGCATTATCGTTACTTATGCCTACATTTTCTTTTCTATCCGCTCCAGCATACCTCGCAGTACACCTTCAGCGCAAATAGAATGCTCCCCTACCACTTATATAAATATAAGTCCATAGCTTCGGTAGTATGTTTATGCCCGATTATTATCCATGCCGGATCGCTCGACTAGTGAGCTGTTACGCACTCTTTAAATGAATGGCTGCTTCCAAGCCAACATCCTAGCTGTCTGTGCAATCCAACCTCGTTATTTCAACTTAACATACATTTGGGGACCTTAGCTGATGGTCTGGGTTCTTTCCCTCTCGGACATGGACCTTAGCACCCATGCCCTCACTGCTGATCAACATTTTATAGCATTCGGAGTTTGTCAGGAATTGGTAGGCGGTGAAGCCCCCGCATCCAATCAGTAGCTCTACCTCTATAAAACTATAAATCAACGCTGCACCTAAATGCATTTCGGGGAGTACGAGCTATTTCCGAGTTTGATTGGCCTTTCACCCCTACCCACAGGTCATCCCAAGACTTTTCAACGTCAACGGGTTCGGGCCTCCACTATATGTTACTACAGCTTCACCCTGCCCATGGGTAGATCACACGGTTTCGCGTCTACTACTACTAACTATATCGCCCTATTCAGACTCGCTTTCGCTACGGCTCCACCTCTTAAAGGATTAACCTCGCTAGCAACAGTAACTCGTAGGCTCATTATGCAAAAGGCACGCCGTCACACATAAATGCGCTCCGACCGCTTGTAAGCGTATGGTTTCAGGTTCTATTTCACTCCCTTATTCAGGGTTCTTTTCACCTTTCCCTCACGGTACTGGTTCACTATCGGTCTCTCAGGAGTATTTAGCCTTACCGGATGGTCCCGGTGGATTCATACAGGGTTTCACGTGCCCCGCACTACTCAGGATACTACTATCAATAACGCTCTTTACCTATACCGGGCTATCACCGTCTATGGCCACGCTTTCCAACGTGTTCTAATTCATCGCGCATCAAATATCGTAGTCCTACAACCCCATTATTGCCGTAACAACAATGGTTTGGGCTAATCCGCGTTCGCTCGCCGCTACTAACGGAATCACTTTTGTTTTCTCTTCCTCCGGCTACTTAGATGTTTCAGTTCACCGGGTTCGCTCCTATAAATAGGTAATACATCTTCAATGTACTGGGTTGCCCCATTCGGAAATCTGCGGATCAAACGGTATGTGCCCGTCCCCGCAGCTTATCGCAGCTTATCACGTCCTTCATCGCCTCTGAGAGCCTAGGCATTCCCCATACGCCCTTACTTTGCTTATTGTACTTTTTTGCTCTTTAATGAGTTATTCAATTATCGTCATTAGCCTATTAGTAGATCGATGACGGTAAACCATCAACAATAAACCAAAAAACTAATAACTACTTTATTATTTGCTTTTCTCGTATTCTTAATTTCAATATGTCAATGAACGTTTCTGATCTCACTACATTAATTCAGCTAAAAATTAATCCAGGTCATAAACCAAATCTCTTTCAAAACCCTCAGTCATCAGAGTGCCACTGCGTGGCCGCCCTCAAACTTCAGCTTTGAGAATGCATTAAAAGCATTCATCGTGGAGAATATCGGAGTCGAACCGATGACCTCCTGCGTGCAAGGCAGGCGCTCTAGCCAGCTGAGCTAATTCCCCATTTTTCAGTTGTCAGTTATCAGTTAACAGTTATCAGTTAATTGATGACTTTTAACGTCAACTTGGGATACCCAACTTCTAAAATTTCCTTTATTTTAATGAACTTCATTTCGATAACGCCTAAGCGTCATCCGGCTGCTTCGCTAAAAATGCCTGCTAAACATCTTAGTAACGCTCGGCCCTGTAGCCTCAGGTAGACTTCCCTTCGATAAACTCAGGATAAACTTCTCGTCTGTCTTTCGACCCTGTAGTCTCAGGCAGACTCGAACTGCCGACCTCTACATTATCAGTGTAGCGCTCTAACCAGCTGAGCTATGAGACTGTTGGTAAGTCGTTAGCTATTAGATAAAACTAATACCTAATTCCTCTATAATAATATAAAATTGACAGCTAAACCAAGCCAAAAACCAAGCGATCTCTTAAAAGATCACTCTTATCGTCGTACATCTCTAGAAAGGAGGTGTTCCAGCCGCACCTTCCGGTACGGCTACCTTGTTACGACTTAGCCCCAGTTACTAGTTTTACCCTAGGCAGCTCCTTGCGGTCACCGACTTCAGGTACTCCCAGCTTCCATGGCTTGACGGGCGGTGTGTACAAGGCCCGGGAACGTATTCACCGCATCATGGCTGATATGCGATTACTAGCGATTCCAGCTTCACGGAGTCGAGTTGCAGACTCCGATCCGAACTGAGATAGGTTTTATAGATTCGCTCCTGCTCACGCAGTGGCTGCTCTCTGTACCTACCATTGTAGCACGTGTGTAGCCCAGGACGTAAGGGCCGTGATGATTTGACGTCATCCCCACCTTCCTCACGGTTTGCACCGGCAGTCTTGTTAGAGTTCCCGACATTACTCGATGGCAACTAACAACAGGGGTTGCGCTCGTTATAGGACTTAACCTGACACCTCACGGCACGAGCTGACGACAACCATGCAGCACCTTGTAATCTGCCCGAAGGAGGAGGTGTTTCCACCCCTGTCAGACTACATTTAAGCCCTGGTAAGGTTCCTCGCGTATCATCGAATTAAACCACATGCTCCACCGCTTGTGCGGGCCCCCGTCAATTCCTTTGAGTTTCATTCTTGCGAACGTACTCCCCAGGTGGGATACTTATCACTTTCGCTTAGCCACTCAGACCGAAGTCCGAACAGCTAGTATCCATCGTTTACGGCGTGGACTACCAGGGTATCTAATCCTGTTCGCTCCCCACGCTTTCGTCCATCAGCGTCAATATAGTGTTAGTGATCTGCCTTCGCAATTGGTATTCTATGTAATATCTATGCATTTCACCGCTACACTACATATTCTAACCACTTCACACTAATTCAAGACAACCAGTATCAATGGCAATTCTACAGTTGAGCTGCAGACTTTCACCACTGACTTAGCTGCCCGCCTACGGACCCTTTAAACCCAATGATTCCGGATAACGCTTGGATCCTCCGTATTACCGCGGCTGCTGGCACGGAGTTAGCCGATCCTTATTCTTACGGTACCGTCAAGCCCCCTCACGAGGGGGTGTTTCTTCCCGTATAAAAGCAGTTTACAACCCATAGGGCAGTCTTCCTGCACGCGGCATGGCTGGATCAGGCTCTCGCCCATTGTCCAATATTCCTCACTGCTGCCTCCCGTAGGAGTCTGGTCCGTGTCTCAGTACCAGTGTGGGGGATCCCCCTCTCAGGGCCCCTACCTATCGTAGTCTTGGTGAGCCGTTACCTCACCAACAAACTAATAGGACGCATGCTCATCTTATACCGTAACCTTTACTATAAATGTGATGCCACATATATAGACTATGAAGGATTAATCCAAATTTCTCTGGGCTATACTCCAGTATAAGGTAGATTGCATACGCGTTACGCACCCGTGCGCCGGTCGTCGGCGGTGCAAGCACCCCGTTACCCCTCGACTTGCATGTGTTAGGCCTGCCGCTAGCGTTCATCCTGAGCCAGGATCAAACTCTTCATCGTCAAATCTTAAATATTACTATATACGATTAACCAATAAAAGCCCGACCTCAAAAAAATCTCAAGAGTTTTTAACTTAGTTTAGTTTCAATATAGATCACAAACGTTTCCATCTGTAATCCATACGCTGTCAATTTCAATATTCCAATGAACTTTTTTATTTCCTTCGCTCAATCCAAATCGTGTTTTTATAGTCACTCATTGTTTTAGCGGGTGCAAATATACAACCCCTTTTTCCATTCTACCAAATCAATTTCACCTTTTTTTTAATCTTTTTTTCGAACTAAAAATAAGCACTTGAAAACTACCTATTTATCGTATGAAAAAATGTGTGTTAGGGATTGAGGCGGCATCCTCTCCGGCGCAAAGGCGAAGGAGAGATAAAGCCGAAAGCCCGCCGCTGTACTGCCAACAGCAGAAAGCGGAACACCCAAAAAAAAGAGCGAACTGCCAAGATACACAAAACAAAAACAACTCACAAGACTGAACCTGAACTAGTTATTAACAGTGCGCTTATTCCAGTGTTGTGTGAGCTCTAAATAATCGATAGAAAATGCCGGTTTTTGGCGCTCTAATATCTCTGCTTGAAAGGAACGCTCTAAAATGTCCTCGATAAGATAATCTTCTTTACTGGAGAACGGGCGGTATTCTTCTTTAATAGAGATATCGAAGAGGTTGGCCTTTGTATTGTACCAAAATGCGCGCCAACCGGTACGTAATTCTTTTACAAGATCGAAGGCTGTTCGTCCCGTTTGTCTGTGAATGAGCTTTACAAGGATCTGGCCTTCGGTGCGGGTTAATTTTTTTAATTCTTCGGAAAACTCTTCCTCAATGTACTTTTGAATACGTTTGGTATAGACTTTTCGATCGCGTTTTCGCTCAAGGGTCTTTAAGCGTTCGGTCATGGTAGTGAGCCGTTCTGCTGCCATTTTCGCAAACGGATATACTTTACGTGTTTTACGCCTCAAGATGAGATAACGTCTGCGATCGTCCTTAGAGTCGAACTCCAACTTACGAAGCAGGATCACTTCGTCCAGATCGATATATTCGCGAGGAATGGTATCCCCATCTATAATATAGTAAAATGTCTCACTGCTGTCATTTTTCTGTTCGGCATATCGCTCTTCGGTTTGTGCTTGCGACAGGAAACCGACCAAAAAACAGATACCAAATATATAGGGCCTAATTTTCATAAATGTCTTTAGCGTCTCTTATACTAAAATCGTTCCAAAATTAAACAAATTGCGTCCCCGTACTTTATTTTTAATTCTTAATTTTGAGCCTCACTTTAAATTTATTCCATGGCAAAGTCTATCTTAACAAAAGAATCTTTCACATTTTTAGAGAATTATCTTAACAATGCCGCTCCCACAGGATATGAATGGGACGGTCAAAAACTGTGGATGGACTATTTGAAGCCGTATGTGGATGAGTTCATTACCGATACTTATGGAACGGCAGTTGCCGTGATCAATCCGAAGGCATCCTACAAGGTCGTGATCGAAGGACACGCCGACGAGATCTCGTGGTATGTGAACTATATAAGTGATAACGGGTTACTTTATGTGATTCGAAATGGGGGCAGCGATCACCAAATCGCCCCTTCCAAGATCGTAAACATCCACACTAAAGATGGGATAAAGAAAGGCGTCTTTGGATGGCCGGCGATCCATACGCGAAATAAATCTAAAGAAGAAGCGCCCAAGCCTGAGAACATTTTTATTGATGTGGGTGCCAAGGATAAGGAAGAAGTGGAAAGCATGGGAATACATGTTGGTTGTGTGATTACATACCCGGACACCTTTCATATCTTAAACAACAATAAGTTTGTATGCCGTGCTTTGGACAATCGTATGGGTGGTTTTATGATCGCAGAAGTAGCACGTCTTCTTCATGAGAACAAGAAAAAATTACCGTTTGGTCTCTATATAACCAATTCGGTGCAAGAGGAAATAGGACTGCGCGGAGCCCAGATGATCGCAGAGCGTATTCAGCCCAATGTAGCTATTGTAACCGATGTGACCCACGATACCACGACGCCCATGATCGAAAAGAAAAAACAAGGTCATGCCGAGATCGGTGCCGGACCGGTGATCGCGTACGCCCCAGCGGTACAGCAAAAGCTACGCGACCTTATCGTCGATACGGCCGAAAAGAAGAAAATCCCTTTTCAACGTGCAGCCCTATCACGTGCCACAGGTACCGATACTGATGCCTTTGCTTACAGTAACACCGGGGTCGCCAGTGCTCTCATCTCATTGCCTCTGCGCTATATGCACACCACAGTTGAGATGGTACACCAAGATGATGTGGAGAATGTGATCAAACTTATTTACGAATCATTACAGCGTATTAAAAAGGACGAAACATTTAGTTACTTCGATTAATATTTTCTGAAAGATTTGTTATTTCCTTAAGAAAATTTAGCAGGAAGGAAATGTATTTTTAGCCCATGGTCATTAAAGCACCTCAGGTTAAGAAAATTTTGAAGGATCCAAAGAAAGCAGCCCAGGTTGCTAATTTGATCTACATTACCGAAAACAAACTCACCATACAGCGACACCGCCATGGCCGAGGTTTCTATTATACTTATAAAGGTGATAAAGTAGCCGACAAGAAATCCTTGCGGCGATTCAAAGAACTGGTGATCCCTCCAGCATGGGAAGACGTGCGGATCACACACCTGCAGAACGGACATCTGCAAGTGGTGGGAAGGGATGAAAAGAACCGAAAACAATATCGATACCATCCGCACTGGTCCCAACTTCGCAACAAGACCAAGTTCTTTAAGATGGCGTCCTTCGGAAACATACTCCCTACCCTTAGAGCACAAGTGGAGCGCGACTTGAAACTTCCTAAAATGAACAAACGGAAGTGTCTTGCCTTGGTCTTGCGATTGATGGAAGAAACACACATACGTATAGGCAATGATTACTATGCACAACGTAACAAGACCTACGGGCTGTCCACGCTTCGAACGAAACATTTGAACATCGACAAGAACCAATTCAAATTCAGTTTTACCGGAAAAAAAGGAAAGAAGCATTCGGTGACGGTTCGAAACAAGAAACTTCGCAAGCTCATCATGCAATGTCAAGATATTCCTGGGTGGGAATTGTTTCAGTATTATGACGAAGACGGCAAGCACCATAGCATCGATAGTGGGATGGTAAACGACTACATTAGAGAATTGAGTGGCGATTTCTTTACAGCAAAAGATTTTAGAACTTGGGCGGCCAGTAAGATCTTCTTTGAAACATTGTACGAATCAGGTATTCCAGAATCTGCTAAAGATAGAAAAAGCGCCATCTTGGAAGCTTACGACACTGCTGCTGAAGGCCTTGGAAACACAAGAACAGTTTGCAAAAAATATTATATCCACCCTATGCTGCCGGAATCCTACGAATCCGGAGCTATTAAAAAGTATTTTCGTATCTTAGATGAATCCTCAAGCACTGACCCACATCTTTCTTTAACCGAAACTACTCTGCTACAGTTGTTTAGTGAATATAAAGTCGTATTAGACTAAAATCACCCTATTATTTAATCCTTTGGTAACCTAGAATTAAACCTACAATTCGAGGTCCCGGGTATTTTTGTCTCTTAAAAAATAAATAATGAAAAAGTTACTACTATCCATTAGCATCCTTGCTCTCTTACTTTCCTGTAATGCAGATCCCGTAGCAGAGGGAACCGATTTAGATCTAACAGCACCCGTATCTCTGCGAGAAGTACCCACCTTTAAAGGAGTGTTCACGACTATGAATTCAGAGTTTAGAGCTACCGTACATATCCTATTTCCAAACGAGAACGGTTTTTCTACAAGCACAATGGGTTCAAATTATCCAAGTGCCACCCTTGTGCTACAAAACGGTGCGATCTATACCGCCGATGCTTCAGAGAGCGTAGTTCCCAACACTACTATCAAAGATCTTGAGTTTACTTCCAACGATCTTCGACTTACATTTTCCGTAGAGGCCGACGGCAGTCATCCAACAGTGAGCAACGTACGTTTCAAGAACATGGAAAGTTCGATCATTGTTGCAAAACACACCCGGCAAGCCCCGGTGACACCGGTAACGGGAACCTATAACTGCATCAATTGCAATGGTCACCCCAATCTGGATGA
Organism: Altibacter lentus; assembly: GCF_000746845.1. Lineage (GTDB taxonomy): Bacteria > Bacteroidota > Bacteroidia > Flavobacteriales > Flavobacteriaceae > Altibacter > Altibacter lentus. Next base: position 473,289 of record NZ_KN050846.1, on the reverse strand, counting down.
TGGTCGTGTGCAAACCTTCAATATGATGTTTACCACCGCCAATGGTGAAAGTGCCGTAACAACACAATCGCTTTTAGGCAGCACTCAGTACAATGGTATTGGCTATCAGGATAATTGCCTTGCCAATGGTAATTTTACGAACTGCGAAATGAACAGCGGGGACGGAAGCACAACCACAGTAGGCTATTTGGCCAATGGAAATCCAGTCTACTGGACCGGCACACATAATTTCAACAACGAAGCCCCGGGAGCCAACGATTGTTCCGGGGTGTGGGGTACATGGAGCTGGCAATCAAATAGCTACGGAGTACTTACCGGACAGTTTGAGAGCGATCCATTAGTAGATTGTTTTACTGAGATCCTTTTTGAAGATTTTGAAGATGCAACCGTGGCCTATGTTGCCCTGCCTGTTGACGATATCTCGGATATTGCGAGCGAGGATTACTACGGTATAGTATCTTTAGGTAGTTTCGAACCTGGAGATGATGTTTTTTACAGTAATTTACAGGGCAACGGATTTTATGGTGCGCAGGATACCAATGGTGCTAATGTTCCAACAGAGTCGATTACTTTAACATGGACAGACGTAAATGTAGCCGGGCTGACAACGCTTAGAGTTTCCGGTTTCTTTGCTGAAGATGATGATGAAAATAACGAAGATTGGGATGTATCCAGTTCGGTTCGATTCGAATATTCCTATAATAATGTAGATTGGTCACCAGCTCTTGCTATTGAAGCTGAACTAGGCGGAACAAATTCAGTCCCTAAGATCGATACTGATTTTGATGGCTTTGGTGATGGTATTGAAATATCGGATGCATTTATAAAACATGCGAATACCCTTCCTACCAATGGAAACAGTTTAGTAAGCATTCGTATTATCATTGAAGATCTTAACGATGGAGATGAGGACATTGCCATTGACAATGTACGAATTGAAGGACAATAAGATACCTGGCTAAATTATAACAGGAAAGGGCTGCCAAACGGTGGCCTTTTTTTATCTTAGCCGTTAAACTCCCAACCCCGTGTTATTCAATTCGTTTGATTTTGGATTCTTTCTGGTTATAGTATATGCGCTCTATTGGAGTATAGGAACGCACAGAAGAAAGGCTCAAAACCTACTATTACTTGTGAGCAGCTATGTGTTCTACGGACTCTGGGACTGGCGGTTTCTCTTTCTATTGCTAGGTAGTTCGCTAATCGATTATTTCGCCGGACAATTACTACAACGAAATACTCAAAAATCGTACAGAAAACTAATTCTATGGAGCAGCCTTCTGTGGAACCTTGGCGTGCTGGTCCTTTTTAAATATTTCAATTTCTTTACGGAAGGTTTTACAGAACTATTCGCTGTTTCTGAAGGCAGTTATGATTTTTGGAGCGTGGTGATCCCCGTCGGACTCAGCTTTTATACCTTCCAAACTATGAGCTATACCATTGATGTCTACCGAAATCGTATCGCTCCCACAAAGAACATATTGGATTTTTTGTGTTTTGTGAGCTTCTTCCCTCAGCTGGTCGCCGGACCCATTGAACGTGCAAGTCATCTCCTGCCCCAGTTTGAGAATAAAAGATCCTTCGATCTACAGACAACCAAAGAAGGACTGCGGCAAATCTTATGGGGCTTGTTTAAGAAGATCCTAGTAGCCGATAAGCTTGGTATTGCCGTCACCATGGTGTTTAGTGCCCCTAGCGAGTATGGATCCATCATGCTCGTTTTTGCAGCCGTGTTGTTTTGCTTCCAGGTCTATTGCGATTTTTCGGGTTATACAGATATCGCCATAGGCACCGCAAAGCTTTTTGGCTTCTCACTTAGTAAGAACTTCAATCTACCCTATCTGGCCAAAAGCATGACCGATTTCTGGCAGCGCTGGCATATCACCCTAACACAATGGTTTACAGATTATGTCTACCTTCCCTTGGTTAGATCATCAGCGCGTGTTACCATCACCATACGTACCATGGGCATGGTCATTACCATGTTTTTGGTGGGACTTTGGCATGGTTCCAACTGGACCTTTATAGCTTTTGGTGTTTTTAATGGACTTATTTTGGCGTTAGAACGCATCCCTTTATTTCCCGGTAAAGGAACGCTTCGGAAGCAATTACAGTCGGCTCCGTGGCTTTTCTCACTGGGATATGTATTTATAATGTTCACCGTATCTGCCGTTTTTTTCAGATCCGCTTCCATTTCCGAAGCAGGACTCATACTGCAACGCATTCTAAGTTTCACCCCGGACACCCGTATTACAAGTCTCATAGGTGTGAAGCTGCTTTATTTGGTTTTTTTACTGATTGCCGAAATGCTTACGCGCAAAAAGGACTTTCCCTTGCAACAGTTTGAATTTCATTTCAAGCAACCGATACGATGGGCGCTGTATTATGTGGCGATCATTTTGTTGATACGCTATGCCGAACCTAAGGAAGCCTTTATCTATTTTCAATTTTGATGCCGAGATCCTTTGTAAAATACCTGCTCGTGTTCTTCCTTCCTGTAGTTGTAGGCTATACTGTAATGGAGTATCTTACGCTTGGGCTGCCTTCCGGCTACAAGAAACATGGTGACATCCTTAAACAGAAAGCATCTCAACTGCAAGTCCTTGTACTGGGTTCCTCTCAAATGAAGGATGCAGTGAACGCCGCTCAACTCGAGCCGCTTACGCTTAACCTTGCTTCCGGAGACCAGCATCACAATTCCGACTTCAAATTACTAAAAGCATTGGTGCCGAAACTCCCCAATTTGCAGACGGTTGTTCTTGAAGTATCTTATAGTCATTTCGAACTACCTCATAACGGTCCGAATTTTTGGAAAAATGCTGTTTACCTCAAGTATTATGATGTCAATTGTTTTGAAAGGGCCACTTATTTTAAAGACCGCCTGATCTATCTCTCCTTTCCTGCTTTTTATTCTGAAAAGATCTACGATCATTATATTGTTCAAAATGATCCTGCCGGATATAATTCGTCTGGATTCGACACACTCAATTATGCCGGTGTGTTCAAAAAACTGAATTATGACGAATCGAAGATCGCATCGCGTCGTTTCAAGATCAACACCGAACCTGACCTTGCCGTATTTAAGAACAACACCGGTTATTTTTTAGAAATGCTCGATTATTTAAAAGCGCAGAACCTACAGGTGGTGATTTGTCATATTCCAATGTACAAGTCTTATTTGCCGGTACGTCACCCGGAAATCCTTCACAGGCGAGATAGCATGATGCAGGTGGTTTCAGATCGCTATTCCAATGTTGTGGTACTGGACAAAGAAACAGATACGCTTCAGTTCTCCGCAACACATTATTGGAATCAAAGCCACTTAAATCCAAACGGGGCTGCAACGTTCACAATAATGCTTCAGAAGGTATTAGACAGTTTACATTAAGTTTTTTTCAGCTTAGCAAAATACAGTTTTGCTTCTTTTACCACGCGTGGTGCTAATAGAATCGTGGCTGTCATGGTAGGAATGGCCATGAAGGCAAAGAAAGTATCGATCAGGTTGATCATGAGGCTTAAAGACGTGGTTGCTCCCATAAGGATGCTTGCGATATATATATAATTGTAATAATTTTTGTATTTCGCCCCGAACAAAAAGGACATACATTTTGTTCCGTAGTAAGAATAGGAGAATAAGGACGAGATACTAAAGACAGCAATACACAAAAGTAGCGCGTATTTGCCATATACAGGGATAGCCTCCATAAAAGCATTGGCTGTTAGGCTTACCCCATTCGCTTCTGTGGATTGCCAAACGCCTGTCACCAAGATCGCTAATGCGGTAAGCGTGCATATAATAAGAGTGTCAATAGCAGGTCCCAACATGGCTACCAATCCCTCCCTGATGGGTTCATTGGTCTTTGCGGCTCCATGCGCCATAGGAGCGGTACCGATACCTGCTTCGTTTGAAAAGGCTCCGCGTCGAATTCCCAGTACAATGAGTCCTCCCACAATACCTCCTAAAAAAGTATCTCCTTCAAAGAAGGAAGCTGAAAAAGCATCGGTAAAGATAAGTGCCAGATATTTGGGAACAACATCGATATGGACTCCAAGAATAAACAAGACGAGCACAAAATAAAGAATGACCATTGCGGGAACCATGCGTGAGGCGGTCTTGCTTATACGTGAGAGTCCTCCCAAGATCACGATGGCTGTAAGTGTCGCTAAGACCACTCCCACTGCTATATTGCTGTTAAAACCCGAGTAGAGTCCTGCCGGCTTCAAGAGTATATCATTGATCGCCTGTGTAAGCTGATTCACATTAAATACAGGCAATGCGCCCACCAAACCTGCTACACTAAAGAATACTGCTAAGGGCTTCCATTTTCTTCCCAAACCTTCCGTGATAAAATACATGGGGCCGCCTTGTAATTCTCCGTTGCTATCCTTTCCACGGAAAAGTATCGCCAATGTTGCCGTAAAGAATTTTGTAGACATTCCTATCACCGCACTCACCCACATCCAGAATACAGCCCCGGGCCCTCCAATGGCGATCGCCACAGCCACACCGGCTATATTCCCCATTCCAACTGTAGCCGAAAGTGCCGTTGTAAGGGCTTGAAAATGGCTTATTTCCCCTGCATCACTTTCATTGTCGTAGCGCCCTCGCAAAATAGCAATAGCATGCACCAAATAACGAAAAGGCAAAAACCGAATCTTGAATATTAGATAGAGTCCACCGCCTATCAAGAGAAAAAGAAGTCCCTCCCAAGCATAGTGGGACGACGAAGCAAAAATTTTGTCTAAAAGTTCCAGAGTGCTTACTGTATTAGCAAACTAAAATAGAACTTAAATTTTTAAATTCGGCAGATATGTTTTTATTTGTACTGCCAATGAAACTACTGCTAACCACCATTACGATACTACTCTCGGGCTTCTTATGCGCTCAAGACGCGACTCAGTGGAAAAAAACCTCGGTATTGTTTGTGCCGGAACTGCTACTGGGAAAGACCGCTGAGTCCAACGATGGTTTTCCAGAAAGAGACCTTCAAAAACAAATTGTTCTCAACATTGGCAGGGATCATGAGCGTAATCCGCAAGAATGGGCACAGCGACTTAAAGGAGTTCGCACAGGGATCGGACTTGGTTATACCGATTTCGGAAATTTGGATAGCTTAGGTATTGCCCTCACTGTTATTCCCTACATTGAATTTCCCATATTTGGGAGCAAGCGTTTTACAACACTCGTGGGGATGGGTGGATCTTATTTTACTGAAAAGTACGACGCGATCGAAAATCCAAACAACAATGCTGTTACCACAGATATTACCTGGGCGTATCGCACCTATCTCTATTACCGATTGGCATCTTCCAAAAGTATCGACTGGCGGGTGGGTCTTGGTTATTCCCACCATTCTAACGGGCATACCCGATTATTGAATCAAGGTTATAATTCTTTCCTGCTGAGTGTTTCGGCTGCAATTCTGAATCCCTTACAACAAACTGCCACAGAAAAAGATACCAACCCTTCTAACTACGACCGAAGCATTCATAGCTATGTCGATTTCCGAAGCGCAATAGGACAAAACGTATTCGCACTGGCATTCAATGAGAAAAAAGAGGTCTATGGTGTAAGCACGGAATACGGCCATGTTTTCAACAATACCTTCCGTTTGGGAATAGGTCTCTACTATCGGTTCTACGAACATTATTACGATTACATTCAAGGAAATGAATCTTTGGTACAGGAAGGCCGGGAATTTGAATCGTACAAAGATGCACCGGTTTGGAATTCGAGTACGATTGGTGCTTTCATCCATGGTGAATTCTTATTGAATCATATTGGACTGGACCTTCAGCTGGGTTATAATTTTCACAAACCCGCTTACAGGATCGAATGGCGTATCAATGAAGGTTGGGACAACACGCCCAGAGATATTCCCGAGTTTTGGGAATTGGGAGAGTTTGGCTCAAAATTTAAATTAAAACACCGTATCTCTTCCCGCTTAGGATTGAAATACTATGTGATCGGCACTTCAAAATCACCTAAGCACAATGTGTACTTTGGCGCGCATATCAATTCGAATTTGGGTCAGGCAGACTTTACTGAGTTGGCTGTTGGATATGTGTACAGCTTTCGTTTCAAAAAACGCAATTAAAAAACCCCTTCGCAGTTGGAAGGGGTTTTCTATTAACTAAAATGAGAACATATTATTTAGCTAAAATCAATCTATGTGTTGACGAAGCATTTTCAGAAACAACGTTTATAATATATACGCCATTTGCCATTCCGTTAAAGCTTACATCGTTTGTACCGGTTACTGAAGAGAATCGTTTCAAGATCTTTCCTGAACCAAGTTCTACAATAGTCACCTGTATCTCCGAACCGAATTGTACAGGAATTGCGATCGTAGCCGTTCCTTGTGAAGGATTCGGATAAATAACGATGCCACTTCCATTGTCTACTATGTCATCGATAGACAATAAGATATCCTGCGCCTCGAAAGCACCAATATCACGTCGCCCTTCAAAAACGGTCTGCCCAATTTGATCGTCGAATAAATCTGCAGGATCTCCTGCATTGTACGCCACAGAGCCGACTAAAAGTTCATGCGTTTCGGTTGTGCCGCCGTTATCCTGTAACGGGCCAAGTATTGGGTCTGCACCTTCGATGTCGTTGGCCTGTTCAGGAAATGCTCCTGCGTCATCGTTCCCAATAAGGTTATAATCATTCGAAACAAAGGTTCCATTTACATCTATTCCTGAAGAGGCTGTATTGGTAGCCACCAGCGTATTTTTCAACGAAGTGGTGGTCGTACTTTCAATTCCTCCACCAGTACCGGCAGAAACATTGTTCGCTACTGTCACTGCATTCAAGTCGAAACTAGCACCATTGTTTTGAATTCCGGCTCCGGAAGCCGAAGCAGTATTCCCTGAAATAGTACTCGTCATCACAGTCACAATACCTCCACCGTTATTATAGACCCCTCCACCTTCCGCAGCGTCATTGGTATCGATGGTCGAATCGATAATGTTCATCGTTGTACCATTCTGGTTCCACAATCCACCACCTTCGTTTGCGGCAAAATTACCCGTGATAGTACTCGTAAGGATATCTATGGTACTGCTGGACCCAGTAACATGCAGTCCGCCTCCATTCCCTGGATTCGGAGTTCCGGCTGCACTGTTCACATCGTTCCGTGTCATTATGGACGTTTCGAACGTTAGGGTCCCGTCGATTAGTTCGATGGCACCACCTGCTCTATTTGCAGCATTCGTTTCAAAATTTGAGTCGGTTACTGTAACATCTCCGGCAACACTTAACAATCCTCCTCCAGATCCTGAAGTTCCTGTTGCCATGTTTCCGATAATCAATGTCCCGTTAAGAATATCCAGTGTTCCTCCGTTATTGAAGACGCCACCTCCTCCGGTGTCTGGGTCTGCTCCTTGGGCCATATTTCCTTCAATGGTCATTCCGTCAATGGACATGACCCCAAGACTGTTCCAAAGACCACCCCCTTCACTTGCGGCGATATTTCCGGTTGCAGATCCCCCTGAAATTATAGCATCTCCCATTCCGGTGATATGCAATCCACCACCATTTCCGGGAGATGAAGCTGCTGTATTGGTTGTAAGATTACTATTCATTAGCATCAAGGTATTTCCTGCAATTGAATTGTCCTCAATTCCGCCCCCGGCTCTTTCTGCTGTATTTCCGATGAGATTGGAATCACTCACAGATAGAATTCCTTGATCGTTCAGTATACCACCGCCTGAACCCGAAGCTCCATTGGCGATATTATTGCTGATGATTGCATTCATTACCGTAAGTGTTCCCCCGGCGTTGAAGATACCTCCACCACCTTCGTTAGCAGCTGCACCACTGGCTGTGTTCTCATCAATAGTCGTTCCGTCTACCGTCATGGTTCCCGTTCCGTTCCATAATCCACCACCTTCAAGTGCCGCTGTATTTCCACTCACTGTACCAGCAGTGATCGTTGCGTCTCCGGGACCTGTGATATGCAAGCCACCTCCGTTACCCGGTGCCGCTGCTGTACTATTATTCAACAGATCGACATTGGTAAGTGTAAGGATATTACCTGCTACGGAAGTGTCCTCAATTCCGCCACCGGCTCTCATGGAAGAGTTACCACTCAATTCAGTATCAGTTACTGTTAAGGTTCCCATGTCGTTGAGAATTCCACCTCCCGAACCGGAAGCTCCATCGGCTATGTTATTGGTGATGGTTGCATTCATCACAGTAAGTGTACCACCGGCGTTGAAGACTCCTCCACCACCTTCGTTGGCAGCTGCACCACTGGCAGTGTTCGCATCTATGATCGTCCCGTCTACCGTCATGGTTCCCGTTCCGTTCCATAATCCACCACCTTCAAGTGCCGCTGTATTTCCACTCACGGTACCATTGGTTATATTTGAATCATCGGCTCCTGTGATGTGTAAACCACCTCCGTTACCAGGAGCAGAAGCTGTGCTGTTGTTCAAGAGATCCACATTGGTTAGCGTTAGGAGATTCCCTCCTGAAGCTACTTCAATTCCACCACCGGCTCTCATGGAACTATTTCCATTTAATTCGGTATCGGTTACCGTTAAGGTTCCCATGTCGTTGAGAATTCCACCTCCCGAACCGGAAGCTCCATCGGCTATGTTATTGGTGATGGTTGCATTCATCACAGTAAGTGTACCACCGGCGTTGAAGATACCTCCACCCCCTTCGTTAGCAGCTGCACCACTGGCAGTGTTCGCATCTATGATCGTCCCGTCTACCGTCATGGTTCCCGTTCCGTTCCATAATCCACCCCCTTCGAGTGCCGCTGTATTTCCACTCACGGTACCATTGGTTATATTTGAATCATCGGCTCCTGTGATGTGTAAACCACCTCCGTTACCAGGAGCAGAAGCTGTGCTGTTGTTCAAGAGATCCACATTGGTTAGCGTTAGGAGATTCCCTCCTGAAGCTACTTCAATTCCGCCACCAGCTCTCCTGGAAGAGTTACCACTCAATTCGGTATCAGTTACCGTTAAGGTTCCCATGTCGTTGAGAATTCCACCTCCCGAACCGGAAGCTCCATCGGCTATGTTATTGGTGATGGTTGCATTCATCACAGTAAGTGTACCACCGGCGTTGAAGACTCCTCCACCACCTTCGTTGGCAGCTGCACCACTGGCAGTGTTCGCATCTATGATCGTCCCGTCTACCGTCATGGTTCCCGTTCCGTTCCATAATCCACCACCTTCAAGTGCCGCTGTATTTCCACTCACGGTACCATTGGTTATATTTGAATCATCGGCTCCTGTGATGTGTAAACCACCTCCGTTACCAGGAGCAGAAGCTGTGCTGTTGTTCAAGAGATCCACATTGGTTAGCGTTAGGAGATTCCCTCCTGAAGCTACTTCAATTCCACCACCGGCTCTCATGGAACTATTTCCATTTAATTCGGTATCGGTTACCGTTAAGGTTCCCATGTCGTTGAGAATTCCACCTCCCGAACCGGAAGCTCCATCGGCTATGTTATTGGTGATGGTTGCATTCATCACAGTAAGTGTACCACCGGCGTTGAAGATACCTCCACCCCCTTCGTTAGCAGCTGCACCACTGGCAGTGTTCGCATCTATGATCGTCCCGTCTACCGTCATGGTTCCCGTTCCGTTCCATAATCCACCCCCTTCGAGTGCCGCTGTATTTCCACTCACGGTACCATTGGTTATATTTGAATCATCGGCTCCTGTGATGTGTAAACCACCTCCGTTGCCAGGAGCAGAAGCTGTGCTGCTGTTCAAGAGATCCACATTGGTTAGCGTTAGGAGATTCCCTCCTGAAGCTACTTCAATTCCGCCACCAGCTCTCCTGGAAGAGTTACCACTCAATTCGGTATCAGTTACCGTTAAGGTTCCCATGTCGTTGAGAATTCCACCTCCCGAACCGGAAGCTCCGTCGGCTATGTTATTGGTGATGGTTGCATTCATCACCGTAAGTGTTCCCCCGGCGTTGAAGATACCTCCACCCCCTTCGTTAGCTGCAGCACCACTGGCAGTATTTCCATCAATAGTTGTATTAGTAACAGTCATTGATCCACTACCGTTCCACAATCCGCCACCTTCAAGTGCGGCATTATTCCCATTAACGGTTCCGTTAGTTATCGTGGATGTACCAGGCCCCGTCATGTGTAATCCACCACCGTTACCCGGCGCAGACGCTGTTGAATTATTATCCAAATTCACATTGAACAAGGTGATATTTCCCACAGCGACAGAAGAATTGTCTTCAATTCCTCCTCCTGCTCTTTTGGCAGAGTTGTTGGAGATCGTTGTGTTATTAACCACAACAGTTCCGCCATCAACATTTTGGATTCCTCCTCCGGATCCTGCAAGTCCTGTTGCAACATTATTGGAAATGGTTGTGAAATTCTGGACCATAAGCGTTCCTCCATTATTAAAGATTCCACCACCTCCATTGGTAGGATCGTCTCCACCGGCAGTATTACCGTCTAACAAAGAGCCGTCTACGGTCATTGTACTTCCTGTTTGATTCCATAATCCGCCTCCTTCATTGGCTGCATCATTCCCTGAAATCGTAGCTCCTGCAATATTAATGGTCGCTACTCCTGAAACGTGCAATCCTCCTCCGTTTCCTGGGGCAGGTGTTCCTGCAGAACCGTCCACATTGTTGGTAATAAGAGATGTATTGAACATATCTAAAGTACCGTCTATAATTTCAATTCCACCTCCGGCACGGTTCGCTGCATTGTTATCGATCATCCCACCAATAATGGCTACAGTTCCTGCTGTTGAGAAGATACCACCACCAGATCCTGAGGTTCCGTTCGCTATGTTATTCTGAATGGTTCCATTGATAATCCCCAGGTTTCCACCGTTATTAAAGATACCTCCGCCACCATTGTCTGCAGCCGATCCGCCGGCTGTGTTGATATTGACCATCGTATCGAAAACATTCATAGTACTTCCGGCCTGGTTCCAAAGACCTCCTCCTTCGCGGGCAGCTTGATTTGCAGAGATAACCGCATTGTTAATATTTGTTGTGGTCACTCCCGAAATATGGATTCCACCTCCATTACCCGGAGCCGGTGTTCCGGCAGTACCGTTTACATCGTTAAATGCAACTACAGTCCCGTCCAGATTCAAAGCACCATCGATCACTTCGATCGCACCACCGGCACGATTAGCAAAATTTGAGAAAATTGTGATATCTGCTATGGTCACTGTACCGTCTGTAGACATAATTCCTCCCCCGGAACCAGCCGTTCCATTTGCGAAATTATTATTGATGGTCGTACCATTAAGAATATCCAGTGTCCCTCCGTTATTGAAGATACCTCCACCGCCATTATCGGTAGCATTTCCACTGGCAATATTATTTGTGACCGGAGCATTTACGGTCATCGTTCCTGTTCCGTTCCAGAGTCCGCCTCCTTCAGAAGCAGCCATATTAGCATCAACAGAACCACCTGTAACAGTTGCGTTCGCGGTTCCTGTTATATGCAATCCTCCTCCATTACCGGGTGCAGCTGCTGCAGGAGCTACTCCTGCATTGTTAGCGTCCAGAGTTGTATTGGTAAGGGTCACAGATCCATTGATCAATTCGATCCCTCCTCCTGCTCTATTGGCAATGTTTCCGGTTACAACGGCGTCTGTGATTATTACGGCTCCTGCTGTACTAAATACACCTCCTCCGGAACCTGAGACTCCATCGGCAGTATTATTTGTTACTGAAGTTCCCGCAAGAACGTTCAATGTTCCTCCATTATTGAAGATTCCACCACCACCATCATCTGCCGCAGCTCCACTGGCCAGGTTCGAATCTACCTGTGTAGTTCCTACACTCATTATTCCGGTATTGTTCCACAGACCTCCTCCTTCAAGAGCAGCTAGGTTATTGGTTACCGTACTATTGGTCATTGTAAGTCCAGAACCTCCCGACAGGTGAATGGCTCCTCCGTTTCCGGGGTTGGCCATAGCGCCCAGTCCAATGTCCACACCGGCCGAGTTTCCATCGAAGGATACCCCGTCAATAGTGATCACGGTTCCTGAGTTCTGTTCTATAGCTCCACCGGCTCTGCTTGCATAGTTACCATTAATGGCAAGTCCGGAAGCCAGTATCAAATTCCCGTTGGTATTGTTAAAGATCGCACCACCACGGCCACCAGGAGTGGCTCCCATGGCAATGTTGGCTGATAAAGTTGTTGTGGCATCTATATCGACGGTTCCGCCTCCAAGGTTAAAAATTCCTCCACCACCGGTGTTGGCACCTAAGGCACTGTTATCGATAATGGTTGTTCCATTGATATCCATAAGACCACTACCATTCCATAGTCCGCCACCTTCGTTGGCGATATTATTGGTAACCGATCCTCCGTTCAGTGTAACGTTTCCTGGACCTGTAATGTGAATTCCCCCTCCATTACCGGGAGTTGCTCCTGCATTGTTTCCATCCAACATTATATTTGTAAATGTTGACGTAGTTGGTGCAGATACATTAATTTCAATTCCTCCACCGGCACGATTGGATGTATTGCCTGTAATGGTAATTCCATCGAGGTTAAGTATTCCGTTTAAGTTCAAGATCCCACCTCCAGAACCTAATGTTGTTCCAGAAGCTGTGTTGTTCGTAATCGTACTTCCACCATCTACCGTAAGTGTTCCTCCATTGTTGAAGATTCCTCCACCACCATCATCGGCTGCGGCACCGCCTTGGGCGTCGTTTCCGTCAATTTGAGAACCGGTAACGGTCATAAGACCTGTATTGTTCCATAATCCGCCTCCTTCTCTACCTGCGATATTATTTTGAATAAGTCCACCGATAAAGGTCGAATTGGCTGTACCTGAAATATGAACAGCACCTCCATTCCCTGGATTGGTGCCTGCATTATTCTGACTTAAATTATAGTTTCCATTTATTATTAGGGTTCCATCTATAAGTTCGATAGCTCCACCAGCACGATTTGACGCATTAAAAGACATCACCACGGCGGTAATTGTAACATTTCCATCCACACTCATTATAGCACCACCAGATCCAGAGATCCCATTGGCTATGTTGTTGGCGTATGCGCCTCCATTAACGTCTAGCGTACCTCCATTATTGAAAATAGCTCCACCACCATTTGTGGCATCATCACCACTTGCAATGTTTCCATCCATAATAGGAAGGTTTACGGTGAGCGTACCTAAATTGTTCCATAAACCACCTCCTTCAGAAGCAGCTAAATTGTTTGAGATATTACTGAAAAAGTCCACCGTAGCACTTGTAGTTCCAGAAAGGTGTAAGGCACCTCCATTCCCTGGATTAGCGGTTATTGTATTTCCTAAGCCAATATCTACTCCAGCGGCGTTTCCTTGCATGGTTATTCCGTTTAAAAGTAATAATCCTCCAGAAGTATCTTCAATCGCTCCACCAGCTCTACTGGCATAATTACTGTTTATAGCAAGACCCGAAGCAAGAACGAGGCTACCATTTGTGTTGTTGAATATGGCACCTCCACGACCTCCTGGCGTTGCTCCAGAGGCTATGTTCGCTGTTAAAGTTGTGGCGGCATCGATATCCACGGTTCCATTTCCATTATTAAAAATTCCACCACCTCCGGTATTAGGACCTAATGCGCTATTTCCAGTAATGATGGTTCCATTAATATCCATTAATCCACTTCCATTCCATAATCCGCCGCCTTCATTGGCAACATTATTCGTGATTGATCCACCATTAAAAGTGGTATTCGCGGAACCAGTTAAGTGTAATCCGCCACCGTTACCCGGATTCGGAGTTGTTATTGAATTTGAATCCAATGTTAGGTTGTTAAACACGTAGGAAACTCCTCCATTGATTTCAATTCCTCCACCAGCGCGATTGGCTGAATTTCCGGAAATTGAAATATTATCTATTGTAAGGGTTCCTCCTAACGTAAGGATTCCTCCTCCAGAACCTGAGGCTCCTGTGGCTGTGTTTCCAATAATGGTACTCGTACCGTCCACAATTAGTGTTCCGCCATTGTTGAAGATTCCTCCACCACCATCATCGGCAGCTGCACCTTGGGCAACGTTTCCTACTATTGAGGTATTTGTTACCCTCATTGTTCCCGTTCCATTCCAAAGTCCTCCCCCTTCGAGGGCAGCAGTATTAGCACCTATATTCGAATCTATAATCGTCGCGTTTGCACTTCCAGTTAAGTGAATCGCACCACCGTTTCCTGGGCCACTGTTGGCAATGTTATTGCCAAAGTCGGCGTTGGCTATGTTCAACATTCCTCCCGCAGACATTTCTATTGCACCACCCGCCCGGTTGGCTTGGTTCCCTTGGAAGAAACCTCCCGTAGGCAACCCGTCGATATCAACTGTTACATTGGCTGTTGCAAAAATCGCACCACCCGAAGCAGATCCATTTATCGCTAGGTTGTTATTAAAGTTAGTGTCGGTGATGTCAAGGTTACCCCCTACGGTAAAAATCCCACCACCACCAGTAGTTCCACCTGTGGCGATATTGTCGTCAAAACTTACGGAGCTGATGGTCATAAGACCGGTTCCGTTCCAAAAACCACCCCCTTCAACGGCAGTATTGTTTGAAACGATTCCGCCTGTTATGGTCGAATTTGCAGCTCCTGTAATATGCAGTGCCCCACCATTTCCTGCTGCGGTTCCTCCAAGAGCAATATTGCTATCAAAATTTGTATCAGTTATTAAAATGTTGTCCGCACCATTCTTTTCAATAGCTCCTCCGGCCCTTACCGCAGTATTTCCATTGAAAGCACAGTTTGTAATCGTTGCAAGTCCACTTAGATCTAACAAGATGGCTCCACCACTACCGGATGCTGTGTTTACTGCTCGGTTGTTTGAAAATGTTGTATTTGAAAAATTACTCGAAGCATTTCTAACGAGTACAGCCCCGCCACCTGCAGTTCCGTTGCTTTCGTTGTTGTCGAACACTGCGTTATTCACAGTAAGTGTTCCACCTACGACTGCGATAGCCGCCCCATTTTCGACGGTATTAGTATGCAAGAAATTTTGAAGGGTGACCGCATCGAATGTAGTATTGGTCCCTCCCGTTGCAAGAAACCTATTGGCACCCGAGTTACCATCAATTATGGTTGTTCCGGCACCATTTCCCGTAATCGTAATATCATCTGTTATGGTTATTCCGGAGGCTAAAACTATGGCATTTCCATCGGTGAGCACATCAAAAGTTATCGTATTCAAGCCAGGTGCTGCATTTGCATCTAAAACGGCCTGTCTTAATGATCCTGCGCCGGCATTGTTTGAATTAAGAACTACAAACTGTCCATAGGACAAGGTAGTAGTTAATAAAATTGAAATCAGCAAAAAAAGATTTCGAGTAGTTTTGTTTTTCATGATTAGTATTATTGAAGGTTAATATATTTTCCTTGAAAACTGAAATAAAAAAAAGTATCACAAAGCATAAATAGCTCATAATACTTTTAATAAAAGCGATGTATTTTTGTCTTCATAGGTTGATTTTTTACAGTGTGTTTCTCGGGGGGAGCAAAAGAATACACCTAGGTATTTGTTAGAAGATACGTAGCTAAGAGGGGGGCGGTTTTCTTAAAATGTGTTAAAAAATGTTAAGATTCAGCAGCTTAACTTTTATAGAACCCTCCTTATTTAGATAAAACCTTAAAGACAGTATATTCATTTATGGTTGTCATACTACAAGCCAACAACTAATAAAAATGAAGTAGGAAAAATTGTTTGTATGGAATTGAAGAGAACTGCTAGCCTTTCAAGAAAGCGACTACAATCAGAAATGCAGGAATTATCGCTGCTTCAAATAATTTAAGATGTTGGATTCAATACGACCGTGAAGATCTGAAACGTCACCTTTTATAAACGCTTCACCGGTAATATTTTCGTATAGTTCGATGTAGCGCTCGGATACGCTGCTGATGTAAGCATCACTCATTTCGGGCACTTGTTGTCCTTCCAGCCCTTGAAAACCATGTTGTATGAGCCATTGGCGAACAAACTCCTTAGATAACTGCTTCTGCTCTTCTCCTTTTTGTTGTCTTTCTGAATAGCCTTCAGCATAAAAATAACGGGAAGAATCGGGGGTGTGGATCTCATCGATAAGAACGATCTTTCCTTCTTTTGTTTTTCCGAATTCATACTTGGTATCCACAAGTATTAATCCGCGTTTCGCGGCGATCTCACTTCCACGCTGAAACAGTTTTCTGGTATAATCTTCCAACTGAAGGTATTCCGCTTCAGGAACAATTCCTCGCTCCAACAACGCTTCACGAGAGATATCCTCATCGTGATCTCCGGCTTCGGCCTTAGTAGCCGGCGTAATGATAGGTTCCGGAAATTTATCATGCTCCTGCATGCCGTCGGGCATGGCTACCCCGCAGAGCATGCGTTTTCCCGCTTTGTACTCTCGGGCCGCATGACCACTCAAATAACCACGGATCACCATTTCTACTTTGTACGGCTCACAGGCTTCCCCAATAGCAACATTAGGATCGGGGGTGGCGAGCAACCAATTGGGTACCAGATCTTCTGTGTCGCGCATCATCTTGGTAGCAATCTGGTTAAGGATCTGTCCCTTAAAAGGAATTCCTTTGGGCATGACAACGTCGAAAGCGCTCAGCCTGTCGGTGGCTACCATGACCAGAAGGTCGTTCTCTAACGTATATACTTCCCTTACCTTTCCGCGGTATACTGCTTTTTGTCCCGGAAACTGAAAATTTGTTGCTGTAAGCGTTTGCGCCATTTCTTAATCTACGTTTTCAATATTCTTGTATGCTGCAATGACCTCCTTGACCAGACGGTGACGGATCACATCTTTGTCATCCAGATAGATCATGCCCACTCCGTTAACATCCTTCAATACCAGCAAGGCTTCTTTTAGACCGGATATCACGCGTCTTGGCAGGTCGATCTGACCCGGGTCTCCGGTGATCATGAATTTTGCATTCTTACCCATACGTGTGAGGAACATCTTCATTTGTGCGTGGGTGGTGTTCTGTGCTTCATCGAGGATCACGAAAGCGTTATCCAAGGTACGACCCCGCATGAATGCCAAGGGTGCGATCTGGATGGTTCCGTTCTCGATGAACATCTCTAATTTCTCATGCGGAATCATATCGCGCAAGGCATCGTATAAAGGTTGCATATACGGATCCAGCTTCTCCTTAAGATCGCCGGGAAGAAAACCCAGATTCTCCCCAGCCTCCACTGCCGGACGTGTGAGAATAATGCGCTTCACCTGTTTTTCTTTCAATGCTTTTACCGCTAAGGCCACCCCGGTATACGTCTTACCTGTTCCCGCAGGACCCACGGCAAAGACCATATCGTTCTTCTGCATTTTCTCCACCAACTTACGCTGATTGGCCGTTTGGGCCTTGACCAGTTTTCCGTTCACCCCGTGTACCAACACCTCATTACTACTTGGGGAGGTCTCGTATTCTTCCGGGCCCGCACTTTGCAGGATACGCTCGATGCTGTTCTCGTCGATCTTATTGTATTTGGCAAAATGATCCAGCAACATGGAAATACGCGAATCGAATTCCTCGAGTACCTCTTCGTCCCCGTAGACCTTGATCTTGCTACCGCGAGCAACTATTTTTAATTTAGGAAAGTATTTTTTAAGCAGATCGATATTAGCGTTTTGGAGGCCGAAGAAATCACGTGGGCTAATCTCTGTCAATTCGATAATAAGTTCGTTCAAAAGCGGTGTGGTTAAATTTATGAATACAATATGCAAAATAGTTTTGCTACTCACAAAAGTAACCTATTTTTGTGGTACTTGTGTAAACAAAATATCAACAATTAGCCCATGCCCATCATTACGTTAACGACCGATTTTGGAGAGAAAGATCACTTTGCAGGTGCGGTTAAAGGGGCTATCTACAGCGAACTGGATACCGTGCGTATTGTTGATATCTCGCACTCGGTTTCGCCCTTTCATATCACCGAAGCTGCCTATATCATACAAAATGCCTATCGCAGTTTTCCCGAAGGAAGCATTCATATCATTGGGATCGACAGTGAGTTGAATCCCGAGAATACCCACATTGCTGTATTCTTGGACGGACACTATTTTCTATGTGCGAACAATGGTATCATTTCGATGTTAGCTTCGGAAATAAAGCCGGAGAAGATCGTAGAGATCAATATTCACGATCGAATTACCAGTAACTTCCCGGTGTTGGATGTATTCGTGAAGGTTGCCTGCCATCTTGCCCGTGGCGGAACTCTGGAGGTTATCGGCAAGACTATTTCAGAAATAAAAGAACTCACGGGCATCCGTCCGGTAGTGAATTCAGAATCCAACCAGATCATAGGAAACGTGATCTATATAGATAACTATGGTAACGTGATCTGCAATATTACCAAAACCCTCTTTGACGATGTAGGGAAAGGACGGGATTTCAGTATTGCAGCACGCGGCGCTACGTTTACGAAAGTCCATACGCATTACAGTGATGCTATTAATTTTGAAGTACCGCCGGAGCGCCGTGAAGAGGACGGCAAGAAACTTGCCTTGTGGAACTCGTCCAACTATCTGGAACTGGCTATCTATAAGAGTAATCCATCCACCGTGGGTAGCGCATCGACCTTATTTGGATTGGGTTTTCGTGACACCATTACCGTAAATTTTAATTAGCATGTTCACAAGAATTGTAAAAATGGAATTCCAAGAGGCCAAGATTTCTGCCTTTTTAGATAATTTTGATACGGTAAAGGAAAAGATCCGAAATTTTCCGGGTTGTCATCTTCTGGAATTGTATCGTGACAAGGACGACAGTAGCATTTTTTTTACATACAGTAAATGGGAAAACGTGACCGACCTGGAGACCTATCGCAACAGTGCGCTTTTTAAGAACGTTTGGGCAACAACAAAACCGATGTTCCGTTCTAAAGCGGTGGCCTGGAGTGTGGATACGGAGTATAGTGGGTAGGAATTAGGAGTTAGGAAAAATAAATGGTTGCAATTATTAAAAGAGAGATCAATGCATTTTTTGCCGGCCCGATCGGGTATATGGTGATTGCTACCTTTTTGGTGATCAATGGTTTGTTCCTTTGGGTGTTTGCAGGGACCTTCAACATCCTCGACGCCGGATTTGCAGACCTATCGGCCTTCTTCGAACTGGCGCCTTGGGTGCTCTTATTCCTTATCCCTGCCGTGACCATGCGGGCGTTCAGCGAGGAAATGAAGATGGGTACTTTAGAATTGTTGTTAACTAAACCTATTGCCCTTAAAAACATTGTTCTTGGAAAGTATTTTGGTGCCGTGATCCTTATCGTGATCGCACTGCTTCCTACCTTGTTGTATATCTTAACTATTTCCAATCTTGGAAATCCGGCGGGAAACTGGGACATTGGAAGTACTATCGGGTCTTATATCGGACTGCTGTTCTTGGTATTTGCTTATACAGCTATTGGAGTATTTGCCTCCACCCTATCGCAAAACCAGATCGTAGCCTTCCTTATTTCAGTGATCTTCTGTTTTGCCTTGTATTACGGATTTGAAGGTGTAGCAGAACTCACGGGTTCTGCCATGGTTCAAGAATTTGGAATGAAAGCGCATTTTGACAGTGTAGCGCGAGGGGTCCTTGATACCAGAGACATTGTCTATTTTATAAGTATTGCTGTATTCTTTATAGGAGTAACGGTATTAAAGCTTCGGAAGGAATCGTGACACACACGAACAAAAAACATATCACCACTTTCGTTGTCCTGGTTCTGGGGCTTGTCGTTTTGAACGTGCTTTCACAGTATGTGTATCATCGATTCGACCTCACTCAGGACCAGCGGTATACTCTTTCCGAAGCAGCCAAAGAAACCATTGCCTCTGTGGATTCACCCATTATCGTGGATGTATTCCTTAGCGGTACTTTTCCTCCCGAGTTTCGACGCCTACAAGCGGAAACGAAGCAACTGCTGGAAGAGTTTGCCGCTTATAATCCGAATATCCGCTACGAATTTATCGATCCGCTGGAAGGTGAAGAAGATCCGGAAGCCATTCGCCAGCAATTGGCCAACTTCGGGCTCACTGCCGCGCAGGTAGAAGTTCGTGAAGACGGTAAGATAAGTACCGAGCTCATCTATCCGTGGGCGCTCGCCTACTACAACGATAAGACCGTAAAGATCCCCCTACTCAAGAATCAGTTAGGGGCTTCTTCGGAAGAACGGGTGAACAGTTCTATCCAAAATCTCGAATATGCCTTTGCCGATGGGTTCAACAAACTGGTATTTCCGAAGAAACGAAAAGTAGCCGTACTCAAAGGGAACGATCAGTTGGATGATCGCTACATCGCCGATTTCTTCACCACGCTGCGGGAGTACTATTTCATAGCACCTTTTACGCTCGATTCTGCTGCGGTGAACCCCTTAAAGACGCTGGAACAGCTACGCAGTTTCGACCTCATTGTTTCTGCAAAACCACAGCAGGCTTTTACCGATTCAGAAAAATATATTCTCGATCAATACACCATGAACGGCGGAGCCTCCCTTTGGCTCATCGACGCAACCGAACTCCAGACAGATTCTATATCGGGTAAGACCATTGCTTTCGGGACCGATCTCAATCTAACCGACCTCTTCTTTAAATACGGACTGCGCATCAACCCCAACCTTGTGAAAGATGTTTACTCTGCTCCTATCGTACTGGCTACGGGGATGGAGAACGAAGCACAGTACAACAGGTATCCGTGGTTCTACAATCCGTTGAGCGCCAGTGGCAGTGATCACCCCATCACGAGCAATATCGAAGCCGTGAAGTTTAGTTATGCCAGTGCCATCGATACCTTGCCCAACGCTTTAAGGAAGACTGTACTGCTCTCCTCCTCTCCTATCACCAAGATCGTGGGATTGCCGGCAGAGATCGACTATGACAAAGAGATACCGAAGAATCTTCAGGTAGTGAATGAAGGTCCGGACCCTTCAGAGTATACCGCAGGCGAAACCCCATTGGCGGTATTGTTGGAAGGCAGCTTTCCTTCTGCATTCACGAACAGGATCAAGCCTTTTCCACTTTCCGAAGATAAGACACAAAGTGTCCCTACCCGAATGGTGGTAGTGAGCGACGGCGATGTAATTGTGAATCAGTTGGACCGCAATCGGCCGCTGGAACTGGGCTTCGATAAAATGACCAATGCCTACTACGGAAACAAAGAATTTTTGCTCAATACGGTGAATTATTTGCTGGACGACAGCGGACTTATAAACATTCGCACAAAGGAAATTGCGGTACCCTTCCTCGATCCGCAACGAACCGCCGAGCAGCGCAGCCAATGGCAACTCGTTAATGTCTTGCTACCATTGGTGTTACTGGCGCTATTCGGGGTGGTGTTCTCCTACCTTCGGAAGCGCAAATACGCCCGTTAGTTGTTAATAAGTTAGTTTTCTTATACGTCCCAATTGAAATATATTTGTAGGGATGCATCACGGCTAGTGCGCCGGGGACAGTGGCGCAAGATGACACACGGAAACTAACAGATAGAAATTTAACGTAGATGAAATTTATTGTATCGAGTTCGTATTTATTAAAGCAATTACAAGTATTAGGGGGCATTATCAACAACAACAATACCCTGCCTATTTTAGATAACTTCCTCTTCGATCTGGACGGAAGCACCTTGGTGGTATCGGCATCGGACCTGGAGACGACCATCTCTTCGCAACTGGATGTGGAAAGCAATGAGAAAGGCAAAGTATGTATCCCGGCGCGATTGCTCTTGGATACCTTAAAGACCTTTCCGGAGCAACCGCTCACCTTTACCATAGAAGACAACAGCACTGTGGAGATAAGCTCCAACCACGGGAAATATGCACTGGCCTATGCCAATGGTGAGGAATTCCCAAATGCGGTGGTCTTAAAAGATCCTTCTTCAACCGTGATACAAGGTGATATCCTGGCCACGGCGATCAGCAAGACCATCTTTGCCAGCGGGAACGACGATCTGCGACCGGTGATGAGCGGGGTGTTCTTTCAGTTCTCTACGGAAGGGCTCACCTTTGTAGCGACCGATGCACACAAATTGGTAAAATATACCCGCGAGGACGTTTCGGCCTCACAAACCGCCGAATTCATCATGCCGAAAAAGCCGCTGAACCTGCTAAAAGGGATCCTGGCCGGAAGCGAGGATGAAGTGGTGATCGAATACAACGAAAGCAATGCCAAATTCTCTTTTGACGGCACCCAGATGGTCTGCCGCCTTATTGACGGGAAATATCCCAACTACGAAGCGGTGATCCCCAAGGAGAATCCAAACAAACTCACCATAGACCGCAATCAGTTCCTGAACTCGGTACGGCGGGTGTCTATCTTCTCGAACAAGACCACCCACCAGATACGGTTAAAGATCGCCGGAGCCGAACTGAACATCTCTGCCGAAGATATCGATTACAGCAACAAGGCCGAAGAACGCCTTACCTGCGACTATCAAGGAGACGATATGCAAATAGGCTTTAACTCGCGGTTCCTTACCGAAATGTTGAATAATCTAACCAGCGACGAAGTCTCTCTGGCCATGTCGCTGCCCAACCGGGCGGGGATTCTCACGCCTGTGGACGGACTGGACGAAGGCGAGCAGGTCACCATGCTGGTAATGCCGGTGATGTTGAACAATTAAACTGAAAAGGTTGCGAAAGCGGCCTTTTTTTGGTTTTGGGGGCGTTGACTTAAATTGTGATACAGTTTCATGATCAAGACACTACGCAACGTTCAAGACTTATATGCGAAGAAGGATATCCTAATTATTAATTCCATCAGAATTAGTATCTTGGATTCCTAAAGAATAACAGACCCATCGACCATGCTGAAATTCTTTCGAAACATCCGCAGAGGCCTGCTAACCGAGAATCGCTTCGGAAAATATGTGCTGTATGCCATTGGTGAGATCATCTTGGTGGTGATTGGCATCCTCATCGCTTTGAGCATTAACAACGCCAACGAACGACGCATCACCCGGGAAAAGGAGCAAACCTACCTAAAAGGACTGGAGAGCGAATTTGAAGCCAGTAAATTGAAGCTTCAAACCCTCATTGAGGTCAACGAGCGCAGTTACCAAAGTGCTAAGGCGCTTCTTGTCCTGCTACAGGATACTGCGACAGTACCGGAAGAAGCTCGTTTATCACAGCTCCTTTACGACGCCTTCGCTTTTGAGATCGCCTACAACCCTAATAACTCACTATTAGATGAGATCATCAACTCGGGAAGCCTGAATGCTATTTCCAATGACGAGCTGCGGCTCTATCTCACATCCTGGGAATCGATTATTGAGAATATTCGTATTCAAGAACAGGACCTTCGCCATCAGCGTGAGAACGTGCGGGAAATGCTTCGCAGTGAAAATGGGAGTATCCGTACGGTCTTCGACCATACCAATGTGACCGAAACCGTGTTAAACATCCCAGTGGCAGAAGAGAATTTTAGTAATCTTCCGCTCCTGCAAAGTCGCACCTTCGAGAATAAAGCTTTGTCCTTTGCCCTCACGGCGATCAGTGCGGAGAGTTCCCACTACTTGCCCCTTCATGAGCAACTGGAGACGATCCTGACGTTGATCGCTTCGGAAAAAACTGATTAAAACCCGGTAGCCCGGCAAGCGCATCGTACATCCTGTTCAAAAAAGCAAAGTCTAACGAATTTCTGATACTGTAGACATACAAGTGAGAACAATACTTTCGCTACAACCGTATTCCTATGGCTATTTCGACGCCGATAGACCGCATTCATTGTTTCCGGTGTACAGAGATTGACAAAGTATATGTATCTTTAGGTTCTTAACTTTGATAACCTACATCCAATGAAATTAGGAGCTTTTTCTATCAGCCTAAGTGTTCAAGACCTTAAAAAATCTAAAGCCTTTTACGAGACCCTGGGGTTTGAGGTCTTTGCCGGATCCCTTGAACAAAACTATCTTATAATGAAACAGGACACCTCTCTTATTGGTTTGTTTCAGGGGATGTTCAATGAGAATCTTCTTACATTCAATCCGGGATGGGACACGAATGCACAGCCTTTACCCGATTTCGATGATGTGCGCGACATTCAGCAGCGATTAAAGGAACACGATATACCTCTGGAGCGTGAAGTGGACCCGACGACTTCAGGCCCCGGCAGCATTGTCTTGAAGGATCCAGACGGGAACATAATTCTGCTGGATCAACATCGCTAAGATCAGTGATGCAAGTTGAAAACTCCCTTTTTTAACACTATCTCGATGGTTTATTGTATTTTTAATATACCTAACAATAAATCTCATGACACGCCAACCATTTGCTGACCTTGCTCGGCAATTCAATATTACTATTAGCGGTAAGGGCTCACAACCCATGCTATTTGCACATGGCTACGGCTGCGACCAAAATATGTGGCGGTTTGTGTCACCTCATTTTGAGGCCACACATAAAACGGTGCTATTTGATTATATAGGCGCGGGGAAATCGGATGTCTCTGCCTACGATCCCACTACGTATAGTTCTCTGGACGCTTATGCCGATGATGTGATCGCTATCTGCGATCATTTAAACCTGAGCAACGTGATCTTTGTAGGGCATTCCGTAAGCAGTATGATAGGCGTACTGGCAGCAAATAAACGATCGGATCTCTTTTCAAAATTGGTATTGGTAGGACCATCACCCCGTTATATCAATGATGAGGGGTACATTGGTGGTTTTGATCGCGGTTCTATTGACGATCTGCTAGAAGCACTGGATAGCAACTATCTGGGATGGTCTACGAGTATGGCTCCTGTGATCATGGGCAATCCCGAACGACCCGAGTTGGGTAAGGAATTAAGCAATAGTTTCTGCCAGACCGATCCTGAGATCGCCAAGAACTTTGCCCGTGCTACTTTTTTGTCTGATAATCGTGACGATCTTACAAAATTAAAGGTCCCTGCCTTGGTCATGCAGTGTTCACAAGATGTGATCGCACCCCTGGAAGTGGGTACCTATGTCGCAGAACAAATACCTAATAGCACTCTAAAAATACTCGAAGCCACCGGGCACTGTCCTAATCTCAGTGCTCCGGAAGAGACTGTTCGCACGATACAAGAATTCCTTAAAACCTAGTGTGTATGAGTGAACCGGACATAGGAAATGACCAACACTCACCTGAGCTCACGATCGCATTAGAACTTTACGACAATGCACCTTGTGGCTCGATCTCTTTTTTTAAGGATGGGACGATCTATGCAATCAACCAGACCATGCTTACCTGGCTGGGGTACACACGTGAAGAGCTGGTTGAACAGCGAACGTTACCCAGTTTGTTCCGTATAGGCGGACAGATCTTTTTTGAAACCCATTTCTTTCCGCTTATTAAAATGCAGGGATTTGTGAATGAAGTCTATTTTGATGTAGTGCGGAAGGATAATAGTATCTTTCACGCCTTGATCAATGCCCGGGAGATCCCTTCGAAATCCCGACAAAAAGAACTTTTTCAAGCCACAATTCTTGATATAAGCGATCGCTGGAAGTATGAAAAAGAATTGTTACATGCCAAACGGAAAGCAGAAGCCGATTCTAAGGCCAAGGCCGAGTTCTTGTCAACCATCAGCCATGAGATACGAACGCCTCTCAACACCATACTGGGTATTGGTCATCTGTTACATGAAACCCCATTGAACGAAAATCAGAAGGAGTATGCCCGGCTGTTGTTGCATTCTTCAGAAAATCTACTAAGTCTCGTCAACAATTTACTGGACCTCAGTAAGATCGAGGCACAAAAAGTCACCTTGGAACAAATGCCCTTCCATTTAGGAGAACTCTTAGAGCTCATGCATGAGACCTTTTCGGTACGTGCGCGAGCCAAGGGGATCCAATTGGATATCTCCATCGCCAAGAATGTTCCGAAGCATTTAACAGGTGATCCTGTAAAGCTAAATCAGATCCTTACCAACCTAATAGGGAACGCGATAAAATTCACCAAAACAGGGACAGTTCAACTGGCTGTTACCGTTGAACAGAAAAAAGCCGAAACTTACCAAATTCATTTTTCAGTAAGCGATACCGGTATTGGGATCCCTCCTGAAAAACTTGAAGCGATCTTTCAAGAATTCTCTCAGGCAAGCTACGATGTTAGTGTTGAATTCGGCGGAACGGGTCTGGGACTAACTATCTGTCAGAAGTTACTGGAACTCCACCAAAGTAAGATGGAAGTGAAAAGCACTTTAGGCAAAGGTTCCACATTTAGTTTCTCGATCTGGTACACAGCTGCTGACACCCCTTCCCCTACCAAAAAAGCAAAAAAAGAACGCAGGAATCTGTTGATACTAAAAGATATGGACGTATTGGTGGTTGATGACAACCCCGATAATATCTTTATTGCCACCCAGTATCTCGATCAATGGGAAGTGCCGTATGCCACTGCCGAAAGTGGGAAAAAGGCACTGGACATGGTCCGGAAGCGTTCCTTCGATCTTATACTCCTGGACCTTCAAATGCCCAAGATGGATGGTTACGAAACCGCACGGAAATTACGCAGCCTTCCGCTGAAAACACAGCCTGTAATCGTGGCATTCTCGGCTTCCGCCGCTGGCGAGGTCGCCGATCTGCTCGAAGCTGCAGGTATCGATGATCATCTTTCAAAGCCTTTTAAGCCAAAGGATTTTATGGATACTTTGCTAGAACACAGCAGCCACCGAAAGAAAATTTCTGCGGACAATGTCAATCTTAAACCGTCGGTAGCAGCTTCCGAAGGTCAAAAAAAGAAAAAGACCAAAGCTGCTTCAGAAGACACCCCGAACACGGTAAGTTTCAAGATAGATCGCTACGCAAAAATGGCCAACAACAGGCCGGAGTATATTAAAAAGTTCGTGTTAAGCACCCTGGACGCCTTTGCCACCTATAAGCAGGATTTTCAAAATAGTGTCAAGACCAAGGACCCGGAGGGCTTTTCGAACTTGATCCATAAGAGCACCATGTCTTTCTATTATATTGAAGCAGATCGCTTAGGGTCGCTCCTAATGGCCTGTCGAGACGCTTTACAGGATGATACTGCGGATGACGGTACATTTAAGAAGTTGGCAGCGGAATGCCAAGCTGAGTTCGACACTATAATACGTGGACTCACCCACATAGGTGAAACATAAGCAGTGACTTCGGTGCCATAGCCTGTTTGTAATTAAATTCGTATTTTTATACGTATCAACCTTTTAGCAGTACAAATTCCACTATCATGAGATGCTATCCGTTCCTTCTGCTCGTTCTTGTCTGTTTTGGCTGCGCCGAAACAACCACCAAGGCGCAAACTAAAACCACCGAAAATGCCTCCCGGAAACAACAATCCCTGCCGGATTGTGAATGGTGTGGCGCCATGGATGCTCCCGAATCCCTTTCCTGGTCCACCACTATCGCTCCGGAAGAGGAGCCCGGTGCACCACTTATCTTAACCGGCACTGTCTATTGGCAGGACGGGAAGACCCCGGCCGAAAACGTTTGGATCTACGCATACCACACCAACGCCAAGGGCATTTATCCAAAACGAGGCGATGAGACCGGAAATGGCCAGCGACACGGGTATTTGCGCGCTTGGGTACGAACCAACGCCGAAGGTAAATACCGGTTTGAGACCATACGCCCGGAAGCTTATCCGTCGCGGTCGGAGCCGGCACATGTACACATGACCGTGGCCCATGACTCCTTTCCGGAATATTGGCTGAACGGTACTCAGTTTAAAGGAGATCCGCTCCTGCCCGAAACCCTTCCGGCCCTCACCGATCGTGACGGCGGATTCCCATCTACCATTGCGCTCACCAAAGATTCCGAAGGGAATTGGCTGGGTAGTCGGGATATAGTATTGGCAAAAGACGGTTTGGGGGATTAAGTTCTTCTACAAACACAGGTTGGCAGTGTAACATTAAGGCTATTACGAAATAAAACGAATGGTCATAAAGTACGAAGGTGCTTCCCCGTTGCTCGCTTTAACCGCATTGACGATAGGCAGCACAAAGCCTATGATACCGACCCCAATAAGCAGTAAGATCCCAAGACCCAATAATAAGATGGCCGGAATACTAATGATGATATACAGCAGCAAGCTGAGTTGAAAATTGACAACGGATTTTCCATGAAGGTCCATCCCTTCGACCTTATCTTTGGACGAGAGCCAAATGATAAGCGGGACGATAAGACTTCCGAACCCTATAAGATACCCCAATAGCTGGGAGAGATGCGTGATGACCAGTAGATTGGTATCGGTTCTTTTGTGTGTGTGGTTGATGACTTCCATTTTGATTGATTTTGAGATTGATTAAAATAAACTGATGACCCAAGTGGTAAGAAAAAAAGCGGCAACTGCCACACCAATGAATATCAGCAAGGGAATCCAAAGATGTTTCATTCCGTTATCGGGCTTTTGTTCTTCCATGGTCTTGTTTATGGTATTGGTAGCAGAAAAATACAAATTGTTACAGCATCCGGCAAGGAACTCCTTGTATAAAAGGTAGCACCAACTAAAAGATACTTTGTACTTTTGCCAAAAACAGGCGTTCCGCAGGGAACCATGCTCATGACATATACAGATACCATAGTCGCATTAGCCACCCCTTCGGGTGCAGGAGCCATTGCCGTGATTCGGTTGTCCGGCGGGCAAGCGATCTCTATTGCTTCCGGGATGTTTCATTCGGTTTCCGGTAAGGTGCTGTCCAAGCAGAAAACCCATACCGTTCATTTGGGACATATAAAAGATGGCGAACGCGTGATCGACGAGGTTCTGGCAACCGTTTTTAAAAACCCGAATAGTTATACCGGGGAAGATGTGGTGGAGTTCTCCTGCCACGGAAGTCATTATATTCAGCAAGAGATCCTGCAATTATGTCTTCGGAACGGCTGCCGGATGGCCACAGCCGGAGAGTTCACCCTACGGGCCTTCCTGCATGGAAAGATGGACCTAAGTCAGGCTGAAGCCGTAGCCGATCTCATTGCGAGCGACTCTGAAGCCTCTCACCAGCTTGCGATCTCCCAGATGCGCGGCGGATTTTCAAATGAGATACAAAAGCTTCGGGAAGAGTTACTCAATTTTGCATCGCTTATTGAGCTGGAGCTGGATTTTGCTGAAGAAGACGTAGAATTTGCGAATAGGGAGGCGTTTCAGAAATTAATCACCCGTATCACGCAGGTACTGAAGCGGCTAATAGATTCGTTTGCGACCGGAAATGTGTTGAAGAACGGAATTCCCGTCGCCATTGTGGGGGAACCCAATGTGGGGAAATCGACCCTGCTCAATGCTTTGCTGAACGAAGAACGCGCGATCGTAAGTGACATTGCCGGAACCACACGGGATACCATTGAAGATGAGATAAGCATCGGAGGCATTGGGTTTCGGTTCATTGATACCGCCGGGATCCGGGAGACCCGGGATACCATTGAAGGTCTGGGTATTCAAAAGACCTTTCAGAAGATAGAACAGGCGAATGTGGTGCTCTATCTATTCGACACCCAGCGCCTCGAAAAACCTTCCGCATCTGCTAATGACGGGAGCTCCCCTCAAGGGGTTATGGTTGAAATCAGACGCATTCGAAACAAATATCCGCAAAAACCCATACTGGTAATTGCCAATAAGGTGGATCGTCTTACGGCAACAGCGCGCGAGGAACTGCAACAAGAACTAAAGCATATCACCCAAGGCGATGCCAAGACCCGTACCCTCCTCCTATCGGCCAAGACAGGTGAAGGCGTGGAGGCGTTACAGGAGGCACTGCTGGAGTTCGTTAACACCGGAGTCCTGAGAAACAATGAGACCGTGGTCACCAACACCCGACATTACGATGCCCTGCTAAAAGCTTTGGAAGAGATCCTGAAAGTACAAGAAGGATTGAACAGTAATTTAAGCGGGGACCTGCTGGCTATTGACATTCGGCAGGCCTTATATCACTTTGGGGAGATCACCGGCGAGATCACCAACGACGACCTGTTGGGGAACATCTTCGCTAATTTTTGTATCGGGAAATAACCCATTTCCTTATTTTCTTGTGAGCTAAATAAAAGTGTGGTATCTACATTGCCCAATATAACAACAGCGACATAGGATTGGCTATCTCTCCTGAAATACACTTTTTAATACAATACACCCTATCCCCGTTTACAGCAAGTCTTTGCCACTTTACCGAATTATACGTAAATGTATACCGTAAGGGATTCCCTTCAAAAGGAAATAATAGGATGAGAAAATCTCCCATCGACGGAGCATATACAAATTCGAATAGGTTTCTTCGATTTAGTTGTTGTAATAATATTTCTTCCCAGCTTACCTTGTAACTATAGTTATAATGTATTTTGTCTTCTACGATAGCATTTAGAACCGCAGGATTCGTGTTATAAGATCTTGTGCATAATTCCCAAAAACACTTGTTTGGATCGATTATGGCATCGGTTTGTTTAAAGAAAAATTGATTGTTCATTCACTGTATTATACAGATGCTTTACTACGGGATGGCCGGTATTTTAGGGTGCGTCGATCTATTCAACAATAATTTTAATACTTTGCATTGCATGATATGAAGATTCAACAAGAAGGAGGTACATTCCGGGATTGTAGTGTTTCAGGTTTAGTTCCATTGAATCTCTATTCTCTGTTTTGAACGAGCCTAGTTTCGTACCTTTTATATTGAATAAATCAACAGAGTTAGAATCCTTCAAATTAATTATTTCAAAAATATTACTGCCTGATTTAGAAAACACTTTAACAACATTCTTCGGTTTTACTATTTCCGGGGTACTAAGTACAAAGAACGGTTCACATTCATCGATGATACTTAAGTCTGAATAGAACGATTCTCCGTTTTTAAATACACAAGCAACACGGCCCACACCATTGATATCCGGATCACCGCTAGGAGCCGTAATAATTGATAGAGACCCAACACCCTCAACCCAGATCGCATTATTTGTACTAACGGTATTTGACTCCGCCGGTGAAAAATAAAAGTGGTCGTAATTGTTTCCATCTACCAATTGCCGTGGAATAATAGAATCTACTTTAAAGTAACCTGCATCCTCCGGAAATGGCGTTATGGGATTTTTCATATCGATGGAATCACCAACTTCAATAGAGAAGTCGTAAAGGAGGTAGTCGTAAGTACCTTGCGGCAGAATGGCTTTTAGAAAGACTTTCTTTTGAGAAACATCCTCTCGCAACAAAAAACCTCTGGAAATATAATGATAACCATCAAGGATTTTAAAGTTCATTCCATCAACTAAAGTATCTCCATTGGTGTAATATACGTCTGTTTCACAGGTTCCTGAAAAACAAAACCTTACATTCCATTCGTTATAAGTGTCTAGGAGTGGTTTATATTCTTGTGAATATGAAGGATGTGAAGTAGATAAAGCAATTAAAAGCAGAAAGAGAATCCTCATATTAATATAATTCGAAATAGATCATTGATCGTAACAAATTTAATGTAAGTAGGTTTAATTACCTAACAGCTTTATGGTTCAGGAATTAAACTTCTGTTAAACAAAATTAACATTTACCTATTTTTTGTAAATTTGTTATTACAATGAAGCAGTTCTTCAATAAAATAATGTCTTTAGCAATGGCTTTTGTAGTGTTATTCTCTACAATGTCATTTGCTGTGAATATGCATTATTGTGGAGGTACTTTAGTGGAATCTGTTTTATTGCATAATGCCAAAGGTTGCGGAATGGATATGGAAAATCCTTCCACTGAAGGTTGTTCTATAACAATGAAAAATTGTTGTGATGATGAACAGTTAGCCATTGAAGGTCAAGACGAACTGCAATTGCAGGTTGACAAAATTACCTTTGATCAACAAGTATTCATTGCATCTTTTGTATATACTTACATCTACCTTTTTGAAGGTTCAGATACCGATATATCTTCCTTTAAAGAATACAAACCGCCACTCGTCATAAGGCGTATCTACAAGATTGACGAGACTTATTTAATTTGATTTTTAAACAATAGGCTTTTTTATCCTATGACGGTATAGTCGTAAGGATAATTTGCTGTATTCGGTGTTTTCCTGCACTTATGTCTAATTGTTTAATTATCAAAGTCAATGCTAAATAAAAGCATAAAATTTCTAATCGAAAACAAACTCGTTGCCGTCTTGATGCTCGTCGCATTTATAGGATTCGGTACCGTATATGCACCATTTAATTGGGAGACGTCCCGATGGCTATCGGGATTGCCCACCGACCCCGTTGCAGTAGATGCCATACCGGATATTGGTGAGAACCAGCAAATCGTTTTTACCAAATGGGATGGTCGCTCACCGCAAGACATAGAGGACCAGATCACCTATCCCCTTACAACATCTTTACTTGGTATTCCCGGCGTAAAAACCATTCGTAGTTCGTCTATGTTCGGTTTTTCAAGTATCTATATCATTTTTGAAGAAGACATCGAGTTCTACTGGTCGCGCAGTCGCATTCTTGAAAAATTGAACTCACTTCCTGCCAATCTTTTACCCGATGGCGTCAATCCATCACTCGGACCAGATGCCACAGGTCTCGGACAGATATTTTGGTACACGCTTGAAGGTCGTGACGAAAACGGAAACGTAACGGGTGGTTGGGATCTACAGGAATTACGCAGCATTCAGGATTACTATGTAAAATATGGATTATCTTCTGCAAGCGGTGTTTCTGAAGTGGCTTCCATTGGTGGGTATGTTCAGGAATATCAAATCGATGTCAATCCTGAATTAATGCGTCAATACAACATTGGTTTAAATCAAGTGGTAAAAGCGGTTAAGGAAAGCAACAGGGACATTGGAGCACAAACTTTAGAAATCAATCAGGCGGAATATTTGGTACGTGGATTGGGTTATGTAGAATCTATTGCAGATATTGAAAATGCGGTAGTAGATTCTGAAAACTTCACGTCTATCCGCATCAAAGACGTAGCAAACGTCCATTTGGGGCCTGCTGCCAGACGTGGCATTCTCGATAAGGAAGGTGCCGAAGTCGTAGGCGGTGTGGTGGTCGCTCGCTATGGTGCAAATCCGCTGGAAGTTATCAATAATGTTAAGGCTCAAATCGCCGAAATAAGCTCTGGACTTCCCACGAAAACATTGGCAGACGGTCGCACTTCGCAAGTAACCATCGTGCCGTTTTACGACCGTACAGAACTCATTCAGGAAACTTTGGGCACGCTCAACGAAGCCTTGGCTTTGGAAATCTTGATTACCATTTTGGTCATTATTATAATGGTCTTTAATCTGCGTGCATCCATCCTAATTTCCGGCTTATTGCCCGTAGCTGTTTTGATGGTTTTTATCACGATGAAGCTCTTCAACGTAGATGCAAACATCGTTGCCCTTTCGGGTATTGCCATTGCCATCGGTACAATGGTGGATGTGGGCGTTATACTTGCCGAAAATATGATACGGCACTTGGAAGATGAAAAGCTCCGTCTTAATGAAAACGGCAAAGAATACACCACAAACGAAATCATCTACAACGCAACTGCCGAAGTCTCTGGTGCTATCCTAACAGCAGTTTTAACAACCATTATTAGTTTTCTGCCTGTATTCACAATGATAGGTGCCGAAGGAAAACTGTTCCGTCCGCTCGCTTTTACCAAAACAATGGCACTCACGGCATCACTCGTCATTGCGCTATTTATTATTCCACCCATTGCGGCATTTCTTTTCCGTAAGACGAGTGTGCGGGAACGTACACAGTATGCTATCAATGGCGCACTTGTACTATTGGGATTTCTCGCCATCGTTTACGGCTTTTGGTTGGGGCTAATTCTTATCGCCTTTGCCGCCACTTCATTTTTAAATATGCGCGGTACGCTTTTGCCAAAGCGTAAAAACCTGCTTGACATTATCATTTCATCTGTTGCCATTGTGTTCTTGCTCGCTACGTATTGGCGACCCTTAGGCTTTGACCGAAGCGTAGTAATGAACCTGATATTTGTTTCCATCATCTGTTTCGGACTGCTTGGTGTGTTCTCAATTTTCAGGATATATTACGAGCGTATTTTGAAATGGGCACTTCAAAACCGATATCTATTCTTAATCATTCCGGCTACCGTGCTGACGTTGGGTATTCTCATAATGCGAAATACAGGTAAGGAATTTATGCCAGCACTCAATGAAGGTTCATTCTTGCTGATGCCTACATCCCTTCCGCACGCTGGTGTTGAAGAAAACAAGCGTATACTGCAACAGCTGGATATGGCCGTGGCGAGCATCCCTGAAATTGAAACCGTAGTGGGAAAAGCGGGAAGAACGGAAAGCGCACTCGACCCGGCACCACTCTCGATGTACGAAAATGTCATTCAGTATAAATCTGAATATATGCGGAATGCATCTGGTGAACGACAACGCTACAAGGTCAATGACGATGGGTTGTTTGTGCTGAAGAACGACAAATTCATTATCAACCCAAACAACGAGATAGACGAAGACGCCAACTATGCTGAAGCTTCGCTAAAAACTACCGCCACACGCGAAGATTTGATTGAAGATGACGATGGCGAATACTACCGAAATTGGCGCCCTGACATCGAAAGTCCAGATGATATTTGGAACGAGATTGTACGTGTGACCAAGTTGCCAGGCGTGACATCTTCACCCAAGTTGCAACCTATCGAAACACGATTGGTAATGCTCCAAACGGGAATGCGAGCACCTATGGGTATCAAGGTAAAAGGCCCCGATTTAAAGTCCATAGAAAACTTCGGACTGCAACTGGAAGATATTCTAAAACAAGCCGAAGGTGTTAAGGAACAAGCTGTTTTTGCAGACCGAATCGTGGGCAAACCCTACTTGCTCATAGATATTAAGCGAGACCAATTGGCTCGATATGGCGTGTCCATAATGGATGTGCAGGAAGTTCTTCAAGTGGCGGTTGGCGGAATGCCGCTCACGCAAACCGTAGAAGGTCGTGAGCGCTATGCCGTTCGGGTTCGCTATCCACGAGAATTACGGGCAAATCCAGACGACCTAAAAAACATCTATGTGCCCGTTGAAAAAGGAAGTCCTGTACCGCTTGGCGAATTGGTAGATATACGCTACGAGCAAGGACCACAGGTGATTAAAAGTGAAGACACCTTTCTAACTGGCTACGTGCTGTTTGACAAACTCGATGGCTTTGCCGAAGTGGATGTAGTAGAAAATGCCCAAGCCTTGATTCAAGAAAATATCGATAACGGTTCACTAATCGTACCGCAAGGCATCAGCTATCGCTTTACGGGAACGTATGAAAATCAATTACGGGCAGAAAAAACCTTATCGGTAGTCGTACCACTCTGTTTGCTCATCATTTTCTTGATTCTGTATTTCCAGTTCAGGTCGGTTGCTACATCGCTTATGGTGTTTACCGCAATTGCCGTAGCCTTTGCAGGTGGCTTTATAATGATATGGCTGTACGGGCAGGATTGGTTTTTCAATTTCGGCTTTTTTGGCGAAAATCTGCGGGATTTGTTCAATATGAAAACCATCAATTTAAGTGTAGCCGTTTGGGTAGGTTTTATCGCCCTATTTGGTATTGCTACGGATGATGGCGTGGTAATGGCCACCTATTTAGACCAATCATTCAAAAGCAACGAACCAGACAATAAAAAGGGCATTCGTCTCGCCACTTTGGAAGCCGCAGGTAAACGTATTCGTCCGTGTTTGATGACTACTGTAACTACGGTACTGGCACTACTTCCCGTACTTACATCCACAGGCAAGGGAAGCGATATAATGATACCGATGGCGATACCCATTTTTGGCGGAATGATAATCGATGTTACGTCCTATTTCCTACTGCCAGTCTTATATAGCTGGAAAAAGGAATACCAACTTAAAAAAGCAAACAGATGAAGAAATTAAAATATATACTGGTGTTCTTGTTTGTTTCCGCTTTCGCGAAAGCGCAACAATTACAATCCTACATTAAGGAAGCCGAAGCGAACAATCCAGAAATTCAAGCCTTTGAACTGCGCTATAATATTGCCGAAGAAAAGGTAAATGAAGCCAA
Source organism: Altibacter lentus (assembly GCF_000746845.1). GTDB lineage: Bacteria > Bacteroidota > Bacteroidia > Flavobacteriales > Flavobacteriaceae > Altibacter > Altibacter lentus. The sequence continues at coordinate 437,415 of NZ_KN050846.1, read as the reverse complement.
CTGGATTCCAAATACCGAAGTGAGTGCCGGCTATTTTGTGAGTGAGCCTGAAACCAGAGTCGGTGCGCAACGTGCACGAATAGGCGTAAAACAGATGTTGCCGTGGTTCGGTACTATTACAGCTCGTGAAAATTATGCCACCGCAATGGCAGATGCTGAATATGTGGACATCACGATTGCAAAGCGCAAGCTCGCACTTTCGGTCGCACAATCCTATTATAGCCTGTATTCTATACGTGCCAAGCAAGCTGTGCTGGATGAAAATATACAGCTATTGCAAACCTATGAGCAACTTGCACTCACGTCTGTAGAAGTAGGTAAAGCGAGTGCCGTAGATGTGTTGCGACTTCAAATACGGCAAAATGAGTTACAGCAACAAAAGGAAGTTTTGGAAGAAGAATTTACGGCAGAACAAACAGCTTTTAACAATTTGCTCAACCGTGAATCAATGATGACTGTTGACGTAGTTCCAGAAATGGAAATTCCGCAGGAAGACCCTTTTTATGACAATGAAGCGCTGGCGCTCAATCCTGAACTGCTCAAATACGATAAACTTTATGAATCTGTGGCACAATCTGAACTACTCAACCAGCGTGAAAGCTTACCTATGATTGGTTTTGGTGTGGATTACTTGCCCGTAACCGAACGTAGCGATGTTAACTTCAGCGATAATGGGAAAGATGTATTGATGCCAATGGTGTCGATTTCTATACCCATTTTCAATAACCGCTACAAATCCATTTCAAAACAAAATGAACTGCGACAGCAAGAAATAGAGACCCAAAGGGAACAGCGATTGAATGTGCTGGAATCCGCTTTCGCGAAAGCGCAATCACAACGCAACCAAGCTCGCATTGCTTACTACACACAAGAACGCAATCTAAAACAAGCCCAAGATGCCGAAGAAATTCTGGTAAAAAATTATGAAACTGGCACTATCGATTTTAACGATGTGCTGGACATTCAGGAATTGCAGTTGAAGTTTCAGATGAATCAAATCGAGTCGGTGCAAATGTACTATGTACAATCGGCCATTATTAACTATCTAATCAATTAATTATGGTCAAGGATTTTTACATAAAAAATATGGTATGTGATAGATGCATCAAGGTTTTAAGGGATGTACTGGATAAACAAACTATCGAATTGTTACAAATCGAATTGGGTCGTTTGCGCCTAAACATCGAGAGCGATGATGAAATCGAAAAATTGAAAACTTTACTTGAAAGTAATGGATTTTCCCTAATTGGCAGTACCGAAGAAAAACTCACAGAGCAGGTTAAGGTAGAACTGATTAAAGCATTACAAAAATTGCCTTTGGAACTCGATAAGAAATTATCCGCTCACTTAGCCGATGCATTGGGTCACGAGTATTCTAAAATCAGTAAGGTCTTTTCAATTACCGAAGGCATTACCATTGAGAAGTACTTCATCAAATTGAAAATAGAAAAGGTAAAGGAACTGGTACAGGCCAAGGAACTCAACTTTACAGAAATGGCACAGCTGCTGGATTATAGCCATATCAACCATTTGAGTGGCCAGTTTAAAAGCGAAACGGGTATGAGCCTGACCGAGTATAAATCACAACAGAAAAACTTTAGGAATTCATTGGACAAAATTGTATAGATAACAACCATAATTATGACACAAGCTGTTGATTTACAGCAGTAATTTTATCCAAATAAAATTAAGAACTATGAAATATAAAATCACATTACTTCTAACAATGCTTATCACTTTTGGTGCAAAAGCCCAATTGGTAGCGAATGAAACTGAAGAAAATGTTGACAACTGGCCAGAACGGATTTATGACCTTACTATAGATTATAAAACCGTAAACTTTACGGGCAAGGATGTACAGGCAATGACCATTAATGGTGGCATACCTGGTCCCAATCTCGAGTTCAACGAAGGCGAGTTTGCCATTATCAACGTTACCAATAAAATGGATGTGGAAACATCTGTCCATTGGCACGGGATGATATTACCTAATTTCCACGATGGCGTACCGTATTTGACCACACCACCTATCCGTCCAGGGGAAACCTTTCAATACAAGTTTGCATTGAAACAATCTGGAACCTATTGGTATCATTCCCATACTGGGTTACAGGAACAACGTGGGGTGTATGGTTCATTACAGATAAATCCAAAGGAAACCGATTTAGAATATGACAAAGATTTGGTCTTAGTGCTTTCGGATTGGGTAGATGAAAATCCACAATCTCAACTTAAAAATTTGAAGCGTGGCAATGAGTGGTATTTAATTAAAAAAGGTCAGGTTCAAAGTCTGGATAAATTAATTGCCCAAGGCGCAGTAGGTGCCAAGTTAAAGATGGCGTGGCAACGTATGCCAGATATGGCTATTTCAGATAATTATTTTGACAAGTTTTTTATCAATGGTGGTACTTCACAGGAATATCCAGATTTTCAGCCCGGCGAGCGCGTGAGGCTTCGATTTGTAAACGCAGCCGCAGCGTCTTATTTCTGGCTCACATTTGGTGGCGAAGACCCAATGCTCGTATCTGCCGATGGACTTGATGTGGTTCCAGTAGAACATAACAAAACTTTGATTGGCGTTGCCGAAACCTATGATTTTATAGTGACGATTCCAGAAAGTGGAAAACTTCAAGTAAGAGCTACGGCACAGGATGGTTCTGGCGAAGCTTCGGCATTTATAGGAACTGGAAATGTACTGGAAGCACCTGTAGTTCCAGAACCTAATCTTATAAAGAATATGAAGCAAATGATGTCTATGGGTATGAAGATGGGCGCACCTGCTTCAAAATTTAATCCTTCAAAAAACGATTCCATTCAAGTAATGGAAAAGTACAAAATGGATATGGGCGGAATGCAGATGAATAGTATGTCTATGATGGATGATAATATGAAAAAGGGTGAAATGGAAATGGATTCTACCAAGATGGCTCACACTAAAATGGACCATTCTAAAATGGATATGAAGGATGATAAAATGAAAATGTCCAAGTCAGAAATGAAGATGAACAAAGGCAAGGCCAATATGAAAATGGATGGCGGTATGGATATGGGCGAAATGAAAATGGGATATATGGTGCCAAAAGATAAAGTGGTAGGCGATAATATGAAAACGGGTGGTAATCCCGAGTTCAATTACAACTACTTAAGGGCTAAAGAACCTACCGAATTTGAAAACGATAAGCCCGTAAAGGAAATGCTTTTCAACCTTACAGGAAATATGAACCGCTACGTCTGGTCTATCAACGGTGTGCCCCTTTCAGAAACAGATAAGATAAAAATCGAGCAAGGCGAAGTCGTGCGTATCACACTTAACAATCTCACGATGATGCACCACCCTATGCACTTGCACGGCCACTTCTTTAGAGTATTGAACGAGAACGGTGAGTATTCACCACTAAAGCATACTGTTAACGTGGCACCAATGCAAAAAGTCGTATTTGAGTTTGCCGCTGATGAAACTGGTGATTGGTTTTTCCATTGTCACATCCTTTATCATATGATGAGCGGTATGGCAAGGGTTTTCAGTTACGATACACCTCGTGACGAACGATTAGAAGGCTACCCACTTACTAACCTTACCAACGAAGCAGACCACATATTCACTTGGGGCGAAATCACGGCTGCAAGTCATATGACCGAGCTTTACGCTACTGCAACAAATATCAGAAATCAATTTGCGCTAAGGGGCGAATATGGATGGAACAAAAATCTGGAAGCCGAGTTTACCTACGAGCGCTATCTCAATGATTACTTCCGAGTTTTTGGTGGTGTAAATGTAGAGAATGAAGGTGAGGACAGCCTTGAAGAAATAAACACAACCGCTATTGCTGGTGTACGATGGTTAATGCCATTGCTCATTAATTCAGATTTCAGAATTGACAGCAAACTGCGTCCACAGATAAGTTTTAGTACGGGCTTTATGATTTTTCCCCACCTTGGAATTTATGGCGAGTATGAATACCAGATGGACTTTGGCTGGGACGGCAAATTACCCGAAGGTCAGGACTTTGAAGAAGAAACCACGTGGCAAGTTGGACTTGAATACGTATTGAGCCGTGACTTCTCATTAATGGGAAGCTATGACAACCGCTTTGGCGCTGGTGGTGGACTCTCATTAAGATTTTAGAACAATTATTAACTTAAATAAATAACAAAAATGAAAACAGTAAAAAGAACAATAGGTACAATGGCACTTGCTGCTATAATGGTGTTAACGGTTTCCTGCAAGGATGGAAACAAAAATGAACCTGCTGCACCTATGAGCAACGAGATGCACCAAGAATCTATGGATGACAAAGACAATATGGCAATGAATGACAACCAAGATGCAAAAGCAGTCCTACAAGACTACTTTAAACTAAAAGATGCACTTGTCGAGACGAATAATGACAAAGCAAAACAATTGGGTGCCACGCTGGCAAGCACTTTAGGCAGTTTTGATGCATCGAGCTATTCAGATAACGAGCAACAAGAACTCAAGGATATTTTGGAAGACGCAATTGAACACGCAGAACACATTTCAGAAAGTGATATGGCACACCAACGTGAGCACTTTAAGATATTAAGCAAGGATGTTACCGATATGGTTGCCATTACCGGAACTGAGATGAAGATATACGAGCAATTCTGCCCTATGTATAATAATAATGAGGGTGGTGCTTGGCTTAGTATGAACGAAGAAATTAGAAACCCCTATTTCGGTGACAAAATGTTGAAATGCGGTAAAGTACAGCGAGAAATCAACTAATTGAAGTTTTTAAAAATCATAGCGTGGCTTGCCCTTGTGGCATTTATTGTGATTCAGTTCTTTCCAACAACCCTGAACGAGAGAGATACTGTACCGCAAAGTGATTTTATGGTCGAAAATCAAGTGCCTGCAACGATAAAAAATCGGTTGCAGGTTTCTTGCTACGATTGCCACAGCAATAATACAGATTATCCGTGGTATAGTAAGATACAGCCTTCGGCTTGGTATCTGGAAGACCACATACAAGAAGGTAAGGACGAACTTAATTTTAATGAATGGGCAGAGTATTCAGACAGGCGAAAGAATAGTAAACTTCGGTCTATCATAAGCCAAATTGAAGAAGATAGAATGCCTTTGGATTCTTATGCACTCATTCACAGGGATGCAATTCTTTCAGATGAAGATAAGAGGATGATAATAGATTATATAACAGCGTTAAAAGACAGTTTGGAATAAAGTCCTGATATGGGAAGTGCAAGTTGATGGTTGGTTAGTTAGTAGCCCTTCCCTTGTCAGGCACAATAAAATAAGGATGTATGAATGATTTTTTAAAACAATGGGGCGAAGCCGCCTATACGACTACCGGATTTTTCTGGATGGCGCTCTGGGCATTCATATTGGGTTACATCATCAGTAGTATGATACAAGTTTTCGTGACCGAAAAACGGATGCAGAAAACAATGGGCGAGAACGAGAAGAAAAGTGTACTTCTTGGGACATTTTTTGGTTTTATAAGCAGTTCGTGCAGCTTTGCCGCACTCGCTTCTACCAAGTCCATTTTTAAGAAAGGTGCAAGCTTTGTATCATCCATTGCATTTTTACTTGCATCTACAAACCTTGTCATTGAGCTTGGTATAATCATTTCCATTTTCTTGGGATGGCAGTTTGTAGTGGGCGAATATGTGGGTGGTATTTTACTCATACTCATTTGTTGGGTTCTCATTCGCATTATCAATCCCAAAAAGCTCATCGAAAAAGCACGGAAAAATCTTGAAGGGCAGGATGATGATGAAATGGAAGATTCCAAAGACTGGAAAAAACAGATTCAACAGGAAGATAGCTGGGCAAGGGTCGCCAAGAAATATAAGATGGAATGGCAAATGGTCTGGAAGGATGTAACCGTAGGCTTTACCATTGCAGGTATCGTTGCCGCCTTCGTCCCAGATTCGTTTTTCCAAACGCTGTTTATAAATAGTGGTCAAGGTAAAACCGATTTTACCTTTCTCGAAGTTATGGAACATATTGTTGTGGGTCCGGTTGCGGCATTTTTAACTTTTATCGGCTCGATGGGGAACATTCCATTGGCAGCTTTGTTGTTTGGTAAAGGTGTGAGTTTTGCAGGTGTAATGGCATTTATTTTTAGTGATTTGGTAGTTTTTCCCGTGCTACGCATCAATGCAAAATACTATGGCTGGAAAATGTCTTTTTTTATCGTATTCCTATTGTTTACAGCATTGATAGGTACGTCCCTTGCGCTTCATTATAGTTTTGATTTGTTGAGCATATTACCAGACCCATCACAGGTAAAAATTCAAGACAAAGAACATTTCAAAATTGATTACACCTTCTATTTGAATATTGCTTTCCTCGCTATTTCAGCGTATCTGGTTTATCTCGGATTTTTCAAGAAAAAAGATGTGGAACACTCAATGAATGAAATGGCACCAAAGAGCTCTTTGCTTGAAAGTGTATTAAAATATGTTGCTATCGCTTGCTATATCTGGCTGGCAGGTGGTTTAATCACTAAATTTTTAATTCTATAACAATGAAACACACCTATCACATACACGGAATGACCTGCAACGGTTGCCGAAACCACGTCGAACAGACGCTTTCCAAAATAGAAGGTGTTACTAATGCATCTGTCAATTTAGAAAAAGCCGAAGCGACAATAGAAATGGAATCCCATATTCCCATAGAAAAATTTCAAGGTGCGCTGAAAGCTGACGGTGGGCAATACAGCATCCATCAAAATGGGGAACATCATCATACCCACGATAAGAAGAAAGTTGAGAAACCCAAAGGCAAAGGAACGGGTACGTTCTATTGTCCGATGCATTGCGAGGGCGACAAGACTTACGACAAACCAGGCGATTGTCCTGTTTGCGGGATGGATTTGGTTGAAGAAGTGAACCTAACGGCTACTTCCGACACCCAATATACCTGCCCGATGCATCCCGAAATTATTAAGGATGAACCGGGAAGCTGTCCAATTTGTGGGATGGATTTAGTTCCTATAGAACCGGATTTATCCGCAGAAGAAAAGACCTATAAAAAACTGCTTAAAAAGTTCTGGATAGCGGTCGCTTTCACATTGCCCATTTTTATGATTGCAATGTCCGAAATGCTACCCAACAATCCATTATATGATGTTTTAGAATTAAAATATTGGAATTGGATTCAATTTGCGCTCTCTATCCCTGTGGTATTCTACGCCACTTGGATGTTCTTTGAGCGCGCCTACCGTAGTATAAAGACTTGGAACCTCAATATGTTTACCCTTATCGGTATCGGTGCAGGCGTTGCTTGGCTGTTTAGTGTGTTCGGGATGCTCGTGCCAGATTTTTTCCCTGACCAATTTAAGACCGAAGCAGGTACAGTTCACGTTTATTTTGAAGCGGCAACCGTCATTCTAACTTTGGTGCTACTTGGGCAGGTTCTGGAAGCTCGTGCGCATAGCAAGACCAATTCCGCAGTCAAGGAACTTTTAAAACTGGCACCGAATAAGGCGGTTAAGGTGGTAGATGGCGAAGAACAGGAAGTGGCCATCGATGAAATCGAATTGGGTGATATTCTGCGTGTAAAGCCGGGCGATAAGATTCCCGTAGATGGTGTAATTACCGAAGGCGAAACTTCCATCGATGAATCGATGATTACTGGCGAACCCATTCCCGTAAACAAATCTACCGATGATAAAGTAAGTAGCGGAACTATCAACGGTAATCAGTCTTTTTTGATGAAAGCAGAAAAGATAGGGTCAGATACCCTGTTATCACAGATTATACAGATGGTCAACGATGCCAGTCGCAGTCGAGCACCAATTCAGAAATTAGCAGATACCGTTTCGAAATATTTCGTGCCAATCGTGGTCATTATCGCTGCTGTGACATTCGGCGTTTGGGCAATTTGGGGCCCAGAACCAGCCTATGTATATGCCTTGGTCAATGCCATTGCCGTATTGATTATTGCCTGTCCGTGTGCTTTGGGGCTTGCGACACCAATGTCCGTAATGGTCGGTGTTGGTAAAGGCGCACAAAACGGGGTGCTTATCAAAAATGCCGAAGCTCTTGAAAAAATGGATAAGGTAGATACCCTAATTGTCGATAAGACCGGAACGATAACTGAAGGAAAACCTACAGTTGAGAAAGTGGGATCTTTCGACAATGGCTTTACAGAAAGCGAAGTACTACAATTCATTGTTTCCCTTAACAGCCAAAGTGAACATCCGCTGGCAGAAGCCACCGTAAAATATGGAAAAGAACAAGACGCAGAGTTTTTAAAAGCAGATGGATTTAATGCAGTTACCGGAAAGGGTGTTGAAGGTAAAGTGAACGGAAAGGAAGTAGCCTTGGGCAACGCCAAAATGATGGAACAGGCAAATGCCACGCTTACCGAAGCTATGGAAAACGAGGCACAGTCCTATCAAAAACAAGGGAAAACGGTTTCCTATCTCGCTGTTGAAAGTCAAGTTGTAGGCTACGTGGTCATCGGTGACAAAATAAAAGAAACGAGCGCAAAAGCTATCAAGGATTTGCAGAATAAGGGAATTGCAGTCATTATGCTTACTGGCGATAATCACGATACAGCCCAAGCTGTCGCGGATGAACTTAACCTTGCGGATTTTCAAGCGAGTATGCTTCCAGAGAACAAGTTACAAGAAGTCGAGAAATTACAAGGCCAGGGTAAAGTGGTTGCAATGGCAGGCGATGGCATCAATGATGCACCTGCACTTGCTAAAAGTGATGTAGGCATCGCAATGGGAACAGGAACAGATGTCGCCATTGAAAGTGCAGCCATTACATTGGTGAAAGGCGATTTACACGGTATCGTAAAGGCAAGAAACCTAAGCGATGCAGTAATGCGCAATATCAAACAAAACCTCTTTTTTGCAATGATTTATAACACGCTGGGCATCCCTATTGCAGCAGGACTACTGTATCCGTTTTTCGGAATACTCTTATCGCCAATGATTGCGGCCTTGGCAATGAGCTTTAGTTCGGTTTCGGTAATTGCCAACTCATTACGTCTAAAAAGTAAAAACATATAATCTAACTAATTGAATACTTATGAAATATAAAATTTTGATAATCCTATTGGTAGTTGCTGTCAGCGGATGTAAAAACGAAGGAAAGAACAATTCCGAAATAGGGACAGAACACAATCATACCCAAAGTGAACCTAAATCCGAGAACAAAAAATCCCTTAGCCCACATACATCGGCAATGGCGATGATAGGCAATGCACATATTCATATAGATTATTCGTCGCCGGGCGTAAGGGATAGAATTATTTTCGGTGGACTGTTGGCTTACGACCAAGTCTGGCAGGCTGGTGCCCATATGGCTACTTGGTTGGAAACAAATATGGATTTAGAAATCGACGGTAAAGAATTGAAAGCTGGGAAATACGGGTTTTTTGTAATTCCAAATCAGGAAGAATGGACTGTCATTTTCAACAGAAATTGGAACCAACACGGAAAGGATGACTATGATGCGAGCGATGATGTATTACGATTTAAAGCAACGCCTAAAATTTCAGCAGAAATTAAAGAACATTTAGAATATGAAGTAAATAAAACAACTGAGACTTCCGGAACAATCTCAATGAGTTGGGAAAAAGTCACGATTGAATTTCCTTTTGAAATAAAATAATATGGTGAACAGAAAAACAGCGAAATGGATTAGAAAAGCGCACCGCTATTTAGGTATTTTTTTAGGTATTCAGTTTCTGATGTGGACGATTAGCGGGATGTATTTTAGCTGGACGGACATAGACGAGATACACGGCGACCATTTTAAGAAAGCAGCACCTGTGCAGGCCTCATTTAATGATTTGCTCGGCACATCCCAACTTGCTACAAAAAAACCCATCCAATCTTTAGAACTTCTGGAAATAGCAAATGAACCTTACTATTGGATTAATGAAGCACAGCTTTATAATGCAAGAACGGGACAAATGAAAAATGGAATTTCTAAAGAAGAGGCACAACAAGTTGCAAATAGGTATATGTTGAACGATTTAGAAATAGCAAAAATTCAATTAGTCGATTCTGTAGGGTCTCATCACGAATATCGTGGTCGCCCACTTCCAGCTTATGAAATCTCGTATGAAACACCACAAAATTTAAAAGCCTATGTGGCGGTTGAGAATGGCGCTTTTCAAACGGTGAGACACAGGGATTGGCGCTGGTTTGATTTTCTATGGATGACCCATACAATGGATTATCAGGGAAGGGATAATTTCAATACGTTGTTGTTAAGGGCATTTTCACTTTTGGGATTGATAACTGTCTTAAGCGGTTTCGTTTTGTGGTATATCAGTTCCCCATCAATCAGAAAACTAAAAAAGAAAATTAAATAATTAGTAACAAATAAAACCAAAAATTATGAATTCAAATGAACACAAAAATTCAGGAAAATCAAAAAACCATTACACACGTTTTGTAGCAATGCTCGCTTGCTCTTTTGTAGCCATGTACATTACCATGTATTTAAATACCTATGCCATAGATCATGTATGGTTCAGTTTAACACGATTCTATATGACGTGTTTGGGGATTTCAGCAATGGCAGTCATCATGTGGTTTTTTATGCGGAAAATGTACACCGACAAAAAGAAGAATATTGCCATACTTGCAGGTAGTTTTATCCTGTTTGCAGGTGCTTTAGGATTGGTAAGAGCACAAGCACCCATTATTGGTGATGTACTTTATATGAAAGCCATGATACCGCATCATTCTATCGCTATTCTAACAAGTGAAAGAGCGGATATTCAGGACCCGGAAGTAAAGAAATTAGCAGAGGACATCATTAAAGCACAACGAAAAGAAATTAAAGAAATGAAAGCAATGATTAAACGATTAGAGAATGAAAAATAATAAAATAGTCTTATACGTAAGCTTGCTCGTTGCAGGGGTATTACTGGGTTGGTTGTTCACTAATGCTTTAGGGAATGGGAGCTCATCTAAGGAAGAAACAGACCATGATCACGATGCGGTTGCAGAAGCCAATCAAATGTGGACGTGTTCTATGCATCCGCAGATCATGCAACCCGAACCGGGTGATTGTCCCATTTGCGGGATGGATCTAATTCCTGCGGAAAGCGGTAGCGACGGTTTGCCGGCAGACCAATTTAAACTCACCGAAAATGCGATGGCCCTGGCAAACATTCAAACCACCATTGTCGGGAAAGGCAATGTGGAGGGTAATACCCTGAAATTATCGGGTAAAATTGCCGAAAACGAGGAAGAAAATGCTGTACAAGTAAGTTACTTTTCGGGGAGAATTGAGCGGTTGAATGTAAGTTTTACAGGCGAAGAGGTCCGTAAAGGTCAATTACTGGCAACCATTTATTCCCCAGAGCTCTATGCAGCACAACAGGAACTGATTACCGCAGCTTCTTTAAAAGAATCGCAACCTGCTTTGTACAAAGCGGTTCGAAATAAATTGAAATTATGGAAGCTCTCTGAAAATCAGATCAATCAGATAGAAGCATCCGGAAAGGTAAAAGAAAACTTTCCGGTGTATGCGACCGTTTCAGGTACCGTTACAGAAAAACTAGTAGCCCAGGGTGATTACGTTAAACAGGGACAGCCCTTATTAAAAATAGCCGATCTTACTACCGTTTGGGCAAATTTTGATGTGTATGAAAATCAAATTGACCGCTTTAAAAAAGGACAGGAAGTACTGATCACCACCAATGCCTATCCAAACAAGGAATTTAAAGGGGTTGTCGATTTTATAGATCCGGTTCTAAACACGCAAACAAGAACCGTCACCTTGAGGGTCGTGCTAAGCAATAAGGACGCTATATTTAAACCGGGAATGTTTGTAACTGCAACTGTGGAAGGCGTTAGCGGTACTAAAGACGAAGTGCTAACCATTCCCGCATCAGCTATTCTGTGGACAGGTGAGCGGTCGGTAGTGTATTTAAAAACCAATCCGAACGAACCCGTCTTTGAAATGCGTGAAGTTACATTAGGCAATAGCGTTGGCAATGAATACGAAGTTCTGGAAGGGCTCTTCGTGGGAAATGAAATAGTAACCAACGGAACGTTCACGGTAGATGCCGCAGCACAATTACGAGGCAAGAAGTCGATGATGAATAAGGATGGCGAAAAAGTAACAACGGACCACGAAGGACATTTGGGAACGGGCAATAGTTCTTCCGGCGAAGAAAGCGATCCTGCCCATAGGAATGAACGATTGGAAGTTTCGGCGCAGTTCAAACAACAATTAAAGACTGTTTTCAATGCGTACATTAATGTAAAAGATGCTTTAGTAAAAGAAGATCCCACAAGTACTTCAGCAAGCGCAACAGCGCTATTAAATACATTGAGCAAGGTAGATATGAAATTGCTTTCAGATACTAAGGCACATGACTATTGGATGACATTAGCAGGCAATATAGAATCATCTGCCGCTTCCATAGCTAAAACGACAGATATAAAAACACAGAGAAACCATTTCAAGCAATTATCCTTACATCTTATCAATACTGTTCAATTGTATGGTGTCAATGAGAAGGTCTATGTAGAATTTTGTCCAATGGCAGATAACAACAATGGTGCGTATTGGTTGAGCAAAGAAGAAAAAGTAATCAACCCTTATTTTGGCAGTGCCATGCTAAGCTGTGGTGAAGTAAAACAAGTAATAGAATAATAACAATTAAATTTTTAAAAATGAAGAAAGTAATTTTAAGTATCGCTGTAATAGCAGCCCTAGGGGTGCTAAGTTGTAAAACGGAAACCAAAAAAGAAACAGAAACAGCAACAACCGAAGTTTCGCAAGATATGGCAATGACCTCGTTATCGTTTGGTGTAAGAGGGAATTGCGGCATGTGCAAAAGCACCATCGAGAAGGCTGCAACGGGTGTTGAGGGAGTTGCAAGTGCGAACTGGGATGTCGATAAAAAGAAAATAGATGTTTCTTTTGACGATTCAAAAACAGATGCAATGGCAATTCACAAGGCAATCGCAGCTTCGGGGTATGATACCGAGAAGGTTGCCGGTGATGAAGCAGCTTATAATGATTTGCCCGGCTGTTGTAAATACGACCACGACATGATGATGAATCAGTCCGGTGACATGAAAAGTGATGACCCTTCCCATGACGGTCATTAAACCCATACACAAAGAGCCTTTTCCGGAAGGCTCTTTTTTATTTCACGGCGTCAATAAATGCAATAGTACGCTGCAGGCAGGTTATGGTGTGTTCTATGGTAAAAGCTCCTTGGGCAAGACCTTGGCTCAAGGTGAGGGTATACACGGGATATCCCGGGGTGTGCATGCCGTGAGAGCAGGGTTTACTACGCTATGACTACGCTATAACTACGCTATAACTACGCTATAGGTACGCTATAAGTACGCTTTAGGGTGGGTGTAAGCATACCGTATCTATACTATAGACAGGGTGTTATATATACTAAACGCAACGTATTGACGTTCTTATACATACCTCAATGACGATCGGTGGCCCTCTAAAAACTAAGATTATGGCACGACAAACAGGTATTATTACCTTTATAGGTACCCTTGGGGGTATCAATTTTTATCAGGACAAGAAAAACACAAGAAAAGGGAATCACAACCTGGCTAAGACAGCGGGTGGCGGGTTTACCCGGGAGGCTATCTTTAACGACCCGAATATGAAGCGGGTTCTGGAGAATGCCACTGAATTTGGTCATTGCTCGTACGTGAACAGGCGTTTCCGACTTGGAGTGGAGGCCTTCTTTCCCGAGTATCATTTTAAATATTTAAACCGCCGACTCATGTCGTTGTTTACCCGGCTCAAGGATCTCGATACCGATAACAGACGCGGCAAACGGCGGGTGGGTGCGGGTATGGAGCATCCACAGGGACTCGCATTGCTACAATCGCATAGCTACACTCCAGACTGCGATGTGTCCCGCATCCTTCCCTTCGATCTCAGTTATGATCCCGAACGCTTCCGTACGCACATTAGCGGAATAGATGTACAGGCGATCCCGTTCCCCAAAGGAGCCGATTATGTACAGTTGCGGTATGGGATACTGGAATTTGATTTCCATACACTGGAAAAAGCACGGCATTCCAGCGAACCGATATTACTGTCGCGGGATGACACCCGAACCTCGCTCGAACTCCTCCCTTCCACCCTTCCGCAGGGCATAGGGATCCCTTTGCCGGTGATTGGGGTGTGTTTCCTTCAGGAGATCAACGAGACCTTATATCCGTTGCAGTCGGCAAAAAGTGTAGGGTTCTCATTGGTTCCTACTCCATAAGGCTAAGCATCCTTTGAAGTAATTTCGTAGTGTATGGGTTTGAACGAACCATTGTTACTGTCGGGTGCGGAGCATGCCGTAAGACCTACCACAAGGTCTTCTAAGGCTTCAAGGAGAACGTAATCGCCCGCTGTACTGGTGGGCGCAGCGACGGTTAATTTTCCATTTTGATCGAACCGAACATTCATAAATATGTTAAAAGCAGTTGGAATATCATCCGGTTCAATACCAAAGGGTTTGAGATTCGTGTATAGATTCTCAAAACAGCTGGGATGATATCCTTTGTGATCGTACATGATCTCAAACGTTTCGGGGCTGCACGGGGCGAGCAGGAAATCATTTCGACCGTTGGTATCTTCGAGTATTTTCATTAGAGGCCGGCTTCGGTTACTCCATAGCCGGTTTCCTTTTGTGATAAGAATAGATGCTTCAAAATCGAAGGTTTTTCCGCCGGAGATCTTTTCCTTGAAATCATGCGCATTGAAACATACCATATCACTTACTTGTTCACCATGAGGGTCAATTACCTTCAATATGTCTCCTTTAGCCAATCTGAATGCCACTCCGCTTTGTTTGGGTATTGATTGTTCCATTTATTTCTTGTTCTTTTATAGGATTGTCGTTAGAAAATATATCTAATGAGAAGCATGAAATGGGCATTTCCACGCGGCTTCTACGTGACGGCCGCTGTACTGTCGTGCTTCACTTTCTTCACCAAAATCTTTTAATACGGGATTCACGGATCCCTGTAAGGTCTTATCTCTTCGTCTAATCGTATCCCGCACCCGTTGATATGTTCCCATCTCCCGTAATTTATCGAATTGCCAATGTAAGTTAAATACTAAAGTAACCACCGGTGCTCTCCGCGCTTTTCTGGAGCTTTTGGGATGCATGCCCACAATATAGAAGGCGGTGCCTCCAATACTGAAACTAAACGAAGGGTCATCGGGATCCTTACTTACAGCAGAATCCCAGTTTTGTGTATCCGCTTCGTGTATAAATTGCAGTTGTTGCCAAAGTAATTTTTCGAACTCGATCTCTGAAAATACGTCCACGTCCGGGAATGTTGCTATAAACGTTTGAAAGGTATTCGCTTCAAAATCACAGGTATCAAGATACTCCTTTAGATCTGAAAGGATGTGAGCAGCCGTGCTCCGGGTTCCGAACGAAGGATACTCCTTTAGGGTAACAGCATCCATGGAAAATACGGTCTGCGCCATCACACAGGGGTGATCTTTGGCAACAATAAAGTCTTTAAAATCGGAATACAGATCTGCAGATTGCTCATTCAGGGTTCTTGCGTGTGCCATCGGTGTAAGGTTTAGATTTATTTTAAAACTATAGGAAAGTGAGAGGTCCCTCTTTATAGTTAAGAAAGTTTTACCATAGATTTAATTCGCACTTAACAACCTTTCCTTTATTTTCATAAAAATTTTTAAAAGAACCTGCTGCATTTACTAGCAAAGCATAAGCACAAGGGCATCGTATTGCTGTCCTCTGAACGCGTGTTAACAACCGACAGACGTTATGAAATTCATTCAATTACTATCTATTCTGGGCATCTCGGTGGGGGTGATGACCGTTTTCACTTATATCGTTTCTGCCTTATGGGACAAACGCTTTGGTCAACCGGAACTGTTGACCCAATTAGTAAATAGCTCTAAGCTGATGAAAGGAGCCAAACCGCAGGGAAAATGGATAGGCTGGGTTTTGCACTATGCTTTTGGCGGAGTCTTTCTATTCGGGTATGTCTACTTGAGAGCATTATTTGAATTGCCGGTGACTTTCTTATGGGGATTAGGATACGGATGCGTTGCCGGAATTTTAGGAATTCTTGGCTGGATGTCGTTATTCAAGTTTCACCATGATCCTCCGTTTGTGGATCGCCATGCTTTTTATACCCAGTTATTTCTGGCACATATCATCTTCAGTCTCACCCTAAGTTTATTGTACCTGCTGCTTAGTCCTTTTTCCTATAGCGTACCATAAGATACAACATGATCATATTGAGCCCCAGCGAAATGCCATTGGTTGCTATAATTGGGATATCGCTTTTCAATATCCCGTATACCACCCATAACCCTACTCCCAGAATGAGTATGGTAAACATAAAGGGCGAAACGTCTTCCACTTTCTTGGTGTACCATGCTTTTTTAATCTGAGGGATCACCGCGATGGTGGTAAACGCACCGGCCAGAAGTCCAATGATGGTGGTTAATTCCATTACTTTCTATATATCTTCCTATTAGAGTTTCATTTACTTTTACATATTAATGCCGGTAAGATCGGTGTGAGCTTACTCTTATCGAAGTTACAAAACCAACGATCAGATAAAAAAGGTTTTGCAGTACCTTAACAAAATTGAAAGGTGTGGTGTTTGTTTTCAGGGGATTACTCTCTATTTTATTCTGAAAAATACCGACTCTATGGAACTCAATAAATGCATCTTAGATACACGTAAAATATTTTTTATGAAAATGTTTTTCGTGTCAGAAAATAATCTACATTCGCGCTCAATTTAACATCTAATTTTTTCAACAAATGAAAAACGTAATTTTAAGTGCTTTCGCATTAATGGTATTAGTAGCATTTTCTTCTTGTCGTGAGACTACCGAAGAGAAAGCAGAAGACGCAGTAGAAGAAGTAACTACTACTGAGACTATGGAAACTCCTGTAACTGAGACTACAGAAGCTACCGAAACTGCTATTGAGACTACTACTGGAGTAACTGATACAGTTGCTACAGAGAAAGTAGAGATCAAGTAAGAAACACTTTAGACATACTACGCTCTTGGGCGTATCGTACAGAAGCCTCCGCAACCGCGGGGGCTTTTTTGTTGTTATGAATTACCGGAAGGGGTGGTGTATTTCTTAGCGATCGCATCCACACAATTGATGCCATCTATGGCTGCAGAAATAATCCCCCCGGCATACCCGGCACCCTCCCCACAGGGATAGAGTCCGCGTACCGATATGTGTTCCAGTGTTTCAGGGTCTCGCGGAATACTTACCGGAGAAGAGGTTCGGCTCTCCGGGGCATGGAGCACTGCATCATTGGTATAATAGCCTTTCATCTTCTTACCGAATGCGACAAAGGCCTTTTTTAAACGTTTGGTGAGAAGTGCCGGAAGTACCTCATTGAGGTCAACCGAAGTGATGCCGGGCTGATAGGATGTCTTCGGAAAGTCCTTGGAAACACGTCCTTCCACAAAATCGATCATGCGCTGGGCCGGTACATGCTGGGTGCGTCCCGCTGCTTCCCAGCAACTGCGTTCCACGAATTTTTGAAAGTCCAAACACACGAAAGGATCTTCGGGGCTATAATTGGGAAGATCTTGAGGCGCCACACTTACCACAATACCGGAATTAGCGTACGGATTGTTACGTTTGCTGGGGCTCCAGCCGTTGGTCACTACTTCTTGCTGCTCCGTGGCACAGGGCGCAATAATACCGCCCGGACACATACAAAAGGAATAGACCGCCATGCCGTCCACCTGTTCTACCAATGCATAGGAGGCCGGAGGCAGATAGGGATTATCATGTTCGCCGTGGTATTGTATGGTATCGATATGTTCCTGCGCGTGTTCCACCCGTACCCCAATGGCAAACGGCTTGGCTTCCAGAGACACCTTTTTACGTTGAAGAAGGTAGAAGATATCCCGAGCCGAATGGCCCGTGGCCAAGATCAGATCGGTGCAGGGAACGATGTTTGTTTCATTGATATGAATAGCAGTAACAGCTCCATTGCTGATCTCCAGGTCTGTAAGCTTACTTTCAAAGTGTACCTCTCCCCCTGCCGTTATGATCGCTTCCCGCATGTTCGTAATGATCTTGGGGAGTTTGTTGGTCCCTATATGCGGATGTGCATCCACCAGGATATCGGGGTCGGCCCCGAAGTGAACGAACCATTCCATCGCTTTCAGTACATTGCCTCGTTTTTTGGAGCGCGTATACAGTTTCCCGTCGGAGTAGGTTCCGGCGCCCCCTTCGCCAAAGCAATAGTTGGATTCGGGGTTTACGATCTCGTCCTTATTGATGGCGGCAAGATCCCTTCTGCGGGCCCGTACATCCTTGCCGCGCTCGAAAACAATAGGCTTGAGACCGGCTTCTATGGCCCGCAGTGCCGCATAGAGTCCGGCTGGGCCTGCGCCAATAATGTGAATGCTGCGGGCGTTTTTCACCTGCTTCGGAATAAAGGCAGGCATGCTTTCACGTATTTCGTGCTGCATCCAGAATTCCAGTTGAAGGTTGACCTTGATGGGCTTACGGCGTGCGTCGATAGAACGTTTCCGAATGCGCCAATCGGAGATATCCCCTTTCCGAAGCATTGCTTTTTCGAGTCCCACTTCCAATACATAGGGAGCATCGGCCGCCTGCTGCGGTGTCACTAAGATCTGAACCAGTTTGCTCATGGCTCATTCGAACTAAAGGTGTATCGGTAGGAAAGTCCTCCCCCTATCACCGTGGGAAATGTGTTACTTGCATCAACACCTCCCAGTACCGTAAACGTACCGTATTGATTGGTAGCATAGCTAAGGGACACGGCATTGTGCCAGTTCTTAATAGCGGGTTCTATGGGTGCCCGGAAATTTCCCAGCTGGGAGGCATAGGATGATCGTAGCATCCATTCCCAGTTCTTAAAAGCACCGGAAACCCCTAAATGATGTACATTAACACGATTATTTGCCAAGGGAGATGTGTTCTCAGTTACCGGAATATTCTCATCATAAATAATAAAAGGAAAACCTATAGTGGTTTGTTCATAACTCCATCCGCTGCGATAGAGATTATTAGTAAAATAATTATCGATCGCACTTTCTCCTCTGCCTTTACTCTGATTAGTAGTGGTGGTATGTTCATAAAGAACGGCTTTAATCCATTTTGTATTTGCGGGCTCATAAGATAGCCCCCAAACACCGTCCGGGAGGTTGTTCCAGCGGGCACCTGACCCGTCCTCGAACGGATGTTCATGATAAAAAACCCATTGTCCGATGGTTGTATTCCATCCATACTCAAACAAATAAGTTCCTAAGTGATTTCCCACGGCATTTTCAAATGTAGACCCATTGAGTGTAATATCCCTTCTTCTCGCGGTAAAGACATCCAGAAACGTATCAAGACCTTCCGGAAATTTCCCATAGACGGGCGAGGTTCCACCCCATTGCGCCACATGTTGAATCCCTATGGTCATATGATGATCCTTATTGAAAGTAGTAATGAGCCCTAATCGTTTGTAATGAACCCTGGTATTCTCGACATAGCGGTCGTCATTCAATTGATAATGAGCGATCCCCCAGTCCAAGGCAAATGTATGTGTTAAACGAAGCGGTTGAGAAGCTTCCACAAGTAATCCGGGCAGTGGGCGGGCATTTTGAGACCACAGAAAATTATTTCCCGAGGCGGACAAACCATTTCGACTAAGTTCTTGCTTTCTTGCACCAAGCGTGGCCTTCAGCCAGTTATTCCGAAACGAGATAAATATATCACGTCGTTGCAACTCGTCTGCAACCCCATCCCGGTAAAACCCCGCAATTCCTGCTTCCAATATTGAATTTTCAAAAGAATAGGTTGCTTGAAAGCCAGCTGTGCCCGATATATTGGTTTCGGGGTTTAATGCCGTATTGGTATTGGTATAGAACCAGAAAGGAAGTCGGTCCTCATTCGAAAAGGCTCCGGTTGCCTCTATGCTTCCGTTGTAGTTAAATACCTGAGCCGTACCCATAAAACCCATACAAAGACAAAGCACGATAAAGAGAGACTTCATGAGTTGGATGGTTTTAAATGCATATTATTTATACTACCGTCGAAACATACGATCCCGCAGTGACTTCTTTTCGTTGGAATAGGTATACCCGTATTTGTTTCCGTAGCCAAAATTACTCATGGTCACATTGTTAAGAACCACAGCCATATTAGCGAGGCGACCATCGTTGATAGCATCCTTAGGGAACTCAAGAAGGCGCTTATCGGTAAAGCCGGCACGGACCACATACAGTAATATATCGGCCATCTTGTTGATGAGGATCGTATCGGTCACCAACATAGAAGGTGCCGTATCCACAATAATATAGTCGAAATCCTCACTAAGCTCATCAAAGATCCTAGTGGTACGCTCCTGCATAAGGAGTTCGGCAGGATTGGGCGGGATCACGCCGGACAGCACGATGCTGAGATTTGGATTGTACTCACTCTGTGCGGTCAGCTCCCCGGCCGTTAGCGAGGGGTCGATGATGTATTCGGTAAGACCTTTGTTCTTCCGAAATGCTTCAGGAAGGTATCGGTGCAGCTGCGGATTTCGGATATCGGCACCCAACAACACTACCTTCTTACCTGTAAGGGCCAGTGTAAGTGCCAAGTTAAAGGCCACAAATGTCTTCCCTTCCCCTTTTATGGTCGACGTAACAAAAACGGTCTTGGTAGCCGCCGCTTCCTTTTCCTTGTTCACGAACAGGTATTGCAAGTTGGTACGCAGAATACGGAAGGATTCAGCGAGAATGCTTCGGTCGTTGTGTTGGATCAATTCGTCATCGCTCTTTTTCAGCCTAGGGATCTCACCTATCAATGGTGTATCAGTAAGCACGCGTTCCACATCACGACGATTAGCCACTTTAGTATTCAAGAGGAAACTTCCGTAGACTCCTATAAAAGGAACCAACAAGCCCGCCAACAAGGCGCCCATATATATTAACGGGCGGTTAGGTGCCACCGGGGCCTTGCTGCTGTATGCCAGGTCCACAATCTTCGCTTTGGGAGCCGTTACTGCCAGGGATATGGAAGCCTCTTCCCGTTGTTGCAGTAAAAAGAGGTATAATTGTTCTTTGATGGTTTGCTGACGCTCGATCCCTCTGTAGAGTTTTTCCTTGGTAGGCACTTGTGCGATCTTGGAATTAAGTGCCGCTTCCTGATAATTGAGGTCACGCATGGAAACCTTTAGCGCATTGCTGGTATTCTTCAGGCTGCTTAGAATCCCTTCGCGTATCTGTTCGATCTGATTGTTCACGTTCACCACGATAGGGTTCTTAGCAGTGGAGGTCTTGAGCAGTTTGTTTCGCTGTAAGATGAGCTGATTGTAATTGTTGACCGCCTCCCCTACTTCCTGACCGTCCAATCCGATGTTTGAAGGCAGAAGGTCGTTCGTGGATGAGTTCTCCATATAGTCGATCATGGTATTCGCCAATTCCAGTTGGGTCGCAATCCCCGATTGCCGGTTATTGTATTCGCTGGCATTTTGCAGAATGATCTGTGCCTCGGTCTCAATATCGGTCAAGCGGTTGCTACTCTTAAATTGTTCTTTGTTGCGTTCTACGGAATCCAGTTCTCTGGTAATGATCTCCAGTCTGGAATCAATAAAGTTCGAAGTCTTCTGCGCTACCTGATTCTGGTCGTTGATAGCATCCTTGTTATACTGAAAGATAAGCTCGTTGATAAAATCCTCGGCCTTTTCAGGGACAGGCGATTGCAAGCGTACGTTCACCACATTGCTGTTCTTGATGTCATTGGCTACCGTGATGCGCTGCTGATAAGCTAAAGCAACCGCTTCTACCGGACGGTAAGTCACTGAGATCTGCCGATCTATAAAGCTTTCAAAAATAGACATATTCTCCAGATTCGGCAGGACCGTGATATCTCCAAAAGGAAGTGATACCCGCTCCCCGAAGGTATACGTTCCCTGCATGGCTCCCGATTGGGTTTCCACTGCATATTCCGTACTCGACTTTATTTCGAAGATGAGCGTGGGCACGGGATTGGTGCGGGTGCTGTCTGCAAAGGATAAGTACTGCACCGTGAACGGTTTGTATTTGTATAATTCGGAAGCCTTCACGGTTCCCAATGACTGATAGGTGATATTAAGGTCCAGTTCACGAACCACATCGGAGATGATCCGCTTGGAATTGAAGATCGCCAGTTCATTCTCGATCTTGCTATTATTGAATTTAGAGAAAAAGCCGCCCAGATCCGCAAATGCGGCCAATTCTGAAGGTCCGCCACCACTTCGTTCATCCTTGATGATGACCGTAGCATGAGTTGCATAGGAAGGTGTGGTGTACCGTAAATAGATAAACGCCAGGATCACGGCAACGATCACTCCCAGTACAAACCAATACCAGTGACGGAGGTACTTTTCGACCAGTTCTCTCAGGGAGGTTTCTCTTGCTTCGGAATTGTTCATGGGTGTGTTCATATAGTTTCCTTATCGGGTTAAGATAATCACGGTACTCAATACCACAGTTACCAGCGACAGTAAGGCCGGGATATCCGGAAGGAATCCGGATTTCTTTACGCCTTTTAAAGAGGGTTCCACATAGACCACGTCATTTTGTTTGAGGAAATAGAATTGGCTGTCAAAAAAGTCGGTTTGTGTAAAATCCACCCGTCCTACGATGCGTTTTCCGTCGTTCTCGCGGATGATCACCACCTCATTCCTGTTGCCGTCCAGGGTAAAATCCCCTGCCAATCCAATCGCTTCGGGCAAGGTGATCCTTTCATC
This sequence comes from Altibacter lentus, assembly GCF_000746845.1. Lineage (GTDB taxonomy): Bacteria > Bacteroidota > Bacteroidia > Flavobacteriales > Flavobacteriaceae > Altibacter > Altibacter lentus. Next base: position 414,700 of record NZ_KN050846.1, on the reverse strand, counting down.
CTTTATAGCATAGACCCCCGGATCGTTCACTTGCCCCAGTACCGTGATCTTGAAATTCATAATGCGAACGTCAACCACAACGTCCTTAATATATTCTGAAAGTTTTGCTTTCAATAGTGTTTGCACTTCCCCGCGCGTCTTTCCTGCTACAGGAACATCCCCCAACACAGGAAAACGGATGTTTCCCTCGGCATCCACTAAATACCCCTGTAAACCGGGGTTGCTGTTCCCTACGTTGTTCTCCAGACCCGTAACACGCTCGAAGGGTTTTACCACTTCACTATCGATGGAAGAGATGGAAATGTGAAGTATATCGTTGGGTTCTATGATAGGCTCGAACGTTTCCTTGATCATAGCCTGATCGATGGATTCGGCATCCTGAAAATAAAGAATTTGTTTCTTGGTAGCACAAGACATTAGACTTGCGAAGGTAAGAACGAGTAAAATTGCTTTTTTCATGCGGTATTTTAATGATGCAAATATAAGGTTATAAATAAAACGTACCCTTCATTCTCAAAAACGATTACGGCACTTTATGCATTTGTGTATCTTGGGGCTCGTCCAGGGATTCAAATTGTGAATTCTCGCTCTTGAACTCAGGCACCATTTCCTTCAGCAACTTCACTATCTTCTCGTCTTTCCGCTTTGTGGCTGTCTTGACGATCTCTTTTACCTTTACCTTAAAATCCTCGAATTTTACCACCGGTACCTTGGTAATCATGATCTTGGGATGGTGGGTTGGTAAGGCGGTTGAGGAATCATTGAGCAGTTCTTCAAATAATTTCTCCCCGGGTCGCAGACCGGTAATCTTGATATCGATATCTGTATACGGCTCCAGCCCCGACAAACGAATCATACGCTCTGCCAGATCCAGGATCTTAACCGGTTTGCCCATGTCGAAGACATAGATCTCCCCTCCGTTCCCCATGGTTCCCGCCTGCAATACCAACTGGCAAGCCTCCGGGATGGTCATAAAATACCGTATGATATCGCGATGTGTTACCGTCACCGGACCCCCCTGCGAAATCTGTTTTCTGAAATGCGGAATCACCGAACCACTAGAACCCAGCACATTCCCAAATCTGGTAGTAATGAAGCGTGTACGCACCCCTTTTTCATTCTGAAGCGATTGTACGTACATTTCGGCGGCTCGTTTTGAAGCCCCCATCACATTGGTAGGATTCACAGCCTTGTCTGTAGAGACCATTACAAACTTATCGATATCGTGGTTGAGTGCCAGGATGGAAAGGTTTACCGTCCCCAGGATATTCACATAGATCGCCTCGTGCGGATTCCGTTCTATAAGCGGCACATGTTTATAGGCCGCTGCATGATAGATGATATTAAAATTGTACTTGGAGAACAGCAGTCCCAGTCGGTACATATTGCTTATGTCTGCCAGTTCGGTGATAAAATTAAGATTGGGGTAATTGAGCTGTAAATAGATCTCCAATTCGTGTAATGCCGATTCTGCCTGATCGAGAATTACGATCTGTTCCGGTTGGAACTCGGCTACCTGTTTCACGATCTCACTCCCAATAGAACCTGCCCCGCCTGTGACGAGGATCGTCTTTCCGAAGAGATCGTTCTTAATAAGTTCATTATCGATGTGGATGGGCGTTCGTTCCAAGAGGTCTTCGATCTCGATGGGACGAATCTGATTGTGAATGTCCTCTTTTTTGTTCCATGTTTCCATATTAGGCACATTAAAGACCTGTTTGTTGTGTGCGATACAGTCCTCAATGATCTCGTTCTTGATCTTTCCGGGGAGTGTTCCACTTATTATAATGACCCCGTCCACCTGCATTTGCGTAAGCGTTTCAGCAAAACTATGTTTTATGGGAACTACCGGCTTCCCTAAGATCTTAAGTCGTTTCGAATCTTTTTTCTGGGTGATGAACCCCACCAGTTGAAACGGCAGGTGCGACTCTGTCGTTATGGCTTTTCCTAAAGAGATAGTATAATCATCCAACCCGATAATCGCTACTTTCTTTTTTAAACCGCCACTTGCCGAACTTCTCAGAAATTGATAACTTTCCTTCACCGCCACGCGAAATAGCAACATAAGGGTAAAAGATAGCAACCCGTACAAAAGTACAGAGGTCGTTAAAAAAATCTTTCCCTCTCCAATTACGCTTGCATAAACTCCATTGAAGATTAAAACGACTGCCATGGTTGAAAAGGAAGAGAACGCCAGTTTCAATACATCTGTAAAAGTAGAGTGTCGAATAATGCCAGAATACGTTTTGTATACAAAGAAGAAGATGAAATTAACCGAAAGGATTGCAATCGCCTGCCAATGGATAGAGAGTTGATCGAGAAACGTAATTGGTGTCCCCATCAAAATAAGGTATACCATAAATAAAGTGGCGATGCTAATAATGGTATCAATGACTATCACGATCCAACGGGGTAAATAGCGTTGATCGAGGAGTTTCAATTTATTATCCCCAATATAAAATCGACTAAATATTTGTTTCATAGGTTATTAATAAGACTGGGAGTCAGGCAAATATAACTAATATCTACTTATATTCTTCCAAAACTGCTTGGATCCTTTGCTTCTCCTTTTCGGTTATATTAGACCCAGAAGGCAGGCACACGCCCTGTTGAAAAAGCGTTTCAGAAATCTTTGCGCCGTAATAAGGTGCGTCCCAATACACCGGCTGTAAATGCATAGGTTTCCAAAGCGGACGTGATTCAATATTGTGTTCTGCCAAGGCGTTTCGAATCCCTTCGGAAGAAATACCGGCACGGGTGGGATCTACGGTGATACAACTAAGCCAATGGTTGGAAACCATCTGCTCTGAAGGTTCAGAAAACACTGAAACACCATCCCAGCCCTCAAATATCTCCATATAAAAATCATGCATCTTCCTGCGCAACTGCACATGGGCATCCAACACTTCCATTTGTCCGCGGCCGATCCCCGCTGAAATATTACTAAGACGATAGTTGTAGCCTATCTCACTGTGCTGGTAGTGCGGGGCTTCGTCCCTCGCCTGAGTCGCTAGGAAAATAGCCTTTTCTTTTATTTTTTCATTCTTTGAGACCAGAGCTCCGCCGCCGGAAGTAGTAATGATCTTATTCCCGTTGAACGAAAGAATTCCGATCGTTCCAAAGGTCCCACATTTTTGTCTGTTATAACTGCTCCCCATAGCTTCCGCACTGTCTTCGATCAATGGAATCTCATATTTTTGTGCCACTGCCAAGACCTCTTTCACTTTAAAAGGCATCCCATAGAGATGGACTGCGATAATGGCCTTGGGTTTCTTTCCTTTAGAGATACGGTCTTTGATGGCCGCTTCCAAGTGATCGGGGCAGATATTCCAAGTATGCGGTTCACTATCGACGAAAACAGGCGTAGCTCCCCTGTAGACGATAGGGTTCGCGGAAGCTGAAAAGGTCATGCTCTGGCAAAGTACCTCATCCCCTCGCTCTACTCCTAAAAGAACTAGTGCCAGATGCAGTGCTGCTGTTCCTGAGCTCAAGGCCGCGACATGGCAGGATTCCCCCAAATATTTTTCAAGGGATGCTTCAAATCCGTTCACATTGGGGCCTAAAGGAGCCACCCAATTGCTCGCAAAGGCCTCTTGCACATACTCGAATTCTTTCCCTCCCATGTGCGGAGAAGAAAGCCATATTTTTTCAGGATTCATTTGTGTATTTTATAATTCTTGCAGGATTTCCATAGACTATCGCATGATCCGGGATGTCTTTTGTAACTACAGCACCTGCACCCACTGTTACCCATTTTCCAATAGAAATTTCCGGAAGAATGATACTCCCTGCTCCGATCAAACTTCCTTCTCCAATAGTGACCCCACCAGATACAGCGGCTTGAATTGCAATATGCACGTGGTTGCCCACTTTAGCATTATGGGAGACGACAGCTCCGTTATTGATGATACAAAAATCCCCCACGGAAACTGCCGCATCTACCACAGCTTTTGGATGTACCAATGTTCCAATACCCATGGTGGAGGAAGGGTATATTACTGCCGACGGGTGCACACTGCTTGGGAAAGATTGAGTAAGTCTTTGTGCCACTTTCTTTCGATTTAAGTTATTTCCAATTGCTATACAGGCATATTGCGTAGTTATGTCTACTTTGCTCGTGTGAAATACCGGAACCCCTAAAATTGATTTTTCTTTTGGGGCATCATCGACAATAAGGACAGGAGAAAATTCACCTATACATTTTAATAGTTCAATAACGGCATAACAATGTCCCCCGGCTCCGTATACAACAATATCCCTCATAACTCTTGACTTCCTTTAAAGCGCTCCATTGTCGCAGAATCAGATGCATTCACCTCCTTAGTCGAAAAAACCTTAGTTATGGTCAACATCAAAATCCTAATATCTAACAGAAAACTAATTTTATTTACATATTCCACATCCAACTCGAACTTTTTCTCCCAACTGATTGCATTACGCCCATTCACCTGTGCATATCCTGTGATTCCGGGTTTAACCAAATGACGTTGCCTTTGGAACTCGGTATACAGAGGAAGGTATTCCGGTAAAAGTGGTCGAGGCCCTACAAAACTCATCTCTCCTTTAATTACATTTATTAACTGGGGAATTTCATCTAATGAAGTGGCTCTAATAAATTTACCCAATGCAGTTATTCGTTCTTTATCCGGCAAAAGACTACCATCCTCATTCTGTGTATTCTTCATTGTTTTTAATTTGATAATTAAAAAATTCTTCTCGTTCTTGCCCGGGCGTAATTGATAAAAAAACGGATTTTTTTCTCCGGAAGCAACAATGATCAAAATTGTAAGAAGAAGAATGGGACTCAATATAATAAGCATCATACCGGCGAATACAAAATCAAAAAAAGGTTTTATTACCGCCCTATACATTACTAATAAATCTATGAAAATACATCATTAAAAAACATTACAATGTCTACAACATATTAAATATCAAGAGATTTTAATTTAATATTTTAGTAAAATCATAATACGTATCTACGCGTGCAAAGGTATTTAAATAGTTTAATTTAATATGCTTATCCCCCTTTAAAAAGGACAACAACTTCATCAATCGCTTAGCCTTTGTCTTTATAGACTTCTACCATTTCGGATATTGCAGATTCGATAGACTTAACAGGTGAGAAATTTAAAAAAGTCTCAATTTTATTTGAGCTGTAGATGACTTTTGTAGTTAAAGCATTTATTCTTGACTCTGTAAGCGGATTGTTATTTCTTATTGAAAGTAAGAGGCTAATAACTTGTGCTAGCTTCTTAGGGATCCTATACTTAGGAATAGGCTTTTTAAGTTCTAATGCAACAAAACCAATAAAGTTTTCAATATAATCCCAAGAAGACACATTGAATATCTGGTCTTTTGCATTGTCATTAATGGCTGCCAAGAAAAGTGCCTGCACTACATTGTCTACAGGTACATAATTAACAATAGCACCTTTCTTTCCTATATAGAAAAACATTTTCCTGTCTACCATTTCAATTAGTTTATAAACTGACTGATTGGTCATTGATCTTCCAATAATATTTGATGGACGAATAATGGTAAAAGAAATATTAATAAGGTTTAAATCCCGAATCACATTCAAATCTGCCTGTAACTTGGTCTTTTCATATAGGCTAATAGGATGACAAGGTTGATTTTCTGTGACTGTACCATAATAAACTGGGCCATATACTCCAACACTACTTAGTTGAATCCAGTGTTTTACGTTTCCTTTGGCTGCTTCTATCAAATTGTTAGTTCCATCAATGTTAGTGGCTACCATTTTAGAGGTGTCTAAAAGTTCGGCAGCACAGTGATACAGAACATCGGTATTCTTAAGAAAACCCTTTAAAATTGTGACATCGGATAAACCCCCGTTATGAATTGTGGTCTTTTTAAAATCATTATCTTGAGATAAATCCTTTCTCGATAAAATATGTACATGGTTTCCTTCCTGAAGATGTTTTTTTACTAACATTCTTCCTACAAATCCAGTTGCTCCAGTAACCGCTATCTTCATATTAACCTAGTAATTTTCTATAGAAGAGAACCCACTCATTTGTAATATTTTTTGATGTAAAGTTTTTCAAGACAAATTCTCTTCCGCCATCACCCAGTCTCTCCCTTTTCTCTTTATCTGTATGCAATTGTTGCATTTTGTCGTATAATGAATCTATATCCCCTTTAATATGATATAAACCTGTTTTATCATTCAATATTGTTCCTTTTAACCCGTAGGTATCACTGCAGATCACGGGAATTCCGCATGCCGATGCCTCTATTACGCTTGTTCCAAAACCTTCACGATGGCTTGGCAAACAAAATACATCCACCGCTTGAAGGTATTTTTCAGGATGGGAAGTAGGGCCTACATATTGTATTACCGACTTGTTCCCCACTATTTTTTCAATTTTCAGCATCAATTGGTCTTCATCATACCCTATTATAAGAAGTTTAGCGTTGTGATTGGCGGCATTTAACTTTTTAAAAGCTTTGGCTAATTCTAATAACCCCTTATCAACATTGAGTCTTCCCAAATAACAGTATATAACATCATTTACATTGTAGCCTAAAGCAGTGCGTTCCTGTGACCGATTGAACCGCGGAGAAAAAATTTCAGTATTCACCCCACTAATTGATCCCTTTCCAAGAACTTGTGAATTACTAGGACTTACAATATTTTGAGAGATAAGATATTCTCTTTGTGAATGGCTATCAACGAGAATTTGAGTAGCAGCATGTACAATTAAACGATCTAAAAATCGTAACAGCCTCTTCAACAATCCTTTTTTAGTATACCATACCTGCCCTGTAAAAATATGTATTCTGTGCTCAACTCTCACTAATTTTGCTGCTAACATGGCAAGCAAGCCGGCTTTTGGAGTGACAGAATGTACGACATCGAATTCGTACTTCTTAAATTTTCTGGCTAATAAAAAAAGAGCTCTGATATCCTTGAAAAATGCAATCTTTCGATAAATTGGAATGTGAATAATATCTTTTAATCCGATTTGCGGAAATGTATCGATACTTTCATTCTCAAAATTTGCAAAAAGATAAACCTCATAGTGTTTTCCTAATTCAGAAAAATGATTTAAAAGAAAAGCTTTAGCAGTCATAGGTGCTGCTACTACAAAAGCAATTTTTTTTCTTCCTCTTTGTTTCATAATTGGCTAGTCAGCTATGCTAATTCCTGATAGAATTGAAGATGCAGGTTAATCATTTTTTCTATATTAAAATTTTCAGCCCGTTGTATACATCTTAAACATATCTCCTCATAATAATCTTCATTATTCATCAGTTTGAGTATCTCATCTGCTAATATGTTGTGTTCCCCGCGAGGAAAGAGAATTCCAGCACCTTCAACTATCTCCTTCAGTCCCGGTACGTTTGATGCCAAGAAGGGTTTGGTTGAAGCCAGTCCTTCAATACTTGATAGGGACAAACCTTCATAATAAGAGGATAGTACGACCAGGTCTGCAGTTTTTAAAAGAGAAGGTACATCCATACGCCATCCTAAGAAAAATACTCTTTCTTCCAATCTCAGCTCTCTGGTCAAGACAATACATTCCTTCTTGGTAGTGCCATCCCCAACTAGGATAAGTTTGCAAGTTGGAGGCAATTGTGTCATAGCTCTTATAAGAGTCTTTTGATCTTTCTGCTCTCTAAAGGCGGCAGTCATTATTATTAGCGTATCTGAATCTTTAATAGAAGTTTCAATTGACTGGCGACTTACAGGTGTCGCTTTTTTTATTTCGGAAAGATCTACTCCGTTCTGAATAACCTCAAAAAATTTTTCAGATATCTTTAAATGTGTTATTAATATCTGCTTGATCTCTTCTGAAATACAAATAATCTTATCGTATTTTTTATATACAAGCCTGTCGATCATTCGGTATAACCTATTTCCAATTCGACGATTCCAGGTATTGTGTTCGGTAAAAATAAACTTAGCCTTGCTACGAGCAAATCCTTTTGCAAATGCCGCCCAATATAATGCCGGAAAAAGGTGCACATGGACAATATCTGCATCTTTAATGAGAGGAGCGATCTTAAAGATTAGATTAGGGTTATATAGATTGGCATTTGTCAATTTATGGATCGCAATCGTAGGCTGCTCTTCTAATTTTTTTAAAAAGGGATATTCGGACCCGTCAAGTAAAATAAGTTCGATTGTATGGCCTTTGGCAGCAAACTTTGGTAAAATATCAAGTACGAGTTTTTCAGCTCCACCGGTATTTAGACTATTTATAATGTGAATAATTTTCAAATCGCTTTATTTTTAACAAAGATCCTTCTATGGTATAGAATCCATATCCCAATAACCAAAAAAACAGGAATGAACATATTCTTCTGGCGTAACATAATCCCTAAATTCCCCAAAATTAAGGAAAAGGCGAGGGTTCCCATGAGAAAATAAATTAACATTCCTTTAATAAGATAATTAGACTTCCTAATTGTAGCAATAGGTTTGTTTAGGATAATGAGAATAGTGAGTAAAAGTAATATTAGGTTCTCAAAGGATGCTAATATTGCAAATATTCCATTTATATCAAAAAACAAGGGCCTATATAAAAAAGTAAACATTTTAAGAGGCAAGGGATATCCACTTATATCTACACCGGAACCAGTAGTATCCCTATTCAATACAGAAGCTCTTTCTGCGGTGTATTCTGAGATAGCAGTGCTTTCAAGACTCTCTAATTGCACAAAATTCAAAACATAATCGAATATCGAAACGAATCCGATAATAAATATCATGAATATGATTACTTTTTGATAAACTTTCAATTTTCCATCTATCAAATAGCCTCCTCCAAAAGCTGCCAAAAGGAATAAGGTGATGTGAGGTCGAATAGTTATGGATACTAAGACAGCAATAAATAACCCAAAAAATCTTTTTTTTACATTTCTAATGGAATAAACAAATAGAATTATACTGAAAAACAGTAAACTGTCTTTACCTACTCCCGAGGACCAAAAATGAAGGTTCGGAAGAAATAAGAGTGTTGGAAAGATTGAAACTCTAAAAAACTTTAGTTGTTTCAACTTTTCCATATCAGGCATTAATTCCTTTATTATTTTATAGAGATAAATAAATCCGATATATCCCAATAAGGAATATGCTAAATTCCCTGTGAACAAAGAAAGATCTAAGATTACGGCTGGTATATAATTTAATAAGTATACGAAACTGTTTGCTCTTTGATTCACGATAAGGAATAGAATGTCATCGAAATCACCCATTTGAGGTACCACCCAGTACTGAATAGAATCTCCCCCATTTGCCATTATATAAAAATGAAATGCGATGGTAATCCCAAAGTGGTAAAAAAACAATTGAGTAAGTATTTTCCTGTCGTAACGAGAAAAACCCTTAAAGAAATTCTTTAGGTTTATCCCTACCAGAAATATAATGATACAAATACAAATATCTAAGAGGACCATCGCTGTGATTCTTTTTTAAACACTTCCTCTACTCTTTTTCTAGTAGTTTCAGTTAAAACCATTTCCTGTTTTTTATTCTTAGTGACCTTGCGAAACAACCATTGTCTAAAGGTAGCACTAAAAATCCTGGAGAAATAATCCTTGAGTCCAAGTTGTTTCAGTATATAAAAGAGCTTTTGAAATCGAAGTGCCTTACTTTCGTTCTTGTGTTCTGTCGTCACAGGTGTAAACGGAATGATGCCTAAAAAGCTTTCCAAGGAAGAGAAAACCTTTTGCGGGTGCTTCATAAGGTCCTCAAAACGAATGATGTGAATACGGTCAAAATGCTGTTCGAATCGTCTCACAGCGCGGTCATAGCAACTCATTCCAAGGTAGCTGTGCCATTGTAATGTACCCTGATCGTATTTTTCGAGATCACTCAACATCACTTTTTCGAAGGACCTTTTTTCCTTACCAAGACTTAGGTTCATCTTGTAATGTGAAAAAGCACGTTTAAACGGGTCTCTTAAAATTATTAGGATGCCGGCCCGGGCGTTATACTCCTTAATTAAACCTGCTGTTTCGGGTGCGTGCAGGTATGCAGTACTGCCTTCAGCTCTATAGGTCTCGCTACGGGCCAAGGAAAACAGTCGGGCATATTGTGCTTCTGTTTTGATCTTTGTAATATGGAGTGGTTCCGGAAATTGGTGGTCCAAGTACCTTTGGAGATCGAAGAAACGAGAGTCCTGGTACAGCGCCGCCGGCAATTCATTTACAAAATAATGAGGTTCTTTTACAGGTGACACGTAGATCTCCGGGTGTGTGGAGAGCGTCTCGATAAAAGACGTTGTGCCTGCTTTCATAGCTCCTACAATAAATAAATTTGCTTTATTTCCCATGACGCTTTTTAAAAAGTTTAAAAAATGGATACGTTCTCTTGTAGGGGAAATGAAACAATATCCACAACAATAGTCGTTGCCAACCTGTTAGCAGTTTCTTAGCCACTTTGTACACTTCACGATCCTGAGCTCCTGTATAGGTCGCGTAATTCTTAATATAGGTAAGCAGTACGAACCGATTGCAATAGGTAATGAAATGGTTCTTTTCTTTTGCTGAAAGATGCTGCTTTGTTGTAAGCAAGGTCTCTAAGAACAGTTTAAAATCGGATGGGTGATAATATGCTTTGGATGCGCCACCACTTCCCGAATTCCTGTAAAAGGACAGGTTCTTATTACTGAAGACCACATCTTCCCCTCTACTAAGACGAATCCAAAGATCGTGATCTTCATGCATTTTTTGTTCCTCTCTGAAACATCCGCTGCTAAGCAGATGCGATTTCGAGATCATAGCGTTGGAAGAATTGATGAGCGGCAGGTATTTACTAATCACTTCAATGTAATTGAGTATTCCTACTTTACCATCTTTAGGAAGAAACGGATTGTTGTAGCGCATAACGTGATCACTAAACACGTGGCTTCTCCCTGATGCGAACAAGTTATGCTTCGGATATGCTTTTATGCAGGTAACCATCTCTTTCAGAAAGTCGGGGGCCCACCAATCATCGGCATCTAAAAATGCGATCCAATTATAGCCGGCAGCTTCAATACCCGTATTTCTTGCTGCAGATACTCCCTGATGCACTATGGGAATCAATTTAAGTCGGTTGTCCTTTACACCTGAGGCAACCTCCAAAGAGCTATCTGTGCTACCATCGTCGACGACAATAAGTTCGAAGTCGGTGTACGATTGCCGTAATACCGAAGTGATCGCTTCTGCGATGTAGGCTTCTTTGTTGTATAATGGAATCACTACCGATATCATCTTGTGCTCTTATGTTCCAGTGAATGTAATAGAAACGTTCTAGAGGCTTCCCGCCACCTTTCAAGCTTTCTGTACACTGCCTCATAGTCGATGGTCTTGGAACATAGTCCTGAAACAACCGCTGTGGGTTCTGTTATCAATCGTTCCTCCAGCCCCAGTTCTTTTACTAGTGAGGTGAAACGTTCTGTTCCCCTCTTTTTATTTGCAATGGCGATAAATGGTTTCTTAAAAGTAATGGAAAAAAGCATTCCATGATAGGAGTCGGTAATGACGAATCCGGCATTGTATATATGGGACAACCATTCCCCGGGGGTTGGTTTAGACATGCCTTCGTCCTTTCTTCTGTCATCCTTATCCGACGTCATACTGAAAACCGTATCACTGTATTCTTTTGCTGCCAACTTCAGCAGGGCGTCCCAATGATGCTCTTCGTCCAAGAAATATGTGAAGATCCCTTTTTTGGGAGTTTCTTCCGTATCCCTATCAAAGAATTGATAATAGAATGTTTCCTCCATAAGTAACGTAGGATCCAGGACATGTTTTGCTGTTGTGCAGGCAAAATTATCGGTACAAAGTTGTACGCCGCTTGCTTCCCGAACGGAGACGGCCGAAAAGGAACTTAGTAGTTGTTTAATTTCCTTCGAAAACTGAGGGTGCTCCCAGCGTGCCGTTCCGAAGGAAGCCGCATAAGCGATCTTCTTAACGGAAGGATCTTCCACAAAATCTAGAAATGCATTCCGCCAGATGGTTCGCATGTATTCCATACGCCACACTTGATCGCTTCCTGTAATAACAGCTTCCAAAGGTATTTTCGCTATGGTTTTTCGCAATTGTGCATCGGAATATATGGGTTGGGTTCGTTGGGGTATGAATTCTTTGATGAATCGTGCAATAGAACGTGCCTCTTTTTGTCGGGCGCCAACATTTTTATAATCGACAACGCCCGTACTCCCCAACGCAGTTTTAATAAGGCGACGCCATTTTGGACTTGGGTACCTTCTGTCAAGAAGCAAAGGGTCATATCCCTGCTCCTTAAGGAACGCCATAAGAGCTATTGCCTGAAGAATTCCGCCATAGTTTGTAAACAATGGCATGGTAAAGATTCCTATTTTTTTTGACTGTGGCACTATATCGATTTGAGTTCTGCGGTTATATCCTTAATTAACGTTGTGTAAGCCTCTTCACTGCGCTCTATACTGAAATACGTTGCGCGTTGTTTTCCGTTTTCTGAAAGCTGCTGCCATCGCTCTTTGTTTGCAAGAAGCCTCTCTAATTCTTGAGGTACGATATCTTTGGTCCATTGATCCGGTTTGGGGATAAGGACACCATATTCCGTTTGGCAGGGCAATGTTACTTCCTGTTTCCAATCGGGAAGCAGTATTTCTCTGGGTCCGCCGCAGTCTGTCGCAATTACCGGAATACCCAGTGCCATAGACTCTACGACCACTAAGCTGAATGATTCGGAAGAAGATACCATTAATGAAGCTCTCGCCTTTGCGATCACAGGGTACGGGTTCGTTAGATTTCCGGTTACGATTACATGGGATGTGAGTTCCTTATCCCTGATCGACTGTTCGATCTCCTCTCGCAAAGGGCCATCGCCAACCAGTACCAGCTGCGTTTGGTGGGTTTTCAGGTACCCCTCAAGGTGTGCAATGAGTTGGAGGTGATTCTTTACCGGGCGAAATCCAGCCACATACACCACATACGATTCTGGAAGCGTTGTCGGTGTGGGTGCCGCTGCCTTTTTCAAAACCGATTTCAGGTCGATCCCGGCGTAGATCACATGATGCGGATTAGGAAGCTTGTAATGCGCATCGAACATATCTTTTATATAATGCGAAACCGAAATAATATGATCTGCTTTGTTGTAGGATCGTCCTACGAAATAATCGAGCCATTTGGATCTGCCCGTTCTAACACTCCACTCCCCGTGAAGTACACAAAGCGTTACATCGTTGTTTTTACTCCACACATTGAGCATGTTAGGCATTAACAAGTGACTTATAGCCACTGTGGCTTGTTCTTGTTGCTTTAGTTTTTTTAGTGCCTGTAAAAGTTGCCATTGTCTTCGAACCTTTCCAAAAACAGTTTGTCGTTTGGGAACATCGAGATCGATCACCGCACCCGCGTGATCGTACTCCTGCTCACCGGAATTGTAACGAACAAAACTGTGATCGAATTCCTTAATGAGTCCGAAACTAAGGTCGGCCGCAAACTTTTGAGCACCGCCGTCATAGAGCGTGGGGATGATGGATATAATGGTTGTCTTTCTCATCCAAGTATTGGCTTTAGCTGAGTGACAATTTTTTCTCCGTATGCTGAAACAGGTTCGGGGCTTTTCACGTATGCTTCGTTAAAGGAGTGAAGTTTTTGTGAAATTAAATAAGGCTGTACTTCACACCCTTTCTTCATTCCCAAAATAAGGGCATGCATGCGAGCTGAATAGACGTGCGATGCTTTTGTAAAGAAATGCAAGAGATCTTTCAAGGAAGCTATGGAAGCTATAGAGATTTGTACATTATACTTTCCCTTTATGAATGCTTGAAACTCTCTACATTCGGCAGCATCGGTCAAGGTAGTATAAAATAACAGCACCTCCAGCGATCGGGACCTGTAATCCAACAAAACTTTATAGAGCATTTCAAAGTAATCTTCTTTAGAGAATGATGCTTCAGTGTTGTACTTTTTAAAGACTTCGGTAAAATTCGTGATACCAAGCAATGCGACATCTTCTTTTATTTTCTTCGGACTCGTTTCTTTTTCCGAAGCATAAAATGCAATATCGGGTATTACGACCGAATCTCGCTTAAAAACAGCTTTACAGATGCTTTGGGAAAAAGTGTCGCGTACATAAATTCCGTCCATCCTTTTTATTCCCTTTTGATATAAAGCGCGTTCCAATCTACTATAATTGCCCGAGAAACCTACACCAGTTAAATAGATGGGGGCAGTGGTATGTTTTTTAATGGCTCTTGACAATGCACTTATGGCAACCGCAAATCCGCTGGGTGCTATTGTTCCCGCACTATTTATAAGTTGTCCACCACCAATAAGGATTATATCGAAAGTATTCTTTTGAAGGATAGAGCGAATATGTTTTTTATGTTTTATGTACCAATATTGAATATATAATATCCCCTTGATCTGACTCATGAACGAATTACGCTTCGCATTTTTAGGAAGGGCTTTCGTATAGGAATATGAGGGCAAGGTTTGTATGGATGGTTTAGACAAGTACAGGAACTCCGTATCGAAATCATGATCTGTTAAAAGAGCGAGCATAGCCGCTCTAATGGCCTGGTCTCCCAAATTATCACTATACCCTTCATTGATCACTAATGCCTTCTTTTGTTTCATCCGTTATTGTTTTTAGTTTTTGACAACTGCTTACGTGAAAGGGTGAAAAGATCATGCAACAACTTTTTATTCAGAAATATCAATCCGAAAAAAGAACTGCCGATTAAAAAAAGATCCAGATACAAATTAGTAAGCTGTGTTAAAAAGGCAAAAATAATCGCTACGGAAGTAAGTGCGACCAGCTTGACGTTGTTCACTTCAATTTTAAAGAAATGGTCGGTTTGTATCTTTCGTAAAACATACATCACCAAAAAACTGAAAAATGTTCCCACTGCCGGGGCATATAATCCTATATGTTTCAAGAGCAATAAGCTAATCAATATGTTCACAATTCCGCCGGCCAAGGATGTTGTGAATATATGCTTTGTACGTTTCGCCCGCTGATAACCCACTCCCACATACGATGCAAAGGCCTGAAAGGCCACACCAATAAAAAGAAAAGGTAGATATTTCCACGCTTCAAGATAGACCGGATCGATAAGAAAACGAACCAAATAATACGAAATAGAGATCAAGAAAATAACCAGCGTGAGTTCTAAGGTGATGAACTTATCAAAAAGTTTCGAGAAAAAAGCGGTGTTCTCCTTGTCGTCCTTCACACTTATCCCATGATCCTGCCACGCTAACAGGAAAATAGAGTTCACCAGCGTTACCACTGCAGGGAATCTGGTAGAAACGGCATAGATACCATTGGCTTGTATATTCAGTAAAAGAACGATCAAATATTTATCTGCCGCATTAATGAGCCACCAACTCACCGCATTAGGTACCAATGGCAAGGAATACATCACCATTTCTTTCATTTCGGAGCTGTTGAAGTGATGGTTGGAAAATACTCCCTTCCAAGACAGATTGAACACAACATAGGTAATGGTGATCATCCCCGAAATAACCGATGCCAACAGCAAACTCTCCAACCCCATGTCTAAAACCGACAGAAAAAGTACGGTACACCCTAAAAATGTTAAGGTATACAGTATTCCGGAAGCTGCAAATACCTTCGTCTTACCCAACCCTCTTAGTATTTTTTGCAGGAAGGGCAAGTAGCAACTTATTAAAAGCATGAAAGCAAAATACCCGGTGTATTGGAAGGAGATGAAAAACGTAAGTATGTAATAGATTACAAAGAAAGCTGCTGCGATCCCCGTTATAATTACGAATCCGTGAAAGATTATCCTTGCTTGTCTTGCAGTGTCTTCTTTGGCTTCCAGAAGCCAACGATAGATCGCTTCGGAGGTTTGTAGGGTAATGATGGGAGCAAGCAAATTTATAGAAACGATTATAAGATCGTAGGTTCCAAACTCATCCTTTGTAAGGTAAAAGGAGTATAGCGGGAGTAATAGAAATGTAAGGGCTTTGGAACCAAAGTTCCCTACAGCATAGATCAACGTATTCTTTAAAATGCTTTTTCCCTGTCCCATTTACAATTTTAAACGATCTCGATACTGTGCTATCTCTCTTCTTTTCTGAAAGCCTTATAGTATCATCCCCGCCGCTACGGTCTCGTGAGTGGCATCATCTATCAAGATGAAACTGCCTGTTATCCTGTTGTCTCTGTATTCGTCGATCATAAGAGGTCTTGTTGTACGCACTTTAATACGTGCTATATCGTTCATGGCCAACTCCTTATTTTCTTCCTCGCGCGAATAGGTGTTGATATCAATCTTGTAAAGAACATCTTTTATCATTGCCTTTTGTTCATTAGAGGTGTGCAAGATGGTATACTTTGCGCGCGGTCTTGCCGCATCATTATGCAGCCAGCATAGCATGGCGTCGAATTCTTGTGTAGACGTTGGTTTGTTATTGGTCTTAACGATCATATCACCTCTGCTCACATCAATATCATCTTCCAATGTTATAGCGGCCGACATAGGTGCGAAGGCTTCTTCCAAAGAACCGTCAAGGGTATCGATGGTTTTGATCTTAGAAGTGAATCCTGAAGGAAGTACGGTGACAGCGTCACCGGGTCTGAATATACCACTGGCTACCCTACCCGCATATCCTCTGTAATCGATGAACTCGTCTCGTTGTGGTCTTATCACCGTTTGAACCGGAAAACGGGCATCAATTTTATTAATGTCACTGCTTATATGCATGTGCTCCAGTGTGTGCAACAGTGGCGCTCCTTGGTACCAATCCATGCGGGTGGAGCGATTTACCACATTATCGCCGTCCAAAGCACTAATGGGCAGAAATTGAATATCCTTGGTGTAGAGTTTCGATGAAAATTCCTCGAACTGGATGATGATATCATTGTATACCTGCTCTGAATAACCGACAAGGTCCATTTTATTAATACACACTATAAGGTGTGGTATTTGAAGCAAGGAAGCTATAAAGGCATGGCGCTTTGTCTGTTCGATCACTCCGTTTCTGGCATCGATCAATATAAGTGCTGCGTTTGCGGTAGATGCTCCCGTTACCATGTTCCGGGTATATTGAATATGCCCCGGCGTGTCGGCGATAATGAACTTTCGCTTTGGGGTAGTGAAATAGCGGTAAGCGACATCTATGGTAATTCCTTGTTCTCGCTCATCTCTAAGTCCGTCTGTAAACAGGGCAAGATCTACCCCTGCATGTCCCTTTTTCTTACTCGTGGTTTCTACAGCAGCCAACTGATCCTCAAAAATAGCCTTACTATCGTAAAGAAGTCTGCCAATAAGTGTGCTTTTACCGTCATCTACACTTCCGGCAGTGGTGAATCTTAATAATTGGTTGTTATCAATATGCATGATGAAATTTTTTGGAATTATCTTAAAAATACCCTTGTCGCTTTCTGTCTTCCATAGCGGTCTCGCTACGTTTATCATCGCTTCGGTTACCTCGTTCGGTTTGCTTCATGGCAGCTACTTCAGTTACGATCTTTTCCAAAGTATCAGCTTCACTTTCTATGCCTCCTGTAATCGTGATATCACCCAGCGTCCTGAAACGTATCTTTTTGGTATGTACTGTTTCTCCCTCTTCCAGTTTTAAATGCCGGGATACCGGAATCCAAGAATTGCTTCGCCAAACCACCTCGCGCTCATGCGCAAAGTATAACGACGGGATCTTGATGTTCTCCCTAAGGATGTAGTTCCACACATCCATCTCTGTCCAGTTACTAATTGGAAATGCTCTAAAGTGCTCCCCTTCAAAATGTTTTCCATTAAGCAGGTTCCATAGTTCGGGACGTTGATTCTTAGGGTCCCATTGCCCGAAGTCATCCCGATGCGAAAAGAAACGTTCTTTGGCCCTTGCTTTTTCTTCATCACGTCTCCCCCCTCCTATGGCACAATCTACATGGTGCATCTCGATGGCGTCCAGCAAGGTTGTGATCTGCAAGGCATTTCTGGTAGCATTCTTACCACGTTCTTCCGCCACCCGGCCTTGATCGATAGACTCTTGCACAGAACCTACAATTAGCTGAGCTTCAAGCTCTGTGATAAGGTCATCACGAAACTGAATGGTTTCAGGAAAATTGTGGCCGGTGTCCACGTGCATTAGCGGAAATGGTAATCGTGACGGATAACAGGCTTTTTTAGCCAAATGTGTAACTACGATGGAATCTTTTCCTCCGGAGAACAGTATCACAGGATTCTGAAACTGCGCCCATACTTCCCTTAGAATAAAAATTGCTTCAGACTCCAATTCGTCCAAATAGTTCAAATAATACTTGCTCATTGTATATCAAGTTTGTTTTCTATCGCTTTTAAAATTTGTTTCACGGCACTCGCAACGGGCACCTTCATGGTGTCAATCTGTACATGTGGCGCTACCGGAGCTTCGTAAGGTGCATCTATACCCGTAAAATTCTTGATCTCGCCGGCACGCGCCTTCGCATATAAACCCTTTACATCTCTGCGTTCACACTCTTCCAGCGGGGTATTGATAAATATTTCCACATAGTTTGTATACCCTACAATCTTTTGGATCGTTTCCCGATCCTTGGCATATGGTGAAACAAACGCCGCCAATACTACCAGACCTGCGTCTATCATAAGGTGAGAAACCTCTGCAATCCTGCGTATATTCTCGGCACGGTCTTCGGGTGAAAAGGTTAAATTGGCATTAAGTCCTTTTCGCACATTATCGCCATCCAAAGTATAGGTGTGAATGCCTTGTTGCACCAATTGTGCTTCCACAGCATTGGCAATTGTAGATTTTCCGGAACCGGACAAACCTGTGAACCATATTAAAAAGCTTCCATGACCGTTACGTCGATTTCGCTTCGTTTTATTTACTGAATATTCCTGTTGAACAATATGCTTCATTACTATTCTAACTTGCGTTTTTCTAATCCGTAATCCATTCGATACCAAACTCTTTCGTGAAGATAATATAAAATCATCTTTGTGATCAACTCTGCAAATCCAATTTTAAGACCGGTAAAGGGATTCCCGGAAATGATCCACGAAATGATCATCGTATCCAATGTTCCCAAACCGCGCCACGTGAACGTCTTCGCTATATGTCTTTTCCTGCTTTCCAGTATTTTACCGTTCTTGGATAGGTTCACTTTAAACCAAACACGTTCGTGGATAAAATACAAGATCATTTTAGTGATAACCTCAGCGAGACCAATTTGTAAGCCTAATAACGCGTCTCCTGTAATCAACCATGAGAGCAGTATGGTATCCAGGGTTCCCACAATACGCCAAGTAATGGTCTTTGCGAGGTGCCTTTTATACGATGTGTCAGTCATTAGGCGGTTACTAAAAAGTACGGATTCAATAGGTTTTCCTTATTATATCGCAAGGGTTTTTGAGTACTGTTATCTATAACTTTCACCTTCACCGCTTCACAAATAGCCTGACCCGCAGCGGTATCCCATTCCATGGTGGGTGCAAAACGCGGATACACGTGAGCCGCACCTTCGGCCACCAAACAAAATTTTAAAGAACTTCCCTTAGAAACTATCTCAACCGAATTTTCCTTTTCTATTTCTGAAATAAACGCCTTCGTGTCTTCATTTAAATGCGAACGACTTCCTACGATCTTGACGGGAGCGTCCCCTTTTAGGTCGGGATGTATTTCTGAAGCATTCGCAAAGATCTCATCTACGGGCACTGTTTCCGAAGCCAATTCGATCTTATACGCCTTAGTTGCGTCATGAGAGGTAAAATAGAGGGTTTTGCTAACGGGAACGTAAATAACCCCTAATAAAGGCGCATTATCCTCTATTAGCGCAATGTTTACAGTAAACTCACCATTTCGCTTGATAAACTCTTTGGTGCCGTCTAATGGATCCACGATCCAGCAGCGTGTCCAGTTTTTTCTTTCTGAATAAAGTATACGTTTGTTCTCTTCGCTAATGATTGGAATATCCGTTTGCGTAAGATAGCTCATGATAGCCTCGTTCGCGTGTTTATCGGCTGTAGTAAGTGGCGAATTG
The DNA here is from genome assembly GCF_000746845.1 of Altibacter lentus. Lineage (GTDB taxonomy): Bacteria > Bacteroidota > Bacteroidia > Flavobacteriales > Flavobacteriaceae > Altibacter > Altibacter lentus. Next base: position 394,740 of record NZ_KN050846.1, on the reverse strand, counting down.
TCATCTTTGGTTTCGATGTCAAAGTCCGTTTCATAAATGCTCAGTATCTTTTCGCCGGCCTCCAAAGCCGCTTGTATAGCCAAGGTCAAATAAGGTTTCATAGATTGGGAATTTATTTGAAGCGCCAAAGGTACAATAATTACGGTAAAGAATCTTGGCGACAGCTTGATAACCCATATTTAAATAGTATTCTTTACAGTTTCTTAAAATGCAGAAATTCAGCGTTAAAAAAAGATTAAAGAGCTCACAAAAATTGGCACTCGCTTGGTTTGCTCGTACTTTTGAAAGAACCAAAAAATTAAACATATGAATTACCTGAATCTCGATAAAACTAAAATCACCAAAACCGCACAAGAACTCAATGTATTATTAGCCGATTACCATGTTTATTATCAAAAACTACGAAATTTCCACTGGAATGTGGTAGGCAAGAATTTTTTCGATCTTCATGTAAAGTTCGAAGAGATGTACGACGATGCCAAACTCAAGATCGATGAGATCGCAGAACGCATCCTCACACTTCGGTTCCAGCCGGTGAGTAATTTTTCAGATTATCTGGAAAAATCCAATTTAAAAGAATCCGCTTCAACACTTGATGATGTAGAAATGGTAAAGACCCTTCTCAAGGACCACGGTACCATTATTGAACACATGCGTAAGGTGATCGAAAAGGCAGATGCTGCCGGCGATGAAGGAACCATAGACCTAATTGGTTCTTATATTGCAGATCTGGAAAAAACAAGTTGGATGCTGGATGCCTGGTCCATGAAAACGAACGATACGCATCCCAAAGCCTAAGGATGCGAATAAAACAGAGTCTGTCTTCGGGCAGACTTTTTATTATGAAAAAATTCCTGCTCTTTTGTTTTATTGGTATCTCCATAAGTTGTCAAGACTTTGGAAAGTTAAAAATCCTTGCCTCTCTTCCAATTGCCTTAGATGAAGTTAGCGGCATGGAACATCTTGCCAATAGCGACCTGGTATGGATGGTGGCCGATGCCGGCAATGCGCGTACCGTCTTTGGTATAGATCCATCTACCGAAGCTGTCAAGAAAACCATCACGATCGATAATGCCAAGAACAGAGATTGGGAAGATCTCGCCGATGATGGTAAAGGAACGCTCTATATAGGTGATTTTGGCAATAATAATAACGCCCGCAAAGACCTTGTTATCTATACCATTCCAAACCTAGTTTCCATTGAAGGGGATAGGACCACCGCAACAAAAACAAGCTTTTCATTAGAGGATCAAACTGAATTTCCTCCTAAGAAGCGCGAACGAAATTTCGATATTGAAGCCTTTATCTACTTTAAAGAGCATTTCTATCTCTTTACCAGAAACCGCAGTTCTAAGTTCGACGGGACCACAAAACTGTATAAACTTCCTGCGCGTGCCGGTACTTTTGAAGCCGAATATATCGATTCATTTAAAACCTGCAAGGATCCTTCAGATTGTGATGTGACCAGTGCTGCCATCGATCATGAAAACGGTACACTAGCCTTGCTAACTTACAACAAGGTGTTTCTTTTTAGAAACTACACGGGAGATCGCTTTTTTGAAGGAACGGTAGAGGAGATTAAATTAGGTCATAAATCACAAAAGGAGAGTGTTAGTTTTAAAGATGCCACTACTTTATACATTGCCGATGAACGCAATGGCTATGTAGGCGGAAATCTCTACGAGCTTTCCATCAAAAACTAACGCCAAAGCCATAGGCAATTCGCCAACCTTCCGCACCGTGGAAGGCACTCACATTCCCTAGGATCGCATCTGTCCATTTTAACAGGACTCCGCCACCATACGACTCGTGCCACTGACGGGAACGCTCGTCGGAAACCCACACACGACCTACATCATAGCCCGCAAAAACATTGATCGCCAACGGGAAGAGAAAGGTTTTGAGTTCTTCAAAACTATATAAGAGATCTGCGCTTCCCAACAGGTTCTGATCACCCGTAAATCGCTCGTTACGGTAGGATCGCAAGCCTCGCGCAGCCCCTAATTGCGCCGATTGATAGAATTGAGGACGGTCGCCGATGGTAACAAAGCTTTTTGCCTCCGTTTTAAGCACCAGCCTGTTATTGCTTAACAACGAATTATAAAAGGTCACCCCAGCATCAATAAAAGCATTTAAGGTTTGAGAATCCAATGCGTCAATAGCGCCTCCTTCTACTTGAAACAGCATCCCTTTGGTGGGAAAATAAAGATCATTAAAATTCTTGTAGCGATACGTAAGCGAGGGTTTTAAAAAATAGGAGCGTGCGCCAAATGCTTCGGAAAAGTTCTGATCGAAAAAATTAGCACCGTTACGAATTATATCTACCGCCTGAAGGTTCAAGCCAATCTGAAAAAAACTACCGTAATCTGAAGCCGTTTCAAAACCGAAACCTCCTTCGTACCAACTCAGGTTCACTCTGTTGAAATCGATCCCTAAACGTTCATCATCGTTACGAGTGTCATTTCCGAAGCCAAAGAAATTTTGTGTATAATTCTTCGAGGTCGCTCGTCCTTGCAACAACATATTGAAGGAACCCACAGCTGCTGCATATCGCTTGGCGAACTCAATGTCCAGTCCTTGTGTTAAAAAGTGGTACTGGGTACTTAGATTGAATTTACGTCCGTAGGGATTGGTAATAAACTGGTCTACTGTCTTTTCGAACCGGGCAGCGATAGAAAATCCCGTGTCGGGGTTATAGCCTGTAAATAGGCCTATACTGCCACCGGTTGATGGTTTTTTCTGGTAATCGTAAAGATTTGCTTCATAGAAATTCGTAAACCTGAATTGTGAGCCCCCTTTATTCACGATCTCATGGTCCTTGGACCGGCGATCGTACACCTTAATTCCTTTCCCGTTCTTTATATTGTACCGATCCTTTTCCTGTCCGCCAATAATACGAAGTAATACAGGTCGATCCCCTTCCCCGGTCACCGTGAACACATCGTCATCATCTAAGCCGTAAAGCCATATTTCGTTAGTTTCCTCACTGTTAAAGGTGCGATCGAACAACAGCTCTCCTTTCGCCCCATCTTTGATCCTATAACCTACAATTCGAGTAACCCCACCCGGAAGTCTGGTGATCTCAAAATAATCATCTTTGTCGGTTCCGGTGATCATTTGAAATTTAATGAAGGCGCTGTAATAGCGATCCACGATCGAGACCAAATTATCCTTTCGAGCTAATAAATGTGATTTGATCTCGACGATGGTACTGTCTTGTACCTCTTTAGGGAGTGCTTTAAAGGCTTCATCCACGATCTGCTCGTTCAATGCTTTTTGTAAGATACGGGCCTGTTCAAGCCATACCGTTTTATCGCTGCGCTTTACCAAGGCTCTATCGAGTTTAGAACCTGCTACATTAAACCACTCTACGTCATGGATGTCCGGTCCATAGACTCCAAGCTGATTGACACCTCCCATGAGCTTCCGAAGTAAGTTTAGAAAACTTCCATCAAAATTCGCAAATACTTGGTCACGGTCTCGAGGGATAGGAACGAATACAGTTTTGCCCCCGTCATTCTCGAAAACGGCCCAACGCCATTGATCGCTGTGGCGGTCCCAGTCTCCAATGAGCATGTCGAAGATACGTGCCCGTATGTATGCCTCTTCATCAAGAACGAAATCTTCATCTTCTCTAAGTCTGCTTAAAAGATCATCGGTACTTTCAATATCATCCGGATACCCAAAGTTCTTTTTATGTGTGTACTCGTCAGAAGGTTTTTCAACGATCATGTACAGTTGATCTCCGTATTCTTCATTGTATTTCCCTAATGCTCTTTGTTGGGGGACGTAAAATAGTTCAGGGGTCGTATAGTAGACTCCTGCCGCTTTTGCCAGCGTTGGAATCGCAAAAGCCGCATAGGGATGTGCCGCTGTATAGAAATCCAGGATCAGTTCTTCAGTAACAGTTTCCGAGAAATATTTATCCCCGTCCACGCCTTTAAACGTAGTGCTTTTTAAAAATTGAGTTGCACTTTTCTTTAAGGCTCGCATATTGTACTCTTTTCCCTCCTTGGTCAATAACCGCAGCGATTTTGTCTGGTGTCCGCCTCCCGGACGTTCGATAGTAAGCCCTCCGTAGAGCGTATCGAGGATAGCGACCTTGGCCTCCACTTTAGTTCCATAGACCGCACGATAGTGGTTGCCCCAGAAGGATGTAAAAAAATCGGAACGATCTACCAGATCCAGATCGTAAACCGACGCTTCCATGGTTTTGGGAAAATCTGTGGGAAGATGGTCCAGCTTTGGGGGCACAGGTGCGGCGATCACTTTTTTCTGAAACAACTGTGTGGTGTTCCCTGCGGCGTCAACACCAAAAAATGTGGTCCAGGCACTACCATCCGCTAAAATCGCTACTTCGGCGAACCCCTGCCCTCCGTGAGAGAAGAATCCGTTGTCACTAATCCCTACGGGTTTGGTATCATTTCCTGCGCCGGAAATAATCTGATGTATGGCTCCTTGTTCTATATACTGAAGGTTCTGCTCGTGACCCGAAACGACTAAGATGCGTTGCTCGTTTTCGGTAAGTAAAGGAATCAAGGCATCGACCATTTCTCTGTACCGAAGGTTAAACCGGTCCTGAATGGAGGGGCCGCCCTGCGAGCGGATCTGTGCCACTAAGGTCCCTATACCCGGAAGCGGTATGTTTCCTTGCAAGGGAAACAAATGATCCCGCGCCGAAAAACGCCCGCCGTGAAATCCATTGGTGTACAAAGGATGATGCATTGCAAACAGCACCAGCTTGTTGGCATGGTCTTTTAGTTCGCCTTCGATCTCTAATAGCAGCTTTTTTCGTGTCTTGATCTCACATTTATCATTCATGCCTGAGTGCTTGTCCCAGTTTTCCAGGTACCACTGACTATCAATTACCAGAAGTTGAATGGATTCTGATATTTCGATACTTTCCAATGGGCACCCATTATTGGGTGTTAGCACTTCGTCTGTATCAAGCGCTTTCTCCAAATAATCTTCCATGACCTCCAACCCCCTCGTACCATCGAATTCCCAATCGTAATTTCCGGGTACAAAGAACGCCTTGGCTTTGCTTGCTTTAGAAACCGCCACTTGTCTTTGCAGATGTTCTTTAACTCCCGCTTCGCTCTTCCCTCTTACATTGTCACCCAAAAACAGAATGTGGTTTTTTTCTGAAGGTATTTTAATGATCTTTTCTTGAACAGAATTCAATACCATATCGCTATTGGGACCCCAGGCATTTCCTAAAACGAAGAAGCGGGCTTTTACAGAGACTGTGTCCTGCTCTTTCTCCCATACTTCCGAAGCGTCCCTATCGATCACTGTGCCTGAAGTTGCACAGGAAACGATAAAAATCACACTAAAAAGTAATAAGATTCGAAATCGTTTCATAGCTGTATACTGCTTATTAAAAGGTAATGCCCAATCCAAAGACATAACGCGTCCCTTCCACCGAATGAAAAGCGCTAAATGATCCGTTAAGCCCCCCCGAACCGTTGATCCACAGGCCACCGCCCAATGAGTTATGCCATTTGTCGGAATCCTGACCCGGTATCCATACCTTTCCAAGATCGGCTCCCCCATAGACCCCCACCTGAATAGGAATGAGCTCTATTTTAAATTCGTCGAAGCTGTACCGTACATCGGCACTTCCTACCAGGGATGATTTCCCTGTAAACCGTTCTTCTCTGTAACCTCGCAAGCCGTTATTGGCTCCCAAGGTTATTCCTTGATAAAACTCAAAATTGTTGTCAAAGTTAAATCCGGCCTGAATGTTTGTTTTCAGCACTACCTTTTTGTTGACCGTCAAGGCATTATAAAATCCCAATCGGGTTTTAAGGAACCCAAAAATCCTGTCCAGGTCATTCAAATTATCAGTAGCTCCCACCGAGAGGTCGAACATCATTCCCTTTGTTGGATTCAACGGATTGTCATAACTACGATAGTTATAAAGTCCCTCCAGCGTCCCGAAATAGGAAGTTTCGTTTAGTATGAAGGCTGCGTTGGGGGAAAGGGAGGCCGGCAACGGACTGTGCAGCCTAATTGCTTCCACCTTTGCGTGTAGTTTGAAGAAACTACCAAAATTCGAGTTTCGGAGCAATCCAATATTGGCTGCGATGGTTTGTAGTTCAATCCTGTTGTTCTCGATCCCGAGTTCCGCCTCGGGATTAACGGTCTCATTTCCGTAGCCAAAATAATTAACAGTATAGTTGGGGCTGGTAAAATAAAGTCCGAAACTAAGATTTTTATCGTTCTGAATATTAGCATATTCACCGTTATATTCTACATCAAAACTTGAAGTGTCAAAATAGTAAGAAGCACGTGCTGTGTGTTTTTGGGAAAAAGGATTTCGCTGGTAGTTATTCACTACATATGTGTATTGCACCCCCATATTCATTCCGTCGTCCGGATTGTAGCCTAACACCGAAGCATAATCGTTGGAACGTGTGATCTGTTTTCGATAGTCGTAAACATTCAGGTTGTATACATCGGTAAAACGAAGGCTTCCCCCTTTTCGCTCCTCCACAATGCTTTCTCTGCTTTCATGATCGTACACTTTGGCGTTTTCGCCTTCAATGAGCTTATATGTATCGATCCCCTGCCCTCCTATCAGTCTAACAAATATTAAATCTCCCTGCGTATCGCCATGTATTTCGAAAGTGTCTTTACCGTCCAAACCAAAGATCCAGATCTCGCTAGTGTCCTTGGTTCTAAACGTGCGGTCGATCACCGGTTCCTTTCGATCATCCTTGTAGTTTGAATAGACCTTAACATTGGTCATGCCATCGGGCAGCCTTGTGATCTCAAAATAGTCGTTATAATTACTTCCTTCTATGGTTTGCTGTGTCGCCAAATAGGAATAGTAGCGATCTGCGATGTCTACCAGATTTTCCCGACGGGCCTTTAAGGTTTCAATGATCTCTTTTAAGGACTCATCACGAACCGCTTCAGGGACCCTCGTAAAAGCCGCATCTATGAGTGAATCGGTTAGCGTTTTCTTAATAGATTCGGCCAGGAAGATCCATTGTGCTCTTCCCGAACGCTTGAGAAGTGCTCTGTCCAGAATGATTCCTTCTTTATTGAAATATTGCAAGTCTCTTATATTCTCGCTGTAGATCTGTTTCTGATTATTACTTCCGAAGATAGACTTCGCCACGTCAAGGATGCTCCCTTCGAAGCTGGAAAAGGCATCGTCTTGATTCTTTGGGATGGGAACGTACACATTTAGACTGTCGCGATTGTAATACTCAGCCCAGCGCCAATAATCACTTTCTCGGTCCCAGTCTCCTATAAGCATGTTGAAGAGTCGGGATTTAATATAATTTTGTTCATCCACCCGAAGATCGGCCCGAGAACGCATTTTAATAAGGATATCATCCGTGGTCTCAATGTCGTCCGGATATTCGAAAGTTCTTTGACCCTCACTGTCTTCATTGGGTTGTATTGAAATATAATACAGATCGTTTCCAAAGTCCTCGTTGTAATTACCGAGACGCTCCTGCTTGGGAATATAATACAGCCTTGGTTTCGTGTTAAAGACATCGATGGCATCGGCCAAGAGAGGAATGGCCATCTGGGCATAAGGATGCGTTGCGGTATAGAAATTACTGTCAAAATTGTCGGGAAACGATATTTCCTCTTTTGCATCGGTTTCCTGAGAGGCTTCCACATTTTGAGGGTCTAACGGCACGTCTATTTTAGTAAGGAAACTTAGCGCGTTCTTCTTTAGGGTACGCATACGGTATTCGTTTCCATCCTTATCCTGTAATCGCAGTGCCTTAAAATTCTTATTGCTGGATTCACCAATGATTGTGACCCCTCCAAATAGCGTATCCAAATAACCAATTGGAGCTTCAACCGGATGAGCGTACACCTCTTTGTATTTTCTACCCCAAACCGTCTTAAAGAACAACGCTTCACTAATAGAATCTTGTTTGTAGATGGGCACGCTTATTGTTTTCTGGGATTCCGGCAGTTTTGGCAAGCTGCTGATGTCATACGGTTTAGGAGGCGCAATGATCTCTTTCTGAAATAAGAGCTCGGGCGTGTAATTTTCTCCAACACCATAGTATTTAACCCATGACGAGCCGTCTTCGAACACATCCATAACAGCAAATCCTAGTCCGCCATAGCTAAATTCACCAAATTGTCCCAGATCTGCAAAGCTCGATTTGGCACCATTTCCCGTTTGGATCTGAATCAAACCCTCCTGCTCTATATGGTGCATGGTATGTTCGTGACCAGAGGCGAATACAAGACGTTTACTTTTTTTTGCAATGGTCGCCAGGCGTGTCATTAATTTATTATACAATTCGTTGTATCGGTCCTGCACCGAAACACCCCCTTGTGATCGTATTTGGGCGACCAAGGACGACAAAATAGGCAATGGTAACTTTTTTTGAGTAGGGTACAAATGCTTCTTTAAAGCAAAGTGACCTCCATGGGCCCCGTAGGTAAACATAGGGTGGTGCATGGCAAAAAGAATGGTCTTACCCTGGTTCTTTTCCAGTTCTGTCTCTATTTCTATAAAGAACTTTTCCCGCGACTTGATCTCACAATTCTCATTGATGCCCGGATCTGTGTTCCAGTCCTCCAGATACCATTGGGTATCTATCACGATCAATTGTATGTTCTCACCCAGATCGATACTTTCTAAAGGACAACCCCCGGAGGGCCGTAAAAGATTTTTTCCTGAAGCAAACTCCAAATACAATTCTTCACGACGCAATCCTGCGAGACCATTGTTATACCAATCGTGATTTCCCGGTATAAAAACGATCTCACCTTTAAAATCTTCGAGTGCTTTAAGTTGTGCATCCAAGTGATTCTCGGCCCATTTACGTTCCAAAGGTTCATTTTGGGGAGGCATTCCGTCAGGATAGATATTATCGCCTAGATATATAGCATAATCGCCTTCGGTGTCCTCATCCTTTAAGAGATTTTGAAGTGTTTTAAGGGCGTCGCTCATTCCGTTCATTGGGGAAAGTCCGGCATCTCCAATTAAATAGAAGGTTTTTTCTATCTTTTTTTCTGAAGGATATACCACTTGCCTATCGGGTTCGCGATAGAGCGCATCATAAGAGGCGCACGAACCGAATAGTACCATGACTAATAGAACGAAGACACTTTTTTTGATCATAAAAAATTACATTGAAACGGCAAGGCCAAAGGTTAATCGTATTCCTTCGTCTCCGGCGAATACATTAAGCGTACCGCTTAGGATATCGGCCGCATTCACCCAGAAACCACCTCCAAAATCGGTGTGCCAAACGTCTGAATCTTCATTGGGGATCCAAACGCGACCTGCATCGGCTCCACCAAAGATACCAATTTGTACCGGTGTTAATCCGGTCTTGAACCTATTGAAACTATACCGAAGATCTGCGCTTCCGGCTGCTGCTGTCTTCCCCGTAAACCGCTCGTCACGATAGCCCCGCAGCCCTGTATCACTTCCCAGTTGGGCCGCTTGGTAGAATTCAAAACCATCGCCCAGTCGTACTTGCCCTTGTGCCACGGTCTTTAATACCAGCTTTCGGTCTTGGGTTATGGCGTTGTAAAATGCTACATACGGATTCACATATCCAAAGAGATCATTGGACCCCTCTATATCTTGTGTTCCCCCAACAGTGAGGTCGAATTTCATTCCCCGTGACGGATTCACCTTGTTGTCATAGCTCTCATATCCATACGTGGCTTCCAGAGAAGCAAAGAATTTTGTCTCATCCAGTTCGGTTACAGGAAACATACTGATAAAACGACCCGGAGTATCCTCTACTTCAAAGCCGTCTAACCTAGCAGTAAAGCGATACAGGCTGCCGTACGGCGAATCCTTCTGAACACCGAAATGTCCTCCATAACCTCCAAGACGCACCCTGTTATAATCCAGATCGAAGTTATCTTCATCTTCATATTCGAGATTAGAGGTCTCATTTCCGAAGCCAAAGAAATTCACGGCATAATTCGGGTTTCTAAAGTGTCCGCCTATCAGGAAGTTATAGCTTCCGAAGATATTCGCAAACTCACCTTCATAACGTAGATCGAAACTCTGGGTCGCGACATAATAGCCTGCGGAAAAACGATGCTGCTGTGCAAAGGGGTTTTGTTGAAAGCCATTTACCGTATATACATTGCTGATCCCAACTTTAAAACCGTCATCTGGGTTGGCTCCAATAGAAGGTAAGAATAAATTGGTGGATTGTATTTGTTTGGTATAATCGTAGGTGTTGAAATTATAATTATCGGTAAGTCGGAAACCGGCACCTCCCTTTTCTTCAATCGTATTCTTTTGACTTTTATGATCGTATACCTTTATCTTTCTACCGTTAGCGATCTTATAGGTGTCGTTGTTCTGCCCTCCTACGATACGAATAAAAATAGGATTGTTTCCGGTTCCGGACACTTCAAAAACGTCGTCATCATCCAGTCCGTAGACCCAAAGCTCCTTAGTGTCTTGCGCATTGTAGGTCCTGTCTACGATCTTTTCACCTTTTTTTCCGTCTTTGATTCGGAACACCTTAATATTGGTCTCCCCGTCTGATAAACGAGTGATCTCGAAATGATCGTCTTTATCGGTTCCGGTAACTATTTGAAGTTCAGAAAAATAATCGTAGTACTCACCGGCTATTCTCACAATGTTATCCCGTCGGCCTTTTAATTTATTCTTTATATCCTGAGCCGTCTCATCCATCGCCTCTTTTGGGAGGTCGTTAAATGCGTTCTCGATCACGGCATCGGTTACGTTTTGTTGCAAATAGGTGGCTTGTGCCAACCATTCTTCTCTTCCGTAATTCTCTACCAGTGCTCTATCCAGTTTAATACCGGCAGCATTGAACCATTTGGTGTGTTTCAATTCAGAATCGTACACTTGAAATTGCCGTGACGTACTGAACAAGGCTCGCACCACATCCAGTAATCCCCCGTCAAAATTGGCATACACCTGATCCCTATCTCGGGGAATAGGAACAAAAACATCCTTGCCATCCTGATCTTTAAACTCTGCCCATCGCCATTGATCGTTATGGCGATCCCAATCCCCTATGAGCATATCGAACACACGCGCCCGGATATAGGTCTTCTCATCGACCACATTCTCTTCATCGCTTCTTATCTTATCTAAAAGATCGTCTGTGCTCTCAATATCATCCGGATAGTTAAAAATTGCACCATCGTAAGGTTCATCCGGTCGTTCAACTATCATGTAAAGCTCATCTCCATAGGCATCGTTGTATGCACCCAAGGCTTTCTGTTTTGGGACATAGTATAACTTCGGATTTGTATGAAAAACATTCGCTGCAGCGGCGAGTTTCGGGATTGTAAATGCTCCATACGGATGCGCAGCGGTGTAAAAATCGAGAATAAGGTCTTCGGGAAGGGTATCTTTAAAATCGTCTTCCACTTCCTTATCCTTCACAATAACTGTTTGAAGGAATTGCACAGCACTCTTCTTCAGTGCCCTCATATTATAATCACGGCCTTCCTTATCCTGAAGCCGAAGTGACCTTGTTTGATGTCCGCCGCCTGCTCTAATCACTTTCAAGCCACCATAGAGGGTGTCCAATTGTACTACCGTAGCCGTCACTTCGGTACCGTATACCTTTCGGTAATGATCACCCCAAACCGTTTTAAAAAAACCTGTTCTCTCTACCCGATCATCATCGTAGACCGAAGCTTTTACAGTTGCCGGGAAAGAATCCGGTAAACTAGAGGTGTCGTATTTTTTGGGTGCAGTTATAATGTCCTTCTGAAAAAGGAGGGTCGCATTACTATCTTCCTCCGCTTTATAGAAAGCCGCTTGCGAAGAGCCGTCTTTATACACGGTCACTACCGTAAAACCAGGTCCACCAAAACTAAACAAACCATGTGCTCCCAAGGCGGCCGCCGTTGGATCCCCGGCTGCTCCCGAAACGATCTGTTTAGTGTTCCTGTCTTCGGAATATTGAAGCGATCTGTCGTGTCCTGAAACAAAGACCAGTTGATCATGGTCTTTTGCCATAACATTAAGGCGACTCATTAGATCGTTATACCTTTCATTGTAGCGGTCCTGTTTTGAGATCGCACCCTGGCTTCGTACTTGTGTGATCACCGTCGCCAATCCGGGAACCGGCAGTATTTGGTTTAGGGCGGTATAACGTCCCCCGTGCTTTCCATTGGTAATGAGTGGATGGTGGGTGGCAAACAGTATGGTCTTTCCTTTATTCTTTTTAAGTTCTCCTTCAATTTCAATGAAGAATTTTCGGCGTGTTTTTATCTCGCACTTATCATTCATCTTGGGGTGGTCATCCCAGCTTTCTATATACCATTGGGAGTCAATAACGATGAGTTGTATATCATCACCTATCTCAATACTTTCCAAAGGACAGCCGTTATTAGGTTGCAGTATATCTTTTCCGTCGTAACGGGCTTTCAGGAAATCTTCTTCATATTCAAGACCATCCACACTGGATCGCCAGTCCAATTCGCCGGGAAGAATCATTACTTTGCCTTTATGCGCCTCTATGGCCTTTAATTGATCCTTGATATTTGATGCTTTTGAAGGTGTTTCAGAAGACATCCCCGATGGATAAAAGCTATTGCCTAAAAAGATCACATGACTGTTCTTTGAGGTATTTTCTTTGATATATTCTTGAAATGACCGCAATGCCACAGAAGATTCGGCCTCTTCAACATACCCCGCATCTCCCAGCAAAAAGAAAGTGTGATCCACCTCTTTCCCGGATGGAGGAAGCTCTTGATTTGTGTCCTTGGTACGATATTGTGGTTGGTGTGTTGCACATCCAAAAAGGAAGGAAACTCCTATAAAAGTTATAATGATGTTAATTTTCTTCATGTAATTTATGAGCGATTTATTTTTTAGTAATTTGGATGATTAATTCAACACTATGAGCGATATCGTCGAGGCAGCAGATCAATTTATCCTTAATCTATTTAAGGAGAAATTACCAAACACATTTGTCTATCACAATTACACCCATTCCAAACGTGTTTATAAAAGTATAAACGAAATTATTGAAGATTCACAAATTAATGTTAAAGATGCCACGGTCCTTAGACTGGCAGCATTACTGCATGATACGGGCTATACTGTGACTCGTGAAGGACATGAAGAAGAGAGTGTAAAGATCGCCACAGAGTTCCTTGAATCGCAGAATGCAGATCCCGAAATTATAGAAGGAGTCAACAAATGTATCATGGCCACAAAGTTCAAAGGAACACCTGAAGGACCTTTGGAGGAGATGATCCGCGATGCCGATTCTTCGCACTTTGGAAAGGATTATTTTGAAGAAGCCAGCGAATTCCTGCGGCAAGAATACAAATCGCAAGGGATCCAAAAATTCTCACCGCGCGAATGGCGTGATGAGAACATCAAGGTCCTAATAGAAAAGCATCAGTTTTACAGTGATTATGCTCTTCGAAATTGGCAAAAACAAAAGGAGGACAACCTTGCCAACCTTATAAAGGGCAGGAAAAAGGATAAAAAACGCTTAAAGCGTGAAGACCTTAAGGCACAGCTTAAAATGAAATATAAGGATGCGAGTCCGGACAGGGGAATCCAAACCTTCTACCGTACAGCACTTCGAAATCACATTAAGTTAAGTGATATAGCCGATACAAAGGCCAACATTTTATTATCTGTAAACGCTATCGTCATCTCGGTGATCTTGGCGAATCTCTTCTCAAAATTTGACACTAATCCCTATCTTATTTGGCCTACTGCGGTATTTGTGATATCCAGTGCAGTGACGATGATCCTAGCAGTGATCGCAACGCGACCCAATGTAACCCGAGGTGAATTTACTAAGGAAGATGTGGAAAATAAAAGTGTGAATCTTACCTTCTTCGGAAATTTCCACAAGATGGAGTTAGATCAATACCAATGGGCTATCGGGGAATTGTTGAATGACCGTGACTATATCTATTCTTCGCTTACGAAAGACCTTTACTTTTTAGGTAAAGTGCTGGACAGGAAATACCGAATCCTCCGCCTTACCTATACGATCTTTGTAGTGGGAACGATCATTTCTATTATTGCATTTGGCGTCTCGTTCGGACTAGCAGATATTCCTATTGATGAAGTAAAAGAGATCGTCGACCCGAATGCCTAAGAATTGATCTGTGACATGAGGTCGTCGTAGGTGTAATATTCCTTTTGATGATCGCTTGTTTCATTCACATACAGTACACTAACGCGTAACGCCTTAAGACCTGTAACGCCCTGTAGATCCTCCAATTCCAGAATCTCTACATCGGTGTCCAATTGCTTTTGGTGCTGAAGGAAACTAATATATTTTAAGTATTCCTCTTCATCTTCCTTTTGGGAATATACAATGGTGATCTTCCCTGCCTGCGTGATGCGCTCTTCGGTACCTTTAATAAATGCTTTGTCGACTCGTTTTTTAACCACCTCGTAACGCGCATTATACGTTCCGTCGACATCAAATCGTTTTTCATCCATACGGAACCGAAGTGACAACGGGCTATTAAACGACAGGATCATAGACGCCACACTCATGGCTACCGGTAACCGTTCTTTCAATTTGTAGTAATTGTTCTCCATTTCGCACATGACCTGCAGTTGCCACAACCTAAGATTATATAAATACACTTTGTTGAAACTCTTGGTCTTCGTAATGGCTTCGCCAATATAAAGATTGTGTTCTACTCCGTCGGTTTTGAAACGCTCAAAGTAATGCGGATACATTTGCTGGGCTTCGATCTGTTTTTTATCGAGAATGGAGGCCATGCGCTTGTTTATAAGCATTACGGAGTCATCGTAATCTTTTCGGTGCTTGTAGATCAAGCCCGTAGCGGTATCTACAAGGTCCTGGTATTTTTGTATAAGCAGTTTCAGTGTTTCGCTTTTCTTACTTAGGTGTGTGAACAATGGAATGATCTCCTTCCGCAGAAAAGTAAGCACCTGCCGTTCACTATCTACTTGAAGCTCTTCTTTTAGATCTTCCAGATACTGATTAATTCTGAAAGCAATATGCTCATAAATAGGAAGGTTCTCAATCGCATGGATCTTATGAATGATCTTTTGAACGTGTTTAAGCTGAAGCACCAGATCTTTTTTGGTAGCCTCATTGCGTGCTGTTGAAGAGCCCTTGACATCAATTTGTCCATAAAGCGGATACACATCGTTAAAGACAATTTCCCTGAAATAAGAGGGCTCCCCTTTTGCCAGGCTGCTCAAATAACGTTTCGCTTCTTTTTTGAATTTCCAGTGTACACTGCTGTGAATAGACGTACATTCTTCCTGGATCACCAACTCCAACTCATTCTCTGCCTGCTCTTTGGAGCGTACTACAGAGTCGATGAGAAATGGCATGACATCCTTTAGTTTGTTCGCGTTAATGGTATTCAATCCATTTTCCGTAGGTGACACAAGTTCCAGAACTCCAAGTACCTTTCCTTCATCCACGATAGCCGCAAACAAAGCACTTTTTATATTTTGTTCCAACAACTTTTTATAGAGCACATTCTTTGGATAAAGTTTGTGGTATTTTTCGGTGTTGGTTACACAGTACAGTTCATGCTTCTTGAAAAGTGTGTAAAAGGAAGCGTCGCAAAGTGCATCGGTACATACCTCACTATTCTTATCATCCAGGATATAACTGTTCACGTTCTTATAGAGCAATCGTTCGAAGGTACCATCTTCCTCGTTAAAGTCTGAAAAGCCCATTTTTAGGTCTTTCAGATTAAAGATCGTTCTAAATATGCTCTCCATATCCCTGCCCAGATCCCCTGTTTCCGATTCGTGTCGCAGCAAATGTGATTTGAAATCGGAGATGGAAACATCGGTTGTTACGTCAAAGAGATTTGCGATCACAAAGCCTTTGAATATCCAGCCTTCTTCGGGAAATTTTTCCTTCCAGATCTCGATATTCTCAAAATTCTCCATGAGCTCGTCCACATCTTCTTGCGTGATCTCCACCGCCTTGTCGGTCTTTTCCACATCCATAAAATCACCATTATACATCACGCGATAATTGCGAACGGTTCCGCCGGCATCGGGTATATTGTAGTAGAAGGGTCTTTTAAAATCAATCTTATAGCCGTAATACGCATTAAGTATAATGCTGCAGCCCATGATGTAGAAATACTTCTCATCAAAATTAACAAGCTCCGGTGTGAATTCTTTACCGGCTTGCTTCAAAATATTCTTATACCGTTGTGTGGCCTTGAAGACCATCGTTTGAAAGGGGGTGGTTGCCACCTTAATTTCGTTTAAGGTCAAGGCTTCATTAAAGATATCGGCCAGTAAGAAATCAATTTGCTCTGCATAAGCCTGCAGATCGGATTCATCGTCAAAACCTTCAGAAAGGACAGGAAATTCTTCCTCCAATTTTAAAACCGCACGGGCACGATCCTTTCCAAATTTGGAACCGGTGTCCAGCACGTTTCGGTAATGGTCGAAAAGCTTTTTAAAGCTTATCTTAATATGTAGTGGAAATGCTTCCTGCTTTGCCTTCATCTTCAATTTGTTGAACGTATAAAATTACACAATTATGAGCAATACCTCATTGGATTAACAATAATTTGAGGATTCGCTTTTTTTTCAGAATAAATTGTCGCTATTTTTGTGCGAAACTTTCTTAAAATTATGAGACGACTTACAACAATACTTGTTACACTTGTATTAATTTCCTGTGCTTCAGACTCGAACACCTTTTATTTAGAGGGTACTGCCGAAGGATTTGCAGACGGTACAAAGATCTATGTGTACGAAGTCGATCACAACCAACCTAAGGTAATTGATACCCTTACCGTCGAGAACGGTAGTTTTTCGGCAAGTTACCCAAAAAGTGAGGCCATAACAGTAAACTATCTGCGTGTAGATAACACGAATGCTTCCATCGTTTATTTTCCTGAAAATGAAGATATGAATGCCACTATCTACAAAGACAGCATCAATTCTTCCTACATCTCCGGAGGGAAACAAAACGAGGCCTATCGATCATTTGCACAACAGATCCGAAGCTTTAACAAACGAAAGCAGTCCAGCATGGAACGTTTTAAACAAGCGCGAAATGAGCAGGACAACGTTGCCATTGCAACCATTCAACAAGAGAATGCCGCTTTAGTGACCGAAGAAGGAGAATACAAGAAACAGTTCGCCCGTGAGAACAGCAATTCGTTGTTTGCGGTTATGTTAATTTCTGAAATGCTTACGCGAAAAGAGATCTCTGCTGCCGAAGCTTCCGAATTTATAGATAATCTGGCTCCTAAGATCGCAGCATTACCTGTCACAAGCGACCTGAAAGCAGTGATTGCCAATGCCAAAAAGGCCGATATCGGTTCTAAGGCTCCGGAATTTTCTGCACCAACGCCATCAGGGGAAACCTTATCTTTAAACGAAGCCTTAGGAAAATACACCATCATCGACTTCTGGGCATCCTGGTGCAAACCATGCCGTATGGAGAACCCTAATGTGGTGAACGTTTACAACAAATATCACGATAAAGGACTCAACATTATTAGTGTGTCACTCGACAAGGATAGCCAAAAAGACCGATGGATACAGGCTATAAAAGATGACAACATGGACTGGTACCATGTTTCAAATCTTATGTTCTGGAACGATCCTATCGCTCGTACCTATAATGTACGGTCTATACCGGCTACTTTCTTGTTGGACGAGAACGGTGTCATCATAGACAAGAACCTCCGCGGACCCGCACTGGAAGCAAAGATCGCATCGTTGCTGGGCGACAAATAAGGTTATTCTAACAGAAAACTTACATTTACCGTAGTCCTGATCTCCATCTCACCCGGAGCCATGGTCTGTTGACCCCCCGCTTCGGCATCCATAGCCATGGTCTTATACATGGGCGAAGGTGTATTCGACATCCGGTATTCACTTATACTCACAGCCTTGCTAATGGTTTGATTCAAAACGCTGGCATATTCTTCCGCTTTTTGTTTGGCATTTAATACAGCCTTTTTACGTGCTTCCGTTTCCAGTGCCTCACGGTTAGACGCATCGAAAGCGATATTATCTATGTTGTTGATTCCGCTGGAAAGCAGTGTGTTCATTAATGACTCGTACATAGATAGATCGCGTAATGTTACGGCAATCGATTGGTTTGCCGCATAATTATAGGTCTTTGTATTGTATTCATAATTCTTGTTCAACCTAATGTATTGCGTTCTCACGTCCTTATCGGGTATACCTAACTTCTTTAAAGAGGATAGCACTTCATTAACGATCCTGTCGTTCTCCTTCTTTACTTCCTGAGCGATTTTCCCTGTATTCTCGACACGTACAGATACGGTGACCTCGTCCGGGACCACCCGAACAATCCCTTCTCCGGTAACATCGACGGTAGGAGGCAAAGATGTGTTTTGTGCTGTTGTCATAATAGTTGTAGTTAATAGTACTAAGGTGATGATCTTTTTCATAAAAGTAGTATTTAAATTTTTCCGAGTTTGTGTAATACAAAGAGCAATGCTATGGGAACTGCCAAAACGATCACTATCCAGAGGCTTGTTTGTACCAAAGTGGGTACAAATGCTAACGTTAGAGCGTATCCCGCAATAGCACCACCAAAGTGTGCATCATGCCCTATATTCCCTCTCCTGCTTTTCATTCCGTAGATGGAATATAGCAAATAAAGCAATCCGAAGATCCACGCAGGGATCGCTAAAGGGATAAAAAACAAATACAATCCCATATCCGGGTAGAATAAAATAGCTGCGTACAGGATCCCTGTCACAGCACCACTTGCTCCAACCGCACTGTAATGGTATTCGTCCTTATGAAAATACAGCGACAATAGATTACCTACCAATAAGCTTGCCAGATAGATTAGCACAAATTTGGTCACACCAACGGCCCCGATCACTACGCCTGCGAAAAAATACAAAGTGATCATGTTGAACAATAGATGTGTAAAATCAACATGTAAAAAGCCCGACGTAAGCATTCTAATATGTTCTCCACGTCTAATACCGGCGATGTTGAATTTATATTTCTCAAAAAACGTAAAATCATTAAACCCCTTGATGGATATGGCAACATTGGCTGCAATAATGATCAAGGTAGCGATATGGATATCTTGCATAAAGTTTCAGATTGATAGGTGGTTTGTAATGCAATAAATTTAGTTAGTTTTGCGATAACTATAGCTATGCAACGCGTACTTTATATTCTTTCGTATTCCCTACTTTGGTTGCTCTCTATCCTTCCTATGTGGATATTGTACATCCTTTCAGGCGGCTTGTATCTTGTGGCATATCATCTTATAGGATACCGAAAAAAAACGGTTCGCGAAAATTTATCCCTTGTTCTTTCTGAAAAGACCGAAGCCGAAAGAAAAACGATCGAAAAACAATTTTACAAGCATCTCTGCGACCTTATAGTAGAGACTGTAAAGACCATTTCTATTTCTGAAGCCGAATTGAGAAAACGGTATGTAATTAGCAACCCCGAACTTTTAGATCGCTATTTTAAGGAAGGACGCAGTACACTGGTATTTTGCGGTCATTACGCCAATTGGGAGTGGAGCTCTATTATCAGTTCGGTCATGCCGCATGAAGGATACGGCGTGTATAAGAGTCTGGACAATCCGGCCTTTAATACCCTGGTCAAGAAGATACGCGGTAAATTTGGAGCGACCATTATTACCAACAAACAGGTGGTGAAGGTCCTTTTCCGAAAGGCGAAAGAAGGTGCAAGGACCACAACCCTCATTGTGGCAGACCAAACCCCGCGTCCGGGAAATTTTAAACACAAAGATACCTTTATGGGCATTAAGGTGCCTGTGTTCACCGGCACGGAAGAACTCTCAAAAAGACTGGATTTCGTTGCGCTGTATCTTAAGACCGAAAAAATAAAACGAGGGCATTACAAAGCAACTTTTATTCCCTTGGCCGAAGATCCCTCCTCCTATCAGAATTATGAACTTACACGAATGTTCCTTTCTGAAATTGAAAAGCAAATAGCAGAAGCTCCCCAGTACTACCTCTGGTCGCATAAACGATGGAAACATCGCGACCGGTAGAACGCTTGTAACTCTTTTTGCGCCCTAATACGACTACACGTTTTCTTATTTCCCGGTATATCAACCTTCGTTTTCATACGAAGCCTAGTTGTTGACCAGCGCTTTTATTTCGCCAATAAAGCGTTCTGCTAGCCCATCGGCCTCGGCTTGGGTTTGTGCTTCGGTATAAATACGAATAATGGGTTCGGTATTGGATTTTCTAAGATGTACCCAGTTAGTCGCAAAATCGATCTTAAGACCGTCTATGGTATTGATCTCTTCGGAAACATAGTTCGAAGCAAGCTGCTTCAAGATAGCATCGACATCCAGTTGAGGAGTCAATTCGATCTTTTTCTTACTCATAAAATACGAGGTGTACTCCTTCCGAAGCTCACTCACAGAAAGCTGTTTTTCTGCCAAATGACTTAAAAACAGGGCAATTCCTACAAGACTGTCGCGGCCATAATGCAATTCGGGATAGATAATACCCCCATTTCCTTCTCCGCCTATTACCGCCTTGGTCTCCTTCATCTTTTCAACGACATTCACCTCTCCTACGGCACTCGCAGTATACTGTCCTCCATGTTTTTGTGTAACGTCCCGTAGCGCTCTGGACGACGACATATTAGAAACCGTATTCCCCGGGGTATGCCTCAGTACATAATCGGCGACGGCCACCAGCGTATATTCTTCCCCAAACATCTCACCGTGCTCATCCACAAAGGCAAGTCGGTCTACATCGGGATCTACAACGATACCAAGATCGGCTTTTTCTTCCACCACCTTTTCCATGAGGGCAGTTAAATGCTCTTTTAACGGCTCCGGATTGTGAGGAAACTGTCCCGTTGGATCACAATACAATTTCACGGGGTGTACATCCAACGCATTAAGCAACAGCGGTACGGCGATCCCTCCGGTAGAATTAACACCGTCGACTACTACTTTAAACTTTGCCTTTTTAATAGCATTGGCATTGACCAATGGCAGATCAAGGATCTCATCGATATGAAGATCGATATAAGCATCATTCCTGGTGATCTTGCCCAGCGCATCTACTTCAGAAAAACGAATGGCATCCCCTTCGGCCAGATCGAGGATCTCTTGTCCGGCTGCCGCATCTAAGAATTCTCCTTTGTTGTTGAGCAATTTTAAAGCGTTCCACTGTTTTGGATTATGACTCGCAGTTAGAATGATCCCACCGTCGGCGTGCTCCATAGCCACTGCCATCTCTACGGTTGGTGTGGTTGACAAACCCAGATCGATCACGTGTATACCCAGCCCAACCAAGGTTTGCATCACTAATTCCTGAATCATGGCACCGGAGATACGAGCGTCCCTCCCAACTACAATTCGGTGGTCGCTCTTGTTGCGCTGTTGTTTGACCCAATACCCATAGGCCGATGCGTATTTCACCGCATCGATAGGGGTGAGATTGTCGCCCGGAGTGCCTCCAATAGTACCACGAATTCCTGAAATGGATTTAATCAATGTCATAGTGCGTATTTTTCAGCAAAGATACTTTTTTAAAAACAGAATTCTTAGCGGGGTTTTTGTAAATTGTACCTAATGAATTTTCTCGCCCATATATATCTTTCAGGGGATGACGAAGGGATTGTCATTGGTAATTTTATTGCCGACGGCATTAAAGGTAAACGATACATGAAATATCCTCCCGCCATTCAAAAAGGCATCCTCCTGCATCGGGCGATCGACAGTTATACCGATGCCCATCCCACCGTTCGAGAGAGTACCGCAAAATTGCATGAGAACTACGGGCATTACAGCGGGGTGATCGTAGACATATTATATGACCATTTTCTAGCTAAGAATTGGGGAAACTATCACGAGGTTCCGTTAGAGAAGTTTGTGGAAGATTTTTATGCGTTATTACGTCATAATTTTTCGATACTTCCCGCCAGAATACAACGTATGATGCCCTACATGATCGCAGACAACTGGCTGGTGAGCTATGCCACGATCGCCGGCATCGGAAAGATCCTGTCGCAGATGAATGTGCGCACCAAACGTGTAGCTAAAATGAATCTCGCCGTTATCGAACTGGAACAGCATTACGATGCATTCGAAGAAGAATTTACCCGGTTTTTCAATGATCTAATACTCTATTCTGAAAATAAACTGAGAGAACTATGAGGTTTGTCCTTTTAGCAAGCATTGTCTTTGCATTCCTTTCCTGTAAGCAAGAAACAGACCGGCCGGTAGCCGAAGTTTCCTCCAAACAAGCTATCCACGCCAAGAACGCCATGGTGGTTTCGGCACGGGAAGAAGCCTCCAGGATTGGTATAGAGATCTTACAGAAAGGAGGAAACGCTTTTGATGCGATGGTAGCCGTAGAAATGGCCTTAGCCGTAACTTACCCCTATGCAGGAAATCTTGGCGGTGGCGGTTTTATGGTCTACAGAACACAATATGGCGAATTGGGGAGTTTCGATTACCGGGAAAAAGCACCTCTGGCAGCATCCAAAGATATGTATCTCGATGCAGCGGGTACATACATTTCCGAAAAAAGCAAAACAGGTGGCCTCGCTGTAGGGGTTCCGGGAACAGTGGCCGGTATCTTTGCCGTTCGAGAAAAGTTAGGTACCTTACCTATGGAGGTGCTGCTGGAACCTGTGATACGATTGGCAAGGAAAGGGTATGTGATCACCGAAAAGCAAGCCATACGATTGAACGAATACCGTCCCGCTTTCGATTCGGTCAATAGAAACCCTTCAATATTTTCTAAAGTATATGTTGCCGGTGATACCTTGAAAAATAACGCACTTGCTTCCACTTTGGAGCGAATCGCTAAAAATGGACGCGCCGAATTCTACTTGGGAGAAACCGCAGAAAAACTGGTCACCTTTATTCAAGACAACAATGGAATTATAACGAAGGAAGATCTTGAAGCCTACGAAGCTGAATGGCGGGAACCGCTCACTTTCCACTATAAGGACCTAAAGGTTATTTCTATGGGTCC
This sequence comes from Altibacter lentus, assembly GCF_000746845.1. Taxonomy (GTDB): domain Bacteria; phylum Bacteroidota; class Bacteroidia; order Flavobacteriales; family Flavobacteriaceae; genus Altibacter; species Altibacter lentus. The sequence continues at coordinate 371,811 of NZ_KN050846.1, read as the reverse complement.
GCCGTCCAGCGGTGGTGTGTGTCTGGGACAGATACTGAAGATGGTCGCGCCGTATCCGCTTCAAACATACGGTCATAACACTGTTCCCTACATTCAGGTGTTGGTAGAAGCCGAAAGGCGTGCCTACGCCGACCGAAGTTACTATTTAGGAGATCCCGATTTTGTTAAGAACCCTATCGATTCACTTCTAAGTGATTCTTATGTAAAGGCACGTATGGATTCGTTCAGCTTTGAAGCTGCCACACCGTCTAATTCGCTCACTCATGGGACTATTTCGGGGTATGAAAGTACAGAAACCACACATTATTCCATTGTAGATCAGTTTGGAAATGCCGTAGCCGTCACAACCACGTTAAACTCTGCTTACGGTTCAAAATTGTACGCCCACGAACTGGGTTTCTTTCTCAACAATCAAATGGACGATTTTAGCGCAAAGCCGGGAGAGCCTAATATTTATGGTCTCATAGGAGGTTCTGCCAATGCGATCGAACCTCAAAAAAGAATGCTAAGTGCCATGACCCCAACCATCGTCGAAAAGGATGGGGCGCTGTATATGGTCGTTGGAACCCCGGGAGGTGCCACGATCATTACATCTGTAGCACAAACCATCTTAAATGTCTATGAGTTTGAAATGGACATGCAAACGGCTGTGGATGCGGCTCGCTTCCACCATCAATGGCTGCCTGATGCCGTTCGTTATGAGCTGGGGCGATTTTCGGATTCCCTAGTGAATGCCCTGGAACGAAAAGGCTATCCCAGAAATACTCAGGTAGACCCAACCATAGGCAAAGTAGACGCTATTTTGATCTTACCCGATGGTACTTTGGAAGGCGGGGCCGATTTTAGGGGAGATGATACGGCCGTTGGATTCTAATCGGTTTTTTAGCCGTTAATCGGAATTGTTATACCACATATCGAAATGTAGGGTTTTTACTACAAATTGAGTCTAAAAAGGCTAAATTTGGAGATAATAACTATAAATTGTAGGAATTATCAGTAGTGAAGCTAAGGTAACTATTCGCCTTTGGGGAGCTCAACGAATCCATTCAAATATACTATTATTAAGAACAATCGATGCTACTCTAATAAGAATAGTAGGGTTTTCTTTATGAGTTGGGGATACGCCGCTTCTTTTCATTGCTTTCACCTGGAAGGCCCGTTATGAGAAATAAATCTTTCTTAAAGGATTTGTATGCCCTCATCCCACTCGTATTTAGTGGGCTTCTTTGTATTGCCCTCCTATTTCTTCTTTGGCAAAAGAATAATGCTTCTCCCGATTTTGCAACAACGCTTTCCGGTCTTTCCTCTCTGTTTATAGCGATTAGCGGATTCTTGAGCGCAGTGATCATGGTCTATCTGGCTTTAGCCGCCATGAATCTTAAGAACACGCGAGCGAATGTGATCGACAATTTGGGCAAGGTGACCGAAAAGATGCACCATTTTCGCACGATCGTAGATATACTCTACCGCTCAAAAATGTGGCTTCCGGGGCTAAGGGACTATATAGATGACGAGTTTGCGGGTCTCAATTTCTTTGAAGTTAAGGAGTTCTACAAAGGTAAATCCAAGATCGCTATCGAGTTCCTTCAGGAGAACCACAATTATGCAGATACAGAGAATCTTTATCTGGAGCTTAAATCGCTTTTAATGACGAGTCCGAAGGATAAAACCATTCCGGAGAACATACACTATCCAAAAATCTACAATCAGGATATTGTTGCCAAATGGCTGGAGCACAAGTGCGGTTCGGGGCTTTGGTTCTATTTTGGGTATAAATATGCAGTTTATAAAGAAGCCTTAGACCTGAATGCTGTTTTTGAAAGACACCAAGAAAAGATCATGAAGTTGGCCAATACCATTGATAGCGAAGCTTTTGAAGACTCTTCCTTCAATGAAGTGTTCCTCTCTAAATTAGGTGAGTACATGACCAAGGAAGTGTTGCCTAAACTCTTTCAGTTTCAGTTCAACTCCACGAAGAGCATGCCTAACCTTATAAAATATCTTTACGGTATTTTCCTCACCTTGGTGTTGTTTGGCGTGTTAATGCCCCTATGCTTTTTGTTGTTCGGCCTTTCTACCTTAGTTCTTATCACGAGCTACTCATTTGTAATAAGTCTTATCTTCTTTATTGCGACAACCTTCTATCAATTCCTATCCAAAGAAGCGAATTCGTAGGTCATTCCTTTTTTAAAAATTTCTTCTGAAAATTAACACCTTGACGCTGGGATGCCTTCTAAATTTTCATATCAATTGAGTACCTTTGCAAACTATGATAAAAAATGAAGATTTTATTGAAGTTCTCGGGGCACGAGTTCACAATTTAAAAGACATTGATGTTCGCATTCCCCGTGAAAAATTGGTGGTAATAACAGGGCTTTCGGGCAGCGGAAAATCTTCATTGGCCTTCGATACGATCTACGCAGAAGGTCAGCGTCGCTACATAGAGACCTTTTCGGCGTATGCCCGCCAATTCCTAGGCAGTCTGGAACGGCCGGATGTGGATAAGATAGACGGTTTGTCTCCTGTAATTGCCATTGAGCAAAAAACCACCAGCAAAAGTCCTCGTTCTACTGTAGGAACCATTACAGAGATATACGATTTTCTTCGTCTATTCTATGCACGTGCCAGCGATGCCTACAGTTATAATACGGGAGAAAAAATGGTAAGCTACAACGACGAACAGATAAAGCAGCTTATTATTGAAGAATTTAAAGACAAGAAGGTAAGCGTACTAGCTCCTGTGATTCGTTCTCGAAAAGGACATTACAGAGAATTGTTTGAGCAGATCGCGAAGCAGGGATTTTTAAAAGTTAGGGTGGACGGCGAAGTACTGGATCTTACCAAAGGGATGAAGATCGACCGTTACAAAACCCATGATATTGAGATCGTAGTGGACCGACTCAAAATCTCTGAGGACACCGAAAACGACAAGCGTTTGTCCGAAACGATCGTTACAGCCATGTATCATGGGGATGATGTACTCATGGTACTTGATAACGAGACAAATGCTGTACGGTATTTCAGCAGATCGCTCATGTGTCCCACGAGTGGTGTCTCTTACCCCAACCCCGAACCCAATAATTTCTCCTTCAACTCGCCAAAAGGAATGTGCCCAAACTGTAAGGGATTGGGTAAATTATACGAAGTGAATCTCGATAAGATCGTTCCCAACAAACAACTGTCCATAAAACAAGGTGCTTTAGCCCCTCACGGTCCGCAAAAGAGCAATTGGGTGTTCAAACAACTCGAATTGATCGCAGAACGCTACAATTTCAAATTAAGTGATCCGTTTGAAAGCATCCCCGAAGCCGCACAACAAATGATCTTTTACGGCGGTAATGAAAAATTTGATATCGAGTCCAAGACACTTGGGATCACTCGAAACTATAAGATCGATTTTGAAGGTGTTGCGACCTTTCTTCAAAACACCTATGAGGCCAACGAATCAAAATCCCTGAAGCGATGGGCCAAAGAATACATGAATAAGATCGCTTGTCCGGAATGCGAAGGTTCACGGCTTCGGAAGGAATCGCTCTATTTTAAGGTGAACGGAAAGAACATTGCCGAACTTGCCCACATGGACGTGGTCGAACTGGCCGCCTGGTTCGCAACCTTAGAAGCGAAGCTTTCTGAAACACAACGCAAGATCGCTTCAGAGATCATAAAAGAAGTGCGTTCCCGCTTGCAGTTCTTAGTGGATGTTGGACTTACTTACCTTGCACTGGACCGAAGCTCTAAATCACTTTCGGGAGGGGAAGCACAGCGTATTCGACTAGCGACACAAATTGGATCTCAGTTAGTAGGGGTGCTATATATTTTGGATGAACCAAGTATTGGTCTACACCAAAGGGACAATGAAAAGTTGATCCATTCATTGATCCAGCTTCGGGACATTGGGAATTCGGTCATTGTGGTAGAACATGATAAGGATATGATCGAACACGCCGATTATGTGATCGATATTGGTCCTGCAGCAGGTCGTCATGGCGGGGAAATCGTTTCGGAGGGGACTCCTTCAGAAATAAAAAAACAGCATACCCTTACGGCCGATTACCTAAATGGAACGAAAGAGATCGAAATTCCGAAGAAACGGAGAGAAGGCAACGGAAAGATCCTAAGTCTTACCGGAGCGACGGGAAATAATCTAAAGAATGTGAGTGTGAGCTTTCCGTTGGGCACTATGATTGGTGTTACAGGTGTTTCCGGCAGTGGAAAATCCACCCTCATCAATGAGACCCTGTACCCTATTCTCAACGCACACTTCTTTAATGGTGTGAAGAAGCCCATGCCTTATAAAAAGATCGACGGACTTAAACATATCGATAAGGTCATAGATATCAATCAATCACCTATTGGAAGAACACCCCGTTCCAATCCTGCAACCTATACCGGAGTGTTTTCAGAAATAAGGAATCTATTCGCTAAAGTACCGGAGGCCATGATTCGTGGCTACAAGCCGGGGCGTTTTAGTTTTAATGTCGCCGGCGGACGTTGTGAGACCTGCAAGGGTGGTGGTCTGCGGGTGATCGAGATGAATTTTTTACCGGATGTGTATGTTGAATGCGAGACCTGCCAGGGAAAACGTTTTAACAGAGAAACTCTGGAGGTCCGTTACAAAGGAAAATCCATTCATGATGTGCTGGAAATGACCATTAATGAGGCATGTGCTTTTTTTGAACCCATCCCGAAGATTTACCGAAAACTTAAGACAATAAAAGATGTTGGACTGGGCTATATTACGTTAGGTCAACAATCCACCACGCTCTCCGGCGGAGAAGCTCAGCGAATTAAACTGGCCACGGAACTCTCAAAAAGAGATACCGGGAATACGTTCTATATCTTGGACGAACCTACCACCGGTCTGCATTTTGAGGATATTAGGGTGTTACTGCTGGTCTTGAACAAATTAGTGGACAAAGGGAATACGGTAGTGATCATTGAACACAATCTGGATGTCATTAAAACCGTTGATTATATTATAGATATTGGTCCCGAAGGAGGTAAAAAAGGCGGTGAGATCATGGCCCTTGGAACACCGGAGGAATTGATAAAAGATAAAAAAAGCTATACCGCACGTTTCCTTAAAAAAGAATTACATTAGCGGCCCAGCCTTGTTTAGGGGAAACCCATGACAAATTGTTATAACTATGTGACCCGGTGACCGGTTCACAACGGAAGAAAGAAAACGAATTCATGAGACACGAGAATACTCCGAAAAACTGGAACGAAGTAAAGACGAACGACTCCTGGGCGATCTTTAAGATCATGGGAGAGTTTGTGAATGGTTACGAGAAAATGAGTCGTATTGGTCCCTGTGTGTCGATCTTCGGATCTGCACGTACCAAACCGAATCATAAATATTACAAACTGGCCGAACGCATTGCTAAAAAAATCACAGAGAACGGTTACGGTGTGATCACGGGCGGTGGCCCCGGGATCATGGAAGCCGGTAACAAGGGTGCACACCTGGCGGGCGGAACTTCGGTAGGGCTCAACATTACCCTTCCGTTCGAGCAACATGACAATCCGTACATCGATAGTGACAAAAGCATAGACTTTGACTATTTCTTTGTACGAAAGGTAATGTTTGTAAAATATTCTCAGGGCTTTGTGGTCATGCCGGGCGGATTTGGCACATTGGATGAGTTCTTTGAAGCCTTCACCCTCATTCAGACCCATAAGATCGACAAGTTCCCGCTAATCCTGGTCGGCACCGAATTTTGGAGCGGTCTCATGGATTGGATCAAAAATACCCTGCTTGAGATGAACAACAACATTAGCCCGGAAGATATGGACCTGGTTCATGTCGTGGATACAGAAGATGAGGTGCTGGACATCCTCAATAGCTTCTACGATAAATATAACTTAAGTCCGAATTTCTAATTTACAACGCCCCTAATTGATGCTGAAAAAAGGTCTATATATTGCTTTTATCTTCTTCGGTTTTACACTTTCTGCCCAGGAAGTGATCAAGACCATGTTCTATAATTTACTGGAGTTCCCCTCTGCCTTGCCGGGAAGTCGTTCGGAGATACTTCGTAATGTCTTGAACGATTACGAACCCGATATCTTTATGGTGTGTGAACTTGAAAACGAAGTTGGCGCAGATCTAATCTTGGATATTTCTTTAAATGACGGTGACGGCCAGTATTCGCGCGCACCCTTCGTGCTTAATCAATCGGGTTCCTCTAACTTGCAACAGTTACTTTTTTTCAGGACAGGAATGTTTACACTGGAATCTTCGGAAGTGATCACTACCAATATTCGTGATATCAACCACTACAGGTTAAAACTTAGCACCACAGACGGAACCACCAATCCGGTATTCTTAGAAATATTCGTGACCCATTTAAAATCCAGTCAAGGAAGCAGTAATGAAGCACAGCGTTTGGATATGGTCACTGCTTTTACAGATTACTTAAGCACCATCGACCCAAATGCATACGTGATCTTCGCCGGAGACCTTAATTTGTATGATGCTAACGAACCCGCCTATCAGGAGCTTCTGGACACCTCCAATAATATCACCATGGCCGACCCTATCGATCGTCCCGGGGACTGGAATAATAACATCGCCTTCCAAGACATCCATACCCAGAGTACCCGTATAAGTTCGGGAACTTTCGGTGCCGGTGCCGGTGGCGGCTTGGATGACCGTTTCGACTTTATAATGATCTCCCAGAATATGACCTCAGATCCTACCTTGCGCTATGTGCCGGATACGTACAAAGCCTTCGGAAATAACGGGAACTGTTACAATAACGACATTAGCGACGCCTCTTGTGATGGAGTGTACGGTCAGTTATTACGAAATTCATTATTCAGCATGAGCGATCATCTTCCTGTGGTGATGGAATTGGAAACCGACAGACAGATCGTTCTTGGCGTGGCAGACATACATTCATCTGAAAGCGGTTTCCGTCTCGAGCATACTATTGCTTCGGAAATACTTTCCGTACAAATAGATGGGTTTGTGGAGCCAATGACCTTTGACATTTATAACGTGTTGGGGCAGCGGTTGATGACCGTGAACAGTGCTGCTTCCGAAGCAATCACAATACCGGTAGCGCATCTTGCCAACGGCATCTATTATATAAAAAACAGGGTTCCCGGCAGTAAACCTCTCAAATTTCTTAAGACTTCTTGATCCTCAAACGCCTTTTAATACTTGTTTTTTGTTGCTGGACAGTGAGCCTGTTTGCCCAGCACGACATTGTTATAGATGCTACCCTGGATCCCGCAAAGAAGGAAGTGAATATCAAGCAGCAGGTCACTTTCAGGAACACATCCAACACGCCACTTTCGACCATCTATTTTAACGATTGGGCCAATAGTTTTTCGAATAAGACCACCCCTTTAGCGAAGCGATTTGCCGAAAATTACGACAGTTCCTTCCATTTTGAAAAAAAAGAAGATCGCGGCAGCACGACAGTATTTAGCATTGCCAATGCCACAGGACTTCCGCTGGAATGGGAACGTGGTGAAGCCGTGGATATTTTAAAAGTAGCTTTGCCGGAACCGTTGCTCCCCGACCAGGAAGTAACATTAAAATTTCTTTATACGATCAAGATCCCCAGCGATAAGTTCACGAGATACGGTGTGACGCGTGAAAATGACTATAGATTACAGCATTGGTATATATCTCCGGCTGTGTACAATGGTGAATGGCAGGCGTACAGCAACAAAAATACGGACGACCTGTATTTACTGCCCTCTCACTTTACGATCACATTCCATACGCCCCTGCGCTACCATGTGATATCAGATCTTACAGTTGTTTCTGAAACCATTTCCGAAAAAACGAAAACAACACGACTCGAAGGTGCAGATCGAGTCAAAGCGATCGTACATTTAGAACAACAATCGAATTTTAAAAGTGTGGTGACAGATCGTGTTGAGGTGATCACAAATCTAGAGGATAAGAAAGTGTCACCTCCTATAAAAGCCTTATTGATAGACCGAATCACTTATTTCTTAGAGAACAGGTTAGGTGAATATCCTTTCGAAAAGATGGTAATCAGTGAGTCAGACTATAAGAATAATCCTGTTTATGGTTTAAATCAGCTTCCCGATTTTATTAGTCCGTTCCCCGATGGTTTCGAATACGACATGGAACAGCTTAAGGCCATCACCCGAAACTATATAGAGAATACACTTCCTCTTCACCCTCGCAATGATTACTGGCTCACGGGAGCTCTACAGATCTATTTAATGATGGATTATGTGGAAACCTATTACCCAAAAATGAAGATCATTGGAAACCTTAGCAACTTTTGGGTGATCCGCTGGTCGCATGCGTCGAAGCTGGAATTCAATGATCAATACCCGCTTCTCTATCTCAATATGGCGCGAAATAATTTGAATCAAGCGCTTACGACCCCTAAAGACTCTCTGGTAAAGTTCAATAAGAACATTGCAGGTGACTATTACGGTGGTGACGGACTGGATTATGTAGCCGACTATTTAGGGAGGGACCAATTGAATAATGCGATCAAGGAGTTCTATGCGAATTATCGATTAAAGCCTGTAACCTCCGGGCAGTTTAAAGAGACACTTACTGCAAACACTACGTTACCTATCGATTGGTTCTTTGACGACTATGTGGGAACACATACCACTATTGATTTTAAGATAAAGAAAGTCCGAAAACGAGGGGACTCATTAGAGGTTTTGGTGAAGAACTTACGCAATAATTCCATGCCTGTTTCGCTATACGGTATCAATAAAGAAAGTATCGTTTTCAAACAATGGCTTTTACCTGTCGACTCTACCGCAACGGTCATGGTTCCTGCCAAGGATATTCGAAAATTAGTACTTAATTACGAGGAGATCATCCCGGAATATAACCAGCGAAATAATTACCATAATGTCTCAGGTCTGTTGAACCGTCCGGTCCAATTCCGCCTTTTTCAGGATGTAGGTGACTCGAGGTACAATCAGTTGTTTTTTATGCCCGAATTCGATTACAATCTCTACGATGGTTTGATCCTTGGAGCAAAACTTTATAATAAAACCGTACTTCCGAAGGCTTTTCATTACAATTTCACACCGAAGCTTGGATTGCGTTCCAACACCTTACTGGGAAGTGGTTCGCTTATCTACACACAACAATTTAAGGACCAGCCGCTGTATGCTATGCGGTACGGGATCGCCGGAAGCTATCTGTCCTACGACGAAGACCTCTTTTTCCGAAAGTTCACTCCCTTTATGACGTTTGCTTTCAGAAATGAGGACCTGCGGAATAATGAAAAACAATTCATTAATTTAAGGAGTGTCAACATTTTTAGAGACGACAATCCTATGGACCCGGATCAAGACCCCAATTATAGTGTTTTCGACCTGCAATATGTGTATTCTAATCCTAACCTGATCAATTATTTCAGAGGAGTTGTGGATTATCAGATCTCAGCTAAATTCAGTAAAATTTCCACTACCTTAGAATACCGAAAATTATTTTTGAACAACCGCCAATTGAATCTGCGATTCTTTGCGGGCATCTTTGTCTTTAACGATACCCGGGAAGATGAAGATTTCTTCAGCTTTGCGCTGGACAGACCTACCGATTATCTCCTGGATTATAATTATTACGGAAGAAGCGAAGATTCCGGTTTATTCAGTCAGCAACTTATAATCGCCGAAGGTGGATTTAAGTCGCAGTTGGAACCGGCCTTTGCCAACAGTTGGATCACAACCGTGAATGCCAGCACGAATATCTGGAAATGGATCTATGCGTATGGAGATGTGGGCTTGGTCCATAATAAAGGCAGAGGCACCAATGCAGTTTTTGATACCGGAATTCGAGCGAACCTAGTCGCAGATTATTTTGAACTGTACTTTCCTCTCTATTCTAATTTGGGGTGGGAACCGGGACTACCCAACTACGATCAAAAAGTTCGTTTTATCGTCACACTGGACATAAAGACATTGTTAAGTCTTTTCACGAGGGAGTGGTATTGATGGTTGGATTCTGAAAAACGTATGCATACACTAAAAATCTTTGTTCATGAGTTTCTTTAACGACTGGCGCATCATTGTACTCTTATGCCTAACCTTGGGGCTGGCACCATTCTTTCCCGAACCACACCTGTGGGGAAAGATTAAATGGATCGCCGGCGGTGCCAATGGTATGACATTAACAGATTGGTTTGATGTAGTAATGCACGGTCTCCCCTTTCTTCTCTTGGCGAGATTGCTAATTATGAAGCTATTACCGAAATCTAAATCCTAAGCCTGCAAAATTGCCTCATTTTCGCTACTTTTGTAATCCCTAATTTTTTGAAGATGCAAACAAATCCGGAGACGAATAGCGAACTTTCTTTTGATGATTTTAAAGCCGAGGTCTTGAACGACTACAAAATTGCAGTAACCAGTCGGGAATGCAGTTTACTGGGGCGACGGGAGGTCCTCACGGGAAAGGCAAAGTTCGGGATCTTTGGAGATGGTAAGGAAGTACCGCAACTCGCATGGGCAAAGGCTTTTAAAAACGGAGATTGGCGAAGCGGGTATTACCGCGATCAAACATTTATGATGGCCATTGGAGAACTTTCCATACAGCAGTTCTTTGCCGGACTCTATGCGCATACCGATCTTGAGGCCGATCCTATGAGTGCCGGTCGTCAAATGGGTGGTCATTTTGCCACACATAGTCTGGACGCCCAAGGCCAGTGGAAGAATCTCACTGCGCAGAAGAATAGCAGCGCCGACATCTCTCCTACTGCGGGACAAATGCCACGACTATTAGGTCTGGCACAGGCATCCAAGATCTTCCGTAATGTAAAGGGTATTAAAAATAAAACAACATTTTCCATCAATGGAAACGAGGTGGCCTGGGGAACCATTGGAAATGCGAGTACCAGCGAAGGCTTGTTTTGGGAAACCATCAATGCCGCGGGCGTATTACAAGTACCTATGGTCATGAGCGTGTGGGATGATGCCTATGGAATTTCAGTACATGCGAAACACCAAACCACTAAAGAGAATATCTCTGAGATCCTTAAAGGATTTCAACGTACGGAGGAAGATCAAGGCTATGAGATCATGCGCGTAAAAGGATGGGACTACCCTGTCCTTATAGAAACCTATCAAAAAGCAAGCGCACTGGCTCGTGAAGAGCACGTACCGGTATTGATCCACGTACTTGAACTTACACAACCTCAAGGGCACTCCACCAGTGGATCTCACGAACGCTATAAAAGTGAAGAACGACTTCAGTGGGAACGTGAATACGATTGCAACTTAAAGATGCGCGAGTGGATGATCGCAAATAATATTGCAACCGAAGCTTCTCTCGACGAGATCGAAAAGTCCATTAAAAAAGAAGTTCGTGATGGAAAGAAAGCAGCCTGGGAAGCCTTCTTAGCACCGCAACGGAAAGAACAACAAGAAGCGATCACTTTATTAGCGAATCTGGCAGAAAGCTCTTCCAATAAGAACTTCATCGAGAAGATCAAGAACGAGCTCGCTTCAGATAAGGAACCCCTCCGCAGAAACATTGCGGCTGCTACTCGAAAAGCTCTTCGATATGTGGTGAACGAAGAATCTTCAGAAAAACGACAATTACTGGACTGGATCGAGAATTACTTTGAGACCATTCAGCCTAAATACAGCTCAGACCTTTATTCCGAAGCAGAAGAGAATGGCACGACGATCGAAGAGGTACCGCCGGTATACGCAGATGATGCCGAAGAAGTGGACGGTCGATTGATCCTTAGAGATAATTTTGACGCGATCTTCTCGAAGCATCCTGAAGTACTTATATTTGGAGAGGATGCAGGCAAGATAGGTGATGTAAATCAAGGGCTTGAAGGCATGCAGGAAAAGTATGGCGAATACCGCGTAAGTGACGCCGGAATTCGAGAAGCTACTATCCTGGGTCAAGGAATTGGCATGGCGATGCGAGGCTTACGTCCTATTGCCGAGATCCAGTATCTGGACTATATTCTCTATTGTCTTCAAATCATGAGTGATGACCTTGTTACGCTGCGCTATCGCACCAAAGGGCGCCAAAAAGCTCCTCTAATTGTTCGTACACGGGGCCATCGCCTGGAAGGAATATGGCATAGCGGATCCCAAATGGGTGGATTGGTCCACCTACTTAGAGGGATGTATATTTTAGTGCCAAGGAATATGACAAAGGCGGCAGGATTCTATAACACCCTGCTGGAAACCGATGAACCGGCACTTATTGTTGAGTGTTTGAACGGCTACCGTTTAAAAGAGAAGATGCCTAACAACCTTGGATCGCTTCGAACGCCTATAGGACTCGTGGAAACTGTAAAGGAAGGATCTGACATTACCCTCGTTTCCTACGGAAGCACGCTGCGTATTGTCGAAGACGCCGCAAAAGAACTACAACAGGTCGGGATCGATGTCGAAGTGATCGACGTGCAGTCGCTATTACCTTTGGACCTCAACCAAGATCTGGTAAAAAGCGTCCGTAAGACCAATCGGTTATTGGTGATAGACGAAGATGTCCCCGGTGGCGCTTCGGCCTATATTATGAACGAAATCGTGGATGTTCAAAACGGGTACCAATATTTAGATAGCAAACCGCAAACCCTGGCTGCGAAACCACATCGTCCGGCCTATGGAACCGATGGTGATTATTTTTCAAAACCTTCAGCAGAAGATATTTTTGAAACCGTCTATCGTATAATGCATGAAGCAGACCCCAAGAACTTTCCAAAGTTAAGGTAGTCTTAAAGTGCTATGATTCTGAGACCTAATAGTGTATCTTAAGAAAAAAAGCTAAGAAATCACTATTATGAAAAAAATTACGCTACTCCTTTGTTCCCTTTACATAGCGGGTTTTATGATTGCTCAGGAAACCCCATTGAACAATGATCCCATTCCTGAAGCCGAAGTACCTCAAGTCGTGCTCGCTTCACAAAAGGCCAACTTTCCGGATGGTTATGTAAATGAGTGGTTCATCGATCGCGGACTCACTGCCGGCGATGATGCACCCGTGCGTTACATATCACAATTTGGCGATAGCTTTAGTACCAACACTCATTTCGCTACCTACTTACCCAATGGTATGCTGTTCTACGATGCAAAGTTTCTGGAAACCGCAATTATCCCATCCGATATCATGATACAGGTTCGGAAAGCCTTTGACGATTATGAAGTTGAAAGCGCCCGGCTATTCACGCTTTACGAACCAAAACGACAGATATATCAGGTAAAATTGAGAAATCAGGCGTACATTCAAATGGCCTACTACAGCATTGATGGGAGGCCGATCCCTAAAAAAGAGCTCCCTGAAGCACTCTTGGTTTTTAAGTATTGATGTTTTTTTTTGGAAAGCTGAAAAAATTGTCTAATATTTGATATTCAAGACGAAAAGAAACAAGTCATGTTTTTGATCCTAGTAAATAATAATAATAATAATAATAATAACGCCCGGACGTAACAGAAACTTGTACCCTATACTTAAGACCCGTCAAGTTTCCAACCTGACGGGTTTTTTTGTGCCTAAATGTTCTGTGTCCAATGAGATAGTTACTTCCTTAGCAAGGAAGTATCGAATGAAATATTAACTAACCAAATAAAATATAGAAATTATGTGTGGTATTGTATGCGCCTTCGAACTGAAGCAACCTTCTGAAAAATTACGGCCCCAACTATTGGAAATGGCCAAATGTATTCGTCATCGCGGTCCCGATTGGAGCGGGATCTTCGATTCCGAAAAAGCGATCCTGGCCCACGAACGTCTTGCAATCGTGGATCCTACTTCGGGGAAACAGCCCCTGTTCTCTCCAGATAGGAATCTTGTCCTGGCTGCCAATGGAGAGATCTATAACCACCAAAGTCTTCGGAAACAATTTGAAGGACGCTACGAGTTTCAAACAAAAAGCGACTGCGAAGTGATCCTGGCACTTTATAAAGAAAAAGGGAATACTTTTCTGGACGAACTGAACGGTATTTTTGGCTTTGCCATCTACGATGTTGAACGGAATGCATATTTAGTGGCGCGTGACCACATGGGTATCATCCCGCTGTATATGGGTTGGGATAAGGACGGTACCTTCTATGTCGCATCCGAATTAAAGGCGTTGGAAGGGGTTTGTACAAAGATCGAACTTTTCCCTCCCGGACATTACCTGGATAGCGACGAAGGAACACTAAAACGATGGTACCAACGGGATTGGATGGCGTATGAGGCGGTTAAGGATAATGAGACCAGTATTGCGGCACTTCGGAAAGCCTTGGAAGATGCGGTGCATCGTCAATTGATGAGTGACGTACCGTATGGCGTATTACTTTCCGGCGGACTGGACTCTTCCATAACATCAGCCATTGCAAAGAAATATGCCGAAAAACGTATTGAAAGTGATGACCAAGACAAGGCTTGGTGGCCGCAACTCCATTCTTTTGCGATAGGACTGGAAGGTTCTCCGGATCTTGCCGCAGCCCAAAAGGTCGCCGATCATCTGGAAACGGTCCACCATGAGATCAAGTTTACCATCCAAGAGGGTATCGACGCATTGCGTGATGTCATCTATCATTTAGAAACTTACGACATCACTACAATTCGCGCCTCGACCCCAATGTACCTAATGGCAAGAGCTATTAAAGCCATGGGGATAAAGATGGTGCTGTCCGGAGAGGGAAGCGATGAGATCTTTGGGGGGTATTTATACTTTCACAAAGCGCCAAATGCTGAAGAATTTCATAAAGAGACGGTGCGAAAGTTAGAGAAACTCCACATGTACGATTGTTTGCGGGCCAATAAATCACTCGCTTCCTGGGGAATCGAAGGTCGTGTGCCATTCTTGGACAAAGAGTTTATGGATGTAGCTATGCGAATCAATCCCAATGATAAGATGATCAACGGCGAACGTATGGAAAAATGGGTGCTTCGCAAAGCATTTGAAGACATGCTCCCTGCCAGCGTCGCTTGGCGACAGAAAGAACAGTTTAGTGATGGTGTGGGATACAGTTGGATAGATACCTTGAAGGAAATGGTGAATGAGCAAGTTACCGATGAACAAATGGCGAATGCGCAATACCGATTCCCCTTGCAAACGCCTACAAGCAAAGAGGAGTTCTTCTACCGGTCCA
Source organism: Altibacter lentus (assembly GCF_000746845.1). Classification (GTDB taxonomy): domain Bacteria; phylum Bacteroidota; class Bacteroidia; order Flavobacteriales; family Flavobacteriaceae; genus Altibacter; species Altibacter lentus. The sequence continues at coordinate 356,748 of NZ_KN050846.1, read as the reverse complement.
TCTTCGAAGAACACTTCCCTAGCGATGCAGCTGCCTTAAGTGTTCCTTCGGTTCCCAGCGTAGCGTGTAGCAGTCCAATTGCCTTAGAATGGGATGAGAGCTTTAAGAATATGAATGATCCCAGTGGCCGTGCAGTAGCAAAAGTACATGCCGATGCGTATCAAAAATAGATAGGAACGAACGCATTGCAGGAGAAGCTGTTAATTTCCATTAAAAAGCTACTAAAACCAAGTTAAACAGGGAGCTGGGAGCATTCATTCCAACAGATAGTTCGTATCTTAAGGGTATGGAAAAGATATTAGTAGCCGGTGCAACAGGCACCACAGGAAAAAAAATAGTAGCCCTCTTAAAGGATTCTGAACAGTTCACACCTGTGGCCATGGTTCGGAAACAGGAACAGCAACAGGATTTTGAATCTCAGCAAGTAGCTACCGTACTTGCCGATCTCACAGGGGATGTGTCCCATACCACTCAGGGTATTGACCGGGTGATCTTTGCAGCCGGCTCGGGAGGTAAGGATGTTGTCAATGTGGATCAGGAGGGTGCAAAGAAACTTATTGACGCTGCCAAAAAAGATAGGGTAAAGAAATTTGTGATGCTAAGCTCCATGGGAGCCGACAAGCCCGAAGAAGCTTCAGAGATCCAGGAGTATCTAAAGGCAAAACACAATGCCGATCAATATTTGGATATAAGCGGACTCACTTTTACGATCGTACGTCCGGGGGCTTTAACAAACAACGAAGGACTCGGTAAGATCAAGTTGGAGCACAAACTCAACGAACGCGGTGAGATCCCACGATGGGATGTTGCGAGAACACTTGTGAAGAGTCTCGACACAGAAGTCGCAAAAAATCAGGCATTCGAGATCCTTACCGGCGAAACTAAGATCGAAAAAGCTGTAGAAGAATTTCAGGTGCTGTCATAAGGTATGTGATATACAAATAGATCAAAAAAGCAGCATAGAATCCTGCTTTTTTACGTATCTAATATTTCGAGTAGGCCACATTACGGCAACCATTTTTTATCAAAATTGGGCTTTCGCTTCTCTAGAAATGCATCCCGGCCTTCTTTGGCCTCATCAGTCATGTACGCCAGTCGTGTTGCTTCCCCGGCAAAGACCTGTTGCCCCACCATTCCGTCGTCGGTAAGGTTCATGGCGAATTTCAACATTTTAATGGACGTTGGCGATTTTGCCAAAATTTCCTGTGCCCATTCAAAGGCAGTCTGCTCTAGAGATTCATGCGGGATCACGGCATTCACCATCCCCATTTCATAAGCTTCTTGTGCGCTGTAATCCCTTCCGAGGAAAAAGATCTCCCGTGCCCGCTTCTGCCCTACCATTTTAGCCAGATATGCGCTTCCGTAACCTCCGTCAAAACTGGTCACATCGGCATCGGTTTGTTTGAAGATGGCGTGTTCCTTGCTGGCAAGGGTGAGATCGCACACTACATGCAAGCTGTGTCCTCCGCCAACCGCCCAACCGGGCACAACACAGATCACCGCTTTGGGCATAAAGCGAATTAAACGCTGTACGTCCAGAATATTCAATCTGTGATACCCATCGTCCCCAACATATCCTTGGTGACCTCGTGCTTTTTGATCGCCACCACTGCAAAAACTATAGACACCGTCTTTTGGTGACGGACCTTCTGCCGATAACAACACAACGCCAATACTTGTATCTTCTTGTGCGTTGTGGAAGGCATCCAACAGTTCAGATGTGGTCTTGGGGCGAAACGCATTACGTACTTCGGGACGGTTGAAAGCGATACGTGCCACTCCGTCGCATTTTTTATAAGTGATATCTGAATATTCTTTCGCCGTTTTCCAATTCGGTGTATGCATAATTCTTATTTTTACGTCAAAGATAAGACTTCTGGACACATTTGCCTATGGCAGATTTAGGAAGTACTAAAAGAAACACCATGCGAATTTTATTTTTTTTCTTCGGAATTTTTTTCCTTTCATTTCCGCTTTCAGCGCAAACGCCTTACCAGTTTACCGAAGTCATAGACCTGGAAACCACGCCGGTGATTAGCCAGGGCCGAACCGGAACCTGCTGGAGCTTTTCGACCTCTTCCTTTTTAGAATCGGAGATCATGCGGCGCACAGGGAAGCAGATCGATCTTTCCGAAATGTACACCGTGCGTAACATTTATCCGCTAAAGGCAGAGAATTTTGTAATGCGACAAGGCAAAGCGCAATTTAGTGAAGGCGGCTTGGCGCACGATGTCATCAATTCGGTTGCAATGTACGGGTTAGTACCTAACGAAGCATACAGTGGTTTGTTCCCTTCCGAAGAAAATCATAACCATGCCGAACTGATTGCGGTTCTCGAAGCCATGGTCAAAACCTATGTGGAGAATCCCGGGCGTTCTTTAAGTTCTACTTGGAAAAAAGCCGTCGCCTCGGTACTTGATGTCTATTTAGGAAAGAACCCTGAGACCTTCACCTACGAAGGTAAGCAATATACACCAAAGACCTTCTTGACGATGACAACACTCGAGCCATCCGATTATGTGACCATCACCTCTTTTGCTCATGCGCCTTTCTATTCTGAATTTATCTTGAATATCCCGGACAACTGGAGCAATGGTTCTATGTACAATGTCCCTCTAGACGAAATGATCTCTATTGTAGATCATGCACTGGAGCAGGGTTTTTCGGTGGAGTTGGATTGTGATGTAAGCGAACGAACTTTTTCATCGAAGGATGGCGTAGCGGTTGTTCCAAAAGATTCTGAAAACAATATCAAAGCCTTGCAAGGGATCTATCCCGAAGCCGTTGTGACCCAAGAATTCCGGCAACAGGAATTTGAGAACTACAGCACGACCGATGATCATTTAATGCATATCACCGGTATGCTTCGCGACCAGAACGGTACCAAATATTACAAAGTAAAGAATAGCTGGGGCACGGACGAAAGTCGAAACGCCAATGGTGGTTATGTCTATTTTAGTGAAGCCTATATGCGCTTAAAGGCCATTAGTATTATGGTGCACAAAGATGCTGTTCCAAAGAATACCTCAAAAAAGTTAAACTTTTAGTGGTTTTTGATAATTGGGAATCATTTTTGATACATTTGCTCACATGAGAAACGTCCTTTATCTCCTTTTTTTTCTTCCGCTTTTGGCGAGTGCGCAATACGATTTTGAGACACGTTATTTCACGATCACCGCCGAATCACTTCCGGAAATAGAGGAACTTACTACTACGTCTTTTACGCTGGATAAGGCTCCGGTCCTCAACACCAAGCTTAAGACCTTCCAGATGAATACCGAAAATTACCGCCAACCCGTAGACATGATCACGGCAATTGCAGCGAACGAAAATTTCGTACAACGTAAGGTAGATGCTGCTCCGCTGTTACAAAAAGAATTTGGTTTTACCGTAAGAGGACAAGGTGTATATCCGGCTGATGCTGCTTCGGGAGTGAAGAATATTGCATATAAAGAAGTGCGTGGTCTTGACCTGTTAGATCCCTGTCCACCGGTGGGTATCTGTTCACGCTGTGCTCCTTATCGTGTAGGTAGAGGGTATTAAATTTTAAACTCCAAAAGTAAGATTACGATCTAAAAGTTTTTCACGTAGCGTTTCACCTGTGCTAAGTTCACCGAAACAGAAAAGCATCCACTTCCGGTCTTAGTTTTCTTCTCCTCCCGTATCAAAGTCATCGATAAGTTCGATCCCATCATCCTTGATCTCTATCTGTTTATCTTTGTAGAGGGTTCCTATCGCCTTTTTAAAGCTTTTCTTGCTCATCCCCAATTCATTTTTTATGGTGTCGGGGTCGGTCTTATCATGCAAGGCTAAGAAGCCGCCGGCTGCTTTAAGTTCATCCAGGATGAAATTAGCGTTCGGTTCGATACTTCTGTAGCCGGGAGGTTGCAGGACTACGTCTATCTTATTGTCCTCACGCACTTTTTTTACATAAGCGGTAAGCCTGTCACCACTGCGTATGTCCTCAAAAATATCATCGATATAAATCAATCCCTTGTGCTTTCCGTTAACGATCACATTGGCTCCTTTTTCAGTAAGATGTGTCACCAGTACATCCACAGTATCGAATTTTGCTACGGTTACTTCGGTGTTATCCACAAAACGATTGGTCTTGCTGGATCCTACAAGCCTGTTTGTTACCTCGTCCAAATAAAGGTAAACAATATACCAACTCCCTACTTTCATGGGGCGTGCCTGTTCCTTGAACGGGACGAACAATTGTTTTTCCAGACCCCAATCCATAAAAGCTCCATATTCGTTCACATCACTGCAATGCAGATAACCGAAGTTGTGCAGTGTCACAAAAGGTTCTAAAGTGGTGGCTATGGGTCGTTCTTCGTTATCCAGATATAAAAATACCTGCAACTCGTCCCCAATTTCAAAGGATTCCGGTTTGTACTTGTGGGGTAAAAGCACTTCATTACCTTCCGAATCGCCTAAATACAGTCCCGGGTCGGTCTCTCGAAGAATGCTAAGTGTATTATATTCACCAAGTTGAATCATAGCTGCAAAGATACAATTTCCGAAGCGATAAAAAGGACAAAAAAATGAAGCGAAATTCAATCCTATTTGTTAATTTCACGATCGATGAATGCGACATCTCCCCACAATTTTCCCGCATCGGTTTCACTACGCCATGTTTTGGAAACAGATCTGGGCATGGTGTTTTTTTACGATAATATCGTGGTTGTAGAAGCTTATGAAGGTGTCACGATATCCTACATTACAGGTTTCTCCATTTTGATAAAAGGCCTTCAAAAATTAGGGACGCGCCCTTGGGTGTATATAGCGAACCGCATCAATTCTTATTCGGTGAATCCCAATGACTATAAATACTTAGAAAAAATTCCAACATTAAAGGGTCTGGTCATCATTACCCCCGATGAGATTGGAAAGAAAAATGCGGCACTGGAAGCTAATTTTTTTAACAAGCCATTTACCGTAGTGGATGATTTGGCTTCGGCCTACAAATGTGCACAGTCGTTCCTTGCCGGAGACACGTCTACTTAATGTATTTAAAATAATCCAGCAGCACCGTATCGTTCACTTCGGAAGGCGTGAATATTTCCAGTAATATAGGTCCTTCTGAAGCAGTAAAGAAGCTACCTAGCGCACCTTCCAAAGCCGCTGTATCACGCACGGCTGTATACTCAAACCCGAAAAGCTCACATAAAGGCTTGGCTGTGAGTGTATGTTTGGTCTCAAAGAATGTCCCAAAATTCTCGGCTTCCTTAGCGCCCGGTAAAATTCTAAAGATCCCTCCACCTCCGTTATTTACCACTATTATCTTAAAATCCTTCGGAATGTATTGATTCCAAAGCGCATTGCTGTCGTAAAAGAAGCTTAGATCACCCGTAATATAGACGGTAGGTATTCCTGAAGTTATTGCGGCGCCAATCGCCGTGCTCGTGCTTCCATCAATACCACTGGTGCCTCTATTGCAAAAGACCTCGATAGAAGGATGAATATCAAACAATTGGGCATATCGGATGGTTGCACTGTTGCTTAATTGCAGATGAATGCCCTTGGGGAGACGACGAAAAACAATAGAAAATACTTTAAAATCTGAAAACGGGACTGAAGCCACGTATTCGGTATGTTTTGTCCGCCTTTGTTGTTGTATAATGTCCCAATGTGATTGATAAGTACTCTTTACCGATTGGGCTCTTGGCAAGAAGGTCTGTAAAAAACTGTTGGCGGTAGTCTTAAAGTGGTGATCAAGTTTAAAGTAGGTGTCGTAGGCCCGTTTGGTATCAACATGCCAATGGAATTCCGGCTTGAAGTTGCGCAAAAAGGCCTTTACTTTCTTGGAGACTATCATTCCTCCAAAAGTAAGTAAGACTTGAGGGCGCAATGCATCAAACCCTTCAGCGTCCAAAGGTGCGATCAATTGATCGATGGACGGAAAGAACGCAGGATGATGCGCATTGGAGGTTGCTTCGGTAAAGACGACCACACCGGGGTCATTCACCAGTGCATCAAACCATTTGGAGTCTATAGAATGCGGTGGCATCGCACCTAAGAGAATCATCTTCCGCTCTGCCTTGTTCCAATGCTTCAGAAATAAAGAAAGATCTTCGGTGACCGGAACATGGTGCTTCCGTGCCGGCACATGCTGGGGGCGCACTACAAGGTCATCTACAGTGTGATAAAGTGGTTCAGAAAAAGGAACATTAATATGGACAGGACCTTGCAGCTCGATAGCTGTATTTAAAGCGACATTTATTAGGGTCTCATTGGCTATTTGATGAGCGGCACCTTCCTCACAATTAGCACTGTAAAGAATATGATTGGCAAATACATCTTTTTGCCGAATGGTTTGTCCGTCACCAATTTCAAGCAGTGCCGAGGGTCTGTCGGCCGAAAGGACCACTAACGGGATATCGCTGTAAAAAGCTTCGGCAACTGCTGGATAATAGTTCAATAAGGCAGAGCCCGAGGTACAGACCACGGCCACAGGCCTTTTTAGCTGTTGTGCCATACCTAAAGCAACAAATGCCGCACAGCGTTCGTCCACAATACTGTAGCAGGTAAACCCGGGGTGTTCTGTGAAGCCAATGGTAAGCGGAGCATTGCGAGAACCCGGAGAGATCACGATATGATCAATGCCTTTGGCAAGACACAATTGTGTCACCGTTTGAGATAGTGGCTTATCTGAAAATTTCATCGGCCTCAAAGGTACGAAGTCGGATAGAATATTTAAAGCATCGGCTGCAATACCTGCAACATGGTTTGCAATTTAAATTGGGTCTCCTGCCATTCGGCATATGGCACCGAACCTTTGGTTATCCCGCCGCCGGCATACAAGGATGCCGTAGTACCTGTGATCTTCATGGCGCGCAGATTGACATACAACACCGAGCACTTATCATCCCCGCAAATTGGACCTGCAAAACCGGTATAGAATTCACGGTCGTACTGTTCGTACTCTTTTATAAACTCCTTTGCAAATTGCTTTGGAGTACCACAAACCGCAGGTGTAGGATGCAATGCTTTGGTGATGGTCTGCAAGGTAGCTTTTCTACTCTTGAGAATGCCTGTGACATCCGAGCGTAAATGCGCCAATGTCCCGGCCGCATGCGTATAAGCCTTAGAAACTTTAAGTACGTCTGTTACCTTCTGAAGGCTGTTGGTTATGGCATCGGTGACGATCTGTTGTTCTTCGATCTCCTTTTCATTCCAGTAGATGGGTGTTTTTTCTGAAAATTTCTGAGTACCGGCCAATGCCATGGTGGTAAAGGAATTCTTTTCCGTCTTTACAAGGATCTCAGGAGTGGCCCCACACCAGAGATCGGTGTCAGGATGGTACCACAAATACCGGAACGCCTTCGGATAAAGCATAAAAAGCCTTTGAAATACTTCCGAAGCACTAAAACGGGACAATGAAACCTCCTTCTTGCGGGAGACTACGATCTTTTCCGCCTTATGGTTCCGTATGGCCTGTAGCGCTTTTTCCACCAGCTGTTCATGCCTGTTCTTGTCTTGAGCAGTATCCCGGAGAGAAACTTCTATTGATGCGAGTTTTTCTTTGGGCAATACAACTTCAAAGCTGTCGGATCCCGATGCAGGTATACAACAATTTTGATCTTTGAAATCGAACGGAGCCATGATAAAACTCTTCTCTGTAAAATTTTCTGTGCGATGCAGTTGTGCATCCCTTTGAAAACAGGCTATGACCCTATCACTGTCGGGTAAGGCATAGAGTACAAAAGGGAGCTTTTTGTGAAAATGTTCTTCGAGTTTTTTAGCGAGTAAAGTTAGTTCCATACATGTTATGTACGTAAAGTTAGGGTGGTTAGTTTTACCATGGAAATCAATTCGTTTTTGTCATTCGTGATAGGAATCTGCCACAATTGTGTAGTCCTTCCCTTGTGTAGGATCTTGGCCGTGGCGTAGACAAATCCGTCGCGTACACTTTTCACGTGATTGGCCGAGATCTCGATACCTCTCACTTGAATTTCCTTGCTCCCCAGAAAAACAAAGGAGCCGGCACTGCCAACACTTTCGGCCAACGCCACGGATGCCCCGCCATGCAGGATGCCATCCGGTTGATGAACCCTTGGGGTGACCGGCATTCGGGCCACGATGGTATCTTCGGTGACATCGATGAATTCGATCTGCAAGGTCTCCAACAGATTGTTCTTGCACAAATCGTTACATTGATCCAAAATGTCTTGTTTCGTTTTCTCCATAGCTTTGCGTTACCTTTGTAAAATTACAAAATCGACTCCAACTATGTCTTCAGAAAAACAGGTTTCTTTTCAAACCACCAATACCTATTCTACTCGCTATACTTTTTCAGAAAAAACCAAAAATGTTTGGTTTGTGTTTCACGGAATGGGCTATCTAAGCAGGTATTTCCTGAAGTACTTTGAAGCACTCGATCCCGAGTCTAATTATATCGTCGCACCCCAAGCACCATCAAAGTACTACATGGGAAAAGAATTTAAACATGTGGGCGCCTCCTGGCTTACGCGCGAACAAACGATCCCGGAAACGCACAATGTACTTGCGTATATCGATGCTGTGGCTCAAGCAGAGCAGGATGCATTAACCCAAGCACCCCGCATCATTTTCTTAGGTTATTCTCAAGGGGTGTCTATTGTAACCCGTTGGATGGCGAACCGAAAGGTATCCTGTGACCACCTTGTTCTTCATTCCGGCGGAATCCCAAAAGAACTTACTGCGGCAGACTTTGCATATCTGCCCGAAGCAACTGCGGTTACATATCTCTACGGAACCAAGGATCAATACATTACCGAAGCACGAAAAACAGAAGAACAGCTTAAAGGCACCCATTTGTTCGGATCCCGACTCAAGATCGAGGTTTTTGAAGGCGTACACGAGGTTCATACCCCCTTCCTTAAAAAATTACAGTAGGTTCTCTATTAAAATTTTTGTGCATTTCATCGATTTTTTTTGCATTATAACTTTTAATATCATTAATTTACCTTATAATGTAAGAATAATCAACCCCCGAATCATGAAAAAATTCCTACGAAACTTTAGCCTCATGTTACTCACGGTACCGCTTTTTGCACAAGTACCGGCCAAAGAAAAGCAAGCATTGTTAGACCTGTATGTTGCTACCCAAGGGGAGCAGTGGATCAAATCATGGGATACGAATACTCCTGTAAACGAATGGCAGGGAGTGACCGTAGAGAACGATCACGTAGTGAGCTTGAGCTTGTTGTTCAATAATGTTCAAGGTATTATTCCGGCCTCAATTGCCGACCTTGAGATGTTGCGTACCTTAGAATTATCATTCAATAAGATCACGGGATCCTTACCCGAAAGTATAGGAGATCTATCCCTGTTGGAAGTATTGGCTTTTAACGGAAACAAATTAACCGGTACCATTCCGGCTTCCATCGCAAAGCTCTCTAAGTTGAAACAATTGCATTTAAGTAGCAATGCGCTTACCGGGAGCATTCCTGAAAAAATCGGAAATTTGACCGAACTGGAGATCTTTAATGTATTCGATAATAAACTTGAAGGAAATATTCCTTCAGGGTTGGCCGTTAACAGAAGTTTGAAGGAATTGATGGTAGCCGAAAATAGGTTGACCAGTACTGCCGATTTTTCTGCAGTGTTATTGACGAACTCAGGTTCAAAGTTAAATTTAAAAGAAACCCTATTAAACCCTCCGGCTCAGTCGGTTATAGCGATTGAAACCCCGGATGACGGTAATTAGTAAGAAAAGTAATACAAACACCCTCATTAATTTAACATTTTACGAAAAAGGATGTTAGATATAGGTTAAGAAATTAGGTGTATTCGATAAAAACCCTATATTGCTCACGATATTACAGTTCATTTAGATATAAGGATTAATATTGGTTAATTAATGGTCTTATATTCTGATGCAGCGGCTCCTCCAGGGAGCCGCTTTTTTTATGCCTGTGATACAAGGGATTTTCAATCCGACTTTCTGTTTATTTTACTATCTTACAATAAGTTCCGGTTAATGATCGTCTCATGAGAACGCAGGTCTTTTATTTTCTTCTATTGCTGGCATTGTCGTCTACAGCCACTGCTCAGGTCTTTACAGGCAGCTTCGACCTTGTTGTTGCGCAGCAGTATCCTAATGGGAATGTGCGTACCGATACCGTCTCCTATTTCTTCACCCCCAAGCGTATCGCCATGATCCTCCACGGGCGTGGCAAGGAATCCGATATGCGTATGATCTTCGATAATGATACAGAGGAAATTGTTGTTTTATTCCTGTTGGATGGTAAAAAACTGGGGTATACCCTACCCATGGATGAAGCCCACTGGCCCGGGATGCCTCATGCACTTAAATCTCCGCCAAAGACCTTACCGCTCGCTACGTCCGGATCAGAAAAAGAGATCGAAGGTCGCAAGACCCGTGAAGTTCGTTCTGAAAATGACGACTACGTCGCAACCGTCTGGATCGATATTGACATCCCATTATCCATGACACAAGTGCTAAGCTATCAAAGTGTAGGAAAAGGAAAGTCGAAGAAAGAGATCGAACTTTTCAATCAGTTAGGTGTTTCAGGGTTTCCGTTAGAAGTCCTTCTGAAAAGTAAAAAAGGAAAAGCCGATGTCCAACTTAAGGTCATCAACCTTAGTACTAATGTTGATGCCGCTGTGTTTTCTTCCGAAGGATATACCGTTAGCAAAATGGAATAAGGTCAGTTCGCAGTCCTTCAATTGAATCTGCATGTAAAAAAATATTGGTACATTTAGATCAAACTTTTTCTATGAAATACTATTGCTTACTCTTTTGCTCGTTTGTTTCCCTGAGCGCGATATCTCAAAGTTATTTTCAGAAAAAACCCACCTCCACTCCCATCGTCCACCGCAGTGTTGTGACGCCCATTGTTGCCACCATCGGCTACCAAGGCTATGATGAGACCCAAGCGTATTTTGGTGAGGGAGAATACGAGATCTTTCTCGATCTGGTGGATGGAACGCTGGACAAACCCATTATCGTACTCGATGGCTTCGATCCGGGCGATAGCAGAGATATCACAGGTCTCTACAATAGTCTTAATTTCGACGGACAGAACCTCGCCGATATTGTGCGTAATGAGGGTTTTGATATTGTAGTGCTCAATGCTCCGGCCTATACCACGGACGGAAAGGCGATCGACGGCGGGGCTGATTATATCCAACGAAATGCCATGGTCTTGATTGCGCTTATCGATCTGCTCAACGATCAAAAAGTAGGCGACGAGGAACTAGTGATTCTGGGACCCAGTATGGGTGGACTCATAGCCCGCTACGCCTTGTCGTATATGGAACAGAACAGTCTCGATGCCGAAACACGGCTCTATATTTCCTTCGACTCGCCACACCGCGGCGCGAACATTCCCATTAGTTTGCAATACCTTATTAATTATTTAGCGCAGGAAACCGGTGACCCGGATGCACAAGCCATCGTGGATAATGTCCTTAATTCCCCGGCAGCCAAAGAAATGTTATATGATCATTTATTAGGACATTTACAGGCAGGTTCTGATTATCTGCAGGACCCCAGCAAGTTACTACCCATAGGTGCCCCCGATTTTAGGGATGCCTTTCAGGCAGAACTGGATGCTTTGGGCTTTCCACAGAACGTGCGAAATGTCACGATGGTGAACGGTAGCGGGCAAGGGACCACCACAGGAATGGCAGGGATGCAAGTAGTAGATACGACCCTGGACCTGGGTGGTGGTGCTACTGCCAATGTGCTCTTGCATTTTACTCCAGAAGCAGGTATGACCAACAATGTGACCGACTTCCGGTCCTTCTTTTTTGGGATCCCTGTAGACACCTTTCTGGCAGATGCCCAGGCCTTCGGGTTTACGGATGGTGTGGATAGTTCACCCGGCGGGACTTCCAACATTTCCAATGCTTTGGGTGACGGAAGTGGAAACCCGGTGATCGCCGATTTCATTGCAGCACTGGACCAGGATGCGTTTTCTTTTATTCCTGTGATCTCCGCTTTAGCGATCGAAAATGAAGACGACTGGTATGCCGCACCCGACATAGGTGGTACACACACTTCCCCGTTCGTAAACAGTTACATCCCACAAACCAATGAATCACACGTGATGGTAACAGCCGCCAGTGCCCAATTCGCATTGAATGAGATACGACAGCTTTTAGGAATCGAAGAACGGGACACCCTGAATAGATATGCTCTGGCCCAGAACCCTATTGGGGAACTGCTCCAACTACAAGTGCCGGACGAAGGTCGCGGTACCGTCACGCTGCGGGTATTTGCGATTACGGGTCAGCAGCTCTTTATAAAGACATTCACGAACCCTTCCGGCACCATTCGTCTTGACCTGCCTTTGGCCTCCGGAAGTTACTTGCTGAAGATTACCGATGCGGCAGGCAGCGAGACCCTGCGATTCCTTGTAAACAATTAATGATTATGCACTTATTCAAGATCAATAGGATACGTACCTTGCTGTTGCTATGTTGCGGCCTTATGGTAAGCAGTCTTACGGCTCAGAATTTTGAAAACAATGCAGAAGATGCCATTTTGCAACAAGTCTGGCAGCCTTTTAAGACGTCTTACGAAGCACGTGATGCAGAGGCCTTCAAAGCGCTGCATGCTGACGATATGCTGCGCATTACAGATGAAAATCTGCTTACCGGCATGCAGTACAAGGCATCCATAGACAATTGGAAACCCCTACCCGCCGACAGCAGTATATTTATCGATTTTGCATTGGAAAGTTCGAAAGTGTCCGGCAGCCATGCATATCAGGTAGGCTATTACCGAGTGCTCTTTACCGAAAAGGATAAGGAACCCACTGCCTACTACGGTCAGTTTCATGTCGTGCTGAAGTTACTAGACGGTCGTTGGATGATCGTACAGGATTTTGATACCGGCACCGTTAACGGACAGGCCGTGAATGCCGATTTCTTTAACAATGCACGATTGATGAAGTTACATTAATAATTATCGACTTTATGGAGCTTGGTCACTACCATTAAAATGTAGTTGAAAATTTACATTATTTTATTAACGTTTGGAGCCATGATTTATTTAAAGCGCATGTAACCGGGAATAATTATATATTTATCAAAAATAGCAACCACGATAAAATGTGGTTGCTATTTCATAATAAACCGACTACAACCAAGAATTATGAAAAACTTATACCTTTTCTTACTGTTTACGATCACTTCGGCACTTTTCACCAACAGTATTTTTGCACAATGTGATGGTATTACGGTCGAAAGCCTTACAAATCCCGGGCCTTATGAGGTTGCCACACTTACCGAAGCCGACGGGATACGCAATGGACCCGATTATAACGGTGCAACGGTCTATTATCCAACCAACGCTACACCCCCCTTTGCCAGTATTGCGATCGTTCCCGGCTTTACGGCGGCACCTTCCAGTGTAGCGGAATGGGGGCCTTTTTATGCATCACACGGTATTGTCGCTATCATCATAGGTACAAATTCACCTTTCGATTTTCCGGAGGCACGGGCACTGGCACTATTGGATGCTCTGGAAACGATCCGACAGGAAAACGTAAGGGTCTCGTCCCCACTGGAAGGTGCTCTAAACCTTGAACAACTTGCTGTAAGCGGGTGGTCCATGGGTGGCGGAGGTGCGCAAAGGGCGGCTGTATTAGACAATTCTATAGCCGGCGTTGTTGCCTTATGCCCCTATCTTACAAGTCCTCAACTGAATCATGAAAGTCCGGTACTCATTTTTAGTGGTGAAGCTGATACGGTAGCCCCTCCCGCGCAACACGCAGATATTCACTACAACGTGACGCCAAGTACCACCGATAAGTTGCTGTTCGAAATCGCAAATGGAAATCACTCCGTAGCGAATTCGCCGAATGGCGGAAATGGTGCGGTGGGTAAAATTGCATTGTCATGGCTCAAATTATATGTAGAAGATAATGACTGCTACTGCCCTTTATTGACAGAAACTCTGTTAGTAGACCCTCCTGCTGCGTCTAAGGTCGAACAAGATTTTAATTGTGAATTGTTAGGAGTCCCCTTGGATGAATTGGTTGCTGAAATATATCCCAATCCGAGTGATTCGAGAATATTTATAGGATCAACCACGCAGCCGCTACTTAAAGTCGAACTTTATACCACCCTTGGAGAGCATCTGTTGCGCCTTGAAGGCAACGTAACATTTCTGGACGTGTCGAATTTTGCATCAGGTATCTATGTAATAAAACTATTTACCGAAAAGGGTGTCACAACACAGAAGGTCATTAAAAGATAATTTGTTGGTACCCTAAGTATTGCGAAAAGGCGGCATTCGGTTTTAATTGAATTTAACCTTATCTTTAATGTGATATATTTAAGACGAATTGGTTGTACATATTATGAAACAGCTGTAATAAGTCGTTATAGGTTACTAAAACATCAATGAAGCAATTGGGCTCAATTCTAAGCTGTCCTTAAGTGAGTTAATTTGAATTGGATAATTGAATCTACCTACCTCAACACGTCTTACGATATGGTGTTTTAAACATTTCAGAATAACTGCATCATTTTATGAAAAAGATTTCCAAAGAACAAACAGAGATACTTCTTAGCACCCTCGAAAAGCGTTTCAGCAAGAATCCACAGCGCCATCAAGGATTGGTGTGGAGTAATGTTCAATCGAAATTGGCTTCTCTTCCCACAGCACTATGGTCGCTCCACGAAATGGAACGCACCGGCGGGGAGCCCGATGTGGTTGACTACATTTCTGAAACAGATACCTATGTATTTTTTGACTGCTCGAAAGAGAGTCCGAAAGAGCGTCGCAGTCTATGCTACGATCAAGAAGCCCTGGAATCCCGCAAGAAGTTCAAACCCTCGGGAAATGCGGTGGATATGGCTGCAACCATGGGAATCGAACTCCTTGATGAGGATCAGTATCTATATTTACAAACACTGGGCGACTACGATACTAAAACTTCCAGCTGGATTAAAACCCCGGAAAACATGCGAGCCTTAGGTGGTGCTCTCTTTGGGGACCGTCGCTTTGGCAGGGTGTTCTTCTATCACAACGGCGCCGAATCCTACTATGCCGGACGGGGTTTTCGAGGATGGATCTCACTTTGAATGCTATGTTATTGACCTAAAAACTAAAACGTCCAAATGGTGTTTTAACGATTGCTTTTTTGAATATCTTTATTATGCTGTTGCTTGGCAGTACATTAATAAGCACAGCGAACTCTACACATGAAAACAAAACACTACCAAAGTTTATGCATCCTGTTCGGTTTGCTCGTCGTGTGCAATACCATCTTGAACGGTTGTTCACCCTCTCCGGAAAAATCCATCATTAATATTCCCGAAAATAAGGTGGGATTGATTGGTTATGGTTCCCTAACCTCCAAAGAAGCCATAGAAGAAACTGTGGGTCATGAATACCGCGATTCAGTCTATCATATTCACTTGATGGGCTTTAAAAGAGCTTGGAACTTTGCAGGTGATACGAATGATCCGGCTCTTCCCAAAGAGCTCTTGGCATACCAGCCATTTTTTGTACGTGATGGCGATACAATTCCAATTCATAAAGCCGTTTTCTTGAATATCATGCCCGAAGCTTCCCAAAGTATTAATGGCGTACTATATTTTGTAACTCCCCAGGATCTGGAGCGTATCGATGCTATGGAATTGGGGTACGAACGTATAGATGTAAGCAATCGATTACGTGAATACACTATTGAGAATGGAACAGTCTACGCGTACAAAGCAAAACCTGAATATATTCTCAATAGTTCGAATGATAGCGTCACGGCTATTATCGATAAGGCTTATGTCGATTTGGTATTTCAGGCCTACGCACGCATGGGAGAAGATGCACGAAAGGAATTTGACGCTTCTACTAAGCCATTCGACTCAAAGCTCGTGGCACCAATTCTATATTTAAAAAGAAGAGATACGTTGTAAATAAAGAGCGGTAATGGATAGTTTTTCCACCGGGAAGTTCATTGAAATGTATTTATTTTATACTTTTAGTCTTACGAACGTCATCCTCTAAAAAGACGTTTTGAAACATCTACCCATGAAAAAAACTGATCGCATAAAAGTTTCGGTAATGGTCGATGCGCCGCTGGAGACCGTATGGGCGTACTGGGTGACTCCAAAACATATCACCAAATGGAATCAGGCATCACCCGATTGGCATACGCCGCGTGCAACAAATGATTTTAAAGAGGGAGGTCACTTCAACTACCGTATGGAAGCCAAAGATGGAAGTGTGGGATTTGACTTCACCGGAATGTATACCGAGATCAAAGAAAAGGAGCGTATTGCCTATACCCTGGATGACGGGAGAGGTGTACGTGTTACATTTATGCCAAAAGATGACGGAGTGTTGGTTGAAGAAACCTTCGATCCCGAGGATCAAAACTCAAAAGACCTGCAGCGTGCAGGTTGGCAGGCGATCCTCGATACCTTTAAATTTTATGTAGAGAGCCATTCCTAAAAAATCTATGCCCATGGAAACATTACACTTTAATATCCGCATTCAGGCATCTGTTGCAATTGTGTACAAAACGATGATAAGTGATGCCGGCTTTCGCCATTGGACGGCAGCCTTTAATCCTACCTCCTATTTTAAAGGAAACTGGAAAGAGGGCACGAAAATACTTTTTCTAGGTGAAGATGATGAGCAGGGACAAGGCGGAATGGTTAGCCGTATACGGGAACTACGTCCTCATGAATTCATCAGTATTGAACATTTGGGAATTGTTCAAGACGGTAAAGAGATCACTACCGGTCCCGATATTGAACTATGGGCCGGCGCCCGTGAGGAATACACTTTTATCCCGGAAGGACCGGAGACCACCCTCCTTAAAGTGAGTATGGATGCCAATGAGCAGTGGAAGAGCTATTTCGAGACCACCTGGCCAAAGGCACTGGAAGCTCTAAAACACTTATGTGAATCATAATTTCATGTTGCTTCAAGATCGTCATCGCCTCTTTTTTCTTCTATTATCCATTGTGAATAAGTCTCAATATGTTATCTCATAGTGCGAATAGAATAGCAAAAATTATTAGGCCTTTATTTCGGGTGTGTCTCATATTTTACGGCACAATGGTCTTTTCTTCCCGAAGAAGGTACCCAATAAAAAATGCCCTGCTTTCACAGGGCATTTTTTTCAATTTATCATTGTGAAGTTCCTGCTTTTGCAGCAGAATAGTTCGCTCAAAAAAGGCTACTTGACTTCTTCGAAGTCTACATCTTCCACATCGGCGTTTTCACTGCCGTTCTGGCTGGACGTATCACCCTGTGGCTCTCCTCTTGGAGCGCCTTGTTGGGCTTCGGCTTGTGCTTTGTACATCTCTTCGGAAGCTGTTTTCCACGCTTCGTTGATCTTATCCAAGGCAGGCTGAATGTTTGCAACCTCTTTAGTCTCGTATGCTTTTTTCAATTCTTCCAATGCATCTTCAATTGGCTTCTTCTTGTCATCGGACAATTTATCGCCAAATTCTTTCAGTTGCTTTTCGGTTTGGAAGATCATCGCATCGGCTTCATTGATCTTATCCACTTTTTCTTTAGCAGCCTTATCACTTTCTGCATTTGCTTCGGCTTCAGCTTTCATCTTCTTGATCTCTTCTTCGGTCAACCCGCTGGAAGCTTCAATTCGGATGTCTTGCGTCTTGTTCGTGGCCTTATCGGTAGCACTTACTTTAATGATACCATTGGCATCTATATCAAAGGTTACCTCGATCTGCGGCACCCCGCGTTGCGCCGGTGGAATTCCGTCTAAGTGAAAACGGCCAATCGTTTTATTGTCCGCCGCCATAGGACGCTCTCCTTGCAATACATGGATCTCCACACTAGGCTGATTGTCTGCAGCGGTAGAGAAAATCTGTGATTTCTTGGTAGGAATGGTTGTGTTCGCCTCGATCAACTTGGTCATCACACCACCCATGGTCTCAATACCTAAAGATAATGGTGTCACATCCAGCAGCAAGACATCTTTCACATCACCCGTCAAGACACCACCCTGGATCGCAGCACCAACGGCTACTACCTCATCAGGATTCACTCCTTTGCTGGGTGCCTTTCCGAAGAACTTTTCAACAGCTTCCTGTACGGCAGGAATACGTGTAGAACCTCCAACAAGAATGATCTCGTCGATATCGCTCTTAGACAGTCCGGCAGCTTTCAACGCCGACTCACAAGGCTTAATGGTTCGTTTCACCAAATCGTCGATCAATTGCTCGAACTTAGAACGGGTCAAGGTCTTTACCAAGTGCTTTGGTCCGCTGGCGGTGGCTGTTACATAAGGTAAGTTGATCTCAGTCTGAGAAGAGGAAGACAATTCGATCTTGGCCTTTTCGGCAGCTTCCTTCAAGCGCTGTAACGCCATAGGATCTTTGCGAAGGTCCATATCTTCTTCTTTCTGAAATTCATCTGCCAACCAATTAATGATCTTTTGGTCTACATCATCACCTCCCAAGTGGGTATCACCATCGGTAGACAATACTTCAAAGACACCGTCACCCAATTCTAAGATGGATACGTCATGCGTACCACCACCAAAGTCAAAAACAACGATCTTCTGGTCTTGTCCTTTTTTATCCAATCCGTACGCCAATGCAGCTGCTGTAGGCTCGTTGATAATACGACGCACTTTTAATCCGGCGATCTCCCCGGCTTCTTTGGTCGCTTGACGCTGACTGTCGTTAAAATACGCAGGAACGGTGATCACCGCTTCTGTAACGTCCTGTCCCAGATAATCTTCGGCCGTTTTCTTCATTTTCTGAAGGATCATGGCACTCAATTCCTGTGGTGTATACAGACGTCCGTCGATGTCCACACGAGGCGTATCGTTATCTCCTTTTTTCACATCAAAAGCAGCGCGTTCGGCTTCCGCTTTCGATTCAGAAAACTTATTCCCCATAAATCGTTTGATGGAAGAAATGGTTTTCTTAGGGTTGGTCACCGCTTGTCGTTTAGCGGGATCCCCTACTTTAATTTCACCACCTTCAACAAACGCAATTACAGAAGGTGTGGTTCTTTTTCCTTCGGCATTCGGAATTACAGTTGGCTCGCTACCCTCCATTACGGCGACACACGAGTTGGTAGTTCCTAAGTCGATTCCAATTATTTTACTCATAGTGTTATAGTTATATATTTTACTAATTCAAATTATTAATTACGCTCTGTGTATGACAAGGATTATGCCAGCGGGGAGGTTCTGCCATCCTGTCATATTTCTTTGGGCAAGTCTTCTCTTTGGGGCGACGTCAAAGAGAAGACCGGGCTTTCGGCAATACGCGGTATTCTGCCTCAATCCCTCTTGCAAAGAATAGGGAAGATAAAATTGTTCACAACTTCATTTTGTTGAATTGGAATATTTCCATAATTTTGGAATATATCCAATACATATGTTTATTAATGTACATTCCTACTACAGTCTCCGTTACGGCACTTTGAAACCCAAAGACTTGCTAGAGCAGGCACAACAATTGGGAATCGGTTGTTTTGCATTGACCGACATCAATACCACCTCAGCCTGTTTAGACATCGTGCGTTTAGCACCCGAGCATGGAATACGTCCTGTTCTAGGTGTTGATTTCAGACGGGGGGCGCAACAGCAATTCATTCTTTTAGCACAGAACAATGAAGGTTTCCGTGAGATCAACGCGTTTCTATCAGATTGCCTGTTACCGGGTAACGAGATTCCGCAGCAAGCTCCTGTGCTCCCACATACTTTTACCATCTATCCATTTAACTCCTTCTCACATCGAGAACTTAATGAGAATGAATTTGTGGGAGTTCATGAAACGGACCTCAATCGGTTGAAATTTTCCTCCTGGCGACAACAATTGCATAAGTTGGTTCTATTACACACGGTATCCTTTAAAGACAAGAAGGATTTTAATACACATCGATTGCTGCGGTCAATAGACAACAATACTTTACTTAGTAAGTTAACTGTTTCACAACAGGGAAGAGAAACAGATCTTCTGGCCTGTGAAGCTTCTATAGCGAAACCGTTTCATGAATTTCCCGAACTTATTGTAAATGCAAAGAAATTACTTGATCGCTGTCATATCGATTTCGATGTTAGTAAAGGAATCCCTCAGAATCAAAATACATACACAGGCAATGAAGTCCTTGATTTCAAACTATTAAAAAAGCTTACTTATGCGGGAATCCCTTATCGTTACGAAACCGCCGGAGATAAGATTCTGGACCGTATCGAAAAAGAACTACACATTATTAAAGAAAAAAAGTTTGTCTCTTACTTTCTCATCAATTGGAAGATTCTCAAGTACGCTCGCAGCAAGCAATATTTTTACGTAGGCCGCGGAAGTGGAGCTAATAGTGTGGTGGCATATTTACTTCGCATCACCGATGTAGATCCCATAGAACTCGACCTTTATTTTGAAAGATTCATTAATCTATATCGTAAGAACCCTCCCGACTTCGATCTCGATTTTTCGTGGAAGGACCGGGATGACATCACTGCCTTTATCTTTCGTAGATTTAAGAATACAGCCCTTCTTACGGTCTACAACACCTTTAAGTATAAAGCTTCGGTCCGGGAGTTGGGAAAAGTATTTGGGCTTCCCACATTAGAGATAGAACTTCTTTCCAAAGGAGAATATACCTATAAGGAATTGGACAAATTATCACGACTGGTAATCACTTACAGCAAATATATTCAAGGGTTTCCTAATTATTTGGGCATCCACGCAGGGGGTATCCTTATCTCCGAAAAACCCATCCATTATTATACTGCCACATTTATGCCCCCAAAAGGATTTCCTACTACACAGTTCGACATGGTAGTTGCAGAAGATATAGGTTTGTATAAATTCGATATTTTAAGTCAGCGTGGTTTAGGAAAAATAAAGGATGGTGTATCCATCGTGAAATACAACCATCCCAACCTGCCACCCATTGATATTCATGATATCAAACGGTTTAAGGAAGACGAACGCATCAAAGACTTATTGCGAAATGCCAAAGCGATTGGTTGCTTTTATGTAGAGTCCCCGGCAATGCGAATGTTGCTTCGAAAATTAAAGGTAGACAATTATCTGGGACTGGTAGCGGCTAGCTCGGTCATTCGGCCCGGCGTAGCGAAATCGGGAATGATGCGCGAATACATCCTTCGTTATCGTTATCCCGAAAAGCGAAAAGAAGCACATCCTGTCATGCTGGATATCATGCCTGAAACCTACGGAGTGATGGTCTATCAAGAAGATGTAATAAAAGTAGCGCACTACTTTGGAGGTCTCACGCTTAGTGAAGCAGATATGTTACGTAGAGGAATGTCCGGAAAATTCCGTTCACGAGAGGAGTTTTTAAAGGTCAAACAACAATTTTTCGACAATTGTCATGTTTCGGGAAAATCGGAAACACTCACTGCCGAAGTATGGCGGCAAATAGAAAGCTTTGCAGGATATGCCTTTGCGAAAGGCCATTCGGCCTCATACGCCGTAGAAAGCTATCAAAGTCTTTTCCTTAAAGCATATTACCCCTTGGAATACATGGTCGCCACATTGAATAACGGAGGAGGATTCTATTCCGCCGAACTTTATGTCCATGAAGCACGCATGCATGGAGGAACTATTGTAGCACCCTGTATCAATCACAGTACCTCTGAAGCGACCATTCAAGGAACAACGATCTTCCTTGGCCTTGGTTTTTTGCATGCACTGGAAATCAACATCATCAAAAAAATACTCACAGAGCGTCAGCAAAGAGGATATTATGAAAGTCTCGACGATTTTATAGACCGTGTGGTCATTTCCATAGAGCAGATCAACATCCTTATAAAAGCAAATGCCTTTCGTTTTACCAATAGAAACAAGCGTGAGCTACTGTGGGAAGCTCATATGAAAATTCACAAAGTCAATCTTGAAAACACCGAATTAACCCTTTTTAAAACTAAAAAAATGAACTTTCACACTCCACAGCTACCCAACACACGTATGGAAGATGCCTTTGATGAAATGGAACTCCTTGGCTTTCCGCTGTGTAATCCTTTCGATCTGCTCTTGGCTCCGGCAAGAAGTAGTATGAGAGCAAAAAAGCTCTCTGCTTTTATAGGAAAGAGCGTAACCATTGAAGGCTACCTAATAGCCACAAAGCACACGGCCACTTCTCAAGGAAAGCCTATGTACTTTGGCACTTTTCTGGACCGTGATGGAGATTTTATCGATACGGTGCATTTCCCTCCCGTGGCAGCAGCCTATCGTTTTCGAGGAAAAGGAATCTATGGAATCACCGGAAACGTCATGGAAGAATTTGACTGTATATCCATAGAAGTCACAAAAATGGTACGCTACCCTATTATTCAAGATCCTAGATATAGTGATATTCAGTCGCGATCAAGCTCTGTAAAGAATTTTAATAGGCGTATTCGCCCAGTACAAAAAGTATAAGAGGTCCCGTACAAAAAACTCACAATCTATTTCTTTAAGATCAATGAATAGTCAAGATCGTCATATCGTTCACATGGACTTAGATACTTTTTTTGTATCGTGTGAACGGTTATTAGATAACCGATTAACTGGGAAGCCGGTACTTATTGGAGGCACCAGTGATAGAGGTGTAGTAGCATCCTGTAGCTATGAAGCGAGGGCTTTTGGTATTCATTCGGCTATGCCTATGCGATTGGCCCGACAACTCTGTCCTGAAGCGGTAATCGTTCGTGGTAACTCGGGTATTTACAGTAAATTTTCAAACATGGTAACCGATGTGATTAAAGAAAGTGTCCCCTTGTACGAGAAAACTTCGGTCGACGAGTTTTATATAGACCTTACCGGGATGGATAAATTCTTTGGTTGTCATCAATTAGCTTCAGCACTACGAACCCGTATTATTAAAGAGACCGGATTGCCTATCTCGTTCGGGCTTTCTTCCAACAAAACGGTTTCAAAGATCGCTACGGGTGAGGCAAAACCTAATAATGAGATGCAAATTCTTAGCGGTACTGAAAAACCATTCCTCTCTCCGCTTTCGGTACGCAAAATCCCCATGGTGGGAGAAGTGACCTATCGTTCCCTATGTGATCTGGGAATAAAACAAATAAAAACAGTACAAGAAATGCCCATAGAAATGATGGCGCGTGTTTTTGGAAAAAACGGAGAAACAATCTGGAAGAAAGCAAATGGAATCGACAATTCTCCTGTAGTACAATACACCGAGCGAAAGTCCATCTCAACCGAACGCACTTTCGATAAAGACACTACCGATATACGGAAACTGGAGGGTATCATTACTGCGATGGCCGAAAATCTCGTGTATCAATTACGCCGAGCAAATAAACTAACAGCCTGTGTGACTTTTAAGATTCGATACTCCGATTTTCAGACCTATACGCAACAAAAACATATTCCATATAGCGCTGCCGATCATAAGATCCTTCCGGTTGTAATGGAATTGTATAAAAATTTATATCAAAGAAGGATGCTCGTCCGGTTAGTGGGTGTGCGGTTTAGTCATTTGGTGGCCGGGGGGCAACAGATCGATCTGTTTGATGATAATGAAAAGATCATCAATTTATATCAGGCCATGGACAAAATGCGAGAGCGTTATGGGGATCGCGCAGTAATCAAAGCTTCAGGGATGGGGGCAAAAAGTATTAGCAGATGGAATCCTTTTACAGGAGAGCCACCTCCATTGTTAGCCAACAGAAGACAATAAAAAGATACATTAGTCACCGAACTGCTCCTTGAGCTCGGGATATATTACTTCCTCCGAAATTTCCGATACATTGCCGGGGTACTCCTTTCCACGTAATCTCGTCACAGAATGCGCTTTTAACTCGTCTTCCGGATATTCCTGAATTAGTTTTTCAATACGTTTTTTATCCAATTCATCCTCCATAGGCTGCAACCAATCGTCTTCCTCTTCCTCTAATAGTATAACAGGCATTCGAGGACCTTTCAATTTGGGATTATTATGAATTCTACTAAGCAACGTATTTCCTGTGGTGGTAACGATTGAAAAAGTCAATATCACACCCCCCGAGTCAGGGTCACTCCATTCACTCCACAATCCCGCCAGTGGCAAAGGTTTCCCGCTACCATGATAAATAAAGAAGGGATACGTACTGCCGTCGAAATGGTGATGCTCATAAAATCCATCTACAAAGATGATACAGCGATTAGACATGGCAGATGTACGAAAAGACGGTTTGTCAAAAATTGTTTCTCCCCGCGCATTTAAGGTATTATTCCATAATTTCTTTGATTGTTCTATATCCTTTACCCAATGCGGAATCAACCCCCAGGTGGCTACCTCCGGAAAATCAGGGGATCGATCGGTATAGATTAATATTTCCGGATGACTGAATCCTGAGGAATGATAAATTGGCAGATCGGTTAAAGGAAGTAATCGCTCCATGATCTCATCAATTGCCTGTAGATCGTTACGGCGCCTGGCTCTGTTCAACTGTGCTTCTAAACTCGCTTTAATATCATAACACATCCGTCAAATAATTTAAACGGAAGATACAACATAAACCTAATTTTTTATAAGGCCATGATTCGTATACTTGTAAAATAGAAACTTATATTTGCCCTATAACTTATCCCATGGAAAGCATTAGTGTTTTTGACATGTTAAAAATAGGCGTTGGACCCTCCAGTTCTCATACCCTCGGTCCGTGGCGGGCTGCTGGCCGATGGATCGACGCATTGAAGGCCAAAGGGCATTTTGAGGAGGTTGAAACTGTTACTGTCGATCTCTATGGCTCCCTATCCCTTACCGGAAAAGGCCATGCCACCGATACCGCAGTAATGTTAGGGCTTTCGGGGGCAGATCCTATTACCTTTCCTATCGAGCGTATTGAAGACGAGATACGTACTATCACTTCAGAAAATAAAATAATGCTCAACGGCGAACGGGAGATTCCCTTTATTCCGAAGGAAAACATCTCCTTTAACAGGAAATTCTTGGAATTCCATCCCAACGGGATCACCTTTAGGGCAAACCTGAAAAATGGCAAGAAAACTTCTGAAACCTACTTTTCTATCGGAGGAGGATTTGTCGTGCAGAAGGAGCGGAAACGCGCTAAAAAGAAACTGGAAAAATTTGCACAGTTCCCACATCAAGTGGAAACAGCAGCCGATCTACTGCTTCACTGCAGAACCCACAATAAGTCTACATCTGAGATCGTCCTCGAAAATGAACTGTCTCTTAGAAATGAAGCAGAGATCAACCAGGGCTTAAAAGCCATCTGGGAGGTGATGTTGGACTCTATGTATGTGGGCTGCCACACCCAAGGGAAGCTCCCCGGCGGACTCAACGTACAGCGGCGGGCATTCGATATGCACAAGAACCTTATTGGAGATGCTTCGTACACGAATCCGGAAGAGTGGATCGAATCGATCCGTGGCACCGAAGTGAAATTCCGTCAAATATTAAAATGGGTATCCTGTTTCGCACTGGCGGTAAACGAGGTGAATGCTTCATTGGGAAGAGTGGTTACGGCACCTACCAACGGCAGTGCAGGTGTGATCCCTGCTGTGATGATGTACTATATGGTCATTGAGAATCATGATGCCAATTTTGAAGATGTTCGAAAGTTCATGCTGGTTGCGGGTGTGATTGGCAGCCTCTTTAAAAAGGGAGCGACCATCTCGGCTGCCATGGGCGGTTGTCAGGCAGAAATTGGTGTTTCTTCTGCCATGGCAGCAGGAGCGCTTACCGAACTTATGGGAGGAACCCCCGAACAAGTCCAGATGGCCAGCGAGATCGCTATGGAACACCACTTAGGACTTACCTGTGATCCCATAGCCGGTTTGGTACAGATTCCGTGTATCGAGCGTAATGCCATGGGTGCCATTAAAGCGATCAATGCATGTGAAATGGCATTGGACGGCGACCCGACACAGGCCAAAGTACCTTTGGACAAGGTAATTGCCACTATGTGGGAAACAGCTAAAGATATGACCAGTAAATACAAAGAAACCAGCGAAGGAGGCTTGGCAGTACAGGTGAACTTAAGCGACTGTTAATGTCCGCAATCGGTTTTTCTTCTTGAATCGATCAAATGCAGGATCTTCCAGCCGGCATTGGTTCGTGCCAATGTAAAGGCATTTGCGCCACAATGACTGAACTGCCCGTTGAACCAAAATTCGTAAGGGGTCCAAACGTGGGCTAAATTGCCGTCGATCTGTACCTTATAATCCAACAACCGCTCGTCCCATTGTTGTGTTTCGGGCCGATTGGCGATCGCCAGTAACAGATCGGATGCTTTTCCATTTGAAATCTTATGATTTCCTTCTGCGTCGGAAGAAGCAGTTTGCATTACCATATCTTCCGCCATAACGGAACGCATCTTCAACGTATCCCCTTTGTGAAATCCTTCAAAAAAAACATCGATCACCTCTTTGGCTTCAGCTTCAGTTAAAGCTGTCTGCGCAAAAGTTAAAGAAACGGAAAAAACACAAAGGAGTAGTACAACGAACTTCATAATAGATTGTATAAGGATTGATTCTCAAAATTAGTACTTTTACCGCTCAATTTGTTACAAAACGTATGTCAGTAGCCAAAAAAGAATACAAGCGGATCACGACCAAGACCCTTGTGGATATGAAAAAGAAGGGAGAAAAGATCTCCATGCTCACCGCTTACGATTTTACCATGGCGAAGATCGTGGACAGCGCCGGGATCGATGTCATCCTCGTAGGGGATTCGGCTTCCAATGTAATGGCCGGGCATGAGACGACGCTACCTATCACACTCGATCAAATGATCTACCATGCGGCTTCGGTCGTGCGGGCCATACAACGAAGTCTGGTGGTGGTCGACCTTCCTTTTGGCAGCTATCAAAGCGACCCGAAAGAAGCACTGCGATCTGCTATACGAATTATGAAGGAAAGCGGTGCACATGCCGTGAAACTGGAAGGCGGAAAAGAAATTAAAGAATCGATAAAACGCATTTTGAACGCAGGAATTCCCGTGATGGGACATTTGGGTCTTACCCCGCAGTCTATCTACAAATTTGGAACGTACACCGTTCGAGCCAAGGAAGACGAAGAGGCCGAAAAACTAAAGGAGGATGCGCTATTGCTGGAAAAGGCCGGATGCTTTGCTGTGGTCTTGGAAAAAGTACCTGCGAAATTGGCTAAGGAAGTCGCCGAAAGTCTAACCATACCTATCATTGGTATTGGTGCCGGAAACGGTGTAGACGGGCAGGTTTTGGTTACTCACGACATGATCGGGATGACACACGAATTCCATCCGCGTTTCCTTCGGAGGTATTTGGATCTGTATTCGGAAATGACCGGTGCCTTTCAGCGGTACAGTGACGATGTAAAAAGTGGTGATTTCCCCAATGATTCGGAGCAGTACTAATTTTTTTTAAAAGCTTCCAAAGCGTATTCCTGAACTAAAAAATCATTCAGAAGAATTTATTATCGCACCATTATCTGTACATAGCACCAAGGAAAATCTTCAAGTCCTCTATGAAGACAATCATTTAATCGTTATCAATAAACGTCCAGGAGATATCGTGCAAGGAGATAAAACGGGTGATATGCCGCTTTCAGAAGTGGTAAAGGAATACATCGCCGAAAAATATAACAAACCCGGCGCTGTCTATCTGGGCGTGGTGCATCGGTTGGATCGTCCTACGAGTGGGATCGTTGTATTCGCACGAACATCGAAGGCTTTAACGCGATTGAACAAATTGTTTTCAGAAAGAGAAACAGAAAAAACCTACTGGGCGATCGTGAAGAATATTCCGGCCAAACCTGAAGGAACCCTGACTCATTATTTAAAGCGTAATCCAAAGCAGAACAAATCGTATGCGCATGAGAAAAAGGTTCCGGACAGTAAGAAAGCAGTGCTTCATTATAAGGTGAAAAAAGCGCTTCAAAATTATTATCTGTTGGAGATCGATCTCGAAACGGGCAGACATCACCAAATTCGGAGTCAGTTATCGGGTATAGGCACTCCTATCAAAGGAGATCTAAAATACGGTTTCGATCGCAGTAATAAGGACGGCAGCATCCATCTACACTCCAGAAAGCTAAATTTTGTGCATCCCGTACAAAAAGAAGAGGTTAGTTTCGTAGCGCCGCCTCCGGACGACCCTATATGGAATGCCTGTGACTGATCACAGTGAAATGATCTCGTTCTTAAGACCATAGATCACCAGCCCTACCCTATTCTTTATATGTAGTTTGTTGAACAGTTCTTGACGATACCCGTCGATGGTCTTTGGGCTCAAGTTCATGACCGCTGCAATTTCTTTATAGGTCATCTCACTGCAGGCCAGTTGCATGAAGGTGATCTCATTTTCTTTCAGGACCAGATCTACTGATGAATCATCGGGACGAAGAGAGTGCAGTAATGTTTCAGCAACTTTTTCGGAATGGTAATACCCTTTTTCCATTACTTCATTTAGGGCCTCTTCCAGTTTATCGGGATGAATGTCTTTTAGCAAATACCCTTTAGCACCACTCCGAAGCATCCTTAGTATTACAGTTTCATCATCTTCCATGGAAAGTGCCAGTACTTTAATGGAAGGATGATTTTCAGTAAGCCATTTCACGGTCTCAAAGCCATCCATAACAGGCATATTGATATCAAGCAAGATGATATCCGGCAGTTGAGCATTTTCTTTAATTTTTTGCTGAAGGTCTGCACCGTTCTTGGCATGATAGAGGACATCGAATCCATTGAAAGTTTCGATTAATTTTTCCAGTGACCCGGCAAATAGTAAATGGTCATCAACAATTGCTACGTAGTTAGGTTGTTTTTTGGTCATGGGAATAGGGATATTGCAATACCATTTGGGAGCCTTGACCCGGTTTGGAAGTTAAAACAAATGTAGCTTCCAGTAATTCCGCGCGGCTTTTCATGGTTTCCATACCACTATTACCACTTTTCTTATCAGGATCGAAGCCCACACCGTCATCAATAACGGTGATTTCAAGGGTATCAACTTTGTAATCTAAATGTACAAATAATTTAGTTGCCTTAGCATGTTTCATCACATTTGAGAAACATTCCTGAAGAATCCTAAAAATAATTATTTCGTTCTCACCTTTAATTACCTCCTCTTTGCCTGTTATTTTTAGCGCTGCTTTTAGAAAATTCAGGCGATTAAACCGTGCTATTTCCACCTCTAAAGATTGTATCAATCCGTTCTTACGGATCACATCCTGATTAAGACTTTTGGAGAGAGAGCGCACTTCTGTTACAGATTCCTTTACCACCTCCTTTGTTTCCATGATCCTTTGGTGCAGTTCGGCGGGAGCTGCGTTTATAAGCATATTTAGCTGAATATTCGCTACGGAAAGCAATTGCCCCACATTATCGTGGAGCTCCCAGGCAATGTTTTTTAAGGTTTGTTCCTGGATCTCGAGTTGTGCATTGACCAATTCGGTTTGAAATTTCTTTTCTGCTTCAAATCGTTCCAGCAAATACTTGTTCTTCTTACGCTGAAATGCAATAAAGAAGAGTACCACAAAAAGGACCAAAAAGAAAATGACCGCAATAAAGTATCCAATTAATAAGACCTCTTCTTTTTCGAGCATATAATAAATCCAATTATAAAGCTGCAGTACATGAAAATATTCGCATAAAGATAAACATACACTTTCAATTCCACGAGAAATGTATTGTTTTTAAAATATTCTGAAAAGATATCAATAGGGGTTACGCATAAATTGAAAACTAGTACCCCAGCTGAAATGTACAGCGGCAAAAAGTGCTTCAACTGAAGCAACATATCACTTCGCAACAATTCAAAATAAAATAATACAATACTGATTGATAACAAAAGAGTGCCAACGAGCGAAACAAATTGTGAGTAACTTGTAAAGAACGTGTCTGTTATAAAAAAGCTTAAAATGGATGAAAAAATAAAAAAGCCAAGAAAGCCAGCCAACAGCAATCGCCATGAAGCAGAACGTAAGAACGATCGAAAATAGTAGATAAAAAAACTAAAACTCAGTAATGTATAACCATTATAAAGCCAATAATTATTTTGAAATAAAGTGTCTTTCACAAAAGAAAAATACTTGTACTGTGTAAAATGGGCTATTCCTGCGTAATACCCGGTCAGTTCAACAAAAAATGTGATCCACAGAAAAAGCACTAAATAGTTAGTGCTTTTTAATTGAGCATTTTTTCGAATATAATACGTTCCGGCAACTGCTGCTCCCAATTCAAGTAGCAATATTGGCAGCGTATGTTGTATGAAATAAGTAAAATCCAATTTAATAAGCTTTGGGAGGCCACCCTCCTGCTCCCCTGTTCAACGGATCAATATTGTAGTTATTATTGGCGCTGGAAGCAGTTCCTTCGGTCGCAGACAATAGAACCGTTCCCTTGTTGGGTTGCGGCAGGTCGTATGCTGCATAGTATATCCGAATACCCGGTTTTGCTATATTTTGTTCCGAAGAAAGTTCGCGAACATAATCCAAGAACTCTTGTAATTCATCCAGACTGTATACCACTTCATACGAGTCTGAAGTTCCTTTGGTGTCTCTGTAATTCTTTTGCAGATCTTTTCCTTCTTGAACGGTAACGCATTTGGCTGGTCTTCCCATAATTGATTTTGTTTAGTTGGTTAATTGATCTTAAAATTAGTTAAAATCTTTGGTTGTCACCTCACATATCTAAGAATAGGGGAAAATACCGCTCCTTGGAACAGGGTTTTTCCTATGGTATAACTTTCGGCAGCAATCAACTTTTTGAGGAAAAAGCCTTTTGTATCCTATTGGTAATACCTGTAAATTAGACGATTATATACTATCCGCATTTTTATGAGCACTAAAAATTCAAAAATTACTCGGTTTATCGACGGTGTGAATCAGTCATTACGTTCGCTCAAAAACTTTGTGAAATCTATTTGAGTTTAAAGCAAACCTCATCTCCTGCTCGTTTTTGTGCCAAGGTATTTATCGCACTCTCCGTTAGCTGAAGCACACGTGCATAGCCCCCTGTAGTTTGTGCATCCCGCATGAGTACCGCACAATGACCCGACGGCATCAATTGAACGGTTCCCGGTTGCACGGGAGCTGTAATGATCTCTGTGGCCGTTAGACCGTGGAATCCTTCAAGAAGGTAAGCCATACGATTGCTTTTTGAAGAGACCGTAGCAAAGGTAGTCACTAAAGCTTCCTGAAAGGAAGTTGAGAGTTGATCGAACTCCGGCCCTTTTAAAACCTCCAGATAACGACGCTCGAAAACGGTTCGGTCTATCTTTACCGAAGCTGTTGTTTTTTCTTTTGCTGAAGTGATTTCAGATATACGCAACACATCACCGGAGCTGAGTGATGCCTTTGGAGTGACTCCTTCATAGAAACTATAACTGCCCATAATGTAGTCGGATTGAAAACCTCCAAGCACTGCCAGGTATGCTCTTATACCATATCCCGGCAATCCAAATTTTAGAACACCCCCCGGCCGTACATGAACACGGGTATTCAATGGAATTTCCACATCATTATACGTAGGTGAAAAACCTGCTCCTGTGATTGCAATGACGGTGGATTGTGTGAATCGAAGTACCGGACCTATGTGGGTGATCTCCAGCACGGCATCCCCTTCGGCATTGCCAAGCAGTCTGTTTGAAAGTCCGGCAGAAAACTGGTCCATAGCGCCACTCACAGGAACTCCCTGAGACCTATAACCAAATCGCCCCATATCCTGGATGTTCGTATACATCCCTCCCGAAAGTACTTCAATCACGATACACCTCCTTTTCAATATTATAGGATCGCTTTGCCACCTTTGCAGCAATGGTTTCAAATTCCTTTAAAGAGATACTGCGGAACTTAATATAATCGCCGGGGGTCACAAGTGAGGGAATCGCTTTTTTGGGATCGAACATCACCAACGGTGTTTTACCGAGTATGTTCCATCCCCCGGGACACGCCATAGGGTAGATTCCTGTTTGTCCCCCGCCAATAGCCACTGCTCCTTGATCTATCTGCGAGCGGGCGGTAGGTTTTCGAGGATGGAACAGCTGTGGATCCAGACCTCCCAAATACGGAAAACCCGGTAGAAACCCTAAAAAATAGACTTGGTATGTTGGAGCAGTATGTTTTTGGATGATCTGCTCCATAGTCATTTTTTTTGCTTCGGAAAGTTCCTTCAGGTCGAGACCAAAAGTTTCATCATAACAAACCGGTATGGTGATACAATAATTGGTGATAGCGGATTCAGTTTCAGAAACAGAAAGATCCTTCAGCAAGGCTATAAAAGTTTCAACATTGACATGATCGTTTACAAAAACGGCTAAGGAATGGTAGGCTGGCACAACATCAACGATCTTTTCAGAAAAAGAGTGAAGCACTGCGTCACGCCAAGCCAAAACCTCTCTATGCACCTCCTGAGAAATTTCGGGAGGAAAGGAAATGAGGATCCCGTGCTTTCCAAAGGGTCGAATGCTGGGTGCTATATTCATGATAATGGAATGGAATGTTGCTGCATCTTTTCATGAATATACCGTAAAATAGGGACTGCTGCCGCATGATCGCTATGAATGCAATAGGTGTGTGCAATAATGGGCTGAACACGTCTGGATATACTTGTAACCGATTGAGAAGCGTACATCTCTAACAACTGCTGCCAAGCTTGTTGGGGACTCTCAATAAGAGCTCCTTTTTTGGAACGATCTACCAGAGATAGGTCGTCGTTATACCTTCGGTCGATAAATGCTTCGAACACCAGGGGTAGTAGGTTTTCGGCTTTTTTTGCTAAAATAGACCGGTGTGGAACATATAGTTTTGGTCGTATCTTGGTCGCTACTATAGCCTCCACTACGGCATCGGCGGTTGGGGCATCCACTGCTGCATAATTGTAAAGAGCACCGTGCAGTTTGATATGATGCACAGGTACCGCTTCGGTTTCGCAAACAGCATAGAAATGGATCAATTGATCGAAAATGCTCCGGGTGAGCTCACTTTTGGTCATACTTAGTACTTTCCGCCCAAAATGATCGCGATCGGGAAAGGAAGGGTGTGCTCCCACGCCCACATGATGTTTCTTTGCGAGCTGTACGGCGGTCCGCATGCTAACATCTGTCCCGTAGTGTCCGCCACAGGCAATACTACAGGAAGTGATCAAAGGCATTATGTTTTCATCGTTTCCGGTGCCTTCACCAAGGTCTGCGTTAATATCTATTGGCTTCTTGGTCATATTATCTCGAATACTTTAGCCAGACTCTTCAATCCCAATAAAATGCTGGTAAGTACTATGAGCACGCCCAGGATATTTTGTATTACGGTATTGCGATTGATCCCCATTACCGAATTTCTATTGACAACCCACAACAAAAATATCGCAATGACAGGTAATAAAATACCGTTAGCTACCTGTGCAAACTGAATGATCTCAATAGGTTTGATCCCTAAGGATGAAAAGAGGATGCCCAATCCCAGAACACTCATCCAAACTGCTCTAAATTTTGAACTTCGCAATCCGTTCTGCCATCCAAAACAACCTTTTACAACATAGGCTGCCGCTAAGGGAGCCGTTATAGCTGAAGTGATCCCTGCAGCAAATAAGCCTATACTTAAAAAATACGTTGCGAAACTGCCAAACAGCGGTGCTAAGCTTTTGGCTAGGTCTGAGGCATTTGACACCTCACTTTGCTGTATTGCCGCTGCCGAAATGATGATAGCCATGGATACGAGCCCTCCCAAAAGGATTGAGATATAAAGATCCTTACGAGCAGCAGCAAGCTCCCCCACTCCGTTCCACTTTTCCTTGACCAGAGAAGCATGAAGAAACAGATTGTAGGGCACCACAGTGGTGCCTACCAACGCGATGATGGTGAGCCAACCCTCTTCCGGAACCTTAGGAACAAAAACCCCTTGCAGGATTTCGAAAACATCCGGAAAGGTAAGCACAGCAGTGATCACAAAGGATATGCTCATAAGTAGTACTAAAGCTATAAGACTGCGTTCTATTATTTTATAATTCCCAATATAGAGCAGTAGAAATGCCAATGCACCTATACCTAAACTAAGCAGATTGATCTCCACACCTGCAAATGAAAGCATGCTGTGTTCAAAAATAGTTTGAAGGCCCAACACTCCTCCGCTGATATTCCCCGCCTCGTAAGCTGCATTTCCCAGTAAAATTGCCGACAGCATTAGCAGTATCGCAAGACCTTTGGCAAAAGGATGTCTTATTTCCTTTCTTATATTCTCAGCAAGCCCCATGCCCGATACAAGACCGAGCCTCGCTGCCATTTCCTGGAGTACGATCGTAGCGATGATGGAAAGTGCCATCGCCCAAAGCAAGGTGAACCCAAACTGAATACCGGCCAAAGTACAGACCGTAACCGTTCCGGGGCCAATGAAAGCGGCTGCGACTAAGGTTCCGGGGCCAATATTGTTGAAGCGTTGTTTCAAACTTTTAAGATCACTTGTTCTGCTAAAGGTATCAAAAAAAAAGGGACGCCTATGGCGTCCCCTTCTTCAACTATTAAAAATTAAACTTACATCTTAACATCTTCCAATTTTACTTCTTCTCCTTCCTTATTCAACAACTTTACTTCATCGAAGCCCATTTTCTTGAACTGTGCAAACTGCGTTGCAGCGTCGCCCACTACCAAGTAAGCCATTTTGGACTCATCTAGGTATTTATTGGCCAACTCTTTATGTTGTTCCAAGGTCATATTCTTGATCACTTTTTCTTCATTTTCGATATAGTTGGGAGGTAGCTCATAGCTGCTCATTTCCTGAAGCATTCCAAGCAACGAGAATTGTGTTTCAAAGCGACGTGCATTGGATTTGATCAAGGCATTCTTAGTGAATTCCAGATCTTCTTCCGAAATTCCATCCTTGTATTTAGCGATCTCATCTTTGAATATCTTTACAGATTCTCCCGTAGTGTTGGTTCTAACACTGGAAGAAGCCGTAAAGGTTCCGGGGATCTTACTTCCGCTAAAACCGGTACGGGCGCCATAGGTGTACCCTTTCTCTTCCCGAAGGATAAGATTGACATTCCCTGAAAAAGATCCTCCCAATTTATAGTTCATCACCTCCGCCGGATAGAAATCCTTGTCGGTTCTAGGTAAGGCAATGTAACCTATATTGATCACAGATTGTTTTGCATTCGGGATGTCTACAAAATACAGAGAAGCTTTATCGCGTGTATTTGCAATAGGATATTCCGGAATGGTCACTTCTTTTGCCTTCCAACGCTCCTCCAGACCGTTTAGGCTCTTCAAAGCTTCCTCCTTATCAATTTTTCCAACCACGTGAAAGGTACTGATGCTTGGAGAAAAATTCTTAGTATAGAATTCCTTCAAATCGTTTATGGTGATGGCCTGTACGGCTTCTTCTGTTCCGCTTATAGGGTAACTAAAGATATGATCCTCACCATATAAAAGCTTGTCGTAAACCCGATTGGCAACCACATTCGGATTGGCATCGGCTCTTTTAATCTCATTGATGGTCTTGGTCTTAATACGTCCAAATTCTTCTTCGTCCCATCGCGGCTCCAACAGGATCTCTTCAATAAGCTTCATTGTCTTATCGAAATTACGCGTTAAGGTATTTCCGCGGATCACGATCGATTCGTTTGTGGTATACATATTAATTGAAGCTCCTAAAAGTTCGATCTCTTCTTCCAATTGCTCCGGTGTTTTGTTTGCCGTTCCTTCCATCATGATATCTGTCATTAGGTTGGCGACACCATTCTTATCTTTACTGTCCATTAAATGACCGCCTTCTATCACCAAACTGAAATTAACGGTTGGGATCTCGTTCTGCTCAATTCCGTAGACATCCATACCATTAGAAAGTTCTGCTGTCCAAGTATCAGGAATTGTCAGCTTCGGAGCTTCTCCTTGAGTCGGTTCCACCGATCGGTCTATTTTAGAAGGAGTTTTTGCGATCTCTTCATTAGAATCTGTTACTGTCTTGGTCACATTCTCTTTGATCTCTTCTTCTACAACGGCGGCCTTTTCAGAATTGGCAGCGATAAGGTCCAATTGTCCTTTTGGAACAAAACTGGTCATTACATACGGCTTATCTTTAATGTAGGTGTTATAAACTCTCATGACATCTTCTTTTGTCACTTTCTTGATATTCTCGATATCCTGCTCTATAAAACCGGGATCTCCTGCAAATACATTGTACTGTGCTAACTGGAAGGATTTACCCAACACACTGGAAATACCATTGTAGAATTGTGTTTCCAGACCTGCCTTGATACGCTCAATATCACGGTCGGTGACACCTTCTTTTTCAAATAATTGAAAGGCTTCAAAAATTCCTTCTTCTACTTTCTTCAAGTCCACACCGTTGTTCGCGGTGATACGGATATGAAATTCTCCGGCCAATTCCTGTGCATTGTTATATGCATTGGTCTGTGAGGTGAGGTCTTTTTGTTTCACCAATACCTTATACAAAGGTGCCTTCTTGCCTTGCGAAAGGATCTCTGCAAGAAAATCAAGTGCATAGGCGTCTTCGGTATATTGTTCCGGTGTAGGCCAAACCATATTTAACTGAGGCGCTGTGGCAAAATTATCTTCGTGATAAAAACGTTTGGTCGTTTCTAATGTAACGGGTTGTGGTTTTAATGGCTCAACTTCTTGACGTCGTTTGATCTCACCAAAATACTTTTCTATCATTTGCTTGGCTTCCTCTTTTTCAAAATCTCCTGCCAGTACCAAAGTTGCATTGTTAGGCCCGTAAAAACGATCATAGAATTCACGAACATCTTCTACAGTTGCATTTTGCAGATCGACCAATTCCCCGATCACCTGCCAGTTGTAAGGATGGCCTTCGGGATACAGATTCTTGTCCAAAACCCAATTTGTATGTCCGTAAGGGTTGTTGTCCACACGCTGTCTCTTCTCGTTCTGTACCACTTCCTGCTGATTATAGAAAGCAGATTCGGTTACAGTATTGATCAAATATCCCATACGGTCACTTTCCAACCACATGATCATTTCCATGGCATTCTTGGGAACCACTTCATAATAGATCGTCCCGTCCTTCCAGGTCCCGCCGTTCAACGTTCCCCCGGCATCCTGTATCTTCTTAAAGAACTGATCCTGTCCCACATTCTCAGATTCTTGGAATAACATATGCTCAAATAAATGTGCGAACCCGGTACGTCCGGTTTTTTCACGGTTCGATCCCACCCCATATTGTATGGCTAGTGAGACAATGGGGTCGCTCTTGTCTTGGTGCAATACAACGTCCAAACCGTTCTCCAGTTCGTATTTTTCAAAATCGATGGAGAGTTGCGCGGTTTCCTCGGCCTTATCGGCATTTTCATTTTTACAGGATGTCATTGCAAATGCTATAGCAAACAGGAAGATTGCCAGCATTTTAAAAGAATTTCTTGAAGTCATTTTTTGATTGTTTTTATAAGAGTGCTAAAGATACAATGGCAATGCAACACAATTCTTAAAAAAGTGTTAAAACAATATCCTTACAATCGGCCTAAGTGTCTCCATTACCCGAACCACCCGTCTCTGTCTAAACTTCGGTATTTGATGGCTTCCGAAATGTGATCTCCGGCAATTTTTTCTGAAGCTTCCAAATCGACGATGTCAATTTAGCAGAAATATAGATATTTAAAACACCACTACCTCTAAAAAGCATATAGTTATTGATTCCCCGTTCTCCCAAGCATTGTCACTATAATAAATGCCTTGATATAACGACGATTCTTTGGAAGGAAAAATTAAATCTTGACAAGAACTAACTTGGCCAAATAGTGGTATTATTGAAATGAAGAAAAACCCCAAGATTAATTTAATATTAAACATAAAAATTTAGTTTTCAATTATTTATGGGGAGAATATAAAATTAATAAAAAAATAATGAAAGAAAGTATTGTATATATTCCATAATTTTGACTCACAAAATTATATATATTATGTGTTTTAAACTTCAATAGCAAAGGAAAAAAAACCTATTATTGAAACTTTTGGTTGTATCTCGAAAATAAAATTTTGTACTGAACTTATTTTACAATAAACTTTATTGTATTCTTTGAAAGATCCGATATAATATTGATAAAATACAATCCGGATTTGAAGCTATGATCTATCAAAATTTGTAACGATGAATTAATATTTTCTGAATAAACTACTTTTCCCTGAATATCTGTAATATTAAAAGAAGTTGCGTTTGTTTCTTCCAAAAATTCTAACGTAAATAATCCATTATTTGGATTAGGATAAAGAGTAATTAAATTATTAAACACTTCATCAATATTTCCTAAATTAGTTGACAGCTTTACAATCCAAAAATCTCTACCTCCATGATTTCCACTAACATCTCCATCGTTAGAATCACTGCTTCCAGCAACAATAAAATCCCCATCTAAGGTCTGATCGGTAGTGTAAGCGGAATCAAAATTACTTCCGCCTAAAGATTTCTGCCAAACTATGTTACCTAAATTATTTAATTTTACTATCCAATAATCCTCATTTCCATGATTTCCGGTAACATCACCGTCATTTGAATTACTATATCCCCCGATCATATACCCGCCTTCCTGTGTTTGTTGTATATTATATCCAGCATCAAAAAGGGACCCACCTAAAGATCTTTGCCATTCAATATCGCCTGTATCAGAAAGTTTTATTACCCAAGAATCGGCTCCACCTTGATTTCCAATTACATCTCCATCGTCTGATTGAGAAATTCCTACAACAACATATCCGCCATCTAAAGTTTGTTGAATAGAATTAGCAGTATCAATATCACTTCCCCCAAAAGATTTTTGCCATTCAACATCACCCCCAGTGGACAATTTTACAATCCAATAGTCACTACTTCCATGGTTTCCTGTTACATCTCCGTCATTTGAATGACTGAGTCCTGCTAAAATGTAACCATCATCTGATGTTTGCTTTATTGAATGGTTTTCTTCATAGTTTGAACCACCTAAGGATTTTTGCCATTCTATAATTCCTAAATTATTAAGCTTAATAACCCAATAATCTGCACTTCCGTGATTACCCGAGACATCACCATCGTTTGAATCGCTGACAGCCGAAACGATATAACCGCCGTCGGTGGTTTGCTGAATAGCACTAACGCCATCATTACCAGTCCCTCCAAAAGTCCTTTGCCATTCTATCACACCAGC
This sequence comes from Altibacter lentus, assembly GCF_000746845.1. Taxonomy (GTDB): domain Bacteria; phylum Bacteroidota; class Bacteroidia; order Flavobacteriales; family Flavobacteriaceae; genus Altibacter; species Altibacter lentus. The sequence continues at coordinate 317,747 of NZ_KN050846.1, read as the reverse complement.
TGAATCTAATTTGACAACCCAACAATCAGTTCCTCCATGATTTCCAGTAACATCTCCATCATTTGAAATACTAGATCCCCCTACAATAAAACCGCTATCTTGAGTTTGAATAATAGAATTAGCAATATCTCTATCGCTACCACCTAAAGATCTTTGCCAACCTAATTCTCCCGAAGCATTAAGCTTAACAATCCAAAAATCATAATCGCCATGATTACCTGTGACGTCTCCATCTGTAGAATTGCTTCTTCCGCAAATTATATAACCCGCATCAGAACTTTGTATAATCGAAGAAGCAAAATCTGTAACACTACCACCTAAAGATTTTTGCCATTCAATAGCTGGTTGCGATAAACAACTAATTGTATAAAAAAATACGAGTACTGCCAAGTTTTTAGCTTTCATAAAAAAAATTTACTAAATATACTTAATTTGTAAAAGTCTTGTATCCAAAATACCAGTAAAAGTAAATATTTGTAAATAAATCTAACCACTCATCCCTATCTACATTTCGATACTATTTTGCTCCTTTCTTTGGCAAAATCACTCAGCGTGCTACCCCAACCAACCGTCCCTATCCAAACTTCGGTATTGGATGGCTTCGGAAATATGAGTTCCCAGGATCGCTTCGGAAGCATCCAGATCGGCTATCGTGCGAGCCACTTTCAAGATGCGGTCATAGGCCCTGGCCGAAAGGTTCAATCGTTCCATAGCGGTCTTCAGCAACTGAAGCGATCCCGTATCGAGTTTGCAATAGGTGCGAATCTGCTTTACCCCCATTTGAGCATTGTAATGGATCTGCGGAAATTTGGAAAAGCGTTCCGCCTGAAGCTTCCGAGCCTGCGTCACCCGTTCTCGTATGGCCAAACTGTGTTCTCCTTTTCGTTCTTCACTTAACTTCTCAAAAGGGACCGGTGTCACCTCAATATGAAGGTCGATACGGTCCAGCAGCGGACCCGATATCTTCCCAAGATATCGTTGCATCTCGGCAGGTGAGGAAGTTACAGGTGCATCCGGGTCGTTAAAATATCCGCCCGGACTCGGGTTCATACTTGCAACCAGCATAAAACTCGAGGGATATGTCACTGTAAAGCGCGCTCTGGAAATAGTGACCTCCCTGTCTTCCAGTGGTTGTCGCATGACCTCCAACACACTGCGCTTAAATTCGGGAAGTTCGTCTAAAAACAAGACCCCGTTATGCGCCAATGAGATCTCTCCCGGTTGCGGATATTGACCACCGCCAACTAATGCCACATCTGAGATGGTGTGGTGCGGACTGCGAAACGGTCTGCTGGTCATCACCCCTCCCTTTTCTAAGGTCCGGCCCGCCACACTATGGATCTTGGTCGTCTCTAAGGCTTCAGACAGCGACAGTGGCGGCAGAATACTAGGTAAACGCTTTGCAAGCATGGTCTTTCCGGAGCCGGGCGGACCAATAAGAATAATATTATGACCGCCAGCAGCGGCGATCTCCATACATCGCTTGATGGATTCCTGGCCTTTTACATCGGCAAAATCATGTTCCGGGTTCTCAAGGCGTTCGTAAAATTCGGCTTCCATATCCACAAGGGTCTGCGGAATGGGTATCCCTTCGTTAATAAGATCGATCACTTCTTTAATGGTATCGGCACCGTACACCGCGATGCCGTCCACGATAGCGGCTTCTTTTGCGTTTTGCTTCGGAAGGATAAAGCCTTTAAAACCTTCTTCTTTGGCTTTAACAGCTATGGGTAGTGCCCCGCGAATGGGTTGCAGGCTCCCGTCCAGAGACAACTCTCCCATGATAATGAAGTTGGATAAAGGGACCTCTTCTGTTATTTGCCCGGTGGCAACCAAAATGCCCATGGCCAAAGGCAGGTCGTAAGCAGAACCCTCCTTACGCATATCGGCCGGAGACATGTTGAGAATGAGTTTTTTTCCGGGAATCTTATACCCGTTATTCTGGAGAGAAGCGGCAATGCGGTAGTTACTTTCCCGAATTGCATTATCGGGCAGCCCCACAAGGTGATACCCTATTCCTTTATCTACATTAACTTCTACTGTGATGGTGGTTGCGTCAACGCCAAAGACGGCACTCCCGTATACTTTTGTAAGCATGATCGATCATTAATCGGGGAGTTGACTGCTGAAGGACTAAGGTAGTAAAAAATACCTTCCGAAGAAAATAACAACCTAATCTATAATGATGGGCGGCACCAGATCGTTGTTAATAGCAAATATCACTAAGCCGGCAATATTCTTTACACCGGTTTTTTCTAAGAGGTTCTTGCGGTGTACTTCTACCGTACGCGGACTAATAAACAAGGTTTCGGCGATCTCCTGGGTCGTGAGCTGTTTACAAATAAGCTCTAAGACATCCCTTTCACGCGGCGTTAAGAAATTTTCGTCAAATACAGATTTCTCATCTGCAATAGCAAGCGAAGCAGCACGCTCGTTGAGGATCTGCATCACGTAATTATCGTAATAAAAGCCATTGTAATAAACTTGTTTGATGGTATGTATCACTTTTTCGGGGGGTGAATTCTTTACCAAATAGGCACTGGCACCCACATCGATCATGTTTCTAATAAATGGTTTTGTATTGTAGGTGGTAAGCGTAATAATACTAATCCCGGGATATTCTTGTCGGATGCGTTTGGTTGCTTCCACACCATTCAGTTTTGGCATTTTAATATCCATCACAATGATACCGGGTAGTTTTGTTGCTTTAGCGAGGTAGTCCAAAAGCTCCTGACCGTTCGATGCTTCATGATCGATCTCAATGGAAGCGTCACGGGAGAGGATATAGGACATCCCCACCCTAAAAAGTTCTTCATCGTCTGCCAGTACCACATGAATCTTCTCACTCATCTTTCTATTCGTATAATCAATTGAACACCTTCCCCCGGATTTGAGACGGTTGCTAACGATCCGTTCAAGATCGCCACACGATTGGTAATACCGCTCATCCCGAGGCCTTTCGCCAATTTTTGGGTATGAGGATCAAAGCCCTTTCCGTTATCTTCGTATTGTAAAGATAGTTCGTTTTGTTCGGTTTTTAAGGTGAGTTGCAAGGTGGTCGCTTCGGAATGTTTTATTGCGTTATTAAATAGCTCTTGCACAATACGAAACAAATGCAATTCCTTTTCCGAAGGTAAAAATCCTTCCTCATACGAAAGATCATAACGTATTTGAAACTTTTTTGTCTCTCCCACCTCATCGCATAATTCTTCCAGGGCTGCTTTGAGACCAAATTTTTCTATGGTTGGCGGCAAGAGGTCATGAGCGATCTTACGGGAACTTTCTAAAATTGTGGAAGTGATGGACAGGATCTGCTTTCCAATGGTGTTGGTTTGCCGGGAGGAGATATTTTCTTCGGTTAAAAAATTGGCATTGAGCGAGACCACGTTGAGCTTTGAGCTAATGGCATCGTGAAGGTCCTGTGCGATACGCTTCCGCTCCTCTTCCTGAGTAATCAATGTTGATTGGATGACGTCCTTTTGGTGTTCGATCTGCATGTTCGCCTTTTCCAGTTCGGTTTTTACGATCTTCTTTCGGCTGAAATAGAAAAAAGCAATGATCGCTGCCGACATGAGGATCACCATGACGAGCGCTGTAATAATGATTACGATAATCTGATCTTCAGAAGAAATCATACTAATTCTTGAATTTTATTACCACACTATGCGAGTAATTCTTCCACCATTCCAAAATGATAAGCAATTGAAAAATAAGATACAAGGAGATATTGATATCCTGTAATAGACTGGGTATGTACGCCGGAATCGTCTCATCTAATACCAGATTCCCCGAGGCAAAGATGAGGATACTTGACAAGAGATAAAAGAAAATACCCACATTCACAATAAGAAACTCTTTCTTTCCGGATAAGGAGCGGTAGAAATACAATAAGGAATAAAAGACCAATAGACCTTGTGTGATACTAGCACCTATGGGGTTGTAACGAAAATACATATCCGGAGTGACCATGTATTGCACCCCGATAAAAAGCAAGGTTGCTCCTCCTACAAAAAGAATCCATTTCTGCTTAAGTAACTGATAATAGAATAGCGAGAGAAAAATAAACTGAGATACAAAGTAATATACGAACAAGTACAAATTAGGTTGGCTTGGATAGACATATTTATGCAAACGCAAGGAAATTTGAACCAGTGCTATGGCAATAAGGTAAAGGGTAAAGATTTTGTAGGTTTTGTTGTTCTTTGAAAAACCAAGAATATAAAAAATGGGGTATATAACCGACAAATAGATCGTAATATCCCCCAGAATATCGAATACATCACTCATTTAGTTCAAAGCGCTGTTTGGATCACATTTTGGAGGACAAGGCTCTGAAAAGTCCCAGATCCCGTTGGCTCCTGCATCAATAGTATTGAGCGAGACAGGCAGTAGATCCTCATACACGCCTTCTCGGTTCTTTTCGGTTCCAACGATGATCAACTTTTCGGTATTGGTTGCCGTGTCAATTCCCAGATACGCTCGTACACAGGCGTCCCCTGACGTAGGGTTCCCCATTTCGGCAAGTACGCCTTGCAGATCTTGAACAGGAATTAAAAAGGCTCGTGCGCTGGTGGAGGGTGTACTTCTCCAGTTCGCGGTCCAGTCCTTTGCCTGCTGGAGGGTGATCTTCTTATCGGTCTCACTCATAATTTAGTTGTTTAAGGTTATTATCAGACTTAAAAGTATAAAAAAACCAATGGTTATCAATAGGATCCTTGGTAAAGATTGATCGACAAAAAAGGAAAATAATTAGTGCTTACGAATACGTTGCAGCAATTGCAAGGTTGCCGTATTGTCAATAGAAGAGTCGTCTCTGGTTTGCACCGCACTCAATGTGTTATGTGCCAGTTTTTTACCCAATTCAACCCCCCATTGATCATAACTGAAGATATTCCACAGTATTCCCTGTACAAACAACTTGTGTTCATAGAGCGCCATAAGCCTTCCTAAGTTATTTGGTGTGAGTTTTTCCAGTAAAAGCGTGGTGCTAGGTTTATTGCCTTCAAATTTTTTGAACGAATTTTCGACAGTAGTCCCCAGAGTTCCTTGCATTAACGCTTCAGATTGGGCCAAACAATTCGCCAGTAATATACTTTGGTGTTCGTTATTTCCGTGCAGCGATTCTGAAAATAGAATTAAATCCACAGGGATCATTTTTGTCCCCTGATGCAAGAGTTGAAAGAATGCGTGCTGTGCATTGGTTCCGGTAGTTCCCCACACAATGGTCCCGGTCTGGTAGGAAACGGGATCTCCGTTCCTATCCACACTCTTTCCGTTGCTTTCCATCACGGCTTGTTGTAAATAAGGTACTAATTTGGTTAGGTACTGGGAGTAAGGTATGACGGCCTCGGTCTCGGTACCAAAAAAATTATTGTACCATACAGACAGCAACGCAAGTGTCACGGGAATGTTCTTCGCGAATTCTGTTTCTTTAAAGTGGACATCCATTTCATGAGCTCCTTGCAGCAACGCTTTAAAATGGGTGTACCCAATAGAGCAACATACGGATAAGCCCACAGCACTCCACACTGAAAAACGTCCGCCTACCCAATCCCATAAAGGAAAGGTATTTTCTTTAGCAATACCAAAAGCTTCCACGGCTTCCAAATTTGTGGAGACCGCTACGAAATGTTTCTCAATAGTCTCAGCGGGCGCTTTTTCCAAGAACCATCGCCTTGCTGTATGCGCGTTGACAAGGGTTTCATGGGTTGTAAAACTTTTTGAAACCACAATAAACAGCGTCGTCTCACGATCTAACTGCTGTAACGTCTCTGCGACGTGGTCTCCATCTACATTTGAGATAAAATGCACCTTCAAATGGTTCTTGTAGAACTTCAGGGCCTCGGTCACCATTTCCGGACCTAACGTACTTCCTCCTATACCAATATTCACTATATCGGTAATGGGCTTTCCTGAAAATCCCTTCCACTCCCCGCTTATCACTGCTTCCGAAAACTGCTTCATTTGCTGCAGTGTTTCTTCAACATCCGGGTTCAGATTTTCAAAATCACGCAATGCGGTATGTAGCACTGCTCTTTTCTCGGTCTCATTGATAGGATTTCCTGCAAACTGTGCGCTAATTGCTTCCGGGAGTTGAACTTCCATAGCCAGCTCATACAGGAGTGAACGTGTTTTTTCGGTGATCCTGTTCTTTGAAATGTCAACATACATGGATTCCCAGCTTAATCCCATACGTTCGGCACGACCTGGCTCCTTTGCAAACATATCCGGGATGGTGATGTCCCGCAGCTCCTCAAAATGGTGGGTAAGCTTTTTCCAGGCTTCCGTGGTGGTAGGATCTATGGCGGGTAATGACATGTGGTTTATTCTGTTTAGTGTTTTTTTGTTGTATTTCCGTTTTGGATCCTATGGGTCCTGTAATAATCTATCAATCCGTCAATGGGTCGTTGTAAGACCTTTCCCAACTGTAATCCATGTTCCTTACAGCTGTCGCGTAGGATCTTTTCTGAAAAATGAGCAATGGAGCCCATAAAATGTATCGGCACCTTCTTTGCTTCGGAAAACGGAAGCACCCTGCAAGCTATGAACTCATCGACCCCTTTCCGAATCAGTTGGTAAAAATAATCGTTTATCGCTTCCGAAGTAAAAATAAATTCAGCAAAAGAAGCAAGATACGCATTCGCATTTGTGCGTTTGTATAAGTTCAGCTTGATGGTATCGGGTTCCAGATCGAACCTGGCGGCAAATTCTGATGCTGTCTCGGCAGGCATCCGCCCATAAAAATAATCCCGAAGCAATTGTTTGCCAAAATAGTTGCCACTGGCCTCATCCATCACCGAATAGCCCAAGGAAGGCGCCACCGTACGTAAGGTTGTTCCGTCAAAATAACAGCTGTTTGAACCTGTTCCCAGGATACACACAATACCCGGAGTGGTGGTGACAGCGTGAACCGCTGCAACCATATCTTCTTGAACCGATATGGTAGCCTGCGTAAAGATCCGGCTTAAGGTGGCCTGCAACATGGCGACCGGTGTTTTTGTGCTGCAACCGGCCCCATAGAAATCAAGGATGGTCACCTTTTCTACCACACTTTGCAAGGCATTGTTCGAGAGGATGCGTCTTTCGATCTCTTCTTGTGGCACCACCGCCGGATTCAACCCGGGTGTCTGGGTCTTAAGCAGCACGTCACCGCTGTGATCCATCAAGATCCAGTCGCATTTGGTCGAACCGCCATCGGTAAATAGAATCATAATTAAAGGGTTGCCACGTGTACTGCCAAGTCGATAAGTTTGGCAGAATATGCATACTCATTATCGTACCAAGCCACTAACTTAAAGAAATTATCATTAAGGGCAATGCCGGCTTCGGCGTCAAAATTACAGGTATGAGGATCACTCACAAAATCTTGTGAAACGACGGGGGAATCAATATACTGCACAATGCCTTTATACGATCCTGATGCCGCTTCTTTAAAAATAGCTTTGATCTCGTCGAAAGTAGCAGGTTTCTCCGTGCGTACGGTAAGATCGACCACCGAAACGTCTGTCGTTGGGACACGAAACGCCATCCCGGTCAATTTCCCTTTTAGTTCGGGTATCACCTTGGTCACCGCTACGGCTGCTCCGGTTGTGGTAGGGATGATATTGCTAAGCGCACTGCGTCCTAAACGATAGTTCTTTCGTGAGGGTTGGTCTACGGTAGACTGGGATGCCGTAACCGAATGGACGGTGGTCATTAGCGCCTCTACAATACCCAGCTTCTCGTGTAGGATCTTGGCCATTGGAGCCAAGCAATTGGTGGTGCAGGAAGCATTCGAAACGATAGCGTCTGAAGCTTTTACTTCGGAATGATTCACTCCCATAACAAACATGGGAGCTGTTTTAGAGGGTGCCGAGATCACGACCTTCTTTGCACCTGCTTTTAGATGACCTGAAGCTGCTTCGACCTCTTTAAAGATTCCTGTGCAATCCAAAATGATCTGTGCTCCTACGGCATCCCACTTTAAATTTGAAGGATCCTTTTCGGAAGATACACGAATTGTTCGTCCATCTACCAAGAGATTGCCGTTCTTAACTTCTACCGTTCCCGAATATTTTCCATGTACCGAATCGTATTTTAAAAGATAGGCCAGATGTTCTACGTCCAGCAGGTCGTTTACCGCCACTACCTCCAATGCGGGATTTTGTGCCGCAATCCTAAATGCAATTCTTCCAATACGTCCAAAACCGTTAATTCCAATTTTTATACTCATCTATTCAATCCTGTTTATCTCGTTGTCAAGTACAACCTTCATTATTATATTCATGTGCTCAGATTAGATCGAAGTGATATCTGCTACACGTATTAGTTCTTCGTCAATGACATTGGTTCCTTTTATCGCTTCTGTAAAAGGAACAGACACTACTTTATTATGCACCAGCCCAATCATGACATCTCGTTCCCCGCGAAGCAAAGCATCAATAGCACCAACCCCCAGTCTGCTTGCCAAGACCCTGTCATAACAACTGGGTGCTCCGCCCCGTTGTATGTGACCTAATACGGTGACCCGTACTTCGTATTCCTGCAAATGGTCTTCGATGTATTTTGCGAGTTCAAAAATATTCTTTCCTATCTGGTCACCTTCAGCCACCACCACGATGCTTGAAGTCTTCCCGGATTTCTTACTTCGTTTTAAAGAAGAGACAAGCCGTTCTCGACCCAAATTCTGCTCCGGGATAAGGATCTCTTCGGCTCCTGCGCCAATTCCGGCGTTTAAAGCGATATCTCCTGCATCGCGCCCCATGACCTCTACCAAGAACAACCGGTTGTGGGAATTAGCGGTGTCCCGTATCTTGTCGATGGCCTCCACTACTGTGTTTAAAGCAGTATCATAACCAATGGTAAAATCGGTTCCATTGATATCATTGTCAATGGTTCCCGGTAATCCTACCACCGGAAAGTTGTGTTCCTCATTAAAGACGATCGCTCCGGCAAAAGTGCCATCGCCACCAATTACGACCAAGGCATCTACCTTTTCTTTCCTTAGGGCATCGTAGGCTTTTTGCCGACCTTCCTTCGTTCGAAATTCTTTGGAACGGGCCGATTTTAAAAAGGTGCCGCCTCTGTTGATGAGATTCTTTACAGAACGGGCGTCCAATTGCTTAAAATCACCTTCTATGAGCCCCTGAAGACCACGATAAACGCCCACACATTCCAATTGATGATAGGCGCACGCACGTACCACTGCACGGATGGCAGCATTCATGCCCGGCGAGTCACCACCACTGGTTAAAACAGCAACTTTTTTTATTTCGGTATTCATTACGGTAAAACTATGATTTAATTTTAAAGAGCACAATGACTTGAGTCATTTTTATCACAGTATTGCGGGCTTTATGCTAACGACAAGAATCTTTCATTTTGGTAAAAAAATACGTGTTTGTACGTATGGACTTGCGTACTTATGAAATTTATCTTTGGTATTGAATTAGTGAATAGGTATCGGAATATTTTTTGTGGGGATAGAAAATTTTTTCGATGCGCTTTTTAGAAGTTGCTTAAACGCTTTTAAAATTTACTAAGTTAGGTTTGTTATAGCGTCCAGGTGAAGACCGGGACGCTTTTTTTATACCCTATCCTTTCTAATTATTTTTGAAGAATTGTAAACTCTATAGACGAGTCATTAAAGACCTTGTGAGTTTGTTTCTGAAAATCACTTTCCTTTGCTTCAAAGATATTGGGAACGTACGTTTGCGGATTGAGATCGATCAAAGGGAACCAGGTGCTTTGAACTTGCACTTGAATCTTATGACCTTTTTTAAACGTGTGGTGTACATCCTGTAGTTTGATCGTTACCGGAGTTTTTGTGTCGGGAACAAAGGGTTCGGGATTGCTGAAATCATTTCTGAAACGACCTCGCATCACTTCACTGCGAACCATCATGTGGTAATTGCTCATCTTTAGATAATCCTGCGTTTCTTCATAATCGGGTGCGTCCGGTGGATATACATCTACCACCTTCACGATCCAATCGGCATCCGTCCCTGTTGTGGCCACCTGCAATCTAGCAAGAATGTCGCCGGCCAGTGTGATATCCTCTGTTAACACAGGAGTTTCAAAGACTAGAACATCGGGGCGTCGTGCTGCGAAACGTTGATCGTCCGTCATGTACTTTCGGGGGGTGAATACCATCTTGATATCTTCGGAATAAGGCACCGGTTTCTTTGGGTCACTTACAAATTCTTCGAAGGTGAAGCTTTTTTCAGCAAAAGGATTGAGACGTTGCCCCTTCTGAAGCCAATAGGTTTTTTTTGAAGTGTTTTTCGGTGGCCATTCAGAATAACTGTTCCATTCACGCGATCCGGAATCGAACATATACGCTTCAGGCAGCCCTGTGTTCCCGTCACCAGCTCCTTTTAAAAAGTGATTGAAGAATTTTGTTTCTACATCTCGCTGGTAATCTCTGGACAGGTTATCCCCAAAATACACATTACCAATCGCCTGCCGCACATTGAGTCGGGCCCAGTCGCCATGACTCCAGGGGCCAAACACCAGCGTGTTATACGTATCGCTGGTTTCTTCTATGGTTTCATAGGTTTCAAAAGGTCCGTACAGATCTTCGGCGTCAAACAAACCGCCTACAACCATTACGGCCGGTTTTATATTCTTTAAATGCTGAATGATCCCGCGAGAACGCCAAAATTCATCATAATTGGGATGCTCTTTCAATTGCTGCCAAAACACGTTATCTTCTTTGTAGTATTGATCTAGGTTGGATAAGGGTCCAATGTCCAGAAAGAATTGATACTGGTCTTCAGTCCCCAGTTCGGGAAAAGAATACCAAGCTTCGGTGGTAGGCTGGATCTTCTCATATCCAAAAACGGCAGTGGCACGCCAATAGCTTAGCAAATATGCTCCGTTGTGGTGAAAATCGTCAAAAAAGAAGTCTCCTATACACGCCTGGGGTGAAGATGCCTTTAACGCCGGATGTGCATCCAGCAATGAGTAGGTAGCGTAGAAACCCGGATAGGAAATCCCCCAGGTACCCACTCGCCCGTTGTTATTGGCAACATTCTTCACTAACCAATCAATACTGTCGTACGTATCGCTGGCCTCATCCACCTGATTTCCTGTCTTGTTGGGGATATAGGCACGCATATTGTCATACACACCTTCACTATTCCAGCGACCGCGAACATCCTGATATACAATAATGTTCTTCTCCTTCATTAGAAACTCATTGGGACCGATCTTAGAACGAAACTGATCTTCCCCATAGGGTTGACAACTATACGGTGTTCGTTGAAACAAAATGGGGTACGAATTCGATGTATCCTTTGGGGCATAGATCACGGTAAACAACTTCACACCGTCCCGCATTGTGATGTAGGTTTCGGTTTTGGTGTAATTATCCTTTACAAACGTATCTTCTTGCGCAATGGCAAACGTTCCTAAAAGAATGGCAATAACGATTAAAAGGCTGCGTTTCTTCATGATTTATTTTTTTGCTTCAGAAAAGTTCTTTAATCCTTCTTTCAGCCAATACAAGTATTCATCGGCGTCGGGCGTATATGCGGCTGGCTTGTTCAGAAGGTTAAAATCAGCATCCATCAAGACATAATAGGGTTGCGAATTGTTCTGAAAGTTCAGTGTCTGGAAGGTAGCCCATTTATCTCCCACCGTTTTAATGGACTTCACACCACCTTTGGGTTTCAGGTAATTGAATTTTTCGTCCTCTTCCAGTTCTTTCCTGTCATCCACATAGAGCGAAATAAGTACGTATTCGTTATTGATAACATCAAAAATATCATCCCTGCTCCACACCTGCTCTTCCATCTTTCTACAATTTACACATGCCCAGCCCGTAAAATCGATCATGATAGGTTTCCCTGATGCTTTTGCCGCTGCTACGCCGGCTTCAAAGTCCTTATAGGCCTCTAAGCCCAAGGGTGCTTCGGTTTCTTTATCGTACAGACTGTAGAACAATGGCGGTGGAAACCCACTTAACAATTTTAAGTTCGCATAACTGGAATTGGTGAGACCCGGCACCAGATACAACATAAAAGCAAAGCTTACAACGCCAACCAATATATTACCTACTGGAGGTCTTTTTTTCTTAGGTCCATCGTGTGGAAAACGAATCACGCCAAACAGATACAAAGCCATTCCCAAAGCACACAGGATCCAGATCCCGATAAAGATCTCGCGCTTCAATAATCCCCAGTGCTCTACAAGATCGGCGTTGGAAAGGAATTTAAACGCAAGTCCCAGTTCAATAAATCCAAGGACTACTTTTACCGTGTTCAACCAGCCTCCGCTTTTCGGAAGATTGTTCAACCAGTTAGGAAACATGGCAAAGAGTGCGAACGGCAGTGCGAGCGCCAGACCAAATCCACCCATTCCGAAGCTAAGTTGCATGGCGCCACCGTCACTGGTAAGAGAACCACCTAAGAGGGAACCCAATATAGGTCCGGTACATGAGAAAGAAACGATCGCCAATGTAAGAGCCATAAAAAAGATCCCAATAAAGCCACCTATACTGGTCGCTTTGCTGTCCATTCTTGAACTCCATGAACTTGGTAAGGTGATCTCGTAAAATCCGAAGAAGGAAAACGCGAATACCATAAAAATGATAAAGAAGATCACATTAAGCGTCACATTGGTAGAAATGTTGTTCAGTATCTCCGGATCCAGCGAATCCAACAGATGGAACGGAAGACTTAAGAGCACATAGATCAAAAATATAAACAAACCGTACAGGATCGCATTGGCCAAACCATTCTGTCTGTTCTTCGCACTTTTGGTAAAAAAGGATACCGTCAAGGGTATCATGGGGAACACACAAGGCGTAAGTAAGGCAATTAAACCTCCAACAAATCCTAGAAGAAAAATGGTGAGAAAACCTTTTTCCTCGCTTTCATCGTCCGGTTCAAATCGTTCTTTGCCCTTTAGGTCTATGGACAGGGCAGCTGTTTTTTCGAGATCGGCTTCTGTGAGTTCTGCAGACGTTGCTGTAGCCGATGCATCATTCAACCCCAGCTTGAAATTTTTAGTATCGGGTGGTAAGCATTTTTCATCATCACACACCGAGTAGTAGATCTCTACTTCAATGGAGAGATCCTCAGGATTTATTACACGAATGGGTTGGATAAAAACCGCTTTCTTTTCAAAAAAAACAATATCTGCTTCAAAGACAGGATCCCATATAGGATCCACTTCCGGCTCCTGTGTCTTCCCAATAAGCTCAAACGTTTCAGCAGTAGCGTTAAAAGCAAACTCTGTTGGGATGGGTCCAAGCTCCACGTCTGCTTCTTCCTGACTGTAAAGATGCCAACCTTGGTCGATGTTTGCAGTCATTATTATATTATACACATTGTCCTTTTCCTGCTCCACGGTTACTTTCCATGAAACGGGGTCGAGGATCTCTTGAGCAAGCATGGGAGAAAAAAATAAACCAAAGAAAATGAGGAGTGCACTAAACTTTTTCATACTGTATTTAGGGAGTTGTTGTAATTTCTAGAATGTGTTCTGTTTTATCTGTTGCTTTAAATCTATCGTCCATTCGCATCCCAACGACCCAAATAATTCGATCTTCACTACACAACAGCCAAATGTTTTCTTTCGCCACCAAAGATAACTTTTCATCTTTAAAAAACTTACTCAATTTCTTTTTTCCTTGCATGCCAATGGGTTGAAAAATATCACCCTTTCGCCATTTTCGAAGTTGTAAAGGATACGATATTTTATCCTTATCTACATAAATCGTACTAGGAGTCGTATTCCCTATCTTCTTGGTAGATTTAAACTGAAGACTTTGGGGATAATTGATTTTTTTTTCATTTTCTGAAATAAAAAAGTCAATATTTCTTTCTTCCGAAGGGATCTCGGTAAGCAAGAACACGTCTCTGTCTTTTAGCAAACGGTGGGATACTGAAAAAATTTGCTTTCCGGATTGTGCCGTAATAAGGTCCGAAATATCTTCCCAGGAGGTAAATCCAAAAGGTGCCAATAACTCATAAAGCAGCGCTTCGGTATGAGGCAACTCTTCCAGTTTAATAATATCGATCTTATAACCCCCCTCAATTTCCGAAATGGCCAAATTGTAAATAAGTGCCATATAATCTTCGATAAGATCACGGCTTGATTGTAAGTGTTCCCGGGTTTTTTTAAAATTCTGAAGCACTTGTGGAGCAAGGTCTTTGTACTTAGGCAGTACCTCCAGACGTAATTTGTTTCGTTGATACTCGGTCTTGAGGTTGCTGCTGTCTTCCCGCCAATACCACTTCTGTTGCTTAGCAAAGTCTATGATCTCTTTTCGGGTAAAGGGAAGCAACGGTCGTACAATACTGTCGTTTTGCGCAGGGATGCCCGTTAAACCTCGCAATCCCGTGCCTCGAGTGAGATTGATAAAGAAGGTTTCCAGATCGTCGTCGGCGTGATGTGCTGTTAAAATATAATCGTATTGAAAATCCTTCAACAATTCTCCAAACCAGCGATACCGCAATTCGCGGGCTGCCATTTGAGTAGATAGCTTAGAGGCTGTCGCATACGCCTTTGTATCGAAGGTTTCCGTATAGACCGGCACCGAAAGCCTTTCGGCGAGATCGATCACAAAAGCTTCGTCCTCGTCACTTTCTGCGGCGCGCAGCGAGAAGTTACAATGTGCCAGTCCTATTTCAAAAGTAAGCAGGTGCATAGCACGAGCAAGGACCACACTATCCAAACCGCCACTACAGGCTATCAATAACTTCTTTCCATGTAAGAAAGAAAAGTTCTTGGCAATATGATCTTGTAAGGTCTCGAGCATGTTCAAAGGTACATCTATAGTGCTTAACATTCCAATACTTCGCGCATGGCTTTCGCTTTTAAAAGACACTCCTCATATTCGTTCTCGATACGAGATTGAGCAGTAATGGCACCGCCCACAGAAAAGCTAACATATTTTTTTTGAGCGTTATACAAAATGCTTCTAATTACGACATTGAAATCGAAATCACCGTTGGGTGCAAAATAACCCAGAGCGCCGCTGTATACACCGCGCCTGGAATCTTCCAATTGTTCGATGATCTTCATGGCCGAAATCTTAGGAGCTCCCGTCATGCTTCCCATGGGAAACGTATTCTTTAGAATAGCAACAGCCGATAGGTCGTCATCCACTTCACAGGAGATGGTCGATATCAATTGATGCACTTGTTGAAAAGTATAGACCGTACAGAGTTCATCCACTCGCACACTTCCTTTTTTAGCGATACGAGAGAGGTCATTGCGTACAAGGTCTGTGATCATTATATTCTCGCTTCGTTCTTTGGGATCATGCAACAGCTCCATCCGAATCCTGTGGTCTTCTGCGACATCCGGGACTCGTTTCGCGGTCCCTTTTATGGGTTGTGACATCACGTGATTTCCTCGCTTCTTCACATAACGCTCCGGTGAGGCCGACAGGATATAATGATAACCCAGTTTCAGGTATCCGGCGAAAGGGGGATTCGAGATCGTATTCAAATGATGGTATGTTCTAAGGGGATCGATGGCTGTCCCTTCAGAAAAGAACTCCTGACAAAAATTGGCTTCGTAAATATCGCCGCGTTCAATATGACGCATCAACTGCGCTACTTTTTCAAAATAGGCATCCTTAGAAGTGCGCAACTGTATTTTTAGCGGACTGTTCTCTTGGTTGTCTGTTGCTTCGGAAATAATTGTAACTAGGATCTCTTGCCAATCCCGGTCCATTTCGTCTGCTACAAGAGGTAGATACTGTAGTGTGACTTCCGTTTCAGAAAAAAGAAAGACTTTTTTAGGCTGAAAGAAATAAAGGTCCGGAAATTCCAGTGCATCATGATTCTGGGACGAAAGTGCTTCAAGGTCGTTCTTTAGATCATACCCCAGATATCCGAACCACCAATCACGATTGGAAAGGTATTCCTCCAGGTCGTTAAAAGCCCCGGCAGCATCGGTAACCAGCGAAGTAAGACCGTCTACTGCCAGCACGGCCTCATAGTGTGAATCCATCTGTTCGTATTGATTAGAATCCAACCAGACCACCTCCTCATACTGCTGTGCCCATTGCAAAATGCGCTGCTTTGCATTTTCGTCCAGCGTAAAAGTGATCTTTTTTTCACTACGCATTACGAGTCGATTTGATGTAAGAAATTTTGAAGGACATCGATGAATCCAAGATATAAGGTCTCATTTGTGATCTTTTTATCGGTTACTGAAAAATTTTCAGAAAAGGATGGAAAAGAGAAGCTTTCAACGATCTCTGCACCAAAACGCGGAAGCGTATCTTTGGTATATGCCATGGCCGAAGCAGCGCCTCGTTTCCCATTAGAAGTACTCATAAGGAGCACCTTCTTCCCATCTAAAAACTTTCGATCCAGACGAGACAACCAGTCGGTTACATTCTTAAAAAAGGCAGAAACCATTCCGTTGTGTTCATTCACCGAGATCAGTAGCGCGTCGGCTTCACGGATCTCATTCTTCAGCAAGGTCAACTCCACGGAATAACCGTCTTGTTTTTCGATATCTTCACTAAACAAGGCCAAATTGTAATCGGTGAGACGGATCACTTTCACTTGGTGATCGGCTATTTGAGAAGCCGCAAAAAGAACCAATTCATGGTTTATAGAAGTACTGCTGTTGCTGCCTGCAAAGGCCAAAATCTTTTTCATTGTTCAAAGATATTCAAATTAATAGAAACCAAATCAAGGTCTTTTCCTACAAATAAATGCAAAAAATGAGGTTATTTCTTACAAATAGAATGCGCTTCATCGATTTTTGATTACATGTTATCGAATTCTTTTGAAATACAACCGTTTATGTTTGGCAACAAACAATTTCCGTTCTAATATTGCTCCACGATAACCCCAAATTATCATTACTTATGAAGAAAACTACTTATGCAATTATTGCACTGTTATTAGTTGCTTTTGCCCCCGCAATCGCACAAGTTGGCATTGGAAATACGAGTCCTAAAAGTATTCTGGACATTTCCGCATCAAATCCTTCCGCTCCCACAAACTTGGATGGCATATTAATTCCTAGAATTACCTCTTTTCCCGATATTGAGCCTGGTGAGGCACAAGATGGAATGATGGTCTTTTTGACAACCGCAGTAGGTACAAACGACAAAGGCTTTTACTATTGGGATAACCCCTTATCTAAATGGATTTCTGTAGGATCGGAAGAATGGAAACCCGGTCAGAATGATTCCGGAGATAAGTTGATTTATGCTACTCGAGCCAAATTAACAGGCACCGATATGGTTATAACCGATGATGGACGAATTGGATTCGGAACGAGTGACCCTGTTGAACGATTCGAATTTAGAGGACCAGGTGATAATGATTTTCAAATAACCAGTGCCAATACAAATCCGCCAAACTTTATACTCTATAACACTGGTGGTACCATCGATACTCCTACAGCTTTAGCGACCGATCAAGAAATTGGAGCCCTCGTGATTAAAACTCATGATGGGACCGGTGTAAGGGAGAACGGAGGGTTTCGATTTTATATGGATGGAACTCCTACTCCGGGTAGTGTTCCTTCTAAATTTGTGATTAGCACAACGCCAGACGGATCTGTGTCCCAAAGAGAACGAATCATTGTTCGAAGTACAGGTAATGTTGGTATTAGTGAACCAAATCCCACGGCCTCTGTACACATCCGTGCTGGAAGCACTGCTGCAGGTTCGGCTCCCTTGAAATTTACTCCGGGTGCCAACTTATCTGCTCCGGAAGCAGGAGCAATGGAATTCGATGGGAACAATTTATACTTTACCCCTTCAACAGTACGTCAAACGATCTTTAAAGGTTTATCTAATTCAGCTTCTTTAAACTTTCCGGTAATTGCTGCAGGAAACTCTTCCGACCTAACGATTACTGTGCCAGGTGCTTCCGTTGGAGATGTTTGCATGATAGCACCCAATGGCGCCATCGAAACTGGTCTTTCATGGAACGGTTTTGTAAGCGCTGCAAATACGGTTACTGTAAGAGTTTTTAATATACGCTCTACCTCTGTTGATCCTGCTGCGAGAAGTTGGAGAGTTAATGTGTTAAAATAATGTGTTCATCGATCACCCCGCAATACGATTGATGAAAAACAAAAACCATCTGCAAAAGCAGATGGTTTTTTATTGAATTGACTTTTAATATAATTATACGTGAAGGGCTCTGTCTTCGGTAGCGGCTAAAGCTGCTTCTTTTACCGCTTCTGCATACGTTGGGTGCGCATGGCTCATACGGGCAATATCCTCTGCACTTGCACGAAATTCCATAGCAGCAACCGCCTCTGAGATCAAATCGGCGACACGGGCTCCAACCATGTGTACACCCAGTACTTCATCGGTTTCTTTATGCGCAAGGATCTTCACAAAACCATCGGTATCACCACTGGCGCGTGAGCGACCCAAAGCTCGCATTGGGAACTGTCCTACCTTATATGCCACACCGGCTTCGGCAAGTTGTTCTTCCGTCTTACCTACCGATGCAACTTCAGGCCAGGTATAGACAACTCCGGGAATTAGGTTGTAATCGATATGTGGCTTCTGCCCCGCAATGATTTCAGCAACAAATACACCTTCTTCTTCAGCTTTATGTGCTAACATCGCTCCGCGAACCACATCGCCTATTGCATAAATATTCTTCACATTGGTCTGTAGGTGTTCATTCACTTCTACCATTCCGCGTTCATTGATCTTTACTCCTGCGTTTTCAGCTTTAAGACCGTCGGTAAACGGACGGCGCCCTACTGAAACCAGACAGTAATCTCCTGTAAAACTTACTTCCTTATCTTTCTTGTCGGTTGCGGTAACCGTGACCTCATTCTTCTTTCGAGATACGGCAGAAACCTTATGTGAAACGTAGAATTTCACACCTTGTTTCTTCATCACCTTGGTAAGTTCCTTACTTTGTGCACTATCCATTGTAGGGATGATCCTATCCATGTATTCAACGACCGATACCTCAGCTCCAAGTCTGCGATAGACCTGACCTAACTCCAATCCTATCACACCGCCCCCAATCACAATGAGATGCTTGGGTATTTCGGTGAGTTCTAAAGCTTCGGTTGAGGTAATGATACGTTCTTTATCTATTTTAATGAAAGGCAAGCTTGCCGGTTTACTTCCTGTAGCAATAATGGTATTCTTGGCTTCGATGGTTTCTTTCTTCTCGCCATCGATCTCGATATGTGTAGCGTCCTTAAATGAGCCGGTTCCTGTAAAAACATCTACTTTATTCTTGTTCATCAAGAATTCGATGCCTTTTGTAGTTTGATCCACAACCGATTGTTTTCGCTCGATCATTTTCTTAAAATTGAGCTTGATCTCTCCCGGGATCTCGATCCCATGCGCTTCAAAATGCTTCAGCGCATCCTCATAATGATGTGACGAATCCAGCAGTGCCTTACTTGGAATACATCCCACATTTAAACACGTACCCCCAAGTGTATTATATTTTTCGATGAGTGCGGTCTTCATTCCCAGTTGGGCGCAACGTATAGCAGCGACATACCCCCCGGGGCCGGAACCGATTATTGCAACATCATAGGTGCTCATAAAGTAAATTTTAGATTAACGATTCACCAAGGCAAGAGCTTCGGTGTTTGCAGTTGCAAAAGTACAAATGTTTTATGGTTGAACAAGACGGTTCCATGCTCAAAATTAGCTTTCCTTTTTCTTCTTCGGAAGGAAGTAAGATAATCGGAAATCAGCTAAGGGTTAGAACGGTTGTGTTCTTTACTTTATTGATTGAAAACGAACTTTGCGTACTACCAATATGTTGTAAGGTGGTTAATTTTGAAACCATGAACATTCTAAAGTGCTCCATATCCTTGACCAGCACCTTTAGCAGATAGTCGTACTCTCCACTAACGTGAAAACACTCCAGTACTTCGGTGAGCTGGGTAACTTCAGATTCGAATTTGGTAAGATATTCCCTTGAGTGTTGTGTTAATTTTATCTGACAGAATACCAGCAACTCCAGATCTACTTTTTCCGGTTCCACCAAAGCTATATATTTTTGAATCACCCCTTCCCGCTCCAGTTTTTTAATCCGTTCGTATACCGCAGTGACCGAAAGATTCAGTTTATTGGAAAGTTCCTTATTGGTCTGTTTTGAATTGTGCTGCAGGTAGGATAGTAATGCTTTATCGGTAGAATCTAAAGGTATCATGCTGAAAAATTTTCAGCAAAATATGCAAAACACAGCTATTTTAGAAATATTTTCTGTCTAAACTTATATTTTAAGATTTATTAACTGTTTTCATGGACTTTTATTGACTTTAAATCTACTTACTAGTACAT
Source organism: Altibacter lentus (assembly GCF_000746845.1). GTDB lineage: Bacteria > Bacteroidota > Bacteroidia > Flavobacteriales > Flavobacteriaceae > Altibacter > Altibacter lentus. The sequence continues at coordinate 297,505 of NZ_KN050846.1, read as the reverse complement.
TTGAAATATATTTTATTCTGAAAACTATGGCATTTAAACCAGCAGACAAGATACAAGATCTTCAATATTTTGGAGAATTTGGCGGTGTAAATCCGTCCATATCCGATTCCTCTACCTATACGTTCCTATCGGCTAAAACCATGTTCGATACCTTCGAAGGAAATGCCGAAGGCTGTTATTTATATTCACGGCATACTACGCCTTCCAATCTATATCTTGGCGAAGCGCTAGCAGCCATGGAAGGTACAGAGACAGCCAATGTAGCGGCCAGTGGTATGGGAGCCATTGCACCTACCATCCTGCAGTTCTGTGAACAGGACGACCATATTGTTTCGAGCAGGACAATCTACGGCGGCACCTATGCTTTTTTAAAGAATTTCACGCCACGGCTTGGTATAAAGACTTCATTTGTCGATATCACCAAACTAGAAATGGTTGAAGCGGCGATAACGAGCAAGACCAAGATCATTTATTGCGAGTCTGTAAGCAATCCCTTATTGGAAATAGCCGATCTGGAAGGTCTGGCAGGGATCGCCAAGAAGCACAACATTCCGTTACTAGTGGATAACACCTTCTCTCCTTTAACGATCTCGCCAAAAAAACTAGGAGCAGATGTTGTTTTACACAGTTTGACCAAGTTCATAAACGGCAGCAGTGACACTATGGGTGGTGTGGTATGCGGAAGCCAGGAATTGATCGATACGCTTCGCAATGTTAATGACGGTGCCAGCATGCTTTTGGGTGCGTCAATGGACAGCTTGCGGGCAGCTTCCATTTTGAAGAACCTTCGTACTCTTCATATTAGAATAAAACAACACAGTCATAACGCCTTATATCTGGCCGAAAAGTTTGAAGCAGATGGCATAAAGACGGTGTATCCCGGACTAACCTCCCATCCCGGACATGAGTTGTTCAAGAAAATGATGAACAAAGAATATGGATATGGCGGCATGCTAACCATAGATGTTGGAAGTTTGGACAAGGCCAATCAACTCATGGAACTTATGCAGGAACGAAATTTAGGGTATCTCGCCGTAAGTCTGGGCTTTTATAAAACACTATTTAGTGCTCCCGGCACCTCGACATCTTCAGAGATCCCTGAAGAGGAACAGGCAGCGATGGGGCTTACCGACGGGTTGATACGTTTTTCCATTGGATTGGACAACGACATAGCGCGTACCTATCAAATGATGCGTGATTGCATGGTAGATCTTGGAATCCTTCAGGATCGATAAGACAAAAGGAGCACATATTGAACGCATTTTAGGACTGTTATTTGATATTTGCATAGCATTCAGCAAAATCGTAACATTACATTTCATTTCAACGACCCGTTTATGCAAAGCCAAGACATCAAGCCCCGAGAACCCCAAGACGAACATATTGTAGAGAATGCAGAACTCAATATCTGGGAAGCACTTATCCCTGTGTTTGCTTTAGTGGCCATGCTCTTTTACAATGTGTTTTTTGCCTTTGGCGACGATGCGCTAAGCGGAAGTAATCAATTTATCCTTATCATGGGTGCAGCCGTAGCGGCAGTGGTGGGGATCTACAATAAGGTAAGCTTCAATCAAATGATGGAAGAGGTTGCCGAAAACATAAAATCTACCGCCGGCGCCATTCTAATTCTATTAATGGTGGGAGCTTTGGCAGGTACGTGGCTTATAAGCGGTATTATTCCCACCATGATCTACTACGGTCTCCAGGTTTTGAATCCTACCATCTTTTTAGCTTCCTGTGTGATAATTTGTGCGATCATTTCGGTGGCAACGGGTAGTAGTTGGACCACTTCGGCAACCGTGGGTATTGCACTTATTGGTATTGCCGACGCTTTGGGAATTTCTTTAGGGATGACCGCCGGTGCTGTACTTTCCGGTGCTTATTTCGGTGATAAGATCTCTCCGCTAAGCGATACTACCAATCTGGCTCCGGCCATGGCAGGAACCGATTTGTTTACTCATATTCGGTATATGCTTTATACCACTGTTCCAACGATCTCTGTGACGCTCTTGATCTTTATTATTATAGGGCTCAATATTGATACCGCCGGAACGGCAGACACATCTGAAATACTCGCAGCAGTAGAGAGTGCCATTACTGTTAGTCCGTGGTTGTTCGTGGTGCCGTTATTGGTCATTGTACTTATCGTTAAAAAAACACCGCCTCTTATTGCTCTTCTTATTGGTACCTTGCTGGGAGGTATAGCAGCCCTTATCTTTCAACCTGACATTGTAGCAAGCATTGGAGGAGGAACCTCTTTAGATTTTACTTCAGGATATAAAGGGGTAATGAATGCGATCACGGTGGACACTGCAATTCCTACAGAAAATGCTGCGTTAAAAGATCTTTTTTCAGCCGGCGGGATGTCCGGAATGCTAGGAACTATATGGTTGATTCTTTGCGCGATGGTTTTTGGTGGAGTTATGGACGCCATAGGTGCTTTATCGGCCATTAGCAAAGCCTTGTTAAAACTGTTCCATACCACCTTTGGCCTTTTTGCCAGTACAGTAGCAAGTTGTTTGGCTTTGAACGTCACAGCGAGTGATCAATATTTGGCCATCGTGGTTCCCGGAAAAATGTATGCAAAGGCATTTAAAGAAAAAGGGCTCGCCCCCGAAAACTTAAGTCGGACGCTGGAAGACAGCGGGACGGTCACCTCGGTACTTGTCCCATGGAACACCTGTGGCGCATACCAGAGCGGCGTGTTAGGAGTTTCTGTAGCCGATTATTTCGTGTATGCATTCTTTAATTGGATGAGTCCGTTCACAACGCTTCTGTTTGCTGCTTTTAGAATCAAAATTCGGCAATTGACAGTGCCAAAAAAAGGGTAAGGAACCTTTCAGAATATTCACAAAAATTTAAGTGAAATTCCTTTTTTTATACTCTTTTGATTTGGTACTTTTGCAGGCTGAAAATAAGTACTAAAAATTCAAAAGAAAACTATGGCATTTGTAGGAAAAAAATTTCCAAATTTATTTGTTAACGCTATCGACAAAACAGGCGTTACTAAGAAAATAAACATCTTAGAAACCGCAAAATCGGAAGGTAAGAAGGTCATCCTTTTCTGGTATCCAAAAGACTTTACCTTTGTGTGCCCCACCGAGTTGCACGCGTTTCAAGCCGCTATGGAAGCGTTTGAAAAAAGAAATACCATTGTTATTGGAGCATCTTGCGATACTCCCGAAGTGCACTTTGCCTGGTTGAACACCCCAAAGAACCATGGTGGGATTGAAGGCGTAACCTACCCTATTTTAGCCGATACCAATAGAAACCTTTCGTCGCAGTTAGGTATTTTGGATATCACGAACGAGCGATATGATGAAGAAACCGGGAATGTACTGGTGGATGGTGACAATGTAACCTATAGAGCAACCTATTTGATCGACGAAGAAGGAACTGTCTTTCATGAAAGTATCAACCACATGCCCGTGGGAAGAAACGTCTCTGAGTTTCTACGATTGATCGATGCTTACGCGCATGTGCAACAAAACGGAGAAGTATGTCCTGCCAACTGGCAAGAAGGAGCTTCGGCAATGCACGCAGATCGCGAAGGTGTTGCACAATACCTCTCACAGCATTTAAATTAATTTTAGTTAAGTAGTTTAGTTTAGTAATTTAAGTTGGTTAAGCACCCTTTCTTCTGTTCACAGAAGGAAGGGTTTTTTGATGAATCAGATTTAAAAATACTACCCGAGTGGGTAATGACAGGAGTCAATAAAAAGCTGTACACTGTACGTGAAACGCTGCGAGTAGTGAGCACCGTTGATATCTGAAGTATTATTTGTATTTTTAAAGAGCTAACCAACTGTTTATGAAGAAGATATTTATATTTATTCTTCTTGTCTGTTTTATTTCTGAAATCAATTGGGCACAAAAGAACTATCGATTTCAAACCTATGGAGTAGATGACGGGCTTTCGCAGTCGAACATCCGCGTTATTCTTCAGGATTCGTTAGGGTTTTTGTGGTTAGGCACCGCCAAAGGGCTTAACCGATTTGACGGACAAACATTCAAGACCTACCAACCCTCAAAAGATTCCACACAATCGGGATTGGTGCATCAGGAAATTAACGACATTATTACTGATCGTGAAGGAATATTATGGATCGCTACGCTCAACGGACTTTCCAGATTCGACCCGAAACTTGATAAGTTTACCAATTTCAAAACTGTCGGTGATTGTATTGATTGTTTGATACGAGGACATATATCCACCCTCCTGGAAGATGGAGAATTTATTTGGATAGGAACCGCCGGTGGACTGTCACGCATTCACAAGACCGAATACACGATTACTTCCTGGCCTTATGTGGAAGGAGATACAGATGGTCCCAAAAAAACCTCCATTAGAGAAATGGTAAAACTCGACACCAATAAATTAGCGATCGCGTCCAACGAGGGAATTTCCATCTTTAACAGCCTCACTAATACCTTCACTCACATTACTGAAGCCGAAGGACTTTTAGAAAACAAGGTCCAGTCTTTGTTCCGGGATTCCAAAGGGCGCTTTTGGATAGGGTATGAAACACTGGGGATGAGTCTGCTTACCGGAAGCTGGGAAAAACCTACGTTCCGACACTATCCTTTTGGGAAAAACGGGCCCGCTCACGGTTTTGTATACTGTATTGAAGAAGCCCCCGACGGAAGACTATGGGTCGCTACGTTCAACGGACTCACGATCTTCGATACCAGAACAGAAACTTTTCAGCAAATTCACAAAACAAAGGGAGCACTACACACCCTGGCTTCCAATCAAATTCTATCGCTCTACCGTGACGATGCAAACAGGATGTGGATAGGTACGCAACTGGGACTAAACCTTTACGATCCTTACCTCGATCAATTCACCTACCTCGTTTCAGAAAAGAATAATGAACGTAGCCTTGCGGCCAATGAGACCTTTTCAATTTTTGAAGACTCCAAAGGAGGGCTATGGATCGGTAACTATGCAAACGGATTAACGGTAATTCACGATCTGGAGGGGGAAAAACACTTCCGTCACATAGCAGCAGGAAATGGTCTAAAACAACTCTCCGGCGCACAAGTATTGGATTTCGAGGAAGATGATCTGGGACGGATCTGGGTTGCTACATTTAATGGTATCAATATCATTGATTGGCCGGATCGCAACACAGATCAATTTACGATACGTCGGTTCCCACTTACATCCGTACCCAATAACCCTCACCTGTCACAATACACCTATATGGTAACAAAAGGCCCCAATGGAACCATGTGGATAGGAACTCACGGTGCAGGAGCCATAATGATTAGTCCTGATGGACAAATGAAACAATATTGTTTTCAAGACAAACCACAAGGCATCACAGAAAACATTGTATTGAATATCGCTTTCGATGATAAAGAACGGGTGTGGTTAGCTCATAATCCCCTTGGGATTTCAACTATAGATACGTATGAAACTACAGATTTCTTTACTCATATTGCCCCTAATCCTTTGTTCCAGCTCAACAGCATACATCAAATTTTGTTCGATTTCAATAACGGCGTTCTTATAAGTACCGATACCGGGCTCATCCATTTCAAGGACAAAGATGCGCTGCGAACCGGTACAAATACACAATTTACAGTGTTTGATGAAGCAGCAGGAGTAAGCGACGATGTGGTTTATGGTATTGAAAAAATCAAGGAGGGTACTTATTGGCTCAGCACAGGAAATGGATTGTCCATTTTAAATACACAAACCAAGGAAGTAGTGCCCATAAAAGAAGTGCTTGGTCCCTTTAACTTTGAGTTCAATCAGGGTGCTTCGGAATTTACAAAAGACGGAACTCTATATTTTGGAGGGGTTGACGGCGTTGTGTCGATACGTCCGGAGGCCTTTCAAAAAAACAAAAACCCACCTCGTGTGTACTTGTCGGATGCCCGTATATTAAACGAACCTATACCCATTTCTGAAGCGAAGACAAAAAAAACCAGTCTTCCAATGGATATGATCTATCTGAACAAACTAACATTACAACCAACCGATAAGATCGTATCCTTTTCGATACAACCCGTCAATTTTACACTTCCGAAGCAAACTACCTTTTCCTATAAATTAGAAGGTTTTGATGAGGGCTGGACAACCACTACCAATCCTGTAATAACACGTTCCAATCTCGATCCGGGGACCTACACCTTGATAGCCAAAGCTGCGAATAATGACGGTCTATGGAGTGAACCTGTTGCGTTACAAATAGAAATGATCCCGCCTTGGTATCGCACTTGGTGGGCCTATATCCTGTTTGCAATGGGCGTAGTAGGTCTCGTATATATGCTGCTCAAATTACGGTTGCAACAAGAGCGCAAAGTAGAGTTAGCAAGAGCCCAGGAGCGTGATATCTTTCGAAAAAGAAGCTCTCGTGACTTTCACGACGAAGCCGGCACGCGCATTACTCGCATCGCTTTGATCACGGAGCTCGCCCGATTGGAATCGAAAGATAATTTGGAGCTACAACAATACCTGACTCAAATAGATGATAACCTGCAGGATCTCAATAACGGGATGCGGGATTTTATTTGGACGTTGGATCCTGCAATGGATAATGCCTATGATACCTTAACGCGCTTTACCGAATTTGCAGGAAATTTCTGCGAATGTGCGGGAATACAGTTTAAATCCGAGGATTTATCTGCAGACCTAAAGTCGCGGGAACTCAATATGGCCGAAAGACGACATGTGTTATTGATACTTAAAGAGGCCCTTAACAACAGTGTAAAACACGGTGCCCCGAGCCTCGTACGCTTTGGCATCCTGCAACGTCCGGGAAAACTCATTGTAACCCTTGAAGACAATGGTAGTGGCTTTAAAACAGAAGAAAATAATGGTGGATACGGCCTCTCTAATATGCAGGAACGTGCCGAAGCACTCGGAGGGATCTTAACCATCGATTCCCACACCCGAAAAGGGACAAAACTCACCCTTACTTTGGAAACTACCCGCTTGGGTAATTGATTATCAGCGTTTTGAATTGTATCTTTCTGAAAATTAATGGATAAACCACACATCATAAAAATTTGCATTGTTGAGGACGATGCTCTTATACTGAAATCTCTTCAGCAGGTATTGAACAATGCCGAAGGATACTCGGTCACAGGAACGTTCTTTTCTGCGGAAGCAGCTCTGGAGAATCTAAAAGAACATCATCCCGATGTATTACTTCTGGACATCGATCTTCCCGGCATTAGTGGCTTAGAAGCTATCCCGAAGATAAAGAAACTGCAACCGGAGCTTAACATTGTGATGCTCACAGTTCATGACGAATCTGATTTAGTTTTTTCTGCCCTGCGCTTAGGTGCTATCGGATATCTGGTAAAGGGATCCAACTCTAAGCATTTGCTTCGGGGCATTTCGGAAGTATTTCAAGGGGGTGCGCCCATGAGCCCTTCCATTGCTCGGAAAGTGATCGCATCCTTTACACCGTCACAAGATAATACACTAAGTGAAAGAGAACTGGAAGTCCTTCAGAAATTAAGCAATGGCACTAATAACAAGCAAATTGCAGAGGATCTGTTCGTCTCCAACAACACCATTAAAGCACATATAAAAAACATTTATAAGAAGCTTCACGTGAATTCACGTGCCGAGGCAGTGAGCAAGGCCATAAAAAAGGGGTGGATTTAAAATTTTTGTACTAAAAGCTTAGCAGGGAAAAAATGTAACCTTCAGATTTAAATACAATTATCAATTATGAAGAATAAAATAGCGATCATTGTTATTGTGTTTTCAGCAATTTGCCAAGCACAATCGTTCAAAGGTAGTTTTGACCTTAAAATTTCACAGGAAAGAAGTAGTGGAAACCGGCATACTGACTCTATTTCTTATTTTTTTGGAGAGGATAAGACATCTATTATTATCCGTACCGGAGGCAATCAGCCGGATTTGCAATTGATCTTTAACCCCACCGACTCGATCATTACAGGCCTTTTCGAAACGAACGGTAAGAAAGGCGGTTATATACTTCCGATGAATGAAAAATATTGGCCAACAATGAAATATGCTACAGGTGAAAAAGATATAGTTTCCAACTCAGAGCTTAATCATACTGAAAGAAAAAAAGATATAAACAGCTACATTACCCATGAAGTTTCTTGCAGTAATGACAAAATGGAGGCAACATTTTGGATAGCCGAAGAGATCGAGCTGAGCCTAACACAGGTAATGGCGTATCAATTTGTAGGCTCAGGCAAGGAAGGTGAAGATATTAAAATAATAGCCGATTGCGGCATTAAGGGACTTGCACTTTACACGAACCTTTTTGATAAACAACGAAACAGCACCATCATTCTTCAAATAGTAAATCTTTCCACGGAAATAGATTCAGAGATTTTCAACACCGAAGGTCACGAACTTATGGATATGCGGGACCAATAAAAACATTTAAAAAAAACTGCGCCACACCTCCCCATCATTGCTTGAAAAGCAAAGAGCGCTGTCTACACAGCGCTCCTAATTTAATTCCTGCTCTCGTTTTTATTTAAAAAGACAATCCACAGCTTGCACGCCTCGCAAACCGGAAGGTATTTCATCGCCCAACTGACTGTAGGCTGATTGGGGAAAACCTTTAAGTCGCAGTCCGCTAACAATAACATTCCCGCCATTTTTTATATCAACAGCATACTCCCTAACAGATACTTCTACTGAAGCACCGGCCAGAGAAGTTCCGCCGGGGTTCACCATAAGCATTCCGGGCCCAAAGATATAGCTGTTTGCTTCGTTCTGCGGTGTTTGTGAGACGACATACTGCACGCCATTTACAAGAAGTGCCGGCACTCTCATTTCCATAGGATTACTGTAATTTAATGGATCCATCTCGGGTTTTTGATCGGGATGTAAGGTTGCGCTGGAGGGGCTGTACAAGTTACTGCCAACCGATTGCCAGTTGATTCCTGGTACAATGGGTTCAGATCCGGTAAAAATCGCTTGATGCCTGTTTTGTGCCTTGATCCGTAATGTCGGTAAGCTTCCGTTTGCGCTGCCATCGAACCGGGCTTCTTGAGCATAGGAACCGTCCTTGATTATAATAGTCACCGGTTTCCCTTGAATTCGTTTGGTATTGGCTTTCTCGATAGCCTTTTGTAATGTGGCCAACGGGCTGGCTTCACTCCCACTATTGCTATCATTTCCGTTTACAGCAATATATATTTTTTCTGAAGTATCACTGTCATCGGGCTCATCAGTTGTGTCATCGTTCCCAACACCGGTCCCAGAATCAATAAGGTCCGGATCCTCCGGATCTACTTCTGTCCCTTGTCCTCCAAAACAAAGTTCGTCTAAGAATACTTCACTACCCTCCTGACTGGGAAATTTCATAGCCAGAGCGATGGCATTGGTCCCATGAGGATAAGAGCTGGGAAAATCCTTTCCAACCATTTGTATTTGCAGCATAAGTTTTTGAGTCTTGTCTAATCGATTTGGAAAATAATCCAAAGGGATTTTGAATTCGGTCCATATTCCTGTATTCTTTTGAATGACGTTTTCAGTTCTTCCGGGACGTACCCCACCTGTCAATTGTTCGTTGCCATCCATTAGCACGGGCCATATCCACAGCTTGTCTCCCGCTTTTAAGTTTGCTTTATAATACCCCTTTAGATAGCCCGGAGAACGTCCTTTTGGAATATCGATGACCAGTGCTTTATAGATCGCAGACTCGTTCCCTCCAGCCATGAGTTGGTTACAGTCTTGCGCTTCACAACTTACCAAACTGGAACTGAATGCACCTTTCGTTCGAAGTTGGATCTGTATGGCGGGAGGCATCTTAGCCCACTCTTCGGGTTTTTTTTCTTTTAAGAAGTCGGCTACGGAAACATTGATCATTCGTATCCCGCTTCCCACTTTCCCCGGTGTTTTGAAAACATTCCGCCAGTCGTAACCAGACATTTCATTGGCTTGTCCTTCATTTCCGGCAATATTTGTCGTGTTCCAAAAGTGAGGTCTGTCGTTACTTGACCAATCTTCAAAGTTCCCGTTTGGCAACAAACAGTCTTGAGCAGCCACTGAAAATGTCACCATGCATGTGAGTAATAAGATTATATTCTTCATAAGAATTACAGATTAGTTAATTGTAAACTCGGTTCTTCGGTTCTTGGCCTTATTGATGGCCGAATCATTAGAAACTATTGGAGCACTTTCTCCCTTGCCTTCAGCAGAGAGTCGTGATGCATCTACATTGAATTTTTCAACCAGTGCATTCTTCACGGCAGTAGCTCTGCGCATGCTTAGATCCATGTTGTGGGCATCAGATCCATCCGAATCTGTATGTCCTGTGATGAGGATGTTCTTGCCGGGTTCGGCTTTTATCGCTTCGGCGATCTCTTTCAGTATACTAAAGGCTTCAGGTTTTAGCTTGTCACTGTCCACATCGAACGTGATAGCTGTGGTTGTGTAACTGCCTGTTTTAAATAATTTTTGACGTGGTTCGGGTAATCCTTCAGCAACGCGTAAATTGGTGATTAAAATTGCCTGATCGTCCTTGAGACCATACGTATCGAATAAAATACTTCCAAAATTCTCATTGTCGTTTACGGCCCGAGGCGCATCAAATATCTTTTCGCCATTTATATAAGCTCGATATCTCTTCCCTTTTACCGAAATAGCCACGTGCATTCCTTTCTGAAAAGCCTCTCGAATATCCTTATTGGTTTTCCCCATGGCGAGTTCACCATCTCCTTCGTGGTCAATGGATTTTAAAAATTGCTCTTTTACCCAATCCGGAAACGGCGAAAAATAGCTTGATACATATCGTCGGCCAATTTTTAAAGCCTTTTCCCCATCGCCTAAGTACACCCAAAAACCTGCGGTTTGCGATGTATTCTTGGTCATTATATTGAATGTTCGAACATCAAATTCTACCGTAAAATCTTTCGGCAAATCTTTTGGCAAGTCCGGTTCGTACCAGGTATCATTATATAACTTGAGCCATTTTTGTTTTGGGTTGTCACTTAAAGTTACCAATTCACCGGATCCTTTGGTGTTCCAAAGCTGGGGAAAATCTCCCACCGGATCGTTGGCAAAATCGTCGAAAAGGATAATGTCCTCTCCGGGCACCCAGTCACTGGAAGAATACATAGATATTTCTTCTGTTTCCGAAGTTGGAGGAGCGTCATTTCCACCCGAGCCGGATGTGCTTCCATTTGGTGTCCCGCCGCCTGGATTTGAGCTACCGCCATCATTTCCCAGTATGGTATCCATGACCTTTTCTGTTTCTTTCTGGGTCTTATCCTCTAATTTTCTTGTAGCGGTGTTTTCGGCTTTCTTTTTTAATTTTTTCAGAATTTGTGCATCGGCACTTACAGTCCCTGCCACTAGAAAAAGTAGCGACAGACCCATTGTAATAAAGATGTGTTTCTGTTTCATTGTTATAGGATTTAGATGGGGAAGATTAATATGGTTTCAAAGCTACCATACATATAAGTAACTGTCAATTACCCGGTTGGGTGATTTTCTTGTTCAAATAACTATTGCTTATAATGCTTTGGCAAGACTTTTAGAATTAACTACAAAAGATTATGTAATTTTATACTGAAAAACAGAGACCATGGCCTCAATCACACTGGGCGGAGAACCCGCCGAAACCTCCGGAACGCTTCCTAAGCAAGGAAGCACTGCTCCCGATTTCTCACTTGTGGCAACCGATCTTTCCACGAAATCCCTAGCGCACTATAATGGCGCGCGAAAGATCCTCAATATATTCCCTAGCGTAGACACAGGCATTTGTGCTGCCTCGGCACGGAAGTTCAACGAAGAAGCCTCCAAGCTCGACAATACCAAAATCTTGTGCATCTCAAAAGATCTTCCTTTTGCGCAGAAGCGCTTTTGTGCGGCCGAAGGTCTGGAGAACGTCGAAATGCTTTCAGATTTTAGAGAAGGTCGCTTCGGAAAAGAATACGGATTAAACATCACCTCGGGTGCGTTCCAGGGTCTGCATTCACGTGTGGTATTGGTGCTGGACACCCATAATAAAGTGATCTATTCACAACAGGTGCCGGAAATTGGTCAGGAACCCAATTACACATCGGCACTAAACGCACTTCGCTAATGTGGAATTCGTATTTGGGTAAACGTTTGAAAGGTTTTGGTTATGCCATTAAAGGTGCCTGGATGCTTCTTAAGAACGAGCCAAGCATACAGGTGCAATCGGTAATTGCCGTCTTGGTTACCATCGCCGGATTTTATTTCGAGATCTCTGCCGTGGAGTGGATGTTTCAGGTGATCGCCATAGGCCTGGTAATGAGCATCGAAGGGCTGAACACCGCTGCTGAAGAGATGGCAGATTTTGTCCATCCGGACTTTCATAACAAGATAGGGTATATAAAAGACGTCGCTGCCGGTGCGGTCTTCTTTGCTGCCATTGCGGCTGTCGTGATCGCGTGCATTATTTACCTTCCGAAGCTATAGTAAGCTATTCAAAGATCTTTCTCAAAAACTACCCAACAGGGTGATTGACAAGAAGTTATTTGGTTTGTAAGTTTATTCCCAAATAAAGTTATTCCGTATCTTTAAGAAGGACTAACACTAAAATTGAAGGATTATGAAACTAACAACCACCCTGGTTTGCATGTGCTGTTTTATACTATTCGGTCATGCACAGCAGCAAGACGCCCCCTCCCCCATTATCTTTATTTACGACGCCAGCGGTTCTATGTGGGGCCAAATGCAAGGCAAGACCAAAATGGAAATTGCATCTGGGGTACTTTCAACTGCTATCAACGAACTTCCCGAAAATCAAGAAATAGGGTTGGTCGCCTATGGCCATCGCAAAAAAGGAGACTGCAATGATGTGGAAACGCTGCTCCCTATGGACAATAGTTCAAAAACTAAAGTTTCATCTGCCGTAAAGACCATTAAACCATTGGGGATGACACCACTTGCCTATTCTGCGACCACAGTAATTGATCAGCTTCGGAAAACTAAAAAGAAAGCCACCATTATTTTGATTACCGACGGGATAGAGTCCTGTGATGGCAATATCTGTGATGTTGTAAAAGCAGCTAAAATGGAGGGTATCGATTTTAAGTTGCACATAGTTGGCTTTGGTCTTAAAGCCAATGAAACCGAACAGTTAAAATGTGCTGCAAATGCCGGTGACGGCAATTATTACGACGCAGCAGATGCCGGTGGACTAGGAGATGCCATGAATGAAGTCGTGGTGCAAACAGTTGATAAGAAAGAAGGAAATTTTGGCGTCTACGCCGTTAAAAACGGAGTGCCTATTGATTCATGGGTAAGGGCCTATTCAACCGATTCCAAAAAAGAGGTCGCTGCGGTACGCACCTATGGAGAAACACGGTATATGTACCTGCCACCGGGAAAATACGATCTTATCGCCCAACCTTTATCTAGTAATGTAAAGGCTGTCACCATTAAAAACGTAGCGGTTATTGACGAAAATAAAACCGAGCGCACCATAAGTTTTGATGGTGGCAAAATTGCTACAAACACGACAAACAATGGAGAAGGATGGGATACCATGGTGAAAATTATAGATGAAAATGGTGATGTGGCGGCAAGTGGCCGCACCTATGGAAGGGTAAAAGAGCTTGAAGTAAATCCGGGTACCTATAAAGTTGAAATTCAGGCCTTAGCTATGAAGGGCCTTGACACCTATCATGAGGTGGACAATATTACCGTCACTGCCGGGGAAACCACTCCAATTGAGCATGATTTTAAAACCGGCTCCATACAGATCTATGCTAAAGTGGGTGGTGAAGATATTGATTCAATTGTAAACATTAAGGAAGTAAATACCGGGAAAGGTGTTGATGCCGGCAGGACCTATGATCGTGGCAAAGAGTTCCTGGTAAATCCGGGCACGTATCAAATTAAGATACAACCTTTGGGGGTGCATAAAGACAAAAATCCACAAACCATTACCGTAGAATTAAAGAAAGGCCAGACCATTACCAAGTCTCTAAACTTTTAAGGATGAAAAAACTACTAAAACCAGCGTGTATCGGGTTTTACATCCTCATGCTGATCACATTTTTTGTTGTAGGTCTTTATTATGCCGGTTTCATTGAAGCCGGAAAGAATCAAGGACTCGCAGGAGGTGCGATTGTACTGGGGTGGGGTGTATTATTTGGCGGGGTCGCATTTATAGCTGCGTTCTTTATAGCCTACTATCTTGAGATCGGTATGCTGGTAAGGATCAATTGGGTCTTGCTCATTGCGCTGTTTTCGTTATGTGGTTATAAATATTATCAGTTTCAACAACGAGATGCGCTTCGCGAAGAAACGAACGAACCATTTGAACGTACACCAACCAAAACCACACAGCCAACCGCTTATCTCTCCATGAACCGCCGTAACAAAAAGGTTTTGAACCGAGTACTTACTGAAAACGATTCGTCTATGGGCATGGGCTATTTTTCACCTAATTATTTCGACCATCCTACATTGTATTTCTACGGAAATCCGAATCTGGAAAAATCGCTGATGGAGCATAGTCCTTACGATAGTATTACTTTTACCCGAAATAAGTACAACAGTTTCGAGATCGCTACAGCACCCCCATGGTTAGTACCCGATATGTTAAAATTGGACTACGATATGCTTTACTTCAAGATCGTAAGTATTACTGAAGAATTTGCAGAGATCGTCGTCAATGCCCAGAACAACCAAACTGCGTATGTGAGTAAAAGATCGGGAAAAGTGAAGCTTTGGCCCGAATTCCTTCTGGGGGTACATTCGGTTGAGTTCCTGCCCAATTCGAATGAAAATATTAGAGCGCGTCATTTTGAAGCTTCTGGAGTGATCAAAACACCACATTCGTTCATGCGACCCATTCGCGTCAGGAACGACTGGATGGAAGTGTTGCTGCTCGATGATGACTTTCAAACGGTTGGTAATGGCTGGATACAATGGAAAAGGGAGGGGGAACTGCTTATTCTCTTCAATCTTTTAAGCTGAAATGCTTTCCGAAGTTTTAGAAAATTTTATGTAGATTGGGACGTTTGATATTTGTATTTTTGCGCTAAGACAACCCAACCTTACATGGCGAAGAAAAAAACCGCTACATCCAAAAAAGCCAAAACCCCACGTAAAAAAATATCTTTTTCGTTGTCCAAACAACAGAAGATTATCTTGGGGAGTTTTCTTTTTCTATTAGGAGTTGCCCTGCTATTCTCATTCGCTTCTTACTACTTCACATGGCAAACCGACCAAAGTGACCTTGGCATCATCGCCGAAAGAGAAATGGAATCCAAAAATTGGCTGAACAAGTTTGGTGCTAATGTGGGACATTTCTTTATCTATGACGGCTTTGGTATTTCGGCCTTTATTCTGGCATTCCTAATTACATTAACAGGAATTTATTTTTTCTTCGACTACACCAAGAAACAATTAAAACGGTTTTGGTTCTGGGGAGTATTACTAACCATCTGGATTGCCGTATTCTTTGGGTTCTTTGCCTCAAAAAGCACCTTGTTAAGCGGCACCATAGGGTATGAACTTAACGATTTGCTTCAGGATTATTTAGGACTCATAGGGGCTATACTCGTTATGACCTTCTTAGCCATCATCTATTTGGTCGTACGATTAAAAATGACTCCTGACCGCGTCGCAACGGCATTAAAAAGTACCAAGAAAGAGATCCACAAGGATTTTACTTCGGAAACGGTTTCAGAAGCATCCATTTCTCAAACCGATTATGAAAAGGAAGTGGTGGAAGCCGTAGTGGGCCAAGAAAGTACCAGCGTACCTATGGATATTTCCGAAGAAGCAGAAGAAGAACTTGAAGAACCTACCCTAAAGACCACACAGCCTGTTGCTGTTTCTGAAGAGAACGATGTCGCCATGGAGATCGAACAAGCCCCGGAAGAAGAAACCGTTGAAGGCGATCTCAGCAAAAAACTGGTGGCAGATTTTGGAGAATTCGATCCCACACTCGAGCTCAGCAACTTTAAATTTCCTTCCTTGGATCTGTTGAAGGATTATACCGGGGGGAAAGGAATTACCATCGACCAAGAAGAGCTGGAGGAGAATAAGAACCGTATTGTCAATACACTTAATAACTACAAAATAGGCATCGCCAATATTAAAGCTACCGTCGGGCCTACAGTTACCTTATACGAGATCGTACCTGAAGCAGGGATTCGTATCTCCAAGATCAAGAATTTGGAAGATGATATTGCCCTATCGCTATCGGCTTTGGGGATACGTATCATTGCACCCATCCCGGGACGCGGAACCATTGGAATCGAAGTGCCCAATAAAAACGCGAAGATCGTTTCCATGCGCTCGGTGATCGCTTCTCCAAAATTTCAAAACGCCGAAATGGAACTTCCCATGGCCCTGGGCAAGACCATCTCCAACGAAACCTTCGTGGTGGACCTGGCAAAGATGCCGCACTTACTTATGGCCGGGGCAACCGGTCAAGGGAAGTCGGTGGGACTTAACGCCATCCTTACCTCGCTGCTCTATAAAAAGCATCCTGCCGAAGTAAAGTTCGTGTTGGTAGATCCCAAGAAAGTAGAACTTACCCTCTTCAATAAGATCGAAAGGCATTATTTGGCAAAATTACCCGACACCGAAGAAGCGATCATTACCGACACCAACAAAGTGGTCTATACGTTGAACTCGTTGTGCCTGGAAATGGACGCACGTTACGATCTGTTGAAAGATGCCATGGTTAGGAACATCAAGGAATACAATGTGAAATTCAAGGCCCGAAAGCTGAATCCCAACGAAGGACACCGCTTTTTGCCATATATAGTCTTGGTGATCGACGAATTTGCAGATCTTATCATGACCGCCGGAAAAGAGGTAGAAACTCCTATAGCGCGCCTGGCACAATTGGCACGTGCGATCGGGATCCATTTGATCATCGCTACGCAACGGCCATCGGTAAACGTTATCACGGGGATCATTAAAGCAAACTTCCCAGCGCGTATCGCATTTAGAGTGACCAGCAAGATCGACTCTAGGACGATCCTCGACAGTTCGGGTGCAGATCAGCTTATTGGTCGTGGCGACATGCTTTTTACACAAGGGAATGACCTTACGCGCCTCCAGTGTGCCTTTGTTGACACGCCGGAAGTAGCAGATATCACAGATTATATCGGTTCGCAAAAAGCCTATCCCGATGCGCACCTCCTCCCGGAATATGAAGGAGAAGAAGGTGGCACAAATCTTGATATTAGTATCGAGGAACGGGATAAGATGTTTCGTGAAGCGGCCGAAGTACTGGTCATTGCCCAGCAAGGATCTGCTTCGCTCTTGCAACGTAAGCTTAAGCTGGGATACAATCGTGCCGGACGCATCATAGATCAACTTGAAGCCGCAGGTATCGTTGGTCCTTTCGAAGGAAGTAAAGCACGACAGGTCCTTGTTCCAACAATAGAAGCATTGAACCAACTATTAGATAATGAAAGTAACAACTAGTAACATGAAAAAAATTGCCTTTTTAGTATGTACCCTTTGTATGGTTTCGATCGCCGGAGCACAAGATGCGAAATCATTGCTCAACGAGGTTTCGGCCAAAGCAAAGAGCTACGACAACATTCTCATTGACTTTAAATACAATCTCAATAACGCCAAGGAGAACGTGAACCAGGACACAAGAGGAGATGTGACACTTTCTGGAAACAAGTATGTCCTTCACATGATGGGGACGACGCGTATGTTCGACGGCAAAAAGATCTACACCATCGTGCCCGAGGATGAAGAAGTGACGATCTCCAATTACAACGCACAGGACGATAAGGAGGTAACACCCTCTAAATTGCTTACCTTTTATGAGAAAGGTTATACATACAAGATGGATATTGTACAGAACATCAAAGGACGTAAAATACAGTATGTAAAATTGATCCCGATCGATTCTAAGGCTGAAATGAAAGATGTCCTTTTGGGCATCGATGTCCAAACCAAACATATTTACAAGCTCATTCAAACCGATGCAAAAGGGACAAAATACACCCTTACGGTAAATTCTTTTAAAACCAATCAGCCGTTATCCAAGACATTATTTACTTTTGATGAGGCCAAATACAAACAGGATGGCTATTACATCAATAAGCTGAATTAACCGTCACAGTGAAAATGCTGGATCGATACATATTGGTAACCTTTTTGAAGACGTTTTTTAGCGTCTTCATTATTTTAATGTTCATTTTTGTTTTACAGACGATCTGGCTGTATATAAGTGAATTGGCAGGAAAGGACCTGGATGTATGGGTGGTCCTAAAGTTCCTTTGGTATGTATCGCCCAGATTGATCCCGCTGGTATTGCCCCTCACGGTGTTAGTAACTTCATTAATGGTTTTTGGGAGCTTTGCTGAAAAATATGAGTTTGCAGCCATGAAGTCTACCGGTATTTCATTGCAGCGTGCCATGCGCAGTCTTACTTTTTTTATACTTGCGCTAGCTGGGATTGCTTTTCTGTTTGCCAACAATGTAATCCCCTATTCGGAATATAAGTGGCAGAACTTACGCCGAAACATCGCCCAGGTGAGCCCGTCCATGGTGATCGCTGAAGGTCAGTTTAGCCAAGTGGGAGACGATTTTAACATCAAGGTCGAAAAGAAGAGTGGAGATCGTGATCAATTCTTGGAGAATGTAGTGATCCATAAAAAAAATCCGCAGCGCCCTAATGGAAATTACACGGTGATCATAGCAGACAACGGGGAGTTGGTTAGTTCGGAAGGTAGCAACACCCTTTCGCTTATTTTGAATGATGGTCATTATTACGACGAGATCCAAGTTAGGAATCCACAAAAACAAAAAAGTCAGCCGTTCGCTAAGAGTTATTTTGAAAGCTACACCATCAATATCGATCTTACGGCTTTCAACAGTACCGATATTGAGAAAGAGAACGAACTGAACAATCACAATATGTACAAGATCAACGAATTGTTCGTCGAGATCGATTCGCTTTCCAATAGCTATACCAAGGACATTGAAGCTTTTTCAGACAATATGTATTTCCGTAGCGGGTTCTCTAAATTGAAAGATACCAGGCCAAAGGAAAAAGATTCGGTGGCAGCAGTTAATTCTATTCTGGATATTTACAATCCGGATCTGCAACTGTCTGTAGCCACTACGGCGCTTAATAACGTGCGGGGTACCCTGCAAGCGGTTCAGGCAAAAAAAACTGAATTCCTTCTAAAAACAAAACGGTTAAACAAACATGAGATCGCATTGCATGAGAAGTATGTTCTTGCCATTGCGTGTATTATATTATTCTTTGTAGGGGCTCCTTTAGGAGCGATCATTCGCAAAGGTGGTATGGGCCTCCCCATGGTAGTAGCCGTGCTGTTGTTTCTCACGTATCATTTTATTGGGATCTTCGCAAAGAACAGTGCAGAAGACGGAAGTATGCACCCGTTTATTGCCAGTTGGCTGAGTACGGCCATTATGCTGCCGCTTAGTATTTGGTTGACATACCGTGCAACGACCGATCAAGGGATTTTTGATATCGATTCTTTCTTGCAGCGCTTCAGCCGACTATTCAAAAAGAAGGAAACTGCTTCAGAATAGTGAATATCTCCAGAAAGAACAGGATAAGTACCATTCCTTTTGAATTAGTTGCTCATTTTTTAGTATGATCTATTTCTTTTTCAGCAATCAAATTTCCCTCACAACCTAGCACTTCGCACCATAAACTATTTACGTATCTTTGCATTTTCAAAAGAGGCTATGATTACGACAGAAAAAAACATGAAGATCCAACTCAATACAATTTCCGAAGCGATAGAAGATATAAAAAAAGGAAAGGTGATTATTGTCGTGGATGACGAGAACAGAGAGAATGAAGGCGATTTTATTGCAGCGGCCGAAATGGTTACGCCCGAAATGATCAACTTTATGGCAACGCATGGACGCGGTTTGATATGTGCGCCCCTTACAGAAGATCGCTGTAACTCTTTGAATCTGAATATGATGGTGGAGAATAACACCGTATTGCATCACACACAGTTCACGGTGTCTGTAGATCTTATAGGTCACGGGTGTACCACGGGTATCTCGGTACACGATCGGGCAAAAACCATACAAGCATTGGTGGATGAAACTACCAAGCCGGAGGATCTGGGCCGTCCCGGACATATCTTTCCTTTGAGAGCCAAAGAAGGCGGGGTGTTACGCAGAACAGGCCACACCGAAGCAGCCATTGATTTGGCACGTCTTGCAGGACTTCAGCCTGCCGGTATCCTTGTAGAGATTCTCAATGAAGATGGTACCATGGCGCGCTTACCGCAACTAATGGAAGTGGCAAAGAAGTTCGACCTGAAGCTTATCTCCATCGAAGATCTTGTCGCCTATCGCATGGAACACGATTCTTTAATTAGAAAAGAAGAGGATTTCACTATCAATACAAAATTTGGACGTTTTAGATTGCGGGCCTATAAGCAAACCACAAACGATCAGGTCCATATTGCTCTTACCAAAGGAGATTGGAAAAAGGAGGAGCCCGTTCTTGTTCGTGTGAATGCTACCTTGGTCAACGGAGATATTCTGGGGACGCTTACCAACAACGCCGAACAGAAACTGGACGATATGTTCAATGTGATCAACTCAAAAGGGAAAGGAGCTATAGTGTTTATCAATCAGCAGAGCCAATCCTTGAATCTTTTGCAGCGTTTAAAGGAATTGCGAACGGCCCAGCGTGAAAATGAGATCGCAAAAGCGCCCAGGATCGCAATGGACAGTAAGGATTTTGGCATTGGTGCTCAAATACTGCACGATCTGGGCATACATAAGATACAATTGCTTTCCAATAGCGAACAAACCAAACGCGTAGGCATGATAGGCTACGGATTGGAGATCACGGAATATGTGAATTACTAAAGTATATCCGTGATAACCCGGCGCATCGTAGCCGCACGGTCCTTCACCTGAGCCTCCGGCCAGCCTATCTTTACCAAACATGAGATAGTACGGCCCATCCAGGCATCGCTTTTAGAGAAATCGGTGCTATTGAGATCCTGCATCTGCTGGCGGATCTCCTGTGGCAACCTCCCCAACGCCTTTAGTTCTTTAAGGTGCTCCCAGCCGTTTATGTAGTGCCAGTTATTTGTGTACCAGTAGAAACAGGCATCGATCCCTGCTTCGGAAAGAGCGCTATGTGCTTTTTTGGCAAGTGCTTCTGTGGGGAGATAGATATTTAAAAAGGAATAATTCTCTTCGCCTCCCTCGGGAACCCTTCTGAAGCTTACTCCTTCAACACCGCTTAAGGCCTCACGTAAGATGGTATAGTGGTGCTTCTGGCATTTCAAGATCCCGTCCAGTTTGTCTAGTTGTGCCAGCCCAACAGCGGCATTTAATTCAGAAATGCGGAAGTTATACCCAAGTGTGGGATGTGTTTCAGCCCCGCGATCATTCCCTATGTGGTCATGACCGTGATCCTGAAACTGATCGGCGTTGATCTTATACGCTTCCTTGTTGGTGATCACGGCACCACCTTCACCACACGTAATGGTCTTCACATAGTCAAAGGAAAAACATCCCAGATCGCCATAACTTCCCAAAGGCTTGCCTTCGAAAGTTCCTCCAATCGCCTGACAGGCATCTTCGAGAAGAATGAGATCGTGCTTTGAGCAGATATCCTTCAGTTTTCGCAGGTCGGCCATAGACCCACACATGTGCACAGGCATCACACAGCGTGTTTTAGGTGTAATGGCAGCTTCTACGGCCTCCGGATCCAATGTAAGCGTGTCGTCAATATCGACCAGCACCGGGACTGCACCCAGCATCATAATAGATTCAAAACTGGCGACAAACGTAAACGTAGGCATGATCACCTCATCCCCGGCGCCCACTCCGGCGGATGCAAGCGCAACAGTTAGGGCCGCCGTACCGCTGGATACCAGTTGGCAGTGATTTGCCTGCATACGTTCTGCAAAGGCTGTTTCAAACTCTTTTGCTTTCCAATGGCCGTTGCGCATACCGTCGAAACCGTAGCGCATAAGCACACCACTTTCCAAAACATCACTCACTTGTTTTCGCTCTTCGGCGCCAAATACTTCAAATCCGGGCATAATTTTTTCTGTTAGGTGTCACATTGTTGTATAGATGTGATACAAAGGTACGGGTTGCGTTTGCGATTTGCAATGGAAATATGGAGCCGTAACGGCAAAAAAAAGAGCGGGACATCCCGCTCTCTGTTTATTTGATCGCTATCTTCTTAGGTGGTTTTGGTTTCGCCTCTTCCTTTTTAGGAATGGTGATGTTTAAAACACCATCTGTATAAGAAGCTGCGATCTTTTCACCATCTACAGAATCTGGAAGGGTGAACGAGCGCTTAAAAGCGCTGTAATTGAACTCCCTGCGCGTATAAGAACCGTCTTGGCCCTTTGTTTCGTTTTCCGACTGTTCTTCAGCCGAAATCGTAAGCAGATTGTTTTCCAGATCAATGTTGAAGTCTTCCTTCTTCATCCCCGGCACGGCCATCTCGACTTTGAAATCGTCTTCATTCTCCAGAATGTTCACGGCCGGTGCACTGGTTCCCGACTTAAAGGTATCCGGTAATCGAAACCAATCGTCGTCATTAAAGGGACTCCACATGTTTGGAAACAGGTTGTCGTGTCGTTTCATCAGTTTCATAGGACTGTTATTTTAAGGTTTATACTTCAGTTCGTGGTACTATTACTTTAATAGTCCGTATTACAATGAACAAATTAAGTACCAAAGCAATACAGGTCCTTTTTTCTGAAAAAATTTCAGAAGAAAGTGACATTAGTTCACTTGAAGCGAGGTGGTTAGTGACATTTTTTCAGTTTTGAAGGTGTTACACAAAATGGTATGAACTTTTATACCCTTGCTTCCGAAGCAAAGAAATTAGTAACTTTAAGCTACCAATTATTCTTATAAAATGGCCTACATAGATTATTATAAAATTTTAGGGTTGGACAAGGGTGCTTCGGCCGGAGATATCAAGAAAGCTTACCGAAAGCTGGCCCGAAAATATCATCCCGATGTCAATCCCAACGATGCCGAAGCCGAAAAAAAATTCAAGGAGATCAATGAAGCGCATGAGGTGTTGAGCAATCCCGAACACCGCAAAAAATACGATGCCTACGGAAAGGACTGGAAGCATGCCGATGACATAGAACGCGCACGTCAACAGCAACGTCAACAACAGCAATATCAAAGTGCTTACAGCGGACAAAACGTATACGATGAGTTTGAAGGGGAAGGGTTCTCAGATTTTTTCGAGTCGATGTTTGGAGGTGGAAGGGCTTCTTCCGGCGGTGGTTTTGGTGGCAATGTGCGTTTTAAAGGGCAGGATTATAACGCACAGTTACAGTTGGACCTTCGGGATGTATACGAAACCCATAAACGAACCCTCACGGTCAATGGGAAGAACATTCGGTTGACCATCCCCGCCGGGGTGGAAGACGGACAGGTGATCAAGATCAAAGGCCATGGTGGTGAAGGTCGTAACGGTGGCCCCAAAGGCGATCTCTATATCCAGTTCCAGATCACCAATTCAACGCCTTTCAGCAGAAATAAAGGCGATCTGTATAAAACCGAACCTTTAGACCTCTATACTGCTGTGCTGGGCGGGGAGTTAGAAGTAGAAACTTTTACAGGTAAGGTAAAACTAAAAGTAAAACCGGGAACACAGCCCGGAAGTAAAGTGAAATTGAAGGGAAAGGGATTTCCAATATATAAAAAAGAGGGCAGTTTTGGTGACCTTTATATTACCTACACTGTATCCATCCCTACGAAACTTTCAGAAAAAGAAAAAGAACTGTTTCAGCAACTCTCAAAAATAAAGTAAGATGAAAAAGACCGAATATATTACCGTACAGCAACTCTGTGCCAGCTATGAGATAGAGACCTCTTTTGTATCCACCCTTCACGAAATGGGCCTGGTACAACTGAAACAGTTAGAGGACACTTCCTGCATCCCTCAAGAAGCAGTACATGATGTGGAACGAATGATCCGCCTGCACCGGGATCTGCGTGTAAACCCTGAAGGGATCGACGTGATCTTTAATTTACTGGAAAAAGTAGAAATGATGCATGAGGAACTTAACAACCTCCGCAACCGGTTAAAATTGTACGAGCCGTAAGCGTTCGTTATTTCATCTCGATCACCACTTCATCCACGCCACGACGCACTTTTTTAAGGTCGGCAAAGAAATCATCGTCGGCGCGATACCCCACCGGCATCACCAGCACCGACTGTAATCCAAGGTCTTTCAATTGGAGCAGTTCGTCATAGGCTTCCGGTAAAAACCCTTCAATAGGACAGGCATCGATCCCTTCCAGAGCGCAGACCGTAAGCAGATTCCCCATGGCAATATAAGCTTGTTTTTGCATCCATGTTTCCACTGCGACCTCGGGCTTTTCGGTAAACTCTTCGATAAGGAATTTCTCAAAAGGTTTCAGTATCGCTCTGGGTGTGTTGCGGGTATGCTCTACCCTATCGAAATATTCGGTAATGTAATTCTTGGAGATGGCTGTTTCAATACAAAAGACCAGGACATGGGAAGCATCGCGAACTTGCACTTGCTCCATGGTTAAAGGTACCAATTGCTGTTGCAGTTTGGTATTGCTAACGATCACCAGCTTTAGTGGCTGCAATCCGTAAGAAGTGGCAGTAAGATTAAATGATTCTTTTATCACATTTAATTTTTCTTCGGAAAGCTTTCTGGATGGGTCGAATTTTTTAGTAGCGTAACGCCATTGGAGGGAGTGGAGGATTGATCTGTTCATTTGCTCTACATTTACGTTACAAAGGTACTTGGTTTTCATTTTAAAAAAAGGGAATTGCCATAGACCTTAGCAGAGGGCCGATAGACCACTCTTATGATGTATCCGAAATATCGTATTTTCGTCATCGTGTCTATAACATTATACCTATGAAAAAACGAATTTCAATTATGATTTGCATCCTATCGTTAATCACATGCAGTGCCATAGCTCAGAACATCTATCCAACAAAGATCGAAGGATGTAATACCGAACGATTTGGCTTGGAGAATGATTCGGTGAGTGCAAGAAAGAGTAACGAAGCATTGATTAAGTTAATCACCAAGAATATTGATAATGATGTACTTTCAGACCTAAGAGGGGTCCTCAAAATCCAAATTATAGCATACGACGATTTAACGTCGTGTATGATAAGCTATGAAAATGCCACAAATAAAAGTATAGGAGAAATCAATATAACAGGTATAAAAAAAACAATCGACAATGAATTGATCTGGGATAGTGTAGACAAAGTTGTTTCTCCTATGATCGAAATCTATTTCTTAATTGATACCGTTACAGCACGGAGAATGGGTTTTAGCGGGAACCACGGATTGCATGAATTATCCAATTAACACCAAAACTTGCCTTTGTGATGCAGATTCCAACAACCAACCTAACTCCTTATTCCAGACTCCTAAAAAGTAACTCCTAATTCCAAACTCCTAAATCGTAACTCGTAATTCCTAAATCAAATACAATGTCAACCTTAGAAACTTTAAAAGACCGTAGCGAAACCAGAATCTTCAAAGCCGTCTTTCCTAATACAACCAATCATTACGACACTTTGTTTGGAGGCGCCACACTCCACTTAATGGACGAAGCCTCCTTTATATGCGCTACGCGTTTCAGCCGGAAAAAAGTGGTCACCGTTTCGACGGACAAGATCGATTTTACAACGCCTATACCCCAAGGCACCATTATTGAATTGGTGGCACGTGTAGATAAGGTAGGACGCACAAGTTGTGTAGTGCGCACAGAAGTCTTTATGGAGGATATGTACAGCGATTCCAGAGAAAAAGTAGTGACAGGATATTTCACCTTTGTAGCTGTTGGCGACGATAAAAAACCTGTCCCTATTATTGACTGATAAAAACAGAAAAAAGGTTTAGGAAATAAAAAAAGCTTACTATATTTGCAACCGCTAAAGGAGAAATGGCAGAGTGGTCGAATGCGGCAGTCTTGAAAACTGTTGAGGGTCACACCTCCGGGGGTTCGAATCCCTCTTTCTCCGCAAAAGAAACCCGCAACGAAAGTTGCGGGTTTTGTGTTTTCAGAAGCGGGCGAAACGTGTTTCAGCTCGCAGCGGAAAACGCAAAACCCAGCAAGCGAAGCTTGGTGCCGGTTTTATGGTTGTACAGGATCCCCGCTTTGGGATCACGAGCAAAGCGAGTAATCCCTCATTCTTACGTGCTAGCATCTGTTAGAAAGTTTCAGCTCGTAGCGGAAAACGCAAAACCCAGCAAGCGAAGCTTGG
This sequence comes from Altibacter lentus, assembly GCF_000746845.1. Taxonomy (GTDB): domain Bacteria; phylum Bacteroidota; class Bacteroidia; order Flavobacteriales; family Flavobacteriaceae; genus Altibacter; species Altibacter lentus. Next base: position 271,328 of record NZ_KN050846.1, on the reverse strand, counting down.
TGCCGGTTTTATGGTTGTACAGGATCCCCGCTTTGGGATCACGAGCAAAGCGAGTAATCCTTCATTCTTTCGTGCTAGTACCTGTTAGAAAGTTTCAGCTCGCAGCGGAAAACGCAAAACCCAGCAAGCGAAGCTTGGTGCCGGTTTTATGGTTGTACAGGATCCCCGCTTTGGGATCACGAGCAAAGCGAGTAATCCTTCATTCTTTCGTGCTAGCACCTGTTAGAAAGTTTAAGCTCGCAGCGGAAAACGCAAAACCCAACAAGCGAAGCTTGGTGCCGGTTTTATGGTTGTACAGGATCCCCGCTTTGGGATCACGAGCAAAGCGAGTAATCCTTCATTCTTTCGTGCTAGTACCTGTTAGAAAGTTTCAGCTCGCAGCGGAAAACGCAAAACCCAGCAAGCGAAGCTTGGTGCCGGTTTTATGGTTGTACAGGATCCCCGCTTTGGGATCACGAGCAAAGCGAGTAAAATTCTTCATTCTTACTTTTATTATTCTCTGAGGCCGGGCAATATTCTCATTCAACTATAGAACCTGACAACCCCACGTATTTGTTTATGCATTAGTTCAACTGAATTTAACTATATTTAAACTGAAAGATTGAACTATGAATATTACCTCTAAATCCATCAGACCATTTATTGGAGCTAAAAACTATCAAACTTCTCGTAGCTTTTATCTGGATCTGGGTTTTAAGGAGGTCCCTACTTCCCGCAAGATGTCATACTTCTACAAGGGAGCATTCGGTTTTTACTTACAGGAGGCCTACGTAAAAGACTGGGTTGATAATTCCATGATCTTTCTGGAAGTAGAGCATTTAGAAAACACATTAGTATCCATACAACGATTAAAGTTAACCGATAAGTACGAAAATGTACGACTGTCTAAGATTGTTCAAAACGATTGGGGGAATGAGTTCTTTCTTCACGACCCGTCCGGAATTTTATGGCATATCGGTACTTTTAAAACACAGACCAAGCAAGTAAAGAAGCAGCCAGATGAGGCATAAGGTCATATTCCTTCATGCAGAAACGTAGATCATAATAATTCAATCCATGGAAAAAACAGGGATCTTAATAATAGCAATTCTCATTTTCTTACTCTTCATTTTTCTATTCTGGAGGATAACGAGTGGCTATGCCGAAAAAGAATACGGAACGAAAATGTGGAAGCATTGGCCCGCACAACTATCGTATTGGCAGGCGGCCATACTATATAGTACCGGAGCTACTGCTATTGTAATGGTTATTTTAAAGTGGGCCGATCTTTTCTGAAGTAATATATCTAATTAACTAAAAACATCACAGCTTCCGTTTGGCAGCAACAAGCGCAGTCACCCACCAACGATACGAAAGATGCTATTTTGATCAATTAAAAAAAGCATAGCGTATTTTTCCCGGATCATTTTCCCAAACCAATCTTCACCTTTGAGCAGTTATTTTTATATTTGATTCTTACGTAGAATCAATATATACCATTCTTAAAACAACGTAAAAGTTTAAATGTATTGATTATTGAACAAACCGAATGAATGAAACACTAATCAATGATTTTTACTGCGCATCACCAATAAGGTAAAAGAACACGTAGGCGAACATGGCAGCACTATGACCATAAATTACAACTGTATATTTTCAATTTCTCTTTTCTTTCTATTCGCTTGCAACGGACCGGAGAAAAAAAAGGATGTGCCTGGGCAAGAAGAAAACCCAAAAAGTGATGCCCATGTGCATATCATGAGTCCGCAATTAATTAAGGCCTGGAAGGAACTGGGAATTCCTTTTTCGAAAAACGATGATTATTACGCCAATATTGATTCTATATTGAAAACAAATAATGTGGCGGTTCTAAACCTGATCGGAATGGGCTACGTCTACGGGAATCCTGAGTTCTACCAAGGTAATGATGCCTATGAAAAGTTAGTGAGTGAAAATAATTACGTTCTACGCGCTGCCAAGAAATATCCAACCAGAGTTACTCCCTATATTTCCATCGATCCGCTTCACCAAGGCGCCACAGAGGAATTAAAAAGATGTGTGAGCATACATTCCGATGTTGGTCTAAAACTTCATTTTAATACGTCTCAAGTATATTTAACAGAACCCGATCATCTGGAAAAAATAAGAGAAATATTCGCACTGGCTTCAAAATACAGAACCCCAATATTGTTACATTTTGACAACGGGCACCCTAAATTTGGTAAGCCGGACGTGATCCTGTTGGTAAAGTCGGTTCTATCTGAAGTCGACGCCTTAAATATCACCATCGCCCATTTTGGAACATCCGGGGGATTCAATCAAAAAACAAAACAAGTAATCGATGCCTTTTCGCAGCTAAAATCTGAAGGTGAAATTCCGTCAAAACATCGTATTCGGTTTGATATTTCAGCGGTTGCATTAGATAAAGACAGTGACGGAGTGAAGAAATTAACCGAAAAAGAATTTTCAGAATTAAAATTGTATTGTGAAAAGATCGGGTACGAAAATATCGTCTTCGGAACAGATTATCCTCTATACACTGCAGCTATATATAGTAGAATTTTGAGGGAAAAACTCGGATTGGAAAAATTTGAATCAGACAGCATACTTCATAAAAACCTTGCTCCCCGTGATACCAAACAATAGTCCTTTCTACTGAACCGTCTCCTAGGTTAACTTATCCATAGCCCCTTCTTTTTTCCCAAACCAATCACACATACCAATTCATTAATTTTCTATATTTGAGTGTTGCTATTCATTTTCTGGAACTAGAAAGTGCGGGAGACGAAAACTGGGCAACAATCGCAATAACTTTGTGAACATGATGAAGTTACGTTGGAAATTAGTTAGCTTCCCTTCTGATGAATTAAGGTCATTTGTTTTGACCCTGATTGCGACTTTAATTGGCGTATTTATAGCAATATCTTTAACGAATTCCGGTCTCCGAAAGAAAGAGAAGGAAGATACCCTAAAACTGCTCAACACCTCAAAATTGATTGTGATCAATACCAGAACGTATAGTGTGGAATTGAGCAATAGAATCCGAGCCCTGGAACAGGACACCATAAATTCCGATAGTACAAGGATTTCAAATGTGAAAAAGAATAATCCAATTCCATTCCCGCATTTACTGGAAACTGTTATAACAAACGAAATCTTGTCAAAGAATATATCAGAATATTCCCATAACGAAATTTATACAGAATTGATAAATCTAAAAAAGTTAGCCGATTATAAAACGGCGGCTTTGTACGAGCAATCTTTATCTGACCTCATATACTTATTGGACTTGGAAATTCAATTTCAGAAAGGTGAGTTGGAAATTGAGGAAATTGGGAAAAAAATGAAACTAAAACATAACGAATTTTGAATACCCCTGTTTGCCACGACGCTTCCGCAGGCACACCAAACCATAGCTACAAGGGGTGTTAGCGTGCATAACATGAACTTTCCTGAAACAGAGTGGCTATAACTCAACTGTATAGCAATACATCAAACTAAAGATAAACACACGCTACTATCATCAGAAAATCAGACGCTTAAAAATCCTTATTTAGATTTATTATAAATAATTTGTTTATATCAAATGACGAATATATTTTTGTCGAAAATTTACTATTTATAATAAGTCTAAATAAAAGCAAAATGAAAATCCTCTTACCGGTCTTAACTTTATTGCTGCTAACACATGTGTCCTTAGCACAAAACGGAACAATTACTGGAACTATAAAAGACAGCAATGAAGCACCGCTTTTTGGTGTAAATGTCTCAATAAAAAACACATCCATAGGCACTCAAACTAATGAATACGGCGACTTTGTATTATCTAATGTAGAACAGGGCGAATACACGCTCTTAATTTCATACTTAGGTTTCAAAACCAAAGAAATTCAACTTACGGTTGCTAATGATCAAAACTCAGATCTTGAAACCATAACACTTTACGAAGGAAATGAAATTCTAAGTGAGGTTACTGTAGAAGGAGAACGTCGCAATAAATTCTCCAGAAAGAAAACAGCCTACGTCTCTAAACTCCCCTTAAAAGACATCGAAAACACACAAGTGTATAGTACAATTACCAATGAGATCTTAAAATCACAAGTGGTTACAAATTTTGACGATGCCTTAAAAAATGCTACCGGCGTTGAGCAACTCTGGACTTCAACGGGTCGCGGTGGCGATGGTGCCGGCTATTATTCCCTTCGTGGGTTTTCCGTGCAACCGCAATTAGTTAACGGACTTCCGGGTCTTACAAACGGAACAATTAATCCGGCTAACATTGAACGCATTGAAGTACTAAAAGGCCCTTCCGCAACTTTGTTCGGGAATGCAGTTAGTTCATATGGCGGACTTATAAACGTAGTAACCAAAAAACCTTACGTTGGAACGGGTGGCGAATTGTCTTTTACTTCCGGAACTTACGGATTAAACCAGATCGTCGGAGATTTTAATACTGCCTTAAGCAAAGAGGATAATTTGTATTTCAGACTAAATACGGCCTACACAACAGAACAGAGCTTTCAGGACGCCGGTTTTAGAAAGTCCTTTTTTGTTGCACCATCATTATCCTATAAGGTAAACAACAGACTTTCCTTTTCTTTTTACGGAGAAATTACCCAGGCGGAACAAACAAATCCAACCTTTTTATTTCTAAATAGAAGTGCTCCAACTGCCGCATCCAATCTTGATGAACTCAATTACAATAACAAGTTATCGTTTACGAGCAACGATCTAACCTTACAGAATCCTACACAGAATTACAGAATTGAAATGGACTACAAGGTGTCCGATACGTGGCAATCGCAAACGTTACTCTCCAAAAGTTCCACATCTACAAAAGGATACTATTCTTACTTATTTGATTATGGGATTTTAGAAGGTAACACCTATTCTCGTTTTATCAACAAACAGAATGCAAACACCCAAACAACAGATATCCAACAGAATTTTATTGGAGATTTCAAAATCGCTTCGCTACGAAATAGAATGGTTGTGGGTATCGATTATTTTAACGAAACACAAACAAACAACAGCACAGGTTATGCATTTTACGGAAATGTGACTCCAAGTGGCGGGTCCAATGGAGATAATCCATTTACACCAGACGTGGAAGACGATCTTTTTCCGCTCTCAACTTCAGGTGTTGATGCGGTATTGGCATCACAAGGCGTGAGTAACGTAAAGTCGAAATACCACATTTATAGTATATACGCATCAGACGTTATCAACTTCACAGATAATCTTTCGGCAATGGTAGGTTTAAGATTAGACCATTTTGACAATGAAGGCGATGTAACGAACCTTGAAGATGGTTATGACCAAACAACCTTATCACCAAAATTTGGAGTATTATATCAGCCTATTAAAGATAAGCTTTCTGTGTTTGGAAACTTCCAAAACGGATTTACAAATGTTGCTCCTCAATTAGTAGGTGATCCCGATGATGGCCCGCAAACTTTAAAAACCTTCGACCCGGAACAAGCCAACCAATTGGAATTTGGTATTAAAACAAATCTTTTTAACAACAGGTTAAATGCTACGGTAAGTTATTATGATATCAAGGTAAAAGACCGGGTAATTACTGACCCATCATCCCCTTTCAACAAAATTCAAGGTGGCGAAGTGGTAAGCAAAGGTTTTGAAATTGAAATAAATGCGAACCCGATCAAAGGTTTGAACATTAGAGCTGGTTATAGCAATAACGATAGTGAAACGACCAGATCCGACAATACCGAGATCCTAAACAGAAGACCTCTAGAGGCCGGTCCGGAAACACTTTACAATTTTTGGGCAAATTATGAATTTCAAGACGGAACTTTTGACGGTTTTGGTGTCGGATTAGGATTTAATGGCGCAAGTGAACGTTTTGCGATTAACTATGAATCAACCGGCGAATTTATTTTACCAAGTTATACGATTGCAAATGCTTCCGTTTTTTACCAAGCCGATAAATACCGAATAGGATTAAAGTTAAACAATGCCTTCAATAAAGAATATTATAAAGGCTGGACAACTATAAATCCGCAAACGCCAAGAGCATTATTCGCAAATATTTCATATCAGTTTTAATTAGTCAAGTGAAAAAGAGCAAGTGCTTTTAGAATCACTTGCTCTTTTAAATTTTTTCCAATGACCTTCAAAAAATTCATATTTCAGCTTCATAAAATATTAGGCCTAACTACGGGTGTCGTGGTTTTTATTGTGGCAGTTACGGGTTGTTGCTGGGCGTTTAAAGATGAAATTGAAGGTCTTTATGACGATTATAAAAAAGTAAGCCCGCAAAATCAACCTATCTTAACACCTACAAAAGCAAAGGAATTAGCTACAGCGATTTTTCCAAACAACACAGTTCACGGAACGCTGTTCAAAAAAAAGGAGGACGCGATTGAAGTTATATTTTACGATGCCGAACCGGAATTCTATCAGAGTGTTTTCTTAGACCCGTATTCAGGCGAAGTGATCCAGGTTGATGATCATCTTTCAGGATTTTTTGCATTCATTTTAAAAGGCCATATGCGGCTTTGGTTACCTAAAGCTATAGGCGAACAAGTAGTGGGTGTTTCGATTTTAATTTTCATTGTAATCATCATTTCAGGCTTCATACTATGGCTGCCTAAAAAACGTAAAAATCTAAAACAACGCTTAAAATTCGATTGGAAAAAAACCACGCGTTGGAAACGTAAAAATTTCGACTTACATACTGTGGTGGGCTTTTACATATGTTCACTTGCCTTGATCTTAGCTTTTACGGGCTCAATGATGTCTTATAACTGGTTAAAATATGTGGTCTACAAATCGACAGGCGGACAAAAAGAGGTAAGCTTTATTATTCCTGAAAATGTAAGCGAAAACGGAATGAGGGAAACGAAGATCCCAATGGATTATCTTATTGAAAAATTGTCTAAAGAAAATCCAAATGCTGAAAGTTTTGAATTGCACTACCCCAAAACTGCCGACGAAAGTATTTACGTGGAAGTTTCAAACAGCAAAGGACTGTATTACGATTCCGACTATAGATTTTTCGATCAGAACACTTTGGAGGAAATTGAAACGCCAAGTATTTACGGAAAATATGAAAATGCAAAAGTGGCAGACATAATTCAGCGCATGAATTACGACATACACATTGGTGCTATTGGCGGAATTGCAGGAAAAATTATCGCGTTTTTGGTTAGCTTACTAACGGCAAGCTTACCGGTAACCGGTGTTTTATTGTGGTACGGACGAACGTATAAAAAGAAAAAGGCTCTTAAAAGCAATAAGAATGCGTAATGAGTTACGATCCCCCGCTACAGATCAATGCAACTCCCAACTACACCTCCCCTTGGTTCTGTTTTCTTTAGTTGAGCCCTGACCTTGTATACTGGAATAAATACCTTGGTCTCAATTAAAAAATAATCCTCTCATCCGAAGGGTCACGTCATACCATCAGTAACAGCACCACAGGCCCCTGCAAAGGGCATTCAAAAGTTTGGGACGAAACAACGCCTGAAGCAGCGAAGCTGCTTCCTTCGCAATAAGAGGCTTCCGCAAAAAATAAAAGACCCGGAAGAAGGAGCCGCAAGTAATATACTTGATATGATATGTGATTTCTACCATAGGGGCTGCTTTCATAAGATTTTTCAACTTTCTTTCAAAAATAATGATGACATCCTAAGATCCATCCGATGTATATGTAGAGACGCATTGATCTTGCACCAAATGCGTTGTCCCCAACCCTACCTGCATACCTGTTCATGCTCATTAATCTGTACGTTATGAGAAGCGTTTTATTTGTCTTAGTATTCATGTCGACGCTGGGCTACGCCCAAGTGGGAGTTGGCACTACAACGCCGGACGCATCGGCCGCCTTGGATGTCAGCAGTACAACCGCGGGGGTTTTAGTACCTCGAATGACGGAGGCACAGCGAACCTCTATCGCAACACCGGCTACCGGACTGTTGGTGTATCAAACGAACAATACTGCAGGGTTTTGGTTCTATGACGGGAGTGCTTGGTCGTCTCTTTCTGTACCTGCCGTAAATCCTTCATGGGAATTGCAAGGAAATGTAGGCACGTCGCCGGGAACAGATTTTATGGGAACCGCAGACGATCAGGATGTGGTTTTTAAGAGAAATAATGTATTATCCGGAAGGCTTAACGCAAACAACCTCTCATTTGGTGTATCCAGTATGAGGGATCTGAATCCCGCTGGGTCAAGTGCAGAGAATACTGCCTTCGGAACAGCTACCCTTCAGTCTCTCACATTTGCGAGTCACAATAGTGCCTTTGGATACCACGCCTTGCATTCCAACACCAATGGCGCTGATAACAGCGCGTTTGGCCATTATGCCCTGTACTCCAATCTGGGAGGGGAAGAGAACAGCGTTTTTGGTTACAGAGCTATGGAAAGCAGCGAAGCGGGCCAGGAAAATGCTGTTTTTGGAGCGTATGCGCTTTCTTCTAATAACTGGTCCGGCGGTAACGGCAACTGTGTCTTTGGATATGACGCGATGAGAGACGCTACCAATTCAAGATATAATTGTGCGTTTGGTCATGACAGTTTAAAAAGCAATACCGGAGAATACAATTGTGCGTTTGGTAGAAGAGCTTTATATAGCAATACATCAGGTTCGTATAATGTGGCGATAGGCCAATTATCGATGAGAAATGCCGACCTAGGCTCAAATAACACCGCTGTGGGCAACGGCTCCCTCCAAAACAATTCAGTCGATGGAAACACGGCGATTGGATCAAATGCCATGGGTTCGAATACTACCGGCCTTCGAAACACGTCGGTGGGAACGCAAAGTTTAGATGAGAATTTAACGTCTTCAGATAATACAGCGGTGGGATATAATACGTTATCCACTAATTATGATGGCCACTGTACTGCCATGGGTAGTTTAGCTTTAGCCGGTGTGGGCAGTGTGGAATATGCTACAGCTTTGGGTTCTAACGCCTTCACTACAAAAGCAAACTCTATTGAATACTTTGACAATTCAACGGCCATTGGCTACAATGCCCAGCCGGGTGCCAGCAATACCATTCGCTTAGGAAACAGTGCTGTAACCACCATAGGCGGATATGCAAACTGGAGCAATGTAAGTGACGGACGATTTAAAACTAATATCAGTGAGAACGTCGCGGGATTGGACTTTATCCTCAAGCTTAAACCCGTGACCTATCAACTGGATTTACAGGCTTTAGCCCGGTTTCTGAACACACCTGACGAGCTCAGGATAAAGGATGCAGAAAATAAGAAAAGTAAAGAAGTGCAAATTGGTTTCATTGCCCAGGACGTTGAAAAAGCCGCCAAGGAAATAGGATTTGATTTTCACGGTGTCGACGTGCCCAAAAGCGAAACATCGCATTATAGTTTACGCTATGCTGAATTTGTCCCGCCCTTGGTAAAGGCAATTCAGGAGCAACAAACCATGATCCACCAATTACGTATGGAGATCCAAGAGCTTAAAGCGGAAATGAATACACTTAGCAGTCATTCGAATTGATAGACATCCTGTTCCTCTACAACGAATACGCTAGGAAAACAAAGAACCGGGAGACCAAACACCGGCCTTGAACTTTTCATAAGCACGCCTCACTCCCATACAGCGGATCAATAATAGTTAATGCAGTCACTTACAAACCGCAAGTCACTCATTCTATACAACCCTCCTCCCCTGTTATATTATTTTTTATATTTGAGTACTCCCCTTATTGAAACTTGGCATGAGACCCCTGTCTTAAGAATGGAAGAGCGATGGTATCATGTTAATAACACCTGTTGGCATCTTTTAAAAACCCGGACCCATGAAAAGAACAAAAATTATTTTGGCACTGGCTTTCTGTTTGATCTTTGTCTGTCATATCAATTCTCAGGAATTTTCCACCAATGCTATCGCACTAACGAATGTTACGATTATCGATGTTGAAAATTCTCAACAGTTGGACGATATGACCATCATCATTGAGAAGGACAAAATTCTCTCGGTAAAACCGAGTGGTTCGATCGATGTAAACGGAATTACAAATAAGATCAATTTAAAGGGAAATTATGTGATTCCCGGGCTCATTGACTCACACGTTCATCTATTCAGACCAAAGCATCGAAAAGAGATCTTGACCAAACTCTTATATTCAGGTGTCACTGCGGTTCGCGATATGGGAGGCGATGCAAGAGTGTATCAAGTGCTTAATAAAGAAATTGAGCAACACAAATTAAAAGGACCGGACATATACTATGCTGCCAATGTTTTTGGTCCTACATTTCTAAAAGACCCAAGAACCAAATTTTCCAATATGGGATTCGAACCGGGTTCAGCCCCCTGGATGCGACTTGTGGAAGAAAATTCAGATCTGGAAAAAATTGTCACCGAAGCGAAAGATGCGGGTGTCACGGGTCTCAAAGTATACTCTAATGTAAGTCCGCAGTTACTTACAAACATCAGCAGTATCGCTCACAAAAACGGACTGAAGATGTGGAGTCATTCCAGTATATTCCCGAGCAAGCCTTCTGATGCGGTACATGCCGGGGTGGACGTAATATCACATAGTGTTGGGATGATCTTTGAATTGGAAAATAAAATGCCGGATTCTTTCAATGATGCTATTAGCAACTATGTTCCGCTTCAGGACTTTAAAAATACAGACGCTTCCGGTCCTGAATTTATAGCGCTGTTCGAAAAAATGAGAACAAATAATACGATCTTCGAACCCACATTATCGGCGTGGAGTTTAAAGATGCGTTCCGAAAATTCTAAAACGGAAAAAAAAGCTAAGCCGAACAACCCGACCAAACACCTTTCAACCGCAGCAAAGAGTATGGATGTTGCTTCAATAGACAAATGGGCACAAAGAATTACAGAAGCCGCATATAAGAACGGCGTGACCATAGCTGCAGGAACTGATTTTAGTCAGGATATAAAATGGGTTCAGGATGAGATCGAATTGCTAACAGCATGTGGTTTGACGAACATGGATGCTATTAAAGCTGCTACATTGAATAACGCCAAAGTGATCGGCATTGAAGATACGCACGGCTCGATTGCAATAGGAAAGACAGCGAACCTGGTTGTACTGGCTGAAAATCCCCTGGAAAACATTGAAAATATCCGTACGGTACTCTCGGTATATAAAAACGGAATCGAATATAAAAAGCCGGAATAAAAACGCATGCCTTCAAGGGCAATAGGTAATTCCCTGTCTGCAGGGAGTCAGGAGCTCACCTGATTCTATCACATACTAAAACAGCGCATGTGACCACAAACCGAAGAACGGAATAATCCGGATATTTGGGTAACCGCATGTGCGGACATGAGGAGAATGACAACTACCATAAAAAAGACCTCTCCCAAGCCGCAAATCTTTTTCAGACTTTCGCATTGTAGCTAAATACCGGCATATCAATTGGTTATGCTGTGAGTTTAATCTATTACGGCAAATATTTTTTGTTTTTCGGCTTTTATTTATTGTTTATCAATAAATATGTTCTATCTTTCCCCCATCAATTTTAACGCATTAAACGATATGTCAAAAGGAAACAACTTCGTATTTAAAGGCTTACATATTGTGGCCTGGGTGATTTTTGTAGGTTTATGTATTGAAGCCGGCGGCTTAATAGTAAATTTCATTTTTAATATGTTTAAACCTGAATATGTCCAAAATCTTTATCAGTCGTTGGACTTGACCGAAATGTATAAAGACAACCAATGGGCTTTCTTCGGTATCTACAGCTTTATTCTATCCATTTCATTGTTAAAGGCTTTCCTGTTCTACATAGTGATCAGGCTCATGCTCAAAATGGATCTCACAAGACCTTTTAATACTTTTGTATCGTCCCGGTTATTGCAAATTAGTTATTATACGCTCGCAATTGGACTGTTTAGTTATATTGGCAGAGAGATCGCTAAAAATTTAATGTACCACGGTTATGACACCGACAGCTTAAACCAATTTTGGGCAGACAGCCAAGCCTTCATATTAATGGGTGCCGTGGTTTATATCATTGCGATCATCTTCAAAAAGGGAGTAGACATTCAAAACGAAAACGACTTAACAGTATAGACTATGGCAATCATTGTAAATTTAGATGTAATGATGGCAAAACGGAAAATGTCACTAAATGAACTCTCGGACAAAGTTGGGTTGACTTTATCTAACCTTTCAATATTAAAGACAGGAAAAGCCAAGGCAATTAGATTTAGCACGTTGGAATCAATTTGTAATGTGTTGGAATGCCAGCCGGGTGACATTCTTGAATATGTGAATGACGAACCATAAACAACAACCCCTAACAGCCTATATAACTTAGAGGAAAGTGGTAAGTTCAGGTTTTGTGCTTTTAAGTAAATTTGGTGCTAAACTGAAGCCGTTTCCAACACTATTGCGACAGTACTAATATTAATTGAATAATTATGAATAAAGCTTTTTACATCGTAACCTTTCTTCTGTTTATCACAACGGTTGGCCACTCACAAGAAAACGAAAAACTCTTTGCTATGATTTATTCTAAAGGAGAAGAATGGAATGATAGTATCTCTACTTCCGGGCAACCGTATTTTAAAGAACATTCACTCCACCTTCAAAAATTGAGAAAGCAAAATAAGATCGTAGTGGGTGGTCGATATTCAGACGTTGGGTTTATGATTTTGCAAGCTAAGGATATGGCGGAAGCTAATGAAATCACCAAGCAAGATTCATCGGTCGTAAAGGGCATATTTAAAGTAGAATTATTTGAATTCTCAACCTTCTATGAGGGATGCATAGATAATGATAGATAGATTGGAAAACGCATGCTAAAAAAATGGAAAACGAAATGAGAGCGATGATTGATCGGTTTCTTGTGGTGGAAGATCAACAAAATTAAATAGATTTTAAAAGTGATAAACCCTAACACACGCAACCGTTCTCAGCACAAATAACGCCTCCCGCCCCCCTGCTTTCCACTAAATAACAGCGAAAACCCACGATCGTAACCATTTATTTACCGTAATCCCCTGTAAGTTACTTATCTTTAGGATACGTTAAACCAAACTTTTAAGCATGGGCACGGATATCAAACCACCTACTTCCTTTTGGATCGTGGCAGTTTTTGCGCTTTTTTGGAGTATCCTTGAGATCTACTTTAGTTCTTTCGAAATAGATCTGCTGGAGGAGAATCTAACGGTAGAGGAATTTGACAATATGCAGTCGCTGCCGGTCTGGTATATCGCTGTGTTTATGATCGCCCTGTTTTCGGAGATCATTGGTATTTTCATGCTTTTTATCAGACAAAGAATTGCCGCTGTATTCTTTGCCATCTCATTGATCACTTTACTCTTTATCGAGTTCTATTGGCTGTTCATCATCGACATTAAAAAAACATCGGTCGTATTCTCGGTGATCATCCCTCTGGTGGTGATCGCAGTAGCGGCATTCCTGTATGTCTATAGCAAAAGAGCCGCCAGGAAAGGCTGGCTTAAATAGCCAAGTGTACATGAGAAATGGTAGTACGTAGGATCTGTTACGGCACCCCTCACTTTAAATCACCATCCCCACCCCTATCCAATTATTTTCTATATTTGAGTTCTCCCCTTTTCGAAAACATGGCATGATAGCACGATCCTAAGACCTAAGTAGCAGAGGTATTTGCGCAATAGTATGTGAGGTAACACATTTGAGAAATGAACTTTAGATTGTCTTTTCTAATAATATTATTTGGACTCCATTGTTTAGGGCAGAACAGTTCTGAACTTGAAAACTATGGTTTGGATAATTACGACTGGCAAAAACTCTTAAGTGTAACAATACAAACTGATGATGGCGCTCATTACTTTTCCGATGACCAAATGATCGCTGAACTTGAAAATAAAACGAAACGTCAACAATGTGGAAATATCCGAAAATGGAAATCTGCTTTTGCCACACTACCATATGGTCCGGATAAGGACATAGCAATTGAAAAAACCTATATCTTATTCTGCGAATTTGAAAACGGACTTAAAATCCCATTTAGATATTTTCCCCAACAGTATGCTATATATGATATGCGATATGAATTTCATTACTTCTATACATTTCCGGAAATGAATAATAGGATGCGAAATGTGGTAAATGAATGTATAAAAGCATTTGAGAATTTAAACTGAATTTTGCCTTTTAAAATTGAAAGAAGGGCTATTGATGGAATAATTTGGGAACTGAAGGATGCAATTGAATTATAAATCGCCTGAACTAAAGGGTAGCTAGAAATGTGCTACAAAAATGTATATCGATTATTGCAAGAATATGCTGACTAAAAATATTCAGTTTCAAAATCAACGTCTCACCTACTCGGAATAAGTTGTATCTTGAAACCAAACAACAGGGCGTTATACATACCGTTGACTTCAATTAATATGAGTAAATTATTGATCATACCGCTGATATTTTTAAACGGACTAAGTTTGTTTGGACAAATAGAAATAGAGACCAATTATTTAGATGCTAACAATTGGATTCTTATGAATAAGATTTCAGTTCGACAATTTGTAAACGAACTTATAAGACCAACAGATCAACCTGACAATCCTTCAAAACATAAGTATGTTTTGCAAACAGTTGGGCAACAAGACGCTAATTGGATAACAAAAGAAGATGTAAAGTTCTTGATAAAATTAATGGATTCAAAAGAAGATGCGAAATGTATCATGCAAATTAAATCCTCATATATGCCCACTGTCGAAAAACCTACATTAGGAGATCAAGTTATTCTATTGATTAATGCTTACCGGCAAAAATTAAACTTCCCATATGAATTAACACTATGTGGAGATTTTGGAGGTAAGGAAAGATCTGAAATAAAAAGATGGTGGAAAAAAGAAAAATCTAAATAACCGTGACCTACATCACCTATAGCGACATTCCTGTGTTGGTCAATAGAAATGTATCACCACACACCCCTATCCAATTATTTTCTATATTTGAGTTCTCCCCTTCAGTAAAAGAATGCATGTTATCTCGATCATAAATGGTAAATAATAAAGATATTTGGGTAATAGCAGGTGTTAGGCGCAACGTAACAAAACTGCAGACTCTTCGTCTTCAATAAACAAAACAATCTTTAAACCATTATGTTAGAAAATATATCGGAACGAAAAGAAGCGTGGAAAACAATATTTTTGTTTCTGGTATTAGTTATTGTTCTTACTTCGCCTTTCCATTATGCCATAGTAAATTTATATCCTTCTCGAATATATGTTGGAGCTATCATGTGGTGTCCTGCAATAGCTGCATTTATTACCTTAAAAATTAAAGGACGTAAAATCTCATCACTACATTGGAATTGGGGAAATTGGAAATATATCCGATGGTCTTATGTTGTTCCTGCCTTATATGGTATAATCACTTATGTGCTTCTTTGGATTTTCGGTTTTGGAAATTTAGCAAATAGCGAAACAATTAATGAATGGGGAAAAGAACTTGGCTTATTTGGCATAGGCACTTTAAGCACAACATCAATAACTATCATAGCTATTATGTTGTTAGCAACTATAGAGGTTATTAGAGCATCTGCAACAACATTAGGGGAAGAAATTGGATGGCGAGGATTTTTAATCTATGAATTAAGAAAGGTTCTTTCATTTACTGGTGTATCAATTTTTAGTGGATTGATTTGGTCTTTTTGGCATTGGCCATTGCTAGTTTACTATAGTAACAATGTCCTATTAGAATTTACAACGTTCACTGTCGTAATTGTTTCTATGTCATTTATTATGACTTACTACACCTTTAAATCTAAAAGTTTATGGCCAGCAGTAATTTTTCACGCTGTAAGCAATGTATATATTCAAAAAATATTACCCGAATTAACAATTAAAAATGCAGGAAAAGAACATTGGCTTGGTGAGAACGGGATCATGTTTGCAGTAGTGACTGCTGTTTTCGGACTCTACTTTTGGAGAAAAGCAGTAAAAGAAAAAATATAAGAACACCCGTCTTGCCTGAAATAATAGTCAGCCAAGATACATCATGTTAACGAAGAAAAAGTGGCTAAAAAAAGAACGAAGCGCATAGTACGAATCTCCTTGTTGCTGGCAACGATCGTATCCCTATATTTCGTGCCCTGGCTTCTCGTAAAGGCGTGGATACTACCCCTGCCCGATACCGTACAAGAACAGCTGGAGGAAGCGGTAGATCACGGATTTGAAGGGATGCTCATCTACATAGACCAAGCGGACGAACCCCCACAGTTATTGGCTGCGGGCTGGCACGATCGAGAAGCCAAGATCCCGGCACGGCCGGATGCCCGCTTCAAGATCGCGAGTATTAGCAAATTGTATGACGCCGTGGCGGTGACCAAACTGGTGCAGGAGGGTCGGCTTTCACTGGATAAGACCCTCGCCCATTACCTGCCGGAACTTGTGGGCCGCATCGAGAACGCAGAGCACATTTCCCTGAGATTGCTCCTGCAACATAGAAGTGGCATCCCCAATTTTACAGACACACCCGATTTCTGGGCAGCGCCTACACAGTCCTATCAAGAGAGTCTGGCACTTATACTGGACCAACCTGCCAACTTTAAGCCGGACGAAGACTACCAATACTGCAATACCAATTACCTGCTCATCAATAAGATCATGGACGATGCCCTAGGGTATGATAACTTTCAATATACCAAGGAAAAAATTCTAGAGCCGCTGCAGCTACACAATACCTTCGGTTCACTTGCCGAAGTGGATCTAGCGAATGTCATGAGTGGCTACCATGTAGGGCATCCGTATGACCTAAAGACTGATGACCACGGCATGCTGGCCACTGCCGAAGACGTAGGGATCTTCCTAAGAGCCTTGAACGATGGCTCCTTGTTGGATCCCAAAGAACAGGAAATATACACGGAAGTCTACAAATACGAACATGCCGGATGGGTGCCGGGCTACCAAAGCTTTGCCACCTATCATAAGGACCTCGATGCCGTGATGGTGGCGTTCTATAGCACCACCGATCCCGACCTGTACTATTGGAACCTGTCGGAAATTATTAACCGTAGAATCCTAAAAATCCTGAAAAAATAAACATAAGATGACAGTATTAGTAGTCGGCGCCAGCGGTGCCACAGGAAGACATTTGGTCGATCAGTTGTTGCGCAACGGGACGAAGGTTAGGATCATTGTGCGTTCCATACAACGAATCCCGCCGTCTTGGGAGCAACATGACAATGTAGAAATCCATATCGCCAGTCCGTTGGAGCTATCTGAAACAGCCTTGAACCAATACACGGCCGACTGTGATGCGGTGGCGTCCTGTTTAGGGCATAACATCACCTTTAAAGGCATCTATGGGCAACCCCGGAAACTGGTCACAGAGGCAACGAAGCGACTGTGCCAAGCCATCAAAAGTCATAAACCGAAAAGCCCCGTCAGGTTCGTTTTAATGAATACCTCCGGAAACAGCAATCGAGATTTAAACGAACCTGTATCTTTTGCACAAAAATGCGTTATTGGTCTTCTTAGATGGTTGTTACCACCACATGTAGATAATGAACAAGCAGCGGATTATTTAAGGACTCAAATTGGTCAAAATAACAGGTATATTGAATGGGTGGCTGTTAGACCTGATGGTTTGATAGATGAAGAAGTGGTAACACCATATGAATCATATCCTTCACCAATTAGAAGTGCAATTTTTAACGCTGGTAAGATAAGTCGCATCAATGTGGGACACTTCATGGCACAGTTGATCCTTGATTCCCAGCTGTGGGATAAATGGAAAGGTCAAATGCCTGTAGTTTATTCTAAAACATCTATTTCAAACTCCAAAAAATAAAAAACACTACGCCTAACAACGCATATAATTTATGGCTCAAATGGTTAAGGGAATTGTATTTCCTACAAATAATCGTTCATTAGTCATGCGGGTAAATACGTAGTGGCGGCGCCAGTGTCTTCCTCTCGCTGAAAAAGCTCGTCGGAGACAGGCGGCTGTTTCGCACGCTACGCTTCCACATGTTTCACAGAGGACCATTTCTCATCCCCTTCATCCTTTTCATTTTTCCCACACCAACCCCCACCCCTATCCAATTATTTTCTATATTTGAGTTCTCCCCTTTAATAAAAGAATGCATGTTATCCCGATCCTAAGTGGTACATAATAGAGATATTTGGGTAATAGCAGGTGTTGTATGCCATGCTGAAAAAGCCAACGCGCAAATAGGCACATTTGGTTTTTGCCGACCCACAAGTCCAAACGCAAAAAACCAAAAGAGCCTATTTTTTTGCCCACGCTCGAACGGAATAGCAATGAAACGAACGAAAAGTATATTGAAAAATGAGATAATCGAAATATTTGGGCTATTTTAGCGACTTAATTTTATGCGGACATGAACCGAATAAAGGAAGTACTTGAAGAGAAAGGAATTAAGCAAACTTGGTTGGCTGACAAGCTTGGAAAAAGTTACAACATGGTCAATGGCTATGTTCAAAACCGGCAACAACCAAGACTTGAAATCCTTTATGAGATTGCTGAAATTTTGGAAGTATCGGTTAAAGAACTGCTTGTAGAAAAGAATAAGGATGCTGAATAATATTATCGAACATAAAAAAAAGGAATGGCTTCAATCTAACGATTGCCCTGTAAAAGACCTTGTTCTTTACATGAAAGAAAAGGGAAACTTGAGAGATACCCAAATTGAAGCCATTGAAACATATTTGTTCCTGAAAATCAAAGGACAAAACAAACCACTTTGGAAACTATTCTCAGAAGGTTTCTTTACAAACGGAACGGACTTATCAAAACTCAATATTAATCAAAAGGCAAGGGACTTTTTATCAAATAACAAAGCTGCTCATGCACTTTATGACTTTTCACGACAAAAAAATGGAGACACTACTTTACTGCCCGAACTTGAAAAACTTATCGTTGACAAGCCGACCGAATTAGATTACGAACAAATCATTAAGAACATTTTTTACAATGTGGATTATGCAGATTACCTAATGAGTTTGCCAATGGGTGCAGGAAAGACCTATTTGATGGCTGCATTCATTTACATTGACTTGTATTTCGCACACAACGAACCAGAGAATAAAACCTTTGCTCATAATTTCTTGGTGTTAATTCCTTCAGGACTAAAATCTTCGATTGTACCAAGTTTAAGAACGATAGAGAATTTTGACCCTACTTGGGTAATTCCTGACCCAGCCGCAAGCGAATTGAAACGTATGTTGAAGTTTGAAATTTTGGATGAGTCACGTTCTACCAAGAAAAGTAATCGTGTTGTAAATCCCAATGCAGGGAAGGTTAACGCCTGTTTACCAAATCCCTTTGGTCGTGTATTCGTAGTAAATGCGGAAAAAGTAATTCTTGACCGATTAGAAGTAACCAACCAGTTAGAAGTATTTGAAAAAACAGAAGATGAAAAAGACAAACAAGCGAACGAACTAAGGAATTTAATCGGAAAAATTCCAAACCTTTCCATTCTTATTGATGAAGTACACCATGCCGCAACTGACGACATTAAACTTCGACAAGTAGTCAATAAATGGCAAGCAAAAGGGAATATTACCACTGTTTTAGGATTTTCAGGAACGCCCTATTTAGCCAAGGCAGATAAAATTCAAGTTAACGAAGAGACTTTTTTCAAATTCTCTCAAATCACCAACACGGTTTATTATTATCCACTTGTAACAGCTATTAAGAGTTTTCTAAAAACACCAAAAGTGAAAATCGGGCAAAACCTTGACCGCTTTCAAATTATCCGTAAAGGTATTGAAGATTTCCAAGCTACTTATGGCAGTAAAAAATACAAGAACGGAACTATTGCCAAGATTGCGATTTATTGCACCAACATTGAAGTGTTGGAGGCAGAAGTTTATCCGTTTTTAACAGGTGAATTAAAAATCAACCCTGCTGAAATTCTAAAATTCCATAAGGGAAACAAGGAGTATCCACAACCAGAAGGAAGTGAATTAGAATTTCGCTCTTTGGATTTGCCTATTTCAAAAAAACGATACATACTACTTGTGCAAGTTGGGAAAGAAGGTTGGGATTGCCCAAGTTTAACAAGCGTCATACTTTCTCAAAAAGGAGATAGCCCCAAAAATATGGTGCTACAAACAAGTTGCCGTTGTTTACGCCAAGTTGACCCTGAACAGGATGAAACGGCTCTCATTTGGCTGAATGACTACAATGCCAAAACACTGAATGACCAACTCAAAAAGGAACAACAAACTTCCATTGAGGAAATCAACAAAATAAAGAAAGAAGGTAAAATTGAATGGGTTGAGCGTTTTTCAAGAATGGAACTTTTGGACTTGCCTTTGGTAGATTTTTACCAACTCAG
This sequence comes from Altibacter lentus, assembly GCF_000746845.1. Classification (GTDB taxonomy): domain Bacteria; phylum Bacteroidota; class Bacteroidia; order Flavobacteriales; family Flavobacteriaceae; genus Altibacter; species Altibacter lentus. The sequence continues at coordinate 251,071 of NZ_KN050846.1, read as the reverse complement.
GGTAAAATACCAATCCATTGATGAAGAAACAGAAGCGCATACCAAAACCAAACTTCAAGAATTAGTCAAAAACATAGACCAATACAAAGCGGCTGCATTGGTTACAACTGCTGAAATAAGCAATTTGGATGAAGGCAACATAGCCATTATGAAACAAACAGGTTTTGATGCTGCCAATTTCAATTTATGGGTGCATGAAATCTCAAAAGAAAGTTATGGTCTAATCAAGACCACAGAATTACATACATACGATACAGAACTACAAAGCATTTTCAAAAAGGTAACGTATGAAGAAAATGACGTCCTTTTTTGGAATGAATTGTATGACATATACACCATCAACAGCAAAATAAGATTGGCTTTCAGTATTAAGCGAGACTTAAAAACTGAAAGTGAAGTTATCCCTGAAAATGCTAATTTACTTTTGGTTGACAAGCTTGGTTCGGTAGAAAAGAATGATAAACTCTACCCTGAAAAAGCGGATGTAGATAAAATTTTGGTGGTTGATGAATCAGGTGAGGACATAGAAATTGACTTGACCAAGGCAAGAGCAGATTATGACAAAGCCTTGAAAACTTTGGAAGATGCAGGAATGGGTCATATGATGTCGTCTTGGGAAGATTTCCAAAAGAAGTACGACCATTCTCTTGCAGTACGTTCCAAAGACAAAACTTTCCACTATTTGCCTTACAACTTTGTACAAAGTGGATTTGAAAAAGACATTTTACAAAAAACATTGCAGCTCGACAGTTTCAAAGAAAATAGCTTGGAAGTTTATTACAATGGAGAGAGAGGATTAACCGAGTTTGTGATTAACTGCTTTGCCAAAAACGGGAAAAATTGGAAAAATATAGGACGTTACACTACCGATTTTCTCATTATCCAGCGCAGGGAAAAAGCTATACACAAAGCCCTTTTGGTGGAAACCAAAGGCGAAGGTTTTAAAAATGACCCTGCGTTTCTGCAAAAGAAAAACTTTGTAGAAACAGAGTTTTTAAAGCAGAACAACGACAAGTTTGGTTACCAGCGTTTTGACTTCTTGTATTTGGAAGACGGAACCGATATAGCCAACAATATTGTAACGATAAACAACAAGATTGACGAATTTTTCAAAGAATAAGATATGCCCGTAAAATACATACCATACGTACCCAACACCGTAGAAGGTCAGGCTGTGCTAGACAACATTAGCCGCACTCAACGTGTATTGCGTTATCGCGATAACGACAAAGTGATTTCTAAAATCATGCGTGGGATGCCATACTACGAAATGGAAAAACAAGAACAAGTAGGCGAAGAAAGTGAAAACTTGGTCATCCGTGGCGAGTGCCTTTCTGCTTGTGCCTACTTGAAAGAGCAAGGCATTAAAGTGGATTTGGTGTACATAGACCCACCTTTTGCCAGCGGTGCAGATTACGCTAAAACTGTAAATATCAGAAGAGATCCAAAACTAGCAGAGAAAATAAAAAAGGCTGAAGAAGAATTAGAGATTGATGAACTCAAAGCCTTTGAAGAAACCATGTATGGCGATATATGGCAAAAGGAAGATTATCTGAATTGGATGCATGAAAATTTAATGGCTATAAAAAGTATCATGAGTGAAACAGCCAGTATTTATGTACATCTTGATACCAAAATCGGGCATTACGTAAAAATATTATTGGATGAAGTTTTTGGAGAAGAGAAATTCATCAATGAAATTATTTGGTATTACAACGACAAATTTGCGACTGGAGGTAATTCAATGGACAAAAATCATGATAATATCTTCTTATACTCAAAAGAGCAAGACTATGTTTTTCATCCGATAATTATTCCAAAAGATAAGACAACAACTAGGGCATTACGAAAAAAGGTAGATGGTAAAACAGTGAATGTCTTAGATGAGAATGGAAATAAAATATATGAGCAGTACAGTGAAAAAAAAGAGGATGATGTTTGGCAAATAGGTCGAACAATTTCAAAAAATGAGTATCTAAGTTACTCTACCCAAAAGCCTGAAAAATTGCTTTCAAGAATAATTAAAGCAAGTTCAAATAAGGAAATGACCGTTGTTGATTTCTTTGGAGGTAGTGGCGTAACCGCTAAAGTAGCTCATGATTTGGGTAGAAAATTTATCCATGTGGATATTGGCATTAACAGCATTCAAACCACCAGAGACCGTTTAGTTGAAGTAGGTGCCAGCTTTCAGATTTTAGAAATCAAAGACGGTGTCAGCTTGTTTCGCAATCCACAGCAAACTATGGACAAGTTGGCTAAACTCATTCCAGGCTTGCAACAAAAAGTGCCAGGTGTTGGAAAATTTTGGTTTGGTGCTTTACAAGACAGTAAATTGGGAACAGTTCCAGTTTACGTACCTAACTTAATAGACGGCTCTGAAAAGGTATTGGATGTTCCTGCCGTAAACAGAATCATCAATGAGGAACTTCAAAATTTAGAAATTAATGCACAAAAAGCTATTGTCTATTACGTAGATGTGGACGACCACAAGTCATTAGAAAAATTCATCAAAGACAACAATGCAACGCAAACCACTATTGAACTAAAGGATTTAAAAGAAATCCTGCACGCCATTGTAGTTGAAGATGAAATAGAAACCAAAAGCATCAAAACCAAAGAAGGATTTGAAGTAGAAATAACCAAATTTGTCAGCGACCGCCTCAATCAGAAAATCAATGATTTTAACGAGAAAGGAAATCTTCAAGCCATTAACAAAGGCAAGAAGTTCTCGCCTATCACTATCAGCGAGGAAGGTTTGGAATTAATAGAATACCTTTCTCTTGATTGTGAAAATGCAGAAGGTGTTTGGTCAAGCAGTTCAGAAATTAAGATTGACAAGCTCGGCTACATTTCAGTAAACGGACAGAAAACCAAAGATTTTTGGAACGGCAAAATTTCAGCAGACAAAAAACCGCTAAGACTGAAAATCAGAAACATCAGCGGAGACGAAACGGTAAAAGTATTTGAATAAAAAATAGCCCAAATATGCCAACGCTTCAAAGCCACCCACATTGCCAAGCCGCTCAAGCCAAACGCACCAGCCAAAGCTTGTCAAAGAGTGTGTCTTTCCCAACGCACGGACGAAAAGAAAGCACGGGCATACAACAACGTATATAATTTATGGCTAGATCCAACAGGCATCGCATCTCCCCTAATATTTGTACTTTAGTCGAGCTGACAAAAAAGAAACAGCGGCTTTGCAGTTGCTTCTGATTCGCACGTCCCGCCTCCGGCGTGACTTCCCACAAACGCTACCGCGTTTTGTTGGCCAGCCGAATCGAAGCCGCAGACCGCCACAAATCATATACAAAACCGTTGTGCACAATTAGAAAATGAAAGAAAAACTATCGGAATTAAAAAGTAGAGCTCAAAACCTTCGATATAACGACAAGAAGGAACTTGATGATATCCAACGCAAAACGAAAATGTTTTTGGAAAAACTCTTTCCAATGAAGTTTACTTATCCAGGTGAAGTTGACTCTATCAATTTCTATCCTTCCTATCATGTTTCTGGAATGGGCAGTGGTCCTTATCAAGAAGCTTGGTCGAAGGGTAAAGAAGAGCTAATAAATCTATTAGACACCAGAATTGAAGAAGCCGATATTTTATCTAAACAAACTGTGGAAAGCAAACCCAAAGTTCAAGTCGTAGAAAAGGTTGTTACCGTTGAAGACCACTCGAAGATTTATGAACTAAATCAAGAAATCAAAGCACTAAGAGAAAGTAAAAATCTTTGGCAGAAAATGAACTGGACTACACTAATTACAATAATAATCAGCCTTTTAGGTGGATCATTCTTTTTCGGTAAATACGTTGGTCAAGTAAAATTCGAAAAAGAGAAAATAGATCTCTTTACTGAAAATCAGGATTTAACGAATCTAAATGACAGTCTAATTTCTGTAGTTGAAACTCAGAACAAGAAAATTGTAAATATGATAGAACAATTACCTCAGGAACCAATAGAGCTTGAAGGACCATTAGAAATCACTATTTCATTTGGAGGACCCCTTACGATTTTTAACGGCAATGTTTTGATTGAAGCAGAAGAAGATTTTGACAATGCTATTCTTGATTTTAAAGGGATTTTGGGAATTTCGAAAACAGTCAACGGAGAATTTGACACTCTAACAATTAAAGTGTCTAAAGGAGACAGGTTTTTCTTTAAAGATGAAGAATCAATAATTTGGGCAGTTAATGTTCTAGATACGAGTATTGATGTTGATTTAGAACTTGTTAAAAAATAAAACTGTGCAGAACAACACCCATAAGCAATAGCCCCTGCGGGACGCTACTTCTCATGGCCGGAGCCGTTGGCAACAATTCAAACATAACATTTCTTATGACAAACAATAGATTAAATAACCTAATTATATTTCTATTATTCTTTAGTATTATAAGTTGTTCAGATAAAGAGAATAATAATGACCTCAAAGAATTGAATATAAATGGAAAGGTTTCATTTATTAAAAAATCTACATACCGCGCTGAAGAAAAATTTGGAGAGATTCAAAAAGGAGAAAGAGTTAATAGGTTTTGGATGGTAGATGGTAACAATTATAGTTATTCATTTAACGAATTTGGTAATATAATTGAAATAATTGAATACACATCAGATGATGAAATAGACACCAAAAAAGTTATAACTTATAATGAAAATAATAAAAAAGGCGAACGAAATGATTATAATGCAGAAGGAGAACTTGAAGGTCGAGCAAAGTATGTCTATGATGAAGAAAACAATATTACAACTATTAATTACTATACATCAGATGGTTCTCTTAAAAACCAATATAAAGACAAATATGAGGGGGAGAAATTAGTTGAAAGAAGGCAATACGATAGTGACGGAAAATTAATGATAACTGTGGAATATGAGTTTGATGAAAATGACAATCCTATTCGGTTAAGGGTGCTTGATGACGAGGGTTTTGTGAAACAATACGAAGAGGGAAAATATGACGATAACGGAAATCGGATAGAAAAGAAAGAATATAGAGACAAAAAATTAATGAACGATTATAAATACATGTTCGACAATAACAACAACCTTTTAGAAGAAACAAATTTTACCACTAGTTCTAAAATAAAGTATGAATACAATAATCATGGAGATGTTATCAAAGAGATTCATTACAAGTCTTTTGATAATTTTAATTATAAAATTGAATATAGAATTGAGTACGATGATAAAAATAATTGGGTGAAAAAAATCTCACTGGAAAACGACAAACCTAGTTATTTCAACGAAAGAGAAATAAAATATTTTAAATAAGCAAAGTTGCCAACAATGCCTATAAATAATTGCTTGTCCTTACCTGCTGCTCCAACAACAAAAAAGGGACCGTTTCCGGTCCCCTTCTGGGAATACAAAATTAAGCTACGGCCAGGACCTGCAGGGCCTGTTCACTTTGCAGCGTTAAATAATCGGCATTTACCTGCTTGTAAAAGAACACCCCCGCCACGGTGATCGAGATCGCCGTATCCGGTAAGGGCGCTTCCAGTCCCAGGTCCGTCACCATCGGCATCGGCGCCTCCGGTGCAACCCCGGCGTCCAGATAGTCACTGTACGTCACCGCACGTTTTATAAAGGCGGCATCGGTGAGCGGTGTATAGGTCTCCGTGAGTGCATCATAACTGTGATCACTCAAGACCACGGTCGCCAGTACAAATCGGTAATGCGTCGTGCCACTGGGCATTTCCAATTCGTGTTCGGGATCAAACACCGGTACGGTCCAGGTCACCTCGTTTCGGTTCGCATCCACCACAGGGGCATCATATAGAGCCGTAAAGATGGAATCAAAACGCTTGGCCTCATTGAACTGGAACCCGCTAAAAAGTTCCTTGTTCGGCAACAAGATCATATCCCGCTGTCCGGCCTTTCCGGTACCTGTGTTCAGCACCTTTCTAAAGATGCGCATCAACCGTGCCTGTACCGTTGTGCCTCCCAACTGCTTGATAAGAGAATTCAACGACTTTCTAAAAGTGGTCGCCACCTTAGCCGCAGCCGTAAACTCGCTCATACTCTCCCGCACCCGGGCGTAGTTAGGATCGGTAAGGATCCGCTCGCGGTCCACCCCGCTCTTCTTTTTTACAATATACTTCCCCTTACTTCGGTAGAAGGTAAGGTCATCGATCGTTCCTTTGAACTTGATAAAACTTTCTTGCTTTGCCATAATTTCTAGGTATTAAAAGTTAAACATTCAGTGCATCGGTGTGTTTGTAGCGCGGTTCTTGTTTTTTTAACCCGTTTCCAAACACCTGTTCCGGAATCCGATACGCCAAACATAGAGCCCAAAAACCGAGTATGCAAATCGCATGTCCGATATCGACACAAAAAGGCACTCTTTGCCGAAATTGTCCGCTTTTGTCCTATTATGGCCATTTTGTCCGTTTTTGACCGAATTTGGTCATTTTGTCCGTTTTTGACCGCTTTTTCCAAAATACCTATCCCCAGGCTATCCCCACTCTATCCCCACCCTATCCCCACCTTACCCCCGGGGAGTGAGTAGCTAGGACTTAGGTATTAGGAATTAGGAGTTAGGGGTTAGGACTAAGTAATGAGTCAGCACTATAAAAGAGAAAGCCGCTTAGAATCAAAACACGGCCTCAGAAAGTATCCCGTAAAATGCAAGAAGGTGCAGCGCTAAGCGCGTTACGCTGTCTGAGGGCTGCGAAAGCAGCCCGAGTTCGGAACGTGTAGCGAACCGACGTAGCATTTAGGGATGGTTTCTGCAGCCTAGACATTTTTGCTTCTTTTTGCGGCAATGGGAAAAAGAAGAAAAAAAAATATAATTTATGATTACTTCTCCTCCGCGGTAATGGAAAAAAGAAAAACAATACTTCTCGATACAATGTGCTTGCAGCGCATCACTCGAAGTGACATATGCTAAGAGCGAATAGCAAAGAACTAGGGGTTAGGACTTAGGAGCTAGTAGTGATTAGTGATTGGTGAAGAGTGAATGGAATGGTTTTTTCTGTACTTCGGATTAAACAGCTAGCTTTAATTTTTATTGCTAAGTAAAAAATATTTATCTAGTTTGAATATTACGATACGAAGGACAACCCTTTTACGCCAGAATATGCACACAAAACTTCGAGATCCAGGAAGCCACCAACGGTGGCTGACGCGGAGTTTTTGGGGCGGTTCCCGGCATCAAAGGCCGGGAAATTCCTCGTAAAAGGCCTCCTTTTTTTCGTTCTTTTTTTGGAGGAGCAAAAAAAGAAAATAAATAAAAAAAAATTCATTTACACCAACATTCCACGGCAATGAAAAAAAAGAAAAGAAGAGAAAGTTGAATTGATAAACCACATGCGTTAAAGATCTTATAAATCAAACCTAACAGAATGTTAGCAACGCTACACCATGCGATTTTCTGAAGTATCTTCATACTACGATTTAATAACGGAGTATTAATTTAAATGAATTTGCTATGAGCACTCAAGACAGACAGAATCGTCAAAAGGATCCACAGCAGCAGCAAAACAAGCCACAGGCTCGTAATCAGCAGCAAGATCCAAAGCAGAAGCCACAGCCTTCTAAGAATCGCAAATAGGCTTTGCCTGTTCAGTTTGAATTAGTCAAAACTGAAATGAAACTCCCCGAACGTTGTATACGTTCGGGGAGTTTTAGTTTGGGTAAGATGTTTTAAACTTCTCGGTCTTTCCCTTCTTCGTTTTGCTCCCCATATTGATTGGGGTGCTTTTTCTTTTGAGGGCCTTTCTCTCTACTGGGATCCAGGCTTTTCAATGTTGGATCCTCCTTATCGCGCTTCTTCTTTTTCTCCATATCAATACTGTGTGTTAGGCGGTATCTCTTGGTTGATGTTTCTCGCGACGCTGCTTTTCTTGGTAATTGATCTCTCGTCCATCCGATTCCTTTTCTTTATGATTGATGGCACTCTCTTCAATTCCTTGGTTTCGCTTTTTGGTATTTTCAGATTTATGATTCTTGTCCATAATATGTAGATTTATGATTACATCTAAAAATACAAAGCCAAACAATTAATTGCAGTGCCTTTATAACTCTTTAACACCGAATGTTAAAGGCTTCTCAATTAGCAATTTCATAAGACAAAAAAGAAACGTGCTATTGTACATTTAACCATAACTTAAATTTTAAAAAACTATGAAAACGACACGAGAAGAAGCAAAAGAGAACATCCATGACGATCTTGTGGATAACTTGCAAGGACTGCTAGAGAAGAATTATGATGCTGAAAAGGGCTTTACCAAAGCCATGAAAAATGCCAAAGACAATCGCTTAAAATCTTTTCTGAAACATCAGGCGGCACAACGAAATCGTTTCGCCACCGAACTGGACAAAGAGATTCGGTCGCTTAATGAAACGCCCAAGGAAAGCGGAAGCACGACCGGCGCGTTACACAGAACTTGGATCGATGTGAAAACAGCGTTTACAGGTGATGATGACGAGGCTGTTTTGGAAGAATGCATCCGTGGAGACAAAGCCAGTGTGGAAGAATATGAAGAGAAGTTGAACGACAATCGTTTTCCGCCGCAAATCTCTTCCGTGCTAACGAATCAGTTGAGCCAGATCAAATCCACCCTTAACACGGTGAAGAAACTGGAAGACTTAGAAGATAACTGGAGCTAAAGATCCGTTATGCTTCAGAATCAAAAAGCCCACTCAAGTTGAGTGGGCTTTTCATATCAATCAAATAATTATGAAGTTCACTTACTCCTTCACAAAACGTTTTGTATACACGACGGCGGCTTCTCGCAGAATAGTCACTTGATATACGCCGGCGTTCAATCCGGAAACATCAATAGCCGCATTGTCCGAAACATTGGTGCTTTCTGCAACGATACGTCCCAGCATATCGGTGATCTGCAACGTAGTATTACTAAGATCGAAGCCTTGGACACTAAGGTTTAAAATATCTGATGTAGGATTTGGGAACACGCGCAGTGCGTTCGATCCAAATTCGTCCACCCCTAACGCAGCCGTTGGCAGTGCTAATAGCGCTCCTCCCAGTGGGCTCGCTACGAACAGTCCAAAACCGGGTCCGTTCGAATTCTGCGACGGATCCAAAAATCCTGAAGCCAATACCGTTAAAGCAGCTCCATCCAGCATTAAGGTTGACAAGGGTGCCTCATACGCGGCTACACCGGGTTGTGAGCCGTCCGCAAGACGTATCTCAACAGTATAATCGGCTGTTGGTAATTCTAAATACCCGTCAAATTCCGAATACGATATATCATCCACGATCGTTCCGGCCCCTACTCCTGTTTCTACCACATCTACGGTGGGAGCATCGGTAGCTCCGTGATGTACGAGAATATCCACATTTGACGGATTCGAAGCAGCTTCACGTGCCATGGCGTATACCTGCAGGGAGAGCGGAGGAGCCGGGTTATATCCGGACCCACTCACAATACCATCGGCAACCACAATATAGGTTTCGTCAGGCATAAGGGTAACGGTAACGGTTAAAAGGGCATCCCCTACTCCGGTACTGTTCCCGGGTGCTACCGACAGGTCTATGGGAGCTCCGGCGGGTAGGTCCAAAAAGGTGGTGGCGGTTCTAAATTCGAAATCATCGATCGCGATGTCACTGTTCAGATAAACATCTACTTCTGAGGCGGCAGCGTCTGCAGAATTGTGTATCACTTGTACACGGGCGGTTTGAGAAAAAGCAGTTGCCGTAAAGAGCAAGACTGCCACAAATAGTACTAGGTTTTTCATAGCTTTTGTTTTTTAGTTTCCTCAAAACTATGAAATTATACTTTTTGTTTAATCTTTTTTATATAATGTTTAACAAAATAATATTTTACTTACTAATAAATTGTTATTCAAACACTTATTGAACTACCGGAATAGCTGCTTCCTTGATCGCTTTAAAGCCTCCTGCTACATCCACTACATTGTGAATGCCTCTGCTTTTTAGAATGGACGCCGCGATCACAGATCGATAACCACCTGCACAATGGATATAGAATGGGTCTTCCTTTGGAAGCTCCTTTAAATGATCATTAAGGGCGCCTAAGGGTGCATGGATCGCTTCGGAAATGTGCGCGCCTTCAAATTCATTGTCATTTCGAACATCCACAATAGGTATGTCATTAGCCATGCGAGACTTCAATTCTTCCGCTGAAATAGACGTTAAGCTGTCTACCTCTTTTCCCGCTGCTTTCCAGGCGGCTATGCCTCCCTTTAGATATCCCAGTGTATTGTCGAATCCTACGCGCGACAGACGTGTAACAGCTTCTGCTTCTCTCCCTTCCGAAGTAACCAATAAAATGGGCTGCGAAACATCGGCGATCAGAGCTCCTACCCATGGGGCGAATCCGCCGTCCAGCCCTATAAAGATAGAACGAGGCACGTGTCCTGCAATAAAATCACTTTGATGACGCACATCCAAGACCACAGCACCGGTGGAATTGGCCAACTCTTCAAACGTTTGCGGTGTCAATGGTTCGGTACCACGACGAATAACCGTATCTATATCTTCATACCCTTCCCGGTTCATCTTTACATTGAGCGGAAAGTATACCGGAGGCGGCAACAGGCCATCGGTCACTTCTTTAATAAATTCCGCTTTCGTCATATCTGCGCGTAAGGCATAGTTTAATTGTTTCTGGTTGCCCAGCGTATCCACGGTCTCCTTCATCATGTTCTTTCCGCAAGCCGATCCCGCGCCATGGGCGGGATATACGATCACGTGATCCGGTAAGGGCATGATCTTGTTCCTTAAACTGTCGAACAGGAATCCGGCCAAGTCCTCCTGTGTGCGTTCTTTCCCTTTTTGGGCAAGATCCGGTCTCCCTACATCCCCCAGGAACAAAGTATCTCCACTAAAGATGGCATAGGGGTCTCCCGATTCATCTTTCAGCAAATAAGTGGTGCTTTCCATAGTATGACCCGGCGTATGCAGGGCTACAATGGTTACCTTGCCCAATTTGAACGCCTGACCATCGGTTGCAATAACAGCATCAAAAGTGGGGTTCGCGTTGGGCCCGTAGATTATCGGTGCTCCCGTTTCTTTTGATAAGGTTACGTGACCGCTTACAAAATCGGCGTGGAAATGTGTTTCAAAAATATACTTGATGGTGGCCTTGTCACGTTTCGCACGCGACAGATAGGGCGTAGTTTCCCGCAGGGGATCAATGATGGCAACCTCACCTTCACTTTCAATGTAATAGGCTCCCTGTGCCAAACAGCCGGTATATATTTGTTCGATATTCATGATCTGTAATTTTTAACAAATATAACCAATGAGATTCAGCCAAGGACTGCCTGTCTCTAATTTTACTAATTTTCACATAAATTTTAGACACAGCCAAAAATGCATGTTATATATTTACAACCGCTTGTAAGAAAATCTCAATGACCAGTTTTCGTATTTTGATCCTCTCGTTAGTTCTTGTTGGGTGTTCTTCGGAAAAACAACAAATGGAGACGCTGCGTACGCTTGCTATTCAAGACCTTAGCACGCAGCTTCAGTTACCGGAAGGAACAGTATTTCATAAGGAGACCATTGAAATTTCCGAAGCAAAAGACGTAGCAGAGATAGAGGCCCGATACATCGTAACATGTACCATACAATCTCAAAGTGCCGATGGTAATGAAGAGGCTCGAATCTACACCCTTACATACCAAAAAATTGGTGAAGGAGGACTGGATCCTGCAGATTATGAATTAATATCCTTTGAATAATAAACTATGAAATACCTATTCCTCTCGGCCATTGCAGCGCTCACGGTATCGTGCAATTCGGCTCAAAACTCTACCCAGGCAAACAGCACAAATACCCTAAACCGTGTGGATTACGCCAACACCATTACCGCCGAAGAACTTAAGACACATCTCTATATTTTCGCAGGGGATGCTATGGAAGGTCGTATGACAGGTACTAAGGGACAAAAACTTGCCGCCGAATACCTCCGCAATTTCTATATGGATGCCGGAATAGCCTCACCTATAGAAGAGAATAATTACTATCAGATCATCCCTTCCTCCTATTTCGAACGTATGAAGGAGCCAAAAGCATCAGAGAATGTGGTCGCTTTTATAAAAGGTTCTGAAAAACCGGAAGAAGTTATAGTGCTTTCTGCCCATTACGACCATGTGGGAACCGATAAAAATGGTGTTGTCTATAATGGAGCGGATGATGACGGAAGCGGAACGGTCGCACTTCTTGAGATTGCTGAAGCTTTTCAACAAGCGGTAAAGGACGGAAACGGACCAAAGCGATCCATACTATTCCTGCATGTTGCCGGTGAAGAGATCGGTCTTTGGGGATCCAAATACTATACAGATAACCCCATATTTCCTTTGGAGAATACCGTGACCAACCTTAATATCGATATGATAGGCAGGATCGACCCCGATAAAAAAGACAACCCAAACTATATCTATATCATTGGAAGCAACATGTTGAGCGAGGAGCTACACGAACTGGCTTTTGAAGTGAACGAAGCATACGGAGATCTGGAACTGGATGAGAAATATAACAGTCAGGATGATCCCAACCGCTTTTACTACCGCAGTGACCACTATAACTTTGCCAAGAACAACATTCCTGTTATATTCTATTTTAATGGTGTTCACGAAGATTATCACCGCCCCACAGATACCCCCGATAAGATAGAGTATCCATTAATGACCAAGAGAACCAGACTCATCTTTCAAACGGCCTGGGAGATCGCCAACCGTGAGGACCGAATAACAGCCGACAAGCTTTAAGGTTAAAAAAACCAATCAAAAACGCCTCCCGATACCGGGAGGCGTTTTTTTATTTATCATATCCTACAACGGGCACAAAAAAAGCTTCTCAATTCCGATATCGATCGGAAGGAGAAGCTTGTCTTTTTGGGTGGAAGATCGGTCTCGAACCGACGACCTCCTGAACCACAATCAGGCGCTCTAACCAACTGAGCTACAACCACCAGGTATGTTTCGCTTTGAAAACGGTTGCAAATATAACGCATTTACTACGTATGCGCAATACCAATGTTGAACAATTTTATTGCAATTTGAACAAAGAATCTACCGCAACATAGCGTTCGGCAGTAAATCCTTCTCCGTGGGCTACACCTATCAACCTCCCCAGGTCCTGTGCGCGGTAGGTAATACTATCTCTAAAATTGGTAGAAGAAATAGGAGTTTCAGGCTCAACGGCATTCTCGCGATGAAACTGACTTGCGTAAGCAAAGACAGCTTCAAGCTTTTTTTCAATGAATCCGGAAACATCCACTACCACATCGGGCGTAATATGCTTCCATTGTATATAGTGATATACCTGCTTGGGTCGCCAAGCTTTTTGATGATTGCCTTCAAAGATCGTCTCTATTCGTGCCAATCCGCTTAAAAAGCAGGCGTCACTGGCCAAGCGACTTCCCTTGGCATGATCGATATGACGATCGTCTACGGCATTACACAACACAATATCCGGCTGGTACTTTCGAAGGATCTTAATTACCTCTAGTTGGGAGGCGGCGTTATTTACAAAAAAACCATCTGCAAATTCCAGATTGAGTCGCACCGATGCTCCTAATATCTTGGCCGCTTTCCCGGCTTCTTTATCACGGATCTCGGCAGAGCCTCTCGTGCCCAGTTCGCCTCGGGTAAGATCTAAGATCCCCACCTTTTTACCGTTATTGATCTCTTTGGCCAATGTAGCACCGCAGCCTAATTCAACATCGTCTGGATGCGCTCCAATGGCAAGTATATCTAACTTCATGAAAGTAGTTTTTGTAGTTGTTCCTTTCCTACCGCATCAAAGGCTTGTTCAAAGTCGGCTATAAGGTCATCTTTGTCTTCGATACCCACCGAAAAGCGTAATAGTCCGTCCAAGATTCCCTGTTTTTCACGTTCTTCAGCAGATAACAAGGCATGAGATGTTTTTGCGGGAGAAAGAATGGTAGATTCAACACCGGCAAGACTCATGGACTGTTTTACTAATTGAAGCGCATTCATAAAGGCATCTGCGTCCACGGAGTCGATCAATTCAAAGGATAACATTCCGGTGAAACCACGCATCTGTTTTTTGGCAAGTTCATGATCGGGATGCGAGGGAAGCCCGGGATAATATACGCTGGCAACCAAGGGATGCTTATCAAGCCATTTTGCCATTTTTCTTGCATTCTTGTTGTGGGCTTTCACACGAAGGGCCAAGGTCTTCATACTTCGCTCTAACAACCAAACGGTATAATCGCTTAGGCTTCCTCCCAGATTCTTTGCCTTATGCCATATTTTCTGAATGTGTTCTTCACTCGCCGCAACCGCCCCTGCACATATGTCGCTGTGTCCGCCCATATATTTGGTCGCACTGTGAATTGAAATGTCAATGCCAAAATCCAATGGGGTTTGATTTATCGGGGATGCGAACGTATTGTCTATCATGGTCACCAGTCCATGCTCTTTCGCAATACGCGCGATCATCTTAAGGTCGGTGATTAGCATTAATGGATTGGAAGGAGTTTCTACATAGATCACTTTGGTGTTCTGCTTAATGGCATTTGTGAAATCCTTTTCTGAAAAACCTTGGGTGAAGGTATATTCGATTCCAAATTTCTCAAATTCTTCAGTTACAAAATTGTAGGTCCCACCGTACAAGGTCTTTGGCAGCACTACATGATCTCCCTTATCTAAGAATGCCAGCATGGTGGTACTCACTGCCGCCATACCGCTTCCAAAGATCAAACCACGTTCGGCGTGTTCCAGCATGGCGATCTTCTTGCATAATGCCTCCTGATTTGGAGTGTTGAAATACCGCGGATAGCGTTTTATATCGACATTCTCGTACGCATAGGAGCTTGACATATACAACGGGGAGATCGCTCCTTTAAATTGCTTGTCCTCTATTTCACCCACGTGTGTGCAAACCGTATTTACACCAGGTTTTTTTATTGAATTCATCTCAAATTTTTTGAAGCTCTAAGGTATAAATTCCTTTTAAGGTTTGCTATCTTTAGCCAATGAAAGTTTTACTCACCCACATCAAAGAACTGTTGCAAGTTCGGGACGCGGCACCCAATTTGGTTTCCGGAAAGGACATGGCCACGCTCCCAACCATAAAGAATGCTTGGTTACTGCTGGAAGGAGATCGTATTGCAGACTACGGAAGTATGGATACCGTGCCTCAGCACGAAGTTTCAGAAACCATCGATTGTTCCGGAAAAATGGTCTTGCCAACCTGGTGCGATTCGCACACACACCTGGTCTATGCAGGGAATCGAGAGCAAGAGTTCGTCGACCGAATTAAAGGGTTGAGCTATCAAGAGATCGCACAAAAAGGAGGCGGCATTGTAAATAGTGCTAAAAAATTACAAAATACTCCCGAAGAAGAGCTCTACCGCCAATCGGCTGCTCGATTGGAAGAGGTAATGCGTTTAGGTACCGGTGCCATTGAAATAAAGAGCGGTTACGGATTGACCACCGAAGCAGAACTAAAAATGCTTCGGGTAGCGAAAAAATTAGCAGAGAAATACCCTATTTCGGTACGTACTACGTTTTTGGGCGCACATGCCATTCCTTCAGAATATAAAGGAAATAAGAATGGATACATGGATTTACTTTGTAACGAAATGCTACCAAAAGTGGCTTCTGAAAATCTGGCCGAGTATGTAGATGTCTTTTGCGAAGAAGGGTATTTTTCAGTAGAAGATACCCACAGACTGCTCTCTGAAGCAGCTTCCTATCATTTAATTCCGAAGATCCACGTCAATCAGTTCACTGCACTGGGTGGTATTGCCGCAGGGGTACAACACAACGCGCTAAGTGTCGATCATTTGGAAGTACTTACAGACGCCGATATTGCAGCCTTGCAGGGTAGCAAGACGATGCCTGTGGCGCTTCCCTCCTGCTCTTATTTCTTAAGTATTCCTTATACCCCGGGACGTAAGCTAATTGATGCCGGATTACCTCTTGCGCTCGCAACCGATTACAATCCGGGTTCAACGCCCAGCGGGAATATGAACTTTGTGGTAGCAACCGCCTGCATCAAGATGAAATTAACACCGGAAGAAGCGATCAATGCTGCTACCCTAAACGGTGCTTATGCCATGGGCCTAAGTAGTTCGCATGGCAGCATCACGAAAGGAAAAAAAGCGAATGTTATTATTACCAAAGAGATTCCTTCGTACGGTTATCTACCTTACGCTTTTGGCAGTAACTTGATCGATGCTGTCATTATAAATGGTGAACAGTTATGAGTTCGGTGATCTTTTATACCGAAGAAGAGGTTCGCTCGCTTGTTACTAAACGGGAGGGAGAAGTAAAATTTGGAGAGGTCCTTTCGGTCGCACAAGATTGGCAAAGCCTTCAAACCAGCAAGCATCCCTATGTGCTGCTAGGTATTCCTGAAGACATTGGGGTTCGTGCTAATTACGGGATACCGGGAACTTCCCAGGCATGGACGCAGGCACTGCGCATGTTGTGTAACATACAAGAGAACGAATTCACTCAACCCGAGAGGATCTTACTCTTAGGTGAGATCGATTGCCGGGACGAAGTAAGTGCTCTTGCGCCGGTAGCAAAAGATGATGCCTTGAATACACAACGATTAGGATCCTTGGTGTCTAATATAGATGTTAAAGTCTCAGAAGTTGTGACTTCTATAATAAAAGCCGGTAAAATTCCTATTCTCATTGGGGGTGGTCACAACAATAGTTACGGAAACCTAAAAGGAGCCAGTCTGGCTTTGGGTGCCCCTGTTAACTGTATAAATTTTGATGCTCATACCGATTTCAGGGCATTGGAACACAGGCATAGCGGCAACGGATTCTCCTACGCGTTCAACGAAGGGTATCTTGGGAAATATTTTATTTTCGGCTTGCATCAAAATTATACCTCTCAATCAGTCTTTGATGCTATGAAAAAACATAAGGACCGTATCCAATTTGCACGTTTCGATTCGCTTCTTCAAGAGAATAACAGCTCATTTGAAGGGTTTTTACAAGAGGCAGCTAACTTTTGCGGGACCAGTCCATTTGGATTAGAACTGGACATGGATGCCATTGCAGAGATGGGTAGCAGCGCTCAATCGCCATGTGGGTTCTCGGTTATGGAGGCCCGGTCTTTCGTGCGTTATTTCGCCGCAAAAGGCCACTGCTCCTACATCCATATCTGCGAAGGGAATCCTTCCAAGGAGTCGTTCGCCAACCAAGTCGCAAAAACGATAGCCTATTTAATAAGCGACGTGATATCCGTCGAGCCGTCATGATTACAGCATTTCAACCCAAATATAAAGGAGCGTTCTACGACCTCAATATTGAATGGCTGGAGACCTACTTTTATGTCGAAGATTTTGACAGAGAGGTGTTGCGGCGACCCGAACACTATATTCTTGATCCCGGAGGACACATTTTCTTTGCGGTTGAAGAGGATCGCGTTTTGGGGACGGTTGCACTGTTAAAAAGAGCTGAAGGCGTATTTGAACTAACTAAAATGGCGGTGCTGCCGGAGGAACGAGGAAAAAAGATAGGTCAAAAACTCATGCAACACTGTATCGATTTTGCGAAAGTGCAGCAGTTTAAGAAACTCTTTCTGTATTCCAATACCAAATTAGCCAATGCTATTTTCATCTACCGCAAATTTGGATTCATTGAAATTCCGGTGGAACCTGACAGTCCGTATGAGCGAAGTAATATAAAAATGGAACTGCCGCTTTCATAAAGTGATGGAATACAGTTTATTATTTTCTGAAAAAATTGTATTTTCAAGAAAAATATCCGGTATGAAAAAAATTAGCTTCCTTGTTCTCATCACTATCACCCTTTTTGCCTGTAACAATAAGAAAACTGCTTCACAAAAAGATAGTGCCGTTGTGGTGGACAGTACGACCCTTGATTTTGAGCCTCAAGAGGTGGCGTTCAACATTCAACCCATTTCCCACGCCACCATGGTCCTAACGTGGAATGGCAGCATTATATACGTTGATCCCGTTGGCGGGTTAACCGCTTTTGAAGGACAGCCGGAACCCGATATCATTCTGGTGACAGATATACACGGTGACCACCTTAATGTCGAAACCCTAACAGCAGTTGTAAAAGACAAGACACATCTTTTTGCACCACAAGCTGTGTTCGATGAACTTTCAGAAGCGCTTCAGAAAAAGACAATGGTTCTCAACAATGGAAATTCTGCAAACATACTAGGTTTTACAATTACGGCTGTTCCTATGTACAATCTTCCGGAAACGGATGATAGCCGACATCCCAAAGGACGTGGAAATGGCTATGTGATCGAAAAAGACAACCGCCGTGTGTATATCTCGGGTGATACCGAAGATATTCCCGAAATGCGCCAACTGGAGAACATCGATATCGCTTTTGTCTGTATGAATCTTCCTTACACCATGACCGTAGAAAGTGCGGCCGATGCGGTGTTGGATTTTTCACCCGATACGGTATATCCGTACCATTACCGCGGCAAGGATGGACTTAGTGATGTAGAAAAATTTAAGCGCCTGGTAGAAATGGCAAATCACGATATTAAAGTGACGCAGTTGGACTGGTACCCCAAAAAATAACTGAATGAAAAAATCATGCGTCTTCCTCCTATGCATAGTTACCGTTTCATTGGGTTTCGGGCAGCAGGTAGCAGACTCGCTGTACAATCCGCCAATTTTAAATCCGGAATATGAAAAAGGTGAAGGCCCTGTAGTCTTAATTGACGAAGGTCATTTCAACTTTCATACTAAGGATGGACGGTATGGAGCCTTTGCAGCGCTTTTGGAACGAGACGGTTATGTTGTAGATGGATACAAAGGTGCTTTTACCAAAGAAGGCTTACAAAAAGGAAAAATACTTGTAATTTCTAATGCTTTAAATGAAAAGAGTGTCGGCAATTGGGTCAATCCCACATTGTCTGCTTTTACTGAAACTGAAATAAAAACGGTTAAAAAGTGGGTTGAAGACGGCGGAAATCTATTCCTTATCGCAGACCATATGCCGCTGGCCGGTGCTGCCGCCGACCTTGCTGCTGCATTTGATATTGAGTTCACGAACGGTTTTGTCTTTGACACTATATCTCGCGGCCCTGCATTCTTCAATAAAAAGGAAGGGACACTTTTGGAAAACTCCATCACCAACGGTAGAAATGCTTCCGAGAAAGTAACCGAAGTCGTTAGTTTTACGGGTCAGGCATTCCGGTCCAACGTTCCTGTAAAACAACTCTTGGTGCTGGACGAACGCTATGTAAATCTCCTTCCCGATACGGCCTGGGTATTTCATAAGAGAACTCCCAGACGAGAAGCAGACGGCTGGTCGCAGGGAGCTTATCTTGAAGTTGGCAAAGGACGTCTGGTGGTCTTTGGAGAAGCGGCTATGTTCTCTGCACAATTAGCCGGCCCCGAAAAGAACAAGATGGGGATGAACAACCCTATCGCTCCTCAAAATTACCAGCTGTTATTGAATATCATCCATTGGTTGGACGGGAAGTTGTAGGGCCACAGCCTTTTATTTAAACTTCTCAAACCACGCCAGTGTATGTGCTACCTTGGTAATTAAATTACTGGGACGGGAAGCGATCCCGTGAGAGGCTTCCGGTATTTCTACCAGCACGGTCTCGATCTTTCGCAACTTCAATGCGTGATACAATTGCTTGGCTTCACTGGGTGGCGTACGTAGATCGTTCATTCCTACCATCACCATGGTGGGCGTTTCCACATTCCCAACTAAAGAGATGGGGGAGAATTTCCAGTAGTTCTCAAAGTTCTCCCAAGGCTGACCCGGATACCTGGAGTCGGCATAACCATAATAGTTATCGGCTGTGAGCGTCTTAGAAATCCAGTTCATGACCGGTTTGGCAACCACCGCAGCTTTAAAACGGTTGTTCTTTCCAATGATCCAAGCGGTCATGATTCCTCCGGCACTTCCTCCCGTGACATATAATCGGTTCTCATCAGCAATACCTTTTTTGATCAACTCGTCCACACCGTCCATCACGTCGTTGTAGTCCTCACCGGGATAATTATTGAACAACAAGTTTCCAAACTCCTCTCCGTAACTGGTACTACCCCTTGGATTTGGATAAAACACGGCGTAACCTTCTGCTGCGTAAAGTTGTATTTCTGCCGAAAAATGAGGTCCGTAGTTTAAGATCGGGCCTCCATGATTCTCGACCAGCAAAGGCACTTTGGTGCCGGCTCTATAATTTGGCGGATATACGATCCAACCTTGTATCTTTCTTCCGTCTATGCTGGAAGTATACCAGATCTCTTCAACTTTTCCCAAGGTACGGTAGCCCAAAAGGTCTCCGTTAAGATCGGTAAGTACACGTGCATTCTTTCCTTTTGAACCGGTGATCGCTACATCCGATGGACGATCGGGACGTGAACGTGTATAGGCAATGGTCCCTTTTTCTGAAACACTAAAGCTCCCACTGGCATACGGTCTTCCCAATGTGGTTCCTCCTACATCCGAAACGATATCCGTCACCGAACCGTTCATATCCATATAGGCAATCTTAGTGAGCCCCAGATCGTTGTACATAAAATAGACCCCTTTACTGTCTGAAGCCCAAACGACCACATCCACATCGCGGTCCAGATTTGCCGAGACAGTGCGCTTTTCCGAACCGTCGAGTTGCATAAGCTGTAGGGTCTGTACTTGGTAAGCTTGCACCCTATCTTCAAAACCGGTATAGGCTACGTATGCGCCGTTAGGGGAGACCACCGGGGATCCATCGGGTCCGCTCCGCTCGGTCAATTGCGTGATGACCCCGGTCCGGGTGTGTACAGCATATACTTCCGAATTGCGAAACTCATACTCCCAATCGGTATTTCTATTTGCCGAAAAAAGGATCTTTTGGCTGTCGGGCGTCCATGACAAAGCACCACTATGGTTAAAATCACCGCTCGTTACTTGCAGCGGACTGCCTCCTTCCGAAGGAATTGTAAAGATATGCGTAAAACCGGGTTTAATATAGCCTGCACCATCGGCCTCATGCTTCAGCCGGTCGGTGATACGAGGTGCTTCAGCCCATTTTGCATCTTTAGGCTTTGGCGGCATCTTCGCTAAAACAGGCGGCTGAGCATTTACTTTCATCGTGAAAGCAATGCGTTTTCCGTCTGGTGACCATGTTAGCGAGCCGGGACTGTTCTCCAGTTGGGTGAGTTTTGCGACTGCACCCGTGTTTGTCCAGTAGACATAAAGCTCACTGCCCGCATCTGTGCTGCTTACAAAGGCAATTCGATCACCGGAAGGCGACCATTTAGCCGAACTCTCATTCCCTTCGTTGGCAGTTAGTTTATGATGGATGTTTCGGTCGTCTGTACTTAGCAGCCATAAATTACCTTTCGACCTGTCTTTCATGATATCGAACCCCATACGGCGGTACACTACGTAGTCCCCATCGGGTGAGATTTGTGGATCGGCGGCATATTCTAATTGAAATACATCCAGATAGTCAAAATTTTTCTGAAGCTGCGCGTGCAGAGAAAAGCTGGTTAGGCAGGCAATAAAAATAAGGGAACGAAATAGTATAGACATCATTTAATTTTTTTTTTTGAAACTGAAAGATACTTCTTTTGCAAGGGTTTTTCAAATTAAGATGCATTCGCCTATCTTTGAACAAATTGCTATGTCATGAAAAAAATTATTTTCCTCGTATCGGTTGCTCTACTGATCTTTTCCGTGTTTATTTTTTCTGAAAAAGAACCGCGTGCTACGAAAGCCACGCTTCAAAATTTTAAGGAATATCCGCACGAATGGATGTACAATCAGCGTGCCTACCCCAATAATATCATTAATAAGGGAGCTATGGAGAATGCCTTGGCTCAATCACGAGCCATCCTCTCTTCGCGCCCGGAAAGCAACGGTAGCGACTGGACCCTGGTAGGACCCCTGAATACAGGAGGACGAATAACCGATGTGGCCATTGACCCTACTAATGACGACGTTCTGTACGTGGGAGCCGCTACAGGTGGTGTTTTTAAAACGACCAATGGCGGGACGAGCTGGACGCCTATTTTCGATCAAATAGGAAAACCCTCCATAGGCGATATCGCTATTGCTCCTTCCAATGCACAAAGGTTGTATGTAGGAACGGGTGAAGCCAACGGAAGTGCTACCGACGGGGCTTATTTTGGCGACGGCGTCTATCGATCGGACGATGGTGGGAATAACTGGATGAACGTAGGTTTAAACGATTCAGATCATATTGCCCGAATTGTTGTAGACCCAACAAACCCCGACAGGGTTTTTGCAGCGGCCACAGGACGACTGTACGGGTATAACAATGAACGGGGTATCTATCGTTCTACCAATGCAGGTGCCAATTGGGAGCAAGTCCTCTTTGTAACAGATTCCACTGCGGCTATCGATGTGGTCATGAATCCTCAGAATACCAATATCCTTTTCGCAGCCATGTGGGAACGTACCCGCAAGCCCTGGCAACGGGATTATGGCGGTGTGACTTCTGCGATACACCGCTCGACAGACGGCGGAAACACATGGACCCAACTAGGTGCATTGAATGGGCTTCCCGCACCTAACGGACAAACAGGCCGTATTGGACTTGCGATCTCACAATCCAATCCTGCTACGGTCTATGCACGTTATACCACCAATGAGATCACCAATACCTTTAACGGACTCTACCGTTCGAACGACAACGGAAACACCTGGTCATTGGTTACGCTTTCAGATCTCGCAGGTATCGATGCGAATTTTGGATGGTATTTTGGGAACATAAGAGTAAGTCCTACAGATCCTGATGAAGTATTCGTTTTGGGCCAAGGAATTGCACGAACCACTACCGGCGGAGCAAGTTGGGAAACTATCAATGGGATGCATGTGGACCATCATGCTCTAGAGTATTCTTCCACAAATCCAAATTTTCTTTTGGCCGGAAATGACGGAGGTGCGTATACCTCTCAAAATGGAGGAACCTCATGGACAAAATTCACTAACCTTCCTATCACTCAGTTTTACAATATTGAAGTAGACAACCTGGAGCCCGATGGCGTCTATGGGGGTACTCAGGACAATAACACCATACGAACTCTTACGGCGGGAACCAACGACTGGAACTCGATCTGGGGAGGTGACGGATTTCACGTAAATGTCGATCCGGTTGATAATAACTTCATATATGTCGAAGCTCAATATGGGAATCTAGGGCGCTCTACCAATGGTGGAGCCAGCTTTTCAAGTGCCACTGCGGGTATTAACGGTGGGGATCGAAACAACTGGAATACACCGGTGGTCCTTTCTCCTTTCAACCCCGAAAAAGTGTATTATGGTACCAACCGTTTGTATATATCAGACAGAGCCGTACTATGGAGTCCGATAAGTCCGGACCTCACTAATGGACAACATCCCAGCGGTTCTTTGTCCTATGGCACGTTAACTGCCATTGCACCCTCTTACAATAATCTGGATGTTATCTACACGGGGAGCGATGATGGCAACGTCCATGTTACCACAAACGGAGGTACCTCATGGGCCAATGTGAGTGGCGGACTGCCGGACCGGTATGTTACTTCTATCGCGATCTCACCAAGTGATGATGCCACCGCCTACATTACCTTTTCGGGGTTTAGTTTGCTCGACTATACACCCCATGTCTTTAAAACCATTGACGGCGGACAAAACTGGACAGACATATCGGGGAATCTCCCCAGCATTCCTGTAAACGACATTGTACTCACGCAGGACGAACAATTACTCTTTGTAGCAACCGACACGAACGTATGGTATTCTTCGAACGAAGGAACTAGTTGGAATATTCTGGGCAACGACCTGCCTATAACAGTGATAAGAGACCTAAAGATCCACGAACCCACAAACATGTTGTATGCGGGCACCTTCGGAAGATCCATTCACCAATACGACCTTTCCAATATCGTACTGGATGTTTCAGATTATATTAATTCCGAAGAAAGCATCACACTGTATCCTAATCCTAGTCGGGGCTCTTTTCAAATATCGCATACCCTGAACACGCAGGGTACGATCACGCTTTACGATCTCTTCGGAAAAAAAGTTCGCGTATTGTTCGAAGGAACCTTCAGCAGTGCAGCACCCCTGTCTTTTTCTACGGAAGGTATTTCAGAAGGAATTTACTTTGTGAACATCACAGGGAATGGTCGTACAGTTACCAAGAAACTTCTCGTTAAGTAAAAGGAACGTTATACCCATATACTGTCGCATGTCTCAAGCCGACATGCGACAGTATATTGAATGTTTATTAGGAAATTCTTATCGGATCAATTTCTTGTACTTGATGCGTTTAGGCAGAAGATCTCCTCCCAGGCGCTTCTTCTTGTTCTCTTCGTAATCGCTAAAACTTCCCTCGAAGAAATAGACCTCACTGTTTCCTTCAAAGGCAAGTATATGTGTACAAATTCTGTCGAGGAACCACCGGTCGTGAGAGATTACCACGGCACAGCCTGCAAAATTCTCCAAACCTTCCTCCAAAGCTCGCAGGGTATTTACATCAAGGTCGTTGGTGGGCTCATCCAGCAACAGGACGTTTCCTTCTTCCTTTAATGTCATGGCCAAATGCAGACGGTTGCGTTCACCTCCCGAAAGCGCCGAAACTTTTTTATTCTGTTCGCTTCCGCTAAAGTTGAACCGACTGAGATAAGCGCGGGAATTCACCTGCTTGCCGCCCATCATGATCAATTCCTGGCCGTCGCTAAAATTCTCCCAGATACTTTTATCGGGATTGATATTGGAATGCGCTTGATCTACATACGCGATCTTCGCTGTGTCACCCACTATAAATTCACCTTTATCCGGTGTCTCTTCTCCCATGATCATTCTAAAGATCGTCGTTTTTCCCGCACCGTTCGGACCAATGATCCCCACGATCCCTGCTTGAGGCAGTTTGAAGTTTAGGTCGTCATAGAGTAATTTGTCACCATATCCCTTAGCAACCCCCTTGGCCTCGATCACATTGGTTCCCAGACGCGGACCGTTGGGGATGTAGATCTCCAGCTTCTCGTCCAACTGCTTCTGATCTTGACTCATTAACTTGTCGTAGTTGTTCAAACGGGCTTTTTGCTTTGCTTGGCGTCCTTTGGGGGCCATTCGTACCCACTCCAACTCGCGCTCCAGGGTCTTCTGTCGCTTACTGGCTTGTTTTTGTTCCTGTGCAAGTCGCTTCGATTTTTGATCCAGCCAAGAGCTGTAATTTCCTTTCCACGGAATCCCCTCACCGCGATCCAGTTCCAAGATCCAACCGGCCACATTGTCCAGAAAGTACCGGTCGTGTGTTACGGCGATCACCGTTCCTTTATAGGCCGCTAAATGATGTTCCAGCCAGTGTACACTCTCTGCATCCAAATGGTTGGTGGGCTCATCCAGCAATAGCACATCCGGCTCTTGTAGCAATAATCGGCATAAGGCAACACGACGACGCTCTCCCCCGGACAAAACGCCTATCTTCTTATCGGGTTCCGGAGTGCGTAAGGCATCCATGGCGATCTCGAGTTTGGTGTCTAGTTCCCAGGCATCACTGGCATCGATCTTATCTTGAAGGACCGCTTGACGATCCATTAATTTTTGCATCTTGTCCGGATCGCTGTACACTTCTTCCAGACCAAACATGTCGTTGATCTTATTGTATTCGTCCAAAATGGCAACCGTTTCGGCCGCCCCTTCCCTAACCACTTCAAGCACTGTCTTCTCATCGTCCAGCTTGGGTTCCTGTTCCAAGTAGCCTACACTGTAGCCGGGAGCAAAGACCACATCCCCCTGGTAGTTCTTTTCCACGCCTGCGATGATCTTCAGCAAGGTAGATTTTCCACTTCCATTCAACCCCAGGATACCGATCTTGGCACCGTAGAAAAAACTTAAATAAATATTCTTTAGGACCGGTGTTTGCGCATTTTGATACGTTTTCGTCACCCCGGACATCGAAAAGATCACTTTCTTATCGTCAGACATTTTTTTGTAATTTTTTTTTGATTATTTACTAGTGGGAGTAGATGGCGCAATCCTTGTTTGTAGCTTTCGGTCGCGCCAACGATCAAACCCCTTATACTCTTCCTTTCAAGGCATTGAATACCCAAGCAATGGCAAAGAAGCCAATTCCAACAGCGGCAAAGCCCCAGCCCGCCACATCGTCATATCGAAAGGCTCCCATGGCAATAAGTGCAACACCTACCACGATCATAATAAAGGTGGCCCATGCTAATACTGTATTTTTATTCATCATCTTATATGTTTTTTGGGCGTTTGCGCTCTAACGCGCACCGCGCTCTCACCAGTCGCTTCCGCCGGGGGCGGAGAGCTTCAACAATGGCTCGATCGCTAACGCATGTTCTAAACTGTTCCTATAATGTCACTAAAACAACGTATCGCAAATATCGGTAATAAAATAGATTTTTCAGTATGCAAAATACCATACTTTTGTATTTTTGAACAAATCTCAAGCACGCATGGATATTAACTTCAATAAAAACGAAGATCACAATAAACTCTTACTGTCCGATTTAAGAAAACGCCTCGCCGAAGTAAAATTGGGTGGTGGTGAAAAACGTATTGCAAAACACCATGCGAAAGGAAAAATGACCGCCCGGGAGCGTATCAATTATCTTTTGGATGATAAAAAACCTACCATCGAAATTGGCGCATTCGCAGGAGACGGTATGTACGAAGAACATGGAGGGGCCCCCAGCGGCGGTGTGGTCGTGAAAATGGGCTACGTTAAAGGGAAACAGTGTATTGTGGTCGCAAACGATGCCACCGTAAAAGCAGGTGCCTGGTTTCCTATCACGGCAAAGAAGAATCTTCGGGCACAGGAGATCTCCATAGAGAACCGGCTTCCCATCATCTATCTCGTGGACAGCGCCGGTGTGTATCTGCCAATGCAGGATGAGATCTTCCCGGACAAAGAACATTTTGGACGGATCTTTCGGAACAATGCCGTCATGAGCAGTATGGGAATCATACAGATCTCTGCGGTCATGGGCAGCTGTGTCGCGGGTGGGGCGTATCTCCCTATTATGAGTGACGAAGCGCTTATTGTGGATAAGACCGGAAGTATCTTCCTCGCAGGAAGCTATCTGGTAAAAGCCGCTATTGGCGAAAGTATCGATAATGAAACCTTGGGCGGTGCTACCACCCACTGCGAGATAAGTGGTGTGACCGATTACAAAGCGAAAGACGATAAAGATGCATTGGACACCATCAAAAATATCATGTCCAAAATTGGAGATTATGATAAAGCGGGCTTTAACCGGGATACACCGGCCAAGCCCAAGGAGAACCCGGATGACATTCACGGTATCCTCCCTCGCTCCCGAGCCGATCAATACGATATGCTCGAGATCATCAAACGACTGGTGGACAACAGCGCATTCGAACAATATAAGGAAGGGTACGGAAAAACCATCCTCACCGGCTATGCCCGCATTGACGGCTGGGCTGTTGGTATCGTGGCGAACCAGCGTAGTTTGGTAAAGACCACAAAGGGCGAAATGCAGTTTGGCGGTGTGATCTACAGTGATAGTGCCGATAAGGCCACGCGATTTATAGCAAATTGCAATCAGAAAAAAATCCCTTTGGTCTTTCTACAAGACGTCACCGGTTTTATGGTGGGTAGTAAAAGTGAGCACGGCGGGATCATTAAAGACGGTGCAAAAATGGTGAATGCCGTTAGCAACAGTGTGGTCCCAAAATTTACGATCGTTATAGGTAATTCGTATGGTGCGGGTAATTATGCCATGTGCGGAAAAGCCTACGATCCACGGCTCATTGCCGCCTGGCCCAGTGCCGAACTTGCCGTCATGAGCGGTAACAGTGCCGCAAAGGTGCTTTTACAGATAGAAACTGCCTCCTTGAAGAAAAAGGGAGAGACCATCACCCCGGAGGTCGAAAAAGAACTCTTCGACCGGATCAAGGCACGTTACGATAGACAAATATCACCATATTATGCAGCTTCCCGCCTGTGGACAGACGCAGTGATCGATCCTTTGGATACCCGAAAATGGATCTCCATGGGGATCGAAGCAGCGAACCACGCTCCTATGGAAAAGCCCTTCAATCTGGGGGTGATCCAGGTATAGTCGCGCTGCATATTGACAAAAAGAAAAGAGCTGTGAAAATTCACAGCTCTTTTTTATGGTGCCTCAACAAGGAGGCGCTGGTTAGTTACAATTAAAAACTAAACGCACAGCGTAAGATCTTCGCCTTTTGTCCGGCAGTGATCAATCCATCATGCACCCAGTCGTTGGTCAATTGCCCTAAACAATGCAGGAACGCTCCTGTATTGGAAGCATTGTCCATACAATCCTGAATAAGATCGTTCATGGTACTACACTGTGTTACGAACACGTTAGGCACTCTTGAATTACACCCGTTAATGCGTACCTTATTGCGAACGTCTGAGTTAGGATGCGGATCCACATTATCGTTACACCCGTCACCATCTGCGTCGCAGGAGATGCCTGTAGTAACTATTTCATAATCATACGGAGTCGTTCCGCAATTTGCCCAATAATACACAGCTAGAGTATAACTTCCTGTAGAGGGTAACACTATAGCAGAATAAGGATCTCCAAAACATCCGGGATGAGGTATTTCATCATCTCCAAAGTCTAAAAAGGTCATGTTAGCACCTCCATTTAAAAAGTTAACACCGTCTGAATCATTAGTAGTGCCTTCGAAAAGTGAAAAAGCAGCATCCATCCCATCATCTAGACGATTCACCTGTATGGTGATATTATCACCGGCATTACCTTCAAAAGAATAATAGTTCCATCCCGTAGGGTTACCTATAGACTGTCCAGAATTTACGGTGCCTTGAACAACTTCATCACAAAGTTCTCCTACATAAGTCACCGGTGCACGTTGTGGTAAATTAGAGTTCGTTTCTCCATACAATTCTAACTTTTGCTCAAAAGTTAGATTCTCTTCCTGCGGAAGGTCGTTGGCCTGTTCTTTGGAACAGGAAAAGGTCATACTGAGTGCTATGCATAAGCCCAGCACAAAAACGTTGTTTTTTGTTTTCATATCGAATTAATATTGGTTAATAGTTTCTTAAATATACGTTAATTATCTATATTTTTTTTACTGAAATATTATTTTATCTAAATTTTTCGCAAAAAAATATTATTTTATTTAAGAATGTTATTTTTATCGTAATTTTTTAACGGTACGTCCGATTTTTACTATATACTTGAATTTGAAACTGTTGTGAAATGTTGGAGTTTTGAGGCCGAAATGCATCATAATAGTGTGTTCCATTCCTAAAAATGCGCTCCGCGCCGCTTAAAACAAGTAGATTTTCCTCCCGGTAAAGGCGATATCGATAAACGTACTAAAATATTCGTTCAACGCTATTTCCAGATTCACTATCTTTTGCAGGTGAAAACCGGTGCTTCCCTATCTTTTCAGAAAACATTCACTATTATACTGCTCATTCTTGCGGGAGAGGCGGTCTTCATCCTGCCCTTTGTACTGGCACGGGTCTTTCGCCCTACATTTTTAGATGTTTTCGAACTTACTAATTTAGAACTGGGCACCTGTTTTTCGGTCTACGGGATGGTTGCTTTTATCTCCTATCTCTTTGGTGGCAGTCTTGCCGATGCCTTCAAACCCAAGATACTCATTGCGGTGGCCTTGTTTCTCACTGCAGCCGGAGGGGTGGTCCTGGCTACCTATCCTTCAAATACTACACTACACCTGCTCTATGGGTATTGGGGCTTCACCACCATCTTCCTGTTCTGGGCGGCCATGATCAAAGCGACCCGTGTATGGGGTGGCCAACACCGACAAGGAAGAGCCTTCGGATTTCTGGACGGGGGTCGTGGACTCGTTGCCGCAGCCTTCGGATCTCTGGGGGTGTTCGTTTTTTCCCTTTTCATTACTTCCGAAATTGCCGAAGCGGCCTTCGCCGAGCGGAAAGAGGCGTTTAGGTATGTGATATTGATCTCCTCTGCGATCATAGGACTCATAGGGTTGCTGGTACTGTTCTTCTTGAGAAGTGACCCTTCCGAAGAACCGCTTGAATTGCCAAGACGTTCCTTCCACGAAACGCTCCTTAATTATGCTGTCGTTATAAAGATCCCAACGGTTTGGCTCTTAATGGTCATTATTCTTTGTGCCTACGTAGGCTATAAGATCACCGATGTCTTTTCGCTGTATGCAAGAGAGGTTATGTTATACAACGAGATCGAATCGGCAGAGGTGGGCACGTACCTGCTCTATATTCGTCCTGTGGTAGGTGTGGGCATCGGGTTTTTAGCAGATAAAACAAAAACCTCCTTGATGATGGTTTTAGGATTCGTGGTCATGTTGATCGGCTCGCTGCTCTTTGCTTCGGGCATATTGGGTCCTTCTGTATCGTTCTTCTTTTTACTTTCTTTACTTATCACAGCTACGGGTGTCTATGCGTTTAGAACCCTGTACTTCGCTGCGCTACAGGAAGGATATGTCCCCTTGGCGGTAACGGGAACTGCGGTGGGTCTTATCTCGCTTGTGGGGTATACTCCGGATATTTTTATGGGTCCTGCCATGGGATATCTGCTGGATGCTTCACCCGGAGAACCGGGACATCAGCACGTGTTCTGGATGCTTTCGGCTTTTACTGTTATAGGATTAGCGGCAGCCATCCGGTTTTACCGGATTACCCGAAACCCGCAGTTTATAGAAACAAAGACGCAATAATCCCGCGTAACCTTCAGAATAAATTTATAAAAATTTCTTTATTATTCTAATTATGAGTACCTTATGGTAGTCTAACACACAACCTTTTCAATCATGGGTACTATTAAGTCATTAAACAAATGGGCGAATGCGCATACCTATTATCCGCTGGATATTGTACGCGTTGCCCTAGGAGCTTTCCTTTTTATAAAAGGAATCAATTTCATGGCAGACGCGGCCATGTTGGTAGAACTCTTTGAGCCTTTGGAAGGATACGCCGGTGGCATGCTGGCGGTCCATTACGTTGCTCCCGCACATTTTATAGGGGGATTGTTGATCGCTTTCGGATTATTGACACGTTGGGCCGTGATCGCGCAATTACCGATACTGATAGGTGCCGTGCTCATCAATTTTCTGGGTGAATTTAACACCGGGAACTTCTTGCTGGCCAGCATTGTGTTACTTGTATGTATCTTCTTCCTGTTCTATGGCTCCGGAAAACATTCCGTAGACAAATATTTAAAGATGCAACAATAAGCGTTATCTTACCTGTATTGGCTTGATGGCTTCCTGTCTTCCATTTACATAACGGAAGCCATTAGGGCCAAAGTAACCGGCTTCTTCCAGCATGATGCGTATGTCCTTTCCCCATTCGGGAAGGTTGACCGTGGTATTGAGTTCAATCGCATAGACAGTATTGCGATGTAACGGATAATCTCCGTTAACAGGAACTCCTTCCTGTGAATCCCACATCCCAAAGGTAGTCCCGGCACTGTGACCGTAGGTCCCTAACGGATGGGTATATATGGAAGGTTCCAACCCTTCTTCCCTGCCCTGGGATAATGAAGTGAGCAAAATTTCATTCCCTGTTTTGCCTTCCTCAAAATTAGCTGTAAATATATCCTGTACCCTGTTCCCTTTTGAGAATGCCTGTTGCAGGAATTCTGGTACTTCGGTCTCTCCTTCCTTTAACACATAGGCGTGCTGCTGACAATCGGTATTAAGGCCTACGTAGGTAATACCAAAATCACAATGCAGCAGGTCTCCCCGTTGGATCACGGCATCTTTTTTTGCTTTACTGAAGGATTCAATATGACTCTTGAGTGCTTCTTGATTCCGCTGAATATCCACCGTTGGATGAAACCATGTCTCCAAACCCATATCTGTAACTTTTTGGCGCATCCACCAGACCACGTCATCGGTAGTAGTTTCCCCTGGGGTGATCACTTTAGCCGAGAATGCTTCATCGATGATATCGTGAGTGATCGCGACCAGGGTATTGTAAAGATCC
Organism: Altibacter lentus; assembly: GCF_000746845.1. Taxonomy (GTDB): domain Bacteria; phylum Bacteroidota; class Bacteroidia; order Flavobacteriales; family Flavobacteriaceae; genus Altibacter; species Altibacter lentus. The sequence continues at coordinate 219,219 of NZ_KN050846.1, read as the reverse complement.
ATCTCCTTTTGCGTACGCGTTTCGATCCAAGCGATCGCCAATTTTTCAGCTGAAACCAGACGCTCCTTATAGGTTTCGGGCAAAGTATTCTGCAGCTCTTTATGATCGGTTTGAACGAGGCCGTCTGCGATTCCGAAATACTGAGAAGTGTTGATGCCAATGCGTTTAGGATCTCGTTCTTCTATGATCTCTACCAGGCGTTGCCATTGATCGGGTTGTTTTTCTTTGTCCCAGGCCGATGTAATGTTCTCGCCAACATCGTATCGTGCCACGGCCAATTTCTCTATGGTATTCTTTTCCTTATTTCTGTAAAAAACCAAGATCGTTCGTCTGCGAGCATTCAACCAGGTAGCGGGCAGCATGGTTCGCATCACCGGATCTTCGTTGTATTCGCGGGCAATGACCAGCCACATATCTATATCAGTGGCATCCATTAGTTGAGGAAGCAAGTTTGTAAATCGGTCTGCTAAGATCTCATCTCTTAGGGTCGCACGATCGCGTTCTGAAAGAATTTGAGCATTTAGGGATAACGAAACGAGCAAGAGAAGTAATAGGATTTTTTTCATAGTGATATTTTTATCCTTTAAAAGTAAACAGATTTCAGAAATAAAAAAAGGAGTGAACACCATCACTCCTCTTTATTTCCAATTACTGTTATGAAGTCTATTGATAACTCTTCACCAGTCTTATAAATTCTGCGCGATACCCTTCAGGGTCGTCGCCTTTTCCGGCTTCCGCAAGTGCTATAACATCTGCCGCTCTTTGAGTATTGATAAAAACAGATTTTCGCAATTGCATACCAAATAAGGCCACCGAAGCTGCATATTTGAAGTCGGAGGAAACCTCTTCAAAAGGGGTATCATTATCCAAAACAGTCCGTTCGATCAATTTGCTTATTTCCCCATCCGGTTCTTTATACCGAAATTTTACAGTGAGAACCTCATTAGAGTTGGCGATTAACTTGGCATTTGTATATTTCAGTCCAGGTACATTCTTTACATACATACTCTTTACCCCAACCGGTATGATCTCATACAGCGCCGTCACTGTATGACCACTTCCCAGCTCCCCGGCATCTTTGGTGTCATCTTGAAAATCCTCATCATTCAGCAAGCGATTCTCATATCCAATCAAACGGTAAGCTTGAACCTTATTAGGGTTGAACTCAATTTGTAGTTTCACATCTTTGGCTATGGTATACAGCGTCCCGAAAAACTCACTCCCCAATGTTTTGCGCGCCTCCTGCATGGTATCGATATAGGCATAATTCCCATTGCCTTTATCGGCCAGGGTCTCCATTTTAGAGTCTTTGTAATTTCCCATCCCGAAGCCCAAACACGTTAAAAAGACGCCGCTTTTTCGTTTTTCAACAATTAGATCTTCCATAGCACGATCGCTGGACGCACCAACATTAAAATCGCCGTCGGTAGCTAAAATTATCCTGTTGTTCCCTCCGGTTATAAAGTGCTCCTCTGCTATCTTATATGCAAGTTTTATACCTTCACCTCCGGCAGTAGATCCGCCGGCCGAAAGATCTTCAATTGCCTTCAAGATACGCTCCTTATTACTTCCGGACGTAGGGGACAATACCAATCCGGCCGCACCCGCATACACAACAATGGACACTTTATCCTCTGCCCTTAATTGTTCAACCAGCACTTGCAACGCCGATTTTAAAAGCGGTAACTTATTTGGTGATTCCATAGACCCGGAAACATCTAATAAGAAAACGAGGTTCGACGGAGGGATCCCTGAGGCCGAAATATCCTTGCCTCTTAGACCAATTCGCACAAGCTTAGCATCGCTGTTCCATGGTGAGGCCGCGATCTCTGTGGTTATTGAAAAAGGAGCATCTCCTTCGGGCTGCGGATAGTTGTAATTGAAATAATTTATCATCTCCTCCACTTTCACTGCATCTTTGGGCACCTCCTGACCGTTGTTTATAAATCTTCTTATATTACTATACCCGGCTCTGTCAACATCTATCGAAAAGGTACTAAGCGGTGCTGTTTCTACGCGTTTAAAGATATTTTCTTGAATTCTCCCATACGATTCGTTGTCTGTATTGGTATTTCTGTACCGGTTTATATTTTTTCCGTTCTTTCCGTATAACTGAAACACCGGACACTTTGCCTTGTAATGATCTTGCTCCGCGAATCCGAATGTTCCTTGCACTTCCGGCTGCACCGTAAGCTGTCACAACTACTTCTTCCAGTTGTGCACCTGCGTTCATCTGAAGGTTGAGAATGCTCTTTCCTGAATTAATTTTAAATTCTTGCGACTCAAATCCTACATAAGAAAAGACCAAAGTGCTCCCTACCGAAGTGGTAATGCTGTAATTTCCATCGAAGTCTGTCTGACTTCCATTAGTGGTTCCTTTTTCAATGATGTTCACGCCCGGCAACGGTAGTCCGACATCATCGGTAACAGTGCCTGATACCGTGATTTGCTGTGCCGAAAGTTGAAGGGTGAACAATGTAAAAATAAACACTAGTACTACTGATTTCATAACGTTGTGGTTTTATGATTCAAGGATAAAACTACGTTGTAAGATGTGCTTATAAAACCAGTATTGAGGTAATCGTTGTTTTTAGTTAGGCAACGCACCTAAAGGATGAGGATGCGCTTGGGACTATCGATATTTCTGCATGACCTGCAGTACATCCGCTCTTTTGATCTTCCCGGTTTCGGTGTAAGGGAATTTTGAGATGGAATACACTCTTTTAGGACGTTCATAGGCGTCTAATGTTGCAAATGCTTCAGAGTAGTTGGGGATACTGCCGCTGCGGTCACTCTCAAATATAAGGATAACCCGTTCGCCCAGTTCGGGGTCTTTTTCCGAAGTAATGATAAAAGGAAGCTTGATAAAAGCCGACAGTTTTTCTTCGATCTTCTCGGGGAATAATTTGATCCCGCCGGAATTGATAAGGTTGTCGTACCTGCCCAACCACCGAAACGATGAAGGAGATTCTAAATGTACCAGATCGTTGGTGACGATAGATTCTGAAAGGATCTCGGGCGCGTGTATTACCAGACAGCCGCGATCATCTAGAGCGAACTTTACATTGGGTAAAGCAGCGTAAATATCAGACCGAGCCGGGCCATTGACCCTGCGAACGGCTATATGCGTACTCGTTTCGGTCATGCCGTAGGTTGCAAAGGCTTCTGTTGGAACCTGCTGAAGCTTTTCTTCCAGTGTCGCAGAAACGGGTCCGCCACCTATGATCAATTTTTTGACCTTTACCAGTGCCTTGATGGAATGTATCACCTGGTAGGGAACCATTGCTACGAAATCGTAGTCGTTGTCGTATTGCGTAAGAGCATCTTTTTCGGGCGCCACTACATGGAGCTCCCAACCCAATACCATGGCACGCACCAACATCATCTTACCGGCTATAAAATTGGGAGGAAGGCATAACAAAGCAGATGTCTTGGCACCCAACTTGAAGAAGGTTCCTGTCGCTTTGGCACTGTTGACCATCCATTGCTTTTCGAGACGTATCTTCTTGGACCTGCCTGTCGCACCGGAGGTCTTTACCGAAATATACGTCTTACTGTTGAACCATTTTTGGATGAACTTACCAATACCAACCTCATGCTCATCCCCGTCCCGCACTAATTCAACCGCAAAATCAAGCAACTCTTCAACAGATTCGAAGTGGAGTCCGTTGAGGGTGAAATCGGGATGGAGTATGTGCGGGGTTGGATTCACAATAAGGGCTATACAAATTCGTCGTATACTTCGTCTTTTGGCGGAGGGACTACCTTTCCGAAGAGCTTTTCGCCCCAATCACTCCATCCGTATTTCCATGCCATGATCGCTAAAAATATTGGATAGATAATAATTACGGGCATGATAACATCTACCCCTGCAGAAGGTTCTGAAACATCCTTTAATATGGAGTTTGTTTGAAACACGGTCCAGTCTGCTGTCACCAGGAGAGCCGCCACCAGATTGTTCCCTGCGTGGAACCCAAGGGCCAGTTCCATTCCTTCGTCCATAAGGGTCATGATACCCAGAAAGAAACCTGTACCAATATAATAGACCATGATAATGTTCCCTATTTTGGACACTTCAGGGTTAAAAAAATGCAACCCACCAAAGATCACCGAGGTAACCACTAACGGAACCCATCGGTTTTTTGCGCCCACGCCAATCCCTTGCATTAAGTACCCGCGAAACAGGTACTCCTCAAAGCTGGTTTGTAAAGGAACCATGACAATGGCGATCACAGCAAGGATCAAGAACGGCACCAGATCAAACTGCACTACATAGTCCGCAGGATTCATATAGTAATCGATGCTTGTTAACACCACCGTTGCAACGGCAATAAGACCAAAACCAAACCAGACACGGCCCCAGTCGGTGCGTTCTCGGGAGGTGGTAACCGTTTTAAAAGGTTGTTTATGAAAATACCGCACGACCAGATAAAGCACTCCCAAGCCTATCGCAAAGCTCAACAGCATTAAAAAAAGTGTGAGATTAGAGTCCAAGGTCGTCATAAGCGTATTGGGGTCTTCAAGCGACGCGAGGTCACCCCCTTCCGCCATTACTTTGAATAGTACTAAGGCCAACAGAGGGATCGCCCCTAATTGAGATGCGATAAAAATAAGGACGCCACCCAAAAGATAGCGCCACCAGTCATGAAGGAAATAAAATGCTTGTTTTATGTACATGAATTATAGTTTAATTGGGGAATTCTTTTTCAATTTTTTGTTTTGGTTTCCATAGCTGCCAAGCCTGTAATGTCCCACTGTTCATTGGTCTCATAATACAACGCTCCGTTACGCACTTCTAAAGGCGATGCGATATTATTTTTAAACAGGCTGCCGGTGCCCAAACCTTGTGGCAATTTACTATTTTTTGTGAAGGTGAATTGTGAAATGGCGTTTAATCCTACATTACTTTCCAAGGCCGAAGTGATCCACCAACTTATGTCTAAATTTTCGGCAATTTCTATCCAAGAATCGCTCCCTTTGAAACCACCCACCAGGCTAGGTTTAAGTATTATATATTGTGGTTGTATGATTTGTAGCAGTGCTTTTTTTTCTTCAGAAGCGAAGATACCAATAAGTTCTTCGTCGAGCGCGATGGGTAGTGGTGTGTTCTCACAAAGTTGTGCCATTTCCTCCCATTGTCCTTGTTTTATGGGTTGCTCTATGGAGTGGATTTGAAGATCGGACAAATATTTAAGTTTTTCTAATGCTTCGGAAGGGCTAAATGCCCCGTTAGCATCGACACGAAGTTCTATTTCTGAAGCAGAGAATTCCTTCCGAAGCGATTTCAACACATCCAATTCGGTCGTAAAATCGATCGCTCCTATCTTCATTTTAATACACTTAAAACCTGCTTTCAGTTTATCACGGATCTGTTTTTTCATAAAAGACGCATCGCCCATCCAAACAAGTCCGTTAATAGGTATAGGCATTTTGCCATGCGTAAATTGTGAAGGAAATAAAACAAAGGGATCTTTAGCCTCCAATGAGAGAAAAGCCGTTTCTACACCCAGTTGAATGGAAGGAAATTGTGTAAGCGCTTTATATAATGCCTCCTCTCCAAGGTGAATGTTGTCGCAGGTCCATTGCAGTTGTTCTTCATAATCCGGACGATCGTCTATTGAAAGTCCGCGTAGAAGCCCACATTCTCCAATGCCCCGGCGTTCCCCGTCACGCAAAGAAATATAGAAGGTTTCTTTGCTATTGAGGATTCCCCTAGACGTGCCGCTGGGGCGTTTAAACCGGAGGGTGTGTTTGTAGTAGGAAGCTTTTAGCATGGAAATAGAACCCTTCGACAAGCTCAGGGTAACAATTAAAGTTTAAAGTTCTAAAGATTCCCCAATTCCCAGAAGCATAAGGTCTTTGCCCGCATCATAGAATTTTCGCTTGGCTTCTTCGTGGTCGATCTCTATATACCCGAAAGTATCGTAATGCACGCCCAGTACCTTGTCGCATTTTACAAAGTCGCTTGCCAAAATAGCATCTTCGACGCCCATCGTAAAATTGTCGCCAATAGGGAGAACTGCCAAGTCTAACGAAACACGCATAGGGATGAGTTTCATGTCCATGGTCAACGCTGTATCTCCGGCGATATAGATATTCTTGTGCTCTCCTTCAATAACAAAACCGCCCGGCTGTCCGCCGTAACTCCCGTCGGGAAAAGAGCTTGTATGGATCGCATTTACATACTTTACCTTTCCAAATTCAAAGTCCCAGCTACCGCCGTGATTCATGGGGTGCACATTAAAACCTTTGTTCTCATAATGTGTAGCGATCTCGTAGTTACTTACAATCATAGCGTCGGTGCGCTTGGCGATCGCTTCTGCATCGAGAATGTGATCTTGATGGGCATGGGTCAATAGAATGTAATCGGCCTTAAGGTCTTGAATATTCACTTTGTCTTTGGATAACGGATTTCCCGAAATAAAAGGATCGACAAGAACATGCGTGCCGGACACTTCAATGGCCAAGCTGTTCTGACCGTAGAATGTAATTTTCATGATAGTGAAATTTTTTCTTAAAGATAAATCTAAAAGATTTGGGTAGCAAAAAACAGTGCCGAAAATAAGAAAGTGCTAAGCGCCACTTTTTTTAATTCGGGGTCCAGCAATGCGGGAGCTTTATTCTTTAGAACGGTGATGATGTTGAAAAACAGCGGTATGAAAGCAAGTAGCGGAAGATAGTCCCAATATCTTTCGGCATTCAAGAAAAAATAAATACCCGCACATCCAAAGGCACAAAGCAGTAACAAAGTATGATAGCCCTTTACTCTTTTGCCTCCCAACACTACGGCAAGAGTATTCTTATTCACTTTTGCATCGGCCAAACGATCACGCATATTGTTCAAGTTGAGCACTGCGGTACTCAGTAATCCAATAGTGATGGCGGGCAACAAAATAAAATTTGAAAGCTCCTGAGTAAACAGAAAGTAACAGCCCATCACTCCCACCATTCCGAAGAAAATAAAAACAAATACATCACCCAGAGCACGATAACCATAAGCACGCTTCCCCACAGTGTACGTAATAGCAGCAATAATAGCGGCGATCCCGAGATTAAAAAATACCAAGGACAAGACAAAATTATCATTCCCAAAGGCTAAGAATATGAGTAAACTGGCTAAAAGTAAGGTGATGGCGGCAGTAACGGCCATGCCTGTTTTTAGTTCTTTCGCGGTAAGCAATCCGCTTTGCATAGCTCTTGCGGGTCCCACACGGTCTGCGTTATCGGTTCCCTTCACGCCGTCCCCATAGTCATTCGCAAAATTAGACAGCACCTGAAATCCCAGGGTGGTAGCCAAAGCCAATACAAAGATCGCCCCGGAGAAACTGTTAGCATCGAGCGCAACAGCAGCAGCGGAAATAATTCCTGAAACGGACAAGGGCAAGGTTCGTAATCGGGCGGCAGCGATCCAGGCACGTACTTTTGTCATGCTTTATTATTTTGATGCTGCAAAAATACATTTAAAATAAAAAACCTACCTCATGGAAACCTGGTAGGTTGTTCGTATTTTAAAATTAAACTAACGTACATTACAATACTCTTTTTGAAAATCCTTGCGGCTTTCTTACATTTGGGCATATTGTTAAAATAACAACCAAAATGACCAACACCACACGTTATCACTTAGGATTACTGCTACTGCGCATAGGTTTTGCAGGTATGATGCTTACACATGGTATACCCAAACTAATGAAACTACTGGGTGGAAATTTTGAATTTGGAGACCCCATTGGTTTGGGGGAACCAATTTCCTTGGTACTTGCCGTAATAGGAGAAGCGATCTGTCCTTTATTGATCATCGTTGGCTTTAAGACCCGATGGGCAGCCATTCCCGCATTTCTAACTATGGGTGTGGCCGCATTTATTGTGCATGCGGATGATCCCTTTGCTTCCAAAGAAAAAGCCTTGTTATATCTGGTGGCATTTTTAGTGATCGCGCTTCTGGGAGCGGGGAAATATTCTCTCGACCGGAACTAATAGAAGATCTTCACTAGCAATTCCTTTAAAAGGTCACCCTGAGAAAGATTTGCTGCCCCCACTCCTTTGCTCTTCATATCGATCTCGCGAATAGAAGCAATAACAGCACTCGCTTTTTTCATAGGATAATGTTGGGAAGCCATCTCATAATCCTTAATGAAATAGGGACTAACACCCAACACTTTAGCCGCCTCCCCTTTATTGGACAACGCATGATATTTTAAAACTTTCGAAAAGAAACTATAAAGCAACGCAATTGTCATTACCAAAGGGTGGTTCTTCGGATTTTGCGCAAAATATTGAATAATGGTGAACGCCTTTTGAATGTCCTTGTTCCCAATAGCATTTTGAAGCTCGAAATTGTTAAAATCCTTACTAATACCTATATTTTCCTCTATGAGATGAGGGGTGATCTGTGCTCCCGGTTTTAGGATGAGCTGTAATTTTTTCAATTCGTTATTCACCTTACTAAGGTCATTGCCTAAAAACTCCACCAGCATTTGTGCCGCTTTGGGAGTAATGGTATATCCTCTACTAGCAAGCACCCGCCGTATCCAGTCCGGAACCTGATTCTCATACAATTTCTTACTTTCAAAAAGGACACCCGATTTCCCAATGACCTTGGCAAGTTTTCTGCGTTTGTCCAACGTCTTGTATTTATAACACACCACGAGCACTGTGGTGGGTTGCGGATTTTCGGCATAAGAGACCAAATTCTCGATCGTTCGAGAGAGTTCTTGCGCCTCTTTTACGATCACCACCTGTTTCTCTGCCATCATGGGGTATCGTTTTGCCTGACTTACTATATCCTCGACCGTGACATCCCGACCGTACAATACCATTTGATTGAACCCCTTTTCTTCTTCGGAAAGGACAGATTCTTCAATGAACTTCGCAATACCATCGATATAATAGGGTTCCTCACCCATTAAAAAATAAATAGGCCGAATGACTCCGGATTTGATTTCGCTGATAATGGATTTGGCTTTGTCTAAGGGCACAAGGTTTTCTTTTTAATTTATGAAAAATCCTTCGGAAATTGTTATTTTGCCGAATGCTGAAATTGAATTTTCCCGGCTATTCCTTTCGTTTCAAAAGTAACGAAAACAAACCATTGATTTTTGATCAAATCCGAAAAAAATTCGTTGCCCTAACGCCGGAAGAATGGGTCCGACAGCATGTGATTCGATACCTCCTTTCAGAAAAAAAGTATCCTGCTTCACATATCAACGTTGAAAAAAAGATTCAACTCAATCAAACCACAAAACGATATGACATCGTGGTATATAATGCAGACGGAAGTATTCATTTGATCGTTGAGTGCAAGGCTCCCTCCATAGCGATCACTCAAGATACTTTTGATCAGATCGCACGTTACAATCTGGTTTTAGAGGCAGATTTTCTGTTGGTCACCAATGGCTTAAACCATTATTATTGCAAACTGGATTATAGCGCAGAACGTTATGATTTTTTACAAACCATTCCCGCCTATGAATCTAAATAAAGAACGTTCTTTGTGATGATGAAGACTGCAGTGGTCATATTGAACTGGAACGGCAGAAAATTGCTGGAGGAATTTCTTCCATCGGTAGTAGCATACTCAACAGAAGCTACCATATATGTCGCAGATAATGCGTCCACCGATGACTCTGTCGCCTATCTAACTACGCAATTCCCAATGGTAAAGATCATTCAGAACAAAAGGAATGGCGGCTATGCCCAAGGATACAATGACGCCTTGCAACATCTCACCGAAGATATCTTTGTCCTTCTCAACAGCGATGTAGCAGTTACCCCGGGTTGGCTACCGCCTGTGATCGCAGCATTCCAGGAGAATCCTGAACTTGTTGCCGCGCAACCAAAAATCCTCGATTATAAGAATAAGGAATATTTTGAGTATGCCGGTGCTGCAGGAGGCTATATCGATAAACTCGGCTATCCGTACTGCCGTGGCCGTATCTTTCACACACTGGAAAAAGATGAAGGTCAGTATAACGATACTGTAAATATTTTCTGGGCGAGTGGTGCTTGTCTATTCATACGCCGGACCGCCTTCTGGGAAGCCGGGGCACTGGATGCCCACTTCTTTGCACATCAAGAAGAGATCGATCTCTGCTGGCGATTACATGCTAAGGGCGGGCACATCAAGTATATTGGGGCTTCACACGTTTTCCACCTAGGCGGCGCCACCCTAGCTGTGGCTAATCCTAAGAAGACGTTTTACAATTTTAGAAATACATTACTGGCGCTTGTTAAAAACGTAAAGGGAGTTCGCTTGTGGTGGCTTTTGTTCCAGCGAATGATTTTGGACGGTGTTGCTGCTTTTCAATTTGTGTTTCAAGGAAAAATCCATCACTTTGTGGCTGTTTTTAAGGCACATCTTAGCTTTTATCGCCTACTTCCTATATTTCTGAAAAAGAGAAAGATACACGCAACAAATTTCAAATATTACAGAATAAACAACATTGTTTGGCGGTATTTTGTTCTGAAAAAAAGAACCTTTTCTAAAGGCTACTAAAATTTTACTTAAAGTTGTGTTAATCGTTATGATAGCTAGCCTCCATTTGATAATTTTGGGTAACAATTTAACACTTTAAAAAGAACAACAATTATGAAAAAACTATTGATATTGGCGATCTGTTCCAGTTTTGTCCTTACCTCATGTGTTTCGAAGAAGAAATACGCAGAGTTGGAAGAGAAGCAAAAAAATACGCAGGACATGTTGAACACGGCAACGGTGAAATTAAACAGCTGTTTGACCGACAAGGCAGCCTCAGATGCGAGAGCACTGGCGCTTGAGCAACGTCTTGCCGACATGAAGAAAACGAACGAAGATCTTATTCAAAGTTCGAAAGACCTTACAATGTTAACCGCCAAAGGTGCAACCAACCTTGAAAAGTCTTTGGAAAGCCTGAAGGAAAAAGATCTAAAGATCACTCGCTTACAAGATGCACTTAATAAGAAGGACAGTGTGACACTAGCGCTAGTGACCAGTTTAAAGCGTGAAGTAGGTATTAACGACCCAGATATCGAGATCGATGTGGAAAAAGGTGTCGTTTATATTTCACTTTCAGACAAGGTTATTTTTAAGAGTGGAAGCTACCAGATTTCTTCTCGTGCAAGAGAGATCTTAGGTAAAGTTGCCAAAGTGATCAACGGAAAACCTAATTTTGAAGCAATGGTAGAAGGTCACACAGATAATGTTCCCTACCGTAACGGATTGTTACTGGACAACTGGGATCTTAGTGTGAAGCGTGCTACTGCCATTGTTAGAGAACTACAAGACCTGGGTGTTAGCCCCAGTCGCTTAGTAGCTGCCGGACGTGCAGATTACGTGCCGCTAGTACCTAATGATACTGCCGAGAACCGCTCGATTAACAGACGTACAAGGATCTTAGTATTGCCTAAAATCGATCAGTTCTACGACATGATCGAACAGGAAATGAAAACCTTGGAAGGTAAATAATATCAATTGTTCTTACATATATAAAAACCCGGCGCCCTGCCGGGTTTTTTGTTTTTTAGATAAGACGCCTAGAAGATTTAGTAACTCTTAATTATTTCTTACTTTTATATACCTTCTATAAATCAATAATCATTAAATAAAGACCCATGAAAAAAATAGCATTACTCCTACTTTCAGTAACCTTTCTCGCTTCTTGTGTATCGAAAAAAGATTATATTGAACTGGAGAACCGGTACCAAAAATCACAAGATCTATTGAATTCCACTACGGTGAAGTTAAATAGCTGCCTTACCGACAAGGCTGGTTTAGAAGCGCGCGCCAATTCTTTGGAAGAACGACTCGCCGATCTCAAAAAAACCAATGAAGACCTCATACAGAGCTCCAAGGACCTCACCATGCTTACGGCACAAGGGGCTTCCAACCTTGAAAAATCATTGGAAAGTTTAAAAGAAAAGGACCTCAAGATTTCCCGACTTCAGGATGCGATTAGTAAAAAGGATAGTGTCACACTGGCCCTGGTGACCAGTCTAAAACGAGAAGTTGGTATCAACGACCCGGATATTGAAATTAGTGTTGAAAAAGGCGTCGTGTACATTTCGATAGCCGATAAATTATTGTTCAAGAGCGGCAGTTATGAGATCTCTGCCCGAGCGAATGAAATTCTGGCTAAAGTTGCCACAGTGATCAAAGGGAAGCCAAATTTTGAAGCCATGGTAGAAGGACATACCGATGATGTTCCCTATAAAAACGGATTGCTTCTTGACAACTGGGACCTAAGTGTGAAGAGAGCTACTGCTGTAGTACGAGCCCTTCAGTCGCAAGGGATCGATCCGGGCCGACTTGTAGCAGCGGGACGCGGGGAGTACGTTCCATTGGTTCCCAACGATACGGCCGAAAACCGTGCGACCAACAGACGTACCCGTATTTTGGTCCTTCCGAAGATCGATCAGTTCTACGAAATGATCGAAGAGGAAATGAAAACCCTTTCCGAAGAAGAAAAAAAATAACACCAGAACACACAGGAACCCGGCTCAGGTCGGGTTTTATTGTACAATAAATTGCCTATCTTTAGACAATTCGCATCACACCGAAAATAAAAATGAATAATATAACACATACCTCATGAAAAAATTCCTTTTACCCCTAGTAGCTGTATTGCTCCTTAGTTTTACTGCTTCTGAAAATAAGCTTACCGAAGCCGAAAGAGATTTTGCCATCTTTGAATTGAATAAATCCCGCGAGCTGTTGCTTACCGCACTGGATGGCCTAACCGAAGCACAACTCAATTACAAGAGCAGTCCTGAAAGTTGGTCGATCGCCGAATGTGTGGAACACATTGCTATTTCTGAAAATAATATCTTCGGAATGATGCAAGGGAATTTGAAGTCTGAAGCCGATGCTTCAAGACGTGCTGAAGTGAAAATGAACGACGAGCAAGTCCTCAAGGTGATTACCGACCGAAGCAATAAGGTTAAAACCCAGGAGCCTTTCGAGCCAACCGGTAAATTCGGTTCCTTTGAAAAGACCCTTAAAAATTTCAAGGAAAAGAGAGCCGATAACATGAAATATGTACTTACTACGGAAGACGATCTTCGCAACCGCTACGCTGTCCTTCCATTCGGGACGCTTGATCTTTATCAGGTAATTCTCTTCATGTCCGGTCACACCGAAAGACACGTGCTTCAGATCCAGGAAATCATGGAGGATGCAGACTTCCCGCAGGAATAGGCTACTAATTACCTCTAAAAATATCGAACTCCGGCTTTACCGGAGTTCATTTTTTATGTACTTTGTATTGTATTATGGGGTCTTCAGAAAACATCATTGAGAAATTCTACGAAGCATTTGCCAATCTCGATGCAGAACGCATGATCGAGTGGTATCATACCGATGTCACTTTCGAAGATCCTGCTTTTGGAATTTTAAAGGGAGCCCAAGCCCGAAACATGTGGCGTATGTTATGCGAAACGCAAAAAGGGCAGGATTTCACGGTACAGGCTTCTAATATTGAATTTAATGACACCCGCGGAAAAGCCCGTTGGGAGGCTTATTATACGTTTTCAAAAACCGGACGACGCGTTCATAATATCATCCATGCCGAATTTGAATTTAAGGACGGCAAGATCATTAATCATGTAGATCGTTTCAATTTGTATCGCTGGGCTAAGCAATCAATGGGTTTTAAAGGCTTTTTGATGGGGTGGACCGCCTTTTTCAGAAAAAAATTGAATAAGAAAGTTCGTCACTACCTTTCAGAATTTGAAAACAAACAACACAACGAAAAAACTCTTATCCGCTAGCTTATTCAGGACCTTATAAAGTTGATTACTATTTTATTAAGCAGCTCGGTATGTGTGAAAACACATCCGTGTGGCGCGCCGTCGATCACCTGCAACATGCTGTTGCGCACAAGTTCATGTCCTTGCTGTGACGTAGGTTCCATAGGGACAATGTCATCGGCATCTCCATGTATAAAAAGAGTGGGAACATCGATCTTCTTCAAATCATCACGCAGATCGGTCTTACCGAAGGCATCGATGCAGTCCAGGGTGGCCTTTGGAGAAGCTCCGGCAGCGATCCCCCAGTTATAGTGCAATTGGCTTCCGCTTACGTTATCTTTATTGTCCTTGTAACTAAAGAAATCCTTTCCGAATTCTTCCAAGAACCCAAGTCGGTCCTTTTTGATCGCCTCTTTAAATTCTTCAAACGTTTCAGCCGGCACGCCCTTTGGATTATCGTCGGTTTTCAGCATAAAGGGTGCAATAGAGCTAATAAAGACCAATTTCGATATTTTTGTAGTTCCAAACCTGCCGACATAGCGCGCCAGTTCACCGCCTCCCATGGAAAAGCCAATTAGAATGACATCGTCCAAATGTAATGATGTGATAAGATCGTTCAGATCATCCGACATAGTATCGTAATCATATCCGTCCCAAGGTCGATCGCTGCTGCCAAACCCTCTGCGGTCATAACTTATACACCGAAATCCGGCTTCCACAATGTCTTGCTTTTGATATTCCCACATGGCGTGGCTTAGTGGCCATCCGTGGATCAATATTACCGGTTGTCCGGTACCGTAATCTTCGTAGTACAGATTAACAGCATCATTTTCGTTGCGTGCTTGTGAAGTTGTCTTAATGTATCCCATAATGCGTTATTTTTCACATTAAAATACTACAGTTCGCTCTTTATAAAAAGTTCTAAAGCGTGTTTACCATAAGTTTAACGGGGGTTGTTAAAAGAAACTAAATCTCCAGACTTCCCTTTCCTTCCCGAATTAGCACGGGCTGATCACCGGTAAGGTCTATCACTGTAGAAGCAATATTACCCCCATATCCTCCATCCACGACCACATCGACGAGGTGTTCCCATTTTTCGAAGATAAGCTCGGGGTCTGTGGTATATTCGATGACCTCATCGTCATCCTTAATAGACGTAGAAATTATGGGATTGCCAAGTGCCCGTACGATCGCCTGAACGATCGAATTTGCCGGAACCCGAATCCCTACTTCCTTCTTTTTCTTGAAGACGGTGGGAAGATTATTGTTTCCGGGCAGGATAAATGTGTAAGGTCCCGGAAGGGCGCGTTTTAATATTTTGAAAGTGGGACTGTCGATCTGTTTCACATAATCTGAAAGATTACTTAAGTCCTCACACACAAAAGAGAAGTTAGCTTTTTCTAATTTTACGCCCTTTAGTTGAGCAACCCTTTCTAATGCACGGTTGTTCATGATGTCACAGCCTAACGCATATACGGTATCACTGGGGTAGATCACCAAGCCTCCATCACGTATAATATCGACTACTTTCTTTACATCCTTCGGATTGGGGTTTTCTTCGTAGATTCTAATAAATTCAGCCATAGTCAAACAATTTTGATCGATCATTAAAGATACCGCTTCGCCGGATAAAATTCAATAAAAATGTATTAGTCCTGTCGTGTCACTTCACTTTCAAGTTTCAGCACAAGGGTACCATCGTCCTGTTCAATGAGCAAAGCCTTATTGGAGGGAGTTCCTTCTCTTGTTACTTCAGTACCGGACAGGGACCTGCTTACCTTCTTTGTAAACGATTCCTTCACTACACCCCGGGCAGTTCCCTGCCCCCATTTCCATTGGATCTTTGTTCCTTTTCGGATCATATCTCTTTTTTACCTAAAAATAAGGCTTCAAAAATAAAATTCGGTCTTTCTAACGAATCCTTAACATAAAAAAATCTTTTGAACGTTAAGGGGTGTAAACACATTTCAATGAAATCGTTTCATTTTCTATTGATACCTCTATTGGTCCTGTCCTTTTTAAGTGTTTCCTGTTCTTCGGAAGGAGAGCAGAACGGGTCGCAAGAGGAACAACCCCTTTTAGCCAAAACCGAACTGAACGTACCATACGGTCCTTCTTCACAGCAAGTCTACGACCTGTACCTTCCCGAAGGGCGATCTTCGACGTCTACAAAGGTGCTCGTGTTGGTTCATGGTGGCGGCTGGACCGGAGGTGATAAAGCCGATATGCAACAATTTGTAACCCTGTTGCAACAAGAACACCCCAATCATGCCATCGTGAATATGAATTATGTGTTGGCAACCCTTTCTACGCCCGCTTTTCCCAATCAGTTTTTAGACATCAAAAAAGTAATAGAAAAATTATCCGCAGAAAAAGAGGTATTGCAAATCCAGCCAACGTTCGGGTTGATAGGAACCAGTGCCGGGGCGCATTTGTCCTTGCAATACGATTATGTTTACGATACCGGCGATCAAGTAACCTTTGTGGCCGATATTGTAGGTCCGACAGATTTTACAGATCCATTTTACGCAAATGATCCTAACTTTCAGTTGGCATTAGAAGCGTTGGTCGATGAGAGCGCATATCCGCCGGGGACCAATTATGCCCAAGCTGTTAGCCCGGTTTTTCAGGTAAGCAACCATAGCAGTCCATCCATTTTATTTTATGGCTCCAAAGACCCTCTTGTACCGCTTACTAACGGCGAAAGACTTCAGCAGGCATTGAGTCAACACGATGTGACTAACAGTTTTTCTGTATATGAAGGCGGACACGGGGATGATTGGAGTGCTGCCAGTATCGCCGACCTACAAACACAGCTATCGGCTTTTATCAATGTAAATCTGGCTATTGAGGACTAATCCAATACATTGAGCTTTGCGAATCGAAGTAGTAGTTTTTTGAGTCCGCCGTTCTCAAATTGGATCTCGGCTTTGGTATCGGCACCTACCCCCTCGATCTTTAAGATCTTTCCTTTTCCGAAGCGAACATGCTCTACTTTCGTTCCTTCACTTAAATTGGCGTCCTTCGCGTTAAAATTCTTGTCGGAATCACTGCTCACAGGTTTTAATCGACGCAGTTTCCGCAGTTGATCTTGCGTTGGCCCCTTGGGCGGGCTTCCTGCTGCAGGTTTTTGAAGCCGTAATTTACTTTTATCTACCTCACCAAAGATATCGGCATCTAAGAGTGGTTTGTACCTATGTTCTGTGACGGGTGTTAGATAGTGCAGGTAATCTCCTTCGATCTCTTCAATAAAACGGCTGGGTTCTGCATCGATCAATTTACCCCATCGGTAGCGAGATTGGGTATAAGTGAGGTACGCTTGTTTCTCGGCACGTGTTAAAGCCACATAGAAGAGGCGGCGTTCTTCCTCCAATTCACTGCGCGTATTCATACTCATGGCACTGGGGAATAAGTCTTCCTCCATACCCACGATGTATACATACGGAAACTCCAACCCCTTAGCCAAATGAACAGTCATGAGTGCAACGCGGTCCTCGTCTCCCTTTTCATTGTCGAGATCTGTTGCCAGGGCCACATCTTCCAGAAACTCTGCAAGCGAACCTGTGGTATCTGCCAGCTCTTTTTGTTCCTCGACAAAATCCCGCATCCCGTTCAACAATTCTTCAATATTCTCGATACGGGCAATCCCTTCGGGAGTACCGTCCTTTTTCAGTTCTTGCAGCAGTCCGGTTTTCTTTGTTACGTGTTCGGCTATCTGAAAGGCATCGTAGTTTGTATTAAGTATCTGAAAACTTTTGATCATCGTCACAAAATCCTCTAGCTTGGCTTTTGTTCCGCTATTGATCTTCAGGTCGATCTTTTCAATATGCTCCATGACCTCGAACATGGAACGGTTGTAATGATTGGCAGCTACGATCAACCGGTCGATCGTGGTCTGTCCGATACCACGAGCAGGATAATTGATGACCCGTTTTATCGCTTCTTCATCCTTCGGGTTCAGGATAAGTCGTAAATAGGCGATCACATCTTTGATCTCTTTCCTCTGATAGAAACTGAGTCCGCCGTAGATTCGATAGGGAATGTCTTTCTTCCGAAGTGCATCTTCCATCGCTCTTGATTGTGCATTGGTACGATATAAAATGGCAAAATCTCCATTCTTTAACTGATGGTTCATTTTATTCTCGAAGATCGAGCTCGCCACAAAACGTCCTTCGTCCCCATCGGTCATAGTTCGATTTACAAGTATCTTGTTCCCTTCATCATTGGCAGTCCAGACTACCTTCTCCAATCGTGTCTTGTTCTTTTCTATAATGCTGTTGGCTGCGTTGACAATATTCTTGGTCGAGCGATAATTCTGCTCTAAGCGAAAGACCTTGACATCGTCATAGTCTTTCTGAAAGTTAAGAATGTTATTGATGTTAGCACCTCGAAACGCATAGATACTCTGGGCGTCATCCCCTACCACGCAAATATTTTGAAAACGGTCGCTCAAGGCGCGTACGATAAGGTACTGACTGTGATTGGTATCCTGATACTCATCGACAAGAATATAGCGAAACCTGTTTTGATATTTTGAAAGCACGTCCGGAAAACGGGTAAGAAGTTCGTTCGTCTTCAGCAAAAGATCATCAAAATCCATTGCACCTGCCTTAAAACACTTGTCGACATAGGCCTTATACACATCCCCCAACCTGGGGATCTTTGCCATGGCATCGGCTTCCATCAGTTCCGGATTATTAAAATAGGCTTTAACGGTAATAAGACTGTTCTTATAGGAAGAGATACGTGAATAGACCTGCTTGTATTTATATATATCCTTGTCTAAGTTCATCTCCTTAATCACGGCCCGTATCACACTGTGAGAATCCTGAGTATCGTAAATTGTAAAATTAGAGGGATATCCCAATTTGTCGGCTTCAAACCGCAGGATCTTAGCAAAGATACTGTGAAAGGTGCCCATCCATAGATTCTTTGCTTCACTGTTCCCAACGATCTGGGCGATCCGCTTCTTCATCTCACGCGCAGCTTTGTTGGTGAAGGTAAGCGCCAGGATATTGAAAGGATCCACTCCTTGCGACATAAGATATGCGATGCGGTAGGTCAACACACGTGTTTTTCCCGATCCGGCACCCGCAATCACGATCATCGCTCCATCCTTTTGCAAAACCGGAGCGCGCTGTGCTTCATTGAGTTGTTCTAAATACTGTTGCAATTTTTTCTGAAGAAATTTGAATGCGAAAAATAGGGAAATTCGTGCAAAATCACAGGGTGAATGGCTACTAATTATAAACAGCCGCTCCAATTTTTGGTTTGCTGAAATTTAAATATCTTTAGCTGAAATATTCCAGCTATGATTCGATTTTGCCTACTACTACTTACTTTTCTAATTTCTGCTGCGGCATTCCCGCAAATGGACAAAGCTTTACTGAAGGATATTCAGGACATCGAAGATCAGGTGATCCAATGGCGACGTTATTTCCATGAGCATCCCGAGCTGTCGAATAGAGAGTACAAAACCGCCGAAGCAATCACCAAGCACCTTCGTTCCTTAGGCCTGGAAGTGACCACAGAAGTAGCCAAAACAGGGGTTGTGGGAATACTGAAAGGAAAAATGCCCGGTAAGGTCGTTGCGCTGCGTGCAGATATTGACGCACTTCCCGTCACCGAACGGAACGATCTTCCCTTTAAAAGCACTGTTACCGATACGTTCTTGGGTACAGAGACAGGAGTGATGCATGCCTGTGGACACGATGCCCATATTGCTATACTTATGGGTGTTGCCGAAGTGTTATCAAAAAACACAGACCTCATCAAGGGAACGGTAAAGTTTATATTCCAACCCGCAGAAGAAGGACCACCGCCCGGTGAAGAAGGCGGCGCAAAGCTTATGATCAAAGAAGGTGTCTTAAAAGATCCGGATGTGGATGTGATCTTTGGACTGCATATAAATTCTGGCACCGAAGTAGGTACCATAAAATACAAACCCGGTGGCATGATGGCTGCTGTAGAACGATTTGTTGTGACGGTGAACGGAAAACAATCACACGGTTCGGCACCCTGGACCGGAGTGGACCCCATTCTCATTTCAGCAAAGATCATTGACGGGTTCCAGACCATTATAAGCCGAGAGTCCGATCTCACAAAGGAAGCAGCGGTGATCACTGTGGGTAAGATCACCAGCGGGGTGCGATTTAACATAATTCCCGAGAGTGCCGAATTGATCGGGACGGTTCGAACCTTGGACCCGAAGATGCGTGACCATATCATTAGACGAATGACAGAAATGGCCCAAGATATCGCCAAGGCCTATGGCGGAAGCGCATCTATCGAGTGGCAAAACAATACAGCTGTGACCTTTAACGACCCGGATCTAACCGCTCAAATGCTTCCCACTCTTCAGAAAATAGCAGGAAAAGAAAATGTTTCTTTAATGAATGCAACTACCGGGGGTGAAGACTTCTCGTTCTTCCAGGAAATTGTCCCCGGTCTTTATTTCTATCTGGGTGGCATGACACCCGGAACCGCAGTTCCCTACCCTCACCATACACCCGATTTCATAATTGATGATTCAGGTCTGACGTTAGGAGTGAAAAGTCTGTCTCAGCTAACCTTAGACTACCTAAACAATCAATAGATGGAAACAGTGCTGGATTTTTTTTCATCGGTGCCATGGTGGGCATGGATCCTTGTATTTCTCTTTATAGTAGCTGTTCGTGATGTGTTTTTTAATAAGCGCCACACGATAAGCCACAATTATCCTGTCGTGGGGCATATTCGTTATATGCTGGAAAGTATTGGTCCTGAATTACGGCAATACATTGTTGCCAATAACCGTGAAGAGCTTCCCTTTAACCGAATTGAACGTGGCTGGATCTATGCTTCGGCAAAGAACGAAAACAACTACGAAGGCTTTGGCACCGACAGGGATATCTATGAACCCAACTACATTTTCATTAACAATGCCATGCTTCCTTTTAAGGTTGAAAAAGGACATCCTAATGCCAAGGACCCCTACTTTGTTGCTTCAGCAAAAGTAATAGGCGCGTACAATAAACGAAGAAGACCATATCGCCCCGCTTCGGTGATCAACGTCTCTGCCATGAGTTTTGGATCCCTTTCTGCCAGAGCAGTGGAGTCACTAAACATAGGATGCAAATTGGCCTCTGCGTATCACAATACCGGTGAAGGTGGACTTTCGCCTTATCATAAAAAAGGGAGTGATATCGTCTTTCATTTTGGGACGGGTTATTTTGGCGTGCGTGATGACGAAGGTAATTTTTCCATGGAAAAAATGGTTCAATTGGTTCAAGATTACCCTCAAGTACGAGCCATAGAGATCAAATTGTCCCAGGGTGCCAAACCGGGAAAAGGAGGTGTTCTTCCGGCTGCTAAGATAACCCCTGAAATTGCGAAAATCCGTCACGTACCCCTGGGAAAAGATGTGCTCTCCCCTCCTACACATTCAGCTTTCGATGGCGTGGATGGTCTGTTGGAGTTCGTGGAGGCCATTGCGCATGCTACCGGATTACCCGTTGGGATTAAGTCGGCTGTGGGAAAACTCGACGATTGGGAAAAACTTGCCGGATTGATGAAGGAGACCGGCAAAGGACCGGATTTTATCACAATTGATGGTGGCGAAGGCGGGACCGGAGCTGCCCCACCCAGTTTTGCAGACCATGTGGCGCTGCCGTGGCTTTTTGGTTTTGCAGAAGTCTACAAGATATTTAAGAACCATCAATTAACCGAACGTGTTGTATTTATTGGAAGCGGAAAACTTGGGTTTCCTGCAAGAGCGGCCATGGCTTTTGCTATGGGTGCGGACATCATTAATGTAGCTCGTGAGTCTATGTTATCCATAGGATGTATCCAGGCTCAGGTATGTCATAACAACAGCTGTCCCAGTGGTGTTGCCACGCAGAACAAATGGCGCCAAAGAGGTATCAATATTGAGGATAAGTCGGTGCGTGCACAGTTCTATTTCAAAAACTTCAGAAAGGAATTGTTGGAAATGACACATGCCTGCGGTTACGAACATCCCTGCCAGTTCACCATGGACGATGTAGAACTGAGCGTGGGTGACAAGAATCTTTTAAAAACCTTGGGAGAATCCTTTACCTATAACAAAGTTCCCGTACCCTTCAATGGCGTGAAGGAACAACAAGAATGTCCTCATTTAGGAGGGAATTATAATCGGAAAGAAGAAAAGAAAGAAGTCAAGAAGTTGAAGAAGGAAGATAAGGTGCGTTATTAGTTTTTACTTCCCTATTAGCTGTAAAAAGGCTTTTCGATAGGTTTTTGAGATAGGAACACGCCGGTTACCGTCAAGAACGACATAGCCTTCATTTTCAAAACTACGTACTTTCTCCAGATTGATAATATGAGACTTATGACATTTAAAAAAAAGCCGACCCACCTCTTTTTCGAAGCGTCCAAGGTTATAGGAGCTGAGAATTTCAGAAGTATCGGTTAAATGAATCTTCGTATATCCGTCGCATCCTTCCAGGTGCAACACTTCTTCTTGAGGGATGAACGAAAGACCTTTAGCCGTAGGCACAATAAGTTTGTCACTTTTACTGAAAGTTTCATGAAGAATGTCTACAAGTTTATGATGCATTTCATTTTGTGATTTCTCCTTAATGTTTGCAAGTGCCTTTTGAACGGCTGTTTTCAATTCTTCGGAATCGACCGGTTTCAGGATATAATCCACAGCAGATCGTTTCAAGGCTTTGAGTGCATATTCATTGTATGCGGTTACAAAAATAACCTGAAAGCTTATGGTTTCTAATGCGGCCAAAAGTTCAAAGCCATTCATTCTGGGCATTTCGATATCTAAGAATACTATATCGGGACTCTTTTTTTTAAGTGCTACAATTGCTGTTTCGGGCTTTTGATATGTTTCCAGTATCTCGATCTCCGGAAACAGTTTTTCCACTTTATGCTGAAGTCCTTTTAAAGCTGAGATCTCATCATCTATAATGATTGCAGTTGTTTTTTTCATAGCATTCGTTTTATTGTGAACGTGGTGCAATACCCTCGGTTGAGCTGTGAAGGATCGACTTCGCCTTGGGTCATCGATATTTCCCATTGCCCTGATTTGTTCAATTGCAGGATGCGTTCTTCGAGCACCTGTGAAGATTTCAATCTTTTATCTGAAACGCTTGTACGCTGCACCACGCCCACACCGTCATCCTCGACCGAAATCTGTATCGTTTGAGAAGAAATGTAGTTGAACCTAATATGTACTTTTCCGGCTTCCGTTTTATTAAAAATACCGTGATTTACCGCATTTTCCACTACCGGCTGAAGAAGCATGGTAGGTATTGAAAATGCTTCGGAAGAGATCTTCTTATCGAGATGCACCGCATACTGCAGCTTCTCTTTGAATCGCATTTTTTCAATTTCCAGATAGTTCTTCAGCAAGGAAATTTCTTCTGCTACCGAAATTTCTTTCTGTTTGGACAACTCGAAAAATTGACGGATAAGCCTTGAGAACTTGACCAAATATCGTTCAGAGGTTTCCATTTCATTATTATTGATGTAATACTGAATTGCTGCCAGAGAATTAAAGACGAAGTGGGGATTCATTTGAGATCGCAATGCATATAATTCATTTTCGGCTAGTTTTTTTTCGGCTTGTATCTTTTGGGTCTTTTTAGCGAGTTCGTGTTTTCTTATTAAAAACAGGACCATTCCTAAGATTACAATCGCCAAAATGAACATCCCTGCTTTAAAAAGCATTGTCTGATGCCATAACGGAGTAATCTCAACTTCGAAAGTGGCGCGCTTATCTTCGCATTTAACCTCCAATTTGTATGGAGCCGGTGCTAATTCATTAAATGTAATGGTTCCCGAAGCAGTAGAAGACCATTGTTGTTGTATGGGTAATAAACGATACTCATAGGAAACTTTCGTATGCTTTGGCGCATAATTTATCTGGTCTACCGAAAATGTAAGCGATGAATTAGAGCGATACTCCGTAACGGGTTGCTCATTCGAGAGTATTTGATCTCCATAGCTAACCTTTGAGATATAAATGTTCAGCAAATGTGATTTTTGTTTGGTCTCGGTAGGCACAAACACAATCCCGGTATCCGTACTGGCAATAAGGGTATCATTGACCGTAAAAACTGAATTGATTTTTTTGGAAGGTAGTCCGTCACTTTCATCAAACTTTCTTTTTAAGGTATACCGCCCGTTGTGTTTTTCATATTGAAGGACACCCTGTTCTGTTGCAAGCCACACCATGTTATCCTGTACATAGGCATCTTCAATACTAGCAAAATCTGAACGTTCCAAAAGGTAGGTTGTTTCAATATCGGTTATATACGCTCCAAAACCGTCGGTACCAATAAGCAACTGGTCCGACCCTATGTGTGAGAGCGTGAGAATGGGATACGAGAGCAATGCTTCATCAGGTTGTACCGTATGTATAGCATCATTGGATAGAAGCCGCAGTCCGTTCGAGGTTCCCATGTACAAGTTATCTTTAAAGATCGTCATACTCTTAATCCCTACCTGCGGCCACTGTTTCTCAATTTGCAAGGTCTCAGGATGCAAACGCTCCAATCCGCCTGCGGTATTTCCAAAAAGCGATCCCTTCCAATATAAAAGAGAGCGTAATTGTCTGTTTCTCGCTATGGTTTTAGGCGATTCCTTTAAGTTTTTTGTGGTTAAGATATTATTTTCAGTAGTAAAGAAATAACGATCTACTTCTGGAATATACATGGCATTGTATAAGAACCCTTTTTCTTTGAGGTAAGGTACAAATGTTTTTGTGGTGAGGTCGTACAAATAAAAACCTTCATCGTATACATTGGCTATCAATTTCGACCCTACGCTTCGTAAAGCTTTAACCTTTTTATCTTCAAAATAATAGTGGTTATTGCGTTTCTCAACAGGTAGCATATACACTCCATTGTTAAATGTAGCGATCCAGATATTTCCGGAGCGATCTTGGAACGAGAAATGCGACTGGAATGCTTGCGGAATGTCGACCAGGCTTGTCATGTGATATGTATCATCCAACAGAGCATTAAAATGAAAGCCTGTTAGTTGCAATGTTTGGTTCACATAATGATTCCGTAGAAAATTTGGATGTTTAGGACTGTTGGTATTCCTAAAATAACGAATGTAGAGCTCTTCTTTATTGAAGTCCATGACGGCATACCCTTCGTCGTATAATAAAAAGCCCAAAGAATCCTTATTGCGATACTTTAAATTTGTGGCCCCGTCCTTTTTGGTTTCATGAAAGCGTTCAAATAACTTCGGAAAGGCTTTAGGAATCTTTGAATTTGTATGCTCCATCGAAAAGGACTCCCAGCACGAAGCCGATAAATAAAACCATTCATTCGAATTACCTAAAACAACGGTATTGCCATAGGTATTGGTCGAAGTAGGATAAAGAACATCCCCTGCTTCACAAACCGGGAAGCGATAGACACTATCGTTATAAATATATCCTAATTCCGAAGCTTTTGAAAAATACCAGATCTTCCTGTCGGGCGTTATTCGAATATCCCAAATATCGTTTGAGGGCAGCCCATTCCGAGTGGTAAAATTTTGAAACTTCGATCCGTTAAACTTGGAAATTCCCTTGTCGGTGATTATCCAAATAAAACCGTCTGCATCCTGGGTAATACGATAAACATGGTTGCTTGGGAGACCGTGTTCTATATTGTAGTTCTGATACCGTTGAGCGAACGAAACATTCCAAATAAGCAACACAAATAGTAGCGATATTAGGAATGTTCTTGTGTTCATATCAATAAATAACTGAATTTTCTGAAGATGACCTCTGCTACTAAAATTACGCAAAAAATATCTTGAACAGCTGTACTACTTGACAATCAGTTTCTTTATAGTATATCTCCCGTCTCTCAATTGAATCTTCAAAAAATAAACTCCTGAAACTACTGTGGATAAAGAAATATTCTCCCCGGAACTTAGCGTACCTGTAAGAACCACGCGCCCTAACGAATCTAGCAGGTGGTAAGAAGACAGATCCATACCGTACACATAAACATGCTGTGAAGCGGGATTAGGATACAGTTTTATAGCCGGCAGCTCATTATCTGAAACTGCCAAGGTATCATCACATATTCGTTCTTGAACATTGAACGGACTGGCGACAAGCTGTAATGTTCCCATACTGGGGGTTACATGCCCCGTAGTGCCTATAATTGAATTAAATACCAATGGCTGTAGCGTTAACGACTTGTCCAAATTCACACACTCATTATCCATAGATCCGGGAACCGCAAACAACTCGGCCGCTGTAGTCGAATTGGGTGTGGTACGGTACCCTGCGTGGTACAAATAAGTGCCCGAACCATCGTTTAACGTATAGGGAAGGCTTATATCCGGGTAATAGATAACAGGTTGCTGAAAACCCCAGAAGTTAAACTCTTCGGGCCCATGCTCTACGTGAGGCACCAGATATTGACGTGTACCTCCCGTTATCGCCCCGGTGTTCTTGTTGAATTCATGAACAAATACATTTGTTTGTCCAAACTGTGGGTTGTTAGAGCCATCTACCCACGATTCATCGCGGTCGTATCCCGATATCAATAGTGTATTGGGATTATTGAATGATTCCATGATCCTAAAAGCATATGTATTAAGATCGTTTCCGGTTAAAAACCAACTACCGGGGTCGATGACTCCGGTAGCATCCGCCAATTTAGTAACACCAAAATAATGTGTTTGTGAATAATTACAAAGCATGAATATTTGTTGGGAATTACTGTCGTAGTAAGCATCGACACTTACATCTTGAGAGTTACCAAAGATGTAGCTTTGATCCCAAAGCGGATTCCCCAGAAAATCGATTTTGTAAGCAAGGACGCCCTGTTGATCAACTCCGGGAGTGACCTGACCGGTAATACTTCCCGTAAGAAAAAAACCAGTGGGTGTTTCGGTAATGTCATTAATAAAGTCGAAATCGAAAGTCCCGGCCGTGCTATTATTATTCTCAAGTTCAATGGTCCATATAGGGGCCAGATTCATATCGGTTCTTAACACAAAACCTATGTTCAAAGCACAGCTAATATCGGTTGCTTGACAGGCGCCAAAGAGCCCTACGACCAAAAATCCCGGATCTGAAACCGTATCATTATTGGCGTCGCTATTTGTTTGAACAATTTTAAACCCTTGTGAGTTGAAGCCCGGGTTCACAATGTCATAAAAATGCGCATTTAACACGGCTCCGTTACTGGCTTGTATCTCTGCAATGAAGGTGCTTCGTTTTCCACTGCCGTCTGCCACATACCCGGTTGCGTAGATTTTGTCTACAACGTTCACAACATCAAGTACTCTCACTTCCGGAAAAACGGCATCGGTATACGTGTTGGACCATTGTATCGTTCCTGCTGCATTCATACGATGGATCGCCATGAGTTGTGTAGTAAAGTTGGTGTCGAAAATATTTGCTGCAATCGCAAAATCATTTGAGAGGTCATTGATCGTTTCTATATTGATATCGTGATAAAATCCATTAGCCACTTCCACATTGGTTTGAAACGGTTGACTGTAGATCGTTAAAGAGAATAAGGAGATCGAAAATAAGAATAGCGTTGTTTTCATGACACATACGTTTGGTTGAGATAGGGAAAGTAACAACCTATCACATAAGTAACAAGACGCATTCCATCATCGCATCACTTCATATAACGAACGATACGTTTCGTTACAGCAATCCAATTTCTTTTGCCCACATACTAAAAAGACACTAAGTTTGTTATCTTATAAAATCACTTATGGAAGATGTTACTCTAATTCTAAGTTATGTGGCTTACCTGTTGCCGGCCATTGTCGTGGGACTGGTTGCTTATTATTTCTTTAAAGGACATACAGCGAACGAAGAAGGACGACGCCGTTACTTGATCCAGAAAGAAGCGCAAAACAAAGTTTTACCCATGAGGCTCCAGGCGTATGAGCGAATGACACTCTTTTTGGAACGCATCGACCCCAATAAACTGTTGGTGCGAATACGACCTTTCGCCGATGAGGTAGATAAATACGAAGCATTACTTATTAAAAATATCGAACAGGAGTTTGAACACAACCTTACCCAGCAGATCTATGTTACGCCGGAATGCTGGAACCTCATCAATGCAGCTAAAAACGCCACCATTCATGTGATACGACAAGGTGCTATGCACGAAAAGGAGCATAACGCAGATCAGATGCGGGAATGGCTGCTACGTAATTTCATGGAAGAGATAACGCCTTCCCAAAAAGCGCTGGCATACATTAAAAAAGAGGTGAGCGAACTCTTCTAACGATCCTGTGTCTTTATTTCGTTAAGTTCTGTGTTCTTTTGTTTTGCATAATTGAACCCACTCTCCCACCACGTTGCCATCATTTTTTTATCGAAAATTAAAGAATTGGTCGTAAGTACCGTAGGCGTGTAATAGAGGTTGATGATAGCGTCATGATTCCCGGCCACAAATTTCCCAATGCGAATGTTCTGCTTCTCGATACGATCTAACATAAACGCATGCATGTTGGTCAAAAGTGAAAAGGGGTTCTTGGACGGCAATCTGTTGTAATAGGTGACTTCAGTTTCCAATATAATTACATCTACCGTCGTCGCCCCGCGATTGATCGCTTCTTCAATGGGAACCATGCTTCCGAAGCCACCATCGGCATATTCACAACCGTCTTTCTTGACCATGCTCATAAACGGGATATAATTGCAAGAGATCCATATCCAGTCTAAAAAATCGTCATAATTAAAATCGTTGATCGATTTATATTCCACCTGATTGAGACTAAGGTTGGAAACCGTTACGACCACATCTTTAGGACCTTCTTTTAGCGCATTGAACTCAAACTGTGTAAAGGTCTCTTTTATGAGTTTTCGCAGGTTTTGACTTTCCCCAAATGTCTTACTGCCCCGCAAGAAATTACGCAACACGCTAAAATGGTCGATCCCTATCTGTTTTCCGCCGTACTTATCCTTCTTAATTAGAAAAGGACGGTGATTAAAAATGCTGTTTTGATTCACCGAAGTGTACACCTCTTTTATCTTTTCCACCTTGTGTAACGCAAGATGTGAAATAAGCAAACTTCCCGTAGACGTCCCTACAAAGAGATCGTAGTTGTGAAATAGCTCCTCGATAAGGTATTGTGCCACGCCGCCTGCAAACGCACCTTTACTTCCCCCTCCTGAAATTACCAATGCCCTCATTCTGCTGTTTCTATGGATTGAACACTACTTTTTTCCGCTTCGGAAAAGGAATCCCAAATACCGGTTATTTTCTCTTTCAAAGCGGGATTTTTGAGCACTGCCTTCAACATTTCCCGTGCGGAATTTCGAAATCTCCAATTGTGGTGCACCGAAGCATTTACAAGATGTGCCAATGTACTTTCGTCGAACAACTGAAGCTCCTGTACATAGCCAAACGCCCGTTCGCGCACTTCGAACCCGAAATCGGAACTGGTGTATCCTTTTAGTTCCTCTAGATAACCGCGTTTGTTCGTTTCCCGGTAGTCTTGGGTAAGCAGTGCGAGTGCCAACCACAACTGCCTTACATTCCTATCCTGAAAACCAAGAACACCCTTCATTTTATCTAAATAGACGGTTCTTTTCTCGGGTACTAGTGACCACAATCGATACAAGGCCGCTTCTTGCGTGATGTAAGAAGCATCCTCCAACAATCCTTCAAAGTGAGTTCGTAGAGAAATCGGAATCTCCTCCATAGTAAGTGCAACGGACTGCCGTATATAAAGGTTGTCACTTTCCAACGCTTTTATATAAAGGGGCAATGCTTCAGAAATGGGCTCACTGGCCAATTGATATACAGCCTCCTGCCCAATATAGTCGTTGTTGGATTGTAATGCCTTTATCAAACTTTTCTTTTTTTCAGCTAAAGAAACATCCCGAAGGCTGGCCAATTCAAAGAAACGCATCATTGCATCGTTCTTCTTTAAAGACTCATACGCCTGGGTTGCCTTAAAAGCCGTTTGTTGTAACCAGTCCTTTTCCCACTGCGAAATGTCCACCGTTGTAACCGCCTTGACCTCATCAAGGAAATTGGCAGTCGTAACATTTTGAAAGGCATATTTATTAAGATAGTTCTTCACGGCCTGCCGGAACTGGCGTTCCCCAATCTGTTCCTTTAAAATGTGTAAAGCCCAGGCTCCCTTTTCGTAGAAAGTAAGGGAGCTTGCTTTTGGATCCAGAAGAGATTCTCCTTTTCCTTCGTCGCTTGCTGCTTTTAACTGTTCTGCACTTTGGTAGAGCTTCCAGTAATAATACGCATCGCCAATGCTCTCTTTTTCGACCAATAAAGCATAGTAGGTGGCAAACCCTTCGTGCAGCCAGTGGTGGGTGCCTTCGGTTTCAGTCACCAAATTACCAAACCACTGATGCGCGAGCTCATGTGCGTTGACATTGATGTAATTCCTGTCGTTAAAGGCAATGCTGTCTACAACAAAAGCTTCAGAAAAGAAGGTAGCCGTAGTGTTCTCCATACCGGCGTACAAAAAATCCTTCACGGGAACTTGTTTGTAGTTTTGCCACGGATACGGGATCTCAATTTCGGCTTCCAAGAAATCAAAGATATCTGCGGTGTATCGATATGTAGGCTCCCACTTGGTTGTATCTTCTTCTGAAATGTACAACGCAATGGGCACGCCGCTTTTGGATCTGGTTTCTCTTTTCTCGAAATTCCCCATCGCAAAAGCCACTAAATAACTGGACATGGGCTGTTCCATATCCCACTGCCAATAGGTTAATTGGTCTTTGGTATAAGTTTCTTTTAACGCTCCATTGGCGATCACTGTTTTGTCCGCAGGAGCCGCCAGGGTAAGATCGAACTCGATTTTGTCATTCATATCATCAATACTGGGAAGCCAGTGTGAGGTATATTTTCCCTGACCCTGGGTCCATAATTGTTCTCCCACAAAATACAGGGTCTGCTTCGGAAATGCTTTGTATGAGAACGCCACGGTGTATTCCTTACCTTCTTTAAAATCATCTACTAACCAAATGCGATCGGCTGTTGCCGCTGTTTCCGTCTTTGAGGTATTCTCAAGGACCGTCATCTTCTTGGCATCCAAATAAATCGAATCTGTATCCTGAAGCATTTTAAATGTATAACGAACATTTCCTTGGATGGACCTTTCAGAAGCATTGGGAATAAGGGCAGCCTCGGCCTTTAGAAAATCAACGACCTCTGTTTGTTGTGCAAAAAGAAGCGGAGCAAAACAAAAAAGAAAACTAGAAATGAATAAGCGCATGAAAGGTTTGTATCAATTTTCTTGCTAAAATTACAAAATCCTTTGTCGGGATTCCCTGTCTTCGTATGGAATTGCTAAATTCGTTCTATGAATGCGAATTTTCTGCAAACGCCTATCGATTACCTTAAGGGTGTGGGTCCCAACAGAGCAGACCTGCTTAAAAAAGAACTTGGCATTCATACCTTTCAAGACCTGTTGAATCTGTTTCCCAACAGATACTTGGATCGAACGCAGTATTACAAGATCGGGCAATTACAACAAACCAATGCCGAAATTCAGGTCATTGGCAAGATCACACATCTTAAAATGGTACAACAGCAGCGGGGAAAACGTCTGGTGGCAACCTTTACAGATGAGACGGGAAGTATGGAGCTGGTTTGGTTTCGGGGTCATAAATGGATCAAAGAGAATTTAAAGATCAACGTTCCGTATGTTATCTTCGGAAAGACAAACTGGTTCAACGGAACCTTTTCCATGCCTCATCCCGATATGGAATTGCTGGAAGCACATGAAAAAAGCATTCGTTCTGCGATGCAGCCCGTCTATCCTTCTACCGAAAAACTATCGAACAGTGGTATCACGAATAGGGTAATCGGGAGTTTGATGCAACAGGTATTTTTAGAGGCCAAAAAAGGGTTCTCCGAAAGTCTTTCAAAACCGCTTCTGGAACAGCTAAAATTACTCTCAAAAAACGATGCGCTTTTCAACATACATTTTCCGAAAAGTCAGTCGCTTTTGGCACGGGCACAATACCGTTTAAAATTTGAAGAATTATTCTACATTCAACTACAACTTATTCGTAAAAATCTACTTCATAAGACCAAAATAAAGGGGTATCCTTTTCCTGTGGTCGGGGATCATTTTAACAACTTCTACAACCACCATTTACCCTTTGAATTAACCGATGCACAGAAGCGAGTGATCAAAGAAATTAGACAAGATCTGGGAAGTCATGCACAGATGAATCGCTTGTTGCAGGGAGATGTAGGTTCGGGTAAGACCATAGTGGCGCTTTTATCAATGTTTATAGCACTTGACAATGGTTTTCAAGCCTGTTTAATGGCTCCGACTGAAATTTTGTCAGTCCAACACTATAACAATATAATAGAATTATGTAACTCACTCAATACCAGTGTTGAATTGCTAACAGGTTCAACCAAAACTTCAAAAAGAAAAGAAATTCACGAAAAACTCAAAAATGGCTCATTGGACATTCTAATCGGGACTCATGCGCTGCTCGAGGATAGCGTTGCTTTTAAAAATTTAGG
The DNA here is from genome assembly GCF_000746845.1 of Altibacter lentus. Classification (GTDB taxonomy): domain Bacteria; phylum Bacteroidota; class Bacteroidia; order Flavobacteriales; family Flavobacteriaceae; genus Altibacter; species Altibacter lentus. Next base: position 187,024 of record NZ_KN050846.1, on the reverse strand, counting down.
CCTCGCCATTATCGATGAACAACATCGTTTTGGAGTCGCCCAACGAAGCAAATTATGGCATAAAAATGAGTACCCTCCTCATGTACTCATCATGACCGCCACCCCTATTCCCCGCACCCTCGCGATGAGCGTTTACGGAGACTTGGATATTAGTATTATTGATGAGTTACCTCCGGGACGAAAAGACATAAAAACCGTGCATAGATTTGATGCGAACAGGCTTAAGGTATTTCGCTTTTTAAAGGAGGAGATCTCAAAGGGTCGGCAGGTGTATATTGTCTATCCCCTTATACAAGAAAGCGAGGCAATGGATTACAAGGATCTTATGGATGGTTACGAAAGTATTGTTCGGGAATTTCCGCTTCCCCGTTATCAAGTATCGATCGTACACGGGCAAATGAAACCTGCAGATAAAGAGTACGAGATGCAGCGCTTTGTAAAAGGTGAAACCCAAATCATGGTAGCCACTACCGTTATAGAAGTAGGAGTCGATGTCCCTAATGCAAGCGTCATGGTGATAGAAAGCGCAGAACGCTTCGGTTTATCCCAATTGCATCAATTAAGGGGTCGCGTTGGACGAGGTGCAGCGCAGAGCTATTGCATACTTATGTCAGGCCATAAACTCTCTGCCGACGCAAGAACACGTCTGGAGACTATGGTGCGTACCAACGACGGATTTGAAATTAGCGAAGTCGATCTAAAGCTACGCGGACCCGGTGACCTCATGGGTACCCAACAGAGCGGTGTACTTAATTTACGCATCGCCGATATTGTAAAGGATTCAGAAATATTAAAGATCGCCCGCACCTATGCTTTACAGGTACTCAAGGAAGATCCCAATTTAGAGCAGCCGCAACATCTGCCTATCAAACAGACCTTCGCACAGCTATCCAAATACAAGAATATCTGGAACTATATTTCCTGATCAGACGCGCAGTTTTAAAAGTCCATTTTTTTCTATGCGGTTCATCATAAAGTAGTTACCTTTAGTAGAGGCATTTTAACAACACACTATTATGACCGCAACCAACTACCAGCCTGCGCTATCATTCTTGATCATTTGTTTCATGTTCTTTATGGGATGTTCCAACAACGCATCATCATCCGACAAAGATCAAAACAGTTTTATTACTCCTAAAACAGAAACCTTTGAAGCCACCACGCAAGAACGCACGGCCAATGTTCCGGCATCCGTGATGGAATCGCTGCAAACGTATAACCCAAAAACCGGCACCTACGTTTTTAACGACAATGCAGACGACATTGAAGATCTTCAAGCCGGGACCGTGGTTCTTTTTGAAAGGCATTCACTTCGGAAAATCAAGAATGTGCACAAAGAAAACGGCACCATAGTAGTAACAACAGATTTCGCTAAACTCACCGATTATTACAAGGATGCCAATATCCAATACAGCGCGCCTATTAACTGGTCTAACGCAACGGCAGCAACCACTACCATGCATGTAGGACAACCCGTAATTACAATGGCCACTCCCATGCTTGGGTTCATCGCACCTCAAGAGGAAGCACAAGGACTTTCACCGGAAGGCGAGGAAGGACTTCACATTCGGTACGAAGAGATGATAAAAGGCTGGAAAGTAGGTTTCAACCTCACTCCTGAAGCTGGTGGCAAGCTCAAGATAAAACTCAGTGCCGAAAAAGGTAATGTCTGCAGTATTGTTGCCGAAGGCTTTATCTCCTCCTTTACGAGCAATGCACAAATTCTAATTGAAGATGGTGAAACCCAACAGTTCACATATCGCAATGATGGGATGCAGGGAGAGATGGAGGTGAAGTTTGCGGCTGTAGGTCTGGGATCGGAGATTGCTATTCTGGAAATTCCGGCGAAGATCGAGAGAACCATTTTAGTGAACGGAGTGATACCGGTGACCCTGCGGTTAAAAGCAAATTTAAAGATCTATCCGGAAGTGGCTCCGGGCAGCAGCAGCCAGGTAAGCATCAAGCTCAATTACAACAGTAGTCTTGGTTTTAGTTACGAAACAGGTCACGTGAATACCTTTGCCGATGTCACCGGAGACCGCGCCGAGCAAACTGGAGACAGCAATACCGCCACAGCGGGAATTGCAGGCATGGGCGTAGGTGTGGAGTTTCCTCGTTTTGAGCTCGGGATCTTTGGCAACACCATTGTCCCTTACTTGTTACTCAATACACACACATCTTCCTACTTAAGCACAGGACTGCTGGACAACCGTCCTTGCCATACAGCTACTTGTAAATATGTGGTCCATGCGGGTTTGAGCCTTAGTTTCTTAGGATTAGGCGCTATAAATCATGATTATAAAGCGTTTGAAGAAGAAAAAAGATGGATCGCCGAGGGTTCTCACTGTGGTGATTGATCTTCGGGAGTTTCCTCGAGGAGCATTTGTACAAAAGCTTCAAAAGTTTTTACAAAAGTATCGTACTCCTCCCCTGTAGCGGGTCCGTTAAAGCCGGTATGAATTTTCCGTACGTTTCCGCTTTTGTCAATGAAAATAGTGGTTGGATAGGAAAGAACATGATTAAGCATAGGGAGTTTGTCGTTGGCCTTCTGCTTGCTGCTACTGCCATACTGGGCAAGTAAGATAGGGTAAGGCACATCCACGGCACTTTTTAGCTTATTGATCGCTTGCATGGCCTTGGCTTCCGTTTTGGCATATTCAAAAGCAAGTGACACAAATTCAAGTTGTTCGTTCTTGTTGTTTTTATAATATTCTGAAAAATATTTAGTCTCATCCAAACAATTGGGACACCAGGTACCCATGATTTGCACGATTACTACTTTATTCTGAAAGCGTTCATCGGATAAAGAAACGATGTCTCCATCTGTATTTGGAAAACTAAACTCTATATTCTTATACCCTTCCTTTAAAAATGTCAATGAATCTGCTTTGGGTAATTCGTAATTTTCATTCCGCTTTGCGATAAAAGGCTCTTTCCAGTGATTTCCACTGTAAAAGATCCCATTCATAACGCTGTCCTTTACCTCAGCCTCAAACAAGAAGGCATGGGCTCCGTCGAAGGTTGAGAGTTTCAGTGAATCGCCTTCCACAGCGCCTTCTAAGAACCGGTAATCACCGGTAGTGGTTCTAAAAGTACCGGTAACCTTATGCCCTTTCTGGTCAAAGATCCCTTTGGCGATATAGCGATCTGCCTCCGAATCGGGACTAAAAACAGTTTCCCAATTTCCGGTAACGATTTGATTGGGAGCTTTAGAAAGGTCAAATCGCTCCGCCCTGCCTTGCTTCATCTTAAATGGCACCGCGCGATCCAAACTGGGCTGAATAAAACTTCCATAGATGGAATCTTCAGAATAGATCCCTTTAAAAACACCTTCAAAAACAGGATGTTCCAATATAATACTGTCGCCTTTTAAGGTGACATCGGTAATCTCGATCGATTCTCCTGCATTATAGAAAGTGATCACATTCCCTGTAGCATATTCCATTAAAAACGGAATCTTTTTCCCTTTATCCAATTCCAAAACAGCGCGCCATTCTCCTACTTTTGGAGTTTTAGGGTCCCTGTTACAGGAAACAACCAACAGTGCGCTAAAGAGTAAAAGTAAATACTTCATATAATTTTCAATTTCTGGTAGGGAAAGTATCAAAAATAGTTACAAAAAACGAGGTAAATGCTATCTTTGCGGTTTGTTAAGAATATTTTATGAAGATTTCATACAACTGGCTGAAACAATTTGTAAACATTGACTGGGATGCCCAAAAGACCGGTGAACTCCTTACCGATCTCGGACTCGAAATTGAAGGAATTGAGTCTTTCACATCGGTGCCGGGCGGCCTCCAAGGTATTGTCGTGGGTGAAGTGATAGCGTGTGAACAACACAGCAATGCCGATCGCCTAAAAGTAACCAAGGTAGCCATTGGTGATGGTCCCCATTTGCAGATCGTTTGTGGCGCACCCAATGTTGCTGTGGGTCAGAAAGTCCCGGTCGCCACGATAGGCACCACCTTGTATGATGCCGAAGGTAAGCCTTGGGAGATCAAGAAAGGAAAGATTCGTGGTGAAGTAAGCGAAGGGATGATCTGTGCCGAAGACGAATTAGGTCTTGGACAAAGCCACGAAGGAATCTTAGTGCTCAATAAGAAATTAAAACCGGGTACCAAATTAGCTTCGGTCTATAGTGTAGAGAACGATAAGGTGTTCGAGATCGGACTCACACCCAACCGCGCCGATGCTATGAGCCATTGGGGAGTAGCGCGTGACCTGCGTGCAGGATTGCTTCAAAAAGGAATGTCTGTGGAACTTATCACCCCATCCACAAGCAGCTTTCATATTGATAACCGAACCCTCAAAATAGACGTTCAGGTAAAGGATACGAAATTCGCTCCAAGATATTGCGGGGTTACCTTATCGGGTCTAAAGGTAACTGCTTCACCCGATTGGCTGCAAAATAGGCTGAAAGCCATTGGTCTGGCTCCTATAAACAATGTTGTGGATGCCACGAATTATGTGCTTCATGAACTTGGACAGCCTCTGCATGCTTTTGATGCTGCTAAGATCTCGGGAAATAAGATAATTGTAAAGACACTACCTGCCGGAACCAAGTTCACAACGCTCGATGGCGTGGAACGAACTCTGGACGCCGAAGACCTGATGATCTGTGATGCAGACGGCCCCATGTGTATCGCCGGAGTTTTTGGCGGCATGCATAGTGGGGTCACAGAAAAAACAACAAGCATCTTTTTGGAAAGTGCCTATTTTGACCCCGTGAGTATTCGCAAAACGGCAAAACGACACAATTTAAATACCGATGCGTCCTTTCGGTTTGAGCGAGGTATCGATCCTAATATTACAGAATATGCGTTAATGCGAGCTGCTATTTTGATCACCGAGATCGCCGGAGGAGAAACCACCAGTGATGTGGTAGATATTTATCCAAAGAAAATCAACGATCACCAAGTGGTCCTCAATTTTGAGAATACCGCCAGACTAATTGGAGAGGAAATCCCGAAGGAAACCATTAAAAGCATCCTTACCTCTTTGGAGATCAAGGTAAATAACGTTACAGAAACAGGTATTGGGATGACTATTCCCGCCTATAGAAACGATGTGATACGCGAAGTGGATGTCATCGAGGAGATCCTTCGGGTGTACGGTTACAACAAGATCAATTTTACTGAAAAATTACATGCGTCCATAGCTACCACCAAGAAAGTAGAAGATTTTAAGATCCAGAACAAGACCGCTGGTCAACTTATAGGATTGGGCTTTCATGAGATCTTGGGAAATTCTCTCACTTCGGAAAAATATGCAGGTCTCACCTCAACGCTCAACCCGGAGCACAATGTTACTATGCTCAATCCGCTAAGTCAGGATCTTTCCGTTCTCCGGCAATCTCTTGTGTTTGGTGGTTTGGAGGCGCTGTCATATAATAAGAACAGGCGGATGCATAACGTGAAATTGTTCGAGTTTGGAAAAACCTATCACAATTATGCCGAAGGACGTATTGAAAAGAAACACCTGGCATTAACCGTTTCCGGCAATAAGGAAGTTGAAAACTGGGCAAGTAACTCCTCACAGACCAATTTCTTTTACTTAAAAGGTGTGGTCACAGCTATTTTGCAGCGTCTGGGCATCACGGAATATACCGAGAAACCCGTTAAAAGTGATCTCTATTCGGAAGGGATCTGCTTCGTAAAAGGGAAAAAGACGCTGGTAGAGTTTGGTGTGCTTCGTAAAAAACTTGCTTCGGCTTTCGATATTGACGCCGAAACGCTCTACGCCAATTTCAACTGGGACTTGGTATTAGAAGAGATCCCTACAGCTACTTTTGAAATGAAACCCATCCCCAAATTCCCAGAAGTAACCAGAGACTTCGCCCTTTTATTGGATAACACCGTTGCCTTTGAAAGTCTAAAAGATGCTGCGTTTCAAACCGAGCGATCCTTACTCAAAGAAGTGACGTTATTTGATGTTTTTACAGGAAAGAAACTGCCTGCCGGAAAGAAATCCTATGCCTTGTCGTTCACACTGCAGGATGAGAACAAAACACTCACCGACAAACAGATCGATAAGATCATGGCGAAATTGCAAAAGCGTTTCGAGACCGATTTTGGAGCTACCTTACGTTAATACAAAAAGCGTCCGCTAGTAAGTAGCGGACGCTTTTAATTTAGATGTAAGAAAAATTATTTCTTGCTGCCGGTTCCCGGCAATACCACAGTATCCACCACATGTATCACCCCATTGGACTGAAATACATCAGTTATAGTGACCATGGAGATTCCACCATTCTCATCTTTTAGAACAACATTGTTGCCCTTTAACATTGCAGTTAGGGTCCCGCCATTAACAGTCTTAAAAGTAGCTTTGCCCTTGCCTTTTTTGATTGCATTTACAATGGCTTCAGCCGAATAATTGCCGGACAGCACATGGTACGTTAAAATGCTTTGAAGCTTCGCTTTGTTCTCTGGTTTTACCAATGCCTCCACAGTGCCAGCAGGCAATTTAGCAAAAGCCGCATTGGTTGGTGCAAAAACCGTGAACGGTCCTTCCCCTTGTAAGACATCCACCAATTCTCCTGCTTTAACCGCTGCAACCAATGTGGTATGATCTTTTGAATTTACCGCATTCTCGATAATATTTTTGCTTGGGTACATGGCAGCACCACCCACCATTACGGTTTTTTCATTGTTCATGGCATCCTTCATCATTTTGTCTTGTGCGATCGAAGTGCTCCCCACCAATAGAGTAACTGTTAGGGCAATAAGGGTACTAATGTTTGACTTTTTCATAATTTGAATTTTTTATTTTAAGTTATATGCATACAAACGAAATCCGAAGTGCTGCGGTTTTTGCAGACTTCGGATTTATTATTTATTTAACGTTTGTAAGTGCCCGTTCGAGCCGTTACTTGGCAGTGGCCGGGAATACCAGTCCACTTATAATATGAAAGAAACCGTTGGCATGGTAAAAATTGGAGGCTGTAACAGTTGCCGTATTGCCCTGCTTGTCGAATAAGATCACATTTCCGTCGCGTTCCTTTACCCCCAATTGCTCTCCGTTTACGGTATTAAGATAAGCAGTTCCGCCATTTTTTGAAATGGCGAGTCGTAAGGTCGTTGCGTCCAGCCTACCGGGAACCACGTAATATGAAAAGAAATTCTTCAAATTGGTCTTAGATGCAAACAACACTTTGTACTCCTCTTTATCCAGTGCTTTATACGCAGCATCTTCAGCTACAAAAACAGTAACCATGGCATCGGCTTTAAGCACCTGAGATTCAATTTCCTTTAAAATATTTTCAGTTTCACTGAATGTACCAGCGAGTGCCAGATTTTCTGAAAGTGTCTTTTCCGAATCGAAGGTAATATCGTTCCAGATTGTTTTTACTGAAGGATTTTCCTTGCTTAGCGTATTCTGCGATAGTACAGGCAAGGTAAAGAAGGTTGTTAAAAGTAAGACAGCGGTAATCTTTAAGATCATTTTAAATAGGTTTAATGGGCTAAAATTAATCAATTACAATACCAAAACGGAGAATGTCCATGATTATTTAGTGTCTTTTCAAATTAATGTTAAAATGTTGTTTGACTGACGGCTTGTCTGTATTTTTAAAAGAAAATTGCCGTTATGTTTCCCAAAACTAATATAGAAAAACAACTAAAGCGTTCCAGAAACAGGAGGATCACTTCCGAAGAAATCCTGGCAGAAGTACATGCCATCCTTCTGGAAAATGAAATCCTGCGCAGCGGCATCGAAACCCGACTGCAAAGTAAACCTTCTCCTGAAAACATACCGTTCTCTATTGATATGGAACAGTTGGAGACCCATCGGATCTATCAGCGTCAGGATATAAAAAAAATATGTGTGGATTACCGTCTCCGGTTCTTGGACGCACATTATTTCAAGGGAGCCTTTCCTTCCGAAGCCATTTCGGCCATACGAGCGTTCGAAAAAAATCACAACACGCAACTGCAACATTTTAAGATCATGGCTCCGTCTAAACTATTGAAACTTGAAAATGCCGATGACCCCTTGCTTTTTGTGCCGTTAGGGAACGATTACTTCTATTTACTGCATGCGTGGGGGAACGATCTTCATCCGTTCAGAAAATTCCTGATGTGGCCCTATAAGAGTTTTGAGAACCTTGTCTTTACCATCTTTATACTAAGTATATTTTTGACGTCGATCACCCCATTACACTTATTTACGCCTGTGGTAACGCCGCAAGAATATTTACTCATGTTCTTGTTCATGTTCAAGGCCGTAGGCGGGATCGTGCTTTTTTATGGTTTTGCTAATGGGAAAAATTTTAATAATGCTATTTGGGATAGCAAATTCTATAATGCCTAAAGAAAACAGATATGTCACAATACAAAAATGAAACGACCAGAATATATACCGGCCCTGCGATGATCGCAAAAGGATTGGTCTCCCGACTGAATGAACTGGGTATAAGCCCAATTGAGCGCAACGATAATGAAAGCAGTATTCAGGCGGGCTTCACCGTGGGTGTTCCCGGTCAGGTGATGTTGTATATTCGCAATGACGAACTTCCCCGGGCACAGGAAACTATTGACGCCTACCTAAAAGAGATAGGTGAATAACCGTTATACCTTTTCGGCATACATGCTATCACGCTGTTCCTTGATCTTCTTGTCGTTCATATATTCGTCGAAGGTCATGTAACGATCGATCACACCGTTAGGTGTTAGCTCTATTACTCGATTTCCCACTGTTTGCGCGAATTCATGATCGTGTGTGGTAAACAATACCGTACCCTTAAAATTCTTCAGAGAGTTGTTAAAGGCGGTGATCGATTCCAGATCCAAGTGGTTGGTAGGTTCGTCGAGCATAAGTACATTAGCACGCATCATCATCATTCGGCTAAGCATACAACGTACTTTTTCACCTCCTGAAAGGACATTCGATTTTTTTAAGGCCTCTTCCCCGCTGAACAACATTTTACCCAGAAATCCGCGTATATAGACTTCCTCTCGTTCTTCTTCGGTCTTGGCCCATTGCCGCAACCAGTCCACCAAAGACATGTTGTTGTCGAAAAATGAACTATTGTCTAACGGTAAATAGCTTTGTGCCGTGGTTACGCCCCATTGATAGCTCCCTGTGTCTGCTTTGGCATTCCCGCTAATTATCTCGTAAAACGCCGTAGTGGCACGAGAATCCCTTGAGTACACGACCACTTTGTCGCCTTTTGCCAGATTGATATCCACATTCTTGAATAGTACCTCGCCGTCAAGCGATGCCGAAAGATTTTCGACATTAAGAATTTGGTCGCCTGCCTCACGATCGCGCTCGAAGATGATTGCCGGGTACCTTCGGCTGGAAGGTTTTATATCTGAAACATTTAGTTTTTCGATCATCTTCTTACGGCTGGTCGCTTGTTTTGACTTTGCCACGTTCGCCGAAAATCGTCTAATGAATTCTTCCAGTTCTTTCTTCTTCTCTTCGGCTTTTTTATTCTGTTGCGCCCTTTGTCTGGCCGCCAATTGACTGCTTTCGTACCAGAAAGTGTAGTTCCCGCTATAATGGTTGATCTTTCCGAAGTCGATATCGCTAATGTGCGTACACACCGAATCTAAAAAATGTCTGTCGTGCGATACCACGATCACACAGTTGTCATAGTTCGCCAAGAAGTTCTCCAGCCAGCTTATGGTTTCATAATCCAGATCGTTGGTAGGCTCATCCATGATCAGTACATCGGGGTTACCAAACAAAGCCTGCGCAAGAAGCACACGTACTTTTTGCTTTCCGTCAAGATCGCCCATAAGGCTGTAATGAGCCGTTTCATCGATACCAAGATTCGACAACAATGCGGCTGCATCACTTTCGGCGTTCCAGCCGTTCATCTCTTCGAAAGCTACCTGCAGTTCTCCGATACGCTCGGCATTCTCATCAGAGTAATCCTCATAAAGCTTATCGATCTCCGATTTGATAGCAAATAATTCTTTATTTCCTCGCAGAACGGTTTCCAGCACCATAAAGTCATCGTACGCATTGTGGTTTTGTTCAAGCACCGACATACGCTTGCCGGGCTCCAAATGTACATGACCCGAAGTAGGATCCTGCTTGCCCGATAGTATTTTTAAAAAAGTAGATTTTCCGGCACCGTTCGCCCCAATGATCCCGTAACAGTTGCCCTGTACAAACTGGGTATTGACATCGTCAAAAAGGACACGTTTCCCGAATTGAACCGATAAATTTGAAACTGAAAGCATAGCGATTGGAAATTTTTGTAATTCGCCGCAAAAGTAGCCAATTAACTGGGATTGAAGAAACATTAACGTTTTAAAATTCCTTTTAACGAGGAATTAACATTCCCACCCTAGATGGTGAATTACTTTTGTTTGTACCTAAACCACAGCATCCATTGTTTAATAAGTTACTATTCCTCCTTTCCATACTTTTATGCGTTTCTTGCAATAACGCTTCAGAAGAATCCTCCAAAACCATTTGGGTGGGTGGAGAAGTTGTTAATCCCAAATCTGAATATGTAGTCCTTCGGAAGGATCAAAAGATTTTGGATACCGTACCACTAAACGATAAGAACTTCTTTCTGTATGAGGCCAAGGATTTTTCCAGCGGATTTTATTCTTTTCAGCATTTCGAATATCAAATGTTTTTTGTAGAGCCCGGTGATAGTATTATTTTTCGGGTGAACACCGTAGATTTCGACGAATCTCTTACCTACACCGGTAAAGGCGCCGACAAGAACAATCTTCTTATGGAGCTTTTTCTTATAAATGAAGCCGAAAACAAAGTGGTCCCTTCATGGTACACCCTTTCTCCAATGGCATACGAGTCGAAACTGGATTCATTAAAACAGATACGTGTTTCCTTATTTGAAGATTTTAAGGACTCTCATGATACCAGTGACGCTTTTGAAGAGATTGTAGAAGCCAATATCAACTACGATTACTTTTCAAAAAAAGAAATGTATGTAACTGCCAATGCAGCTAATTCCATTCGTTATCCCGATGGCTTTTTCGACTATCGCGATACAATTGACTTTGGCAACGAAGAACTTCGTTCCTATTATCCCTATTACCGCTTCCTGAATCGCTACTTCGATAATATAGTCTATGAAAAATACAGATCGGAGCAGGATTTGGATAAATTTTCATATCTGCACAATTATCACAAGATCCAAACGATCGATAGCCTGGTAACAAACGATTCGTTAAAAAATAATCTTCTTCGCACCTTCGTAAAACATTATTTGATCAATGGGAAGGATGCTGAAAACGAACGTCTAATCAAAGAACTTTTTCTAAAGACAAATACAAACTCCTATCACCACAGGGAGATCGAAGCACTCGCTGAAGCTACCATGCGCTTGACCCCTGGTAACACCGTACCCAATGTTCTCTTGGTGACCACAGAGAATACCATGATGGATCTTCAAAAATTGATCAAGAAGCCAACCGTCCTGTATTTCTGGTCTGCGCAGTCCATGCGTCATTACAAAGACATACATTCAAAAGCTGCCGAATTAAAGGATAAATATCCCGAATACGACTTTATTGGTATAAACACCGATACTCATTTTAAAAAATGGCGCGATATCGTTCGCAATGCCGGGTACAACAGTAACCTCGAGTTTCAACTGGAGAACATCGATGAAGCTGAAAATAAACTCGTTATCAACACGGTTAATAAATCCATACTCGTAGATAAAAACGGGGTCATTCTGGAGGGGAACGCCAATCTTTTCAATCCGAAAATGGAAGAGCTGTTGTTAGGATATCTCAATAAATAACAGCAATGTACATACAATAAAAAAGCCTCAAGGTGTTGAGGCTTTTTTTGTTGTTGGAGGTTTTAGTTCCCTTTTTTATAATCGGCTAAGAACGTCGCCAGACCTATATCTGTTAAAGGATGTTTGAGTAACCCTTCAATAGAGGATAAAGGTCCTGTCATGACATCGGCACCTATTTTAGCACATTCCAGTACATGCATGGTATGACGCACGGAAGCAGCTAAAATTTGTGTTTCGAAACCGTAATTATCGTAGATCAATCGTATGTCGGCAATAAGACTTAGCCCGTCGGTGGAAATATCGTCCAACCGCCCAATGAACGGGGAAACATAGGTCGCTCCCGCTTTCGCCGCAAGTAAGGCTTGTCCTGCAGAGAATACCAAGGTACAATTGGTACGGATTCCATGGTCTGTAAAATATTTAATGGCCTTCACCCCTTCTTTTATCATTGGGATCTTCACCACGATCTGTTCGTGTAGTTCTGCCAGTTCCTCCCCTTCCTTTACCATACCTTCAAAATCGGTCGCGATCACTTCCGCAGAGACATCACCATCCACGATCTTACAGATATCAACATAATGTTTTAGAATGTTATTTCGTCCCGTGATCCCCTCTTTCGCCATTAGCGAAGGGTTCGTAGTAACACCATCGAGAACTCCTAAGTTTTGAGCCTCGCGAATTTGATCCAGATTAGCCGTATCAATGAAAAATTTCATAGTAAAGGGTTTATATTTTTAGTAGGTACAAAAGTACATAAGATCGACTTGTTGTAAAACGTTTGCACTAACTATTTTCCGAACAAGAATTGTTCATAACCTACTTGAGCTTGTAGTGGTTGAGTAACATTCGCTCGTATACCTTATCGGGAAGAACTCTTTTAAGCACAATAGAGAATTTTTGAAGCGGTGCCCCAACTTTATAATGGATCCTGGGCTTGGTAGTGGAAATGATCTTGAATACCATCCGGGCCATTTTGGCCGGGTCTTCACCTTGAACTACATGTTCGTTCATTTGGCGAAGAGTGCTTCCGTAGGCATCACGGTACGGTGAATCCTCCAATACCGGAGCATGATAACGACCCGCGGCAATATTGGTGGCGAAATCTCCCGGTGCGATATTGGTCATCTCAATTCCAAACTGTTTAATTTCCATGCGGAAAGCCTCGGTGGTGATCTCCAAAGCCGATTTAGTAGCACTGTAGATCCCGCGATACGGCAATCCCATATACCCCGCAATGGAGGTTATGTTTATAATATGCCCTCTTTTTTGCTGCCGCATTTGTGGCAAGGCCGCTTTCATAACACGAATAGGTCCGTATACATTGGTTTCGAATGCCTTATGGATCTCTGCATCGGGTGTTTCTTCAATGGGACCGGTAATACCAACACCGGCATTGTTAATGAGCACGTCAAGCCTACCTTCTCTTTTAATTACTTCGGAAACTGCTGTAATGATAGAGGCATTATCGGTTACATCCATGGCCAGCAATGGAAAGGAGCACTCATCTGCATATTTTTGGGGCGACCTGCTGGTTCCGTAGACCCGGAACCCTTTTTCTGTAAGAAATTCGGCTATGGCTTTTCCAATTCCTGAAGAACCTCCGGTAATAAAAACTACATTCGCCATATTATTGCTTGAAAGAACAAAGATGCGTTACCCCGGGTACTTTTCCAAAAGATTGGAACGAAAAATAAGGGTACAAAAAATGGCAAGCTACCTACATCACACCGCTACGACCGTCTACCCTTGCTGCGTTCCCGCCCTGGGGGATTCAACAGGAGCTGGTTGTGTAGGACTTGCCGGTGCAAATATACGGGTTTTTGTAGATTTCACAATGATTTTTAGTTCTAGATTATAATAAATATCTTGCCGAAAATTTGATCGAATCATGAAATTCCATAAGTATTTTATAGTGATGGTCTTAGCTGCTTTTGCGGGTGGCTGTGGCAATACTTCAGAAGATGCCAACGACCTGTTTAGCATTCAAATCAAGGAAAACAAAAAGGTCTATACCCCTGCTGAAACGATCTCGGTGTCGCTTCAAAATCTAAAGAACCGTGATATGTCATCGGTGACCTACTTATTGGACGGTGATGTGATCGCTTCTGTGAAAGGTACTGAGCCCGTTTCGGTATCACTTTCAGAAAAAAAACTGGGCCAGCGTAACTTGGAAGCCCGTGTCGAATCTAATGGGTCGACCTATATGGTAAACAAAGTATTTACCATGGTCGCTTCGGAAAAGCCAACTCTTTATACATATAAGATCTTAGAAAGTTATCCTCACGACCGCAATGCTTACACGCAAGGACTGGAGTTTGAGAATGATACATTATACGAAAGTACCGGACAGTACAAATCGTCATCGCTTCGAAAGACCAATTATATTACCGGCGAAGTGCTTCAGCAGATCCCTTTGCCCGACACCTACTTTGGTGAAGGTCTCACAATTCTAAATGATAGGATTTACCAGCTAACCTGGAAGGAGAACACGGGATTCATCTATAATCTGGCCACGCTGGAGAAAAAAGGAACATTTGTGTATGGTTCCAGTAAAGAAGGATGGGGGCTGTGTAACGACGGCACAAACATTTATAAAAGTGATGGAACCGAAAAGATATGGACGTTACATCCGGAGACCCTTGGTGAACAAGGCTACATAGAGATATACACCAATACCAGTAAGATCCCCAGAGTGAACGAGCTGGAATGGGTAGAAGGAAAGATCTATGCCAATATCTACCAGCAAAGTGCCATTGCCATTGTGAATCCCAAGAATGGCGCTGTAGAAGGTGTCATCAATTTAAGCAGCTTAAAGGACGAGGTCACTCTACACGAAACATTGGATGTGTTGAACGGGATTGCGTATAAGGGCGAGCCAAACATTTTATATGTCACCGGAAAAAATTGGGATAAATTGTTCAAGATCGAGATCGTTGAGAAGTAACATATCCTTTTAATGGATGAATGCACTCTAACCGAAACCCGATAACTTTTGCGGGCTACAATAATTAGCTCCATAAAAAGTTATATTTTTACTGAAAATTATTCTAGATGAAGTATGTATACGGATTGGCACTTTTGGGGTGTCTGATTTTTTGGAGTTCTTGCCGAAATGATTTTGAAAGTGTGCCCAGTACCGGAAATTTGGAGTTCTCAAAGGACACGGTGTACCTCGATACTGTCTTTACCAATATTGGTTCCAGCACGTATAATCTAAAGGTCTATAACCGAAGCGATGAAGACATCAACATCCCCTCGGTACGATTGGGTACCGGAGAGTCTTCCTATTACCGCCTCAATGTAGATGGGGTCCCCGGCAAAATTTTTGAGAACGTTCAAATAATGGCCAAAGACAGCATCTTTATTTTTATAGAAACTACAGCCGACATCAATGATTTTCCAGCAGATGAGAGTCGTTTCCTGTATACCGACCAGATCCTTTTTGACAGCGGTGCGAACCAGCAGGAAGTAGAACTGGTGACCTTAGTGCAGGATGCTGTTTTCCTCTTCCCTGAGGATCTTGGCAATGGAATGTTTGAAACACTAAATTTAGGACAAGACGGTGATGGAAATGATATTTTAATAGAAGGCTTCTTTCTCGATGACACCGAACTCACCTTTACCAATGAAAAACCTTACGTGATCTATGGATTCGCAGCGGTAGGCCCCGGAAAGACCTTAAATGTACAACCCGGAGCACGCGTTCATTTTCATGCTGACAGCGGTATATTGGTTGCGAATACCGGTTCTATCAAGGCAAATGGTCTTCCCAGTTCCGATCCGGAGCTTCTGGAGAACGAGATCATCTTTGAGGGAGATCGGTTGGAACCGGATTTTTCGGATATCCCCGGACAATGGTTTACCATCTGGTTAACAGCAGGAAGTACCAACAACGAGTTCAGTTATACAACTATCAAGAACAGTGTAGTAGGCATTCTTATGGATTCTAACGATGGTGATGAGACCCTTACTTTAAAGAATGTACAGATCTACAATTCGGCCAACGTAGGGCTGCTGGCACGTACAGGAAACGTCTACGGAGAGAATATGGTGATCAATAATGCAGGGCAATCTGCATTGGCCTGTTCCATTGGCGGCACGTACACCTTCAACCATTGTACCTTTGCAAATTACTGGACCGGAAGCTTTCGCTCCTTTCCTGCGGTTACTTTAGACAATATTATAGATGAAACAACCGGCATGGACCTCACCGCCACCTTCAACAATTGCATTGTATACGGGAATGAACAGCGAGAACTTGGTCTCGTACCATCGAGCTCAAGCGCGCAATTCAATTTTAATTTCACTAATAGCTTGATACGTTTTGAGGATCCTAACGGAGATTTCAGTGACGATCCTAACTATCAGTTTGAGAACGATCTCCTTTATACCAATATAGCGCTTAACCTGGACCCGGCCTTTCAGAATACCGAAATGAACAACTTCAACATCGAAAAGGATGTGTCGGGTGCAGAGAATCTGGGTATCACCCCTACATCGCCTCCGGTTCCTGTAGACCTCAACGGTACTGTGCGGGCGAATCCTTCAGATGCCGGAGCCTATGAAAGCATTGTGTTTCCCGATGAAGGAAATTAACTAATGTGAGACCTTACAAGACATAAAAAAACCCATCGCTTTTACGATGGGTTTTGTGTTTCAAAAGTGAAAGAAAATTATATTATAGTACTCTTACGTTTACTGCGTTTAATCCTTTTTTACCTTCTTTAAGTTCAAATTCCACTCTGTCGTCTTCACGGATCTCATCGATCAAACCTGAAATGTGTACAAAATGTTCTTTGTTTGTGTCATCTTCAGTGATAAAACCAAATCCTTTGGAATCGTTGAAGAATTTTACTGTGCCTGTTTGCATTATAATAGTATTAAATTAAGCGGCAAAGGTATACTTATTTCTTTCTCCACACTATTTTTTTGTAATTATATTTTCTGAAGGCTGCAAATCTCTGGTAAAAAGGAGCAGATCCTCACCGTCTTCTTTTAGTTTGGTCTCTCCTGTATTTCTGAAGGATAATTTTTCAAGCAAGTGAATGGACCTTTGGTTCTCATGTTTTGTGATCGCATAAAGTTTTAGGAGTCCTAAAGTTTCGGAAGCATGCTTAACAACCGCTTGTGAAGCTTCAAAGGCATATCCTTTTCCGAAGTATTGAGGCAGGAAAGCAAATCCCAGGTCCGGATGTGCCAGATTCTCTCGCTTATAGAGACCGCAGCTGCCAATTGGAATCTCGCTCTCTTTCAGCATAACAACATACGCTCCGAATCCGTGTTTTTTGTAACTCCCGAGATAGTGGGTGTTCAAATATGCTTCGGCATCTTGGTTTGAATTGATACTCCTGTTTCCAATATACTCTAGCCATCCTTCGCTGTTCATCAAGGCGTATAAGAACGGCGCATCCTGTTTTGTGAATTCACGCAAGGATACCTGCTGCGTAGAAAACACTTCCATTGTTAAGCCTTAAACAACGGCAATCCTGCCATCATATCGTGTACTTGTTCTGAAATTGCTTCCAGCATCCCTTCGTCTTCATGATTCATGATCACATCGTCCATAAGCTCCACGATCTGTTGCATATCGGTCTCGACCAGACCGCGCGTGGTCACAGCCGCTGTTCCTACACGTATCCCACTGGTTACAAAGGGCGACTTATCGTCAAACGGGACCATATTCTTATTCACGGTAATATCGGCTTTTCCCAGGGCTTCTTCTGCTTGCTTCCCGCTAATGTTTTTATTGCGAAGATCGATCAACATCATGTGATTGTCCGTACCTCCGGAGATGACATGGTAGCCCTTATCGATAAACGCTTCGGCCATAACGGCGGCATTTTTCTTTACTTGTACCATATAATGAAGAAATTCATCTGTAAGCGCCTCGCCAAACGCAATGGCTTTGGCCGCAATAATATGTTCCAAGGGTCCTCCTTGGTTCCCGGGAAAGATCCCACTGTCTAAAAGAGAGGACATCTTTCGTAAGCTACCATTCTTTAAGGTGATCCCGAAGGGGTTGTCAAAATCTTTCCCCATTAAGATCATTCCGCCTCTGGGTCCTCTAAGGGTCTTATGCGTGGTGGTTGTCACCACATGACAATGGGGAATTGGATCTGCAATGATCCCTTTAGCGATCAGGCCGGCGGGATGAGCGATATCTGCCAGTAAAATAGCTCCCACTTTATCGGCGATCTCACGAAAGCGTTTATAATCGATCTCACGCGAATACGCAGATGCCCCTGCAATGATCATTTTAGGTTTCTCTTTTATTGCAATGGCTTCAATAGTATCGTAATTAAGCATGCCTGTTGCTTCTTCAACGCCATAAAATACAGGATTGTACAAACGACCGGAAAAGTTAACGGGCGATCCATGTGTAAGATGCCCTCCATGCGACAAATCGAAACCTAAAAAGGTATCTCCGGGTTGCAAACACGCCGCAAAGACAGCCGTGTTCGCTTGCGAGCCGGAATGTGGCTGCACGTTGGCATATTCGGCTCCAAAGAGGGTTTTCGCGCGATCTATTGCGATCTGCTCTACCTCGTCCACCACTTCACAACCACCATAGTAGCGTTTCCCCGGATAGCCCTCTGCATATTTGTTGGTAAGTACAGAGCCGGCAGCTTCCAATACTTGATCACTTACAAAATTTTCGGAAGCAATGAGCTCCAAACCATTAAGTTGCCGTTGCTTCTCTGCCTCTATAAGTTCAAAAATCTGTTCGTCGCGTTGCATATTTTTTCTGAAAAAGTTAATAAAAATCAAAAATAGTAAAAGCTTGCCGTTAGTTCTGAAGAAATTATATATTTGATTAACATTTTACAAACAACAAAAAAACCGCTATGCCTTTAACTGCCAACGACCCTAAAAGAAAAACGTGGCTGGATACGCCTGCAGATACCGACTTCCCCATTCAAAATATTCCGTTTGGGGTGTTTTTAACACGTGACGATATCATCACTATCGGAACACGCATTGGAGATTATGCCATCGATCTGGGAGCTTTGCATCAACTGGGTTATTTTAAAGGGATCGATCTTACCGATGATATTTTTTTACAGGACAGCCTAAACGACTTCATTGCCGATGGCAGAAAAACCTGGCGGTTGGTACGTAACCGTATCTCGGATATTTTCTTAGAAGGAAACAATAGCCTGCGCGACAATAAAGAACATTGTAACAAGGTCTTGTTCACCATGGACGAGATCGAGATGCAATTGCCGGTGGATGTTGGGGATTACACCGACTTCTACGCGAGCAAGGAGCATGCCTTTAATGTAGGGTCGCTCTTCCGCGATCCGGAAAATGCCCTTTTACCCAACTGGTTACATATACCCATTGGCTACCACGGCAGAAGTTCTTCCATTATACCTTCCGGAACTCCTATTCGACGACCGGTTGGACAAACCAAACCAGGCGATTATGCTATCCCGGGTTTTGGACCCACCAAACTTTTAGATTTTGAACTGGAAATGGCCTTTATCACGACAGACAGTAATGATCTGGGAAAAAGGGTGTCCATTAACGATGCCGAAAATTATATCTTCGGATTGGTGCTTTTCAACGACTGGAGTGCACGTGATATTCAGGCGTGGGAGTATGTGCCACTGGGGCCGTTCTTAGGAAAGAGCTTTGCTTCTACTATTTCCCCCTGGATCGTAACCTTGGATGCACTGGAATCGTTCCGCGTTGAAGGACCTGCTCAAAATCCGGAGCCACTACCCTATTTAAAACAAGGAAAGAAAAAGAATTTTGATATCAAGCTTGAGGCCTCCATCCAACCTGAAGGCGGTGAGGAGACCGTAGTAGCTGCTTCCAACTTCAAATATATGTACTGGTCCATGGCCCAGCAACTTACGCACCACACAGTCAACGGCTGTAACGTTAGAAGCGGCGATATGATGGGGAGCGGAACTATTTCGGGACCTACCAAAGAATCGTATGGTTCTATGTTAGAACTTACTTGGCGCGGTAAAAACCCTATCACACTCAAAGACGGTACGCAAAGAAAATTCATTAATGATAACGACACCGTTATTTTAAGAGGATTTTGTCAAAATGAAAAAGTGCGCATTGGTTTTGGAGAATGCAGCGGGAAGGTCCTACCGGCACTGCCTTTTTAAATTTGGCACCACAATTGTATTCTATGCATCATAACCAATACTTTTTGTTATGAGATCAACTATTACTTTATGTTGCCTGGCGCTATTGTTTGCGAGTTGTAATAGTGTAAAACGCAATCAGAAATTCGTCGCACAGGGAAATTACGACCAGGCGATCGAACTCGCTGTAAAGAAACTCCAAAAGAACAGAGATTCTGATAAGAACGACGCACACATCGTGTTGCTTGAAGAGGCTTTCTCCAAAGCCGTTGAAGACGATACACGCCGAATCACTTTTCTGAAAAAAGAGAACAATCCTGCCGCATCTAGGGAGATCTACCATTTGTACAGAGATCTTGAATACCGTCAGAATCTCTTACGCCCTTTACTACCCTTGTACAGCGATGCCCTTGGCAGAAATGCTAATTTTAAGTTGGTCGATTATTCAACTCAACTCATCGCTGCAAAGCAAGCGTATATTGCGTATCTCTATACAGAAGCTGACGCCTACATGGATCGGCAGCAGATAGCCGATTACCGGACTGCGTATCATATCTACTGTGAGATAGACGAACTACAACCCAATTATAAGGATGTGAAACGCCTCAAGGAAGACGCACATTTCTACGGAACGGATTTCGTTTTTGTTTCATTGAACAACCGAAGCGGACAGATCATCCCTCATCAACTGGAACGGGAACTTCTAGATTTCAATACTTATGGATTGGACGATTTCTGGACCGAATATCACAATGAGCGTCAGCAGAACATTCAATACAATCTGGGAATCGTTCTCAATTTACGGGATATCGCCATCGCTCCCGAACGTATCTATGAAAGAGAGGTCCTTAGAAAGAAACGCATAAAGGACGGATGGGAGTATCGTTTAGATCGAAATGGAAATGTTGTTAAAGACAGTCTGGGGAATCCTATTAAGATCGATAAGTTTAAGAACGTTACGGCCAGACTTTTTATCACCGAACAATCCAAATCGGTTTTGGTAGCCGGGAATGTGGTGTATCGCGATCTTATTGCAAGACGTGATCTCAACGACTTCCCATTGTCGAGTGAATTTATTTTTGAAAACATTTTTGCGACCTACCAAGGTGATAAAAGAGCATTGGAAGATGAAGATTGGAACTTGATCAATAATCGCTTTGTACCGTTTCCCAACAATTCGCAAATGGTACTCGATGCCGGTGAAGACATAAAACTTCGCCTTCGGGAGATCCTAAAGAATAATTCCATACGATAAAAAAAGTCCCGCAATGTGCGGGACTTTTTTTTAGGTGTATTTTTTCAAGTGAGCTGCGCTAATGCTGTGATGGGAATCGTGATGAACTACGGCTCCGTTCTTAATGACCAGTACCTGCGGACTTTGATGTGTGACTCCAAATCTGGATGCTACTTCATTGGAAATATCACGATGCTGTAAAAGATCCAAAAAATAGAGTTGCATGCTATCTTCGGGAAGGTCATAGGCACTTTCAAACTGGCGTAATACCATAGCGCTTATTCCGCAACGTGTGGAGTGCTTGAAGATAACCACAGGCTTTTCTCTGGAGGCTGCTTCAATCGCATCCAACTGTTCCATATCGGTGAGTCGCTTCCAAGGCACTTCTACGATCTCTTCCTTTACGATATCTCGTTGTGACTTAAATCTACCAAATAATCCCATGCTTCAAATTTTATATAAAGGTACACATTCCGCGTTCCATTTTTCTGAAGGAATTCATAAAAAAACACAGCTCCCGTTGTCAAATTGTCGTGCTAAACAGGCTCTAAATCGGTCATTTTGTCGTAAATTATTTGTGGCGTATCTTTTGAAATAACCCTTGCAGAAAACATTGAAAACATGAATTTTAACAACTTTACTATAAAAAGTCAGGAAGCGATACAGCAAGCACAAGTGCTGGCGCAAAGCTTCGGACATCAACAGATCGAGAATGAGCACATTTTAAAGGCGGTCTTCGAGGTGGATGAGAATGTTACACCCTTCATTCTGAAGAAGCTGAATGTGAACATAGGGATGATCCAGCAGATCCTGGACAAGCAGCTTCAAAGCTTTCCGAAGGTATCGGGAGGTGATATCATGTTATCCAGAGAAGCATCAAAGACCGTGAATGAGGCCGGTATTATAGCGAAAAAAATGAACGATGAATATGTTTCCATCGAACATTTATTGTTAGCAATACTGGATTCCAACAGTTCCATTGCCCAGTCTTTAAAGGACCAAGGTGTGACCAACAAAGGAATGAAAGCAGCTATTTCCGAATTGCGCAAAGGCGATTCGGTCACCTCACAAAGTGCTGAGGACACCTACAATTCATTAAACAAGTACGCAAAGAATCTAAATCAGTTGGCCCGTGACGGAAAACTGGATCCTGTTATTGGGCGCGATGAGGAGATTCGGCGTATCCTGCAAATTCTCTCCAGACGCACAAAGAACAACCCCATGCTCGTGGGAGAACCAGGTACCGGTAAAACAGCCATTGCCGAAGGTCTCGCACACCGTATTGTAGACGGCGATGTGCCCGAAAACCTTAAGAGCAAGGAAGTTTATTCCTTAGACATGGGAGCCCTTATTGCCGGAGCGAAATACAAAGGCGAATTCGAGGAGCGCTTAAAGGCGGTTATAAAAGAAGTTACTTCCAGTGATGGAGACATTGTGCTTTTTATCGATGAGATCCATACGCTGGTAGGTGCCGGTGGCGGACAAGGCGCTATGGACGCGGCAAATATCTTAAAACCCGCATTGGCACGAGGAGAACTTAGAGCGATCGGGGCTACGACCCTGGACGAATATCAAAAGTACTTTGAGAAAGATAAAGCCCTGGAACGTCGTTTCCAGAAGGTGATGGTCGATGAACCCGATACCGAAAGCGCTATTTCTATACTGCGCGGGATCAAAGAGAAATATGAAACCCATCATAAGGTTCGTATCAAGGATGATGCGATCATTGCAGCCGTCGAGCTATCGCAGCGCTATATCACGAATCGCTTTCTTCCGGATAAGGCTATTGATCTTATGGACGAAGCCGCTTCTAAAATGCGCATGGAGATCAACAGTAAACCTGAAGAATTGGATGTACTGGACCGAAAGATCATGCAACTGGAGATAGAACTGGAGGCTATAAAACGGGAGAAGGATGCCGCGAAACTGAAATCGCTTCAGGCAGATCTCGCCAATCTGAAGGAAGAACGCAACGAGTTGAATGCAAAATGGAAAAGCGAAAAAGAAGTTGTAGATAACGTTCAGAAAGTAAAAACAAGCATCGAGGAATACAAACTGGAAGCCGAGAAAGCAGAACGTGAAGGAGACTTCGGAAAAGTAGCCGAATTGCGCTATGGTAAGATCAAGGAAGCTCAGGAGGAGCTGAGCAAACTCGAGACGCAGCTTGCCGAGAATCAAGAGGGCAGCTCTCTTATTAAAGAGGAAGTGACCCATGAGGATATTGCTGAAGTGGTTGCAAAATGGACCGGAATACCGGTGACCAAGATGCTTCAAAGTGATCGTGAAAAACTATTAAAGCTGGAAGACCATTTACACAAACGAGTGGTAGGTCAAGATGAAGCCATTGTCGCTGTGAGCGATGCCATTCGCCGAAGCCGTGCAGGTTTACAAGATGCGAAGCGTCCCATTGGATCGTTCTTATTCTTGGGAACCACAGGCGTGGGTAAGACTGAATTGGCCAAAGCATTGGCAGAATATCTGTTCGATGATGAGAATGCCATGACACGCATCGATATGAGTGAATACCAAGAACGCCACAGTGTAAGCCGATTGGTAGGAGCACCTCCGGGATATGTGGGATATGATGAAGGAGGACAGCTTACGGAAGCGGTACGTAGAAAACCGTATTCTGTAGTATTGCTGGACGAGATCGAGAAAGCACATCCCGATACCTTCAATATCCTGTTACAGGTGTTGGATGAAGGCAGGCTCACCGACAATAAAGGTCGTGTAGCCGACTTCAAGAATACCATCATCGTAATGACGAGCAACATGGGAAGCACCATCATTCAGGAGAAGTTCGACACTGTAAAAGATCCGGATACAGCCATGGAAGCTGCCAAAGTAGAAGTGCTGGGGCTGCTAAAACAAACGGTCCGTCCGGAATTTTTGAACAGGATCGACGATATCGTGATGTTCACGCCGCTTACCAAAGAGGATATTCACAAGATCGTGGGACTTCAACTAAAAGGAGTTTCCAGAATGCTGGCAAAACAGAACATTACCTTGGATGCGACCGAGGAGGCGATCCAGTACCTGGCACAACGGGGCTTCGATCCTCAATATGGTGCCCGTCCCGTAAAAAGGGTTATTCAGAAAGAGGTCTTGAATGCATTATCCAAAGAGATCCTTTCAGGAAAAGTGACTACAGACAGTATCATTCTTCTGGACAGCTTCAACAACGAGCTGGTCTTCAGAAATCAGAGTGATCTGGTGAACAATAATGGTTAGCGTTCCTTAAAAACGCATTCATAATTTGGTTGGTTAGTCAAGAGCCACCTGTTGAGCAATCGCAGGTGGTCTCTTTTTTCTGAAAAATGACAACACCTCAACCTACTCCATAAAAAAACCGGAAGTTGCCTCCCGGTTTTTTATGAATAGGTTATTTTACTTTTTTATTACTGAAAAGGTCTTGGCGCCTTCCTGTGTTGTAATTCTCATGAAATAAGATCCTGCAGCTATACCGGAAAGGTCCAGGTATACCGAAGGACTGTCGTACACCTTTGAAACGATCGTTTGTCCCAAAGTGTTGAAAAGCGTGACCGTATCGATCTTTTGTGAGTGATCGATGGTAAGTATGTCTGTCACCGGGTTAGGATAGTAACGAATTCCCTCGAAAGCGGCATCGTCCACGCCTAACAGTAATTCCACCGTGATCGCAAGGAGATCTCCTTCACATCCGTCTACCGTCTGACTCACATAATATGTAGTGCCGTCTACCAATGGGGTGGTATCGGGGATCATTGTCATTCCGGCCGCATCTGAATACCATGTCAAGTTCTGTCCGGTTACGTCAAGATCTGCCAGCGTCTCACCTGCAAAGAATGTTTGTGTACTATCTCCGGAGGGTGCAGCGGGTGCAGGCGTTACCATTACAGCTTCTTCCACACGATCGGAGGCACATACAAGTCCGGGGGTGATGGTCCAGTTGTAAAAGAAATAGTACACCGTTGCATTGGCATCATTGTCGTTTATAGTTCCACCGGTGACCGTACCCACGGTTCCGATAGGATACGGGAAGCCGGGATGACCGCTGGAAAATTCGCGTACCATTACGGGGCTGCTCTCTGCCACCAGGTTAAAGTCTGTCCCCATGGGCACATAGAAATCAAGGTTCAATGTGAACTGTACCGGTGTAGAAGAATTTCCTGCGGGCGCTGCTATGGTCGCTGTTTCTAAGACATTCAGTCCGCTGTCCTTGAGCTGCATTACGACATCCCCCGGGGTAGAAGATGCCAAATAAACATCTACCGAGTTGATGGTAAAATCCTGTGTAGCGTTAAAAGCCAAGCCCCACGGACTCGTGACGGCAACTACTGCCGATGAAGTCGTATTTGTAGGTGCTACGCGTGCCCCTCCGGTCTGTGGCGTCCCGCCACCTCCGTTATTGATGGATTCTGCCCAAAAAGAAGTGTTAGAACTCAATGCGGGTGTTACAAAAGGTGATCCGGAACCCACCAGGTTCCCTCCCGTGGCCGCATCGTACCAGTTCACGCTGTCGCCATTATGTGTCGCTGTAAGCGTTGCCGTCTCTCCTTCACAAACAGTACCGGGGCCATCGGTGGCTGTAATTACGGGATCCACACAACCTTGACGCTCTTGTGCGAATAAGAATGCGCTGCTTAGCAAAGCCGCTGTAAGTACCGCAGACATCCTATCAAACTGAAGATTCATGTATTTTTTTTTCATAATTGATTTGATTAGTAATTTGGAAGTAAGATAAAAAATTGTTTGTAATTAGAGATGTCTTTCTTGAAAATAGGAGTCATTTTTCTCGAGTTTGCTTACTTTCGCAACTATGACCTACATTGCAAAATGTATCTGCATTATTGTCTTCTGCCTGTGCTGGACAGGATGCAAGGATGTGCCCGAACCCGTGGCAGACAGTCGTGTAAATGATTACGCCTTGTACGATGTTTCCGGTGATCTTCACAGGTTCTCCTATTACAACGATCACAAAGCGATCGTTCTTTGGGTGCAGGGAAACGGCTGCCCCATTGTTAGGAACGCACTTACAGATTTCCATGAGGTCGCTTCGGAGTATTCTCAAAAAGGGTTTGTATTCTTTATGCTGAACAGCAATCCGCAGGACGACCGTTCAGAAATTCAGAAGGAAGCATTGCAATTCAATTTTGAAGTACCTGTACTGAAAGATCCCGCACAACTCATAGCAGATGCATTGGATATCACCCTAACCGCCGAAGCGATCGTACTGCATCCCACTACCCGGGAGATCCTGTACCGGGGCCCCATTAACGACCGGCTGGACTACGAAGTTCAGAAGCAGACTGCCTCCAACGACTTCTTGAAACAAGCACTGGACCGCATCCTAAAGGGGAAGAAACCAACGCAGAAAGAAGCAATGACCCGTGGGTGTACCGTCACCCGTTTGTCGACCCTTCACGATGAAACACAGCTTACCTATACAAAAGACATTGCTCCCATTTTAAAAGAACGATGTGCCGTGTGCCATATTGACGGCGGGATCGCCCCCTGGCAGATGACCGATTACCGGACCATACAAGGATGGTCCCAGATGATGAAACAGGTGTTGCTTAGCAAGCGTATGCCCCCCTGGAAAGCGGACCCTCATATTGGCACCTTTGAGAACTCGCTGGCCCTTTCCGACTCCAACGCTCGGAAGATCGTAGCCTGGATCGACAACGGTCTTGCCTACGGCGAAGGAGACGATCCCTTGCAGGAACTTTCGCCGATCACCAAAGAATGGAAGCGCGGTATTCCCGATGCCGTGATCGAATTGAAGACCGAGTTACTTCCCGCGACCGGTGTACTAGATTACAGATACCAAAGCATACCCTTAAACAACGACACTGCCAAATGGCTTCGGGGGATCGAGATCCAACCGGGAAATAATCAGGTGGTACATCATGTGGTCGTCACCAATACCGAACGCAACAAAGAAAGTCTAATTACCCACCGAAAACAACGGCCGTGGACCGATAATTACATAGCGATAAGCAGTCAGGGAGCGCAGGCCACTTTCTTTCCTGAAGGTACCGGTGTACTGCTTCCCGAACAGACCGAGCTCACCCTTCAGATCCATTATACCACCACCGGAAAGACAGAAGAAGATAAGACGCGTATTGGCTTATATTATCACGAGACGCCCCCCGGGAAAGAATTCTATGCGCTGTCCCCTTCCAAGAACAATTTTACCATTCCGCCGTATGCACAGAAGGTACCCTTGCGTGTGGAAGATTCCATTCATCGTGATATCAATATCCATTATATTGCGCCCCACATGCATTACAGGGGAAAGAGCATACGCTTTGGCGTAACCTTCCCCGACGGAAGGAAGGAGACCGTTATTTCCATTTCCGATTATAACTTCAACTGGCAACGCATGTATCGTCTGGAAACCCCGTTCTTTGTGCCCAAAGGATCCAAGGTTTGGGTAGAAGGCATCTACGACAACAGCTTTCAGAATCCCTTTAATCCAGATCCTTCTCAGGAGATCGGTTTTGGTTTGCAGAGTACGGACGAGATGCTAATAGGGTTCTTTAATTATACCATAGAAGACTGACCTTTAAGTCTTTGAGGGTCGTTTCAGAAAAAAATATTTTCACCACTCCTGTAACAAAAACCCCTCCTTCCTCGTCTACTTAGTATAACAATCAAAAAAAAACAACCATATGAACACTTTAGAGAACCCTTCGAACAAAAAAACTGCAAGACCCAATTATATTCTTGGCGTATATATTGCCGTTATCACCTTGATCACAGTTACCTATTCGGTAACCACTATAGTAAGCAACCTATAAAAAAACCCGCTCATAGAGCGGGTTTGGTTCGTTATAACATCACATTTGGTTACCAGCTGGAAACCTCTTTTTTAATGTCTTCTTTCGCTTTTCCGGTCTTTTCCTGAATTCTTCCAACCAGTTCGTCGAATTTACCTTCTGAATACGTACTGTCATCGTCTACGGCAATACCGTATTGCTGTTTGGCTTTACCTTTAATTTGATTCCAGTTTCCTTTTAATTGCTCTGAGTTCATAGCTATGTTGTTTTTAAGTTAATAAGGATAAAGATACCATGCATAGGCTCCTTTCTGTAATAAGGAAGTCTTAAATAGGCCGGCGGAACTGTTATAGTTTTACAAAAGTCTCTTAAATTATGTTACAAACAATAATCCCGCTTCGGGGCAGGAAACGGGATCTCTTCTTCATAGCATAACTTCTTATCTATATGTAAACCTCACATTTAACATAGATGCGTTCTATTTCTATATACGAGAAACTGCATCTCTTGGTTTTAAGTTTTGTATCTTTCTTCGTCAAAAAAAGCATCATGCGTACATACCTCATCCTTATACTGCTGGCAGTAAGCTCTTTATCGGCTTGTCTTTCTTCGGAAGAAAAGAAAGAATTGCTGCCCACGACCGAAGTTCCGGCACTCACCACCTACTATCTTATACGGCATGCCGAAAAGGACCGCAGTGATCCGGCCAACAGCGATCCGGAACTCACGGAAGCAGGACGGGAACGGGCCAAGAAATGGCGTACGTTCTTCAGTAAGGTGCCTCTTGACCAGATCTATTCCACTTCGTATAAGAGGACGCAGCAAACAGCCATGGATGTGGCCAGCGACCACAATATCCCTATACAAACCTACGATCCATCGACCTTGTATGATGAAGACTTCCAACGTACCACCCAAGGGAAGACGGTGCTTATTGTAGGACATAGCAATACCACGCCGCAATTTGTGAATGCGATCCTGGGAACCAACGAATTTACCGACATGGACGATACCGACAATGCCAGTGTGTATATGGTGACGGTGACAGGCGACCAAAAGAAAGCGACGGTGCTTACGGTGGAATGAACCCCTGTGAGTTTGGATGAAATCCCTCGTATTGACGAATAATTATTACTATTTTTGCGGGCTATGGCACTTCAGAAGAACGTAAAGATCAAGAACCGAAAGGCAAAATTCGAATACGAGATCCTCGATACGTATACGGCCGGGATCGTTCTGGGCGGTACCGAGATCAAAGCGATACGAGAAGGAAAGGCATCCATTGCCGAGAGTTTTTGTGAATTCAATGATCGCAATGAGCTTTTTGTGATCAACATGACCGTTCAGGAATATTCGCATGCTTCCCATTTCAATCACGACCCGAAGAAGGCACGAAAGCTGTTGCTTAACCGCAATGAGCTTAAGAAACTGGAAAAAGAGGTGCGCAATTCGGGGAATACGATCATTCCGCTGCTATTGTTCACCAACGATCGCGGACTGGCCAAACTACAGATCGCTTTGGCGCGTGGAAAGAAGCAATACGACAAGCGGGAAACCATGAAAGAACGCGACACCCAGCGTGACTTGCGCCGTATCAAGAAAGCATTCAATACGTGATGGTTGTGGTGCCGGTGTTCTCGATACAATCCTTTTGGACTAGCCTCCAAATGGATCACTCGAACTGACAAGAGGATACAATCCTTTTGGACTAGCCTCCAAATGGATCACTCGAACTGACAAGAGGATACAATCCTTTTGGACTAGCCTCCAAATGGATCACTCGAACTGACAAGAGGATACAGTCCTTTTGGACTAGCCTCCAAATGGATCACTCGAACTGACAAGTGGATACAATCCTTTTGGACTAGCCTCCAAATGGATCACTCGAACTGACATGGTGAATCCACTTTTAAGTAGCATGTACTATGAAAATCTACTATGTTTACATATTAGAATGTGCTGATAATACTTATTATACAGGGATAAGTTCCAATTTATCGAAACGGCTTAGTGAACATATTTCCGGGAAACATCCCGACTCCTACACCTATAGTAGACGGCCGGTATCCCTTGTCTTTCATTGTACTTTTACAGAAGTTTCGATCGCCATAGCGACCGAAAAGCAAATTAAGAAATGGTCTCGAGCAAAAAAAGAGGCACTTATAGATGGAAGGTTTGAATCACTGCCGAATTTATCTAAGAAAAAATTCAAGTAGTCTTTTTGACACTTCTTCTAATTCTTTGTATTCTGGTGTTTTGTGGGAGGAGATGTGTTTGGTTCTCGATACTATTCTTTAGTACTACCGTACTAAAGAATCACTCGAACTGACACAAAGATACTAACCTTTACTACTACCGTACTAAAGAATCACTCGAACTGACAATACCATACAAGCCTTTTATATTATATTTATCTCTTATCAAACAATAGAGATAAAAACGGCGATGCTAATTGGATTTACTGTAAGGATTTTTAAACTTGACATTGGGAGACACGCTTTTTATAAATATCTTCGTTGGATAAACGAGAGACCGCTTCTATGAACCGACTCCTATTTCCGGTACTTTTCCTTTTCCTTTGCATTAGTAGTATACAGGCGCAGATCGTTGGAAAGGTCACCGATGTACATGGTGCACCGCTGCCTTTTGTGAACATCTATCCGGAGGATAGCTATAAAGGGACCACCACCAATGATGACGGGAATTACAAACTGGAGGTGGGTGAAGGTACCTACCGGATCCGGTTCCAGTTCCTGGGGTATACCACACACAGTGAGGACGTAGTGGTCACCGCCGGCAGCACGAGTGTCCTTAATGTGGTCCTGCAGGAAGAAACGACGAGCCTTAACGAAGTGGTGATAAGCAAGGGAGAAGACCCCGCGAATCGTATTCTTAGAGAGACCATAGCGCGCAGGAAAGCAAATCTGGATAAGATCGCTGCCTATACTGCCGATTTCTACTCCCGGGGTATCTGGCGGGTAGACAGCATTCCGGAGAAGATCTTTGGACAGGAAGTGGGCGATTTTGACGGTCAGCTGGACTCCACACGCACGGGGATCATCTACCTTAGCGAGACCCTTAGTGAGATCGCATACCGCTCTCCGGACGATTTTAAGGAGCGTATTATTGCCAGCAAAGTGAGTGGTAACGACAACGGTTTCAGTTTTAACAGTGCGCAAGACGCCAATTTCTCCTTTTACCGGAACACCATCGACCTGAACGCAGCCATCGTCTCCCCTATTGCTGCCAATGCCTTCAGTTATTACAATTACACCCTGGATGGGATCTTCTATGAGGGCACCAAGCTCATCAACAAGATACGCGTCACTCCCAAGCGCCCTAACGACCGTGTTTGGAGTGGTATTATTTATATTGTGGAAGACGACTGGCAGTTGTACGGCGTGGAGCTTACCACTACCGGACAGGCGATACAGGTTCCGTTTATCTCGACACTGGTCTTTAAGCAGAACTTTCAGTTTGATACTGCCAAGAACTTTTGGGTGAAGCGTTCGCAAACCATTGATTTTGGTTTTGGATTCTTCGGGTTCAACGGGGACGGACGTTTTATTGCCGTGTACAGCAACTACGACTTTACGCCCGACTTTGAGAAGAACGCCTTTACCAATGAAGTACTTCGGTTTGAAGCGGAAGCCAATAAAAAGGACAGCTTGTTCTGGCGCGGTACGCGTCCGGTGCCGCTTACTGACGAGGAACTGAACGACTACATCAAGAAGGACAGCATACAAACGCTTCGGAAATCGCAGGTGTACCTCGATTCCATAGACCGTAAGAGCAACCGCTTCAGCCTTTTGGACCCCATTACGGGTTATACCTATAAGAACAGCTTCAGACGCTGGAACATCTCCTACGAAGGGCCTTTTCCGAAGGTACATTTCAACACCGTACAGGGCTGGAATAGTAGCGTACAACTGGGGTACTTTCAGAATTACGACGAGAACGGCAGCAACCGACTTTCGGTCTTTAGTAATGTCACCTATGGATTAGCGGACGACCGGGTGCGGGTGACGGGTGGGATCGTTAGAAATTTCAACAGGACCAACCGTTTGAACCTTTCGGTGTACGGCGGAAGTGAGGTGCGGCAGTTCAATGCTTCGGAACCTATATCGCCACTGGTGAATACGGTAGCGACGCTCTTTTTTGAGCGTAATTATATGAAGGTCTACGAGCGCACCTTTGCACAGCTGGGGTATCGTCAAGAGCTTTTTAACGGCTTGCGTATTGCCACCCGCTTTGGGTACGAACAACGCAGTGCGCTATTCAACCAAACCGATTATGTCACGATCCCGAACGATGACGTGATGTACACCTCCAACAATCCGCTAGAACCATTAAATACGGAAGACGCAGCGATCGTGACGCACGAACTTTTTAAGAGTACGATCACTGCCAATATTACCTTTGGACAAAAATACATGACCTATCCCGACGGGAAGTTCAATCTGGGGAACGAGAAATATCCGGCCTTGTCTGTTACGTTCGAGAATGCCATGGCCGCTTCGGAAGCAGGCTATAATTACAGTCAGTTAAGCGCACAGCTCTATCAGGCTGTGACACTGGGTAATAAAGGTGAATTTAGTTACCGGCTTAAAGGCGGGACCTTTTTTAAGGGCGAGGATATCTCTTTTGTGGATTACCAGCATTTTAACGGCAACCAGACCCGTGTGGGTACGCGCGGGAACTATACCAATGTGTTCAATTTGTTGCCCTACTACCGTATGAGCACTAACGACAGCTACTTCGAAGGGCATGTGGAGCATGATTTCAGGGGGTGGATCCTTGGAAAAATACCCGGTATCAATGCCCTGAACTTCAATTTGGTGGCCGGCGCACATCTGCTGAGCATCGCCGATACCAAGCCCTACACCGAAGTATCGCTGGGGATCGACAACCTGGGTTTTGGAAAATACCGGCTGTTACGTCTGGACTATGTGCGTTCTTACTACGACGGCGGCAGTGACGGTGCGTTTATCTTCGGACTGAAGTTTCTGGGTCTTTTTGATTAAGTATGCTGCGTAAGCATTCGTTGTTATGCCTTTTAAAACAACGCATATTGCATGTAAAATACGCCCTGTTTTCTTCTGAAGGTTGTAGGAGTTTGTTTAACAGTAATGTAGGATTATACGTTATAAAATTATATTGAAAATGGATTCGTGGGGTATAGTGGGGATAAAGTGGGGATAAAGTGGGGATAAAGTGGGGATAAAGTGGGGTTAAAGTGGGGTTAAAGTGGGGTTATCGTGAGGCTGATAAAGGGTGAAATTTGGGGTCAAAACCGGTCATTTTCGGTCAAAATCGGACAAATTGGTCATTTTCGGTCAAAACCGGACAAAACGGTCATTTTCGGTCAAAACGGTCTTTTTCCTACAATTTTGAAATTTTTTTTTCTATTCTTTTTTTTCCCATTCCACGGTATGTTGGTGTAAATGAAATTTTCTTTTTTTTATTTTCTTTTTTTGCTTGTGCATTCCACTTACCGCCTACGGCGGATCGTCGGATGCAGGAAAAGAACGAAAAAAAGGAGACCTTTTACGAGGAATTTCCCGGCCTTTGATGCCGGGAACCGCCCCCAAAACTCCGCGTCAGCCACCGGCGGTGGCCTCCTGGATCTCGAAGTTTTGTGTGCATATTCTGGCGTAAAAGGGTTGTCCTTCGTATCGTAATATTCAAACTAGATAAATATTTTTTACTTAGCAATAAAAATTAAAGCTAGCTGTTTAATCCGAAGTACAGAAAAAACCATTCCATTCACTCTTCATCACTCACCATTCATCACTCACCATTCACCAATCACCACTCACCATTCACCAATCACCATTCACTAATCACTACTA
The DNA here is from genome assembly GCF_000746845.1 of Altibacter lentus. Taxonomy (GTDB): domain Bacteria; phylum Bacteroidota; class Bacteroidia; order Flavobacteriales; family Flavobacteriaceae; genus Altibacter; species Altibacter lentus. The sequence goes on along the minus strand of NZ_KN050846.1, from coordinate 153,338 downwards.
ACATGTGTCACTTCGAGTGATGCGCTGAAGGCGCATTGTATAGAGAAGTATTATTCTTCTTTTCTTTTTTCCATTTATGAGATTGAATCAACTTTCTTTTGCTGGTCCAAAAGAAAGTTGCAAAGAAAAAGACCTTTTCTCCTTTTCCTAGGCATTTTGAAATGCTCACGCATTCCAAACCAACGCAAAAACTCGGCGTTCGCTATGCTCACTGAATCTCCGAGCTTTTTGCGTTCTATGCTGATGAAAAGGAGGTGGTAAATAGAAACATTTTGGTTAAAGATACTATCTGAGGCAGAAACGCTTTCTAAGAGGCAGCAGCCTATGGTGTGTTGTAGAAAGGAAGCGTGGAAGCGGATGGACGTTTTTGGTATTTCGAATTTATTCAATACTAACAACTAATTTGAACTTCCCTAATTAATGTTGACTACTAACAACTAATTCCTAAATCCTAAGTCCTAAGTCCTAAGTCCTAGCTATTCACTCTTCATATTTGCGAAAAAAGTATTATTTTTAGGGGATCCTACTCCCCAGTTTACACTTTTTGTTTGTGTGTAAACCATTTTCTATGACCCTTGTTTTGGAACCTATAAGGCATCGAGGTACGGCGCGTATTGCGATACGATTTCCGTTTGAGGCTGCTTTGAAGGGCTATGTGCAGCGATTTGAGGGGGTGACGTACAGTAAAACGCATCGGTGTTTTTATGTGACCTACTCGGCTTCGGTGTTGGAACGGCTTGTTTCTTACCTTCAGAAGGAAGGATATACGGCAGACATAAAGGCTTTCCGAAGTGTTTCGGAAAAAGAGCTCCTTAGAAATGCCTCTTCAGAAAAAAGACTCCTTGCGCTACCGCCGGAACGAACGGCCTTGTTTGAAACTTTTGTGAACTATTTGAAGGGAAAGCGTTACAGCAAAAACACCATTAAGGTATACGGGGGTTTTGTTAAGGAATTCCTTCAATTTACGGCGGGGACTCCTCCGGAATCGCTTACCGAGAACGATGTTAGGCTGTATATTGAATGGGCGGTGGAAACACTGGATTATTCTATAAGTACGCACCGGCAATTGGTAGGCGGACTGAAGCAGTTTGCGTATTTCTACCCGGTTTGTGCGATCGACCCCGAATCTATCGAGCGTCCGCGCAAGGACCGGAAGCTTCCTACGGTGCTGAGCAAAGAGGAGGTTCTTGAGATCTTACGTGTGACGAAGAATTTAAAGCACCGGGCCGTACTGGCGTTGTTGTATTCTTCGGGTTTGCGTATTGGTGAACTTATTTCACTGGAGTTGAACTGTTTTGATCTGGAGCGGAAACAACTGCATATTAAGAATGCTAAAGGCCGTGTGGACCGCGTGGTAATTCTGGCGGAGAGTTTTATACCTTTGTTTCGGAATTATTATTACAGTTATCAGCCTAAGCGCTATTTTGTTGAAAACCCCAATGGCGGGAAATACAGTGCGGGGACGATTCGTGTGGTGCTGAAACAAAGCTGTAAGCTGGCCGGTATTGTAAAACGTGTGAGTCCGCATACGCTTCGGCACAGTTATGCGACGCATTTGCTAGAAAACGGGACCGATCTTAGATACATACAGGTGTTGCTGGGGCATAGCCGTCCGGAAACGACGATGATCTATACGCATGTTGCCACTCGTGACCTACAGGCCATTCAGAGTCCGCTGGACGCTGCGCTTCGTGCGCTTGCTGCTCGGGAAGGAGGGCCCGGGGCGCCACGACTTAGTGATGGGATTTAGGTTTTTTTTCTTTGTTCTTTTTTCTCATTGCCGTGGGGTGTTGGTGTAAATGAAATTTTCTTTTGTCTATTTTCTTTTTTTGCTCCTCCAAAAAGAAACGAAACAGTCATTATAATTTTTATTTGTTATTCAACTTTCTTTTGCTGGTCCAAAAGAAAGTTGCAAAGAAAAGTACCTTTTATCCCTTTCGTAGGAATTTTTCAGCAAGCTGAAAACCCCCTCGCCAACTCCGCGTCGTTGCTTGCAGCAACTCCTGGATCTCGGAGCTTGGCCTCGGGTATTCTTGACGAAAAGGATGTCATTATGAGAAACATTGTAGGTAAGTATATTACACCTTGAAGGATATTTTCAGATTCCTGGTTTGATGCTAAGCAAACTGAACTTCCCTAATTAATGTTGACCGTTTTTAGTTAATTAATTCATTGTTAAATATAGTCATCAGTTTTCTTTCTTGAGGCCTCAAGAAAGAAAACTGAGTTATGAACTTCTCAGGACTCATTCTGTCGTTGTTGTTATGCAATCTTTTACTGTTATAGTTCTGTACCGCTTTTGCCACCATTCTTTTTAATTGAACAATATCCTTTGGCTTCCAATAATCCAGGTATTCCTCCTTTATGGTTCTGTTGATGCGTTCTGCATAAGCATTGTCTTGCGCCGAGAGTGCCATACTTATTTTACTGCCATGCCCTTTTAGAAGCGCTACGTACTCTTTATAGGTATATTGACTTCCTCTGTCGCTGTGGTGAATCAAAGGTGGGGAATTATCCTTAAGTGCCATCTTTAATGCTTCCACGTTTGCTTTGGCTCTCATATTATCAGAGATTTTATATCCCACAATCTTCTTTGTATAGACATCTATTATAAACACTCCATAATAATGTCTGTTTCCAATTGGAATGTAGGTAATATCAGACTGCCACACCATCGATGGACGGTCAACCTCCATTCCTTTTATCAGGTTGGGGTAATAGATCTTTGAAGCGATTGTTGTTCTTTTATAATTGTTTTTCCGCTTCAATCGATACCCCAGTTCCATCATTAGCTCTATAAACCGATCCCGTCCTATAAAGTCAGGGTTAAGGGTATAGTACATTTTCTCCACCCCACAACCCGGGTGATCTTCTCTAAGATCATCAGCTTCAAGGATCAACTGATTGACTTTAGTATCAAAGGCCATTTGCCTTACTTGATACTGCGCAACTGCTTGTTTACTCAGCCCTGCTTCTTTATAGAGATTGTTCATAGAAAAACTTACTTTTTGTTTGTTTTCTTTGAACCAGTTGACTGTGGGGTGCCGAAGTTTTTTTTGATATCGATGTCCAATTCTTCTTTGGCGATCTCCATCATCTTCTCCAAATAATCAATCTTGATTTGCTTACGGCCAACGGCACGCTCCAACTCTTTTACTCGAGCCTCTAATTCTTTCATTTTTTTGTTGCTGCTGTCCTTCATCTCTACAATTCTGGTTCCCTGTTGGTTAAAGGTAGAGAATTTATAGATCCAACGGTAGATTATCTGACCTCTTACCCCGTGGAGCTTCTCTAGCTGCAAAACGCTAAACCTGCCGCTCTCGAAATCTGCCACTATTTTTCTTTTGAACTCTTCAGAGTATTTTCGCTGCTTGCGCAACTCTCGCACATTTGCTTTCATAGTTACCACTGTTTTAAGTGGTCAACCTATATCAGGGACGTACAACTATTCACCCTTCACTATTCACCCTTCACTATTCACCCTTCACTATTCACCCTTCACTATTCACCCTTCACTATTCACCCTTCACTATTCACTATTCACTTTTCACTACTACGTCCTAACTCCCGGGTGTTGGCTATTGCAACTGCGGACCGGATTTTTCCTGTTTTTGGTTGGATCGTGGTTTTGGGTAGTTGTTTTATGGAATAATTTACTATTTTGCATGGGTTGTATGGTATGGCCGGGTGCCTTTGGGCTATCGATAGTTATTATTATCTATTTTCCTGTGCGTTTCCCGGGCTATCGTGCATAAAGTAAAAGATATAACACGTTGGGCAACATTAAAATGAAGAATTGGCTCGAATACATAGAAAATGAATTAACAGGCATTGACTTTGACCATATTGAGACAAAGCAGACTGACTATTATCTATCCAAATTTTATCGCCTGAATGGAACATATCTTTCAGTCGATTTAGTTGACGACTTGAGAAAAATTCGAAAAGTTGAAATTGGCAAATATTGGTTGACTGACAACAATGTTTGGGGTTATGAAGTAAGCAGTGCAAAAGCAGTATTCGACAAGACTAAAAAGCATTTTATTGATTTCCTGCAAGTTTCATTTGACAGTGAATATGGAGAACAATACGAACTTGACTTTTCTCCCAACAATCAAGAAATATTAAGTCATTTTTTAAAAATACCGTTTTACAAGGGTTGGACTGAGGCCTACTACAAATACAAAGAAGATAATTACAAAATCGGGATTGAACTTAAAATAGATAACGAAATTCTAAACTTTGAAATGATTCTCTTGCATTTCGCGGAGCAGGATTTACCAATGCCAGGCGATAAGACCGAAAAAAGAATTCGTGCTTGGTGGGCTGACTTGAAAATAAATGACTCTAAACGAAATATTGAAAAGGAAATAATAAACCCGATAAAAGTAAACGTTGCCCAACAACGCATAAACGCCAACGCTCACAAGGCTTTGGTGGAAGAGAAGAAAATTTAATTTAAAAAGAAACAACGCTACGTTTAGCGCGCGTCGGAGGGTTCGCACGGCGTTTATACGGGGACGTTACCGTTAAATGGCTTCGACATTTCATTAGCTGATTGAATTTCTAAGAAATTTGGCAATTCCGACAGTTTTGCAGGTTCTCTGAATAACTTCTGATTAGACCAACTCTCTGAATGTTCGGAATGGTTTCTGATGATCAGCTAAAGTCGGTTCCGGCCCGAAGTTCCGGCTCGCCACTTAAGGTAACAATGTATACCGTCCATTGCTGCTGATTTTCCAACTCGGAAAATCATTGCAAAGAGAAAATACAGGAATTTTTAACTATTTTAGTCGAAACGTTCCGCAACGGAACGTTATACAAAACCGTTAGGCACAATGCCGAAAAAACCAACTAACATTGAATGAACACAGTTATTGAAATATTAATTGACAATTCCAATAGTATGGGAAACTGTAAAGGAATTTTTGAAAACTACAAAGATTACCTTTTACCAGATGGAACTACTCGAATGGAATTAGCGAAAAAAATATTATTAAATGAAATTATTCCAACTATCGATTATGCTTCAAATATAACTACAAGTTTATTTCATTCTTTAGAGTATAAAGAAAAGCCAAGAGAAATTGTACAACCAATTATTCATAAAGGCAAAAATGATGATAAATTAAAAGCTGCAATTCAAGGAATAAAAATTCCGCATAAATCAGGTGGTACACCTATCACAGATGCAATATTAAATTCTATAAATAGACTTAAAAGTTATCCTAATTCAGACCGAAAAATAATACTCATAACAGACGGAGAAGAAACTGGCGAAAAAGATTATAAAGTAGCTGCGAAAAACGCACTCAAGGTTTCTGGAATTAGTTGTAACATATTTATTGTAGGCATTTCTTTGAAGCCAGAGGCACGGATTAAAGCAGAAGCACTTGTCAACGAAACAAAAGGAGAATACTTTCATTTAGAAACTTCAAATTATAATAAAGTAACGATTCAAAACAAATTAATTCCTTTAAAAAGTGCATTAATAGTAGATACAGTAAATAAAATAACTTCAACGAAAATAGAAGAACCAAAAGCGGAAATAAATAAAACTAAAGAAGAAAAAAGCACATCAGAAAAAATAACTGCATTAGAACAAAACGTATCTGATAATAATAAATTATTAAACTTGATTTCTAAACAAGTTTCATTAATCCAAACTGGAATATCTAAACAAAATGAAGAAGATGATTTCGATGACGAAAATCTCATAGTTAGAGAAAACAGCGAATTAAACGAGAAAGTTAGAATGGCAAGTGAAACTTACCTCTTTGGACTCTTGAAAAAGAAATTTGGAGAGAGAATACAATGGATGAACGAGAATGGAGAAAGTGGGGAAAGTTATGATTTTAAAGTATTAGACAGTATTGATAATAGTGTAGAATATTTCATTGAGTGCAAAGGCACAATTGGAAAGGAAAAAGTGTTCTATATGACTAAAAACGAATGGTCTTTATTTCTAAAAAACAGTTCTAAATATCAAGTATATTTTATTTCAGATGCATTGCAAAACCCAAAAGAAATTAAGATTGATAATCTAATGGATTGGATAATGACAGAAAAGGTAGTCCCTTATCCAACAAGAAATCGAAAACAAAAAGCTGAAAGAATAATATTTACAATTATCGAATAAAGCAAAGTGCCTAACAACGTATATAAAAAATAGCGGTTTAAGTGCTTAAACAAAAAATAAATAATAAAATAAAGGTCAGTTGTAAACTGAAAAGTTGGTGATTGAATTCCGCTACTTTTCATATACAATACCGTTACCTACAATTTGAAAAAACATATACTAATAATATTTCTAACTATACTTTCAGCTTGCAGACAAGAAAGTAAAATTCAAAATCCCAACGGAATTTGGACAGAAACCGAATTGACGGAATTGAATTCAATTGTTTCTGAATTTGACCAAATCTTAACGACTGAATACAAAACCGATTCCGAAAAAAAAGCATATCTGGAATATTCGAATAACGTCTTTCAAAACCAAATCGTGCCGAATTTAATCGGAATAGAAAAATTAAGTTCTGATTTAAAAAAATTTGTGGTTTTTGACAAAATTTGGTGGAAATATACGGATTCGAATACAGAACATTTTAATTTAAAAACGGATAGTAATTACCAAAAATATCTGACTGAAATTGAAAAAAAATCTGATTTTATAAAAAATTATACTGACCGATTTAATGCTGCGAGTGATTTACAGCCATCAGTAATTGCTGGATTTGCAAAAAACATAGAAAGCATTGATTTGACTGATAAAAATAATCGTCTGATTTTTGCAATACATTATCTGACATTAATAAATCGATAAATAAAAACTGTAGGTAACACCGGCTATAATTCATTGCTTCTGACTTTCCTCGCGGAAAGTCCTCGCAAATTTGCTATCTTCGGTTTACGGCGGAAAATCCTCGCGGATTTTCACGCAACGAAACCATAGCCAAACACGTTGTACACCATTTAAGAAAACGCAGAATTGAATCAAGAAATCAAAATATCACGTTCTGACTTAATCGCAAAATGCGACCAATTTCTGAATGGAGAAATTCGAGAAAAGGATTTTGAAGATTATGCGTGGAGCTTAATAACAAAAGAACATTTCGATTGGGACGATGATGTAATTTCTGATATAATTTATCAATGGGACAATCCAGAAATCAACTTTCCGATTACAAAACAAAACGTCAGACTTTGGAAACACCAATTGGAAACTGATGAGGATTTATTAGCCGATTATAATTATTGGAATGCACATATCGACCGACAAAAAGAAATTTGCGGAAAATATGATTCTAAATGGAATCCAATAAATAAAAAACTAAAAGTCGGAATCGGCTCTGACTTGGATGCTGACCCAATTCACGGATTGAGACATCCGCAAGAAAAAGGAACAACTGGTTGGTATATTTGGACAGGAGATTACTTGGAATCCGATGACTTTTTCCAACCAATGTGCGCAGAACATTTGCTTCAAATCCGACCTGAATTAATTAAATATTTCGGACTTGATGTTGGCTATCGATTTTTGATTGACAAAAACGGATACGAAGATGTTTGGTATGACGAAAAATTAAAAAATGTGGAATAAGAAAACGGTGTACAACAACGGCTATAATTCAGCGTGGCGACAGTGCAAAACCAAAAGTAAAAACACTAAATTAGCTTGATTTCTCTGCGGAATAGTCCTGCGGACGATTCCACGCCGAAATCATAGCCAAACCGTTGGCAGTAATGTGGAAAAACGAGATAAATTGAAAAAAGTATAAATATGGACAGAAAAGAATTTTTAAGAAACACGGCAATTTTAGGTGGAGCGACAATCCTACCAATGAACAACGTTTTTTCACAAAATGTAACGGAAAACGGAATTGACAGATTAGTGGACAGTAATGGAAATTTCATTCAAAAATCACTTCCATACAATAAAACTTTTTTGGAGCCACATATGGATGAAGAAACCTTACATCTGCACTTTGAATTTCATCACGGTGGAGCAGTAAAAGGGGCAAACACAGATTTGATTAAAATTAAGGAACATCTAAAATCGGGCGATTTAGACCAAGTGGATTTGTGGACCCGAAAGTTAGCTTACCACTTTTCAAGCCACGTGCTTCATTCCATCTTTTGGACGAACTTAACGAATAAAAAAACTGAACCCAAAACTGAACTCTTAAAACAGATAGAAAAGGATTTCGGTTCATTTGACAAACTGAAAAGCTATATCGGGAAAATATCAAAAACTGTAGAAGGAAGCGGTTGGGGTATTTTGGGTTACCAACCTTATTCGGATAGCTTGACATTGTTACAATGCGAAAATCATCAAAAATTAACACAATGGGGAGTTGTTCCGATTTTGGTGATTGATGTTTGGGAACACGCCTATTATTTGAAATACAAAAATAAAAGAGCCGATTTTGTTGATACAGTTCTTGAAATTATCAATTGGGACAATGTAGCTGACCGATTTATGACAGCAAAACGACTGACAAAATAAACACTACTGCCAACAATGGCTATAAGTAATTGCTTGTTCTCGCCTACTTCTGAAAATCCTCACGGATTTTCAGTTTGGTGTGTACTTGCAAAGTTAAGTGCTAAACCACGCAACTACTCATAGCCGAAACCGTTGTGTGCAATTTGAAAAATGAGCGTATTTAGCAAAATAGATGATAAATTAATTAAACTTTCTAATAGGTTAAATGCTACTTTGACTAAAGATAGACCAAGTTATCCTGAGGCATTAAGAACTTTTGAGGAAAGGCGAATCGATTGGATTGTCAATGATATTAATCGAGCAATTATTATTCAACCAAATTTTGAAATTAATGGAGTGAATAGTGAAATATGGAATTTTATAAATATTGCTTGGTATGATGACGCAAAATCAATTAATCGACCTCAATGGTATCGAAATCTTGCGGAAAAAGAAAAGTTTGAAAACATTGAAAAACGTATTGACCATTTATTAAGAACATCTGAAAACAATTTGACTAACATAAAAATGACTGATTTAAAGTAATGTGGCAGAAACTAACATATAGTGGGACGGAATGCAATAATTACTTGTATTTCTCTTTTGATGCCGAATATTTCGACACAGAAAAAATAACGGCTGAATTAAGAATTGAGCCAACTTCTGTAATGATTAAAAAAGAACCTGTTCCGAAATCAACTGCGTGGAAATATCAAATTGATGCTGGAAACAATATTGATTTGGAAAGTTATCTTGAAAAACTAATTGATGTTTTTGAACCTAAAGCGAAAATCATAAACGAACTGAAAGAAAAATATGATTTAACAACTAGAATACAATTTGTAATTGACATTGATATAAATCCAGAATCTTCAACACCATATTTCGGATTGAATAAAAAAGTAATTGACTTTTTAGCTAAGACTGAAACTGAAGTAGATTTTGACCTTTACAAAGCTGACACAATCGGAATTTTAGAAAAAACTAATGAATAAAAAACTGCACACAACAATGGCTATAAGTAATTGCTTGTTCTCGCCTACTTCTGAAAATCCTGCGGAATTTCCAACTTGGTGTGTGCTTGCAAAGTTAACCGCTAAACCACGCAACTACTCATAGCCGAGACCGTTGTGAGCAAGCTTGGCGTACTTGTCCAAATTGAAAAATTTACCCTTTATTAGGTATGTTTTATAACTTTATTCTTAGCTAAATTGTAACCTAAAATTTTAACTATGAAAAATCTATTTACTTTACTCGTTCTCTTAATTGCATTACAATCCTTTGCTCAAGACGGACTTGACGAATCAAAAAGTTTAGGACTTGTGGCATATCTAAACACAATTAAAGAAATATCTGAGAATAAGATTTTATGGTCAGAGGCAAGATTTAAACAAAGAAATGAAAATCTTGAAAATCCTCGTCAAGAAGATTTATATACTAAAAGGATAATCAAAGAAAAATATGCTTTATTAAAGTGGAAAATAGATTTATTCGTAAATCAATTTAGTGCTGATTTGATTGACAGGAATAGTATTGGACTTTACAGAGAAATGAATAAGCATCTCGTAGAACAGTCAAAATCTAAAAGAATACGAAAATATATACCCTTATTAGATGAAATTGACGAAACTTATAAAGATTTGTTTTATGAAAATTATACTACTGGATTGAATTTCATAGAAACTGCTACTGCAATTTTAACTTTAGCTGGTTTTAATCCCTATACATTGTACAAGGATATTAAAGCTACAAAGGAGAAGAAAATCGCAACATTAATTGGTTACCTTAAAGAAATGCGTTTGAAACCATTATCTGAGTTAAAAAAGCCTGAAAAAAAAGAGAAAGAAAAAAAAGAAGATACTAAATCCGAATAAAGCCAGCTCACAACAACGTGTATAGCTCATTGCTAATCAGTTGCTTTATCAAAGTTAAGGCATATTTGGAAAGTCGCCAAATTTTTAAATTTGACGATTTCCAATAAAAAGATAAATAGTAAAATTTAAAAATCTGGCTTGTGCTAAAACCGAAAATAATTTTCTAATTTGCACGCAACGAGCCATACACAAGACCGTTACAAACAATGCCTCCGGAGAATCGATTTTGAAAAAATCTCAATTGATTTTCAAGCTGAATTGAAAGATCCTTTAACCAATTTGAATATTGATTTGCAGTTTGATTGAATTTCGGACAGAATATCATACAGCGGATTTACATGCGCGTTGAAAATCGTTCGGAAATCGAAAATCGAGCGAAACCTACAGCTGATTCTCACTCGGACGGCATAGCCGTACGTGTCGGCACTGTTTATAACAATGGCTATAATTCATTGCGGCTGAATTCCTCCAACGGAATTCACCGCTAATTTTGTTATCTTTCGCCCACGGCGGAATAATCCTGCGGATTTTTCCGCAACGAAATCATAGCCAAGACCGTTGTAGTGCATTTGAGAAAACTAAAATATGACAAGAGACGAAGCTCAAATTACTTGGGAAAGAATAGTTGATATCGGATTTACCAATTATGATAAACTGACTCGTGAACAACGAGTTTGGTTTAATATTGAACCCTTAACTACTGACGGATTATGGGGCCATTATATGAACTACGGAGCGGATAAAAATGCGGACACGATTGCGGATTTGGAATATCTGAATTTCAATTCGGTTGCCAACCAGTTACGCGAATTTAATAAAGTCTATTTTCCGAATGGAGTTCCCGAAGGACCAGACGCTCGACAAGAGGAGTTTGACAAATTTGATGAAGACCAGCTTGAAGAGGATATTGAGAAAATGGACACTAAATTTTGGAAGATGGCAGACGAATTAGAAAAAGCTCTTTTGGAACATATAAATAACACTGGAATTGGAAAATAAAAACGCACTACAACAACGTATATAATTCATGGCGGTAGAGGGTTAAATGAATTTGAATTCCTACAAATTATCGTAAATTGGTAACGCGGATAAAAATGTGAAAGCGGCGCCGTTGCGCTTCAAACGTCACCAGCCAAACGCTGCGCCACGTTGCTACTTGCGTTTACGCTCAGCCGATACGGCCGCCGAGCCGCCACAAATCATATACAAACCCGTTGTAGCCAATGCGAAAAAAGAAACCGGGAATGAATAAAACAATATTCGAGATTACTAAAATGGACTGTCCTTCGGAAGAAAATCTAATCCGAATGAAACTGGATGGTATTTCAAGTATCGCGAATTTAGACTTTGATATTCCCAACCGAAAATTGACCATTTATCATAGCGGAAAAATTGACCAAATTGAAAAGTCCGTTCTCGAACTGAATCTTGGCGGAAAGAAAATCTCGACTGAACAAACTGACCGAACAGAATTTAAAGAAAACGATAATCAGAAAAAACTACTCTGGACAGTACTCGGAATAAACTTTGCCTTTTTCATAATCGAAATAACAACGGGACTAATTTCAAAATCAATGGGATTAGTTGCCGACAGTTTGGATATGCTCGCTGACAGTTTCGTTTATGGAATTAGTCTGTTTGCAGTTGGCGGAACTTTGACAAGAAAAAAGCGGATTGCCAAACTTGCTGGTTATTTTCAAATTACACTTGCGATTATTGGATTTGTGGAGGTTCTGAGAAGATTTTTCGGAGCAGAAAAATTACCTGACTTCTCGACAATGATAATCGTTTCGATTTTCGCACTCATTGCGAACGGAGTTTGTCTGTACTTGCTTCAAAAGTCAAAGAGTAAAGAAGAAGCTCATATGAAAGCAAGTATGATTTTCACCTCAAATGATGTGATAATTAATTTGGGAGTAATAACAGCGGGAGTTTTGGTCAATTGGCTGAATTCAAATAAACCTGACTTGATAATCGGAACAATCGTTTTCGCGTTAGTAATTCAAGGAGCGATAAGGATTTTAAAACTAGGAAAATGAAAAAGCACTGGCTACAACATTGGCTATACGTAATGCGGGAGGAAGTGCTGATATGAAAGTAATTACATTAAATAAACTAACTGCTAAACGGAAAGATAAGTGCCTTGAAATCCCGCACTACGCATAGCCGAGACCGTTACAAACAATGCCTCCGGAAATCGATTTTGAGAAAATCTCAATTGATTTTCAGGCTGAATTGAAAGATCCTTCGGCAGATTTGAAAATTGATTTGCAGTTTGATTGAATTTCGGACAGAATATCATACAGCGGATTTACATGCGCGTTGAAAATCGTTCGGAAATCGAAAATCGAGCGAAACCTACAGCTGATTCTCACTCGGACGGCATAGCCGTACGTGTCGGCACTGTTTATAACAATGGCTATAATTCATTGCGGCTGAATTCCTCCAACGGAATTCACCGCTAATTTTGTTATCTTTCGCCCACGGCGGAATAATCCTGCGGATTTTTCCGCAACGAAATCATAGCCAAGACCGTTGCCTGTAATTGTGGCGCTACCTTAAAAATCAATTATGAAATCAAAACTAATTTTACTTTTTGCAATCCTAATCGCCTATTCTTGTTCGGATAATAACGATGATGACTCAAACTCTGAATCGGAATTTATCACACTAACGGTTAACAACGTTTATCTGGAAAATCCTGACAACGGAACGAATTGCAATCCCGACGGAAGTAGTATCGACTGTTGGCGTGATTTAATAATAACAGACGGAACTTATACACAATCGTCCGCTGACAACATTTTTTATCCTGACAATAATACAACCTACCGAATAAACTTTCTCGAATTACAACTGGTTGGAGATTTTAGCACACCGAATACATTTGAGCAGTTATACAATCCAAACACCGACATTTACACAAATAACGGAACGGAAGGAATTATTTTCTACAAAGACATTGTTGCGGAAAGTGGGAATGTAGTTTCTTCGACTGACTTGACCGAAACGGAGGGCTACGTGAAAGTTGAATTGTTATCGGAAAACAACTTTAGATTTGAAATCGAAATGTTGGATGGAACTAAATACAGAGGCTCATACTCTGGTCAAATAAATATTTTAGACCAAGAGTATAGCTTTGCACCATTCGACTGAATTAAAAACAACTACAGGCAACAATGGCTATAATTCATTGCGGTTGAATTCCTTATCGGAATTCACCGCAATTTTGCTATCTTTCGGCTACGGCGGAAAGAATCCTGCGGATTTTTCCGCAACGAAATCATAGCCGAGACCGTTAGCACACATTTAAAAAAACGAAAATCAAATAATTAAATTAAAAACCAATGAACAAAACAATCTACACTTTTTTAACACTATTATTTATTTCAACTTCAATTTTTGCTCAAGAAAAAATTGGAAACAAAATCTATCTATATGGAGATTTAGAAAATTCAATAAATGGAAAAACCTTGATTTATTATGGAGTAGATGACCCAAAAGGAGAAGGTAAAATTATAAGCCGATTTGAAAAGAAAGGAATAAACGCTATTTCGTGGAATAAATTATTTATACCTGGATATAAATATTCAGATTCCGATATGAATGATGCTATAAATAAAAAAAATATTGAAACAATTATTTTAATAAAATTGAATAATAGGTCCTCTTATACACAATCGAGTTCAAGCACTTCTTATAGTAGTTGGACAGATTCATTTAACACTTACGGAACATCGGGAAGTGTAGTCGGAAATGTTGGATTATTATTTGAAATTTACAACAAAAGTGACGGATTTGACAAACCTCTTGCTGTTATAAATGGAAACGCTAACAATAGTTGGGGTGCAGCAGGCTCACAAAGAGGAGTTACCCTAAAAGTTGTTGATAGAGTTTTAAGTGCTATGAAGAAAGAGAAAGCATTTGAATAAAAAAACGTGTGCTAACACCGTATAAAAATAATTGCGGTTTAGTGCTAAAACAAAGGTCGTTGCGTGTTTGCTACATCTGATTTTCCTTCGGAAAATCCTCGCATACAAACCCGCAACTATTCTTATACATCAACGTTGGGCACAATACCCAAAAACAGCTCTGCGAAAGAATTTAAATTTCGTAAATTTGTTAAAATTTAAGAACTAATTGAAACTATATAAATTGAATAAAAAAGAACTTGTAGATTACTGTAAATCTTTAGGAATTGAGACAAAAGGAAAAACCAGAAACACTTTAATGGAGGATGCAGAAACATACGGCAATCAACAAATCCTGCAAGCGAAAAAGGACGGGACGGACTATGAGTTATTATATTCAAAAATTGTAGAACTTTCCAATAGATATGCTGAAACTCTGAATGGAAAGATAGAGGATAGAAAAGAAGAAATGCTTGAAGATGATAATTCACATTATCTAATTTATAGAGTTTTGGGAATTTCCAATGAAAGAGGTCAATTAATTGATGTTTATCAAAACACAGGACGATTTCTCTACAAATATGCAGGCTCTTTTTTAGAGGAAGCAACTGTTCTATGTTTCAAATTTAACAATTTAAAAGGAAAGAGAACGCTTGTAGATAATACAGTAGGCTCTAAACCTAAAACCTTTGAAATTGACTTTTTAGATGACAATAACGCTATTGAAATCAAATGGCGAGATGCAACTACAGATGGAGACCATATAACAAAGGAGCATACAAGAGTTGAGTGTATAACTAGTTACGGTTATAAACCAATTCGAGTTATGTTTTATTATCCTCAAAGGAAACAAGCAATTAAAATTCAAAAAATACTCGCTACTTACTATAAAGGTGTAAAAGGAGAATATTATGGAGGAGATGAAGCTTGGAATTTTGTCAAAAAATATACTGGATACGACTTATTAGAAATCCTAACTTCTATCGCAGATAAAAAAACTAGTGCTGATGGAAGTAAATAAAATATATCAAGGTAATTGTATTAATAAATTGACAGAATTAGAATCTAACTCTGTTGATTTAGTATATTTTGACCCACCGTTTTTTACTCAAAAAAAACATTCATTAGTTACTAGAGATGAATCAAAAAAATATGAATTCAGTGATAGTTGGGATTCATTAGATGACTACCTCGATTTAATTGAGGCTTGTTTAAAGGAATGTAAAAGAATTTTAAAAGAAACTGGTAGTGTTTTTCTTCATTGTGACAAAGTTGCTTCTCATTATATCAGAGTAACTCTTGACAAAGTTTTTGGTATGAAAAACTTCCAAAGTGAAATTATTTGGAGTTATAAAAGATGGTCTAATTCTAAGAAAGGGCTTTTAAACTCGCATCAAAATATATACTTCTATTCAAAAAGTAAGCATTTTAAATTCAATCAATATTATACTAATTACGCAGCTACAACAAATATTGACCAAATATTACAAGACAGAAAAAAAACTGCAAATGGTAAGTCAATTTACAAGACAGATGAAGATGGCAACATTGTTTTAGGAAAAGAAAAAAAAGGCGTTCCGTTATCAGATACTTGGGAAATTCCTTATTTAAACCCTAAAGCAAAAGAAAGAGTTGGTTATCCAACACAAAAACCTGTTTTACTCTTAAAAGAAATAATTAAAATAGTAACGGACAGAGGAGATTTAATTGTTGACCCTTTTTGTGGAAGTGGTACAACCTGTGTTGCTGCTAAATCTATGGATAGAGATTTCATTGGAATTGATGCGTCTCAAGATGCAGTTGAACTTGCGAACAGACGATTAGAAGAAATGATAATCACAGATTCTGCATTATTAAACAAAGGCTATAACAGCTATCTTGAAAAATCAGAATATGAGATGGCAATTTTAAAAAGTATTGGTGCTTTACCAGTTCAAAGAAACTCTGGAATTGATGGATTTTTAAGAAAGCATTTTAACGAGAAACCAGTACCTGTTAAAATTCAAGGAAAAAGAGAAACTCTTAATGATGCAATTGAAAAACTTGAAAAATCTTGCCAAGGAAAAGAATTTGAACTAAAAATTGTAATTCAAACTCGAAAAGAATCAAGAGGTAATCGACTTTTTGAATTGGAATCTGATATAGAAATTATCCAATCACAGGAATTGATAATTGAGGAGTTGAAAGAAAAAAGTACAGTGCCCAACAATGTATAAAAATAATAGCGGTTTTAGTGCTTAAACCAAAGTCAGTAAACCTAAATAAGGTCTGTGCTTAACCGAAAAGTTAGTGCTTGAAAATCCGCTACTATTCTTATACGAGACCGTTGTAGTGCATTTGAAGAAACATTCGAGTAATGAACAAACTAACCAAAACAGAAGCAATAGAGAAAGTTAAAAACGAACTTTCTAAAATAGATGGAAAAGGGAAGAAAACTCGAACTGGACGATTTGTAGTTTCAGCTTTAAGCAGTATTCCTTGGGTTGGTGGAGTAATTGCCGCAAGTTCAGCTCTACACGCAGAAAAAGAACAAGGGAAAATTAATGACTTACAAAGAATTTGGCTAGAAGAACACCATAGAAAAATCGAAGAATTATATTATACGATTTACCAAATTCACGAAACTTTAGACAACGCTGGAGAGGAAGTTCAAGAAAGAATGGAAAGTGAAGAATATTTAGCGTTAGTCAGAAAAGGTTTTAAAGAATGGGATAACGCAGAAACATTTGAAAAGAAAGAATATTTAAGAAAATTACTGACAAATGCTAGTGCAATAAATCTTTCGACAGATGATTTAATCCAACTTTTTATAGAGTGGATTTCTAGATATCACGAAACACATTTTATGGTAATTAGAGAAATCTACAAAAATCGTGGCATCACAAGAGGTCAAATTTGGGACAACTTAAATGGCACTCTTCCAGCAGAAAATTCTTTAGAAGCAGACTTATTTAAGCGTCTGATTAGAGACTTAAGTATGGATGGCATTATAAGACAAGAACGTGTTACAGATTACGCTGGTAATTTTATAAAAAAATCTACTAGACGTTCTAAATCTTCAACCTTAAAGTCGGCTTTTGATAATATAGAGCCTTACGAATTAACTGAACTAGGACAAAGTTTCGTCCATTATACAATGGAAGAAGTTGTAACAAAAATTGAATAATATGAAACACCTTTTTAACAACAGAAAATTCTACGATTTCGCAAATTCATTAGCAAACTCGATAGAAAATCGAATTAACAATTATGATAAGTCAAAATTCGATAACAACACTATTGAAACTCTAACAGAACAATTAGTAGAGGAATTTAAAATTGAGCTTCCCGAAATTAAAGAGGACGCAATTTATCAAAACAAACCAACAGATACTAAAATAAGATATTCTGGAAGAGGAAACTATGGGAGAAGTACATCAGTAGATGGGACCAAATATACTTTAATAATACCTTTTAAAGGAGATTCAACAATGTTTGGAATTTTCCCTTCATCTTTTTTATCTGTTCTACCTTATGGAATCATAGAATCTGATGAACTAAAAGTTGTATATGAAGTTCCTGTTGGACAAGATGCTTCACGAATAAAGGCAGATTTCGATAATAATCTGGGAACTATTAAAAAGTATTTAGAATTCCTAGCTAAAGATATTAATGATTTTAACGGAAAATTAGAACCATCAATTAAGGCTCGTCTTGAACGCAGAAAGGACAAACTTGATAATGATGATGAAATTGCTAATACTTTTGGATTTCCGATTAAATAAAAAACGCACTACAACAACGTATAAAATTAATTGCTTGGTACGAGCCTGCTTACGAAAATCTTCGCGGATTTTCTATTCGGTTTGTATTTACTAAATTCGTTGCTAAACCACGCAACTAATCTTATACAAAACCGTTGCCATTCATTGTGGACAAACGCTACAGAAATTATAAACTGAAACAAATGAGAAATATAAAACACTTATTAATTCTGATTTCGATAATGATGTTGTCTTCATTTGGACAGCCAACTTTTGCCCAAGAAAATGACTTCATTAAAGAATATTTGGAACGATTAGAAAAATCGAAAGAATATTTAATTCTTGTAGCGGAAACAATGCCAGAAGATAAATATAAATTCAAAGCAACGCCTGAATCAATGAGTTTTGCGGAAAATCTAATGCATATTGGTTGGGCAATGGATTGGCACAGTCAATCATTAATGGGCGGACGTGAGGCGAGAGATTGGAATACCGACACGGAACTCAAAGTGGACAACAAATCGAAAAAAGAAATGATTGCCAAAATCAGCGAGACTTTTGACAAAACAATAGAATTTATCTCAAATTTCGACCCAAATAGACTTAAAGAAAGATTGGACTATTTTGGGGCGGACAGAACTAAAAGACAAATTTTGTTATTACTTGCCGACCATATAACACATCACAGAGGGCAAATGCTTGTTTATATGCGGCTGAATGGATTAAAACCACCAAGATATGTTTTGTATCAATAAATCGACATTCTGACTGAATTACTGACTAAAAAACAACGAAATGGCAACAATGGCTATAAGTAATTGCTTGTTCTCGCCTACTTTGGAAATTCCTGCGGAATTTCCAACTTGGTGTGTACTTGGAAAGTTAATCGCTAAACCACACAACTACTCATAGCCGAAACCGTTGTGCAACATTTGAAAAATGACCCGAAAAGAATTCAAAAAACATATAGAAAAGACTCTTTCAGAACTAAAACTTTATGCTGAATTACATTCGGGAAAAGAATTACCAAACGACTTTGAGTTTGAATGGCATTTCGCTGAAAGAATAAAAGCAACTGGAAAAGATAATGTGACTGAATTGATTGCGAATAAAGTTTATCTCGACGAAAACAAAATTCATCCTTGTGTTGACTTAGTTGTGGAAAAAGTAACGAAGGAAAATCGGATTTTAATAAGTGGACAAATTGCTGGTTATGAACCGAGAGAATTTGGAAAAGGTTGGAGTAATCGACCTGGACCTTTTATTTATGGAATTGGAAGCGGAATATCGACTGACCAAGTGAATTGTAATTCCAAAGAATTTAAAAATATGCTTTATGAAAAAGGGTTATTACATTATAAAACTGAATAAAAACGTTGCACAACAAGGTGTATAATTAATTGCGGCTGAATTTCCTCATCGGAAATTCAATCTTATTAATTATCTTTCCGCAACATCGGAAAAAGACTCGCGTCCTTTTCCCGCAAAAAATCATACACAAAACCGTTGTAACCAATGCCGAAAAAATGAATGGTAAGAATATATTTTGACAAACAAATCTTCAGTCACCTGTTCAAACAGGAAAAAGCTCAATATGTCAAACTATTGAATCAAATCAGGAAACAAAAGGCAAGTTTATTCTGTTACTCTTACGCACATCTTCGAGATTTAAAAAACGATAAAACAAATATTAAATATTCCGAATTAGAATTTATGGATTCAATTGTGAATGATAATTACCTATCATACCACGCAATTGAAAAGAAAACCTCTTGCTATTTAGCAAGACCTTTAGAAGCATTTGCAGATGTTGAAAAAGAAACAGATGATATTGATTTCTCAAGCATCTTTGATTTTGACACGAGCGACCTAAATCCAGAAGACCAAGAAAAGTTTGAAAATGCAAAAACTCTCTTAACCGAAACAAAGTTAGATTTCAACTTTCCAGGAATGGAAAACTTGGACTCGTCAATAACTGACCCATTAAAAAACTTTCTTCCTTTTGGCAAAGAACCAATGAGTATATTGCAATGGAGTGAACATTTTATGGGAATGCTTAAAAATATGCAGGAGGATAAATCTGTGTATAAGGGATTGAGAAACGTTACAGACAAGCATATTAACAATGGAAAGTTTACTATTGACTATGACGAGATAGATTTCAATGAAGACTTGAAAGATTCTCATCTTCAAAAGACGTTTATAGAATATGTGAATAGTAATTTAAATCCAAATGGAGACAAGGAAATATCAAAATATGACTTTTTTACAAACGCATACTTTACTCTTGACCTTTTAGGCATAAGTAAAGAACCATCTAAAAGTGTTAGATTCAATAATATGCTAAATGATGGGATTCATAGTTATTATGGAGCTTACTGCGATTGTGTTGTTTCAGACGATAATGGTTTTTTGAAAAAAACCAGAGCACTTTATAAGTTACTTGGAATTGACACAAAAGTTATTCACGCTGATGAATTCATCCAATCTTTTGACTTTATTGTCGAAAAGGAAGAAAAAGACCAAAATACTTTTTCCGAACTTTTAGTGAATGATTTGAAAAATGGATTGATTGTAGATTCTTATAAATCTATTGATATAAATAGAGAGACAAATACAATTAAGCCTGTTCATAATTATTTGGGATTCTTTAATAGAATTGATAAAATCCTTGAGGATGGTAAAAGCTACCTTTATTTTTATCGAAAAACCAATAATTATTCAAACTTCACATTTATAAGAGAGTACGAATTAGTTGTTAATAATGCGGTTGAAATTTTTGGAGCGGATAAATATTTTAAAGAAAGATTTGAATGGGAAAAAGAAAAGGATTTGATTCAATCCAATAAATGGGATGGACGAATATGGGACTTTGAAACTTTTACTTTAAAAATTGAGACAAATAAAGGTTCAGGTAAATTAAGTATATTGATATCAATAAAATAAAAAGCACTGGTTACAACAATGGCTATAATTCATTGCGGTTGAATTCCTAATCGGAATTCAACGCAAATTTGCTATCTTTCGGCTACGGCGGAAAGAATCCTGCGGATTTTTCCGCAACGAAATCATAGCCGAGACCGTTGTAGCACATTTGACAATAAATTTTATGAAAATTGTAAAGTGGTTTTTAATAGGCATTGCGTTACTTTTTTTGTTACCAATATTAGGGTTTTGGATTCACGGCACTTTTTTTTATGAATATGAAATGAACCAAATAAAATCTGACTTAAATAAAATTGAAGGAGTTTCAGTAATTGATATTTGGGGACATAAAGATATAACTCTTGAGGAGGTGGGTGCTCGAGTAAAAATTAAAGGTAAAGGCGAAATTGAACTAATTGATTTGAGTTCTGATGCAAACAATTACCCGAATAGGGTTATAATTTCTAAAATTGGTGGTTATTCATTTAGAACATTTTCTTGCTTTGATTATGAAGATAAGGGTTTTCACAAAGGACTTGGCTACTCGATTAACATTTCAGAAAACTCAGAAATAGGAAAACAAATTGGAATTGAATTTACTGATGAACTAAAAGTTGTATATGAAGTTCCTGTTGGACAAGATGCTTCACGAATAAAGGCAGATTTCGATAATAATCTGGGAACTATTAAAAAGTATTTAGAATTCCTAGCTAAAGATATTAATGATTTTAACGGAAAATTAGAACCATCAATTAAGGCTCGTCTTGAACGCAGAAAGGACAAACTTGATAATGATGATGAAATTGCTAATACTTTTGGATTTCCGATTAAATAAAAAACGCACTACAACAACGTATAAAATTAATTGCTTGGTACGAGCCTGCTTACGAAAATCTTCGCGGATTTTCTATTCGGTTTGTATTTACTAAATTCGTTGCTAAACCACGCAACTAATCTTATACAAAACCGTTGCCATTCATTGTGGACAAACGCTACAGAAATTATAA
>NZ_KN050846.1:120748-131383 GCF_000746845.1 Altibacter lentus | reverse complement strand
AAGTCAGAATTAGAGAAAGATTATGTCCTAATAATCCTCACATTCAATGAGAAGCTGAAACTATCATTTAGCTTTTTTTCAGGATACTGCGATTTCTTTATAGATGACAACTATGAGGTATTCATTCAATATAAATTTAAGAGTGTGGGAAAGGCATCTGATTATTTTAGAAAAAGTTTATTTTCTAAAATCAGAAAAGTTGAATATAATAATTCAACTAAAAAGAAGATTGGAGTTGAATATTGGTTAATCGAAAAAGATGATAAACGACTACTTTGTGGCGAGATGCCAATCTTTAGTATTATCAAGAAGCCCAAGAACGAACTGGTTAAAACTTTCGAACCTTTTTTATCTTTAGAAACTAGCACCAACATAGGCTAAAATTCAGCGGGACTGAATTAATTGAAACAAATTTTATACTTTTAAAGAAGCTAAAAAAGTTAATCGGACAAATTTGGGTACGCAGCTCCTCACTCCGATGTTCCGCCGTTGGCGGATCCCCGGCGTCGCTGCCAACCCGTCGAAATTTTAGCCTTAACCGTTGTAAGTAATGCGGAAATTGTGCTGAAATTGAACATTTGAGCTAAAAAAGCCAACCGCACAGTCAAGCACATTTCATTTTTTTCGTGCCTCAAAAAATAAAAAGAGCTTGCCTTTTCCCAACGCAATACTTCTGATAATACAATGAACATTTTCATTATTTAACAATGAATTTTTGCTATCTTTCTGCCAAATTATAAAAAGGTTTAAAATGAACCGAATTAAAGAAGTTTTAAAAGACAAAGGAATTAGTCAGACTTGGCTTGCTGAAAAAATGGACAAAAGTTATCCGACCATTAATGAATACGCAAGAAATAAAAGACAACCGAGTTTAGAAGACTTATACAAAATAGCAGAAATACTACAAGTCAACGCAAAAGACTTGTTAGTAGATAGCGAAAATAATATTGGGAAATAAGATGAGTAAAGAACAAAAAATAACAGGCAACATACAACCACCAAATAAGGATTTGGAAATACTAAAACAAAACTTCCCAAGCTGTTTTGACAAAAACGGAGAATTTGACTTTGATAAATTCAAAACCCAACTTTCAAAAAATGAAATCAACTTTTCAAAAGAAAGTTACGGAATAGATTGGTTGGGTAAATCTTACGCTCGTTTATTAGCAACAGATGAAACCACTACGTTATTAAAAGAAGATGAAACTTTTAACCAAAAAGAAGAAAATAAAAACTCTGAAAACTTACTCATAAAAGGAGACAATCTGGAAGTGCTAAAACACTTATCAAATGCCTATTATGAAAAAGTAAAAATGATATACATTGACCCACCATACAACACAGGTAGTGATGGTTTTGTATATGCAGACGACAGAAAATTCACTATAGATGAACTACAAGAATTAGCAGGAGTAAATGAAGAACGAGCCAAACGAATTTTAGATTTTACCCAAAGTAAAAGTAACTCACATTCTGCTTGGTTAACTTTTATGTATCCAAGATTGTATATTGCCAAACAACTTTTAAAAGAAGATGGAGTAATTTTCGTTTCTATTGATGATAATGAAGTTGCACAACTTCGTTTATTGATGGATGAGATTTTTGGGGAGGAGAATTTTGTAAGTGAATTTATATGGGAGAAGAAAAAGAAACCTTCTTTTTTACATAAAAATGTTGGTAAACTTTCTGAATATATTATATGTTATGTAAATAATTCGAATAAAACTTTTCCATTTTCAATAGAGAAAACTACAGAAGGCAAAAAGTACCCATTTAATAACGCAGGTAATTCCTTAGAAGAGCTAACCTTTCCGCCTAAAACTGTTGAATTTTCAATCGAAGATTGTACTATTAAGCCGCAAGATATGTCTGAGGGTAAAATTATTACAGAATTACTTAACGAACTTATTATTAAAGATGGTTTAAATGAAAATGAATTTAGACTTAAGGGCGAATGGAGATACTCTCAAAAAACTTTAGATGAAATAATCAAAAACAAAGAAAAAATTTCAATCAGCAAAATACCATTTAGACCAAACCATATTAAAGTTGGTGGCGAAATAAAAAAGATGAAAAATTCGTTTTCACCAACTCATTATGAAATGGAAACAAATGAAGATGCTACAAAGCAAATTGTATCCCTTTTTGGAATTGACCTTTTTAGCAACCCAAAACCAACTAAATTAATTGAAACGATTATTAAGGCAATATCTTATAATGACCCAAAAGCTATAATCCTCGACTTCTTCGCAGGTAGTGGCACAACAGGCGATGCCGTAATGCAACTCAACGCAGGAGACAATGGAAAGCGTAAATTTATTTTAGCGCAATTACCTGAACTAATTGACCCAAAAAGCAATAAAACCGCTTACGATTTTGTGAAAAACGAATTAAAGGTAGAAGAGCCTACGATTTTTGACATCACTAAAGAGCGATTAATTCGTGCTTCTAAAAAAATACAAGAAGATAACAAAGATAAAGATTTATCAAATCAAGATTTAGGTTTTAAGGTATTTGAAACAATGCCAATATGGGAAGATTATAATTTTGAATCAGAAGAACTTGAAAAACAAACAAGTTTGTTTGATGAAAGTAAGCTAACCAAAGAAGACATAAGAGCATTATTAGTTACTTGGAAAACTTATGATGGTGTTCCACTTACTACAAGCATACAAGAAATAGACTTAAATGGCTATACAGCACATTACAGTAGTGAAAAACTATATTTAATGGATAAAGGTTTTACAACTAAAAATTTAAAAACATTATTAGAAAAAATAGATAGCGATAAAAGTTTTAATCCAACTACAATCATAGCATTTGGCTATCATTTTGAAAGTAAAAATTTGCGTGAAATAAGTGAAAATATTAAATCTTACGCTAACAAAAAAAGTATTGACATTGACTTTATAACACGCTACTAATATGAAAGGATTTAATTTTGAAAAAAATCTACAGCATCAATCACAAGCGGTAAAAAGTACGGTTTCTGTTTTTAATAATTTAGAAAAAGAAAACCCAAAAGGAGTTGACAAACAATTTCTTAATCCTACCTTGAAAATTTATGATGGCAATAATACCTATCCTAAAAACATAATAGAATTACAAAAGGTCAACAATATTGAAGGAAAGGTAAATCTAAATAGTAACATCATAGATATTATGATGGAAACAGGAACAGGAAAAACCTATACTTACACCAAAACTATTTTTGAACTCAATAAAAATTACGGTCTTTTTAAATTTATTGTCATTGTTCCTACACTTTCAATTAAAGCTGGAACAATCGACTTTTTAAAAAGTGATAGTGCAAGAGCACATTTTAAAGAACAATATGGCAAAACCATTAAACTGCATATTGTAGAAAGTAAAAAAGGAGGTAAAAACAAAAAATCATTTATGCCACCTGCTGTGAATAGTTTTGTAAACGCAGGTGTTTACGAAAAAAATAGCATTCAAGTAATGGTCATAAATGCAGGAATGGTAAACTCTGAAACAATGCAAAAGAGTTTTGATAAAGGTATTTTTGACAAACACACTATTCCGTTTAAAGCAATTTCAGCAGTTAGTCCTTTTGTAATTATAGATGAACCTCATAAGTTTTCAAAAGCCAACAAAACTTGGGAGAATATTCAAAAAATGAAACCGCAATATATTTTGCGTTATGGAGCAACATTTAGAGAATATGAAAATTTAGTTTACACTTTAACTGCTGTAGATTCGTTCAATCGTAATTTAGTAAAAGGCGTAATAGGTCATATTACAGAGTTTGAAAGCGGAAAAAATGCTATTGTAAAACTCAATAATACGGACGGAAAAGAAGCCACTTTTGAATTATTGGAAGACAAGAGTAAAAAGACATTTAAACTTGCTAAAAAAGAAAGTTTACAAAGAGTACATTCTGCAATGGAAGATTTGTATGTAGAAAGTTTAAATAAAAGTAAAGTTGTTTTATCTAATGGCATTGAATTATCAAAAGGCGATAAATTAAACCCTTATTCTTATGCAGAAAAACTGCAAGAAGTAATGATTCAAAAAGCCATAAAAAGCCATTTTGAAAATGAGAAACGATTACTTACAAGAAGTGTAAAAATTAAACCAATTACACTATTCTTTATTGACAACATAGAAGAGTACAGAAATGAAGATGGTTATTTAAGAACTACTATTGAAAGTTTGATAAAAGCAGAGGTAGAAACCTTACTCAAAACTGAAAAGAACAAGTTTTACAAAGCATATCTTGAAAAAACCTTGGAAGATATAAGTCTCACTCACGCAGGATATTTTTCAAAAGATAATTCGGAAAAAGATGAAGCAATAGAAAAAGAAATAAATGAAATATTGCACGACAAACAAGCAATGCTTGATTTAGATAATCCAAGACGATTTATTTTTTCAAAATGGACTTTACGAGAAGGTTGGGATAACCCAAATGTTTTTCAGATTTGTAAATTAAGAAGTAGTGGTAGCGATATTTCAAAATTACAAGAAGTTGGTAGAGGTTTAAGACTGCCTGTAAATGAATACGGAAACCGAGTAAAGGACGAACAGTTTTATTTAAACTACTTTGTAGATTTTACTGAAAGTGATTTTGTGGATAAATTAGTAAATGAAATTAATGAGAAATCTGGTGCAATTTCAATAGAGGATATTCCAGAAAAACTATCAGACGATATTGTTAAGAAAATTTGCGAATTATACGAAACCACAGAAGATGATTTATTTGAAATATTGGACGATAATAATGTTGTAACAAGGTCTAATAAATTCAAAGAAGGTGGTTTTGATTTTATCAAACATAACTATCCTAAAATATTTGAAGGTGTTGGTTCTAACAAAGTCAGAAAATCTACAGATAAGAAAAAGCAAGTAAGCATACGAACTGAAAAATACAGCGAATTAAAAGAGCTTTGGGAGAAATTAAATGAAAAGGTAATTTTAGAATATAAGTTTGATAAAGAAGATAAATTCAAATCCTTATTTGTTAATTTCTTGAATGAGCAAAACAGTAATTTTACCATTGAAGGCATAAAAGAAAGAACAGCACAAATTGAAATAACTGACAACATTGCTGGAGTTAAAGAAGAACAAGAAATTTATGGAAATGAAATAACGCCAATTTCTACAATGAAGTACAGTAGTTTCTTGAAGGAATTAGCAAAAACATTAAATATCAATATAAAAACTTTAAACAGTTCATTTATTGATTCTAATATCGACATAAACAAATTTTTAAATATTGCTACAGTTCGCATTATTAAGCAAAAATTCGAGAATTATTTAATGTTTAATGCAATAGATAAATTTGGTATTGAATATCAAAAAGTGAGCAATGAAATTCATCCGACCAAATTTACAGACGAAAGAGGAAATGTTTTAAAAGAAATTTCTGCTTCTGATGTTGGAGTAATGTATTCCGAGAATAATGTTGCCGACACTTATTTACTTGATGAACTATTTTACGATTCTGAATTAGAAAAACAGAATATTGAACAAAACTTGAAAGAAGTAGTTGTTTTCTCTAAAATCCCAAAAAACTCAATAAAGATTCCTGTTGCTGGTGGAAAAAGTTATTCGCCTGATTTTGCTTATGTTTTGAATTATGAAGACAAATCCAAAAAACTATACTTTGTTGTAGAAACAAAAAACACAGCACAAGAAAGTTTGAGAAATGAGGAAAAACAGAAAATAAGACACGCAGAAAAGTTCTTTGGAGATACAATTAAGATTAAATTCAGAAAGCAATTCAGTAATAAAAAAATAGAAAATTTAATACGAGAAATTGTAGTTGAAAAATAGCCAACGCTTAAAGCCATACACATTCGCAATTCGCTTCAGCCAAAACACAAGCCCAAAATTGCAAAAGAGTATGTCTTGCCAACGCTCACATTTGAACTAAATAACAAACATCGGAAAACCAAACTGAATGAAAAAAGCACTACTTACAACAACGTATATAAGTAATGCGAGATAAGTGATAAGTCTCGAAGTAAAAGTTTATCACGAAAAACAATTTCACAACGGAAAAACATTGAGTATTTGCCTCGCACTACTCATATACAAACACGTTACCACACATTTGAGAAAAACATTGCGAACACCGAAATACGACATAGAGCACTACAAAGCTATTGCCGAAAAAAATGGTGGAAAATGTTTGACTAATAAATTGACTAATTCCGAAACCAAACTTGATTTAGTTTGTGCTGAAAATCATAAGTGGTCGACTTTTCCCAGAAATTTAATTAGAGGTTTTTGGTGCAAAAGATGTGCTATAAAGAAATCAAAACAGCATCTCAAAAAATCTATATCTGATTGTACTCAATTAGCACAAAAAAATAATGGATTTTGTCTATCTACAGAATATATTAACGCTCATTCAAAATTAGTATGGCAATGCGACAAAGGTCATACTTGGAAAGCTACTTATCACGGAGTTCGTGGTGGTACTTGGTGCAATATTTGTTCTTCAGAGAGAACAGCGGAAAAATTACGATTATCAATAGATGACTGTCATAAAACCGCAAAAGAGAGAAACGGACTTTGTCTTTCGAAAACTTATAGGAATACGCAAACAAAAATGACTTGGCAATGTAATAAAGGTCATATTTGGCAATCTACATATGGAAATATAAAAGGCGGTAATTGGTGCCGAATTTGTTCACAAAAACAAGCTGGACTTAAAAGAAGAACTTCAATCGAATTTTTTAAAAATTATGCCAAATTAAAAAATGGTATTTGCTTGAGTGATTTTTATGAAAATCAAAGAACTCAATTAAAATTTCAATGTCAAAAAGGTCATACTTGGGAAACTATGGCTGGTTCAATAAAATCAGGTAAAACTTGGTGTCCAATTTGTGCAGGCACATTTAAAGCAACAACAAAGGAACAGATTGAAGAAAAGCTTAATGAAGTTAGGAGAATAGCTATAGCAAAAGGTGGCAAATGTTTGTCGCAAACATACATAAATAGTAAATCAAAATTAGAATTTCAATGTAGCAAAGGTCATACTTGGGAAACAATTCCTTTAATTATTAAAAAAGGTGGATGGTGTAACATTTGTGCTGTAAAAAAGGTAAGTGATGAGCAAAGGGATACAATTGAAGACTTTATAAAAATCATAGAAAAAAGAGGTGGAAAATGTTTATCAAAAACATATTTGAACGCAACTCAAAGCAGAATTCACGTAGAATGCGAATTTGGTCATAGGTGGTTCGCAAGACCTCAAGGGATAAAAAATGGTACTTGGTGTCGAAAATGTTATGGAACAGCAAAATCTACATTAAAAGAAATACAAGAATTAGCAATTGAAAGAGGTGGAAAATGTCTTTCAGAAAGCTACAAAAATGATGCGACAAAAATGAAATGGTCGTGTTCAGAAAATCATACTTGGATTGCAACACCAAATAATATAAAAAGAGGTAAATGGTGTCCAACCTGTACCAAAGGTATTGGAGAAAGAACTTGTAGATTGAGTTTTGAAAAAATATTTGGTAAAGACTTCAACAGTATTAGACCTAATTGGTTAAAAAATAAGTTAGGAAATAAAATGGAGCTTGACGGCTACAATGAAGAACTGAAAGTTGCATTTGAACATCAAGGTCGTCAGCACTATTCTACAACAAACATCAATCATAGATATGTTAAACAATCCACGATTGATAATGATAAACAGAAAGCAAATATTTGTGAAGATTTAGGTATTAAAATCATCTATATACCAGAAGTATTTACAGATGTCAAATTAAACGATTTAATTGCCTTCATAATCAATCAGCTCGAAAATCAAAATATAAAATATCCTAAAAAAGCAAAAAAGATTAAGCTAAATCCATCAGAGGTTTACACATATACAAAAAATAAAGAATTAATTGAGCGTGAAAAACGAGCCAAAAAAATCATTAAAAAGGCTGGAGCTGAAACAATAGATATTTATAGAACAAATAGCGGAGTCAAAATACGAGTAAAATGCAAAAACAAGCACATATTATCAACTACGACAAGTCAAATACTGAAAGGAATAGTTTGTCGAAAATGCAACTGAAAAGAAAATTGTGAATAAAAACGTGTGGTAACAACGTATATAGCTCATAGCTTGTTAGTTGCTTAATTCAAAGTTAAGGCATATTTGGAAAGTCGCCAAATTTTTAAATTTGACGATTTACAATAAAAAAAGATAAATAGTAAAATTTAAAAATCTGGCTTGTTCTTAATCCGAAAATAATCGCTAATTTACACGCTACGAGCCATATACAAGACCGTTGCCACACATTTGAGAAAAATTCTGTACATATTGACAATTTTAGTTTTCGGAATGACTTATGCTCAAGAAAACGACACTTCTGTTTGTGATTTACAATCGGAAAATCAACTATGGAAAGCGGAATATGAAAAAGCGGAATCCAAAGCAGAACGGATTGAATTAATTAAGTCTAAAATAAAATCTGACTCAATTTACGAACAATCTGAACCGAAAATTAAGACAGTACATTCGCCAACTATTTTCAACGAACATAAAAACAAAAACGGAATTGAATGTGGTTGTAAAATTTTATTCATTTTACATTACAAAAAAAGACGTTCGATTATTGTAAATCTAAATGACCGACCTGAATTAAGCATTGTTGTGGACAAACTGAAATCCGAAAATGTAGAACGGATATGGACTGAATTTAAAAAAGAAACTGCACAAGCGGTTTATGGAGTGGCTGGAAAATGTGGATTTGTACAATTGAGAATAACTGACAGAAAATTAAAACGACTGATAAAAAACGTGTGGCAACAACGTGTATAATTCATGCTTTACTCCTACTTCAATTAAAAATTTATATATTTAACAATATGATTCGCAACGACTGAAAATCTATCGATTCTCAGCCGCACAAATCATACACAAGCACGTTGTAAAACATTAGAACAAAATCCTGTAAATGAAGAAAAATCCAAAAATATTTTCAATTTTAATCACTCTAATCGTATCTGCGATTTTAGGATATATAGAAATTGGAATTTTTAAAGAATATGGTTGGACTGTATTTCTTGTTATTCCATTCATAATTGGGTTTCTTCCACCTTTTATTAATGGAAAATTATCTGAAATAAGTAAAAAAGAGAGTTATAAATTAAGTTTTCTAACACTTGGAATTGTTTTAATTGGACTTTTGATTTTCGCAATTGAAGGAATGATTTGTATTGTAATGTCTTTACCATTAATCGCTTTATTAGTTTGGCTTGGTTCTTATTTAGGATTTAAAGCAAACTCTGGAAAGTGGATAAATCCGACAAATACAACAATTGGACTTTTTATCATTTGCGTAAGTTCAATGAGTTTCGACTATGTAAATGAACCTGAAAACTTAATTCCTGTTAGAACGAAAGTTATTGTTAACTCAAATATTGAGAATGTTTGGAAAAACGTTGTGACTTTTGACAAAATAGACGAACCTACTGACTGGATATTTAAAACTGGAATTTCATATCCGACAGACGCAACAATTAAAGGAACTGGAATTGGAGCAATAAGATATTGTAATTTTACAACTGGAAGTTTTGTAGAGCCAATCACAACTTGGAACGAACCGAATTTATTACAATTTGACGTAAAAGAACAACCAATTCCTATGAATGAATTTAATCCATTTTGGGAAGTTCATCCACCACATTTAGATGGCTATTTCAAGTCATATAAAGGTCAATTTAAACTGACCAAAATCGGAGAAAATAAAACGGAATTAGAAGGAACGACTTGGTACAAAGTAGATATTACACCAGAAATTTACTGGAAAACTTGGTCTGACTTTATAATTCACAGAATACATAAACGAGTATTGAATCATATAAAAATAGAAGCTGAAAATAAATAACGTTTTACAACACCGTGTATAATTAATGGCTAGTTCAAGCTTGCTTACGAAAATCCTCGCGGATTTCCTATTGGGTTTGTATTTGCTAAATTAGTTGCTGAAACACGCCACTAATCATACACAAAACCGTTGCCACACATTTGAGAAAAATTCTGTACATATTGACAATTTTAGTTTTCGGAATGACTTATGCTCAAGAAAACGACACTTCTGTTTGTGATTTACAATCGGAAAATCAACTATGGAAAGCGGAATATGAAAAAGCGGAATCCAAAGCAGAACGGATTGAATTAATTAAGTCTAAAATAAAATCTGACTCAATTTACGAACAATCTGAACCGAAAATTAAGACAGTACATTCGCCAACTATTTTCAACGAACATAAAAACAAAAACGGAATTGAATGTGGTTGTAAAATTTTATTCATTTTACATTACAAAAAAAGACGTTCGATTATTGTAAATCTAAATGACCGACCTGAATTAAGCATTGTTGTGGACAAACTGAAATCCGAAAATGTAGAACGGATATGGACTGAATTTAAAAAAGAAACTGCACAAGCGGTTTATGGAGTGGCTGGAAAATGTGGATTTGTACAATTGAGAATAACTGACAGAAAATTAAAACGACTGATAAAAAACGTGTGGCAACAACGTGTATAATTCATGCTTTACTCCTACTTCAATTAAAAATTTATATATTTAACAATATGATTCGCAACGACTGAAAATCTATCGATTCTCAGCCGCACAAATCATACACAAGCACGTTG
>NZ_KN050846.1:93152-119983 GCF_000746845.1 Altibacter lentus | reverse complement strand
CGTTGCCACACATTTGAGAAAAATTCTGTACATATTGACAATTTTAGTTTTCGGAATGACTTATGCTCAAGAAAACGACACTTCTGTTTGTGATTTACAATCGGAAAATCAACTATGGAAAGCGGAATATGAAAAAGCGGAATCCAAAGCAGAACGGATTGAATTAATTAAGTCTAAAATAAAATCTGACTCAATTTACGAACAATCTGAACCGAAAATTAAGACAGTACATTCGCCAACTATTTTCAACGAACATAAAAACAAAAACGGAATTGAATGTGGTTGTAAAATTTTATTCATTTTACATTACAAAAAAAGACGTTCGATTATTGTAAATCTAAATGACCGACCTGAATTAAGCATTGTTGTGGACAAACTGAAATCCGAAAATGTAGAACGGATATGGACTGAATTTAAAAAAGAAACTGCACAAGCGGTTTATGGAGTGGCTGGAAAATGTGGATTTGTACAATTGAGAATAACTGACAGAAAATTAAAACGACTGATAAAAAACGTGTGGCAACAACGTGTATAATTCATGCTTTACTCCTACTTCAATTAAAAATTTATATATTTAACAATATGATTCGCAACGACTGAAAATCTATCGATTCTCAGCCGCACAAATCATACACAAGCACGTTAGGCAAAATTAAAAACCAACGACAATGACAAAAATTTACAGAAGTTATTCCGAACCTGATAGAGAAAATCTGACTTGGGAAGAAACTTGGAGACAAGAAGACAAAGGCTTGATAAAAAATTATGAAGTTGGTAGAGCATTAGCAATAAAAGAACCTGAATTAGCAGAAAAAGCAAAAAGAGGAGAATTACCAGTTCTTGGATATAAAGGCGGAGTTGATAAAGCTTTAAAGAAAAAGGAAAAAATTGGAGCATTGAATTACATTGCTAAATGGCAAGCACTACGTGGAGAAGATTTGAATATTGATATGAATGAGGAAATTGTTTTGACTTGTACAAAAACAAAAATGATAGTAACATTTACAATGGATTTAGAAAAATTAAAAAATGCTAACTAATGGACTTTTTAGCTATTGACGTTGAAACTGCGAACTCTGATATGGCATCAATTTGTCAAATTGGATTTGTGATTTATGAAAACGGTCAAATAAAGAAAGAATGGTCAAGTCTATTAAACCCAGA
Organism: Altibacter lentus; assembly: GCF_000746845.1. GTDB lineage: Bacteria > Bacteroidota > Bacteroidia > Flavobacteriales > Flavobacteriaceae > Altibacter > Altibacter lentus. The sequence goes on along the minus strand of NZ_KN050846.1, from coordinate 118,819 downwards.
AGATTACTTTGATTTTTGGAACGAATCAATACATAATATTACAGAAGAAGATGTTGTTGACAGTCCAAAATTCCCAGAAGTTTACGAGTTTCTTAAACAACATTTGGAGAATTACATTTGTGTTTGCCACACTCATTTTGACCGTGTTTCAATAAATCGGACTTGCGAAAAATATGGACTTCCTTCAATTCAAAACAGTTGGATTGACACAGCGAAAGTTTCTCGAAGATGTTGGGAAGAATTTGCATACAGAGGATATGGACTTGCGAATGTTTGTAAAAAATTAAATTTCTCTTTTAATCACCACGATGCTTTAGAAGATGCTAAAGCTTGTGCACATATTTTAATTTCCGCAATTAAAGAAAAAGAGAACACCATTGATGATTGGCTTATAAGAGTAAATAATCCAATTTTAGCAAATGCGAAAAATTATAGTGAATCCGTTTCAAAAGAGGGAAATCCAAATGGAAATCTATTTGGAGAAATTTTAGTGTTTACAGGTTCATTACAAATTCCAAGAAGAGAAGCTTCAGTACTCGCATCTGAAATTGGTTGTAAAGTAGTAAATGGAGTTACAAAGAAAACAACACTTTTAGTGGTTGGAGACCAAGATATAAGTAAACTTTCGGGAAAGGAAAAAAGCTCGAAACACAGAAAAGCAGAAGAATTGAAAAATAATGGACAGAACATCAGAATATTGAAAGAATCTGATTTTGTTGCATTATACGAATCGAATAAAGAATAAATTAAAAATAACTTTGCCTAACAATGGCTATAAATAATTGCTTGTTCTCGCCTACTTCTGAAAATCCTTGCGGATTTTCAGTTTGGTGTGTACTTGCAAAGTTTCGTGCTAAACCACGCAACTATTCATAGCCGAGACCGTTGGCATTAATATAAACGAACCATCAAACGAATGGAAAACGAATTTGCGAAAGTAATGTCCGAAAGGACAGATGAAGAACTAATTAAGATTGTAACAGTCAAAAGAACGAGTTATAATCCGACTGCAATTGAAGCGGCAGATGCGGAAGTTGAAAAACGGAATATTGACACTTCTGAATTTGAAAAAATAAGAGAAAAAGCAACAGCGGAAAAACAGCAAAAAGAAAAAGTTGACTCTAATGTTGTTGGGTCAGGGATTCGATTTGTGAATTTTCTAATTGACTTTATTGTATGGTTAGTTTTAGCATTTATAATAAGTTTTATAATCGGACTTTTTGTTCAAGCGACTGACCAAGGAATGATTTCACTTATTGGATACATCCTAATTTTTGGAACATTTATAGCTTATTACGCTTTAATGGAAATTAAATTCCAAAAGACAATTGGAAAGTTTGTGACAAAAACAAAAGTTGTGAAAATGAACGGAGAAAAACCGACTGACGGAGATATAATCACTCGGACTTTTTGCCGACTAATTCCATTTGACCGACTTTCTTTTCTGTTTGTGAAAAACGGAATTCACGACTTTCTATCGAAAACTAAAGTTGTTAAAGACAATGTGGAATAAAATACTAATGCCAACAATGTATAACCGCAATTACGGCGGATTCGACTACGTCCGAATCCACTCGGAATTGCTAACGCCAGTGCTAAACCGAAAAACTTCGTATATTTATCCGTAACTGACGGTTATACGAGACCGTTGGCAGTAATGTAATCCAATTCACACTACACACTAACTGAATTATTTGTAAAGGACTTATCACCAAAGATTTTCTTTCTATGATGGATACCCCAATTATGCAATTCAAAAATGACTTTTTCTAGCGTTTTGGAATGTTCTGTTGGCTTATATTCTGTTCTTACAGGAAAACCATTTAAAACAGTTCTTGTAATCAACTGATTTTCTTCCAAATCTTTTAATTCCTTTGACAAAACTTTGGTACTTAACTTTGGAATACTTCGCTCTATTTCCCTAAAGTGCTTATTTCCTTCCCAAATAGAAATTAAAATTAAAAGTTTCCATTTTCCACCTATTACATCTAAAGTGTCTCTTACAGGTAACAAGGCGGACATACACTCTTTATGTTCCCTTTTTTCCATATCTATTAATTTTATGATTACCTTGAAGTAACTGATTACCTAAAGGTAGCTGATTACTATTGGTAATCAAAAATAGTTAATTTTGTCATATTATTAATAATAACAATTAAAAAATGAAAAACAAGATTCTTACTGCTTTATGTATTCTATTCGGATTAATGATGATTAATTCAGGATTAAACAAATTCTTCAACTATATGCCTATGCCTGAAATGTCTGAAGAAATGATGCAAATTATGGGCGGATTTATGACAATTAAATGGATTTTTCCGCTTGTAGCAATTATTGAAATCATTGGAGGTACTTTAATAGCAATCCCAAAAACAAGAGCATTGGGTGCGCTAGTAATTCTTCCTGTAATGGTAGGAATATTTGTTCATCATTTAATACACGACCTAACAGGAATTGGAATCGCATTAATACTATTCGTAATTAATATTTGGGCAATAGTTGCCAACTGGAATAAATACGAACCAATCATAAAAGGCGAATAGAAAAGAATAAAAAGAGAATTCTATTCTATGATTAGGAAGTAATTAAAACACTACTGCCAACACCGTATATAAAAAATAGCAGTTAAGAGCTAAACTTAAAGTTTATTTCTTTTCTGCTATCTTTATTTAATAACGGAAAGTTATCGCAATTAAATCTGCTACTTTCCATATACAAACACGTTGCCACACATTTGAGAAAAATTCTGTACATATTGACAATTTTAGTTTTCGGAATGACTTATGCTCAAGAAAACGACACTTCTGTTTGTGATTTACAATCGGAAAATCAACTATGGAAAGCGGAATATGAAAAAGCGGAATCCAAAGCAGAACGGATTGAATTAATTAAGTCTAAAATAAAATCTGACTCAATTTACGAACAATCTGAACCGAAAATTAAGACAGTACATTCGCCAACTATTTTCAACGAACATAAAAACAAAAACGGAATTGAATGTGGTTGTAAAATTTTATTCATTTTACATTACAAAAAAAGACGTTCGATTATTGTAAATCTAAATGACCGACCTGAATTAAGCATTGTTGTGGACAAACTGAAATCCGAAAATGTAGAACGGATATGGACTGAATTTAAAAAAGAAACTGCACAAGCGGTTTATGGAGTGGCTGGAAAATGTGGATTTGTACAATTGAGAATAACTGACAGAAAATTAAAACGACTGATAAAAAACGTGTGGCAACAACGTGTATAATTCATGCTTTACTCCTACTTCAATTAAAAATTTATATATTTAACAATATGATTCGCAACGACTGAAAATCTATCGATTCTCAGCCGCACAAATCATACACAAGCACGTTGCCTACAATTGCGGAAATCACTCAAACGCAAAGAATTCGGAATTGAAAAACAACTGATTTTTAATAAACTTTTTGCTGAATTTCTCACTCTAAATCTGAATTGAGCAAGTTTGCGGAATTGCCACTCAAACGGAATTTATAAACATTGCGGAAAACCGAACTGAACGCTGAAAATCACTCTTGCGGAATTGAGCAAGTTTGCGGAATTGAATTTCTGAACGGAAAAAATAAAGCGGAATTTTTTGCTAGTTTGTTTTTCGCGATTTTTTTTTTGATTTTTAAGAAAGTATAAACGAAAAAACAACAGTAGGCAACAATGGCTATAATTCATTGTGGCAGAGAGTTAAAACAAAATTTAATCTATAAATCAAAAAGGCTGGATTTCGGCGGAATAATCCTGCGGATGATTCCACAACGAAATCATAGCCGAGACCGTTACCTGCAATAAGAACTAAATGACAGACATTACATTTCAAATAGAGAATTACGTAAATTCACAAAACCGAAATATTTGGAATGAACTAAAAAATGAATACTCTTTTCAATTGATTTTTGACCCAACCGAATATTCTTGGAAAGGAAAAGCTGAAAATGGAACTGCTACTATTATAACACCTACGCAAGAAATAGAATTCCATTCTTTCACTCACGAACTTTTACACATCTATTTGGACCATCTTGGAATTTCAAACCTTGAGGAATTAGTTTATGGAATAATTGGAGAACATTCTTTTGAAGTCTTAATTGAAAATAGCTTGATCCCAATTTTGTACAACTTCTGTTCTCACAAGAAAATGTACCCTTTCTATAAAGAAATGGGATTTTCGGAATATTTGTTTGTTCAAGAAAGAATAAGCTTTAGCAATTACAACATTTTTGAAATAAAGCTACTTTTCACTTTTAAAAAATGGAGAAAAAAAGCGGTTAATCAATTTATAGGACAAAGTTTATCTTTAATGAATGTGGTTGTTGAGGAAGATAAAGTAAAGTGTGAAAAGTATTTGAAAAAATTACAAAAAATAAAACCAGAGTTGTATAAAATAATATCGGATTTTGACAAGGAATGGGCTGAATCAACTGATTTAGATTTAGCTACAATCTTTCTGGATTTTGAAAACAAATTGAACGAATGGTTAATAAAAAAGAAAATTACTGCAGGTAACACCGTATAAAAATAATTGCGGTTTAGTGCTTAATCAAAGGTCGTTGCATGTTTGTAACGTCTGATTTTCCTGCGGAAAATCCTCGCATACAAACCCGCAACTATTCTTATACATCAACGTTGGGTTTAATGCTGAAATTCCGTTCCAAATTCAAAGTTTCGACTGAAATTTAAGCTTGTAAAAAATCGGAATTTGACAAATATTTACGTGGAATTTAAGTCTTTTTCGGAAAAACAAACTGCCGAATTTTAGCAAGTTTACGGAATCGAAATGTTGACAAAATTGCAGCGGACTTTTTAGCTCGTTTGCGGAATCTGAATCAAAAAAAACGAACTGAACACGGAAAAATCACTCTTGCGGAATTGCTCACTCAAACCGTTCCGAACCGTCGGAAGAAAAACATTGCGGTTCCGAAATGTCGGAAGAGCAAGTTTGCGGAATAAAAAGCTTGCAAAAGAAAAACGGAAGGAAAAAAAAGAAAAACGGAACGAATTATTAAGCGGACAAAAAAGCACTAAAACCCAACACCGTATAAAAATAATTGCTATTTTAGTGCTTGACCAAAGTTAGTTGCACTTTTGCCGCGTCTGATTTTCCTATCGGAAAATCTGCCGCTCACAAAACCGCAACTATTCTTATACATAACCGTTGGTGCTAATTTGAGAATGAAGGAACGTGATAAGATAATAACAGAATTAAAAAATGGTCTTTCGCAACCTACATTTGAATTGTTCAATTGTTTATATGAAATATTGAACTCATATCAGAATAAAGGTCAACAAAATATTAAATATGAATTAGAGAAAGATTATGTCCTAATAATCCTCACATTCAATGAGAAGCTGAAACTATCATTTAGCTTTTTTTCAGGATACTGCGATTTCTTTATAGATGACAACTATGAGGTATTCATTCAATATAAATTTAAGAGTGTGGGAAAGGCATCTGATTATTTTAGAAAAAGTTTATTTTCTAAAATCAGAAAAGTTGAATATAATAATTCAACTAAAAAGAAGATTGGAGTTGAATATTGGTTAATCGAAAAAGATGATAAACGACTACTTTGTGGCGAGATGCCAATCTTTAGTATTATCAAGAAGCCCAAGAACGAACTGGTTAAAACTTTCGAACCTTTTTTATCTTTAGAAACTAGCACCAACATAGGCTAAAATTCAGCGGGACTGAATTAATTGAAACAAATTTTATACTTTTAAAGAAGCTAAAAAAGTTAATCGGACAAATTTGGGTACGCAGCTCCTCACTCCGATGTTCCGCCGTTGGCGGATCCCCGGCGTCGCTGCCAACCCGTCGAAATTTTAGCCTTAACCGTTGTAGCACATTTGACAATAAATTTTATGAAAATTGTAAAGTGGTTTTTAATAGGCATTGCGTTACTTTTTTTGTTACCAATATTAGGGTTTTGGATTCACGGCACTTTTTTTTATGAATATGAAATGAACCAAATAAAATCTGACTTAAATAAAATTGAAGGAGTTTCAGTAATTGATATTTGGGGACATAAAGATATAACTCTTGAGGAGGTGGGTGCTCGAGTAAAAATTAAAGGTAAAGGCGAAATTGAACTAATTGATTTGAGTTCTGATGCAAACAATTACCCGAATAGGGTTATAATTTCTAAAATTGGTGGTTATTCATTTAGAACATTTTCTTGCTTTGATTATGAAGATAAGGGTTTTCACAAAGGACTTGGCTACTCGATTAACATTTCAGAAAACTCAGAAATAGGAAAACAAATTGGAATTGAATTTAGAAATCCACAAATGGTTGTTGAAAACTATGATAATATTTTGAATGCTGTTGAGTCATTAAAAAAAGTACCTGAATGGAATTACTTTAGGAGTGAAGAAAGAGAGCTTTACATTTTAGTCTATCGAGATGAAAACGATTTGAAACCTCTATTTAAAAAATATGGAGTTGATAATTTAGCTGATTTTCAACTTACTTTTAGCTTTGAAAATCCAGAATGTAAATAAAAAAACGTGCTACAACATAGGCTAAAATTCAGCGGGACTGAAATAATTGAAACAAAATTTATACTTTTAAAGAAGCTAAAAAGATACTCGGAAAAATTTGGGTACGCAGCTCCCCACTCCGATGTTCCACCGCAGGCGGATCCCGGCGTCGCTGCCAACCCGCCGAAATTTTAGCCTTAACCGTTATGCAATATTCCTATGAACAAATTCATTGAATGGCATGTAAAAGATAATTTCCCTAATCTTGAATTGGATGATATTTTACCAATATCAAAAAGAGCATTTTCATTAGTTAATCGGAACAAATCACGACTTGATGAATTGCAAGGTGCCGCAGAATTACTTGGAGCACTAAGCATACTTGAAGCACTCGATTATCATTATAATAGGTTTGTCGAAATAAAAGATACTCCTAATCGGATTCATGAAGTTATTGCATATTTAAATCGAGTTGGGCAGTTTTATTATTTTGTCAAATCTGATTTTACAAAAAGTATAATTCATAACGGACAAGAATTGACTCATAAAATAAATGAATTGATTGTTTTTAGGATGAAATATACTGCGCATCGTTCAATTGATTTTCCAAAAGACGAAACTATAGAATATAGGAATAGACAAGCAATAACTTTCATTGGAAGTCAGAAATACTATTCTTCTGATTTCGAAAAGTTTATCCTTCCAACGAACAAGAATGGAAAAACTGAATGGAACGAATTTATTCCAGAGATCGATCATGAGAAAGTAATGAATGAAGCCTATAATGTAATCAGCGGAATAGTAGAAAACATTGCATAACATAGGCTAAAATTCAGCGGGACTGAACTAATTGAAACAAATTTTATACTTTTAAAGAAGCTAAAAAGTTAATCGGACAAATTTGGGAAGCAGCTCCCCACTCCGATGTTCCGCCTGCGGCGGATCCCCGGCGTCGCTGCCAACCCGCCGAAATTTTAGCCTTAACCGTTGTGGTGCATTTGACCAAAATCGCGAAATGAATAGAAATCACAGAAATATATTAGCCGAAAACCTTCGTCATTATCTATCCGGAACTTTAACGAACTTTGAATTTATGGATAAAATTGAGGCAATTTATCGAACAAGCGATAAAGGAGTTCGAGCAATTGAAATTGAATTTTGGTTTTGTTACGATGACTTGAGAGAACATAAAAATATCGGAAAGGACAAGCTGTCTGATGAAGCGGAAAAACATATCAAACGATTTATTCTGTTTCTAAAATCGGACAATGAATATGAATGGAATGATCCAAAATTCCCTAATCCGATTAGATGGGTTTTGAATTTAATAACCTTTGAAATTTTTCCTAAAAAATCGGACGAAAAAGAAGCGGAAAATATCGAAGCTGGAGATAAAAGAATTTGGCCATTTTTTCGGCAATCTGAGTTTGAAAAAGAAATTAATGATCCGAAATATCTGAATAAAAAAACGACACCACAACAACGGCTATAATTCAGCGTGGCTGAAATAGTTGAAACAATATTCATACTTTTAAAGAAGCTAAAAAGATACTCGGAACAATTTGGGAAGCAGCTCCCCACTCCGATGTTCCGCCAGAGGCGGATCCCCGGCGTCGCTGCCAACCCGCCGAAATTTTAGCCTTAACCGTTGTGCGTAATTAAAAAACTCACTCAAATGAATGTATGCCGATAAATATTTATAGCGACAATAATCTAGAAAAAATCGATTTGCTCTGCGATGAGATTTGGGATTTACCGAGTCAGATATATGCGCTTGAAAAATGGTTAAATGATAAAGGAAAGCATTTACCCAAAGACAAATATGTTGCAGATATTGGATTTGACATAAGAAAAGAAGCTTCAGGAGGTGGAAGTGTTATTAACTCAAAAATGATAAATATTATGTCGAAAATTGGAATGGAGATTTACCTATCCGAATTTCCAACTCGGAATGAAAATTAACTACGCACAACAATGTATAACGGTTTATGGCTTTCATTAACTGATTTGAGTGCTACGAAAACATAAAAACTATATCTTTATCTGACAAATAACAAATGCGGCTTTGCCGACACTTCTGATTCGCACGCTGCGCTGCCCACTTTTGCTTCGCAAAATGGCTCACTCCGAATCAGGCCGCCAGCCGCCACAAACGTTATACAAAACCGTTACCTGCAAGCCAATTGAAACCATGAAATTTCATAAACCCATTTTTTCAATAATTGTAATTCTGGTTCAACTGATATTATCTTTAATAGATTATTATGATTTTCTCGAATGGAAGAAAGATAACCCGGAATTAGATTCAATTATAAGCACAATTAACTATTCTAATTCATTATTCATATTTGTATTTATTATTGGGTTTTATGAAATGCTAACTAAACCAAGTTGGTTTAAAATTTTACTTCGCTTTTTTTTGGTCTGCATTGTTTTAGGTACTTTCTTAGCATGGTTAGTTCCGATAGACGACTTTTATTTTGGAGTATATAATACAGCATGGTTTTCGGCAGTAATTGCAATAATTTTGATATTAATCAGAATCGGAACACTTGCTTTCGGAAAAATATATAAAAAATAGAATTGGTCAGCAGGTAACATAGGCTAACTATTCAGCGGTAGATGGTTAACTGAAATTAAATTCCTACATTTATTACAATATTAATATTAACCGAAAAATACGTTAACGGCTTTCCCAAGGCTCCGAATCGCACGCTGACGCTTCCACGCTGTCTGAACGACAGCTCCCTGCCGAAGCAAGCCGCATCCCCGCCGAAATGTTAGCCTTAACCGTTGTACACAATATGCAAAGAAATCTTTTAATAATTCTGAGCTTTTTCTTGAGTTTTACACTATTTAGTCAGAATCTTGACTGTGAAAACTTTAGAGAGGGTGAATTTATAATACAATCGAATAATCCTGTTCCATTGGAGTATAAAGTAACGAGAACGGGTATGAATCAAATTGAGGAAATTATTAAAATCCCTCAAGAGATCATAGATTCTGGTTTTTTAGTTCAACCTGGTTATGGAATTATTAACTGGATTGATGATTGTACCTATATTTTAATGTACGATCCATCAATACGACCACTGACTGAAACTGAAAAAATGGTTAATGAAAGCGGAGGCGTAACAGTGAATATAGTAAACATTGAATCTACGTGCTGTAATTTTAAATCTGTTTCTAGCATAAATGGCGAAGAATATGTTATAGAAGGAGTAATGTGTAAACTATGATCTCATACTGTGTACAACATAGGCTAAAATTCAGCGGGGCTGAACTAATTGAAACAAATTTTATACTTTTAAAGAAGCTAAAAAGTTAATCGGACAAATTTGGGAATGCAGCTCCCCACTCCGATGTTCCGCCGCAGGCGGATCCCCGGCGTCGCTGCCAACCCGCCGAAATTTTAGCCTTAACCGTTGCCCACAATATGAGAAATACCCTAATATTAACGATTATAGTCTTTTCAATTTTCCTGTATTCTTGTGAAAATGGCAGAATAACTGAATTGGAAAATACAGTATCGGATTTAACCAAGCTGAACTCAAAATTAATAGACTCGATTCAGACGTTGCAGGAAAAAAACATATCTTCCTTTTATCTGATAGAGAATTTAGAAAAGGAAAATATTAAAGTGAATGAAACCAGTAAAATTCATTTCGATTTCGGATACAAAAATTATGTTCCAGAATATAACGTTTACAGAATATACGGTGAAAATTATGCAGAAAGAGAATTGATTTTAAAAAATCAAAAATTAAGTGAATTTGATTTTGAATTTACACCCGAAAATATTGGTGAAGATAGAATTCAACTCGAAGTCGCTATGAATATCGACGGAATTGAATGGATTATTCCAGCTGATCTTCGAATTAATGTGATTGATTAAAATACTGTGGGCAACAACGGCTACAATTCAGCGGGACTGAACTAATTGAAACAAATTTTATACTTTTAAAGAAGCTAAAAAGTTAATCGGACAAATTTGGGTACGCAGCTCCCCTCTCCGATGTTCCGCCGCAGGCGGATCCCCGGCGTCGCTGCCAACCCGCCGAAATTTTAGCCTTAACCGTTGGCAGTAATATTAAACGAACGAATGAGGATATTCGACCGAATAAAATGGATTTTCAAAAAACCGGAATATTATGCTTTTGAAAAATTCAATATCGAGGATTATAACTTAAGATTTGAATTTCTGACAAGTGAAATTTTGATTGAAATTACGGCTATTTTAAAAAACAAATTCAATCCCTTAAATTTAGATCTGACAATTCAAGATTTCGAAAGGCGAATTCAAAAAGAGATAGAAGATTCTGAGGATTATCGGAATGAAAATAACTTCAGAATAACTTATTTTTTGAATGAAGATTTGTTAAAAAAGAAACAAGGTTTATTTCTTTACCAGTGTATTTGGGATAACAATGATGAAATTGGGGGCGTAATATCCGAATTGTATCATTTTGAACTAAGGAGTGGGATTATTTCAATTCAAGAATTGGACTAAAATACAACTGCCAACATCGGCTATAATTCAGCAGGTCTGAATCGAAAACTGGATAATTTTACTTACTTTCAAGGAATGAATTAATCGGAATAATTTTGGTGGGTTGCTCCTCCATCCGACTTGACCGCTGCGCGGTCGCCTCGGGGTCGCGCCAGTCCTGCCGAAATTATAGCCAAACACGTTACCGTTAAATGGCTTCGACATTTCATTAGCTGATTGAATTTCTAAGAACTTCAGCAATTCCGACAGTTTTGCAGGTTCTCTGAATAATCTCTGATTAGACCAACTCTCTGAATGTTCGGAATGATTTCTGATGATCAGCTAAAGTTGGTTTCGGCCCGAAGTTCCGGCTCGCCACTTAAGGTAACAATGTATACCGTCCATTGCTGCTGATTTTCCAACTCGGAAAATCATTGCAAAGAGAAAATACAGGATTTTTTAACTATTTTAGTCGAAACGTTCCGCAACGGAACGTTATACAAAACCGTTGGCAAATATTAAAAATCAATGAAGAGAATATTTATTATTTCAATAATGTCAATCCTTTTAACGAATTGTAGTTTCAATTACAAGCAGAAAAATAACGAGAAGGATCTGAAAGATGCTGAACAAGTTAGTTCAGCGTTATTTAAAGAATTAAAGGATCAAGATTTTGAAAGTGCTATTAAATTCCTAGATAAGCGATTTTTGGAGGAAACTCCCGAAGAAGAAATGATGAAACTTTTTGAAAGGTCAAATGATTCACTAGGACAATTAATTAATACCGAATTATACGATTGGAATTCAGAGGTTTCATATGGGACAAACACTCAAGGTATCTACAATCTTATTTATAATGCTTCATTTGAAAAAGGAGAAGCAATTATTAAGATGACAATAATTAAATATCCCAATGGAGTTATGAAAATTTTGGGTTACCATACAACATCAAAAGTATTTGAGTAAAATAACATTTGCCAACATAGGCTAAAATTCAGCGGGACTGAAATAATTAAAACAATATTCATACATTTAATGAGCTAAAAAGATACTCGGACAAATTTGGGAAGCAGCTCCCCACTCCGATGTTCCGCCGCAGGCGGATCCCCGGCGTCGCTGCCAACCCGCCGAAATTTTAGCCTTAACCGTTACCGTTAAATGGCTTCGACATTTCATTAGCTGATTGGATTTCTAAGAACTTCAGCAATTCCGACAATTTTGCTGGTTCTCTGAATAAACTCTGATTAGACCAACTCTCTGATTGTTCGGAATGGTTTCTGATGATCAGCTAAAGTCGGTTTCGGCCCGAAGTTTCGGCTCGCCACTTAAGGTAACAATGTATACCGTCCATTGCTGCCGATTTTCAATACTGAAAATCTTTGCAAGGAGTAAATACAGGAAATTTTAACTATTTTAGTCAAAACGTTCCGCAACGGAACGTTATACAAAACCGTTGTGTGTAATGCCAAAAATCCTATTTTTCTAATGAATCGAACTTTGATAAAATTAAATTTTCTCGGATATTATCAAATCATTGGAGGCATAATCGGATTTTTACTTTCAATAGCATTGATCGTCAAACAACCGATTATTAATGGAATATCCTTTCTCATCATTATGATAGTATTAGGATTGATGTCATTTTCGACTTATTGCGGATATTTATTAATAAAGAAACAATTAAAAAAAGGAATAAACCTATCCATAATTAATCAGGCTCTACAAATCATCGGATTTGGAGTTTTAGGATACGGTTTCAAGTATACTTCTGGAATTCTACTCGGAGTACGGATTGACTTAACAAATGATTTTATAATCGGTTTGGATTTAAATATTACATCTTGGACACTATATTGGAATTCTAATTTTGATTTGAGCTTTATTAGTATAAATTTTTTCGCAATTTTTATTCTCGGATTTATCTTTAAAGTTAAAGACACTCTTGAGAAAAAAAACTTGTTGAATTGAATAATGTGATGTAAAACACTACACACAACAATGGCTATAATTCAGCGGGGCTGAAATAATTGAAACAAATTTTATACTTTTAAAGAAGCTAAAAATGTTCCTCGGAATAATTTGGGAACGCAGCTCCCCACTCCGATGTTCCGCCGTTGGCGGATCCCCGGCGTCGCTGCCAACCCGCCGAAATTTTAGCCTTAACCGTTACCGTTAAATGGCTTCGACATTTCATTAGCTGATTGAATTTCTAAGAACTTCAGCAATTCCGACAGTTTAGCAGGTTCTCTGAATAATCTCTGATTAGACCAACTCTCTGAATGTTCGGAATGGTTTCTGATGATCAGCTAAAGTTGGTTTCGGCCCGAAGTTCCGGCTCGCCACTTAAGGTAACAATGTATACCGTCCATTGCTGCTGATTTTCAATTCTGAAAATCTTTGCAAAGAGAAAATATAGGAATTTTTAACTATTTTAGTCGAAACGTTCCGCAACGGAACGTTATACAAAACCGTTGGCAATAATTTATGAAACTCAATCTGACAATATTATTTCTATTCCTATTCTCGACGATTTATAGTCAGAATATTGTCATTGATGCAACAGATAAATCAGAGGAATCCAAAGAAAATCCTGCATTTGATTTTCGCATAATTGAACCTAAAATGGACACTCTGAATTTGACTAATGAAAAAGTGTTTTCTCTCGTGATAGGACATAGTGGAGAAATGAATAGTTTGCATCTGATTGATTATCCGACTGAAACTTACGCTGAATTGAATAATATTGAGGGACCAGAAACCAATGAGGAATATTTGGCTCTTTCAGACGAAGAGCAAGCTAAATTGACAGTCATTGTTCCGAAACACGAAATTGTTAAAGAAGCTGTTTTAAGTAGAAAAGTAATACTGGAAATAAAAATAACGTCTGACCGAATTACTCATACGGAAATTTACGCTGACGGAAAACTGATAAAAACATTGTATTACCAAATTGAATAAAAACTATTGCCAACAACGGCTATAATTCAGCAGGGCTGAAATAATTAAAACAATATTCATACTTTTAATGAGCTAAAAAGTTAATCGGACAAATTTGGGAACGCAGCTCCCCCACTCCGATGTTCCGCCGCAGGCGGATCCCGGCGTCGCTGCCAACCCGCCGAAATTTTAGCCTTAACCGTTGTAAGCAAGCTAAAAACCGAACTCTAAATGAAATTTAAACTGACTTTTACATTACTTCTTTTAATTACAATAAACGGATTTGGACAAAATCTAAATTTGGTAATTGAAGTAAACGAAAGATTAGTTGTTGGAGAAATCGCTGGAGCTTATCTGAATTTTGAAAATGTGGACGGAACGAAAAGCAGAAACCTTGTCGGATACCATCCTGGAGAATTAAGACTTCAAAAGGAAGATTGGAAAAAAATAAAAGCTGAATCGACTAAAAAAATAACTCTGACTTTTGACTACTATGCTCTAAAAGGAAAGTACCACCACAGCGTGAATTTCGGAATTGAAATGCAAAAACACCACTTTGAAAAAAGTTATCTGATTTTAAGAGTTTATGATTTTAGAGAACGGAAATTTAGAAAAAGATATGGATGTTTGACTGACGAAAAATACATAGCGGAATTGAATTTCCCTCAAGGTGGAATTTTAATAAGATGTCGATGAAAAAAAGCCTGCTTACAACAATGTATAACCGCAATTACGGCGGATTCGACTACGTCCGAATCCACTCGGAATTGCTAAAACCTGTCTCAAACCGAAAATAATCGCTAACTTAATCCGTAACTGACGGTTATACTGGACCGTTATGTAGCATTAACTCAAACATTTGATTAAACAAGAAACTTTAGCTGATTTAATATCTAATGAGATAATCTCACAACCCAAAGGTGAAAAGGTTATTCTATCGAAATACAATGATTGGAAAATTGAATATTTCGTGAAATGGAACTCCAGAAAAGTCAATCTGATTATTTCTGCTCAAGTCCCAAAATTTCATATTACGTTTGATAATTGTGTTATTAAAAAAGCAAAATTAATTAGCATAATTTCGAGATATGAAAATTATAAAATACTCGGGAAATCAAGTTCAATTTCTGAGCTATTATTGGCAGATCCGACTTCGAGGAGTTTGCTGAAAGGTGAAAATGCAGAGTTTGAACTAAAAGATAAAAATCTGATTTATAAAGTTCGATTGAAAACTAGCGATAAAACAAGTCTCTCAAACGTTATAATTTTAATTGAAAAGTTGACTGAGAAGATTGATTTGATAATTTAACTTAAACGCTACATAACATAGGCTAAAATTCAGCGGGGCTGAACTAATTGAAACAAATTTTATACTTTTAAAGAAGCTAAAACAGTTACTCGGACAAATTTGGCAACGCAGCTCCCCACTCCGATGTTCCGCCGCAGGCGGATCCCCGGCGTCGCTGCCAACCCGCCGAAATTTTAGCCTTAACCGTTGTGCAACATTTGACAAAAAAAATGAGAATACCGATTATAATACTGACTTTACTTCTTTCCCTCAACGGATTTGCTCAAGAAAATATCAATCCAAAAGAGCTAATCGGATTCGGATGTTATGCAGGCGGAACGAGTTCGGACGTTGTAAATGATGTGACTTTTGACATTTACGACAAGAAATATAAAAAAATCATCAAAAGACTGAAATCGAAAAATCCAGCGGAACGATTTATGGCAGTAATTGTGGCGGAACGTTTATCGGATATGGACAAGTACGAACTGACGGAAACCGATAAAGAGTTAATTAATAAAGCATACGAGTCGTCTGATTTAGTTTCTGTGTGTTCGGGATGTACCTATTTCGACCAAATTGAACTGAAAACTTTACTATCAAAAGACGAAGAAAATTTTATGTGGACTTATGCAAAATATTGGTTAGAGGAATATGTTGAAAAATAAAAAACGTTGCACAACAATATATAACCGCAATTACGGCGGATTCAACTACGTCCGAATCCACTCGGAATTGCTAACGTCTGTGCTAAACCGAAAAGTCTGCGTATATTAACCCGTAACTGACGGTTATACGAGACCGTTGGCAAATATTAAAAATCAATGAAGAGAATATTTATTATTTCAATAATGTCAATCCTTTTAACGAATTGTAGTTTCAATTACAAGCAGAAAAATAACGAGAAGGATCTGAAAGATGCTGAACAAGTTAGTTCAGCGTTATTTAAAGAATTAAAGGATCAAGATTTTGAAAGTGCTATTAAATTCCTAGATAAGCGATTTTTGGAGGAAACTCCCGAAGAAGAAATGATGAAACTTTTTGAAAGGTCAAATGATTCACTAGGACAATTAATTAATACCGAATTATACGATTGGAATTCAGAGGTTTCATATGGGACAAACACTCAAGGTATCTACAATCTTATTTATAATGCTTCATTTGAAAAAGGAGAAGCAATTATTAAGATGACAATAATTAAATATCCCAATGGAGTTATGAAAATTTTGGGTTACCATTCAACATCAAAAGTATTTGAGTAAAATAACATTTGCCAACATAGGCTAAAATTCAGCGGGGCTGAACTAATTGAAACAAAATTTATACTTTTAAAGAAGCTAAAAAGTTAATCGGACAAATTTGGGAAGCAGCTCCCCACTCCGATGTTCCGCCGCAGGCGGATCCCCGGCGTCGCTGCCAACCCGCCGAAATTTTAGCCTTAACCGTTAGGCACTATTAGATGAAAACCGTTTTACTAACTACTTGCTCTGATAATTTTCAAGCCGAATTGATAAAAGGAATTCTTGATAGTGAAGACATTCCTTGCTTTTTAGTAAACGAAAATTTCACCTCCCTTTTACCGATGTATTATAATATCCTAGGCAGTGGAATTCAGGTAAGAGTATTTGAATCTGATTTAGAGAGAGCAAAATTATATACTAATCTAAAACAAAAATCAATTTCTTGCCCAACATGTAACTCTGATAAGGTAACTCCATATTTGGGGAATTGGAAAGAAAAGTTTTTAGTTCTGATATCATTGCTATTTTTTGTCCCATTTGGAAATGTTCTAAACCGATTTTATTGCAAAAATTGTTCAACTGAATTTATTAATAACAGTGCCTAACAATGGCTAAAATTCAGCGGGGCTGAAATAGTTGAAACAAATTTTATACTTTTAAAGAAGCTAAAAAGTTAATCGGACAAATTTGGGAATGCAGCTCCCCACTCCGATGTTCCGCCGCAGGCGGATCCCCGGCGTCGCTGCCAACCCGCCGAAATTTTAGCCTTAACCGTTGTGCGTCAGCTACAAAAAACAGAGAATGAAATTTAAACTCGGAATTTTAGCATTATTATTTTCTTTTAATTGCTTTGCACATAAGGACAAGGTAATCCAAGAAACCTATGGAAATGTTAAAATCTATATGAGAACAGGATTTGATTATTCTGACATTGATAAAATCAATATTGTTGGTCAATTATCAAAAAAATTATCTGATCGCTTACAATACAAAGACACAATATTTATTGAATATATCCAGGACTATACAGACAAATACGCTAATGATTTATATATGTTAGAATTCAACAATTCTAATTATAAAATAATAACTGGAATAGAACCTGAATATAAAATTGACTCGAATAATTCAGGATTGTCAGTTAGAATTTATGCAGACAGAATTAAAGTTGTTGACATTCTAAAACTTGTAGAATTTACAATCATTAATAAAGAAAAAACAAACTCATATTTAACCAAAAAAAATATTGGATTTAATGTTTATGAGGACAAAGAATTAATTAAACCATTAATTTCATTAGCGACAGATGACAAAATAATTGACCAAATTATTTCATCAGAATCGCAATTAATAAAAGACATTATTAATGAAAAAATTTTGGTTAACGGACAAGACAATTACGGAATTGAAATATATTGGCAAAATGACAATTTCCTTTTCGAATACAATCATATTCACAGAGACAAACAAGAAATAGTTTTTGAATTAAAAGACTATTTTTATCACACGTATGTCAATGTAAATGATATACTGATTTTCGTTGATAAAAATTCATTCTACTTCTTAGATGGCACTAATGACAAAAAAAAAGAAATCATAAATATTGATAATTCAAGTTATGCACCATTAGTTGTATCTGATTTCGGCGATAAATTATTATTGCATCCGATGAGGAACAGAAGTGAATTAAGTATTTTTTTGAAAGACAAAAATAAAGTAATTTCAAAATTTGAATAACATAAAAGCCGAACGCACAACAATGGCTAAAATTCAGCGGGACTGAACTAATTGAAACAAATTTTATACTTTTAAAGAAGCTAAAACAGTTACTCGGAATAATTTGGGTAGCAGCTCCCCACTCCGATGTTCCGCCGCAGGCGGATCCCCGGCGTCGCTGCCAACCCGCCGAAATTTTAGCCTTAACCGTTATACGCAAGCAAGATTATGAAGTTAAAACCTAAAATTGGAATTGATAATTTGAAGTTCGGAATGAGCCGTAATGAAGTAGTTGAAATTTTAGGCGAACCCAGTCGAGTTATTATTGATCCAAGTAATGAGAATGACATTATCTTGGAATGGAGGGATAAATTACTGCGACTGACTTTTTATCAAAATGAAAATGACAGATTTGGCTACATAAGAACAAAAAATCCAGATTTAACTTATAATGGAAAGAAAATTATTAATTCAAAAGTAGATTATGTAAAAAAAGAAGTATTTGGAGATTTGGTTAAAGAGTGGGAAGTAGACGATTTTAAATTTCTGATAACTCATTTTGATATAGATCTTTGGATAAATCTAGATGAAGAATATGGAATTGTTACAGATTTTGAATTAGGAGTTCCTTTTCTCAACGACATTGATTATGACTGGCCTATTTAATTTTTGCCAGCGTATAACACTGTATAACGGTTTATGGCTTTCAATTTCTGATTTGAGCATTTACAAAACATAAAAACTATATCTTTATCTGACAAATAACAAATGCGGCTTTGCCGACACTTCTGATTCGCACACAGCTTCGCTGCTTCCAACATTTGCTCCGCAAATTTGGTCTGTCCGAATCAGAGCCGCCAGCCGCCACAAACGTTATACAAAACCGTTGGGCTTCATTTTGAAATTAAAATTTTGCTAATCTGATTAATTTGATTGAATTACTTTTAATAATGTCTAGCGTGCTCCTTCTTGCTCTATTCGTGTTGATTAGAATATCAAGATCACAAATAGATAAAGGAGAGCAGATTTTAAAAAGGTTTGCTAATTTTGACCTGAGAAGATTTGAAATAAAATTATCTGAAAGTTCCTATTCTGGTTTAAAACAATTTCTTGGTCCTACAAAAGACGCTGAATTATATTTTACTGAGGGAATTTTGATTTTTGTGCCTTCGAAAAAATACTACTTCAACAGATTATATAACAGCTTACCAAAAGTTATTGTTGATATAGAGCATGAGAAACTATTAAAAGGAAAGTTACCAATAAATCGGATTTCTCATTTGACGATACACGACAAAGTTTTATTGACTTTCAATCCCAATCCAAACTTTACTAGAAGAAGAATAGAATATGAATTCTATTCTGAGAAGGAAAATAAAGAACTGACTGAATCATTTGCTAATTTTGATTTGATAAAAAACGAAAGCCCAACATAGGCTAAAATTCAGCGGGGCTGAACTAATTAAAACAAATTTTATACTTTTAAAGAAGCTAAAAAAGTAAGTCGGACAAATTTGGGAACGCAGCTCCCCACTCCGATGTTCCGCCGCAGGCGGATCCCCGGCGTCGCTGCCAACCCGCCGAAATTTTAGCCTTAACCGTTACCATTAATAGCGCTGATGAGATTCTGATGCGGTTACGCTGAATCTGAATCGGTAGCTTAGAAGCTTTCTGTTTCCGTTCCAACTTTACCGCTGACTGATGGTCGAGCTGATGAAAACTCCGAATGGTTTCTGATTGTTTACAAAGGTCTGTCCAGGCTCGAAGTTTTGGCCGCGCTACAAAAGGTAACAATGTATACCGTCCATTGCTGCCGATTTTCAATTCTGAAAATCTTTGCAAGGAGTAAATGCAGGAATTTTTAACTATTTTAGTCGAAATGTTCCGCAACGGAACGTTATACAAAACCGTTACCGTTAAATGGCTTCGACATTTCATTAGCTGATTGAATTTCTAAGAACTTTGGCAATTCCGACAGTTTTGCAGGTTCTCTGAATAACTTCTGATTAGACCAACTCTCTGAATGTTCTGAATGGTTTCTGATGATCAGCTAAAATTGGTTTCGGCCCGAAGTTTCGGCTCGCCACTTAAGGTAACAATGTATACCGTCCATTGCTGCTGATTTTCCCACTCGGAAAATCATTGCAAAGAGAAAATGCAGGAATTTTTAACTATTTTAGTCGAAACGTTCCGCAACGGAACGTTATACAAAACCGTTACCCACAAGCTGAAAACCCATCGCACATTTTAGCACTTTCGGTTTTTTCCGACACACAAATCCAACGCTGTAAAAACCAAAAGAGCTAAAATTTCGCAACGCTTGTGAATATTGTATTTAAGTATTTGCTTAAATAAGAAATTATTGTACCTTTGAATTATGGAAAATAATTCTTGCATAAGACAACAAGCCGATATTGAACAAATAAATCGTTGCAAAGACACAGTTTCGGAATTAAGCGAATCGTTCGACTATTTGGCGAACGGACTTTCATTAGTCGGAAATAGCGTTCGACTGAAAATACTTTACCTACTCTTTGAGGAAAAAAGACTTTGCGTTTGTGATTTAAGCGATATTCTCGGAATGAACATTTCTGCTATTTCTCAACATTTGAGAAAAATGAAAGACCGGAACCTATTACAAACAGAAAGAGATGCTCAAACGATTTTTTATTCACTTACGACTGAATATGAAAAATTACTAAATCCATTCTTTGAGATACTTGATGAAAACAAAATTTTGGAAACGATATGAAAAGTGAAAACAAATTAATTGGCGCAGGTTTGTTAGCAGCAATTACAGCTTCATTATGTTGTATTACACCAGTTTTGGCACTAATCGCAGGAACAAGCGGAATTGCTTCAACATTTTCTTGGATAGAGCCTTTTAGACCTTATTTAATCGGACTTACAATTTTAGTTCTTGGTTTTGCTTGGTATCAGAAATTAAAACCTCAAAAAGAAATTGACTGTGAATGCGAAACGGATGAAAAACCAAAATTTATTCAATCAAAGAAATTTTTAGGAATTGTAACTGTATTTGCAATTGTGATGTTGGCTTTCCCATACTATTCAGGAATTTTTTACCCAAATACAGAGAAGCAAGTTATTGTAGTTGACAAATTGGACATTAAAACAACGGAATTTAAAATCAGCGGAATGACTTGTGCGAGTTGCGAAGAACACGTAAATCACGAAGTAAACAAACTTAACGGAATTGTTAACTCAAAAGCGTCTTACGAAAATGGAAATGCAATCGTTGAATTTGACAAAACCAAAACTAATGAAACGGAAATTGAGAAAGCAATCAATTCAACAGGCTATAAAGTAACCGACAAAAAAGAAAATTAATGGAAACTATATTAAAATCTGAAATCACTTGTCCAAACTGCGGACATAAAAAAGTAGAAGATATGCCAACAAACGCTTGTCAATTTTTCTACGAATGTGAGAATTGCAAAACGGTTTTGAAACCAAAAGAGGGAGATTGTTGTGTTTATTGTTCTTATGGAACAGTAGCTTGTCCACCAATTCAAGAAAATAAAAGTTGTTGTTAAAAAGCCAACGCTAAAAGCCATACACATTTGCAATTCGCTTCAGCCGAAACACAAGCCAAAAATTGCAAAAGAGTATGTCTTTGCCAACGCTGAAAACCAAGCTGAACGGAATAAAGCCAGTGGGTAACAACGTATATAAAAAATAGCGGTTTAGGTGCTAAATCGAAATGAATTTTATAAATTTAAGGTCTGTGATTAACCGAAAAGTTAGTACGTAAAATCCGCTACTTTTCATATACAAGACCGTTGGGCGTAATGCAAGAAAAACGAAATGGATTATACAATAGAAGAATATAAAGTTGAAGACAAATTTGAAAAACTGAATTTATCATTACCTGATAATATTTCTTTTTTTCCAGAGAATTTGTTGACAGCTGAAAAGAAAGCTGAATTCATTTTTACAGATAATATGATAGAATTGAATAAGCATTTCAAATTAAATCAATTGGAATTATCCATTCTTGGAGGTGACACTGAATTGTATAGAAGTAGAAAAAATGCAGATATTTATTTACCCGCAATATTTTTTAGTTTATCCGCCATCGCAGAAAACTCCACTGTTGTATCAGTTTCGTTGAATGTGCTATCAAATTATGTATATGATGCTTTAAAAGGAACAATTGGGAAAAAGAAAGCACACGTGGAGTTTCATATCGAAACGAAGGAAAAAGGTAAAGTAAAAAAGATTAATTATAAAGGAGATGTTGAAGGTTTGAAAGGTTTAGAAAAGGTAATTAAGGCAATGAAATGATGGTCTTTATAGAAAATCCAAACTTATTAATTAAGGAGTTTAATGAAGTTGCATCAAGAGTTCAAAAAAAAGCCTTTATCACAATCGGAATTGAAATCCAAAAGGATGAAATAGACAACCTGATAAGTTACAGACAAGAACTATCACAACTTAAAGAAGACTTTAAAAAACGAAAATTAGAAAACGAGGCTAATTTAGTTTACTGTATAGATAATTCTCTTTTAGCCTTGCAATATGAGCTTCAGATGTTGGTAAACATCAAAGAAGATAAAATGAGTGAAGCTTGGGGGAATCTTGTTAATGCACAAGTTATTTACGGAACCGTCGTAAGAAATTACCCTTTTGAACTTGAATCCGAAACAGGATATTTAGAAAGATTAGCAAATTATGAAAAGCTTTTGTTCCCAAATCTCTTTTTTCAAAGTGCAGGAGGAATAATAAAAAAAAGTCATTGTTCAATTTGTAATGAAAAATATGGAAAGTGCAATCATTTAAAAGGCAGATTATACAATGGAGAGATGTGTTGTCGAGTGATAACGGAAATGGAATTAGAAGAAGTTTCGTTAGTTGACAATCCTGCTAATAAGCACTGTCGAGTGCTGACAATTGAAACTGACGGCAAGAAAATAGACATAATGACTTTAAGAGAAGTAGAATCCGAAAATGACAAAGAAAGCACTAACGCCCAACAATGTATAACCGCAATAGCTGGAATTAGTTCTAAACTTGAAGTTAATGAAGAAAACAATAATCAATCTAATACTGAAAAGTAATCTATAAAAACAGCTACTGCGGTTATACGAGACCGTTGGGTATAATTTTAGAAATGACTTTACTTCCGATACAATTTCAGACAAAATTTAAAAAATCCGAGATCGGAGAAATATCTACGTCTGAAATATTAGATCTTGTGAAAGGCTATTTGCAAAAAGAAGATTTTGGATATATATCAAAAAAAGAAAATCGGTTAGTATTTCATGCTGCACATGCCACAGGCTATGCTTTTCATGTAGGAATTATATTGGTCAGTGGAGTAGTCAAAGTGAAAGATAAAGGAGATACAATTGTTGTCACAAATGGAAATTGGATGGTTCTTTTAATAGCAGTTCCTTTTATTCTATTTTTAGTCGCATCGAAAACCGAATTTTCAGCTTTGAGTACTTTAGATGTAGATATGATTTGGATTGCCTTATTGTTCTTTTTCGGATTTAATTTAGGCGCACGAATTTTAGCTCATTTGAATTTCAAATGGACTATACAAAACTTGATTAAAAACTATACCCAACATAGGCTATAATTCAGCGGGACTGAAATAGTTGAAATAAATTTATACTTTTAAAGAAGCTAAAAAAGTAAGTCGGACAAATTTGGGAACGCAGCTCCCCACTCCGATGTTCCGCCGCAGGCGGATCCCCGGCGTCGCTGCCAACCCGCCGAAATTTTAGCCTTAACCGTTGCCATCAAGCTCAATAACAATGAGAATTTTAAAAATAATCCTTTTAGTTTCTGCTTTCTTATTTTTTTCAGCATGTAATAACTCTCAATATTCAAGTCAAGAAATTGAAACCAAAGCTGATCAAATAACCGATAAATTGAATGAAAATAACATTAAAATTTTTCGTAATTGGAGTTTTGAATATCGAGGCAAGGGAGAAATTTGGACAAAGTCAAGAAAGGCAAGGACTGACTACCGAGCTTATTATTTTAAAGAAAAAGACAGCGTCTCTTTTTTGGTTTTTTCTAAAGATTTAAAATCACCCGAATATCCATGTCTGATTAATATTGATACTTCAAAATATCAATCCAATTTTTGGTTTACCAAGCTTAGTGACGACAGAATAAAAATTAGTGCAACTAAAAAGGATGGAACAAATACAGTAATTGGAGAAAATTTATTGGCCGAAAAAGTTTTTGGAGATAAGAATCCGTTTGACGAGTTACAAGAATTAAGTGAACTAAAAGACAAAATAGAAGTTTATAGTATCTTTCACAATCAAAGCGTCGGAGAATTTATAGAGTTTTATATAACATATGAGGATGTCCTGACTTACATACCTGATGAAATGAATTTAAATCCACTCATTGAAAAAGTATGGATGAAAAATTTTGAAAGCGGAAAATATATTAAAGATAATTGGAATCTAAGAAAACTTAAAAGCCCAAAAGAAGGTGGATAAAGCCAGATGGCAACAACGTGTATAGCTCATTGCGGCTTGGGTGGTTGAATGAATTTTAAATCCTACAAACAAACATCACCAAAACCGAAAAAAACGTAAATTAAAACCCGCAACGAAGCCATACACAAAACCGTTACCGTTAAATGGCTTCGACATTTCATTAGCTGATTGGATTTCTAAGAACTTCAGCAATTCCGACAGTTTTGCAGGTTCTCTGAATAATTTCTGATTAGACCAACTCTCTGAATGTTCGGAATGGTTTCTGATGATCAGCTAAAGTTGGTTCCGGCCCGAAGTTTCGGCTCGCCACTTAAGGTAACAATGTATACCGTCCATTGCTGCTGATTTTCCAACTCGGAAAATCTTTGCAAAGAGAAAATGCAGGAATTTTTAACTATTTTAGTCAAAACGTTCCGCAACGGAACGTTATACAAAACCGTTATACGCAAGCAAGATTATGAAGTTAAAACCTAAAATTGGAATTGATAATTTGAAGTTCGGAATGAGCCGTAATGAAGTAGTTGAAATTTTAGGCGAACCCAGTCGAGTTATTATTGATCCAAGTAATGAGAATGACATTATCTTGGAATGGAGCGATAAATTACTGCGACTGACTTTTTATCAAAATGAAAATGACAGATTTGGCTACATAAGGACAAAAAATCCAGATTTAACTTATAATGGAAAGAAAATTATTAATTCAAAAGTAGATTATGTAAAAAAAGAAGTATTTGGAGATTTGGTTAAAGAGTGGGAAGTAGACGATTTTAAATTTCTGATAACTCATTTTGATATAGATCTTTGGATAAATCTAGATGAAGAATATGGAATTGTTACAGATTTTGAATTAGGAGTTCCTTTTCTCAACGACATTGATTATGACTGGCCTATTTAATTTTTGCCAGCGTATAACACTGTATAACGGTTTATGGCTTTCAATTTCTGATTTGAGCATTTACAAAACATAAAAACTATATCTTTATCTGACAAATAACAAATGCGGCTTTGCCGAC
>NZ_KN050846.1:0-93142 GCF_000746845.1 Altibacter lentus | reverse complement strand
AATTTAACAAGTGCCAACATTGCATAACGATTTTATAGCTAGCCCTTTAGAAAACGTAAGATTTCGTCACTAAAAAAACTTTATCTTTAACTGACAAATAACAAAAAGCGGCTTTGCCGACACTTCTGATTCGCACGTCACGCCGGTGGCGTGACTGCCCGCCCCACGCTGAGAGCGTGGTCGGTCTAGCTGAATCAGAGCCGCCAGCCGCCACAAACGTTATACAAAACCGTTGTAAAACATAGTGAAACCTCTAATTTTCATATTATTTGCTCTCCTCATTGGTTGTCAATCAAAACTTGAAAAGACAACAATTGATATTGAAAACTCTAATGACACTCTGAAAGAAATTGGATTTGAATACTATAATGTTGAAGATCCATTTGATTTGATTGTAACGGAATTTTATCCAACGAATCATTCCTGTGGCGATTTTGCTATTCCTTATGCGCTCATAATTGGTGAAACTGTAAAGCCACATTTGCCCGACAAAGTTTCTGTTATTTCAAAATGTGATTATAGAAATTTTGAGATAGGACAAAAACTGAGAATTGTGCCAGAAGATGAACCAGATATGAGTCAAGAAAATAACGGATTGGATTTACTGTACTTAGTTGTTCCAGATACAATGATTAGAGGCAAACAAATCTCTGAATGGCTAATTGGTTCCGAAAATAAAGCGATTTTGGGTAAACCTGAAATCTGATAAATAATACGTTTTACAACAACGCCTAAGCTTCATTGCTACTTAGAGTTTCAAAAAATAGTTTTACCTTTCAAAAAACTTTAAGGTTCATCTGACTAAACCGAACAACCAACACGCAACGCAAGCTTAGCCAGAGACCGTTGTAGCACATTTTGACGAAAAATGAAATCTGAATTGAAATATATAGAATTAAAAAGCGGATTTGCAGATAATGGACCTGCGTGGATTGGTATGGCGGAATTTTCAAAATCTGGTCGAACTATCTATTTTAATGGAAAAGCACTTAAATACTCAAATGCTCAAGGAATTGCTGGACACTATTACGACATAGAAACTGGAGACGAATATTGGATTTCTGGAATTAAGAAAAATGGAAATAACCGACATTGGGCTGGCGGTGGAAAAATAATGATTGACCGTAATGTTGTTCAAGAATATTTGAGTTCAGTTGACTTCAATTCTTTAGACAAAAACCGATTTGAATTGACAGATATCAAGAAAACTGATAAACAAAAATTTTCCAAATTGGAAAATCAAAAAATTGGATGCCGATGAAATGGATAAAAAACACAATTTACTTTTTATCTTCTTTCGCTTTAATATTTTCGGTTTCGATTCTCGTTTTTTACATACACGCATCAAGGATTGTAGGACATTTACCAACGTACGGTAATCCTGACCCAAAGGAGTTGGAAATTTATCAAAGTTATTCCCCAATATTGAATTTTACTCTATCAATATGGTTCTATTCATTTTTAGTTTGGTTAATTTTATTAATAATATACATTGTAAAAAATCGCAAAAAACTGAATTATGAACCAATTATTATAACCTTGATTGTTCAGAGTATTCCGTTTATTATTTTGTTTTCGACAATATTTGAATGGTATGTTGATTGAGAAAAAACGTGCTACAACAATGTATAACCGCAATTACGGCGGATTCGACTACGTCCGAATCCACTCGGAATTGCTAAAGTCTGTACTAAACCGAAAATTAACGCATATTAATCCGTAACTGACGGTTATACGTGACCGTTCTACGCAATTTGAAAAAAACGTTCGACATAGCATTAATTATTGTGACAATATTAGTTGTTGGCTTTGTTGGAATTTCACTTTTTGGAGTTTCAATAATGGGAAAAAGAGCAAATACCAAAAATGACTTTCAAACCGAACAGAAAACATCTGATTTTGATTTAAAAAAGGACTTGACCGATTTTAAGAAAAAGATGACTGAATTAGACACTTTAAAAATTTTCTTTGACCATTCAGTTTGCACATACGAAGGTTATGAGAGAATTGAAATCACCAAACATTCTGACTCAATAAAAGTTCGGACTGAATTCAAAGAACTGACTTTTAATGATAATAAAAATCCAGATTGGAATTTAGTTTACGAGAAAAAAATATCGGAAAAGGACACGGTTTGGGAATTTGAAAAGTTTATTGAAAGAAATGCTCAACGCAAAACGTCGGACGACAAAACACGCGGAATTTTAATTGTTCAAAACAAAAAAGATACAATTCAGTTTTTCACCAATGGGCTTGTGGACTTGAATCGATTTTTGGAAGATTACTATCTGACTATGAGAAAAATATACCCAGAAAACAAAAATGGAATTTATGGATATGAACTTGTTGAGGAATAAAAAACTGCGTAGAACAATGTATAACCGCCATTGCTGCTTAATCGAATTTAGATTCCTACAAAAACAGTATCTTAACATCTGAATAATACGTATTCTAAAAACCGCAACGGCGGTTATACGAGACCGTTACCTACTATTGAGTATTAACATTTAGAGTATTAATATGAGTACGATTTATGATCGAATTATTGAAATTGCAAAAAAAGAGGGTTACAATAATCTGACAAGATTCGCGACGAAAGGTTTGAATTATAAATCTGCTGAGAAATTACACAGATTGAAAAAAGCAGGAAATAATCCAGGTTTTGATATAATTTCTGATATTCTTGAAAAATTTCAGGATGTTGATGCTAGATGGCTTATTACTGGTCAATTTCAAGAATCTGAAAGTTTAACAAAGCCAAAATTGAATTTATCTGACTTCTCTGATTTGGAAATCATCGAATATTTAGCAAAAAATTATTCAAGAATTAATTCATTAGCAACTTTCAAAATGCTTATTCGTCAACAGTAGGTAACACCGCATAACGGTTTATGGCTTTCATAATTTGATTTGAGTATTTACAAAACATAAAATCTTTATCTTTATCTGACAAACTAGAGTTTGCGGCGCCCACGCAACGCTGAATCGCACGCATCCGCCAAGGCGGATTGCTTCCGCTCCCGCCAGAGGCGGGATTCCTTCCGATTCAGCCGCCAATCGCCACAAACGTTATACAAATCCGTTACCGTTAAATGGCTTCGACATTTCATTAGCTGATTGAATTTCTAAGAACTTCAGCAATTCCGACAATTTTGCTGGTTCTCTGAATAAACTCTGATTAGACCAACTCTCTGATTGTTCGGAATGGTTTCTGATGATCAGCTAAAGTCGGTTCCGGCCCGAATTTTCGGCTCGCCACTTAAGGTAACAATGTATACCGTCCATTGCTGCCGATTTTCAATTCTGAAAATCTTTGCAAGGAGCAAATACAGGAATTTTTAACTATTTTAGTCAAAACGTTCCGCAACGGAACGTTATACAAAACCGTTGGGTATAATTTTAGAAATGACTTTACTTCCGATACAATTTCAGACAAAATTTAAAAAATCCGAGATCGGAGAAATATCTACGTCTGAAATATTAGATCTTGTGAAAGGCTATTTGCAAAAAGAAGATTTTGGATATATATCAAAAAAAGAAAATCGGTTAGTATTTCATGCTGCACATGCCACAGGTTATGCTTTTCATGTAGGAATTATATTGGTCAGTGGAGTAGTCAAAGTGAAAGATAAAGGAGATACAATTGTTGTCACAAATGGAAATTGGATGGTTCTTTTAATAGCAGTTCCTTTTATTCTATTTTTAGTCGCATCGAAAACCGAATTTTCAGCTTTGAGTACTTTAGATGTAGATATGATTTGGATTGCCTTATTGTTCTTTTTCGGATTTAATTTAGGCGCCCGAATTTTAGCTCATTTGAATTTCAAATGGACTATACAAAACTTGATTAAAAACTATACCCAACATAGGCTATAATTCAGCGGGACTGAAATAATTGAAACAATATTCATACTTTTAAAGAAGCTAAAAAGATACTCGGAACAATTTGGGAAGCAGCTCCCCACTCCGATGTTCCGCCTGCGGCGGATCCCCGGCTTCGCTGCCAACCCGCCGAAATTTTAGCCTTAACCGTTACCCATAATTATTACGGAACTATTTGTTTTAAAAATATGGAAATAATCAAAATTACGTTCGAAGATAGATACTCTTTTCATCAGAAAACTATGTTAGGTGGGTTTGCAGCAATTTCCGCTATTGGCTTTTATAATTCAATTTCTGCACTTTATGAGGTAATCGGAATTATAACTTCCATATTCTTTTTAATGCTAACTTTATTTTTATTAGCATTGATATTCTCCAAGAAAGGCTTGCAGAAAAAAGGTGAAAATTTATATAAAACAATTTCAATTAAAGGAATCACTTTATTAAAAAGTAAAATAAAATTATCCGATAGACCTGCGGTTTCAATATTGAAAATTAAAAAGCAACAGAAGTTTGCCTTTGTATCTTCTGCAAATCCCGACCAAAGTGAATCATTCAATTCGTTTGAAATATTCGTTTTAAATCAACGACATACGAAAAGAGATCCGGTCATTTATTTTAAGAATGAAGAAAATGCTACTAAAGCGATTAAGTTTTTAACAACTGAATTTCGGTTAAAGCACGAAATTTTCAGTCCTGATTTTAGTTAAAAATAACTATGGGTAACATCACCTATAGCTGCAGTGCTAAGTTGGTTAGGTTAATGAAAAATCGCACAATATTACTTACATTTAAAAAACCGAAAAATTAACCAAGCGGCTTCGCCATTGCTCCGAAACGCACGCTAACGCTTCCAACCGGGCTCCGCCCGTTTCTCTAGCCGAAGCTGCCGCAGGCGCACCGCACCATAGCTGCGAGCGTTGCCAACAATTTGAAAAAAATTATAAACATACTAACATTTATCATTTTATTTTTTTCATTATCTAACTGTAAAGAGAAAGGCGATGTTGAAAACAAAAATGATTATAATAAGAATGCAACAGAGTTAATTACACAGATTTTCTCTGAAGACCTTTTTGAATGCTCATATATAATTCGACCAAATACAAATTCAAATTTACTCGAAGCTATTGAAAATAAA
Organism: Altibacter lentus; assembly: GCF_000746845.1. Lineage (GTDB taxonomy): Bacteria > Bacteroidota > Bacteroidia > Flavobacteriales > Flavobacteriaceae > Altibacter > Altibacter lentus. Next base: position 88,119 of record NZ_KN050846.1, on the reverse strand, counting down.
ATGCCTGCGATTAATTATAGGAACAGATTAAATGGAATTCTTAGAATTGATAAAAAAAACACACTTGACAGTCTAATCGGACTTTCAAAAAATTTTGATTTCAAGGATTCGATGTTCGGAAATAAAACGGAATTAATTGAATATAGCAAATTTGATTCCATAAGAAAAAAATTGGATTCTCTTGCTCAATTTGGTACTGAAAAGCAAATCGATACATTTTTTGAAAAATGCCCAAATGATTTTTATTTCATCTCTAAACCTATATTTGATAAAAATTACCGAACAGCTGTAATTGATATTCAAATGGGATTTACTCATTTGGATTTGGGAAGTCATCTATCAATTTATAGATTAAATAATGGAATTTGGGAAAAAGATTAAATCAAAAAAAACTGTTGGCAACAATGCATAACGTCCATTGCTTCCGATTTTCCTTTCGGAAAATCCTCGCAAGCGGGAAATCCCATTAATTTTAAGTAGTTTAGTCTAAACGTTCCGCAACGGAACGTTATACAAAACCGTTACCTACAATTTAAAAATGAATCTTAGAATAACTATTTTACTATCGCTGATTTTGATACTTGGCTGTAATAAACCAATTGATGACGATATAAATAATTACAATCAAAAATCGACCGAATTAGTAAACAGCATTCTAAAAAATAATGAACCAGATTGTAGCTGTTTGCTTGAACCACCTCACCAATCACTTTTAGAAATCGCAGATAATGAAAGACCTGAACACAATAATAAAAAGGATTTATTGGAAGCCTTAGAATTGAACAATGACTCAGTTCTTGACAAACAAGATAATTTGTCTAAAAGGTTTAGGATTGATGAACTATCATTGAATTACAAAATGGATTTGATAAAACGCTCCGAAGTTGATTCAATTTTCCAGAAGAATGGTAGTCAGAAAGGCCGAGAAATTCTTTGGAAGAAATGTCCTTCCGGGTGGTTATATCTATCACCTCCAATATTTAATGAATCATACAATATTGCAGTAATAGAAATAAGTATCTGCTCACCTGGCGGTTCTATAAGTATTTACAAATTTACAAATGGGAATTGGGAATATGTCGATTCAATAGGAGTTTGGTTAAGTTAAAACTGTAGGTAACAATGGCTACAATTCAGCGGGGCTGAAATAATTAAAACAATATTCATACTTTTAAAGAAGCTAAAACAGTTACTCGGAATAATTTGGGAACGCAGCTCCCCACTCCGATGTTCCGCCGCAGGCGGATCCCGGCGTCGCTGCCAACCCGCCGAAATTTTAGCCTTAACCGTTGGCACTTATTAAAAAAAATAGAATTGTATGACAGAGAGTAATAAACTTCAGGTCTTATTTTGGAAATACATTCTTATGATTATTGGATTTCTTTTAATATTCGCTAGCGTATTAAAGTTTTATAATCCTGATCAAATTACTGACTGGAAAAAACTCTCAATTTTCAGTAGCATCGGGATTATATTAATTCTTATAAACACGATTCTTTTTGACAGAATTAAAAAAGTTAAGGTTAACCATAGTAGAATTATTTATTCGGATCGTGGAATTAAAAAAGACAAAAATTGGAGCGAAGTTCAAAGAATTGGTAGAATTTATTTCATTGCTCCTCCTTTATATTTTGCGAAAGTTGACCACAAGTTTATTCTGTTTCCGACAGAGAGAAATTTTGGATACTCAAGTTTTGGCTCATCATCTATGCGTGTAATTTTCGATCACAGTAAAATGGGGGAAATAATTGAAAAAGTTAAAAACACATACTATATCTAATTTAACAAGTGCCAACATTGCATAACGATTTTATAGCTAGCCCTTTAGAAAACGTAAGATTTCGTCACTAAAAAAACTTTATCTTTAACTGACAAATAACAAAAAGCGGCTTTGCCGACACTTCTGATTCGCACGTCACGCCGGTGGCGTGACTGCCCGCCCCACGCTGAGAGCGTGGTCGGTCTAGCTGAATCAGAGCCGCCAGCCGCCACAAACGTTATACAAAACCGTTGTAAAACATAGTGAAACCTCTAATTTTCATATTATTTGCTCTCCTCATTGGTTGTCAATCAAAACTTGAAAAGACAACAATTGATATTGAAAACTCTAATGACACTCTGAAAGAAATTGGATTTGAATACTATAATGTTGAAGATCCATTTGATTTGATTGTAACGGAATTTTATCCAACGAATCATTCCTGTGGCGATTTTGCTATTCCTTATGCGCTCATAATTGGTGAAACTGTAAAGCCACATTTGCCCGACAAAGTTTCTGTTATTTCAAAATGTGATTATAGAAATTTTGAGATAGGACAAAAACTGAGAATTGTGCCAGAAGATGAACCAGATATGAGTCAAGAAAATAACGGATTGGATTTACTGTACTTAGTTGTTCCAGATACAATGATTAGAGGCAAACAAATCTCTGAATGGCTAATTGGTTCCGAAAATAAAGCGATTTTGGGTAAACCTGAAATCTGATAAATAATACGTTTTACAACAACGCCTAAGCTTCATTGCTACTTAGAGTTTCAAAAAATAGTTTTACCTTTCAAAAAACTTTAAGGTTCATCTGACTAAACCGAACAACCAACACGCAACGCAAGCTTAGCCAGAGACCGTTGTAGCACATTTTGACGAAAAATGAAATCTGAATTGAAATATATAGAATTAAAAAGCGGATTTGCAGATAATGGACCTGCGTGGATTGGTATGGCGGAATTTTCAAAATCTGGTCGAACTATCTATTTTAATGGAAAAGCACTTAAATACTCAAATGCTCAAGGAATTGCTGGACACTATTACGACATAGAAACTGGAGACGAATATTGGATTTCTGGAATTAAGAAAAATGGAAATAACCGACATTGGGCTGGCGGTGGAAAAATAATGATTGACCGTAATGTTGTTCAAGAATATTTGAGTTCAGTTGACTTCAATTCTTTAGACAAAAACCGATTTGAATTGACAGATATCAAGAAAACTGATAAACAAAAATTTTCCAAATTGGAAAATCAAAAAATTGGATGCCGATGAAATGGATAAAAAACACAATTTACTTTTTATCTTCTTTCGCTTTAATATTTTCGGTTTCGATTCTCGTTTTTTACATACACGCATCAAGGATTGTAGGACATTTACCAACGTACGGTAATCCTGACCCAAAGGAGTTGGAAATTTATCAAAGTTATTCCCCAATATTGAATTTTACTCTATCAATATGGTTCTATTCATTTTTAGTTTGGTTAATTTTATTAATAATATACATTGTAAAAAATCGCAAAAAACTGAATTATGAACCAATTATTATAACCTTGATTGTTCAGAGTATTCCGTTTATTATTTTGTTTTCGACAATATTTGAATGGTATGTTGATTGAGAAAAAACGTGCTACAACAATGTATAACCGCAATTACGGCGGATTCGACTACGTCCGAATCCACTCGGAATTGCTAAAGTCTGTACTAAACCGAAAATTAACGCATATTAATCCGTAACTGACGGTTATACGTGACCGTTCTACGCAATTTGAAAAAAACGTTCGACATAGCATTAATTATTGTGACAATATTAGTTGTTGGCTTTGTTGGAATTTCACTTTTTGGAGTTTCAATAATGGGAAAAAGAGCAAATACCAAAAATGACTTTCAAACCGAACAGAAAACATCTGATTTTGATTTAAAAAAGGACTTGACCGATTTTAAGAAAAAGATGACTGAATTAGACACTTTAAAAATTTTCTTTGACCATTCAGTTTGCACATACGAAGGTTATGAGAGAATTGAAATCACCAAACATTCTGACTCAATAAAAGTTCGGACTGAATTCAAAGAACTGACTTTTAATGATAATAAAAATCCAGATTGGAATTTAGTTTACGAGAAAAAAATATCGGAAAAGGACACGGTTTGGGAATTTGAAAAGTTTATTGAAAGAAATGCTCAACGCAAAACGTCGGACGACAAAACACGCGGAATTTTAATTGTTCAAAACAAAAAAGATACAATTCAGTTTTTCACCAATGGGCTTGTGGACTTGAATCGATTTTTGGAAGATTACTATCTGACTATGAGAAAAATATACCCAGAAAACAAAAATGGAATTTATGGATATGAACTTGTTGAGGAATAAAAAACTGCGTAGAACAATGTATAACCGCCATTGCTGCTTAATCGAATTTAGATTCCTACAAAAACAGTATCTTAACATCTGAATAATACGTATTCTAAAAACCGCAACGGCGGTTATACGAGACCGTTAGGCTTCATTAAAAAAATGAGAAAGGAAAGAAACTTAGTAATCGGAATTCTAGCAGTTTTTGTAATTCTCATACTAGGATATTATTTTATTTGGTCTTTCGCTCCCGGAAGTTACGCACGAGCTGAAATATATGAATTTGATGTTTCGGAGAATGAACTGATTGAGATAATTCAGGAATTCAAAAAAGAAAATTCAACTCTGAATTTAAGTTCAAAAGTAATTGGATCAAATGGTGAAGAACAATACTTAAATGATCATAAAAAAGGGTATTGGCACTCATTCTATTTTTATTATCCGGACAAAAATCAAATTATACATACTTGGACACGACCAAATTCAAATAATAAAACTGATTTTGCCTTTGTAGCAGTAAACGACGGGTTGATACTTGGGAATTGGAAAAACGTAAACGATAGTTTCTTTTGGTGGAAAAACACTTCAATGAAAAAAGAGTTTGAAAACCGAATATTAAAGCAAATAAAAGACAAAGTGGAATAACTTTAACGAAAGCCTAACACAGGCTAAAATTCAGCGGGACTGAAATAATTAAAACAATATTCATACTTTTAAAGAAGTTAAAAAGTAAGTCGGACAAATTTGGGAAGCAGCTCCCCACTCCGATGTTCCGCCTGCGGCGGATCCCGGCGTCGCTGCCAACCCGCCGAAATTTTAGCCTTAACCGTTGGCAGTCATTCTTATGAGAACCACAAGTGCAACATTGACTGAATTGAAATCTGATATTGGATATATTGGGTATGCAAAATATTCTGATTCAAAAACTACGGGACGAATTGATAAAAAAAACATCCTTCGGTTTTTGCAATTGCATTATTCTAGCGAAAATGTAACGAAGTATCAAAAAGAAACGGATCACCTACCTTTCCCATTCAGAACTGAAAACCTCACGGCAAATGATATTTATAAAATTGATGACAATTTACTTAACGTGGTAAAGAAAATATTCCTCTCTTTCGAAAAGGATTGGGAAAATTTTGCTTCTGACTTAAAGAGTTTCGAATCTGATCTGGAAAGTGTTGACATTCATCTGAAAGAGCTTGATTGTAGCTATCCTTGTTTTATGCTGACAATTGACGATTTTAAACCTGAATCTGATAAAATACACGGTTTATTTAATGAAATGGGACATATCTACGACTATTTCTTTTTTATAATCTTCTCGGATTCAAGAGGTAAATTAATAACATTGGAGATTTCGTCTGACTAGAACGACTGCCAACAACGTGTATAATTAATGGCTATTGAGAGCCTACTTACGAAAATTCTCACGGATTTTCTATCTGGTGTTTATTTGCTAAATTAGGTGCTTAAACACGCCACTAATCATACACAAAACCGTTACCGTTAAATGGCTTCGACATTTCATTAGCTGATTGGATTTCTAAGAACTTCAGCAATTCCGACAATTTTGCTGGTTCTCTGAATAAACTCTGATTAGACCAACTCTCTGATTGTTCGGAATGGTTTCTGATGATCAGCTAAAGTCGGTTTCGGCCCGAAGTTTCGGCTCGCCACTTAAGGTAACAATGTATACCGTCCATTGCTGCCGATTTTCAATTCTGAAAATCTTTGCAAAGAGAAAATATAGGAATTTTTAACTATTTTAGTCGAAACGTTCCGCAACGGAACGTTATACAAAACCGTTGTACACCATTTTGACCAAAAACTAAACTTCTGACATAAAAATCGTGAATTTTATAAAAAACATTCTGACAAGAAAACCAAAAAACTCAACTGAATTTGTTCAAAGGTTTATTCGTGACAGCAAGAAAAGTAGAGTCCAACTTGAGATAATTAGAAACAATGAGATTATACTACAAGTTGATTCGCTCAAATTCACACCGTCTTGGTTCAAAATATTTGACGTCGATAAAATAAAATATCAAAACGGATTTGTGATTTTCTTTATAATTGACCGTGATGGAATTGAAAATAATCGGACATATATTAAATATAAAAAATCGGATTTAAAACTTATCGAATTGGACGAAATGCATGGACAAACACCAATTCGAACTTTTGCCAAATTTATAGAGGAAACAGATGACAGTGTGTTTTTAGGAAAAGAAATGAAAAAAATCATCGATGGAATTTTTGAGTTCACAGAAACTGACCATCAAGCAATATTTAATCTGAGATACTTAAAATAAAAAAAACGGTGTACAACAATGGCTATAATTCAGCGGGGCTGAAATAATTAAAACAATATTCATACTTTTAAAGAAGCTAAAAAGTTACTCGGACAAATTTGGGAAGCAGCTCCCCACTCCGATGTTCCGCCAAAGGCGGATCCCCGGCGTCGCTGCCAACCCGCCGAAATTTTAGCCTTAACCGTTACCGTTAAATGGCTTCGACATTTCATTAGCTGATTGAATTTCTAAGAACTTCAGCAATTCCGACAGTTTTGCAAGTTCTCTGAATAACTTCTGATTAGACCAACTCTCTGAATGTTCGGAATGGTTTCTGATGATCAGCTAAAGTCGGTTTCGGCCCGAAGTTTCGGCTCGCCACTTAAGGTAACAATGTATACCGTCCATTGCTGCCGATTTTCAATACTGAAAATCTTTGCAAGGAGTAAATACAGGAAATTTTAACTATTTTAGTCAAAACGTTCCGCAACGGAACGTTATACAAAACCGTTACTTGCAATTTTAGCACCATGAGGATATTACAATTGATTGCTTTTCTCACTTTAATTTTAAGTTGTAATAATTCGAATAAACCAACTGTTGAAAATTTAGAAATTCATCGGACTAAAAAACTTTTAGCGCACATATTTCATCAATTGAAATCAGTAGATATAAACTTTGATTGTATTTATGAAAAAACAACTTTCTTTGAAAATACTCCTGAATATGACTATTATTCTCAGCTTTTAAAGCATTTGAAAATCAGCGATTCGACACACTTGAATAATCAGATAATAAAATATGAAAAATTCTTGTTCAATGAAGAATACAGTCTAGGAAAAAAAATTATACCAGATAGTTTGACTCCAACAAACAGACAAGAATTGGAAACAATTAGACAATACATAAAAAATAATTGTCCAAACGGCGCTTTAGTTATTTCAAGACCAATATTCAATGAAACTTTCGAATTGGCTTTTATAATTTATTCCGGTGAATTTGGAGGATCAGGAAATATATTTGAATATAAAAACGAAAATTGGGAATTTGTTAAAAGTATTTATGATTGGATTTACTAAAAAAACTGCAAGTAACAACGGCTATAATTCAGCGTGGCTGAAATAGTTGAAACAAATTTTATACTTTTAAAGAAGCTAAAAAAGTAAGTCGGACTAATTTTGGATGCAGCTCCCCCACTCCGATGTTCCGCCGCAGGCGGATCCCGGCGTCGCTGCCAACCCGCCGAAATTTTAGCCTTAACCGTTGTGGTGCATTAAAACCAAACACTTTCGATGAATAAAATTTTTTTGATATTAACTACTTTTCTAATCTTCTTTTGCTCTTGCAACGGACAAAATAAAACTTTGGATAAATTAGGCGAAGAAGGAGTTGAACTTTTTTCAAATGGAAATATAGAAGAAGCATTATTACGATTTGAAAAAATTATAGAATTAGACAGTGAAAATTCCGAAGCCTTTATGAGGAAAGGCGATTGCTTAGACCTTTTGGGAGACATTAAGGGCAGTTTAAAAAGTTATTCCAAAGCTATCCAGCTAAATCCTGACAACAAAATTGCTTTATATAATCGTGCATTAACTTATGAGAAAGCAAATAATATAGAGAACACTAAGTCAGACTATATCGCTGCAATTGATTTAGACCCAACAAATAATTCAGAGCCGAATAACAAATTGATTTACCATAATCTTGGTATTCTCTACGGACAACAGAGTAAATATGATTTAGCTATTGATGCGTTTACAGAAGCTATAAAAATTGATGAAAATTATGCGGACGCCTATCATAATCGCGGATATGCTTATTATCTGAAAAATGATTATAAAAAAGCTATTGAAAATTATGACTTGGCATTGAAAATTGAACCGGATAATATTTTTTACAAAGCGTCGAGAAATGTTTCAAAAGCAATGATTGATTAAATAACGCACCACAACAACGGCTATAGTTCATTGCGGCGGAATTTCCTATCGGAAATTCTCGCCGTTTTACTATCTTTCGGCTACAGCGGAAAAGTCCTTCGGACATTTTCCGCAACGAAACCATAGCCCAAACGTTACCGTTAAATGGCTTCGACATTTCATTAGCTGATTGGATTTCTAAGAACTTTGGCAATTCCGACAGTTTTGTAAGTTCTCTGAATAACTTCTGATTAGACCAACTCTCTGAATGTTCGGAATGGTTTCTGATGATCAGCTAAAGTCGGTTTCGGCCCGAAGTTCCGGCTCGCCACTTAAGGTAACAATGTATACCGTCCATTGCTGCCGATTTTCAATTCTGAAAATCTTTGCAAGGAGTAAATGCAGGAATTTTTAACTATTTTAGTCGAAATGTTCCGCAACGGAACGTTATACAAAACCGTTGTGCATAATGCAAAAAATCGTGCTAAATTCAACATTTGAACTAAAAAAGCCAACCGCACAAACAGCACATTTATTTTTTTCCAACCGCAAAAAGCCACCGCTGAAAAAAATAAAAGAGCTGTTTTTCGCCAACGCTCGAAAAAAATGATACATTAGGAAAATGCAAACCGAAGAAGAAATCCTAAAAATAAAAAAAGTAAAAAACACCGCAGTCAGAACTGTGGTATTACGACATCTTTTGAGCCAAGAAAAAGCTCAATCATTGAAAGATATTGAAAACGCATTGGCATACACGGACAGAAGTTCGATTTTCAGAACGCTGAAAACATTTGAGGAAAACAAAGTTATCCACAGCATTGAAGATGGTTCTGGAATGACCAAATATGCGGTTTGTGCCAAAGGTTGTAACTGCGACCCAAAGGATTTGCACTATCATTTTTATTGCACAAACTGCGATAAAACATTCTGCCTTTTTGATGTTCCTATTCCCAAAATTCAACTTCCTGAAAACTTCAAACAACAACAAGCAAATATGGTCGTAAAAGGTCTATGCGACAACTGTAACAAGTAATCTTTGCAATCGAGTTGCAGTAAATCCTAAATACATTTGCATTATTCTTTTAAACCAGAATAAGCAGATGAAAAACATATTTTTAAATACATTATTTCTATTCGTATCAATTATAACGTTCGCACAGACGAGCGATATTTCCATTTCTGTGAAAGATGCAAAAACCAACGAACCATTATTGGGAGCGACCGTCTATTTTGAAGAATTAGAAAAAGGAGCAGTAACAGATTTTGACGGAATTGCCACATTTACAGAAATCCCAAATGGAAACCACATTATAAAAATTTCATACATAGGCTTCAAAACCATAGAAACTACTATTGATGTTGGAACAAAAAAGGAGTTCGCTTTCAAGCTCGAATCGGGAGGTAATGAACTTGACGAAGTTGTCATACAATCTTCAAGAAGTACACGGACAGTAAGAAAAATTCCAACTCGAATTGAATTTATTGGAGCGGAAGAATTAAGCGAAAAAGCGGTAATGAACCCAACCAATATTTCAATGGTACTTCGGGAAAGTACAGGAATACAGATGCAACAAACTTCTTTAAGTAGTGCGAATACCAACATTAGAATTCAAGGTCTTGATGGACGTTACACACAACTTTTACGAGATGGATTTCCACTTTATGGCGGATTTTCAAGCGGTTTGAGTATTCTGCAAATTCCGCCATTGGACTTAAAACAATTTGAAATCATTAAAGGAAGTTCATCAACACTTTATGGTGGTGGAGCAATTGGAGGTTTGATAAATATGGTATCAAAAACACCAGATGAAGAACCAACTTTGGATATTATGTTGACACAAACACAAGCGTTAGGAAGTACTGCGAATGTATTTTATAGCAAACGAAATGAAAAATTTGGAGTTTCATTATACGGTTCAGGTCATTATCAAAAGGCTTACGACCCAGAAGATGATGGCTTTAGTAATTTACCACAAACAACATCTATTTCTTTCAACCCAAAATTCTTTTATTATCCATCAGAAAAAACAACATTTTGGTTTGGCTTAAACGGAACGTATGACGACAGAATTGGTGGCGACATCACAAAAATTGAAAGTGGCGAAAATGGCATCCATCAATATACCGAAGAAAATCTATCAAAAAGATTGAGCAGTCAAGTGGTTTACGAAACTCAATTAGATTCGGTTAGTTCATTAAATATTAAAAACAGTATCTCATTCTTTGACAGAAAACTAACCATTCCCGATTTTGCTTTTGACGGAAAACAAACCAATACATTCACAGAAATAAACTATCAAAAGTCCGCCAATAAAATAGATTGGATTTTTGGTGCAAACCTATATACTTCCGATTTTGATGAAAATGATAATGCGACTTTGCAACGTGACCAAACAGACATAACTTATGGAGCATTTGTAAATAATATTTATGACATTTCGGATAATTGGATTTTGGAAACAGGATTGCGAGCAGATTACAATACTGATTTTGGCTTCTTTCCGCTTCCAAGAGTTTCATTGCTATACAAAAACGATAGCGGATTTTCCAGCAGAATTGGTGGTGGTTTAGGCTACAAAATTCCAGATATTTTTACAGAAGAGGCGGAATTTATCAATTTTGAAAATGTACTTGGCATTGATAAATCTTCACTAAATGCGGAACGTTCTTATGGTATAAATCTTGATTTCAACTATCAAACACTCTTATTTGAATCCGTAGGTTTTTCTATTAACCAACTGTTTTATGTAACTGCAATTAATGATGCATTACTGTTAAATTCAACCGATAATGGATTTTTCCAATTTGAGAATGCAACAGATGAAATTTTGAGCAAAGGTGCTGAAACAAACATCAAGTTTACCTATAAAGATTTTCGTTGGTTCTTGAATTATGCACTCATTGACACAAAATTGAATTATTTGGCTGGCAATCCACAAAAACCTCTAACTGCAAAACATAACGCAGGAAGTGTTTTGATGTACGAATCTGAAAAATGGCGAATCGGTTATGAAACGTTTTACACAGGAAAACAATTTTTGTCAAATGGAACTGAAACAACCGATTTTGTAACGATGGGATTATTGTTAATGCGAAACTTTAAATTTGGTAGTGCTTTTGTGAATTTTGAAAACTTTACCGATAGAAGACAAAGCAAATTCTCGCCTTTGGTTTTGCCACCACACGACAATCCAGAATTTCCCGAAATCTATGCACCAACAGACGGTTTTATATTTAGCGTTGGAATAATTATCAAACCTTTTGGAAACGAAGATGACGACTAAAATGAACAAAACAATTTTTGAAATCAGTAAAATGGATTGTCCTTCCGAGGAAAATCTAATCCGAATGAAACTGGACGGAATTGAAGAAATCAAAAATCTCGATTTTGACATTCCCAACCGAAAACTGACTGTTTTTCACGATGGTCAAAACGACCAAATTGAAAAGTCAATTATCGAATTAAATTTAGGCGGAAAGAAAATTTCGACCGAAGAAACCAACGAAAAAGATTTTGTAGAAAACACCAACCAAAAAAAGCTACTTTGGATTGTACTGGCGATAAATTTTGTCTTCTTCATTATCGAAATGACCACAGGACTCATCTCGAAATCAATGGGATTGGTTGCCGATAGTTTAGATATGCTTGCGGACAGTTTCGTGTACGGAATTAGTTTGTTTGCGGTTGGTGGAACGTTGATTAAGAAAAAACGGATTGCAAAAATTGCAGGCTATTTTCAGATAACACTTGCGATTATCGGATTTGTGGAAGTATTGAGAAGATTTTTTGGAGCCGAGAAACTTCCCGATTTTTCAACGATGATTATCGTTTCGATTTTAGCACTTATCGCAAACGGAATTTGTCTTTACATTTTGCAAAAGTCAAAGAGCAAAGAAGAGGCACATATGAAAGCGAGTATGATTTTTACATCAAATGACGTGATTATCAATTTGGGAGTAATAATCGCAGGAATTTTAGTGAATTGGCTAAATTCCAACAAACCTGATTTAATTGTTGGAACAATCGTTTTTATAGTGGTAATACAAGGTGCATTTCGGATTTTGAAATTAAGCAAGTAATCGGAATTGCCAACGCTTAAAGCCAAACACATTTACAGTCGCTCAAGCCATCGCACCACCAAAACTGTAAAAGAGTATGTCTTGCCAACGCTCACTTTAGAACTAAACAACAAACATCGGAAAACCAAGCAGAACGTGAAAAGCACTATGCACAACAACGTATATAACTCATAGTTAATTAGTTACATAACCGAAGTTAAGGTGTATTTGCGAGGTCGCCAAATTTTTAAATTTGATTATATTTGAAAAAAAGTAAATATAAAAATTTAAAAATCTGGCTTGTGCCCAACCGAAAGGAAACAGCTATTTTGCACGCTACGAGCCATATACAAGACCGTTGTACGTCATTTAAAGCAACCAAAACCAATAAATGGAATTTAAACAAAATAGTATTCTTTTTTTTCTCACAGCAATTCTGATTTTTGGCTGTAAAGACTCTGAAAAAAGCAGACCTGAACAAGGAACTAAAAAATCTGATTCTTACGTTTTAGTCAATGATTGGCCTAAATTACCTGATAATTTTACTTTGGGAAGTCCTACTGGATTGGGACTTGATAGTAAAGGGAATATAATTGTTTTTCATCGTTCTGGTAGAACTTGGGAGACAATGCCTATTTCACACCTTCCGGTCATTGAAGAAACTACTATATCGAAAATAAATTCAAAAACTGGAGAAATTCTGAATTCTTGGGGAAACAAATTATTCATAATGCCACACGGCTTGGAAGTTGACAAGGAAGATAATATTTGGGTTACGGATTGTGGACTTCACCAAGTTTTCAAATTTGATTCGAGTGGAAATTTATTAATGACATTAGGAGAAGCAAAAGTTTCTGGAAACGATTCTGAACATTTTAATCTTCCTACAGATGTCGCTGTAACAGCTGATGGTTCTTTTTACGTGAGTGATGGATATGGCAATAGTCGAGTTATTAAATTCTCAAAAGATGGAACATACTTATTTGAATGGGGGAAATTCGGAAATAAGCAAGGAGAGTTTAATATTCCACACGGAATTGATTTAGACAATGAGGGCAATGTTTATGTGGCTGATAGAGAAAACAATAGAATTCAAAAATTTGATGCCAAAGGAAATTTCATTGCTGTTTGGCAGAATAAAATAACCGAACAATTATATTCTGTCACTATCGATAATAAAAACAACCATTTGTTTGGAATAGATTATCTGACTGTAAATGATACCATTGTAAAGGGCTCTGATATTTTTCGCTTTGATTTAGATATTAACCCACAATTGCAATTCGGTAGAACTGGATTTTATGATGGTCCGATTTCAAGATATCACGACATTCAAATTGATAATGATGGGAGTATTTTCGTTGGAGATATTTTAGGCAATAGAATTCAGAAATTTGAATTAAAATAAAAACGCCGTACAACAATGGCTATAAGCAATTGCTTGTTCTCGCCTACTTTGGAAATTCCGCAGGAATTTCCAACATGGTGTGTACTTGCAAAGTTCCGTGCTAAACCACGCAACTACTCATAGCCAAGACCGTTGGCTGTAATTTTAACCAAACGAATGATGAAACTTTTACCACTATTATTTCTGAGTATTTTAATCTTCAGTTGCGCTGACCAAAGTAAGCAAGAATATAAAATTACTGAATTGGAAAATCTGCTCTCGGAAAACGACAGTTTGAAAAAAATCATAGCGGAAATAAATGAAAAATATGTTTTTGACAGTATTTCAGTTCGTGATATTCCTTCTTACAAGAACAAATATGAATTGAGTTCTAAAATTACTGGAGAAATTGTGTTTGTGGGATACAATCTAAATGACAAATCTTGGGCGATTAAATTCGACAGTACGAATTATGACAACGGACGGAAATTGATTAATCCAGACACTCTGATAAATATTAAAGGTGGATACAAATACGAAAAGATTTTGAATTCTGAATTGAATATACTTAGAGTAGATTTAAAAACAGAAAACGAATATGGCAAGCCATTTAATGTGGTATATCATACTGCAATCCGACCGGAAAAAAACTAATGGCAACAACGGCTATAATTGCTAACGCCAGTTCGCTTAGCCCGTGTCAGCGGAACTGAAATACTTGAAACAAATTTTATACTTTTAAAGAAGCTAAAAAGTAAGTCGGACAAATTTGGGAAGCAGCTCCCCACTCCGATGTTCCGCCGCAGGCGGATCCCCGGCGTCACTGCCAACCTGCCGAAATTTTAGCCTTAACCGTTGTGCTTCATTATTTGAACTACCTAATTCAATTAATATCATATCTTTAGAGAAACTAACCGCTTGTGATAAAATTCTTCAGAAAGATTCGTCAAAGATTATTGACTGAGAATAAGTTCAGTAAATATCTGATTTATGCCATTGGTGAAATAATTTTAGTAATGATAGGAATTCTATTAGCGCTTCAAGTAAATAACTGGAACATTAATCGAATTGAAGAAAAAACGGAAAGAAAATTTCTGATAGGAATCAAAAATGACTTAATGGTTGATTCAAAAAACCTTCAAGAATTTATAGAAGACAAAGTTATTAAAGAAAAGTCTGCAGCAACTTTATTGAATTATAATTCACCCAAAAATCCAATTGAAATACGTCTATTGGATAGTACAATATGGCAAGTTTTTAGATGGAGAGAGTTTCACCCGAGCACAAACTCTATAGACGAAATTATTGGTTCAGGTTCACTAGGTATTATTAAAAATGATACACTCAAAAAACGTTTGCTTAATATAAAACATAAATATTCTCTTATTGAAGGCGGTACGGAACACATGAGATCAGAATATGAAAGTTATCTTTATAATCAATCTGCAAAATTCCGTGAACTAATGCCGTACTTAAATGTAGAAACGTATATTAATTCAGATACAATTAAACATTACGGAAGTATTGATTCAGGTAATTTTGAGCTTTATAAATCTCAAATGGATAACCTATTAAATGATCAAATATTTAGAAATGGTTTAAAACTTTCTGTTCTAAATAATCATTCAATGCGTTTGAATTGTCAAAAAATTCTAAAGGAGATAAGAGCTCTTATTGAGCAATTAGATGCTGAAGTTACTAAATAAAGCCCAACAACGTGTATGGTTTATTACGGATGCGCCGGTAGGCTTAAACGAATTTAAATTCTTACAAAATAAATCCTACTTCTGAAAATTCCGTATCTTAAAACCCGCAACGATGGCCATACACGAAACCGTTATAAAACATATTACAAACGACTGTAACAAAGACAAACGGGATAGCTGAAAACCGATTAGAGTAAGCACCTAAAACTAACCAAATATGAAATCAACTTTTAAATTTCTAATTGCTGTGATTTGCCTTACGGCATTTTCAACTACTTCAGTTTTCGGACAAACAACTGAAGAACAAAAACTTTTATACAAAACAGGAGATCCAGCGGATTGGCCTAAAGAACAAGATGCTGTAGTTTCTGCACCGAATAACCATAAAATTTTGTTGGAAAACGACAAAGTAAGAGTTTTGGAAGTTACTCTTGCACCCAATGAATTAGAACCTGTTCATCATCATCAATGGCCGAGTGTACTTTATATTATGGAAGCTGGAGATTTTATTGACCGTGATGGAGAAGGAAATGTAATTATGGATTCTCGCAAAATACCAGAACCACTTACTTTCCCATTGACAATGTATAAAAAACCAGAAGCACCTCATTCTGTAGAAAATTTGAGTGACACTATAACAATTCGACTGATTAGAGTGGAAATGAAACAGTAGCGCCTATAAAACGGATAAAAATACGAACGCACGACCCTGGTTATAGGTATTTGCTTGTTCTCGCCTACTTTGGTGTTTACTTACAAGTTGAGTTGCTCTGTTTTTTTCTCGCTACGCTCGTTGGAGGCACTATACAACGGCATCCTACCCGAGAACGTCGTGCTTCATTATTTGAACTACCTAATTCAATTAAAATCATATCTTTATAGAAACTGACCGCTTGTGATAAAATTCTTTCGGAAAATTCGACAGAGGTTATTGACTGAAAATAAATTCAGCAAATATCTTCTTTATGCTATAGGTGAAATAATTCTTGTGGTAATTGGAATTTTGATTGCTTTACAAATTAATACTTGGAATGATGGAAGAAAAGCAAGAATCGCAGAAAATAATTTTTTTGAAAATATTCTCCTAGATTTAGAAAAAGACAATGAAAAGTTAAACTACTATATTAATTTCCATGTAAAGAGGATCGAATACTTAGACACATTATTAACATATGTTAGGAATCCAAAAAGAACTATGGGAATAGAAAAATTTGGAGTATATGTTGAACCTATTTTTTATTCCGTAAATCCAACAAATTATTCAACAACGTTCGAATCGGCCAAATCAATGGGCACTTTTAATAATTTTAAGAGAAAAGAATTACTGAAGAATCTGTCACAATATTATGCAGATTTTGTTTTGATTGAGAATTCATTTAGTTCGATTACTAGATTTGTTGAAAATCAATTTGAGCCATTGATGTATACATTACCAGAAGGATATATGACGGAAAACACAGGTGATTTGGTCATTAATGAAGAAGACATCCGTGCGTTTTATAAAAAAGTTGCTTCAATAAAAGATAACCGAGAAATCGATTATGATTATGATAGAATACTGAAAACACCCTTATTAGAAAATTACATAATTGGTGATATGGGAAGAACATATAATGCAATTGGTAAGATCAAGTCACGACAAGAAAGGTTACATAACTTAAAGAATTCAATTGAAAAACAGAATTAGATCCTAACAAAATAACGAAAGCACAACCACGTGTATATTTCATTTGGGTATGTAGGTTAAGTGAACTGTTTTTCCTACAACAAAAAACGCAATTTTCGTAATAATCCGTAACTTGAAATCCGCAATGAAAGCCAAACACGAAACTGTAGTGCAACATAATCCAACAAGTCATGAAATCATTTAAATCTATTTTTACAGGAATATTTTTAATTTTCTCTTTGTCAAACACAGTTAATGCGCAAACCTTAGATTCACCGAATGTGGAATCTGAAATAAAGGAAGCAGCTCACAAAGAGCAAAACGCGTTTAAAGAGGGGAATTGTGAGCAAGTCCTTGACCTTATGGATAACGAAATTACTTTTTTGGCTAATGGTAAAAAAGTTCCTTCTAAGCAAATCATCAGCAAATTTTGCAATTCCATTCCCAGACCTTTTAAAGAACCTATTAGTGACAAATTAGAGATATATGCCTTATCGAATGAATCCGGGTATACCATTAGAACTTTTGAATATCCAAAAGATGACACAACAAATATGCAAGAATACGTGACGAAAATTTGGAAAAGAATAGAGGGAAAATGGAAAATTACTCATCTCCACTCCACTGTGAAAGAAATTCCTATTTCAGACTAAGTTAGGCTGCACAACATCACCTATAGCTGCAGTGCTATACGGTTAACTGCCATATTAAAACCACACCGGTCTACCAGAGATTGATTAAAAAGAACTTCCAATTAATGAGTACTTCACAACCAGGCAACAATGCATCAAAAACCGTAGCGCTTAAATTTAATCAAGGTTCTCTTTGGAGTTGGATTCAGAAAATACTTGTCTTTATAATTTTCAGTTTAGTCGTAAACCATTTATCAACTCCCGAGAGTTTCCCAAATGGTGAATCGTACAGATTCCCTACAATAGGTTTTCTATCCACTATTGTCTTGTGTATTCTTATTGGAACCATAGCAGAGCTTAATTTTAGATTTTACAAGAAAAAGTATTTTTCTAAAAAAGTAGATATCGCCTCTATCTCAAGGTATATGCTCTCTACGCTTGGCTATATCACTATTATGTATATTCCTTTAGGTATTGTCTTAAATAAAATCGCAGGTGGAGAAACTGAATTCTATTATTTATTAATTGGCCTGCTAATCACCTTGTTGGTAAGTTTTATTCTGATAGGATTAGCATATTCCCTGGACATATACAATTTATATAAGGTATCCATAAAAGATCATGAAATTACTATTGAAAGTGGTGCAAAAATGACCAAGCTCACCTACGAAAATATTGCCTGTTTCTTTAGCGAGAACAAAATTGTGTATACTGTTCAAAATGACGGCACCACACTTACTACCGATTTTACATTGAATGAGCTCGAAGAAAAAATAAACGATCAATTGTTTTTTAGAGCCAACCGGCAAATTATCATTCATAAAGATGCGGTAGACCAAATTGAAAAGATAGAAAATGGTAAGTTGCGACTTAGGTTAAAAGCACCTATTAAAAACGATGCGATTGCTGAAATCAATATCAGTAGGTATAAGCGACAAGCATTTATGACCTGGTTTCAATAAATTTATTAAAAGCTATCGACCATCCAGTTAGCAATTTACTACCATTCAGTAAAAACATTGATATTTACAGGGGCTTTTGGAAGTTTAGTTCATTACTTCGTCTTCAGATATAAGATCAAAAACGATGAAAAAAATGACCTTCCGACACATAGTAATTCCATTACTCACCCTTGCCCTTATTTGTTTCTTGTACTTCGGGCCTATCACCAGAACACCTTTTGAAAATATAATTATCTCCATTATCATTATAATAGCTAATTATATAGAATACAAAGGGAAACCATTTTCAGCCCTTGGCTTTCAACGTGATAAATTCAATGCAAAAAATCTCCTTGTGCATGCTCCGTTAGTTGCTTTTGGGCTCTTTATTTTATATGTCTTTGCCATAGTACCCGGAATCGAGATGCTCACGGGCGTACCTATTGATTATTCAAGCATGAATCAATTGAAAGGAAATCTTTCAGTCACTATTGTTTGGGTGTTGATCGTGTGGGCAACTGCAGCGTTTGGAGAAGAAATTATTTTTCGGGGTTACCTTATGCGACAGTTCGTCAAATTCTTTGGAGACAGTAAAATCAGTATAGTGCTTAATATTGTCCTAGTTACCGGTTTTTTTGGCCTTATGCACAGTCAGCAAGGCATTACGGGACAACTTGTTACTTGGATTATAGGAGCACTTATAGCTCTCATATTCTACTTACGCAAATACGATTTGTGGTTTGTTATTGCCGTACACGGTTTTTTTAACACTATAGCTTTAGTTTGTATCTACCTTGGCCTGGCGTAACCATTACTAGCGATATCGCCAGTACTTCATAACCCATGCAAACATTTAAAAAATTAAGCCGTTTTTAAATAATGAAAGCACAACAATGTGTACATTTTATTGCTAGCTCAAGAAGACGCACGAAACCCGATAGCTATCGGGACTTGCGGTACTTCCTACCTGCATTTTATTTGCTAACTTTAGTGCTTAAACACACAACCAAACTATAGAAACAAATAACGAAACGACAACCACCAATTACGCTCATTCCGAAGGATGCTTAACTTAATAGAAAAATATTGCGAGCTTCAGAACACAAGAACATTATCTGAAAAATCGTACATTGAAAACTGCGCCACTGAGCCGTTAAACAAGACCGTTGTGCGTAAGTAGAGAATTTGCCTATTTTATATAAAAATTATCCAATTACCCTTACATTCACAACTTATAATTCAATTGCATAGTATACGTGAAACATACTAAAAGAAAAAAAATTAGTCAAAATATTAAAAGGAATGCGAGAATTTCACGCTATGTAATATATAGAGAAACCAGCATTGATTTTAAGGAACAATTCTGGTCTTTTATTGGTGCTTTTGTCGGTATCTCAATTATCGCATTCTTACAATCATCTTACCTGCCCAGATTAGAAAACATACTTCTGATAGGCACGTTCGGGGCATCAAGTGTGCTTATTTTTGGTGCCATACAAAGCCCATTGACACAACCGAGAAACTTTATTTGCGGACAGATAATTTCGGGGTTGATTGGCGTTACCGTTTTTAAATGTTTGCCGGAAATAATTTGGATTACTGCACCACTTGCAGTTGCCACATCCATAGTGGTGATGCAGATTACAAAAACGCTTCATCCTCCGGGTGGTGCGACTGCTCTCATTGCGGTAATTGGGACGGAAAAAATAAAAGCATTAGGTTATTTTTATGTTATTTCACCGGTGATGTCCGGTACTATAATACTATTTATAACTGCTTTAGTTTTTAATAATATGACCAAGCATAGAAAATACCCGACTAATAGTAGATTAACAAGAATATTTAAGAGAAGGGAAGACAATTTCTAGGGGAGGTCTTAAGCCAGTATTATGGAATTTCTCCGTCGGACGAGAAACTATTTCCCTATTATGCATTAGCCGAAAAATATAACATACCGGTTGGAATCCACACAGGTTTGGCAGGCCCAGATCATCGTAGCACCAATTTTAAAGTTAGCTTGGGAAAACCATTATTTTTAGAAGGTCTTTTACAAAGATTTCCTAAACTAAAAGTATGGATTATGCATGCTGGTGCGCCATTCCTGGAGGACACCATAGCAATCATGAAGTATTACCCTAATGTTTATGCAGATATTTCAGTAATAAGCAATCCTTATATATTCCCGAAAGCAGAATTTAATTCTATAATGGGAAAATTGATAAATGCAGGTTTAGAGGATAGATTAATGTTTGGTTCGGATAATGGAGATATAAAAAGTGCTATAAATAATATAGAAGAACTTGTTTTTCTCAATGCATTTCAAAAGAGAAAAATTTATTATGAAAATGCCGAAACATTTTTTACACAATAGCATGAAACTCTGCCGGCTATACTTTAAAACAAATGTGGTTTTATTGAAATGATTTGATATTTCAAGATTTAAAAATCTTTATCTTTATCTGACAAATAATAAAAGTGGCTTTGCCGTCTTCCTCATTACCGCTACAGGCGCCTTGTTAAAGACAAGGTTTCTGATTCGCACGTCACGCACAGGCGGGACTGCCAACATTTGCTCTGCAAACTTTGTTTGTTTGAGTCAGAGTCGCCACACTCATGAACGTTTTGCATCGTTGTGATTTATTTTGAAGCTATGAGTAACCGTATCCTCATTTTACTATGTATTTCATTATCACTGTTCCTCGGCAGTTGTGATTTCGGACCTTCAGTTGAAAAATCAGATTCCAGTGAAAACGCTCTGGAAAAGGAGGATGATACCCTTCATTTGCTAACTGATATTAACCCTCTTTTGGATGATGGAGATATTAATGCAATCATTGAAATTCCTGCAGGCACTTTAGATAAATGGGAGTTGGATAAGTCAACAGGGGAAATACGCTGGGCAATGATTGATGAGCACCCGAGAGTGGTACATTATATTGGATATCCCGGTAACTATGGAATGATCCCACAGACGTTGCTTTCGAAAGAGAAAGGTGGTGACGGCGATCCTTTGGATGTACTCGTGCTTGGCCCTCCGGTGGAACGCGGCCAACTACTGAAATCTAAAATAATAGGTGTCTTATATCTACAGGATAGAGGAGAACAGGATGATAAATTAATTGCGGTATCGAGTGATTCACCCATGTATGATGTGAATAATTTAGACGAATTGAATGCTAAGTACAAAGGCGTTATTGAAATTCTGCAAATGTGGTTTACAAACTATAAAGGGCCCGGACAAATGGAATTTAAAGGAGTTGGAAACAAAAAAGTGGCTATGGAAATCCTTGCGAAAGCAATTAAAGAATATCAATTGAACAATTCTAAAAACAACAATTAACAAGTCTCGTTCCTTGACTATAATTGCTTACGCCCATTCGCTTCGCTTGTCTCAGTGGGGCTGAAATAAATAAAACAATATTCATACTTTTAAAGAAGCTAAAAAGGTATTCGGAATTAATTGGGAACGTCGCTCCCCCAGCGTCGCTGGCAACCCGCCGAAATTTTAGCCTTAGCCATTGGCAAACTTATGAACCAGACCATATGAATTTGATAAAAAAAGTTTTTAAATGGATCTCATATTTCGTGCTTATTCCTATCACGTATTTAATTGTTTCTTTGATTTTGACAGCAATAACGATTGACAGAAAGATTGAAAATCAAACAACCGACAAAACAATTTACCTAAGCACCAATGGAATACATTTAAATATAATAATTCCACAAAATAACATTGACAGCTTATTACTTTCCGGCATAAAACGAGAGCCATCGGACCATTACTTTTCTTTTGGATGGGGCGATGAGGATTTCTACATAAATACACCTATTTGGGGAGATTTGACTTTTCGCAATGCGCTTAAAGCAATGTTCTTAAAAAGTTCAACCTTAGTGCTCATAACTCGTTACGAATCCCAACGTTCTGACTGGATCGAAATAAAAATCAGTAAGACAGAGCTGGAGAAATTGAATATGTATCTTTTCAATACGTTTCAACTTAATGAAAACGGAATGAAAATCATTTTAGAAAACCAAGGCTATACTGGCGTGGATGATTTTTACAAGGCGAAAGGCTATTATTCATGTTTTAATACCTGTAACAGTTGGGTGAATTCGGCATTTAAAGAAAGTGGATTAAAATCGTGTCTATGGACTCCTTTTGACTTTGGATTAATGAACAAATATGAATAAAATACATTTGCTATCAACAGCTATAATTACTGACTCCAGTTCACTTCGCTTGTCCCAGCGAGGCTGATGGATAATTACATTACTATTTCTCCAAATTGAGTATCTTTATTCCTGAACAAACCGGAAACGCAGCTCCCCACGCTTATGTTTCGCCGTAGGTGGCTCCTTGGTGGCATTGTGAATCCGTCGAAATTTTAGTCCAAGCCGTTGTATATCATTCTGATCGGCACTATAGGAAATAAAAAAATGTTTATGAAACTTGAATCCAACGCAGTTATACAAATTCAAAAGCCGATCGAAGAAGTTTTCGAAGGGATTGTGAATCCAGAGAAAATGACCCGGTATTTTATTTCTGAAAGTAGTGGACGGCTTGAATCCAATAAAGAGGTGATTTGGAAATTTCCTGAATTTGAAGAAAAGTATCCTGTGAAAGTTATCAAAATTGTGCAGGATCGTTCCATTTCCTTTGTTTGGGATCCGGATACCGTGGTAATGATCACGTTAGAAGCATTACCAAATGACAATACAATAGTAAGAGTAAACGAAAATGGGAAAGAGCTTAGTGACGAAAATTTAAAATGGGCGTTAGAAAATTCGGGAGGATGGGCAAATTTCCTCGCCTGTATGAAAGCCTACTTAGAATACGGTATTCAACTTCGAAAAGGGGCATTCGATTTTATGAGAAAGTAATAAGCCATAGCATTTCCCAAGGGATTGTTGCGGCCGAAAGAACGAGCCCATTGCCACACTGACTTTTACATGGGTATGTCTATTTAATATACATTCCTATACGAAATTACAGTTTATCGTCTGCTACCCAATCGCGTTAGCTATCGGGGCCCCAACTACCAATAGCCGAGACGTTAGCAATAAGTGCTGCTTAAACTTTGATAATCATATCATAATTTGCAGCAGTGGCCATTACTTTATTGATAATTTCCGGGGCATTTGATTTTTCGATGGCGTTCTCTTCAGTTTCAGAAACACCTATGTCTTCAAAGAACGATCTAAACCCTTTAGGACTATGAATATTAATCCACTTACAAGACGTTGTACTTTTATTCGAAAAAGTATGTAACGTATTTGGAGGTATATCAATTGATTCCCCCGCTTTTAGCACTCTCACTTCTCCATTCACAAAAAATTCCATTTCCCCCTCTATAATAAGAAAAGATTCTTTCAAGAAATTGTGTAAATGAGGTGGTGGACCTTGAACTTTAGCCGGTGTCTCGGCTACCATTAAATCAAAATCGCCCGAACTATCATGTGGTGTGATCTTATGACCCAAGACCCATTTTGTATTGCTTGATTCCATTTTATGAGATTTTTGTCTCACAAACATAGAATTTAATTTTTATTAAAGCAAATTTAATGAGATATTTGTCTCATGAATAAAGAATATATAAGAACCGGCAGAACGAATCAAAAATTAGAAACCCGGAACATTATACTGAAAACGGCTCAAATATTTTTGAATAAGGGGTTGGATTTTAATCTTGAAGATATTGCAAAAGAAGCAGGAATCTCAAGAGCGACCGTTTATAGATATTTTTCGAACATCGATATTCTGGCAGCAGAGGCCGGACTTGATATTAGCACTAAAGATCCAAGTGAAATTTATGAAGATTTAAAGGGTAATGATTTAGAAAAAAAAGTGCTGGAGATACAACATTATTATAATCGTCTGGCTGTGGATCATGAAAAACTTTTTCGAAAATATATAAGCGCTGTTTTGGACGCAAATACTTCCACACCGAAAAGAGGGGCCAGTAGAAAAAAAACACTGGAATTAGTGCTGAAAGACAGTAATTTTTCCACTGAAGAAAAGCAAAAACTCTCTAACTTATTTACAATATTCATGGGTATAGAACCACTTATCGTTGCGAAGGATGTATGCGGTTTAAATAATACTGAATCCATGGAGATTATGGAATGGGGAATGAAATTATTATTTAAAGGACTCTACAGTTCAAAAGATAAGTAAGCTCCTTGCTCACAATAATTCATCGCAAACGGCCGGCAGCATTAGTTAGAAGATCAACCCATTAGAATTTGACAAAGCAGCGATCCCTACCCCGTTAACTTTACAATAATCGGGGAAATTGTACTTCCTGACTTCAGATTCTCAATTAATTTAAAATCCTATCTTTAGAGAAATTAACTGCGTGTTACAAAACATTAAAGACGGATTTAACAGTTTACAATTGCTATCAGGAAAAATCTCTTGAAGCGATAGATGCGTCGAAAAGACTCAAACAATTATTAGCATATAGCTTAAACAATAAGGACGAGAATGTAATTGAGTAAACAAGAAAATAACGAAATTGCCGGACGGTACACGCGGAAATTAATTACGAATGAATTGGACACTATTAATTATTGCAGGCCTTTTTGAAGTCGCATTTGCGGCCTGCCTCGGAAAGGCAAAAGAAGCATCAGGAATTGAAGCAACTTATTGGTATATAGGATTCTTGATTTGTTTAGGAATAAGTATGTTCCTTCTTGTAAAAGTGTCTCAGCAACTGCCGATTGGAACCGCTTACGCTGTTTGGACGGGTATTGGCGCTGTAGGAACTGTATTAATTGGAATTCTGATCTTTAAAGAGCCGGCAACATTTTGGCGACTATTCTTCATTACCACATTGATAGTCTCAATTATCGGACTGAAAGTAGTTTCGTATTAAACAGTCTCAAAAGAATGGAAATAAAGCCTAGATTGGCTTTCAGGTGCTGCACTGATTGCGAAATGCGTTGTAATTCCTTCAAATTGATTATCTTCATTTCTGAATACACCGGATACAGAGCTCCCCCACCTCGATGATCCGTAGGTCGTGGAACACCGACATAACTGTCAACCCGCCGAAATTTAAGCCTTACATAGGAATTAAACTACCTAAAAGAAAACAATGTATACAAGAAAGGTCTTTAGAGTTGTGGATATGGTAAAGTGGACTCGGTATGAGACCCTATTGTTTATCACCATTATTACCGTCTTTGTTGGATTATATACTTTTTTGGATCTGGAATGGTTAAAAATTCCTTGGACACCTTTGGCTTTAATAGGTACTGCAGTAGCGTTTGTTATTGGTTTTCAAAACAATTCGGCGTACGGGAGAATTTGGGAAGCAAGAAAAATATGGGGAGGCATTGTGAATATTTCCAGAACCTTCGGTATGTATGTTAAGCATATGTTAAGTAATGAACATGTTAAGGAAAAACTTTCAGAAAAGGAATTACAACAGGAGATAAAAATTCTTACGTACAGACATATCGCTTGGATGACTGCCTTACGCCACGCCATGCGAACTTCAAAACCATGGGAAACGGTTGTTCACGAAAAGACAAACAAAGAATGGAGCAAAATGGTGCGACCACCGGAATGGGACAGTACAGTTGAAACCGATATTGGACCATACCTCTCCCAACAAGATCTGGAATATGTTAGAGACAAAAACAATAAACCAACTGCGCTGCTCTATTTACAATCTAAGCATCTTCAAAAATTAAAGGAAAAGGGGGTGGTTTGGGAATTTTCATTTTTAGAATTGGAAAACGTATTAAAAGAAATGTTCACGCTGCAGGGGCAATCTGAGCGTATTAAGAATTTTCCTTATCCACGTCAATTCGCGACTCTAAATCATTATTTTATGTGGCTTTTTGTAATGATACTGCCGCTGGCCATTGTTCCTCAGTTCGCAGAAATAGGAACCGAAATAAGTTCTTCCCGACCTATAATTGGAGCTATTTTTATCTGGCTTTCAATTCCCTTTTACGTGATTGTAGCCTGGATTTTTCACACAATGGAAAGAATTGGCAGAACAGGAGAAAATCCATTTGAAGGCTCGGCGAATGATGTTCCCATTTCTACAATTGCTCGTGGAATAGAAATTGACTTAAGACAGAACTTAGGCGAATCATGGGACGATATACCGGAACAATTTCCAGTCATATATGATACACAAATGTAAGATGTTTGCTACATTAGTTGTTTGAACAGGTAATGGACGCTGGAAATAAGCTATATGGCACTAAGCTATTTTGTACGATACAACATCTAACCTTATGAGAACAACACTAACAATTATTCTGGCGCTTTTAGTTACTATCACTTCTTTTGCTCAGAACTCCAAAACAGACTCCATTTCAAAAGCAAAAATAAAAACACTTGATTTTATGGTTGGAAACTGGAAAGGAACAGGCTGGATAATGGGAAGAGATGGAAAGTCGGAATTTGCACAAACTGAAAAAATTGAGTTTAAATTAGATTCGACAGCTATTTTAATAGAAGGAAAGGGCACGTCCAATGGCAAAGTTATTCATAATGCTCTGGCCGTTCTTACTTATAATAAAGAAGCTGATCATTTCTCGTTTCGTTCATATCTTCCCAGCGGAATGAATGCCGAATTCAAAGCCGAAGTGATTGATGACAAATTGTACTGGTACCCGAATGAGAATGTGCGATATATTATTTGGCAAAATGATGCCGGACAATGGTACGAAAGAGGTGAGTTTAACAAGAATGAAAACTGGTCTCAATTCTTTGAAATGACGCTTGATAAAGAAATGTAATCGGCACTAACTTGTAACACGAACAATACCAATGAAAAAACTGGTATTAATTGCGGTCCTATTGGTTATTTTCTCATGTAAAAATGATGATAATGACCCCTGCAATCCTGCTGTAGATTTTACAAGTCTTGAAATGGAATATGGTTGTATCGATACAGAATATCAAACTGATATCAATTTGAGTAACGACTTTGTTGTCATTAAAAGCCAAACACAATTTAACACATTGGTTACTGGAAATTGTCAGCCAACTATTGACTTTAGCAAGTATAATCTTATAATTGGCAAACAAAGTCTCCCGAGTGGAAATGACTCGATTGATTACACCATTGTTAAAGATTGTGACTCCAACGATATTGAAATGAATGTCACTTTTAATCAAAATAGTACTACAGAAGCACCAAATCTCACATTTCATGCTTTGATTCCAACACTGCAGAATAATCAAAATGTTTTGGTTTCAATTCACATAAATTAAAGACAAGGAGCCTGGTATCTAACAGTGCGTCATATCATTATAAATAAAAATTTGTAACTTTAGAATGTCCCGTCGGAATCTATTTGTGATTGTATGCTGAGGATGTTGCGGGTTTATACACTACGATCTGTGAAGTATAGGAATCAATAACTGCAATTTTAAAACCTACATATCATGACGATGAAAGTACCCAAATTTTTAGCCACGGCCCTCCTACTATGTATTCCCCTGTTGGTGTCTTCCTGTGACAATTCAGAAAAAAAAGATTCACAAGTTACTTCAAAAGAAGATAGAGAGACTAGCCTCACGTCCCGTGATTCCGATGCCGATATTGCACTCGAACAACAGGCAGATTACACCCGCTTATACGCCCTTGGCGATTCCTGTAAAATGACGGCTGAGGAAACTGCTTCCATATACGAGGTCCCCGTATCTAATGTAAAAGAAACTTATAGCGCGGTCAATGGCCAAGGAGGATATGATTGCACTTATCATGTTACCTTAGAAGACGGAACGAAAACTGTCTTTTCCCTGAGCACCTTCCAAATGTCCAAGGAGGAAGTACAAGCCCAACTTAGAAAACTAACTACAGGCTCTTATGATAAAGACTTTATCAGCACAAGTGAAGCAGGTGATAACTACATCTGGAAACACCCCAATCAAGGCTATTACGTGTTGTACAATCCAAATTTTGCCAATGGTCTGCAAGTTCGCTACCGTATGGTCTTCAAACTAAGTGAAACACAAAGAAACTACCTTGAGAAAAAAGGGAAAGAGGCCATCGAGTATTTAATTGATAACTATAAGAATTAGTCCTATGAAAACAGTAAAAATCACCTTACTGATCCTCAGTTTACTCCTATCAGGGATAGGGCATATCTTGGCACAGCCCTTTACCCTGAACAAAGAAATCAAGCCTATAGAATTGGCATTACAAAATGATACCCGACCGGGGCATGAAGGTGAAAAAGGTATTGTGTATTTCAATAGGATGCGTGATACCGTGATGCATCATTTCGTTTCCGGACATAGTATGTTTCAATTTCTGGATGTTCTTGTCACCAGTTTGGATGGAACACCACTGGAAGTAAGTTTAAGTCAGGATGTATGGAACGATGACTACAACAAGCGGAATACCACAACCGCACCCGACAATATAGTGCAATACAAACTGCGCGCCGAGGGTAGCTTTGGGATAAAGATAGAAACCGAGAAGCCGAGCCAATCATTATATTCCATCACGGTTCTTGCGAGTCCCGAAAGAAAAAGTTACCTGGGAAGCGCCTTCAGAAAAATTAAGGATACTGAAATGTCCTCCACGACAGAAGAATCTGGTGTAAACGCTACAGATGATGACGCTGGTGGCAGCAATACCTTACTGTATATTGCCTTGGGCATAGCGCTTCTTGTTATTGGACTTTTGGCCGGTAAGCTCTTAGGCAGAAAAAAGAACACCATGACCCTCCTTCTTTTGTTCCTCCTGTCCATACCGCTGGGAGCCATGGCACAAAGCCAGCAGGGAACCTTCCTCACTATAGAGGAATTTGAACAATATAAGGAAGGGGTGAAAAAAGACCGTGCCAATTTGGAACGTAAGCTCGACCTCCTAGAAAAAGAACGCAAGGGGTTGGATAAGGGTGTAAAAGATCTAAACAAACATCTTTCCAACATTCGAAAGACTTGGGAACAAGTGAAAAGCCTCTACAACAAATACAACGGATTGAGTAGTTGTATCAATGCTACCCCTCCGGCCGGAAGCCCTACCATACCTTCTATCTGTACCGATATTGTTTTTGATGATCGCGGCGAACCGTTGGAGGATCAAGACGATGAATGTGCCAATTGTTTTAAAGAAGCCCGAAAAAAATTCAATGAACAACGGTACCTTTTTGAACGACTGGCCACAATCTATAAATGCACGAAGAAATTTTCGGAAGCCGCCATTGCTTTTGGCGATAACACCTCGGGTGTACATGCGGTAGCAGGCATGGCATGGCAGGCAGAACGTGTAAAGATCGAGAAATCGGTGGAAGACCTTCAAAATGCTTATGATAATAAGTATGCCGAGTTGCTGCAGGGTTTAGCCGATGCCATGATGAAACTCAATGTGTGTGAAGCCCAGTACGGCGTAGAAGACTGGTATGATCGCTTTGGCTATATGTATTTTGAATTTATGAAGGAAAAATACCAAAGAAAGGACTGACAGCATGAATTTTAATAAACTAATACTTCTTATAACATGCTGTACCCTTCTAACTATGGGGTGTAGATCGGTGACAGATACCGGCACAAAAACTTCAGGAGACCTCCTTGGTTCCTGGGAAGGCTGTGACGGTCGCGTGGTAAACTTTACACAAAACGAAGATGGTGAGATCTCAGGTCGGTATACGGCATTGGGCGGGCTTACACGCTACGGTTTTCAAGCAAATGAAATAGGGTATAAATTGCGCAAACGAGCGGCGGGATCGTATTCGGGAACCGTTAAGTGGCGAAATACGCGGGGTGAAGCTACATGGCGGGATGTAGTGATAACCATTCAAGGCGATCGCTATATGGATAACAGTTCGGATAATTGTGCTAGAGAAATGAAGCGCCTATAGTTCCCAAAATAGAAGATGTATGGTGCACATTGCATCCTTTTAATTGTTGGCCGTAATACAAAAACAATAGACAAACTTTAAACCGATACCATTAAATATGAACATGTTAACAATCTTCACTGCAGTGGTTTTATTGACATCCTGTAATGGACAGACAACTAAGCAACAGGTTAATTCAGTAGAAATTGTAAAAGGCGACATTGTATCAGAACTTGGAAAAAATATTATGGTAATCCATCAAGACAAAAAGAATGTCTATTGGTTCGGAAGTTGGGAGACAGGAGTCTATAGATTTGACGGAAAAACAATGACTAATTACACAACAGAACACGGTTTGCCAAGCAACAGAATTGACGAAATTAAAGAAGATAAATTTGGCAACATCTATTTTAATGGCTTCTATCCCAATTCAACAATTGTTAAGTTTGATGGACATACTTTTACTACTTTAACCGCAACACCCAGTAATGAATGGAAACTTCAATCGAATGATGTATGGTTTAAACATTCTTATGAATTTGAAAATAAAATATATCGGTATGATGGAAATATTTTATACGAATTGCAGTTTTCCAAGCCACCAAACCTACCCAATCCTTTTGGAATCTATAGCATTTATCAAGACCAAAAAGGAAATATTTGGTTTGGCACAAACCCATCTGGAGTGTGTCGCTATGACGGAAAATCATTTGAATGGATTACCGAAGACGATGTTACTGAGTTTCGCAACGAAGGTGCAAACGGAGTGCGTTCTATTACGGAGGACAAAAATGGTGACTTTTGGTTCAATACCGAATATCGATACAGTATTTACGATAGCACATCATTAAAAAGCGATAGTTTTTACACAAGACACAAAAGCATAGGTGGTTTAGATGGGAAGAAAGACAGCGATTTGGACGAGTATCTATCAGTGGTAAGAGATAACAATAATAATTTGTGGTTTGTAACCTATCTTGACGGCGTATGGAAATACGATGGGATGAAAATTATTCACTTTAACGTGCAAGCAAATTCAAAAGACATCTCACTGTTCAGTATTTACAAAGACAATAATGGCGGCCTTTGGCTTGGCACACACGAAAACGGAGCTTATAAGTTCAATGGAACAACATTTGAAAAATTTGCAATATAACGAATGAAAAGAGCAGGGATCATCAATGTCGGGATCTTTAACTAACCCATTACAATAGGGAATCGCCCTGCCAACAGGCATGCGACAGTTCCAGCACCTCTTCAACCTCCTACTTCTTACTTCAATTTGTATCTTTACGTATGAAATACACCCTACATTCGGAAAAGCGGGTCTATAACGGCCATTTTAAGGTTCGTGAAGCCAAACTCACTCACGACACCTTCCACGGGGGTGAGCTTACTGTCACCCGCCAGTGTTTTGAGCGAGGAGATTCGGTGGCCGTGTTATTGCACGAGACCAACACCGACCGATTGCTGTTCACCAAGCAATTTCGATATCCCACACTCCCACATACAAATGGTTGGATCGTGGAGATCGTTGCCGGTTCTTTAGAAGAAGGGGATCGCCCGGAAGATCGCATACGCACCGAGGTACAGGAAGAATTGGGATATACCGTTGGCACCTTGAAACACACGCATACTTTCTTTGCGTCTCCCGGTGGAAGTAGTGAACGTATTCTGCTGTATTTTGGGACCGTAACCAGCGATGCCAAGACCCACCCCGGTGGTGGCGCAGCCAACGAAACCGAAGATATTGCCCTTGTTGCACTTCCTGTAGCCGAAACCCGTTCACAGCTGGCAGCCGGTTTCTTTACCGATGCCAAGACCTTGATCGCATTGCAATGGTTCTTTAGTGATCGTTAATAATTATAATGCCTAATCAAAAAAAGAATTCCATTTCTAATTCAAAAAAAAAGATTTTAATTGGAATGCCGGAGATATCGATAATTTGAAAAAGTACTGTATCTTTCCTCTAAAATAAGTATCCTTATGAAAAACACATTCCTACTCGCTCTAATGTTGTGCATTGGTCTAACCGCTCTTGCACAAAACTCGAAATTTGCCGTTACCTATACGCTCACTGTTGATGCTACGGGGGAAGAAGGCGAAATGATGGCAATGATGATGCAAGGCGCAACCATGACACTTGCCAGTGACGGCACCAGTACCTATATGAAAAATAGTATGGGTTCCATGGGCGATCAAGAAGTGTTGATTAATATGGATACCAAAGAAATGACGATGTTAATGACCGGTATGATGGGCGATATGGCCTTTCAAGGAAAAAGCGATGACCTGGGTGAGGAAACTCCCAATACCGGAAAGGTCACGCTGGTTAATGAGACCAAGAAAATTCTGGGAATAAAATGTAAAAAGGCCATCTTACAGGATGCAGAGGGGGAAACCTCGGTCTTTTGGTATACGGAAAAGATCAAGCTTCCAAAGAATTCTAAGAACATGCCAAACGAACTACCGGGACTCGCCCTGGAAATGATCATTAGTACTGCCGGTGTCGATATGACCTACACCGCCACCGATCTAAAAGAGAACATTTCCATGAAGGACTATACCATCACCATCCCTGAAGGTGTGGAAGTTCAGCCGCTGGATGCTCTTATGGATATGGGTGGAAAGCAATAGTGTGATTAATGATGGAAATGGGAAATAGAGAAGTGTAACATCGGTTTTCTTATCGCTTTATTCTGAAAACTACTAAACTTCCCCTTTCAACCATTTATTCCTTATCTTCCAGCAGTGGCACAAATCGGAATTCTCCAAATTCCTCTTTTTCAAATTCTGTATCGTCTGTACGTGTAAAAACCGTCATAATCTGGACGTTTTCACCCACAGGAATGACCAGCTTCCCTCCTACTTTTAACTGAGCCAACAGCGGTTTCGGTACGAAGGGCGCACCTGCTGTTACGATAATCCCATCAAAAGGAGCTTCTGCCTCCAGTCCTGCATAACCATCGCCAAAGATGAGTTTTTTTGGGCGATAGCCCAGTTTCGGAAGAAAACGATTGGTCCTTTTAAACAGTTCGTTCTGTCGTTCGATGGAATAGACCACCGCGCCCATTTCCAGTAATACCGCTGTTTGATAGCCGCTGCCGGTTCCTATCTCCAGGATCTTATCTCCTCGCTCCACATCCAGCAGTTCCGTTTGACGCGCCACTGTATAGGGCTGCGAAATGGTCTGATCGGCTGCAATGGGAAAGGCTTTGTCCACATACGCATGGTCCACAAAACCACTGTCCATAAAGAGGTGACGCGGCACCGCATTGATGGCCTGCAGCACTCCTTTGTTCGCGATCCCCTTCTTTTTAAGGGTTTCGACAAGTCGTTTGCGCATGCCTTGATGAGTAAAAGTGTCTTTCACAGCTTCGGATTTGGTCTTACAAAGTACGTAAATTTTATGCGTTTCTTCAGAAGGATTTCTTCTGAAAATAATTTCTGAAGGTAGCCTTTCTGCTTTAAAAAAAACCCTTAGTGGAGCCCCGGACTAATTCAGAAAGGGCTTCGTATTTTCTTCTGAAACACCTACCTTTGTGAAAAACAAATGCCCATGCTAAAAGCAGGAGTTCTGGGTGCAGGTCACCTGGGCAAGATCCATCTCAAGCTTCTTCACCAGTCTGAAAAATACGAACTGGTAGGTTTCTTCGACGCAAACAAAGAAGCTTCCGCCGCAATAGAATCGGAATTAGGCTACAAGAGTTTCCCTTCCATGGAAGCCCTTATCAATGCCTGTGACATTGTGGACGTGGTGACACCCACCGTTTATCATTTTGAGTGTGCGAAACAGGTCATTGAAGCCGGGAAGCACCTTTTTATAGAAAAGCCCATTACGCACACTGTTGCTGAAGCAGAAGAACTCTTAAGCTTGGCAGAAAAACACGGTGTTCAAGGACAGGTAGGTCATGTAGAGCGTTTCAATCCGGCTTTCCGTGCGGTTCATGATAAGATCGATAACCCTATGTTTATCGAAGCACATCGCCTTGCCGAGTTCAATCCGCGCGGTACCGATGTCTCCGTGGTGCTCGATCTGATGATACACGACATCGATGCGATTCTAAGTGTGGTAGACTCAAAAGTGAAACATATCAATGCCAGCGGGGTATCGGTAATTAGTGAAACACCCGATATCGCCAATGCCCGTATCGAATTCGAGAACGGTTGTGTGGCAAACCTCACTGCCAGCAGGATCTCGCTAAAAAAGATGCGAAAGGCACGGTTCTTCCAGCGTGATGCCTATATCTCTGTCGATTTTCTGGAAAAGAAATGTGAGGTTGTTAAGATGAAGGATGCCCCAGAAGATGCCGATGATTTCGCCATGGTCCTTACCAACGCTGAAGGGATCAAGAAACAGATCTATTTTGATAATCCAAAGATCGATGTCAACAACGCCATACTGGACGAGCTGGAAACATTCGCCGATGCCATTAACCATGACACGACCCCAATTGTCACGCTGGCTCAGGGAACCGAAGCGTTACGCGTGGCCATGCAGATCATTTCCAATTTTAAAAAAATTTAATCAACATATATGAAAAATATAGCAGTCATTGGTGCAGGAACCATGGGAAATGGAATTGCCCACACCTTCGCTCAATATGATTATAAAGTGCAACTCATTGATGTATCGCAAGCATCACTGGATAAAGGAATGGCAACCATTACCAAGAATTTGGATCGTATGGTGGCTAAAGAGTCCATCACCGAAGCCGATAAAACCCGAACACTTAAAAATATCACTACCTACACCAATTTGGAAGAAGGTGTGGAATACGCAAGCCTGGTCGTGGAAGCTGCCACGGAGAATCTGGACTTGAAGCTGAAGATCTTTAGAGATCTTGATACCTTCTGTCCGGACGACACCATCCTCGCAAGTAACACCTCTTCTATTTCCATCACACAGATCGCCGCTGCGACCAAGCGGCCGGGGATGGTGATAGGAATGCACTTTATGAATCCAGTCCCCATCATGAAACTGGTGGAGATCATTAAAGGATATAGCACCAGTGAAGCGACCTATACTACGGTGAAGGAACTTTCAGAAAAGCTTAACAAGGTACCGGTAGAGGTGAACGATTACCCCGGATTTGTGGCTAATAGGATCCTAATGCCTATGATAAATGAAGCCATAGAGACGCTATACAACGGTGTGGCGGGCGTTTCTGAGATCGATACTGTGATGAAATTAGGGATGGCACATCCTATGGGGCCTTTACAATTGGCAGATTTTATTGGACTGGATGTTTGTTTGTCCATTCTTAAGGTGATGTACGATGGCTTTAAGAACCCAAAATACGCTCCTTGTCCGTTACTCGTCAATATGGTCATGGCCGGAAAACTGGGTATAAAAAGCGGTGAGGGCTTTTACGATTACAGCGAAAGCCGCAGGGCCGAGAATGTGGCAGCGATGTTTCGTTAGTCTTAAGGGTCCGTCTTGTATTGGTTCGTGATATAACTAATTAGTGAAGGCATTAAAAAAAGGTGTCACGGCATTGATGTCACTATTAATATTTAATTGAAAAAATGGCAACCATTCTTCCGTTCAAAGCAGTTCGACCCACCAGAGACAAGGTAAGTCTGTTGGCGGCACGATCTTATGATAGTTACACGCCTGCACAGGTGGAGTCGCGTCTTCGGGACAATCCATTTTCCTTCTTACACATCATCAATCCCGGGTATAAATACCAGAAGGAGATAGAAGGAGAAGAACGTTACACATTGGTTCGAAACAGATATCAGGAATTCAAGGAAGACGGAATATTTATGCAGGATGAAAATCCTTCGCTCTACATCTATAAGATCGTTAATCGCGACGGACTTGAATTTAACGGTTTGGTGGCTGCTGCGAGTGCACAAGATTACGAGAACGATGTCATCAAGAAGCACGAGGACACCTTAGAATACAAAGAGACCATCTTTGTAAAATACTTGAAAACCGTTGGCTTTAATGCCGAACCTGTGCTACTCACCTATCCCGATCACGACGAACTTGCCCACATCATTGAAACGGTGATGCAGGATCGCGCCGAATATGAGTTCACTACCACCTACAGGGATACTCACTATCTATGGAAGGTGGACGACACGGCATTGGTGAAACGCATCACTGCCATCTTTGGTGAGATGGAAACACTGTATATTGCCGATGGCCACCACCGTTCTTCCTCATCCTACCTCTTGGCAAAAGAACTTAAAGCCGAAAATGATGCGCATACCGGAACTGAAGCTTACAACTATTTTATGAGCTATCTCATCCCCGAGAGCGACCTGAAGATCTATGAGTTTAACCGGTTGATCAAAGACCTCAACGGTTTGACCAAAGAAGAATTTTTGATTAAATTAGATGCGCTATTCCGTATTGAAAATCGCGGACAAGAATATTACAAACCTTCAAAAAAGCATCATTTTAGTATGTATCTGGACGGTGCGTTCTATTCGCTATACCTTCGGAAGAACAACTATTCCATTGACACGGCGCTGGATGCCCTGGATGCGCAGATCCTGTTCAAAACCATATTACGTCCTATCCTGGGGATCGAAGACCTTCGGAATGATCACCGTATCGAGTATTCCCACGGAAAGAACGATCTCGCCTATGTGAAGACAGCCGTCGACAGAGGAGATTTCAAAGTAGGTTTCGGACTCGTGCCCGTAGACACAGAAGAGCTGAAGCAGATCGCCAACGAAGGACTAAAAATGCCTCCTAAGAGCACCTATATAGAGCCGAAGCTTCGAAGTGGGGTCACGATTTATGAATTTTGATAGAATGAAGAACGTTGAACAGCAGGTATGAACATTTCAGAAAATATAACGCAATTCAAAAAAAAGATTCCTACTCATGTCACACTGGTAGCGGTTTCCAAGACCAAACCGGTCTCGGAGATCATGGAAGCCTATAACACCGGACAACGTGTTTTTGGTGAGAACAAGATCCAGGAAATGGAAGCGAAATGGCAGGAAATGCCTAAAGACGTGCAATGGCATATGATCGGTCACGTGCAACGCAACAAAGTAAAATATATGGCACCATTTGTGAGTTTAATTCATGCGGTGGACAGTGAACGATTGCTGAAGGAGATCAACAAGCAAGCAAAGAAAAACGATCGTGTGATCGATTGTTTGCTGCAAGTCAAGATCGCCGAAGAAGACACTAAGTTTGGGATGGAAGCAGAGGAAGCCTTGGCGCTACTTACTTCAGAAACCACAAAAAACTTTAGGAATATTCGTGTGGTAGGGCTTATGGGAATGGCTACCTTTACTGAAGATGAGGCACAGCTTACAAGAGAATTTCAACAATTGAAATCTTTCTATGATGCTCATAAAGAGCGCTATGACTTTCATACACTTTCTATGGGCATGAGCGGTGACTATGAAATCGCCATCGAAATCGGCAGTACCATGATACGGGTTGGAAGCGCGATCTTTGGAGAACGAAATTATTAAATAACGCATATAGAATATACAGAATACGAGTGTACGCGATCTTAGATATAGAAACGACCGGAGGAAAATACAATGAAGAAGGGATCACTGAAATTGCGATCTACCGTTTTGACGGGCAGCGTATCGTAGACCAGTTTAGCAGTTTGATCAATCCCGAACGAAAGATACAGCCATTCGTTGTGAATCTTACCGGTATCAATGCCGAGATGTTACGCAACGCACCTAAGTTCTACGAAGTGGCCAAACGCATTATTGAGATTACAGAGGATTGTATTCTTGTGGCGCACAATGCACAATTTGACAACCGTATTCTTACTACAGAGTTCGACCGTCTGGGATATCCTTTTGAAAAAGAAACCTTATGTACAGTGGAACTTTCAAAGAAACTCCTCCCGGATCTTCCCTCCTACAGTCTGGGTAAACTCGTACGAAGCCTGGGAATTCCCTTGAGTGACCGTCACCGGGCCCAGGGAGACGCCAAAGCAACCCTGACACTTTTCAAGATGTTGCTGGCAAAAGACACTTCAAAAGAGATCATTACCCAACATGTGCGAAAAGACCCTAAGCGACAGCTGGAACCCAAACTACTGGATATGATCGCCGCGGCTCCTTCCTCCACCGGCGTGTATTATATGCACAATGCCGAAGGGGATATCATTTATATTGGAAAGAGCAAGAACATTAAGAAACGTCTTACACAACACTTTACAAACGACAACAGAAAATCGAAAAAAATCCAGTTGGAAGTGACCAGTGTGAGTTTTGAAGAGACCGGAAGCGACCTCATTGCTCAGCTAAAAGAAAGTGAGGAGATCAAGCACAACAAACCGTTATTCAACAGGGCCCTTCGAAGATCGATCTACAGCTACCAACTGGGCGTGTCCACAGATGATGATGGATACAAGCAATTAAAGATAGAAAAAGCAGATCCACGCAAACAACCCATACTCACCTTCACCAACTATCAACAGGCAAAGGCTGCCGTATACCGGATCACAGAAGAGTATCAATTATGCCAGAAGCTTACTGGGCTTCATAAAACACAACACAGTTGTTTTTCCTACGGAATCAAAGAGTGTCAGGGTGCTTGCATAGGCGAAGAAGCTGTAGAAACCTACAATGCCCGAGTAGAAGCTTTTTTGGAAAAGAACAGCTATGAGAATAGCCACATGCTGGTTATTGATAAAGGAAGAGATGTCGATGAACGATCGGTGATACTTATTGAGAATGGGAGTTACAAGGGATTTGGGTTTTACAATCTCAATTATCAGATCAATAATCCGGAGATCCTGCGATCTATCATCAGTCCTATGAAGAACGACCGCGATGCGCAGCATATCATACAGAGCTATTTACGGAAATATAAGGTAATGAAAATCGTAAATCTGCCCAAAGAGCCTGCTATCTAGAGAAAGTTGTTTAAATTTAGGGCAGTACATAAATACCACCTCATTGGAATCACAGCCAAAAAGAACCTGGAGAACTAAGTTACACACCATCATCTATGAGGCCGATACGCCATTAGGGAAGCTTTTTGACGTTGTTCTGCTTATACTCATCTTGTTGAGTGTCTTGTTCGTGATGCTGGAAAGTGTAAGAACGATAGACGAAAAATTTCACGACATCCTTTATGTTGGAGAATGGGTCATTACCATCTTCTTTACTTTCGAGTATATAGCCCGCATTATTACGGTAAAGAAGCCTAAGAGCTATATCTTTAGCTTTTATGGGATCATCGATTTTCTATCTACCATCCCGTTATACCTTTCTTTTATACTGGCAGGGAGTAACTTTTTACTTACGGTTAGGGCCTTGCGATTGTTACGGGTCTTTCGAATCTTAAAGATCACCCGTTATGTAGGGGAATCCAATAAATTAAAGAAAGCACTCATCGACAGTCGGCCCAAGATCTTCGTTTTCTTGTTCGCAGTGCTTATCATTTCCATCATAGCCGGAACACTCATGTACCTTATTGAAGGAGAAGAAAGCGGCTTTAAAAGTATTCCATCGAGTGTTTATTGGTGTATCGTAACTCTTACCACCGTTGGGTTTGGAGACATAGCTCCGGTGACTCCCTTAGGGCAGTTCATTGCAGCCATCATTATGATCATGGGATATGGCATCATTGCGGTCCCTACCGGAATTGTTAGTGCAGAATATGCTAAATCCATGGACAAAAAGACTCAGGATGATCCGCATTATGTACACGTGAATACCCAAGTGTGTCGCCACTGTGGCGCTTCACGCCATAGGGATGATGCAGACTATTGTCACCGTTGCGGAAACCACTTACATCCCGAAGATATAATTCCCGAGGATGGTAACTCCTAGACCCTTACTTGTT
The DNA here is from genome assembly GCF_000746845.1 of Altibacter lentus. Classification (GTDB taxonomy): domain Bacteria; phylum Bacteroidota; class Bacteroidia; order Flavobacteriales; family Flavobacteriaceae; genus Altibacter; species Altibacter lentus. Next base: position 47,788 of record NZ_KN050846.1, on the reverse strand, counting down.
TGTATTGTTGGTCCTACGGCTATTGGCAAAACAGCCTTGTCTATTGACATTGCGCGTGCGTTTAAAACCCACATCCTCTCGGCCGATTCCAGGCAGTTCTATAAGGAAATGTCCATTGGCACTGCGGTTCCTTCTTCGGAAGAACTTTTAGCCGCCCCTCATCATTTTATTCAAAATAAGAGTATTTTCGAACCTTACAGCGTTGGGGATTTTGAACGAGAGGCCCTGGAAACACTGAATCTATTGTTTAAAGAACATCCCGTAGTGGTTCTCGTAGGCGGTTCGGGACTGTATGTTGATGCCGTGGTCAACGGTCTGGATGAATTCCCCGAGGTCCCTTCAGAAATACGCGAAGAGCTCAACAGCCTTTATGCTACGGCAGGTATCGAGCCACTTCAGAAAGAACTATCGCAGTCAGATCCTGTGTATTTTCAGAAGGTAGACATCCATAATGCACACCGCCTTATTAGAGCTTTGGAAGTGTGTCGAGGCACGGGGCGTCCGTATTCCTCCTTTCTGAAAAAAGGTAGCGTATCCCGGTCCTTTGATGTATTGTATATTGGATTAAGGGCGGAACGATCCCTCATCTACAACAGGATCAATGCACGTGTCGACGCAATGGTCGCTGCGGGATTGGTGGAAGAAGCACGCACATTATACGCACATCGTGAATTGAATGCTTTGCAAACAGTAGGCTACCGGGAACTGTTCGATCATTTTGAAGGATCGTTATCACTGGAGGAAGCCATTGAAGCGATCAAAAAGAACAGCAGGCGGTTTGCCAAACGCCAACTTACCTGGCTTCGGAAGAACGATGCCATCCACTGGTTCGATTTCCCTGTGGACCCTTCCGAAGTGATCCAACTTATTTCCATAAAAAAAGCCCGATAAACGGGCCTTCTTTACACTTATTCTTGTGGTCTTAAACTATTGATCTACCTCGTCCTTTACGACCAGACGAAATCCTTCACCATGAATATTGATGATCTCTACCCCGTCGTCCTTGCTTAGGTATTTACGCAGTTTTGCAATGTATACATCCATACTGCGTGAGGTAAAATAATTGTCGTCACGCCATATTTTGGTGAGAGCCAGTTCACGCGGCATGAGATCGTTCTTATGCAGTGCCAACAATCGCAACAGTTCATTCTCTTTGGGCGAAAGTTTAATAGGGGATTCCTTCTTATAAGTAAGAAAACGAAGCTTCGAATTAAGATGGAAATTACCCACGTTGAATTCAAATTGTTTACTGTCGGCGATCGAGTCGGTTGCCTTACGTTGAATGATCGCTTTGATCTTCATTAACAGTACCTCACTGTCGAAAGGTTTGTTAAGATAATCATCGGCCCCTACTTTATAGCCTTTTAAAACATCTTCCTTCATTGCCTTAGCCGTTAGGAAAATGATAGGCACATCTTCGTTCTTTTCTCTAATTTCTTTTGCCAAGGTAAATCCGTCTTTATACGGCATCATGACATCAAGAATACAGAGGTCGAAGTCGTCTTTTTTAAACTTTTCGAAACCTTCCATACCGTTCTTGGCATGAGTTACTTGATAATCGTTCATGGCCAGGTAGTCTTTAAGTACCGTACCAAAGTTGGGGTCGTCTTCTACTAAAAGGATTTTTTTGTTTTCAGTTTCCATAATTTAAGATATTAAGTGTAGTTTTAGTATAAATGTACTGCCTTTGCCTTTTTCGCTTTCTACGTAGATTTCTGCATCGTGATCGTCTAAGATGCGTTTTACGTAGGCAAGGCCAAGACCATGCCCTTTGACATTGTGTATGTCGCCGGTGGATTCTCTATAAAATTTTTCAAAGATTCGTTTTTGAACCGCTTTACTCATCCCCATACCCTGATCACGGATCTTTAGGATGATACTGTTCTTTACATTTTCGGTGTAGATATCGATCTTTGGAGTGTCTTCTGAATATTTTATCGCATTGTCCAGTAAATTGACCACCACATTGGTGAGATGCGAATCATTTCCCAACACCGAAGATTTCAAAGCGCCAAAATGTGTGGCTACATAGCCGCCGCGATCTTCCACTATGAGTTCTACGTGCGTAATAGCACTCTCTACAATATCGTGAATTTTTAAGCGCTCTTTTGGCAGATCTAATTCATTCTTCTCCAATTTGGAAATTCGCAGTACGTTCTCCACTTGAGCGTGCATTCTGCGGTTCTCATCCCGTATCATTCCCAAATACCTATTCAGGAATTCATGATCGTCCTTCACCTTGGGATTCTTGAGTGCGTCCAGCGCCAAATTGATGGTAGCGATGGGCGTTTTAAACTCATGGGTCATGTTATTGATAAAATCGGATTTGATCTGTGAGATCTGCCTTTGTTTGAATAGTTGAGATAAGGCACTGGAATACGCCAAAATGATCACTCCCGTAAAAACAAGAGACAGGAGTGCCATTCCTAAAATGGAACTAAGCACCTCCTGGCGTTTTCCCAGAAAATTTACATGTAAAGTATAGTTGGCGTTCATTTCTTCATTTTCAAAAAGCGGTACCTCATAAGTGGATTGGGGGTCCATTTTAAACTTCTTGGAGTGCACTTTGGTGGCCAGATCATTGCTATATACAGCATATTCAAACTTGGAGGTAACCCCTCTTTCCATAAGTTCCTTCCGAAGTTCTTTTTCGATCTCTTCCCCACTCACTCGTTTGTGGATGGGAGTTTTAGCCGATATATTTCTGAAAGCATCCTCGAATTGTTTACGCTCGTAGTCCTTTAACCTACTGAACGATTCTATGGTGCTTTTAGCTACATTGTTACTGCCGTCTACCCCAGGAAGCAATTTTGTGGTACTTTTTTTATTGGTGATCTTTTTAAACCGAATGCTGTCTATTTCGGTATCGAGAAAATTGGACGATAACTTATAATCCTCTTCCAGGATACCATCGGAAAAAATAACGGTTTCATCGGTTTCGTTATTTCGGGTAGTATAGATCAGTTCACTGAAATTTACATTATCCGGAACGTCAATACTGTCTACATAACCACTGTACACATTATAATAATCCTCTAATTCCCGAAGCTGTATAGTCGATGCCACTGCAATAAGTGTGTTGCGAACGTTAAAACTAAACTGATCTTCCTTGGTTTGATAGGAGTTTGTGATCCAATATCCCTGAACAAAAATGATCCCCAGCAATGAGAGCGTCATTAGGGCGATAAGGATTGCGAAAAGCTTTTTGTTCATATCCCCAAATGTAAGATTTTAACATTTAGGCGACTTTCCATTTAACCAAATGTTAACAAAATGATTTGGTCAGGTCTTCTCCCCTGTATTGATAAGCTTTTTGTGGATTTGTTTCACCTGTGCTTGCGTAGCCTTCAGATCAGTATTTTCAATGACAAAATCGGCCAGCGGGACCTTTTTTTCATCGGGCCATTGATTGGCCATTCGTTGTTCTATTTGTTCGATAGTCGTATCGTCTCGCTGCATAATCCGTTGTATACGCGTTTCGCGAGGAGCTACAACCAGTATGGTGAGATCGCATTGTTTATATCCTTCGTTCTCAAACAATATCGCTGTTTCTTTGATGCAGTAAACGCCCTGTTGACGTTTCATCCATCGTTTAAAATGTGCTGCTACCTTTGGGTGAATAATATTATTCACTTGTTGTAATATCTTAGGATCACTAAATACAATAGAGGCCACATAGGCTCGATCAAGACCTCCATGGGTATAAGCTGCTGCTCCCAAAAGTGCAATCAACTTCTTCTTTATAACCTTAGAGGTATTGGTGAGTCTCTTTGCTTCAACATCTGCGATGTACACCGGAACCCCCATGTGGTGAAACATTTCCGCCACTGTGGTTTTTCCACTTCCAATTCCGCCGGTAAGTCCTATGATCTTCACGATTTTTCAGTTACGTATGTATTATTTAAAAACAAGGTAATCGATCTTCTTTTCACTAAATTCTATGTTCCTAATGTTGGCGGGGCTTTCTTTAAGTTTGGGAATCATAAAATGTTCTTCCTGATTTCGTTCAGCAAAATCGCAGATCAATCGGAACTGTTTCAGATCGATCGTATTAAAGTCGGATACCGAGACTATAAAAGTAACTACAATCCGCTCCGGTATTAGTTTCAAAGAGATCCCTTCCGGAACGTTGACCACGCTTATGGGGAGGGTCAATTCTTTTTGGGTGAACTCTTCAGCATTTAACACAATTCTTGCTGTTGTGGTGCTTAATGATAGTTTTTTGTTGGGCGGGATTTGCAGCCCGATCTCTCGGTCAATATCACTATCAATATTTTCCAGTAACAGGGGTTCTGTATTAATGAATTGTATGGAATCCAATTGTGGTGCCGGACCTGTAACTTGTACCGAGTCGGGAGAAATTCGAAGTGAATCGGTAGTATTGAAGCCTTCTTTAAATGTGATTGAAACTTGTGGATGCAGCGGTACTTTTTTAGAGATCACTTCACTTAAGGAAATACGCAGTTCCTCCAGGGAAATGTTCTTCACCAGTATTTGCTGTTCCAACTGACTAGAAATAATCCTTGCCAGTTCGGTCTTATTGATCACAACCTGCGCTGCGTTCTTCTTATAATAGTTCCCTACATTGATCCTCACTTGAGGTCTTTTCAATTCATACAACAAAAACTGAAATCCACTCGCTGTCATATCGAAGCTCAACTCAGTTGGATTATCCTCTCCCAAAACCCTTGTTGCAGGCGGATTCTCATAGTGTAATGAAGCACTTAAACTTGCGGTATACTCTTTTGAGAATTTAGTGAGTGACCAGAAAAGTGCCGCTAACAAAAGAAAAAATAAAAAGGATTTTACTTTGGCACTTTTGTATTTTTTCTTTTTTAGCATAGATGAAGTGGGTATAGTCTCTAAATTACTTAAAAAATAAGTTTGGGAATTGTTTTTGCGGATCTCTTTTCAGCAACCGAATATAAAAAGAAGACCTTAAAAAAGAAATTCCGTAGCCAAAGAATTGAACAAAAAGAGCGATAACCGCTAATAACCCGATCCGTACACTCTTATTCTTAATGGCAGCATCGAAAAATAATAAAAGTACGTAACCCGCTAAAGGGATCAAAAACTTCCAGTCCAAAAAAAGTGCGCTTATCAAAGACGCGATCACAAAAGCAATAAACAAAGAAGGCAGCCAAAAGGTTACTTTGGCTGCTTTTGGATGCCATGTATTCAAAATAGGTCGCACCAGCCCGAATTTTTTGACTTGTATATAGAATTTTTTCCAAGAGATACGGCGCTTGTGATAGACATATGCATTGGGTAAAAAAGTTGTTTTAAAACCTTGCTTGCGAATACGTTGTGAAAGATCGGGATCCTCTCCCGGATGTATTTTACCAAACCCCCCTGTTTGTTCGAAAGCTTGCCTGGAGATGCCCATATTGAAACTTCTGGGTTCAAATTGTTGAACGCTTCTTTCACTGCCGCGAATGCCTCCGGTAGTTAGAAAAGAGGTCATTACATAATTGATCGCTTTTTGAAGGTTAGAAAATCCTGGGTGTGCAGCATCCGCCCCTCCATAACAATCAACATAGTGCTTCGACAAATAGGCGTCAACCGTATCGAGATAATGAGGCGGGATAAGGCAATCGGAGTCCAGTATGATAAAATAATTTCCTTTGGCCTTTTCCATTCCAAAATTTCTAGAATCGCCCGGTCCGGAATTCTCTTTGTAGTAATACGAAATTTGTAACGTCGTACTATATGCTTTACTTATTTCTTCTGAAGAAACGGTCGAACCATCTTCCACGATCACAACTTCAAAAGGGACACCAGTCACCATCTTTGAAAGGCTCTCAAGCAATTCTTGGGTTTCGTCCGGTCTGTTGTAGACAGGTATAATAAATGAATATTGACGATTCATTTACCAAAGGTACTCAAAAAAAAAAGCCACTCGCGTATAGCGAATGGCTTTTAAAACTAACTTGAAAAAAATTACTCCTTAATAATCTGATACGTTCCTATCTGTCCGTTCACGGTTGCTTTCAGGATATAGGTCCCTGTAGCAAATCCTGAAACATCCAGTTGTGAACTTGTAGCATTGATCTTCTGGTTCAACACCGTTTGACCCAGCATGTTGTATACGGCCACATGCTCGATAGTATCCAGTGCACTTATCGTCAAGATCTCATTGGCCGGGTTCGGATAGAAGCTAAAGCCTTCGATTCCATTCTCGTCCACACCTAATAAGTATCCCTGGATCAAGATATCGGACGCAGCTCCTGTGTTCAATACAAACACATAGTATGCCTGTCCGGCTACCGTATTGATCGATGCATTCACGCCCGGACCACACTGGTTGGTTCCCTGAGGTACCAAAGTAAGTTCTGCTTCGGTCGAGCTCTCATCCGGAGCTGTATAGAAAGTAACGGAACTTGCTCCTCCAGGATTCAAGATCGTACAAGACGCTCCGCCGTTTCCTTGAGAGACAAAGTTGTACCAAACTCCATTGGCTCCGTCTATGTTACAACCCGTTGGGTTGCCGGCCTCTGTCGTTGCAGCAGGCATCGCTACGTTAGGATCGGTATAAGGGAATCCTATCTCATCCACGTCAATGGAGTTGGCGATCATATCGTTTGGTGGAGGTACCGGAGTACAGTTAAGGTTCAAGGAGAAGTCGCCCTGAGCGCCTCCAAATCCGTGTACTAGGATGTAGTAGGTTGTACTACCATCACCCTGGAAGGCTACTTCCGACTGAAGACCACAGGTGTCGTCGTTGTCACCAATACAGGTCAACGTACCACAGTCTCCCGAGTACACCGTAAGTTTACTGTCATAAGCAGTGCCACCATCACAAAGTGATACCACATAGTCGGTTAGTAAGCCGCTAGTATCGGTAAAGGTATACCAAACACCGGGCGCAGTGATCGAAGTGTTACACACCGGAGCCGCAGCATCCAAGGTGGCAAAGTTGGTAGAACCTAAAATGGTCTGTCCACAGCTAATGGTTTCAGCATTCGCACATTCGTCGTTGGCAGCCACCGGGTTACAACTAACCGTCATGCTGAAAGCACCGGAATTTGTTCCAAATCCTTCCACAGCAATATAATATGTGCTTACCCCATCAGAAATAAAGGATACTTCAGACTGAAGGCCACAAGCGTCGTCGTTATTGACAACCACAGCTCCGCCACAGGCATCATACACGGTAAGCATAGAATCGTACGAAGTACCGCTACACAATGAAAGTGTCACGATCTCACCCACAACGGTCCCTGTAAACGAATACCACTCGTCCGGAGAAGCATTGAAGCCACCTTGATTGGTGTTGTCTGCTGTAGTACCTGTGATCACATCACCACAAACAACGGGAATTGCACCTGCACATTCGTCGCTGGTTGGAACTTCAACAAAGCTAATGTCCATCATAAGGTCCGGACCTGTACCTCCGGCAACACCGCATGTCGTTTGTCCGGCACCCCAAGAAGCACATGGAGTTCCAAAACCACCACCCGGGTTTTGCCATTGATAAGGGTTATCGTTGCCATCTGTAGCAGTAGACCAAAACCATTGTCCGCTTGTAGCAAAAGACATTTGTGCAACTACGCTTAACCAATAGGTTTCACCACCGGTTAAATTTGCACCACCAGTAGGTGAAAGTGTAAATGATCCTGTTCCACCCGGATCTACATCTGTTCCTAAGAACGATTCTGTATAAATGACATTTCCAGGTACCCCCGCCATATCATCGTAGATACGCATAATGATCATATTAGTAGGATCTGCCGGAATCCCGGCTCCAATACCTGTAATACTTACCTCACAAATGGCTCCGGCCATAGAAGGACCAACGGCTACAATAAAGTCATCTGCCGCCATGCTGTCAAATATATCATTGGCGGGAGAAAAATCCTGAGAGGGTGCTCCGTTTCCGGCATTTGTGCCATTAGTATAGTTGGCAATGGTTCCACCACAAGTGGGTCCGCCACCGCCGCCGCACACGAGTCCGGTTTCGGTGGTATCTGTACCTCCGGCGAGTTGACCACTAACGATCACGTTCCCATCGCAGGAAATAGTATAGTTAGGCGTGTTGTCATTGAACGTTCCCATGGATTCGATAAAGAATTCCAGAGGCTCATCTGAGGTGGTAACCATCTGCGTATCGCTATAAGGAGGTGCACCGTAAGGGCCGCCGCTTAACAGGATGTTCCCTCCATTGTTTCTCAACTCCCAGGTCACTTCATCTCCAAAGTTAGCTGTATCTTCAACCAATACGGTCCACATGCCGGAGCTTCCGCCTCCACAGACCAATCCCGGTTCTGTAGTATCGGTACCTCCTGTCAATTGTCCGGTAACGATAACGTTCCCGCCGCAAGACACCGTGTAGATTGGTGTATTGTCATTAAAGGTCCCCATGGATTCAATAAAGAACTCCAAAGGTTCGCCACTGGTAGTTACCATCTGGGTATCGCTGTAAGGAGGTGCACCGTAAGGGCCACCACTTAATATTACATTACCTCCATTGTCGCGAAGTTCCCATGTTACTTCATCTCCAAAGTTTGCGGTATCTTCCACAGTCACGGTCCATACATCACCACCACCGCCACCGGCAGTTTCGTAGATGATATTTCCATTAAAAACGCGGGGGCCGAAAGTTGTTCCTGTAAAAGGATACGGTTTGGCCGCTCCTTCTATAAATTCCATATTTGCATCACTCGCCCAAACATTTCCTACTCCGGTTCCATTGGTATACTGAAAACCATTACCGGTGGTAGGGTTAACAGGGGTCACATAGAATGCATGGGTCTCACCTGCAAGCATGCTATACCCTAAATTCAGGTTGAGTGGTGTAGGCACACCCAATCCGTTAGAGGTAATCCCCGTTGCGGTACCAATCAAAGTCCAGGCTGCAGCATTTCCTTCGAACCCTACGTGTGTACCCACTTTTGCATACACTTCTACATCGAATACTGCGGTAGCTTGACCATGAACGTCAAACGAGGTAAGCGTCACATCGTTCAGGATGTTCAGGTCGAACATATTTCCGAAGTTTCCGTTACCGCCAGCAAAACCGGTTGATAATACTTCGGTAGGAAGCGAACTTGCTGCTCTGGTATTAGACTGATCCAGGATTGCTCTTTGACAGTACTCTCCATTATCAGTGACCACCATTTCAGTAGCAGACTGCTTATAATCTACTGCTCTTTGCGAAGTATTCGCTTGTCTGTAATCAAGTACTCTTTGAGAAGGAGTTACTTGTTTTTTCTGAAGGGGTATCGTGGTCGATAGTCCCTTTGTTTCCTTTACCGGAATTTTTTGTGCCGTCGCTGTCCCTATAAACAACAGCATACACAACAAGAATGTAATTTTCTTCATAATAATTTAAAAGATTAGTTAATATCTTATGGAAGATACATAAATAACTATTCTCTTAAACTAAAATTCGACAAGTGACATTTTTTAACGCCAATAAGCCATTCAGAAAAATAAAAATCCTTTTAAGACCAAAAAATGCCTTAAAAGGATTCACTATATATTATTAAGGATCCTATTGCTATTGGTTGTCCATAAAGGACTCCATCACTTCGTTGCTAACACCCATATTGGAGAATCCGCCGTCGTTGTATAAATTCTGAAGGGTCACTCGTTTCGTAAGATCGCTAAACATGGCCACCGTATAATTTGCACAATCTAAAGCTGTTGCGTTGCCTAAGGGCGACATTTTTTCGGCATAAGCGATAAAGCCGTCAAAACCTTTGACTCCTTGACCCGCAGTGGTAGGTGTTGGTGATTGTGAAATAGTATTCACACGTACTTTTTTATCCTTTCCGAAGAAATACCCGAAGCTTCGCGCAATAGATTCCAGATACGCTTTATTATCGGCCATATCATTATAATCGGGAAAAACACGTTGCGCCGCCATATAAGTAAGCGCTACGATACTCCCCCATTCGTTCATTGCATTCTTGTTGTACAACACATTCATGGTCTTATGAAATGAGACCGCAGAAACATCCCATCCCTTGTGGGTCCAGTCGTAGTTCTGATCGGTATAATGCTTCCCTTTACGAACATTCACAGACATTCCAATAGAGTGAAGAACAAAGTCGAGCTTTCCTCCCAGGATCTCCATGGATTTTGCAATTAAATTCTCCAGATCCTCCATATTGGTTGCATCTGCAGGGATGATCTCAGATCCCGTTTTTTCGGCCAAGGCATTGATCTGCCCCATACGCATTGCAATGGGCGCATTCGTCAATACAAACTTTCCACCTTCTTCGTGTATGCGCTCTGCTGTCTTCCATGCGATGGAATTCTCATCCAGTGCGCCAAAGATAATTCCTCGTTTTCCTTGTAGTAAATTATATGCCATTGATTAAGTTGCTTAGATTAATACTTATGGTTTGATTGTAAAGATACATTTAATTCAATAATTCTTTAGCGTGGGCAATGGCCGAATCTGTCACTTCCTTCCCGCCTATCATTTGAGCGATCTCGACAATACGCTCTTCCTCGGTCAGGGTCTTTAATCGGGTTGCCGTCACCGCACCACTGTCCTCTTTATACACTTTTACGTGGTGATCTCCCTTGGCGGCGATTTGCGGTAAATGGGTGATACTAAAAAGCTGCATGGAACGACTCATCGTGCCCATGATAGTTGCCATTTTATGAGCGATCTCACCCGAAACACCTGTGTCGATCTCATCAAAAATAATGGTTGGTAATCTTTTATAATGAGAAAGCACCGCTTTTATTGCCAACATGATCCTGCTAAGCTCCCCGCCGGAAGCTACTTTTTTAAGCGGACTAAATGCCAGCCCTTTATTTGCCGTGAACAACAATTCCAACCGGTCTGTGCCCAGCATTCTAAAGTTTTCCGAAGGAGTCAGCTCGAATTGAAAACGTGCATTTGCCAAGCCTAACTCTTTTAATATTTCTTCCAGTTGTTCCTTTAATTTGGGAATGGCTTCTTCCCGCTTTTGATGCAGACTGTTGGCTTTGTCCAGGGTTATTTTCTTTTGAGAATGCACTTGCACTTCAAGCGAAGCAATGCGTTCGTCCATAGATAAGGTCACATCGATCTTTCCTTCCAATTCTTCCTGCAACGTCAGCAATTCCTTCACACTAGACACCAAGTGTTTTTCTTGAAGCGCATATAATACTCGTAATTTTTCGCCTATTTCCAATAATTTTTCGGGGTCGGCTTCAACCTGTGATGCTTTTTCTGAAAGGGTCTCCTCTATGTCCTCCAGTTCAATAATGACACTGTTCAGCCTATTCCAGAGGGACTCATATTCCGAAGAAAACGATCGTAACTTACCTAAGGCGATGCGTGCTTCTTTAGCTGTTTCCAGAGAACCTATCTGTTCTTCAGAAAGCAACTGAAGGATCCGAGCCAAGGATTCCTGTATATCTTCGGTATTGTTAAGGGTTTCATAGGTTTCTTCCAGGTCCTGTTGATCGATCTTATCCAGACCTGCCTGCTTTAGCTCATTGTATAAAAAAGTATTGTAATCGAGGTCTCGAGTGGCATCCTCTTTTTCTTTTTTGGCTTCGGAAAGTGCTTCGGAAAGATGCTTATATGTCTCCAGATTGTGTTGGTACTCCTGAAGCAACGAGGCATTACCAGCCAGTGCATCGATCACTTCCAACTGAAAGGTTTCTGAAGATAAAGTTAACGTCTCATGCTGACTATGGATATCGACCAAATGCGGACCCAGCTCCTGAAGCTGCGTCAAAGCAACGGGCGTATCGTTTACAAAAGCACGGGATTTACCTCCCGGTAGAATTTCGCGGCGTACGATGGTGCGGGGCTCGTAATCAAGATCATTTTCATCGAATACAGTTTGTAACTTATATGCTCCAATACTGAATTCGGCTTCAATCACGCATTTCTGGGTCGCATCCTTCACACTACTACTGTCGGCCCGTTTCCCAAGGACCAAGGCCAAAGCACCCAGTAAGATGGACTTCCCCGCTCCGGTCTCACCGGTAATAATGGTTAATCCGCTGTGGAAGTCCACGCGAATATCGTCGATGAGTGCGTAATTTTTTATGGCAAGGGTTGTAAGCACGGGTACAATTTAATACAGCAACGGTAAGTTGCTTAGATAGCTTCTAAAATAGAAGAGTTTTGTTACTCCTGCAAGAAAATCGAGGCGTTGTTTAAAACTTAATTTCAGCCCAGTTGGTGCGCTTGGTAGGTGCCATCCTATTGAGGTTCTCAACGAGGGAAACGATCTCTACCTGAGGTCCGCCGCTAAAGATCGCCTGGATCTCATCGCTCTTGGCATCAAAGAATGTGCGTAATAAGAAAGAGTTTGGGCGTCTGTCATTAATACTCTTAAGTTTCTCGATAGCCTTTACAATCTCGACTTTGGCTTCTTTGGGATTCTCATGCATCTTGTCGATCCCCAAACGGTGGTAATCGTACATTGCATCGTGGAATTCTTTGTAAACGTTAGACAACAATGCATCGTTGTAGCGGTAGCGCGATTGCACCCCGTCTGTAGCACGCCATCCCGAAAAGTTACTGGATGCTGCCGTATTGATGATCTGTTTTGCTACTTCAAAATATTCCTGACCGCCGTTCAACTCGAAGGTATCTGCATCCAATCCAATGATGGTGTATACGTGATATGCGATCACCGATATAAGATTACTATCGAAGCTGTTGATGTTAAAATTTAACGGCTGGAATTCAATATATCTAAAATTGAACTGCTTATCGTTATAATTATAAACAGGACTGTCGTAGGTAGAACCATATGCGGGACGCGAGGATTGGATTTGTAAAGTAGCCCCAAAGGAATCTCCGGTATATTCAGTAATGATAATGGTCATGTTACAATCAATACGCTCTTGATTGTTGTATGCCTTATCTGTCCATTTGCTGTTGTTGATAAATTCTGTTACCTGTTGTTCCAAAGTTCTAAACACCTGCTGATTGGGTTGTCCGGACTGCTCGGCGTCTACGGTTACGGTACAGTTCAATTCTTGGGCTTGAACGATCAAGCTGCTACACACTAAGGAACATAAAAATAATAATCTACGCATGGAGTTGTTCTATAATATATTGTAAAATATCGTTTGCGACTTCTGTCTTGGGTTTAACTGAAAAAGGAAGGACTTTATTGTCTTTTGATACCAAAGTTACTTTGTTGGTATCTTTACTAAATCCGGCTCCTTCATCATTCAGCGAATTTAACACAATTAAATCTAAATTCTTTTTTTTGAGTTTCGTTTTTGCATTCTCCAGTTCATTCTCGGTCTCCAATGCAAAGCCTACCAAAAATTGCCGCTTCTTTCGTGCGCCCAAAGATGCGAGGATATCATCTGTTTTTTCCAAGGAAAGTGTAAGTGGCCCCGCTGCTTTTTTGATCTTTTGTGTAGACACTTGTTTTGGGCGGTAGTCGGCTACAGCCGCACTTAAGATCGCAATATCGCAAGAATCGAAGTGGGAATGAGTCTCATTGTACATTTCTTCGGCGCTGGTGACTTTTACGAGGGTAAGCCTTTTTTCATTTACAGAAAGCGAAGAGGGTCCTGAAATAAGGATCACCTCAGCCCCGAGTTTTACTGCGGCTTCGGCAATGGCATAGCCCATTTTTCCGCTGGAATGGTTTCCTATAAAACGTACCGGATCTATGGCTTCATACGTAGGACCGGCCGTGATAACTACTTTTTTTCCTCGTAGCGGAAGTGTTCTTTTAATGGCATCTTCCAGAAAAGCGATAATGGTTTCGGGTTCTGCCATGCGCCCCTCCCCTACCAGACCACTGGCAAGCTCACCATGTTCGGCCGGAATACGAATGTTTCCAAAGGAATCCAGCGTCTCAAAGGTTTGTTTGGTCGACGGATGTTTGTACATATCCAGATCCATAGCCGGGGCATAATAGACAGGACATTTTGCCGAAAGATAGCAGGCAAGTAATAAATTATCGCTGGTGCCATGGGCCATCTTCGAAAGGGTGTTTGCAGTGGCAGGGGCGATCACAAATAGATCTGCCCAAAGGGCTAACTCAACGTGGTTATTCCATTGGGCATTTTCATCCTCATCATTCGTAAATGAAGAAAAGACCTCGTTCTTAGAAAGTGTGGAAAGTGTAAGCGGTGTCACGAACTCCTTGGCAGAAGGTGTCATCACAACTTTTACCTGTGCTCCTGCCTTTACAAGCAGCCGAACCAGAAAGGCCGATTTATAAGCGGCTATACCGGCTGTGACGCCTAAAAGTATATTTTTACCGCTTAGCACAGACATGATCTTATTTTTCTAAGGCTTCGTCCTTCGTGTTACGGTAGTAGATTTTATTCTCCAACCATTCCTGAACTGCCAAAGCGTGTGGCTTAGGTAGTTTTTCGTAGAATTTTGACACTTCTATCTGCTCTTTGTTCTCGAAGATCTCTTCCAAACTATCGTTGTAGGTAGCAAACTCATCTAGTTTTTCCAACAACTCCTTTTTAATATCCCCGTTGATCTGCACAGCTCTTTTGGAAATAATAGAGATGGCTTCGTAGATATTGCCGGTGGGAGCATCTACCATGTTCTTATCAATGGTGGTGGTATTGATAGGTGCTTCAGAATTTTTAATATCGCTCATAATCCTAATTTATACTTGTTGTTGCTGTTTCTGACTCCAAACGTTTGTTGATATCGTTCAAGATTTCATCCGCGTCGGCCTTCAGGTCACTATCGCTATAATATTTAATAAAACTGTTGTAATAACTCTTCGCTGTTACCAATCGTTCGTTCACCAAAGCAGGAATACTGTTGATGGCTAACTTATACGCCGCTTCAAATCTGCCAAAAAAGGCGTCTTTACGGTAGGTCGAGCCCGGATTGTCTGTAATAAAGTTATCGAACGCACTAATGGCAGCCTTATAGTCGGATACCCGCAAGTACTGCGCAGCTACTTCGAACTCTTTCTTCTCCTTCTTTTGTCTCAATTCTGAAACCAGGGAATTCACCTCGGTGCGTTTTTCACTATTTGGATACTTGTTCACAAATTCCTGAAGACGCTCCAGCGCTTTATCGGTATCTGTTTGGTCCAAAGAATAGCGCGGTGAGAGCTCGTAATAACTTCTGGCCGAAAGATAGGCGGCAGTTTCTACACTGTCACTCTTTGGATAAGAGGTCTCAAAACGCTCAAACTGATATCCGGCCAAATAAAAATCCTCAAGATTGTAAAAGGTATTGGCATACATGAACATCAATTTCTCTGCCTGTGGCTTTCCACGATATGCCGGAACGATCTGCTCCATAAGCTGCAATGCTTTTTTATATTTTCCCTGTTGGTACAGCGAATCTGCCATTGCGTACTTAGGTGCTATCTCGTCCGCTCGTAATACCTTTTGGTATTCGCTACACGAAACAAAAAACAACGCCATTACCAAAATTAAAAGACTCGCTTTCATATATTTAAAAAACATCGTGCAAAAGTAGTGAATTATACGTGATTATAAAAACTTATTATGCGACTAAAATAGCGCAATGAACCCCTGCAATTACTGGGGTTTTCAATTATGTAACGTTCTTATCCCTTTTTCAGTATTAAAAAGAGGCAACAAATGAATCAATTTTTGCTTTCAAGTTCTCGCTTACGCCAACCAACGGCAAACGAACCGTAGGTCCGCAGATCCCCAAAGCATTGAAAACGGCCTTTACACCCGCCGGATTTCCTTCAGCGAAAATGTAATCGATAGCCGGTGCGATCTTATAGTGGATCTTATAAGCTTCTACTGCTTTTTTATCCAACCCCAAGCGTACCATCTGTGAAAATTCCTTCGGAAAGACTTCTCCAATCACCGAAATAACCCCGGCTCCTCCCGCCAATACCATAGGTAACGTGACCATGTCGTCTCCCGAAATCACCAGGAAGTCCTTAGGACAGCCGGAGATTAATCGCATGGCCTGAACGATATCTCCCGCTGCTTCTTTGATGGCAACGATACTCTCGAAATCATTGGCCAACCGAATCACCGTCTCCGGCAGCATATTGGAAGCCGTACGTCCCGGCACATTGTAAAGAATAATGGGCTTGGGTGCCATTTGAGCGATGGCCGCAAAATGCTGGTAAATACCTTCTTGTGTAGGTTTGTTATACATTGGGGATACCGAAAGAACGGCTGCGAAATGCGTTAGATCCCTTTCTTGCATTTCATTGATCACAGCACGCGTATCATTCCCACCAATTCCCAACACCAAGGGTATTCTGCTGTTGTTTGCAGCTATAATTGTATCGATGACCAGCTGTTTTTCGCTTTTACTTAAGGTCACACTTTCGGCCGTGGTTCCTAACACCACTAAATAATCAATCCCATTCTCTATGTTGAAGTTCACCACACGGGTAAGTGCTTCGGTATCGACTTTATAATCTTCAGTAAAGGGAGTAATGAGTGCAACTCCGGTTCCAATAAGTTCTTTCATGATTTTTTTCGGTTTAGGCTACCTTTCCTCCGGCGCCGGCGCTTTCGGTTGATTAGCTAATTTTGTTCAATATCTTTAAATACTTTTTTAGTTCGTCTCTAAAAGCATTCACTTCTTCCGGCGGAATGGCAATTATTAGATCGTACAATCGGGGATCGGCATTGACGACACCCACTTTAAATTTGGCTTTGCTTGCGGAGACCATAAGGTCCAGAAATTCATTCGGACCTTTATAATACCCTATGAGCACATCGAAAGGTATGTCTAAGAATTCTTGCGCATTCTGGTTATGTAATTCCCCTTTCCATGTAAAATCTTTATTGTACACCTGATTGTTTCTCAAGGAAGGTAATTTTCGCTTCGACTCCAAGAAGGAAAACACTTTTACATCTTTTCTCTGAATACCCAGCACTGAAGCAAAATCGTAGAGTACATCAAACTCCTGAAACTCGCTCTCATCCACTAAAAATCCTAAGCGTGTCAACGGCGCATTAACCTGTGAAAGGTCCCGTTCTTTCAGGTTTTTCTCTGTAAGCTTTTGTAAGGATCTTTGTTTTAATTTTTTCAACATGGCAGTTCCAAAGAAGTGGAGCAAAAATACGATTTTCGCATCGCTTTACGAAGAATCAATCGATCATTTCCAAAAATTCGTCTTCAGAAATAATTGGCACTCCCAGATCGTCTGCCTTGGTCTTTTTACTAGGACCCATATTCTCTCCGGCAACCACATAATTGGTCTTTCCGGAGATAGAACCCGACACTTTCCCCCCGTTGTCCTCGATCAATTTTTTTAGTTCGTTTCGAGATACTTTCAAAAACACTCCCGACACGACAAAAGTGTTACCTGCCAATTTATCGGTTTGATTTGCCAGCTTCTCCGCCGAGATCTCCAGTTGCACGCCGTGCTGCTTCAGCCGTTCGATGATCTTTTTATTTTTTTCTTCGGAAAAGAACGCAACAACACTTTCGGCAATCCGATCGCCAATTTCATCTACCGTGATCAATTCTTCCACCGAAGCATTCGCCAAGGCATCAACCGTCTTGTAATGTTTGGCTAATTTCTTTGCTACGGTCTCCCCAACGTACCTAATTCCAAGTGCAAACAGCACGCGTTCAAAAGGGATCTTTTTCGACGCTTCGATCCCGGCAATAAGGTTATCGGCACTTTTCTCTGCCATACGATCCAGAGGGATCACTTGTTCTTTTGACAATTCATAGAGATCTGCATAATTCGAGATCAGATTGTTATTCACCAGAAGCGCTACGGTCTCTCCTCCCAGCCCTTCAATGTCCATGGCCTTACGGGAGATATAATGCTGAATACGTCCAATGATTTGAGGAGGGCACCCTTCAGAATTAGGGCAATAATGCTGTGCTTCACCTTCTTTTCGCACCAATTCTGTATGGCATTCGGGGCAATGAGCGATGTATTTTGTAGGGCTCGAATCCCTTTCTCTCTGCGGAAGATCGACCGCAATGATCTTGGGGATGATCTCTCCTCCTTTTTCCACAAAGACCGTGTCCCCTACCCGAATATCCAATTTGGCGATCTGGTCGGCATTGTGTAAGGATGCCCGTTTCACGATAGTACCAGCCAGTTCCACAGGTTCCAGATTCGCTACCGGGGTAATGGCTCCGGTACGTCCCACCTGATATGTGATCTCGTTAAGCACGGTCGAGACCTGCTCTGCCTTGAACTTATAAGCAATGGCCCAGCGTGGTGCTTTAGCCGTATAACCCAGTTCTTCTTGTTGTTGCAGGTCGTTGACCTTTACTACCACGCCATCGGTTTCGTAAGGCAATTGATGTCTTTGTGTGTCCCAATAAGCTATATATTCCAGAACCTCATCCATAGAATGCGCCAGTTTTGCCTCCGGAGGGACCTTAAACCCCCAATCCCTTGCTTTTTGAAGGCCTTCAAACTGTGTCTTAATATCAAGTCGCTCACCTTTTATACTGTAAAGCAAGCATTCCAACGGACGCTTGGCAACTTCACTACTATCCTGTAGTTTTAAACTTCCGGAGGCTGTATTTCGAGGGTTCCGGTACGGCTCTTCTCCAATCGCAATTCGTTCGGCGTTCATCCTCTCAAATCCCGCAAAGGGCAATACGATCTCTCCCCGTATTTCGAAGAACGGCGGATAGCCACCTTTAAGTTGTAATGGCACCGACTTAATCGTCTTGACATTGGTGGTGACGTCATCCCCTTGAAATCCATCACCACGTGTGACTGCCCGTTGCAGTTTTCCATCTTTATACGTGAGACTCATGGATGCGCCGTCGTATTTTAACTCACATGTATAGGTAACGGCATCGTCAATTTGTTTCAGGATGCGTTTCTCCCAGTCCTGCAGATCTTCCTTAGAATACGAATTGTCTAACGAGTACATCCTATAGGTATGCGCCACTGTTTCGAAATTCTTTGTCACTTCTCCCCCTACGCGTAAGGTTGGTGAATTGGGGTCATGGTACTCCGGATGCTCGGCCTCCAGATGCTGCAAGGTTTTCAGCTTTTGATCGAACTCAAAATCGGAAATCGTTGGATTATCCAGTACGTAATAGTTGTAATTATGCTCCCGGAGTTCGTTGCGAAGCTGGATGATCTGCTGTTCGATGTTCATGTAACAAATATAAAATTCCTTCAGAAAAATTAAAGGGGTTGAACACACAGTTTATAAACAAAACTACGTAGCACTTAGGTGCGCTCTTCGGTAAGCCAATGTGGAATGGGGGGTGCTTTAAATTGGGACATTTTTTCCAGCAAACCATCTATGGTCGTACCGACTAAAAGCAATTCGTAATTTTCCATAGAAACAAATCCCTTGCGCACCATGGTTTCCAATAATTGCAGAAGATCATTATAAAAACCATTAATGTTAAGAAGTCCAATGGGCTTGGTATGTAAGCCGAGTTGAAGCCAGGTAAGGATCTCGAACAGTTCCTCCAAAGTACCAATACCGCCGGGCATTGCAATAAAACCATCACTTAATTCATGCATTCTAAGCTTGCGTTCGTGCATATTATCGGTTGTGATCAATTGTGTAAGTCCCAAGTGCACGACCTCTTTCTTTTTAAGGAAGCCCGGGATCACTCCCGTAACCTTTCCGCCTGCATCCAAAGTCGCTTTTGCGATAATGCCCATAACTCCAATCTTGGCAGCACCATACACAAGGGTGATTTCACGCTTTGCAAACGTTTCGCCCAAACGCACCGCAGCATCGATAATGGCCTGATCATTTCCTTCACTGCTTCCGCAGAAAACACATATTTTTTCAATTGCCGGCATGAAGCGTTGCTTTTATCATTCGGTCTTTCCCGAACATGTCCTGTTCAATTACAACATGATCAAATCCTTCATTTTGAAGCATCTGTGTCATTTCGTTACTAAGATACTCATTAATCTCGAAGTAAAGAACTCCTTGATCGCGTAATCCTCTCTTTGCCAGTTGGGCGATTTTTCGGTAGAACCGTAAGGGATCATCGTTGGGAACAAAAAGGGCCCCTTCCGGTTCGTATCGCAACACATTGGCTTGCATTTGCTCCTTTTCCTGTTCCCGTACGTATGGCGGATTTGAAATAATGAGATCGTACTGTTGGGGAAGATTGTCCATAGCGAAGATGTCTTGATGCTGAAGGTTCACGGAAACGTCCTGCCGTGCTACATTTTGTGCCGCGATCTTCAAGGCTTCTTCGGAAATATCCATTGCGTCGACCTTTGCTTGCGGAAGGTGTTTTGCCAGTGCAATAGCAATACAGCCCGAGCCCGTTCCCAGATCTAGAACTGAAACCTTCTCCTCTGTAAAATCTTTTTTGTGATCAAGGATCCATGCCACGAGTTCTTCGGTCTCAGGACGCGGAATCAATGTATGGGAATTCACTAGAAAGGACATTCCGAAGAATTCGGTCTTTCCAAGGATGTATTGAATGGGTTCCTGTTCTTTAAGCCGACGCACCGCAGCTTGAAATTGGCTCTGATCGAGAGTCGAAACCGAAATGGCAGGCTCTAAAGCAATTTCCAATCGCGTCTTCTTCAGGATTTCTTCAGAAAGCATTGAAAAGAACGATTGAACTTCTTCTGTAGGATAACTTGGCTGCAGTTCAGAAAAAAAGAGTTGTTTAAGTTCAGTAATCGTCACATTAAAGATCTTTTATCATGTGTACCGGACACGAATAATGACCGGTGTCCCCCATAGGTCCGTCGATATATCTAAAGCCTACACGTTCGTATAACTTTTGGGCAGCGGTCATGTACGGCATGGTTTCCAGATAACATTGCTCAAACCCGAAGGTTCGCGCCTTGGTGAGACATAGCTTGATCATTGCATCTCCAACGCCGCGCCCCCGCGCTTCCGGCAGGAAGTACATTTTTTGAAGCTCACACACATTGCCGTCATAATTATCTAATGGCGCCACCCCGGCCCCTCCAATGAGTTTTCCGTTCTCCTCTACTACAAAATACGCCATTCGCTCGTTCTGATAGGTTTCAAACATCGCATCCAATGCTTTATCGGCGTAGGCAGTTCCAACCTTTGGGACGCCTAAATCCTCTAACACACTGCGTATCAGGTTCGCAATATGAGGATTATCTTTTTTTTCGATAGGCCGAATGACAGGTGTACTCATCTAACTTATTCCTTGTATTTTTACGTTTTGGAAGGAACATTGAGTGTTCTTCCTTCAGGGTGGTAAAAATAGGATTTAAATTTGAATACGCGTTCCAAATACACAGGATCGAAAACCTTTAACACCCTCTTTTAACCACCAAAGAATCGCATGCCTTTGAGCAAACATGAGACCTATATGATGCGTTGTGTACAACTGGCCCGAAACGGGCTGGGCACCAGCTATCCCAATCCGCTGGTGGGCAGTGTGATAGTGCACAACGATCGCATCATTGGAGAAGGATGGCACTACAAATCGGGAATGGCTCACGCCGAAGTGAATGCCATTGAAAGTGTTAGAGAAAAACACTTTGTAAAAGAAGCCACGCTTTATGTTTCTTTAGAACCTTGCAGTCATTACGGAAAAACCCCTCCCTGTGCCAATCTTATAATCGACAGCGGAATTAAAAAAGTTGTTGTGGGAATCCTTGATCCCAATCCGCTGGTAGCCGGACGCGGAATACAAAAACTGATGGAAGCCGGCTGCGATGTTCTGGTTGGTGTTGCTTCGGAAGCATGTGAGGAATTGAATAAACGGTTTTTTACATATCATACCAAGAAGCGTCCTTATATCTTTTTAAAATGGGCCCAGACAGAAGACAGATATGTAGCACCTTCCAAAGAATTAAGGACCTCAAAAGCGCCTTACTGGATCACCGGAAAAGCTGCTCGCCAATGGTCACATAAGTTACGGGCAGAAGAACAATCCATATTAGTGGGAACCCAAACAGTACTTGATGATGATCCCGGTTTAACGACCCGTGACTGGTCGGGTCCCTCGCCACTACGGATAGTGATCGACCGGAATTTGATCATTCCCGAAACAGCAACTGTTTTTAAGGGAGATGCCGAAACCTTAATCATCACAGAAAAGGAAAAAGAGGATACCACCACGGTGCAATATGCGACGATCTCATTTTCAGAAAACCTTCCGAAGCAGATCTGTGAGATCTTGCACGCTCGCAGGGTGCAATCTGTAATTGTAGAAGGAGGGGCGAGAACGCTTGAGTCTTTTATAGCGTTGGATTTATGGGATGAGGCCTATATTTTTACGGGCAGCGGACGTTTTACATCGGGTATTTTGGCCCCGATACTTTCAGGCAGATTGCTTTCAGAAAAAAAAATAAAAGAAGATCTACTTCATCATTATAAAAACCCCAACACTTGATCTATCTACTCCTTAGTATAGCAGCCTCTGTAGTGATCTTTATCGTCTTCAAACTTTTTAGTCGGTATAAGGTACATACGTTCCAAGCGATCGTCGTAAACTATATTATTGCTTGCAGTTGCGGTCTTATTGCCTATGAAGGGCCGGTTCTTATAAGTGTGATCGTGGATTATGGTTGGTTCTATTACACCTTGGCACTGGGCGCTCTGTTCATTACCGTTTTTAACCTTATGGCCTTAACGACACAGCGCAGCGGACTATCGGTCGTTTCAGTAGCCACAAAGATGAGTGTAGTAGTCCCAATAGTTTTTGGTCTGGTCTACTATAAGGAGTCCTTAGGCTTGTTAAAGGTCGTAGGTATCATCATGGCGCTGGCGGCAGTGTATCTTGCTTCCATTAAAAAAAGGGAAGGACTTACCATAAAGACCAAGAATCTTATCTTTCCCCTTCTGGTATTTGCAGGGAGCGGCGTGATCGACACTAGTATAAAGTATCTTGAGGGTAATTTCGTTGCAGCAAATGATGTCCCGTTGTTTTCGGCAACTATCTTTGCCAGTGCTGCCGTCATAGGCATTATAAGCATGGTGGTTCTAGCAGCTCGCGGCAAGATAACCCTTCAGTTAAAGAACATACTTGGCGGCATCGCATTAGGAATACCCAATTATTTCTCAATTTACTTTCTAGTAAAAGCCCTTAGAAGTGGGCTATTGGACAGCTCGGGAATTTTCACGGTAAATAATGTGGCCATTGTCATGGTATCCACTCTGGTAGGAATCCTGCTGTTCAAGGAGCGGCTACTGCCAAAGAACTGGTTGGGTATAGCCCTGGCTGTACTAAGCATCTTTTTAGTCACAATATCGGGTATGTAATGGATTTTTCAGAAAAGGATACCTATAGAACCATCAGCAAGCCCTCGAAGGAGATTATATATAAAGATCGGGGGAGTAAATTCTACGGGTACGCCTTCCCTGTGAAGGACGAAGAGGCCGTAAAAACGTATCTTGAAACCCTTAAAAAGCAACACCATAATGCACGTCACTGGTGTTATGCCTGGCAGTTGGGGGCAGATTACTCCAGCTACAGAGCCAATGACGATGGAGAGCCCTCGAACAGCGCCGGTATGCCTATATACGGTCAGATCCAATCTTTTGAGGTCACGAACATAGTAGTCGTTGTCGTACGCTATTTTGGCGGCACCAAGCTAGGGGTGGGAGGCTTGATACAAGCCTATAAAACTGCTGCTCAGCATGCTTTGGAGGCCTCTAAGATCGTGACCCGAACCATTGATGTATCTTTTTTCCTCACTTTCGAATATGCTGAGATGAATACAGTCATGCGTCTTATAAAGGAAGAGAATATCAAGATCGTGAAGCAGGACATGGAACTAAAATGTGTCTTTAAGATTGCCGTACGCAAAAAAGAAGCCAACAGGGTTTTCGAACTTTTTAATAATACGTATAAGGTAGAAATCAAGCAACTGGAAAATAGTTGAGCTAATCTTGTAATTTCTTCAACAAATAATCGGGTGCCTTTTGTATTTTTTTGGTGGTACTGTTCACGAAGACAAGGGAGGTCGTTGCAGTGATCAAAAGGACCCCTTCGGCATTGTGAATTTCGTAATAAAATTCAATTTTGAAAGTAGGAATTTTCTTTAATGTCGTTGTAACCAACAAAACATCGTCATAATGCGCAGGAGCCTTATAGTCAATCGTTAAACTAATGACCGGCAGATGGACATTATTAGCTTCCATCCATTTGTAAGAAAAGCCTAAATCCCTTAGCCATTCGGTTCTTCCCTGTTCCAAATATTGTGCGTAATTCCCATAGTAGACCACACCCATTTGGTCGGTTTCTCCGTAACGCACCCGTAATTTTGTAAGATTTTTTTTCACTGCATTTGGCTTAAAAGGGGAACTTTTTTCGTAGATTTGAATGAAGTACAGTATGAGAAAAAAAAACAACAAATTCAATACGCTTTCGGTTTTTTTTTTCAATAATTTGTTCACATATTTGCAGTGTTAAGAAAATGTTACAGAAAACACTTTTTCTACATTTTTCACGGCATCATTTAACTAACTAAAACTTCACCATAAACTATGAGCAAAACTGCGGAATCGGTTTGGAAAAATTGTTTGTCCTTTATTGAAGATAATATCACTTCACAAGCATACAAAACCTGGTTCGAGCCTATCAAAGCAGTGAAGCTTACAGACAACGCCCTTAGTATACAGGTTCCCAGCAAGTTTTTTTATGAATGGCTGGAAGAACACTACGTAAAGTTGTTGAAGGTAGCATTAACAAAAGAATTGGGTGCCACAGCCAAGTTGGTCTACGTGATCAAAATGGAGAACACTTATGGCAACAAGCAACCTTTCACCGAAAAGATCCCCAGTTCCAACAGGAGTAATTCGCAAGCTTCTCAAGAAGTTGACGTTCCATTAAAGAATAAAAGTCCTGAGCTTAAAAATCCTTTCGTGATCCCCGGGATCCGGAATGTGAAGATAGAATCTCAACTAAATCCCAATTATAATTTCGACAACTTTCTTGAAGGAGAGTCCAATAGATTAGCACGCTCTGCGGGGATGGCTGTAGCCAACAAACCCGGAGGCACGTCTTTTAATCCGTTACTTATCTTTGGAGGTGTAGGACTGGGCAAAACCCATTTGGGTCATGCCATAGGCGTGGAGATCAAGGACAAATATCCCGAAAAGACCGTTTTATATATTTCTGCTGAAAAATTCACACAGCAATACATAGAATCTGTAAAGAAGAACAACCGTAACGATTTTATACATTTCTATCAAATCATCGATGTGTTGATCGTAGACGACATCCAACTGTTATCGGGTAAGGCCGGAACACAAGATGTTTTCTTTCATATTTTTAATCACTTGCATCAAAACGGAAAACAGGTGATCTTGACCAGTGACAAGGCACCCGTTGATATGATCGATATTGAGCAACGTTTGTTATCTCGGTTTAAATGGGGTCTTTCGGCAGAATTGAACCACCCCGATTACGATACGCGTGTAGCTATTATAAAAAACAAATTGTATCGTGATGGTGTGGAAATGCCCGAAGATATTGTGGAATTCCTTGCAAACAATATCAAGACCAATATTCGCGAACTGGAAGGAGCTATTATCTCATTGATCGCTCATTCCTCATTCAATAAGCGAGAGATCACTATCGATCTTGCCAAGAAGATCGTTGATAACTACGTAAAGCATACCAAACGCGAGGTATCCATTGATTACATCCAGAAAGTGGTGAGCGAGTATTTTCAAATGGACGTGGATACACTGCAATCAAAAACACGAAAAAGACATATAGTGCAGGCACGACAGCTGGCTATGTTCTTCGCAAAGAAATTCACCAAAGCTTCATTGGCTTCCATTGGCTCCCAGATCGGTCAGCGTGATCACGCTACCGTGCTACACGCCTGTAAGACGGTAGATAATTTGTCGAGCACCGATAAGCAATTCAGAAAATACGTAGAAGACCTTAATAAGAAACTCACCTTGTAATGGACGATCCCCGGAATTTCGGGGGTTTTTACTTTTCCGCATTATGCAAACAAAAATACTCATGGTCTGTTTGGGCAATATTTGCCGCTCTCCCCTGGCTGAAGGTATTCTAAAATCTAAAGTCGATACGGCAAAAATACACGTGGCATCGGCGGGCACCGGTGGCTGGCACGTAGGGGAACTCCCGGATCCTCGAAGTATAGAAGTTGCTCGTAAAAATGGTTTGGACATCACCGACCAACGGGGACGGAAATTTTCTGCATACGACTTTGAAACCTACGACTATATCTTTGTGATGGACACCTCCAACTATCGTGATGTCATTGCTCTTGCACAAAGTGAATCTGAAAAACGAAAAGTACAGCTCATTCTAGATGAACTTTTTCCGGGTGAGAATGTAGATGTTCCCGATCCTTACTACGGGGGCGATCAAGGATTTGATCATGTTTATAAGATGCTGGACGAGGCATGTGAGAAGATCGCGAAACGCATTTAACTTTTATTATAACAGGGTTTTACTTACTTTAGTAGGAAATCAAATTAGCACGCTATGAAAACATTATTCCTCAATGCATTGGGCTTTTTCTTTTTTGGAATGTCGGTTGCACAGGTTAATTTCGCTCCTTTTGTTGAAAATTTAAATAGTCCTGTCGATCTGCAACATGCGGGCGATGATCGCCTATTTGTAGTAGAACAAGGCGGCGTCATTAAAATCCTAGATCTCAATGGAAATGTGAATCCCACGCCATTCCTCGATATCTCCGGTCTGGTATCCGGCGGCAGTGAACAAGGCCTCTTAGGGTTGGCTTTTCATCCTGATTATGCTAACAATGGTTTCTTCTTTGTAAATTATACAAAAATCAACGGTGACACGAGAATCGCAAGGTTTTCTGTGGATCCCGGAGATCCGGATATAGCACTTCTTGGCTCTGAACTAATGATCCTTGAATATTCGCAACCCTTCTCTAACCACAACGGAGGAGGCATCGCATTTGGTCCGGATGGTTATTTATACATCGCTTCCGGAGATGGCGGCAGTGGTGGTGACCCCGGAAACAGAGCTCAAAACACAACCATTCTGTTAGGAAAATTACTACGTATCGATGTCGACAATCCTTCAGGAGGGAATAATTATGGTATTCCGGCCGACAATCCTTTCGCCGGTAGTATTACAAACGCTCAGGAAATATGGGCGTACGGATTACGTAATCCGTGGCGCTTTTCTTTTGACAGCCTTACAGGCGATATCTGGATTGGAGACGTTGGACAAGGAGATGTGGAAGAGATCGATAAAGCAGGGCCTACCGAAGCCGGTTTAAATTACGGCTGGCGGTGTTATGAAGGCTCAGAACCGTTCAATACTTCCAATTGCCCGGATCCAAGTATGTTAACATTTCCTGTGGCCGAATATTCTTCAAGCACAGGTTCCGGAAATTGTTCGGTGACCGGTGGTTACGTGTACAGAGGAGATATCTATAATGGCAGCTACGGACTTTATCTCGCGGCGGATGTTTGCAGCGGAAGAGTATTCACGGTCGATGCCGGCAATAATCTGGTGGATCAAGGAACTTTTGGCGGTTCGTGGGTTTCGTTTGGTGTAGATTTTACAAATGAACTTTACATTGTTGATATTGCCGGGAGAATCTTAAAATTTGAAGGCACCTTGATAGGTGTGGACGAATTCGATGTGAAGACGTTCACATTGATCCCTAACCCGGCTCATACTGAAGTTCGTATTGCTTCGGAAAATGATAAGATCGCGTCCATTGTTGTGACCGATCTTAAAGGAAGTATTATATTTTCTGAAGAGAATGTAGGTGCTTCAGAAGCATCCCTTTCAGTAGAACAATACAGCAAAGGCATGTATTTGGTTCGGATCACTTCCGAAGTTGGTGCAACGAGCGTTCAGAAATTGGCGATCCAATAATAACTTTTATGGATTCCAAAAAGGGACATTTGTACCTAATACCTTGTACCTTGGGCGATACGCCTCCGTTAGAGGTACTCCCCCTATTAGTTAAAAAAGCGGTAGAACACATCGATCATTACATTGTAGAGCATGAAAAGAGCGCACGCCATTTTATAAAAAATATCGTCCCTCGCAAATCACAACCCGACCTCCATTTTCAGCACATCAACAAATTTACGCATGATACAGAGATCCCCGAAATGCTTGCTCCATGTTTTGAAGGACATGATGTGGGCGTCATTTCAGACGCCGGATGTCCCGGAATAGCAGATCCCGGTGCCCTGGTGGTGCGGCAGGCACATTTGCAAGGTATAAGGGTCGTTCCATTGGTGGGTCCTTCCTCGCTTTTACTGGCTATGATGGCCAGTGGCTTCAACGGACAGAATTTTGCATTTAACGGTTACTTGCCTATTGATAAACAAGAGCGAAAAACCGAATTGAAACGGCTGGAGCGACTTTCGGCAGAACAAAATCAATCTCAATTATTTATT
Organism: Altibacter lentus; assembly: GCF_000746845.1. Taxonomy (GTDB): domain Bacteria; phylum Bacteroidota; class Bacteroidia; order Flavobacteriales; family Flavobacteriaceae; genus Altibacter; species Altibacter lentus. The sequence goes on along the minus strand of NZ_KN050846.1, from coordinate 19,600 downwards.
GAAACCCCGTACCGGAACAATCAAATGCTTGAAAGTCTGTTGCAAATACTGCATCCGGAAACGCAGTTATGTGTAGCTTGTGATATTACGTTGCCTTCAGAATATATACATACCACCAGTGTAACCTTATGGAAAAAAATAAAGGTGGACCTTCATAAAAGACCCACCTTGTTTATTCTTCAAAAGTGATCGCCTAGATCGCCTTTGCCTTTTTATTCGCTACAATATGAGAAGTATCATACCCTGAGAATTTCTTGAGATAGTAACGAATTGATGTCCCGTTCGCGTCTGCGAAGCCAACTTCGCCGCCACTGCGTAAAAACTTCTTAACATTACCCGCTCCTGCAAGATGCGCTGCGGCCAGTATCCCGGATTCTGTGATCTTCACACCACCTATATAACGCCCTCTGTACCGCTTAATGTCTCTGCGTAAGATCCATTTGTTGCGTGAGGTGTAGGCATCGAAGGCCCTTTCTTGTAAGTATGTATCCCCTAAAAAAGTTTCTGCATTCTTGATACCGATCATTCGTAAGGTTCCTTTACCAAATTGATATTTTCCCAAATATCCAAATTGATTGATCGTTTCGTAATCCCCCCTGGATTCTTTAAAGCCAAGTGCCTCTTTAAATCCAACGTAGGTTTTTCCTAAAAATAAAGTATAGGAAGGAACTATGGTTGAATTGAAGTCCATTACATCCATCTCATTCGGAACATCGTAACAGAGTTCAATTTCTACCATTCGGTACTGTGAAAGATCGACCCCATCTCGTGTCGAAAATCCCGTTACCACAAGTGATGTGATAAACAGCAAACCAAATAATCGTAGTAAATTACGTTTCATTTTTATTAAAAATTTGAATCCCCGGAGGTATTCTCTTTTCAGCGTGCAAAGATACGGCTTTTTTTACAAATTTGATTTTCAGTCTGTTAAAAAATGTTAAAGCCGAACTGGACCTCGTTTGTACGAAAAAGGTTACAGGTTTTGCTACTAAAAATACGCTTTTTTTAGATCAAAAATACTCTTGTGAAATGAAATTAATGACAGGGTTATGAACACAGACCAAAACAGTATAAAATGAAAAAACCAGGCTTGTCAACCTGGTTTTCTCAATAATTATAATGTCGCTTTGGCATTATTATCGGGTAGTATGGAAGTAAGATCGTAGTGTGCAAACTCTTTCATGTACCGTGTTATAGGTACATTATTGGCGTCTGCAAATACGTCCTCTCCATTCGATTCAAGAAACTTCATTACGTTTCCTGCACCGCCCAAATGCGCTGCGGCGATCAAGCCGGATTCGGTTATTCGTATGCCATCAATTACTTGACCATTGAATTTAGTAATATAGTCTTTTAGTACCCATTTGTTTTTGGAGATAAGCGCTTCGAACGCTTTTTCCTGTAACAAAGGGGAGTTTAAAAATTGACTTTTATTATAAATTCCTACCCAGTTAAGGGCAGAACGGCCAAATTGATATTTGCCCATATAACCTAATCTGTTTACAGCGTTGTAATTTCCACTGCTTTCGCTAAAGCCGAGGTCCTCACAAAAGCCTAAATACGACTTCCCAACAAATGGTATATTTTGCTGGGGATTCATATCTACTTCATATGCAAAAGGAACATAGGCGAGTTCACCTTCAATTTCCGAAGTAAATATCGAACTGCTTTTACTTTCCTTGCGAAAGGAAAAACCAGATACCACAAATGTGGCGACTAGCAGCAGCACAGACAATTTCATAAAACGTTTTCGCATGTTCTACTTAGTTTAAGAATTATAATTATTGCACCATTTCCTCGTGAAATGGCGAAATACTCTTAAAAGCAAACAAAAACCGCTCCAAAACGCTTGCTATAAAGGTTTTATGAATTGTAAGGTCTTATGTCAAAGAACATTCTAAAAATGATGTAATTCTTGATTATTAGCGTAGTACAACGCTTGGTCAACGCATTAACTACATTAACAAATATAAGGGGACAGCAAGCCGTTAAAGGAGCTCTTAACAGTCTTTAACCCGTCATTTTGTAAAGGTTTAACAGATTTTAGCGATTCACCCCGTTTGCATTCACCCAACGCACATATTCGGCTTTATTAACATTGTGCTGCGCCAGGGTCTTGGCGAATTTATGGTAGCCGAAGTTGGTAACATCGGCCACAAAATAAAGGTAGTCGTGCTGTTCCGGCTGTAAAACAGCATCGATAGCAGAAATATCCGGCATGGCGATAGGCCCCGGAGGCACCCCGGCATATTTATAGGTATTAAAAGGTGAATCCAATTCAAGATCCACATAAAGTACTCTTTTTATAACTTGTTCAAAGTCGTTCTCTTTTTTCTTTTTGGCATAGATCACTGTAGGGTCTGCCTGTAACAGCATGCCTCGTTTCAGCCTGTTGATGTACACACCTGCAACACGAGGCCGTTCTTCCACCTTGGCGGTTTCCTTTTGTACAATGGCTGCCAGCGCCATGACCTCCCCCTTACTTAAGCCCAGAGCTTTCGCTTTTTGCACTCTGGATTCGTTCCAGAAGCGATCGTATTCGGTACGCATCCTATCCCGAAAGGTTTCGGCAGAACTGTTCCAGTAGAATTCATACGTATTGGGAATGTACATCCCAAGTGCGGTATCTTGGCTGAAATCATTTTCAGTTAAAAATTGCGGATCCCGCATGGCGGTAAGCAACGCAAGGCTATCGGCCTCTATCTGTCTTGAGATATGACCCGCAAGGTCCTCTAGCCGCTCCTGATTATTAAATTTTACGTTAATGGGAATGTTCTTGCTTCTAATGGTATTGATAATATCATTATTGTTCATTCCTTTTTTAATAATAAAATGTCCCGGTTTAATATTCGTGTGGTATCCTTTGCGCCTGGCCACCAGTTCGAACGAATCGATATTGTCCACTAAAGGCTCTAACTCTTCAAGCACATCCCTAAACTGTGCATTGGAAGGGATGTATACATGTGCCTCCTTATTGTTAAAGGCTGTATTTTCTGAAAAGACATTAGTATAAACATAGAATGCAAAGGCACCCATACCCACAAGCCCCAATAGAACGACGGCGATTAGAATTTTTTTAATGTACATCTGCTATTAACTGGTATAAATATTCATTTTTATAGGTCCCTTCGGAAAAAATCCAATCCTGCTTCCGCCCTGCTTCCACAAATCCCGCTTTTGTAAACAATTGCATACTCTTTTTATTGTCTTCGGAAATATTTGCATAGACCTGATGCATTTGTAACTGCCGGAAGGCGAATTTACAAACAAGTGAAACTGCTTCCGAAGCATAGCCTTTACCTCGATCTGTTTCCGAAGCAATAACAATACCCAAACCAACTCGGTGGTTCTTCGGGTCAAAATCAAACAGATCGATCAAACCTATGGCCTTGTTGTTTTCTTTAGTACAAATGACCAGCCGCAGTTGTTTCACCTCGTAAATATCGCGGTGCGCATTCTCAAGATACTGTTTCAGCACAAATTTAGAATAAGGAGTCACGGTATTACTTAGCTCCCAAATGCTTTCATCGTTCTCAATGCTGTAAAGAAAATCCAGGTCTGTAAGCTCCAAGGCTCGAAGTGTAATATCACTTCCCGTAAGTGTGATCATGACCAAATTCCTTTAAATACCTGAACCGCAGGACCAATTAAATAAATATCCTTATATCCGGATGTCGTTTTAGTAAAGGTAACCGTTAAATTTCCACCCGGTGTCTCTAAAGTAACCCGTGGTGCGCTTGTCTTTTCCGTGGCATGCATCGCAATTGCTACTGCCGTAACCCCTGTGCCACAGGACAAGGTTTCATCTTCCACTCCGCGTTCGTAGGTGCGAACTGAAAAAATGTCATTCTCCTTGGGTGTCACGAAATTTACATTCGCGCCGGCTTTTCCGTAGCGATCGTTTCTAATGGAGCGACCTCTCTCAAACACCTCAAACTTGGCTACATCGTCAACGATCTCCACGTGGTGTGGGGATCCGGTGTCCAAAAAGACAAAATCTTCAGATCTGGATACAGCAGTCACATTGTTCATCTTCAAGGAAACAAGATCTCCCTCGACCGTTGCTTCATGCATTCCGTCTACGGCTTCAAATTCTGCTTTGGAATCTATAATTCCTAAATGTTTCGCAAAGTGAACGATGCAACGTCCTCCATTACCACACATGGAACTAAGGTTGCCATCGGCGTTGTAATAGACCATGGAAAAATGCGCCGTTGCGTGCGGTTCCAGCAGGATAAGTCCGTCGGCACCAATGCCAAACTTCCGGTCACAGAGTTGCGCTACCAATTTGGTATTATTTTTGGAGAAGATGTGTTGACGATTATCGATCATCACAAAATCGTTTCCAGTTCCTTGATATTTATAAAACTCAAAGGCCATTGTGGCAAAGGTATAAAAAGCCCAGGCTAGTTTTTAAATAAAAGGCTTGTTAAATGGACGTTAAAAGTGAAATAGTTCAAGAATAATCTCGTCTTTATAAAGTTAAGTATAATATTAAAATAGTTTACAAATGAAACAGACACTTCAATTTTTTATCGTAGCGCTGTTTGCAGGCGCTCTCACCTTGGGCGGATATAAAATTTTCATGGAGCCAGAAACCGCTGCTCTAACAACTCAAAATGAGTCCGCTTCTTTTATTCCTACAAACTTTAACTCGGCCAATACCCCGGCAGGGAGTATTGATTTTATAGAAGCCGCCGAGAAAACGGTGCACGCCGTGGTCCACGTAAAGAATAAGACCATTACCACACAACCTCGAAATATGATGGATTATTTCAATGGTGGCGGTGTACCCCGAGAAATGATAGGTTCGGGTAGCGGCGTGATTATCTCCGCCGACGGTTACATTGTAACGAACAATCATGTGATCGCCAATGCTTCAGAACTATCGGTCACATTGAATAACAATAAAACCTACAATGCCGAATTGATAGGAACAGATCCTAAAACAGACATTGCCCTTATAAAATTAGACAGCAATGAAGATTTCCCGTACGTTCCCTTCGGCGATTCCAACGAGATCAATTTGGGAGAATGGGTCCTTGCCGTAGGAAATCCGTTCAACCTTACTTCAACTGTCACCGCCGGAATCGTTAGCGCCAAAGCGCGCGACCTCAACCAATTTGACGCCAACCCCCAGTCCTTTATACAAACCGATGCGGCCGTCAATCGAGGAAACAGTGGTGGTGCCCTGGTCAATACAAGAGGTGAGCTTATTGGAATCAATACTGCCATCACTTCCGAAACCGGATCGTATGTTGGATATTCGTTCGCAGTTCCTTCCAACATTGCGAGAAAAGTGATCGAGGACATCATGGAATTTGGTAATGTACAACGCGGTATTCTGGGGATCACCGGGGGTACGTTGAATTCGCAGATTGCCAAGGACATCGGAATCAACGATACAGAAGGTGTGTATATCGCGGGCGTTGAAAAAGGAAGCGGTGCCGAGAAGAGCGGCCTGCGAGAAGGCGATGTGATCAAGAAATTGGATGGCTACAAGGTTGGAAAATTCTCTGATCTGTCGGGATACTTAGGATCGAAAAGACCTAATGATGTGGTCCAGGTGACAATTCTTAGAAACGGAAACGAAAAGAACATTCCTGTTACCCTTGTGAAACTTGAGACCTTCGAGATCTCAGATCTGGGACTTGAAGTGAAGAATGCAAGCACGTCCGATCTAAAGTCAAGAGGTGCCTCAAACGGGGTTCTTGTGACCAGAACATTGACCCAGGATATGTCTCGTTACAACTTGGCCGGCATCTTGATCACGAAGATTAATGATGAGACCATAGAAGATATTGACGATGTAAAACGAATCATGAATCGTCGCGACTACAGCGCTCCTATCAAGATGACCTTTGTAGATCAGCGTGGCGAAGTAAACACGTTCATCTTCAGATAGTGCTTGTTTCTTTCTGAAGAAGGTACCCCTCTAAAAATCTGATTTTTGGAGGGGTATTATTTTTAATATTTGCTTCATCATACCATTGGAAATAATTACTTTTGCAGCAAATTTAAAACCCCGCTCTCTTACATGTGAGCGCCTTAAACCACACAACTATGAGTTTTGATGACGTTTATGAAAAAGAACTGTCTTTTCAAACCGACCGCCGTAAAGCGACCGTAGAATTTATAAAGATCGTAAGTGATCTTTGGTACGACAAATCCATTGAACTTGTACTTTTCAGAAATCAATTGATCGACAGAAATGTAAGTGAGATCTTGAACCTCCATGAATATGCCGGAGAATTTGTTCAGAAACCCATCTCCATTTTCGATTCTGTAGAAATTGCACAAGCCATTAAAACGCTGGATCTTCCTCCTGCGAAACTGGATATTGGAAAACTTACTTACGAATATCATTTGGAAGATAATAAATATGAAGATGCCATTGCATTTGTAAGCGACAAACTGAAAGATGCTAAGCAAACGCACAACATTACACCAAAAGATGTGGTTTTGTATGGTTTTGGTAGAATTGGTCGTTTGTTGGCGCGAGAGCTGATGACCCGAACCGGACAAGGAAGTCAGATGCGCTTACGAGCTATCGTAACACGCGGGGCGATCGATGCTACAGTTTTGGAAAAAAGAGCTTCATTGCTGCAGTATGATTCGGTTCACGGGGACTTTCCCGGAACCGTTCGTGCCGATCTTGAGAACAAAGCATTGATTATTAATGGTACTACCGTCCATATTATTTCGGCCGACAACCCTGAAGAGATCGATTATACTGCGTATGGTATCGAAGACGCTCTTGTTATTGATAATACCGGCGCTTTTAGGGACAAAGAAGCCTTGAGCCGCCATTTGGTGTCCAAAGGAGCCGCCAAAGTATTGCTTACTGCCCCCGGAAAAGGAGTTCCCAATATTGTTCACGGGGTGAATCACCAAGAATACAACCCAAATGAAGTAGATATCTTTTCTGCTGCCTCCTGTACAACCAATGCTATCACACCTGTATTGAAGGCAATTGAAGATAGTTTTGGTGTTGTTCAAGGACACTTAGAAACCATCCATGCCTATACCAATGATCAGAACCTGGTCGATAACATGCATAAGAAATACCGAAGAGGCCGTGCTGCCGCATTGAATATGGTAATTACTGAAACAGGTGCCGGAAGTGCTGTTTCTAAAGCATTGCCCTCTTTTGAAGGTAAATTAACCTCGAATGCCATCCGGGTACCTGTTCCCAACGGCTCCTTAGCCATCCTGAAACTGGAGCTCGAAGCCAAAACCTCTATTGACGGGATCAATTCTGTAATGAAAAAATACGCCCTGGAAGGAGATTTGGTAGAGCAGATCAAGTATTCATTGAACAACGAATTGGTCTCCAGCGATATCGTGGGATCCTCTGCACCTTCTATTTTCGACAGCAATGCTACCATTGTAGCCAATGACGAAAAGAATGTGGTGCTCTACGTATGGTATGACAATGAGTACGGGTACAGTCATCAGGTAATTCGACTGGCGAAATACATATCGAAAGTAAGACGCTATACCTATTATTAGAAGTATTATTGTTTTATTTCTGAAAGCCCGTCGAAGTTTCAACGGGCTTTTTTTATACATCGATTTTTTTCAAAAAGGTGCCGAAAGCAAGATGAAACATATCACCCCCTCTAAGCATCTTACCTATTTGGTTTCTGAAAGCCGTATCTTCGTATCATAGAATGCACACATGAAGATATTAAAAGCTACACCCGAACATCTTAAAGAACTTGTGCCACTTTTTGACGGATATCGAGTTTTCTACAAGCAGCCTTCCAACCCCGAAGCAGCACATGACTTTTTGAACGAACGGTTGCTGAAGCAAGATTCTGTCATTTTTATGGCACTGGACAAAAAGGGAAAGGGTTTTGGATTTACTCAGTTGTACCCGAGTTTTTCGTCGGTATCCTTACAACGCACCTATATCCTGAACGATCTTTTTGTCGCTCCCGAAGCGCGAGGAAAAGGTGTGGGCGCAGCATTGATGAATCACGCGAAAAAGTTTGCCATAGCTGAAAGCAGCAAAGGACTTACGCTGGAAACTGCTGTCGATAATCCGGCTCAAAATCTATACGAACGGTTGGGCTGGGTAAAAGACACTAATGTTTTTCATTATACTTGGGAAGTACAAACTCAATGAATTGCCGTATTTTTACTCCCTAACTTTAGTACTATGGATCATTTGACAAAACTCGAAGAACTCTTGGACCAGGCCAATATGGACATTAAGAACGGACAATATGATGAAGCTACCAATAAGCTTGAAAAAATTATAGATATGGATCCCAATTTCGGGAAAGCGTATAACCATCTGGGTTATTTATATGAAGTAAAATTCAAGGAATATGAAAAGGGAGAAACGCTGTATAAATTGTGTTTGGAAAAAAGCCCTATGTATCCGGCTGTCTATTATAATTACGCCGTTCTTCTTTCTACGCTAGAGAAATATGATACACTAAAAGAATTATTGGATCAGGCGATCACGATCCCCGGGATCACCAAATCGACTATTTATAATGAGTATGCCATCATGTACGAGCAGCAAGGAAAGCTCGCCGAAGCTATTGAACATTATAAAAAAGCAGCATTGAACACCTTAGATAAAAGTGTTTTGGAACGGGCGAAGGGCTCTATTGAACGTTGTAAAATGAAGCAAGAATTTCTGTAAGCATGCGTATTGATATCATCACCGTTTTACCTGAACTATTAGAGAGTCCGTTTGAGGCTTCCATATTAAAACGAGCTATAGAAAAAGGGCTGGTGGAAGTACATACCCACAATTTAAGGGAATATGCCACAAACAATTACAAACAAATAGATGACTATCAGTTTGGCGGAGGCGCCGGAATGGTCATGATGATCGAACCCATAGATAAATGTATCACCCGGCTTACGAGCGAACGGGAGTACGACGAGGTGATCTATATGACCCCGGACGGTAAAACCTTGAACCAAGGCATGGCTAACGAGCTATCCTTAAAAAAGAATATCATTATTCTTTGTGGCCATTATAAAGGCGTAGACCAACGGGTACGGGATCATTTTATTACACGGGAAATATCCATTGGTGACTTTGTGCTAAGCGGCGGGGAACTCGCTGCAGCCATTGTATGTGATGCGGTGATAAGGTTACTGCCCGGCGTGCTGGGCAATGAGACCAGTGCGCTGACTGACAGTTTTCAGGATGATTTGTTGGCGCCGCCTATCTATACACGTCCGGCCGACTATAAAGGCTGGAAAGTTCCGGAGATACTGTTAAGCGGTAATACTCCTAAAATTGAAGCCTGGCGTGAAGCTGAAGCATATAAAAGAACAGCGACACGAAGACCTGATCTTTTGGAAGAGTAACCCGCGATAGCGATTGAGGGGACCTACCCCACCGCGGGCTGCAAACAGCAGCCAAGGTGTGTAGTCACGAAAGCGCGACCCTCCTTCTAAAAGGAGGGGATCGCCCGAATAAAAAAAGAAAAAACAGTTGCACCCTAATAGAAAATGCTTATTTTTGCAACCGATTTAATCCAACCTCTGGCGAGATCCGTGCATGTTGTTTTAAACAGAACGTTAAGTAAACAACAATGGAAGAGTTAGTAAAATTTGTACAAGACGAATTTATAACCAAAAAAGAATTCCCAAAGTTTAGTGCGGGAGATACCATTACGGTGTATTATGAGATCCGTGAAGGGGAAAAAACAAGAACACAGTTCTTTAAGGGTGTTGTGATCCAGATTAAAGGTACCGGAAGTTCACAAACCTTTACAATTAGAAAAATGTCTGGAACGGTAGGAGTAGAGCGTATCTTCCCTGTCAATTTACCTGCACTTCAAAAAATTGAAGTAAATAAGACCGGTAGTGTACGTAGAAAACGTATCTATTACTTTAGAGGTCTTACCGGTAAGAAAGCAAGAATTAGAGAAAAGCGATCGTAGTTTTTCTTTGAAAACACTTCTAAAAAAGCACTCTTTTCCAGGGTGCTTTTTTTATGAACAAATGTTTATAACCTACGTTTATAATTGGTTAATATTTAAACTCTTATAAAAGTTGTTTTATTGAATTTCTGTTCTATATTAGCAATATCAAAATGGTGTTACAGCCAGATTGTATACATAAAGTAACGTTCTTTATATACTTTTTTTTAGTTGTTTGAGATGCTAACGATCCTTGTGATGGTTAGGATTGAGATTAAAGAAAAGTTCGAGACTGTTTTTTGAGACCAAGAGTAGCTTTTTGTTACTGGTTCGATAAAAACAATTCTCTTGAAACCCATCACAACTGCAAGGGTATAATAAACTTGCTTTGATTCGCCTTCGGCGAATGGTTGGTAACGATGTGTTTCACAAGAAGCCATAGCAATGTAGCAATACAATGTTATGGCTTTTCTTGTTTTAAAATCGTCCTCGCGAATTTTTTTTGCACAGTTGTTGATGTGTTGTATGAGTACGTAAACGAATTAATGTATTTTTACAAAAACTATTATCATGAAAAAAAATATTTCCATTTTACTTTTGTCTTTATTTTCCTTAGTATGTTTTTCACAAACAGAAGGGGCTTATTATCAATTACAGGTTAAGAAGATCGATGTCGAACAACTAAATGCCGCTTTTGGGATTACAGACGCAGATTTAGCCAATATTGAAGGTTCTCCATATAGCAACGAAAACTTTTTGCCCGGAAATATCTATAAAAGCGACAAGGTGGTGGCCGCTAATAAATTAATGCGCTACAATGCTTTTGCAGATGAAATAGAAACTAAAACAAACTCAAATGACACCGAATATGGTGCGCTTATTAAGGATCCTAACGTATTCGTGAAGATTGTAAATGATCTATATGTGTTCATCCCTTTTGAGGATTCAGTTGATAAGGGACATTACTTTCAAATTATTTCTGAAGAAAAGGTCTTTGATCTTTATAAAAAAACCGATGTAACGTATGTTCCTCCCTTCTTTGCAAAAACCTCCTATGAGACCTCAAAACCGGCAAAATTCGATAAGGAAGTAACTTACTACCTCGTAAATAAAAACGGTGTCTTTTACGAATTACCTTCAAATAAAAACAAGCTTATTAAAGTGATGTCAAGCCATGATAAGGAAATAAAGAATTTTATCCGTATGAACCGCACTGACTTGGACGAGGAAAAAGACCTAATACGCTTGGTCTCCTATTACAATTCACTTCAAAATTAAAGATCTTAGATCACCCTGTGATCTACTAAATTATATTTCCGATTTATAAGCTATAAAAGCCATAACACTGCTATGCGGTCGTTTTATGGCTTTTTCATTATTTTGTAAGTTCACGGCATTAACAAAATTATAGTAGCACCCATCTTTTAAAAGCCTGTTCAAATCGTTATATTTGCCATTCTTTACTATTAAAAGTTCATTTTTTTTAAACTGAAAAAACCAACCCACTCAATGTCGAATAAAGCGAAAATAATCTATACAAAGACCGACGAAGCACCGTATCTGGCAACTCACTCACTACTTCCCATCCTGGAAGCCTTTACAGCTCCTTCGCAGATCGAAATTGAAACACGTGACATCTCTCTGGCCGGACGTATCCTTGCCAATTTTCCGGAATACCTTACAGAAGACCAACGCGTGAATGATGCTTTGACAGAATTGGGAGAACTCGCCAAACAACCCGATGCAAATATTATAAAGCTTCCTAATATTAGTGCTTCCATTCCTCAATTAACTGAAGCGGTCACAGAGCTGCAATCACAGGGCTACGCCCTACCCGATTATCCCGAAGATCCTAAAACCGATGAAGAGAAAAAAATAAAAGCTACATACGACAAGATCAAAGGTAGTGCGGTGAATCCGGTGCTTCGTGAAGGAAATAGCGACAGACGGGCTCCAAAAGCCGTAAAGAATTACGCAAAAAAGAATCCGCATAGTATGGGAGCATGGAGTGCCGACTCCAAAACGCATGTGGCCACCATGGAGCATGGTGATTTTAGACATAACGAGAAATCCGTGACCCTTGCTGCAGCAGGAGCACTGAAGATCAAACTCAAGGAAACATCGGGAACGGAGACCGTACTTAAAGAAGCTGTTCCTGTGTTAGCAGGTGAGATCATTGATGCCACGGTGATGAGCAAGAAAGCATTGCTCTCCTTTCTGAAGCACCAGGTAAAAGATGCGAAAGACAAAGGGGTGTTATTTTCATTGCATATGAAAGCGACCATGATGAAGGTAAGTGACCCTATCATCTTTGGTCATGCCGTTCACGTATATTTTTCGGAATTGTTCGATACATATAAAGACACCTTTGATGCCTTGGGCGTAGATGTGCGTAACGGATTTGGAGATCTTACCAGTAAACTTTCGGAATTGCCTTCAGAAAAAAGAGAAGCGATCGAAGAGGATATTACCCGTATCTTAGAGGAACAACCCGATCTGGCTATGGTCAATAGCGATAAAGGGATCACTAATTTACACGTTCCCAGCGATGTGATCATTGATGCTTCGATGCCGGCCATGATCCGTAATTCGGGACAAATGTGGGATAAAAATGGTGCCACGCGTGATACCAAAGCTGTGATCCCCGATAGTAGTTATGCCGATGTGTATCAAGAAACCATCGATTTCTGCAAGGAACACGGCGCATTCGATCCAACGACCATGGGAACAGTCCCTAACGTAGGACTTATGGCACAAAAAGCCGAAGAATACGGATCCCACGACAAGACTTTCGAGATCCCTGCAGACGGAACGGTGGCTGTAATTGATCAGGACGGCAACACCTTAATGGAACACGCTGTTGCTAAAGGCGATATCTGGCGTATGTGTCAGGTAAAAGACCTACCTATACGCGACTGGGTAAAGTTGGCAGTAAGCAGAGCCAGAGCGACCGGCAGTCCTGCGGTATTCTGGCTGGACGAGGAGCGTGCCCATGACGCTCAGCTGATTCAAAAAGTAAAAGAGTACCTTCCACATCACGATACACAAGGATTGGAAATTAAAATATTATCCCCAAAGGACGCTACAAAATACACCCTGGAACGTGTAAAAGAGGGTAAAGACACTATATCGGTGACCGGAAATGTGTTGCGGGATTACCTTACAGACCTCTTCCCTATCCTCGAATTAGGCACCAGTGCCAAAATGCTGTCCATTGTTCCCCTTATGAACGGCGGAGGGCTCTTCGAGACCGGAGCCGGTGGTTCTGCACCGAAGCACGTAGAACAATTTGTTGAGGAAGGACACCTCCGGTGGGATTCGCTGGGAGAGTTTTTGGCCATTGCTGTTTCCCTCGAGCATTTGGGGAATACGTTTGGAAATGAACGTGCGCTCTTATTGTCGGAAACACTGGACGAAGCTACCGAGAAACTCTTGGAAAATAAAAAAGGCCCTTCCAGAAAAGTTAATGAGCTTGACAACAGGGGCAGTCATTATTACTTGGCTTTATACTGGGCACAAGCATTGGCGGCTCAAAACAAGGATACAACACTTAAAGAACGCTTTGCTCCTATTGCAAAGGCATTGAAAGCGGAAGAAAAGAACATTCTGAACGAACTGACCGCTGCACAAGGACATCCCGTATCCATTGGCGGCTATTACTGGCCTGACGAGACCAAGGTCTTTAACCAAATGCGACCCAGCAAAACGTTCAACACCATAATATCCGGTATACAATAAATCTGTGTTAAAAAGCCTTCGGAATTTAAGAAGGCTTTTTTTTATCCCTATTTTTAAAAAAAATTGCATTGAAAAATCTTTTTGTGATGTTAGCGTGCTTCGGAACTTCGGTGCTGTTGGCACAGGACCGATATACCGTGAGTGGAACTGTTTCCGAAGCAGACACAGGTGAAACACTTATTGGTGTTAATGTGATAATACCCGATCTTCAAACCGGAACGGTCACGAATCAGTATGGCTTTTATTCCATTACACTGCCCGCGGGAGACTATGAAATCTATTACAGTAATCTGGGCTTTGCTACAAGAACCGCCACAGTATCACTCCAACAGAATGTTCAACTGGACATCGCCTTAGAAATAGACACCGAAGAACTTAACGAGGTCGTTCTTAAAGCCGATATTGAGAAACTCAACATCAAAAAACCTCAGATGAGTGTGAATACATTGTCGATGGAGACCATCAAGCAGCTGCCCGTGGTCTTGGGTGAGACCGATGTTATTAAATCCATTACCTTACTTCCCGGAGTGACCAATGCAGGAGAAGGCGCCAGCGGATTCAATGTGCGAGGTGGAGCAGCCGATCAAAATTTAATCCTGTTGGACGAGGCGACGCTTTATAATTCCTCCCACCTGTTCGGGTTCTTTTCGGTGTTCAATCCGGATGCCATTAAAGATCTTACGCTCTATAAAGGCGGTATTCCGGCACGGTATGGCGGGCGTGTATCTTCGGTATTGGATATCTATCAAAAAGACGGAAGCAAACGGGAGTTTCGTGCCAAAGGAGGTATAGGTTTGGTGGCCAGCAGGTTGTTGGTGGAAGGCCCCATTAAAAAAGATTCCGCTTCATTTTTAATAGGCGGCAGAAGCAGTTATGCACATTTGTTCCTTCCGTTGTTCGACAACGATAATGTGGCTTATTTCTACGATCTCAATACAAAGATAAGCTACAACCTCAATAAGAACAATCGGCTGTATATGTCGGGTTACTTCGGAAGGGATGTATTTAGTATCGCAGACAGCTTTGCCAATAGCTTCGGAAATACGACCTTCAACCTGCGTTGGAATCATTTGTTCTCCGACAAGCTCTTCAGTAATCTATCGCTCATCTATTCCGACTATTTTTACGGCCTTGAGCTGAAGTTTGTGGAATTCGATTTCGACAGTGGCATCCAAAACCTGAACTTGAAATATGACTTCACCCATTTCCTTTCAGAAAAAATAGATCTTCGCTACGGTCTTAACAGCATCTATTACACTTTTAATCCGGGTGATATTAAACCAACCACAGAAGGTTCCGGAATAAATCCCTTTAAACTTACCGATAAGTACGCCTTTGAGAATGCCGTTTATGTAGATGCCGAAGTGACACTTTCCGATCGATTTGCTGTTCAAGCCGGATTACGTTTTTCAACCTTCAATCGGTTAGGGCAGGATGCCCTGAATATATACGAGAATGACAACCCCTTACTGTACAACGAGGACTTAAATATATACCAAAAAGCAACACCAATAGATACGCTCTACCTATCTCGCGGGAAGACCATTCAAGCATTTGCTCAATTGGAGCCGCGTATGGCGGTCGCTTACCAACTAAGTGATAATACTTCTCTAAAGGCCAGCTATAACCGCATGGCACAGTACATTCACCTAATAAGCAATACCACTTCGCCTACCCCCTTCGATATCTATGCGCCCAGTGGTAAATATATTGAACCACAACTGGCCGATCAGGTAGCCATTGGATATTTCAAAACCTTTGAGTCGTACTCGCTGGAAATAGAAAGTTTCTATAAAACCGTACAGAACAGGTTGGATTATGTGGATGATGCAGATCTTATTGCTAACAACGCCATCGAACAGATTCTTTTAAATGGAGAAGCAAGGGCTTACGGATTGGAAGTTCTTTTCAGAAAAACAGAGGGAAAATTACAAGGCTGGGTCGCCTATACCCTCTCCAAAAGTGAACAACGTACACCCGGGAGGACACCCGTTGAAACGGGGATCAATAATGGATCTTGGTATAATTCACCATGGGACAAGACCCATGACATTAGCGTGACGGCACAGTACGAACTGTCTAAAAAATGGTCTTTTGGAGCGAATATGGTCTACCAAACGGGACAGCCATCTACCTTTCCCAGCGGACAATACGTTTATAATGATATTGTCGTGCCCGTGTACGAAGCACGTAACAGCAGTAGGCTTCCGTCGTATCATCATCTGGATCTGTCGGCCACCTGGGTACCCAAACCCAACACTGAAAAAAGGTGGAAGAGCGAATGGGTCTTCAGCATTTACAATGTGTACAATCGAAAGAATGCTGCCTCGATTTCGTTCAGGGAAAACACCGATATCAATAGGAATGAAGCAGTGCGTTTATCTATTTTTGGCATCATTCCAGCTATTACTTATAACTTTAATTTTTAGATTATGAAGCAGATGTTTATGTTCTTCGTTCTGTTGACAACACTCTCTTCCTGTGAAGATGTGATTGATGTTGATCTAAATGAAAGCGCGCCTAAACTTGTTGTCGATGCACGAATTATAAAGAATATTGAAAATGATGATGCGTTTGCAAGGGTGAAACTTTCCATCACCAAACCCTTTTTTGAAACGGGGACGACACACGTGAATGAAGCCATGGTAACAATTACCGATGCCAACGGTATTGTATATCCGCTTCCCAACTTGGGAAATGGTCTTTATGGCCTTGATCCTTTTATAGTAGAAGCGAACACAAGCTATACATTAGAAGTCGATTATGAAGGTGAGCGCTATATGGCTACCGAAATATTGGAACCTGTTGTTCCCCTGGAGTTTGTGGAACAGCGAAATGATGGTGGGTTTTCGGGAGAAGATATTGAGCTGAAAGCTTTTTTCAACGATCCTCCTAATGAAGAGAATTATTATTTCTTTGAAGGGCTAAGTGATCGTGGAGATGTGTACGATACCTTTAACGATGAGTTTTTTGACGGGAACCGGATCTTCGGATTTTATTCTGTGGAAGATCTGGAAACCAATGATCAGGTAACTTTTTATCTGCATGGTGTCGACAGAAACTTTTACAACTTCATGTTTGTATTATTGCAGCAAAGTACCGACCAAAGTGACGGTCCGTTCGAGACGCAACCCGCCACGGTGAGAGGTAATTTAGTGAATACTACCACGCCCGATAATTTCCCGCTGGGTTATTTCAGGATTTCTGAAGTGTCAATCTTAACGTATACCGTTCAATAATCCTAATGTAGGTTCTAGAAAGTATCGTAAATTTGTATATGGAATTTACCAAAACCACCGAAGCAGTGTCACAGTACGATCATTTAGAACAAATGAGCGTTTCCGACCTTCTTAAACATATCAATACCGAAGACAAAACGGTGCCAACAGCAGTAGAACGGGCATTACCACAGATCATACGACTTACCGAAGTGGTTTCACAAAAGTTAAAGGCTGGTGGACGTTTGTTCTATATTGGTGCGGGTACCAGCGGCCGCTTGGGAATTGTAGACGCAAGTGAATGTCCCCCTACCTTTGGTGTTTCACATGAATTAGTAATAGGTCTCATTGCCGGTGGTGATCAGGCCATCCGTAAGGCCGTAGAATTTGCCGAAGATTCACACGCACAGGGATGGGCAGATCTTCAGGCACATGCAGTTTCAAAAAACGATGTCGTTATTGGGATCGCTGCTTCCGGAACTACACCATACGTCATTGGTGCCTTAGAAAAATGTAACAAAGAAGGGATCGTCACCGGCTGCATCACGTGCAATGAAGGTAGCCCTCTGGCAGTAACTGCATCCTACCCTGTTGTGGTCGTCGTAGGGCCCGAATTTGTTACCGGTAGCTCCCGCATGAAAGCAGGAACTGCTCAAAAATTAGTGCTCAATATGATCTCAACCGCCGCAATGATTCAGTTAGGTCGAGTGAAGGGCAATAAGATGGTAGACATGCAATTAAGCAACAATAAGCTCGTAGATCGTGGCACTAAAATGGTCATGCAGGAGCTCGATATTTCAGAAAAAGAAGCACAACAATTATTGAACATCCATAAGAATGTTCGTTCTGCCATTCAAGCCTATCGCAATGAGACACACTAACAAACAAATTTTAGTGAAAGGGATCAAAAGGCTGGTACTATGTATTCCGCTATTGGTCTTAACGACCTATATTCTCACTTTCGCATTTTTAAATAAAGAAACAATCCCACTCTATATCTTTTTACCCTTGGGAATCATTGCTATGGCTGTAACCATCTTTCTTCTTTTTAGTGGGATCAAGATCGTTTTGACTGCTGTATTTGGGGAAAAGGGTTCTTCATAATTATTCCATTTTTATAAACCGAAGGGTATGTTGCTTGTCTTCAGCTTCAATGGTAAGAAGGTATACGGCAGCTTTCAGGGTGGAAACGTCTAGCGTTATACTTTCTGAATGTGCTGATTGTTCTAAGATTTGTTGCCCTAATAAGTTCATGACCAAAACACGCTGTATAATCCCGCTGTATTGAACGGTCAAAATGTTTTTGGCTGGGTTGGGATACACCCTAAGCGTATGTTGATCAAAATCTGAAGCGCCCAGAACAATATTGACCGTAACCGCTAGCGGATCACTCAAACAATTATCTACGATACTCACTGCGTAATACGTAGTCGCATCCACAAGAACGGTTGATAACGGCAATGGATTAGCCCCTGTCATCGCATCTGCCTCTGTTGCAAACCATGTTACGTTGGCCGGTGACACAACAATGTCGGCCAGTGTCGCCCCGTCGTTAAAAGTCTGACTGGCATTACCCGTAGGGGTTGGTGGAGGAGTACAAGGTGTTAAGCTAATCCTTCCAAAATATTGGCTTGATGCTGAGTTAATCACAGTGCTTGTGCCTGTATTGGGATTCAAGCTGCGTACCCCGGCTGCATTTGACACAAGTACGTTATCATTCTGCAGAATTGCGACACCTCTTAGATTCCCTTCGTTCCAATAGTTAAGTATGGAGCCATCGGTAATTGAAAATTCATAAAGTCCCGAACTGTTGGGTCCGGTAACACTGAAAACTGCTGCATACACTGAGTTATTGGTAGTATTGACCTCTATTTGTTGGATAAAATTTACAATACCTTGATTCAGT
The DNA here is from genome assembly GCF_000746845.1 of Altibacter lentus. Taxonomy (GTDB): domain Bacteria; phylum Bacteroidota; class Bacteroidia; order Flavobacteriales; family Flavobacteriaceae; genus Altibacter; species Altibacter lentus. The sequence continues at coordinate 842 of NZ_KN050846.1, read as the reverse complement.
ATATTTCCTAATACATTACCAGTATAATCACGACGTTCAATTTTAGATTCCGATCCGATATAGGAGATATAAACCTCGCCGCTACCCACGTCAATAATGTCGAAGGTAGAATCATTTCCGGTAGTAGCGAAAAAACCAAGATTATTACCATCCAGATCGAACCGCACTATGGCATTGCCGGGCGCACCATTATTGGTTCCTGCGTTGGTGACCCATACTTCTCCATTGACGAGCTCCATTCCACGAACATTATCTAAACCTCCTCCTGCAACCTGGCCACCTATGGTGCTAAGATAGTTTCCGGCAATATCAAAACGATCGATACGATCGCGTATTTGGTCTGTGATCCAAATCTCATCCACTACTTGTAGCAATGCTTTTGGAGTTCCGGGATCCAATGGGGTAAGATCGATAAAGGACGGGTCCAATATACTTCCATCGTTTGGATCTAAAAGCACAACCACCGGATCTTGAAGGACGGCAATCCTATCTTGCGCTTTTAGTAAGGAAACACATAAGACGAAAATTGTAAAAAAAGACACTTGAAGATACGTAGAAATAGCATTCATTTTTTGATGGTTTTAAAACTACAAGATAGGAATTAAATCGGCTTACAGTAAAAAAAAAGAATACAAGGAATGAAATTTGGGTTATACTAAAGTCGACTCCCAAAATTTCTTAAACAGCAAGATCCTGCATTTTGTAAATTAAAAAAGTACAAAATGCAGGATCTCGCTACCACCCCATTCGTGGAAGTGTTGGGTTTATTGTATAAAAAAATCCCTCATCGTTTAGATGAGGGATTTTAAAGAAGGCGGCGACCTACTCTTCCACAATGTAGT